>NZ_AUKI01000011.1 GCF_000424665.1 Salinimicrobium terrae DSM 17865
CTAGAGAAAGGGTGGCATACATTTGCTTGAGTCGACGATTCTCTTCCTCAAGTTCTTTGAGTCGCTTAAGCTCTTTACCATTCATTCCGCTAAAACGCTCTCGCCATTTGTAAAAAGCAGCGGTGCTTACACCATATTCACGACTGATCTCGGCAGCTGTTTTACCGTTATCGAATTCTTTGAGGATCTTAGAGATCTGCTGTGGAGAAAATTTACTTTTTTTCATACTGTTTAAAATTAAGAATTATTCTACTTTTAAACAGTTCGGTTTTAAGGGAAGCTTACACAATGTCTGGTGAACTTACCGTTTTTTTGACAAACTATCAAAAGTCCTATACTTTAGAAACAATTTCGACATTGTCGACTTGCTCTTCTTCGCCAGTCTTACGGGAAACCAAAAGCGCAATGGAAGAGGAAGAACAAACTTATTAAGGAGATTTTAACCTATTGAAAAACGATTTAAAACATTCTTTGTTTGACGAAAACCTTTTTTCGAAAAGACGTAACATGAAATAATTAAGTTCAGAATATACCAATGTAATTGACAACTGTTATGACGGTGTAACAGCTACGAAAATCTGTGTAGATCAGAATATAGGAGAAAAACGTATAGAGAAATGTCTGAAGCTGAGCCTGGATTGCATTGATTTATTAATTGCCTGTGCTGAATTGCTTGCGAGCCAGAGTCTGTGCCCCCACCTGAGCCAGGTGACTTCTGCGAAAATTGTGAGTATTAATAAAAATGGATGCTGATTTCCTGCTTTTTTGAGATCTTTGCCTCTATGAATTCTATCAGCGATCTTAGTTGAGCTTTCCTTTCATCTGAAGTCTTCAGCGGATCCAGTTCTATAATTACTTTTTTTATTGCCGAAAAAAAGTGCATAGTGGAAATGCCGCTTACCAGCATGAATCGTCGAAAGTACGTCAGATCAGTATCTGTAGGTAACGCCCACGAGCTCGTTCAGACGCTGGTTGTGCGGCGCGAAAAACGCCTCCATCTCGGCTCGCAACCCCGGATCAACCTTTGTTTTTTTCCGGGTGGTGGTGAGGCGCAGAGCACGGGAACGTATCGCCTGAGCCACACGCCCATGCGACCCAGTTACAACGAAGGGGTAATTTATCCAGGGGTAGCGCGGATACTCCGTAGCCTTCCGTGCATGGACCTCGTCCCGCAGCGCATCCCGCGAAGGCACACCTAGGAAGTCGAACAACCCGTTCATGGTAGCAAGCGGATCGCTAATCATGTTCTCGAACGTAAGGAAGTACATCTGCTCGGCTGGCCATAAAGCCAGGTACCGCTCCACCTGATCGGCGTACACGCTGCGCTGGATGCAGTGTCGCTTATGGTAGAAGCATTGTTCAAAGCTCATATACTCTCCCCCACTCCACACCATTTGCCAGTAATGAGAATGTGCCCGCGCGATAGGCTCACGCAGGATCCAAACCAGCTTCACATCTCGATCATAGTCGTAGATGCGGTCAGGAGCTCTCTCATCCCAGGAGTAGGTCGGCGATTTCTCACCCACAGCCGTATAGGCAGCACCCTCCGAAAACTGTGCGCGGTACCAATCTGACCCTCTACGATACCGATTGTCAACACTGAAGAAGTGCAAGTCACGAGGGTGCATGTAGATTTCCGGGTGCATCCCGAGGTAACGCTGGAGCGTCGTCGTTCCAGCCTTGGTAGAACCTACCACCAGAAAGTCAGGTCTCGTATCCATTTCGATTTTTGTCATGTGCAGAAGAACAAGCTTTATTATTTTTAACGGGTGCAAAGGTAACTAAAAAAAAATTGTTTCTAAATTAGAGGAAGTAAGAAGGGCGGATTTTTTTTCAGAAGTGCCCGGGTTGAAACGGGGAGGGCAATAATTTCTAAGAAGGTCTTGAAAAAGAATTATCTTCTTGTACCATTCTTCAAATATTGACCCCATTCTTTATAGCGGCATAGACATTTACAAGAGGATAAGAAATCATCTTAAGTGGAAAATAAACTCCTTCGCTATTCCCATAGACCTGAGAACTAAGTAAGAACGTTCACCAGTGCACATTGCAGCAGTATTCGGGAATATTCAAGGATCCAACATTATTATCAACTTAACTTCCCAATTTTCTATAAAGGAACTCGTGCCTTATCAGCTAAGTATTTAATGTCATACTACCATTCCGGCAGCTACGGTTTCATTTGTTCCTTCATCAATGAGGATCAAACCACCGGTATTACGATTTTCCCGGTAGGGATCTAACATTAAAGGACGGTTAGTCCGAATGGTAATGCGAGCTATGTCATTCATTTCAATTTTCTTGTCCTCTGTGTTTCGTTCAAATGTGTTGATGTTTATTTTATAGACTATATTTTTAATTATAGCCCTTTGTTCATTTGAAGAGTGAACTATTGTATATTTCCCTCTAGCCTGGGCAGGATCATTGTTGAGCCAGCATAGCATTACATCAAATTCCTGTTCAAGTCCCGGCTGGTTATTTTTCTTCACAATCATATCCCCACGACTAATGTCTATGTCATCCTCTAAAGTCATGGCAATGGACATGGGTGCATATGCTTCCTCCACTTCCTGATCACCTGCATTTATAGATTTGATTTTTGAAGTAAACCCTGAGGGTAATATGGTAATTTCATCTCCTACCCTATAGATTCCACTGGCAATTCTTCCAGCATAGCCTCTATAGTCTCTGTTTTCTTCACTTTGTGGACGTAGTACTGTCTGCACCGGGAATCGTGCATCAATTTTATTGATATCACTGCTAATGTGAAGGTTTTCCAGGGTACTAAGTAAGGTTCCATTCTGATACCATTCCATGCTTTCGGACCTGTTAACTACATTATCTCCTAACAATGCGCTAATAGGTATGAATCGAACATCCTTCATCAACAGTTTAGAAGAAAATTCTTCAAATTGTCCAACAATCTTGCTATAAACTTCTTCGGAAAAATCAACAAGATCCATTTTATTAATACACACGATCAAATGTGGGATATTGAGTAAAGACGCTATAAAAGAATGACGTTTTGTTTGCTCAATCACCCCATGACGTGCATCAATTAAAATCACCGCTGCATTCGCGGTAGATGCACCAGTCACCATGTTCCTGGTGTACTGTATGTGACCAGGGGTATCCGCTATTATAAATTTACGTTTAGGTGTAGTAAAGTAACGGTAAGCTACATCTATTGTAATTCCTTGTTCGCGTTCATCTTTCAAACCATCAGTAAATAAGGCAAGATCTACTCCATTATGTCCCTTCTTTGCACTGGTTTTACTAACCGATTCCAGCTGGTCCTCAAATATAGATTTAGAGTCATATAAAAGTCGGCCTATTAATGTAGATTTTCCATCATCAACACTTCCTGCTGTTGTGAACCTTAATAATTGATTGTTATCTATTTCCATATCGACTTTCTAAAAATATCCTTGCTTTTTCCTGTCTTCCATTGCTGTTTCACTTCGCTTGTCGTCTGAGCGATCTCCTCTTTCTGTTTTCCGCATAGCAGAAACTTCCTGCACAATTTTTTCAAGCGTATCGGCATCAGATTCTATTCCCCCGGTTATAGTTATATCTCCCAGAGTTCTAAAACGAATCTTTTTATTTTCTACCTTCTCACCTTCTTCTAATTTCAGAAACTCTGAAACCGGGATCCAGGAATTGTTCCTATAAACCACTTCCCGCTCGTGTGCCAGATATAAAGAAGGAATGCTAATATTTTCACGTTTGATATAATTCCAAACATCCATTTCTGTCCAGTTGCTAATTGGAAAAGCTCTAAAATGCTCTCCTTCAAAATGTTTTCCGTTCAACAAGTTCCATAATTCTGGTCTTTGATTCTTGGGATCCCATTCACCAAAATCGTTTCGATGTGAAAAAAAACGTTCTTTAGCCCTTGCTTTTTCTTCATCTCTTCTGCCTCCCCCTATAGCACAATCGATTTTGTTAGATTCAATAGCATCTAAAAGAGTGGTAATTTGAAGTGCGTTTCTTGTTGCATTTTTTCCTTTTTCCTCTGCAACTCTCCCGTTGTCTATGGATTCCTGGACAGAGCCCACGATTAGTTTTACTCCCAATTCCTTAACAAGATCATCCCTAAAATTTATTGTTTCTGGAAAATTGTGACCTGTATCCACGTGCATCAATGCAAAGGGAATTTTAGCAGGAAAAAAAGCTTTTCTGGCTAAATGGGTAACGAGTATGGAGTCTTTACCCCCGGAAAAAAGAATTACAGGATTTTCAAATTGGGCCCATACCTCTCTCAATATATAAATTGCTTCAGATTCCAGTTCGTCCAGGTAGTTCAAATAGTATTTACTCATTGTACACCAATTTTTCCTTTAAATATTCCGTGATTTTTTCTACAGACTCTTCTACCGACATCTGTTGGGTTTTTATCTCTATTGCCGGATTTATGGGCGGTTCATATGGGGAGCTGATACCGGTAAAGTTTTTAATCTCGCCGGCTCTGGCTTTCTTATAAAGTCCTTTGGCATCTCTTTCTTCACAAACCGAAATTGGAGTATTTATAAAAATCTCAATAAAATTTTCTTTTCCAATTATTTGCTTTGCTTCCTGCCTATCCTCCCTTAAAGGAGAAATAAAAGCAGTTATAGTAACTACTCCCGCATCCATGAAAAGTTTAGCCACTTCGGCTATCCTTCTATTATTCTCCTTCCGATCTTCAAGTGAAAAGGTCAATCCACCATTAAGACCACTTCGAATATTATCTCCGTCAAGAGAATAGGTTTTGATTCCATTGCTGAAGAGAACCTGTTCCAGATGATTTGCAATAGTAGATTTTCCTGATCCGGAAAGCCCCGTGAACCAAATTACAAAAGAATTGTGTTGATTTTTACGGTTACGTTCCTCTCGTGAAATTTGATATTCGTGTTTAGTAATATTTGGGGACATGAATTTCGTAATTCGTTAATTTCTATTTATTCAAATCTTTTTAATTACACATTTGATTAGCTATTGCTTTTGTTCATTTTCTATTATTAGCTGCTCATTTTCATCTTTCGTTTCCGTTACTGCTTTACCTTTACTTCTGCGGCCCGGTAACCCGTAATCAATCTTATACCAGGTCCGTTCGTGCAGGTAGTATAGGATCATTTTAGTAACAACTTCTGCTATTCCTATTTGAACTCCTGTCACAGGATTACCGGTTATTATCCAGGCCAATAGCATTGTATCTAAAGTCCCTACGACTCTCCACGATATAGTCTTGGCAAGGTGTCTTTTTTTACTGTCATCTCCATTCTTTTTTACACCAAGCTTAACTTTAAACCATAATCTTTCATGGAAGTAATAAAAGATCATCTTTGTAATCACCTCTGCCAAACCTATTTTTAGACCTGTATAAGGACTGCCCGATATAAACCATGACAGCAATATAGTGTCAATAGTTCCAATGATCCTCCAGGTGATAGCTTTGGCAATATGCCTTTTATGGGAACTATCCTTCATTGGAAACTAAAAAATGTCCGTTCAGAAGATTTTTCCGGTTGTAAATCATTGATTTACCCGTATCTCTGGAAATACAAGTCAACCCAACGGCTTCACATATGGCTTGCCCTGCGGCTGTATCCCATTCCATTGTAGGTGCAAAGCGAGGATAAATCTGTGCTTCACCTTCGGCTATCAAACAAAACTTTAAGGAACTTCCTTTCGAAACCACTTCGATCTTTTTGTTATAGCGGCTTGTTAACGTTTCAATATAGGTTCGAGTGTCTTCATTCATATGGGAACGGCTACCCACAACTCTAATTAAATTTTCATTTTTAGAAGCTTTTATCTCCTGTGCATTTCTAATTACGTCATGAACTCCATAATCGTGATTTACAGTAGATTTATAAGCTTTTCTTTTTTCAACATCTGCGAAATAAATAATATCAAGTGCAGGGGCAAAAATCACCCCCAGCTTCGTCTTTCCTTCAATAACAAGTGAAATATTTACAGTAAATTCTCCATTTCTTTTTATAAATTCCTTTGTTCCATCCAAAGGATCCACAATCCAACATTCAACCCACTCCTTTCTTATACTGAAATCGATTTGTTTATTTTCTTCACTTATAATCGGAATTCCTGTAGGAATTAAATAATTATTAATGATTTCATTAGCTTTTGTGTCTGCAATTGTCAGGGGGGAATGGTCTTCTTTGGAGTCAACAACCAATTCATCCTGCTCATAGATTTGCATAATCTTTTTTCCGGCGGCAATTGCTCCCTTAAGAGCTATATGTAAATTTTCTTCCAAATTTCATTATTAAAATAAATCCTTAGTCTGCAAAGGTAGGCCGATGCTAGCAAAAAAGCACAACCATCTGTCTTAAAGAACTGTGAAAAATCCAATGTTATATTGATGCATTCTATAGAATTTATATTGTTAATAATAAAAAACACCTGACTAGTGAAAAAACACAAAATCTCTTTTTAAGAAAATTTTCTCTAATCATTGGGTATTTCTTCAAAAAAAGTAAGAGACAATGATTTTAATTCTTACTATGGATGTAAAATCACCATTCTCGGAGAACATCAATTCATCTTCAAATTTTATCTTGTTAATTAATTCCCTATAGCATAAAAATCAAAACCTATTTCTTTTTTAGTTTTTGAGTTTAGTAATCTTCTACCATCAAATAGGAAGGCAGGTTTGTACATTTTATCATAGATTTTCTTCCAATCTAAATTTACAAACTCATCCCACTCTGTAAGAATTGCAACGGCATGAGCATCTTCACAAGCAACCAATGCTGAATCCACGACCGTTACCGCCTGTCGATTGACATCACCACTTCGGCTTCCCAGGTAATCTAGGTCAGAGTAAATCTGTTCTTCTGTTACCTTTGGATCATACACCTCTATCTCTGCCTGCTCGTTTAATAAGTAATCAGCGACATATATTGCTGCCGATTCACGGGTGTCATTAGTATCTTTTTTAAAAGCCCATCCTAAAATAGCTATCTTTTTACCTGCCACTGTGTTAAACATAGTCTGTACCATATTGGCCGCAAAACGCCTTTTTTGATGATCATTCATAATAATCACCTGCTCCCAATAGTCTGCTACTTCGTTTAATCCAAAAGATCTCGAAATATAAACTAAATTTAAAATATCTTTTTGAAAGCATGAGCCACCAAATCCAACCGATGATTTTAAAAATTTTGATCCTATTCTGGAATCCTTTCCCACAGCACGAGCTACTTCATCCACATCGGCCCCGGTTACCTCACAAAGTTGAGACATGGCATTAATGCTGGAAACTCTTTGTGCTAGAAAGGCATTTGCTGTCAATTTCGATAATTCAGAGGACCATACATTTGTAGTAAGGATATTTTCCTTAGGTATCCAGGTTGCATAAATATCCACTAAGGCATTTACAGCTTCCATTCCATTTTCTGTTTCTATGTCCCCTCCAATTAATACCCTGTCAGGATTTAATAGATCCTCTACAGCAGTGCCTTCGGCCAGGAATTCTGGGTTGGAAAGAATCTGGTATTTGACACCATTTCCCGTGTTGTCGAGGATATTTTTTAAAGCAGCAGCAGTTCTTACCGGTAAAGTTGATTTCTCAATTACGATCTTATCATCTTTTGCAACTCTTGCTATTTGTCGGGCACATAATTCTATGTATTTAAGATCGGCCGCCATACCTTTTCCAATTCCGTAGGTCTTAGTTGGCGTGTTAACCGAAATAAAGATCATGTCTGCTTTTTCAATGGCTTGATCCACGTCTGTTGAAAAAAATAAGTTCTTTCCTCTCGTTTCCTTCACAATATCGGAAAGACCAGGCTCGTAGATAGGAATTTTCTCTACATCGGGATCATTCCATTTTTTAATTCTATTCTCGTTAATATCTACAACCGTAACCTTAATCTCCGGACATTTCTGTGCGATTACCGCCATCGTAGGACCGCCAACATAACCAGCGCCAATACAGCAAATATTTTTAATTTTCATTTTCTTTTAATTTCACTCTTGTATATTTCCAAATTTTAGAAGATTCGAAAGTACCCGTATTATACCAGTTCACAAATTTACATTACCTATTAAAGCTTCTTATCACATTTATCCCCCAAAACCCCCTTCACATCATAAATCACTGTTTGCCCATTTTTAAATTGGTCAAAGTCAAGGTCCAAAAACTGTTTATGAGCAACTGCCAGTACCACTGCTTCAAACTTACCTTCAGGAAGTTTTCTGGTGGTGGACAATCCATATTCATGCTGAACTTCCTCAGGATTGGCAAGAGGATCATATATAGTTATGTGAGTTCCATATTCCTTCAAATTTTTTATTACATCTACAACCTTTGTATTACGTACATCTGGACAATTTTCTTTAAAAGTAACCCCAAGAATTAAAACATTTGCTCCTTTTACTTTCTGGTCATTCTGGAGCATAAGTTTTATTACTTCCGAGGCTACATAATTTCCCATGGAATCATTCATTCGGCGACCAGCCAAAATAATTTCGGGATGATATCCTATTTCCTGAGCTTTTTGGGCAAGATAATAAGGGTCAACTCCTATACAATGTCCTCCCACAAGACCTGGTTTAAAAGGTAAAAAATTCCACTTTGTTCCTGCTGCCTCTAATACGTCCTGAGTATCTATTCCCATCATATTGAAGATCTTTGCAAGCTCATTGACAAAGGCAATATTAATGTCTCTCTGGGAATTCTCTATAACCTTTGCTGCTTCTGCCACTTTTATGGTTGGAGCGAGGTGGGTGCCTGCAGTAATAATTGAAGCATATAACTCATCAACCTTTTTACCAATTTCGGGAGTTGAGCCAGCTGTAACCTTTAAAATTTTCTCAACTGTGTGCTCCTTATCCCCTGGATTGATTCTTTCCGGAGAATATCCTACAAAAAAATCCTTATTAAATTCTAAGCCACTGGCGTTTTCTAAAACTGGAACACATTCATCTTCGGTTGCCCCTGGAAAGACGGTTGATTCATAAATCACAATATCTCCTTTTTTCAGGACCTTCCCTACAGACTCACTACTCTTATAAAGGGGAATTAAATCAGGGCGATTGTTTTTATCCACCGGGGTGGGTACAGTAATTACAAAATAATTGCAATCCTTAATGTCTTCCAACTCATAAGTACAATACAATCCGTTTTCATATGACGGTGTCTTTAACAGCACCTCTTGTAAAACCTCGTTTTCAACTTCCAGAGTAGTATCTTTGCCTTGTCTGAGCTCCTCTACTCGACTTTTATTAATATCAAATCCAATTACAGGATATTTAGTCGCAAACAATCTGGCTAAAGGCAGGCCTACATATCCCAGACCAATGACGCCAATTTTAATCATATTTAATTTCTTTTATTTCCTCCACAAATGATATATATATTCTGCAGGCTGAGGCTGCAAACCATACCTTTTAAAGGTGCTTAATGCTTTTTTATTAATCTCCTGGGTTCCACTCAATACATATTTACACTCATTTTCAATTAAACGGGTTTCAATAGCTCTCATAATTGCAAATGACACTCCCTTGCCTTCATATTTTCTTTTGACCGCCAATAGAGGAGCATAACCGGTATTTCCGTCAATTTTTATAGTTGCAAAACCTACAACTTCCTCATCTACCTTGTAAACCAAAACTTCATCTGCAATAACTTTCTTTATTGAATTTCTTATCCAGCACTCAAATAATTTTCTATATACCTCCTTAGAAATTCTGGGATCATTCCCAAACCTACCATTCTGTCCAGCCAATAAAGCCAGAGAAATTAAGTCCTCAGAAGGCTCTTGCTCCTCATATAGTGATATATTAGGATGAATAATTGTTTTGTTTACCATCTCCTTTACAATAGGAATCCTGGTGGAAACCAATTCAAGATGGTAAAACCTGCTTTGCAATTTTTCTTTAGAAATTTTTATGGTTGAAGTATAGTAACCTAATTCTATATTTTGATCATATAAATTTTCCAGCTTTTCACCCATGTTCTCGGACAGGGAATTATTTTTAAGTTTTGCCACAGGAAACTTAAAAAAATTGGAATCCCATTCCAAAACATCATAAAACTGATTCATTTTGTAATGATTAGGTTTTTATAATACCACTCCACCGCCTCCTTTAATCCAGCCTCAATTCCGTATTTGGGATTATAACCCAACAGCATTTTCGCCTTTTCAACAGAGGCCAGAGAGTGCGGAATATCACCTGCCCGGGGTGGCCCGTATTTCACTTCAACATTAGCTATCTCAGGATCATATTCTGAAAGATACTCTTTGAGTAGCTGTGTAAGTTCTTTTAAATTGGTCCTGTCCCCTACTGCAGTATTGTACACTTCGTTTAGCGCTTCCTTATTCTCTGTGGTCAAGGCCAGCAAATTCATTTGGATCACATTATCTATATAAGTAAAGTCCCTGGAATAAGTTCCGTCGCCGTTGATTACCGGACTTTCATGATTCATGAACTGAATAACGAATTTGGGGATAACAGCTGCGTATGCTCCATGTGGATCTTGCTTTCTTCCGAAAACATTAAAATAGCGAAGGCCAATGGTATCCAGACCATAAGTAGAATAAAAAATATCTGCATATAATTCATTCACGTATTTGGTTATGGCGTATGGTGATAAAGGTTTTCCTATTTTGTCTTCAACTTTTGGTAACGCTTCAGAGTCTCCGTAAGTAGAAGAACTTGCTGCATAAACAAACCTTTTCACACCTGCATCTTTCGCAGCAACTAACATATTAACAAATCCGGAAATGTTTACATTATTACTGGTAATAGGATCATTAATAGATCGAGGGACAGATCCTAAGGCCGCCTCATGCAGCACATAATCTGCTCCTTCTACTGCTTTTTTACAGTCATCGAGATTCCGGATATCCCCTTCAATTAGGGTGAAATTAGGATTGTCCTGAAATGCTGAAAGATTTTCTCTCTTCCCGGTAGCGAAATTGTCAAGACAAATTACTGAAGTATTTAATTCAAGTAAGGTTTCACAAAGATTGGAACCTATGAATCCGGCCCCGCCGGTAACTAATACTTTTGAAGAACTGAGCAATTCAAACTGTTTGCTGTTCATTAAATAGTTTTTGGTTTAACTCTTATGATTGCGGTCAAAGGTAAAATTTTCAAAGAAGGATTTTACTAATTTCCTCTTAAAGAAGCTTCTTTTCCGGAAATTGGGTGGACTCGTAATGCACCACTTCTGTCGCAATTGTTATTCTTTCCTTTGGACCGGTATTTTTTCTATTGATTCTGTTTATAAGCACCTCCATCGCTGTCTCTCCAATCTTATGTGGGGATTGGTCTACATAACTTAGAGATGGTGTAAGATACTTGGCCATTCCACCCCTTACAAAACCTATAATTTTAAGATCTTCGGGAATTCGTATATTGTTTTCATAAGCCAAACGGTAAGTGAGCATTGTACTATCAAAATCACTACCCAAAACTGCTTCCACTTTATCCTCAAGTAACATTTTCAATATCTTTTCTTTCAAACTCTCTTTTTTAGCCGAATTAGCCAGGTAAAAGGTGTGATTATCCCCCAAGGCTTCCCGATATCCTTCTATTCTTGCTTTGCCTACCCCCATATGATGAATGGAAGTAGCAATTCCAATCTTGCTCAGACCCTTCTTTTGTAGATCTTTGGTCGCGTCATAAAATACTTTTCGATCATTAATCCCTACTTTATCAACCGGCATATCAAAATCTATACGATCATAAAGCACTACCGGAATATCATATTGAATAATGTTCTTAATGTGGTCAAATTCCTTCTTCCTTTGTGTTTCTTCAGCAATTGCAATTAAAACTCCATCTACAAAGCCTGCAGTGAGCATTTCTGCTATTTGTTTTTCCCGTTCATGAGATTCGTTGGAGATATACGTTATCAACTGTAAACCCTCACGTTGTGCCCTTTCCTCCATTCCCGAAAGAACTTTTGCAAAAAAGGAATTCGCAATGTTAGGTATTAAAACCCCAATTGTTCCGCTTTTACTACTCTTTAAGTTTACGGCAGTTGGATTAGGTCGATACTTATGAAGGGCCGCTAACTCCTTAACCCTTTCAATTGTTTTAGGGCTAATTTCGGGGCTGTCGTTTAAAGCTTTTGAAACTGTAGATACAGAAACGTTCAGTAATTTCGCCAGTTCCTTAAGGGTAATTCTGGTTTTCATTTGAAAAGTATCAAGAGGTTAAACACAAATGTAGTAAAGCCGCGTTAATTGGAACATTTTTAGCCTGAAACTTCCCGAAAATTTTATACATTATCATAAAAGTAAAATAGAAATGAAATTTTTTAGCAGCTATTGGTTTTACATTATTGCAGCTCTTATAACTATTTTGGGTCTTATTACCGGATGGTACTTCTTTTTTCTTTTAGTAATACCATTTGGCTTTTTTAAGTTCGGCGGGAAAGATAATAAGAAGTAGCTGCGTTAAATAATTACTAAACAATCCCTCCTATTTGCAAACATGAATTCGGGGACGTAACTTAATCTTGAACGAAAAAAGACAATAATGAAACAAAAAGGAACTTTATCTCAGACCCTGAATATGCTAAGGACTGAAGAAGGCTATGAAGAAGATTTCAACCTCCTGGATGAGGAACTAAAATCGAAAGAAAAAAGAGAAGAGTTTCTCTCTCAAGATTTTGTGGTAGATGAAGTCTATCGTTTTGAAGGTCCTTCAAATCCGGGAGACCAGGCCACTCTTTATGCTATTACTACCTCTTCAGGAAGAAAAGGAGTACTTGTGGATGGATACAACTATACTTCCGGACAAATTTCTGAGGTATTACTAAAAAAACTTGACCTTAAAAGTAATCGTCCTACTTCAGAATAGATTTGCATTTACATTATACTTATTGTATATTTGAATACTAATTAATAAAACCATAAATAAAAACTATGAGTTACTTAGGTTTAGACGCCAAAGAGACGTCAAATACAGTTCAGGAACTTAATGTTCTATTAGCAGATTATCATTTATATTATCAAAAACTCCGAAATTATCACTGGAATGTCATAGGAAAGAATTTTTTTGATCTTCACGAAAAATTTGAAGAGCTTTACGATGACGCCAAAATAAAAATAGATGAAATCGCAGAGCGTATACTTACCCTTAGATATCAACCGACAAGTAATTTAAGTGAGTATTTGGAAAAATCTAATTTGAACGAGTCAAAATCAGATCTTTCAGATTCTCAAATGATCAAGAATCTTTTAGATGATCATGGAACTATTTTAAAGCAAATGCGTAAAGTAGTGGAAGTGGCCGATAAAGGAGGCGATGAAGGTACAATTGATCTTATTGGGGCTTACATCAGGGAGCTTGAAAAAACCAGTTGGATGTTGGATGCCTGGAAAATGAAAACTTCCGAACAACATAAGCCGGTGTAAAGTAGATGTCGGAAAAATTTGATATACAGAATTCCGTAGAAGGAATCTGGGAGAAATTAGGCGAATGGCTGGATTCAATGATCCTGGGTTTGCCTAATTTCATTTTGGCGGTTTTAGTATTTATCATTTTTGTCCTAGCCGCAAAATACCTCGGCAAATTACTCGATAAGCTATTAAGATTTAGAGTTAAACAGGCTTCTATTCGTGAAATAACCATTAAGATCCTGAAGGTGGTTGTTATTGCAATAGGATTTTTTGTAGCATTAGGGCTTTTAAATCTTAATACGATCCTTACATCTGTTCTTGCCGGTGCAGGGGTGGTTGGTTTAGCCGTGGGTCTTGCTCTTCAGGGAACTTTGAACAATACCTTTTCGGGAATTTTGCTCAGTTTTCTACCCGAACTACAAATTGGAGACTGGATCGAGAATAGTGATTACGCCGGTCGGGTAGTCGAGATAAATCTTAGAAGCATAGTAATAAGAGAAGCCGATAACAATTATGTAGTTATTCCAAATTCCCAGGTAATTGATGCGCCCTTCAAAAATTTTTCCCGTACAAGCCGGTCACGTATCATGGTAAATTGTGGAGTAGCATATAATTCAAATCTTGAACTGGTAAGAGAAATAACCATTCAGGCACTTTCTGAACTCTTCCCGCAGCGAGCAAATGAGGAAGTTGAATTTATGTACAATGAATTCGGAGATAGCTCAATAAATTTTGTTGTGAGGTTTTGGACCGAAGCAACGAACAACAGGGATATACTTTTTGCCAGAAGTTCTGCTATTATAGCCATTAAGAAGGTGTACGATCAACATGATGTTAATATTCCATTCCCTATTCGCACCCTTGAGTTTAATAACAAATTGAATATTCAGAAACCTTCTTCTGAAGAGGAAGCATAAAAAACTCTCCTTTTAAAAAGGGCAAAACAAGAGGTTCTTCGAAGTTCATTTTTTCCTCTGAAGAAGAATGGTATCACCTCCATTTTCCTGTTTCTTTCCCGAAGGATATTAAATATTCTTCTCAAACCCCCAAATAATTAGAAAAAACAAGCAGTTCTAATTAGGGAAGCTTACATAATAACCTGATCATACCCCTAAAAAAAGGTAATTAACTGCTCTCTTTCAGTAAAAAACAGCCTCCTCAATTAATATAATTTGCTAAACTGAAACGGCTTTGCTTCTATCCTTAATTTGAAGGAGTAAAAAGCAAACATTGTATTAAGCAACAAAAGGAGTATTAAAAATTCATTCCGACACTAAAACTGAAACGTAGTCTTTCACCTCCGGTAAATAAATTAAATTTAGCCGAAAAGGCTTCTGCACCCGTAATCCAGAAGCCGCCGCCATAGCTGTCATGCCAAAGCTCACTATCTTCTCCATCAAGCCACACCCGGCCCAGATCGTATCCCGCAAAAACTCCCATTTGAAGAGGGATAAAGGACGTTTTAAATTCATCAAAACTATATCTTAGATCATTGCCCCACACAAAGGCACTTTCACCTGAAAATCGTTCTTCTCTAAATCCTCTAAGATTCTCATTTCCACCTAAAGTTGCAGCCTGGTAAAATTCAAAATCATCACCGAAAAGTACCTCTGCATTAACACGTGAATTAATAACCCATTTATTATTACGACTCACAGCTTTATAGAAACCCAGATATGGAGCTAAATAAGCATAAAAATTATCTGTTTCCCCTGTATTGATTTTTCCACCTCCTATAAGTTCAAACTTCATCCCGTTTGATGGATTAAGCACATCATCATAACTCTCATATAGAAATAAACCTTCCAGACCCGCAAAATACTGCCGCTCGAAAAAATTAGTTCTTTTCATGTATTCTGAAGAAAGAAACCGATCTGTATTTTCCTCTATTTTTACTCCTTCAAAAGATGCATTCAATTTGTAATAACGGCCAAAGGGAGAATCTTTCACTAAACCAGCTTCTCCTCCAAACCTACTAATGCGAACTCGATTGTAATCCATTCCCAAATCTTCTTCAAAATTTTCAGTTTCATTTCCCATTCCAAAGAAATTGCGAGTGTAACTTGGATTAGTAAAATGACCTGCCACAAGGAAGTTGTAATTTCCATAGACGTTAGCAAATTCACCCTGATAGCGTAAATCAAAACTTTGGGTAGCAAAATAATATCCGGCCCTGAACCTGTGCTGTGCAGTAAAAGGATTTCTTCGGAAGCCATATTTAGTAACTGATGCACTTAACCCCACCTGAAAACCGTCATCGGGATTGTAACCTACAGCCGGAAGAATAGCACTTGTAGAGAAAACCTTTCGGTCCTTGTCAAAAACATTCACCTCATAATTATCTGTGAAAGTAATATCTCCTCCATCATTGATTTCCACAGTATTGGGTAAAGATTTATAGTCATAGACCTTTACTTTTTTGCCATTTTTGATCCTATAAATATCATTGTTCTGTCCGCCAATAATTCTGACCAGAATCTGTGAAGAAGCTTCTCCATGAACCTCAAAAATGTCATCATCATCAAGGCCATATATCCACAACTCTTCCGTAACATTAGAATCATACACCCTGTGACTCACCACATCGGCCTTTTCCCCCTCTTTGATCCTGTAGATGGTAACGCGGGTTTTATCTCCCGCAAGACGCTCGATTTCTACATGATCATCTTTATCTGTCGCAGAAATGATGGCAAATTCAGCAAAATAATTATAGTATCTTCTGGTAATATCTACTAAATTATCTCTCCTGGCTTTAAGATTTCGAATAATACGTTGTGTTGATTCTCCCCTGGTTTCCTCCGGAAGCTTACTAAAAGCTTCTTCAATGACCTCATTAGTAATTTGCTCCTGAAGAAACTCTGCCTGTCTTAACCATTCCTCTTTTTCAGCACTTTGAATGAGGCTTCTGTCCAACCCCACTGCTGCCGAATTAAACCACTCGATATCATTAATATTTTCATCATATACAGCAAATTGATTAGCAAAACCTGTAAGACCTCGTAAAGTATTTAAAAAGGCTCCGTCAAAATTGGAAAAAACTTGATCCCTGTCCCGCGGAATAGGTCTAAAAAGGTGATTTCCCTCCTCATCTTCAAATTCAGCCCATCTCCATTGGTCTTCATGCCGATCCCAATCTCCCACCAGCATATCGAATATCCTGGCTCTTATATAAGCAGATTCGTCAAGACTGTATTTTTCATCCCGCCGTAATCGTTCAAAAACTCCGGCTGTACTTTCAATGTCATGATTTGGTTCGCCAAAAGATTCATAACCAGTCCATGCTCCTTCCGGTCGTTCTACTATCATATATAATTCATCCCCATATTCACTGTTAAAATCTCCAAGAGCTTTTTGCTTAGGAACATAAAACAACTTTGGGTTGGTGTGATAAATCCCTGCTGCCTTGGACAAGGTAGGAATAGTTAGAAATGCATAGGGATGTGCAGAAGTGTAAAAATCCATAATTACATCTTCGGCAAGAGTGTTCTCAAATTTTGTCTCTACCGGAGTATCCTTATAAGCCACTGTTTGAAGAAACTGGACAGCACTTTTTTCCAGAGCTCTCATATTGTAATCCCTACCTTCCCGATCCTTTAACCTAAGAGATCTGGTTTGGTGGCCTCCTCCTGCTCTTTCTACAGTGAGGCCACCGTATAAAGTATCAAGAATTGCTACCGGGGCATCTACATTGATTCCGTATAGAGCCCTGTATCGATCCCCCCAAATACTTTCATAAGCTTGAGATGCCTCTGTCTCCTGTGGCTCATAGACCGACGCCTCTAGGGTGCGTGGAAAGGAAGTTGATAATGTATCGGTATTAAAAGGTTGTGGTGCTTCAATGACTTCAGTTTGATATAAAAGCTTAGGTTGCTTGTTCCTACTTCCATAAAAACTTATCCAGGAAGAACCATCCTCAAAAACATCAAGAGCAGCAAACCCTTGTCCGGAATAGGCAAAAAGCCCATCGTTTCTTATACCTGCATAAGAAGCTTTAGAAGCCGAACCGGAAACTACCTGCTTTATTTTATCATGTTCTATGTACTGTATGGAATGGTCATGTCCCGAAACAAAGATTACATTCCCCCATCTGGATGCGATAGTTTCTATGCGGTCCCTCATCCCCTTATATCTTTCATTCTGAAGATCTGTACTGGTAACTCCACCGGTAGTTCGTATAAAATTCGCTAAAGTTCCTAAAAGGGGTAAAGGAAGTTTTCGCTGAGTTGGGTACAAATGATTATTAAAACTGAAATTCCCTCCGTGTAAACCATTGGTGTACATAGGATGATGCATCACAAAAATTACAGTTTTTGTTTGGTTCTTTTTTAGTTCACTGTCAATTTCCTGAAAGAAGGCTTCTCTGGTTCTGATTTCAGCACAGTCATCATTAATTTTAGGGTGCTCATCCCAATCTTCCAGAAACCATTGGGTTTCGGCAACTATAACCTGGATATTTTCAGTAACTTCAAACGAAGCCAAACCACAGCCCGGTTCAGGATAAAAAACATCATCCCTTTCCAGTTTTTCTCGTAAATATTCAACCTGGCGTTCAAGTCCCGTTAATCCTTCACCATACCAGTCGTGGTTCCCTGGAACAAAAAAGAGATTACCGTCATAATTTTCCACGGCATCTATTTGGGCATCGAGACGGTATTCCATAAGCTTCCTATCCGGATGATCTTTAGGAACCAGTCCAGAGGGGTATATATTATCACCAAGAAATATTGTGTAATTTCCAACCTGTTTTACTGAATCAATGTAGGTCTTAAAAGCCAGTAATCCCTCTGAAGAACCTCCGGGAGGAGAATAACCTCCATCTCCCAATAGATAAAAAGATTTTTCAACTACTTTATCCTCGGGGTAGCCAAAATCTTCTGTAGGTTCATCCTTGGCATAATAAAGTTGATTTAATGAAGGAGAACAGGCCGAAAGTGCAATAAACAATACCAGTGTTAGAAATATGTTATTTTTTCTCATACAAAATTATTGGGGGGATTTTTTTGTAATTTGGTGCAAACTAACCACGACTGAATGACAACTCTTACCGGTAAAGCTGAAAATTTTGTACAGGAACTATTCAGAAAAAAATTACCCAATACATTCATTTATCACAATTTTAAGCACACTCAAAGGGTAGTTAAAAGTACTAAAGAATTAATTGAAAAATCTGAAATAAGTGTTAAACAGGAAGAGCCGCTTCTCCTTGCTGCGTGGTTGCACGACACAGGTTATATAGAGAAATATGCAGGTCATGAAGATGAAAGTGTTCACATTGCAAAAGACTGGTTGCAAAAACAGGACGCAGACCAGGAACTTATTGATGAAGTCTCAAAATTAATTCTCGCCTCCAGAATGGGGGCAGAACCTAAAGATCTTTCAGAAAAGATTATTAAAGACGCAGATACCTCTCATCTGACAAAAGACTATTTTGAAGAAACCAGTGAATTCCTTCGGCAGGAACTAAAACTCCAAAAGATAAAGAACTATTCACATCAGGAGTGGATTGAACAAAATATCGAACTTTTTACCGAACGACACCAATACTATACTCCTTACGCGAGAAAAAACTGGACAGAAGGAAAAAATAAAAATCTCTACGAGCTACTCAATAAAGAAAGAAAGGCAAAAAAGAAATTAGCTAAGGAAGAGGCTAAGGCTAGACTCAAAGTAAAATACAAAGACAAGAGCCCGGATCGGGGGATTCAAACGCTCTTTAGAGTCACCATGCGGAATCACCTAAAGTTAAGTGATATTGCAGATGCTAAAGCCAATATCCTCCTGTCAGTTAATGCCATAATCATTTCTCTGGCCATTGCCAATTTTATACCAGATCTTGCGACCCCCGCCCAATCAAGTACTATGATGATGATCCCCATTTTTATTCTCATGATCTTTAGTGTGGCATCAATTATAGGAGCAATTATGTCTACCAGGCCAAACGTAACATCGGGAGAATTCACAAGGGAGCAAATAAAAAAAGGAGAGGTAAACGTTTTATTTTTTGGGAATTTTCATCGTATGCCTTACGAGCAATTTGAATGGGCAATGCATGAAATACTAGAAAATCAAACCGATGTTTATGAATCTCTAATGAAGGATCTCTACATGCTCGGAGTAGTACTCAACCGGAAGTATTACCTGTTAAGAATTACCTATACTATCTTTATGGTAGGAATTATTCTCTCGGTCCTTACTTTCATTGCTACTTATTACCTTGCCTAGGACCTTTTCAAGATCTTCATAGGTAAAAATCTGCTCTTCCTGTTGTTCATTTTTAAGATGGTATAGGACCTCAACTCTGATTGCTTTTAAGCCAATTACTCCCTGTACATCTTCCAACTCTAATTTTTCAACCTTTTCCCCTAAGTATTTTTTGGACTGCAAATATTTAATATAACGCAAATATTCCCTTTCATCTTTCCTGTTAGCATAGACAATTGCAATTTTCCCCTTTTGAGTTACCCTTTCTTCAGATCCTTTCACATTTGCTTTATCTATTCTTTTTTTTATGATCTCATACCTCGCGTTGTAGGTACCATCAACATCAAATTGTTTTTCATCCATCCTATATCTTATTGATAACGTTGTATTGTAAACAAGGATCAATGAAGCTGCCTCCAGTTTCAAAGGCATATTTTCCTGGATTTGGTAGAAACGGTTCTCCATTTCGCACATCGTACTCAATTGCCACAAACGAAGATTGAACAGATAAACCTCGTCAAAAGGTTTCGCTTTATTATTTGCGAGGGAAGCACCTATGTAAATATTGTGTTCTACGCCATCGGTTTTATATCTTTCAAAATAATGGGGATAGATCTCCTGCGCATCAATTTGTCTACGATCAATATAACGGGCCATTGTGCGATTAATTTGCTGTACAGCCTCGTCATAATGTTTGCGGTGATTATATATTATACCGGTTTCAGAATTTACATTTTCTCTGTAGACTCCTACCTTTTCCTTTAATTGCTGAGATTGTTTTTCAATGTGGTCCAAGACAGGATTTATCTCCCTTTGGAGGAGGTTGAAAACCTTCTGTTCACTTGAGGTGCTCAAACTGCCGGCGAGATCATCTTCAAATTCCTTAATGCGGAATTTTACCTGTTCATAAATACTCAGATTTTCAATTTCTTCAGCCTCGCAAACTATGCCGGTAATTAATTGAAGTTGATCAAGCAGGTCTTTCTGAATAGCTTCATTACGGGCTTCTGAAGAAGCCACAATATCTATTTCTCCATATAAAGGATAAACGTCTTCAAAGGTAATATCCTTAAAAGATGCAAGTCCATCCTCATCCAGGTCTCTTATAAACTTTCTTGCCTCCTTTTCAAAAATCCATAACACGCTGGGATGTATCGATGTACATTCGCTTTGTATTACCGCCTTCACCCGGTTCTCAAATTCTGCCTTACTACGTTCCACGGCGGTAACAATGTAAGGTAAGATATCTTCTAGTTTCGTGGCATTAATACTGTTAAGTTCATTTTTTTCATAAGACACCAATTCAAGCAACCCCAATAAAATGTTGTTTTTAGCAATAGGAGCAATTATTGCACTTTTTACACCTGCGTCCACCAAAGATGCAGCCAGAAGATTTTTTGAAGACTTGGCTGAAAATTTTGTGACATCGGGAATACTAAAGTAATTATGTTCCCTCACAAGTTTTTGATAAGCCTCCTCCTCTAGCGCACCCTTACAGTCCACTCCTTTTTTCTGCTGAAGTAAAAAACTGGGAGAACGATTTCCCATCATTCGTTCAAAGGTTGATTCCTGATCATTATACATAGTAAAACCTACCCGAAGATTTGGAATTTTATAGATGGATTTAAAAATCTCCTCAAATTTTTCCATCTCTTCCTTTCCTGAGGTATTTCTTTGCAACAGAGTTGTCTTAAGATCTGAGATTGCATCGTCTACAGTAACATCTGTAAGTGAAATAATAGTAAACCCTTTAAAAATCCAGCTTTTTGGGGGAAATTTTTGCTTCCAAAGCTCTACATTTTCAATATTTTGAATTAACTCATCAACATCATCTTTGGTTATTTCTATAGCCTTATCATTAGGTTCCAGCTCCATGAAATCTGAATCCAGTTCAATTCTATAGTGTCTTAAAATGCCATTTTGATCGGGTATGTCATAATAAAGAGGCCGTGAAAAATCCAAATCGTAGCCATAATACTCATTGAGTATAAGAATACACGCGTAGATGTAATCAAGGTCGTCTCCAAGATTCCTCATTTTCAATGTGAAATCTTTTCCTGCACCTGCTAAAATCTCTCTGAATTTTTGAGTTGAATTAAAAATAAGATTATGAAATGGAACAGAGATGGCTTTAATCTGTGCCCCCGAAAGAATTTCGGGAAAAAGATCTTTCATGAGAATCCTTATGGGATCTTTTAACTTATTAAGCTCTTCAAAGTTGTTGATCCCTTCTTCCAAAGGAGGAAAAGTGGAGATATACTCCAACATCTTCTCCAAATATTCCCTGGAGATGCTGCTCGATTCTATCTCCAGTTGTCTGCGATATTGTTCAATGATCTTGTGAAAACCGATCTTTATTTCCAGGGGAAATTCCTTTTGATTCTTCATATGTTAAAATTAAAGGAATTTCGATCTGTGCCTGTGACAGTTTTTCATATTAACATTAATTTATCTATTTCAACGGTTTCTCTCCGGTATCTTCCTTATTTTTGTCCAAAATTTAAATTAATTATGCGAAAAATATTCTTAGCCGGACTGGTTATTCTTCTTGCTGCTTGTGAAAGTGAAAATGAAGGATACAGGATTAGCGGAACAGTTCAAAATGCTCCGGATGGGCAAATGGTTATCGTTTCAGAATTAAATGACAGTAATACTCAGGTTGTGCATCTGGATACTGTAGAAGTTAAAGATGAGAAATTTGAACTTGACCTTGCCGAAAAAGAAGAGCCTACCATAAGTTTTCTGACCGTTGAAGGAACCCGTGGGAATGTGGTTTTTATTGCAGATAATACCCCCATTAATTTTGAAGTATATCCGGATAGTATTTATTCTTCAGAAATTTCCGGTGGAGAAGACAACGAAGTATTAACCGCTTACCTGGAGAATGTGAGAACGGTTAGCAAGAAAATGGGAGAAAACAGAAACGCTTTGAGAGAAGCTATGATGAACAGAGATTCTACTACTTTACAAAATCTACAGGCTTTTCAGGAACAGATTTTTGACGAAGATCAAGAGACAAAAATAGGATTGATCAAATCAAATCCTAATTCCATTGTATCTGTAATGATCCTTCAGGACATGTTAAATTCTGCCTATTCTTCCTCAGAGTTAAGGGAACTTTACGATCAATTGAGTCCTAAAATTAAGGAAGTTCCTTTGACAAAATCTTTTAAAACACGTCTGGACAATATGAGCAAGACCGAGGTTGGCAGTAAGGCTCCAACCTTTACTGCACCAACTCCACAGGGAGAAATGCTTGCTTTAAATGATGTTCTTGGAAAAGTGACTCTTGTTGATTTCTGGGCTGCATGGTGTAAACCTTGTAGGGTAGAAAATCCCAATATTGTTGAGGTCTATGAGAAATATCATGACCAGGGATTTAATATCATTCAGGTATCTTTGGATCGTCCGGGACAAAAGGACAAGTGGATTCAAGCTATAGAAGATGATAATCTTGGCCAATGGAACCATGTTTCTAATCTTATGTTCTGGCAGGATCCTGTCGCAGTAGAATACGGCATTCGGGCTATCCCGGCAGCCTTCCTGTTAGATGAAAGCGGAAAGATCATTGCAAAAGACCTTAGAGGTGAAGCCCTAGGAGAAAAGGTTGGAGAGATGCTTAATAATACTTCTTCGCAAAATTAAAAATTTCCCTTGGGTTTCGGTTTAAAAACAAAAAAAGGGTGCTGTTCAGCACCCTTTTTAATTATATTAAATCATAAATTAATTCAACATAAAAGTGACATTGACCTTCACGGTAATTTCCATTTCACCCGGCGCGATAGTTTGCTGTTCGGCATTATCCGATTGCATTTCCATAACTCTGTAAACCGGTTGATAATGATCTGTTTGAACTTCAGAAATAAATATTGCCTTTCCTGCACTTTGTCCCAGTGCAGATGCATATTCTTCAGCTTTCATTTTTGCATTTAAAACTGCCTTTCTTCGTGCTTCTGACTGTAGTGCCTCTTTTTCTGAAGTTCTGAATTCTATACCATCAATCCGGTTGAGGCCTGAACTTAGTAGACCAGACATGATTTTCTCATAGTCCGTAAGGTTGACCAATTCAATGGAAATTGCCTGATTCGCTGAATACATGGTATCCTGGGTATTATAATTCACTTCCTTGTTGAGCCTGATGTATTCGGTTTGGATATTTTTGGGGGCTACACCCTGAGATTTCAAATATTTTATCACCTTATCCACCACCTGGTCATTTTTTCGCTTAACCTCTTCAGCTGTTTTACCAGTGTGTTCGATCCTTGACTTAATAAGCACTTTGTCTGGTACTATGTTTACTGTTCCGGTTCCAAGTACCGAGATTGAAGGAATTGGTTTCTCTTGAGCAAAGCCTATACAGTATCCAAAAATGGCAATTAAAAGAAGATATTTTTTCATAATTATTAAAACTATTTTGTTCTGAATTTCAATTTCGATGCCAATATCATATTTTTCCTGATTTCTGTAAGAAAAAAAGTAAAACAATGGGTAATGCAAGTAAAATCACCATTAACAAACTTGTAGTAAATAATTCTGGTACAAGGATCAACGTTAAAATATAACCTCCTACAGCTCCACCAAAATGAGCATCATGACCAATATTCCCTATCCTGTTTTTCATCCCATAGATAGAGTAAAACATATAACCTATTCCAAAAACATAAGCCGGTATTGGAATTGGTATAAAAAACATATAGAGGCTCATGTCCGGATACAACAAAATAGCAGCATAAATAATTCCCGATACGGCACCGCTTGCTCCCACCGCATTGTATTGAAATTCGTCCTTGTGAAAATAATAAGATAAAAGATTACCAATCATCAGGCTCGTAAAATATATGAGTAAGAAACTTATACTACCAAGGGAGGCAATAACGATATCGGCAAAGAAATACAAGGTGAGCATATTAAGAAACAAATGCGCTGTATCCACATGTAAGAATCCGGAAGTGAGGATTCTTATCTTCTCTCCTCTTTTAACCGCTGCAGAATTAAACTTGTACTTTTCAAATAAAGACCGATCATTAAATCCCTTAAAAGAGAAAATTATATTTGCTGCTATGACTGCTATGGTAACCAGGTCCAAATCTCCCATTAATGCTAAAATTTAGTGCCAAATATACCATATATTTGCCTAAATGAATTTCCCATGCAGCGTTTAGTTTTCTGGCTGGCTTACCCATTTTTGTGGCTTATTTCGATATTACCTTTCAGGCTCTTCTACCTGTTTTCAGACTTTGTTTTTGTGATTGTATTTTACGTCGCCAGGTACAGAAGGAAAACAGTCATAGAAAATCTTCAACTCGTTTTTCCTGGAAAGACCAGGGCGGAACTGAAAAAGATCAGAAAAGATTTCTTCCGTCATATGGTGGACATGTTTCTGGAAATGATAAAGAGCCTCTCTATCTCAAATGAAGAATTAAAAAAGCGTTTTAAATTTAAAAATGTAGAAGAAATCCAGAAGATTAGAGAAATGGATAAGAGTATCCTTCTTGCCTGTGGCCATTATGCGAGTTATGAATGGATGAATGCTTTACAGTTATACGGCCTGGACTACAAAGGTTTTGGGGTATATAAAAAGGTACAAAACCGCTACTTTGACCAACTTGCCAAAGATATTAGAGGTCGCTATGAAGGTATCCTTATTCCAACTACAAAAGCGACCAAAACTATTACTGCTAATGAACGTAAAGGAATCCGCGGGGTTTATGCTATGATTGCAGACCAGTCTCCAAAAATTTCCCGTGCCCGGGCCTGGAGAGATTTTATGGGAATTACGGTTCCAATCTTTATGGGGCTGGAACATCTCTCCCGCACATTGGATATGGTAGTAGTCTACCTGCACGTAGAAAAAATTAAAAGAGGCTACTACGTAGCCTCCTTTAAAACAATATCATATGAGCCGGCAAAAGAACCTCAATATTTTATAACCCGAAGCTATTTTGAACATCTTGAAAATCAAATTAAACAGGAGCCCCAGTATTATTTATGGACCCATAAAAGATGGAAACATAGAAATAATCCAATATCAGAAAATGCTGTAGTTATTAAAGATTAGCGATTTTTTTTATCTCACCTATCATTTCTTTAGCTACCTCATCTGCCCTCTCCTGACTTTTAGCTTCGGTATAAATCCTGATTATAGGTTCAGTATTGGATTTTCTCAAATGCACCCAGTGTTCTGCAAAATCTATTTTTACACCATCTACCGTACTCACCTCTTCTCCGGTATACTTCTTTTCTAGCTGCTTTAAAATATTATCCACGTCAAGCTCCGGAGTGAGTTCAATTTTGTTTTTGCTCATGAAATAAGAAGGATAAGTCTTTCTCAATTCGGACACCTTCATTTGCTTCTCAGCCAAAAAAGTTAAAAATAAGGCTACTCCTACCAGACTGTCACGGCCGTAGTGGGATTCCGGATAGATAATTCCACCATTACCTTCACCGCCAATAATGGCATTGTTATTCTTCATTAACTCCACAACATTTACCTCACCTACCGCACTGGCTTCATAGCTGCCACCATGCTTTTGGGTGATATCCCTTAGAGCTCTGGAAGAAGAAAGATTACTTACAGTATTCCCGGGAGTCTTACTTAAAACATAATCGGCACAAGCCACTAAAGTATATTCCTCGCCAAACATTTCCCCTTCTTCTGTAATAAAAGCAAGTCTGTCAACATCGGGATCAACCACCACACCAAGATCTGCTTTTTGCTCTTTTACAAGCTCACATATCTCTGAAAGATGTTCTTTAAGAGGCTCCGGGTTGTGAGGAAACTCGCCGGTTGGTTCGCAATAAAGTTCAATTACCTTTACTCCCAGCCTCTTCAGTAATTTTGGAATTGCTATTCCCCCTGTGGAATTAACCCCGTCCACTGCTACAGTAAATCCTGCTTCAGCAATTTTTTTGGCATCCACCAGGGGAAGCATTACCACTTCTTCAATATGAGTATCAATATAATGGTCAACTTCCATAATTTTTCCAAGGTCATCTACTTCTGCAAAAGAAAAATCGGCTTTTTCGGCAATTCGTAGAATTTCAGCTCCCTCATCTCCATTCAGAAATTCTCCTTTTTCGTTGAGGAGCTTTAGAGCATTCCATTGTTTAGGATTATGACTGGCGGTAAGAATAATTCCCCCATCTGCCTTTTCCATGGGAACCGCAATTTCGACCGTGGGAGTTGTAGAAAGATCAAGATCAATTACATTAATTCCAAGTCCGGTAAGCGTATTCATTACAAGTTGTTGAATCATTTGACCCGAAATTCTTGCATCCCGACCTACCACAACGATAGCCTTCTTATCTTGATGGCGGTTTTTCAACCAGGTACCGTAAGCAGCAGCAAACTTTACTGCATCCACTGGAGTCAGGTTTTCTGAAGGTTTTCCTCCAATGGTTCCGCGAATTCCGGAAATAGATTTAATTAAAGTCATAAACTGGTTTTCAAAGAGTTGTCAAAAATGTCATTTTTTGGAACCTCATTTTCTGCGGAATTTGTTCAGCAAAAAAAGTAAGGTCGCACAAATATACAGTCCTTCTGAAGCAGTCACAAAACTTAACATAAATTAAACACAGAGATTAATTACCTTAGCTCAAATGAATTTTCTTGCCCATATTTATCTTTCCGGTCAAAATGAAGACATCATCCTGGGAAATTTTATCGCAGACTCAATAAAGGGAAAGAACTATTTACAATACCCTCCCGAAGTTCAAAAAGGCATCCTTTTACACCGGGCTATTGACTCATTCACAGATTCCCATCCTCTCGTTAAGAAAAGTTCAGCGAAATTGCACAAGAACTACAGTCATTATAGTGGAGTAATTGTAGATATTTATTACGATCATTTTCTGGCTTCATATTGGGATGAATACTCTGAGGTTCCTTTAGAAGATTTTGTAGCCGAATTCTATAAATTACTACAAAAAAAATTTGATCTGCTACCGGCTCCTATTCAAAGATTCTTTCCCTATATGGTTTCTGAAAACTGGCTTTTAAGCTACGCCAGTATTGAAGGAATAGCAAGAATATTATACCAAATGAATATCCGCACCAAAAATATTGTTCAAATGGATCTTGCAATTAATGATCTCCAGGAGCATTATGATGACCTCTCTGAAGAATTCAAAACTTTTTTTCCACAACTGCAACAGTATTCTCGGGAGAAGAAGGCTTCCCTATAAAAGACAACAATTTCATATTTTGTTTTCTGCTTCAAAAATCAGCCGACAAAAACCACAAAAAGGGTAAAAAAGGGCATTTTCGGAATCTTAATTTGTATAAATTTTCAATTAGCAAAATTTACTTAAATGTTCTGAAGAACAAACTTGATATAATCTAATTAATGAATTGGTAAAGGATTAAATATATTCCGAGAATATGAATCATTTAAGAAAGGGAAATGATCCTTAATTCCTATAACAAAAGAAAGCCGCTAAAAAAGCGGCTTTCCTGTGAGTATTAATAATCTCAATTGGGTTCTACAGACTATATCCAAGATTTTGAAGTGCTGTTACAATTAAATTCTGATAGTACGTTGCAGAGGCTCCCGGGGTAACATCATACACATAACCAAATTCAGATCTGTCAGAGAGGCCATAGGCTCCTGCGTAATTTCCATCTCCGTTTTCACAATAGCTAATGAGCTTAGCAAAGTTATCTGTCCCTGAATAATTGGGCGTTGCTACCTGAAAAATTACCCCATGATAATAATTTGCAGGGAAAGAATTTAACCTCGTTCTCAAGGTAGTAATATCATTGTCAAAAGTTGCTGTCCTTGGAGAACTGGAATCCCAGGTGGTACTAGAGCTGGTATAACTTGTTACAGATTCATCCTGGAAGACCAGAACTATAACATCTCCCGTTGGGGTATCACCCCCCATATTTAAATAATCTATTGTTCTTTCACTTCCATCGGAAATCACCCTTACTTTATCATCGTAAAGCGTTTCATCGTGATTATAAAGGCCTATTAACGCCGCTTTTAGAAGATTATTTCTCATTTCTTGCAGAGGCGCTAAGGTATTGTCCATGGATCCAGAACTATCAAAATAAATAAAAATATTTGTGTCAGCACTAATAACAGGGTCGTCAGAACATCCAATTCTTATATGATGGTAGGCTGGTTCTTCTTGTGCCAATGCCTCAATACTGGCCTGAGTAATCGTAAAGTCATAAAAATCTCCGGCATCTGCACTGTAATCAAGATCTTCATGGTTTAATATTGTTACTCTCGCATAATATGTATCATCACCAAGATCTGGCATTGCAAAGCATAGTACAGAGGCTGAAGGCCAATTTCCTGACATTGATATTGAATTAGTGTCGTTGTTGAGCACCACTTCATTGGTCATAGCGGCATCAGTGAAAACGTCAACATTAAAATAAGCAGGATATTCACGTCCTGTTTCCTCGTCACAATAGTTAACAAAGATGCAATAGCTGTTTTCAACTTCTACAACATCAAAGTCAAAGAATGGATATCCATAAGCAGCTTCTTCCCTTGCATAGTAACATAGAACATCAACGTCAATATAAGGTTTAGTTCCAGCTGCCAATTCGATAGTCATTGGCAGAGCGTCGCCGACTTCTGATTCAAATGCTCCCCCTTCGCGTGGAGCAACCCATAGAACCTGATCGCTTGCATCATAAACTGCGAAGTGTTGTAGATAATATATACCGGCAGGAACGGCCAGATCCTCAGAATAAGTAGTCTCCCAGGAACCATTATTGTCAACAAGCCCTACCTCATGGAGATCATAATCTCCCGTTTCGGCATCTTCATCGATAGACCATCCTAGCATAACATAAGCAGGTACTGCGTCGTCCCTACACTCAGCATCAGATTGTTTATTCTGATCATTAAAAGAATTAAGCAAAGACCTGAATTTTAACTGCACAGTTTCAGGATCATCAGAAACTACTCCGGCTTCATCCTTACTACAGGAGGTGAAAATCATTGCAAAAATTGCCATCCAGGCAATTGAAATTTTAAAATTTTTCATAATAATTAAAAAGTTTTGGTTAAAAAATAAAATGGTTGTAAAAAATTGTTGTTATATCATCCATAGCGGGATCTTCTACAGAGATCAATTTGAAACGACTTCCTCTGCTCCCGGAGAAGAAGAAAGTTCCATGTCATTGTAAAGCATACGGTATAACCCATGTCAACGAGATGTTGCTAGTCAAATTTTTAACTATACAGGGGAATTAAGTGGGGGAAATGAATGGGGAATTAGTAGTTACTCAGGAAAGTAGTAACTAATACTATAAAAGTACATTTAGCTTAAATTTAAACCAATGGGGGAATTCCCTACTTCTTGAAATTCTTGAAAGAATCTAATGGCCAATAAGGATAAAAGGTAAAACAAATAATAGAAAGTAGAAAAATTACACACAATTTTGGCATAGTGTAGAATTAGTCCTCAATTATTTAAATCCGAATTCTAGAGAAAAATCTATACAATATAATTCATAAAAAAACCCGGCGTAGAAGCCGGGTTTTTTTATGAATTATTAAATATTAATAGGCATATCTCCATGCACCATCAACGTAAATCACTGTTCTCCATCCATAACGGGTATAATAATACCATTGACCGTAGTAACGTAATACATAGAGGCCATGGACAGTATAATATTCTCCATCAATATATTCTGGTTCCGTTGTCGTTACTGTTGTTCCTGGAGACGTTCCAGGGTACATACTGTTTATTCCTTTAACATCTTCTGAAGATAAGGCACTTCTTTGAATACTGTATGTACTACCATCTTTTTTCACAATAGTAGGTTGTCCATTCGCTGAAAAGGAATAGGATCCATACATCATAATAGAACCAAAATCAAGATGAGTAGTAAATTCATCGCCATCCATACCATTTTCTTCGTATGTTTTGAAGTTGTGTTCTCTTCCGCTCTGAATATTTTGAAAATTTATAGTGATATGGTTATCTCTATCTACACGACTCTGTTCATGCCAAAGGCCAATAGCGTGTCCAATTTCATGAATGGTATTACCGGTAGAACATGCGGTAGACAGGGTAATATTTTGTCTTCCGCCAATCATCCCAACGTAAGAAGAACAACCTGAACCCGTTACAAAATAAACGTAATTGGACTGAGAAGTTCTCTCCACAAATTTAATATTAGTGTTAGATTCCCAATGCTTTATGGCATCATAAACTCTTGTTTTATTATCAAGTCCGCTTTCTATAGCATAATAGACGGTATTGTTAGGCCACCTACCTGAAGTTCGTCCAACACTTTTAGTTTCCGGGACAATTTCATTTTTTTCAAAAACTACTTTAACTTCCTCATGGCTCACCATATCTGGAGGTAAAAGAATGTCCCCTTCATAAATATAATCACCATTATGTTGTTCAACGAGCATCTTGCTTCCAGCAAAAAATACTTCAGTTATATTTCCATTTACTTCTGTATGGGCCATTTCCGTGATATCCTCTGCCTCAGTAATCTGAGTTGAAGAATCTATTAAGTCCAATTCCTCTACAGAATCTTTGCTACAGGCCATTATAGCCAGAACAGGTACAATAAAAAATATTTTAATTTTATTCATAAGTAGGTTTTCTTTGATGTAAACAACCTTTTAAAAAAATAGGCTGTTGTTAATGTTTACTTTTTTTTAATATTATTAACCATTTTTCAAATGGTTAATTAGGCAACATAATAACTTAAAAAAGTCCTAAAATTTTTATTTAGGAAGAACCGTGCCAAAAAATTTGTTGTTATTTTTTAACACATGTTGCTTTGGATCGTAACATGTTTGGGGCTAAGGAAGTTTCAAATTGCTGTCTGGTTCGTTGTAATAAATTTAAATATTTGGTGATAGGGTTCTTTAGAAGATATATTTTGATAAATAAAAATTTACGCTGCAAAAAAAAAGAAAATAATTGGTTTAATATAATTTTTTGTTAATTTTAACACATTGAAACATAGATAGATACATAGGATTTTTCCTACAATGAGATCCATAAAAGAATCGTCAAAATAGTTCTTCATGAATGGGAGAAGGAATATTTTTCTTTCTAAGATGGGCGGAAGCCTGAAATCGACTTGTATGAAATTAAGTGTAAGCGTAATTTAAAACCAATGAAGATATTTCGAGGAATTTCAAAGACAAATTAATTCTGTGTTTAAAAGCAGCGGATTTGGTTTAAGTCAGCTGGAACGGTTTGGTGGTATATCTGACCAAGGTTATCTTTCATTAGATTTAAAAAAATTAAACCGTTCACAAGAAAAGTTATTAGAGTCGGAAAAAAAGAGAATAGTAGTAAAAAGTGCAATATTTTGCAAGTCAAATAAGAACTGGAGGCAGCATTTGTTGCAAGCCGATAGAGCTCAATTAAAATGGATGAACGGAGAAGGACAAAGCTTAATATCCAGGTATCGGGATCAGGAAAGAGGCTGTATATTAATATGCAGGACCGAGCCGTGTTTAATTGTAGTTTTAAATAGATAATCTCTGTAGCTGATAATTGTTCTTAGAGACGAACATAGTTGTGGGGTCGAGAAAAAGTACATCTTTAAAGCCTGCCTTTCTTCGAAAAGGCCGGTTAGTATAAACTTTAATGCTACAAAGTTTATCGCCTTAAAAGGAAAAAATTCAGCCGCACTATTATTCCCCGGAACATCTACTATCCAAATGAAATTAAAGAGTATAAAAATTAATACACCTCCGGTAGTGTGGTAAAGTGACACTTGCTATCGCGTAGGAGATAAAATTGTCACCCAATCTTCAATATAAATGTTTCACTAAGAAAATAGTTGTTTATAAAGTTTCTGATCATATGAAAAGGAAAGGCAAACCTAAAGGCTCTGAAGATGGGCTTAAAAAGATAATATAGTAGGCCAATATACTTACAAGTTCTGACCAATCTTTTTTTAATCCCATATCAACAATCGGTATGGCCTTAATTGTCCAGAAAATAACTAGACTGAAAGGATTAACAGAACAAATGGAAGAAGCATATTTCGACTATTTCAAGCCCCAGACCTTTAGTCAACTCAGAAAACACTTAAAAAAGGCTGTGAACAACTAAAACAACAAGAGCAGTATTACTATTTTTGATGAGGAACATTAAAAAACAAAAAACCTGTCAATACTAAAAAGGAGGTTTAACTCCCGACTAAAGAGGTGATGTTTTACTTAGACAAAAATGTTCTTGATTTTTGGATCAGATAAATTCTGGACTTGTTTCTATAACCACTGAATTACCAACCAAAATAGGAACTAATTTGTAATTGCACTTGGTACGCTTTACAATTCTGGTTTTTGGGGATTTTAGAGTAATTGAAATTGTTGTCAACTTATTTCAGGACGGGTCACTGCATAAAAAAAAGCCACGCGATAAATCGCGCAGCTTTTTATTGTAAATCAAGAATTGAATTCCTAATTTATTCAATACACTATAGCTTAGGCCTCAGGAGGACATACTAATACTCTCACCTTCACCCACAGTGGATAACTTACATTATCCGCACTTAATTCCATAATATCATTTATAGAAGCTGTAATTTCAGCTGTATTTGAGCGATAATCTAATAAAAATGATTCGCAGAATGTCTCGTTATCAGTCACTACTACTTCAAAACCACTTGCGAAGTCCAATCCGAAATCAGTTGTAGATATCACCAAATCATTACTGTCATTCAGCATTATCGTTAGGTCTTCTACTGGATTATTAGAACCCAATTCGGCTAGGAATAATGGCTTCTCAGCATTTATCTCCACAAAACTATCAGTTCCATTGACATAATAAAAATTACAATTACCAATGTCACTCCAAGTCTGATCATTAAAGTCTTCTGTACAATCGAAGTTCACAGGAGGTGGCGTAGTTTCTCCACATTCAAATCTTATGTGGTGATAGCCAGGTTCTTGTGCTTCAAGTGCGATAATACTTGCCTGAGTAATCTCAAAGTCATAATAGTCACTTGCATCTGCAGTGTAATCAAGATAATCATGATTCATTACAGTTACTCTTGCGTAATAAGTATCGTCACCAAGATCTGGCAATGCAAAACATAATACAGAAGCTGAAGGCCATTCACCTGCCATTGTTATGGAATTGGTGTCATTGCTAATATTAACTTCATCTGTCATAGCAGCATCAGTGAATACATCTACATTAAAATAAGCAGGATAATCACGACCTGTTTCATCATCACAATAGTTAACAAAGATACAGTAGCTGTTCTCTACCTCTATTACATCAAAGTCAAAAAATGGATATCCATAGGCAGCTTCTTCCCTTGAGTAATAACATAGAACATCGACATCAATATAGGGTTTTGTTCCGGCTACCAACTCGATTTCGATTGGAAGTGCGTCACCGACCTCTGGTTCAAAAGTGCTTCCCTCACGAGGAGCAACCCATAACACATTTCCACCTGCATCATATACAATAAAGTGGTGTAGATAATAAGTACCTGCAGGAAGTGCAAGGTCTTCTGAGTAAGTAGTCTCCCATGATCCGTTGTTATTCACAAGGCCAACCTCAAACCAGTGTTCTTCAGCAACTTCATCATTTGCATTAGTGGACCCTCCTATCATAACATATGCAGGGACTGCATTGTCTCTACATTCTGCTTCTGATTGCTTGTTCTGATCGTTAAAAGCATTAAGTAAAGCACCGAAAGTTAATTGTACCGTTTCGGGATCATCTGTGACTACACCTGCTTCTTCTTCTTTACTACAGGAAGTAAAAATTAGTGCAAACATTGCCAGCCAGGCAATGGAAATTTTGAAATTTTTCATAATAAATTGATTTTAATTAATAAAAATTAGAATGGTTAATAAAAATTATTTAAAAAGATCTCTCCGAACCTTAGATCCGGAGAGATCTAATTCTGTCTAGAAGTCTTCATGACACACCTGTCCGGCATGTACGATTAAAGTATAGTTATCTTCTCCATCCACAGGGAAGCTATAGCTTAAGAGATCTGTGTCCTTGTGGAGATCAAATTGTCCGGGAGCACGATTTTCAGGCCACTGGTTATCATCATTAAACCAGAAGTGGGTGTCTCCAACAGTAACTCCGTCGTAAAGATCAATAGTTACATGAATTTGTTCTCCATCATCATCAAGTTCAATAATAACATCACCCGCTCTCCAGGCTTTACTGGTATCATTTTGACCGGCACCTGCCCAGAAAGGAAGCACCCAACGCTCATTTTCTTCATCGTAAAATTGTGCATCTACATCTACACCATCGATGAGAAGTCCCCATCCCCAGTTGTTACCATTATAATGTTCAGCAAGAACGTAATCTCCAAACATGAAGGCTGTATCACCACACCCTCCATTGGTCACACAGGTGTTTGTGTCTCTACAGTTAATAACACAATCACCGTTAGTGTCTAAAGCAGGATCTATACCTGGACATGGGTCACCCGGCTCACAAGAGTTCGTATCATTACAGTCAACGATACAATCTCCGTTAGTATCTCCAACCACAGTTCCGGGCTCACAAGTCGGCTCTCCATAAGGAGGCTGACAATTGAATCGTACATGCTCATAAGCTGGAACCATTAGTTCCTGATCATCGATATCATCCTGAGTTATGGTGAATTCAAAATAATCAGAGTCAGGATCTGACAAGTATGGAAGTAGATCGTGATTGCGAACAGTTACTCGTGCATAATAGGTATCATCACCAAGATCTGGTAAGGCAAGACATAACACCGTAGCAGCAGGATCACCACCTTGCATAGATATCGAATTCATCCTATCACTGTAAACCACCTCATCTCCATCCCATGTGTCTGACCACACTTCAACTGAGAAATGAGCAGGATATTCCCGTCCTGTTCCATCATAACAGTAGTTTACAAAAATGCAATAGCTGTTTTCTACCTCAATAATATCGAAGTCAAAGAACGGGTAACCGTAAGCTTCCTCTTCTCTTGGATAAAAACATAATACATCAACTGCGATATATGGTTTTGTCCCTGCAGCTAATTCAATAGCTTGTGGTAAGGCATCGCCCACTTCACTTGCAAAAGCTCCTCCCTCTCTGGGAGCAACCCATAATACTTGATGACTTGCATCATAAACTATGAAGTGTTGTAAATAATAGGTGTCTTGAGGAAGCTCAAGATGATCTGAATAGGTGGTCTCCCAGGATCCACTATTATTAGTTAGTCCAACTTCTATTAAGTTGTCAGCATTTCCGCCTGCAATAAAATCGGTTCCTGCTTCATCAGTCGATATACCTAACATAACATAAGCTGGTACTGCATTGTCTCTACATTCTGCTTGTGTCGCCTGTTTATTTTGGTTATCAAAAGCATCCAGCATAGCACCAAATGTTAACTGCACGGTTTCTGTGTCACTACCTGTGACATCGTTTTCTTCTTTACTACACGAAGTAAAGGTCAATGCCAAAACGGTAAGCCAGGCAATTGAAATTTTAAATTTCTTCATAATTCCTTAAGGTTTTTGTTAATAAATAGAATGGTTAATAAATATATAATGGTTAATAAATAATATTCTAAAAGGTCTGCAACGGGGGGAGTAAAAAAAGCTGGGGGAAGCAAGTGGGGGAGTAAAGGTAATTCTTGTTAAATGTAGGATTAATCTTAACTGCTGACAATGGGGGAAAACCCTCCTTTTCGTTATATTTCGATCATATTGTGATTAAGTGCATAGATAATACTCTCCAGGATTGTTCCCGAATGTGTACGTCGTGTAATATTAGCTCTGTGCTTCTCTATAGTCTTGGCCGAGATACATAAGGCTTCAGAAATTTCCCTGGTCTTATAACCTTTGCATAGCAGGGTGATAATTTCTTTTTCCCTCTTGGTAAAATACTGCTCTTCCTGATTACAGTAATTGGAAAAATATTTTTCTGTTTCGGGTGAATTTGTACCAACTTCATTTTTTAAAGGAAAATCATTTCCGGTGAAATTGATCATCATGATCATTTGGCCGCAAAGATTCTTATCAAGCTTCGAAAAAGTTATTTTGGCTTCCCTAATTTTTTCATTCATTACAAGGGAAGTTTTAGTAATAGCTTTCATATGTTTGCCTTTAGCAAATTTTTTAAGAGTCTCTTTTACTTTCAGTTTATTTCTCTCTACTACAAGGTCTGTAAGTTCAAGTCGCTTCTTCCCTGTAATAAAAAAATCGTTTTTGAAAGCATCGTTCATTGCCACAACCTTTTCCTCCTGTAAAAGGATTACGGGATTCTCTAACAGATTAAATAAGCCCATAAAGGAATCTTTCCAGTAATTAGTAAGACATCTTTTGTTTTTGATAATTTCCTCAATCTCCTCTACAATTGTTCGATAACAACCGCTGTCATAGATAATTCCATCAACGGTATCTTTAATGTTCTTATCCAAGAATTTTTTATTTTCCTGATCTCCAAAAAGAAAAAGAAGACTTTTATTTAAAAAATGAGTTAATTTAAAATTTGTCAGGCTTTTCAGGCTCTCAAGACCTAGCGAAGAATAATCGACAAGAATGACATCAGGTAAAATGTTAAGTGCTAATGAATATCCGGCATGAATGCTGTTTACCTGCGTCGAATTGAAATTGTTATTGGCTTCCTTTTCAAGATTAATGGCAAGGTCCCGGTTTTTAGTAATTAGTAGTAGTAAATTCTTTTCCATATCGTAGGTCCCGGCTTGTAGTTTAATTAATTTAAAGGGAGAATATTTTCTCCTCTTCACAGGTAAAGATATAGAAACTACTTTAAAATAAATCCTAAACTTGTGTGGTAATTACCTGACTTATAATAAGTTAAAAACACTAATTTCCTACAGGATATGATAATTTTAACTACATTTTAAACCTTGAAATGCTTTTTTAAGAAACATTTATTCAGAAAAAAATTTAAATTTTTCCTCATGGGTTAAAATGATTAATCAGAAAGCTCTTACTTTCTCAATAACTACAGTTTCAGTACCTTTGCAGCCTTGCAAAAAAATTCCATGGCCATAACAGAAGAATTTATTGAGGTACTTGGTGCACGGGTACATAATTTAAAAAATATTGATGTCAGGATTCCTCGGGAAAAACTGGTAGTAATTACCGGACTTTCAGGATCGGGAAAATCTTCTCTTGCTTTCGACACCATCTATGCTGAAGGACAACGTCGTTATATAGAAACTTTCTCTGCCTATGCCCGCCAGTTCCTGGGAGGTTTGGAAAGACCCGATGTTGATAAAATTGATGGACTCTCCCCTGTTATAGCTATTGAGCAAAAGACAACAAGCAAAAGTCCTCGGAGTACAGTAGGAACAATAACCGAAATATATGATTTCCTACGGCTCCTGTATGCCAGGGCAAGTGATGCTTACAGCTACAATACGGGAGAGAAAATGGTGAGTTATAATGATGAGCAAATCCGGGATTTGATCCTCCAAAATTTTGAACAAAAAAGAATAAATGTTCTTGCCCCCGTAATTAGGTCCCGAAAAGGGCATTATAGAGAACTCTTTGAACAAATTGCCAAACAGGGTTTTGTAAAAGTGAGGGTAGACGGGGAAGTACGAGACATCGTCAAAGGGATGAAGCTGGATCGATACAAGATTCACGATATTGAAATAGTGGTAGACAGATTAAAAGTCACCTCAAATGAAGATTCGGGTAAGCGTCTGGCCGAAAGTATAGTGACAGCCATGTATCATGGGGATGGTGTTCTTATGGTTATGGATCAGGACAATGAGGAAGTGAAGTACTACAGCCGTAATTTAATGTGTCCAACTTCGGGATTATCATATCCTAATCCCGAACCAAATAACTTTTCATTCAACTCTCCAAAAGGAGCATGTCCTGTATGTAATGGAATTGGTACTCTGCACAAGGTCAATGAAAAGAAAATTATTCCCGACCCTTCGAAAAGTATAAAAAACGGAGCTCTTGCCCCTCATGGACCACAAAAGAAAAATTGGATCTTTAATCAACTTCAGTTAATTGCCGAACGATTTGATTTTAGCCTTTCAGATCCTGTAGAAATAATTCCTAAAGATGCTTTGAACATGATATTGTTTGGAGGCAAGGAAAAATTCAGCAAGGAATCTCAAACCCTTGGGATCACAAGGGAATATAAAATTGACTTTGAAGGAGTAGTTACTTTTATTGAGGCGACTTATGAAAAAAATGAATCCACTTCCCTGCGCCGATGGGCAAAGGAATATATGGATAAAATTAAATGTCCAGAATGTGAAGGAACCCGCCTTAGAAAAGAATCTCTTTACTTCAAAGTAAATGGAAAAAACATTGCCGAACTTGCCCAGAAAGACATTATAGATCTTGCCGAATGGTTCAAAAATCTGAATACCGAACTTTCAGAAAAGCAACAGAAGATAGCATCTGAAGTTATTAAGGAAATTAGAACCCGTTTACAATTTCTGGTGGACGTAGGTCTTAATTACCTTTCTTTAAATCGAGGTTCTAAATCTCTTTCGGGAGGAGAGGCACAGCGAATTAGGTTGGCTACGCAAATTGGCTCTCAACTGGTTGGGGTATTATATATATTGGACGAACCAAGTATAGGATTGCATCAACGCGATAATGAAAAGCTAATTAATTCTCTTATTTCTTTACGGGATCTTGGAAATTCGGTCATTGTAGTTGAGCACGATAAAGATATGATCGAGCGGGCCGATCATGTAATAGATATAGGTCCCGAAGCTGGAAGACACGGAGGAGAGATCATAAGCCAGGGCACTCCGCAGGAGATCAAACAACACAACACTATTACGGCCAACTACCTTAATGGAAGTATGAAAATTGAGGTTCCCAAAAAGAGACGAAAAGGTAATGGTAAAAAGATCGAGCTCACTGGTGCAACCGGAAATAATCTTCAAAACGTTTCGGTAAGCTTTCCTTTAGGAAAAATGATTGCTGTAACCGGAGTATCCGGAAGTGGAAAATCAACATTAATTAATGAAACCCTTTATCCCATCATGAACGCTCATTATTTCAACGGGGTAAAAAAACCAAAGCCATATAAGAGCATCAAGGGCCTGGAACATATTGATAAAGTAATAGATATTAATCAAACTCCTATTGGTCGTACTCCCCGATCAAATCCTGCAACCTACACCGGAGTTTTTTCTGAAGTCAGAAACTTATTCACAAAAACCCCCGAAGCAATGATTAGAGGTTATAAACCGGGCCGCTTCAGCTTCAATGTCAAAGGCGGAAGGTGCGAAACCTGTAAAGGTGGTGGATTACGTGTAATTGAAATGAATTTCTTACCTGATGTGTATGTTGAGTGCGAAACCTGCCAGGGTAAACGATTTAACCGGGAGACCCTGGAAATAAGGTATAAGGGAAAATCAATTTCAGATGTTCTGGAAATGACCATCAATGAATCTGTAATTTTCTTCGAAAACATTCCGAAGATCTATAGGAAAATAAAGACCATACAGGATGTGGGGTTGGGTTATATTACTTTGGGACAACAAAGCACCACGCTTTCCGGAGGAGAAGCGCAACGCATAAAACTGGCAACAGAGCTTTCTAAAAGAGATACCGGTAATACTTTTTACATTCTGGATGAACCTACCACAGGCTTGCATTTTGAAGATATCCGTGTACTAATGGAAGTATTGAATAGGCTGGTCAATAAAGGAAATACGGTGCTCATCATAGAGCATAACCTGGATGTAATAAAAATGGCCGATTATATTATCGACATTGGATATGAAGGAGGAAGAAACGGAGGTAAAGTGGTAGCAAAGGGAACCCCCGAAGAAGTTGCCAAAGACAGGAAAAGTTACACTGCACCCTTTCTGCAAAAAGAACTAAATTAGCCGCAATTTGAAAAATTTATGAGAACAGAGACAAGAAATAAAAGCTGGAATGAAATAAAAACCAATGACTCCTGGGCTATTTTTAAGATCATGGGGGAATTTGTAAATGGATATGAAAAACTTAGCCAGATAGGCCCCTGTGTATCTATTTTTGGATCGGCCCGTACAAAACCCGATCACAAATTCTACAAGTTGACCGAAGAGGTTGCCAAAAAAATAGTAGAACACGGGTATGGAATTATCACCGGAGGTGGCCCCGGGGTGATGGAAGCAGGAAATAAAGGTGCTCATCTTGCCGGTGGAACATCTGTAGGCCTGAACATCCATCTTCCATTTGAACAGCACGACAACCCCTATATTGACAATGATAAAAATATAAATTTTGATTACTTCTTTGTAAGAAAAGTCATGTTTGTAAAGTACTCTCAGGGTTTTGTAGTTATGCCCGGTGGATTCGGAACTTTGGATGAATTGTTTGAAGCGATTACCCTAATACAGACAAATAAGATCGATAAATTTCCCATTATCTTAGTTGGAAGAGATTTTTGGGGAGGTTTGATTGATTGGGTGCGAAGTACATTACTTGATAATTTTCAAAATATTAGCAGCGGAGATATAGATATTATTCAGGTAGTGGACACTGCCGAAGAAGTTATCGAAATTCTTGACAAATTCTATGACGAGTATAATCTTAGTCCTAATTTCTAGGAATTATCTAAAAGTTTATTCTAAAAACAGCCTTTTAGACAGGGCTGTTTTTAATTACGATAGCATCATCTGTAAAAAACCTGTATCAATATAACTTCAGAAAAATTTATATAAGATGTTCATTATTGTGCTTTGAAATAATATCTTGCATCACATTACGTTTTTAGTCTTAACTCCTATCTGCCACTAGAAAAATTGAATATAAAGCTTCCTATTTTTTTTCTGTTTGCCTTCCTGTCCTTTCCTCTTTTTGGGCAACATAATGTTTTTATCAAAGCAGAACTTAATGATTCTATAAAATCAATATCCATACAGCAAACGCTGGAGTATAGGAATACCAGTAGTGATACTCTCAGAGAGATTTATCTAAGCGACTGGATGAATGCTTTTTCTGATACCCGCACCCCACTAGCCCGTAGGTTTTTTGAAGATTACGATCGTAGTTTCCATTTTGCCCGGCAGGAAAGAAGAGGAGGAACTACCATTAATTCCATTATAGGAGATTCATTAAACCTTCTTAAATGGGAACGCCCTAAAGATCAACCCGACTTGATCAAGATAATCCCCGAGCATCCAATAGCTCCAGGGGAAAAATATATAATTAATTTAGACTACATAGTAAAGATTCCCAGCGATGAATTCACGGGTTACGGCTATCAAAATAATGGAAAGTACGAGTTGAGATATTGGTTTATTGCTCCGGGGGTCTATAATAATGGCTGGAAAGTTTACAGCCATAAGAACTTAAATGATCTCTATCTTCCAAAACTCAGCTTGGATATTGAACTAACGATTCCTTCCAATCTTTCAGCTATATCTGCCTTGAAGATGAGTAAGATTGAGCCTAATGGTGCTCAAAAAACTGTTTTTTTATCGGGGGAGGAAAGGTTAGATACAGAGTTGCATCTCACTAAAGAAGTTATTTTTGAAAATTTTAAAGTGGACAGTCTTCATGTACTAACAGATATTTCCGATAGTGGGGCAAATCCCGGAATGAAATCTTTTTTTGTAAACAGGATAATAAATTATCTTCAGGATAACCTTGGCCCCTATCCTCACTCTGTTCTGCTTGCAACTCAGCAAGATTATGCTTCAAACCCGGTCTACGGTCTTAATCAACTTCCAAAATTTTTAAGACCCTTTCCGGAAGGCTTTAGTTACGAATTAAAACAACTAAAGATACTTACAGAAAACTACTTGGAAAATTCCCTCATGTTAAACCCCCGGGAAGATAAATGGGTCATGGATGGTATACACATCTATATGATGATGGAATACATTGATGAATACTATCCAGATCTTAAATTACTGGGAAGTTTGAGTGAGATCATTGGTGTACGCTGGTTTCATGCTTCCAACCTGGAATTTAATGATCAATACCCTCTTATGTATTTGTTTATTTCACGTAAACATTTGGATCAACCATTAGACACCCCCCAGGATTCCCTTATAAAATTTAATAAAAATTTAGCTAACCCTTTTAAAGCGGGAGTAGGTTTTGAATATCTTGATGAATTCCTGGAGGACAACACTATCCCCTATTCCATTCAGGAATTTTTTGAGCAATATAAACTGAAACCCGTTGACGCCAAAGATTTTCGTCAAATTCTTGTTTCAAACGCCGGGAAAGACGTAGAATGGTTTTTTGATGACTATGTGTCAACAAAAAGCAAAATTGATTTTAAAATACGTAGTTTGTCGAGAGAGGGGGATTCATTGCGAATCATTTTAAAAAATAAAACAGGCACCTCTGCTCCCGTTCAGGTTTATGGGCTAAACGGAGATGACGTTGTATATAAGACATGGGTAGAACATTCTCCCGGGGTTCGGCGGGTACGTATTCCTGCAGCCGGAATAAAACAGGTTGCTGTCAATCACGAAGGAGTTGTGCCGGAAATTAACCGAAGAAATAACTATAGAACGGTGGGAGGAATTATGAACCGACCGCTACAGTTCAGACTTTTTCAGGATTTCGAGAATCCCAGGTATCAGCAGGTATTTTTTATGCCCGAATTCCAGTACAATCTTTATGACGGACCTTCCTTTGGACTTAAGCTCTACAACAAAACTGTTCTGGATCGCAATTTCGAATATAACCTTTCGCCCTTTTATGCCTCAAAAAGTCAAACCATTGTTGGTGGTGCAGGTTTATCTCACAAAATTTTCTTTGATGAAGATTTATATATGATCTCATATGGCATAGGTGGAAGCCGGTTTTCTTATGGGCATGATCTTATGTACCAAAGGCTTACTCCCCATCTCTCCTTATATTTTAGGGATTCCTACATGAGACAAAGTCCCAGGGAAAGAATCATGATACGCAATGTAAATGTCTATAGAGATCAAAATGAATTTACAGATCTTGAGGTGCCTAACTACAGCGTATTCAATGTAAATTACCTGTACAGTAATCCCGGACTCGTTACTTCTTTATCAGGATCTCTGGACTTTCAGGTAGCCCAGCAATTCAGCAAATCTTCTATTACCCTTGGATATCGGAAGCTTCTAAAAAATGACAGACAGGTGAACCTGAGATTTTTTGGAGGAGCATTCTTGTATAATGATATGCCAAATAGTGATTATTTTAGTTTCGCACTTGATCGTCCTTCAGATTATCTTTTTGATTATAATTACTACGGAAGAAGTGAGACGAGTGGTTTATTCAGCCAGCAAATTATCATGGCAGAAGGTGGATTTAAATCAATGTTGGAACCCAAGTTTGCGAACCAATGGATAACGACGGTTAACGGAAGTATAACACTCTGGAAATGGATCTATGCCTATAGCGATGTAGGCTTGGTAAAAAACAGGAATGACAACGCAAAGCTCCTGTACGACTCCGGTATAAGATTGAGCCTGGTACAAAGTTATTTCGAGATCTTCCTGCCTGTTCATTCCAGTGAAGGATGGGAATTTGAAGGGGAAAACTACGATCAAAAAATAAGATTTATAGCTACGCTCGATATTCAGACCTTAATAGGATTCTTTACCCGAAGCTGGTTCTAAAGATTCTTTTATTCTTAATAAAATATACTCCTCACCTCTCCTCTTATATTAATCTCATTATTTGGATGCTTTTATTGTGAAAAAATGATTTTAAGCAGGTTTCATTGAATTGTATTTAATCATTGTTTTCTGTACATTTGCACTAATCTTAAACAAGTATTATGCAGAGTGAAACCTCCCCAAAAAGTGCAATTTCTTTCGAAGATTTTAAGGCACAGGTTTTAAGCGACTATAAACTGGCGGTAACCAGCCGTGAGTGTAGTCTTTTGGGACGCCGGGAAGTACTTACCGGAAAAGCTAAGTTTGGGATCTTTGGTGATGGAAAGGAAGTACCACAGTTAGCATGGGCAAAGGTTTTTAAGAATGGTGATTTTCGTTCCGGATATTACAGGGACCAGACCTTTATGATGGCAATTGGAGCTCTTAATATTCAGCAATTTTTTGCAGGCTTATACGCTACCACAGATATTGATCAGGAGCCCAGCTCTGCCGGTAGACAAATGGGAGGTCATTTCGCTACACACAGTTTAAAAGAAGATGGAACCTGGAAAAATTTAATGCAACAAAAAAATTCCAGTGCAGATATTTCCCCTACAGCGGGACAAATGCCTCGCCTGTTAGGTCTTGCACAGGCTTCTAAAATATATAGAAACGTGGAAGGTATAGATGCAGAGAAATTTTCCAATAAGGGCAATGAAATTGCCTGGGGAACCATTGGTAATGCCAGTACCAGTGAAGGTCTGTTTTGGGAAACTATAAATGCTGCCGGGGTACTCCAGGTACCTATGGTGATGAATGTCTGGGACGACGAATATGGAATTTCTGTTCATGCGAAACATCAAACTACAAAGGAAAATATTTCTGAAGTTTTAAAAGGTTTCCAGAGAGACAAAGGTGAAAATAACGGCTATGAGATTTATAAAGTGAACGGATGGGACTATCCCGCTCTTATAGAGACATATGAAAATGCAAGTGAAATTGCCAGAAAAGAACACATTCCCGTATTAATTCACGTTCAACAGCTTACTCAGCCTCAGGGGCACTCCACTTCAGGTTCCCATGAGCGATATAAGAGTGAAGAAAGACTGCAATGGGAAAGGGAACATGATTGCAATGTTAAGATGAGGGAATGGATGATTGCCACGAATATTGCTACAGAAGAGGAACTTCAGGAGATCGAAAAAGAGATTAAAAAGCAGGTAAGGGACGGGAAAAAGGATGCATGGGAAGCTCATACCTCACCCGTGAAGAATAAAATGAAGGATATATTGCCTGTACTTAAAAAGGTGGCCGAAAATAGTCAGAATAAAAATTTCATTCTTCAATTAATAAACGAACTTCAAAGCAACAAAGAACCGTTAAAGCGGGACATCCTGGTTACAACCAGAAAAACTCTAAGACTTTTAATTGGAGAGGATTTCCCGGCAAAACAGGAGCTAATTGACTTCATTAATAAATATACCGAAGAGGTTCGGCCGCAATACAGTAGTCATCTTTACAGTACATCACAATTTAACGCTCTAAATATAGCTCCTATAGCTCCTTCTTATGATGAAAATTCTCAAGAAGTGGATGGTCGGCTTGTGTTAAGAGAAAACTTTGACAAGATTTTCGAAAAGTATCCCGAAACTCTCATTTTTGGAGAGGATACAGGGGAAATTGGGGATGTGAACCAGGGACTTGAAGGGCTTCAGGAGAAATATGGAAAATTGCGTATTGCAGATACCGGGATAAGAGAAGCGACTATTCTGGGACAGGGAATAGGGATGGCGATGAGAGGTCTGCGGCCAATTGCAGAAATCCAATATCTTGATTACCTGCTATACTCTCTCCAAATCATGAGTGACGATTTAGCCACTTTACAATACAGAACAAGAGGAAAGCAAAAGGCTCCGCTTATTATTAGAACCCGTGGGCATCGTTTGGAAGGAATCTGGCACAGTGGCTCCCCAATGGGTGGTATACTACATCTCATCCGTGGTATTCACGTCCTGGTACCACGCAACATGACCAAAGCAGCAGGATTTTACAATACCTTGCTTGAGAGCGATGAACCTGCCTTAATTATTGAATCACTTAATGGGTATCGTTTAAAAGAGAAGATGCCAAATAATCTTGGAGATTTTAAAACTGCACTCGGGGTGGTCGAAACCATGAATGAAGGTGAAGACATTACGCTTGTATCCTACGGTTCTACGTTGCGACTTGTTCAACAGGCTGCCCATGAACTTCAGGAAGTAGGAATAAGCGCTGAGGTTATTGATGTTCAATCCCTTCTACCATTCGACATTCAAAGGGATATTGTAAAAAGCGTTGAAAAGACAAACAGGCTTCTTGTAATCGATGAAGACGTTCCGGGAGGTGCTTCGGCTTATATTACGCAAAAGATTTTGGAGGAGCAGAATGCATGGAAGTATCTCGACAGTAAGCCACAGACTCTTACGGCAAAAGACCATCGTCCGGCGTATGGAACAGATGGTGATTACTTCTCAAAACCCTCTGTAGAAGACATTTTTGAGAAAGTATATGAAATTATGAATGAAGCAGATCCTGCAAGATTCCCCGATCTAAAATAATATCACAAAAAACTACAATAAGGGAAAAGCCACGCCTATTTTAGAGTCGTGGCTTTTCCCTTTTACATACATACATTACTTCCAGGTAAAATAAGATATCCTAATCCCCCTAAAGCAGTCATCCTGACATCCCTGAGGCACAAACCCACAGAGCGTCATTATCCCTTCCTCATTGGTTTCAAAAAGTATTTCATGAGTATCGGGATCAGCAATGAGATAATGGGAAAGACAGGTTTTATAGAGATCATCCATAGTATACGGAGGTGCTCCCAAATTGTGTTTTCCTATGTCATTTTTGAACTCTTCATAACTTTCGGTGATTTTTTTGTCACCCTCTTCTGATATCTCAAAAGCAATATAGTGCCGGGCTGTAATTTTCCCCTTTTCAACTTCAATAGTAGTCTCACTACCAAAACCGGTCCAGGACTGTTCAAGAATGGTGTAGACATATGAGTTTCCATTCTTCTTCTTTAATCTATCCCATTCGGCTTTGCTTTCCCTGAAGTTATAGCCGTACTCTCCTTCTACAGCAAGATTCTCCTGAAGATCCTCGACACTGCAGGAAAAAAACAATAAAAAAATAAATGGTAACAGTGTAACTGAGTAAATTTTTTCCATAAGCATAGATTTTACTCTAAAGTTACTTTAATACATGATAGCAAATAAAACTTTAACTAATTAATTTTCAATTAATTACACTTTAAATAAAGTTGTGAATATGAAATTTTAAAGCCCTTTGGGTAAGCAATTTTTGAAGATAAAAGAAAGAAACTGATAAAAACTTACATCCATGCTCTTTCAGTACTTTCTATTCTGTAAACAAGATAATTTAATAATGGCTGCACCTGCTCCTTTTTGACCATTGGAAAACTAATATCTCCTCCTGCAGAATGAAAAGTGAGATTTATTAATCTGCGTTTTTTATACCAGATTGGTTGTGTTACAGAAATCGCCTGTAGCCGAAACATTTCAAGATATTCTTCCTTTTCTATCCATACCCCGGAATACCGGATAAGGAATTCTTCTGAAACTCCAAGTCTAAACCTCTTATAATATAAATAATTATAAAGTATCACTAGCACCACATAAACGCCGGTAATAGCAAGAAACCAGCTTATCGTGACAAGTTGAGCGTAAAAGAACAACAAAAGGGAGACAATGATAAGTGGAATCATGGCTCGTGAAATTCTTCTCAATAACAAATATTTACTGGGCAGGATTATAAAATCTTCCTGTACCTGTTTTTTATAAAAATATTCCTTTACCTGAGTGACTACTGCTGGAGGCAACCCCACCACCTTGATCTGGTTCTTTTCAAGATCATCCTCACTGCTTGCAAGAGATATTTTCAGCTTATACAGATCCATTTTCTTCTGAATGGGATTTGTAAGGACCTGCAACAGCTGGATTCGACTGGCTCTCAGATTTACTCTGGTGTTATTTCTCAGTCCCATTTCCACCTGTAGATTATCTCTAAACTTCTGCAAGTGCAACCCGTAATACTTCACAACCGTCTCTCCTACTGTGAGTAACATTCCCACGAGCAATAATAAGATAATGAGCATAAATTTCCCCTGGGCAAAGAATACTTCCTGTTCCTGAAGTTGAGCCGAAAGTTCTTCATTAAACATAAATTGCTCCCTCAGGGTGAAGTAAAAGGCAACAATAATCCCTACTCCACGAAGATAATTTGATGTTAATCCCAACTTGAACAAAGTTGCAAGACTAACTTTATGTTCCCAATCTGGTGATGCTCCGGTAGCTAATTTTGCTTCGGTCACGGGAGATGTGGATTCGTCCTCCTGTGCCTCTGCTCTTTCTTCTTCGGCATGAGCCATTAGACGGTTGGCTAATGCATTAGCAGATTCCTTAGAAAGTGCTTTTATTTCCACCTCCTTGTCCTGGCTTCCTGCAGTTTCGACGACCACACTGTAGACTCCGATAACTCGTTGTAAGATATTTCTTCGGAAGTTAACTTGTTGAATTTTTTGAAAAGGAATATTTATGACATCTGTGGAGATCACCCCCTTTTGAAGAACAAATTCTTCATTTTTTTCATCGATGTGAAATTTAAACTTCAGGTAATATAATATACTGTAGCCAAGACTAAATAGCAATAAAAGAATTACCGCCGCTCCTGCAATAAATAGTGTTTTTTGGCTGAATTCTCCAATGGCAAAGTAAAATACTACTACCCATAAGTTCCGTAAAATATGATAAAGGGAGGTAGCAAAGATCAATATTAACCCGACACTTGATTGCCGCTGCGGCTCAGAAAAATTATGATCAGGCATGGTTATAGATTCTTTTCGAAATTTCCTCTTTTACAGAGGTAGCAGTTTGAGGTTTTACCCCGGGAATACTTACATCACTTCCCGAACCTCCGGCTGTGAATACCTTTATAGTTGCTATGTTTAGCATCTTATCCATAAAAGATCGCTCAACAGAAACATGTTGAATGCGGTTAAAAGGAACCACAGTAATCCGCTCGAATAGAAATCCGCGTTTAAAAATTATATCCTGCTCCCGCAGGGCGTACCCACTTCTCTTCACGTACATAACATTATTAAAGAAAGACCATCCAAAAAGCAGTACAAGAACTATTGCCGCCCAAACAAGGTAGTTGTGAAATTCCACAGGCAAAAAATAAAAACCAAAAACGATCCCCACTACAAAAAACAACAGTGAAATCGTTGTTCCTACCTGCAATTTTATAAGATACTTCCTTGAAATAGGCTGCAATTTCACTTCCTCAAATTTTGGAAGGGCATCCACATTAAGCTGGAAATTTGAAAAATTGTCTGTTGCTAAGGGATCCATTTTTTCTCAAAATTCGGTTTTCTTTTTTCAAGAAAGGCATTACGTCCCTCCTTGGCTTCATCTGTCATATAAGCAAGTCGGGTTGCTTCCCCTGCAAAGACCTGCTGGCCCACCATTCCATCATCGGTGAGATTCATTGCAAACTTGAGCATTTTAATTGATGTTGGCGATTTTGCAAGAATCTCTTGTGCCCATTCATAAGCAGTTTCTTCGAGTTGGTCATGCGGTATTACCGCGTTTACCATTCCCATCTCATAAGCCTCCTGGGCTGAATAGTTCCTGCCCAAAAAGAAGATCTCACGAGCCTTTTTTTGACCTACCATTTTTGCCAGGTAAGCAGAGCCATATCCGCCATCGAAACTGGTGACATCGGCATCGGTTTGTTTGAAGATCGCATGTTCCTTACTGGCAAGGGTAAGGTCACAAACTACATGAAGACTATGACCGCCTCCTACTGCCCACCCGGGAACAACTGCAATGACAGCTTTAGGCATGAATCTTATTAATCTTTGTACTTCCAGAATATTTAAACGATGCATTCCATCTTCACCTACATAACCCTGATGCCCGCGAGCCTTTTGATCTCCCCCGCTGCAAAAACTATAAACACCGTCTTTAGAAGAAGGTCCTTCCGCAGAAAGAAGCACAACTCCTATTGATGTGTCTTCCTGAGCATCATAAAAAGCTTCATATAATTCCTTAGTTGTTTTTGGTCTAAAAGCGTTGCGAACATCTGGCCGGTTAAACGCGATTCTTGCTACTCCGTTGCTCTTTTTATAGGTAATATCGTCGTATTCTTTGGCTGTTCTATAATCTGGTTTGGTCATATTTTAAATAATTTTAATCAAAAATAAGGCTTTTAACTATTTTGAATTATTAAATGTAAACCTTCTTCATAGAACCTCCTGCATATTTTACCCGGCTTCTTTTAAAATGATCATTTTTAGTACGATATTTGATTTCACCTAAGAAACAGGTACTAATGAATCGAATAGTCCTTCTGGTAAGTATTATTTTTATAAGCTTTAGCGGTCAAGCCCAGGAATTCTCTAATTCTGAAGGTTTTTACATCGGTGCTTTAGAAATACGACCCAGTCTCTCTGTGCTGGCACCTGAATTTCCCGACAGCCGATTCACTCTTACTGAAGTTAATTTTAATAAAAAAGCAGAAAAAAGAGAAGTCAATCTTATCGCAATGATGGAACAAGAACGATATGAAAAAGAAAAAGCCATAGTTGAACTGGAATCCCCAATGCCCACCCTTAGCACAGGAGAGAGGACACTTTTAGAAGTGACCAATCAAATAAGAATTCATGACCGAAGTTCCAATTTCGATATTTATTCAGGGGAAAAGAAGATCCCGGCTTATCAGGAAATGCAGGTGCCGCTATTCAGCAATCCATATTATTCTCGTACCAGAGGAAGAGGTTTTGTATCCCCTTATTTTTATTCGCCCTCTAGAAGATAAATTCCGCTTTCTTTAATATCTACTTTTCGTTGCTTATATAGGTTTCCCAGTGCTCTTTTAAAGCTCTTTTTGCTCATTTGCACCTCTTTCTCTATCTCCTTGGGTGAAGATTTATCTGTAAGACCGAGAAAGCCACCTTTTAACTCCAGTATAGTTAATAATTCCTGCGCATTTGGCTCAATGCTTCGGTAGCCGGGCCTCTGCAGTGTTATGTCAATTTTACCGTCGGGTCGGGTTTTCTTTACAAAACCTTTCAGCCTGTCTCCCACGTGCAATTTTTGAAACACATCATCTTTGTACAGCAGTCCCTTATGAATTTCATTTACAATTACATTCCAGCCTAATTCTGTGGGATTTGCAATAATGAGACCCACCTCTTCAAAAGGCTCTACCGTGAGCTGAGAATTATCAAGGAAAGCATCTACTTTACTCGAACCCACCAGCCTTTCCGTAAGTTCATCGAGATAGCAGAAAATAAGATAGCGCTCTCCCTCTCTCATTTTCATTGCCTGTTCTTTAAAAGGCACAAAAAGATGTTTTTCCAGGCCCCAATCCATAAAAGCTCCAATATCACTAACTTCTACACATTTGAGGTAGCCGAATTCATCCAACTTCACAAAAGGCTTCAAATTCGTTGCCACCGGTCGTTCTTCATGATCAAGATAAACGAAGACCTCCAGCTCATCCCCTATTTCAAAGGTTTCAGGTTTATATTTGTTTGGCAACAACACCTCGTTCCCATCATCATCTTTTAAAAAGAGTCCGGGATCAGTGTCGCGATCAATCTTTAGCGTATGGTATTCCCCAATGGCAAGCATAAAAATAATTTTGTCAAAGATAATTAAATAAAACGGCTACCTCACGAAGCTAAAATATTCCAGCAAAACCTTATCATTGACTTCCCGCGGAGTAAAGATCTCGAGAACCTTCGGCCTTCCTGAGGTGTCAAAAAAGGCATTTAACTGCTGCTCTATCTCTTCTGAAGTTTTTGCTGCGGCATACTCAAATCCATGTAACTCACAAATAGGTTTGGCTGTAAGTTCATGTACCGTCTCAAAGTAAGTATCAAAAGTTTCCGAATTTTTATCTCCCGGGAGTATCCTGAAAATACCGCCTCCCCGATTGTTCAGAATGATGATCCTGTAGTTCTTCGGAATATAATTGTTCCACAGCGCATTGCTGTCATAAAAGAAACTCAGATCTCCTGTGATCATTAGAACAGGCTCTTCCGAAACCATGGCCGCTCCTACTGAGGTTGAAATACTGCCGTCAATACCACTGGTCCCCCGATTGCAATAGATTTTAAGACTCTCCTTCCACCTGAAAAGTTGCGCATACCTTATTGTTGAACTGTTGGCAAGCTGAACGTCATATTTCCGGGGTACCGTCCGGACAATAAGTTGCATCGCCTTAAGATCCGAATATGGAATTCGCCCCATATAATCTTCATGTTTAGCCTTTCTCCTGCTTCTCACCTCCTGCCAGTATTCGGAATAATTACCTTCAGAATTATTGATAAGCGGAAAGAATTGAGTAAAAAACAAATTCACTGAAGTTTCAAAATGCTTGTTCAGGCAAAAAAAGGTGTTATATGCCTTTTTTGGATCCACATGCCAGTGATGTTTCGGCTGATAGTTACGCAGGAAAGCTTTTATCTTTTTTGAAACGATCATTCCGCCGAAAGTCAGCAGAATCTCGGGCTGCAAGTTGTCGAACAGCTGATCCTTGTTTTCATCCTTTTCAATAGGCCCGATAATGGTATCAATTCGGGTAAAAAATTTCTCCTGCTGCACATTTGAAGTAGTTTCGGTAAACACAATTACCGAAGGATCATTTGCCAGGCGGTCCAAAAATTCCTGCTCCACAACATTTGGCGGGGCTACGCCGATGATGATCATCTTCCTGGCAGCCTTATTCCAAAGATCGGCATAAGCCTGCAGCTGAGCCGGAGAATAAGTTCTCTCAATGATCTCGGGCAGGATCTGAATCGGATTCACCTCCACATCTTCAACTAAGTCATATAGTGGCTCATAAAACGGAACATTAATATGCACCGGCCCCTTCTCCTCTATCGCTTTGTTCAGCGCCAGATTAATCTCCCTTTCGTTGTGCTTTTGAGATTCGAATTGTTTCTGCTGAAGTTTTTTATCTGTCGCCTCATTCTCCAGAACTACTTCTGAATGCAAATTGGCCGAATACAAAATATGATTCTCAAAAACGTTCTTTTGACGGATTGTTTGTCCGTCGCCAATGTCAATTCTTTCAACAGGTCTATCGGCAGAGATCACCACCAGCGGAATGTCGCTGTAATAAGCCTCGGCCACCGCCGGATAATAATTCAACAACGCCGATCCTGATGTACAAACTACGGCTACAGGCTTTTGTAGCTGCTGTGCCATTCCTATGGCGACAAAGCCCGCACAACGTTCATCAACTACACTGTAGGTTTGAATTTTTGGATGATATGCAAATCCGTTGGTAAGGGGCGCATTCCTGGAACCGGGAGAGATCACCACATGCTGAATTCCCTTGGCTTCGCAAAGCGCAACTACAGATCTTGCAACAGGTATTTTTGGATGTTTCATTTATTTTCTTCTGAATAGTCCTCACAGGTTTTGGAAACCTGTGAGGACTAAATTTTTATTTTAAAAGCACATTTTTCATCGTCTCCGTCTTATTCTCCGTCTCCTCCCATTCATCCTCGGGCACGGAATCTTTCGTAATTCCGCCGCCGATGAAAAGTATTGCTTTTCCATCTTCAATTTTCATGCAACGCAGATTGACGTAAAGATCGGTTTCTTTTTTTACAGCACGATACGCCAAATTCTCAACATTTCTCCTGGTCCGGGAGCGCTGTGTATTCTTTTGTAAGTTCAATTCTCCTAAATAACCCGTATAGAATTCCCGGTCATAATTTTCTTCTGAAAGAATGAATTCCATTGCCTTTTCCTTCGGAAGGCCACAAACGGCCGGGGTTGGATGCAATGCTTCAATTATTTCTTTTAATCCTTTTCGGGAATCTATTAATCTTCCGGAAATATCAGTTCTAAGATGTAGCAGATTTCCTGCCTTCACTGTATAAGCTGCTGAGCTCTCGACTCCGCTCGAGCTGACACCTATTCTTTCAAGATCATTTAAAATTGAATCAGTTACAAATTTTTGTTCCTGCTTCTCTTTTTCGCCCCATTCAACATCCCTAGTTCCTGAATATTTTTGTGTGCCGGCAAGGGCCATGGTTTTAAATCGATTTTCCTCAACCTTTAGCAATGTTTCGGGAGTCGCACCGAGCCAGCAGCCGACTTTCGGATGAAACCAACAGTAAACAAAGGCTGTGGGATAAAAATTCAGCAATTCTTTAAACAGCTTCAGGGGATCCTTCCCCTTCAGCTCTAACTCTTCCCTCCGGGAGAGCACTACTTTTTCCATTTGGCCCGCTTTCAAAGCCTCAACCGCCTTTGCCACCAGTTCAATATGAGTCGACTTAATTCCTTCCGGAATTTCTCCTTCTTGAAAGGTTAGAGGTTCGGTGATTTCTTCAGAAACTACCTGTTCAAAAATGAGTTTTTCCGAGGCATTTTCAGGAAAAAGAATCGGCTTTTTAGAAGTGTCAAAAAGGGCAAAAATGAATCCTTTTTCTGTGAAATCTTCGGCGTAAAATAAATCATCATTCTGCTGTAGAAAAGTCGTCACAGTTCCCGAATTTCCGGAGAGGATAGACTTTCTGTAGACAACAAACGGTAAATTACGAGTAATTTGAGCCTCCAGCCGATCGAAAAATTGAGCTTCAGGCATTATTTTTCTTTTTTGGTAGGGTAATGGTAGTAAGTTTTACTACAGAAATAAGATTTTCAGCTTCATCAGTGATCCTGATGTTCCAGAGTTGGGTCGTCCGGCCTTTATGGAGGTAAGTAGCTTTTGCATAAACAAACCCTTCAGAAACGCTTTTTAAGTGATTAGCTGCGATCTCAATTCCGCGGACAAAATATTCCTCGGTATCCAAAAAGACATGACTGGCCAGGCTGCCAACGCTTTCTGCAAGAGCAACGGTAGCACCACCGTGCAGTACACCATCCGGTTGATGAACTTTAGAAGTCACGGGCATCTTAGCGATTAGGTAATCCTCTCCAACTTCAGTAAATTCAATTTCAAGAGTTTCCATGAGCGTGTTCTTACACACTTTTTTCGACAGCTCCAGAATTTCCTCTTTGGTCATAGCAAATAGATTGGTTTATTTGTAAAAGTACAAAACCACTGGATAATGATGAACGAAAAGCAGGTTTCTTACCAAACCGTTAACTCTTACAGCACGCTCAACGAACTTACAGATAAAACAGAAAATGTATGGGTGGTGTTCCATGGAATAGGCTACCTGAGCCGCTATTTCTTAAAATACTTCCGACACCTCAATCAGGAGAAGAACTACATCATTGCGCCACAGGCACCTTCCAAATACTACCTGAACGGCAAGTACGAACACGTTGGCGCCTCCTGGGCCACCCGTGAAAATACCGAACGGGAGGTTCAGAATGTGCTGGCATACCTCGACGAGATCTATGAAAAAGAGGATCTCAAAATTGCCAAAAAACTGATCCTTTTCGGTTACTCCCAGGGAGTCTCTATCGTCACCCGCTGGATTGCAAGGCGCAAGATCCAGTGCTCCAAACTCATCCTGAATTCCGGCCGACTGCCAAAAGAATTAAAGCCCAAAAATTTTGCCTTTTTGGAAAGTACAGAAATTTCTTTTGTTTATGGAACCGAAGATCCTTTTATCAATAAAGAGTTTCTTGAGTCAGAAGAAATGAGGATCAGGCAATTATTTCCAAAGAATCTCACCTTCGTTCCTTTTGATGGAGGACATGAGGTAAACAAAGAGGTAATCAACAATTCGGCTGAAATAAACTGATATTCCTTTTCCAACAACTAATAAGCTGTCTTTGCCTGAATACTATTAAATAAAACAGCCTCCGAAATTGGGAGGCTGTCCTATTCTAAACCTAGAATTAATTTACTTTTTTAAGCCCGGGCTTCTCTGTAAAAATTCTTCATAAAGTTCTGTATGACGGCTTTGCATCGGGATCTTCCAACCATCGATAAAAACATGTTCCACATCTGTAGCTGTTTCAAAAGGATGGCCTGTAGAAACGAAAAGTGTAGCTTGTTTACCTTCTTCAATAGAACCCAGTTTATCTGCCACGTCAAACAATTCGGCAGGAACGATCGTTATGGCCTTTAATGCATCCTCCTTAGACATACCGTAAGCAGCTGCAAAACCTGCGTTGTAAGGAAGATTCCTTACATTTTCTGTTTCCATGGTTCGTATGGCTACTTTTACACCGGCTTCTTTCATTAAACCGGGATTGGCGTAAGGTCTGTCGAACCTGTCATAGTCTCGGGAAGGAGTACTTAAAACTGGTCCTACAATAACAGGGATTCCTGCTTGGGCCAGCTCTTCAGCTACTCTAAAGCCTTCACTGACTCCGGTAAATATTGCCCTAACGTTTTTTTCCTTCACCCATTCCAGGGCCTTTTTTATATCTTTTGCTTTATTAACTTCTACCAGAAGAGGCACTTCCTGGCGGTATACAGGCAACAGCGCCTTCATCTCTGGATAATAATCCAACTTAACGGAAGTTGATCCCGCAGCATTCGCACTATCTATTGTATGGTATTGGGCCACTTTTTGCCAAATATCATCCAGTTCTTCCATAGTCTTTTTATTAGCTTTATTTATTTCTTCCTCTGTCCTTTCGTCCCACCAGCCTCTTTTTCCTGATTGAGGAAAATTAAGAACAGGAGTAGAAAAACCGGCAAACATTTGCTTAGGAGTATATCCATGCAAATTAATTAAAGAGGCTTTTCCGGGAAACAAACCACCTGACGGAGCCGCAAGTACTGTGGTAACTCCACTAACTCTGGTAACCGGGATAAGTGCAGAATTAGGGTTAACAGCACTTAGAGCTTCCATATGAGGTATTACATCTCCAATTTCGCTGTAGTCCTGGGTAAGACTGACTGAACCAACTTCAGAAAGACCAAGTCTTGTACCACCATCGATCATCCCCGGAAAAATATGTTTTCCGCTGCAATCGATTACCTTGACATCTTCCTGAAAAGAGGTTTGCTTACTAATCTCTTCAATTTTTCCATCTCTTATCAGAACAGTGGCATTTTTAATAATGCCGTTTGTTACTGTATGTAATGTGGCATTAGTAAGAGCAAAGGCACCATATTCGGCTTTAGGATTTTGTGCCTGTACTGATGCTATAGCTAAAACTGCCAATAAAACTGTGAATATTATATGTTTCATAATTCTTTATTATTCGTTTAAAAATTCCCATGTATTTGACATACATTTCTCGTGCTCTGTCATTTCTCTCATTACATCTACTTCTTCTAAAGGATCTACATAGATCCTTATGTCATCCCTGTCTTCTTTAATGTCAAAATATTTTACCCCATCTACAAAAGTCATTTGCGGTATGGCATATATTGAAAGTGGATGATTTTCAAATATTACCACATCTCCGTCCTTTCCAACTTCCAGGGATCCTACCCTATTGTCGATTCCAAGTTGTTTTGCCGGATTAAGAGTAATCAATTCAAGAGCCTGGTGGTCTGTAAGATTTCCGTACTTCTGGGTTTTAGCTGCTTCGTGGTACAAATGTCTTATCAATTCCCCGCTGTCTGAATTGATTGAAGTGTTTACCCCATTCTGGGTAAGAATAGCAGCATTGTATGCAGTGGAATAATACACCTCAAACTTGTAAGCCCACCAATCGGCAAAGACTGAAGCCATTGCACCGAATTCTGCAATTTCAGGAGCTACTTTAAAAGCTTCATTGGCATGCTGAAATACCAATTTTTCAATGCCATAATCTTTAAAGACTTCCATAAGCATCAAAATTTCATCTGCCCGGTACGAATGACAGTGAACTATAATTTCCCCCCGAAGAATATCGGCAATAACTTCTTTTTGCAGGTCATAAATGGGAGGCATTCCTTTAAATCCCCTTTTATTTTTGTTGTTATTATATTCATCCCAGGCTTCCATATATTCTTTGGCCTCAGAGAACGAGCGCCGAAACACCTGTTCTACTCCCATTCTTGTACGTGGAAGAAGTCCACTCCCTTCCCCGTGCACACGGGTAGGATTTTCACCTAAAGCAAACTTAATTGTTCGGGGAGCACCTTCCATGCGGATATCGTCCATTTTTACAGTACCCCAACGATGTTTAATTGTTTCATTCTGTCCTCCAATTGCATTAGCCGAGCCGTGCATGGCGTGAGAAATAGTTACACCTCCGGCAAGCGCACGATAAATTCCCACGTCAAGAGGGTTTAAAGCGTCTCCCGTCCACACCTGTGCAGTAACGGGCTGAGTTGCCTCATTTACCGCATCCAAAGCAATATGGGAATGAGCATCTATGATTCCGGGCATAATATATTTACCGGTTGCATCTATTACCTGTACTCCTGATGGCGCAGAAAGATTTTGGCCAATCCCCGAAATTTTCCCGTTCCTGATAAGAACATCTGCATTTTCCCGGGTGCCATTAGTAACTGTGATCACCGTACCATTTTTTATTAGTACATCTCCTTTTTTGGTTTGAGCCGAAAAGCTGTCCACCAGAAAGAGGCTGATCATTATTATTAGTGAAAATTGTTTTTTCATTTTCTGATTTTAAATATTTTAAAATTTGATCTTAGACTTAATCTTGCCCGTTTGGAGATTTTGTACCCTTCATTGTGTACTGCTGGCCACTACTACTCAGGCTTCCTTCAAAAGTGTCTTCGGAAAGAGTAAGAACAGCGATTACCTCCATTCTTTCACCCGTAATAACCACATCAAAATTAAAGGATAACCTGTCCTCCGTTAGAAGGATATCCTGTAAAACACTCTCCTGCCCTGTGAGGCTATTTGAAATGGTTCCTGATAGAACACCATCGGTTTCTTGCAGAATTAGAGTTCCGGTTATAGGTCCATCTGGAGTATCTGCTTTATAATCCCAGGTACCAGTTGCTTTTGCAATAGTTTCAGGATCTGCCTTAGAGGCTTCTTTTTCTTCATATTTAAATAATTCCCCTTCGACCATAACATACTTTATCTTAGCATCTTTTTCAAAATAGGGTTTTGAAGAAATTACCAAATTTGCCATTTTTCCATTTTCAACTGTGCCGACGAGTCGATTTATACCGAACATAGAAGCAGGATTCGTTGTCAAAGCTGCAAGGGCTGCATCTTCGGAAAGTCCGTTCTCCACCATTTTTTGCAGAGCTTTTTGCACCTCACCAGGTTTCGCATCAAGACCGGAAAAACCAAAAAGAATTCCTGCAGCTGCAAATTCACCCATTTGACCATAATATTTTTTAAGGAATTCTTCCTTTCTCTCATCAAGCTGCAGCTTTTCTACAGAAGATTCCTCTTCTTTTACGGTATCTTTTTTCTTCTCTTTCCACTCCGGAAGTTCCAAACTAAATAACACTCTGCTATTGGAATTTTTTATTTCCTGAGTTAAATCCCACCCCTGCTTAAGATCTGTAAGAACCAGATTGAAATCCAACTCCTCTTTAAGTAATATCGCTCTCTGAGCAGGTAATATTTCCTGCGCCTTAAAAAGTATCGGGATCTGCTTTTGAATAACCGGGTAAAAAGCCTCTAAAGTTTCATTGTACATAGGTCTTTCCTTGCCTGTGGGATTTGACAGATAACTATCCCTAAACATTTGTGCATACTCCGCCTGTCTGTATAGTTCCCGGTATTTTGCCATTACTCCAAGAATATTTGACGGATACATCCTTCTGGCTCCGTCAAAAGTGGCATAGAGAAAGGATTCATTTTTAAGAATTAGATCTCCCCCTGATTTCCCCTTTAAAAGTACCATTGCACCTTTTCCCGGCAACATTCCACCCGAAGGAGCTGTTTGAGCCATCGTAAATCCTGAAGCTCTCCAATCTTCTATAGATTTATGCGAGACTTCCAAATAAGGATTGACCAATCTACCAGGTGTAATTCCTGCAATGTCATTAGGTGGATTTCCAGGATCCTTCACTTCCGGTCTCTCCTCTTGCTTAGGCATCGTTATACCGGCATGAGACATTCCCAGAATGAACCCCGGATACAAATACATACTATCCGATTTGATTATCCTGGCTCCCGGAGGGACAGATACATTTGTGCCCACGGCCGTAATCAAACCATCTCGAACCAGAACAGTAGCGTTTTCAATATACTTTCCAGGGGAAGGAATAATATTCACATTTGTCACTGCCACTGTTCCCGTGACAGGTTTAAGATTAATATCCTGTGCCTGTATCGGCCCCAGGACAGTAAAGATAAAAAGAAATACCCAAATAATTTTTTTCATAATTGATTTTTAGAAATTTTAAGAGGTTGAAGATAGATAAAAAATTAAAAGATGAAAACTGTTCGAAAATTTTAGGCACTTTAAATAAAAAAACGCAGCCCCGAATAATCGAAGCTGCGCTTTTAAATTCATCCCACTCCTCCCCTTATTTCAAGGGGAGGCCGGGAGGAGTCTTATTTTACTTCTTCAAAGTCAACGTCTTCTACATCGTCACCTTGCTTGGCATCACCTCCGGCTTGTTGCCCTCCGGCCTGTTGGCCGTTTTGAGCTCCCGGTCCGCCTTGTGGGCCACCCGGTTGTCCGCCTTGCTCGGCTTGTGCTTTGTACATTTCTTCAGAAGCTACTTTCCATGCCTCATTGATCTTATCCAATGCCGGCTGAATTGTATCTACATCTTTAGTTTCATAAGCTTTCTTAAGTTCTTCCAAAGCGTCTTCGATTGGCTTTTTCTTATCATCAGAAAGTTTGTCGCCAAATTCTTTCAGCTGCTTTTCAGTCTGGAAGATCATAGCATCAGCTTCGTTCAGCTTGTCTACTTTTTCTTTAGCTTTTTTATCGGTTTCAGCATTCGCTTCAGCTTCCTGCTTCATCTTTTGGATTTCATCTTCAGTAAGACCAGAAGAGGCCTCGATTCGAATATCCTGAGATTTACCTGTAGCTTTATCGGTAGCGCTTACTTTAATAATACCGTTGGCATCAATATCAAAAGTTACTTCAATTTGAGGTGTTCCTCTTGGCGCCGGTGGGATTCCGTCAAGGTGGAATCTACCAATTGTCTTGTTATCGGCTGCCATTGGACGCTCTCCCTGTAACACATGGATCTCAACAGATGGCTGATTGTCGGCCGCAGTAGAGAATACCTGTGATTTCTTGGTAGGAATAGTTGTGTTAGACTCAATCAATTTAGTCATTACACCTCCCATAGTTTCAATACCAAGGGATAGCGGAGTTACGTCAAGAAGCAATACATCTTTCACATCTCCGGTCAATACACCACCCTGGATCGCAGCACCAATCGCTACAACCTCATCTGGATTCACTCCTTTTGAAGGTTTCTTTCCGAAGAACTTCTCAACTTCTTCCTGGATCTTAGGAATACGGGTTGATCCACCAACAAGAATTACCTCGTCAATATCACTTTTTGAAAGTCCGGCATCGCTTAGCGCTTTTTGCACAGGATCCATAGAACGCTTCACCAAAGTATCGGCAAGTTGTTCAAATTTAGATCTTGTAAGTGTCTCTACAAGGTGTTTTGGTCCTGAAGCAGTTGCAGTAACGTATGGCAGGTTAATTTCTGTCTGAGAAGACGAGGAAAGCTCAATTTTAGCTTTTTCCGCAGCTTCCTTCAAACGCTGAAGTGCCATAGGATCTTTTCGAAGGTCAATATCTTCAGCTTTTTTAAATGAATCTGCAAGCCAGTCGATGATTACTTCATCAAAATCATCACCTCCAAGGTGCGTATCTCCATTAGTAGAAAGTACTTCAAATACTCCGTCTCCTAATTCAAGAATAGAAATATCAAATGTACCACCACCAAGGTCATAAACAGCGATCTTCTGGTCCTGAGATTTTTTGTCAAGTCCGTAAGCCAGTGCAGCTGCAGTAGGCTCGTTAATAATTCTTCTTACTTTAAGACCTGCGATCTCTCCGGCCTCTTTCGTAGCCTGACGCTGAGAGTCATTAAAGTATGCCGGCACAGTAATAACCGCTTCGGTTACATCCTGTCCAAGATAATCTTCGGCAGTTTTCTTCATTTTCTGAAGCACCATTGCAGAAAGTTCCTGCGGAGTATATTTACGTCCGTCGATCTCAACACGCGGAGTATCATTATCACCTTTTACTACTTTATAAGGAACTCTTCCGGCTTCTTTAGAAACTTCGGAATACTTGTTCCCCATGAACCTCTTAATAGAGGAAATAGTTTTTTGTGGGTTTGTTACAGCCTGACGCTTTGCAGGGTCTCCTACTTTTATTTCGCCTCCTTCTACAAAAGCGATCACAGAAGGAGTAGTTCTTTTTCCTTCGGCATTAGGTATCACCGTTGGCTCGTTACCTTCCATTACGGCAACACAGGAGTTGGTTGTACCTAAGTCGATTCCAATTATTTTACTCATAATTCTATAGGTTGTTATTTATTATTTCTGATTTTTTTGAACAACCACTTAAAGTCAATCTTTATGCCACCGGAAATTATATGACAGGATGTCATTTTTGACACCTAAAGGCCGTCATTTGCTACAATATTTGGCAAGGATTTTTATGCTGAAAATGCTGAAGGGATTCTTACCTTTGCCCCGGAAAAATTTGTGAATGGAGAGTATCAGCGTTTTTGACATGCTTAAAATAGGAGTTGGGCCTTCGAGCTCCCACACCCTTGGCCCGTGGCGGGCCGCCGAAAGATGGGTCGCAGAGCTGAAGGAAGCCAGAAAGTTTGACCAGGTAGAAAAAGTCACTATTAATCTTTACGGCTCTCTTTCCCTTACCGGAAAAGGACACGCTACAGATCTGGCTTCAGTCCTGGGTCTGTTAGGATATGATCCTGTTACTGTACCTGTAGAGAATATTGACCCGGAGATCAATAACATAAAAACTTTTAACCGGCTTAACCTGAACGGGGAACGCAGTATCGACTTCGACCTCGCAAACGATATCGTCTTCAATAAAAAATTCCTGCCATTTCACCCCAACGGAATGAAATTCACGGCCGAACTTTCCTCCGGAAAAACTACCTCCTCCACCTTCTACTCCATCGGCGGCGGATTCGTTGTAAAAGAAGAACGTAAAAATGCCAAAAAGCAGCTTCAGAAATTTAAACAGTTTCCTTTTCCTATTGTAAAGGGAACAGACCTGGCTGCTTTCTGCAAACAGGAGAATAAAAAAATATCCGAAATTGTCTACGAGAACGAGAAATCGCTTCGTACTGAAGAAGAGATCGACGCTGGACTAAAAGCAGTCTGGAATGTAATGCTGGAATCCATGTACCTGGGTTGCCATACCGAAGGCACCCTCCCCGGCGGATTAAATGTTCGCCGCAGAGCCCCCGATTCACATAAAAAATTAATTGGCGACTCTACTTATAACTCGCCTGAAGAATGGATAGAAGCCATTCGAAGGACAGAAGTGAAATTCCGGTCCATCTTGAAATGGGTAAGCTGCTTCGCCTTAGGAGTTAATGAAGTAAATGCTTCCTTGGGTCGTGTGGTAACAGCACCAACAAACGGAAGTGCCGGAGTTATTCCTGCAGTTCTTATGTACTATTTGACCATCGAAAACCACGACGCCGGATTTGAAAAGATCAAGCAGTTCCTTTTGGTTGCCGGAGAAATTGGCAGCTTGTTTAAAAAAGGTGCGACAATTTCGGCCGCAATGGGTGGCTGTCAGGCGGAAATCGGAGTGTCATCTTCCATGGCCGCCGGAGCCTTAACCGAAGTTATGGGTGGAACTCCCGAGCAGGTCATGATGGCCAGCGAAATCGCCATGGAACACCATTTAGGATTAACCTGCGACCCTATTGCAGGACTCGTTCAAATCCCTTGCATCGAGCGTAATTCCATGGGCGCAATAAAAGCCATCAACGCAGCCGAAATGGCCATGGATGCAGATTCCATTCATGCAAAAGTTCCACTGGATAAAGTGATCGAAACCATGTGGGAAACGGCCAAGGACATGAACTCGAAGTATAAGGAAACTTCAGAAGGTGGATTGGCGGTGAGGGTGAGTTTGAGTGACTGCTAAATAGATGTGAGATTTTAGTATTGAGTATTGAGATTTTAACCACCCCGCCCTCCGGGCACCCCTCCTTGAAAAGGAGGGGAACACTTACGAGTCTAAAGGGACTCCCCTAGCGGCTGCGTATTCCCGGTAATATTTAATTTCCTGCCGCAGGCAGTGTGAAGGCGAAGCGGAGGAAAAACTTAAAATCCCTCTCCTCTTGAAGAGAGTGAACGTGCAGCGGAATTTTTTACCTGAACTCCCTCCTCTTGAGGAGGGCTTCGCGAAGCGAAATGTCTCAATTAGCTCCCCTCCTTTTTTCAAGGAGGGGTGGCTCCGCCGGGAGGCGGAGACGGGGTGGTCAGGCACCCCACCCGCGCAGCGGGACAAAGTTATCCTATCTTTTTAACTTGGAACTTGGAAACTTGGAACCGGCAAACTGCAACTTGCAACCGACTTCACTTCAGCCTCTTATACACGAAATGATCCGGATCTGGAATTTGGTCCTTGAATTTTATTTAAGTTTCCTCTCCTCGCAGCCTTCCTTCCTCCTGGTATCGATCAGGTAAATGATTTTCCATTCTCCTTCTTGCTTCAAAAGCTGAAAATTGTTGACTCCACAATGGCTAAAAGTGCCATTAATATAGAACGAATAAGGCATCCATGCATTTGCCATATCCTGGTCTACTTTTATAATATAATCATGCAAAACTTCTTTAAACTCTGTCTTCAGGGGAATGGTAACGATCCCTTTCAGAACCTTTCCCAACTCCTCATTAACTAACTTGGTCTCTCCATTCTTGGTTTTGCCAATAGTCTGCACAACAGGAGCTTCATGGAAAACAGATTTCATAATAATGGAATCCCGCGCGTGGAATCCTTCAAAAAAAGTATCTACAACTTTTTTAATATTGTCTTCTTCGGAGATATTTTGTGCTAATGCAAAGACACCAAATAAGAGGAAAAACACGCTGGTTATATGTCTTTTCATGTAATTTGTTTTAAATGTAATTTAGTACTTTTACCTGAATTTAAACCAACCATATGTCAGTTGCTAAGAAAGAATATAAACGTATTACTACTAAGTCCCTTGTTGAGATGAAGGCCCAGGGAGAAAAGATCTCCATGTTGACCTCATATGACTTTTCAATGGCTAAAATTGTGGATGGAGCTGGCATTGATGTTATTTTAGTGGGTGACTCAGCCAGTAATGTTATGGCGGGACATGAGACTACGCTGCCTATTACGCTGGATCAAATGATCTATCACGCTGCCAGCGTAGTACGTGCTGTAGAGCGGGCACTGGTGGTGGTTGATCTTCCTTTCGGAAGCTATCAAAGTGATCCCAAAGAAGCTTTACGCTCTTCCATCAGGATCATGAAAGAGAGCGGTGGACATGCAGTAAAACTTGAGGGAGGAAAAGAAATAAAAGATTCTGTAAAACGGATTTTAAACGCGGGGATTCCGGTTATGGGTCATTTGGGTTTAACTCCGCAGTCAATTTACAAATTCGGAACATACACCGTTCGCGCAAAAGAAGAAGCCGAAGCAGAAAAATTAAAAACTGATGCTCTCATGCTTGAAAGGGCAGGTTGTTTTGCCTTGGTTCTTGAAAAAGTCCCTGCAAAACTGGCAAAAGAGGTAGCTGAAAGTCTCACTATTCCCGTAATTGGAATTGGCGCCGGTAACGGAGTCGACGGCCAGGTATTAGTGGTGCACGATATGATTGGAATGACGCATGAATTCAATCCTAGATTCTTGAGAAGATATCTGGATCTGTATTCAGAAATGACGAAGGCTTTTGAACAGTACCGGGATGATGTAAAGAGTAAAAATTTCCCGTCGGATGATGAACAATACTAACGGGTTTAAGGTTTGAAAAATAATAAAGTCAGTTTTGAAACGAAAAAAGCCCCTTCTAATAAACAGCTAATTTTCCTTTTCCTCAATTCTCCATTTTAATGTATTACATTAACAACTAAAAATCCCATCTTTGGAAGATAAGATAATTTCCACACCACAAAATTTGCAGGTCCTTTACGAAGACAATCATGTGATCATTGTGAGTAAACGCGCGGGTGACATTGTGCAGGGAGATAAAACCGGTGATGTGCCGCTAAGCGAGGTGGTAAAAGAATATATTAAGATCAAGTACAACAAACCAGGAAACGTTTACCTGGGAGTGGTTCATCGCCTCGACCGCCCCACTAGCGGAATTGTACTTTTTGCCAAAACTTCTAAAGCCTTACCACGACTCAATAAGCTATTTAAAGATAAAGATGTTAAAAAAACTTATTGGGCAATAGTGAAAAATGCGCCACCGAAACAGGAGGATACGTTGGTACATTACATGAAGCGGAATCCTAAACAAAACAAATCTTACGCACACCTCAAAGAAGTACCAGATTCAAAAAAAGCCATTTTAGAGTATCGTGTGCTAAAGAGTCTAAATAATTATTACCTCATAGAGGTTGATCTTCACACCGGAAGACACCATCAAATAAGGAGTCAGCTATCCGCTATAGGTTGTCCAATAAAAGGAGATCTTAAATATGGTTTTGACCGCAGCAATAAGGACGGCAGCATACATTTGCACGCCCACAAGCTTGCTTTTGAACATCCGGTAAAAAAAGAGATGTTGGAAGTTATTGCCCCTCCACCCCAGGATCCCCTGTGGGATGCCTGCACTTAATTATCAGTGATTATCGGGAAACAAGTTTTGCTTTTTCAGCAATAATTTCTGCAACCGGTCTGCCTTCTATATTACTCTCCAGCCAGGATAAAATATCCAGGTATAAAAAAGCTCTTCGCTCATAAGGATGATTTTCATAAGGCTTAAGGGTTTTATGAAGTTTCCTGAATTCATCTTTAATTTTAAGTGGTGAAACTTCAGGCAAATTTCTGAGGAACTTTATTATTTCCTTTTGCACCTCATGCATATCGTTCATCTTTATCAGGTATTTGTATGTCGACTTTATAAGGCTTTCTAAATGATAGTCCTTCCCGGCCTCATAATGAGCTACAAGGTTCAAAATCCTTGAAAAACACATAAGATCCTCCCGTAATTCCAATGATTTATTGTTGATAATCTTTTTCAGGAATTCAATACACCGTAGATAATTCCCATCCCCAAAATATAAGGAAGCGATTTTGTAGTAGAAGATCATAATGTGATGCCCATCGATTCTGGATCCATACTTCTTTATTTTTTTCTGAATCTTTTCGACCAATGGATCACCATTAGAAAAATCCCCTTTCATAAACCTCAGGTTTAACTTATTAGAATAAACATAAAGAAAGGAAAGGGAAGCAATGTTATCGTCATCTGGAATTAGTGGGTTCTTCAGGGTATCCTCAAGCTGCTTAAGGGTCTTCTCAAAAAGTTCTGTATGATTAAGATAAAATAAGGATTCTAAAAGATAATGATTCCCCTTTAAATAGGAAACAGGATGAACACTTATAAGATGGGGATATTCCACAAAAAGATCTATCCATTTAGAAGAATACCTGTAACAGGAAAGAAAATTCTGAGTTATAAAACTGTACCACAAATGGGCTTTGTAGAGCCACAACTTCTCTCTAAAGCCAATCTTTTTCACGTCAAGTTCTGGAAGGTTCTGCTTAAAAAACTCACGGATAGAATTGGACTCCTCCTCCGTCCGGGCATGTCCCATCTTGAGAAAAATATTATAAAGTTGGAGCGAAACGTTGGAAAGCTTGCCATAGATAATATTAAGCTCATTTAGTTGTTGAGTTTCTTTCACCAGTGTTTCTGCTCTATTGTGGCTACTACGAGTAATATATTGAGACTCAATAATTTTTTCCCATTCAAGGATTTCATAAGCCATTACCTTCTCTTCATAATATAGGGCAGTTGCCTTCACCTTTTCCAGGATTTTTAGGCTCTGCTTGTAAAGACCTTTCCGATAGAGGATATATGAAAAATCCATCTGCTCCCTAATGGTGATTGGAACACTTTGATGAACAGGATTGAGCTTAAGACTTATTAGTAGCTGTTTATAGAGATGTGCCTTAATATTGGAAAGCTGTTGTTTTGTGATGCTTGTACTCTCCAGAATTTTTTTTTCATCATACTTCTTTTGCCTGGACATAACCTTGAACAGGTTCAAAAACTTACTGTCACTATTTACACCAATTCTTCCAACGTATAAAGAAAACTGGCGTTTCTCTGAAGGCGAAAGTGATTTTATAAGAGAAAAAAGATTATCAGTTAAATCGTTGGTCATTGTAACAGAATAGAGTATAACTTATTGAATATCATGCAAGTAAAATGTCGTATTAGAATTTAATGATCGTAATACCACCTAACGGTTTCCGGAGAAGGGGAGTTAGATTGTTAATTTAGTCCATGATAAAGTAAAGTAAATTTATCTTGATATGATTAGAGAAAAGGTAGAAATTTTTGATACCACCCTGCGTGACGGGGAACAAGTACCGGGATGTAAACTCGAAACCAGCCAGAAATTGAAAATTGCGGAAAAACTGGAAGCATTGGGAGTAGATGTAATTGAAGCCGGATTCCCTGTTTCCAGTCCCGGTGATTTTAAATCTGTAACCGAAATATCCAAACTAGTTAAAAATGCGAGTGTTTGCGGCCTCACCCGTGCCGTTAAAAAAGATATTGAAGTTGCTGCCGAAGCTCTTAAATATGCGAAAAGACCAAGAATCCATACCGGAATTGGCACTTCTGACTCTCATATTAAATATAAGTTTAATTCTACCCGGGCTGAGATCATAATTCGTGCTAAGGAAGCTGTTTCTTACGCAAAGAATTTTGTAGATGATGTTGAGTTTTATGCTGAAGACGCCGGGAGAACAGACAATGAGTTTTTAGCGAAAGTATGCACAGCTGCCGTAGAAGCCGGTGCCACAGTGCTAAATATTCCAGATACCACGGGATACTGTCTTCCCGAAGAGTACGGACAGAAAATAAAGTACCTCCGGGAGAATGTAAAAAACATTGAAAATGTGATCATTTCATGCCATTGTCATAATGATCTCGGCCTTGCAACAGCAAATGCCATTGCAGGAGTGAGAAACGGAGCGCGCCAGGTCGAATGCACAATTAATGGTATAGGTGAACGGGCAGGAAATACAGCTCTTGAGGAAGTTGTAATGATCCTTAGGCAACACCCCGATCTTAATTTTCATACCAGTATTCAACCAAAGCTTTTATATGGATTGAGTAATCTTGTGTCGCGGGAAATGGGGATGTTTGTGCAACCAAATAAAGCTATAGTAGGAGCAAATGCATTCGCGCACAGCTCTGGTATCCACCAGGATGGAGTAATTAAAAACCGGGAAACCTACGAAATTATAGATCCTGCAGATGTTGGAGTAACAGAATCGGCTATTATCCTTACCGCCCGTAGTGGAAGAGCTGCCCTGGCTTATAAGGCCAAGATCATGGGGTATGAGTTAACTAAACTTCAGCTTGATATAGTCTATGCTACCTTCCTTAATTACGCCGATGTCAAAAAACAGGTGGCCGATACAGATTTACATGAAATCATGGATCTAAGTTTTAAAAACAGAGCATCTGCATAATGAACAAGACTTTATTTGATAAGATCTGGAATTCGCATGTTGTGGAGTCAATTCCCAACGGCCCCGATGTTTTGTATATTGATAAACACCTAATTCACGAGGTAACAAGTCCGCAGGCTTTCAATGAATTAAAGGAGAGAAAAATTTCTGTTTTTCGTCCCGAAAAAATTGTTGCCACGGCAGATCATAATACCCCCACTCTTAATCAACACCTGCCAGTTAAGGATCTGCTCTCCAGGAAACAACTTAAGGAATTGACCCAAAACTGTGAGGAGAATGATATTACCCTTTACGGGCTGGGCCATCCTTATAATGGGATAGTGCATGTGATGGCCCCGGAATTGGGGATCACCCAACCGGGCATGACCATAGTTTGTGGGGATAGCCACACCTCTACTCATGGTGCTTTTGGTACTATCGCTTTCGGAATTGGAACCAGCCAGGTAGCACAGGTTTTTGCAAGCCAGTGCCTGTTGGTGGAGAAGCCAAAAAAAATGAGAGTAAATGTAAACGGCAGCTTGAAGAAAGGAGTTTTGCCAAAAGACGTTATTCTTTACATTATTAGTAAACTCGGTACTAATACAGGAACAGGATATTTTTGTGAATATGCAGGAAATGTTTTTGAAGAAATGTCTATGGAAGGCAGAATGACCATTTGCAATATGAGTATTGAAATGGGAGCCCGGGGAGGCCTTATTGCTCCCGATGATATCACATATAATTATGTGGAAGGAAAAGAATTTGCTCCAAAAGGCGAACATTTTGAAAAATTGAAAGCCTATTGGAAAACCTTGAAAACAGATAAGGAGGCTGAGTTTGACAAAGAGTACCACTTGGATGCTGCTGATATTGAACCGATGGTCACCTATGGCACCAATCCGGGAATGGGAATAAAGCTAACAGGTTCCATTCCAATTAGTACCGGTAAAAGTGCAGACAAGGCATTAGAATACATGGGTTTTGTACCGGGAGAATCTCTTTTGGATAGGCCGGTAAACTGGATCTTTATTGGAAGCTGCACCAATTCCAGGATCGAAGATTTTAGAGTTGCTGCTTCTTATATTAAGGGAAAAAGAAAGGCCGGAAATGTAAATGCTTTAATAGTGCCCGGTTCTCGCCAGGTAGCCGAACAAATTAAAGCAGAGGGACTGCAGGATATATTTGAAGAAGCAGGTTTCACTCTTAGACAACCAGGGTGCTCTGCCTGTCTTGCAATGAATGATGATAAAATTCCTGCAGGAGAGTATTGTGTATCTACCAGTAACAGAAATTTTGAAGGCCGCCAGGGCCAGGGAGCAAGAACAATTCTTGCCAGTCCATTAACAGCGGCTGCGACCGCAGTAGCAGGAAAGCTAACAGATTTTACAAAAAGCCTGAACTAAGATGGAAAAGTTTATAACCCTTACAGATACTGCAGTTCCCCTGGAAACCGAAAACGTCGATACCGATCAGATAATTCCTGCCCGATTTTTAAAAGCAACAGACAAAGCCGGTTTTGGTGAAAACCTATTCCGGGACTGGAGATATACACAACAAGGAGAACCTAATACTGAATTTAGCCTAAATGATCCTTCTTATAAAGGGACAATTCTTGTTGCAGGCGACAACTTTGGATGTGGCTCCAGTAGGGAGCATGCAGCGTGGGCTCTTAAAGCTTACGGATTCAAGGTTGTGGTCTCCAGTTATTTTGCTGATATTTTTAAGGGGAATGCTCTTAACAATGGGTTACTCCCTGTACAAGTCTCTCCTCCATTTCTTCGTAAGTTATTTGATTATATAAAAGCAGATCCTTTAGGACAGATAACTATAGATTTAGATAATCAGAAAATTCTAATAGAAGGTACAGGTGAAGTCGAAAAATTTGAAATAGATCCATACAAAAAGACTTGCATGCTCAACGGCTATGACGACATTGATTTTCTATTGAGCAGGCTTGAGTCTATTAAGAAATATGAAGAAAAACAATTTGTATTATGAAGTTGAAAATAGCAGTGTTACCAGGAGATGGAATTGGGCCCGAGGTAACCAAACAATCGGTTAAAGTTTTAAAAGCAATTGCTGAACGTTTTGATCACGATTTCGAATTCGAAGAAGCAGTTGTCGGAGCCATTGCAATAGACCGCACAGGAGATCCTCTCCCCTACGATACTTTAGAATTGTGTAAAGAGTCTGACGCTGTTTTGTTCGGAGCAATTGGCCACCCTAAATATGACAATCACCCGAATGCTAAAACAAGACCGGAGCAGGGTTTACTCCGACTTAGAAAAGAACTTGGTCTTTTCGCAAATATTCGTCCTGTAAAAGCATACAACAACCTGCTCGAACATTCACCTTTACGTCCTGAGCGTATTGCAGGTGCCGATTTGGTAATCTATAGAGAACTTACCGGCGGAATTTATTTTGGAGATAAAAGTACCAGCGAAGACGGTTTGACAGCTACCGATGTTTGTACATATAATGTATCCGAAATTGAAAGAATAGCCCACCTCGCATTTAAAGCTGCTGAGCAAAGAAGTAAAAAATTAACACTTGTTGATAAAGCAAATGTTCTGGAAACCTCCCGACTATGGAGAAAGACAGTAACAAAACTAGCAGAAGATTATCCTGATTTAGAATTGGATTTTTTATTTGTAGATAACGCTGCGATGCAGATGGTTATTAATCCAAAGCAGTTTGATGTAATACTTACTGAAAATATGTTTGGCGATATACTGTCCGATGAAGCAAGTGTGATCGGTGGAAGTATTGGTTTACTGGCTTCGGCTTCAACAGGTCTCGAAAATGCCCTTTTTGAACCCATTCATGGATCTTTTCCCCAGGCAACCGGAAAAGGAATTGCAAATCCTGTAGCCTCTATTTTATCTGCAGCAATGCTATTGGATCATTTTAATTTAACAACTGAAGCAAAAGTGGTAAGAAAGGCTGTAGAAGAAAGCATAGCATTAAATATCTGTACACAAGACATCAATAAGAATAATCATTATTCCACTGAGAAAGTGGGGGATTTTTTGGAAGGAAGAATAAGTGAAACAGAAAATTATCAAATCAATGACAGAAATTTAAACATAGGTCAAATGACAATTATTTAGAATGGTTTGTCTTATGCCCAAAAGCCTTCCCTTAATTATTTAGGGAAGGCTTTTATTTATATCAAAAACTGAAAGAGATCGGGATTGTTGTTGAGATACTGTCCGTAAAAATTGTAGTCTTTCATTCGCTGCACTAATGGATCGAAATCTGCCTTATCTTTTAGTTCTATCCCTACTACAGCCGGCCCATTTGCCCGATGATGTTTCTTAGAGTATTCAAAATGCGTAATATCGTCATCTTTTCCTAAAACAGCTTCTACAAATTCCTTCAATGCCCCTGCTCTTTGGGGGAAACGCACAATAAAATAATGCTTAAGTCCCGAATACAATAGAGCTCTCTCTTTAATTTCGGCTGTTCTGGTAATGTCGTTATTACCACCACTTAGAATGCAAACCACATTCTTTCCTTCGATTTCTTCAGCAAAAAAATCAAGGGCCGAAAGTGCCATGGCACCTGCCGGTTCTGCTACTATTGCATCTTGGTTATAAAGATCAAGGATTGTCTGGCAGATCTTTCCTTCGGGCACGGTCACCATTTGGTGCAGGTTCTCCCGGCAAAGATTAAAGTTTTTAGATCCCACTTTTTGAACAGCAGCTCCGTCCACAAAACGTTCAATAAAATCCAATTCCACAACCTGACCTTCCCGCAGAGAAGAAGTCATGGAAGCAGCACCTTCAGGCTCTACCCCAATTACTTTGGTTTGTGGTGATAGTTGTTTAAATACAGAAGATAATCCGGCTAAAAGTCCGCCACCACCCAGGGGAGCGAAAACAAAATCTATTGGAGCAGTTGCCTGTTCAAGAATCTCAAGAGCAATTGTGGCCTGGCCTTCTATAACTTTTTCGTCGTCAAAAGGATGTATAAAGACCAGGGATTTTTCCCGTCCGTGAGTAACAGCCTCCTTATAAGAATCGTCAAAAGTGTCCCCTTTCAAAACGACCTCCACCCATTCCCCGCCAAACATCTGAGTTTGCTCTACCTTTTGTCGCGGAGTTGTTACAGGCATATAAATAACTCCTTTTGTTTGCATATTATTACAGGCAAAAGCGACTCCCTGGGCATGATTCCCTGCACTGGCACAAATAACTCCCTTTTCAAGTTGAGCTTTGGGTAAACTGGAAATTTTATTATACGCACCACGAATTTTATAAGACCTCACCTGTTGAAGGTCTTCTCTTTTAAGGGAAACGTTTGCCTTAAATTTCCTGCTGTAGGTAAATGAGGGGGCCAAAGGTGTCAAAAGTGTCACTTTTGAGATCCTTTTTTTAGCGTCCCTTACAGCTTCCAGTTGAGGCCGATATATTTTAGCAGCAGCTAACTCATCCATTATACTTCCAGTTTTTTCATAGCGGTCATCGCTTTTCTCAATTTGGATCCAACTTTTTCTACAGAATGTTTCCTAATTGAATTATTGATCCCAGCAATCTTGTTCTCATCGGGTTTTCCATTGCTATATTCCCGGCCAATAACTTCAGGCTCTAGTCCATTTATGTAATCTTTGATAAGTGGTTTGCAGGAATGGTCAAAAAGGTAACATCCGTATTCAGCTGTATCTGAAATGATCCTGTTCATCTCATATAATTTCTTCCTTGCAATAGTATTGGCAATAAGCGGAGCTTCATGAAGGGACTCATAATAAGCCGATTCTTCAATAATTCCGGCTTCTACCATGGTTTCAAAAGCAAGTTCCACTCCAGACTTTACTAAAGCCACCAGCAACACACCTTTATCAAAATACTCCTGCTCGCTGATTTTTTCTGAAGTGGCTTCTGTCCTTTCAAAAGCAGTATTCTCTGTAGCTGCTCGCCATTCCAACAGTTCTTTATCATCATTCTCCCAGTCTTTCATCATTCTGGTACTAAAGGCTCCTGTAATAATATCGTCCATATGTTTCCTGAAAAGTGGCCGCATGGTTTCTTTGAGTTCTTCTGAAATCTCAAAAGCCCGCACTTTTGCAGGATCTGAAAGCCGGTCCATCATCTGTGTGATACCACCATGTTTAAGGGCTTCAGTAATAGTTTCCCACCCATACTGAATGAGTTTGGCAGCATAGGCCGGTTCTACCCCTTCAGCAACCATTTTATTGAAGCTAAGAATAGATCCGGTTTGAAGCACTCCGCAAAGAATGGTTTGTTCTCCCATAAGATCGGATTTTACTTCGGCTACAAAAGAAGATTCCAGAACCCCGGCCCGGTGTCCTCCGGTGGCATAGGCATAGGCCTTCGCCCATTCCAGACCAATCCCGTGAGGGTCATTTTCGGGATGGACAGCAATTAAGGTTGGTACTCCAAATCCGCGCTTGTATTCCTCCCGAACTTCACTTCCGGGACATTTTGGAGCTACCATGATTACGGTAATGTCTTCTCGTATCTTCATGCCTTCTTCCACAATGTTGAATCCATGGGAATATGAAAGCACTGCATTTCTTTTGATCAAAGGCTGAATCGATTCTATAACAGAAGAATGCTGTTTATCTGGTGTAAGGTTGATAACGAGATCGGCTTCAGGAATTAATTCATGATAGGTTCCTACGGCAAATTCATTTTCTGTAGCATTTTTGTAAGACTGTCTTTTTTCCTTGATTGCTCCTTCTCGCAGTGCATATGAAATATCCAGGCCGCTGTCTCTCATGTTAAGTCCCTGATTTAATCCTTGGGCCCCACATCCTACTATTACTATCTTCTTACCTTGCAGAGCCGCCGCGCCTTCATTAAATTCTTCGTTGGACATGAACCTACAGGTTTGAAGCTGAGCTAGTTGTTCTCCTCTGGAAAGGCTGTTAAAGTAGTTACTCATTCTATTGTATTTGATGTATTAAATTTTTCTAATATTTCTGATATCGGCATTTCATTCTTTGAAACTGCAATCGTCCCCGATCTTACAAACTGCATTAGACCATAAGGCTTTAATTTCTCATAAAGACTTTCGGTTTCATGCCGTTCTCCTGTTTTCTCTATTACAAAAAACTGCGGAGAAACGGTTACTATTCGGGCATTTGTTTTCTTTATGAAACTCTGAATGTCAAAATCCTGAACAAAATCTGAAGATCTCACTTTATAAAGAGCAGTTTCCTGATAGATTAGCTCATCATCCTTGTGATAAAAAGCTTTGATCACTTCTATCTGCTTTTCTATCTGCCCAACAATCTTTTTCACCTGTTCTTCGGTTACTTCTACGATTATAATAAAACGCATTACTTCATTAACCTCACTTTGCGAGGCTGTAATACTTTCAATATTAATATGCCTCTTCAGGAAAATCGCCGCTATTCTGCTTAGCAGGCCCAGGTTATTTTCCGTATAAACAGATACTGTATAATTTCTCTTTTCCATCATTCTAAACGTATATCTGAAACTGATGCTCCCGTTGGTATCATGGGGAAAACACACTCTTCCTGTTCTACAACTACTTCAAGAAAATAGGCATCTTTTGATTCCATCATTTCCTTAACTGCTTCCTTGAGCTGGGACCGTTCTTTCACTTTTTTTGTTTGGATATGATAACCATTTGCAATTGTAATAAAATCGGGATTCACCATTTCTGTAGAAGCATATCGTCTCTCAAAGAACATCTGCTGCCACTGCCTTACCATTCCAAGAAAGCTGTTGTTAAGGACTACTATCTTCACAGGTATTTTCATTTGAAAAATGGTACCTAATTCCTGCAGGGTCATCTGGAATCCCCCGTCGCCTATGACGGCCACCACTTCCCTGTTTGGACTTCCCATTTTTGCGCCTATTGCTGCCGGTAATGCAAAACCCATGGTTCCAAGTCCTCCAGATGTTACGTTACTCCTGGTGGAATTAAATTTTGCGTACCTGCAGGACACCATTTGATGTTGCCCCACATCTGAAACAATTATAGCATCGCCATGAGAAAACGTATTGATCTCATCGAGCACTTCAGCCATTTTTACTTCTCCACTTTTGGCGGTAAGGTCATTTTTAATTATTTTCTCGTACTCAATAGCATAGAGTTCCTGAAATTTATTGTGCCAGTTTTCATGCTGGTTTGGCTGAATAAATTCCAAAAGCAGTTTAAGAGTTTCCTTCACATCTCCTAAAACAGGTATATCTGCATGTACATTTTTATTAACCTCAGCGGGATCAATTTCAAAATGTATGATTTTTGCCTGTTTGGCATACGTCTGTAAATTTCCCGTTACCCGGTCGTCAAAACGCATCCCAATCGCAACGAGAACATCACATTCATTGGTAAAAAAATTTGGTGCATAATTACCATGCATTCCCACCATACCAACATTTAGAGGATGATCTGTTTCCAGGGCAGAAAGGCCTAAAATTGTCCAGGCTGCAGGTATTCCTGCTTTCTCTATTACCTCTTTTAGAAGTTTTTCTGCACCGCCAAGAATTACACCCTGCCCAAAAACAATCAAGGGTTTTTTCGCATTGTTAATGGCTTCTGCAGCTCTTTCCACCTGTAGTAAATTTACTTCCGGTACCGGATTGTAACTTCTTATTGCCGTACATTCTTTATAGCTAAATTCCAGGCTGTCAAACTGTGCATCTTTGGTGATATCAATGAGGACAGGACCGGGCCTTCCACTGCGAGCAATGAAAAATGCCCTGGCAAAAACTTCAGGAATTTCAGAAGCTTTGGTAATCTGGTAGTTCCATTTTGTTATGGGTGTAGAAAGGCCAACAATATCTATCTCCTGAAAGGCGTCGCTGCCAAGAAGATGTGATCCTACCTGCCCCGTAATACACACCATAGGAGTGGAATCAATATGAGCATCGGCAATTCCCGTAATGAGATTTGTCGCCCCCGGTCCCGATGTTGCAATAGCCACTCCAACTTTTCCGGTAACCCTCGCATATCCCTGAGCTGCATGTGCTGCTCCCTGTTCATGCCTGGTGAGCACATGTTGAATCCTATCCTGATATTTATAAATTTCATCGTACACAGGCATTATAGCCCCTCCGGGATAGCCATACATGGTTTCTACTCCCTCTGCTATCAAGCATTTAATCACTGCCTCTGCTCCCGAAACCTTTACCGTTTCCTTAGAGGAAACTTTTTTAAAACCAGCTGTTTTCACTTCCATAACTCTTCATCTTAAAATTCATCTGTAACACAACCTTGTGAGGCTGAAGAAACAGTTCTCGCATATTTATAGAGCACTCCTTTGCTGAATTTCAGGTCGGGTGCTTTCCATTTATTTCTTCTTTCCTGAATTTTCTCCGGACTTAAATCCACAGAAATTATATTTTTGACAGCGTCAATGGAAATTTCATCTCCATCTTCGATCAAAGCAATTAATCCTCCTGCCTGGGCTTCCGGGGTAATGTGACCAACTACAAATCCATGAGTCCCTCCGGAAAATCTTCCGTCTGTAATTAAAGCCACATCCTTTCCTAAATTTGCCCCCATTATAGCCGCTGTTGGTTTCAACATTTCCGGCATTCCCGGTCCTCCCTGAGGTCCTTCATACCTAATAACCACAACATCTCCTTTTTTGACCTTTCCTTCGGAAATTCCATCATTCGCATCATATTCACTATTAAATACACGGGCTTTTCCTTTAAACAATAAGCCTTCTTTCCCGGTAATTTTGGCCACCGATCCACCTTCAGCTAAATTCCCGTATAAGATTCTTATATGTCCTGACTTCTTTATGGGATTTTCAATACCCTTTAATACTTCCTGACCTTCAGTTAAATCGGGCACATTGGCGAGATTTTCAGCTAAGGTTTTACCGGTAACGGTAAGGCAATCCCCGTGGAGCATGCCGTTGTTCAGCATATATTTTAACACTGCAGGGATCCCTCCAATGCTATGCACATCTTCCATGGCATACCTGCCGCTAGGCTTGAGATCTGCCAGGAAGGGAGTACTCTCACTTATCTTTTCAAAATCTGTAAGCGTGAAATCTACTTCAGCTGCTTTTGCAATTGCAAGGAAATGTAGTACCGCATTTGTAGAACCACCAAGTACTGTTATAAGTCTCACTGCATTTTCCAAAGCTTTTTTATTGACAATGTCTTTTGGCTTAATATCCTTTTCCACGAGAAGACGAATAGCTTTCCCCGCTTCTTCACAATCTGCCCTCTTTTCCTGTCCGACTGCAGGATTCGAGGAATTGTATAACAATGCCATTCCCAAAGCTTCAATAGCCGAAGCCATTGTATTTGCTGTGTACATCCCGCCACAGGCTCCCGCTCCCGGACAGGCTTTTTCTATTACACTGTTGTAATCTTCATCACTTATGTCTCCTGAAACTTTAGACCCCCAGGCTTCAAAAACCGAAACTACATCCAGTTTCTTCCCATTATGACATCCTGAGGCAATTGTACCCCCATAAACCAAAATAGCCGGCCGGTTGATCCTCAACATCGCCATTAATGCCCCGGGCATATTCTTATCACATCCCACCACTGTAATAAGGGCATCGTAAGACATTGCATGAATTACCGTTTCCACAGAATCGGCAATTATATCCCGTGAGGGCAGGGAATAACGCATTCCCGGAGTCCCCATAGAAATACCATCGCTCACGCCTATGGTATTAAAAATGAGGCCTACAAGATCATTTTCATTACAGCCCTTTTTTACCAGGGCTGCAAGATCGTTGAGGTGCATATTGCAGGGATTACCTTCGTATCCTGTGCTTGCTATACCTACAAAAGGCTTTTTAAAATCCTCTTTTGTAAGTCCTATTGCATGTAACATGGCCTGTGAGGCCGGTTGTGATTCGCTTTGTGTTAAAACCTTACTGTATTTATTATTCATTCCGGGAATTGGTCATTTTTATTTAAAATTACCTTCATATAAATTGCACAAGCTGAAGGAAGAAGGTTTTAAATTATCTTCAGAAGCAAAAATAAGTAGTTAAATAACTGAATTTCAATAGAATACACCCCTAATGATTACGATAGCTAAAATTTTAATGCAGCCTGCATTTGTAAAAACAGGGCATAAAAAAAGCCGTTAAAAAAACGGCTTTTTGAGAGGTAAGTATGTGAATCGCTTATTCCGCTAAATTTTTCTTTTCCCTGATCTCCTCCAAACAAAGATTGTCTTTACTGCCTGCATGAGAATGCTGTTTGTTGCCGACCGGTTTATAAGTTCCATTCTGAACCTTTTCTCCAATGATCTGATAAGCCTCTCTAAATGATCTTCCTTCCATCACAATATCATTAATACTATCTACCGTAAACAGGTATTTATATTTTTCGTCCTGTAGATTTACTTCAGAAATAATGACCTGAGAAATAGAGTGAGTGAAAATGTCCAGGATCTCCTTAATACCTTCTACGGAATTAATGCTGTTTTCCTTAATCACCTGGAAATCCCGATGATACCCACTTGGAAGATTATTGGTCACCAAAACCATCTCCCCCGCTATAGCCTGAAGCTTATTGCCTTTACCTCTTACCAGTTCAAAAACATCAGGGTTCTTTTTATGAGGCATGATGCTGGAGCCGGTTGTAAGTGCCTCCGGAAAACTTATAAAAGAGAAATTCTGGCTCATATAAAGACAGATGTCCATTGCAAAACGGGATAAAGTATTGGCTACTGAAGCTATTGCTGAAGTCACAACCCTCTCACCTTTCCCCCGACTCATTTGGGCTGCGACCACATTGTACTTCATGGTTGAAAAACCTAATTCCCTAGTGGTGAAATCCCTGTCTATGGGAAACGAGGAGCCATAGCCGGCAGCCGATCCAAGCGGATTCTGGTCTACCACCTTGAAAGCTGCCTTCAACTGGTACAGGTCATCAATCAAAATTTCTGCATAAGCTGAAAACCATAATCCGAAAGAGGAAGGCATAGCCACCTGCAAATGAGTATATCCAGGCAGAAGACTGTTCTTATGCTCCTCTGCAAGATTTAAAAGCACATCAATTAACTCATTAACTTTAAGGATGATCTCCTGCAGATTTTCCTTAAAGTAAAGGTGCAACGCAACCAACACCTGATCATTCCTCGAGCGGGCGGTATGGATCTTTTTCCCTGCCTCTCCCAGCTTTTTGGTTAGTGCAAATTCAATTTTGGAATGAACATCCTCAAAGTCTTCTTCAATTACAAAAGTTCCGTCGCTCACCTGCTGCTGAAGATTCTGAAGCTCTATCAGTAATTCTTTAACTTCATCTTCCTGAATTAAACCCACCTTTCCCAGCATTTTTGCATGTGCCGCCGAAGCCTGCAGGTCATATTTGGCCAGAAACATATCCAGCTCCCTGTCATTCCCTACAGTGAATTTTTCTATCTTCTTGTCTATCGAAATACCTTTATCCCAGAGTTTCATTATTTTAATGTTTTATTTCAAATTCATTTTATCGTCAAGCTGAATTTATTTCAGAATCTTTTTATCTAATAACAGAAATAAACAGAACCTGAAACAAGTTCAGGTTGACGGAAATATAATTTTTCAGAAAGCCATAATATATATTTTCACGTTTAAACCAATGCCTTTTCCAGCAACTTTATATACTTCTCTATTCCCTCTTCTATTTCCTTCACAAAAATAAATTCATCTGCCGAATGCGACCTCGTAGAGTCTCCCGGACCTAACTTCAGGGAAGGACAATTCAGCATCGCCTGGTCACTTAACGTCGGAGAACCATAAGTTGACATTCCAATAGAAGTACCGGCTGTTACCAAAGGATGATCTAAAGGAATGGAGGAAGAGTTAAGTCTTAAAGAGCGGGGCTTTATTTCGTCTACCGGAGCATCTTTTTGTAAAATTTCGAAGATCTCAGTATTGCTATACCGGTCATTCACCCTAACATCTACTACCAGTTCTACCTGCCCCGGTACGACATTATGCTGACTTCCTGCTTTAATTTGTGTTACAGTTAGTTTTACTTCTCCGAGAACATCAGATATTCTTTCAAAATTGTATTTTTCAAACCATTCCAGAGTCTTGGCTGTCTTGTAGATAGCATTATCATTGTTAGGATGTGCAGCATGTGATGGCGTACCTTTTACTACAGCATCGAAAACAACCAGCCCTTTTTCAGCCACTGCCAGGTTCATCAGGGTAGGCTCTCCCACGATAGCTATATCTATTTTTGGCAATAAAGGTAAAAGGCAGGCAATCCCGTTCTTTCCATTCGTCTCTTCTTCTGCTGTACCGGCAAATATAAGGTTGTGTGATAGACTTTCGGCTTCATAGAAATAAGTAAAAGTAGCCAGCAGAGAAACTAAACAACCGCCTGCATCATTAGAACCCAGTCCATACAATTTTCCTTCAATTACCTCCGGATCATAAGGATCTCTTGTATAAGCCGAATTAGGTTTAACGGTGTCGTGATGGGAATTGAGCAATAGCATCGGCTTCGATTCGTCGAAGTGTTTATTAACTGCCCACACATTATTCAGGTGACGCTTACAGGGAATATTATGAGCCTCAAACCACTGCTCCAGCAAGGTGGCAGTCCCATCTTCCTCTCCCGAAAAAGACTGGGTAGAGATCAATTTTTTAAGAAGTTCCAATGCTTCTTCCTGTAAACCTGATAAATCCATTATTTTATAATTTTTGTGCAGGAACTTCCTGCTTTTAAAATATGGGCATCTCCCAAATAAATTTCATTCACCCCGTGCTTCAAAGCTTCAAAGCAGTTATGTAGCTTTGGCAGCATGCCTTCACTTATAATTTTATTTTCTAAAAGTTGTCGGTATTTAACTCCATCAATTTCAGAAATTACTGAATCTTCATCCAGCGGATTTTCCAATACTCCCTTTTTTTCAAAACAGTAATATAATTCAGTGGTATAAAAACTACTCATAGCTTTGGCCACTTCAGCAGCGACAGAATCTCCGTTCGTATTCAAAAGCTGCCCCTTACGGGTGGCCGAGATTGCTGAAAAAACTGGGACTATTTTCTGTTCCAGCAAAGAACTAATGAAGTCTGAATTAACGGTTTCAATATCTCCTACAAACCCATAATCGATCTCCTTCACCGGCCGCTTTTTCGAAATTATACTTTTCCCATCTGCCCCGCACAAGCCAACCGCATTTGTTTCGAATGCCTGTAATTTGGCCACAATAGTTTTATTAATAAGTCCGCCATAGGTCATCACAATTACTTTTAAGGAATCGGCATCTGTAATTCTGCGGCCATCTACCATCTGGGTGGGGAATCCGAGTTTGGAAGCAATTTCCGTAGCCATATTCCCGCCGCCGTGAATAAGGATCTTTGGTCCTTCCAAAGCAGAAAAGTCCTGCAGAAAGGCGGTTAGTCGCTCTTCATTTTCAATAAGCTTTCCTCCTATTTTTACGATGGTAAGATTTTGTTTCTTCATTTTTAAAATGGATTTCAAAGACATTTTAATTACTTTAAATCCCTTGCCCTGGGAAGTTGGCTCTCATAATTAAGTGATTGATTTAATCCTTACCCTTTTTATGAGAAGATGTGCAAAATTACTCCCCTTTTGGGGGACGGGCGGACAACAGCCTTTTTAAAACCACCTGGGCAGCATAGGTTCTGTTTCCCGCTTGTTGTATTACCACAGAATTAGGACTATCCAAAATTGCATCATCAATGACCACATTCCGTCTTACAGGGAGACAATGCATCACCTTTGCATCATTTGTCAGCTGCAGTTTTTCTTCGCTAAAGGTCCAGGATTTATCCTCACTTAAGATCTTTCCGTAATCTTCATAGCTGCTCCAGTTTTTTACGTAAACAAAATCGGCATCTTTTAATGCCTCGTCCTGATCGTGTACCACCGAAGTGTCTTTTCTTACCGCAGGATTTAGATCATAACCCGGCGGATTTGTAATTACCAGCTCTACATCCATCCGCTGCATAACTTCTACAAAAGAATTGGGTACACTTTGAGGCAATGCCCGCGGGTGCGGGGCCCAGGTGAGCACAACCTTCGGTTTTTTCGTCTTTTGAAGTTCTGTGATCGTCAAGGCATCTGTCAAAGCCTGCAAGGGATGCCCGGTGGCGCTTTCCAGGTTCACTACAGGCACAGTTGCATATTTTTTAAAGCTGTTGATCACTTTATCTTCTTCATCTTGCTCCCTGTTTTCAAGACCTGGAAAAGCACGGACAGCTACAATGTCACAATACTGGGATAAAACTGCAGCAGCTTCTTTGATATGCTCTGCTTTATTTGAGTTCATTACTGCACCGTCTTCGAATTCCAGTGCCCAGCCATCTTTATCTGCATTCATAACCATCACCTCCATTCCCAAGAGTTTTGCAGCTTTTTCGGTACTAAGCCGGGTGCGCAGGCTGGGATTAAAAAAGAGCATCCCCAGAGTTTTTCCCTTCCCTAAGCTTGCTGCGGTATTTTCTTTTTTAAGCTGAAGTGCTTCAGCTATGGTTTGTTGTAAATCTTCTATATCTGATAAATTGATATAATTCTTCATTATTTAAAATATGTTGTAAAGACCTCACAGGTTTTAGAAACCTGTGAGGCCTTACTTACTTTTATTATTAAGTTCTAATTTTAATGCCAAAAAGAAGGCTTCAAAATGCCTTTTTTGGATACTAAGCGGCGGCAGAATTCTCAACAACTTTTTATTGGATGCTGCCCCGGTGAATATTTGATGCTTAAATAAAAGATCTTTCCGAAGTCCGGCAACTTCAAAGTCGAATTCCAGCCCCAGCATTAATCCTCTACCCTTTATATTTTTTATCTGCGGAATTTCAGCAGCTCTTTCTTTTACATAATCATAAAGAGCTGAAGCATTTTCGGTTAAGTTTTCATTTTTTAGGACATCCAGTACCGCAATCCCCGCTGCACAAGCCAGGTGATTCCCACCAAAAGTAGTTCCCAGCAGCCCGTGTTTCGCCTCAATTTCAGGAGAAATAAGGATCCCGCCAATTGGAAATCCGTTACCCATTCCTTTAGCCACGGAAATAATATCAGGGGAAATTTGATGTTTTTGGAAGGCAAAGAATTCGCCTGTCCTTCCATAACCGGACTGCACTTCATCTGCAATTAGAATGGCACCATTTTTTTTAGAAAGCCGGTCAATTTCCCGATAAAATTCCGTAGAAGCTTCATCCAGGCCGCCCACTCCCTGTATCACCTCCAAAATAACAGCCGCAACGTCTCCTTTAGCAAGTTCATTTTCCAAACCTTCAGCGTCTTCAAAAGAAAGGCAGGTGGTTAGATGTGTTTTATTGAAAGGGGCTTTTATACCTTCATTGTCTGTCACTGCAACAGCTCCTGAAGTTCTTCCGTGGAAGGCATTATTAAAGTAGATCACCCTGCTTTTTCCGGTGTGAAACGAGGCAAGTTTCAAAGCATTTTCGTTGGCTTCTGCACCCGAGTTACAGAGAAACAACTTGTAATCTTTAATACCTGAAGCCTGCAGCAGCTTTCCTGCAAGTTCGTCCTGCAGCGGATTCTTTATGGAATTGGAGTAAAATCCGAGTTTTTCAACCTGCTCCTTTATCGCTTTTACATAAACTGGGTGAGAATGTCCAATGGAGATCACTGCATGCCCCCCGTAGAGATCCAGATATTTTTTGCCCTCAGCATCAAAAACATAGCATCCTTCACCTTTTACCGGAGTGATATCGTAAAGCGGATAAACGTCAAATAAATTCATGATGCTGTGTTAGAAATGTTATTAATCTTTTTAAATGAAGCCTGCATTCCCCTGATGAGAGAAGAGCTGAGGCCGTGATGTTCCATTTCATTAAGACCTTCAATGGTACAACCCATAGGAGTAGTTACCTTGTCAATTTCCTCTTCGGGATGTTTACCCGATTCTATCAACAAACTTGCCGCGCCAAGGCAGGTTTGCAAGGAAAGCTGCTGGGCCTCTTTTGCATCAAAACCGAGTTGAACCGCACTTTGGGTAGTGGCCCTTATCAATCGCATCCAAAAAGCTATCCCACTGGCACAGATCACTGTTGCGGCCTGCATTTTATTTTCGGGAATGATCATGCTGGTTCCCATCCTGTTGAAAATAGCTTCTGCAACCGTTAGCCACTTCTGCCCTTTTTCGTTACTGCACAGGCAGGTCATAGATTTTTTAACTGCAATAGCGGTATTGGGCATAGCCCGGATTATAAAGTGATTTCCCACCAAATCTTCGATCCTGGAAATACTTACTCCGGTGACCGTAGAAATAATCACATGTTTATCGGTGAGGTCTTCTTTTATTTCCGTGAGTACTCCTTCTAATTGGTTAGGCTGCACGGCAAAGATGAGAATATCAGAGTTTTGGACTGCTTCACGATTATTTTTTGTAATCGTCACTTTCTGGTAATTCCCAAAGTTCTCAATATCTTCGGTCTTTCTTTTGCTGAGGTATAGCGTAGTATATGCGTTGCTTCCTATGAGTCCTTTGGCAATGGAAATTCCCAGATTCCCCGCTCCAATAATTGCAATCTTCATATCGAATGTTTTTGAGACCTCCCGGTTTTAAATACCGGAGGCCTGATTAGAAATAATTAGCTTTCAGTTTAAGGCCCAGGCTTTCTTCAAATCCAAACATTAAATTCATATTCTGGACCGCCTGCCCCGATGCTCCTTTTAATAGATTATCTATTACACTTGTGACAAGTAATTTACTTCCAAACTTCTGAAGCCGCACAAGGCACTTGTTAGTGTTCACCACCTGCTTTAAATGCAGTTCTTCATCTACAACGTGGGTAAAAGCTGCGGTGGCATAAAATCTTTTATACATTCCAATGGCGTCTTCCAGTTCTCCTTCAAAATTAGTATAAGCTGTACAATGAATGCCACGGGAAAAATTTCCCCGATTAGGAATAAAGTTAATATCCTTCTCAAAATCCTCCTGAAGCTGCTTTACACTTTGTCCGATTTCGGCCAAATGTTGATGCTCAAAAACTTTATAACTTGAAAAATTATTATCCCGCCACGCGAAATGAGTAGAGGCTGAAAGCGAAGTTCCTGCCCCGGTAGCCCCGGTAACGGCATTTACATGCACATCTTCCTTTAATGCCCCGGCATACGCTAAAGGTAATAGCGCCAGATTTATTGCAGTAGCGAAACACCCGGGATTTGCAATTTTCTTTGCACTGTCAATACTCTTCCTGTTCAATTCCGGAAGTCCGTAAATGAAGTCGTGAGAAGCATCGGAATTTCTGAAATCTGTACTGAGATCGACGATTCTAGTTTGTTTGGAAAACTTATTGTCACTCAGAAACTGTTTTGAGTTCCCATGGCCCAGACAAAGAAAAACTACATCGGCTTCAGTATTGATTTCATTACTGAAAAGAATTCCTGTTTCACCTATCAGATCCTGATGGACCGTATGTACAGGTTTCCCGGAACTTGAAGTGCTGTAGATGAAATTCAGTTCAACCTCAGGATGATTTATCAGAATTCTGATCAATTCTCCGGCAGTATAGCCGGCTCCGCCTATAATTCCTGCTTTGATCATTGCTGTTGTTTTACCTGGTTATAGATCTTTCCTGCATTGCTAAGAATCTTTATAAAGCCTTTGGCATCCTGAGCTGTCCAGGCATTGTTTTCTTCTCCGTATTTTCCGAAGCCGCTGTTCATAAGGTCAAAGGGCGAAGAAATTCCATCCAGGGTGAATCTGTATGGCTGAAGACTCATGTACACCTCCCCTGTCACCTGCGCCTGAGAATTTTGTAAAAATGCTTCAAAATCCCGCATTACAGGATCCAGGTACTGGCCTTCGTGAAGGTGCATGCCGTACCAGTTAGCGACGTTTTCTTTATGCTGCAATTGCCATTTACTCAACGTATGCTTTTCCAGAAGATGATGCGCCTTTATGGTGATCAAAGCCGCAGCCGCTTCAAAACCAACTCTACCTTTGATACCAATAATTGTATCGCCCACATGAACATCTCTTCCAATGGCGTAAGCTGAAGCCAGTTCTTCCAGCTTTTCAATGTTTTTTTCGGGTGTATTTTCTTCTCCGTTTACTGCTGAAAGTTCTCCTTTACTAAAAGAGAGCCTTAACTTAGAAGGTTCCTTTTCCTGAAGTTGCGAAGGAAAAGCGTTTTCAGGTAAAGGTTGTTCTGAAGTCAGGGTTTCCGCACCGCCTACGCTGGTTCCCCACAATCCTTTGTTGACTGAATACTTTGCCTTTTCCCAGTTCATATCTACTCCATTCGCCTGTAAATAATCAATTTCCTCCTGCCGGGTGAGTTTCTTATCACGAATTGGAGTGATGATCTCGATCTCAGGCGCGAGGATCTGAAAGATCATATCGAACCGCACCTGATCATTCCCGGCTCCCGTACTGCCATGAGCAATATAACCTGCACCTATTTTTTGAGCATAATTCACAATTTCTATGGCCTGAATAATTCGCTCTGCACTTACTGAAAGCGGATAGGTATTGTTCTTTAATACATTTCCAAAAATGAGATATTTCACCACCTTCTGGTAAAAAGGAGAAACCGCATCAAGATTTGTATAGGTGGCCGCACCAATGGTTTTGGCAGTATGTCCTATGCGGCTTATTTCTTCCGCAGTGAATCCGCCGGTATTTACACTTACTGCGTGAACTTCAAAGTTTTCTTCTTTTGATAAATATTTTGCGCAATAAGAGGTGTCAAGCCCCCCACTGTATGCTAATACTAATTTTTTCATTTTAATTTATTTTCAATGATTTGAGCTGCTTTTTCTTTTTTAAAGAACAGCGTTTGCTTTATGCTTTTTAATCGGGTAAAAGCCTTGTCGTTAAGTCTGGATTTTTCTTTTGGTTTCTCTTTCTTCACAGGATCATAAAGCATCCCGGTGCACAGGCACATTTTGCGCTCGGTGCGGGTAAGGATATCATAATTTTTACAGGTTTGACAGCCTTTCCAAAAACTTTCATCATCTGTGAGCTCACTAAAGGTCACCGGTTGATAACCTAACTCATAGTTGATCTTCATAACCGCTAGCCCCGTAGTGATCCCAAAGATCTTGGCATTTGGATATTTTTTTCTCGAGAGTTCAAAAACAGCTTTTTTGATATCCTTCGCCAGGCCACGATTTCTGAAGTCGGGATGGACTATGAGTCCGGAATTGGCCACAAACTTTTCATGGCCCCAGACTTCTATATAGCAAAAGCCGGCGAATTGATCTCCTTCGAATGCCACAACCGCGTTGCCATTTTGCATTTTGGTCAGGATATATTCCGGAGTACGCCGAGCGATACCTGTACCACGATTTTTGGCAGATTCTTCAATGGTATCACAAATTACCTGTGCGTATTTTGCGTGAGATAAATTAGCAATGACAATTTTCATGTGCTAAAAGGAATTAAAGGTTAAAAAAAGGGTTTAAAATGTTGTCGAGAGAAGAACCGGACTCACCTAAGTTCCATGAAATTAAGCACGCACAAACGTGCGACGCGGACGGCGGTTGCGCCTAATTGGTTTTTCAGAAAAAATCCTGAAATCTGTGAGAAAAAAAATATGTGGAAAAAAATGATTCAAAATAAAAAGTAAAATAAATAAGACAAAGAGAGAAAGTTGCAATCGCGGATAAATTACATCCGGCGGCGCAACAAGGGCCTTATTATTATTTCACTGTTCGAATTCATATAGTAAAAGTATATTTATTTTTTAAACCACAAAATAATTTCAGACAATATTTAAGATTAAAATCCTGATTTCCTTCAGGACTTAATTAAATGTTGTCTTTAGACGAACAACATTGTCGTAAATTGTTCGGATATAATTTACATATAGAAAGAAAAACCATGGCCGAAGAAATTGAAATTAATTATGAAGTTGATATTCAAAAAATAATAAGCTCACAAATAGCCTTTTTTGAGGCAGGTAAAACCCTGGATGTGCCTGAGAGAATAGCAAAGCTCAAAAAGCTGAAGAAGCTTATTGAAGCTAAAGAACAAGAAATCTCTGCTGCGCTTTTTGCTGATTTTAAGAAACCTGAATTCGAAACTTATGCGACAGAGACTGCCCTGATTCTAAGTGAACTTAAATTCATTGTCAAAAACCTAAAGAAGTGGGCGAAACCAAAAAAGGTAAAGAGTACTTTCCTGAACTTCCCTTCTTCAGATTATATCTATTCCCAGCCATACGGAAACGTGCTGGTACTGGCGCCCTGGAATTATCCTTTCCAGCTGAGTATCTCACCTGCCATTGGTGCACTAGCTGCGGGAAACACGGTAGTAATAAAACCGAGTGAGTATGCCCCAGCCACTTCTCAGCTTACTAAAGAAATTTTCGCTGAAGTTTTTCCGGAAGAACAGGCTGCAGTGATTTTAGGCGGTGTTGAAGCCTCACAGGAACTGCTGGAGCAAAAATGGGATTACGTTTTCTTCACCGGAAGTGTGCCAGTGGGTAGGATCGTAGCAAAGGCTATAGCACCCAATCTCACTCCGTCGACACTTGAGCTAGGTGGAAAAAATCCGTGTGTGATCCACCAATCAGCTAAAATTGATTTGGCAGCTAAAAGAATTGTTTGGGGGAAATTCATCAACGCCGGACAAACCTGCATCTCCCCGGATTATATCCTCATCGATGAAAAGAAAAAAACCGAATTCACAGAGGCCGTAAAAAAGGAAATTAAAGCTGCTTTCGGAGAAGACGTCCAAAAGTCTCCCGATTATGCGCGAATCATCAACAAAAAGAATTTTGAAAGGCTTCAAAAGATGCTGGAGGGACAAACAATAATCGCAGGAGGTGAAACTTCAGCGGAAGATAATTATATTGCTCCTACTCTTCTAAATGAGCCTTCCTTAGACTCCGAAGTAATGCAGGACGAAATCTTTGGTCCTATCCTGCCGGTCCTCACCTATTCCGATGAGGCCGAAATGTACAAGATCATTGGTCATTATCCAGATCCTCTTGCGCTTTACGTTTTTGCTGAAGATTCAAATTTTTCAGAAAAGATCCTTAAAAAATACCGTTTTGGAGGGGGCGCTTCTAATGATGTTGTGGTGCATATTGCGAATAAAAACCTCCCGTTTGGTGGTGTAGGCAGCAGCGGTTATGGCGGTTATCATGGCAAATTTTCCTTCGACACCTTTACGCACAAAAAGAGCATAAGCAAACGGGCTACCTGGATAGATATCCCGCTTAGATATGCTCCCTATGCGGGAAAGCTCCCGCTTATAAGAAAAATAATGAAAAGGCTGTAGTTACTTTTTCAGCTTCAGGGAGTATAAATCTTTTCTACGATCCTTCAGGTTTCGTACGCTTCCGAAGTTATGCAACTCCTTAAGCAGGTCGAGATCTACATCTACAAGCAGCGTACTTTCAGTATTCGGTGTCGCTTCAGCTTTTATTCCATTCACAGGAAACGAAAAATCTGAAGGTGTAAATACCGCGCTCTGTGCATATTGAATATCCATATTATTCACCTTTGGCAAATTACCTACAGAGCCCGCAATGGCCACATAACATTCATTCTCGATTGCCCGACTCATAGCGCAAAGACGCACCCGGGAATAACCATTTTGAGTATCTGTCATAAAGGGCACGAAAAGAATATTCATCCCCTGCTCTGCCAGCAATCTTCCAAGTTCAGGAAATTCCACATCGTAACAAATCAACACCCCAATCTTACCGCAGTCGGTATCCATGGTTTTTAACTGACTTCCACCTTTCATACCCCAGGCAGAACCTTCGGCCGGAGTGATATGGAGTTTTTCATAACGTTCATAACTTCCGTCGCGGCGGCACAGGTATCCCACATTGTACATGTGCTCCCCAATGATTTGTGGCATGCTACCGGTAATAATATTTATGTTATAAGTGATAGCAAAATCAACGAATGTTTCCAGCAGCTTATCTGTATATGAAGCCAGCGACCGAATGGCTTCAGCTTCATTGAGATGGTTGTACTCAGCCATTAAAGGGGCATTGAATAATTCCGGAAAAAGGATGAAATCACTTTGATAATCGCTCACCGCGTCCACAAAGAATTCAATTTGAGAAACCAGAGCTTCAAAGTCCTTGAATAACCTCATTTGCCACTGCACAAGTCCAAGTCTAACTACTGTCTTCGCTGTATTGATGAGCTTGTCGGGTTTGGTGTAGTAAATATTATTCCACTCCATAAGTGTGGCGAATTCCTTGCTCTCATAATCGCCGGGCAAATAACCCTTGATAACTTTTTTGACGTGAAAATCGTTGGAAAGCTGAAAAGAAAGCACTGGATCATGGATCTCCTTGACCTTAACCTTTTCGATATATTGTTTGGGAGTGAGTTCTTCGGCATATTCGGCATAGTTGGGAATTCTCCCTCCAAAAACAATAGATTTTAGATTTAATTGCTCGCAAAGTTCCTTTCTTGCTTCGTATAAACGACGTCCCAAACGCATTCCACGAAATTCAGGGTGAATGAACACGTCTATTCCGTACAGCACATCTCCCACCTTGGTGTGAGTAGAGAAATTTTCACCTCCGGTTATTTGTTCATACGTGTGATTATCCTCAAACTTATGATAGTCAACAATAATTGAAAGGGCACATCCTGCGATCTTCTCATTGATCACGATACAGAATTGCCCGTCGGGAAATTTCTTTATAAGATTTTTGATCTCACGTTCGCTCCAGTACTCATTAGGCATGGCATCATAACTCTCAATCATGGAGATCTTTAGCTCCTTATAATCCTTAACACTAAGGTTTCTTAATTCAATTTTGGCAGAATCTATCACTTACAATTTTTTTACAAAGGTATTCCTTTCCCGGCTGCTTTGAAAATATTAAGCAGCAGGAGAAGTACTTTAGCTTTCAATTACTTAGTTCCTTTAACGGTATTAGGATTAATCTTACTGCAAAACGGTATTTTTTCCCTTCAAGCATCATAACTTGATCTCAGTTTGTTTAAATTTATAAGACTTTATTCCACTAAAGAACGGTGTCATTTCCGGCTGCTTTAAGATGTAGGGTAGTAAAACAGCTCCAGGTAATGACACCTTCTTTAAATAATTGATTTACTTATAGTTAATAACCTTTATCTGAAGTTTTTGTCCCGGTATTTTTTGTGCCAGCGTATTAATTCCTGTCTCACTTAACTGAACGATCCGGGGATAACCACCTGTAGTTTGACCATCCCTCATTAATATAATTAAGGTTCCTGAAGGGGTCAATTGCACTGTTCCCGGAAGCACAGGACCTGTCAAAATAGGCTGAAGCGAATTCTCCAGTTTCTCCTGACATTGAATTCCCATACGATTACTTTCCTTTGCTGCCGAAAAATGCCTTTTTGAAAGCATCTCTTTTTCTGAAGTTAACAGCAATTCAAATTCCGGTCCGGGGAAAGCTTCTATAACTGCTGAAGTTATATAGTCATCAGACTTTACTGCCGAATATTTTGAACTACTTTCTGACTCACTTCTCAAAAAAGGCAATTTCATACCTCTTTCAAGTCGGTTGTGCGGTGTGATCCCGGGACTCCAGCTCCTGCTCCCAAGTATAATTTTTGATTGCAGCCCTCCTTTGACCGCCAGATAAGCTCTATAGCCGGATTTTCTTCTTCCAACGCTAAGGATCTCTCCGGCTTCAACATTGATTATCTTGTTGTTCTCAAGTTCCTTTCCCTCCAGCTTGGGAGAGAGATTTGCGCCTGTAATGACAATTTGAGCAGGATCTAAAAATCTCATTTTAGGCCCCTGCAAAGTGATCTCGAGCACAGCGGCTTCCGACTCATTCCCCAGCAGAAGATTCGCCATTCCCGCAGCCTGGGTGTCCATAGCACCGCCTGTCGGGACACCAAATTCCCGATAGCCGTATCTCCCCAGATCCTGAATACTGCTGAACAATCCAGGCTGAATTATCTCTACTTCAGCCATTTTCTTCTTCAAAATTAAAATTGAAATCACCTTTTCTGACTTCTTCCGTTATTTCCCTGTGCTCTTCTAAACTCACAGGACAAAATTTTATTCTGTCTCCCGGTCTAATTTCACAAGGTGGATTTTTTTCAGGATCAAAAAGAGGCACCGGGGAATTTCCGATAATATTCCATCCTCCGGGACTGGATTGAGGATATATTCCGGTTTGTTTTTCACCTATTCCAACCGCGCCTTTTTGGACGGTTTGCCGGGGATGAATTTTACGGGGAAAATGAAGAAGTTGGGGCAGACCACCCAGGTATAAAAATCCGGGTAAAAATCCGGTAAAATAAACGGTATAAATTTCTGAAGAATGCAGCCCGATTATTTCCTTTTTTGACAGGTCTTTGGCTGCCGATATTTCTACCATATCAAGGGCGAAATTTTCATCATAACATACAGGAACCTGGAATAACCTGCTTTCAATTTTAAAGCTTATATTCGTCCTTGAAAAATCCTCCCAAAGGTTAAAAACCTCACTATAAGCATCTTCTATAGCATATTCATAACTAACTAATAATAAATTATATGTAGTCGTTATATCAACAGTTTCTTTAAGACTATTCTCCTGGAGATATTTTTTTAGACTTAGTACCTTTTCGAGAATTTCTAAAGAGATTTCAGGTTCAAACTCGAGCAGAATTGCCCGCTCCCCCATCCTTTTTATTTTCGGAAATTTCGCCATTAACCTCTGTAAATATCGATATTTATGGAAGGTAATTTTTGGTGCAGATATTTAAGAATTTCCACGGAATTGGGGGTGTCACTATGAAGGCAAAAAGTGGTGGCCAGACTGTCAATTTTTTGCCCTTTTTGAGTGGTAATCTTTCCTTCAGAAACCATAGAAAAAACATGTTCCAGCACCTGCTCTTTTTGAGTAAGAAGGGCACCTGAATTTGTACGATTTTGAAGGCTGCCATCGGGATTATAATTTCTATCGGCAAAGGCTTCAAATCGTACCGGTAGTTTATCTTGTGCCAACCGGCTTAATACAGAACCTTCGGCTGCGTAAAGCACCAGGTCATTCCCAAATTCCAGAATGGCATCAATAATCACTTTAGCAATATTACTATTTGTATAGGCGTCATTGTAAAGGGCTCCATGAGGTTTTACATGAGTAAGAATAGCTCCTTCAGCTTCTGCGATTTGCTTAAGACTCAGGATCTGGGCTACCAAATATCGTTTCAGCTCTTCGGTTTCCATGGGAACAGAGACCCTTCCGAAGTTTTCTTTATCGGGGTATGAAGGATGTGCCCCTATTTCAACGTCATGTTCCATTGCGAGATCCACAGTCTGTTGCATGGTCTCCAAAGTGCCTGCATGGCCACCACAGGCGATATTACAAGCTGAAATAAGCGGCATAAGTTCTTCGTCATGCTCCCCTCCTTCTCCCAGATCGCAATTTATATGTATTTTTTTCATAGCTATAGACTTTCAAATACCGTAAAGATTGATTTGGCACCAAGAAATATGGTGATGGTTATGATTATAAAGCCCAAAATATTCCGTTTTACAGAATTTTTAGCACTCCCCATTAAAGCCCGCCTGTTTACCACCCAAAGCAGAAAAATTGCAATTACGGGAAGTAATATTCCATTGGCTACCTGTGCAAACTTAATAATCTCCACCGGCTGTAGGCCCATAGAAGAAAAAATCACTCCCAGCACCAGAATACCAGCCCAAACCATTTTGAACCTACCTGAAGTTAAACTTTTTTTCCATCCCATACAACCGCTAACCACATAAGCCGCTGCCAACGGCGCCGTTATTGACGAAGTAATTCCTGCAGAAAAGAGCCCTAAAGCTATGAACCAGGTGGCGTAACTTCCAAAGACCGGTTCAAGCCCTACGGCAAGATCGGCAGCCGTATTCACATTAACTACCCCGGAAGCCGCTGCGGTTACCACAATTGCCAGAGAAACAATTCCGCCAAGACCAATACTCCAAAAAAGCTCTTTTTGAGCTGTTCCCAGGGAATTTTTGTCTTTCCACTTTTCACTTACCAGCGAGGCATGCAGGAAGAGGTTATACGGCACGACAGTGGTGCCTATTAATGCCATGACCGTAAGAATTCCGGCGCCTCCATTCCTAGGAATAAATAATCCCTGAAGAAGTTTAGAAATATCAGGTCTGGTTATTATAGCTGTAATTATAAAAGAAATACTCATAATCGCTACCAGCCCAATAAAAACCCTTTCCAGGATCTTATAGTTACCAATAGCTAAAAGCACAAAAGCTATTGTACCAATTATGACGCTCCAAATATTGACAGTAAAAACCCCCAGGGTAATTTCCTGCACTGGAATAACCGCCGATATTCCCAGAACTGCTCCAGAAATATTTCCAGCTTCGTAAGCGGCATTCCCTATGACAATTGCCGCAAAAATGAGTAAAATGGAAAGGCTGCGGAAAAGAGGATTTTTAATTTCTTCTCTTATTACTTCACTGAGGCCTTTTTGAGTAACGATACCTACTCTTGCTGCCATTTCCTGCAGGATAACACAGGCAATAATGGATAGCAGCAAAGCCCACAGTAAAGAAAAACCGAACTCTACCCCGGCCAGTGTGCAAACAGTGACGGTACCGGGTCCTATAAAAGCTGCTGAGACCAAAACCCCCGGCCCCAGATTTTTAAACCATTCTATCAAAGCTCCCTGTTACTCTCCTCAATGGCATAAAGTGCAAAAGAGCCAAGCCAGTGGCCACCCTCATAACTGTCTCCCACAAGATTTGGAAAGGACTGCGCAACATGATCATTTGCCAGCGCACGCAGATGTCCATATTCTTCCGGATATTGATTTGCGAGACCGTAGAAAACCCATGCCCTGCTAAAATTCAGTCCGTCGAGGTGAACGAGCTTACCATCGGTCCTGTCGGTAACTTCTGCAACTTCCATCAGGAAATCCTGGTTGCGGAGCTGTGGTAGAAAATCTTTCATCCAAAGCAGGAAAGTCTGCTTTGGCAGAACCTTTCGCATGACATCGACTTCAGCGAGGCAGGGTGACAGAAAATCGAATCCGCTGGGCTCCCATTCAATTGGACAATCATCATCATTCAAATAGTAATCTTTTGCTCGTTTCTCTATCATCACTCGCAATTCCTCCTTGCCGGCAGTAACAGCATAGTCGTGAGCAAGAGCCAAAGCAAAAGCTGTATTTGTATGCTCGCCCACTCTTATAGGATAATTTAGCTTTGGTAGAAACTCTTTAAACTTCTGCACCATAAGATCGGTAAGTGGTTGCAGATTTTGACTTAATTCATTTCCGAGCGGCTCCTCTTCCCAGGTTTCAAGTTCCTCAGCTAGTTTTAAAACCCATGCCCACCCATAAGTGCGTTCAAAATTACTTTCCTGTTCACGACTAAAGTATTGTACTTCTTTCTGAATATTTTCGGCGGTCAGAGAGGATTCCAGTCTCTCCCGAATTTCCTCAGCTTTTTCCATTTCCGGAAACTTCTTCAGGAGATTTACAAGAGTCCAATGAGCATGTACAGAAGAATGCCAGTCAAAACAACCATAAAAGGCAGGATGCAGTTCTTGGGGCTCCCCAATGTCTCCAGCCCCGGCTAAAGTTTGGTTTAGTTTATTAGGATACTCTACATTGATACAATCCAAAGGTAATTGAGCCAATCTATTGGCTTCCTCCACAGTCAAGGCCACAGATTTTGTTGGTTCCAGCATAGCTACTGCTTCATCTACAAGCGTGGTATCCCGGGAGACCCCTTCCTCAGCCTGTGATTCATCGTTTCCTTTACAACCTAAAATCACCATTGAGGCGATAAATAACATAGTTTTTTTCATAATTCTAATTATCCTAGCCAACCTTCCCTGTCAAGGCTGCGGTATTGTATAGCCTCACTAATATGAGTACCTTTTATTTTATCTGAATCTTCAAGATCTGCAATGGTTCGGGAAACTTTAAGAATGCGGTCGTAAGCCCTTGCAGATAAATTTAGTCGTTCCATTGCCACCTTTAGCAGGTTCATTGAATCCGGATCAAGAGCGCAATGCTCCCTTATTTGCTTTACGCTCATTTGCGCATTGTAGTGTACCTTATCATTGTTTTCAAACCTATCAGTTTGTTTTTGCCTTGCGGCTGTCACTCTTTTTCTTATTTCCACACTGCTTTCCCCTCTCCTGTCTTCACTCAATTTCTCAAAAGGGACCGGAGTTACTTCAATATGAATATCGATCCTGTCCAGTAAGGGTCCGCTAATCTTGCTCATGTACCGGTGCATCTCTGCCGGGGAAGATGTGGCGGGAGAACCTGGATCATTAAAGAACCCACTGGGGCTGGGATTCATACTGGCCACCAGCATAAAACTGGAAGGGTAAGTCACTGTGAATTTTGCTCTTGAAATGGTAACCTCCCTATCTTCCAGAGGTTGCCTCATTACTTCCAAAACGCTGCGTTTAAATTCCGGAAGTTCATCCAGAAACAGTACCCCGTTGTGAGACAAGGAAATTTCCCCCGGTTGCGGATAAGCCCCGCCACCAACAAGAGCTACATCGCTAATCGTATGATGAGGACTCCTGAAAGGCCTATGAGCCATTAATCCTACATTTTCTTTTACCCGCCCCACAACGCTGTGGATCTTAGTAGTTTCCAAAGCTTCCCGTAAGGTCATAGGTGGTAAAATGCTGGGAAGTCGTTTGGCAAGCATAGTCTTTCCTGCACCGGGAGGACCAATGAGAATAATATTATGGCCCCCTGCGGCAGCGATCTCCATACAACGTTTAATAGATTCCTGCCCTTTTACATCGGCAAAATCATGCTCGGGATGTTCCAGCTCCTGATAAAATTCCTTACGGGTGTCAATTATTGTTCTCTCCAAACGTTCTCCCTTGTCAAAAAAACGAATTATCTCGTCTATATTTTCAATTCCGTAAACCTCGAGATCACTCACTATTGCCGCTTCCTTTACGTTCTGCTTCGGAAGAATAAAACCTTTAAAGCCTTCTTCTTTCGCCTTAATGGCTATAGGGAGTGCACCTTTAATAGGCTGCAGACTTCCGTCAAGGGAAAGCTCTCCCATAATAATGTATTCGCTGATGTCTGTAGCTTTTATCTGTCCCGAAGCCATGAGAATCCCCATGGCAAAAGTGAGATCATAAGCCGAACCTTCTTTCCGAAGATCGGCCGGAGCCATATTGACTGTGATCTTTTTTCCGGGGAGATTATATCCTACATTTTTAAGAGCAGCAGCAATCCTGAAGCTGCTTTCCTTTACTGCAATATCGGGAAGACCTACAAGGTGATACCCAATGCCGGTGTCTACGTTTACTTCCACTGTTATGGTGGTGGCTTCCACGCCAAAAACTGCACTTCCGTAAACTTTTACCAGCATTAAAGAATTCTTTTTTTAAATGTAGTAAAAATTTTGGGTTAGGACCTGAACGCATTTTAATAAACAAGACTTTGTGAATATTAAAAAACAAGGCCTTTCAAAAATGCCATTTTTAAGGTACTATAAACAACAGCGGCCACCGAGATTGGCAGCCGCTACATAAAATTAAAAGTAAAACAACTATTTTCCTACCACATGCTTGCGGTAATAATCTATAATTCCATCTATAGGTCTTTGCACAAAATTCCCGGGCTCTAGCCGGTAAGGCTGTAAAGAATCCTTGATGATATCCTGGGAGAAATAAGCTATTGACCCTACAAAATGTATAGGCACATTCTGAGCTTCCTTAAAGCTCATCACCCTATGCTCAATAAAATTCTGCATCCCTTCTGCTATAAGCTGATAGAAATATCCATTTCTTTCATTCTTGAAAATGAATTCGGCAAAGTGGGCCAGATAGGTATTGGGATTGTCCTTCTTGTAGATATTCTCCTTAATGGTATCTGAGGAGAGATCGTACTCCTTTTCAAAAACATCGGCCAGTTTCTTTGGCATTTTCTTGTAGTAGTAATCCCTGATGAGTCTTTTTCCAAAGTAATTTCCGCTGGCTTCATCCATCAGAATATAACCAAGAGAATCCACGGCCGTCCTTATAGTCTTGCCGTCAAAGTAACAACTATTAGAACCTGTACCCAGAATACATACAATGCCGGGCTTATCTGTAACTGCATAAACCGCAGCTACCATATCTTCCTGCACCTTAACTTCATTTGCACCGGAAAAAAAAGCGGTAAGTATAGATTTAAGTAAAGCGGTAGGTTTTGGTGTCCCGCAACCCGCTCCATAGAAATGAACCATTTCTACCCGATCCTTTATCTGCTTAAGGTCAAGATTTTCCTCCAGCCGTTCCTGGAGTACTTCGGTTTTAAACACTGCAGGATTGAGCCCTTTTGTGCGTGTTTTTAATATTTGCTCCCCCTTTGAATCAAGTAAGATCCAGTCACATTTAGTGGAGCCTCCGTCTGCTATTAAAATCATAATAGAAAAATATCAAAAAGCCCTGCGCTGCAGGGCTTTTTTATTAATTATTTAAGTGAAGCTACGTAAGCAGACAAATCTACTAATTTGGATGAATATCCATATTCATTGTCATACCATGCAACCAGCTTAAAGAAGTTATCATTGAGGGCAATACCGGCACCTGCATCAAAGTTACAAACGTAATCATTCGAAATGAAATCCTGAGATACAACTTGTTCTTCTGTATAAGAAAGAACCCCTTTGTATGCACCTTCCGAAGCTTTCTTAAAGGCTGCTTTTATCTCGTCGTATGAAGCAGCTTTTTCTGTTCTTACAGTAAGATCAACTACAGATACATCGGCAGTAGGAACTCTAAATGCCATTCCTGTTAGTTTTCCATCCAGTTTAGGAATTACTTTTCCAACCGCTTTTGCTGCTCCTGTTGAAGAAGGTATAATATTTAGAAGTGCACTTCTACCTCCTCTCCAATCTTTTTTAGAAGGACCATCAACTGTCATTTGTGTAGCAGTTGTAGCGTGAATAGTAGTCATAAGTCCTTCAACCAGGCCGAATTCATCATCCACTATTTTGGCAAGCGGTGCAAGACAGTTAGTAGTACAAGAGGCATTAGATACAACCTTATCGTCTGCTTTAATATCTTTATGGTTTACTCCCATCACAAACATAGGTGCGTCTTTGGATGGTGCTGAAATAACCACCTTTTTGGCACCTGCAGTAAGGTGTCTTGAGGCAGTATCTTTAGTTGTAAAAATACCTGTACAATCCATTACGATCTCAGCTCCTACTTCATCCCATTTTAGATCTTCAGGATTCTTTTCGGCAGAAATACGAACGGTTTTTCCATTCACAACTAGGTTTCCTCCTTCAATTTCCACAGAACCTTTAAACTTTCCGTGAACTGAATCATATTTTAATAGATATGCTAAATGGTCTACATCAAGCAGGTCGTTGATTGCCACAACTTCTACATCTTCTCTTTCACTGGCAATTCTGAAAGCAATCCTTCCAATTCGACCAAATCCGTTTATTCCTATTTTAGTGCTCATAATTATTAATTTAAATTAAAGTTATACAGATGTTATATCTAACACCCTTCGTAATTCTTTATCGAGTGGTTTATGACCTTTAATAGCTACTTCAAAATCCACCGATGTTACTAATTTATTTGTAATTCCAACCATTACTCTGTTTTCGCCGCGAAGTAAAGCTTCAACAGCGCCCACTCCAAGTTTACTGGCCAATACCCTGTCATAACAACTAGGCGCTCCTCCTCTTTGGATATGGCCAAGAACAGATACTCTGATATCATATCCCTCAAGGCTTTCCCCAATCAATTCGGCGAGTTCAAAAATGTTCTTTCCGCTCTTCTCGCCTTCGGCCACAACAATAATACTGGAGGTTTTTCCGGTTTTCCGGCTTTTTTGAAGAGAATCCAGCATTCTTTCTACTCCCATATCTTCTTCAGGAATGAGAATTTCTTCGGCACCGGCACCAACTCCGGCGTTCAATGCAATATCTCCTGCGTCACGTCCCATCACCTCAATTAAGAAAAGGCGGTCATGAGAACTCGCAGTGTCTCTTATTTTATCAATGGCATCTACAACTGTATTTAAAGCCGTATCGTAACCAATAGTGTAATCTGTTCCATTAATGTCATTATCAATGGTGCCGGGAATACCCACAACCGGGATCCCATGCTCCTGTTCAAGATAAATAGCCCCGGTAAAGGTACCATCTCCTCCAATTACAACAAGTGCCTCTATTCCCGCTTCCTTCATTTTCGAAGCGGCTTTAGCTCGACCTTCCTCACTGCGAAATTCCTGTGAACGTGCAGATTTTAGAAAAGTTCCTCCCCTGTTTATGACATTTCTTACCGAACGGGCAGTCAGTACTTCAAACTCCCCTTCTATTAAGCCTTGATAGCCTCTGTAAATACCAATACATTCGATATTGTAGTATGAACAACTTCGGACTACAGCGCGAATAGCTGCGTTCATTCCGGGGGCATCTCCCCCCGAAGTAAGTACTCCGATTTTTTTATATTTTCCTAACATTCATGTAAAGCTATTTGAATTATATAATATAACCTAATCTATAGGATTTCTCAAACGTTTTCGGTTGATAAAAAAGAAAAAAGCCCCTTTTTAGGGACTTTTTATAAATTTTTTAGGGCATTTTTTAATTATCTGTCAAAATTACGTACTCCCAGGGACCAAATGAATATTGCTGATTTTGCTCTATTTTGAAATCCTGTTTTCCAACAAAAGGTTGAAGATTATCATCCAAATTAAGGTTGAATTCCACCGGCTGGTCCGAAAGATTTGCTACGTACACAACCTTCTCCCCTTCTTTTGTTCTCTCAAAAGCCAGGACCTGCTTATCGGCTGAAGTTTCAAGGCGGTTATAACTTGCTGCCTCTTTGGCTCCGTGTAATGCGGGACTGGTTGTTTTTAATTCGCCAAGCCTCTCCAGTAAAGGCCACATCACTCCTTTAGTTTTCGGAATGGTGTCTTTTTCAAAAAACCTGAGTCTTTTATCCATATCGTACTCCTGCCCGCTATAGATCAAAGGAACACCAGGGATACTGTAGGTTAGAGCGACCATGGCTTCGGCTGCATCGCCCATTCTTTCACGAACGGTACCACTCCAGGAGTTTTCATCATGGTTCGTCACGAAGTTCATCAGGTAATCATCTCCCTGATAGGTGGTGTCTATTTTCTTCATATACTCATCCCATGCTTCTACAGTAGCTTCTCCCTGCGCAATCTGGTTCTTAATGTGATGTCCTTCCCAATTGTAACCCATATCAAAGGCATTGTAGAAAAGGTCCTTGTCTTCAGATTCTGCCAACATGAATACAGGCTTTATTTCCTGAAGTTGTGGTACCGCCTGTTCCCAGAATTCTGTAGGCACTTCCCCGGCCACATCTGCTCTAAAGCCATCAATATCATGCTCCTCGATCCAATATTTCATTTCAGCAGTCATTACATCCCACAATTCCTTATTGTCGTAGTTAAGATCGGCCACATCTGTCCAACCCCATGATTCTCCTGTCGCAGGATTTAATGGATCTACAGGCTCTCCCTGCTCATTCTGAGTATAAAATTCAGGATGTTCTTCCAGCCATGGGTGATCCCAGCCGGTGTGATTGGCAACCCAGTCAAGGATTACATACATACCATTCTCATGAGCAGTTTCTACCAGTTCGTCAAGATCTTCTTTCGTTCCAAATTCAGGGTTGATACCGGTATAATCAGCAATAGCGTAATAACTTCCCAGGTACTTCTTTCTCTCTTCGGGATCTTCAATGTCTTCAATACTTAGATCGTTAGTTGCCTTTCTTCGTGCTTCAGAAATTGGATGAATAGGCATTATCCATATTACTTTTACTCCAAGATCTTTTAATTGAGAAATGTCTTCTGTAAAGGCATCAAAAGTACCTTCGGGGGAATACTGTCTTATGTTGGCTTCATAAATAACGGCCGACTCCAAAGCGTCGTTAGTTACCGGCTCAATAACCTGCTCTTCTTCAACTACAGCTACTGTTTCTTCAGGTTCATTCTTACAGGAGGCAAGCGTAAGAAAACCGAGTAATAAAATGGATATTTTTTTCATGTAAAGTAAATTTAATTAATAATTATAAGGCTTGTATTGTCTTCTTTAAAGTTAACAGGAACTGTCATCCTGTGCTCATTTTGGTCATATTCAAATTTAATTTTACTATTATTCAGCCGGACCTCTTCTGGTCTTTTCTCCAGGTTATGAATTATCAGGTCAATTTCCTCAAATTCTGAAACTTCCTTCGCAGCTCCCAACCTTGGAAGAATATTTAATTCAAGAATATTCTCTGCAGAATTGCTTTTTAAATAAAGGATCTCGTACTCGCCACTTAAATAAGTCTCCGGCGTCTTCCCGTCATCATGGTAAAGAATATCTTCAGTTTGTCCTGCTTCCGTGTCAAAAAAGTAATGAAGCTCTACATCTTCTGCGGAAAAATTCTGAGTGGTTTGCATAGGCTTTGCCATAGGAATAAAAGCCCCGCCTCTTACAAAAGTAGGAATGTACTCTTCTTTTAACTGAATTGTAGCCGAACTGCCGCCTGAATATTTTTCACCGGTGTAAAAATTGAACCAATTAGAACCCTTCGGAAAATACACTTCCTGGCTGGTCACATTTTCCCGAAGTACAGGGGAAACAAGAAAATTATCACCCCATAAATAAGTTCCTGCAACAGAATACAACCTGAAGTTTTCAGGCTCTTCAAAGAACAAGGGTCTCATTAATGGCACCCCTTCAGTAGAATTTCGAAAGGCCAGTGTGTAATTGTATGGTAATAATTTATAACGCAGTTCAATTGCCTTTTTTGAAAGGGCCATTGTTTCCGGCTCCCGGAAAACAGGTTCAGACGGGACTTCTTCCTGCGCATGTGGTCTGTAAACAGGCTGAAAAACGCCATATTGAAGCCATCTCACGTACAATTCATCATTGAGATTGTCACCGGCAAATCCGCCAAGGTCAGAATGCATATAAGCGAGCCCCTGTAGACCCATCTGCAGAGAAATTTCGGGCTGTGGTTTTAAACCACCCCAGCTTCTGTTCACATCCCCGGACCACGGCATTAATCCAAACCGCTGTGAACCGGCAGCGCCGGCACGCATTAGGATAAACGGTCTTTGATCTGTAAAAGATCTTTCATAGCCTTCATGGATCAATTTTGCCCAGTAATGGCCGTAAATATTGTGTACCTCGTTGGCTGTACCAGTAGCATGAATGAGGTCTTCGGGATGCAATTCGGGTTCCCCAAGGTCACCCCACCAGCCGCCAACTCCCATTTCGGTAAGCTCTTCGTAAATGTTCCAGAACCACTCCTGTGCCTGCGGTTCAAAAATGTCAATTAAACCGGTATTTCCGAAATAGAAATCGTAGGTGTAAGGATTTCCCAGAGAATCTTTTGCCAGTACGTTTCCCTGTACAGCTTCTTCCCACCGATTAGAAGTTGTAAGAACAAACGGCTCTGTCACCAGAATAGTTTTCACCCCATCCTGCGCAAGATCCTGCATCATTTCTTCAGGCCTTGGAAAAGAATCTATGACAAATTCAAGATTACCCATGGTTCCGGTGATTTCATGGCCAAACCAAAAGAGGTCAATAATTACAGCATCTACAGGAATTTCTTCTTCCCGAAATTTTTCAATGGTTTCCTCTACTTCTTCCCGGGAATGATACCCGAACCGGCTGGAGAAATTTCCCAAAGCCCAACGCGGTGGCAACGGCTGCCTGCCGGTCAATAGTGTATAATTTCCAACGATATCTTCCCATGTATCACCCACCACAAGTTGATAGGTCTTCCTGCCTCCTATGGTTTCATAAGTTAACGTATTGCTGAAATTACTGTCAAGATCAAGAAACCCAATGGGAGCATTATCGAAGTGCAACAGGTACTTTTCTGAAGAAAGAACTATGGGTAATGTAAAATTCAGCAGTTCACTTTTTGTCTCATAACCGTAGTGGGCACGGTTGTAAAGCTCAAGCCTGTTTCCGCGTCGATTCATTCCCAAAGCCCGGGCACCGCCTCCCATAAGCACTTCAGATTCTGAGAGGTTGAAATCCAGTTTCTCATGCTCCTCATCTTTTAAGTAACCTGTTTTTTCGGAAATTACTTTTTCTCCGTTGAAAAAATAGGTGACCTGAAATGGCCTTTTTGACACCTCAATATCCAGCCCTTCAGAATCGATAAGGATCCTGTCCTCCTCTTCAGAAACAGAAAAATTTACGGAAAGGGGCTCGAGCACCACTGCGTGAGATTCCTCCATATATTCCTGTCCTGAAGGAATAAAGGCAGTCTCCACTATTTCGGGAGTAAAATACCTGAAGAAATATCTGCCATCACTGGTAGAAATCTCCAAACCAGTCTCTGTTTTCTCAAAGCCAACAAATAATCTGTCGGGATTTTGCGCAAGCAGGGAAAAGGGCAGCAAAAGAAAGGCACTTAAAAATGCCATTTTTGGAAGGTATTTTTGGCGCCCTTTCATAGATATTAATTTAGTTCAAGTACCATTGAGGATTTACCACCAATTTCTAGTTCATCATTAAGAATTACCTGCTCCCCTGAAATAACATCATTTCCAGAGGTCGCTCCTGCCAGACCTTCAGCAAAACGTGAAAGATCGAGTGTTTGATCTTCAGGATTATTATTGATCACTACCATTACCCTTTGGTCATTATCGTACCTGAAGTAAACATATACGTTGTTCTGCGGAATGTACTGTAGCAACTTCCCTGTGTGTAATACATCGTTGTTCTTACGATAATTCAGTAGTTTTTTAGTGAAGGAGTGGTACTCATTCTGCTGTTCAGTTCTTCCTGCTTCAGTAAAGGCATTCTGCTCATCCCCTGCCCATCCACCGGGAAAATCCCTGCGAATATCTGCATCGCCCTTTGCAGGTTTGTCTCCGCGCATTCCAATTTCATCACCGTAGTAAAGTTGTGGAATTCCGCGGGTAGTTAAGACAAGCGTCATCGCAAGTTTGTACTTATCTAAATCTCCATCGTACTGCTCGTTAATACGATTGGTGTCATGATTACCTGCAAAAACGAGCAGGTTGTAAATGTCCTTATAAAGAAAATCGTTGGCAAAATTGTCATATGCACGAACCATTCCTCGGTCCCAGCCCATATCATCTTCGTTGAACATGCTCATGAGAGCATCATGGAGTGTAAAATCCATTACCGAAGGTAAATGAGAATTATAGCTTTGGATAGCACCTACAGGAGAATCTTTTTGCCAGTAGGAAATCTGGGCCTGGTCGTGCATCCATACCTCTCCTACGATATTGAAATTTGGATATTCATCCATTACGGCTTTTGTCCATTTTGCAATCCCATCTTTATCATTATAGGAATAAGTGTCCACTCTAAACCCGTCAAGACCTGCATATTCTATCCACCAAATAGCATTTTGAGTGAGGTAATTTAAAACCAGTGGATTGCTCTGGTTAAGATCGGGCATGGTCGAAGTGAACCAACCGTCTTCATTTAATTCTGTATCTATTCCCGATCTGTGAGGGTCAAACTGAGTAGTCATTCGGTAGTTTGAATTCTTGTAACCAGGAAATTGATGAACCCAGTCATAAGTTGGAAGATCTTTGATCATCCAGTGCTCTGCACCCCAGTGATTGGTCACATAATCCATAATCAAATCCATATCCCGCTCTTCCATTTCGGTGGCCAGGCGACGATAATCTTTGTTAGTTCCATAACGGGGATCAACTCTGTAGACATCGCTTTGAGCGTAAGTATGATAAGAATAGGTGGGATCATCATCTTCAAGTAATGGAGTTGTCCAGATCGCCGTTACCCCAAGATCTTCGAGATAATCAAGATTTTCAATAATTCCTTCTACATCCCCTCCATGTCTTCCTCCCGGATTACTTCTATCGGCTTTTTCCTGAAGTTCGGGATGAGAATCATTTGCGGGATTTGCATTAGCAAACCTGTCGGGCATAATAAGATAAATGGCATCTGAAGAATCAAAGCCTTCCCGTAGCGCCGATCCCGGCTCCCGTTCCTTGAGCTCGTAATTATAAGAGAAATCTTTTTTACCCTTTTTGGAAAATTTGATATCATAACTTCCGGCGGGTAGTCCTTCAGTTTGTACTGTGACAAACAGGTAATTTGGATTTTCAGTTTTCCTTACGTTACTGATCACCATTTCTTCAGGCGCAGAAACATTATATTCAGCAATATTTTTTCCGTAGAACATTAATTGCACTTCCGAAAGGTTCATATCGCTCCACCAAAATGGTGGCTCAACTCTCTCTATCTGTGCACTCATTGAGACGCTCACCGTGAGTAAAAAGAGAAAAATTAACTTCTTCATTTTTTGATATTTTAAACGGTTACCGGCACACTTGGCTCCACCTTTACAGGATTTCCTTTGACGAGGATCTCCAGCGGATTATTCCCCTCCAACGTAAAGCTGGTCTTTTCGGGTGCCACATTTATTTTAAGGATCTGGTCTCTAAAGTTGACTTTGAATGAGTAGCTATCCCAACCTTCAGGAATTCGGGGATTGAAAGACAGTTTCCCCTCAACCATACGCATACCTCCAAATCCTTCTACTATGCTCATCCAGGTCCCCGCCATACTGGTTATATGGCAACCTTCTTTTACTTCATTATTGTAATCATCGAGATCAAGCCGTGAGGTTCTCAAATAGAACTGGTATGCCTGCTCCATTTTTCCCAATGCCGCAGCCAGGATACTGTGAACACAGGGCGAAAGTGAAGATTCATGTACTGTTAAGGGTTCATAGAAGTTAAAATGTTTTTCCAGATCTTCTTTTGAGAAATGGTCCTCAAAGAAATAGAATCCCTGCAAGACATCGGCCTGTTTAATGTAACAGGAGCGTAAAATACGATCCCAGCTCCACTTTTGGTTAATAGGACGTTGGGAAGCAGGTAATTCTGAAACAGGGATAATCTCCTTATCAAGGAAATTATCCTGCTGCATAAACACTTTATATTCTTCGGAATACGGGAAATACATTTTCTCTGAAACTTCCTTCCATCTGGAAATCTCCTCGTCCCGCAGATCTGTTTTTTTCATGATCCTGGTAAAATCTGAATTAAATTCACTTTCTACCTTATTCATTGAAGCCAAACAATAATCAATACACCATTTTGCTATATAATTAGTGTACCAGTTATTGTTGACATTGTTCTCGTATTCATTGGGCCCTGTTACGCCAAGGATGACGTATTTATCTTTTGGTGTGCTGTAGTTGGCCCGCTGTTGCCAAAAACGTGCAATGGCGATCATCACCTCCAGACCTTTTTCAGGGATGTAACTAAAGTCGCCGGTATAATCAACGTATCTTTTAATAGCCACCACCATAGCTCCATTCCGGTGGATCTCTTCAAAAGTGATTTCCCACTCGTTGTGACACTCTTCGCCGGTCATGGTCACCATTGGATAAAGTGCCGCTCCATTGGAAAAGCCTAATTTTTTGGCATTTTCAATAGCTTTCTCGAGATGATTATATCTATAGGTAAGCAGGTTCCTTGCTACAGACTGATTTTTGGTAGCCATGTAAAAAGGAATGCAATATGCTTCTGTGTCCCAATAGGTGCTACCTCCATATTTTTCTCCGGTAAATCCTTTGGGACCAATATTTAATCTGGCATCCTCCCCTAAATAGGTTTGGTTTAAATGAAAGATATTAAACCTGATACCCTGCTGCGCCTTCACATCCCCCTGTATGCTAATATCGGCCATTTCCCAGACCGATGCCCATGCTTCTTTTTGTTCCTGAAAAAGAACTTCAAATCCTGCTACAAAAGCTCCTTCGAGAACAGATCGGGCAGCTTTGACAAGTTCCTGTCTCTCGTGATTCATATCGGTAACATAACCACCGAATTTCTGAATAGCCACTTTTTCCCCCTTTTTAGCCTGTGCAGTATATCTAAAGATTATTTTTTCGTCAAAAATAACTTTTGTAGGTTCGACCTTCACTTCCTTCCGATCTTTTAATATTCTAGATTGCATAAAAGTGGTGGCATGAAATTCAGTCTTCAGGGTTTTAGCTGTTATGAAACCCTGGTTACCTTCATTTTTCACTTCCAATGTCTTCCAGAATTTCTCTTCCCAGTTTGCGTCTTCATTTGTTATGCCGCTATCCAGATAAGGTTCAAAAATGACAGTTGCATCGTCATTTTTTACCTCAACTTCATAATTGATCACTCCAAGTTCATTTCTTTTTATAGAAAGGAATCTTATTACTTTAACCGCTACCTCGAGTTCATTGGGCATAATGGCTGTAAAACTTCGCTCGTACCAGCCCTCTTTCATATTGAGTTCCCTGCGGAAATCCCTGACTTCTTTACAGGTGTTAAGATCTAAAGCTTCCCCATTAATGAAAACATTGATTCCAATCCAGTTTGGTGCATTGAGAACTTTAGCAAAATACTCCGGATACCCATTTTTCCACCAGCCAACTTTGGTTTTATCTGGATAGTAAACTCCTGCTATGTAACTTCCCTGGAACGTACTCCCAGAATAATTTTCTTCAAAGTTTGCCCGCTGCCCCATCGCTCCATTTCCAAGGCTGAATAAACTTTCGGAAGCCTCTACTCTCTCCGCATCAAATCCTTCTTCGAGAATTGACCAATTGTCGGGTATTATATAATCCTGATTCATTTCTTTATTTTCTTACAATTTTCTGTACAAATTCTATATTTATTTCGGTGAAATCGGCAAAATTGTAATCTGCGTCTTTCAAAATATTTTTATCTCCTATTCCTATACTGATCATTCCCGCCCTGTTTGCCGCTTCGACCCCTGCAACAGAATCTTCGAAAACTATACAGTCTTCGGATGCTATTCCAAGTTTTTCTGCTGCAATGAGAAAGACTTCAGGATTGGGTTTAGCCTTAGTCACGTCATTACCATCTACAATTCCCTTGAACCTGGTTTCTATCTTTAAACCTTTCAGTATTGGCCTGGCATTTCTACTTGCAGAGCCAAGGGCAAAAGAAATGTCATTTTTCGTTAAATAATCCAGCACTTTCTTTACTCCCGGTAGAAGGTCTGAATCATCCATGTGGGCGATCCTTGCCAGGTAATCCTCATTCTTGGAGGCCATAAGGCGCTCAAATTCCTCTTCGGTCACCGTTTTATTCCCCCATCCTAAAATTTGCTGAAGAGAATGTACCCGACTTACTCCTTTTAATTGTTCGTTTTGCTCAAGCGTTATATCAAATCCCAGATCATTAGCCATTTTTCTCCACGCCAAATAATGAAATTTGGCTGTGTCGACTATTACTCCATCCAGGTCGAATATTATTCCTTTTGTATTATTCATTTATATCCAGTCTTTTATTAGTCCTAACCCGCAGAGTCAATAATCCTGCAAGGATCATAGCAAATCCTCCAACAACTATTGCATATACAGGTTCGTTTGAAAAAAATTCTTTTACTATATACCCTAAAATCGTCGCGGCTACTATTTGTGGTATTACAATGAAAAAATTGAAGACCCCCATATAGTATCCCATTTTAGAGGATGGAAGAGAACCAGACAACATTGCATAAGGAAGGGATAGAATGCTTGCCCATGCAACTCCAACACCTACCATTGATAGTAATAGTCCTGCTTTACTCGAAAGAAAATAAATGGATATAAGACTAATTCCTCCAATGACCAGTGCAAGCAGGTGAGTAATCTTGTTACTGGTTCGTTTTGCCAGTACCGGCAAAAGGAAAGCCACTGCAGCAGCTACGCCATTGTAGACGGTAAACATTACCGGCACCCAGTCGGCTGCATCATTATAAAGTTCAGAAGTAGTATCTGAAGTTCCAAAAACATGTCCGGTAACAGCAGCTGTAGTATAGATCCAAAGGGAAAAAAGCGCAAACCATGAAAAGAACTGCACCCATGCCAGTTGCTTCATAGTGTCGGGCATGTTAAGCATATCGGTCACAATCACAGTAAATCCATTTCTAATTTTCTGTTTTCTCAGCATCGAAGTAACCATAAAAAGAACCCCAACAACCATAAGTCCAATAAACAGAATATATAATTCCTGGGTTAGTTCATTGCTATACACATACCAGGTTACTGCAGCACCAACTGCAAACATTCCAAGCCCATAGTAAAGTTGCTTCTGAATATTTCTTTGGCGCTGTTCGGCAGTTTCCTCCACCGGAGCAATTTTTTTATCAGCTTTTTCAAAGGCCGCCAGTTCTTCAGGTGAATATTCTCTTGATTTAAATACCGTCCATAAAACGGCAAGAAAGAAAACAACACCACCTACGTAAAAAGACCATTTCACAGAATCTGGGATCACCCCTTCCGGAGCAGTATTGCTTATTCCGAGCCAATTTGAGAAAATGTAAGGCAAAAGAGATCCCACTACAGCTCCAATCCCAATAAAGAAACTCTGCATGGCGAAGCCCAAAGTTCTTTGTTTGGCTGGTAAATTATCCCCAACAAATGCCCGGAACGGTTCCATGGAAATATTTATTGAAGCATCCATTATCCAAAGCGTACCTGCTGCGATCCACAGGGTTGGTGAATTTGGCATTATAAATAAAGCGATAGAAGAAAGGATGGCACCTATTAAAAAATAAGGGCGACGCCTACCTAGACGGGTCCATGTACGGTCACTAAAATAGCCAATAACTGGTTGGACAACAAGGCCTGTAACAGGCGCAGCGATCCACAGAATGGGAATTTGATCCACATCTGCCCCAAGGGTTTCAAAAATTCGTGAAGTGTTGGCGTTTTGCAGAGCAAAACCAAATTGTATTCCTAGAAATCCAAAACTCATGTTCCAGATCTCCCAAAAACTCAGGGTACGTTTTTGCATTATCGTATTAATTAGATTACGATAAGCTTTTTAGACTTATCAAAACTTTAAAAGGGAAGTAGAAATATAAGTTTTGATAAAAATCCTGTCAAAGATAGAAAATAATTTTAAACGGAAGATATTTTTCTCTTTTGCGTTGATTCCCGTTCAATCAAGCTGGTTTTCACTATGACTGTCTGAAATTTCTCTTCTGTAGCAGCGTTTTCGATTCTATCTAAAAGTAAATCAGCAGCTTTAGCCCCCATGTCAGCCCCGTGCTGATTCACGGTACTTAGGCTGGGAATGAACCGTCGGGAAAGTTCCCCGTCAGAAAAGCTAAATACAAGGACGTCTTCGGGAACAAATAATCCTTTATTCAGCAAAGCTTTTACGGCACTGGTGGCAAATTGCTCGTTTACAGCAAAAACTCCGTCGACATCTTTCCCTTCAAGAAATTGAGCAATTTCTTCGTTGCTGTTATCTACATCTTCAATTTTCAGAATAAGTTCTTCCTCTACCTTCACATCATTATTCCTAAGCGCGCTTAAATATCCTTCGGTTCTCAGTTTTCCTACACTTATGTAGTCAACAGTGGTAATAATTGCTATTCTGCGGCAGCCGTTGTCTATAAGGTGTTGGACTGCATCCCGGGCACCATCACTGTCATCTATAATTACCTTGTCACAAATTATATCGTTGACTACCCTATCCACCATTACCACTGGCATCCCCTGGCTAATAACTTCTTCCAGGTGGTGATAGTCCGCTTTTTGCTGGGTTTCTTTGGCTACAGAAAGAATAAATCCGTCTATACTGCCATTAGCCAGCATCTCCATGTTCATTACTTCTCTGTCAAATGAATTGTTTGATAAACAGATGAGAACATTATACCCTCGTTTGTTAGCCACTTCTTCCACTCCACTAATTACAGTAGCGAAAAAATCATGAACGATCTCAGGCAGGACCAGACCAATGGTTCTTGTTCTCCGGTTCTTAAGGCTTAAAGCAATATTGTTGGGTTTGTAATTATAGAGTTTGGCAAAAGCCTGAATTTTTTGTCGGGTATCGTCACTAATTTCGGGGCTATCGCGTAAGGCTTTTGAAACTGTTGAGACAGATACATCAAGTTCACGTGCAATTTGCTTAAGGGTAAGTTTTGGTTTCATTAGTCAAAGATCAAAAATTGCAGACCATTTTAATAAGGCAAATCTATATTATTTCACTGTTAAATTATGATTATGATAAAGTTGTCAACACGAAAACGTTTTCGGGCGGTTTCGAACAGAATTTAATACCTGAAGATCTTTTAGGATTGACTAATTTCGAGCGGGAAAGTAGAAATATAAGGTTAAACCAAGTTAAACCAAAAAGCAAATTTATGAGAACATTTATTAAAAGCACATTGCTCATTTTATTGATGCCAATGAGCTTTTTTGCTCAATCTACTGTTAGCGGTATTGTCACCGAAAGGGATACTGGAATCCCTATTCCGGGTGCTAACATAGTAATTAAAGGTACCACAACCGGTACCACAACAAATTTCGACGGAGAATATACCCTTGAAGGAGTTAATCTTGATGATGTGATCGTAGTGTCATATATAGGATTTGAATCCCAGGAAATTCCCTATACCGGCCAAGAGACCATAAACGTTCGACTCGCTCCCGATACAGCTTTACTTGAAGAAGTAGTCTTAATTGGATACGGTTCAACAAGAAGACAGGATGCTACTGGTGCAGTGGAACAAATTTCTACTGAAGAATTCAACCAGGGCGCAATTGTTTCTCCTGAACAACTCATTGCAGGTAAATCTGCTGGGGTACGTATTACGAGTTCCGATGGAGCTCCTGGTGGCGGAGGAGAAATAAGGATTCGTGGAGGATCTTCCCTGTCGGCCAATAACTCTCCCTTAATCGTTGTCGATGGAATACCATTAGATCAGCGTGGGGTTCAAGGGGTAAGAAATCAATTAAACGCTATTAACCCGAATGAAATTGAGGATTTTGTAATTTTAAAAGATGCTTCTGCAACGGCCATTTATGGATCAAGAGCATCTAACGGGGTTATTCTTATTACCACTAAAAAAGGTAAAAAAGATGCAGCTTTAAAATTTCAGTATAACCTGAAAACATCTGTTGGAATAGTTTCAGATTATGTAGATGTTCTTGATGCAAATCAATTCAGAGATTTAGTTGAAAGCGTACCCGGGACAGATCTTGATCTTTTAGGAGACACAAATACGAACTGGCAGAAGGAAATTTATCAAACTTCAGTCGGTGCTATTCACAACTTCACAGTAACACAGGGATTTGAGAATATTTACTACCGGGTAAACTTAAACCACACTGCGCAAACCGGTGTTTTATTAACAGATTATTACGAAAGAAATGCTATTAATCTCGCTTTAAACGGTGATTTTCTTGATAATGATCTAAAACTCACCCTTACAGCTAAAGGAAGTATTGACGAAAACGAATTCGCAGATAATGCTGCAATAGGCGCCGCAGTAAGTTTTGATCCTACACAGCCGGTTTATGATCCCACCAGCCCGTTTGGAGGTTATTTTGAATTTAGAAATGCCAATGATGAAGCTTTACAACAAGCAACCCGGAACCCCGTAGCACTTTTAGAGCAACCTGATGATCATGGAGAAACAAAAAGGATTATTTCAAACTTCAATGTCGACTATCGGCTTCCATTTATTGATGATTTGAGATTTAACCTTAATGCAGGTATTGATTATGCCGAGAATGAAGGAAATATTTTTCGTCCTTTAACTTCTGCCACAGTACTTGAGACCATTCCATATCAGGAAAACTATTGGGGGATTAACAGGAACACCCTTCTTGACTTTTACTTTAATTACAAGCCTTACGTCGAAGCAATTAATACTAATTTTGACTTTGTTGCAGGACATTCCTATCAGGAATTCTATGTTTCAAGCCAACAAAGATATACAGATCAAGATGTGGAAGGATTCTGGTTTACCAATCCTCAGATCATCAATAGGAATGCTTTGGAATCCTATTTCGCTCGTGCCAGTTTTGACATAGATGACAGATTCCTTATTTCTGGAAGTTACAGAATGGATGGTTCTTCAAGATTTAGCGAAGAGAACCGCTGGAGTTATTTCCCGGCCGTTTCTGTAGGTTGGAAGATCGACCAGGAAAGCTTTTTTGAGAATTTAGAAACTCTTTCTGAATTGAAACTTCGCGCGGGTTATGGAGTCACAGGAAACCAGGAAATTGGTTCTAATTATGGTTATCTTGGAATCTATACTCCGAGTACTGTAGGTGCCAGATATCAGTTCGGTGACACCTTCTATCCTACCCTAAGGCCTGAGGAGTATGACCGGGATCTACAATGGGAAGAACTTGAAACTTATAACGTGGGGGTTGATTTTGGTTTCTTTAACGACCGTTTAAGCGGAAGTGTGGACGCCTACTACAGAACAACCGAAAACCTTTTAGCCGTTGTTCCGGTACCTGCAGGTGCCAATTTATCAGATCAACTTGTTACAAACGTGGGAGAAACTGTAAGTAAAGGTATTGAGGTTGGATTAAATGCCGGACTTGTTCAAACAGACAATCTTAACTGGGATTTGAACTATAACCTTACTTTTCAGGATCTTGAAATTACAGCACTATCTCTAGGAGAGAACCCAAACTTTTTTATTCCCCAGGGAGGTATCAGCGGAGGTGTAGGAAACACTATCCAGCTTTGGAAAACAGGAATCGATCCTTCAACCTTCTTCGTATACCGTCAGGTTTATGATCAGGAAGGCGAACCCGTTGAAGGAGCTTATGTGGATGTAAATGACGACAACGTGATTACAGAGATCGACAGACAACCTTATAAAAAAGCGTCTCCCGATGTGTTTATGGGTCTTACAAATACCCTCACGTATAAGGATTTTGACTTTAGTTTTACCTTCCGCGGAAGCTTTGGCGGATATATGTACAATAACGCCCAATCCAGTACAGGATTTAGAACTGCAGGAACTATTACTCCTCAGCCTTACTATTCCAACTATAACGTGAACGTTCTGGAAACCGAATTCAATGATAGTCAGTTCTTCTCAGATTATTACGTGCAAAGCGCAGACTTTGTGAAGCTTGATAACATTTCTGCTGGATATCTGGTTGCAGGAGATAAAGTAGATTTTAGAGCCTCTTTTACTGTGAGCAATGTTCTTACCATAACAGATTATGAAGGTTTAGATCCTGAAATTTCAGGCGGGATAGACAATAATTTCTATCCAAGGCCGAGAATTTACGTTTTAGGATTTAACCTTACTTTTTAGAAACAAAAACTAAATGAAGATGTATAGTAAATTAAAATCATTATTTATCCTTTTCCTAAGCCTGGGGGTTTTGAGCTCCTGTGAAAGTGAATTGGATTTACAGCCGGAGGATAACAGGCAGGTTCCTGCCGAGCTTTTGACAGATGTGGAAGGTTATAAACAATTTCTGGCGAAATTATATGCAGGTCTTGCAGTAAGCGGTCAGGAAGGACCGGCCGGAGATCCCGATCTCGTTGGTCTTGATGAAGGTTTCTCGCAGTACATGCGCCTTTACTGGATGCTACAGGAATTACCGACAGATGAAGCGGTGATAGGCTGGAATGACGCAGGTTTGCCCGAACTTGTTACTCAAAACTGGACTTCAGGAAACCCCTTTATTAGGACTATGTATTCCAGGATTTTATACCAGGTGGCATTGACCAATGAGTTCATCCGGCAGTCAGGCGAAGGTAATCTTGAGGCCAATGGTATAGATGAATCTGAAAGAGATGAAATCCTTCAGTTCCGAGCTGAAGCCAGGTTCCTTAGAGCTTTGAGCTATTACCATGCTTTAGACCTCTATGGAAACCCTCCTTTCATTACAGAGGAAGACCCTGTTGGAGCCTTTTTACCCGAACAAATTCAAAGAGCAGAACTTTTTGCTTATATCGAAAGTGAATTGCTTGCAATCGAAAATGAGGTTGCACCGGCAAGACAAAATGAATATGGGCGTGTAGATCAGGGTGCAGTTTGGACCTTATTGTCTAAACTTTATTTAAATGCCGAAGAGTATACGGGAACTGAGCGTTATTCAGATGTTATCACCTACACACAAAAGATTATTGGTGCCGGATATGAACTTGTAGATGATTATCAAAAATTATTCCTCGCTGACAACAATACAAACGGAGCACAGAACGAGATCATTTTCCCTATAGCTTTTGATGGAATTAATACAAATTCTTATGGAGGATTAACTTTCGTTATCCATGCTTCTATTGGAGGAGATATGGATCCCGAAGAATTCGGAGTTAACTCAGGATGGGCCGGACTCAGGACTACTCCTGAATTTGTAGATCTTTTTCCTGATGGGGCAGACTCCAGAGACGAACGGGAAATGTTCTACACAGAAGGTCAAAACCTCGAGATCAATGACCTTACTGCCTTTACAGATGGTTATGCTGTAGGAAAATACAAAAATGTTGATGTTGATGGAAACCAGGGAAGTGATTCTACGGGAGAACATGTTGACACAGACTTTCCCCTATTTAGATTGGGTGATGTTTACCTAATGTATGCAGAAGCCGTTTTACGTGGTGGAGGCGGAAGTATGGATCAGGCATTGATTTACGTAAATGAGTTAAGAGAAAGAGCATATGAGGAAAATGTCAATCTTGTTCCTGCAGATGAGTTCAACCTTGATCTTATCCTGGCTGAAAGAGGCCGGGAATTATACTGGGAGGCCCATCGCAGAACAGATTTAATTCGTTTTGACCAGTTTTCCACAAATGGAACCTGGGCATGGAAAGGAAATACACCCAGGGGAGCTACCACTGCAGCATTTAGGAACCTTTACCCTATTCCAGCTTCAGACCTTGGGGTCAACACCAACTTAACACAAAATCCAGGATACTAATTATAAATAAAGAAAAATGAAAAAAATTTCAACATTAATAATAGCTTTAATAGCTCTCACAGGCTTTAATGCATGTAGTTCAGACGATGATGTGGTTTTCATCGCACAACCGGATCCAGAGGGAATTTCTTTTGAAAATACTTTCTCTTCAGAATATGTTTTAACTACCTCTACCGCAGAAAATACTGTCGAAAGATTTGTTTGGAATGAAATAGATCTTGAGGTTCCTACAAACATAAACTATGACGTTTTAGGTTCCACATCCCAGGATATGACAGACCCTGTTTTATTAGGAAGCACTGCAGGAACAAATCTAGCTGTCAAAGTGCAACAATTATTAAATCTTGCTGAAGATGCTGGATTAGATAATGATCCTGCCACCGAGGCTCCTAATACAGGAACATTTTATGTCCAGGTGGTAGCCACTGCCGGTACTGCCGGTGAAATGGTTCATGCATCTGAAATACAACCAATAAATGTAGTTATTCCTGAAACAACAGGGGAAGAGGAAGAAACCTTTACTAATTTCTTTCTTGTAGGAGATGTTACTGCTGCCGGTTGGGAACCGGATAATAACAACACTCCACTTTTTAGAGATGGAGAAAATGAAAACCTGTTCCACTTTACTGGAAGATTCAATGGAAGTGGTGAGTCAGAAGGTTTCAAACTTCTTGAAACACTAGGTGCATGGCAGCCACAATGGGGGCTTGACAATGGCAACCTTAGCAACAGTACTATTCTTGGTGGAGATCCATCTGCTTTCCCTGTTGATGCTAACGGTTACTATAGCTTTACCATGAATATTGATGATATGACCTACTCTTTTGAACCCTATGACGCTTCTGGAGCTGTTACTTATGATGCTATTGGAATTGTTGGTCCAGCTCAGGCAGGAGGATGGGACGCAGATACGGATTTGACACAATCTGAATTTGATCCACATATCTGGTTTGCAAATGACGTAGAGCTTTCAGATGGAGAAATGAAGTTCCGTGCAAATGATGCCTGGACAGCAAGTTGGGGAGATACAACTTTCCCAAGTGGACAAGGTGCAAATAGTGATGACCCAAATATCGTTGCAGAAGGTGGAATATATGATGTCTGGTTTAACGATATAACAGGTCGTTATATACTGATCCCTCAGGCCGAAGAATAAAATTAACCCTTCTAAAATGGCTGCTTTACGGCAGCCATTTTAGAAAATTTAATAATATGAAAAATAGCAATTTATTTTATCCCTTTTTTGTTAGTCTACTCCTTCTTGCAGGATGTTCGACAAACGATGATACGGTGGATACAGACCAGGAGAGTGAAACGGTAGACCCACCTCCTGTAGAGGCACAACCAATCAATCTTGCCGATTATGACAATGGTTCCGGAGTTATGATGCAGGCATTTTATTGGGATGTGGAACCTGTAGGAGAATGGTGGGATTTATTGGCAGAAAAAGTTGATGATTGGGCAGATACGGGTGTGAACCGGATATGGTTACCGGTTGCTACAAAAGGTCAATCTGGTGCAGGAGGCATGGGGTATGATATATCCGATTATTTTGATTTTGGCGAATTTAACCAGCATGGAAGTATTGAAACCAGGTTTGGTTCAAGGGAAGAACTTGAAAACCTAATCTCAAAAGCTCATGAAAATAATATTGAAGTGATCGCCGATATTGTGATTAATCATAATTCAGGTGGAGGCATTGAATGGAATCCTTATCGTGAGAAGTACACCTATACTGTCTTCAACAAGGAGCATGGTAATGCTTCAGGGAAATTCAATCGTGATTTTGAAAATTTTTATCCCAACAGCACTAGTCCAAATGATCCCGGTAGCCTTTTCTATGAAGAAACTAATCTGGACCACAATCAGGAATACGTTCAGGACTGGCTGTGGGCAGAGGATTATTCAGTTGCTAAGTACTACAAAAATGAAATAGGTTTTGACGGCTGGAGATTTGACTATGTATTGGGATATGAGCCATGGGTAGTAAAGGAATGGATGGGAGAAGTTGGTGGGTTTGCAGTGGCAGAATTGTGGGATGGAAATCCAGTTGTCCTAGAGAATTACATTGAAGAAACCGGCGTAGCAGTTTTTGATTTCGCCACCTTTTATAAACTTGATGAAGCTTTTGACAGAAATGATGATCTTACTTATTTAACCGGAGATATGGTTTGGAAAACCTACCCGGACAAAGCTGTTACCTTCACAGCAAATCACGATACTGAAAAAGATGAGAATGAAGATAATTTTATAGCCATGGAAAATAAAATGAAAGCTTATGCTTTTATTCTTACACATCCCGGTTACCCTACCATTTTCTACTCAGATTATGAAAACGAAGAGTTCAAAAGCCAGTTACAGCAGTTGATCCTAATCAATAATACAATTGCCACTGGAGACGTGGAAGTACTGTACGTAGATGAAGATGAGTACATTATGAAAAGAGCCCGAACTCCCTCCAATCCTGGTCTAATCCTTTATTTAAATACTAATGGTAATGCCAAAATAAAAGATAATATAGATACAGATTGGAACCTGTCCAGAATTATGGATTATACAGGCAATATTGAATACAGCCCTACTACAGATAAAGATGGGAATGTTTCTTTAAGAGCACCTGCCAATGGCTACGCGGTGTATTCCCTTATGAAATAAACTCTTCGGAAGTATTAAAAAGGCTGGTCTATTGACCGGCCTTTCTTTTTTTAAGATATGGGTTATTCCAGTCTTACCGAAATAATTCCAACTCCATGTTGTTCCTGTTGTTCGACTGAATTCAATCCGGGACCAATCGAAAATTGTAAACTCTCAGCATTTTCAATATTAAAAGGTTCCTGAACATTGTGTTTGAAATAAAGTGGTAAAAAAGTGGGGTATGGTCTTGGAAGTGTGACCGTCTGTACCGGCTCAAGGGAAGATAGATCGATCTCATATTCCTCTACTTCCGGCTGTAGTTCAATGATTTTACCAAAGGACCTGCCATTGTCCATCACAAGCGCCACCTGTATTTTGACCGGTTTTTCGTTCAGGGCCCGACCTTTGAGCACCAGCTTTTCTTTATTTTCCAGTACTCCTTCCCTACCCTCTACTCTCCTGTTAAAATTATATCTGAAGGAATAATCATAAACAGGCGCTGCATTTGTATTTTCCGGATCTACTTCAAATAGTTTCTTTACATCCACCTGAAACTCTGCTTCTCCCGGGTGCTCTGCCGGTACCACATTGTTTGTAGGCAGCCACTTTCTTACCACATCTTCTGTATCTTCTGAAGCATTGAAAAGATATACAGGAGCATCGGGCTCAACAATACGAACGGTGTACGGGTCATCGGGATCAAAGTCCCATTGCCCCGGATTACCTTCCTGCCCTCCCGGAAAGGTTCTTGTTCCCCCGGGAGTGGTGACGATTACACGGTACTCTAAAAAGCCGTTTTTAAGAAGCTCTTCCGGCACCACTGCAGTATACTGATATGCCTCTCCCTGCTGAAGGTCGACACTTTCATAGGTATTTCCATTTCTAAACCACGCCTGTACCTGCTCGACCAGCTCATTAGACACAACAGTAGCCGAAATCTCATGCTCCTGCCCCGCTGAGAGCGTTGGAACGGGTTCATGCACCAAATAAGTTCTATCCACGGTACTTTCAGGAGCTACAAAAGCTGAAAAATCTTCATCTGTCCAACCTCTGTAAGAAGAACTGATTTCTTTGCTCTCTTTGGAAAGTATATAAGTTCCCGGTTCCACCAAAAAACTCTGGTCAGATGACATTTTAGAAATATCATTCTCTTTGTTGATCCCAATGATCTCAAATTCTGTTTCAAGTTCAGGAAGATGCACTTCCATCTCCCACTTTCCGTGCTTAATTACCGTCAGAGTTTTTTCAAGACTATTATTTCCAAAGGGATTGTCAACCAGGATAGCATCTGGCATCACCTCCAGCCTCCACACCCCATTTTCCATCTTGTCCAAGAAGTATGCTCCCTTACCTTCGTATTTTATTACAGGAGAATTACTAAAGCCTGCTATTTGCTTCAGCTTTTTCAAGTTTTTCGGCTGACTTTCAGTAGAATTCGTATAGATAAATTTTTCAGCAGAATTCATTACGGCAAGATCCTTCTCATAGCTTATACTAAAATTTCCGAAGGTGAGATTTGCAGGATATCCTCCCAAATCTTGCTCCATTGGCAGCTCATGAAAAATCTCTCCGCTTATCATTAGAGCTAAGGCTTTTTGCGGCGTGTATACCAGGTTCATATAATGGGTATCATATTCTGTATTACCCGCGGCCATGTAAGTGGGATCATAAGCGAAATGAGTTCCTATTTGAATTCCTGCCTGCCGGAAACTTCGTGCCATGGCGGGATACATGTAAGACTTCATTACATCGGCTGCATCAAATTCATAAACAAGCTTTGCCAGCCCGTGTTTCTCCCACACATCATCAAAAGGAATTTGGTAATTGTTCACATTTGGAAGAAGGTTTCCTTCAAGTTCCTTTCCAAATCCGAGACCTGTAGGGTACCATTGGAATGTCCCTCCATCAATCCCCGCTTCAGCGTAAGTTTCTGCAAGTTGTATGCTATGAGTAACATTATAAAAGATAGGCTTTTTGGTGCCGGTAGATCTCATAGACGTGAGCATTCGTTCGATGAACTCCTTCACCTTTTCCGGGCTCTCCCGGTGGTGCGGTTCATTGCTCACTTCAAAAGCTATTACATTCGGCTCATCCTTGTAAGCAATTCCTGTGTACGGGTTGACATGCTCAAGGAATTGAGCCAAATAATTTTCCTGGGCCTTAATTGCATCAGGATTAGTGAGACTGCCTTCTTTTCCATATTTATGAGAAAATCCGGGGGTCTCGGTATCAGGTTCCGGCCATCCACCTCCCCAATAAGCTATTGGTGTTAGCACAAAATTAATTCCCCGGTTCTTAAGTTCGTTGATAAGAAAATCAAAATGATCAAGACGTTCATTCTTAAGAAGATTTCCCTCCTCATCACTTATTTCGGTATCCCAAATATGAATGCGATAAAGATCAAAACCCAGTCTGGAAAAATGATACACATCATCCCGCATGGCTTCTTTAAGATCTACTCCAAGTTTTTGTCCCGTGCGATAAGCATGGGCAAATGGCACAGAATAATTCACTCCAAAACCTTTTACCTCCTCATTGTTCCGATCCCAGCGCATTACACCGCTTTCATCCACATAAACATTTCCTTTTTTTTCATTTTTGACATCCTGTGAAAAGCTAATGTTACTGGTGAGGACAAGGACGGCCAGAATGAAGACGTAATTAATATTATTTTTCATGTTATTTTGTTTCACTGTAGATTTTTTCTGCGGAAAATATTTTCGCCAAGAATTTTTCCCTGACTTTGATCATTCACTAAAATAGGTTCTATCTATTAATGACGGAAAACTTCTACATTTTGTAGCCGGTTTCTGTAATTGCGCAGACCTCTCAAAAAACTTCGAAATCATTACCTTTCTCTACAAGTTTTTTATACCGTTTTTGGTCGAACATATAGAAAAAAGCACCTCTTTTTGAGCCGGATTTATCCTTCTCATCAAGTTTTACAAGAACATTATGGGAGAAGACCTTTTTGCGAAAATTTCGGGTATCCAGTTCCTTTTGAAAAATGGCTTCGTAAACACTTTGAAGTTGGGGAATAGTAAATTTCTCAGGCAGTAGTTCAAAGCCTAAAGGTTGATAGCGTGCTTTTTGCTTCAACTTTTCAAGGGCATCTTCCACCATTTGCTCATGGTCCAGCACTAATGATGGCAACTCTTTTACATCATGCCATACTGCGCCATGATGTTCTACCAGCTCTTTGTCATAATCCTTGAGCCGTATTAAAGCATATTGTCCAACCGAAATACACCTGTAGCCGGGATCTCGATTTGCCGCACCATATACTTTAAGCTCTTCCATAAACACATTTTTGAGACCTGTGATCTCCTCCAGGACTCTCTCGGCAGCAGCCGAAACATCCTCGTCGAGCTTTACGAAGCTTCCTATAAGTGACCATTCTCCTTCCAAAGGGGCCACCCTTCTCTTAAAAAGAAGCAGTTTTAAATTTCCCGAGTCAAATCCAAAAATTATGCAATCTGTAGCCACATACATTTTTTCGCTCTGCTCATAGAAATCCCCGGTGACAGCAGGCAATTCCTCTTTTTCTTTGTACATTGATAGTGGTGTTACTATATACAAAAAAACCATTTTTTTTCGGGATAAAAAATTAATGTACGATATACATTTATTAACTTTGAAGAACTAAATTCAGGATCGTGAAAAGAACTATGGAGAATACCATACCCGAAAAATTCAGAGATTTTAAAAGTAAATTTACTGTCTACGCCCCCGGTAGGATCAATCTCATTGGAGAACACACAGATTATAACAATGGATTTGTTTTACCAACGGCCATAGATAAAACCATTAAATTGCAATTCGCATCCAATTCCACCCCCTACTCCTGTAATATTTACAGTAAAACCTATGGCAAAAGCTTCAGCTTTGATCTTCGGAAGATATCCAGGAGGGAAGAACAATGGGAAAATTACATTTTAGGAGTGGTAAACGAAATTCAAAAGCGAGGAAAATATCCCGAAGGTTTTGATTGTATTATAGAAAGTGATCTTCCGGTTGGAGCCGGTATAAGTTCTTCGGCTGCATTGGAAAGTGGAATTGCCTTTGGCCTCAATGAGCTTTTCGATCTTGATCTTTCCCGCCAGACTATCGCCGAGCTATCCCGGGATGCAGAACATAACTATGTGGGTACTAAATGCGGGATCATGGATCAATACGCATCGGTTCTAAGTAAGGAGGGGCATCTTATTTTACTCGATTGCCGCAGCCTTGAAGCCACGTATATACCTGCTAATTTTAAACATCATAAGCTCCTTCTTTTAAATACAATGGTATCACATAGCCTCGCTACAAGTGAGTACAACACCCGAAGGAAGGAATGTGAAGAAGCTGTTAATCATATAAATCAACGGTATCCCGAAGTAAGATCTCTACGGGATATAAATCTCAAGCGCCTGGTCGAATTTCGGGATTCTCTTCCGGAAGTCCTGTACAAAAGGGCTCATTTCGTTATTTCAGAAAATGATCGCGTTCTTAAAGCGGTAGAAGCTATAAGGCGGGAAGATCTTGGACAGTTTGGGCTACTTATGTATGATTCACATAAAGGGCTTAGAGACAATTATGAGGTTAGTTGTAAAGAGCTGGATTTCCTTGTGGATCTCACCACAGATTATGAGCCTGTCAAGGGCGCCAGGATGATGGGCGGTGGATTTGGCGGCTGTACCATTAATCTTATTGAAGAGAATGCGGTCGAGGATTTTATCAAAATTGCTTCGGAAGCTTATCAAAAAGAGTTCAATGTTAAACCTGAAGCAATAGTCGTTTCACCTGAAAAGGGTACACACCTTCGTAAATAAAAATTATGTCTGAAGATTTCAATACGCACCCTCATAGAAGATACAATATTCTAACAGGAGAATGGATTCTGGTATCTCCTCACCGAACAAAAAGGCCCTGGCAGGGAAAGCTCGAAAAGGTGGCGGGAGAAGAGCGTCCTTCGTATGATGCCGATTGTTTTTTATGTCCGGGAAACACAAGAGCCAGTGGCGATAAAAATCCCGAATATAAAGATCCCTACACCTTTCAGAATGATTTTTCCGCTTTGTTGCCCGAAGGTCCTAAGGGGGAATTTAAAGAGGGTTTATTACAGGCAAGTTCAGAAACCGGGATCTGCAGGGTAGTCTGCTTTTCACCCGACCACTCCCTTACTTTACCTGTAATGAGCACCGGTGATATTGTAAAGGTTGTCCAGAAATGGAAAGAAGAATATACAGACCTTGCCAGTCGGGAAGACATAAACTATGTCATGATCTTTGAAAATAAAGGTGATATGATGGGGTGCAGTAATCCACATCCTCACGGACAGATCTGGTCTCAATTATCAGTTCCGGTTGAGGTACAAAAAAAGACGGAGCATCAGAAAAGTTACTGGAATCGTAACAAAAAAAGCCTGTTAGGAGATTATCTGAAACAGGAACTGGAATCTAAGGAGAGGATCGTTTTACAAAATGACCATTTTGTAGCACTTGTTCCCTATTGGGCAATTTGGCCTTATGAAACTATGATCATCCCTAGACGTCAAATGCAACATATAGGACAACTTACCGTGGAGGAAGAAAATGCATATGCCAAAATTTTAAAGCAGCTCACCATTAGGTATGATAACCTTTTTCAAACTTCATTTCCCTATTCCTCCGGGATTCATCAACAACCAACCAATGGACAGGAATACCCGGAATGGCATTTCCATATGTCATTTTATCCACCTCTACTAAGGTCTAAAACCGTGAAAAAATTTATGGTAGGCTATGAACTCTTCGCCGGACCACAACGGGACATCACAGCCGAACAGGCTGCTGAAACCCTTCGGGAGTTACCTGATGTTCATTACTTGCACAATGATCAATAAACATTTAAAAAGTTGATGTGCCCAGAGGTTGCGGATTGCCAGTTCCGGGTTAAGAGTTCGGGGATTGAGTCTTTAGTTTGCCCGAATATGGTTACTTGCTAACAATGGTCAACTTCTACAGAAGTTTATTACCGATCTGCTCTCCTTTAACTCATCACTGGTATTCCTTCCCTCTTTAGTCAATTCGACATTTTTGTCAAAAGTCAAAATTTCAAACCTTGAACCTTGAATCTTGAATCTTGAACCTAGGAATTACCAGAAGATCGCATATAGCATTGCAACGATCAACATGATCACGAAAGCTCCAATATTAAAGGCAGGGCCAGTTTTAAACAGGTCTTTAGAAATTATTATTGCCTTTGGATGATCTACCCCTCTGGTTTCGATATAGCTAATGACCACCATGATTAACATGGTAAGGATCCAGGTGATGAACATTTGGTGCATAAATGGTAGCTCGAGGAAGAAAGATCCATCTACCCAACCGTTCGTGCCCACCTTAAAGTAAAGGGCAATTGGAATGGAAGCTAAAACTCCCCAGATGGCCGCATTGTTGGTGGTCTTTTTCCAGAAAAGACCTAACATGAATACCGCCAGAATTCCCGGACTCACTACTCCTGTGTACTCCTGAATATACTGGAATACCTGCCCTAAATTTCGAAGTTGTGGTGCCAGTATCACCGCAATAATCAGCGCTATGGTAGCTGAAATCCGCCCGACATTTACAAGCCTCTTTTCTGAAGCTCCTTTTTGGATATAAGGTTTGTAGATATCCATGGTAAAAATAGTAGCCGTAGAATTAAGCATGGACGCTATAGAAGATACGATAGCGGCAGCCAATGCGGCCAATACGAGGCCTTTAAGCCCTACAGGCACAAACTCTCTTATAAGCCACGGGAAGGCATTATCATTGATGATCCTGCCGCCTTCGGCAATGAATGAAGGATCGGTATATTCAGGACCAAAAGCACCACCCGGACCTGTGTTCATTACATAAGCTATGATACCGGGAACAACTACGATCAACGGAATTAGAAGTTTAAGAAATCCAGCGAGAATTATCCCTTTTTGAGACTCCCTGAGACTTTTTGCTGCCAGGGTTCTTTGAATAATGTACTGGTTAAAACCCCAGTAGTAGAGATTTGCAACCCACATTCCTCCAAGCAATACCGCAAGCCCTGGCAGGTCCCACCAGGCATCTTTTCCGCCGGGAGTGATGATCTCCCCTTTCTCCAGGATCATTGAAAATTTCTCAGGAACCTCTTCATAAACCTTAATCATTCCCGAAATAATCCCCCCATCTTCAGCTACGTGAGAAAGACCTATGTAGGTGGTGATTAAACCACCAAGAATTAAAAGAACTACCTGTACCACATCTGTCCAGGCCACGGCAGCGAGTCCGCCATAGAGCGAGTATGCAGCGGCAAAAAGAGCAAGACCAATGATTGCATAAAGAAAAATCGATCCATCACCCGCACCTACAATGGTATCAATGGCTGTTGCCCCCAGGTAAAGAACCGAGGTAAGGTTTACAAATATGAAAAGTGCAATCCAAAAGATCGCCAGAATAGTTTTAAGATTTGTCCCGTAGCGTACTTCAATGAATTCAGGTATTGTATAGAGGCCTTTTTCAATAAAAATGGGAAGAAAATATTTCCCTACTATGATAAGCGTAATAGCCGCCATCCATTCGTAAGATGCAATTGCCAGCCCAATTGCAAAACCCGATCCCGACATTCCGATAAATTGTTCAGCAGAAATATTGGCTGCAATTAAGGAAGTTCCAATAGCCCACCAGGGGAGTGATTTACTGGCAAGAAAATAGTCTTCAGAAGTTTTACCCTTGCCTCGGGAAACATAGAGACCTATCCCAATGATCATCAAAGCATAGGCCGCAAAAATGATCTGATCCAAGAATGCAAATTCCATAAAGAGTGGTTAAGGAAGATTAATCTTCTCCTCAAGGTACCCGGGAATCTTAGGGCAACCTTCAGAAAATTTTGTTAAATATAGCAGTTTGACCTTAATAACCGTATAATTTACATTTAAAAGTTATTAACTGCTTTTCAACTTTCCGAAAGTTTGTTTAAGAATAGAGAAACGTCATGACTGAATAATATAAATTTCGGTCTTCTATGCGCTTCATTTCCTCTACCCCTATTACGAAGTTTTTTCTATCTGGACCCATTCAACAACAAGTTCTTCAAGCACATTCAGAGGCACAGACCCATTCGTCAATACTACATCATGGAATTCTCTTAGATCAAACTCTTCCCCTAATTCCTTTTTTGCATACTCCCTTAATTCCAGGATCTTATTCATTCCGATTTTATAGGCCGTAGCCTGACCTGGCATAACAATATGTCGTTCCACCATTTTTACAGCATCACTTTCAGCATTTGGTGAATTCTGTACATAATAATCTATCGCCTCTTCACGGGTCCATTTTTTCGAGTGAATCCCGGTATCTACTACGAGTCTTATCGATCTCCAGAGTTCCATGGCCAGCCGTCCAAAATCTGAATAAGGATCTTCATAAAATCCAATTTCCTTAGGCAGTAATTCACTGTACAAGCCCCAGCCTTCTATATATGAACCATAGCCTCCCAGCTTCCTGAACATTGCTAAACTATCCAGTTCCTGGGCAATAGCCAACTGCATGTGGTGACCGGGAAGCCCCTCATGATAAGCCAATGCTTCCATTTGATAGATTGGCATAGCTTCCATATCGTAGAGATTCGCATAATATGTTCCGGGACGGGAACCATCTAAAGCAGGTCTTTGATAGAATGCCTTTCCAGCACTTTTCTCCCTGAAAGGTTCCACTGCCTTTACTATAATATCGGCTTCTGGTTTGGTTAGGAACAATTCATCCAAACGTCCTTTCATCGTGTTGATAAGTGCAGTAGCCTCCGTCAGGTAACGTTCGCGCCCTTCTTCAGTATTTTCATAATAGAATTGCTCATCTTCTCTCATAAATTTAAAAAAGTCCTGAAGACTGCCTTCAAAGCCCACTTGCTCCATTATGTCTTCCATTTCCTTATGGATTCGCGCTACTTCACTAAGACCAATTTCGTGTATTTCTTCGGCAGTAAGATCTGTCGTAGTAGTTCTTTTTAGAGCGGTTTCGTAAAACTTATTTCCCTTGGGAAATTTCCATACTCCATGTTGATTTGTAGCACGCTGTTGCTGGTCTTCCAACTTTGCAATCAGGTTTTCATAAGCCGGTTTTACCGAAGTAAGCAATGCTTCCTGCGCTTCCAGAATCAACTCATTCTTTTGAGCTTCCGGAATATCCAGTTGCTCCACTTTCTCACTAAAGTCTTCCAAAAGAGCACTTGCCTCGGTCGATTTTTCAAAAGGACGACCGGCCAAAACATTTTGTGAAGCTTCAACGGTATGAGCAAAAACAAAAGTTGGGGGCATGATCTGGTTCATTTCACGCAGCTCCAGTCCCGTAATCACATCTTCCATCACTTGTGGTACTTTATTTAGCCGCGCGATATACGCTTTGGCATCACTCACAGAATCGATTTTATGCATGTTGATCAAAAATGCAGGTAGTTCGGCGTGAACTCCAAACATTTGATTCACAGGATAATTGTACAGCCTAAAGTCATAATCCTCTATTTCATTCTCGAGCTCCTGTCTGTAAAGCTCATAGCTAAGTGCATCCTGCCCTTCAAGAACTTCAGGATCAATCTCCTTTTTCAAAAAATCAAGTCTTCTCCTTGCCTTTTCTAAATCTTCGGCATAACGCAGATGGGAATAATCATCCCATGCGTCATAATCGGTTTTAATTCCAAGCCGCGTTTGAAGCATTGGGGATTCCTCAAGATCTTTTTGGAACTCCTCTTCAAAAAATGCATTCAATTGTGCTGTTTCCTGCTGAATCTCTTCCGAAGTAATTTCTCTTTCTTCAGGGGAATCATTACAACCGGTTAGACTGAAGCTGAAAAACAGAAATAATGGAATATATAATGCTTTTAAATTCATAAGTGCTGTGTTTATTACTGAAATAACGAAAATGAAAGTCTGAAAATTGCTGAAGTCTTCCCACAATTTATATTAGAAAATCAGGTGTCAAAAAGGCTGTTTTTGACACCTGTTATATTTATTCAAGTACCGTTAAGATGATCTGGGAATCATTAAAAACTTTGTGAGTTTGTTTCTGAAAATCTTCATCTTCGGCCTTAAAAATATTATCTACATAAGTCTGCGGATTTCTATCTATTAGCGGAAACCATGTGCTTTGAACCTGGATCTGTAACTTATGTCCCTTTTTAAAAGTATGATGGACACCCTGAAGTTGCAGGTTCACTTCCGTTTTCTTGTTAGGCTCAAAAGGTTCGGGATCGGAAAAGCTATTCCTGAACCTCCCTCTAATCACCTCACTTCTAACCATCATGTGGTAGTTGCTCATGGACAGGTAGTCCTGAGTTTCCTCGTAATCTTCGGCATCGGGCGGGAAAACATCTATTACTTTCACAACCCAGTCTGCCGCTGTTCCGGTTGTAGCCACCTGCAGTTTTGCAAGTACTTCTCCGGCAAGAGTCAAATCCTCCTGAAGCACTTCAGTTTCATAAACCAGCACATCGGGTCGACGGGCTGCAAAACGTTGATCATCGGTCATATACTTTCGTGGAGTGAAAACCATTTTAATATCTTCAGAATAAGGTACTGGTTTGTCCGGATCGCTCACAAATTCTTCGGCTCCTTCGGTAAGAGTTAGATCTTCTAAAGGACCTTCCACAAGCTCCTGATCATCTGCCAAATAAAATATCTTCTTTTCTGCCATTTTTGGAGGCCAGGCTGCGTAGCTTTTCCATTCCCGCAAACCGGTGTCAAACATATAAGCTTCGGGAAGAGGTACAGAACCATCAGCCTCCCCTTTTAAAAAGTGATTAAAAAAGACGGTCTCAACCTCCTTTTGGTAATTTTCAGAAATATTATCTCCAAAATAAATATTTCCGATCGCCTGCCGCTCAGTTTGACGAGCCCAGTCGCCGTGGCTCCAAGGTCCCATTACGAGCATATTAAAATTGTCACTGTTATCCTCAATGGCTTTATAGATGTTGAAGGGACCGTAAAGATCTTCAGCATCAAACAATCCGCCCACAACCATAACGGCCGGCTTTATGTCATTTAAATGCTGAACAATTCCGCGTTTCTGCCAATATTCGTCATAGTTAGGATGTTCTTTAAGCTGTTGCCAAAAAACATTGTCCTCTCCGTAATATTTATCAAGATTCTGAAGTGGGCCTGCATCGAGAAAGAATTGGTATTGATCTTTCGTATCCAACTCCGGAAAAGAATACCACGCGGTATCTGAAGGTGTACTCTTCTCATATCCAAACACGGCCGTAGCGCGCCAGTAACTTAAAAAATATGCTCCGTTGTGATGGAAATCATCAAAAAAAAAGTCTCCTATAGGCGCTTGTGGGGAAACAGCTTTAATTGCAGGATGATTTGCAAGGAGAGAATAAGCAGCATAAAAACCGGGATAAGAAATTCCCCAAATACCTACGCGGCCGTTGTTGTTTTCAACATTCTTCATCAACCATTCAACCGTGTCGTAAGTGTCGCTGGCTTCATCAATCTCCTGCCCTTTTTTATTGGGAATATACGGGCGCATATTGTCATAGACCCCTTCGCTCATCCACCTTCCCCGTACATCCTGGTACACGAAGATATTTCCCTGCTCCATCAAATATTCATTGGGACCTAACCTCGATCGGAATTGATCTTCCCCATAAGGCCTCACACTGTATGGTGTCCGAGTCAAAAGAATAGGATATTCTTTTGAGGTATCTTTTGGTGAAAATATGGTGGTGTGAAGATTTATTCCATCCCGCATAGGGATCACTACTTCGCGTTTGTTATAGTGTTCTTCAACTTTAAATTCAATTTCGGCTTGTGCAAAGCCAAGGCTGCCAACCAGCAAAAACAGTACCGGCAGAAAGAAAGTTCTGGTAAATTTCATTTGTAAATTTTGTTTTGAAGTCGCTAAAGATAGGAATTCCTTCCAACAACTAAATGATATAAAATTTACTCACGGGAAAATGCCTCCACCCCCTCTTCCAGCCAACTGGCAAATTCATCTGAATCGGGAGTATAACCTACAGGCTCGTTAAGCATGTTCATTTCATGATCAAGCAGCACGTAATAGGGTTGAGAATTATTCCGGAAGTTTAGAGTCTGAAATGTGGCCCATTTGTCTCCTATCGTCTCGATCTCCTTTATTCCTCCCGTTGGCTTCTGATAATTAAATTTTTGATCTTCAGGAAGTTCTTTCCGGTCATCGACATAGAGAGAAATAAGTACAAAATCATCCTTCATAAGGTCAAAAACTTCAGGTTCGCTCCAAACCTGCTCTTCCATTTTACGACAGTTCACGCAGGCCCAGCCTGTAAAATCAAGAAGAATGGGTTTGTTTTCAGCCTTTGCTGCGGCCACCCCTTCGTCAAAATCTTTATAGGCTTTTAATCCTAAAGGTCCTTCAGTTTCCTTTTCATAAATACTGTAGAACAATGGTGGAGGGAAACCACTTAAAAGTTTTAAGTTGGCGTGAGAAGTATTTGTAAGGCCCGGAATAAGGTAGACGACAAATGCAAGTGTAATTATTGCCAGAAACAACCTTCCTTTTCCCAGTTTGGTCTTTGGACCATCATGCGGAAATCTTAGTACGCCAATAAGGTAAAGCAGTAACCCTATTCCGACAATGATCCAGATCCCAATAAAAATCTCCCTTTTTAGAAGCCCCCAGTGCTGTACAAGGTCGGCATTGGAAAGGAATTTAAATGCAAGTGCCAATTCAATAAATCCTAATACCACTTTAACCGAATTAAGCCAGCCGCCGCTTTTTGGTAAAGAATTAAGCCAGTTAGGAAAAAGGGCGAAGAGTGCAAAAGGTAGAGCCAGTGCCAGGCCAAATCCTCCCATTCCAAAAGACAATTGAGTCGCACCACCATCTGTTGTAAGGGAACTACCCAATAGAGAACCTAAAATAGGACCGGTACAGGAAAAAGAAACCAGCGCCAGGGTAAGTGCCATAAAAAACACTCCTAAGATCCCGCCAAAGCTGGAAGCCTTGTCATCCATTTTATTACTCCAGGAAGTTGGCAGGGTGATTTCGTAATATCCAAAAAAGGAAAAAGCGAAAAAAATAAAGATCACAAAGAATAGGATATTCAGTGTGGTATTTGTGGAAATGTTGTTCAGGATTTCAGGATCCAGCGAATCCAGGAGATGGAATGGCAGACTAAGCAACAAGTAGATCAAGAAAATGAAAACTCCGTACATTATCGCATTTACCAATCCTTTCCTTCGTGTCTTTGCACCTTTTGTAAAGAAGGATACAGTAAGCGGGATCATTGGAAATACACAGGGAGTCAGCAAAGCAATCAGTCCTCCAATAAAGCCGAGGAAGAATATGGTTGTATAGCCATCGCCTCCTTCTTCAGTAATTTCGGTTCCGCCAACTCCCTTTACATTTATATTCAAAGCTTCGGTAAGCCGCTGATCTTTATCTGAAACTTCAAGATTTGTAAATCCTTCGACCACCTCATTGTCGCCAATATTGAAAGTGAACTGTTCCGTTTCGGGCGGCAGGCACTTCTCATCATCACACACTGAAAAATAAACTTCCGCAGTTATAACAAGATCTGTGGGGTCTAAAACTTTAATTTTTTGCCTAAAAACAGCCTCATCTTTAAAATAAGTAATATCGGCTTCAAAAACAGCATCATACATGGCCGGAACATCCGGTTCCCGGGTAGGACCAACAAGTTCATATTTTTCAGGTGATTCGGAAAAAGAAAATGCGGTAGGAATTGGTGCAATATCTATGTCAACCACTTCCTGGGAATACAGGTGCCAGCCTGCATCCAAACGGGCGGTAAAAATGAGGTTATAAATGGAATCATTCTCCTGCTCTACAGCTGCCTCCCATTCAATGGGATCTTCTATCCCCTGCCCCAGGTTATTGGGATCAAAGATTTGAGCATGGGTGCCAAAAAATGTAAAAAAGAACAGTATTAAAAGTACCGGTAATCTCATGGTGTGTAACTTAATCGCAAAATTTGTTTGGTTTCATCTTTAACCGCAAATCGTGTATCTAACCGATGGCCTATAACCCAAACAATTTTGTCGTGGGAGCACAAAAGCCAGCAATTTTCTTTTTGCGGCAAAGATAATTTTTCATCTTTAAAAAACTTACTCAGTTTCTTTTTGCCTTTCATACCAAATGGATAAAAATAGTCGCCCTCCTCCCATTTCCTTACAATAAGGGGGTACTGGATTTGGTCCCGGTCAAGATAAATTGTCCTGGCATCACCTTTTTGAAAATCATCTACAGTTTCAAAATGAAAAGTTCCAATGGGCAACATAACTACCTCTTCATTCTCCCGGATCTCATACACCTTTTCCTTTTTTGGCGACAGTAACGTAAGAAGTAGTTTGTCCCTGTCTCTTATAAGACGGTGAGTTTTGGAGTAGACTATTTTACCAGGTTGGGATTCCAACAGGCCATAGACATCCTCCCATTCAGTAAACCCGAAGGATCTAAAGAGGTTGTATAACACTGCTTTTGTACTGGGAATCGCCTGAAGCTTTGCAACCTCAAAAGAATAACCGTATTCTTCCTGTTTTGCGATCTTCGGAAAAAGCACTGAAATGTAATCCTCGACCAACTGAGAACTTTGCTGCAAATGGCTCCTGGTCTTACTGAAACTTTCCAACAGCTGCGGATTCAACTCCAGCAATTTGGGTATTATCTCCAGTCTCACCTTATTCCGGAAATATTTTACAGAATCATTACTGCTGTCTTCCCGCCACTTCAGGTTTTGAAGACGTGCGTAATCCTCGATCTGCTTTCGGGTAAAAGGTAACAGCGGCCGGAGAACGAATTCATTGACATCGGGAATTCCCGTTAGGCCTTCAAGCCCTGTTCCCCTTATGAAATTGATCAAAACGGTTTCCAGGTTATCATTAACATGATGGGCAGTAAAAACGTAGTCAAACTGTAATGTTTCCTGAAGCTCTCTAAACCAATTATATCGCAGCTCACGTGCCGCCATTTGAATAGAAATCTTCTTTTTTGTCGCATAGGCTTCTGTCTCAAAACCTTCAATATAGACTTCTGCTTCCAGTGCATCTGCCAGTTCCGTTACAAACACCTCATCCTCGTTACTTTCCTCCCCTCTAAGTTGAAAATTGCAATGGGCAAGAGAAATATCTAACCCAATTTCCCTGCAAAGATTGGCAAGAACCACGCTGTCTACTCCGCCGCTTACGGCAAGAAGGATCTTTCCTTCAAAAGTTTCAGGAAATTGTTCCTTAAGGTGATTTTTAAACGCTAACAGCATAGGCTCAAAGATATCAAAAATGAAATGGCTTTTAACGCTCTTTTTTCTGAAGAATTCTCTTTATTCCTGCTCCTCCATCACCTGTTTAAGTGCCGCAGCCTTAACCAGGCATTCGCGGTATTCATTTTCGGGCACAGATCTGGAAGTAATAGCCCCTCCAACAGAAAATGACACGTATTTAGCAGTTGCATTATACAGAATGCTGCGAATCACTACATTGAAATCAAAATCGCCTGATGGATCAAAATATCCCACTGCCCCGCTATACAGACCCCGCTTAGTTTCTTCTAATTCTTCTATGATCTCCATAGCAGAGATCTTTGGGGCTCCTGTCATACTTCCCATAGGAAACGTGGTGCGTAAAACTTCTACCGCCGGTATCCCTGAATCCAAAATAGCTTTTACAGTAGAGATCATTTGATGTACCTGGGGATAGCTGTAAACCTTACATAGCTCTACAACCTCAACACTACCTTTTTTTGCTGTTTTTGAGAGGTCATTGCGAACCAGGTCCACAATCATTACATTTTCTGATCTTTCTTTAGGATCCTGTTCAAGCTGAAGTGCCAACATTTCATCTTTCTCCGGATCAAAACGGGCCCTGGGAGCTGTCCCTTTTATTGGCTGTGTAATCAATTGATCACCATTCTTCTGAAGATATCTTTCCGGCGAAGCCGATAGGAGATATTGATCGTAGTTCTTAAGAAAAGTAGCAAATGGAGGCCTTGAAATGGCATTTAAGGCCATAAATTTTTGAAGTGGATCAAATTCTACTCCTTCAGCATAGAATTCCTGGCAAAAATTTGCCTCATAAATATCTCCCCGTTGGATGTGGAATTGCATTTTTTCCACTTTTTGCACATAATCTTCTTTGGAGATGCGAGCCTGCATTTTTACAGAATTTCCCTCCCTGGAAAAAAATTCTTTCTGAAAATCCCCTTTTTGTAGGATATGTTCCAGGTCTTCTTCCACTTCATCGTCCACCATTTTCAGGTAGCGCAGTTCAAGCTCATTTCCCTTTAAGAATAATATCTTCTTTGGCTGAAAAAAAAATAATTCAGGAAAATTGAGGCCGTCGTAATTTTCACTTTCCAGGTTTTCCACGTCATTTTTGAGGTCATAGGAAAGGTATCCAAAGATCCAGTCCCGGGTAGTTTCCTGGTATTCCTTCAGCTTATTAAAAGCTTCAAAAGCATCTGTTTGTATGGCAGTAAAAGCATCTACAGCCAGTACGGCGTCATATTGAGAATATTGGTCCCGGTGCCCGTTACTATCAAACCAAACTACTTCATTGAACTGTCTTGCCCAATTAAGCAGGACCTCTTTAATTGGGAAATCTTCTTCTAAAATGACCTTTTTCGATACTCGCACTATTCATTTATTTGCTGAGAAAAAGAGGTCACCACATCAATAATTCCCAAGTCAAAAACCTCATTCACAATTACTTCTTTTTCAGAATCATAATTTTCATAGAATAACGGCAGACTAAAACTTTCCACTACGTTACCTCCAAACCTGGGAAACTGGTTTTTACAATATTCCAGTGCCGAGGCACCACCACGTTGCCCCGGAGATGTGCTCATTAAAAGGATCTTCTTACCATCGAGAAACTTTTTCTCCACTCTTGACAGCCAGTCTATAATATTTTTAAAAAAACCTGAAACATTGGAATTATATTCATTTACAGCTATGATAAGTGCCGGCGCTTCTACTATTTTTTCATAGAGGAACTTCACATTTTGAGGAAATCCTTCTTTTTCCTTTACAATGCTGTACATGGGAAATTCAAATTCATGAAGGTTAAGCACCTCGATGGTATGGTCTGAGATCCTTCCGGTTATATTGAGTATGAGTTGATGGTTTATGGAAGTGGGGCTGCTGGAGCCGGCAAAAGCCAATATTTTGGTCATAGGTGAAAAATTGAAGTTCAAAAATACAAAATAGGCGTGGAAGAAATGAAGATGAAGTTGGAGTTAAACAAAACCCAAAAGCTTTCCACAATTTAACCTTAACTTTGCTCTCTTAAAATCTTACTCTGTGACTTTCCAGGACCTCAACCTTACTACCCCTCTTTTAAATGCACTTGAAGATCAAAAAATCTACAACCCCACTCCAATCCAGGAACAATCATTACCTGTAATTCTCTCAGGAAGGGATATGGTGGGAATCGCACAGACCGGTACCGGAAAAACACTTGCTTACCTCCTTCCCCTTCTGAAGACCCTAAGGTATTCTGAACAAAAAAATCCCCGAATATTGATCCTGGTGCCAACACGGGAGCTGGTGGTGCAGGTAGTAGAAGAGCTGGAGAAACTCACAAAATACATCAACACCCGGATTCTCGGAATTTACGGCGGCACCAACATTAATACCCAAAAACAACTGGTAGCACAGGGTCTGGATATTTTAGTTGCAACTCCCGGGCGCCTGTATGATCTCGCGATTAATCGTGACCTGCAATTAAAATCTATTCAAAAACTGGTAATAGATGAAGTTGACGTAATGCTGGACCTGGGGTTCAGGTTTCAGCTTACCAACATCCTGGAGTTAATCCCCGAGAGTCGGCAGAACATCATGTTCTCGGCTACGATGACTGTAGACGTAGAAAAGCTTATTCAGGAGAACTTTAAAAATCCGGAGACTGTATCTGTAGCGGCGAGTGGCGCTCCTCTCGAAAATATCAAACAGGAGGTCTATGAAGTACCTAACTTCTACACGAAAGTCAACCTCCTGAAACATCTTTTAGAAGACATGGAGTCTTTCCATAAAGTCCTCATCTTCGCCGGAAACAAACGTATAGCCGATCGTCTTTTTGAAAACCTCAATCCTTTATTTCCGGAAGAGTGCACGGTGATCCACTCAAACAAAACCCAAAATTACAGGTTGCGGAGCATAAGACAGTTTGGGGATGGCTTTTGCCGCATACTCGTAGCCACAGACGTTATGGCAAGAGGCCTTGATATTGAACAGGTAAGCCATGTGGTTAACTTTGACACACCAGCCTATCCGGAAAACTATATTCATCGCATTGGCCGAACCGGAAGAGCCGAAAAAGAAGGTCATGCCTTACTTTTTACCACAACATCTGAAAAAGAAAACCTTGAAAAAATTGAGTCTCTCATGGATCTCAAGATCCAGGTAAAATCCTTACCTGAATCAGTTCCCGTTTCTTCTGAACTTATTCCGGAAGAACAGCCAAAATCTGATGAAATCTACAATCCTGGAAAATTTTCAGATGAATATAAACCGGGTCCTGCTTTTCATGAAAAAAAGGAAAAAAATCAGAAGGTCAATCTTGGGGGATCTTACCGAAGAGAAGTAAAGAAAAAATACAAAAAACCGAAAACCAGGGGAGACAAGAATTACAATCGCAAAAAAAAGAAATAATGAGAACTTCTACGAAGTTCCTGAGCTCATTATTTATTATTTGTGGAGTTGATCAAGGGATAAAAAGGGTAATATTTTCGATAAGTTGTACAAGATCTTTTTTTACCTGCACCTAAATTATACTTAAATTTTTATCTGTTATAGCATCCAAAATCTGTTAATTTTTTCTTAGACAATGACTTATATCTTCATTTTGTAAAAAATTTCCCGCAGCTTAAGCTTATAAAATAAAAGATTTGTCTCTGGTTTCATAACGCTAAAACTCAATGAGTATGCGGGTTTAGAATACATCCTCAAATTTATTCATAAAATTCTGGCACTCTGATGGTTATAAATCCATTATTTATATTAAATTTAACTTCTCCCCCTTTTAACTAAATGCCAGATCAACAAGAAATCCCCTACTTGCTGTTCATAAATTTTTTTCTATGCAAAAAACTACTTTTATGCCAGATGAAATTTCTAAAGGCACGGCTCGCAACCTTTTCAATACCTATAGTGGGCATGATAATGAGGGTTTTATCTTGTTTATCAATTCTGCTAAAGATTTCTCTTTAAAAGCAGTCAATAATAGATGCTTGCAGTACTTCAGAAATTTCTTTACAGTTAAAGAGGGAACAGGTAATTTTTTTAGGGAAACTATTCATCCTGAAGATTATCCGATCTTTTTGCACTTTTGGGGAAGCCTTGGGAATCCCCAGGACATTGGGGAAAAAACTGTGATCCTGCGTGTAAAGTCAACTTCAGGTAATTGGAAAAAATTCCGGTTTGAAAGTCGGGTTTATGAAGGTTTTAAAAAAGGAGGCGCTAATTATGTTCTTACCCTTGCAAAACCTATAGAAAATTCCAGACTGCAGGGGAGAAAAGACCTTGATATCGCAACAAAAAAATTACTACAGGAGAGCCAAAACCGCTATAGAGTACTGGTTAACTCCCTGGATCAGGGTTACGGAGTTGTAGAAATGATTTTTGACCTGCAAAAGAATCCCATAGATTATCTTTTTGTGGAGGTGAATCCCGCTTTTGAAAAGCATACAGGAATAAGGGATCTTCTTGGTAAAACCATGAGAGAGTTTTATGAAAAGCATGAAAGCCATTGGTTCCAAACTCTGGGCAAGGTTGCATCTACAGGAAAAGCAGTACGTTTTGAAGATTATGCCGCCGCCCACAACCGTTGGTTTGATGTATTTGCTTTTCCCATTGGAGGCAGAAACAATAAAAAAGTTGCCTGCTTGTTTTCAGATATTACACCTCGTAAGGAGGCAGAAGAAAAGCTTAAAAAATTAAACGAAGATCTCGAGTTAAAGATAAAAAGCCGAACCTATGAACTGGAAGAGAACAACGAACTCCTCCAAATGGTTTTTGACACAGTAAACCAGGGCATCTTTGTAATGAAGCCATTGTTCGGGGAAAATTATGATGTTGTAGATTTTACCTATGTAAGGGTAAATAAGGTAGTAAATCGATACTACAATCAAAACCAAATGGTAGGGCGCAGTTTTCTTCAGTACAATCCAAAAGCAACCGAAAAAGGTGTTTTTGAAACCCTTAAACAAACTATGTTAACCGGAGAGTCATCAGATTTGGAGATAGAAGTTGATCGGGACGGAAGGAATAACTGGTTCAGGATCACAAGCAGGCGCCAGAGAGGGCTGCTTATTTGTTCTTTAGAAAATATTACCAGGAATAAAATTAAAGCAAAGAAGTTAAGGGAAAACATCAGATTTAAGAAGCAGCTCATAGATACTTCCCCTGATTTAATTTTGATCTTCGACCTCTATAATGAAAAGGTGAAGTATATCAATCGTGATCTTGTGGCAGCAGAAGGCATGACCGCAGAAAATGTGGAAGGTATGCCCCTACTGGATATTCTTCCATTGATTCATCCTCAGGACAGGCAAAAGACCCTTGCATTCCATACCAGCCTTGGAACAGCTTCAGATGATGATGTAGTTGAAGTGGAATTCAGGCTTAAAACCAGTGAGAAACAATGGGAGTGCTATAATGCGAGGGGAAAAGTATTTAAAAGAAACAGGAAGGAGAATGTTGTTGAATATATAGTTCTTCTCCGTAGCGTACAATCTCAAAAAGCAACTCAGCAAGCCCTCATCAATGCAGAAAAACTTTCCATTACAGGGGAGATAGCAAGAACGCTGGCCCACGAATTACGAAATCCTCTGGCTAGTATCAGCATGTCTGCAGACATTATGGAAAAATTAAATAGCGGACCTCAAAAGAAGTTACTGAAAAACTATACTGGTATTATTAAGAGGAGCACTTCAACTTTAAATAATTTAGTTACAGATCTTTTAACAGCTTCAAATTATTCCAAGCCACAAATGACAAAGTGCTGCCTTGCAAAAACTACAAATAAAGCCCTTGGGCTTGCTAAGGACAGGATCTATCTAACAGGGGTTAATGTTCATAAAAAATATCGTGGCCCTTATTTCATTAATGCAGATCAAGAAAAACTTCAAATAGCAATTCTTAATATCATCGTTAATGCCAGCGAGGCAATGGTACCTCATGAAGGAGAATTAACTATTAGTATAAATAAAAAGAAAAACACCTATACCCTCGCCATTACAGATAATGGATGCGGTATGGAAAAAGACCAACTGGAAAGACTTTTCGATTCTTTTTACACTCGAAAACCCGGAGGAATGGGAATAGGGCTAAGCTCTGTAAAAAATATTTTGGAGGATCATGGTGCTACTGTTGAAGTACAGAGTGTACCTAAAGAAGGAACTTCATTTGTACTGACTTTTCCCTGTCATGAAGACGTAATTCAAGGAAAATAAGCAGGTGCAGCCAAAAAAAAGCGATTATTGTGTATCTTCGGCAATTGTAAGGACCGGGTTTTTTTGAAGATCCAGCCTAAAACTTATTACAAAAAGTTGATCGCGATATATGGGGATAATTGATTCCATAGGCAATCTGGTGATGAAGAACCGGATCGAAGACTTAGAAAATTCCATTAATAATCCTCATGAGACTCAACAAAAAGTCCTGCAGCAACTTCTGGAAAATACTAAGGATACCTACTACGGAAGGAAATTTCATTTTAAAGATATACAGAATTACCGGCAGTTCATTGAACAGGTCCCTCTAAATAATTATGAAGATCTTTATCCTTATATTGAATTAATCCTTAAGGGAGAGAAGAATGTACTTTGGCCTACACCCATTAAGTGGTTCGCGAAATCCTCGGGTACTACCGGGGCCACCAGTAAGATCATTCCGGTTTCGACCGAAGGTTTGGAACAATGCCATTACCAGGGAGGACGGGATATGCTCGCACTTTACATAAGGAATTATCCCGATGCCAAACTTTTTTCAGGAAAAAATCTTTCCATAGGCGGGAGTCAGGAAGCAAAACATTCTCATAATAACAGCTATTACATAGCCAATATCTCAGCTATCGTTATGAAAAACCTGCCCTTCTGGGCTCAGTTTGGAAGAACTCCTGGGCTGGAGGTGACTATGATGAATAACTGGGAAGAGAAGATTAAGAAGATCGCCGAAATAACTTCTCATCAAAAGGTGACCAGCCTTGCAGGTTCTCCTATGTGGATGTTGCTTTTACTTCAGTACATTATTAAGGAACAAAAAATATCATATATTCAGGATGTGTGGCCAGATCTTGAAGTATTCTTTCATGGTTCTGTTTCTTTTGCACCATACAGGCCGTTATTTGAAGAGTTGGACAGGGACAAAAGCCTTAGGTATCTAGAAATATTTAACGCTACTGAAGGCTTTTTTGGACTTCAGGATCAAAAAAACGATCCTTCTCTCCTCCTCATGCTTAACTACGGAATCTTCTACGAATTCATCCCTGAAAAAGAATTTCTTTCTGAAAATCCAAAAGTCATAACCTTGGATGAGGTAGAAATGGGTAAGAATTATTCTATGGTGATAAGCACAAATTCGGGTCTATGGCGGTACAAGATTGGCGATACGATTAAATTTACGAGTACAAAAAACCTTACCGTTTCACCATTAGTGGCCGCACGAAACACTGTATAAATGTTTTTGGGGAAGATCTTTTTGCAGAACACGCCGAAAAAGCAATTTCTCAAGCCTGCCGGGAAACAGGAGCCATACTAAGGGATTTCACAGCTGCCCCCTATTTTTATGATCGTCGCAAAAAAGGTTACCACGAATGGCTTATTGAATTTGTAAGATCTCCGGAAAATCTGGAAAATTTTACGCAGGCACTGGATAAAGAGCTGGCAAGGTATAATGACGATTACGCAGCAAAGCGAAAAAATGACATTGCAATTGAAAGACCCGTTGTACGGGAAATGCCCGAGGGTACTTTTTACGAATGGTTAAAACGAAAGGATAAGTTAGGAGGACAACATAAAATACCTCGCTTGTCCAACAGTCGGGAATTTGTAGAAGAACTACTCAATATTAAAAACTCTCTTCAAACAGAACATTAATCCTCGGCCAGCAACTGGTCGAGCAGATCTTTAAAACCTGAATCATTCCAGTTAGCAGAACCTTTTTTATTTACCGCTATTTTACCATCTCTTGAGATCACATATGTAGTAGGCAAACTGCGCGACTGCAATATTTCAGGAGCCATACTCAATGGCTTGTAAACAGGAAGCCTGTAGTTTTTTTTATCTAAAAACTGCTGAAGTTTTCCTTCATCTTCGGTAGAAACAAAATAGAAATTTACCCTGTCCCCGTATTGATCATATAACTTCTGAAAAGAAGGCATTTCTGCTATGCAGGGAGGACACCAAGTAGCCCAGAGGTTTATTACGGCTACTTCGCCTATACTTGTTTTAAAATTCACAGGTTCCCCCTGCAGGTTTACCAGATTCCAGTTATAATTTTCCAAAGTCTCTCTATCGTCTACAGCTATTCTGGTCGGGCTAAACGCAATAATGCGGTTCATCGTTACCTGTATAGGTTTTCGTGTTTGTGGAATAAGCAAAAGGACAATAATGACTATAAATAGAATGTTGGACCAGTTCTTTTTCAGAAATTCCATGCTGCAATTTAATAATTCATCAAAAATAGGTTTAAAAACCCACCTGTCAAAAATGCCATTTTTGAACCTTCTTCCTTTTTAGAATATTAGTATCTTGAGAACCGAAAATCTAAATGAAATTTGAAAATGATCCCTACGAAAAAATTAAGTATTGGTTTAATCACAACCATGATCATATCAGCATGTGGTTCGGGTAACTCCCCTGCCCCTACGCCCCAAAATGAACAGGCGGAAACCGTACAAAAAACTTCTATGAAAAACGATCTCTTACAGGAGTGGACAGGGCCCTACGGCGGAGTGCCTGCCTTTGATGAAATGAAACTGGAAGAACTTCAACCTGCAATGGAGCAGGCAATGGCTTCTCACCTGCAGGAAGTTCTTATGATCTCTGCAAATCCTGCGCCTCCCACTTTTGACAATACTATCCTGGCGATGCAAAAATCGGGCGAGGCACTTGATCGCGTTTTCACCTACTACAGTATTTGGAGCAGCAACATGTCTTCACCTGAATTTAGAGAAATCCAACAGAAACTGGCCCCGAAAATTTCAGAATACTCCTCAAAAATTTCTCAAAACAAAGAGCTTTTTGAGAGAATAAAAGCTGTTTACGAGCAATCCCTGGAAAATCCTCTCGCTCCACAAAAACAACGGGCAGTACAGCTTATGTATGAAGATTTCGCCATGGAGGGTGCAGACCTTAATGAAGCTGAAAAAGAGCGGTATGCTGCAATTAACAAAGAACTCTCACGGCTCTACACCCAGTTTAGCAATAATGTTTTAGCAGAAGAAGAGAATTACGCAGTTTTTCTTGAAAAAGACGAATTGAGCGGATTACCTGAATCCTACGTGAAAGCAGCGGCTAAAGCAGCGGCCGATCGCGGAGAGGAAGGAAAATATGCCGTTCTGAATACCCGCTCTTCTATGGATCCCTTCCTCACCTATTCAGATGAAAGAGAACTGAGAAAGAAAGTATGGGAAAATTATTATTCCCGTGGCGACAATGATGATGAGTATGACAACAAAGAACTTATAGAAGAGATCCTGAAGTTACGGGATGAGCGGGTGGAACTTCTGGGGTATGATAACTATGCCCAATGGAGACTGCAAAACAGGATGGCTAAAACGCCTGAAAGAGCTATGGAGTTAATGGAAGCTGTTTGGCCTGCTGCCCTTGCACGGGTAGAAGAAGAGGTAGCCGATATGCAGGCCATCGCAGAAGCCGAAGGAAAGGATATTATCATTGCACCATGGGATTACCGCTATTATGCCGAGAAAGTAAGGCAGCAAAAATACGATCTTGAATCTAATGAAGTTAAGCAATACCTGCAGCTGGATAAACTAACAGATGCATTATTCTATACAGCCGACAGGATTTTTAATTACAAATTCACTCCGGTACCTCAGGGTATAGTTCCGGTTTTTCATGAAGATGTAAATGTATGGGAAGTGACAGACAAGGATACGGGAGAGTACATAGGGCTATGGTATCTTGATCCTTATGCCCGCAAAGGAAAACGATCTGGTGCATGGGCTTCTCAGTATCGCAGTCATGCCGAAATGGATGGTAAAAAAGAAACAGTTCTAGCTTCCAATAATTCCAATTTTGTTAAACCTGCTCCGGGAGAACCGGCTTTAATTTCCTGGGATGATGCCACCACTTTCTTTCACGAATTTGGTCATGCTCTGCATTTCTTTGCTTCAGAAGTAAAATATCCTATTCTAAACAGCGGAGTAAGAGATTACACTGAATTTCAGTCACAGTTACTCGAGAGATGGCTTTCTACCGATGAGGTTATCAATAACTTTTTAGTTCATCACGAGACAGGTGAGCCCATACCACAGGAATTGGTTGAAAAGATCAAAAAAGCATCAACATTTAATCAGGGATTTGCAACAACAGAGTTCCTCGCTTCTGCTTTGATGGATATGAAGTTACATACGACAGATCCTGAAGATATTGACATGGATACTTTTGAAGAGGAAACTCTGGCTGCTCTTAACATGCCTAAAGAAATAGTGATGAGGCACAGGACTCCGCATTTCGGACACGTTTTCTCGGGCGAGGGTTATGCCACAGGTTATTATGGATACCTTTGGGCAGATGTATTAACATCAGATGCTGCGGAAGCTTTTCAAGAGGCACCGGGAGGATTTTATGATGAAAATGTAGCTGCCAAACTGGTGCAGTATCTGTTCGCTCCCCGGAGTGCAATGGATCCTGCTGAAGCCTACAGGCTCTTTAGAGGAAGGGATGCAACCATAGATGCTCTTATGAGAGATCGTGGCTTCCCCGTTCCCTCAGAAGATGAGAACCAGTAACCATTCCTTTACAATATTAAAAGAGGCTGTCTGAAAAGCTATTTAAACGTCATTCTGAATTTTTTTCAGAATCACTATTCTGATTAAAAGATAGAACCTGAAACAAGTTCAGGTTGACGGAAATCTTAGCTTTTCAGGCAGTCTTTTCTCTTTTATTTTAATTCCTTAAAATGATCTTTTAAAGCTTTTTGGGCGGCATGGAAACCACACATCCCATGGACTCCTCCTCCCGGCGGAGTTGAAGAAGAACATATGTACACCCGGGGATCTGGGGTGGAATAAGGTGAAATACGTGCCACCGGTCTCGTGAAAAGTTGTGTAATATCCTGTTTGCCTCCATTAATATCACCTCCTATGAGATTGGGATCAAACATTTGCATGTCCACGGTATTCATAGAAGATCTCTCCAGAATAGTATCTTTAAAACCCGGAGCAGCTCTTTCGATCTGGTTCTCTATTATCTCCGAATAATCTACTGTACTGCCGTTAGGAACATGAATGTAAGCCCAGGCCGTGTGTTTACCTTCAGGTGCACGGGATGAATCAAAAGGAGTATGCTGGGCAATTAAAACATAGGGAGTCTTAGTCATGTTCTTGTCATGAATCCCTTTTTCTGAATTTTCTATTTCCTGTGGTGTAAAGCCTAAATGTATAGTCGCTGCTTTACGACATTTCTCATTTGTAAAAGGAATAGGTTCGCTTAATGCCCAATCCATTTTAAATACTCCTGCTCCGTATTCATAGGATTCTAATCGTTTTCTATAAAGAGAGCTAAAGTTGAGTCCTTTTATCTTCAATAACTGGCGCGGCGTTAAATCGAAGAGATAGGCATAGGCGTTTGGTAAATCTCTTATGTCTTCCACCCAGTTATTACAATAAATTTCACCTCCAAGAGACCTATAATGCTCAGTTAATGCATTAATAAAGTTCCCTGCGCCTCCTTTTGGAAAAGGCCAGTTATATTTATGCGCACTGGTGGTAAGAACCAAGCCAAAAGAGGCCGACGCAAGTGTGGTAAGAGGAAGAGTTGAATGAGCTGCCGAACCATAAAAAAAAGCTTTGGTTTTGTCATTTTTGAAGTATCTGTCCACTATGATCTTTGCGGAAGGCAAGGCCTTTAGTCCAAATTTCATAAAAGCCATGGGATGATCGGGAATTCCCAGAGGTCCTAAAAGATCTTCGCCCAGCTTATCCCAGTTATCCAGTAAAGGTTTTATAAGATTAAGGTAAGCTTCTTCATCTTCGCCCAATTGTGCTGCGGTGGCATGAATATCCTTGTAGCATCCAAAGGCTGTTCCATCCTCAAAAGGATGTGCATAAGCAATTTCGGGAAATATCCATTCAAGGCCGTATTGCTGCAGAGGGAGATCTTTAAAAAAAGGGGAAGCAAGTCCTAACGGCATAATAGCAGAACCCACATCATGTTTAAACCCGGGTAAAGTCAACTCCTGGGTTTTAGTGGCACCACCAGGTACAGATGCCTGTTCAAAAATAGCAGTTTTTAATCCTTTTTCCTGTAATCTTATGGCTGCGGCTATTCCATTGCTTCCACATCCTATTACAATTGCATCGTATTTAGACATTAAGGTAAATCTTTTTCGAGATCGAGACCACTTAAATATTGTTCAAAGGTGATATCTCCATTTTTTTCGCCTATCATATCATTTGTGGTGACATATTTAAAATATTTCAGCTTTGCCGATATGTCGTCATCTACCATCTCGGGCAGGAACATTCCCCATTCGGCCACCTTTTCGGGAACGGGAATTACTTTTCCTCCAATTCTATCGGCTACCATATCGGCCATTTCACGGCGGGTATGAACAAGAGGTCCGCCTACTTCTAAGATTTCAGGTCCTTCATTTAAATATCTTACCACCACTTTTGCAAGATCTTTTTGATGTATGCTGTTCGTTCTCGAATCTCCATCCCCAATGATTGGAATAACTTTTCTTTTGGCCATAATAGCCAGATCATTTAAACCCGAAAAGAATCCTACAGGCCTTATAATGGTATAATCCAATCCCGAAGCCTCCAGGGCATCTTCGAACATTTTGTGAGACTTGGCAACCTCATATTCAAGCGCCTTTTCGGCTCCTTTTATTGAGACATAAAGGAATCTTTTAACTTTATTCTTTTTAGCATCATCCAGAATATTGGAATTTGCATAGAAGTCATTTTCCATAAAGGATTTACCACGATCGGTAAAAAGACTAACACTTTTTCCCAGGGTGGAAATAACCATGGATACGTCTTTGGTAATATCCTTAATGATCTCATTTCCTTCACTGGCATCTGCTTTCCAGATATCATCTGTATAATCTGAAACCTTGTCGGCTCCATCTGCTGAATGGACGAGTGCCCTTACATCTTTTCCCTGTTCGTGAAGCAATTTAAGTACTTCCAGACCCAAAGCTCCCGAAGCTCCCGCTAATAGAATTTTCTCCTTCATAGTTATTTTCTTTCATCCTGAAATTAAAGGAAATAATTTGAAGAGTTTGAGGAAAATCAAGGATTAACAAAAAATTAGATAGCCGTTTGTTTTTCCCGCTCCATTTCCTGTCGACAAAAAATCTTAAGGTGTTCTTTTGCTTTAGTAATGGAAAGTTTTTTTCTGTGGGTGCAGGTCACCTTCGAGGGTTTTGGAGAGGTTATCAATTTAGAAAGAGCAGCTTTTTCGGAAGGATTCAACAAATCAAGATGAGGCTTCATCAATTTGTAGATTGTGGTAACATCCATAATTGAGATTTTTCTTAGCAACAGCTAAAAGGTTGTACCTAAAGATAATAAAATTTTGAGAAAATAAGGAATTACATACTTAGTGCTATGAGGTTTTCTGGAATATCCTTCTTTAAAGATCATTCAATAGAAAATCACCCCCTGAAAAAGAGGTGCATTTTTTCACTATTTAATTTTCGTTCTACTGTGCAATTTCCATTATGATCAACACTATTGCAAGAAGAGCGATCAAAAAGATCATTCCCAGTACAATCGCTACGATGACTTTTTGAGTAGTGGAAAATTCAACAGTGTAATTATTCCAAATGTTAGTTAAAGCGCTCATGATGTGCTAGAATTTTAATTATTCCTATTAAGAACAGAAACCTAACTTATTGATTATAATCAAATTACAAAATAAAATTCTCTTCTGCAATTTTCAGTTTAAAATATTTTGGAGAAATTTAAATACAGGTGCAGTTTCATAAAGGATGGCTCCGCTTTTACAGTCTCCTTAAAATAGGAACATGAATTATTAAAGTTTTAGCATTAATTGGTTACCGGCTACCGTATTTTTGTCGCTCATGAAGCAAAAAAGGAAATATACCGAAGGAGGGATATTCACATCTCTCTTCTATTTAGCATTTCCTATTATCCTGGCAAACATACTTCAAACAGCCTACCAATTAATAGATACTTTTTGGTTAGGTAGACTGGGAGCTAATGCAGTCGCGGCAGTAAGTATAAGTTTTCCCCTCTTATTTCTTGTATTATCTTTAGGTTCGGGATTAACCCTCGCAGGAACTGTACTTGTTTCCCAATATTTTGGTGCCGAGGATCAAAAAGGAGTAGATTTTAATTCTTCACAGACTATTTCTCTCATTTTTTTCATCTCGCTTTTACTTTCCATATTAAGTAATTATTCGGCTGCACCACTTATGAGGCTCATTGGTGCCGGTCCCGAAATACTTGATGATTCAGTGAGTTATTTCCAGGTGTCTTCTATTGGATTTGTATTCCTCTTCATGTTCTTTGCTTTTCAATCCCTTATGCGAGGAATCGGGAATGTTATGTTACCGGTCTATATCGTACTCGGTACGGTGTTTCTGAATCTTATCCTGGATCCGCTCTTTATTTATGGCTATGGCCCGGTACCAGGGTATGGGGTGGCAGGTGCTGCAGTTGCCAGTATAATCACACAGGCAATTTCGGCAGCTATAGGTCTCTGGATCCTGTTTAAAGGTAAAAGTGGTATCAGGATCCACGCTAATCAAATGAAACCTCATCTTTCCACCTTAAAAAAGATTGTCAATCTGGGTATTCCAGCCAGTATTGAACAATCTACAAGAGCTCTGGGAATGACTTTTATGGTGGTCCTGGTAACAGGCTTTGGCAGCGAAGTGGTTGCAGCCTATGGAATTGGTGCCCGTATATTAAGTTTTATAATAATTCCGGCTCTGGGACTGGCAATTGCTACGACATCTTTGGTGGGACAAAATATTGGAGCCATAAAGATCAAAAGAGCTGAAAAAGTCGCCAATCTAAGTAGCCAGATTGCCTTTTTCGGGCTCACCGGAATGGGAATTCTCATGTACTTTTTCGCTGTACCTATCACTGCGTTCTTTATCCCCAATGATCCCGAAGTTATCCAGGATGCAGCTTACTTTATAAAGATCATGGCTCCGAGCTTTGGACTCCTCGGTGTACAACAGGTGTTAAACGGGGTTTTTAATGGTGCCGGATTCACCAAAGCTTCCATGCTCATTTCAATTCTAAACCTATGGATCATAAGGTTCCCTGTTGCCTTCATGCTTTCACACAGGACAGATTTAAGCTACGAAGGAATCTGGTGGGCTTTTCCTATCTCTAACCTTATCGCGGCTATAGTTGCTTTTATATACTTCAAGCGAGGCTACTGGAAACTAAGGTTATTTCGTAAAAGAAATTAACTTCTTTACCTGGTTCACAATAGCTTAACAGAAATAAATTTTTGCTGTTAAAAGACTTTTTCTTCCGATTCAAAAAAAGCATTTTAGAGTAGTAATTATTTTAAAAAATCAGATCACATGGCAACATCAGATTCAAAAACCACAAAAGATCATAATACTATTAAAAACTGGACCGAGGACAGGGATGGTAAACCCGCTGTAGTGGAAAGCACTTCCAACAGCAGTAAAGGCGGCGGATTACTTCGCATCAATTTTCCAGGCTATGCAGAGGACAACTTAAAAAATATTTCCTGGGAAGAATTTTTCAGGATCTTTGACGAGAATAATTTGCAGTTCCTTTACCAGGAAGAAACCAAAGACGGCGGAAAAAGCCGTTTCTTTAAATTTGTAGGCGAGGATTAAGCTGAATAATTCCCACTAATAGGAAAGGCTGTCTCGTGACAGCCTTTTCTCTTTTTATGTATTCTATAAATTAGCTTCTGTTCTTTTTCTTGGCGGCTTTGGCAGCACGCTTCTCTTTTAGGCTCAGCACAGCTTCTTTCTTAGCTGAATTCTTTGAAGGGGATTTTTCTTTTGGCATCTTGTAACGTATTTATTTTGATATAAATGTAGTGAAAGAGATGAAACAAAAACCAGATTCTAAAGTTTTTTAAACCTCTGTATTACCCAAAAAAACCTCCCAAAAATGATATTTTTGAGAGGTGATTTCAAAATATATTTTTGTTCTAACTATGAATAGGCCGGTTATCGGTCGCTGCGAGGGCAGCTTCCTTAATAGCTTCAGCATAGGTTGGGTGAGCGTGGCTCATCCTGGAAATATCTTCGGCAGAAGCGCGGAATTCCATTGAAACGACAGCTTCAGCAATCAGGTCGGCAGTTCTTGCTCCTATCATGTGTACTCCAAGAACCTCATCGGTTTTTTCATCTGAAAGGATCTTTACAAATCCGTCTGTATCTCCACTGGCTCTCGATCTTCCAAGAGCCCGCATTGGGAATTTTCCTTCTTTATACTTCACTCCTTCTTCTTTTAGCTGCTCTTCCGTCTTTCCAACTGCAGCAACTTCTGGCCAGGTATAAACCACCCCGGGAATAAGGTTGTAATTGATGTGCGGCTTTTGTCCGGCAATTACTTCAGCTACAAGAGTGCCTTCTTCCGAAGCTTTATGCGCTAACATTGGCCCCTTAATGACATCTCCTATTGCGTAAATATTCTTGGTGGAAGTCTGCAGTTGCTCGTTTACTTCAATCCTTCCGCGGTCATCGATCTTGACTCCGGCGGCATCTGCATTCAGACCTTCAGTATAAGGTTTTCTACCCACAGAAACGAGGCAGTAATCTCCTTTAAACTCCACTTCTTTATCTTTTTTATCTTTTACTTTTATGACAACTTCTTTCCCATTGCGCTCCACGGAATTCACCTGGTGAGAAACGTAGAACTTCATACCCTGCTTCTTAAGACTTTTGGTCAATTCTTTCGCCAAAGCCTTATCCATGGTAGGAATAATGCTGTCCATAAATTCAACAACCGAGACCTTTGCTCCAAGTCTCATATAAACCTGCCCTAGCTCAAGACCAATTACTCCGCCTCCTATAATTACAAGGTGCTTCGGAATTTCTTTTAATTCCAAAGCTTCGGTAGAAGTGATAACTCGTTCTTTATCTAACTTAATGAACGGAAGATTTGCCGGTTTTGAACCTGTGGCAATGATGATATTCTTAGCTTCAATGGTTTCAGTTTCACCTTCAGATTTTTTGACCTCAATATGGGTTTCGTCCTTAAATGAACCCAAACCTTCAAAAACATCGATCTTATTCTTGTTCATGAGGAATTTGATCCCGTCTACAGTTTGATTCACCACAGATCGTTTTCTCTCGATCATTTTTTCCAAATTCACTTTTACCTCTCCCGGAATTTCGATCCCGTGTTCTTCAAAATGCTTTACTGCATCGTCGTAATGGTGAGAAGAATCCAGTAAAGCTTTGCTTGGGATACATCCCACGTTCAGACAGGTACCTCCAAGGCTTGAATATTTTTCTATAAGTGCGGTTTTCATTCCCAACTGGGCACAGCGAATTGCAGCTACATAACCTCCCGGGCCTGAACCTATAACAGCAACATCATATTTGCTCATAAGTAAATTTTTTGTTGAATTTTTATAAGAGTAACAAAAGTACGACTATTAATGATAATTGAAAAGCTAGTACTAGTAGTAAGAATTGATATTGAGTATTGAAAATAAAGTAAGAAACGTTTTGATATTCGAGGTTACAAATTTCAGGTCCTGAAACCGGTAACCCGATATCCGTCCCTCGTGCCAGTCAAATTCTTAAATCGTGAAGTGAGGGTTGTGAAAAAAGAATCTTCCCCCTGCTCCTTCGGAACTCTTTCTAAATAGGATCTATTTTTCCTCCCTCCCGAACGATCGGAATTGATGAACTGAATCAGATGCCGCTCCGCTGGAGCTCCAAAAAAATTTCATTGCACCCTAAAAATTTTTCGCTCCTGCCGAAGCTGCAAATTTCACGGTCTTTGTGAATTAAAAAAATTACACCATTAATTTTCATTTTCAGAAATTTGAGAAGTCTTGGCTCTTGGTTCTAGAAGCGGAGCGATCCTGTCTCTTTTTATCTTTTTACATAAACTGTCTTTTTATTGACAAATTCCATCATTCCTTCTTTAGCTAATTCACGCCCGTATCCTGAGCGTTTGGTTCCTCCGAAGGGTAATCGTGGATCTGATTTTACGAGTTCATTTACAAAGTAAGCGCCATCGCTCACCATGTATGCCATCTCCACGGCCTTCTTGGTATTTTCTGTAAAAACAGTGGTTCCCAGCCCATATTTGGAGTTCTCTGCCAGCTCAAAAGCCTCTTCAATATTGTTTGCTTTTATCACCGCCGCCAAAGGACCAAAAGTTTCTTCATCAAAAGCGGTCATTCCCGGCTTCACATCACCCAGGATAGTGGGCTCGTGATAGCAGTCATTCTGCTTTCCTCCAAGAAGAATTGTGGCACCCTGTTCAACAGATTCTTTGATCTGACGATTGAGCTGATCTGCAAGATCTTTCCTCGCAAGAGGACCTACCTGAGTAGCCAAATCCATTGTGTCGCCTGATTTTAAATTACCCACAGCCTCTGTGAATTTTGAAACGAATTCATCATAGATCCCTTCCAGTAGAATGAAGCGTTTCGCGGCGATACAGCTTTGGCCACAGTTAAGCATCCTCGCTGAAACAGCTGTTTTTACTGCCTGATCTATATCTGCGTCTTCCCAAACTATAAATGCATTATTGCCACCGAGTTCAAGTAAGCTTTTTTTAATATACTTCCCTGCCAAAGTTGCAACGGCAGAACCTGCCATTTCACTTCCGGTTAATGTCACAGCCTTTACAGATTCATGTGCTATGATCTTTTCCGTCTGGTCATGATGAACGATTAGATTTTGAAAAACACCTTCAGGGAATCCTGCTTTTGTAAAAACCTCCTCAATCATTGTAGCACAGCCGAACACATTCGGAGCGTGTTTTAATAAACCGGTATTCCCTGCTGTTAAGGTTGGAGTAGCAAACCGGAATACCTGCCAAAAAGGGAAATTCCAGGGCATAATTGCAAAAACGGCACCCATTGGATCATTCCTGACAAAACTTTGTTTGGCATCTGTAACGATTTCTTCCTGCTTGAGAAAAGATTCTGCATTCTCAGCATAGTAATCGCAGACCCATGCACATTTATTTACTTCAGCTCTTGACTCACTAATTGGCTTTCCCATTTCAATAGTAATCATTCTGGCATATTCCTCCACATTATCCCTTAAAACCTGTCCGGCTTTTTGAATAAGTTCTGTACGATAGTCAAGGGGTTCCCGGCTCCAGGTTTTAAAAGCTTCACCAGATTTATTCAGGATCCTTTCCAATTGTTCAGATGTATGTTCAGTGTAGCTTCCTACCTGTTCTCCATTGTACGGATTAATGCTCTGGAATTCCATTTAATAGTATTGTGAAATGATTATTGAATATTATTATTGAAAAATTAAAAAGGGATTAATAAGCAGCCACTGCTGTTACTAATCCCTTTAATAATTTGTAGTTCTATGAACGTTTATCCCAGGAGTCGCGGCTACCCTTTCCCGGATTTGACCAGAAATTTGCCATTGCCTGCCATGAAACCTGTCCGTCATCCATAAGATTTTCCCGCAGCTTGTTGAGCTGTTTTTTATCTGCTGAAGGGTTTGCCGCAGCCATAGCGTCCACCATGATCTCACATAATTTTTCCTGCCAGTCCGTTGGACTTTTTCGCTCCTTAAATTTCTGAATGGGAGGTTGATAAGCATCCATTGCCACAGGATTTGGAGTAGGTTGCTGAACCGACTTATTAGCAGAAGCAGGGTCGAAATCTATGATCCTGGACATTTCCTCAAAATCTTCAAAACTCTGAAGCACATAATCCCCGGGCCAGCGCAGTTGCACCACTCCCTCCATAGGACGATAAACAGCTGTATACAAAGTTCCGAAACTATCCGAGAATTTAGTGTTATACAGTGGCGACTCAAGGAAACTGTTAGCCAGTTTCTCTGCGTTCATACCTTTCTCTGATAGTTTGCTCTTTAAAAAAGCAGAACGCTCTACGGTCTTGTTGAAAGCAGCATTTTCGGGCCAATCTACTTTCCCCTGGTGATTAGTGACAAAAGTAGCATCTGTAACCACAGGTGCACGATCTGGTGCCAATCTCACAGTTTTAAAAGCTCCGGTTTTATCAACTACTGTCACATTATAAGACATGTGAGACGGTATATGTGTTAGGGCTTTAACAGCCTCTTCCACGTTACTGCAAAATTCCAGCACATATCTCAGGATCATTGGAATACCAAAACCGGTTCCGACCTCCTTTCGTCCCCCAAAAGTGAGGGAAATAGCAAGCCCGTCTTCATTCATTCCGTCCAGAACCCCAATAAGACAATCACTTGTAGCAATCACTTTCTTTCCGTTCCAGGCCGTCCTTAATTGTGTCCCTTCCGAAAGATCGGGATGATAATCATAATTGCGTACCAATTGAACTTCCTCTCCGGTGATAACGGCCTGAGAACAGCCACTGATATAAGCCGGCGGTTGAAATCCGGTGAGAAATCTGGCAGCCACCGCATCTGCTCCTGCAAGTTTGCAAAGCCGCTTGTAAGTCGGCCACATTTCAGGCATATATTTTTTAAGCGCAGCCTGTGAGGTTTTTAGATCGGGGTAATGTGTTTTTCCTTTTGAGTTATACCAGGCTTTGTAGGCCGGCCAGTGAGTATTAAATAACTTCTGCCATTTCAGGCCCGGCTCCCCGGGTTCAGAAATCGCACGAAAATGTAACTTCATAGAATATTTTTATAGCAATTTTTAAAGTCAGTAAAGTAGTCCGAATTATCCAGTCTCCACTGTTAATTATTTTTTTATTTAGTTAAAGAACCGCTCAGGTTCGGTTTCTTTTTGTCCTCGACCATTTCAGATTTGAACTGGGAGCGAATGGCTTTTAGCCAGTGTTTGGCCCTGTTGTTCAGTTTAAAATCGTCTGTCATCATACGACCTCTGGTAACCAGAATACCCATATCGGCCCCTTCATATAGATAATCCCCTTCTTTTGTGATCCTGAGGAAAAAAGCCTCATTCTCATTTTCCACAGCTCTTCTGTGAGTATCCATTCTATCGAACTGGATATGACCGGTATCATACATTCTCCAGATCCCTGATTTGGGAGATTCAGTAACATATTCAACGGTGTCTTCGGTATGTTTGACGATAAGCTGGCTCCATCCATCAATATTGTTTTGATTGGACCAACGCTTATTAAGTGCATCTACATCCAATTCATAGTCTACTCCCATCCATTCGAGGATATGAAATACAAATAAAGGAGCATCAGCAAGCGCAAACACTGCATGGTTAGTAATTGAGCTAGCACCGGTTACCCTTGGGTTAAGTTCACCAAGATAAATTTCACCATTATCCTGGTCGATAAGGAAATCCAATTCAAAATATCCTTTATACCCTTCTTTACGTAACTGATTTCCAAAGAGCTGGGTGTATTCTATTGCCTTCTCTCTTAATTCGGGTGTGAAAGCATTAGGATAGATCTCGTTACCGCACCAACCCCCTTCGTAAGGTGTAAGTTCTTTAAAACCTACCAGCTCTGTCATGAGCGGCGCAACAATGGTTCCGTGCTTGGTAACGCAAGCTTCAATAGCAGAACCTCTGCAACGAATACGTTTCATTACCTTCACTTCATCTTCTTCCATTATCTCTCTCCCATGTTTGTTGAATTCTTCTTCATTTGAGATAAAGAAAGTCGTGTGACCTGAATCGCCGAAAGGAGTTTGTATTACGAGCTCACTGCCTAAATCCTTCGCAATCTCTGTAAGATGTTCATAGTCTTTTACCTGGGAAAGCACATATGGCACACAGGCTACACCGGCTTTTTCGGCAATCCTGTTTGTATTTACTTTATTATCGAGGAAAGTTCGCATTTCTGCAGTGGGAAACATGATCTCCAGCCCCAGTTTTTCGGCAAGCTCTTCAGTCTTTTCATTAAACATCAGGAACATAGCCTTACCTGCCCTTCCGTCTACAGATCGCGTTTTTAAGTAATCCTGTACTTCGGGATGTTGTAATAAATAGTTGTTGATATCTTCAATCCCTTCAAAATCGTCATGGGGAATCTCTTTCTTTGGTGAAAAAACGTTGGGATGCAAACCATCAAAACATTCAATGTGACAGATAAATCTGAAACCTTTAATCCATTCATCTGCTCCAAGAAGGTTGAAATTGGTGGCACTAATGAAGTATAAAGGTTCTTCATTGGTGTGAAACCACCTCCTTATATCTGAAACACCGTTTAATTTATCTTTCGAATCTTCCTGGTTCTGACTCTCAACCTGCCCGGGAGATCCCGAGCTTTTTTTCTGATTCCCTTTGAGCTTTGTAGGCATAGGTGTTCTTCCTTTTTCAGCATTACTGCGCACAGGAATAGCTTTCTCTTTCTTCCCTTTTGGCGCAAGAGTTTTCTGATATTCTTTAGCATTTAATGTAGTATCTGTTCCGGCGCCTTTTTTTCCGGATTTCTTCTTTTCTCCTTTTAATTCAGCAGCAGTAGCTTTTCGTCCTTTTTCAGCATTACTTCGAATGGGAGCAGATTTTTTCTGATCTTTCTTTTCTTTTGAAGTAGCTGAACCCTCCGATTTTTTGGCTTTAGTATCTCTTTTCTTATCCATTTCCTTTTTACCTTTTTTTGTCTTTTCTGTCTTATTTCGACTGGGATTTATTTCCCTCTGCTCCTTACTGGATCCTGAAGGACCTGCTTTTTTTGCAGCGTCTTTTTTCGTATCGGTGCTATTTAATTTCTTAGACATAATTCTGGTTTTAGGATTCGTTAATAATATCTTTGTTCATTTTTTTCGCCATTCCGCCTATTGAAGTTGCGGTTTTTTGCCGGTTAAGCACATTTTCTTTAAAGATTCTTAGCCCCAAATCACCTCTGTAACCGTGGATTTCACTTACATCCAGTGCAGTCAAAAAACGAATGATTTCTTCACTTACTACCTGCCCCGGAACCAATACCGGAAATCCCGGTGGATAAGGAATTATGAAAGAGGATGCGACCAGTATTCTCCCATTTTCCATGGCAGGCAAACATTCTTTTAATGGTACATATTCGTAGTTATCTTCATTGTAAGCAAGAAAAAAAGCCTCACGAATATTTCCGCCCGGAACTCCCGGAACGGCCTGAAAGGAGTTATGGAAATAACTAAAATCCGGTAAGGGAGGAAAATCTTTGGTAAGAGAATGGATCCGGTTTTGGCGGATCTTATTTTCCTTCACACTTAAAGAAGCGAATTCATGATCCAACTCATCTGCAATTTTTAAAAGTGCATTGGTAAGATAGGTGACACTACCTCTGGTAGTACCGATATTGGTCATAAAAAGAACCGTATTTCTCGAAGTTTTATTGATCTGGATGTTGAATTTGTCCATGAGGTATCTATTCTTGAAGGTATCCCCGTCTACTCCCGTACGACCAATATGTAATGTTATTTTAGTAGGATCCAACACAAATTCATCCTTCTCCCATGCTGTTTCCATCCTGTTCCAGCCTTCTTTCTTGGTGTAATATTCTGATAAACCTGATTCCCTGTATTTCTTCGGAATGAAATCGCTGACGGTTAGGACATCAAAGTATTTGTTCAGGCGTGGGTGGTCATTGATCTTTGCCCGCAGGACCATTGCCATTTCTATACTCTTTTCCACTAATTCATATCCTTCGAATTGCACCTGTCTCCTGCCGGCATCAAGGGAAGCGAGCATTTGGTAATTTGGTGAAGTTGAAGTATGAGTCATATATGCTTCCATGAATGTATTTTCACTTTTTCTGCGAAAATCCTCATCCCATATATGTATCATAGAACCCTGTCTAAAACTACTCAGCGTTTTGTGCGTACTTTGTGTGGAGTATACCCTGATCTTTACCCTGTCGGGATCGGGAAGAGTGGGATCTTCATTTTCTCCCAAACCTTTAATATGGTTTTCATATTCCTCTCTATAGCTCCTGCTCCTGTATTTACTATAAAGCTTTTGCGCCACAAACATTCCTGTTCGCTGTTTATAGTTATAAGTGAACCCGGCAAAAGCAAACCAGGCTTCATCCCACAGAAAGATCATATCCGGTTTGATGGCCAGGATCTCCTGCATTACCTTTTCCACGTTGTAGACTAAACCATCAAAGGTGCAATTGGTCAACAACATCATTTTTACCAGCCCAAGTCTTCCCGCCTCTTTCAATTTCAATAATTTTTCTTTCATCTGCCGCAGTGGTACCGCACCATACATGGAATATTCTTCTATAGGATAGGAGTCAAGGTAGACCGGAAAAGCTCCAGCCAATACAAGTCCGTAATGATGGGATTTGTGACAGTCTCGGTCAATAAGGATGACATCGCCGGGTTTCACGAGTGCCTGCACTACAATCTTGTTTGCTGTTGATGTTCCATTCGTGACAAAAAATGTCTGTTGAGAGCCATAGGCATCACTTGCCATTTTCTGCGCTTTCTTTAAAGAACCTGTGGGCTGCAGAAGAGAATCCATCCCACCGGTAGTGGAAGAGGTTTCTGCAAGAAACATGTTTCTTCCATAGAAATTTCCGAAGTCATTGATCCATCTCGATTTAAAAACTGAATTTCCCCGGGAAATCGGCATTGCGTGGAATATCCCGGTAGGTTTCTTACTGTATTCTTTAATAGCAGAAAAGAAAGGAGTTTCATATCTCTCACTAATTCCTCTCAATATGGTAAGATGTAGTTCCTGCAAATCCTCTGCCCTGTAAAATATTCTTCTGAAGCTTTTAAGGGTCGAATCTTTGAGATTTCCCAAAGAAGTATCCGTTACATAATAAGTGTCCAGCTCCGGTCGGATCTTACGAATAAGTCCGCCTAAAATTGGTCCCAGGTCTGTCCTTGGGGAAGAACTTAGGTCAAGCTTAAGGACATTTTGAATAAATGGTTTTATAAGAGGTGTTATTTTTTTGGAATGATATGGCGGAGCATAACGCACCACTACTGCCTGAATATTATAATTAAAAAGCAGAGCGATCATGGCGTCCTGAAACGAACGCTGCACCACGATCCCGTAGTTAAATTGATCACTTGAAACCCGTAGATCCCTCATTTCCTGTCGTAATTTGCTTTCCTCCTGCGAAGAAATATCATCCAGAAACAGAACTTCAAAATAGGTTTTATTTAACCTGTCCTTCGATTCAGAATTTTCAGAAAGTTCACTTCCAAATTCCTCCTCTTCCATAAAATCGACACTAACCCTGTAACTTTCACTTACCAGGTGTTTTGTTATTTCTGCTATCCTGTTCGCTAGGGCTGTGTGCTCCTGTCTACTCAACATTTCATGCAGAGCGTTAAGACGGAAAAGTCCGGGAAAAGCAAAGTAACTCTCCACACCTTTGATTTCTTTAAGCAATTTTTCCAGGTTCTGCTTATGATTTTTCTCATCAACAGAGCCTCTATTGCTAGATTCCAGTTTCGTAGATTCAGCTTTGAGCTTATTCCAGAATTCCACCCGGAGCTGAGCAATGTTGTAATGATGTGAACTGTCAGTTTTTTTTCCCGGCATATTTTATTTTTTTGAGTGTAAGGCAAGTTTATTTCCTTCGGAATCTATGAAAATGGCAAAATATCCCGATTCCTTGTTGATAAGTGTTTTAGGCATTATTATCCTGCCTCCGGCCTTCTCTACTTTCTTGAGGATAAGGTTCAGATCCTTTCCCCCGTTCAGGTATATTAATGGTCCGGTATCACTGGGAGTAGATCCGGGACCGGCAACTATAGCTCCGCCTATACCTTCACTAGCAGGAAAAAAAGCCATAGCATAGTTACCATCAAAGTTTTTTTCCATTTCAATCCCATAGATGTAGTTATAAAAATCCACAGCCTGCTGAAAGTTCACTGCGGGAATCTCGAACCAGCTTACAAAATCCTTAAAAACTCCTTTGTCCTTCTTGCTTCCTGATGTTACGCCACCCATTATTTTTTGTTTTTAATTATTTTCCAAACCCCTTGTACCCTGTAGGATCTGAAGGGGGTTCATATTCATTTTCCTGCATTTTCAATTTCGCCAGGGTATCCAGTTTGGTTGGTTTTATTAGAGGACCCAGAGAATTAAGATACGGGAGGTGAGCTCCTTTTTGGTAAATTGTAAAATCCCCCAAATGATCCCGGAAGCTTTTCAGAGGTTGCCCTAATCTGAGTACCCCTAATTCGCGACTTCTCCCTACCCGATCGATGTTTAGTTCCAATGGAATTATCTCTTCAGTGCCTTCTGCCTGATAGATCACTCTGCCATCGGGACCACACACGAGGGAACGCCCGTTCCCTCCAGACTCAAGCCCGTTAACATCAAAAAAGTAACATTGATTTACTGCGGCCATTGCACGTACAATGGAAAGTTCAATATCCCTGTCTATAGTTCCTGTCATGGTAGGATGCAGGATAACTTCTGCCCCCATCACTGCCAGCGTGCGGACTGTTTCCGGAAACCACATATCGTAACAAATTGAAACCCCGAACCTTGCTACTCCGGGAACGTCAAAAACACAGTAATCTGATCCCGGGGTTACACCTACTTCATAAGGATAAAATGGGAACATTTTTCTGTAGCGTGTTACCACCTCTCCCTGGGGATTGATGACGCTCGCTGTGTTATAAATATTACCTTCACTTTTTTCAAATACAGAACCGGGAAGTAACCACACCCCATGTTTCTTAGCCATTGCCTGCATCTCTTGTTCAAACTCGCCGGGAAATTCAGTGGCTGTATGAGTAAGGGGGCCATAGCCACATAATTCACTGAATACGATCATTTCCACCCATGGGTAGAGACTCATTGTTATATCTATTTTCAGCTTCATCATTTCCACATTGGAAGCGACCGCTGATACTTTCATTTGTATTCCTGCAATTGCAAAAGGTTTCATTTTTTAATTTTTTAAATTCATAGCCTGTCAACATCTTATGGCTGACCCTGCCCATTAATCTTTAGGCAAAGATTCTTCCGAGGAAAACGTCATCGACTCAATTTGTGCCTTATAGCTAAATATTTGCCCGTATCTGCTTTTCCAAAATATCCAGTCCTTTCTTTAGCTGCTCATCGGTAATCACAAGAGGTGATAGAATCCGAATAACATTTTTAAAGGTACCGGCGCTTAAGATTATAAGTCCGTCTGCCGAACATCCTTTGACCACCTTATCACAGAGTTCTGAGTGAGGTTTTCCTGGATCATTATCTTTTACGAGTTCAATTCCAATCATAGCACCAATACCCCTTACATCTCCTATCTCGGGTAATTCCTGCTTAAGATTTTCCATATGATCTGTAATGATCTTTCCTATATGAAGAGCACGCTCATTGAGGTCATTATCTTTCATGTACTTTATTGTGGCCGATGCGGCAACACAACATAAAGGACTGCCTATGTACGTACCTCCTATTGTTCCGAAACCTGCGGCATCCATAATTTCTGCCCTTCCTACAACAGCGGCTATTGGCAGTCCCGATCCTAATGATTTTGCATAAGTGCTTATATCGGGCTGGACATTATAATGCTGCCAGCTGGCCCAGTGCCCCGTACGACAAAATCCACTTTGGATCTCGTCCATAATCAGCAAAACTCCATGTTCATCACAAAACGATCGCAACCCTTCCATATATCGTTGGGGAGCAGGATTAAAGCCTCCTTCCCCTTGAATAGGTTCAATAATAATTGCCGCAACACTATTGATATCCACCATACTATGAGCACTCTCCTTCAGGCGCGTCAATTCTGTGTCCACAAATTCTTCCATGTCCATGGAGCCGTGATACTTATAGAAATTTGGAAAAGGAATACGGTATATTTCCGGTGCGAATGGCCCCGAAGAAAATTTGTAATTCACCTTGCTTGTAAGACTCATTCCCAGTAAAGTACGGCCGTGATAAGCTTCCGTAAAACAAAGGACAGCAGGCCTTTTGGTGGCCTGTCGGGCTATTTTAACAGCATTTTCAACAGCCTCTGCCCCTGTGCTTATTAGCATTACCTTAGTTTTTTCACCGTGTGGAAGGATCTCGGCAAGTTCCTCGCAAAGCTGAATGTAGGGCTCATAGGTTACTACGTTGAAACTGGTATGAAGATATTTCCCTGCCTGCTCACGAATAGCTTCTACGACCGGTTCCGGGCAGTGGCCTGCATTTACTACACCAATTCCTCCTGCAAAATCTATTAACTCATTGCCATCTACATCTGTAATTATGGCTCCTTTAGCCTCTTTTACTGTGGCTGTATTAAAAACACCTACGCCATTGGCAACTATATTTTTCCTCCTGTTAAGGAGCTCCTGAGATCGGGTCTGCTGTTCGGGCATAAAAATTTGAATTGTTATGTGAATAAAACCGCTTGCTTACAAGGATCGAATGATCTACTCTCAGGCTTATGCGGTCTGTTAATATACAATAACTTTTGCATTATTCCCGTATTTTCAGAATAATGACTTAAAAAATGTAGTTATGGGATTGCTTTACTGATGAAAATATGCCTAAAACAAGTAATATTTATCGATATGACATCCAGACAAAAATCGGTTTTAATCCTGTGTATAGGGAGGAGAAACATTATGGTCAGCACCAAACTACTTTTCATAAACTAAAGTTCTGGAAACCGGTTTTGGTTTATAAGGATAAAGCTGTTGTATTCTTTACCGGACTAATCACGAAGGTACTCTGGGTACTCCCTATGTGCTCAAGAGCAGTAAGCTTGTTAAGCATAAACTCACGATAAGCTTCCATATCTTTCACCATTACTTTTAAAATATAATCGTACTCTCCACTTACATGGAAAACTTCAAGCACTTCGGTGAGTTTAGCTACCTGGCTTTCAAAACCAGTGACATTTTTCTTTGTGTGCTGCACAAGTTTGATTTGGCAAAAAGCCGTAAAAGAACGCTCCACCTTTTCCGGTTTTACAAGGGCAACATATTTATAGATCACCCCTAGCCTTTCCAGTTTTTTAATACGTTCATAAACTGCGGTTACCGATAGCCCAAGTTTTCCTGCCAGCTCTTTATTCGTCTTTTTGGAATCTTCCTGAAGAAGAGCGAGTAATTTTTGATCTGTTGAGTCTTGCATTATCTTTAAAATTTTCTATAAAACAGGAGTTTTAGCTAAAATAGCAGAAACAATATCTTTAAATATCATTTTTGATAGATATTTTTTCCGAAGATGAGAACGATCATTGATATTCTTTCTTAAACTACTTTTCTTTGATAGGAATTAAAAATCTCAACATCATGAAATTTAAACCGGCTAATAAGATCCAGGATCTTCAGTATTTCGGGGAATTTGGTGGGGTCAACCCCAGTATTTCAGATTCTTCTACTTACACCTTTCTTTCAGCAAAAACGATGTTCGACACCTTTGAAGGAGATGCCGAAGGTTGTTATTTATACTCCCGTCATTCCTCTCCTTCCAATCTATATCTTGGTGAAGCTCTTGCAGCAATGGAAGGGACAGAAGCAGCCAACGTTGCAGCAAGCGGAATGGGAGCTATTACTCCGGTGCTTTTACAACTATGCCAGGGAGGCGATCACGTGATTTCCAGCCGCACTATCTACGGCGGGACCTATGCTTTTCTGAAAAATTTTGCACCACGACTGAATATCAGCACTTCCTTTGTAGATATTACCGATCTTGAAAAAGTGGAAGCAGCAATAACCGAGAACACTAAGGTTTTATATTGTGAAGCCGTGAGTAACCCTTTACTGGAAGTAGCTGACCTTATAAGTCTTTCAAAAATAGCAAAAAAGCACGGTCTTAAATTTGTAGTTGACAACACTTTTTCTCCCCTTGCCATTTCTCCGGCAACCATGGGTGCCGATGTGGTGATCCACAGTCTTACAAAATTTATTAACGGTTCCAGTGACACAGTTGGCGGAGTTGCCTGCGGTACCCAGAATTTTATTGATGAACTTCGCAGTGTAAACGACGGAGCAAGTATGCTTCTTGGACCAACCATGGATTCTTTACGCGCCGCTTCCATCCTGAAGAATTTGCGTACGCTTCACATCAGGATCAAACAACATAGTCAAAATGCACTGTATCTTGCTGAAAAATTCGAACAAGACGGGCTAAGAACTGTATATCCCGGCCTTAGAAGTCACCCCGGGCATGAGATGTACAAAAGCATGATGAACGAAGAATACGGTTACGGGGGAATGCTCGTCGTTGATGCCGGTTCTCTGGATAAAGCAAATGAGCTGATGGAATTGATGCAAAAAAAGAACCTTGGTTATCTTGCTGTGAGTCTTGGTTTCTATAAAACCCTTTTTAGCGCCCCTGGAACTTCAACATCTTCCGAAATTCCTGAAGAAGAACAAAAGGAAATGGGTCTTTCAGATGGGATCATTAGATTCTCCATTGGGCTTGACAATGATATTGAACGTACTTATGAAATGATGAGGGAGTGCATGGAGGAAATTGGGATCCTTGAACCTGCAGAAGAAAACGCTGAATAAATTTCCAAGCAATACATAAACCAGGAGCTAATTTTCTGATTTGAAGCACCTAAACTAAGAGGCTCCAAAAAGGGCATTTTTGGAGCCTCTTAATTTTAAATCTTTCCCCTGTAGAAATAAGTTTGAATCTTTATATTTGTGAGGTTTTGCCGGTAAGAATGTTCCTTAAGCTTTGACCAGGATCATATTTGAAGCGGCAAATTTGTTACATTTTTGTAAAAACTTATTGATATGATTAAAATAAACAAATACATAGATCACACAATTCTCAAAGCAACAGCTACAGAAGAGGATATTATTGATCTGTGTAAAGAAGCTAAGGAGTACGATTTCTTTTCGGTTTGTGTGAATAGCGGATATGTTAGTTTTGCAGCAAAACAACTGCAGGGATCTAATGTTAAAGTCTGCTCTGTAATAGGATTTCCCCTGGGAGCAATGTCCACAGAAGCAAAAGTTTTTGAAACACAACAGGCGATAAAAGACGGAGCCGAAGAAATTGACATGGTGATCAACATTGGGGAATTAAAGTCCAGAAACTTTAAAAAGGTTGAAGAGGAGATCACAGCTATAAAAAAAGTAGCCGGAGAAAAAGTGTTAAAAGTAATTATTGAAACCTGTTATTTAACTCCGCAGGAAATTGTTTTGGCAAGTGAAATTGCTGTTAAAGCAAAGGCAGATTTTGTAAAGACTTCTACCGGATTTGGAAATGATGGTGCCAAAATGGAGGATGTTGAGTTAATGAAGAAAGCTATTGATGGTAAGGCAAAAATTAAAGCCTCTGGCGGAATCAAGAATTTGGACACTGCGCTTTCTTATATTGAAGCGGGGGTGGAAAGAATAGGAACATCTTCTGGAGTATCAATAGTAAAGGAATTAAAACAATGAGTATACATATAGGCGCCCAAAAAGGCGATATAGCAGAAACAGTTTTATTACCGGGAGATCCTTTAAGAGCAAAATGGATAGCAGAGACTTATCTTAAAGATGTAAAATGTTACAACGAGGTGCGCAATATGTTTGGGTACACAGGAACATATAAAGGCCGCAGAATTTCAGTGCAGGGTACCGGGATGGGAGTTCCTTCTATTTCGATATACGCACATGAATTGATCAATGATTTCGACGTAAAAAATCTCATTCGGGTAGGCAGTGCAGGATCATATCAAAAAAGTGTAGAACTCCGTGACATTGTAATTGCCATGGCAGCCTCCTCTACTTCGGGTATTAACCAATATAGATTTCAAGGGGCCGATTTTGCACCCACGGCAAGTTTTAATCTCTTTCAGCAGGCCATCGAAATAGCAAAAGAAAAAAATATTCCGGTAAAAGCGGGTAATGTCCTTACTAGTGATGAATTCTACGCCGACGAATTTGAGTCTTACCAGTTATGGTCAAATTTCGGAGTACTTTGCGTTGAAATGGAATCATCGGGTCTATACACAATCGCCGCAAAACATGGAGTGAATGCTCTTTCTTTGCTAACAATTTCAGACTCTTTGGTGACCAAAGAAAAAACTACAACCGAAGAAAGGGAAACAACTTTTAAAGGAATGGTGGAGATCGCCCTTGAATTGGGGTGATAAATCTATCCAAGAACATAATCAGGCGGAAATTCTTCTGGGAGTTTTCGCCTTTTTTAATTTACTGCAACTGTTAAAATTCAGGACAATCTGGTATTATATGTTCAAAACAGCGGCCCCAGGCCTAAGTATTGAAGCGTCACCTTTCAACTTTTATTGAAAAATCGTAACATTACGAATTCAAATTTTAGACCCCTTAAATGGAAGACGAAAAGTTCATTAAAGACACAAAAGTTCTTGAAAATCGTGAATTAAATATCTGGGAAGCTCTTTTTCCTGTTTTTGCCCTTATTGGGATGCTTGCTTATAACGTTTTTGTTTATGGCGATGATTCACTAAGTGGCTCGAATCAATTCATCCTTCTCCTGGGCGGAGCAGTGGCAGCAGTGGTTGGCATATTCAATAAGGTCTCTTTTGACACTATGATCGAGGAGGTGGCAAATAATATTAAATCCACTACCGGCGCAATCCTCATCCTGCTTATGGTTGGTTCGCTCGCGGGAACATGGCTTATTAGTGGCATTATTCCCACGATGATCTATTATGGATTACAGATCCTTAACCCTACTATTTTCCTTGCGGCAACCGTGGTCATTTGTGCGGTAATCTCGGTTGCAACCGGAAGTAGCTGGACTACCTCGGCTACGGTAGGGATTGCCTTAATTGGAATAGCCGAAGCATTGGGTATTTCAGTAGGAATGACGGCAGGTGCTATACTTTCGGGAGCATATTTTGGAGATAAAATGTCACCTTTAAGTGATACAACCAATCTCGCTCCTGCCATGGCAGGAACCGATCTTTTTACGCACATAAGGTATATGACCCTTACTACGGTGCCAACAATTATTATTACTCTTATTATCTTTATCATCCTTGGCTTCACACTTGAACCTACTGGAACTCCAGATACTAACACCATTCTCGCCTCCATCGACAGCGCCTTTAATATCACCCCCTGGTTATTTGTAGTACCGGCTTTGGTAATTGTGCTTATAGTTATGAAGACCTCTCCTCTTGTGGCTCTTTTATTAGGAACGCTTTTGGGAGCTGCAGCTGCTGTTATTTTTCAGCCGGAGGTGGTAACAGCTGTTGCAGGTTATGAATATCTTTCTTTTGAAGCAGCTTATGTCGGGGTAATGAATTCTATCACAGTTGATACCTCTATAACAACAGACAATGCGCAACTAAACGACCTGTTTTCTTCCGGTGGAATGGCGGGTATGTTAGGAACTATATGGTTGATCATATGTGCAATGGTTTTTGGAGGTGTTATGGATGCCATAGGCGCCCTTGCTACCATTAGCAAAGCTTTATTGAACCTGTTCCACACCACCTTCGGGTTATTTGCAAGTACTGTATTAAGCTGTCTTACTTTAAATGCAACAGCTTCAGACCAATATCTTGCCATAGTGGTGCCTGGGAAAATGTTTGCCAAAGCATATCGTGATAAAGGATTAGCACCAGAAAACCTTAGCCGGTCGCTGGAAGATTCGGGTACCGTGACCTCTGTATTAATTCCTTGGAATACTTGCGGAGCATATCACAGCGGGGTACTCGGAGTTCCTGTAGCATCTTATTTTGTCTATGCAATTTTTAATTACCTGAGCCCATTCATGACTTTATTTTTTGCGGCATTTAATATTAAAATCCGTCAACTGGGCACTAAAGTATCTTCTTAATAACCTACTCTTATTGTTTACAGTTTTTCTAATTGACAAAAACTATCACAAAATAAAAAATAAAGATTTGCGGCCTTAGTAAGGCCGCACTTTGTTTTTATCTTTGCACCAGAAATAAAATCAATAATTATAAAACATAAAACACTATGGCATTAGTAGGAAAAAAATTTCCAAACTTAGAGGTTAACGCAATGAATGATATGGGTGACACCTTTAAGATCAATGTATTCGAAGAAGCAAAGAATAACGCAAAAAAAGTATTGCTTTTTTGGTACCCAAAAGATTTTACCTTTGTGTGCCCTACAGAATTACACGCGTTCCAGGAAGCCCTTGCTGAATTTGAGAAAAGAAATGTAATGGTAATTGGAGCTTCATGTGATACTCCAGAAGTGCATTTCGCCTGGTTAAACACCTCTAAAGATGATGGCGGTATTGAAGGAGTAACTTACCCAATCCTTGCCGATTCTAACAGAAACCTTGCTAACCAGCTTGGAATCCTTGATATCTCAAATGAAAGCTATAACGAAGAAACAGGAGTTTACACTGTAGAAGGTGACAACGTAACTTACCGTGCTACTTACCTCATTGATGAAGAAGGAACAGTATTCCACGAAGGTATTAACCACATGCCACTTGGAAGAAATGTAAAAGAATTTATGCGTTTGATCGATGCTTATACTCACGTTCAGGAAAAGGGAGAGGTTTGTCCTGCAAACTGGGAAGAAGGTAAGGAAGCAATGAATGCAAACCGTCAGGGAGTAGCGTCTTACCTTAGCTCTAACTAAAATAGATTGAAATGAGAGAATTGACTAACGATAATCTGGCAGAAGTAGTTGCTGAAAATGATACTGTTGTCGTACAGTACATGGCCGGCTGGTGTGGAAATTGCAGGGTAATGAAACCTAAATTTAAAAAACTTGCTGCCGAAAATGAAGATGCAACTTTTCTCCTGGTAGATGCCGAAAAATATCCTGAGTCCAGAAAAATGGCCAAAGTTGACAACCTGCCAACATTTGCAGCCTTTAAAAATGGAAAATTGGTAGACCAGGTGCAGACCAATAAATTTGAACTTTTAAAAGACCTAGTTAATGAAGTTACCAGTAATTAGACATCTGCAAAAGAACAACGATCAGGAAAAACTTGAACACACACTTGAAGTTTTGGAGTCTTTTTGTGACCACAGGTCAGTAAGTGATGAAGAAATGGATGTAGTGGGTGAATTGATCAGTAATATTTGTGGTGCCCTCGAGGTTCAAAAGATGATTGATGAAGGGATGCCCGAAAGAGATGCGGCAAACAACTTCATGAAGAAAGTGCTAAGTTCTATAGATAAGTAATACGCACATTTATTTATATTAAATGGCTGGCTCATGTTTTTGGGCCAGCCATTTTGTTTTATGACAATTTTAGTAAAATACCAGCTCTAAAATTTTAATTTTAGTAACTCACCAAACGAAGAAAGCTGAATATGTCACAAATAACGCACAACGGGAAATCTGTAACGACTTACGGTCACCTACCAGAAAAAGGAGAAAGAGCACCACATTTCGAATTATTGAAGTCAGATTTAAGCGTAGCCACCCTTCAGGATTTTAAAGGAAAGCGAGTGATCATGAATATTTTTCCAAGCATAGACACCAATGTCTGCGCAACTTCAGTAAACAATTTCAGTGAAAGAGCGGCCGACCTGGATAATGTTGTAGTCCTGAATATCTCCAGAGACCTTCCTTTTGCTCAGGAAAGGTTTATTAAGGATAATGGAGTTGAAAATGTCGTTAATCTTTCTGATTTCAGGGAGCGTAACTTTGGAAAAGATTATGGTCTGGAAATTATTGATGGTCCTCTGGAAGGACTATTATCAAGAGTGGTAATTGTGCTGGACGAGAATGGAAAGATCCTGTATACCGAACAGGTAAAAGAGATTGGACAGGAGCCAGATTACCTGGAGGCTCTTAAACCTCTGGTGTAATGTATGATTTTATTACCGGCCGTATTAAAGGGGGTGGTTATGCAATAAAAGGCGCATGGCTATTACTTAGGCATGAGCCCAGTATCCAGGTCCAGTTTGTAATAGCCATTTTTGTAACCATTGCCGGATTCTATTTTGAAATTACTTCCACAGAATGGATGTTGCAGATCCTGGCTATTGGCCTAGTAATGGCTTCCGAAGGTCTTAACACGGCAGTAGAGAATATTGCCGATTTTGTCCATGCCGATTTTCACGTGAAAATTGGACGTATTAAGGACGTGGCGGCAGGAGCTGTTTTCTTCGCAGCAATTGTTGCCGTCATCATTGGCCTCATTATCTATCTTCCCTATATTTTTTAACTACTGAATAAAGTTCCAGACAGATTTTTCCAGATCACCGTTGGTTTGTGCACCAAAAGTTGAAACCTGTAGAATTGTATTGCAAAAAAGCTCCATTCCCAATTAAAGTGATGTATAAAATTCTTTGTATTTGAAAAACGATGGCTCTAAAAATAAGTTTTTTTAAAATTCAGGCACTAATATTCATTGCTTTAAAATACCCTTAATTCTTCTGTGAAATAGATTTATCCTTTTCTTTATATTAGCTTGCACTAATTTGTATTTTTGCCCCCAAACCTTCAGTTCTGTCATGGCTAAAAGAAAAGCTGTCAAAAAATCTTCTTCAAAATCCACATTTTCGAAGTCCTCGTTTAAACTTTCTCCCAGGGGAAAGGTGATCCTGGGAAGTTTTTTGATCTTCTTTGGTCTTGCCCTTTTGATCGCTTTCACCTCTTTTCTTTTCAATTGGCAGGCAGATCAAAGTACGCTAACGCAACTTGAAAATCGCCAGGTAGAAACTAAAAATCTACTCAGCAAATTTGGAGCAGCTATAAGTAATTTCTTTATCTACGAAGGTTTTGGGGTTGCAGCCTTTGCCTTTGCCTTTTTAATAATTACCACCGGGATTTACTATTTTATGAGCTTAAATAAGAAACCATTGTTCCGGTTTTGGTTCTGGGGTATGATGGTGATGATATGGCTATCGATCTTCCTTGGATTTTTTGCTGCTTCCAATGCACTTCTGGGTGGTACCGTGGGTTACGAAATGAATGATTACCTGCAGGATTATCTTGGGTTTACAGGTACGGTACTTTTATTGACTTTTTTCTTAATAGTTTACATTGTAATAAGGCTAAAACTCACTCCGGAGAAATTAATTTCAGTCTTTAAAAGAACCAAAAAAGATATTTCTGAAGATTTCAAAACTTCTTCTGTTGCTGAAGATATTAAAGTGCAAAAACCTTCGGAAGAAACCCAGTCTGTTTCACACCCACAGCCGGTAACACTGGAGACTGAAAAACCCAAGGTTTCTCAACCTGCACCCGAAAAGGTAGTCATACGTTCAGAAGAAAATCCCAATGATGTTGCCATGGAAGTGGAAACCGCTGCCGAGGAAGAAGAGGTGGATGATAGCCGAAGTCGAAAAGCTGTTGAAGATTACGGGGAATTTGATCCTACGCTTGAATTAAAAAATTATCAATTCCCGACTATTGAACTCTTGAAGGACCACAATGCCAACGGCGGGGGAATTACAATAGATCAGGAAGAACTTGAGGAGAATAAGAATAAAATTGTTGATACCCTTAAAAACTATAAAATTGACATCGCTCAGATTAAGGCAACCGTTGGTCCCACTGTAACACTTTACGAAATCATTCCCGAAGCAGGAATACGGATTTCAAAAATCAAGAGCCTTGAAGATGATATTGCTCTTTCGCTCTCGGCTCTGGGAATAAGAATTATTGCCCCCATTCCGGGTAAAGGAACTATCGGGATCGAAGTTCCTAACAAAAATGCCACTATGGTTTCTATGAGAAGCGTAATCGCCTCTCCCCGTTTTCAAAATGCCGAAATGGAATTACCCATGGCCCTGGGAAAAACTATCTCTAATGAAACCTTTGTAGTTGACCTCGCAAAAATGCCTCACCTGCTCATGGCAGGAGCTACAGGACAAGGGAAATCTGTTGGACTTAATGCTATTCTTACTTCCCTGCTTTACAGTAAACATCCCGCCGAAGTTAAATTTATTCTGGTAGATCCAAAAAAGGTGGAATTGACGCTCTTTAATAAAATCGAAAGACACTACCTGGCCAAACTACCGGACACCGAAGAGGCTATTATTACCGATAACACCAAAGTAATCAATACTCTTAATTCCCTCTGTATCGAAATGGACAACCGGTACGAGTTGCTTAAGGATGCAATGGTGAGAAATATTAAGGAATATAACACGAAATTTAAAGCACGGAAATTAAATCCTGAAAATGGTCACAAGTTCCTGCCATACATTGTTCTGGTGGTAGACGAGTTTGCCGATCTCATCATGACGGCAGGGAAAGAAGTTGAAGCACCCATTGCAAGGCTGGCTCAGCTCGCAAGAGCTATTGGTATCCATTTAATTATTGCTACTCAAAGGCCGTCGGTTAATGTTATTACGGGTATAATAAAAGCAAATTTCCCGGCGAGGATTGCCTTCAGAGTTACCTCAAAGATTGACTCGCGCACCATTTTAGACAGTCAGGGTGCCGATCAATTGATAGGAAAGGGAGATATGCTTTTCACCCAGGGAAATACTCTTCTAAGGCTTCAATGTGCTTTTGTAGACACTCCTGAGGTGGACAAGATCACCGAATATATTGGTTCACAAAAAGCTTATGCCGATGCTTATCATTTGCCGGAGTATAGTGGAGAGGAAAGTGGCACATCTCTTGATATTGATGTAAGCGATCGGGACAAACTCTTTCGCGAAGCCGCCGAAGTCATTGTTATTGCACAACAGGGTTCGGCTTCCTTGCTTCAGAGAAAATTGAAATTAGGATATAACCGGGCAGGAAGGATCATCGATCAATTGGAGGCCGCCGGCGTAGTTGGACCTTTTGAAGGCAGTAAAGCACGACAGGTATTGGTACAGGATATTGAAAGTCTTAACCAGCTGTTGAATGATGAATAGAACAATTATTAAAAAGATGAAAAAATTAGTTTTAGTAGCAGTAGCATTTATGACTCTTATGGGAGTAAATGCCCAGTCTTTAAAGGAGGCGAAACAGTTACTCGACGAAGTATCTTCCAAGGTGGAGTCTTACGACAACATTATTATTGAATTTAAATATGCCTTAGAAAATACTGCAGATAATGTAAAACATGAAACCCGGGGAGATGTAAGTCTGGAAGGAGAAAAATATCTTCTTAACATCATGGGAACTACCCGTCTCTTTGATGGAGAGAAATTGTATACTATTATTCCTGAAGATGAAGAGATCAATATCTCATCCTATAACCCCCAGGTAGACCAGGATATTAGTCCATCAAAAATGTTGACATTTTACAATAATGGATATAAATCTGAACTAGGTCCTGTCAAGGATTTTAAAGGACGTAAAATTCAATATGTTAGGCTTACGCCTATTAATTCTAATGCCGAGATTAAAGAGATTCTCCTTGGAATTGATAAGCAAACAAAGCACATTTACAACCTTATTCAAACTCAGGAGAATGGTACCAAGGTCACAATTACTGTGAACAGCTTCAAAACCAATCAACCCCTGCCACAAACCTTGTTCAATTTTAAAGAAGACAGGTACAAAGACTACTACATTAACAGGTTAGATTAAGAATAATTGAAAATATTAGACCGGTACATACTTACCAGTTACCTAAAAACTTTTTTTTCGGTTTTTGTAATACTTATGTTCATATTCGTGTTGCAAACCATCTGGTTGTACATTGGGGAACTGGCAGGTAAGGATCTCGATCTCGAGATCATTTTTAAATTTCTGCTCTATTTTAGTCCCAAGCTGGTACCACTGGTCTTACCATTAAGTATTCTGCTAACTTCCATAATGACTTTCGGTAGTTTTGCAGAAAATTATGAATTTGCCGCGATGAAATCCGCAGGAATTTCTTTACAGCGAGCAATGCGTTCCTTAACTGTGTTCATCTTGCTGGTGAGCGTTACTGCATTTCTGTTTGCAAACAACGTAATTCCTGCTGCCGAATATAAATCCATAAACCTTAGAAAAAATATAGCCCAGTTAAAACCTGCCATGGTTATTTCTGAAGGCGTATTTAATGACCTGGGGCAGATTAATATTAAAGTAGATAAAAAGTCGGGAGAAAAAGATCAATATCTTCACGACGTAATAATTCATAAGAAGAATGAGCGCCGGCAGGGAAATTTCACGGTAATAAAAGCTACTGAAGGTGAGTTGGTAGGAAGTACAGGATCCAATATTCTGAGTTTGGTGCTCAAAGATGGTAATTACTACGATGAAATCATGTCCACATCCCCTCGGGACCGAATGAAAAAGCCCTTTGCAAAAAGCTATTTTGAAGAGTATGTGATCAATATGGACCTGTCAGGATTTAATGATGTGGATCTTGATGAGGAAAGGTACAGCAACTCTCATAACATGTTAAAGGTCTCTGAGCTTAACCGAACCATAGATTCTTTTTCAACTTCTTATAATCGGGAGCTTGAAATTTTTTCCCGAAACATGTATCATCGTACAGGTATTGAGAACCTTAAGAACGAAGGTGATCCCGTTGAAGATACAATTGTACACCCGGAAAATGGCATTTTACCTTTATACGAGACACACGAGGCATCTCAAATTGTCAATCTGGCTCTCGGCAATGTGAACGGAGCATTGGTAACTGTCAATAATAAACAGACAGAACTGGTAATCGCATCCAAAAGGTTAAATAAATTTGAAATTGCCCTACATGAAAAGTATGTTTTTGCTGTAGCCTGTATTGTTCTGTTTTTTGTAGGAGCTCCCCTGGGGGCCATCATTAGAAAAGGAGGAATGGGACTGCCTATGGTGATAGCAGTTCTTCTTTTTCTTACTTATCACTTTATTGGGATCTTTGCCAAGAACAGCGCCGAGGAGGGTAAAATAAGTCCATTTCTTGGTACCTGGCTTTCTACTCTCATTATGCTTCCGCTTGGTATTTTCCTAACCTATAGAGCAACTACAGATCAAGGTTTATTTAGCTTTAGCATTCTCTTTGAGCCAATTAAGAGGCTTCTGAAAAGAACACAGATTATGGGCCGTTCCGAAAAGGATTAATATCTTTGCCGGCAATAAGCAAATGCAAGCCATGAGTAAGGAAAAATCCTTCCGTTTACATACTATAAAAGAAGCTATTGATGACATTAGGGCCGGAAAGGTAATTATTGTTGTTGATGATGAGGATCGCGAAAATGAAGGAGATTTTTTGGCTGCAGCCTCTAAGGTGACACCACAAATGATAAATTTTATGGCGACGCACGGTCGCGGACTTATTTGTGCTCCCCTTACCGAAAAACGATGTAAAGAGCTACAACTGGAAATGATGGTGGGCAACAGTACAGATCCCATGGAGACTGCCTTCACCATCTCTGTAGATTTCAAAGGGAATGGAGTCACCACAGGAATATCGGCATCAGACAGGGCCGAGACCATAAAAGCTTTAATAGATTCGGAGACAAGACCATTCGATCTAAGCAGGCCGGGGCACATTTTTCCGCTTAAAGCCAAAGAAGGTGGCGTTTTAAGACGAACGGGACATACCGAAGCAGCTATAGATTTCGCCAGGTTAGCAGGTTTTCCTCCTGCCGGGGTAATTGTGGAGATCATGAACGAAGACGGGACCATGGCACGGCTCCCTCAACTTCTCCAGGTAGCAGAAAAATTTGATCTTAAAATCGTCTCTATAGAAGACCTGGTGGCTTACAGGATGCAGCACGATTCCCTCATAATAAAAAAAGAAGATTTCGATATCACTACCCGCTTTGGAAGTTTTAGATTAAGAGCATATGAACAAACTACGAATAAGCAAGTGCACATTGCTCTTACAAAAGGCGCCTGGAAATCTTCAGATCCTGTCCTGGTAAGAATGAATTCAACCCTTGTTAATAATGACATTTTAGGCACCTTAACTAATGATGCCGATAAAAAGCTTGATTATATGTTCAAAGCCATTAATGAGGAAGGAAAAGGGGCTATAGTTTTTATTAATCAGGAAAGCCAGTCTCTTAATCTGCTCAAGAGGCTGGGAGAACTAAAAGACCGCCAAAAAAAGGGGGAATTGAAAGCTCCGCCATTGGTTATGGATTCAAAAGATTTTGGAATTGGAGCTCAAATATTACATGATCTTGAGATTCATAAACTTCGTCTCCTGTCCAACAGCAAACAGACCAAGCGGGTTGGAATGATTGGATACGGTCTCGAAATTATCGAGTATGTGAATTACTAGATCTCGATCACTGTTTCCTGAAGTGGTCTTCTTACCTTTTTTAAGGAGGCAAAAAAATCATCATCTGAACGATATCCTACCGGTAAGGCAAGGACGGCCTCCAGTTTGTGCTTTTCCAGCTCCAAGATCGTGTTATATTTTTTTGGTTCAAAACCTTCCATAGGACATGAATCAATTTCTTCTACTGCACAAACAGTAAGTAAAGTACCCAATACCAGATATGCCTGATGGGTAGCCCATATCTTTACCTCATCAACCGGCTTTTGTTCAAAGTCTCCTATTAACGATTCTCTAAAAGAATGCAGGATTTCATCGGGTGTTTTCCGTATATCCTGAACCATTCTAAAATGGTTTTCAATAAAATCCTTGTCTACAGTATTCTCTATACAAATAACCAGTACATGAGAGGCTGTGCCAATTTGCTTCTGGTTAAAGGAGGCTTTCATTAGTTTTTCCTGAATCCTTTTATCCTGGACCAGGACCAATCTAAGAGGCTGCAGGCCATACGAGGTAGCAGTAAGATTAAATGCTTTTTTCAGCACATTAATCTTCTCTACTGCAAGTATTTTATCGGGATCAAACTGTTTTACCGCATAGCGCCACTGTAAAGCGGTTATACTATTCATTGCTTAAAATTTTCACAAAGATACGCCACACAAAGAGAGGCTGCAAATAACTGAAAAAGCTGAAGAAACTAATTTAAGCGTTGCGCTTACGCTCTCTTCGATCCCGATAAAGATCATAGACCTTTCGGATCAAAAATCCACTAACGATCAAGACCACCAGAATTTCAAGACCCAACATCAAATAGAATATTAGCATATTAGAAGGTTAGAGACCCAATGGTCCCAATCGTCAAAACTACCTTAAAAGGCTGTTAAAGATTACCGTTATTGACACAACTTATACAATCTATAACACAACTTTAATTAAAGTATCTTCAAAAAAAATATAAGTTTGACCTATAAGATTTTAGATTTGTCAAACATCTTAATAAAAAAACCTGATTTTTAAGATAAAAAATTTAAAAATCAATAGATTAAATCTCGTACAATGGAAATTTTCGTAAAAACTCTTCCGGTTGAAGAGATCATTGAAAGTTTATCAAAGCAATTTAAGTCACCAATTCAAAGAGATGGCGGAGAATTAACACTGGAGCTGCCCGAAAATTTAGGAAAGGGCTTTATAAGAGGAACAAGCTTTACCTGGGGAGTCGGGGTTATAGAATATAATGTCACCTTCTTCAAGGATCTGTCCATACATTTCACCATTAACAAAACCCATCCATTAAAATTCATCTTTTGTTCGCAAGGCAGAGTTAGACATGCTTTCGAAGAAGATATGAAAATTCACAACATAGATACTTACCAGAATATAATAGTTTCGAGCAGTGGACATAATGGGCATGTGCTGTTATTTAAGGCGAATGAGACCTGCCACGTATTTAGTCTGGAGATCATAAGAGCGGAATTCAACAAAAGGAAAAATTCAGATTATAAGGATCTTGACCCCAGGTTACAGCAATTATTCCAGGATGACGTGGCCGAGGAATTATTTTTTTATCAGGGAAACTACAGTATCCAGTCAGCCGATACTGTTGAAACCATAGCTAATAAAGAAAACTCCGGTTTTTTACGCTCTATTTTTCTGGAGAGTAAAGCCTACGAAATGCTGGCTAAACAAATTAGCCAGTTCAATGATGATCAGGAGAACGGAAATAAAGCTGTCTTGCTTAGAAGAAGTGATGTTGAAAAAGTAAAAAGAGCGGTTGAAATAATCAATCAGGATCTTAACCAGAATTATTCTGTAGACCATCTGGCAAAGGAGGTAGGTACAAACGTGAATAAATTACAGGAAGGATTTAAATATTTGTTCGATTTAACTGTCAACAAATATATCCAACAGGTAAAACTGGAAGCCGCAAAGGAGATGTTGAGCGGGACAGACCATAATATTTCTCAGATTGTAGGGCAAATTGGCCTCAACAATCGAAGTTATTTTTCCAAGATCTTTAAGGAAAAATACGGGGTGAGTCCAAAATATTTTCTTAACCAGAAGTTCCCTGAAAGTGAAGGGGATGACAAAAATGAGGAAGACTAAATTTTAACCGGACAAAGTTTCAAGGGCTTTTTCAATATCAATGCCCTTTCCCAGTACCGGTTTAAAAAGGTGAGGTTTCTTTTCAATTCTTGACGGCATTGTCTTAATTGTAAAATCTTTCATATTTAATCCTTTTTTTACCTCCTTCCATTCCAGGGGTGCCGAAACTGTTGCACCGGGCTTAGGTCTGGCGCAGTAGGGTGCTGCCAGGGTTTGTCCTTTGCGGTTCTGCAAAAAGTCCAGGTAGATCTTTCCTTTTCTTTTTTTCACATTCCGCTCCATTGAAGTCAGTGCCGGAAGATGCTCCTGTATAAAATAGCAAAGGATTTTAGTGAAGTCACGAGCTTCATCATAGGTGTATTTTGCACCCAGAGGTATGTAAACATGGATTCCGCTGGAGCCGGAAGTTTTGGGATATCCTTCAATCCCGGCCTTATCCAGAATTTCTTTAGCCACCTGCGCTACTTCAATTACCTGCTCAAAAGTGGTTTTTTCTGAAGGGTCTATGTCTATAACAGTAAAGTCTGGTTGAAGAAGATTCTGGACCCTGGAATTCCACGGATTTATTTCAATACAACCAAGGTTGGCCATGTAAATTAAGCTGGCCTCGTTCTGGCACATTATGTACTCGATTTCCCTATTGTTATGTTTTGAAAATACCTTAGTAGAATCCAGCCAGTGCGGAAAGATTCCTGCCGTGTCCTTTTGATAGAATCCTTCTTCGAGAATTCCATTGGGATGACGGTGTAAATTTTGAGGTCGGTCCTTCAGAAACGGCAAAATACTGTCTGCTACCTGCAAATAGTATTCTATGAGATCATATTTCCGAAGCCCCGATTCGGGCCAGTACAGCTTATCGAGGTTGCTAATAGGGACAGAAATTCCTCCAATTTCAAGCGAATCACCTTCCTTTTTTTTTGAAGGCTTTTGTTTAGGTACTTTTACTGTTTTCTCCTTAGTCACTTCCCGTGGGATCTTGTCCATCCGCAACCCTTTAAAAGAAGGATGTCTCATATGACCACTATTTGTCCATTCAGAAAATTGAACCTCACAAATAAGTTCCGGGTCGAGCCAGGTGGGCACTCTCCCTTTTAAATTGACCTTCTTCTTAAATAATCGTTCTTCTGTTATTAAAGGTTTGAATTTTTCAAAAAGATCCTTTTTGTCCTGGTCGCTGAATCCTGTTCCGCAGTTCCCAATATAGACCAGCTCCTCATTTCTGTGCATCCCCAAAATGAGAGATCCAAAAGCTCCACCGGTGTCCGAGTCCGTGTAACCGCAAATAAGTGCCTCCTGGCTCTCAAAGGCTTTTATTTTGAGCCATTTGTCGCTTCGGGTGCCGGGAGAATATTTAGAATCTGCTTTTTTGGCAATTACACCCTCCATTCCCATTTCCACTGCCTGTTCGAAAAAGGCCTTTCCCATGCTCTCCACATGATCACAGTAAAATACCTGCGGAACATTTTCAATAATCTCCGGAAGCAGACTTTTTCGCTCCGTGAGCGGAAGGTCCATTGTATTGTGGCCATTTAGATACAGGAGGTCGAAAACATAAAAACGCAATTCTCCTGAAGGTTCATTCTGGTAATTCTGAAGTTTTTGAAAAACGGGCATTCCTGCTTCATTCAAGGCCACTATTTCCCCATCTAGTATAACATCATGAGGTATATTTTTTAACTGCTCATGAATTTCCTTAAATTTTGTTTTAAAAGAGATCCCGTTCCGGGAATAAAGATCGACTTTACCCTTTTGAATATTGGCAACGGCACGATAACCATCCCATTTGAGTTCATAAATCCAGTTTGCTTTGTTAAAGATCTCCGGAGCTTTGGTGGCCAGCATGGGTTTAATAAGTTCTGTTACCTCCAGCTTCTTCACCTTTTCTGAAGCAGCATGTTCACTCAGGTTTTCGGCATCGTAGGAAAGATCTGTAGAGAAGTCATCGCTCTTTTTAATCAACAGCCATTGGTTATCTTTTTCCCCTTCTCTTCGGGTGTGGACTAGAGCAAAAGTTCCTTTGATCTTGGTTCCCGAAAATGTGATTTTCAGGTCTCCTTTTTTTAGCATTTTTAGAAGATCTTTTTCGTCACCACCTCCCGCAGGTTCGTAGGTTCCTTCATCCCAAATGCTCATCTCCCCTGCCCCATAATTTCCTTTTGGGATCGTACCGTGAAAGCTGAGGTATTTAATAGGATGATCTTCGGTCTTAATGGCCAGCCGCTTATCTCCGGGATTCATGGAAGGACCTTTTGGTACAGCCCAGCTCTTTAAAACCCCTTCCATTTCAAGTCGCAAATCATAGTGCAGGCGCGTCGCCCGGTGCCTCTGAATTACAAATCGCAGCCGACCTCTATTCTTTTCAAATTTAGCATCGGGTTCGGGAGTTTCAGAGAAATTCCGTTTTTTGATATATTCATCCAGTGCCATCTAGGATGCTTTACTTTTTTTCTTCTTTTTATCAAGACTTGCTTTTAATTGAGCCATAAGATCTGTAGCAGGAGTGGCCTTAGACTCAAATTTTTCAGCTTTTGACTTTTTGCCTCCGGCCTTGGCCTTAATTATTTTCAGCAGTTGATCGTTGTATACGTCTTTATATTTTTCAAAATCAAATTCATCGGTATATTGTTCGATAAGGGACTTTGCCATATCGATCTCCTTTTTAGAAACTTTGGTATCGGGAAGTTTTAATTCTGAAGGATCACGAATTTCATCGGAAAATCTAATCACATGCAGTACCAGGGCTTCTTTATATACTCCTACAAGACTGAGGTTCTCTTTAGCACGCATCACAAAGGTAGCAACTCCCAGTTTCCCGGTATCCTTTAATGCCGCCTTAAGCAGGTTATAGGACTTTTCCCCATCCTTTTGTGGCTCCAGGAAATAGGGCTTTTTAAAAAGAACATCTGCCACATCTTTCTCTTCAATGAATTCTTCAATATCAATAGTGCGGGATTTTTTCATGTTGGCCTTATCAAAGTCTTCCTTTTCCAGAATGGTATAAGAATCATCCTGTTTGTAACCTTTAACAATGTCTTTCCACTCCACTTCCTCCCCGGTTGCCTCATTCACTCTTTTATATCTAATTCGGGCATGGTCGTTTTTGTCGAGCATGTCAAGATCGAGTTTCCTTTCCTCACTGCCCGAGTACATTTTTATAGGGATAGTCACCAGACCGAAGCTTATCGAGCCGTTCCAAATTGACCTCATGATTTGCTGTTTTTAATTGTTTACCTACAAGATACCTGAAATTTTAACTTTAGTCATAAGGATTAGCATTGTGTTAACGGTAGCCGCTGTCGTCTCAATTTTCCGTTAAGAATTGAGAAAAAAATCTCTAAAGCTTTCTTAATCCTTTTGCTATAGCTCTAAAAGGAATTAAATTAGAAAATGGAGATACCACATTATGGTAACCAAATGCTGTAAAACTGAAAAAGACATTCCTTAATATATTAAAATCCGGGCATCAAATACTGGTGCTGCAAAAAATACGATCATATTATGGCTTTAAAAGCACTATTTCTCAACTGTACACTTAAAAAATCCCCTGAAACCTCGAACACGGCTGCCTTTATCACACAGGCAGAAAAGATCTTTGCAGAACTTGATGTGCAAACAGAGACAGTTAGAGTCGTAGATCACGATGTGAAATTCGGTAACTCATCAGACGAAGGGGAAGGTGACCAATGGCCGGCAATTCTTCAGAAAGTAAAAGATAGTGATATCATGATTATCGCCACTCCAATTTGGAGAGGAGACAGAAGTGCTGTTGCTAAATTGGTGGCCGAAAGGTTCGACGGGATCTGGGACGAAGCCGATGAAGAAACAGGCCGGTATCCAACCTTCAATAAAGTTGGAGGGGTGATGGTAGATGGAAATGAAGATGGTGCCAAAAAAGCCATTTCCAGCATTTGCTTTGATCTTTCAGAACATGGTTTTACCGTACCTGTTAATGCTTTTAGCTACTATGTTGGTAAAGCAGGACCGGGCCCCGCCTATATTGAAGCAAAAGGTGACCGGCATTATTTTACTAACCGTAACCTGTACAACATGGTTTACAACATGGCCCACCTTGCGAAGGTCTTAAAGGAAAATCCCTACCAGACCAATGTCAACGAATTAAATAAAAAAGCAAAAAAAATAAGCGATACCCAAGAATAATAATTAAAACCAACCATTATGCTTGACTGGCTAATACATGTCATTATTGATGCCGCTGTCCTTCTAATTGCAGCGAAAATGTTACCAAAAGTAGAACTTAAAGGCTGGAAAACAGCCATTGTTGTTGCGCTTCTAATCGGTGTTCTAAGCTTTTTCTTGAGTTGGATCCTCACCGTACTACTCAATGTAGCCACCCTTGGAATATTTTATTTCCTGGGTCTTGGTTTTATTACCCGGATCATTGCTTATGCGATCATTATCGAACTGGCAGATAAACTTAGTAGCGGTTTCAAAACTCACGGATTTATGCCTTCTCTATGGCTGGCAATAATAATTGCCATTGTAGGTTCGCTGGTAGACTGGATAATTCTATAAAAATTGAAATTTTAAAGAGTAGTCCCGCCGTAATCTCCGGCGGGACTATTTTTAATTCCGTGGTTTTGCTCTCAAATATTGATTGGGCCATTTAATATCGGCCTCCAGGGCAGCAGCCGCTTCGAGAGGGAAGTAGGGATTTCTCAATAATTCCCTGCCTAGCAGAATAAGATCTGCCTGCTCTTTTTCCAGCACTTCTTCAGCTTCCTGAGGGGTGGTAATGAGACCTACTGCGGCCGACAAAACCCCGGCTTCAGATTTAATTTTTTCGGAAAAAGGCACCTGGTATTTCTTTGTTACAGGAATGCTAACATTCGGCACAAGTCCCCCGGAAGAACAATCAATAAGATCAACTCCCTCCAGCTTTAGAAGCTTTGCAAGTTTTACGGATTCTTCTTCGTTCCAGCCTCCTGCAGCCCAATCTGTTGCTGAGATCCTCACGAACAATGGCAAATGATTTGGCCAGACCTCTTTTACTGCTCTTGTCACCTCCAGCAAAAGTCTGCTACGGTTTTCAAAAGATCCTCCGTAACTATCTTCTCTTTGGTTACTAAGTGGTGAAAGAAACTCATGCAATAAGTAGCCGTGGGCAGCGTGAATTTCCAAAACTTTAAAGCCTGTTAAAAATGCCCTTTTTGAAGCCTCTCTAAAATCTGATATCACCTTTTGAATTCCGGTCGAATCAAGTTCTAAAGGAGCAGGATTTTCTTCAAAAAATGGAATAGCCGAAGGAGCAACCGGTTCCCATCCTCCCTCCTCTTCAGTAAGATATTTTCCACCGGTCCAGGGATTGCTGGTTGAAGCTTTTCTACCTGCATGAGCCAGTTGAATTCCCGGCACACTCCCCTGATCTTCCAAAAATGCCGTTATTTCCTTCAGTTTTTCGATATGTTCATCTTTCCATATTCCAAGATCGTCGGGAGTTATGCGGGCTTCGGGTGAAACCGCGGTAGCTTCAGAAATTACTAATCCTGCACCTCCTGTAGCACGTGTTCCCAGGTGGACCAAATGCCAGTTATTGGCAAAACCGTCTTTACTGCTATACATACACATAGGTGAAACCCCTATGCGGTTCTTAAATTCAATAGATTTTATTTTAAGTGGCTCAAACAGCCGTGGGGAGGTTTTACTCATAATTCCCTTTTCAAATTTTTTCAAAAATAATGAAAACACTAAGGGAAGTCCGGCCGCTTTAATAAGAAAACAACATTTACAAATCAGCTAAATTAATTACGCTTTGGAAGAGGTTGTCCAAATGCCATTTTTGAACCAATTATTTTTCGGCATCGTATTTTACAATATCTTAGCTCGTAAGATCAAGCTATGTCAACTAAACAAATCTTTCCTCTATCCAAACTTACTCTGGCAATTGAAAATGTTATCAATACGCACTGTAGTAAGATGGTATGGGTAAAAGCTGAAATAGTTAAACTCAATCATTATCCTCATACTGGTCATTGTTACCCCGATCTTGTTGAAAAAAGTAATGGTAAGATTGTGGCGGAATTACGCGGCAATATCTGGAAATCGAACTTTGATAAAATCAATGAAAAGTTTAGGAGTGTTTTAAATGAAGATCTTCGCGATGATATGACTGTAGTTGTCCAGGCGACGGTGACTTTTCATTCGGTTTACGGTCTCGCTTTGAACATTTTGGACATAGATCCAGAATTTACTCTTGGGGAACTGGCTAAACAACGTGCCGAGGCTATAAAAAAACTGAATGACGAAGGCATTTTTGAAGCCAATAAAGATACGCTCCTCCCAAAGTTGCCAAAAACCCTTGCCATTATTTCTGTGGAGAGCAGCAAGGGATACCAGGATTTTTTGAATGTAATCGACAGTAATCCCTGGGGTTATCAATTCCACTACAAACTTTTCCCGGCTGTTCTGCAAGGGGAAAGAGCAGTTTCCACTATCAATGCCCAGCTCAAAAAGATCAAGAAGTATAAAAAGATCTTTGATGCAGTTGCTATAATTAGAGGCGGCGGCGGCGAGATAGGCTTGAGCTGTTATGACAATTATAACCTGGCGAAGGAAATTGCCATATTTCCGCTACCTGTCTTAACGGGAATTGGCCACTCCACTAACGAGACCGTTAGTGAGCTGGTTAGTTACAAAAGTTTTATAACGCCTACTAAAATTGCGGAGTTTCTACTTCAGGAATTTCATAATTTTTCACAACCTCTTGAAGAGAGTGCTCATAAAATAAAATCGGGCGCAATGCTGCTTTTTGAGAGACAGCATACGCAACTGTCACAGGCTTCGAGTTCCTTCGGATTTTTAGCCGGCAGAACACTTGACAGGGAAAAAAATATCCTTTCCTTCTATCAACAGATGCTCTTTTCAGCTAGTAAGGCTTTGCTGAAACAGGAAAGTTCAGAATTAAAAAATATAGCCATTTCAGTAGAACATTTATCCCCGGCCAATATTCTCAAAAGAGGTTTTAGTATCACCAGGAAAGAGGGAAAGGTTATCACCAATGCCAGCCTTTTAGCAGAGGGAGACCTTGTAGAAACCGAATTCCTCTCGGGCAAAGCTTCCGCGGAGATTAAAAATATCAACGACAAATAATGGGAACAAAAATTACATATACAGAGGCATTAACCGAATTGCAACAAATCGTTCTGGAAATGGAAATTGCCGAAATTGGCATAGATGAGTTGGATGCAAAAGTAAAACGGGCTTCTTTTCTTCTAAAAATGTGCAGGGAAAAGCTTTTTAAAACTGAACAAAACGTTCTTGAAACGCTAAAAACAATTGATAACAAATAGTCTAAAAACCATTTTTATTGATAGTAATCAAATAACATTAATAAAAGTCTAACACAAATAAATTAGAAGATAATGTTAAAAAAGTGTAAATTGCCAGTTGGTTTTTCACAAACTTAATTTCTTACTTTATCGAGACCATCATTAAAAAAGATTTTACTGGCGATGTAGTTGCCGTTAATCAAATCTCCATTATTCCCCAGTTGCTGGATGTAATTTGTCGTACCACAAATATGGGATTTGCGGCTATTGCTCGGGTGACCGATAATCGCTGGATCGCCTGCGCGGCAAAAGATCAAATTTCTTTTGGCCTAAAACCGGGAGATGAACTCAAAGTAGAAACTACGATTTGTCACGAAGTACAGAAACATAGGAAGGCGGTATATATTGATGATGTTTCAAAAGATCCGGCCTATTTCGATCATCATACGCCAAAGATCTACGACATTCAAAGCTACATTTCGGTTCCTCTTTACAGGAAAGATGGCGAGTTTTTTGGAACGCTCTGCGCCATAGACGCTAGTCCTCAAAAGATCAATACTCCGGAAGTTGCCGGAATGTTTCAGCTTTTTGCCGAACTTATTTCCTTTCATCTGGATGCCGTGGATAAGATAACCAGGGCCGAAGAAAAGCTAAAAGAGGAACAGGAAGTTGCTGAATTACGCGACCAGTTCATTGCAATCCTGGGACATGACCTAAAAAATCCAATTGCTACAGTGCGAATGAGTGCCGACATTCTTCTTAAGATGTCTAAAGAAGAACTAACGCAGAAGCAGGCAGCGATGATCAAATCTACATCTTTCAGGATGCAAACGCTTATTGACAATGTATTGGATTTTGCAAAAGGAAAGATGGGAGAAGGTATAGTCCTCAACAGGAAATCCCATAATGGAACCCTGGTCACCATGTTTGAAAAGGTGATCAATGAGATAAAAATCAATTCCGCCGAAAGAAAAATCATATTTAATATAGCGCTTGAAGAGGAAGTGTACTGTGATAAAGACCGGCTTGGACAACTTTTCGGCAATTTATTGAGTAATGCGGACCAACATGGCGATTTCAAGGCCCCGGTGGAAGTTACTGCAGTCACTTCCAAAAATCATTTTGTATTAAAGGTGACCAACAAAGGAGAGAAGATTCCCGAAGATTCTCTGGTTCATCTTTTTGAACCATTTTACAGAGACCCCAATGGAGAAAATAAAAAAGGTTTAGGTCTTGGTCTTTATATAGCCTCTGAAATTGCTAAAGCTCACAACGGAACCCTCCAGGTAAAATCAACAGAACAAGAAACTACATTTTCCTTACAAATTCCCCTGAAGAAGCAAAAGTCGTAATAAATTCAGGCTCAAAAATGTCATTTTTGAGCATCCCTTTTCTATGACCACTTTTGTTTTGCCTTGATGCAAGGTACATTCCGGTTTTGGTTCGATTGCAGGTATTTTTAGAATACTTCAAAAAAATTAAAATTGCTTCCTGCCATCTATATTTGACTCTACAAAAAATCAAAAATTATTAACCTGCGGAAGTTCATATATACCCTTTTTCACCAAAAAATTCTGAAACCTTAAACAACCTCTGTTAAGTGTTTACTAAGCCTTTTGGTATGCCTATCAACTCTTTATATCTTACATAGGTACCATTAAAAAGATATCATGAAAAAGGAAATACAAACAAGGATAATTTCATATGATTTGCCCAAATTTCATAACCTGGGAATCACAATTTTTATAATGCTGCTATTCAGCATTGCAGCGGTAGCTCAAAATATTAAGGGTACTGTAAAGACAGATGCCGGCGGTGTTAAAATTATAAAAGTAGCTGAAGGCCTGAATCACCCATGGGGAATGGCTTTTTTACCTGACGGAAGGCTAATATTCACCGAGCGTGCAGGAACTATTCGCATTTTGAAGAATTCTATTGTTTCAGAACCATTAGAAGGTGCCCCTGAAGTTTTCTCAGAAGGCCAGGGCGGAATGTTAGACATAGCGCTTCATCCTGATTTTGAGGAGAACCAGATGGTCTACGTTTCCTTTTCTGAACCCGGACCAAATGGAACGGCAACAACTGCCCTGGGAAGAGGTAAACTGCAGAATGACCGGCTGGAGGGATTTGAAACAATCTTTAAAATGGAACCGGCGGTTGAAGGTCCCAACCATTTTGGGGGACGCATAGTATTTACTCCCGAAAATGATATTTTTCTCACCCTTGCCGAAAGGTTTAAGTTTGAACCCGCACAAGATCTTTCCAGTCATCTGGGTACGGTAGTCCGCCTGAATGAAGATGGAACTGCTTCTGAAGCCAATCCAACATTTGATCATCCAAATGCCCTTGACGAGATTTGGTCTTACGGGCATAGAAATATAGAAAGTGCAGCTCTTCATCCAGAAACAGGGGAACTTTGGATAGCCGAATTTGGTCCCTTAGGTGGAGATGAACTACAGATAGCCGAAGCCGGAAACAATTATGGATGGCCCGTGGTGAGCTGGGGTGACAACTATGATGGCAGCAAAATTCCCGATCCCACTACCCGACCGGAGTTTGCTGATGCCGAAATCGTATGGACACCAACAATTTCTCCATCGGGAATGGCCTTTTACAATGGAGACAGCTTTCCGGAATGGAAAGGAAGCATGTTTATAGGCGGGCTTACATCTTCCGGTCTTGTTAGAGTACAGGTGAACAATGGACAGGCAGAAGAAGTGGAACGTATTCCGCTGAATGAAAGAATAAGGGATGTGGAAGAAGGACCCGACGGTAACCTGTGGGTACTTACAGATGAGGACAATGGTCTTATCCTTAAGCTTGAGCCCCTGCAGTGAAAATAGCCACTTACAATGTAAATGGTATAAATGCAAGGCTCCCCGTAGTGCTTAGGTGGCTGAAAGAATCTAGCCCAGATGTCGTTTGCCTTCAGGAATTAAAGTCACCGGATGAAAAAATTCCAAAGACGGAGATTGAAAAAACAGGGTATAAGGCAATCTGGCATGGACAAAAGCGCTGGAACGGAGTAGCTATACTGGCAAAAGAAAATCTCGAGATCCAGGAAATGAGCCGGGGCCTGGAAGGAGATCCTGAAGATATACAGAGCCGCTATTTGGAGGCAGTTATAAACGACGTTGTGATTGGCTGCCTTTATCTCCCAAATGGAAATCCTGCTCCAGGTCCAAAATTCGATTATAAATTAAGGTGGTTTGAACGCCTTTCAAAAAGAGCCAAAGAGCTACTGGAGCATGATGTTCCCGTTGTACTTACCGGAGATTACAACGTCATGCCTACAGAAAAGGATGTCTATAAACCTGAAAGATGGGTGAATGATGCCCTTTTTCGACCGGAAGTCCGGGAGGCTTTCCATAATCTCGTGGCACAAGGATGGACAGATGCTATTCGGAAAATTTATCCCGAGGAAACCATCTATACTTTTTTTGATTACTTTAGAAATGCTTACCAAAGAAATGCAGGATTGCGTATTGACCACTTTTTACTAAGTCCGGATCTTAATGACCGGTTAAAAGCTGCCGGAATTGACCATGATGTGAGAGGCTGGGAAAAAACAAGTGATCATGTGCCGGTCTGGATCGAACTTGCAGAATAGGTTCTCCCCTTTTGTTCGGGCCTCATTCGTCGGAAAAACATAAAACTGCAGATAACTGAAAGGACCAAAAATGTGGGTATTACAAATATCACCGGCACTACATTCACTCCCGTTATTGCCATCGCAATTATTTTAGCCACCAGAGCAGTCATCAGGAAACAAAGAAACACCAGGGTGACAGCAGACATTAAATAACCCCAATTCCTATCCTTAATAAGTAAAAATCCTCCAACAAATGCTATAGGTAAAAAGATGGAAAGGTCAAGTCCCTGCACGGTAAGGCTGGTATAATGTTCTACTGATGGAGGAATTATACTGCCATCGAGTATCGGAGTCACAATTATTTGCAACCAAAGCAGACCAATAGCCGAAGACACAAGAATTAGAAAACCACCAATAATTTTTCTATAATGCCCGGAATGAAACTTCCTTTTTATATTCTGGATATCCACATTTGTAAGGCTTAATGCAAGAGCAAAAAAAGAGGTTGAAGTGGCAAGTACATAAACAAGGAACATAGCATTGTACATTCCCATATTGATGTAGAAAAGATAGGTGAGAAAGAAAAATTTAAGAAGTCCCGCATGAAATAAAATACGCGCTAAATTTCCCTTTTTCAGAAGGTAAGTTGATATTAATAGAGCGGGAACTCCAAGGAACAGAATAACGTAATCATGAGCGATTCCCTGTACAGCAACCTCAGAAGACATGTGTTGGTAAAGTCCGCGGCCGTAGATCTCAATTTCCTGTCCCCTGATGGATTCGTAGAGATATGATTCTCCTCCGGAAGTATAAAAGATTCCGGTAGCAGCTGCAACCGCTCCAAAAATTGCGGTTAGTACAGATAAAACAGAAATTGTCCTGAAATTTCTCATTTTTGAGAGGTTTGAAAAACCATCTCAATTTCGCATTCTTTCCGGAAAAAAATATTGACAAAAATCATCTAATGAATGAGAGAAAAAATTTTCCACCTGTACCGGGAAAACAACTTCTTTTAAAGATTACACAACAAAAAAAGAGGTGTCAAAAATGTCATTTTTGGCGCCTCTTTTTGTCCTAAATTTTAATTTAAAAAATCTCTGAGGCAATTGCTTTAATATTAGAACTCTTTCCCATAGAATAATAATGCAGTACCGGAGTACCGGCTGCAACCAATTCTTTACTCTGTTTTATGCACCATTCAATTCCTACCTGGCGAACCTCGTTGTTGTCTTTACATTTTTCCACCTCCCGCGTAAGTTCATCTGGCAGGTCTATGTGGAACCTGTGTGGGATGAGGGAGAGCTGTTTTTTAGTGGCAATGGGTTTGAGTCCGGGGATAATTGGAACTTCTATTCCGCTTTCCCGGCAGCGCTTTTCAAAATTCAGAAATTTTTCGTTGTCGAAAAACATTTGGGTTACCACGTATTCGGCCCCTGCCTCAATTTTAGCTTTAAGCCGCTGAATATCTTTTTCAAGACTGGGCGCTTCCATGTGTTTTTCAGGATAACCTGCCACACCAACACAGAAGTCGGTATTATGGCTGTTTTCAAGAGCCTCATCCAGAAATTTCCCCCGATTCATGTCGGTTATTTGTTCAACTAATTCATTTGCGTAGTTGTGCCCCTGAGGATCGGGAGTAAAATAAATCTCACTTTTAACGGCATCTCCACGAAGTGCCATGACATTTTTTATTCCCAGGAAATCGAGATCAACAAGAAAATTTTCTGTGTCTTCTTTTGAAAATCCGCCGCATAAGATGTGTGGAACTGCGTCTACTTTATATTTACTCTGGATAGCTGCACATATTCCTACCGTTCCGGGACGTTTACGTACCACTCTTTTTTCAAGCAGACCCTTTGCCCGCTCTATATAAACATACTCCTCACGGTGATAGGTAACATCAATAAAGGGGGGATTAAATTCCATTAATGGATCAATTCCATTAAAAATTGACTGAATATTTTGACCTTTTAGAGGGGGTAGAATTTCAAAAGAGAAAACGGTTTTATTCTTTGAAGCAGCTAAATGTTCGGTTATTTTCATTTTATAAATTATTCTATCTTTCTGAAGATTTGGATTTAATCTTATTCATCTGCAATTGAAGGACTGAGCCATTTTTCGGCTACCTCGAATCCAATTTCTTTTCTTTTGGCAAAATCCTCTACCTGGTCTTTGGTAATCTTACCTACACCAAAGTACCGGGCTTCAGGATGCGCAAAATAATATCCACTAACACTGGCAGCAGGCCACATGGCAAGACTTTCTGTGAGCTTCACTCCTATTCTCTCTTCCACTTTTAGAAGCTCCCAAAGAGTCAATTTTTCAAGGTGATCGGGGCAGGCTGGATACCCCGGTGCGGGACGAATTCCCTTATAGCTTTCCTTAATTAATTCATCATTGCTAAGTTCTTCATTAGGAGCGTAACCCCAATCCTCTGTTCGAATCTGCTTATGTAAATATTCGGCAAAAGCTTCGGCAAGACGATCTGAAAGGGCTTTAATTAAAATTGAATTGTACTGGTCATAATCCTTTTCAAATTTACTGGCCAACTCATCGGTTCCGAAACCAGTAGTCACACAAAAACATCCTATATAATCCTGAATTCCCGTTTCTTTGGGTGCGATAAAATCCGCCAGGGCAAAATTGGGTTTCCCTTCATATTTACTCAGCTGCTGCCGAAGGGTTCTGAAAATGACATTTTTGGCACCTGCTTTTTCAGCAATAACCTCAATATCATCATCATTTATTGTGTTCGCGGGAAAAAGTCCGTATACCGCTTTGGCGGTCAAAAGCTTGTCCTTTATTATTTTTTTCAACAGTTCCTTAGCATCATTAAATAAGGAAGTCGCCTGCTCTCCTACCACGTCATCGGTCAAAATAGCTGGGAATTTCCCATGTAACTCCCAACTTCTAAAGAAAGGTGTCCAGTCAATAAAAGATACCAGTTTCTCAAGCTCGAGATCTTCAATTACCTGCACTCCCGGCTTGTTAGGTTTAAAAATTTCAGAATTTTCCCAATTGATCTTATATTTGTTCTCTCGTGCTTCAGCAATGCTGAGATATTCCTTTCTCTTACCTCTCTTTTTAAAGTTTTTTCTGAAGGTGTCGTATTCAGTTTTAAGATCGGCCATATATTTCTGCCTGGTTTCTTCCTTAAGCAGGTCTCCCACCACGGTTACAGCCCTCGAGGCGTCATTAATATGAACCACCGTTTTGCTATACTGAGGATCGATTTTAACAGCCGTATGGGCCTTTGAAGTAGTGGCGCCACCAATCAATAACGGCACCACGAATCCCTGCCGTTCCATTTCTTTGGCAAGAAAAGCCATCTCATCCAAAGAAGGTGTGATGAGCCCGCTAAGGCCAATTGCATCAACATTTTCGGCTTTAGCGGTTTCAATGATCTTCTCTGGCGGAACCATAACCCCCAGGTCAATGATCTCATAATTGTTACAGGCCAATACTACGCTCACAATATTTTTCCCTATGTCGTGTACGTCCCCTTTTACCGTGGCGAGAAGGATTTTGCCGGCGCCTCCGGTTCCGGACTTTTTTTGCTCTCCGTCGGAATCAGATAAGTTAAGCTTCGCTTTCTCCTCCTCAATATAAGGTAGCAAGTGTGCTACTGCTCTTTTCATTACCCTTGCCGACTTTACCACCTGGGGCAGGAACATTTTACCGCTGCCAAACAGATCTCCTACTACATTCATTCCGGTCATGAGAGGCCCTTCAATTACATCTAAAGTTCGGGAGGAATTTTCCCTCGCGGCTTCGACATCCTCCACAATATATTCATCAATTCCCTTCACCAAAGCATGAGTAATTCGGTCCTGTAGCGGCTTTTCCCTCCAGGAAAGGTCTGTCTTGCTTTCCCTTGCTGTTCCTACCACAGTTTCAGCGAAACTCAGCAGTCGTTCTGTAGCATCATCCCTGCGATCAAGAATCACATCTTCCACATGTTCAAGCAGATCCTTTGGAATATTATCATAAACATCCAAGAGTGCCGGATTTACAATTCCCATATTCATACCGGCTTTTATAGCGTGATAAAGAAATACAGAATGCATTGCTTCCCGTACAGGATCATTTCCACGGAAAGAGAAGGAAACATTACTTACTCCACCGCTCAGGTTTACATGCGGAAGGTTTTCTTTTACCCAACGTGTGGCTTCTATAAAATCTATTGCATTGCGCCGGTGCTCCTCCATTCCAGTACCTACCGGAAAGATGTTTAGATCAAGAATTATATCTTCAGGTGGTAATTTGGCTTTCTGAGTAAGAAGATCGTAAGACCTTTTCGCAATTTCTATTCTTCGTTCGTAATTGTCTGCCTGTCCTACTTCGTCAAAGGCCATCACCACCACGGCCGCTCCATAGCGTTTTATTTTTTTTGCATGAGTTAAAAATTCCTCCTCACCTTCTTTTAAACTAATAGAATTGACCACACACTTTCCCTGCACTACCTGGAGCCCTGCCTCGATAATTTCCCATTTGGAGCTATCAATCATGATTGGAATTCGGGCGATATCCGGTTCGGCTACTATGAGATTCAGGAATTTGACCATGGCTTCTTTCCCTTCAATAAGGCCGTCGTCCATATTCACATCCAGGATCTGTGCTCCACCTTCAACCTGGTCGCGTGCTACAGAAAGTGCTTCATCGTACTTTTCCTCCTTAATTAGCCTTAGGAATTTTTTTGAACCGGCAACGTTAGTTCGTTCTCCAATATTTACAAAATTTGAGTCGGGGGTGATGACCAGCGGTTCCAGACCTGAAAGTTTCAAATACCTCTTCTCATTACCTCTTAAAAGTGTGTCTTTTGATGTATTTTTTCCTTCGATCATTTTTCTATTCTGTTTCAGTTTGGCTCAAATTTTTTCTGAATTGTCGTGGCTTATACTCTTTTGCTATTTCAGCAATAGCTTTAATGTGTTTTGGAGTTGTTCCGCAGCAACCACCCAGAATATTGACTAGCCCACGGGACAGATAATCCCTTATTTGCTCTGCCATTTCCCGCGGACTTTGATCATATTCACCAAAAGCGTTGGGCAGACCAGCATTAGGATAAGCCGAAACTCCATAATCTGTTTTTTGGGCCAGGACCTCAAGGTGCGGAGTGAGTTGTTTAGCACCAAGCGCACAGTTGAAGCCCACGCTAAGGAGCGGAATGTGAGAGATGGAAATAAGAAAAGCTTCAGCAGTTTGCCCGCTTAAGGTTCTTCCTGAAGCATCTGTAATTGTCCCACTAATCATCACCGGAACATCAACAGCTAGCTCCTCCTTCAGTTCTTCTATTGCAAAAAGTGCGGCTTTAGCATTTAAAGTATCAAAAACAGTCTCCACCAGTAATACGTCCACTCCCCCATCAATCAAAGCTTTTGCCTGTTCTTTGTAGGCAGCAGACAATTCGGAAAAAGTAATCGCCCTGAATCCCGGGTCGTTCACCTCTGGCGACATGCTGGCAGTTTTATTTGTGGGGCCAATGGCACCGGCCACAAAACGGGGTTTTTCAGGATTTTCGAGAGTTACTTCCTGAGCCACTTCTTTCGCAATCCTGGCAGATTCATAATTAAGTTCATAGACCAGGTCCTGCATTTCATAATCGGCCATTGCAATGGTAGTTCCCGAAAATGTATTGGTTTCGACTATATCTGCACCGGCATCAAAATATTTCCGGTGGATTGCAGCAATAGCTTCTGGTTGTGTTATGGAAAGAAGATCGTTATTTCCTTTAAGGGAAACAGGCCAGTCGGCAAAACGTTTTCCGCGGAAATCTTCTTCGGTAAATTTATATTCCTGCAGCATGGTACCCATGGCACCATCAAGGATCAATATTTTTTGTGAGAGTATCTCTTCTATTTTTGACATTAGTTTGCGCTATATGGCTATCAAAAAAGAAGACGGGGAAGAATTCTTTAGTTATCTATCCACTTGGGCGTGGTAGAACGTAGCACCTTCTCCAAAGGAGGGTTGCTAAGGCTTCACAGGGTCTAATCCCTCAACCTTTCTTGATAACAGTTTAATAAAAAATGAACTAAGGACAAATATATCTAATACTGTGGGAATAACAAATAAAAATATCTGTCTATAAGTATATTTTCTTTTAAGCTTTACCAACTACGTAGCTATAGTGGGTCTGGAATCAACTAAAAAAATTAGCTGAGAAGGTGTAACGGCCCTGAGGTGATCAGAGGGAAACCTGGTAAGAAACATTAACCTTGCTATTGCTGAGCTTTTTAGCCTTTTGTCTTTCAAAAGCGAACTTTATAAGTCTCCTGAAATGGAAAAAACCCGCAACTTTCGTTACGGGTTTTCATTTGCGGAGAAAGAGGGATTCGAACCCCCGGAGGTGTTACCCTCAACAGTTTTCAAGACTGCCGCAATCGACCACTCTGCCATTTCTCCTTAGCGGTTGCAAATATAAAAAGCTTTTTCAAATAAAACTCAAAATATTGATTTTTTTAAATCGGAGGAATTCAGTTGATTTTAAAGAATATTCTTTTCCAAATGAACCTCTGACCTTCATGGTTTCTATCTCCCTATTTTTCACTGTAGTACAATTTGTCCTTCGGCTTATAATAATAAGTTAAAGGAAAAAATAGGTGTACTTCATCAGTAAGGCGAGACTAAAATGACTACAAAAGAATCTGAGGTATCGTATTGCTTTATTAAATACATAGTAATGCTTATAGTAGTAATATCTAACAAATTGTAAGAATCGGTTAAGAATAAATGTTTTACGTAGAAAATGTTCTGAATGGTTTAAAGCATGCAAATTAGTTCATAGTTTTGTCTGGAAGATTTTAATATGAATTTCAAGACACTGTTGTCCATTGTTGCTGCCGTTATCCTAATTTTTAGTTTGGCTTCTTTGCAGTTTGAAATCATAGCTAATCAATGGCTCCGTTTAGGAACTTCAGGAATTTTTCTTCTTTTTGCTCTAAAAATTTTTACCTCCAGGAACTTTTATGGTCTGGCCGTGTTCTTACTACTGTTCTTGTGCGATTTACTACTGGTTTTCTGGGAGTCCTTAATTATCATAGCCGGTTATTATGTTTTACACATTTTTTCTATCTCCATCCTTGTTTTTCTCACATTAAGGGAAATAAAGGTTCCGAAGGTTTCTAAAATTGATATCCTGTCCATTTTATTATTCTTTCTAATAAACACATTAATCCTTTTTTTACTGGAAGAATACTTTAATCAAAGCATAGATAATAATTGGCTAAGGTTGCTTTTCTACACCAACGGATTCCTAATTCTCATTTTAGTTTTAAGTGCCTTTTTCTACAGTATTCGCTTTGCCAAGATGTTTCTGCATTCCTTTTTATAGCGGTTATGGGACTTACGGTTTCTGATCTGCTTTTATTCGGAATTTATTTTGTTGATCTTGATAAATTCAAGTACATCGATAATGTCTTTTACTCTGTTGGTCTGTACTTTCTCCTGCGGTCTTATATGAAACACAAAAAATCAGTAAAGAAAAAGGAAATTAAAGAAAGGCTTTTTGATAAAAAAGATCAAAGCGAGAGAGATACTTTAGATGTCTACAGATAAACAGATAGAAAGTTCCTACAACTTCTGTTAAATGCAGGTTAAACCAACCTTGTCCGGCTGCATTTATTATAATAAATGGCTTATTTTGAGGAACAATAATATGCCTTTAGGCACTACAAGTGAGAAGAGTAGCCCCCTACAACACTCTTCTCACTTTTTTATTTTGGTCTCTATTGATTACTTAGAAAAAATTTGATCACATCTGTTGTAGTAACTAACCCTGTAAGACAATCATCGTCCACAACGGGCAGGGCATGAAACTCGTGATGTAAAAATAACTCGGCAGCTTCGGTTACTGTATGTTCAGAAGATATATACTCCACCTTTTTTGTCATAACCTGTTCGATTGTGAACATATCATAAATTGTAGTTTCAATGTCTCCCCCATCTACATCAACGGCATCTGCAAAGGAAATACGCAGCAAATCATTCAGACTTACCATTCCTACAATCCGTTCTTTCTCCACCACCGGTAAATGTCTTATGTGGTTCTTCTTCATAAGAGCTTCTGCCGTCGAAAGATTGTCGGACAGGGAAAGACGCAGGATATTTTTCGTCATAATTTCGGAAACGGGGACATCACTTTTCATCGGCCAGATATTTACAACAACTACTTAAAAATACAATTAATCTGGTTTATTTTCTAGCAAAAAGAATGAATATTCAATAAAAAAACATGAGTCAAAATAGATTTAAAACCAGAATTCTATTAAATCTCTTATCTTGCCAACTTTATCTAAAAAATTGAATTTAAACATGAAAAAAATAATATTATTTTCTCTTGTAGTGAGTCTCATAAGCTGTAAAGCACAGCCACCCCGGGATATTTCCGAAGCAAATCCTATGGAATATGCCAACACTATTACTGCTGAAGAACTAAAGGACCACCTATACATTTTTGCCAGTGATGAATTCGAGGGAAGGGAAACTGGAGAACCCGGACAAAAAATGGCTGCCGAGTACCTCAAAAAAGAATACCAAAGTCTGGACATTGCTTCTCCTTTGGGTGAGAATGACTATTACCAGGAAGTTCCCGGTAGCTATTTCACTCGCGAAACTGTGAAGGATACAGAAAATGTCTTAGCCTATATTCAGGGCAGCAGTAAACCTGAAGAGGTGCTGGTTATTTCATCTCATTATGACCATGTTGGGATTGATGATGAAGGGAATATTTACAACGGGGCCGATGATGACGGCTCGGGCACAGTTGCAATTCTGGAAATTGCTGAAGCCTTTAAAAAAGCACAGGAAGACGGTTTTGTTCCTAAGCGATCTATCTTGTTTCTTAATGTGACAGGGGAAGAAAAAGGTTTGGTAGGTTCTAAATTTTATTCTGAAAATCCCGTTTTTCCATTGGCAAACACAGTGGCCAACTTAAATATTGATATGATTGGACGTATCGGAACTGACATGGAGAGCGCGGGTGACTATGTATATCTAATTGGAAGTGATAAACTCAGTACAGAACTTCATAACCTGAGTGAAGAAGTGAACGAAAAATATATTAACCTCAACCTCGACTACACTTACAATGACGAAAATGATCCAAACAGGTTCTATTACCGAAGTGACCACTACAACTTTGCCAAAAACGATATCCCTATCATATTTTACTTTAACGGAGTACATGAAGACTATCACCGTCCGACCGATACACCGGACAAAATTGAATATGACCTTCTGGAGAAAAGAGCAAAGTTAATTTTCCTTACTGCCTGGGAGATAGCAAATCGCGATACCCGCCCTTATGTTGATAAACCCACTTTGACAGACTCGGGAGAATAATTCTTTATCAAATGCCATAACAATCCCAAACCTAACAGGTCTTAAAAACCTGTTAGGTTTTTGTTTTTTGGGCTGATAAGACGGAACCTGTTTTCATTCTTCTACTGGAAATGGACATACATAAAGCTCCTTGTTTTCACAAGAAGCTTTCCGGGTCGAAGACCGGGTTCCCTTCGTCAAAGTTTATCCCGAGGGATGTCGAGGGACTCAGGACAGGCTTCTCACCCTCTATCGTCTTCTCAAAAATTTTCCAAAAAAAAAGCTTCTCATTTTCACAAGAAGCTTTCTGGGTGGAAGACCTGTTCCCTTCGAATCGGCTTCGCCTCCCTCAGGACAGGCTTCTCACCCTCTATTTTCTTCTCAACAAAGTTTATGAAACAAAAAAAGCTTCTCGTTTTCACAAGAAGCTTTCCGGGTGGAAGACCGGGTTCGAACCGGCGACCTCTGGAACCACAATCCAGCGCTCTAACCAGCTGAGCTACAACCACCATTTTAATCGGATGCAAATGTAGTATAAATCCTTTCTTCTACAAAAGAAAAAAATCTAATTTTTTATATAAGATCAAACAGGGAATCTACCGCCACATGACGGTTTACGTTAAATCCTTCAGCATATTCCACATTGACAAGTCGTCCTAAATCCCTGGCTCTGTAGGTGATGCTGTCAAAAAAATTACTACTTGAAATAGGAGTTTCCGGCTCCTTACTTTCTTCATCCCAAAATTGCGAGCGATAAGCCTTTACAGATTCCATTTTCTTATCCATAAAGCCAGTGACATCAACAACCACATCCGGAGTTAAATTCTTCCACTGTATGTAGTGAAATACATTTTTAGGCCGCCAGGCATGCTGGGAATTGCCGTTAAAGATAGTTTCAATCTTTCGCAGTCCGCTTAAAAAGCAGGCATCGGCTACTAACTTGGCACCTTTACCATGGTCAATATGACGGTCATCAATTGCGTTACACAACACCAGTTCCGGTTTATACCTTCGAAGGACTTTAATGATCTCAAGCTGGTGGGCTACATTATTCGTAAAAAACCCATCACTGAATTCCAGGTTCTCACGCATAGAAACACCCAGAATTTTTGCTGCATCGGCAGCTTCTTTTTCTCTTATTTCTGCAGTACCCCTGGTTCCCAATTCGCCCCTGGTAAGGTCGAGGATTCCAACCTTTTTTCCTCTGGAAATTTCTTTAGCCAGAGTTGCAGAACAACTTAGTTCCACATCATCGGGGTGAGAACCAACGGCTAGTATATCTAATTTCATTTTTTCTTATTTCTTTTTTCCTCCAGGCCTAAAATAGCCACGACTTCACAAATATTTTTTATTCTCTGATCACTGATCACTAAAATATATCGCTCCTCCGGAGCTTTTATTTCTTGATGCTTTTCTTCTATAAATATATCGCTCCTCTGGAGCTCATATTTTTTGTCTTGATTCTTGGCTCTTGTTTCTTGGCTCTTTTACAAACGTACATCCAGCATATCCTTTCTCGTTTCTTCCAATGCCTGTTCAATATCAGCAATGAGATCTTCAGGCTCTTCTATCCCTACAGAAAACCTCATCAAATTATCACCTATCCCCTGTTCTGCTCTTTCTTCAGGAGTTAACAAAGCATGAGAAGTCTTGGTAGGAGAAAGAATGGTTGATTCTACTCCTGCAAGGCTCATAGAAGGTTTGATCAACTTCAGGTACTTCATAAATGCTTCAGAATCCAGATCTTTAAGTTCAAAAGACATCATCCCGCCAAAACCGTGCATTTGTTTCTTTGCCAGCTCATGTCCTTCATGCGACGGGAGGCCGGGATAATACACTTTCTTCACCAGCTCATTATTTTCGAGAAATTCAGCCATTTTTTGAGCGTTTTCATTCTGGGCTTTTACTCTCAGTCCCATGGTTTTGAGACTGCGTTCCAATAGCCATACGGTAAAATCACTAAGGCTTCCGCCGAAGTTTTTGGCTAGTTGAAAGATCCTGTCGATCTTTTCTTCAGAAGAAATCACAGTTCCCGCAAGTATATCGCTATGTCCGCCCATATATTTGGTAGCCGAATGTATCACCACATCAATGCCAAAGTCAATGGGGTTCTGGTTTACCGGGGAAGCAAAAGTATTATCGATCATACTCACCAGCCCATGTTGCTTTGCCAGTTTTGCAACTGCTTCAATATCTGTTATCGTAAGCAAAGGATTAGAAGGTGTCTCAATATAGATCACTTTAGTATTCTCTCTAATTTCATTTTCAAAAGCCTTAGCAGAAAGATCTTTCGCAAAAGAATACTCGATCCCGAATTTTTCAAATTCCTCCACCACAAGATTACTGGTGCCACCGTAAAGTGTTCTTTGCAACGCCACATGATCCCCCTTCTTTAAAAAAGCAAATAGTGCTGTGCTCACTGCAGCCATTCCGCTTCCAAAGATAAGAGCAGCCTCCCCATGTTCCAGCGCTGCCATTTTCTGTGCAAGCGCACGTTGATTGGGAGTGTTAAAGTAACGGGGGTAACGTTTCACTTCCACATCTTCATAGGCATAGGAAGTAGACATATAAAGCGGAGATACCGCTCCTTTAAACTGTTCATCTTTCACCTCCCCAACATGGGTACAAATAGTATTTAAACCGGGTTTTTTCTGAGTCATATTTTAAGGAAAATTTCTTCCTCTAAGGTAAAAATAAATACTGAAAAAGACGGGGTATCAAAAATAGCATTTTTGAAGCTCCTCATTGGCAAACCCTGTGAATTCTCAACACTTTCCTATCTTTACGTTATGAAAACCATCTTTAAGAATATTAAACAACTTATCCAGGTTCGGGAGGAAACTCTTAAGCCTCTAAAAGGCAGCGAAATGAAGGAGCTCCCGGTAATTGACGATGCCTGGTTACTTGTAGAGGACGGTAAAATTGCGGACTTCGGAAAGATGCAGGATTTGCCCTTTTTTGAAGGAGTTTCTGAAATTGATGGCTCCGGAAAATTCCTGCTGCCGGGCTGGAACGACTCTCATACTCATCTTGTTTATGCCGGAAATCGCGAACAGGAGTTCATAGATCGAATTAACGGACTAACTTATGAGGAAATAGCCGAAAAAGGCGGAGGTATCCTCAATTCGGCAAAAAAGCTACAGGAAACTTCTGAAGATGATCTCTACCTGCAATCGGCTAAACGTCTTGAGGAGGTGATCAAGATGGGAACCACTGCAATTGAAATAAAATCGGGTTATGGTTTAACTACCGAAGCAGAGTTGAAGATGCTAAGGGTAATAAGGAAATTAAAACAAAACTACGATCTGCCCATAAAAGCCACTTTCTTAGGAGCACATGCGATTCCGCCCGAATACAAAGATGATAAAGACGGTTATCTGGACCTGCTTATTAAGGAAATGATGCCAAAGATCGCTGACGAGGGGCTGGCTGAGTTCGTGGATATTTTCTGTGAAAAAGGCTATTTTTCAGTGGAAGATACTCATAGGGTTCTGGAGGCGGGTCAAAAATACGGTCTTACACCAAAAATACACGTCAACCAGTTTAATTCGATTGGCGGTATCAAAACCGCTGTGGAGCATAAAGCGCTCTCGGTAGATCATTTGGAAGTGATGGAACCCGATGATCTTGACGCTTTAGAAGACAGTGATACCATTCCTGTGGCACTTCCCTCCTGCTCGCTGTTCCTGGGGATTCCTTATACACCTGCAAGAGAAATACTCAACGCCGGTTTACCACTCGCCCTGGCCACAGATTACAATCCCGGGAGCACGCCAAACGGGAACATGAACCTCGTGATCTCACTGGCTTGTATAAAGATGAAAATGAATCCTGAAGAAGCTATTAATGCTGCCACCATTAATGCAGCTTACGCAATGAATATCCTCGACACCCATGGTAGTATAACCAAAGGAAAAGCCGCAAACCTTATCCTTACAGATGAGATCCCATCTTATGGATTCATGCCTTACTCCTTTGGTACCAACCATATCGACTCGATTTACATAAACGGAAAAAAGATTAAATGAGTCGGCTGAAATTTTATTCTGAAAGGCAGCTTTCCACTATGTTTTCTCCCAGGCCGGGGGAAACAAAACTGGGAGAAAAAATTAAGCTCGCCACAAATCTGGAAGACCTTGAAAAAACGGAAGCAGAATTTGTCATTTTTGGCATCCCCGAAGATATAGGGGTGCGGGCAAACTACGGCAATCCCGGAACTTCCAATGCTTGGGAAGCATTTTTAAAAGTTTTTCTCAATGTTCAGGAAAATCAACACAATTCAGGAGAAAATATTTTGCTGCTGGGTGAGATAAATACTTCAGAATTAATGCAAAAGGCAGGAAATATTGATGTGTCAGATCCTAATTATGTTCAGAAGCTGGGCGATCTAGTGGAACGGTTGGATTCCGCAGTAAGTGAGGTAGTCAAAAATGTCATTTCAGCAGGAAAATTTCCGGTGATAATTGGTGGAGGCCATAACAATGCCTACGGAAACCTAAAAGGTGCCTCCGAAGCTTTTGGTCACCGCATAAACGTTCTGAACATTGATGCTCATACCGATCTTCGAAGACTGGAGCATCGTCATAGCGGGAACGGCTTCAGCTATGCACTCAAAAATGGCTTTTTAGAGAAATATTCTGTATTTGGACTACACCAAAACTACACGCCACAGTACATTTTCGATGAAATGAATGCTTCCGAAGCACTTCATCACAGCTTGCTGGAAGAGCTTCCGAAGCAGCAGCGCCCAGCGGCATTTAAAGAGAATCTGGATTTCGTAAAAAAGGAGAAATTTGGACTGGAACTGGATTGTGATGCAATCGCAAATTTCCCCAGCAGTGCAGTTTCTCCATCGGGTCTTAACCTGGAGGAAGCAAGAGCCCTCATAAAGGAAGTGGCCAAAGAAATAAATTGTTGTTATCTTCACATTTGTGAAGCAGTAGCAATTTCAAATTATTCTACCGGAAAAGCTTTGAGTTACCTGGTATTGGATTTTATAAAAGAGAAAACACATGCATGAAACTGTACAATATTACGTTGAATGGGCCGCCCTTATCATTGAAGTTGCGGGAGTATTGGTAATGGTCTTTGGTCCTTTTTTCGCCCTTTGGAGATATTTTTTCGACCAACATGAAGATGGCAGCAGCTACCGAACTTTTCGTCATGATCTTGGAAAAGCTATTTTATTAGGCCTTGAATTTCTTGTGGCGGGAGACATTATTGCTACAGTTAGTACTGCGCCTACTATGGAAAATGTACTGGTTCTTGGGGTAATTGTACTTATAAGAACATTTTTAAGCCTTTCTTTACAGGTAGAACTTGAGGGCAAATGGCCCTGGCAAAAAAAGGAAATCGGGAGCTAATACATGGAAATAATTTCATTTGAACCTAAATACGCAAAAGACTTCAAACAACTTAATGTTGAATGGCTTGAAAAATATTTTTGGGTAGAGCCTCATGATGAAGAGGTACTGGGAAAACCGGAAAAATATATTATTGAACCCGGAGGCACTATTTTTTTTGTCCGGGAGGACGAAAAGATAATTGGCACAGTTGCTTTAATGAAAATTGAGGACGGGATTTTTGAATTAACCAAAATGGCCGTTAGGCCGGCCGCACAAGGAAAGAGGATTGGTCAAAAGCTCATGCAGCATACTCTTGAATTCGCCCTCGGCAGAGGCTGGAAAAAGCTTATTATTTTTTCAAACCGAAAATTAGAAAACGCAATCCACATCTATAAAAAATCTGGTTTTAAGGAAATTCCCATAGGTGAGAACAACCCTTATGCCCGGGGAGACATTAAAATGGAGCTTCTGCTTTCTTAAAGTACTATTAAACTGATGGCGAAAAGTTTCAGTTTTAATTAGTTTTAACCAAACTGAAAATTATGAAACGAATTTTACTACTTTTTATAGTCACTGTTATTACGTTTTCCTGTAAGGATGAAAAACGGGCAATTCCTGCCGTTACCGGGGAAGACGTTATGGAAGGAGATACGGAAGCCACTGCTGATATTTCCGAAATCGATATTAATCCAATTTCTCACGCTACGGCTGTAATTAATTGGGGAGAGACCACTATTTACCTCGACCCGGTGGGAGGTGCCGAAGCCTTTGACGGAATGGATGAGCCAGATATGGTATTGATCACCCATACTCATGGCGACCACCTGGACGCAGAAACCCTTGCGGGACTAAATCTTGGAAATATCTCAATCATTGCCCCACAAGCTGTAAAAGATGAACTACCCGATTCCCTGGCTACTAAAGTAACCCTTATGAGTAATGGCGAGACTCTCGCTCAAAGCGGGATCTCCATTGAAGCCATTCCAATGTACAATCTCCGCGAAGAAGCTCTGCAATACCACCCTAAAGGAGTTGGAAATGGTTATGTACTTGAAAAGGATGGCCAGCGACTTTATATTGCCGGTGACACAGAGGATATTCCTGAAATGAGAAATCTGCAAAACATAGACATCGCGCTGGTACCAATGAACTTACCTTACACCATGCCTGTTGACGCAGCAGCAGATGCTGTTATAGAATTTGCACCGGAAATAGTATATCCCTATCATTTTCGCGGACAAGATGGAAAAGCCGATGTCGAAAAATTTAAACAGTTGGTCAACGAAGGCAACAGTAATGTGGAAGTTGTTCTAGCTAATTGGTATCCTGATGAATCATAAGTAACCTACTTTTAGAATAATTTAACCCGCTTTTTAGCGGGTTTTTTATTGTCTGGTAAATCAATATAATCTCCATAAAGTTTTTGCAATGGCCGTTTTCAAATGTTGATTTTATGGAAATTTCTTAAAGTTTTTGTAAATTTTACTCTCAAATAATTAGTTTTAAAGCTTCCAAACCTTTAGAATGGGTAAACCTATACTTGTAATTTTTTGCGTTATATCTACTCTAACCGGATGGTCCCAGGAATCCGGGCTTGCCCTCCTCGATACCATAACTGTATCTCACATCGCACAGAAGCAAGGACTTTCTCAACTCAACGTTCTCCAATTTGATTTTGATGAAAACGGTTATCTCTGGGCAGGAACAGAAGACGGACTTAACAGGTTTAATGGTTATAGCATGAAAACATTTTCCCAAAATAACCAGGTCGGTGTTGGACTCACAGATGATCATATTCGTGGCCTCCTATATACTAATGACACTCTTTGGCTGGGAACCAATACCCATTCTGTGCAAGCCTATATTCCCTCACAGGATAGATTCATACATTTTAGGAAAAATAAAAAAATAGCTGCAGACCCGTCTCTTAGCTATGCACATGGTGTATATGAAATTGATAGAAATTATATACTTATAAGTACACTAAAAAACTGCATTTTGATTGACAGGAGGTCAAATGAAATAAATACCATTCCCTTACCCAAAACTACAGCCAACGATTATGTTCTTGGTCTTATAAAACATACAGATAATGATATATGGCTGGGAACTTACTTCAATGGTGTTTTAAACCTGGATCTTAACCAGATGACCATTGAAGATATACCTAATTTTGATATTTTAGATAACAATCCGGTATATGCCTTTCAACCTAATAAGAATCAACAAATTCTTATTGGTACTGAAAAAGGTCTTTTTAACTATTCCCGTTCCGCAGGAAAACTGGAAATTATAGATCAGTCTGGTGAAGAAGCTGGCATTCGTCATTTTTTTAATTGGAACAGTGATTATTACCTCCTGGGTTCAACAAATGGTTTGAAGTTTCTTAACAAGGAATCATATGAGTCTAATCCTGTAGTACTGGCAGGATTTGAAAAGGAAATATATTCCCCCGTGGAAATACTACAAATCAAGAGGGATTCGACCAATGGAATATGGATGGCTTCTCAGGGTAAGGGAATGTTCTATTATCATCCTGCCCGACAAAAATTCACTCCTAAACGCATTGACCTTAAAAATGAGCCGGAAAAGGATTACATAAGTATTTTCAATTTTCTAAGAGAGAAGCAAACATTGTGGATGACCACCACAATAGGTTATGTAAAACACGATTTAAATGCAGGTACTTACGAATTGTACCGTACCGACAGGTTGGGTTATACCCTTGTAAAAGATATGCAGGGCCAAATTTGGGGAGGAGGATTTAATCAGGGGCTTGAAAAATACAACAGACAGCAAGACATTTTTAAAGAAGTTACCCATTTGACCCAAATTCCGGACAGAGATGTGGCTGAAATCATCCCTCTGTCAAAAGACAGTATATGGGTGAGCACCTGGTCTTCCGGGATTTTCTCTGTAGATCCACAAACTTTTAAATCCCATCCCGTAAAAATTAATGGAAAAGAACTTCACAGATCCCGCGCCTCATTTCTTGGGGAGGACGGAGCTATTTGGCTGGGAGCAGACGACGGACTTTATCGCATCACCAGGGAGACTACAAGTAAATATGAGCATGATCCCGACTCACCAAGTTCTTTAAGTAATAACAGGGTTTTTAGTATTGCGCAGGATAATAACAATAACCTTTGGATTGGAACGGCAAAAGGATTGAACAAATTGGATCTCAAGACCAACATCATAACTCAATACCTTGAACAGCCGGGATTGCCCAATGATTTTATTTATGGAGTTCTTTCCGACAACAATAATGATATATGGGTAAGCACCAACCACGGGTTATCCAGACTTGAACCGGACACAGAAAGGTTCACAAATTTCACTGAACAGGACGGACTTCAAAACAATGAATTTAATGGCAAGGCAGCCTATAAAGATAGCCTGGATTATCTTTATTTCGGCGGAATGAATGGTTTTAATATATTTCATGCAGACAGTATTCCGGTGAACAATTATGTAGGTAAAACTATTATTGAGAATGTGGAACTTTTCGGAAAACCTTTAGATCAGAATATTATTTATACTGATACAATCTCCTTTGATCACGATGAAAATGTAATTACATTTAATTATACCTCACTTAATTTTCTTCTTCCGGAAAAAAACCGATACCAATTTAAGATGCTGGGATTTGACAAGGAGTGGCGGCCTGTGACTAAAGAGCGAACTACTACTTATACGAACTTGAATCTTGGCACCTATAAATTTATGGTTAAAGGCAGTAACAATGACCTCAAATGGGGTAAACATGATTCCCTCGTTTTAACTATACGTGCACCATGGTATGAAACTACCTACTTCAGAGTGTTACTTGTATTAGTTCTTTTACTTTTAATTACTTCTATCTACTTCTATAGGTATAATCAGAAAAAAGCCGAAAACCTGCGCCTGCACAAAATGGTAGAAGGTAGAACGGCCGAATTAAGAAGGTCCAACGAAGATCTTAGTGAGGCTATAAATCTTGCGCAGGAGCAAAAGGACAATATTGCTTTTCTTATGCAGGAGTTAAATCACCGGGTAAAGAATAATCTTCAGCTTATTGCCAGTTTATTGGATATTCAGAAGGAAAGTATTAGTGATGAACTGGCGAAAGATAATTTGCAGACTGCCCAAAACCGACTTTTTACTATTGCAACGATCCATGACCTGCTGAGTGCGAAAAGACCTGGGGAGTTTTTTAGGTTAGATCAATTCATTTCAACACTCGCCAATGAACTTATTCTTTTCATGGATGAAGGAGTACACCTGGATTTTGATCTTGAAGTACTTGAAGTACACAAAAAATGTATTACTCCTCTGGGGATCATAATAAATGAACTTGTAACCAACACCTTAAAACATGCATTTCATACCAATGATGAAAACAAAAAAATCCATATATCCCTCTCCACAGAGGACGAAAAAATCAGACTGGAATATTCAGATAATGGTAAGGGAATACCAAAAAATACCAGAAACAAAGACAATTCACTGGGGTTGAACCTTATAGAAAATTTAGCCCACCAGTTAAAGGGTGACTTAGAGATTGAGGAGGTACCTAAAGGAACAAGGATTATTATCAGGTTTAAGTGCTGAGCTTCACGAATAAATTAAATATAAATCTGTGATTATGAATAGAATTCTAATAATTGAAGATGAAATAATTATAGCAGAAAGCCTCAGGATTTTCCTGTTAAGAAATTCCTATGAAGCAATTATTTCATCAAATGCCGAAAGAGCCATAGAAAACCTGGAGAATGAACAATTTGACGGGGTGATATGCGATATAAACCTTCAGGAAAAAATTAATGGAATTGAAATTATTCAGAAGTTTCACCAGCTGGATCAACACGGACCGGTGATTTTCTTAACAGCTTATTCAAATCCACAGGTTATGGAAAATGCAGAAGCTGTTACGCCCTATGCTTATATTATTAAACCATTTAATAATCAACAATTATTGACTACCCTCAAATTAGCCATAAAAAACAGAGAAGCATTATCTCCACCGGCAACAGATCCTACGTTAACTGAGCAACTGAGCAAACGCGAAATTGAGATCCTGCAATCTTTGGCAACAGGAAAAACGAACAAGGTTATTGGAAAAGAATTATGTATATCAAAATTTACTGTTGATACTCATGTAAAAAATATAAAGGAAAAACTTCAGCTGAATAAAAAAGGGGAATTAATAAGGTTCGTCCTTTCAAACCGACTAGAATCCTGAACCTGACCAAAAAAAATTATCCACTATTAGCCTAAAAATTTTATCAGACAATAATGGATAATTTGAAAAATGGTAGCTTTTTAACGCACCAGTTTTTTGTACTTTATTCTTTTTGGTGCAACGTCTCCAAGACGTTTCTTTTTATTCTCTTCATATTCCGAGAAGCTGCCTTCAAAGAAATAAACTTCAGAGTTTCCTTCAAATGCAAGAATGTGTGTACATACCCTGTCCATGAACCAACGGTCGTGGGAGATGATCACCGCGCAGCCTGCAAAATTTTCCAATCCTTCTTCAAGAGCCCGTAAGGTATTTACATCAAGGTCATTGGTAGGCTCATCCAACAGGAGTACGTTGCCTTCTTCTCTTAGAGTCATGGCAAGATGTAGCCTGTTTCTTTCCCCACCGGAAAGTTTACTAACCTTTTTATTTTGTTCACTTCCGCTGAAGTTAAATCGACTCAAATATGCTCTGGAATTTACCTGGCGGCCACCCATCATAACCAGCTCCTGCTCATCACTAAAGTTCTGCCAAATGGTTTTCTCGGGATCAATGTTGGTGTGGCTTTGATCCACATAGGCGATCTTTGCTGTTTCTCCCACGTCAAAAGTTCCTTTGTCGGGGTCTTCCTCGCCCATTATCATTTTAAAGATTGTAGTTTTACCGGCACCGTTAGGTCCAATAATACCTACTATTCCCGCTTGCGGAAGTTTAAAATTCAGATCCTCATAAAGAAGTTTGTCTCCAAAAGCTTTACTCACTCCCTTTGCTTCTATAACATTCGTTCCCAAGCGTGGCCCATTAGGAATATAGATCTCCAGCTGCTCATCCATTTGCTTCTGATCCTGACTCATGAGCTTATCATAATTATTTAGACGGGCTTTCTGCTTTGCCTGTCTTCCTTTTGGAGCCATTCGTGACCATTCAAGCTCCCGCTCCAATGTTTTTTGACGTTTGCTCGCCTGCTTTTGTTCCTGTGCAAGTCGTTTTGCTTTTTGATCAAGCCATGAGGAGTAATTTCCTTTCCATGGAATACCTTCTCCTCGATCAAGTTCTAGGATCCAGCCTGCCACGTTGTCCAGAAAATAACGGTCGTGAGTCACTGCGATCACAGTTCCTTTATACTGCTGAAGGTGTTGTTCCAGCCATAGAACAGATTCTGCATCAAGATGGTTAGTAGGCTCATCAAGCAGCAATACATCGGGTTCCTGAAGCAGGAGGCGACAAAGTGCTACCCTTCTTCTTTCCCCACCGGAAAGTACTCCGATTTTTTTATCAGACTCTGGAGTTCTAAGAGCATCCATGGCGATCTCAAGCTTAGTATCCAGTTCCCAGGCATTACTTGCATCAATTTTGTCCTGAAGTTCAGCCTGTTTATCCATAAGCTTTTGCATCTTATCGGGATCCTCATAGACTTCGGGCAGGCCAAACATATCATTGATCTTGTTATATTCTTCAAGAATAGCAACAGTTTCAGCCGCGCCTTCCTTAACTACTTCAAGAACAGTTTTTTCATCGTCCAGTTCCGGCTCCTGTTCCAGCATACCAACTGTATATCCGGGAGCAAACACTACATCACCCTGATAATTTTTTTCTTTTCCTGCTATGATCTTCAAAAGAGTGGATTTACCGGAACCATTAAGTCCCAGGATGCCAATCTTGGCTCCATAAAAGAAGCTTAAGTAAATATTTTTTAAAACCGGTGTATTCTCTCCTTTGTATGTCTTCGTTAACCCCGACATGGAGAAAATTACTTTCTTATCATCTGCCATAAAATATTATTTTTCATTTCTGAAGGTAAAAACCTTTCTAATTTTATTTCTAAACAAATATCCAAAATTTTAAGCTTGATTGAAGAAATGCCCGTCAATTTAATTTAAGAGGAATACAGCCCCAGGTGCCTAAGGATTATCAATAACTGGCCGCTGTGATAGGCAGTATGTTCAATGACCAGGAGGATCTCTCTTAAAAAAGTATGCTCTTCCCCTGAAGGAACAGGCTCAAGAAGATCTTTTTCTTCAGAAAGAATAAGTTTTTCCAGTTCTTTCCTGTCATTGAAATAAGCAGTTTTAAGTTGATCCCACTCGGTTTTGTCATTAGGTGTCTGTTGGGCAGGCCAATAATCCTCGGGCCATTGCGGGGCTTGGTAATCGGAATTCTTACAGTACTCTAAAATGTCATCTTGAGTAAACTTTATATGGTAGAACAATTCATAAAAGGAATATGGAAGTCCTGCAGGTCGCTTTCCAAGTTCAGAAAATGGCATTTTCTCAAGCATTTTTTCAATGGGTAAAAAAGCTTCACCTCCACGTAGGTGTTTCACCAATGTCTCTCTTAAGTTATCAGCTACGGAATCCATAAAGTGCCAAATATATCTCCTAAAAATACTCAATAATGGGTATTGTAGCCTCTGTTTTAAAGAAATATATTTCCCCTCTTAAAACTCAAAATTCATTCTATGAAAATAAAAACTACTTCAATTGGTACTTTGCTGCTGGCCTGCTTTCTTACTTTCTCCCACACTGCGCAAGCTCAGACAGATATTCCTGAAGAAAGGGATTATAAAGTGAGACCGGTGCGCCTGGGCGTAAAAATCGGATTTCCTAATATAGTCGGGGGAAATCTTGAATATGTCACCCCTCTATTTAATGACCGGCTTGCCGTTAGCCTGGATTATTCTACCATAAAATCTGATTGGTTTCTTTCTGAAGAAGAAGGCAGCGGTACTGAAACTACAGAAGCCAATTTCTCTTATATTGAAGGAGGTTTGAATTATTACTTTTTTAAGGCAGGAAAGGGTTTGTACGGTGGGTTGGGTTATAATAGATTCAAATTTGATGGAGAGATCTCTGTTGAAAATGACGGTAAGGAGGGCACAGGTCAAATAGATTACAATCAAAGCTCATTCAATATAAAGCTAGGAGCAAAAATTGGCGGCTTATTCTATTTAAGACCAGAAATTGGTTATTCCTTTACTTCACTGCCTAAAACATTTGATTACATAGCCCAATACGATGATGGCACTTCCGAAACAGAGACCTTTGATCTTGTCGAAGAATTCTCATTTCCAGACATCTTCTTTCAAGGATTTATGGCAAATATTGGAATAGGCTTTGCGTTTTAATCGTGCAGTTTGCGCTAATGACATAAAAAGGGGCTAAAGAATACAATCTTTAGCCCCTTTTTGATGTTAATAAATTTAAAGAAAATCCAGGATTTAAACTCTTCCTTTTAGAGCGTTAAAGGCCCAAGAAACTATGAAGAAGCCAATGCCGGCTGTAGAGAAACCTATGGCATAGTCTCTGTACTTTAAGACTCCCAGTAAAACCAGGGCTATTCCAACCAGGAGCATACAAAAGGATGCCCACCCAAAAATTGTATTTTTATTCATTCCCATAATAATAGCAAGTAGTTAATTGAATGGCAGTCTTTACCAAATGGAGGTAAAAGTAGTGTTTGTGGAACAACCTCTCCTATGACAAATATCGCATTTTAATATGTTTTTTTAAAGAATTTTAGTTTCAGGGTTTTTGTATTTTAGCATCCACTCAAAAAATTGGATATTTTGGAATGAGCCAATACTGTTCAATTTTAATCTACAAATCGACTTTTAGAGCTTATAAATGGATATTGAATTCAACAAGAACGAAGACCACAACAAACTATTAGTTTCAGATCTTAAGCAGCGCCTGAAGCAGGTAAAACTGGGAGGCGGGGAAAAACGCATCGCCAAGCATCACGCTAAAGGAAAAATGACAGCACGGGAACGGGTAGATTATTTACTTGATGATGCAAATCAAGCCATTGAAATAGGTGCTTTCGTGGGAGAAGGAATGTACGAAGAGCACGGCGGCTGCCCAAGTGGAGGCGTTGTGGTAAAGATTGGAAAGATCTCCGGTAAACAATGTATAGTTGTTGCCAATGACGCCACAGTGAAAGCCGGTGCCTGGTTTCCAATTACCGCAAAGAAAAATCTAAGGGCCCAGGAGATCTCTATTGAAAATAGATTACCTATTATTTATCTGGTGGATTCTGCAGGAGTATACCTGCCTATGCAGGATGAGATCTTCCCCGATAAAGAACACTTCGGAAGAATTTTCAGAAATAACGCCGTGATGAGCAGTATGGGGATTACCCAGATTTCTGCGGTTATGGGAAGTTGTGTTGCCGGTGGCGCTTACCTTCCTATTATGAGTGATGAAGCTTTAATAGTTGAGAAAACGGGAAGTATTTTTCTTGCGGGAAGTTACCTGGTCAAAGCCGCCATTGGAGAATCTATTGACAATGAAACCCTTGGTGGAGCTACTACTCACAGCGAAATTAGCGGAGTTACAGATTATAAAGCTAAAGATGACAAGGATGCCCTGGAAACCATAAAAAGTCTTATCGATAAAATTGGGGACAGTGACAAAGCAGGATATAATCGAAAAAAACCAATAAAACCCGCAAAAGACCCACAGGATATCTATGGAATTCTTCCAAAGCAACGAAATGAGCAATATGACATGAAGGAGATCATAGCGCGACTCGTGGATGATTCAGAATTTCAGGAATATAAAGAAGACTATGGCCAGACAATAATAACAGCTTATGCCCGAATTGACGGCTGGGCAGTAGGAATAGTGGCGAACCAGCGAAAGATCGTCAAAAGTGGCAAAAAAGAAATGCAGTTTGGAGGAGTGATCTATTCAGATTCTGCCGACAAAGCAACCCGTTTTATTGCAAATTGTAACCAAAAGAAGATTCCGCTGGTATTTCTTCAGGATGTTACGGGATTTATGGTTGGAAGTAAGAGTGAACACGGCGGAATCATTAAAGACGGTGCAAAAATGGTAAATGCTGTTAGTAATTCAGTAGTTCCAAAATTTACCATTATCATTGGGAACTCTTATGGAGCCGGTAATTATGCTATGTGTGGAAAAGCCTATGATCCCCGACTTATTTTCGCCTGGCCAAGTGCAGAACTCGCCGTAATGGGTGGAACACAGGCAGCCAAAGTACTTGCTCAAATAGAAACAGCCTCAATGGCAAAAAAAGGTGAAAAAGTAGATGCCGAAAAAGAAAAGGAGGTTTTTGACAAAATCAAAGCAAGGTACGACCGGCAAACTTCGGCATATTACGCTGCCGCACATTTATGGACAGATGCCGTGATCGATCCCCTTGATACCAGGAAGTGGATTTCTACAGGAATTGAAGCAGCCAATCATGCCCCAATTGAAAAAGATTTTAACCTGGGAGTGATCCAGACCTAATACCTCTCAAAAATGCGATTTTCAGCTTATCTTTTACTTATGGTTTTTATTACTGCTCCTTTACAGGCACAGGTAGTGACTAATAAAATCGAATTCACAGAAGCAGATACCCTTCGTGGTTCTTTACGGCCCGAAAGAAGCTATGATGTCCTCAAGTACAATTTACAGGTAAAGGTGGAACCCGAAAATAAGTTCATTTCAGGCTATAACACAATTAGCTTTCAGGCCGAAGAAGACCTGCCGGTAATGCAGGTAGATCTTTTCAGAAATATGAAAGTGGATTCTATTCTCTTCCGTGGAAAAAGAATGGATTTTGACCGGCAGCATGATGCTGTTTTCATTGATTTGGAACCAAAAGTGGAAAAAAATGCTGTTGATTCCATCCGGTTTTTCTATTCAGGAAATCCCATAGTTGCAAAGAATGCTCCCTGGGACGGAGGTTTTGTTTTCGAAAAGGATGAGCAAGGAAATCCCTGGATCGCGGTTGCCGTACAAGGAACAGGTGCCAGTCTTTGGTATCCCAATAAAGATCACCAGAGCGACGAACCCGAAGAAGTCCTTATTGGGGTTGCAGTGCCCAACGACCTCATGAACGTTTCCAACGGAAGATTTGTAGGGAAAGAAGTTCTCGATGATGGTTTCACCCGCTGGAACTGGAAGGTGAATAACCCCATAAACAATTACAATATTGTAGTGAACATTGGTAATTATGTTCATTTTAAAGATCAATTTCGGCACCTTGATCTCGACTACTACGTTCTACCCTACAACCTGGAAAAAGCAAAAAAGCAATTTGAAGAGGTAAAATTCATGATGAACTGCTTTTACGAAAAATTTGGAGCTTATCCCTTTGAAGAAGATGGTTTCAAACTAGTGGAAACTCCTTACCTGGGGATGGAACATCAAAGCGCGGTCGCCTATGGGAATCAATATAAGATGGGTTACCTGGGGAACGACCTGAGCGGGACAGGAATAGGTCTTAAGTGGGATTTTATTATTATCCATGAGACTGGACATGAATGGTTTGGAAACAGCATTACAGCAGAGGATATTGCCGACATGTGGATTCATGAAGGTTTCACCGCTTATTCTGAAGCTGTATACATAGAATGCCGTTGGGGAAAAGAGGAAGCACTTGAATATCTTAAAGGAGTAAGAAACAACATCAGCAACACAAAAAAGATCATTGGTACCTATGGAGTGAATAGTGAAGGGTCGGGAGATATGTATTATAAAGGGTCCAACCTGTTGAACAACATAAGAAGCATTTATAATGACGATGAATTGTGGTGGAAAACTCTAAAAGATTATTCCGAAGCCAACCGCCATAAGATCATCACTACTCAAACTACCGAAGATTTTTTCAATGCTGCCATTGAGTACGATTTGGAGCCGGTATTCGATCAATATCTAAGACACGCTGCTTTACCCGAATTACAGTTTAAAAAAGAAGGAGATCACATCCTTTATAAATGGCAGGCAGATGTTGACGGTTTTAATATGCCTGTAGATGTTATCATCAAAGGAAAAGAAATCCGCCTCTACCCTAACCAAAAATGGCAAAAACTAAAGCAACAGATAAATTCTCCTGAGGAAGTACAGGTAAAAGAGAAGGAGTTTTATATTAAGCGTACAAACCTGAAACAAGTTTAAAAAAGCCTTTTTTGGCGCCTTATGCAACTTCTTTCTGAATCTTAATAGATTGGAATTTATTTGATGATTCTTATGCCCAGAGGCAGTTTAATTCTTTTGTAAAAGATTCCTTATTACCTAGTTCATCCTGCTTTTTAATGTATTGGCACGATGAATCTTGCCGTTAGCAGTTTCTTCAAATTTCTCCACAAAATATATCTTTTTAGGAATCTCAAATTTTCCGAGTTTACGACAGGCTTTGATCTCTCTTTCCAGATGATTTAAAGAAACTTCAGAAAATTCACTTTCCACCATCAATACCAGTTTTTCTCCAAGTGCCGGATCTGGCAATGAGGTAATAAAGAACCGGTGTGCAATAATTGGAGCCAACTTGGCTTCGATTTCTTCAGGATGTAGCTTCACCCCACCGGAATTAATAACGTTGTCAATTCTTCCTTTCCAGACAAAACTGTTTTCAGAAATGAGATCTACAACATCATTTGTCACCAAAGTGTCCTCAGTTAACTGGGGTGCATCGATTACAAGACAACTCCTGTCATCAATATCAACTTTAACGTTTGGGAGAGTGGTAAAGGGAAGAGGGTCCTCCTGTGCCTCACCTTTTGCATTTACGCGACGGGCGGCAATATGGGAAACGGTTTCGGTCATTCCATAGGTCTCATAGACTTCTGTTCCTATCCCCTGAACCAGGTTGCGCAGGTTACTTGACACGGCTCCCCCTCCAACTATCAATTTTTTAATGAGGTGAAGACGGCTAAGAGAATTATCCAGCTGGAATGGTGTCATGGCACAAAAATCATAGATCTTAAAAATACGGTCCAGCGGATTTGCCTTTGGCAATTCAAGGTCAAGTTTCCAGCCTAAAAGCATAGCCCGAACCAACATCATTTTACCGGCGATGAAATTTACAGGTAAACAATGCAGCGCTGTAGTACCTGGCCCCAGATCAAAGAACTTCCCTGTTGCCCGGGCACTATTTACCATTTGCTGTTTTTTAATAAAAATTTTCTTTGGGGGACAGGTGGAGCCCGATGTCTTTACTTCAATATATTCCTTATCATTAAGCCAGTCAAGCAGAAAACTCCCGGCGTGGCCTTCATAAGGTTCTCCTTCTTTGATAAGACTATAGGCTACTGCAGCTAGTTCTTCATTACTATAATACAGGCCATTAAGCCTGAATTCTGGATGTGTCTCAGGTAAGCTAAATTTAGTTTGCATCACTTTCGTCATATTTAACGCTTAATTGCTAAAGTTAACGAATTGTTCAGAAAATCTAAATTTCTTCAGGATACTTTATACTTTCCGGGGGACTCACCTTTCCAAAGAGTTTCTCTTTCCAGTTATTCCAGCGATAAGTTTTTGCCATAAGCAAAAGAAAGACCGGGTAAACGATAAGTATGGGCAGTAGTATATCCAGCCCTGCCGAAGGATCTGAAATATCTTTTAAAACAGAATTTGTCTCAAACGCAGTCCAGTCGGCCGTTACCAGCAAGGCACCAATGAGGTTATTACCGGCGTGGAATCCCAGGGCGAGCTCAAGACCTTCGTCCATAAGGGCCATTATTCCAAGCAGAAAACCGGTGCCAATATAATATACCATTATGATATAACCCAGTTTTGCGACCTCCGGATTAAAAATATGCATACCTCCAAAGACTACAGAAGTAATAACCAACGGAACCCACCTGTTCCCTGCCAATACACCTATTCCCTGCATAAGATAACCTCTGAAAAGGTATTCCTCAAAACTGGTTTGCAAGGGTATCATGACGAGAGCAATAGCTGCAAGAATTAGAAAAGGCACCATATTAAAATTCCATATGTAGTCCTCGGGTTGCATATTATAATCAATGATGGTTGTAACTATGGTAAATACAGCCACTATACTAAATCCAAAGAAAAACCTCCCCCAGTCAACTTTCTTGCGGGAAGTGGTGGCGTCTTTTATCTTTTGATTGTGTAAAACTTTGACTACAAAAAAAAGGGTTGCCAGTCCCACGGCAAAAGATAACAGTAGTAGAAAAAAATTAAGATTTGAATCCAGAACCCGCATCATTTCTGCCTGCGTGAGTGTAAGCACTTCTGGCCCCGCTTCAAAAAATAAAGCTGCCATAAAAGGCAATGACCCAAATAATTGCCAGCCTAAAAAAATTATTATTAGGCCAATAAAATATCGCCACCAATCAGTCTTTGCCTTGTATGCCTGCTTTATAAACATTTTTTTTATAGATTAAATTGCCATTGCTTTGTGGATCTGTACCACAAATTCCCGTTTTCCACTTCCAGTGGGGCTTCAAAATTATTGGTGTAAAGGCCTCCGGTTCCAAGACCTTGTGGCATTTGATTGTTTAGTGTAAAAGTGTGTTGTGCAATTGCATTTAAACCCACATTGCTCTCCAACGCACTCGTGATCCACCAGCCGGTTTTCTGCTCCCGTGCAAGGTCGATCCACTCTTCTGTCCCTTTAAATCCGCCAATGAGGCTAGGCTTAAAAATGATATATTGAGGTTGTATTGTTTGTAGAAGTTTCTGCTTTTCTGTTACAGCAGTAACTCCTATTAGTTCCTCATCAAGAGCTATAGGCAGGGGCGTTTTCACACAAAGAGCAGCCATTTCCTGCAACTGGCCCTGTTTTATGGGTTGTTCAATGCTATGAAGCTCCAGTTCACTAAGCCGCTTCAGTTTCTCCATTGCTTCGGAAGGCTTGAAAGCACCATTGGCATCAACTCTTATTTCAATTTCTTCGGAAGGAAATTCTTTTCGGATAAACTTCAGCAGACTTATCTCAGTTTTAAAATCTATAGCGCCGATTTTCAGCTTAATACACCTGAAGCCCTCTTTTATCTTCTGAATAATCTGCTCCTTCATAAATTGTTCCTCTCCCATCCATACAAGTCCGTTAATTGGAATGGATTCTTTGCCACGGGTAAATCCTGAAGGGAACAACAGAAAAGGATCTTCAGCTTTCAAAGATCTAAAGGCCATTTCCACTCCAAACTGAATGCTGGGAAATTCCCTGAGTTCTTCCCAAAGTTGCTCCATACCAAGATCTATATGCTCACATACCCACTTCAGCTTTTCCTCATAATCGGGGCGATCGTCGTAACTAAGACTTCTTAAAATTCCGCATTCTCCAATTCCGGTTATGCCGTTTTTTTTCAGAATTAAAAACCAGGTTTCCTTTTCCGTAAGAATGCCCCGGGAAGTTCCGCTGGGGTGTTTAAAATTCAAAATATATTTATGGTATGTTGCCTGCATTCAATTTTCTAAAGTTCAATACTTTCTCCTGTTTCAAGCAACATAAGATCTTTACCTTTTTCGTAAAATTTTCGTTTTGCTTCTTCATGGTCAATTTCTATATAGCCAAAAGTATCATAGTGGCAGCCGAGCACTTTATCACACTGCACAAAATCACTGGCAATAATGGCATCTTCTATTCCCATGGTAAAATTGTCGCCAATTGGAAGGATCGCCAGGTCCAGCTTGGTGTGCATGGGAATAAGCTTCATATCCATAGTTAAAGCAGTATCTCCTGCGATGTAGACGTTCTTGTGCTCCCCTTCAATTACGAATCCGCCGGGTTGGCCACCATAACTTCCGTCGGGAAAGGAACTGGTATGGATGGCATTGACGTATTTCACCGTTCCAAATTCAAAGTTCCATTTGCCGCCATGGTTAAGTGGATGCACCTCCAGGCCCTTATTCTCATAGTGGGTCGCAATTTCAAAGTTGCTAATGATCACTGCTCCGGTTCGTTTAGCAATGGCTTCAGCATCTAGAGTATGATCCTGGTGGGCATGGGTGAGCAAGATATAATCTGCTGTAAGATCATCAATATTCACCTTATCCTTAACCTTCTCGTTTCCGGAGATAAAAGGGTCTACCAAAAGATGAACTCCTTTAACTTCAATCGAAAATGTGCTATGAGCGTAATGAGTAATTTTCATGATATGATGTTTTCAAAACAAATTACGAAATCCTGAGGGAAAGACCTTCCAAAAATGCCATTTTTAGAAGCTATAATATTTGACCAATCCCAAACAAAACTGCCAGTAAAAAAGTTCCTAAGGCTAGTTTTTTAAGTTCGGGATCCAACAGCACCGGATTCTTATTTTCCATTACTCTTTTCAGATGCAGCAACAAAGGAATAAAAGCAATAAGATAAAGGAGATCATCTATTCCCGTAAATGAAAATGCCGAATAAAGTATCATGCAGGAGAAGGCTGCAAGCAGAAGAAAATAATGATATTGTTTTGCAGGTGCCGCTCCCATCTTCACCACCAGGGTGTTCTTCCCGGCCCTAGCATCGGCCTCCCGGTCCCTCATATTATTAAGGTTAAGAACCCCGGCACTTAAAAAGCCAATGGTAGCAGCCGGTAAAACTACCCTCCAGTCCCATTCAACAGCATAAAGAAAGTAGCTTCCATAAACGGCAACAAGTCCAAAAAACAGAAAAACAAAGATATCTCCCAGCCCTCTGTACCCGTAAGCAGAATCACCTACGGTATACTTTACCGCCGCAGCTATGGCGGCTATTCCTAATATCAGGAATATGATTCCGAAGAACAAGCTTCGGGTTCCGAAGGCAATATAAATAAGCGTAACCGCAAAAAAGAAAGTAACAATTCCGGTGATTATCATACCCCAAAACATTTCATTTCGGGTGATCATACCGCTTTGAAGAGCTCTTTGTGGGCCTACCCTATCTTCGTTATCTGTACCTTTTACAAAATCTCCGTAATCGTTGGCGAAATTGGAAAGGATCTGTAGTCCCAGCGTTGTGGCCAAAGCCAGGGTAAATATCACCGAATTAAATTCATCCTGAGCTACAGCAATAGCGCTTCCCACCAGAATACCGGAAACTGAAAGCGGAAGCGTTCTTAATCTCGCGGCACTAACCCAGGTATTTATTTTAGCCATTCTAATTGAAAATTTTTACAAGCAGCTCCTTCAAAAGATCTCCCTGTGGCACATTAGCAGCCCCTACTCCTTTCCCTTTCATATCGGCTTCCCGTAAATATGAAATTATGCTGCTTACTTTTTTCATGTTATAATTTCTGGCAGCAGTAACATAGTCTTTTACGAAAAAACGATTGACCTTAAGCACCTTGGCAACATTGGCTTCAGATTGATCTTTAAGGGAATGGTACTGCTGCAATTGAACAAAGAAACTAAACAACATCCCCACCGTCATCACCATAGGATGATCTTTCTCATTCTGCGAAAAGTAATTAATAATACGGTGGGCTTTGAGATTATCTTTACTGCCGATAGCCTTCCGCAGCTCAAAAACATTAAAGTCCTTGCTTATTCCAATATTTTCTTCAATAAGCTCCGGGGTAATGGTGGTTCCTTTAGGAGCAATAAGCTGAAGTTTTTTTAATTCATTATCGATCTTGTCAAGTTGATTTCCCAGAAACTCCAGCAGCATTTGTGCAGCCTTGGGAGCCATTTGATATCCGCGGGAATGCATTTCTTTTTGTATCCAGTCTACTACCTGATTTTCATAGAGCCTTTTATTTTCATAAACAACTCCCGTTTTAGCTATAGCCTTGTGCAATTTTTTGCGCTTGTCCAGCTTTTTATACTTGTAATTAAATACGAGAACAGTTGTAGGCTGAGGATTTTCGGCATAGGTTACCAGTTGTTCAATTGTACGGGAAAGATCCTGGGCTTCTTTTACAATGATGACCTGCCGTTCGGCCATCATGGGAAAACGTTTAGCGTTACCAACTATTTCATCCACTGTCACATCGCGCCCGTAAAGCACCATCTGGTTAAAGCCTTTTTCGTCTTCCTGTAGCAGGTGATCCTCAATATAATCTGATATTTTATCAATAAAATACGGCTCCTCCCCTGTTAAAAAATAAATGGGTTTAATCTCCCCTTTTTTAATGGCAGTCACTATATTTCTTACGTCATCCATTTACAGCTGGTTTTGGGGAGGGGATTCAAAGACTTCTTCTAAAAAAATTCTACTTTTGAGCATGCATACACTTAACTTCCCCCGGTACTCATTTCGGTTCAAAAATAGCGAAAATAAAGTGGCTGTTTTTGATGAACTCCGGAAAAAATTTGTTTTGCTTACGCCCGAAGAATGGGTACGGCAACACGTAGTGCACTTTCTCATCCAGGAAAAGAAATTTCCAAAAAGCTTACTTAATGTTGAAAAGCAGCTGAAGATACATGATCTTATAAAAAGATATGATGTAATTGCTTACAGGCCAGATGGCAGCACTCACCTGGTGGTGGAATGCAAAGCAGCCTCAGTACCTATAACGCAGGAAACATTTGACCAGATTGCCAGGTACAACCTTGCCCTTAAAGCAACCTATCTCATGGTCACCAATGGTTTGCAGCATTATTTTTGTCAGCTGGATTATGCAGCTGAAAAATATCACTTCCTGACAGACCTTCCGGAATGGACCTGAAAAATGCACTTTTTGACACCTAATATGGAACAGCTTTATATCTCTCATTTTTCCTTTAATTTGCACCTGTGAAAGTAGCAGTAGTCATCCTTAACTGGAACGGAAGAGCATTATTGGAGCAGTTCCTGCCTTCGGTAGTAGATTATTCTCCCGGAGCCACTATTTACGTAGCCGACAATGCTTCTACAGATGATTCCATCTTATATTTAAAGGAGAATTTTCCGAAGGTAGAGATCATTCACAATAAAGTGAATGGAGGTTTTGCAAAAGGTTATAACGACGCTTTACAGAACCTGGAGGAAGATCTGTTTTTATTACTTAACAATGATGTAGAAGTCACTCCGGGATGGCTCCCGCCTTTATTGGCAGAAATGGAGAAAGATCCGGCCGTAGCTGCCGTCCAACCAAAGATCCTGAATTTCAGAAAAAAAGATTTTTTTGAATATGCCGGGGCAGCAGGTGGCTATATTGATGCTTTAGGTTATCCTTACTGCCGGGGACGCATCTTTGAAACCTTGGAAGAAGACTCCGGGCAGTATGATGATACAGTTGACGTTTTTTGGGCAACCGGAGCCTGTATGGTCATTAGAAAAAGGGACTTTTTTAAAGTAGGAGGCTTTGATGAGGATTTTTTCGCTCATCAGGAGGAAATAGATCTGTGCTGGCGCCTGTTCAACCTGGGTAAAAAGGTGAAAGCAGTAGGCTCTTCAAAGGTTTACCACTTAGGAGGTGGTACCTTGAACAGCATGAATCCGAGAAAGACCTTTTTTAACTTTAGGAACAGCCTTTTTGCACTTATAAAGAATGCTCCTCAAAAGGGGCTGATTTTGAAAATATTTTCCAGGCTTATTCTGGATGGAGTAGCAGCTATTCGTCTGCTCCTGCTACTGAATCCTTCACATGCTACTGCGATCCTGAAAGCCCACTTTAGCTTCTACTACCACTTCAAAAAAATGTGGAAAAAAAGAAATAATTCTTCGAAAAATGGGAAATATTTCAACAAAACCTCCGTTGTATGGTCTTACTATGTGAATAAAAATACGAAGTTCGAAAAGATGTGAAATAATCGATATAGGAATCAATTATCTTTCTTTAAGACATTAGAATTTGTATTTTTGACACGTTAACATTTAATCACAATAATTAAGAATTATGAAAAAATTCATGCTTTTATCGGCAACTGCTGCCCTCCTTTTCTCTTCGTGTGTATCATCGAAGAAATATGCCGAGCTGGAAGCTCAACAACAGGAGACTCAAGACAAATTAAATACTGCCACAGTAAAACTTAACTCTTGTTTAGACGAAAAAGAACGTTTAGGACAACAAATAAATCAATTGAGCAATCAAAATACCGCTTTGTTGAATAATGTTGGAGATCTCGCTACTTTGTCTAAGAAAGAAGCAGAAAACCTTGAACGCTCTTTGGAAAGCATTCAGGAAAAAGATTTGAAAATCCAGCGTATGCAGGATGCAATCACCAAAAAAGACTCGGTAACCCTTGCACTTGTAACCAGCCTTAAAGGAGTACTTGGAAATATGAGTGATGAGGATATTCAAATCAATGTGGAAAAAGGTGTTGTTTATGTGTCGATTTCAGATAAACTTCTTTTCGAAAGCGGAAAATACAATGTGTCTGATCGTGCAAAAGAAGTATTAGGAAAAGTTGCCACTGTTGTTAAAAACCGTCCTGATATCGAATTTATGGTAGAAGGTCATACAGATGACCAGCCAATTAGAAATGCAGTACTCCAGGACAACTGGGATCTTTCTGTGAAAAGAGCTACTTCTGTAGTGCGTGTACTTCAGGAAGAGCATGGAGTTGAGCCGCAAAGAATGACTGCAGCAGGTAGAAGTTACTATGTACCGGTTGCAACTAATGAAACAGCAGATGGTAGAGCCAAGAACAGAAGAACACGTATTGTTATTCTTCCGAAACTTGACCAGTTCTACAATCTTATTGATGAAGGAATGAAGTCTGCTGAATAAGCATTTGTAATATATAATTTTAAAAGCCCGGTAACTCACCGGGCTTTTTCTATCTGTTTTTTCTTCAGAAAAAGGTATTAAATAAAATGGTTCGGAATTTAAAGTATCTCCAAACTCCCCTTACCTTCCCTGATCACCTCGGGCTCTGTTGTCGTGAGATCTATTACTGTGGACGGAATATTATCTCCATATCCCCCGTCAATAACTATATCTACCAGGTTATCCCATTTTTCCAGAATGAGTTCGGGATCTGTGGTGTATTCCAAAACTTCATCATCGTCACGAATAGAAGTTGAAACAATTGGATTACCAAGACCGGAAACCAACGCCCGACAAATATTATTATCGGGAATTCGAATTCCCACAGTTTTTTTCTTCCTAAAAACAGCTGGTAAATTATTATTTCCCGGTAGTATAAAAGTGTAAGGCCCGGGAAGGTTTCTCTTTAAGATCTTAAAGGTCTGAGTATCTATTTGCCTTACGTAGTCAGAGAGGTTACTAAGATCTTCACAGATAAAAGAAAAATTAGCCTTTTCAAGCTTAACCCCGCGCAATTGGGCAATACGTTCGAGAGCGGCATTATTTGTTATATCACAACCAAGACCATAAACCGTGTCTGTTGGATAAATGATAAGTGCACCATCCTTAAGTGCTTCAACTACTTTTTTAATATGTCTGGGATTGGGGTTCTCTTCGTAGATCCTAATAAGTTCTGCCATAATTCCACTATTTTAAATGCACCAAAAATTACAAAAATTCGATGCCTTTTAATAATAGATTGAGAAAAATTTAATTGTTTCTTTCTACTTCACTTTCAAGCTTGAGAACCTCATTGCCGTTTTCCTGCTGGATGAACAGGGCTTTGTTAGCGGGTTTCCCTTTTCTGGTTACTTTTGTCCCTTTGATGGTGTGAGTTATCTCATGATCAAATGTATTTTTTACCTTTCCGGTTGCTGTACCTTTTCCCCACTTCCATTTCACCTCTGTTCCTTCTCTAATCATTTTTTTTATTTTAAAGATAAGAACAGGGAAAGAGTTAAGCTAAAGAATAACAATTACTTAACCACTGTATTAGGAAAGCATTTTGAGTTTTGCGAATTTCAGGAGTAATTTCTTTATACCCCCGGTCTCAAAATTAATTTCAGCTTTTTTATCCTGGCCTACTCCTTCAATACTTAATACTTTTCCTTTCCCAAAGCGCATATGCTCTACCTCGTCACCGGCTTCAAGTTTTATTACCTGGGCCGGAGAAGCCGAAGTTTCGGGTGAACTCGCAGGTCGCAGCTTCCTCAACTTCCGCAGCTGATCTTCTGTAGGTTTGTGCGAAGGAGGTGGAGTTCCACTTTCCGGTTTTGTTTGGCGGAACTTAGTTTTGTCTACTTCCCCAAAAATATCTGCATCAATAAGGGGCTTGTACTTATAATCATCCTGCGGGATCATAAATTCCAGAAACTTGTCATCTATTTCCTCGATAAACCGGCTAGGTTCGGCATCTACAAGTTTTCCCCAGCGATACCGGGATTGTGTATAGGTGAGGAACGCCTTCTTCTCTGCCCTTGTAAGTGCCACATAAAACAACCGCCGTTCTTCCTCAAGTTCAGACCGGGTATTCATACTCATGGCCGAAGGAAAAAGATCCTCCTCCATTCCCACTATGTAGACATAAGGAAATTCCAGCCCTTTGGCTAGATGAATGGTCATTAGCGCAACACGATCATCATCGCCCGAATCTTTATCCATATCTGTAGCCAAGGCCACATCTTCAAGAAATTCGGTAAGGGAACCGGTTGCATCGGCCAGTTCCTTCTGTCCTTCCACAAAATCCCTTATCCCGTTTAGCAACTCCTCAATATTCTCAATCCTGGCAATTCCTTCTGGCGTACCATCCTTCTTCAATTCCTGCAGCAACCCAGTTTTTTTTGCAACATTTTCAGCAAGAGTGAAAGCATCGGCAGTTTGGTTCATAATCTGGAAACTTTTGATCATATTGATAAAATTCTCCAGCTTATTCTTTGTGCCCCTGTTTATCTTCAGATCAATTTTATCCAGATTCTCTATCACTTCAAAAATTGATCTTTTATAATGATTGGCAGCAATAGTGAGTCTGTCAATTGTGGTTTGACCAATGCCACGGGCGGGATAATTTATTACCCGTTTAAGAGCTTCCTCATCTTTGGGGTTGATTACCAGCCTTAAATAAGAAAGCACATCTTTGATCTCTTTTCTCTGGTAAAATGAAAGTCCGCCATAGATTCGGTATGGAATGTCTTTTTTTCTAAGGGCATCTTCCATAGCCCTACTTTGCGCATTAGTTCGATAAAGAATGGCAAAATCTCCATTGTTCATCTGGCTTTCCATCCTGTTTTCAAAAATAGATCCAGCGACAAACCTTCCCTCTTCCCCATCGGTAAGCAAACGATTTACAACAATTTTCGGCCCATCCTCATTGGCCGTCCAAACCACCTTTTCAAGTCTTGTCTTGTTCTTTTCAATAATAGAATTAGCAGCTTCAACTATATTTTTTGAGGAGCGGTAATTCTGTTCCAGGCGGTACATCTGTACATCGTCATAATCCTTCTGAAAATTGAGAATGTTGTTGATGTTTGCACCACGAAAGGCATATATACTCTGGGCATCATCGCCCACCACACAAATATTCTGAAACTTGTCTGAAAGTGCTTTTACAATTAAGTATTGTGAATGATTTGTATCCTGATACTCATCTACAAGAATATATCTGAAGCGGTTTTGATACTTCTGAAGCACATCGGGAAACCTGTTCAGTAATTCGTTAGTCTTCAGCAAAAGATCATCAAAATCCATCGCTCCCGCCTTAAAACATCTATCCACGTATTCCCTGTAAATATCCCCCAGCCTTGGCTTTTTTGACATGGCATCGGCTTCCATTAATTCCGGATTCTGAAAATAAGCCTTTACAGTAATCAAACTATTCTTGTAAGAAGAAATACGGGAATAGACCTGCTTATACTTGTATACGTCTTTATCCAGTCCCATTTCCTTTATAATGGCTGAAATAAGGCGTTGGGAATCCTGGGTGTCATAAATTGTAAAATTAGAGGGATAGCCCAATTTATCTGCTTCAAACCTTAACATTTTGGCAAAGATGGAGTGAAAAGTACCCATCCAAAGATTTTTTGCCTCACTGTTACCTACAATTTTGGCGATTCGGGTTTTCATTTCCCGTGCCGCCTTGTTGGTAAAAGTTAATGCCAGAATATTAAACGCATCAACCCCCTTACTCATAAGATAGGCGATCCTGTATGTAAGAACCCGTGTCTTCCCCGATCCTGCACCAGCTATCACGATCATAGCCCCATCCTTCTGCAAAACAGGTGCTCGCTGAGCATCATTTAATTCGGCTAAATAATTTTCCAATAGTAACTTCTTTTGAAGGGGTGAAAATAACTAAAAATGTGGCAAAAATCGAAGCCTGGTCTATATCTTTTTGCCCATTTCAATTACCTCTGCAGAACTTTTTTACAAATATTTTAGAGGATTAATTTTGGAGGTGCTGCTTTATGAAGTAACTTTTCGTTTTTCGGAAAAAACCTCTTTTATGGAAAATTTTTATGAATTTCTGGGGGAAATCTCCTGGTGGATGTGGCTTCTCATTTTTATTGGTCTGGTGGTTATCTATGACATTTTTATTAATAAGAAACATACCATACTCCACAACTTTCCCTTTGTAGGGCACTTCAGATATATGCTTGAAAGTATTGGCCCCGAATTACGGCAGTACATAGTGGCGGGAAATCGTGAAGAATTACCTTTCAACCGCATAGAACGAAGCTGGGTATATGCATCTTCCAAAAATGAGAATAACTACGAGGGATTTGGGACAGATCAGGATATCTATGAGGTAAATTACATCTTCATCAACAATGCAGTCATTCCTTACTACATGCCCGAAAAACACATTAACCGGGAAGACCCTTATTTTGTTGCCTGTGCCAAGGTAATGGGAGAATATCATAAACGTCGCCGCCCTTTTCGACCTGCCTCGGTCATCAATGTCTCGGCGATGAGTTTTGGCTCCCTCTCTGCCAGAGCAATAGAATCTCTGAATCTTGGTTGCAAAAAAGCCTATGCTTTTCACAATACAGGAGAAGGAGGACTTTCTCCTTACCATAAAAAAGGGGCAGATATTGTGTTTCAGATAGGGACAGGTTATTTCGGGATTCGTAATCCCGATGGCAGTTTTTCTATGGAAAAACTCGTTAAACTAGTGGAGGATTATCCCAGCATAAGAGCTATTGAAGTAAAGCTTTCTCAAGGAGCAAAACCAGGTAAAGGCGGAGTACTTCCCGCTTCCAAGATCACCCGGGAAATTTCAGAAATAAGACATGTGCCTATGGGAAAAGATGTGCTGTCCCCTCCGGCTCACAATACCTTTAGTGATATGCAGGAGCTGGTAGATTGGATAGAGGAGATTGCAGAACATACCGGTTTGCCCGTGGGAATTAAAGCAGCAATAGGAAAACTGGACGAATGGCGGGAACTGGCGAGTATAATGGCAGAAACAAACCGGGGACCGGACTTTCTTTCTATTGATGGCGGGGAAGGAGGAACCGGTGCAGCTCCACCCAGCTTTGCAGATCATGTTGCCCTACCCTGGATCTATGGGTTTACAGATGTTTATAAGATCTTCCAGGCAAGGGATCTTACGAATCGCATAGTTTTTATTGGCAGTGGTAAATTAGGTTTTCCTGCTAAGGCTGCAATGGCCTTCGCTATGGGAGCCGATTGCATTAGTGTCGCCAGGGAAGCAATGCTTAGTGTTGGATGTATCCAGGCCCAGTCCTGCCACACCAACACCTGTCCAACGGGAGTAGCGACACAAAATCGCTGGCTGCAGGCGGGGATAAACGTCAAGAACAAGGCCGAACGGGTGAACTACTACTTCAATAATTTTCGAAAAGAACTCCTCGAAATTACGCATGCCTGTGGGTATGAGCATCCATGTCAATTTACCATGGATGACGTGGAGATCAATTTAGGGGACAGGTTTATTGCCAAACCGTTATCTGAAACTTTCTTATATAATAAAACAAAAGTTCCGTTTGATACTGTTGCTACTTTGGCAGGATGTCCTAACTTAGGCGGCTCATACAGAAAAGGTGAAGAAACCGATGTGAAAGAAGTAGAAACTGAAGAAACCTCGGTAGCAGATCAATAGTAGACCTATGGCAGAAGATTCAATTTTACAGTTGCTGTTCTATCTCTTACCGGCAGTAGTTGTGGGCGTGATCGCCTTCTATTTTTTTAACCTTCACACCCGCAATGAAGAACGTCGCCGGAGATACCTGTTACATAAAGAAACCCAAAAACACGCTCTCCCTTTGCGATTGCAAGCCTATGAGAGGATGGCCCTCTTTCTTGAACGAATTGCACCAGGTAATCTACTGGTACGGGTAAAACCCACGGGAAGTGAGAAAGAAGCGTATTCTAATTTGCTTATAAAGTCCATTGAACAGGAATTTGAACACAACCTGGCACAACAAATTTATATAAGTGATGAATGTTGGAACGTCATAAAAGCATCAAAAAACGCCACAATTACTAACATCAGGAAGATCACCGGACGTGAAGATATCACTACTTCCAATGAACTTCGCCAGCACATTGTAAATTCATTAATCGATCAACAACCCCCAAGCGAAACAGGGCTTTCCTATATTAAAAAAGAAGTAAAAAATCTCTGGTGATTTAAAGGTGTGTAAAAGACCGATAAATTCAAATTATTTAATTTGAAAGATCTTATCTGGTTAAACAACCAGCTCTTCTGTAAAACCTTATTTTTGTACCCTAATAATTTTTAGATGAACAAATTCTTCTACGCAGCCACGTGTTTTCTTGTGCTATTTACGGGTGCCTGTAAAAATGAGGTCAATGAGCAGCGGATTTCAAATAATGAAGTTCTGGAAAAACAGGAAAAAACTGAAAATCTTGCTACTAATGGTGAACCGTGGACCAAGCAGCAACTATTGGAACCGAGGGATCTCGCACATCTTATCAAGAATTCTGAAGACAGTCTAATGATCTTTAGTTTAGGTGCCGGAAATATTATTCCAGGATCTAAAGATACAGGTCCTTCCGGAGAAACACAGAGTCTGAACAATTTGAAAAAGGAACTGGAACTTTTACCAAAGGATACCGAAATTGTAATCTATTGTGGATGCTGTCCTTTCGACATTTGTCCCAATATCCGGCCAGCCTTTAGTCTTCTAAACGAAATGCAGTTCACCAACCATCAATTGCTCAACCTGCGCGATAATATTAAAGTAGATTGGTTAGATAAAGGTTACCCTGTAGGAAATTAACTATTTAAGTTCTGCCAGTAGTTTGTCCAGATGCAGCGCTCTTGTATACATTCCCAGTGAACCATCCTTATTCCGCGGCCATTCTTCCTTTGGGCGGTCGTAGTAAAGCTCTACCCCGTTTCCATCCGGATCATTAAGATATATTGCTTCAGAGACTCCATGATCTGCAGCACCTGTAAGAGGGTATTCAGCATCGAGAAGACGTTGAAGAATCCGGGCAAGCTCCTTTCTTTCCTTATAAACTATGGCAGAGTGATATAGTCCTACGCCTTTTTTTAAGGCCTCGGGCTCTCCTTTACTATGCCAGGTATTTAGTCCGATATGATGATGATAGCCCCCGGCAGATAAAAACGCTGCCGAATCTCCCATTTTTTGTGTCACCTCAAAACCTAAAAGTCCGTTGTAAAATGCCAGAGCCCTTTCAAGATCGGAAACCTTCAGGTGGACGTGACCAATTCTGGTATTTTCAGGTACTCTGTACTGCTCATTTGGTGCCATCAACTTTTTTTTATTGGATAAAAGTCAGAAATAAAAAATTCCTTGCCTCCCCATGGAGTAATTTGGAAGATAAAAAAGCTAAAAGAAAACCTATTTTAAAGTAATCATAAAAAATATCCTTTCAAAAATGACATTTTTAAATAAAATTTTCGAAGGCATAATTGTTTTTTACTGCTCCTCCTTTAGCATAAAAAAGAGGCGGGAAACTGGAATAAATGACAATCCGGCGAAAAGGAACAGCAGGAATGATATTTTTAAATTAAATAGGTGCGCTATATAGCCCACTAAAGGAGGTCCCAGCAGCATTCCCACGATCCCATATGTAGTAATAATCGATATAGCCATTCCTGCCGAATATTTCTTAGAAGTTCCTGCCAGGCTAAAAATCATGGGGACAATAGCCGCTACCCCAACACCTACCAGGCTAAAGCCGGTAATTGCAGGCCAAAACTCCGGAAAAAGAATCATTAACAGGATACCTGAAGATATAAGAATCGAACTAATAATGAACATTTTGGGCATACCAAATCGTTCGATTAGACGGTCCGAAAAGAACCTGGATACCGCCATAAAAGTCATAAAGATGAGATATCCTAAGGTGAAAAGCTCTTCCTTCACCACTTCTCTAAAATATACTCCGCTCCAGTCAAACATTCCACCCTCACAAAGAGAAGCGAAGAAGATAAGCAGGCCAAGGTAAAGAATGAATTTATCAGGTTTGCCTAGCCTTAGTTTATTTCCGGCAGTTGCACGATCTTTTGGCAGCAAAAAACCATAGGACATTATACCCAAAACTGCTGCTATCCCGGCCACCGATAAAAAATGCGTTTGCATTGAAATGTTTAGTTTGATGAAAAGAGTGGAAAGCAGTACCCCCACAAGTCCACCGGTACTCCAAAGTCCATGAAAGGAGCCGAGGATCTTCCGCGGAAATAACTTTTGCAGCGTGAGAGACTGTGTGTTCATTGAAATGTTGAGGATCCTCATACTAAAAGCAAAAAGACAAATTCCTGTCACCAGAAAAATCATTTCAGTGGCGCTCCCAATGATAACCAGACCCAGAGCAAAAAAGAAATAAGCGACAATTAAAGGATTGCGGCTATCAAATTTTGAAACTAACCATCCGGATATGGGTAAACCAACAAGAGAACTTACGGGCATCGCCAGCAGGAGATTTCCCAATTGGGCTTCATTGAGATCGAAGAAGGCTTTAATGGTTGGAATACGTGAGGCCCAGGTTGAAAAAGCAAAACCAGACATGAAGAAAAAGGTGCCAAGGGCAATTCGTTGCCGTTTCTGTAATTCCATATACCTCTTAAAAAGGGCAAATATCAGGTGAATTTTTGGAAGCCGAAATACCTCTGCTCCATCATTATCAAAAAAATTGTTGGCAGTATCCTGGATGGTTCGGGGATTTTTAAGGTCCAAACCACTCCCTACAGCTATAGAGAGAGGAAGTTATCCAAGAAAACTCTCACCTGTTAACATTTCTTAAACACGAATTAACACCAGCTTAACCACTCCCTTTTATTTCCCTCTTGGCTGACTGTACTTTTCTTTGCAAATTGTAGGAAATTCTCACTATGATCTCCATCCAAATTGAACACAATATTATTTATACTGTCGCAGAAAAAAAATTAACCAAAGATGATTACGATCGACTTATCCCTCTGCTACAGGAAAAAATAAGAAGCTTTGGAACCATAAGATGGTACTTCGAAATGAAGGAATTTGAAGGTTGGAGTCTAAGTGCTATGTGGCGGGACATAAGCTTTGACTTCAAAAATCTGGAAAATCTGGAACGTATTGCTATGGTAGGTGATAAAAAATGGGAGAAAGAACTTACCCAACTAATGAAACCCTTTACAGCGGCAACAATTAAGTATTTCAATTTATCGGAAAAGGACGAGGCAAAAAACTGGATAAAGAAAATTGTGTAATGACTACGCGTGACTCCTACAATCTCTGGGCTGCAACATATGATTCCATGGAAAATAAAACCCGTGATTTGGAAGGAGAGGTGCTGCGAAAGATATTTTTAAACCCACACTACGGTAATATCCTGGAGCTGGGTTGCGGCACCGGAAAAAATACCGGCTGGCTTTCAAAAAAAGCGGGTTTTGTCACGGCAATAGATCTTTCAAAAAATATGATTGCTAAGGCCAAAGAAAAGGTGCAGGCAGAAAATGTAATATTTGTAGAAGCCGATATTACAAATACCTGGCCCGTTAAACCGGGATGGGCAAACCTCATTACCTGCAGTCTGGTGCTGGAACACATAGAACATCTGGAAGCTATTTTTGCTGAAGCTGCAGGAGCATTAAAGAGAAATGGCAAATTTTATATTTGTGAACTCCATCCCGGAAAACAATATGCAGGTAGCAGAGCACAGTTTGAAACCTCAAAGGGCATACAAATCCCACCTGCTTTTACTCATCATCTTTCAGATTACGTTGATGCAGCCAGGAAAAATAAATTCAGGCTTGTTGATCTCGATGAACACTTTGATGAAGACGATAGAACCAGGGTACCCCGGCTACTTTCCCTTATCTTCGAAAATAGAATTAGCTAATTTTAAATTCACTATCGAATACTTTTTCGAAGAACCTGAAGGTATCTTTTGCTTTTTCTACAGCCTCCTTTTCTTCAGCTTCTGTAAAAGGATATTTCTCGAGCTCCTCTTTAAAACTCTTCCAATCCTGAAGATTATCTTTATTACCATTAAAGAAAAAGTATTGGTTGATTCGGTCCAGACCCTTACACTTGCTTAAATTCTTTGCCAGCACCATACCTCCAAGAGCCGATCCCTCTACTACGTATGCAGCACCAAATGCTTCGGCCCGGGAATTACATTTAAAAATGTCTTTTTTGACAGGTATACCTTCCGATATTTCAAGCTCTTCCAGGTCCTGCTTTAGCTGTATGTGCTTTTTTCCTTTATAATGAGGCAGGAATTTTTGAATTTCAGTTTCTGTTTCACGGTAAGCTATATAATTCTGTAGCAACAGCAACTTGTAAGTCTCCAGGCTTATACTGTGATCCATGATCTGCCTGGCCAGGTTTTTGTCCTCGATTTGTTCGTGTAGCTCCCTGGTTTCCTCCTTAAGTTTTTCTGTCATCTTCATCCTTATCTCTATTGTAGTCCCTGATGTTTTTTTTAATCTTGCTGATATTCTCTTTCTGGTCCCGATTATCGTCTTTAAGATTATCCAAATAATCGTTGATCTGGTTAATATTGATCTTATTTTGCCTAAGCCGCTCCCTTATTTCTTTTTTCTCACTCATACGAAAAACCACCTGATTGAGAAGAGGCTTAAGCTTTTCCTCCAGGTTGTTCATATACTTCTTTAGAATGTAACCCGAAGCACCTGCAAGTACAGTATTCTCGGCCAGTTCCTCATCGTGAATAGTACCGGTTAGAAAAATTACAGGCAGCTCTGGATCTTTTTCCCTTACCAAATGCAGAATATCAAAACCCGTACAGGTAGGCAGATTATAGTCTGAGATCACCACATCGGGAATAAAGTTTATAAGCATATCACGGCAGGATCCAAGGTCCTCAACTACTTCAATATGTGGATTTCTTACTAATTTTTGAATGGTGCGTCGGGTGATCAATACATCAGCTTCATTATCTTCTACTAACAGTATTCTCAACGGGATTTCGATCATTTACAGGCCTTCTATAATTTGGGATCAAGATAAAAATAAAATATTGAACCTTTACCCTCTTCGCTTTGAACCCAAACTTCTCCCCCATGTTTTTCAATAATTCTCTTAACGATTGCCAGTCCTATTCCTGTTCCTTTAAACCGGCTCCCCACTCCTCTTTTAAAGGTTTCGAAAATTTTTTCCTTTAGTTTCGGCGGAACACCAATCCCATTATCCCTGACGTAAAAGACAAGATGTCCCTTAATCTTCTCTGTCCCAACTTCCACGAGCGGGTTTTCTTCTTCTGAAGAATACTTAATGGCATTGTTTAGCAAATTAGACCACAGCTGAAAAAGCATCCTGCGTTCTCCCCTCATTTCGGGTAACTGTGACTGAATTTTCACAGTGGTTTTGGGATAACTGCCCTGCACATTAACAAATTTAAGAGCCTCCTCTATTACTTCTGAAGTGTCTATACTTTTCACTTCCAGACTATCACTATGATTAAGCCGGGAATATTCAAGGATATTATCAATAAGATTGTTCATCTTTTCATTAAGATCCCTGCTCATTTGGAGCAACTTCTGTCCTTCTTCACTTAACTCTGTCCTGTGATCCTCATCCAGAATTTCCAGAATTCCTTCCATTCCTCTTACCGGAGCCCTAAGGTCATGAGAAAGTCCATAGCTAAATATTTTTAACTCCTTATTGGCCTCAATAAGTTTAAAATTTAATGCCTCAATCTCCTCCTGCTGTTGTGCCAGCATAACATAACTAATATTCTCCCTTAAAGCTCTTGCAATTTCCTTGTCGGTTTCCTGCCAGGCCTCAGAAATTCCGGTAAGTTTTTCTGACCATTTCTCAAATGATTGGCGGGGACTAAGCCGTTGTTCTTTTTCATTATAAAAAGCTTTATCCTTAGGGTTACCTCCCCAGTTCACCTCCTGGATCTCCTCCGGCTTAAACCAGAAAATATATTTATAATCTGCAATCTTTAAACAAAGAACACCAGATGCCGTTTCCTTATAAGCCTTAGCTTCAGGAAATACTGCAGAAAGATTTCGAGTCAAAAAGAGGCTTTTAGGATGTTCTTTTATAAAGTTCAGCAGTCTTTCCAGCTGAGTTTTTTCCGGAGTATTCCCATTAAGAGCCCAGCGATCTTTAATAAATATTGCGCCACCTCCACAGGGAAAAAGTTGAGTAAACTTTACATTACCTTTAGAAAGTGCAGTGACTACATCATTTTCATTGTTCATTTGCACTACCAGTTGCTTCCTAATACTTTCCGAAAGTTTCCCCTGACTAATTAAAGCTGAATTTTCCTGTAAACTAAGTTCTGTAGAAAACATTTGTGCCAAAAAACGACAACTCTCCCGTTGATAAAAATCCAGATGTTTCGCAGTGGAATGGTGGCAGGCGATCAATCCCCAGAGTTTTCCTTTTACAATAATTGCAGCAGTAAGAGAAGCCCCCACACCCATATTTTTCAGGTATTCAATATGGATTGGTGATACGGCCCTAAGCCCCGACCGGGAAATATCGAGTGGTTCTTTAGTAAGAGGTGACAATTCGGGAATGATTGGAACCGGCGTGTAATTAACATCGGTTATGATTCGTACCCTGTGCTTCAGAAAAAGCTGCCGGGATTGAGCGGGAATATCTGTTGCTGGATAATGAAGTCCCAACCACGACCCCATCTCTTCTTCCCTGCTCTCGGCAATGACCTTTCCATTCCATTCCTCATCAAATTCATAGATCATTACCCGGTTGTATCCAAACATTTTTTTGGAAAGAATAGTTGCGGCTTTACACAGTTGATCAACAGATTTTGCAGCCTGGAATTGATTGAGAATTTGAGTTAACTGCTTCTGAAAAAAATTAGATGATTGACCTCCTTGGTACGGTTCGAAATCCAGAACAAGATTTGGTCCCGAGTGATGGACCTGCATCAGGAAATTTTTGTCATTGATCAATATGTCCTGTGGAATAGCTGTTTCATTAAAAGATAACATTTCCACCAATTGCTTTACCTGTTCCTCTCCCAGAAGGTACGAGAGATCATTTCCAAATAATTCCTCGAATGTCAATCCAAAATATTCGGCCACATTCTCCCCCATTTGTGTGATCTTAAGCGTTTGGGGATCACATGCAACCAGCACTCCATGCGCCTGAGTTTTGCCAATAATATGAATTGGCTCCCGGGCGCAGTTGTCCAGATTTAACTCGCCAGGTTGCACAGAGCTGAGGGTCATAATTATGTTTTAAGTTTAAAGTAGAATGAACTTCCTACTCCTTCCTGTGAATCCAACCAGATAGTTCCGTTGTGAAGATGTACGATTTTTTCCACATGAGCAAGACCTACACCTGTACCGTCACTAATATCCTGCTGTTTCACTCTGTTAAAGATAGTGAAAATACGAACTTGATCCTCTTTAGCAATACCTATTCCATTATCGACTATTGAAAATACCCAATATTCCCCCTCTTTGTAGGCTGAGATCCTTACCTCGGGATTCCGCTCTTTGGGAGTATATTTTATTGCGTTGGAAATCAGGTTCTGGAAAAGAAGTCTCAGCTCAACTTCATAGCCCATAATTTTAGGTAAATCTCCGCTGTGTACCTTTGCATTTGTGTCTTTGATCCTTTTACCAAGATCATATTTGACCACTTCAACAATTTCCTTAGTATTGACCAGTTTCTTCTCCCCGTTACGTCCTATCCTGGAATGCTCAAGCAATGCCCGAATTTGTTCTGAAAGACGGGTGGAAGCCTGTTTTATATAAGAAACATAATTTTGTCCTTTATCATCCAGTTTGGGAGCATACATCTTTCCGAGAATATCTATTCCGAATTTAATAGTCGAAAGCGGCTCCTGCAGGTCGTGGGAACATATTGAAACGAATTGCTCCAAATCCCTGTTTGCCCTTTCGAGATCTGCTTTTTGTTCCCGGAGTTGATCTTCGGCCTTTTTAAGAGCTGCAATTTCCACGAAAGTGTAGCGAATGGTTAGAATATTATCATCTTCATCTTTTTCAGAAATTGCATTGAGGATTACCGGAAGGGATTCCCCGGTTTTAGTTAGTATTTTCTGTTCCAGGTTTATCAGGATTCCATTTTCTGCAAAGTTCCTACTAGATCTTAAGGCCTCTGCCTGAGATTCTTTATTATAGAGATCAAAAATAGATTTTCCTACCAGCTCTTCTTTAGAGTCATATTTAAGCTGCCTCACTGCCATTTTGTTACAGTGGAGGATTTTAAAACTACCTGGATGAACACTTATGTGCATCACAGGATCTTCTTCGTAAAAACTCTTAAACCTCTTCTCACTGGCTTGTAGCTTTTCCCTTGATTTTTGAAGATTTTCAATATCAATAAATGTAATTACCACCCCATCCACCTTGTTATTTGAATTGATATAAGGGGAGATTCTTCTAAGATAATGCACTCCCTCCTTTGAAATCACCGACTTTTCAAGCGGAGTTCCCGTTTCCAAAACCTTTTGACATCTCTCGACTAAATTGCTCTTTCCTATACTCCCTGTAAAGTGGTTAATTGGCCTACCGATATCTGAATTTAAGAAACTGAAGTGTTTTTGAATGGCAGGAGTGAATTTACGGATCTTTAAATCTGAATCTAAAAATATTGTACCTATCCGGGTGCTTTCAAGGAGGTTATTAATATCGGCGTTAAGAGCAGCGAGATCCTCCATTTTTTGAAGATTCTCTGCATTTACGGTATTGATCTCTTCATTTACGCTCTGCAATTCTTCATTGGTACTTTGCAGCTCCTCATTTGAAGACAGTAGCTCTTCATTGGCTGCCTGCAGTTCTTCATTGCTGGTCTCTATTTCCTCAAGAGAGGTATTAAGATCTTCTTTTGTTTGTTTTAGCTCCTCCTCAAGGTTCGAAACATACTCCTTTGTTCGGGTAGTGAGGGTAATATTATCTACAATTTCTACATCTTCAAGATTTAGCTCCTTTTCCAAAAAGGTGATCATAAAGGTTTCTGAATCCAGGCCATCCAGTGACAATGGCTTTACAAGAATATCCACAGCCTTATTCTCTCCATGATGGTCAAAAATGGCATCTTTATAATAAACTTTCTGCTGAAGTTTTTTCGACTTCTTTAGGCTGTTCTGCACAAGATATTTCAAATCTGTACTCAACATGTCCAGGAGATTAGTGGAGAAACCACTCACCGGAAGATTAGCATATTTTCGGAACTGCCCAATTGCCTCTAGGATATTATAATCTGAATCTAAATAGACACTTGCAGCCTGGAAATGGTCCAGCACAGTTTCATTGAAATCATTTGTGAGTTTATTGTAGTTGGAACTGGTAGGAGCTTTATACGTTGGTCTTTCTTTAACCGTCCTGTTTTCAAGCAGATTCCCCGCAGAGGAGGGAGTATGAGAAAAGTGAGATTCTAATCTTTTATTTGGATGTATATTCCTGTAAATTTTCCACTTTCGGTTAATTGCCTTAAAATTATCTTCCTGAGTATATACACTTTCACTGGTGCCCAACACCAGGATACCATCCTGCTTTAAGCTATAATGCAGCACTTTTAATGCCTTAGTTTGTATGGCAGACTGAAAATAGATTAAAAGATTGCGACAAGAAACCACATCCATATAACTAAATGGTGGATTTTTAATTACGTTGTGTTTGGAATAGATTACTACACGCCTTAGATTTTCAACTACCTCATATTTTTGGGTTCTCCTAACAAAATACTTTGAAAGGAATTCTGCAGGCACGTCTGCAGCAATGCTTTCAGGATATAAACCTTTACTCCCTATCTCAAGATGTTTTTCTGCAATGTCTGTAGCAAAGATCTTGAGCTCAATATTTTTCCCCTGCTTTTCTATTTCTTCCAGGAAACACATCGCATAAGAATAGGCTTCTTCCCCCGTGCTACAGGCAACATCCCAAATTTTAATAACCTCCCCGTCTAACTTCGAACTTACAATTTTGGGAATTACCTCTTCGCGTAATACTTCCCACACTTTGCTATCCCTAAAAAACTTCGTGACTCCAATTAGGAACTCCCTATAGAGGATATCCACTTCTTTTTGAGTGGTAGAGAGGTAGGTATAATATTCGGCCAGGGAACGGCATTTACATACACTAACTCTTCTGGCTACTCTTCGGGCAAGAGTGGCTCTTTTGTACTCCCTAAAATCAAGTCCTGTTTGTTCATCTACATAATTGAGGATTTTCATGAGTTCAGACTGGTCATAAGCCACATCTCCATCCTTAAAGTGAAAAATAGCAGGAGCCGAAAGAAAGTTGTCCAATTCGTTACCCATCTCTTTCACCGGTAAAACATAATCCACTAATCCTGTACTTATAGCACTTTTAGGCATTCCGTCGAACTGAGCTTCATCGGGCTCCTGGACCATAATCATCCCATCATTCTCTTTAATGGCCCTGGCACCGCGGGTACCGTCGCTCCCCGTACCACTCAAAATAACACCTATGGCTTTTTCCCGTTGCTCTTTTGCAAGAGATTCAAAGAACATATCTATAGGAAGATTTAGGGTAGGATTTTTTGGCTTTTCCAACAGGTAAAGTCTGCTGTTTCTTATTACCAGATTATTTGCAGGCGGAATTAAATAAATCTGCCCCTGCATTACCTCCATTCCCTCTTTCACCTCAATTATAGGAAGATCTGTACTACGTGCGAGAAGTTCGCCCATCATACTCTTATAATCGGAGGAAAGATGCTGGATAATTACATAAGAGCTTTTTGATCCCTGAGATATATTCTCAAAAAAAGCTTTAAGAGCTTCAAGACCGCCGGCACTTGCTCCAATAGCTACAATTCTTACGCTGGAAGGAGAGGCTCCAATTCCAGATTCTAAGGTCGGGGAATTCTTTATTTTTTTACTCATAACTTGATAGGGGTTATCAAGAACCTTCATACTTCTGCACCTGCAGGAGGTCCAATCGATCCCAAGCAGGAATTAAAAGCAGGTATCAAAAATATCGCGGTGAAATTAATTCTAAGCGAAATTGTTTACTGTTAATAATCTGTTAAGTAATCACCATAAATATAGGGAAAAAAGCCTGCCTCCCTAAGAGAGCTGAAGTTTTAGCCTTAATCAAAATTGTTAAATATAAATTATGGAATTTATAAAAATGTAATCACGAGCAAGATTGAAGAGAGGCAGAATGGCAACAATCTTCCCCTGTGAATAGCTTTCGAATTCTCTTCCCCTCTTCTTTTTAGGCAGTTAGTACTAAAATTAGAAGTAACTTTTAAATCATTGATTTTGAACACAATGAAATCAAAATAATTCCGAAATATAATAAGAGATATTGAGGAACTTTTTTCTGTGATAACGTCTAAATTTTTCAGCGTTGTATCTTAACAATTAATTAAAATTCAGTATCTTGGAAAGAACAATATCTAAATTAAAGTGCCATGAGAAATCTTATTCTACCTTTCGCAAGGCCCCTGGTAATTCTGGTTTTTTTATTAAGCCTACCCATGGAAGTATTGGCCGCACTTCAACAGTCTTCAGACGGTTTTACCGAATATAAAGGTCAGGTGATCAACAGTCGGAATCAGGATCCACTTGCCGGAGCTTACCTCTCTGTTCAAGATTCCAACATTTCAACAGTGACCAATACAGACGGAGAATTCTCTCTAAAAATTCCGAAAGATCTGGAAAATGTAAACGTGTTGGTTTCCTACCTTGGTTTTCAAAGCCGCATGTTACCATTGCAGTTCTTTCAACAGGGAAATGTGACTGTAGAACTCCAGGAGTCCCTGGAAGAGCTTCAGGAAGTGAGTATCTTCACCTACACAGATCCTGAAGCCCTGGTGCAAAATATGCTGAAAAACAGGGGCAGCAACTATTTTACAGATCAAACTACCATGACAGCCTTTTACAGAGAAGCCATAAAAAGGGGGCGTAAAAATGTCTCTCTTTCTGAAGCTGTGGTAAAGATCCACAAAAAACCTTATGATTCTAATGCAGATGATGATATTGCTCTTGTAAAAGCTCGTAAAACAGCCGATTATGACAGGCTTGATACCCTTGCTCTAAAACTACGGGGCGGTCCATATAATCCTTTGAGTATAGATATCATGAAGAATCCTACTCACATCTTTAATGAACAGGATCTATCCAATTTCAAATTTAGTTTTGATGATCCAAGCCAAATTGATGAACAGTACCTGTACGTGGTAGACTTTGAGGAACAGGATAAGAGTATGCCCTGGTATTACGGAAAACTTTTTATTGATGCCAGTACCTTCTCACTGGTGAAAGCTTCTTTTAATTTAAATGTAGACAACCGCAGGGCCGCTACAAGTTTGTTTGTAAAGAAAAAGCCCGGCGGGACAAAGGTGTATCCCGTGGAGGTCAATTACGATATCACCTACAGGCAAAAGGACGGCCGCTGGTATTTTGGTTATGGTCATACCCAACTGGAATTTGTGGTGAACTGGAAACGGAAACTGTTTAATTCGCGCTACAAAGTAAATAGTGAACTTGCAGTTACTAACTGGCAGATCAACAATGAAAGGGTGAAAAAAGATGACAGTTTTTTAAGCCGAAGAGTTATAATGAATGATGACGTTACCGGTTTTGCCGATCTATCTTTCTGGGGAGAGAATAATATTATTGAGCCCGATGAATCTATCGAAAGTGCAATAGATAAAATTAGAGATAAGCTGGAAATTAATTAAACGGTGTAAAAATTAATCTTTCTGAAAATGTCATTTTTGACAGGTAATTCTTTGGCGACATGTTTTGTCGCCAGAGTGATTAACTTTGCAGGACATTAAGCTTTCCTTTACCTTCGGAAGCTGAAAATTGAACCTGATGAAAATCCTGCATACGGCCGACTGGCATATCGGAAAAAAGCTCCACAAAATTGAACTGGCTGAAGATTTTGACCTCTTTATAGACTGGCTTTGCAAGACCATTGAAGAGGAAAATATTGATCTTTTGCTTGTTTCGGGGGATATTTTTGATCTTGCCAATCCATCTTCTGAAGCTCGCCGCCAATATTACCGGGCCCTGGTAAAGATGAACCGCTTTAATTGCAAGATCATTCTCACAGGAGGCAACCACGATTCCCCCTCAATGCTCGAAGCCCCAAAAGAGATCCTGAAGGAGCTGGATATTGACATCATTGGCGGTATGCCGGTCAATACTGAAGACCTTATAATTCCAGTGAACGATCAAAATGGTAAGCCCGAACTGGTAATTGCAGCAATCCCTTTCCTTCGTGATGCCGATCTTCGCAAAGCAGGTGATGGATCCAGTTATGAAGACCGCATTGAAGCCCTCAAAATAGGAATTCAAAACACCTTTTTTGAAGCCTCAGAAATTTGTGCAACAGAATATCCCGATATTCCCGCTATTGCCATGGGTCACCTTTTCACAGCAGGAATAGAAACTTCAGAAAGTGAAAGGGAGATTCAAATTGGGAACCTGGCCGCTTTTGAAGCCTCCAGGTTTGGGGAATATTTCAATTATATTGCCCTGGGGCACATTCATAAACCTCAGCGCGTGGCAGCCGCTGTACCTGCCTTTTACAGCGGTTCTCCCATGCCCCTTTCCTTCAGCGAACGAAGTGATTTAAAAAGAGTTTTATTAATAGATACTTCTCAGGGCTGGGAGCCGCACAGTCTTCCTGTGCCCGTCTTTCGCTCTTTGCTGAAGGTAACTGGGAATCTTGAAGAGCTTTCTTTCAAACTTCAGGAACTACAGGAGAAAAAACAACTCGAAAGTCTTATTGAAGTTGAACTGAAGGAGGAACAATATGATGCCCTAAAAATTTATGCACTGGATGAGTTGGTTTCAAATTTTCAAAAAAAAGGTTACAGGATCGTAAAGCATCGGGCAAGTTTCGAAAATCAAATTAAGGGTGCTGCCCAGGCCTTTGGAGGAGAACAACAGTTACAGGACCTGCAGCCAAAAGATGTTTTCCTGGAGCTCATTAAAAAACACGATTATGACCCGGAAACCAGGCAGGAAATATTGGTCGCCTTTGACGAAATTCTGGAAGATTTGCACCGTGATGAAAATGGAGAAATATGAAGATCCTAAAAATTGAATTTGAAAATATAAATTCTTTAAAGGGAAAGCACGAAATAGACTTTACACAAGCACCCTTTACCGTAAGCTCCCTTTTCGCCATCACCGGCCCCACAGGAAGTGGAAAAAGTACAATTTTGGATGTGATTTCCCTTGCCCTTTTTAACATGGTTCCCCGTCTCGGGAGAATCAGCAAAAATGACATTATCAACAAAGGTGCGCTTCTCACCCGAAATCAAAAAGAGGCTTTTGCAAAAGTAACTTACCAGGCGAAAAAGGGAATTTATGCTTCGGAATGGAGCATTTCAACAAACCGCAATAACAACCTGCGGGATTATGAAATGTTCATTTACGACATGGCTACAGAAAAGCCGCTGGACATCAAAAAGTCCGATGTTCCTTCAAAAAATGAAGAACTAATAGGATTAAATTATAACCAGTTCATTAAATCTGTGCTTTTAGCCCAGGGAGATTTTGCACAATTTTTAAGAGCAAGAAAAGACGAACGAGGGGAGCTACTGGAAAAGATCACCGGCACAGGAATTTACCGGCAGGTGGGAGTAAAAGTTTATCAAAAGTTCAAAAGCGAAAATGCCGAAATTGAAGAAAGGCAGCGGGAAATAAACCTGCTCAAAACTGACCTTTTAGAAGAGGAAGCTTTAAAAGAATTAAAATCAACATTAGCAGAAAAGACCAGGATTTGTGAACCCATAGAAAAAGAAATTCAGCAGCTGGACAGACATATTCAGCTTAAAAAAAACATTTCTGAACAGAAAGAGCAAATAAACAGGCAAGAAGATTTAAAAACTGCTGCCATTAGAAATATTGCTCTTTTTGAAGAAGAAAACGGCGTAAAACTGAAACAGCATGAACAGGTTCAGGTTTTTGCCGAAGATCTTCGCAACTGGCAAAATCTCGATAAGACATGCACAGAATTAAAACAGGAATTTGATATTCTCAAAAAAGGAGAAGAGGAAAATAAAAATAATATTTCTACTTGTCTCGATAAAATAACTAAATTTTTAAAGACCGAACCGGCAACTGGAGAAATAGAAAACCACCTGCAGGCCTTTTCTAAAAATGTGAGGAACCTGCAGCAGCAACGGGATGATAAACGCAGTCAATATCGTCATTTGGAAAATCAGTTTAATTCGGAATTGCGGGAAGTTCCATTTAAACTGAATGGAGATCTGGACTCCGAAGAATCTAAATTGAAGGAAATGAAGGCTGCAGGTGAAAGGAACCTGCAGGAGCTAAAAGATAAGCTGAACCAAGTAGACCTGGAAAAACCTGAAGCTGAAAAAGCCCGGTTAAAGCAAATACTTCAGCAAGGTCGTAAAGCTCAACAGGAATGGGTGGCAATCGAAATTCTTTCCGCTGAAATTGGAAAAGCAAAAAAAGAAGAGAAAGAATTGCTTCCGCAGGTAGAGGAGCTTCCCCAGGAGATTATTTCAGCTAAAAAAGAGATGCAAATACTCCAGAAGAGTGTTGAGATTCTGCAACTTCAAAGGGAAAATGAACTTCTCAAAGCCAGCCTGGAAGAACACCGGCAAAATCTTAAAGACGGGCAGCCCTGCCCTCTTTGCGGAAGTACAGAGCATCCTTTTGCAACCGATTTACCTGCCAAAGATGACAGTTTACAAGAGAAAATTTTAAAACTGAAAAAAGAGCTTTCTGGACTGGAAAGACAAACCACCAGCCGGGAAACCAGCCTTTCCCACTACCAAAAAAAGATTTTAGAAATTCAATTGCTTATCAAAGAGAACGATAGAAAACTTGAGTCTCAAAAAAGGCATTTTAAAGAGGAGTTTTCAGAAATTAATCCGTTGGGTGAAAACTGGAAAGAATTCTGCAACAGCAAAGAGGAGAAACTTGACCTGCTGGAAAGGTTTGAGCAGGAAAAGAAAAAACTCAGTGCAATTCTGGCAGGACTTCCTATACTCTTAGATATTAAAAGCATTCTTAGACAAGGGAAACAGATTAAAGAAGAACTGGACAGTCTTTATACCGGGGACGATATAGATACAGATTGCCTGGAACTGCAAAGTTCATGGACCAAATTTCAACATGAGAAGCAATCTTTTAGTCGACGGGCTAAAGAACTCAACCTGAAGATGAATGATAGAACTGCAGACCTTGAGAAGCTTGAACAAGCCCTGAAACCTAAAATTTCTGAAGCCAATTGCAGAGAGATCAAAGAAGCGCTGCAAAGATTACTTCCGGAAAATCAATATTTACAACTTCGGAAGAAGAGAGACGATCTAACTTCTGAAAAGGCCAAAATCGAAGCCTCTTTAAAAACTCTTCAGCAGCAACTGGGGCAGTTACAACAAAAGCAGGTGCCGGAGTCTGCAGAGGTGCTTACAAATAAGGTAAGAGAATTAAATTCACAGCGCGCATTACTTAATGAACAGTGTGAAGAGCTAAGAAGAAAGCAGCGAAATGACAACGAACGCAGGGCGAAAATAGATGAAATTGAAGCGCTTCTTAAGTCAACAAAAAACAGGATCAAAAGATGGGCGTTGCTCAACCATCTGATTGGTGATGCCACAGGTAAAAAATTTAATGATTTTGCCCAGGATCTCAGCCTTTCCCAACTTCTTGTGCTGGCCAATAGGAGACTTGTAGACCTGAGTGATCGTTATCGTATTGACAAACCTTTTTTAGAAGAAGATGACAGCTTGGTGGCAATAGATGAACACATGGGAGGGCAGCGGAGATCTGTTAAAACATTATCGGGTGGTGAGACTTTCCTGCTAAGTTTGTCCATGGCCCTGGCATTAAGCGATCTTGCATCCAAAAATGTGGAGATCAACTCGCTATTCATTGATGAAGGTTTTGGCACTCTTGATCCCGAGACGCTGGATCAAACTCTCGACACCCTGGAAAAACTACAGGCAGAATCTTCAAAAACGATAGGCCTAATAAGTCATGTAGATTCCTTAAAAGAACGTATCGCTACTCAAATTCAACTTACCAGGAATGGACAGGGCTATAGTTCCCTGCAAGTAAAAGGTTAGGGATTGAATCCTGCTGCCGATATTAATTAAAGGATAAAATTTTGGCTGCTTAGGGAGGAATTGGTAAACTTAATTAATCTCAAAAAGTTGTTACATGAAAAAGATACTTGTTATTCTAACGTCTCACAGTGAACTTATCAATACCGATTCAAAAACAGGAGTTTGGCTGGGAGAATTTACAGACCCCTATTACGAATTCATTGATAAGGGTTATGATGTTATCCTCGCCAGTCCAAAAGGAGGAAAACCTCCTGTAGACCCAAGAAGCCAGCTTACAGAAAACATCACTTCTTCAAACCGGCGCTTTAAAAAGGATGAAAAGGCTCAAAAGGATTTTGAATTCACTCAGCAATTGTCGGGAGTAAAAGCCGATGATTTTGATGCTGTATTTTTCCCCGGTGGCCATGGTCCCATGGGAGACCTTGCAACAGATGAGGATACTTCCCGTCTGGTCCTGGAGTTCTACAGAGACAAAAAACCCATTGCAGCCGTTTGTCATGGCCCCGCAGCTCTTCTTTCGGCTGCCACTGAAGAACCCCGGCTACTGCAGGGAATTGATGTCACCGCCTTTTCCAATAATGAAGAAAAAATGGTGGGGCTTCGTGACAAAATCCCTTTTAGCCTGGAAGATCGTTTAAAATCTTTGGGTGCTAATTATAACTCTGCCACCATACCGTTTACATCCAATGTGAAGGTATCAGGGAATTTGATCACAGGACAAAATCCTGCATCGGCAGAAAAAACAGCAAGAGAGTTAATCAAGCTTTTAAAATAATTTTGCAGGTTCCATTGTCTACGCCTGTTTTCGTATAATGCTATTAAATTAAAGAACGCTTCGCTAATAAAAGCTCTTTGATCTCCCAAAATGACAGTCTTTGTGAGCTTTGGTGACACAGACCGAAACTATTCACCTTTTCATCGATTAAGCAACGTCTATTTTCATAAAAAAATTTAGATTTCACTAATTTCAGTAAATCTTAAACAAAAAATTTGGAAAAAACTTTTGAACAAAAGCTGGAAATATTTTCTGCTTGTGCCGAATTTATTCCAAGTGTTGTGGTCATACATGAATTAACCAAAAAAGAGTTTAAAGTAGTCTTTATGAGTTCACAAGGGCTGGACCAACTTGGTACAACTTTGCAGGAACTTTTAGAAATGGGACCGGAATACCTTGAACGATTCTTTAACAATGAAGACATGGAAGATTTCATGGTCAAATTGAGGAAATTGCTAGAAGCCAAAGATCCCAATGAAACATTTACATTTTTCCAGCAAGTTAAATTCAAAAATCGGGAAGAATGGGTTTGGCATATTGGTTCTGTTAGAATATTCCATCAGGCTGCAGACGGAACTCCTACTCATCTTGTTACAGCCGCTATTCCCATCAACAGAATGAAGCATATTGAAAATAAGGCAGAGCGTCTCTTAAAAGAAAATATTTTTTTTAAAAATAATCTTAGTAAGTTTTTAAGCCTTGGAAAGCGGGCAAAAGAAGTTCTAAGGTTGGTAGCTCTTGGCAAGAGTTCATCGGATATTGCAGAAGAACTCAATATTTCCATCGATACTGTACATACCCACAGAAAAAATATCAAAAAGAAGCTGGATATCTCCACCAATTTTGAATTTACTGAGTACGCCAGAGCTTATGACCTTATATAAAAACAAAAAAAATCGGGGCCCCCTACTTCCCCGATTTTTACTTAATTGTATCTTTCATTGCTGAAATGTTTACGATACAACTTCATGCGGTAAAAATAATATTTCAAATTATTTGCACCAATACCCACTTTTGGGGATTTTTCGATCTTTTCTGTTAAAAAAGCAAGAACAAACATTAATTTTATCTTTGAGGAACAAAACTCTTTTGTTTTATAATTTTTATGCATAGACACTTCAGGATATATAAACCCTACGGATATTTAAGTCAGTTCATCACCAATCAGCGGACTCGTAGGAATAAAAAACTGCTTGGAGAGCTTCACGATTTTCCCGAAAATACTATGGCAATAGGACGACTTGATGAAGATTCTGAAGGACTTCTGCTACTTACTACAGACGGGAAGGTAAGTGCACAAATAACGGGAGGCAGCGTAGAAAAGGAATATTTTGTGCAGGTAGATGGTATTATTGGAGAGGAGGAGATGAATAAGTTGAGTAAAGGCGTAGAAATCGGGATTAATGGGAAGAAGTACCTCACAAATCCATGTGTAGCTGTAAAACTTACGGAAGCTCCCCATTTTCCACCGCGGAGCAAACCGATAAGAGATTCACGCCACGGACCTACCAGCTGGGTCTCAATAACCCTAACCGAAGGCAAATTCCGCCAGGTAAAGAAAATGACAGCTGCCGTTGGCTTCCCAACTCTTAGGCTCGTGAGGGTTAGAATTGGAGGTGAATTTCTGGAAAACATGGAGGCGGGAAAGGTACAGGAAGTCCATAGTTTCAAATGCTGAGCAACTGATATTTATCATTCTTTTCAGCTAGTTTTTTTGTAACTTAACCTATGAATTAGTTGGGTCATGAAAAATGTGATTATTCCAATGGATTTTTCTTCCTCATCTATCCAGATGATCGTTTACACCCTTAAATTGTTAAGAGAAGATGAATACAACTTTTTCTTGCTAAACCTTCCCGAAGCAGCCGATACCCATTCCTTGGAATTTCAGAATAAAGAACGGATGGACTGCATCCATTATGAAGCTCATCAAAAACTTCAGAAATTTCGGAAAGGGGTTGTCCAAATCTTTCCTGATAAAAAGGTTCAAATTCAGTTTCTTTCTTCTGTAAATATTTTAAAGCAGCAGTTAGACCCGGTGTCCCTGATAACTGCAAGTACAGGGTTATTGGGGAAGTATCAAGGGCAATTACTTAACAGGCTTTTTCGGGCTACAGGATCCCCGCTAATATTTCAACCTGAGAATAAGAAGTTCTGCCTGCCAAAAAGGATTTTAATTACTCTGGAACCCCATGTTGAAATAAGAGAAGTCACTCTTACTCCTTTTAAAAATCTCTTTGGAAATCATGATTTAATTGTGGAGATACAAAGGTTGTATCGGGGTGAATTAAGTCCTGGCCACATTGAGAAAGATGAAATTGAACTAAAGCACAAATTTGAAATTTGCCATCCAAAAATAGTCAATCTACAAACAAAACAAATCGGGGATCAATTGAGGAGAATGATGCGACAGGAACATTTCGATTTGCATATAATGCCAATATCACAGACAACACTCATTGACAGAATGGTCTCATCCCAATTAAAAAAAGGTATTGTCAACAGTAAAATCCCAGTAATGATTTTACAGGGAACTCAAAAGGAGCAGTCCATCTTTACAAGGCACGGAAGAAAAAAAATTAAAACTTCTATAGTTCCATGAAAATATTTGTGTCACTTCTATTATTACTCCATGCCATTCTCCATCTTATGGGGCTGGTAAAGGCATTTTACAGAGATTTCCTTCCCACGCTCTCCAGGAAAATTGGCCGTACTGAAGGAGTTCTCTGGCTGGCTTGTACTGTAATTCTTGTTATGGCTGATGTCTTTTACCTTACCGGTGCCTTTTTTTGGCCAATTTTGTCTATAAGTGGGGCATTGCTTTCGCAGTTTTTAATTACCCTCAATTGGGAAGATGCAAAATATGGAACAATAGTAAACCTGTTAATCCTGGCAGTTAGTTTTCCTGCATTAACCTAATTATATTCTAAGAATTTAAAATGTTGAAATTTTAGAATAATGACCTGCTTGATATCTTTTTGAAGTCTCTTTATTGGTTAACATTCTTTTTTCCGGTAAGAAAAACTTCTCTCCTCTCCTTTCTTCATAATAATTTCTTCATCATTTACCACAATTTTTATAAGATTCTGCCAGCCTCCGTGGCTCTTAAAATAAAGAAGGTCTTGTGTTAGCCTCACTTCTAACCAGTGCCTACGATACCTGCACCTAAAATGAATTTCTCTTACATTGTGAGGCAGACCAGGATTAAAATAAAGGCAGTCATTCTTAAATTCCATTCCCGTATAGCAACGGTAGATAAGATCTACCGTTCCAGCCATAGCCCCAAGATGTATGCCCTCGGCAGTAGTTCCTCCTTGTATATCGGAAAAATCACTGATAAGAGCTTCTTTAAAATCCTGCCAGGATTGATCCCTGTGAGACCTTGCATAAACCCAGGAATAAACCACCTTACTTAGGGTGGAACCATGTGAAGTAATTGCTTTGTAATAGTTAATGTTCAAAGGAATTTGTTCTTTAGGATCAAAGTTGTAGCCCATTAGATTTAAAAGTTCTTTAAGCTCTTCTGAAGAAGACAGGAAAAAGAGCATTAGAACATCCGGTTGTTTTCCCGCCTTGTAATTCTTGACATCATCCCCTTCCTTTTCAAGGATACGATCCAATCTCATGGTCTTCCCATATTTGGAATGGTATTTATTCCAGTCTAATTCCTTTAGTTGGTCGAATCCTTCGAATTGTTCAATTATTTTACCATCTTTTAAAAAGGGAATAAACATATTCCGGCAAATTTTCTTCCATCGGGAAAGCTCCTCTTCAGATATTTCAAGCAACCCGAGTAGATTCCTGGCCCTGCGGTCATTTAATTTTTCTATTGCAAGTAGAGCATGTTTGAGGGTCCAAACCGCCATTATATTTGTGTAGGCATTGTTGCGAAGACCAGGTTCCGAAGACCCGGGATAAGAGGTATGATACTCATCAGGTCCTACTACCTTATGAATTTCATACTTCTCTCTTTCTTCATTATAGGTCACTTTGCTGTTCCAGAACTTTGCTATTTCAAGCAGCAATTCTGCACCGTAAAATGAAAGAAACTGTAGATCACCGGTAACCTGGAAATACTGCCATACATTATAGGCTATTGCCGCATTTACGTGCCGTTGTAAATGAGTATGGTCCGGCAGCCAGTTGCCTGATTCTGGATTGAGATGAACTATTTGTGTTTCTTCCCTTCCATTACTCCCGCTTTGCCATGGAAACATGGCTCCTTTATAACCTTCATTTGCAGCCGCAAAACGTGCTTCCGCTAATCTCCTGTAACGATACATAAGTAACGCCCGGGTAAGTTCGGGAATGGTAATATTGTAAAAGGGAAAAATAAAGAGCTCATCCCAAAAAATATGACCACGATAGGCTTCACCGTGCCATCCCCGTGCCGGCATCCCAACATCCAAATCAATAGTCTTTAATCCATAAGTCTGAAAAAGATGAAAAATATGAAGTCTTAACAAGACTTGATGGAGGTCTCCTTCTGCCTTAAGAAGTATATCACATTGTTCCCAATATTCTTCCCAGGCCATCTTGTGGAATTTAAAAATCTCTTCAAAGCTGGAATTTCTTTTTACCAGCTTCTTCGCTTCGGTCAGAGGATTAGCAATTGCCATATCTCTGGAGGTATAAAGTGCCACCAGCTTTTCAACTGTAATTACTTTATTCTCTCTGGCATCAAAAATGAGTTCCTGGGCTACATAATTTTCTTCTTTTATATCAAATCTTTCAACAGAAGGTTCATATAGCTCAAAATTGATACAAGTCCTGCAGGCCTGGCTCATAACAATTTCAGACTGACTGCTTTTCACTTTAAGATATAGTCCATCTTCTTCAAAACTTCCTCTATCCAGTGGTATAAGGTGTCTGCCGTTGAGCGCTCTGTAACGGGGAACTCCCATATTAGAGACGTGAGCATTAAGGGCCGTATGTATTGCCATCCTGCCTTTCCAGTTGAGAGGCCTTATTTTCCATTCAATTGCTGCGAGGTGCTTTTCGGACATGCTAACCAACCTGCGGCTATTAAGTAAGGTTTCCCGGTCTTCCTTATCCCGGAATTTTATCATGCGCTCCAGGAGCCCTTCTTTTAGATTGAGGGATTGTTCGAATTCAATAATCTCAACGGCATCAATATCAAACCAGTCACCATTCTCAATTTTAAACCTTATCAAGGTCCAGTCGGGCCAGTTAACAAGGTCTTCATTTTCAATGACACGTCCTGCAATAGTGGTCTCGAGACGATTATAACCACCGGCGAGATAAGTGCCCGGATAATGATTTTCACCTGCCATTGCACCTTCCGAAGCAGCCCGAGTAGCAAAATAACCATTGCCAACTGTGCAAAGTGCTTCCCTTAACAGCTCCTTATCTGGAGAATAATCGGAATATTTAATTATCCAATCCTTCATTTTTTTACCCTCCTCTCTCAATCAATTTTCTGAAAAAGATCTTTACCTCCTCCAGGTCCTGTAGCGAGTAATCGGCGTAGGTTGCCTGGCTGTGTTCACCCACCAGGATTCCCAGACCATACTCCACTTCTTTAAAAGCATCCTCATCTGTTACATCATCTCCAAAATAGATCGAAAAAGGTTGTTTTTCATCTGAAAGTTGAGTCTTCAGAAACTCTACTGCTTTTCCTTTGTGCCAGTCAATATCTGGACGTATTTCTATAACTTTTTTTCCCCCGGCTCCGGTAAGTTTGGGGTACTCCCTCAACACATTGTTGACCTTACCATGTACTTCCTGTTCTTGCTCCGGTTTCACCTGACGATAATGAATTGCAAGAGTAAACTTCTTCCGCTCAAAATCCACTCCCTCCACATTCTGAAGCTGCTCCCTCATGATAGGTTCAATTTCATCAAAGAGCGGAAGTACCTTTTGAGCTTCCTCATTTTCTTTAAAAAAATCATTAGGACCAGATATCTCATAACCATGGCTGCCGGCATAATATAGTCCGGGAACATTCATCCTTTGCTTAACGTCGGCCATTCCCCTCCCACTTATCACCGCCACCGGATAGATTTGTGCCAATTTCTTTACCAGCTCCCTCATTTCTTCGGAAATTGCAGCGTCGGCATGGTGTTCTACAATAGGGGCCAGGGTTCCGTCAAAATCGAGAAACAGCAGGGGTTTGTTCTGCAGGTATTTTTTTTCTATTTCGGAAAACTGCTCAAGTGCAGCCGGAAGTTCTTTAGGTTCTCTTCCCGTTTTAAAGTCTATTCTCAATTCCTGAAGGTTCCGGACTGCCAGGTGAGCCCCATATTCCAGTAGCTCCTCTTTGGTAGAAGCATTTTCAATGCCTATTACCAACTTAAAATCCCCTTTTCTTCCTGCTTCCACTCCCACCCGGGCATCTTCAATGATTAAAGCTTCCTGCGGATTTACCCCCAACTCTTTTGCCGCCTCGAGGAAAATATCGGGGGCTGGTTTTCCCGGGATATTTCTTTCAGCAGAAGTGACCCCATCCATAACGGTTTCAAAAAGGCCATTTTCCAGACCCGTTATTTTCAGGATTTCTCTGCAGTTTCTGCTCGAGGAAATCAGACCGATTTTCAATCCCTGCCTTTTCCAATCCTTTAGTTGCTGAACATTTTTTTCGTAAATCTCTACCCCTTCTTCATCAAGAATACTTTTAAATATCTGATTTTTATAATTTCCCAATCCACATAAAGTTTCTTTTTTATGGTTATCCTCCGGTGTTCCATAAGGGAGTTCCAGCCCTCTGGATGCTATAAAATTCTTAACTCCATCATTCCGTGGGATTCCGTCTATATACCTAGCGTAATCTTTATCAGAAAATGGTAGAAAAGGTTTTTTGCCTTCTTTTTTTCGTCGCTCATTATATTCATCAAAAAGCTTCTTCCATGCTTTTTTATGTAGTGCAGCTGTTTTGGTAATAACCCCGTCAAGATCGGTTATTGCGGCTTTGATGTTATATTTCATATTTCCTATTTTAGAAATCTTTTTTAAAGAATTTGATGGTCTGAATAATAAAAGTTGGTAAAATGCTGGCAATAGCGATTAGCACCCAATGTTTGGCCTCCAATGGCTGTAGATCCAGAACTTCCGCCAATACAGGAATAAAATATGCGGCAAAGACGGCAGCCGTACAAAATATCACCGCCATCCAGACATATTTATTACGGGAAACCTGGTTATTCAGAAAAGGCTCTCTGCCACTCCGCATGTTCAACACATGTAAAAACTGGGCAAATGCGAGACTTAAAAAAGCGATATTGTTGTTGATCCCTTCTGTTTCACCCCAATAAAAGTGGGAATAAAAATAAGCACCTGTAACACTAGCGGCTATGATTATTCCGTAAAAAACGATCTGCATCCAGTTCTTACGGGTGATGATAGGTTCCTTAGGATCTTTCGGCGGCATTTTCATCACATTAGGAGTTCCTTCTCCTATTCCAAGGGCAAGTGCCGGAAAAACATCTGATAGCAGGTTTAGGAAAAGTAGCTGCAAGGGCAGGATGGGCAGAATGAACAGGGAAAAACTAACGAGTGCTATCAGGATGATCTCGGCCAGGTGATAAGATAGCTGATAAAGCACAAATCTTCTTATATTCCCAAAGATTATGCGCCCCTGTTCGACAGCTTTAACTATAGAATTAAAGGAGTCGTCTTTAAGAACCACATCTGCAACTTCCTGGGCCACCTGTGTACCTCTTTTTCCCATAGCGATCCCTATATTAGCTTTTTTAAGGGCCGGAGCATCGTTCACCCCGTCGCCCGTCATGGCTACTATTTCCCCCAGGTCCTGAAAATGGCTTATAAGATTTAATTTTTGTCCGGGATCTACCCGGGAAAAAATCGGGATGTTTACCAGTTTTCCCTGATTCTCTTGTTCGAATTCCTTATTCAAATCCCTTCCATGCAGGACTGGGATCCTATGTTCTTCTTCTGAAAAAATGCTTACCTCACGTCCCACATTTTTGGCAGTTCCGGGGTGATCTCCGGTCACCATAACTACTTTAATTCCGGCAGCCTTACAAGTCTCTATCGCTGTGGCCACTTCTTTTCGGGGTGGATCCATGAAGCCCAGCAGCCCCACAAATATCAATTCATGTAGAAAATCTTCAGCCTCTTCTCCTGTTGGCAGATCTTTAATTTTTTTATAAGCAAAACCCAGGACCCGCAAACCATCCTCTGCCATTTCATTATTCCTTTCATTCCATTTTCCCTTTTCTTCTTCAGTTAATTCTTCCTGATTTCCATCTTTGAAGATTTTAGTTGAACGGGACAAAATGGCATCTGTTGATCCTTTTCCGGCCACGTATAATCCTCCGTCTTCCCGATATATGGTTCCCATTACCATGGACTCTGAATCAAAAGGATCAATGAGCTCCCGATTCAGGTGTTTCAATTCATCGTAAAATTTAGGATCAAATTGGCTAACAAAGTCCAGTAAGGCGATTTCAAGAGGATCTCCTTTTCCTATATTTTCCTGCTGTTCTGCTTCTGCTTTTCCCTCTAGATTTTCAGAAGCAATAAAGTCCGGCCTCGACGGGGAAGTTTCTTTATTACCTGTTTTATCTCCGGAATTTTTTCCTGAAATACCCAGAGATGCGTCATTTGCCAATACAGCAATTTTTAGCAATTCCTTAAAATTTGGTTCGCTGCTCTGCTCCTGCTCTTTTTTTAATTCAGGTTTACTCCCGTGCCAGTTAACCTTCAGCAACTGTTCCTGCGGCAAACAAAAACTATGAACTGTAAGTTCGTTCTTTGTAAGTGTTCCGGTTTTATCGGTAAAAATTACGGTAGTCTCTCCCAGGGTTTCCACTGCACTCAGGCTTTTAATCAAAACATTCTTTTTTGAAAGACGTACCATCCCACGGGCGAGGGCAATACTGGCGACAATGGGTAAACCTTCAGGAATGGCCGCAATTGACCATGCAATAGAAGTCTGAACCAGTTGATACAGGTCTTTGCCAGCCAGCCAGCCAAAGAAGAAAAAAGCGGCGGCCATAGCCAGGATCACCCAAATAAGTTTCTTGGTAAGTTTGTTAAGCTTGTTATTGAGTGGGGTATCTTCCTGCTCCTGATCGTCTACCAGGGAAGAAATGTTTCCTACTTCGGTATTCATTCCAGTGCCAACTACAAGAGCGATTGCAGTTCCTGCTGTGACAGCAGTACCTTTATAAAGGATGTTTCTGCGATCGGCTACCTGCATTTCCTCCTGCATTACTTCATGAGTTTTTTCAATCGGAACAGATTCACCGGTCAATGGAGATTCATCCACCTTAAGTTCTGTAGCTTCCAGTATCCTCGCATCAGCTGGAATAAGATCCCCAGCTCCTATTTTAATGAGATCGCCTGGAACTATATTTTCCGCATCAATTTCCCTCTCTTCAGCATCCCTGATAACAATAGTGCTAATTTTATCCAGTTTTTTAAGGGCCTGCATGGACTTTTGTGCCTGAAATTCCATCCAAAAACCTATAGCGGTGTTGACCAGCAGCACGATAAAAATCGCAATACCTTCAGGAATATCACCAAAAACCAGAGCCAAAGCAGCAGCTGCAAAAAGAAGATAGATAACAGGATTATTGACCTGGGATAGAATAAGGTCCCAAATACTGCGGCTCTCCGTCTTCTTTAATTTATTCAGACCATATTTTTTCAACCGTTCCTCAGCTTCTCTTTCAGTGAGTCCTTTTTCTGGGTTTGATGAAAAATCACCTGCAACTTCATCTCCCGGTTTTCGGTAAGCGTCTGCACCTTTAGGTTTTTGTTCTGTTTTCACTTCCATAGTTCTTAGTAAAAATGATGACAGTTAAGTACCAGAGTATGTTATTTTTCCCGCTTTTAAACTTTTTTACCTTCCCCCTTTGTCTCTATTAGAAGTTGTTCATGGAGAAGTTCTACATCTTTTTTCTGAAGCAGTTCTGTTCCCGGAGATTTAATAGTTGCACTGCCACAAGCCAAGCCATACAAAATGGCTTTTTCGATAGGTTGTCCAGTAAAAAGACTGTAAACTATTCCCGCCACCATACTATCCCCTGCTCCAATGGAGCTTATATGTTCCACCTGTGGTGCAGGAAAGTGTTTAACTTCTCCCTTTGTAGCCAATAGAGCTCCCTCGCCACCGAGGGAAAGGACAATGTTCTCAACCGGATAATCCCGAAGGATATTCAACATGATCGTTTTTTGCTGGTCTATGTTCTCTGCACTTTCTCCTGTTATATCTTTTAATTCACTTTTGTTGGGTTTTAAAAGATAGGCCCCTTGCTCAAGTACTCCTTTATAGGATTTCCCGGAGGTATCCAGGACGAATTTTAGTCCGCATTTATTAGCTCTTGCCGCTGCAAGGGCATAAAAATTCCGGGGTGCTCCCGGTGGCAAACTTCCGCTGGCGACAAGGAAAGATCCTCTTTTGCATTGGTCAACTCTTTCCAGAAGTGATTCATATTCAGATTCATCAAGTTCAACTCCCGGAAAACCGAAACGATATAAATTCCCGGTGGAAGTCTCAGTAATTGCAAAATTCTGTCTTAGATCGGCTTTTACAGGTACGGGATCTTCTTTTACACCTTCTTTTTTCAACAAATCGGAAAAAAGTTTACCTGTGTGTCCACCCTTTGTGTAAACAGCAGTAGATTCACCTCCCAATCTTTTAATTACGCGGGAGACATTTACTCCCCCGCCTCCGGGATCAATAAGTGGCTTTTCACAGCGAAGTTTTTCATTAGGTTCAAATTTTTCAGTCTTAGAATAGATATCCAGTGCAGGATTAGCGGTTAAGGTGATTATCATTAGCGGAAAAGTGTATTAATATAATTAGACTTTCTCTCTAATTTACAGATAAGTTTTAGAACAATAAAGCTGTAGCGGTAAATTCTGAAACTCCTTCCCACCAATGTTTTCTGTGATCATACAAAACCTGAGAGATATCATAGTTATCATCAAATTTCTGAAGTAGTTTTAGTCTAGAAATTTTGCGGTATGACCCGAAATTTTCCCATAGCTAAAAACCTTTACTCCTTTTTTACTGAAACAGGAGCTCTGTCGAGGTTTGCCGGTCGATTCTTTAAAGAGTTATTCAGCCGGCCATTCGAATTCAGGGAATTCCTGAGGCAGTGTTACCAAATGGGTAATAAATCCCTTTTACTTGTAGGTGTCACAGGGTTCATTCTTGGACTGGTTTTCACCCTGCAATCCCGGCCCACATTAGAAGAATTCGGGGCTTCCTCCTGGATACCCAATATGATAAGTATTTCCATTGTAAGGGAAATAGGACCGGTGATCATCGCTCTTATCTGTGCAGGACGTATTGGATCAAGTATTGGTGCAGAATTGGGCTCCATGAAAGTTACTGAACAAATAGACGCTATGGAAGTTTCGGGAACTAACCCTTTTAAATTTCTGGTTGTTACCCGGATTCTCGCAGCCACGCTGATGCTTCCTCTGCTCATTCTATTTGGCGATTTTATTGCTCTAATAGGTTCGGCACTTGTCGAAAACATAAAAGGACAAGTCTCTTTTACTCTTTATTTTAATCAGGTCTTTGACGCCCTCGGTTTTCGGGACCTCTTACCGGCCACAGGGAAATCCTTCTTTTTTGGTTTTGCGATAGGGCTGGTGGGATGTTTTAAAGGCTACAACAGCAGTAAAGGTACTGCCGGTGTAGGTCGTGCCTCCAATTCGGCTGTAGTATATACCAGTATGTTGCTTTTTATTATTGACTTCATAGCAGTTTTTTTAACCGAACTTATCTATGGAACATGAAGGACGAAAACACATATACCTCCATTAATAAAAGAAAAGCGGTCATTAGAATTAAAAACCTGCAGAAGCAATTTGGAGATACAGTTGTATTAAACAATTTCAATCTGGAAATGTATGAAGATGAAAACCTGGTGCTTATGGGAAAATCAGGTTCAGGAAAGTCGGTAATGATAAAGTGTCTTGTAGGATTAATGGAACCCGATAGCGGCAAAATAGAAGTTTTGAATAAGGATATTACAAAGCTGGAGCGTACCGAAATGGATGAGCTTCGGGCAGAGATAGGCTTCCTGTTCCAGGGCAGTGCATTGTACGATTCTATGACAGTGAGGGAAAATCTTGAATTTCCCTTACGGCATCATACTAAAAGAATGAATATTAAAAACACCAATAAACTGGTATTGGAAGCACTGGAAAGTGTAGGACTGGCTAAAACCATTGATCTAATGCCTGAAGAATTATCTGGTGGAATGCAGCGTAGAATTGCTTTGGCACGTGCGCTTATTCTTAAACCGAAAATTATTTTGTATGATGAACCTACGACCGGCCTGGATCCAATAACGGCAAAGGAGATCATTCAATTGATGACAAACATTCAAAAAAAATATAAAACTTCCTCATTGATCATTACTCACGACGTGGATTGCGCCAGGGTTATCTCCGACCGAATGATTTTGCTGCTGGAGGGAACAAATTATGCAGAAGGGACTTTCAAAGAACTATCAACTTCTGAAGACCCAAAAATTCAGGCCTTCTTTAAATAAAAAGAAATGAAGAATTCTAACTCAGAAAACCTCAAATTAGGAATCTTTGTGATTCTGGGAATCATGATTTTCGTCACTGCGGTTTATTTTATAGGAAACCGTCAAAATTTGTTTGGAGATAATAGTGTTATCACTTCAGTCTTTAAAGACGTAAATGGTTTACAACCCGGGAATAATGTTCGGTTTGCCGGTGTAAATGTTGGAACCGTCCAAAAAATACGGATAATTAACGATACCAGTATTGCGGTGAATATGAGGATCAATCAAAATACTATGGATCTTATCCGGAAAAATTCTCTTGCCACCATAAGTTCGGACGGACTGGTTGGCAGCATGATTGTAAATCTTTTGCCAGGAGAAAATAGCTCTGTCCCTGCAATGCCAGTGCACCCCGGTGATACAATTCCTTCTATAAGTAAAATTGCCACTGCCGATATGCTGACAACCTTGAACACCACCAATGAAAATGCTGCACACCTAACTGCTGACCTACTGAAGATCACAAACAGCATAAATAAAGGAGAAGGCACGATTGGAGTTTTAATAAAAGATGAAGAAATGGCGAACAACTTTAAAAAGACTATAGAAGGTTTGAGGCAGGCAACACAAAACGTATCTGGTATGGTAAACCGGGTAAATTCAATAATTGATGAAATGAGTTATAAAGAAAGTGTTGCAGGTGTACTACTAAGCGATACCACGGCTGCCAAACAAATTGAAGGAATCATATCAAATCTGGAGCTTTCTGCTTTACAGATAAACAATGTGACGACCAATCTCGAACAGTTTTCTTATGATATAAGAAGTGGGGAAGGAACACTTAATTATATACTTAATAATCCCGGTGCAGTGGATCAACTGGATGCCACTCTTCATAACATTGAAAAAGCTACCAGAAAATTTGATGAAAATATGGAAGCACTGCAACACAACATTTTATTTAGAGGTTACTTCAAAAGACAGGAAAGGATACAGGCAACAGAGGAGAAAAAGAACAATAATAAATAGAAAAAGGCTTCCTGTGAAGAAAGCCTTTCTACCTTTAATGAAATGAATCTTATTCAACAATAAATTTTCCCTGCATTTGAATATAATGACCTGGGAAGCTACAAATGTAGTCATAAGTACCTGCCTCGGGTGCTGTAAACTCAATAGTAGTCTCTTCTCCACCACCAATCATTTCTGTATGAACGATTACATTGTTTGTGCCTTCGGGAATATAATCATTACCCGATGCGGTAGCAGCTCTTTGACCAAAGTCTACTACATCTGTTCCCTGCTTTAAAAGAACAAAATTATGTCCCATTGCATTTTCAGGAAGTTGACCCACATGTGTTAGAGTTAATCTTACGGTTTCTCCTGCTTTAACTCTTATTTCATTAAGGTTAAACTTCATCATATCGTCACCGGTAAGATTGATCTGAACCACACCGTCCTGACGCTGAATCGCTTCTCCGGATTCAACATTATCTGCTGCTGTTTGGTCCTCGTCCCGGGTATCTATCTTTTCAATTGTACCCTCTTCCCCGATGGTAATCGTTTCCTGTTCCTTTTTTTCATCGCCGCAGCTAACCATTAATATGGTGACTAAAACGGCCAGAGTTTTTGTTAGGTTTTTCATGTAAAATTATTTTTATCGTTAAGCCCTCATTTTTGAGTTATTCAAAGATAAAGAGAATTAACGCTAAAAGACTAATGGGGAGGCAGGAGTTATTTTTTAGTAGATAAAAAGGGTTTTACAGAATATGTGTCATCCTCCACCTTTTTAGATCCGGGAGAATTTTAATGGTATCGTGTGCTTCTTCGAGACTTATTTCATCATGATGTCTTGCTCTAATTAATAGCTTCTTCTCCATATCCTGTATGGTGAGATGATGATCGCGAAATTCCCCATTTTTGAAACAATCCAGACAGTAATCGGAGCTTAAGCTTTGATCACGGTTTGTTCCTCTAATTTTTGGAGAGAATGGAAGTCCACAACATTGGCAAATAAATGGTCTCATAGCAAATATGTATTTAAGGAACTATAGTTCAGATCTTTAAACTTCAGTTAAGAACCTTTTAAAGATAAAAACAGAAGAGAATAATAAAAGATTTTTAAGTCTTAAATATTTCACAAATAAATTATAATAACGTATCTTTATAATGGCTTTAACTATCTGATTATAAGTTCTATTTCTTAATAAACTTATTCCTTATCAGCCTAATATATAACGTTATGGAAAGTTCGGTCCTCCTTATAGAAGATGATCTCGTACTTGCCGAAAACATTCAGGAGTTATTAGAACTCTCGGGTTACAGGGTATTTCTTGCTCACGAAGGAAAAAGTGGTTTACTAAAGGCATTTAAAGAACTTCCTGACGTCATAATTTCCGATATTATGATGCCCCATGTTGATGGATATGAAGTTTACAGATCTCTTCAGCAAAATCGCTACACCAGGAATATTCCCTTCATCTTTTTATCTGCGAAAGCAGATCCTGCAGATGTACGAAGGGGAATGAATCTTGGAGCAGATGACTATATCACCAAACCTTTTAATGAAGAAGATCTTATTCTGGCCCTGGAAAGCCGTTTGTCCAAGCGAACGCAAATACTTCGCGAGGAAGAGGAACAAAGAGGAAAAAGACCACATTTTCACCTGGAAGAATTCAGGGAGTATATTCGCACCTATGGGGAACAGATACAGGCAGAGAAAAATGAAGAAATCTATTCGGAAAACAGGATGGCTTCGAATGTTTACCTGCTTGAACACGGCTTGGTAAAAACCTTTAGACTGGATGAATATGGAAAGGAACTCATAACCAACATACCTCAAAAAGGGGATTTTTTGGGCTTCTATAGTTTTAAATTTTCTCATTATCCGGAGAATGCACAAGCCCTTGAAACGAGTATTCTTTATAGGATTTCTCATGAAGAATTTGTTCAATTACTCAGGCAAAACCAAGAGTTGATACTTGAATTTGCCGAAGTACTTTCTCACGATCTTGATGTTCTTAAAACTCATCTTCTCGAGACCGCGTACGGATCGGTACTTAAAAAAACTGCCAGCACCTTGTTGGAATTTGCCGAAAAGGTAAAAAAGGATACTACTCCAATCATAAAGGTTTCCCGGAGTGATATGGCGAGTGTGGCCGGCATCTCAACAGAAAGTTTTATAAGAAGTCTATCCTGTCTTAAAAAAGATGGTTTGATTGACATAATAGGACGAGATGTAAAAATCCTCCAGCTGGAAAAATTGAAAGAAATACACTAGGATTTTTCGCACCTTATTTTATCCTAAACATGACATTTCTCATTCTGTCAAAGGCTAATGCTTTGTAACTTAACAGGAAAAAGAAGGTTATGTGAGCAGGGAGTTCAGTTATAATTCCTTCTCAAGATCTGTAAGCATTCCGGAATCTGTAGATGAGGATAAAGAAGTTTCTGCCCATTACGAAGATGGAGTTCTTAAGCTAAAACTGAACAAAAGAGAAGGTTCGGAAGCCAAAAAGCCAAAAACCATTAAGGTTTCCTAACCTGTGGGAGAGACTGCCACACTGGTAAAGAGTCGTCATTATAATAAATTGCATCCTACACAGAAGCAAATTACTCACTGAACAAGGTTTAGTTTGACGAGAACTTATCACTGGACAGTCTCTTTTTCTTTAAATGACACCCGTCATGTTTCTTTTAGGAAACTTCCTCTAACTTTAATTAAAACGCAAGGAAATGAGAAAAATAATTATTCCTACCGACTTTTCAGATAACGCATTTAATGCATTAAGATATGCTGCAGAACTCTTTAAATATGAGATAAGCGAATTTTATGTGCTGCACGCTTATGCCGATGAAGTTTACAATTTTGAAGGAGTAATTACCCAGGATTTTCTGGAAGAATATAAAGCCACCGTAAAAGAAAGATGTAGCCGGGAGCTGGAGATCATTATCTCCCGGATAAAACAATTGTACTCCAACCCTAAACATTCCTTCCATCCCGTCCCGGCTTTCGGGCTTTTAATAGATGAAGTGAATGATCTTGCCGAAAAAGAAAATGTCGATCTAATCATTACTTCCACCCGTGGTGCAACCAATGACCGGAAGTTAACTTTTGGCAGCAATACTCTGCAAATAGTTAAATATGTGCAGTGCCCTGTCCTAAGCATTCCCGAAAATTACCAATTTTCAGATCCCCGAAGGATATTGTTTCCCACAAATTATCTTCTCCCCTATCAACGCCGCGAACTTAAATTAGTGGGAGGAATCGCTCGTTCCTTCTGTTCAGAAATTCACATGCTTTACGTTTCGCGCTTTTCCGAAGAAACTTTGAGACAAAAAGATAATAAAGGGGCCATATTGGAGCAATTTTATGATTTAAAGGTGCAGGATCATCATGACAAAGAAATGGAAAAGACTCAGGCTATTGAAAAGATGATTGACAACCTCCACATCGACCTGCTTATCCTCGTTAATTCCCGTCACAGCTATCTTGAAAACATTTTATATACTTCTACAATTGATAAAATTGGACTTCGTCCAAAAATCCCGTTCCTGGTACTTCAAAATTTTTACCGTTTTTAAATTTTTATCCCATGAAAAAGATCCTGTTGCCAACCGACTTTTCAGAAAATGCATACAATGCAGTAAAATACGCAGTACAACTTTTTGAGGGAGAGGAGTGTATTTTTTATTTACTTAATACCTACACACCTGTCCTGTATGACAATGAATATCTCGTTTACAGCGCCACTCAACCCACTTTAACAGAAATCTATGAACACAAATCCATGGAGGGGCTGGAAAGGGTTCTAAGGCGGATCAACCGAAACTTCAAAAATCCTAAACATCAATTTAAAAAAGTTTCCTCCTTCAATCTTTTGAATGATGAGATAAAAGAGCTGGTTATTGAGGAAGAAATTGATTTAATCGTAATGGGAACAAAAGGAGCTACAGGAGCTCAGGAAATTCTCTTTGGCACCCACACCGTACACGCCATTAAAAAAGCCCGCTGCCCGTTACTTGCCATACCCGCTAATTACGAGTACAAGCCTCCCAAAGAAATGCTCTTCCCTACAGATTATGAAGTGGAAACTCCTAAATTATTGAACACCTTAAAGGAAATTGCCCTTAGCCACTCCTCCACAATACATATACTTCATGTCTATTTTGGAGTAGATCTCTCTCCTACGCAAACCAGCAGAAAAAATTCCCTGGCGAGGGCATTTAAGGATATTGGACACCATTTTTACAGCATTACCGGAAAAAGTGTAATTCGTGCCATTACCGATTTTCAGGAAGAAAACGATATGGACATGCTTATAATGATAAACAACAAGCATTCCTTTTTTGAAAATCTTTTATTCACACCTGTTGTCAATGAAATAGGTTTCAATGTGAAGGTACCATTCTTCGTCATCCCGTCTAAAAAGAGGAAGTAAAATGAAAAAAGTGCTTTTGCCGACAGATTTTTCTGCCAATTCCTTAAATGCGGCAAGATATGCCCTGGATATGTACCTGGAAGAAAAGGTGGATTTTATAGTTATGCATGCCTATAAGGTTTTTGATTACCATGAAAAAAGTCAGTTATCTGCTACACCGGGTAAGACTTTGCTGGAAAAAAACCGACAGGATGCAAATACTAAGATTAACAAGGTAGTCGAAGAATTAAAAATTACTGCGGGAAAAGACCATTCATTTGAAATAGCGGCTCACAATTTACTTCTTACAGATGCCATATTAAAAGAGTTACGAAAAAGAAAAATAGAGTTGATCATTATAGGAAGCCAGGGACATACCGGGGCAAAAGAAGTTATCTATGGAACAAATACATTAAATATAATGGAGGAGATTGAAAATTGTCCGGTATTATCGGTCCCATCTAATATGGTATTTCAACCTCTAAACGAAATTGTTCTGGCAAACAGCTTCAAAGCAGAACTTACCCCCGGTGACCTCCACTTCCTAATATCCCTTACCCAAAAATTTGAAGCCGCTCTACGAATTCTGCACATAGCGGAAGAAGGAGGATTAAACGAATCTCAGCATCACAACAGGAAATTACTCGGAAAAAAACTGGCAGAGGTAAGACACTCCTTTCATTCGCTGGAATACCTTAGTGTAGCATTGGGTATTTATTCCTTTGTAGAGAGTCGGGGAAGTAATTTAGTGGCTTTTATAAATAAAAAACACACATTTTTAGAAAACCTGCTCTTAAACCCACTATATAAAAATTTGGCACACTTTTCTAAAGTACCGGTTCTAGTACTCCACCAGTCGCAAGAAGCGGCGGATTAAAAAGAGTAAAGTATAATTTCTCCGGGACAAGTCCGCGAAGCATTTTAATGGAACACGTTTTAAACTTTACAACATTTACTAACAAGGCAAGCCCCGGGGTATCTACCCTATTTAGAATGAAAAAATCCGTGGCTCTCGCCACGGATTCTTGTTCAGACATTCTGAAATGCCAGGTTCCTAAAGAATAATGAATTATTCTACAGAAGGAGTATTTGTAATGTCTTCTACTACAGTACCGCTGGTGCTGGTAGTATCTACAACTACTTCAGTCTCAACAGCCTCCACTTCAACAGGAGCCTCCGGAGTTTCGATAACTTCTACTGTACTTTCTTCAGTAGTTTCAGTAGTTGTTTCTTTACATGAAGTAAAAGAGAATACTAATGCGATAGCAGCAAAAGTCAAAAAGGATTTTTTCATTTTAAATGAATTATTAATTGTTTGAGGCGTCAAATGTATATTATTTTTTGACACTCAATACACCAACTAAAAATATTTTAGTTAAATTTTATCAGGGTAACTATTTTCTTCAAATATTCCTCCATTTATCAGGCAAATATTTTTTTATATCTGACATTTATCATCTTGATGAAGGTAATTATTCTTACCTTAAATACTTAAAAACAGCAGATTATGAACCGGAACACATCCAGAAGTTTTTCTGCCAATGAAAAAGAGATAGAACTCCTGTTAAAAGAAAACAACAGGTGGAAAGAGAGACTGGCCTATTTTAATGAAGAAATCAATTTTTTAAACCTGTACCTGGGTGCAGATATATTTAAAAAGAATATACTAAACCTTTATGAGCGCCTTCAAATTTTCTATGACACCCTGCAAAACTTTAAACAGGAGAACGTTGAACTTACCAGGGAAGTTCATAATCACAGGTATGATATTGAAGGCATACTTGAATGCGAAGACATAAGCTGTGAAGTTTTTTACCATGATCAACATTTAAATCTGGAACAAAAAATTTTAAAATTTGCGCAAAAATTCAGGAAGTTTAAATTGGAAATCTATTCCTATACTGGCGGTCTTTTAAGACAAACAAGTAAAGAAAACTAATTAGTCAAAATCAATTTGCCATGGAAAATAAGGCACATAACTACAGGTACGTTGAGTGGAAAACACCCGATGAAATGCATTTCTCCTCTTTGCAGTGGAAATCTGAACTAAACTTTATAAAAGACGAGCAACGTTTTTTTGAAGATATGCTTAAGGAATACACTATGCCTATTATTGAATCGCAGCTCTTTTCCCGCATTAAAGAACTCATTGAACAACTGGAATTGTCGCGAAAGGAACTAAAAATCATGGATAACCGCGTGAATGAGCACATCACCAGACTTAGGAGATTACTTGAAGATGTAGATGAGCCAAAAGAAGGCAGGATCTACCGGCAGGAGCATAAGAGCATTCTTAATGATGTTATCCATTATTCCAGGCAGTACAAAAGACTGAAAAAAGAAATATTTAGATGTGTAAGCGACGCTCTTAAACAGCAAAAACAAAAACGCCTTCTGGCTTAGAACGGAAGTAACCTTATTTCCTGAAGTCACCTGAACCCGGCAAAGGTCCAGGTGATTTTTTATTGCTCTTGTGGAATTAAAGTGCCATTAAAATGTCATTTTTGACGCCATTTCAATTCTTCAAAAAATTTTATCTTTAAATAAAACTATGTGCTTCAGGACAAAATTGAACGCCAGAATTATCGAGATCGAAAACACTTTCAATGCCAGCTTTTCTGAACCAGAACTTTATATTCCGCAAGACGAGATCAACGGCTTCGAATTTCTCCCAAATCCTGTGATCACCGATGTTTCTCCCAGCGAAATATTGTTTTACAACTGGGGACTGATTCCTTTTTGGGCAAAAAATGATCAACTGAAAAAAGCTACGCTCAATGCCCGGATTGAAACCCTGGATGAAAAACCTGCTTTTAGAAATTCTTTAGAAAACCGATGTTTAATTATAGCAAATGGATATTATGAATGGCAATGGATGGATGAAAAAGGAAAAAACAAGCAAAAGTATCTCATCACTTCTTCCGAAGATGAAATTTTTGCCTTCGCAGGGATATACGCTCACTGGAATGATCCTGTGACGGGGAAAAGACTTAACTCCTATAGCATCGTTACCACCGGGGCAAATGAATTGATGAGCGAGATCCATAACAATAAACAACGAATGCCTGTAGTGCTCCATCAGAAGGATCATTCGGTCTGGCTGGAAGGAACACCACATCAAGAGTTTGCCTTTCCTTATGAAGTAAACCTGAAGGCTCAAAAAGTGTAAAAGCCTTTATATTTCAAAAATTATCCTTTAACTCTGTTGAAGAATTTTAAATTTGCTTCAGAAAATGCCATTTTTGAATCTTCTATGGGAGAAATAAAAGACATTCGTACTGTCACTGTTTGCCGCTATATTACAGCTTTGCGTGAGGGTGGATCTCTTCCTGCCCTGGCCGAAGCCGATGATGATTTCAAATACGTCCTGAAGTTCCGCGGAGCAGGGCACGGAGTAAAAGCATTGATTGCCGAATTCCTGGGTGGAGAAATCGCAAGGGCAATTGGACTAAAAGTTCCCGAACTGGTATTTGCTAATCTTGATGAAGCCTTTGGTCGCACAGAAGGAGATGAGGAAATTCAGGATCTACTACAGGGTAGTAAAGGGCTTAATCTTGCCCTGCATTTTCTTTCGGGGGCTATTAATTTTGATCCGGCAGTTACTATTGTAGATGAAATCACTGCTTCAAGAATTGTGTGGCTGGATGCATTGATCACCAATGTAGACCGTACCTTCCGAAACACAAATATGCTTATTTGGCACCGGGAGCTATGGCTTATAGACCATGGAGCCTCCTTTTATTTCCACCATTCCTGGACTAACCTGGAAAAGCATGCAAAAAGTCCCTTCAGCTTAATAAAAGACCATGTATTGCTGCCCCAGGCATCTCAACTTCCGGAAGTTGATATCGAAATCAAACAGTTGCTGAAAAGTAAAAAGATCAGGGAAATTGTGGAAGGATTGCCCGAAGAATGGCTGCAGTGGCGGGAAAGCGAACTTTCTGCTGAGGAGATAAAAGAAGCCTATATTCAGTTTCTTGAGATTCGACTTGAGAATTCAAATATTTTTGTAAAAGAAGCACAGAATGCAAGAAAGGCACTTATATGAATATGCTACCATTAGGGTAGTACCACGAGTAGAACGGGAAGAGTTCCTTAACGTGGGCCTTGTGGTGTTTTGTAAAAAATCAAATTACCTGCAGGTAAGATATAAACTTGATGCTGAAAAATTACTAATTCTTTGTCCTGACATTGACCTCGAGCAGCTTGAGAAAAATTTGGTTTCCTTTGAAAAGATATGTCTGGGTTCAAAAGATGGGGGTCCTATTGCTCAAATGGATATACCTTCCCGCTTTAGATGGCTTACTGCTGTACGAAGTTCAGTAATTCAAACATCAAGGCCCCATCCCGGTCTTTGTTATGATCTGGACCACACGTTAAACCGCCTCTTCTCTGAGCTGGTACTTTAAAAAAAGCTGCCGAAGCAGCTTCCTTATTAAAATATATATCTTCAAAAAAAGGATTTAATTACTTCCTTTTTTGACCCAGCTTCCCATGGTTAAGGTTCTTTTTACCTGGTGTGCCACGGCTTTTTTCACCTTCTCACCAAGTTCTTCTTTGCCTGCCGTAATACTTACTCCATAAGGGTTTCCACCGGCATTAAAAATAGCCTCATCTGTATAACCCGGTGCGGCAACTATTGCACCCCAATGAAACATAGTTTTGTATAAAGAGAGTAACGTAGATTCCTGTCCCCCATGAACATTACTGGCGCTGGTCATACCACTAACTACTTTATTAGCAAGCTTCCCACTGAACCAAAGTCCGCCGGTCATATCGAGGAATTGTTTGAATTGGGAAGGTAAATTCCCATAACGGGTGGGAGCACTAAAAATATAGCAGTCTGCCCATTCGAGATCATCCATTGAAGCTTCCTGAACATCCTTTGTAGCCTCTAAATGTTTCTTCCAGTCTTCATTTGCATTAATAGCCTCCCGGGGTGCTAATTCCTTTACTTTTCTAAACCTGACTTCTGCACCCTTTTCTCGCGCGCTTTCCTCGGCCCATTTTGCTAATTGATAATTTGTTCCTGTTGAACTGTAATAGATCACAGCTACCTTTAAATCTTTCATAGTTTATCTTATTTTATAATTTCACTTATTTTCAATAAGATAAGTCTTAAAAATATTTTTTTCTACTAAACAAATTATAAAAATTGTCGAGTTAAGGCATAAAAAATCCCCTCTTAAAAGGGGATTTTATAATTTATTTTCGAGAAATCTATTTGTCCATTGAGGCTTCAACTCCCGCCGAAAGTCTTCTGTAAGTACCGTTTTCAAGGCGTTCCCTTATCGCAGAGAAAGCAGAAAGTGTTTCTTCCACATCCTCTAGGGTATGTGTCGCGGTAGGAATCAATCTTAAGAGGATCATTCCTTTTGGAATTACGGGATAGACTACAATTGAACAGAAAATTCCATGATTTTCTCTAAGGTCGTTGACCAGGGCCATAGCTTCGGGAATACTTCCTTCCAGATAGACCGGAGTTACACAACTTTCAGTCGTTCCAATATCAAATCCACGATCCTTTAAACCATTTTGGAGAGCATTTACATTCTCCCATAGTTTTTCCTTTAATTCCGGCATTGTTCTCAACATGTCAAGCCGCTTAAGTGCACCTATAACCAGCTGCATTTGAAGGGACTTGGCAAACATTTGAGAACGAAGATTATACTTCAGGTAATCCATGATCTCACGATCCCCTGCAATAAAAGCTCCTGTACTGGCAAGGGATTTAGCAAATGTTGCAAAATAAACATCTATTCCATCCTGTACGCTCTGTTCTTCACCTGCTCCCGCACCAGTAGCACCAAGAGTTCCGAAGCCATGTGCATCATCAACAAGTAATCTAAAATTATATTTTTCCTTAAGAGCAACTATTTCCTTCAGTTTCCCCTGCTCACCCCGCATTCCGAAAACACCTTCAGAAATAACAAGAATTCCGCCTCCAGTTTGTTCGGTAATTTTCTCAGCACGCTGCAGGTTCTTCTCTATGCTCTCCATGTCATTGTGCTTATAGGTAAAGCGCTGGCCAAGGTGAAGGCGTACCCCGTCTATTATACAGGCATGGCCATCAACATCATAAACAATAACGTCTTTTTTAGAAACCAGGGCATCAATGGTAGATACCATCCCCTGATATCCAAAATTCAAAAGGTATGCAGCTTCCTTATTCACAAATGAAGCAAGTTCATCCTGCAACTTCTCATGTAAAGAGGTATGACCACTCATCATCCTGGCACCCATTGGATAAGCAGAGCCCCATTCTGCAGCTGCCTCGGCATCTACCTTACGAACTTCGGGATGATTTGCAAGGCCTAAATAATCATTCACACTCCAGGTGATGACATCCTGACCCCGAAATTTCATTCGATTAGAGATAGGGCCTTCAAGTTTGGGAAAAACAAAATAACCTTCCGCTACTTCACTCCACTTCCCTAAAGGTCCTTTGTCCTTATATATTTTATCAAATAAATCAGCCATTATATATATTTTTCACTTCGGCAAAAGTACTAAATAAATAGCAACTGCAGAATTTGGTTCCATAAGTACGCTGAAAAAGTTGTACTTCAGAAAATAATTAACAGAGGTAGTTCTTTACTTCCCATTGAAGGCCTAAGGTATTAAACGAAAGAAAATTATAAAGAAACATTTCAGCAGAAATTCCTGCCCTATCTGATGAATTCTATCCGGTTTACACCCTTTTCATTTTTGCTATCAAAAAATCCCTGCTCATTCATCCAGTCATCACTAAAGACTTTACTCATGTAGCGGGAACCGTGATCTGGAAAGATAATGACAACTTTGCTGTCCTTGTTAAACTCTCCGTCCTCCGCCAGCTGCCGTACTCCCTGTATTGCTGCGCCACTGGTGTAACCCACAAAAAGTCCTTCGGTACGGGCGAGTTGACGTGCAGCATGTGCGCTGTCTTCATCACTTACCTTCACGAATTTGTCGATGCTCTCAAAATCTGTAGCGGTGGGAATAAGGTTCTTACCTAGTCCTTCTATACGATAAGGATATATTTCTGAAGAATCGAATTCTTTGGTTTCATGATACTTTTTAAGAACAGAGCCATACGCATCTACTCCAAGTATCCTCACATTTGGATTTTGTTCTTTAAGAAATCTTGCAGTTCCCGAAATCGTGCCGCCCGTACCGCTGCAGGCTACCAGATGAGTGATCTTTCCCTCAGTCTGTTTCCATATTTCGGGACCGGTGGTGCGGTAATGCGCCTCGATATTCAGCTCGTTAAAATACTGGTTGATATATACAGAACCTTTGATCTCATCGTGCATTCTTCTTGCAACCTGATAATAAGACCTGGGATCATCGGCAGTGACATTTGCAGGACATACATACACTTTTGCGCCCATGGAGCGCAACATGTCAATCTTATCTTTAGAAGATTTAGAACTCACCGCAAGGATACATTCATATCCTTTTATCACACTTACCATGGCAATACTAAAGCCGGTGTTTCCCGAGGTAGTTTCAATAATTGTATCGCCCTGTTTAAGAATTCCTTTTCTTTCGGCTTCTTCTATTATATAAAGTGCTATTCTATCTTTTGTGGAGTGCCCGGGATTAAAAGCTTCTACTTTTGCTAAATAGTCTCCTTTAAGGTCCTGGGTGATACGGTTTAATTTGATAAGAGGAGTATTACCTACTAGTTGTAACACATTATCAAAAACCTGTAAATCTTCTCTCATAAATTGAAGTTATTTACAATAATCGCATTCAAAAGTTTTATTACAAATACGATCACAAACGAAACAAATTTAAGTCAAATATTTTAATTAATGGCTGATTCCCTCTAAATCCAGAAGAAAGGCATATTCTTCAGCTACTTCCCTTAGCGCCTCAAAACGTCCTGATGCTCCTCCATGACCGGCTTCCATATTGGTATGAAAGAGCAGCTTATTAGAATCAGTTTTTAATTCCCTTAGTTTTGCAACCCACTTTGCAGGCTCCCAGTACTGCACCTGCGAATCATGTAAACCAGTGGTCACAAGCATATGAGGATATTCCTGAGCTATGACATTGTCGTAAGGCGAATAGGATTTCATATAAAAATAATATTCGGGATCGTTGGGATTTCCCCATTCGTCATACTCTCCGGTGGTTAGTGGTATAGTCTCATCCAGCATAGTTGTTACTACATCTACAAATGGTACCGAGGCAATGATTCCGTTGTAAAGCTGAGGCGCCAAATTAGCTATTGCCCCCATGAGTAAACCGCCGGCAGAACCACCACTGGCATATAAATGTTCCGGAGAAGTGTAATTTTCCCTAATGAGATGATTTGAGCAATCAATAAAATCTGTAAAAGTGTTCTTCTTTTTCAAAAGCTTGCCGTCTTCATACCATTTCCTGCCCAAATATTCTCCACCACGCACATGAGCCAGAACAAAGATGAATCCACGATCCAAAAGACTTAATCGAACGTTTGAAAAATAAGGATCGATTGTAGATCCATAAGACCCATACGCATACTGCAACACCGGATTATTTCCATCCTTTTTAAGTTCCTTTCGATGCACAAGAGTCATAGGTATTTTTGTACCATCCTGTGCTGTAGCCCATATTCGGTCGGAAACGTAATTTTCTTTTTTAAACTTTCCTCCAAGAACCTCCAGCTCCTTCTTTACCTCTTTTTCTTTGGTTCTCATATTGAAATCCACAACCTGTGTTGGGGTTGTCAAAGAATTATAGGTATACCTGAGTATCTCCGTATCAAAATCTGGATTTGTGCCGGTAAAGGCGGTGTAGGTTTCATTGTCAAAGGGTAAAAAGTAAGAATCTGTGCCATCCCATCTGCGAATGTGGATCTTGTTGAGACCGTTACTGCGCTCACTTACTACCAGGTAATCTCTAAACAGATCGATATCTTCCAATAAAACGTCCTCCCGGTGCGGGATAACCTCTTCCCAATTTTCCATTCCGGGGTCATGAACGGAGACTTTCATCAATTTAAAATTGGTAGCCCCATCTTTGTTGGTCATGATGTAAAGGCAATCCCTGTAATGTGCTATACTATATTCTAACCCTCTTATTCTTGGCTGTACAATATTCACTTCTCCATCGGGATCATCGGCAGCAATAAATCTGTACTCAGAAGTCAAAGTACTGTCAGATCCAATTATGATATACCGCTGTGATTTCGATTTGTAAACATAGGTGTGAAAAGTTTCATCTTCCTCAAAGAAAACAAGTGCATCTTGCACGGCTTTTGTTCCCAGATGATGTTTATAGATTTTATCACTGCGCAGGGTTTCTTCATCCTTACGGGCATAAAAAAGTGTTTTATTATCGTTCGCCCAGGTAGCGCCTCCCGTGGTATTCTTTATTTTTTCGGGATAAACTTCCCCTGTCTCCAAATTCTTAATATAAATAGTATATTTTCTTCTACTTAAAGTGTCTACAGCATAGGAAATAAGCTTATTATTAGGACTTACACTAAGTCCGCTCAACTTGAAATAATCATGTCCTTTGGCCATCTCGTTCACATCAAAGAGGATTTCTTCGGGTGCATCGAGCGTTTCTTTTTTTCGGGAATAGATTGGATAATCTTTACCTTTTTCAAAACGAGTAATATACCAGTAGCCGTTTAGCTTATATGGAACAGACGAATCATCCTCTTTTATACGTTTTTTAACTTCCTGAAAAAGATCTTCCTGCAGCTGTTTGGTATGCGCTGTCATTTCATCATTATAGATATTTTCCCGGGTGAGGTAATCTAAAACTTCAGGGTTTTCACGCTCGCGCATCCAGAAGTAATCATCTGTCCGAACATCTCCATGTTTCTCCAATTTTACCGGAACCTTCTTTACCCGCGGGGCAATAATTTCTTTAGTAGCAACTTTCATTCTTTCATTTCAATTTTACCGGCTGCAAAGTTAAGCTTTCTTATAAAGAAAACTTAAAACTGAACCTATAAGTTCTCTAATATGACCTTTTTAGGTAGTTTTGTTATAACAATAAAATTGACAATATGTTTGGAGATATGATGGGTATGATGAACAAGATCAAAGAGACCCAGAAAAAAGTTGAAGAAACTAAAGAAAGGTTAAAAACTGTCCTTTTAGACGAGCAGTCTGCAGATGGTTTGCTGAAGGTTACCATTACCGCCAGTCGTGAGATCAAGAACATCGAAATTGCCGATGAACTTTTAGAAGATAAAGAGCAACTGGAAGATTACCTGGTGCTAACTATCAATAAAGCTGTAGCCCGTGCTACTGAAGTTAATGAAGCCGAACTAGCGGCCGTTGCAAAAGAAGGAATGCCCGATATTCCCGGAATGAATGATATGCTTGGCTCCTAGATTTTAGATTTGAGACGAGAGATTTTAGATTGCATTTTACCGTCTACCGTCTAAAGACTAAATATTCCCCTTCAAAAATGACATTTTTGGAGGGGAATATTTTTTTATAATTTAATGCCTTTAAGCACCTCAATAAATCTTTGGTGCATTTCTTCGGAATAATCCAGGTGAGTCACTACCCTCAGTTTCCCCTGTCCCATATTACTAATCCTGATATTCTCCTTCTGAAGTGATTTCATAAAAGCTGCTTCATCTGAAGCATTTTTGAGATAGAAAATGACAATGTTGGTCTCGACAGGCTCCACTTCTCCAATATAATCCTGCTCTTTTAGAGTCTTACCTATTTCTGAAGCTCTTTTTTGATCTTCAGCCAGGCGCTCCACGTGATTGTCAAGTGCGTAGATTCCGGCGGCGGCCATAAAACCTATCTGGCGCATTCCTCCACCAAGGACTTTTCTCACCCGCATCGCATTCTTCATTACTTTTTTATTCCCAATAAGTACAGTTCCCAGAGGCGTACCCAAACCTTTTGATAGACAAACAGAAACAGTATCGAAGATCTTTCCGTAATCCTTGGGACCTTCCTTCTTGGCTACAAGCGCATTAAAAAGTCGGGCGCCATCGAGATGAAAACCTAAATTATGCTCATCGCAAACCTTTCTTATTTTTTTGATCTCTTCAAAATCATAACAAGCCCCCCCACCTTTGTTTGTGGTGTTTTCAAGACATACAAGCGTTGTCAACGGACTGTGATAAAAGTCTGGCGGATTAATATTTTCCTCCACCTGGGCTGCAGTGATCATCCCGCGGTCGCCGTCAACCAGTTTACAGGAAACGCCGCTGTTAAACGATGCTCCACCACCTTCATAATTAAAAACGTGAGCCCATTTATCACATATTAATTGATCTGCCGGCTGAGTATGCAATTTAATTGCAGCCTGGTTGGCCATACTCCCTGTTGGGAAGAAAAGCGCTTCATCCATCCCAAACATATCGGCCAGTTTTCTCTCCAGCTTATTAACGGTGGGATCTTCTTTATAAACATCATCCCCGACTTCGGCATTCATCATGGCCTGCATCATCCCTTCGGTAGGTTTTGTGACAGTGTCACTTCTAAGGTCTATTTCTTTCATGCTCTTATTTCTTTATATATTCTTCGGAATAATTTTTAAAAAGTTCCAATTGGCGAACCATCCGGAATTTGAGGAGCAACAGGTAGAGCCTTAAATTCTGAAGGATCTTTCTGAAACTCCCTGATGTCCTCTAGAAACTGCCGATACATTACCGGATTTTTCTTCCTGTTCTTTCTCAGCCATTCTTCCAGCTCTACAAGCTTTAAGTTGGTAAATGCTTTTACCTGTGGAATAGCATCTTTATGAACCGCCAGATTCATCAAATGCTGAAGTACGTTGTGATTGATCGAATTTTGCACCTCTTGGAGGTAAGGGTCTTCCTTTTTTTCCTTAACAGATTCAGTAATTAATTCTTCAAGAACCTCAGAAAGACCTATTTGATTTACATCGACTGCTTTTTGCTGTACAAGCCGGGCAGCTCTTTCGGGATGAAGTAACAGGGACAGCGTCATATCACTCGCCGTTGCAGCTGCTCCCAAGGCATCAAAAGCCACACCTGTATTACTTTTAAACGATTCCCGAGACCTTGAAAATCCAAAAGCTCTTGGCGGGAAAAGACTCAGTTTATCCTTTGGTATGGCAACGACCTCTGCATCCAGGGTACTAAGTACAATGTTAAGAGCCTGTTGCTGCGATTCTTTATTCAGAATTTCCACTACAGGCCCCTCATCTCCTTTAACTGAATAAGAATAATTAAGACCTCCAATATATTTTACCGCTGCTTCGGTTTGATAACGATGAAAAAAATACAGCGGCACAAAGACATCTTCCAATAAAGAATAGGCCTCTCCCGTCCTGATATTATCAACAGAAAAGTTTTGAATGACTTGTTTCCTCAATTCAAGGACTCTTTGTAGTTCTATAGCAGGATCTTCAGAATTATCCCATAAATGAGCATCTGCATGTGCCCCTCCAGCAGGGCGTGCATCACTGTCGCTAATAAAGTGCAAGTTTTTTTCCTGTGCTTCTGCCAGTACATCAGTTAAAAAATCCTCCTGTGAAACCCCTGCAGGAACCGGGGCATAGGAGTATTTTATCGTAAATTTATCCCAGTCTCCTATTCCCGTATCGTAAGCATTGCTAATGTCTGGTTCCCCATTAACTAAACTGATCATAGGATGGGGATAATCCATTACAGAAGAGTTGTTGTTTGTACTTGCAGCGAAGTTATGGGCAAAACCAAGTGTATGTCCAATTTCATGAGCAGATAGCTGACGAATTCTTGCCAGTGCAAGTTCCATCATTTCATCATAGTTATCATCCCGCTCGGCAAAAGGCTTATTCATCAATGCCTGTGCGATCATGAGATCCTGTCTTATCCTTAAACTCCCCAGGCTCACGTGACCTTTAATAATCTCTCCTGTTCTGGGATCTACGACACTCGCTCCATAGCTCCATCCACGAGTAGACCGATGTACCCACTGTATCACATTATAACGTACGTCTAGCGGATCTACATCATCAGGAAGCATTTTAACCTGATAAGCATCTTTAAAACCGGCAGCTTCAAAAGCTTCTGCCCACCATGTTGCACCCTCAAGTAAAGCAGACCTTACAGGTTCAGGCGTGCCGGGATCCAGATAATAAACAATAGGTTCTACAACCTCACTTTCCATGGCATCGGGATCTTTCTTCTCCAATCTATGGCGTATTATGAATCGTTTTTCAATTGGTTCATAAACGGGTGTTGAGTAGTCGAAGTAGGACATGGATATAGCTCCACTTCCGGGAGCAAAAGGCCGCTTTTCATAACCTGCATCCGGCAATTTTACAAAAGAATGATGTAGATTAACTGAAATATTCTCGGGATTAGGCGCTACACTTCTTAAAGCACCACTCGTTGCTGCGCCTTCAAACGTCAGCATAGCCTCGAATTCCACGTTCTCAGGAAAGGCTTTTGTGCGTGGAAGATATAGTGCACTTTTTGATTTATCTATTTTGAAATTCCCGTGGTTCCCTCGTTGTAAGCGGGACGCAACACCGTGGGCATCTTCCATCAGGAAAGGAGTGAGATCTATTATGTATTTTCCGTCCTTTTCTTCCTTTATTTCAAATCCGTACAAAACTGACTTTGCAAAAGCCTCCTCCACGCTTCTCCTCTCGGCATCATTTTCTGTCACAGCCCTGTACTTCAGGTTGGGCTGTACCAGGAGCAGTTTATTTCCCGCCTTTTCAAACTTTACTAAAGCTTCACTTCCTAACTGGCCCCGATCCAGTCCTATATCATTAGAACCAATTCCTGTGGCGAGTGAGGGTACATAAAGAAATTCTTCATTAAGTTGATCTACCTCCAAATAAATTTCATCGTCATCTTCTGAATAGTAGAAAGTAAAATATCCGTCCTGCTTTACAAGATCGTCCTTGCTTTCCAGGAATTGGGCTTGTGCACTTAATATGGTACTAAGGAGAAGAGCGAGTGTACAGAAGATTTTCATGGGTCCAAATTGAGAGGCCTAAACTATAAAATATTCGTAAAATAGTTTCCGGGAACCCTCATAAATTCTATTTTTGTTCAAAATTCACAGTATGCTTACAATAGATACTATTAAAGATCTCAAAGATCGCCTGGTTGCGTTAAGGAGGTATCTTTGACGTTGATGCCAAAAACATAGAAATATCCAATCTCCAGGAGAAGACCCTGGCTCCCGATTTCTGGAATGATCCAAAAAAGGCGGAACTTCTTGTAAAAGAACTCAATTCTGAAAAGAAATGGGTGGACGATTACGAAGAGGCCGTCACTCTTGTGGACGATCTCGAGGTGATCTATGAATTCTACAAGGAAGGAGAAGCCACGGCCGAAGATGTCGAGGAAAGACACCAAAAGTCTACAGATCTCATAGAGGATCTGGAATTCAAAAACATGCTTTCTGAAGAAGGTGACAGCTTAAGCGCAGTGCTACAGGTAACTGCCGGTGCCGGTGGTACCGAAAGCTGTGACTGGGCAGAAATGCTTATGCGCATGTACCTGCGGTGGGCCGAAGATCGCGGCTATTCTGTACGCGAACTTAATTACCAGGCGGGGGATGTCGCCGGGATTAAAACCGTCACTATTGAAATAGAAGGAGAATTTGCCTTTGGCTGGCTTAAAGGGGAAAACGGCGTACATAGATTGGTGAGAATCTCTCCTTTTGACAGTAATGCCAAAAGACATACCTCATTTGCCAGCGTCTATGTCTATCCACTGGCCGACGATACCATTGAAATTGATATCAACCCTTCCGATATTTCCTGGGAAACCATGAGATCATCTGGTGCGGGAGGGCAAAATGTAAACAAGGTTGAAACCGCAGTTAGGCTTCGCCACGCACCTTCGGGAATTGTAGTCGAAAATTCTGAAACCCGGTCTCAATTAGAAAACAAGACGAAGGCCATGCAGTTACTGAAGAGTCAGTTATATGAAATCGAACTTCAGAAGCAACAGGCACAGCGCAGGGAAATAGAGGATTCCAAGATGAAAATTGAATGGGGATCACAAATCAGAAACTATGTGATGCATCCGTACAAACTGGTCAAAGATGTAAGGACCGGGAAAGAAACAGGAAATGTAGATGCGGTCATGGACGGTGATATTAACCAGTTTCTTAAGGCTTTTCTCATGATGATGGGACAGAAGGTCGAAGATTAGTGAGCAGTGCGCAGGAATTAGTTGGCAGTATAACTTAATATCAAGAACAGCCAAATCAATGATCAAATTCCCCATAACTCATAATTGATAACTGGCAACTCATAAGTCATAACTCATAACTGAAAAAAAATGATCAAAATATACCACAACGCCAGATGCAGAAAATCCAGAGAAGGATTGGAAATTTTGGAGAAATCGAGGAAGGATTTTGAAGTGAGAGAATATTTCAAAGAGACGCTTAGTCAAAAAGAAATTACAGATCTTCTTCAGAAGCTGAATATGGCTCCCATTGAGCTGGTGCGAACAGAGGAAAAAATCTGGAAAGATAATTACCGTGATCGGGACCTAAGCGATAAAGAGCTTATTAGAGTAATGGCCGAAAATCCTAAACTTATACAGCGACCAATTGTAGAGACAACTCACGAAGCTGTTGTAGGCAGACCCGCTTCCAATATTGAAGAATTAATAGCTTAATTTATAGACTTCTTCTTAAAGATGAGCTTTGAATCAGGTTAAGAAGATGTTGGCTTTTAAGTTTTCTCTCTCCCACTCTATTTTACTTAGAATAAATAGTCTATTAATTAGCTTGTAATAAGTTGGTTATGAAAAATGTTTACTTTTTTCAATAAAAAATTAAACCATTTGGTTTTTTCTCTGTCCAAGAATAAAAACCGACTATGATCACGACCTTAAAACGGCATCACCACAGTGCCTTGATTTTTTCCCTAATCTTTTTCTTTTCATTTACAGCCTTAGGACAAACTCCCCAGCACGAAGTTTCGGGAAAAGTGACCGATGAACAGGGGACTCCGCTGGAATACGCAACAATTTCTTTCCAAAGTACTTCAGATCCTTCAAAGGTGACAGGGGGGATTACTAATCCTCAGGGAAACTTTTCTTTTGATGTTCAGGAAGGAACCTATAATATTACAGTAGAGTTTATTTCTTTTGAACCCAAAACATTTCCAAACCGCCAGATCAACAGTGATCTCGACATGGGAACCATTACCCTTGGAATGGCAGCCGGTGAACTGGAGGAAGTTGTGGTAACAGCAGAAACTACACAGGTGGAAGTGCGTCTTGATAAAAAAATATACAATATAGGTAAGGATTTGACGACCGCAGGAGGAACTGTGGCCGATGCTTTAAATAACGTTCCATCGGTCTCTGTGGATATCGAAGGAGGAATAAGCCTTAGAGGAAATGAAAATGTTCGGATCCTTATCAACGGGAAGCCTTCGGCCATGGCCGGATTTGGAAATACCGATGTTCTTTCCCAGCTCCCTGCAGATGCAATTGAGCGGGTCGAGGTGATCACCTCACCTTCAGCGAGATATGATGCAGAAGGAACAGCAGGTATTTTGAATATAATTCTACGCAAAGAAAAGACTCTTGGCTTTAATGGATCGGTTACCGCACGCGCTGGTCACCCGGACCAGGTGGGGCTTTCTGCCAACGTGAACTACAGAACCAATAAATTCAATATTTTCAATACTACGGGATTCCGATATTTTGATGCTCCTGGAAATTCTTTCGCCGATACCCGTTATTTTGATTATGTGGATGAGGAAACAGGAGAGATAGTTAATCCTCGTTATGACCGAATCATCGAAGATCGCCAGATCGATCGTTTAAATCGAAACTTTAATACCAGCCTTGGATTTGAATATTATATAAATGATATGTCCTCCCTAACGACTACAGGGTTCTATAGATACGGGGAAGATGAAGATCTCACGACCAATTACAGCAGGATGTTCATGGAAGGTTTTTCGTCTCTTGAGAGTGTAAGACGAGAAAAAGAGATGGAAGAAGACAACAGCTACCAGATCTCTCTTAATTACATGAATAAATTCAACAACAGTGGTCACCAACTAACTGCCGATTTGCAGTTTGAACGTGATATGGAAACCCAGAATGGAGTAATTGACGAAACTATAGAAGTAGATCTTGCAGAAGAAAATCCTTTTTTCCCAAGTGAGGAGACTTTTACTGAAGAAAATCAAACAGAATATCTGGCGCAGGTAGACTATGTAAGGCCTATAGGGGAAGACGCACAGTTTGAAGCTGGTTATCGCGGAAATTTTGAAGAAGAGATTACAGATTACCAGTTGTTCCTCGAAGAAAGAGATACAGAAAATATGCTTCTTTCACCACTTTCAAATGAATTTACCTATACAGAGAATGTAAATTCCCTATATTCCCAATACGGAAATAGATTCGGACAATTCTCATTTTTACTTGGTCTTCGTCTTGAAAATACCCAACTAAAAGGTAATATAGAATCGGACCTCTCAGAGGATGAACTGGAGGAGGAATTTGGTATTCCCATAGACACTAATTTTGATAACAACTACCTTGGTCTTTTCCCTACTGTGAATCTTATCTACGAAATTGGGGAACGGGAAAATGTTACCCTGGGCTACAACAGAAGAATTAACAGGCCTCGCGGCTGGTTTATCAATCCTTTTCCATCAAGATCAAGCCGTACCAATATTTTTCAGGGAAACCCTAACCTGGAACCCGCTTTTTCCAATGCATTTGATCTCGGTTATTTAAAAAGATGGGAAAAACTTACTTTAACCTCTTCAGCCTATTATCAACATGAAACAGATTCATTTGAGCGCGTTGAGCAGGGAGCCACTGCCGTAGATGGGACACAGGTGATAAGAACCATTCCTATCAACCTGGCGACCAACACCCGGATAGGTGCCGAAGCCGGTCTATTATACAATCCCACTCAATGGCTTCGACTTAATGGTAGCTTCAACTTTTTTCAATTTGATACTGAAGGAGATTATAACGGGGTAGATTACAGTGCAAAGAATACGAGTTACTTTGGAAGATTTAGCTCAAAGGTTACTCTGCCCTGGAAAATTGACTGGCAAACCAATGCGTTTTACAGGGGTCCTACTGAAGGAGCACAAACTGAAACGGAAGGATTATTTATGGTAGATATGGCTGTGAGTAAGGAATTATTTAATGAAAGAGCTTCTTTGACCCTTAATGTACAGGACCTGCTCGATTCCAGAAAGAGAGAGTCGTTTACTACCACAGAATTCTTTGAGAGAGAAAGCGAGTTCCAGTGGAGACAACGTAGTATTACCCTTTCTCTAACCTACAGATTTAATGAGCAAAAAAGAGATCAGAGACGTCAGCAACAAGATTCGAATGGTGATGATATGGGTAATGAAGGAGGAGACTTTTAGAGCAGCGTAATAAATACTTTAAAATACAGAAAGCCGTCAAATGACGGCTTTCTGTATTTTATAATGGCTGGCAAATGCCAAAAAAAAGGACCTTATGTCCTTTTTAAGCCTTTTCCTTCTCCAGGCGTTTCTTTTCTTTATATTCATCCAGCATCTCTTTAACAGCTCCTCCAATCCAGTAAGGAATTATAGCAGTTAAAAATAGCATTACCCAAAATCCAATGAGAAGTATAATAAGAAAAGCTAAAAAGCCCAGATATTGATCAAATTCAAACATGTTTCCTAATTTATTGAATCTTTGCCAAAGATAGAAACTCTGGGAAGTTATCACAAAAGTTTTTATTTTATTTTTTGTTCTACTGACTCCAGAGAATTTGGAGGATTTTTTTCCTTTATCAACACTAATTTTGTTCCCTTTTGAGTGCTTATATTTTTGTCGAAGATGTAAATTTGTAATAAACCAATTACAATCATGGAATACAGGATAGAAAAAGATACAATGGGGGAAGTAAAAGTCCCTTCAGATAAATTATGGGGAGCGCAAACTGAGCGCTCCAGAAATAACTTTAAAATTGGAGCGCCGGGTTCTATGCCCCTGGAGATCATTTACGGCTTTGCCTATCTTAAGAAAGCAGCTGCCTTTACCAATTGTGAATTGGGAGCTCTTTCAGTTGACAAAAGGGATTATATAGCCAAAGTTTGTGATGAGATTCTGGAAGGAAAGCATGATGATCAATTTCCACTCGTGATTTGGCAAACCGGTAGTGGTACCCAAAGTAATATGAACCTTAACGAAGTTATTGCCAACCGTGCGCAACAACTGGCCGGGAAGACTATTGGAGAAGGAGATAAAGTGCTCTCGCCCAATGATGACGTAAATAAGTCACAATCATCAAATGACACCTTTCCTACCGGAATGCATATTGCGGTTTACAAGAAGACAGTGGAAGTGACAATCCCCGGAGTAAAGAAACTTCGTAATACCTTGAAAAAGAAGTCTGAAGAATTTAAGGATGTTGTAAAAATCGGGCGTACGCATTTCATGGATGCCACTCCTCTTACCCTGGGACAGGAGTTTAGTGGTTATGTCTCGCAATTAGATCACGGGATTACAGCTTTGGAAAATACTCTACCACATCTTTCTGAACTCGCTTTAGGAGGAACAGCAGTTGGTACCGGATTAAATACCCCGAAGGGTTACTCTAAAAGGGTAGCTGAGTTTATTGCTAAATTTACTGAACTCCCCTTTATTTCTGCTCCAAATAAGTTTGAAGCCCTTGCTGCCCACGATGCATTTGTTGAGACCAGCGGAGCTCTCAAAACACTCGCAGTTTCTCTGAATAAAATAGCCAATGATGTACGGATGTTGGCTTCAGGACCAAGAAGCGGAATTGGAGAGATTCTTATTCCTGCAAATGAACCGGGATCTTCCATCATGCCGGGTAAAGTAAATCCTACCCAGGTGGAAGCTCTAACAATGGTTTGTGCACAGGTTATTGGGAACGATGTCACTATTAATGTGGGAGGAATGCAGGGACAGTTTGAATTGAATGTTTTTAAACCTGTAATGGCAGCGAATATTCTTCAGAGTGCCCGGCTACTCGGGGATGCATGTGCATCTTTTGATGAACATTGTGCAACCGGAATTGAGCCGAACAAACCAAGGATCCAGGAGCTCTTGAATAATTCTTTGATGCTGGTAACAGCTCTTAATACCAAAATAGGATATTATAAAGCGGCCGAGATCGCTAATACTGCCCATAAAAACGGCACTACTCTTAAAGAGGAAGCAGTAAATCTGGGTTATGTCACTGCCGATGAATTTGATGAATGGGTAAAACCCAAGGATATGGTTGGCTCCCTGAAATAGTCCGCTAACTCTCTTTAAAAGAAGGTCTTCAAAAATGACATTTTGAAGACCTTCTTTTTTTGTCGAATCCTGATTACATCTGTTACGAATTATTATCCTAATTTTAAGACCTTATTCCCTACAAATAATGACAAACAAAGTTAAACTGGACTGCGGAGTAATCTGGATTCATGACCGGATTCTGATAAATGAAATGAGCGAAGGTGCTCTCCTTGATGTAAAGGCCAACAGGAAAATCCTGAAGATAGGTCGTGAAAATTTTGGAGATGATTTTTTTGGATATATCTCCCACAGGATAAATTCTTATGCTGTAAATCCCATGGTCTACCACGAATCGGCAGAACACCCTCAGTTAAAAGCAATAGCCGTAGTTTCTAAAGATCCTCTAACCCGGGAAACTGCTCGTCTTGAACAACAATTCTACACAAACAAAAACTCCTTTGAAATCTTCAGCTCGCTGGAAGAAGCAATTGTATGGATGAAAGAACATCTAGCCGGTTATTCAAAAGTAAAATCGGTTAAAGAATAATTTTTCAGGAACTTTTTAGACTTTTGAATAAAGGGTGCCATCACAACATCTTCCTTAACCAAAGGAACTTCCTTCCTAAAATCATCAATAAGTTTTTGCAACATTGGAGAAGTTTTGTGTTTTCCTCTATAGGAAAGCGCCTGGGAAGCATTATATAGTTCTATCGCCAGTACGGTAGAAACATTTTCTACTACCTTCACCACTTTTGTAGCGGCATTAGCCCCCATACTCACGTGATCCTCCTGCCCGTTTGATGACACAATGGAATCTACACTTGCGGGTGTACATAGCTGTTTGTTCTGGCTTACTACGCTTGCAGCTGTGTACTGCGGGATCATAAATCCGCTGTTGAGGCCCGGAGCATCAACCAAAAATGCCGGACCTCTCAAGCCCGAAACCAGTTGGTAGATCCTTCTTTCCGAAATATTTCCAAGTTCAGCCATCGCAATAGCCAAATAATCCAGTGGGAGGGCTAGCGGTTGCCCGTGAAAATTCCCTCCGGAAATGATCTTATCGGCATCTACAAAAATATTTGGATTGTCGGTTACAGAATTAACTTCAGTTTTAAAGCACTTATAGACGAAATCCAGTGTGTCCTTGGTCGCGCCATGCACCTGCGGAATACACCTGAAGGAGTAAGGATCCTGGACGTTTTGTTTTACTTGCCCGGCTATTTCACTTCCCGCAAGGATCTTCCTTATCCTTTCGGCCGTCTTTATCTGTCCCCGGTGCGGACGAACAAGATGAACCAATTCATCAAAAGGAGCAATGTTGCAATCGTAAGCATCCACAGACAAAGCTCCAATCACATCTGCCCATAATGATAAACGATTAGCCTTAAGAAGTGCATAAACTCCGTGAGCACTCATAAATTGCGTGCCATTTAGCAAGGCCAGCCCTTCTTTGGACTGAAGAGTAATGGGTTTCCATCCGAACTTCTTCAACATTTCTTCGGAAGAAATTATTTTTCCGTCGAGATAAACCTCCCCCTTTCCTATTAATGGTAAAGACAAGTGAGCCAACGGCGCCAAATCGCCCGAAGCGCCCAGAGAACCCTGAGAATACACCACAGGTAATACATCTTCATTATAAAAATCAATCAGCCTGTTCACTGTTTCCAATGATACTCCTGAATGTCCGTAATTTAAAGACTGGATTTTGAGCAAAAGCATCAACCTTATAATGGGTTTTGATACTTTTTCCCCGGTTCCGCAAGCGTGAGACATTACAAGGTTTTCCTGAAGTTTAGTAAGATTTTCAGAAGAGATTTTCACATTACACAATGATCCAAATCCGGTATTAATACCATAAATGGGGGTTTTGTTCTCCTTCATCTTATTGTCGAGATATTTCCTCGCCTTTTCAATGTGGTAAACTGCTTCCTCACTTAATGCAAGACTCTGTTTTTTTTCTATGATCTCCCTTATTTCTTCGATATCAAGAACAGATGAACTTATATAATGGCAATCTCTCATTAGGAATTGTTAGTTTGTTTGGTTTCAAAAAGATCAAATATGGCAGCTCCTGTATTTTTAGCTATATCTCCTGCTATTACTCCTTCATAGCTCATTTTTTCGGCAGCCAAATCGCCAGCTTTTCCGTGTAGGTACACTCCCAGAACCGCTGCCCGCAAAGGTTCGTAACCCTGACTTATAAGTGCGGTAAGCACCCCCGTCAATACATCTCCGCTACCCGCCGTTGCCATCCCGGGGTTTCCGGTGGTATTAATAAAAATATCATTAGGGGTCACCGTAAAAGTATAGGTGCCCTTTATTAGCACGACAATTTTGTACTTTTTAGTGAAGGATCTCACCTTTTCAAGTTTCTCAAAATCATCTTTCCAGGAACCAATTAGCCTCTCAAGCTCTTTAGGATGAGGGGTCAAAAGGCTCCCCTCGGGTAAAAGGTTGAGTAATGGACTATTTTTGGAAAGTATGTTAAGACCGTCGGCATCTATTACCATTGGTTTATTATAATTTTTTAGCAATTGCTCAAAAGCCTCCACCGTCTCCTTTTTAGTCCCTACCCCTATTCCGAAACCTATCACGTCTGGCTCAAGATCAAATTTTAAGTTGGTAAGGATCTCATAATGTGGGTCGGTAAGGACCATAGCTTCAGGAAGTGAAGTTTGAAGAATTTCGTAGCTGCATTTTGGTGCAAAAATAGTCACTAAACCTGCTCCTGCCCGTAATGCGGCAGTGGCGGTAAGGCATACACTGCCAATTTTCCCATAACTCCCGCCAATTATCAATGCGTGGCCATAGGTTCCTTTATGAGAAAATCTTTTTCGGGGGGTGTAGAGGGCTTTGGCTTCAGGTTTCGAAATAAGCTGGGCTTCAGCCGGGGCATTTTGCAGAAATTCCGGGTCCAGACCTATCTCCAGAACTTGAAGATCCCCAACAAACGGGGCTGTATCGGGCATGTAAAATGCCATTTTTGGAACCTGAAAAGTGATGGTATAACTGGCTCTTACGATCGATTCCCGGTCTTCTACGGCAGCATCGGCCATTAAACCGGAAGGCATATCAATAGCAAGAATAAAAGCACCCGAAGCATTGATATGTCTCACAAGTTTTGCAACCCAACCTGGCAACGGGCGGTTCAAACCTACACCAAAAATGGCATCCACCACAAAGTCCCCGTAATTTATTTCAGGGAAGTCATCTTCAGATTTTAATAGTGTAGGCCAGTCTTTGCTAATGTTCTTTATCCTGTCATAATTGACCAGGAAATCCATTGACCGCTGATCACTGTAGTTCACAACATAAATAGTTACGTCGTAACCTGCTTCTATTAACTGGCGGCCAACAACCAGTCCGTCTCCTCCATTATTACCTATTCCGCAGAAAATTTTAACCGGAATAGGAGCTCCCTCCAGGCGTTTATGGATCTCCTCAAAAACAAGGCTTGCTGCCCTTTCCATGAGCTCGGTTGACGTAATCCCTTGCTTTTCAAGAGTGAGCTTATCGGCCTCCTTTATTTGTTTGGCACTAAGGATCTTCATAGGTTCCCGGTTTAAAAAGTTATACAAATATAGAATTTCCTGTGGCCCCATCCTTTGCCCCACTTATTTCTATTGAAAATTTCTCCATTAAACCTTCATTCCTTTCTGAAATTAATAAATTTGCGCAAAATAATATTTCAAATGAAAAATATTGCCCTTACCTCTACTCATATAGAACTTGGTGCCAAAATGGTTCCTTTTGCAGGTTATAACATGCCTGTTTCTTATGAAGGTGTAAATATTGAACACGAAACCGTGAGAAATGCCGTGGGCGTTTTTGACGTTTCCCACATGGGAGAATTTCTAATAACAGGGGAAAATGCGCTGGATTTGATACAAAAGATAAGCTCTAACGATGCTTCCAAACTTACAGACGGTAAAGCCCAATACAGCTGCATGCCTAACAATGAAGGCGGAATTGTAGATGATCTAATTATCTATCGTTTCAATCAGGAAAAATATCTTCTTGTAGTCAACGCTTCCAATATTGAAAAGGATTGGAACTGGATCTCCCAACACAACTCGATGGATGCAACCATGCGTGATCTTTCAGATGAATATTCACTCCTCGCCATCCAGGGACCTAAAGCTGCCGAGGCGATGCAGTCTCTTACAGATGTTAACCTTTCAGAAATAAAATTCTACACTTTTGAAGTAGCACCCTTTGCCGGGGCAGAAAATGTAATTATTTCGGCTACAGGATATACCGGCAGCGGCGGATTCGAGATCTATGTGAAAAATGATGATGCCCAACGGGTTTGGGACAGAGTATTTGAAGCCGGGGCCGATTATGGTATTAAACCTGTTGGTCTTGCCGCAAGAGACACGCTTCGACTTGAAATGGGTTTCTGTCTCTACGGAAATGACATTGATGACACTACCTCTCCTATAGAAGCAGGGTTGGGCTGGATCACCAAGTTCACAAAAGACTTTGTAAACTCTGAAGCTCTTAAAAAACAAAAGGAAAATGGTCCAGGCCGAAAGCTTATCGGTTTCGAACTTGATGAACGTGGAATTCCCCGGCAGGGCTATGATATCGTGGATGACAATGGCAAGGTTATTGGCAATGTAACATCCGGAACTATGTCCCCATCTCTTGAAAAGGGTATTGGAATGGGCTATGTTCCTGTAGAATTGGCCACGCCGGGGAGCAAAATAAATATTCAGATACGCAAAAAAACTCTTCCTGCTACAGTGGTGAAAATGCCATTTTATAAAGGATAGTTTTTGAAAAGAATTTTGATTTTAGGGGGAAGCGGTTTTATCGGGAATTCCCTGTATAAGGAGCTTTACCCCTATTTTGATACGCACGCCACATATCATTCAGAAAATGCTTTTTTTGAAAAAAATCAAAAATTTCATCAATTTGACCTGGAGCGGGAAAGCATAAGTATTCTACTGGAAAACCTGCGTCCCAATGTGATTGTTTCTGCTCTCCGCGGGAATTTTCTCGCACAGGTGCATACCCATTTTGAGATTATAGACTATATCCAAAAGCATAAGGACTCGAAGCTCATTTTTCTATCTTCGGCCAATGTTTTTGATGCCTTTACCAACTATCCTTCCTACGAATATGATAAAACACTTTCACAGAGTGTCTACGGAAGGTTTAAGATCAAGATTGAAAATGCACTGCTACGATTACCTAATAACAAATATATAATTGCAAGGCTGCCTATGGTTTTTGGCGCCAGTTCACCCCGTGTGAATGAACTAAAGCGCCAACTTAAAGAGCATGAGGCAATTGAAGTGTTTTCAAACGTAGTGGTAAACGCAACATATGAAGTAAAGGTTACCCAGCAACTACATTATATCATTAACCGAAACCGGCAGGGTGTTTTTCACCTGGGAAGTAATGATCTAATTCACCACAATGACCTCATTGCCGAAATTTGTGAGACTTTGGGAGAAAAGAAGCCACTATTAAAAAATGTCTACGATTCCAATTTCGATCGCTTTTTAGCGGTTATTCCAAAGGATAATCTACTTCCCAAGAATTTACAGATCTCTATTCAGGATGTAGTTTCAAGCACTCTCGTTTCGTAGTTGTTAATCTTCTACTAATTCCCCTTCGGCCTTTAAGAGGTTGTGTAACTTTAAGTATTAAAACCAGGAATTATGAAAAAAATGGATGAAAACGAGATCACCGGCAGACTTGAAGAACTCGATGGTTGGGAATTTAAAGATAATGCCATTCACACCTCATTTCAATTCGAAAACTTTAAGGAAGCATTCTCGGTTATGGTGCGGATTGCTTTTGAAGCCGAAGCCCATCAACACCATCCTGATTGGTCAAATGTCTATAATGAACTGCAAATTTCACTTTCCACCCACGACGCAGGAGGGGTGACTGAAAAAGATTTTAAACTCGCCCGAAGCATTGAGAATATAGTAGATGCAGGCGAATAATCTTTTTTAGGAGCTTGATGATTTTTCCTATTTTTACGCAACAATTAATTATAGGAAATGGGAAGAGCATTCGAATTTAGGAAAGCGCGTAAAATGAAGCGATGGTCTGCTATGGCCAAAGCTTTCACTCGTATAGGGAAAGACATTGTCATGGCCGTTAAAGAAGGCGGACCAGATCCCGATACCAACTCCAGGTTGCGGGCAGTGATCCAGAATGCGAAGAGTGTTAACATGCCCAAAGATAATATCGAACGTGCTATAAAGCGGGCTTCAGATAAAAGTCAGGGGGATTATAAAGTAGTGCTTTTTGAAGGATATGCGCCACATGGAATTGCAGTACTGGTGGAAACCGCTACAGATAATAACAACCGAACAGTTGCCAACGTACGTTCTTACTTCAACAAATGTGACGGCAACCTTGGCACTTCAGGCTCTGTTGAATTCATGTTTGACCACACGTGTAACTTCAGGATTCCTAAAGATGGTCTTGACGCAGAAGAACTGGAACTGGAACTAATCGACTTTGGAGCCGAAGAAGTTTTTGAAGATGAGGATGGCATCATTATATACGCTCCTTTTGGAGCTTTTGGAGCCCTTCAGAAGGAATTGGAGAACCGCGACATCGAGATTATCTCCTCCGGATTCGAATATATTCCTCAGGTGACTAAAAGTCTTTCTGCTGAAGAAGCTGCCGATGTTGAGAAGCTTCTGGAAAAGCTTGAGGAAGACGATGATGTACAGCATGTATATCACACCATGGAAGAATCAACTGAAGAGGAAGAATAACGGTAAGAGCCTCCCTTAAAAGTCTGATTTACGTCAACCTGTCCCAATGTTTCGGGAGTTTCAGGTTATATTCCTTTTAAATAATCAGATTAATGAGATTCTGAAGTAAATTCAGAATGAGCTTAAATTGGTTTCTAAAAAGCCTTTTTAGATTTAAATTTCATGAAAACCGAATCGCACCGGAAAGCAATAAAAGCTTCTTATTACAGCATTTTTGGAAATGCGGCTTTAGCCATAATTAAAGGTGTAACCGGCATTTTTGGAAATTCATATGCGCTTGTAGCAGATGCTATAGAATCCACAACAGATGTTTTTGCAAGCCTGCTGGTGCTGTTCGGACTACGATATTCAGCACGCCCGGCAGACGAGAATCATCCTTACGGTCACGGTCGCGTAGAACCTCTTGTTACTTTTGCCGTAGTAGGGTTTCTTGTTGTGTCGGCCACTATTATTGTGATGGAAAGCATTGACAATATTCAGACCCCACATAAAGTTCCTGAACCGTACACTCTTATTGTCCTTGCCGCAATAATTCTTACCAAAGAGATCTTCTACCGGTTTATCAACAGGAAAAGCGAAGAAACTAACAGCAGTTCCTTGAAAGCCGATGCCTGGCACCACCGCAGTGATGCCATTACCTCCCTCATGGCTTTCATTGGAATATCTATTGCGCTTTTTATGGGCAAAGGCTACGAAACGGCAGATGACTGGGCTGCGCTTTTTGCTTCAGGTTTCATCCTGTATAACGCCTTTTTGATCCTAAGACCCGCTCTTGGAGAAATAATGGAGGAACATCTTTACGACGATATGGTAGAGGAGATTAGAGAAATTTCTCTAAAAGAAAAGGGAGTAATAGAGACCGAAAAATGTTTTATTCGTAAGACCGGAATGACTTATCATGTGGATCTCCATGTTATTGTTGACGGAGAGCTCTCGGTGAATGAGGGACATGAGATTGCTCATAATCTTAAGGATCGACTGTTGCATGAAATGCCCGAAATAGCTGATGTTTTAATTCACATCGAACCTCACGAAACCGATAACTCCTGAAAAATGCCATTTTTAAGGCATAACTTTTTTAAAGCTTTTCCCCTCTGCTAAAAAAATCCTAATCCTCCTCCCTCCTCTGCAGGGTCGGCATCATTTCCCTATCTTTATAGGATAATCAAGAAAGTTAAAATTAATGGATGTAAGATTAGCGGTATTAATTGACGGTGACAATATTCCTTCTGCCTATGTAAAGGAAATGATGGAAGAGATTGCCAAATACGGCAACCCAACAATAAAAAGGATTTACGGTGACTGGACCAAACCACACCTTGTCAAATGGAAAAATGTGCTGCTTGAAAATGCAGTAACTCCTATTCAGCAATATGGATATACTCAGGGTAAAAATGCGACAGATTCGGCCATGATCATAGATGCCATGGATATCCTGTACTCGCAAAAAGTGGATGGCTTCTGCCTGGTTTCAAGTGACAGCGATTTTACCCGCCTCGCCACAAGATTGCGGGAGGCAGGGATGAATGTTATTGGAATCGGAGAAAAGAAAACTCCCGATCCATTTATCGTAGCCTGCGACCGGTTTATCTACATCGAGATCCTGAAAAATGAATCCAAGGAATCAAGCAAGGAGAAAACGACAAAGAAAAGTGATTATGACAAGATCACAAATAAAGTGATCAATTTGATCGCGTCCACAATTTCGGATGTTGCCGATGATGACGGCTGGGCTTTTCTGGGTGACGTAGGTAGTTTACTGCAAAAGAAACAGCCAAATTTCGATTCCCGTAACTACGGTTTTCAAAAACTGACCCCTATGATCAATTCTATCGATAAATTCGAGATCGAATCTCGAGAGAATCAGGGAAGAGGAAAATACAAACTCATCTACGTAAGAAACAAAGAATAGGATTCAAAAATGACATTTTTGAATCTTTTTAAAAAATATTAATATGAGAACCATTAAACGCACTTATAAGGCAGAGTATCGCCCCATAGCCGATCTTATCACTTATTCTCCCATGCCTACGAGATCGCTCAGGATGATAGACCCTTTCCTGTTCCTGAATCACCACGGGCCGCAAAGATACCAGCCGGGTAACAACGGGTTGCCATTTGGCCCTCACCCCCACCGCGGAATGGAAACAGTAACATTCATTCTGGATGGCGACATTGCTCATAAAGATTCCGGCGGAAATAAAAGTGTCATCGAAAGCGGCGGAGTGCAATGGATGACTGCCGGCAAAGGCCTCACCCATGCTGAAGTTTCTTCAGAAAAATTTAAAAAAGAAGGGGGGCCTTTGGAGATCCTGCAGCTGTGGGTAAATCTTCCCGCAAAGTTAAAAATGACCGATCCGAAGTACAAAGGGCTCCAAAAAGAGGATATCCCGGTGGTTTCTTTTAACAATGACAAGGTAAAAACGCAGGTGATTTCAGGACAATTAAATAATACAAAAGGAGCTTTTGAAACCCTCACCGATATTAACCTCAGCACACTTTTCTTTGAATCTGATGGAATTTTTGAAACCAAAGTTCCACAGGACCACAATATCCTGTGCTACATCATTAAGGGAGAAATAAAGATTAATGGAGAAAATGTCCAATCCCTCCACCTGGTTGAATTCAACAATGATGATGAAGATCTGCGAATAGAAGCCCTTGCAGAATCGACGGTACTATTTGGTCATGCAAAACCCTTTGACGAACCTGTAGTCGCACAGGGACCCTTTGTTATGAACACAGTAGAAGAAATTGAACAGGCTTATGCAGATTACCAGCAGGGAAAGTTTGAATGATTTTCCGACTTAGTTAAAAAAGGAAATAAATAAAAAAATCCTGCCTCTCGGCAGGATTTTTTTATTCTTTCTTTTTCTTTTTAATATAATCTGCCGTTAACCTGCTTCGCTTACCTTTCTTGTAGTGTTTGGTGAACCTCCAGTAGGAAACTGCTCCTAAAAGTGCTACCACAGCAACCGAATAGTATATAAAATCCGGAGTGATCACTTTATCTCCACTGGCATAAGAATGTAATCCCGAAAGATAAAAGTTAACTCCAAAGTAAGTCATCATTATACTTGCAAAGGAAATCACCGCCATAAAATTAAATAACCAACGACTTCTCATTCCCGGCACTAGGCGCATGTGGATCACGAAGGCATAAACCATAATACTTACAAGGGCCCAGGTTTCTTTCGGATCCCATCCCCAGTAACGTCCCCAGCTTTCGTTAGCCCATTGTCCTCCAAGGAAGTTACCAATAGTAAGCATTACCAGTCCAATGGTAAGAGCCATTTCAGTAATAATGGTGATCTCCTTAATGGTGAGGTCCATTCGCTTTTTGTTCTTTTTAGTAGTAAAGATCATAAGCAGCAATGCCACTGCTCCAAGGATCATCCCCAGCGTAAATGGTCCATAACTACCCACGATTACCGATACGTGGATCATAAGCCAGTAAGAATCCAGTACGGGCTGCAGATTGGCTATTGAAGGATCCATCCAGTTCCAGTGTGCAATCATGAGGATCATCGCAGTCACAAAAGCGGTAGAGGCAATGGTAAGATTACTTTTTCTTCCGAAGAGCAATCCAAAGAGCATGGTTGCCCAGGCCACATAGATCATAGATTCATACGCATCACTCATTGGAGCATGACCCGAAATATACCATCGGGCAATGAGTCCGGCAGTATGTAAGGCAAAAAAGATAATTATGGCACCCGCACTCAGTTTAATTAAACCGCGGATAATTTTACTGTCCTTAAAGATCTGAACGATCACAAAAACAAGCATAACCACACCTGCCAGCATGTACATCCAGAACAGATTGCGGAAAATGTCATACTTATTGTACAGGATCTCGGTTTCAATTTTTTCTTCTGAAGGAATTACTTCCTCTCCAAATTTTTTCTGAAAGCCTTTAATACTGCTCAACAACTCATTCGCCTGGGTGTAATCTCCCGTTTCTTTAGCCGTTCGCACAGCATTGAAATAAATGGGCAGGATTTGCCTGGTATATACCGAATCCATACCCTTAAAACCGGCTTCTGCAGCTTCGGGATAAGAGACCCATTTATTATTTTCATTTTCCGGTATTGGAAATATTCTCAAAATTTCACCCTGTAGCGCATTGTACAGCAGGTTCACCCGTCTGTCGGTTTCTATAAAGTCTTTTTCAAACTGATTTGGCACTGAAGCCATATAAGCTCTTTCCAGATAAGGACTTAGTTTATAGTTTCCTTCCTGATCGAAGAAACTGGTAAGGGCAAGATGTTCTTGATCTTCGGGCACTCCTACAATGTGTCGGATACTATCGTTGTCCTTCTTAACATTAATAATAGGGACATTGTACCACACTGTAGGATTTTCGGTCATGGAGACCAGCACCTGGTCCGATGTTAAGCCTTCGTAATCATCACTTTTGCTCAGCTTCCTAAGTAATTCGGAGGAATAGGTATTAACCGGCTTCATTCTCCCTCCTGCGTCCTGAACTACCAGTTTGCCAAATTCTGCAGCATGTTCTTCGGAAACCACATTAGCCTTAATAATGGAATCAATTCGGGCTTTTGGAATTGCCAAAGGATTTTCATGCTCATGCCCATCCTCCTGCGCCAATCCGGTCCCGGAGACAAACAAAACCATTAAAACTGTAAGTAGCTTGGCTTTTTTCTTCTTCACTTTTTCCAACATTTGTTTAAGCTCTCCAAAGCGTGAACCTCTTGCAAATAAGATCCACATAAGGCCAATATATAAAAGGGTGTATCCTATGTATGTGATCCAGGTTCCCCAGAAATCATGGTTTACAGAAAGCACTGTACCTTTTTCATCGGGATCAAAGGAAGCCTGGAAAAAGCGATATCCCTCGTAATCCAGAACGTGATTCATAAAAATGTCGTAGTCAAAGATCTCCTCCTCATCAATAACGGTGACCTTACTTTTGAATGAAGAATAACTCTTTTCTGTGCCAGGATATCTTTCAGCAATAAAATCATTTAACTTAATAGAAAAGGGAAGTTCATACAATTTAGACCCATACTGAACGTAAAATTCCAATCCGCCAATGTTAAGTTTTTTAGGATCGTTCACTATACCCTTACCTCCCAATAATTTTACAGTTTCAGTTTCTCCGCCAGTAGTAATTCTTACCACAGCAGCATCTTGTTGTCCTTGTGCTTTCTCCTCTGTGGGAATGATATCATAAACCCCTCTAACAACAGGATCGGGTAAAACAAATTGCATTCCTGCCATGTTATATAAAGACCTCAAAAGAAAAGTCTGAACAGAATCTGCCTCAACCTTTCCCTGCTGCTGGTCGGCCATTCTCATATACGTGCCTTCAAATGGAGAGGATATATAATACTCCCCATCTTCAAGAGTAATGTTTATGGCACCTTCTGTTGGTTTATTAAAGGCAAAAAGAACATTGTGAATATTTGAAACCTCCCCTTCTTTGATATGATGATCATGACGGTCTCCCCCTCCGGCTTCAACGATCTTTAAATAATTTTCTCCTTCAGGATCTTCCACAAGACCTTCTTCGGCCCCATGGATGTAATCGATAATCTCAAGTTTTACCGGCTGCCCGTTATAATCTGTATTAAAAGTAAATTCATTTGAAGCTCCCGGAGCAAGTAATACATCCTCTTCCACCACTCTTCTACGTGGCTCTCCATTAATCTCCCCGTCAATAAAGGTGGTCAAAAAGGTTTTTTCTGAAAGAAATGTATTTTCTGTTTTCCCCTCCCTTATAGGCATCATTCCTTCATAGCTGATGTAGCGGGTCACAAAGGCTCCAACCAGAATAAGAATAAAGGAAAGGTGCAGCAGTAATGAAGACCACTTTTCCTTTTTATGAAGGCCGAATCTGAAAATGTTCCCCACGAAATTCACTACAAAAAATGCCATGATCACTTCGAACCATAGGGCGTTGTAAATCCAGACTTTTGCTGTTGCTGTGCTATAATAGTTTTCAATAAAGGTTCCCATTCCCAAAGAGACCGCAAAGACGATAAATAGAAAGGCCATTAAGCGGGTGGAAAATACGATGGAAGCTAATTTCTTTTGCATGGAGGCATTATTTTTATAAACGGTGCAAAAGTATGGATTTTTAGAGTAATTAAGATTTTTTTAACTGCACATTTTCAGGTTTAAAGGAGCAGCAAAAGGAGTGGTAAAAAAAATTGGTAATTTAGCCGCATGATGGAGATTATAGTCTTAGGTTCCGGTAATGTGGCAACACATCTTTTTAAAGCTTTTTCGGCTTCGGAAGGTATCCGGATCAAACAGGTTTTTAATCATTCTGCAGCCAGTCTTGGTTTCTTTAAAAAGCATACTGAAGTTACTACTGAAATTTCGGAAATCGCTGAAGCCGATATTTATCTAATGGCACTAAAAGACGACGTTATTTCTGACGTGGCCAAAAAGTTCTCAAACAAATCTGGTCTTGTTGTTCATACTTCGGGTTCGGTTGCTCTTGATGCACTATCAGGTTGTTCCCGGAGAGGTGTTTTTTATCCGCTGCAAACATTTTCAAAGGAGAATGATGTGGATTATTCTGAAATACCTTTCTGTCTTGAGGCAACTTCCGAAGAAGATCTCAAGCTTTTAAGAAATCTCGCCGGTAAGATCTCCGGTAAGGCTTATGAGATATCTTCACAGCAGCGCAAAAAACTTCATCTTTCTGCAGTATTTGTTTGCAATTTTGTGAACCACCTTTATGCTATAGGGGAGCAAATCTGTCAAAAAGGAGAAATTCCTTTTGAAATTCTGAAGCCGCTCATTTCAGAAACCGCAAATAAGGTACAACAGGCTTCCCCTGCCAGGGTTCAAACCGGACCTGCCATTCGCAATGACCATTCAACAATTGATGCTCATTTGCGACTCCTGGATTCTTCCGGGGAAAACAAGGAAATTTATACACTATTAACTTCCGCAATACAAACCTTCCATGGAAAAAAGCTATAAAGAATTCTTAGCCCAAATAACGACTTTCATTTTTGATGTCGACGGCGTATTAACAGATGGTTCCATCCAAATTAGCACCGATGGTGAACTTCTTAGAACAATGAATATAAAAGATGGTTACGCAATGAAGTACGCCCGTGAACAGGGTTATACGATTTGTGTAATCTCCGGCGGAAAAAACGAAGGAGTACGTCACCGGCTAAAAGGTCTCGGAATTACAGATATATACCTTGGATGTCCCGACAAGGTGGAGCAAATGGAAGAATTCTTTGATGTTTACGATATAAAACCCAATCAGGTACTTTACATGGGGGACGACCTTCCCGATCTTTACGCCATGGAAAAAGTAGGTTTGGCCTGCTGCCCCCAGGACGCCGTAGCCGAGATTAAAGAAGTTTCTCAATACGTATCTCACAAAAAAGGCGGAAAAGGTTGCGTACGGGATGTTATTGAACAAGTCCTGAAAGTTCAGGGCAAATGGAATGATCACAAATGAACTGGCTCCTCCTCATTATCGCCGGACTTTTTGAAGTAGGCTTTGCGACCTGCCTCGGGAAGGCAAAAGAAACTTCGGGAAATGTAGCCTTTTGGTGGATGATAGGATTTTTTATCTGTCTTTCAATAAGCATGTCGCTGTTATACAAAGCCACCCAAACTCTCCCTATTGGAACGGCTTATGCCGTATGGACAGGAATAGGAGCCTTTGGAACTGTTTTGATAGGGATTTTTGTTTTTAAAGAACCTATACATTTCTGGCGATTGTTCTTCCTGTTCACTCTTATCACTTCAATAATTGGTTTAAAATTCGTTTCTGCCTAAGACATGCTCATAATGCCATTTTTGAAGCTCATTAGATTTCCAAATCTTTTAATGATCATCATTACTCAGGTACTGGTGAAATATTTCTTTTTTGAACCATTTGGGATTGACACAACTTTAGGTCATTTGGATTTTGCGCTGTTGGTAACTTCCATGATAAGCCTTGCAGCTGCAGGAAATATCATCAATGATCTTCATGATATTCCAACAGACAAAATAAATAAACCGGAAAAACTGATCATAGGAACAAAAATCTCTGAAAAAGCTGCCTGGAACTGGTTTATAGCCTTAAATATTATAGGGGTCGGGATAGGATTTTACCTCAGTAATCTGGTAGGAAAACCATCATTTGTGGCGCTATTCATAATTCCTTCGGCCTTTCTGTATTTTTATGCTACGCAGATCAAAGGAACAGTTTTAGTGGGAAACCTCGTGGTGAGCATTATGGTAGGAATGATCATTGTGATGGTGGGGATTTTCGACCTGGTGCCGGCAATTACGCCGCAGAATCTTCCCACTCAAAAAGTAATTTTTTTGATACTGGTTGACTATGCGATCTTTGCTTTCCTGGTCAATTTTTTAAGAGAAATAGTGAAAGATCAGGAAGATATTAGGGGAGATTACAACGCAGGATATAAAACTCTCCCGGTTCTCCTGGGGCGGGAAAGGACTAATTTCGTTATTTTTGGAATTGCACTGCTTCCACTTCTTGGGATACTCTATTACATATACACCTATCTTTATGAAAGCAAGCCGGCAATGTTTTATGCACTTTTTTTGGTAATGGGGCCTCTACTATACTTCCTGGTGAAGCTTCCGGGCGCAGAAACAATAAAAGATTACCACCATCTTAGTGTGGTGCTAAAGTTCATTCTGGCTACAGGACTTTTATCCATTGGACTTTACAAATTTGTATTACTATAATTATGCTACAGGAAAAATTAAAAGATCATCATATTATTTTGGCTTCAGCTTCTCCACGGCGCCAACAGTTTTTTAAAGATTTAGGTCTTGATTTCGAAATAAGATTAAAACCGGTTGAAGAAATCTATTCAAAAAAACTGAAGGACGTGGAGATCACAAATTATCTGGCGGAATTAAAAGCTGCAGCCTTTGAAGGAGAACTTTCTACGGGAGATATTTTGGTCACCAGTGATACCATCGTTTGGCATGAAGGAGCAGCACTTGAAAAACCACAGGATCCTGCACAGGCCCTGGAAATGATCAAAGCTCTTTCAGGGAAAACGCATGACGTAATAACTTCAGTTTGTTTCAAGACCCTCGAAAAGCAGAAAACCGTACATGCAATTACACGGGTAACCTTCAGCGAACTGGAAGAAGACGAGATCCAATTCTATATAGATAATTTCAGGCCTTTTGATAAAGCCGGTGCGTATGGAATACAGGAATGGATTGGACTTATTGGAGTAGAACGTATTGCAGGAAGCTATTTCAATGTGGTAGGATTACCTACCCATCTCGTTTATCAAACCCTTCGGGAAATCTCAGAATAAACTTCTGTTTCAATTCCGAAGCAAAACAAAGCGTAAGAAGTATATTTACAAAAATTAATTTCAGGAATGCCAGATATCTTCATTCTCAATCAAAATCAAATTATCACTACCATAGCCATTATCCTGGTGTTATGGATTTTCCAGTTCATACTTAAGAAAACAGCGAACCGGGTGGGTCACAAAAGCGGGATCCATGTGACCCGGACACGGTTAATGTTTAAGTACATCAATGTACTGGTAACAATTCTGGCTATTTTTTTCTTATCTCTTACCTGGGGTTACAATCCGCAGGAACTGGCTCTGATCTTCTCTTCAGTCTTCGCTATAATTGGAGTGGCAATGTTCGCGATCTGGTCGATACTCAGTAATATCACTGCAGGTATAATCCTCTTCTTTTCTTTTCCGTATAAAATTGGTAGTCGTATCAGAATTCATGACAAGGAAATGCCCATTGATGCCATTATTGAAGATATTCGCGCCTTTCACCTGCACCTGCGTACTTTGGAAGGAGAGTTAATCACTTATCCCAATAATCTTATCCTGCAAAAAGCAGTTTCATTAGTTGAAAAAGAATATCATGCCGATGAAGGGAAAGATGCTCTCTAAGATGTTTTGGTGAGGAATCTTTTTATATTTGAAACCTTATCAAAGGAAAATTTTATGCGGAAGCTTTTATGCCTCGTTCTTCTTTTTATTACGGCACTTGCTCAGGCCCAAAAACCGGAAAAATTAAGTTCTTCGGAAATATATTCTGAAATTAAAAAACTCAACTTCCTTGGCTCGGTACTTTACGTAGCTGCCCATCCCGATGATGAGAATACAAGGCTTATCTCCTACTTCAGTAATGAATTAAATGCACGCACAGCTTATCTTTCTTTGACCCGTGGCGATGGCGGGCAAAATTTGATTGGTCCACAACTTAGGGAACTTCTAGGAGTGATTAGAACCCAGGAACTACTTGCCGCCCGTAAGATCGATGGCGGGGAGCAATTCTTTACAAGGGCAAATGATTTTGGCTACAGCAAAACTCCCGAAGAGACACTGAATTTATGGAATGAAGAGGAAGTGCTTAAAGACGTTGTTCGCACGATAAGATCCTTTAAGCCAGATGTAGTTATCAACCGTTTTGATGCTAATTCGGCGGGAGAGACTCATGGTCATCATACCTCTTCGGCAATTTTAAGCAGTCGCGCCTTTGATCTTGCGGGGGAAAAGTCGGCTTATCCACAGCTGGCAGAAGATCTTGGAACATGGCAGCCAAAAAAGCTGTTTTTTAACACTTCTCCCTGGTTCTATGAATCTCAGGAAGCATTTGATGCAGCCGATAAGTCCCATTTCCTAACTTTTGACACCGGAATTTATTTTCCTCTTAAAGGAATGTCAAACACCGAAATTGCCTCTCTTAGTCGAAGTCAGCATCAGTCCCAAGGCTTTGGGAGCACCGGCACACGAGGAACTGCTTCAGAATATATCGAGCTTCTTGAAGGAGAACATCCAAAAAACAACAATAATATTTTTCACGGTATCAATACATCCTGGACCCGCATAAAAGGAGGAAAAGAAATTGGAAAGATCCTCAATCGGGTTCAAAAGAACTTCAACTTTAAAGATCCCGCAGCCAGTGTACCCGAATTAGTAAAAGCTTACAAATTAATCCAAAACCTGGAGGACCAGCACTGGAAAGAAATTAAGTCGGACCAAATCAAAGATATTATTACGGCTTCAATGGGTCTGTACCTGGAAGCTGTGGCCGGTTCTTCCCTCGCTACGCCTGGAGAAGAGGTGGAATTAAATCTGGAGGCCGTAAACAGAAGCAATATTACGGCGCAACTGGTTTCTATTAAACTACTTCCGGAACAAAAAGAAATTCCTATAGATCTTTCTCTTGCTAATAATCGCCCTTCCACTGAAAAATTAGATTTTGTAATTCCCACAGATCTCAATTTCACAAGTCCTTACTGGCTTAATGAAAATGGAAGCCTTGGAATGTACAAAGTGGAAAATAAAGAACTTATTGGTCTACCAGAAACGCCGCGGGAATTAAAAATGGAATTTGTGGTGAGGATCAATGATGAAAATATTCCATTTGAAAGAAATATTACTTATAAGTCTAATGATCCTGTTACGGGAGAAACCTATAGGCCTTTTGAGGTAGTGCCGGAAGTTTCTGTTACCGCCGGGATCGAGGTCATGGTTTTTGCCAAAGAGAAGCCGGAGATGATTCCTGTTACAGTAAAGGCTATGCAGAATGATATTTCAGGGACTTTAACGCATGAAAATATGCCGGGTTGGAAAATATCTCCCGAATATCACATTTTTGACACCCTTCAAAAAGGTCAGGAAATGACTTTCCTTTTTGAAGTACAGCCTCCTGCAGGACAGGATCAAGTGAATTTTAATCCAATTGCAGTAGTGAATGGAACAAAATATTCCAAATCGGTAGTTCAAATGGATTATCCGCACATTCCACTTCAAACGCTCGTGCTGCCTAACAAGACACAATTTGTAAAACTGGATATCCAAAAAAGGGGAAATTTGATTGGGTATATTCCGGGAGCAGGAGACGTGGTACCTCAGGCGCTGGAACAAATAGGTTATTCTGTTGATGTAATTGATCCAAAGAATATTGTTCCCTCAACCTTGAATAAATACGACGCGGTAGTTACAGGAATAAGAGCATACAATACTGTTGAGGAGCTACGTTACAGGCAGCAGGCACTTTTTGAATATGTTGATCAAGGCGGAAATCTCATTGTGCAATACAACACCAGCCACGGACTTGTCACCGAGGAACTCGCTCCTTATGAGCTAGAACTTTCACGGGACAGGGTGACAGATGAGAATGCTGAAATTACCTTTCTTGCCCCAAATCATCCCATTCTCAACTTTCCAAACAAAATTAGTGCGAAAGATTTTGAAGGTTGGGTTCAGGAACGTGGGCTTTATTTCCCGGATCAATGGGCACCTGAGTTTACACCTATCCTGGCGATGAATGACAAGGGAGAAACTCCAAAAAAAGGAAGCTTGCTCGTAGCTTCATACGGCAAAGGATATTTTATTTATACCGGGCTTAGCTTTTTTAGAGAATTTCCTGAAGGAGTGCCGGGAGCCTTCAGGCTTTTTGCAAATATGATCTCTCTCGGAAAAGAAGAGGCTTCAGCCTCTCCTCCAACCTTTAATTCCAATTAATGAAACCTCTTAAAAAATATCAGTGGAAAAAAACGTATTCAGCAGTTTTGATAGCTAATGCCGCTTACATCATATTTTTTTACCTGTTAATGACCATTTTCTCCTGATATGCAGCAAATCGACTGGATCATTTTAGCCGGAACCCTTATTTTTATAGTTACCTATGGGGTTTATAAGACCCGCGGCAGTCAAAATGTTCAGGATTATATTCGTGGAGGAAATGAAGCCAGGTGGTGGACTGTAGGTCTTTCTGTGATGGCTACTCAAGCCAGTGCCATTACTTTCCTTTCTACCCCGGGTCAGGCTTTCCACGATGGGATGGGTTTTGTACAGTTTTATTTTGGACTTCCTATTGCCATGATTATCATTTGTATGGTGTTCATTCCTATTTATTACCGGCTGGAAGTCTATACTGCATACGAATACCTTGAGTCGCGGTTTGACCGAAAGACCAGAACGCTTACTGCCTTTTTATTTCTAATACAGCGCGGTCTCGCTGCCGGAATCACCATTTTTGCACCTGCCATAGTCCTCTCTGCAGTTCTAGGATGGGATCTTACTACCCTGAATATTATTATAGGACTTTTAGTTACGATATACACTGTTTCAGGCGGAACAAAAGCGGTCAATGTCACTCAAAAACAGCAAATGGGAGTGATCTTCTTCGGAATGGTGGTGGCCCTTGTTCTTATCATTCAATATTTACCTCAAGAAATTACTTTTACCAAAGCCTTGGAAATAGCAGGAGCCAGTGGAAAACTAGATATTATTGATTTCTCCTTTGATCTCGAGAACCGATATACCTTCTGGAGCGGAATAATAGGGGGAACTTTTCTTGCCCTGTCCTATTTCGGCACAGATCAAAGTCAGGTCCAGCGTTACCTTTCCGGAAAATCTGTTAGGGAAAGCCAATTAGGGCTTATTTTTAACGGATTTCTAAAAGTTCCCATGCAATTCTTTATTCTCCTGGTGGGAGTAATGGTCTTTGTTTTCTACCAATTTAATCATTCGCCACTAAACTTTAATCCGGCGGCGACTAATGCGGTGACACAATCGGTATATGCTCCGGACTACCAAAAACTTCAGCAGGAACTGGAAGGGATTCAGGATCAAAAACAGGAAATAAGTATAAAATACGCCAACGCCGGAAAATTTTCTGAGGGAGACAGAGAGACCTTTAAAGCTGAAATGCTACAGCTTAATGAGGCTGAAATAGAGACAAGAGAAAAGGCAACACAAATAATTTCCAGTGCGAATTCGAATGTAGAGACCAATGATCAGGATTATGTATTCATCCATTTTATCCTGAACAATCTTCCGAGAGGCCTGATAGGCCTTTTACTTGCCGTAATTCTTTCTGCAGCAATGTCTTCAACAGCTTCAGAATTAAACGCTCTCGCTTCGACCACAGTTATTGACCTCTACAAAAGAAACGTAAAAGGCGAACGAACGGACAGTCATTATGTCAAAGCTTCAAAATGGTTTACTCTTGCCTGGGGTCTTATTGCAATTGCTGTGGCAAGTATAGCAGATCTTTTCGATAATCTTATTGAGGTTGTAAATATAATTGGTTCCATATTTTATGGAAATGTTCTGGGAATATTCCTGTTGGCTTTTTTTATAAAGTTTGTGAAAAGCAATGCTGTTTTTATTGCCGCTGTTATTACTCAGGTCGTTATAATAAGGCTTTACTTTCAGGATATCATGCCTTACCTCTGGCTTAACCTGGTAGGGTGTTTTTTGGTTATTGTCATCGCTGTTATCCTTCAATTATTTTTACCTCAAAAGCCTGCAACACTAATTACCAAAGATGAAAACTGATAAAATAAATTGGGCAATAATTGGTCCGGGTAAGATTGCTAAAAAGTTTACCACCAGTCTCAAAGAAGTTGAAGGTGCACAACTTTTTGCAGTTGCGAGTAGATCCCTTGAACGGGCGAAAACTTTTGCACAAGAAACAGGTGCTAAAAAGGCTTTTGGTTCCTATGAAGAAATGCTGCAGGATGAGGAGATCGATGTGGTTTATGTGGCAACACCTCACGTTTTTCATTATGAGCACACCCTGCTCTGCCTGAATGCAGGGAAGGCAGTTCTTTGTGAAAAACCTTTCGCTATGAATAAAAAACAGGTGGAAGAAATGATATCTGTAGCCAGGGAAAAGGGAGTGTTCCTGATGGAAGCGATGTGGACCCCATTCCTGCCCCACATAGAACATTTGGTGGAAGTATTGCAAAGCGGGAAATATGGCAGGATCAAAGAGCTTTCCGCCGACTTTGGTTTTAATGCGCCTTACGACGAAAACGGAAGACTTTTCAGGAAGAGTCTTGGAGGTGGCAGCTTGCTTGACATTGGCATCTATCCTGTCTTTCTCGCCCTGCACACCCTTGGAATTCCAGAAAAAATCGAAGCAAAAGCACAGCTCGGAAAGACCGGGATAGATGAAGTTTGCGATGTCACTTTTTCCTACTCCAGCGGAGCTACAGCCGAATTGCATAGCAACATTATCAAAAACACTCCCACAACTGCTGAATTTGAGTTGGAAAAAGCAACGATTGCAATCCACGCCAAATGGCACAATCCTTCCACTATCGTAATCACAACTCCGGAAGGAACTGAAATCAAAAGTTTTGATGTTGCCTCTTTTGGTTACGAATATGAGGCGAGGCATGTTCAGGAAATGTTGAGACAGGGCAAAACAGAAAGTGACGTCATGACTTTTGAGAAAAGCCTGGAGCTAATCTCGCTGCTGGACCAGATTAGAAAAGAAATTAAATTGGACTATTAAAAAAGAAAAGCGGCTTTTCAGCCGCTTTTAATGAATTTATAAACCGAATGTTATTGCCCTTCCCATTCTTTAATGGAATCCATATTCATTTTCACATAATCTTTATTTCCGGCTTTTTCGGCAGCAGCCAGTGATTTTTTGGCAGTAGCGATAGCCTCTTCTTTCATTCCAAGATCGGCTTCAATTAAAGCTTTTCTTCTTATTACCCAAAAAGCATCATCCCCCGCTAATTCTACGGCTCTCTGAATCCACTCATAAGCTTTATTTAAATCTTTTTTCTCGTCATGGTAGTACGTAGCTGCAGAAAAGTAATCTCCCGCAGTAGGACCGTTCATCACCCGCTGAATGCTGGCCATGGCCCGCTCATCTGTAGGTACTTCAAAGTCCAGAGTAGCCAATGTATTTTCCCAGATGAAGTTAAGGGATGCAGAATTAGTTTGAAGTTCATCTATAAGAATAGTAAAAGTCTCCATAGACATAGGCATTTCCTGCACTTGCGCTGTTGCTATTAAAGCAACTTTATCTTCATCCCATTCCTGCGGAAGCCCCCAGTTGTTGTTGTCTTTGTAGAAAATCACATCCCATTCATTTTCGCGTGGAACAGTATAAATAGCATAGGTGCCTTCTTCAAGCTCCTGCCCATCTATAGTAACATTGGTATCAAAGGAAATAGTAGTGTTGTTATTTGCCCCGGTGCGCCATCTTTCACCATAAGGAACAAGGTCGCCGAAAATTGTCCTGCCCTTCATCCCCGGCCGGGCATATTCTACAGTTACATCGGTAAGACCTACCTGCTGCTCAATTTTAGCAGAAGGGCTCGGTGGTGGTACTTCAACTTGGGCGACAGCAAAGTTGCTCATAAGCCCTGCAAACAGGATAAACAGAATTTTTTTCATAATCGTCAAAGGTTAGTTTTAATCAAAGATAAATATTTTTAAGTGTGTAGTAGCAGAGAAATTTTTACTGTACCAAAGTGTCAAAAATGTGATTTTTGCTACTCTTTTTCTCCGGAAAGGATTTTCCTCGCCTCCTCAAGATCTTCAGGAGTATCTATACCTACACCTTTAACAGTAGTTTCCACCATTTTAATGTTCTTTCCGTATTCGAGATACCTGATGCATTCAATTTTTTCCGTAGCCTCAAGCTTCAGCATTGGCAGACGGTAAAAATCCATTAAGGCCTGCTTCCTAAAAGCATAGATTCCAACATGTTTAAACCAGGTAACTCCCGATTCCTCATCGCGTGGATATGGAATGGGAGAACGGGAAAAATAAAGAGCAAAATTCTCTTTGTTAGTAATTACTTTGACATTGTTGGGATTGGTTATGTCCTTATTTTCCCTGAGTGGAGTTTTTAAAGAGGCAAGATCAATAAGATCAGCATCCTTCCCGCGGAAAACATCTAATAATAACCGCAGACTTTCTGTGTCTATCATCGGTTCGTCTCCCTGTACATTTACCACAACATCCACATCCATGTCTTCTACAGCTTCGGCAATACGGTCACTTCCACATTCATGTTCCTTCCTGCTCATGATCACTTTACCGCCATTATTAGTGATTTCTTCAAAAATAATATCACTATCTGTCACAACATAGACCTTATCAAAAAGATTTGTTTCCCTGGCGGCTTCGTAAGTGCGAAGAATTACTGATTTGCCATGCAGGTCCTGCATCAATTTTCCCGGGAAACGGGTGGCGGCATATCGCGCGGGAATCATGGCAATTATTTTGAGAGGTTGACTTGACATAAAATAAAAATTAATTTTCTCAATTTTCTTCCAGACTTACTTTTTAAAAGAGTTGGTTTGAATTAGGTGTTAAAATAAAGGGTTCCAAAAATGGAATTTTTGACTAATCTGCCGGGGCAAAAAAATCATCTTTGAATCCAATCAAATATAATTTTTTTTGCGCCCTTGTAACGGCAGTGTACAGCCACCGAAGGTAATCTTTATCAATTCCATTTGGAAGATAGGGTTGCTCGACAAAAACGGTATTCCATTGTCCACCCTGAGATTTATGGCAAGTCATGGCGTAGGAAAATTTTATTTGCAAAGCATTAAAATATTTGTTGTTCTTCACTTTCATGAACTTCTTATATTTTGACCGCTCTTCCTCATAATCCTTCATAACTTCCTGATATAATCGATTTGACTCATCGTATGTGAGGGAGGGATTATTGCTTTCCAGGGTATCGAGCAACACCACAGTTTCTATTGGCTGCATGTTGGGATAATCTACCATCTGCGCTTTAATTTCAGCAAACCTGAAACCATAAAGTTCCTTAATTGCAAAAATTTCCAAAACTTTAATAATATCTCCGTTGGCAATAAATCCCGCTTCGCTGTTGGGTTTAATCCAGAAGTAATTGTTCTTTACGACCATTAAATAATCCCCTGCTGAAATCTCTTCTTCCTGGAAAAGTATCCTGTTCCTTATTTGTTGATTGTAAAGGTTCGCCCTTTTATTGGACCGCACAATAATTGTAGTGTCTTCATGGCCCAGGTTGCGGTAAGAATCTTCAATAGCTTCCATAATTTCGTGCCCGTCTATCAACCTTACCACATCTTTTTTACCACTCAGTTCAAACCTGAAGCTTTCGTAAAACTCCTCTTTCAGAGCCTCACGTATCAAAGTCGCATTATGTAAAATATCACTCTCCTCACTTTGCCGCACCACCTCGTCTAATTCAATGTGAGTTACTTCTTTTAAGTAAGTATTCTGAAGTTTTTGTTCCTCCAATGCGGGACTCACCTCAAGTTTCACAGGAGGTAATTGGGCCGTATCTCCTATAAAGATCAATTTACAATTATGTCCCGAATACACATACTGAAGAAGATCATCAAGCAGTGACCCATTCTCGAACATTTTTGCATCGTTGTTGACATCGGGGATCATCGAAGCTTCATCGACAATAAAAATGCTATTCTTATGTTTATTAGGCTGCAATACAAAACTTACTCCGGCTCCCGATGTTTTCTTTGGAAAATATATCTTTTTGTGAATGGTAAAGGCTTCCCTTCCGGAGTAATTGGCGATCACCTTTGCCGCCCGTCCGGTAGGTGCCAGTAAAATACCGCTTTTTTTGACCTGCCACAGGTTTTTAACCAAAGAGCTAATTATTGTAGTTTTTCCCGTACCCGCAAAACCTTTAAGAAGAAACAGCGAGTCTTTTTTCCCATCTATAACAAAAGTCGCAAGCTGCTGTAGTGCAATATCCTGTTTAATTTTAGCTTCAAATTTCAGGTCTTGAAGCAATAAATTGTAGAATGAAGCAGCGTTAATTTGTTCCATGGGCATTTTCCGTCGAAGCCCAAAGATAACAAGGTTTTTTTCGGAAGAATCTTTTGTGAATAAAAAAAAATTGTAGATTTGCCTTAATACTAAACTAAATCTTAAACTGCACCCGCATGAAACTTGTCATTCAGTTAGTTCTTTGGATTGTGATCATCTTCCTTGGATACCTGGTTTTTAATTCAATTTATGAGCCCATAAAGTTTAATGAAGTCAAAGAAAAAAGATATGCCAAAGTGATTGAGAATCTTAAAGATATAAGAGATGCAGAGTTGGCTTACCGTACTGTAACGGGAGAATTCGAAGGAAACTGGGACAACCTGGTTCGTTTTATTGATACTGCACAATTCACTCTTACCCAAAGAAGGGATACTACTGTTATGGACGAAGAGTACAGAGAAGCGTATGGTGTTGATCGCAGGATTGAAATCGTAGTTATTGATACATTGGGTTATAAATCTGTTAAAGATTCCCTTTTCAAAGGTTCAGATCGCTATAAGAATATGATGAATGTGCCCGTTGAAGGAGTTGATGCACAATTTGAATTAAAAGCAGGAACTTTAGATAAAAGTGGAACTCAAATTCCTGTATTTGTTGCAAGAATTGCTAAAGAAGTTCTTTTATATGACCAGGATAAAGATCTTGTTAACCAGGAAGAAGAAATCGTTGGTGTTGATGATGTAAACGGACCTTTTATACAGGTTGGTTCAATGGAAGATGTCAAAACCAGTGGTAACTGGCCAAAAGTATATGGTGACGCGGAATAAAGAATTGAATTATAAAAATATAAAGTTGTCCATTCAGGTTAGCCTGAATGGACTTTCTTTTTGTGCCCTTTCCAAAGACGAGAAAAGGATCGTTTTTTTTAAGGACATGCTCTTTTCCCGGAAACTAAATCCTGCGCAGGTGTTGCAGCAAATAGAAAAACAATACGAGGACGAGCCTTTTTTAGGAGGAGGAAAACCCGAAGTTGTAGTTCTTTTTTCCAACGAGTTATACAGCCTGGTACCGCAGGCGTTTTTTGAAGAAGGAAATACTTCAGAATATTTAAAATACAATACGAAGATCCTGGAAACAGATTATGTGGCACAGGATGAAATACCTTCAGCAGAAATTGTTAATGTGTATATCCCATACACTAACATCAATAATTTCTTTTTCGACAGGTATGGGGAGTTTGAGTATCGCCATTGTGTAAGTATATTAACTGAAGAATTCCAGATCCAGAATCGTTTCCAGACAGAGGGCACAAGGGTTTATCTAAATTGTTTTCCGGGAGGTTATGATCTGCTGATTTATCAAAAAGGACAATTACAACTGGCTAATACCTTCAACTGCACAACCCGGGAAGATTTTATTTATTATTTACTCTTTTGTGCAGAACAACTTGATCTTGATCCTTCGAGTTTTGAATTGATCCTTTTGGGAAGAATAAAAGAGAATTCAGATTATTACGATATTGCCTACACCTATGTGAAGGAAATAAAATTTCTGCAAACTTCATTTGGTTACCTTTTCAACAGCAAAGAAGAGCCTCCTAAAGGTTATATGCATTACACCCTTTTTAAAGTACTCGAATGAGAATTGTTTCAGGCATACATAAAGGAAAAAAAATTATTGCTCCAAAGAAGCTTCCGGTAAGACCTACGACAGATTTTGCCAAGGAAGCACTTTTCAATATACTTAACAACCAGTATCATTTTTCAGCATTAAAAGTAGTTGACCTTTTTAGCGGCACAGGGAATATCACCTATGAATTTGGTTCCCGTGGCGCGGCAGAGATAATTGCAGTTGATGCACATTTTGAATGTGTGAAGTTCATTAATAAAAAGGCTGAGGAACTGGACCTTCCTGTAAGAACCGTCAAGAGTGATGTATTTAAATTTCTTAAAGCGACAGGAGAAACTGCAAACATCATTTTTGCAGATCCACCTTACGGTTTTGAAGTTGAATTACTACAGCAAATTGTGGAACTAACATTTTCCAGAAATCTTCTTGAAGAAGGAGGTTCACTTATTATTGAACACAGTAAAAAAATAGATCTTTCCCACCTGGATCATTTCGTGGAAGTACGGAAATACGGGAATTCTGTTTTCAGTTTTTTTTCTTAACTTAGAGGATGGCGTTACCCTTGAAAATACTTGAACTGGAATTTACCATACTTGAATTCCATACTGATTTTGTTTTATCCAAACCAAGGGAAGGACAAGTTATGGAAGGGAAACAAGTTGCCGACCTGGTTGAGGTCTGCAGTGACTTTTATGATAGCAGGCCTTTTGTTTACCTTTCCTACAGGATAAACAACTACAATGTCAACCCAACCGTTTATCTCAATCTTGACGAGGTAAAAAACTTAGCCGGTATTGGTGTAGTAAGTAAAATACCTTCTTCCCTCAATATGGCAAATTTTGAAAAGAATTTTTGCAAACTGCCATACGAAATCTTTATGGAGTTAAAGCCTGCCAAAGAATGGGCAAAGAGACTGGTGGAAGAAAAAGCTAAAAAAGCAGACCTGTAAGCCGGATTCTGTTCTTCAACCTAAGTTGAAGTCCTTATCATTTATCTTAAACTTTTGTTACCAAAAGTCTTTAGCTGCCTACCCTCCGGCAACGGACGGGCAATCCTTAAAAGCCGGTTTACATGGCATTGCACCGCATAGAGTTTACCTGATTTCACTACAGCATTACCTGTACATCCTTTCTGTTGCACTGGTCCTATCCGCCGTGGCGGATGATGGGTGTTACCCACTATGCTGCCCTATGGTGTCCGGACTTTCCTCCGCCCCGCTTTAATTCAGGGCAGCGATAAGGCGGTCTGCTTGCTGCAAATATACATCTAAAATGCCATTTTTAAGAGGTATAAAATTTGACTTATCCCCAGAGTGTCAACATGTATTTGTGGATAAAAAGCCGGGGATAATTCCCGGCTTCGGTTTTGTATTTTTATATTTGTCAAATCAAAGCACTTCAATGGAACATTTTGTAGTATCGGCCAGGAAATACCGTCCCCAGACTTTTAAAGATGTTGTGGGCCAGCAGGCTATAACCAATACGCTACTCAATGCCATAGAACATAATCACCTGGCACAGGCACTTCTTTTTACCGGCCCGCGGGGAGTAGGAAAAACTACCTGTGCCCGTATTCTCGCCAAAAAGATCAACCAGGACGGAAACCAGGATCCCAAAGAAGATTTCGCTTTTAATATCTTTGAACTCGATGCGGCTTCAAATAATTCGGTTGATGATATAAGAAATCTTATTGACCAGGTGCGTATCCCGCCACAGGTTGGAAAATACAAGGTGTATATTATTGATGAGGTACACATGTTGTCTCAGGCGGCATTTAACGCTTTCCTTAAAACCCTGGAAGAGCCGCCAAAGCATGCCATTTTCATTTTGGCAACTACAGAAAAACACAAGATCATCCCTACTATCCTTTCCCGTTGCCAGATCTTTGACTTTAAAAGGATAACCGTTAAGGACGCAAAGGAATACCTAAGTTACATTGCTGAACAGGAAGGCGTGGAAGCTGATGAAGATGCCCTGCACATCATTGCTCAAAAAGCCGATGGCGCTATGCGTGATGCTTTGTCTATATATGACAGGGTGGTAAGCTTCAGCGGAAAAAACCTCACCCGGCAAGCGGTCACCGAAAACCTGAACGTTCTCGATTACGATACCTATCTTTCGGCTACAAATCTTATCCTGAAAAATGAAATTCCGCAGCTGCTTTTATTGTTCAATGAGATTTTAAGTCACGGGTTTGACGGACATCATTTTATAGCGGGGCTGGCTTCACATTTCAGGGATCTGCTTGTTTGTAAGGACCCCAAGACAATAAATCTTCTTGAAGTTGGAGACAATACGAAAGCTTTGTACTACCAACAGTCGCAACAGGCTTCTTCAGCTTTTCTCCTCAAGGGGATTGAACTGGCCAACCAATGTGATTTACAGTACAAAAGCAGCCGAAACCAACGCCTGTTGGTGGAACTTTGTCTTATGCAACTCGCTTCTGTCACTTTTAGTGACGAAAAAAAAAAGGATAGCAGCTATATAATTCCGCCGAATCACTTTACGGGCGCACCAATTCCCGCACCGGCTTTCAAACTTTCCACCAAAGAAAAGGAAGTCATTGTCAACAATGAATACGCCAAGGGAGATTCAGCTGCCCCAACTGATGCTCAGCTTCCAAAACCTGTTCCCGGAGCAAGTGCCGATTGTGCTCCTGTAACTTCTGAATCTGAGGTGCGGGAACCCGATACACAGGAAACTTCAGCCGGAACAAATATTCCTGAAGAAAATTTCCAGGCACCTTCTGCTTCTCAAGCTGAAACTGCTGTCAAAAATCCTCCTCTAGAAAATCCTTCCGAAGTAAAAGCGGATGCAGGAAATGAAGTTGGAATAAAAAAAGTTTCCGGACTTTCTCTAAAAAGTATTCAGAAGAAAAAAGAACTTGAAGCTCAAAAACGAGAAGCCAAAGCAGAGCAAGAAATTGTAAGAAACGGTAAGTTTTCTGAAGAACAAATGCAGACTGCATGGCAGGAATTTTGTGAAGAGCAGAACGAAAAGGGAGAAAAGATCCTGGCTTCAATTATGCAGACCGATACTCCCGCTCTTATGGGGAAGAATATTTGTGTGGAACTCCCTAACGAAACTATGAAGCTGGAACTGGAAAAAGTGCAGTATCATTTAATGGGTTTTCTCAAGGAGAAACTTCAAAACACCCACATACAGTTGAAAGTTACGGTGAATGAAAAGGCTGAGAAAAAGTTTGCTTTTACCGCTATCGAAAAGTTTGAAAAATTGAGGGAGAAAAATCCCCTTATTGAGAAATTACGTTCCACCTTTGATCTGGATGTTTAAATGTTAGGTTTAAAATTACCCACAGACCCACGCTGGGTCAATATCGTTGAAAAAAATATTGAAGAGATCCTCACAGATCATGCTTATTGTGAGCAAAAAGCTGCCTCGACGGCTATATCTCTTATCGTCACCCATCCCGAATATTCCGATCTGGTCACGGCCATGACTGCCCTTGCCCGCGAAGAAATGGGACATTTCAAAATGGTACATGACAGGATTCTCGCACGAGGGCTTACCCTGGGCAGGGATCGAAAAGATGAATACGTTTTAAAACTGTTGACCTTCTTCCCTAAAGGTGGAAGCCGACTCACAAACCTAACGCACCGCCTGCTTTATGCGGCCTTAATTGAAGCCCGTAGTTGTGAACGCTTCAGGTTACTTTCAGAGAATCTTGAGGATAAAGAACTGGCAGAATTTTACCGCAGCTTAATGGTAAGTGAAGCTAATCACTACACCATGTTCCTCAATTTTGCCCGACAATATGGAGATCGAAAGGTAGTGGATGAAAAATGGCAAAATCTCCTGGAATTTGAGGCCCAAATTATGAAAGATCTTGGTAAAAAAGAGACTATGCACGGCTAGTGGCTTCCAAAGTTTCCTGATATAAAGATTTAATAATTCCATCTGAAAGTCCAATTTTTGGAACATATATCCTTCGTGCCCGAGTCCACTTCATTGCAGAAAGATATATTTTAGCAGCCGGAACAATAACATCTGCACGATCCTGATTAAGATTTAATTCGGTGATCCGTTCCTCATAAGTAAAGGATTGTAACAACTGGTAGTAGGAGCTTAAATAGAAAAAACTGAGAGGTTTCCCATTGGCTTTGCCACTGCTTTTAAAGATGTTGTTAATGTTCCCGCCAGAGCCTATAAGATCAATTTTGGAATACTTACGGGTAACTTCCTTGATCCAAGTCTCTACCTCTGTCCACATATCCCGGGAAACCATATTTTCCAACAATCTTACGGTTCCTAATTTAAATGACCGGGAAGAAACGGTTTTTCCTTTTGAGTAAAGGGTAAATTCTGTACTACCACCTCCCACATCCACATAAAGATAGGTTTTGTCAGATTGAATGAGGGCGTGAAGATCTGTAGCGGCAATAATTGCGGCTTCATCGGTGCCGTCAATAATGCTTATTTCCAATCCGGTTTTATCCTGAATAAGTTGTACCACCTCTTCCCCATTGAGAGATTCCCGCATTGCCGAAGTCGCACAAGCCTTAAATTTCTCAATCTTATGAGATCGCATCAGCAACTTGAAAGCCTGCATGGTGTCTATCATGCGTTTAATATTCTCTTCAGAAATATTTTGAGTGAGAAAGACATCGGCTCCCAATCTTATAGGCACCCTTACAAGTGAGGTTTTTTTGAATAGCGGCTCTCTTCCCTCCTGCTCTGTGATTGTCATTATTAACAATCTTACTGCGTTAGATCCAATATCTATGGCTGCAAACTTTCTTTGGTTGATCAAACTTTTTCCTTTTCTAATTCCAGTTTCTTAAAATAATAATCATACAGTGCAAATTGAGATCGCAATGGTGGCTTGTTATTACGACGGTAAGCGTTATCCTGCTTTATAGAAATTACCCTTGCCTTAACGTTGTCGCTCCAACAAATTTCAAAAGTATCCATCAACTCCTTTTGAATCTCCTTATCGTAAATAGGGCAACTTACCTCTACCCGATAATCCAGATTTCGGGTCATCCAGTCTGCCGATGAAATATATACTTTAGGATTTCCGCTATTTTCAAAAATGTAGATTCTTGGGTGTTCCAGGTATTTATCTACTATACTAATCACCTGAATGTTCTCACTCATTCCGTCCACCCCGGGTACAAGACAGCAAATCCCGCGGATGATCAATTTCATTTTTACACCTGCCCTGCTGGCCTCATATAACTTATCGATAAGAGGATAATCTGAAAGGCTATTCAACTTAAGCCGAATCCCGGAAGGCTTACCATCTTTAGCATTATCAATTTCAGTTTGGATTAACTTCACCAAGGTGCTTCGGGTGTAATGAGGAGAGACAATTAAATGTTTATATCGATTCACCTTGTAATTCACTTCAAAAAAATCAAAAACTTTGCTAACTTCCTTCAGAATGCTTTGATCACTCGTAAATAAGGTCAGATCTGAATAGACCCTGGCTGTAGATTCATTAAGATTTCCGGTGCTTATAAAACCGTATCTTCTGGTTTTATCATTTTCCAGTCTTTCAACCACACATGCTTTTGAATGTACCTTAAGACCTTTTACCCCGAAAATAAGATTCACCCCTTCCCGCTGCATTTGTTCAGCATAATTAATATTAGCCACTTCATCAAACCGTGCGCGAAGTTCTATCTGTACAGTTACTTTTTTTCCGTTTTTAACAGCGTTTACAAGAGAACTTGCGATATGAGAGATCTTGGCTAACCGGTAAATAGTTATCCTAATCGATTTTACTGCAGGATCAAGTGCCGCCTCGCGCAAAAATTTTACGGTATACGCAAAAGATTGGTAAGGAGTGTGTAACAGGTAATCCTTCTTCGCGATTTCTTTGAACAGACTTCCCTGTAAAACCAGTCCCGGAACAGGCAATGGTTCATAAGGTTTATACTGTAACTCTTCCCCACCCAAACTTGGAAAATTCATGTAATCCCGCCTGTTGTGGTATCGACCACCCGGAATAATACTATCGGTTGCGTCAATCCCCATCTTATTCATTAAATACTGAAGGGTATCCTGGTCAATATTCATATCATATACAAATCTCACCGGCTCTCCCTCAATACGATCTTTTACACTGGCCGAAATTTTCTCAATAAAGGATTTACTAAGATCACTGTCAATATCCAGTTCGGCATCACGAGTAATTTTAATCATATGAGCCGTAACACTCTCATATTCAAAAATATTGAAAATTGAATGTAAATGGTAACGAATAAGATCATCCAGCAAAATGACATGTTGTTTATCACCTTCTTTAGGAAGTACCACAAATCTTTCTATACTCCTGGGAATTTCTATAAGAACATATTTTTTTTCCTTGATTTGGCCAGAAACGATCTTCGAGTTCACCCTTTTTGGAACTGCATCTTTCATCACCATCTTTACCGCCAGGTAAGCAGCGCTGTCTTTTAGACGCGGCAACTCGTCAAGGTCATTCAGGACAATGGTAACAAGAGCAGGGCTTACCTTCTGGATAAAGAAATTTTTGAGAAAGGGTTGTTGTGCTTTTGTAACCTGCTTCTCATTTATAATAAAAATATTGTGCTCCTTTAGTTTGTTTTGAATAGAATCCAGGATCTTTAAACTTTCGCTTTGCTGTTCAATTACGATCTGTGTAATTTCTTCCAGAAGTTTGTTCGCCTTAATACCTCCTAAAACGCTTTTCCCTCCTTTTCCTGCTAAATCAATTCGTTTTATTGTGGCATATCTAACTTTAAAAAATTCGTCCAGGTTATTTGAAAAAATCCCAAGGAACCGCAGCCTCTCAATCAAAGGCACCGTTTTATCTGCAGCTTCCTGTAAAACCCGGGCGTTGAATTGCAGCCAACTCAATTCTCTATTTATATACTGATTCCCCTCCATCTATCTCAAATTCTTTGGGAATAAATACAACAGAGTTTTTCCGGTTTTTATATCCTGCCAATTTTCTGCTTCAAATTGGATCATACATAAACCTGTGGTAGGGATATTGGAGAAATGTTGATCTCCTATTTGGTTGGCCACTCCTGTGATAGCCGGATTGTGACCAAAAACCATTAAATTCTCAATTTCATCTTCGCATGACCGAATGACATTTAGAAGATTCTTACTATCAAAGGTATAAAGGTCATCTTTGACACAAAAATCCTTGTCTTCCACCTCCAGTCTTTCTTTAAAAATTTTTGCGGTATCAAGAGCACGACTGGCATAGCTGCTCCACAACTTGAGCGGCTTTTGGTGAAACCCCGAAAAGGCGTTTAAAACCAGTCCTGCATCTTTATATGCTCTCTTTTTTAAAGGACGTTCATCATCGGGTAAATCTTCCTTCCAGGAAGATTTACCATGCCTAACGAGTATTAATTTCTTCATATTTATGGTGCTAGTCTGTCAATTCGCCATTTCTCATTCTCCTTACTGTAGTAGATACGATCATGCAAACGATTTGGTCTGCCCTGCCAGAATTCAAATTCAGACGGTATGACTTTATATCCCCCCCAATATACAGGTTTTGGAATATCTTTTCCCGTAAACTCCTGTTCAAGCAATTCCAGTTTTTTCTGAAGATATTCACGGGACGGGATTACAGAACTTTGTTGAGAAGCCCAGGCTCCGAGTTGACTGCCACGTGGTCTGGACTGGAAGTAAGCTTCAGAATCTTCTGTAGAAACCTTATTTGCAACACCTTTAATCATCACCTGTCGCTCTGACGTAGGCCAGAAGAAAGACAGGCATACCTTAGGACTTTTAGCTATAGATTTTCCTTTTTCAGATTCATAATTAGTGTAGAATACAAAACCTTCATTGTCATATTCTTTCAGAAGAACTACCCTGGTCATAGGAAAACCGTCCAAACCAATAGTTGAAAGATTCATTGTATTTACTTCCTCAACTTCTTTATTAGTTTCAGTTTCCCTGATCCAGATATGAAATAAATCAAATGGATCCTGAGGAATTTCCTCCTCCAGCAACTCATGTTTCTGGTAGAGCCTACGATAATCGTGGAGTTTATTTTTCATACTGCCAATTTACAAAATCTACCTTTTATAATTAATATCCACCGGCGTCAAAGAGGTTGAATTGTGTAATTATTTCTTCGAATTTAAAAATGCAATTTCTTCTCACAAGCCCAGAAAAATTAAGGGTTCCATAAGCAAAAAATAAGAAGTTTTTATTACTATTTTTCTCACTTCTTTCACATTTAATTTGCTGATCCAATAATCTACCATTTCATTTGAGGACTTCAAACCCCCTGTTTAATTTACTGTCTTTGTGCAGTTTGTCCGTAAAACCCCACACTACATCTAAAAGATGTTCAAATACTTTTTTTAACAGATTCAAGAAGATACATTTACTCCTGAAATTGATTGACAGATGCCCCAGATGATCTGATTTCCCCTCTACAGATCGACTAAGTTTGTAAGAATCAAAAGAATTTAATTTATCCCAGCTTTAGGATAAATGAACTTGACCAAATATTAACGAACAGAAATATATATTACCACGAATGACCTTTAATCTATATATGATTGGTCGTCGGGAAATAATTCAAACATGACGACTATGATTTGGAAAACTACTCTCTCATTTTTGGCTAACCTTTTAGATCCTCGGAAAGTTTCTATGGATACTTCAAGTGGTCTTAAAGCCGTCTTTACTTTTTTTATAGGTGCACTTATAAGTTTTTCGCCAGGAAAAACCTTTGCCCAATGTGACAGCCAGAACGTCACAGTAACAGATTTTTTCTTTGCTGATGCAAATCAAAATCCTATCGATCCGAATGGAGGCTATAATATAGGAGATCCTGTTTCAGGATTTATCTATGCGAGCTTTGGAGGAAGTTCTGGAAATGGATATTCTCTATATCTGGAGTATGACGTATATATTAATGACGTCTTTCAGGAAAAAGTTTCAACCTGTCTTTTCGAAGGACAACAAATTCCCCAAGGGAGCATCGAGCAGATCTCTTCCTTTACCTGGAATTGGGGTGATAAACTGGAACTGAAAAACTACTACATGGATTGGGAAACCAATAACAAAAAAAGAGTTTGCACCAAATTGTCGAGGAATGCCCAGTGCTATGGAGCTCCATTTTCTATTTTGGTCAGAACTCCTTTAGTTGCTAATTTTGATTTCACCACTTCATGTGAAGATTTTTTTGTCGACTTCGAAAATCTTACTACAGGAGGAGATACAGAGAACTACTTATTCACCTGGAATTTCGCCGGATTAGGCAATAGCAATGAAATCAATCCCGCTTTTGATTTTAAAGGTGCAGGTATATACAACGTTACGCTTACTGTACAAGATGGTATTTCTACAAGTTCCTTAACAAAAACAATAAACCTGAATGAGTTACTTTCAGTAAATTACGTCAGTACAGATTTAGGTTGTGGAGAAGTAAATACCGGTGAAATAGATCTTTCTCTTCAGGGAGGAAGCCAAAGTTACTCCATTCAATGGTCAGGACCTAATGATTTTTCTGCCACTACACAGGATCTTATAGGTCTTGCTCCCGGCACCTATTCTGCTGAAATTTCTGATACTGCCGGTTGTACTGTGACTATAGAAGTTGTTATCGTGCAACCAGAAACTCCTGCCGCTCCTGTAGTAGCTGAAGTTAGTCAGCCAACATGCGACGTAGCAACCGGATCCTTCAGCATCACTGCCGAAGCCGGAATGGATTATAGCTTTAACGGTGGAACGTTCTCGGAAAATATCATTTTTGAGGACCTATCTGCCGGAACTTACACCGTTGTTGCAAGAAATGCTGACGAATGTGTTTCTGAAGCACTTTCTGTAACCATAGAAGAACAACCCGAAACTCCTGCCGCTCCTGTAGTAGCTGAGATTTCACAGCCAACCTGCGACATTGCAACAGGATCTTTCAGCATTACCGCTGTTGACGGAATGGAATACAGCTTTAACGGAGGTGCATTCGAAACTACTACTTCCTGGTCTGAACTTGCTGCCGGTACTTATATTGTAGTTGCAAGAAATGCTGACGGATGTGTTTCTGAAGAACTTTCTGTAACCATCGAAGAACAACCTGAAACTCCTGCTGCGCCTGCAGTAGCTGAAATTTCTCAGCCAACATGCGACGTAGCAACCGGATCTTTTAGCATCACTGCTGAAGCCGGAATGACTTACAGCTTTAACGGAGGTGCATTCGGAACTACTACTTCCTGGAATGAACTTGCTGCCGGAACTTACACAGTAGTTGCAAGAAACGCTGATGGATGTGTTTCTGAAGAACTTTCGGTAACAATAAACGCTCAGCCTGATACTCCTGCTGCTCCTGTAGTAGCCGAAGTTGCTCAACCAACTTGCGATGTGGCCACCGGATCTTTCAGCATCACTGCTGTGGCCGGAATGGAATACAGCTTTGACGGAGGTGCTTTTGGAACAACTACTTCATGGAGCGAACTTGCTGCCGGAACTTACACCGTTGTTGCAAGAAACGCTGACGGATGTATTTCTGAAGCACTTTCAGTAACAATAAACGAACAACCTGAAACTCCAGCCGCTCCTTTAGTAGCCGAAACTGTTCAGCCAACTTGCGAAGTAGCAACAGGGTCTTTCAGCATTACTGCTGTCAGCGGAATAGAATACAGCTTTAACGGAGGTGCATTTGGATCTGCAACTTCATGGGACCAACTTTCTGCCGGAACCTATACTGTAGTGGCAAGAAACGCTGCCGAATGTATTTCTGAAGCACTTTCTGTAACAATAAACGAACAACCACAAACTCCTGCCGCTCCTGTAGTAGCTCAGGTATCTCAGCCAACATGTGAAGTAGCAACCGGATCTTTCAGCATCACTGCTGTAAGCGGAATGGAATATAGCTTTGACGGTGGAGCTTTTGCAAGCACTACTTCCTGGTCTGAACTTGTTGCAGGTACTTATACTGTAACTGCAAGAAATGAAGACGGATGTGTTTCTGATGAACTTTCAGTAACCATCGAAGAACAACCTGAAACTCCTGCCGCTCCTGTTGTAGCTGAAACTGTTCAGCCTACATGTGAGGTAGCAACCGGATCTTTCAGCATCACTGCAGAAGCCGGAATGGAATATAGCTTTGACGGAGGAACGTTCTCTGAAAATGTCACTTTTGACAACCTTGCTACAGGTACCTATACTGTAGTTGCAAGAAACCAGGACGGATGTGTTTCTGATGAACTAACTGTAACAATAAATGCTCAACCTGAAACTCCTGCTGCTCCTGCAGTAGCTGAAACTGTTCAGCCAACTTGCGAAGTAGCAACAGGGTCTTTCAGCATTACTGCTGTCAGCGGAATGGAATACAGCTTCGACGGTGGAGCTTTTGCAAGCACTACTTCATGGTCTGAACTTGTTGCAGGTACTTATACTGTAACTGCAAGAAATGAAGACGGATGTATTTCTGATGAACTAACTGTAACAATCAACGAACAACCTGAAACTTCTGCCGCTCCTGTAGTAGCTGAAACTGTTCAGCCAACTTGTGATGTAGCAATAGGATCTTTCAGCATCACTGCTGTAAGCGGAATGGAATATGCCTTCAACGGTGGAACCTTCTCTGAAAATGCCATTTTTGACAACCTTGCTGCCGGAACTTATACTGTAACTGCAAGAAACGAAGACGGATGTGTGTCTGAAGAACTGACTGTAACAATAAATGCTCAACCTGAAACTCCTGCCGCTCCTGTAGTAGCTCAGGTATCTCAGCCAACATGTGAAGTAGCAACCGGATCTTTCAGTATCACTGCTGTAGCCGGAATGGAATACAGCTTTAACGGTGGAGCTTTTGAAAGCACTACTTCATGGTCTGAACTTGCTGCCGGCACATATACTGTAGTAGCCAGGAATAACGATGGATGTATTTCTGAAGCACTTTCAGTGACAATAAACGATCAGCCTGAAACTCCTGCCGCTCCTGTAGTAGCTGAAACTGTTCAGCCAAATTGCGAAGTAGCAACCGGATCTTTCAGCATAACTGCTGTAAGCGGAATGGAATACAGCTTTGACGGAGGTGCTTTTGGATCTTCCACTTCCTGGTCTGAACTTGCTGCCGGAACTTACACCGTTGTTGCAAGAAACGCTGAAGAATGCGTATCTGAAGCGCTTTCAGTAACCATAAACGCTCAACCTGAAACTCCTGCCGCTCCTGTAGTAGCTGAAACTGTTCAGCCAACATGCGATGTTGCAACTGGATCTTTCAGCATCACTGCTGTTGACGCAATGGAATACAGTTTTAACGGAGGTGCTTTTGGAACTACTACTTCCTGGTCTGATCTTGCTGCCGGAACTTATACTATAGTTGGAAGAAACGCTGACGGATGTGTTTCTGGAACACTTTCAGTAACCATCAACGAACAACTCGAAACTCCAGCCGCTCCTGTTGTAGCTGAAGTTTCTCAGCCAACATGTGACGTAGCCACCGGATCTTTAAGCATCACTGCTGTTGCCGGAATGGAATACAGCTTTAATGGTGGAACGTTCTCTGAAAATGTCATTTTTGACAACCTTTCTGCCGGAACCTACACTGTAGTTGCAAGAAATGCCTACGGATGTATTTCTGAAGAACTTTCAGTGACAATAAACGATCAACCTAAAACTCCTGCCGCTCCTTTGGTAGCTGAAACTGTTCAGCCTACATGTGGGATTGCAACAGGATCTTTCAGCATCACTGCTGTTGACGGAATGGAATACAGCTTCGACGGAAGTACTTTTGGAACTTCTACTTCATGGTCTGAACTTGCTGCCGGGACTTATACTGTGGTTGCAAGAAACGAGGACGGTTGTATGTCTGAAGCAGTTTCTGTAACAATAAATGATCAGCCTGAAACTCCTGCCGCTCCTGTAGTAGCTGAAGTTAATCAGCCTACATGTGAGGTTGCAACCGGATCCTTCAGCATCACTGCTGTTGCCGGAATGGAATACAGCTTTAATGGAGGTGCATTTGGAACTTCTACTTCCTGGAATGAATTAGGAGCTGGAACTTATAATGTAGTAGCACGAAACGCTGACGGATGTGTTTCAGAAGAACTTTCAGTAACCATAAACGCTCAGCCTGAAACTCCTGCCGCTCCTGTAGTAGCTGAAACTGTTCAGCCCACATGTGAGGTTGCAACAGGATCTTTCGGCATCACTGCTGAAGCCGGAATGGAATATAGCTTTAACGGAGGAACTTTTGGAACTACTACTTCCTGGTCAGAACTTGCTGCCGGAATTTATACTGTAGTTGCAAGAAACGCTGACGGATGTGTTTCTGAAGCACTTTCAGTAACCATCAACGCTCAACCTGAAACTCCAGCTGCTCCTGTAGTAGCTGAAACTGTTCAGCCTACCTGTGAGGTAGCAACGGGATCGTTCAGTATTACTGCTGTTGACGGAATGCAATACAGCTTTAACGGAGGTGCTTTCGGAACTACTACTTCCTGGTCTGAACTTGCTGCAGGTACTTATACTATAGTTGCACGAAACGAGGATGGTTGTGGGTCTGAAGCAGTTTCTGTAATAATAAATGATCAGCCTGAAACTCCAGCCGCTCCTGAAGTAGCCGAAGTTACTCACCCAACATGTGAGATTGCAACGGGATCGTTCAGCATTAATGCTGTTAACGGAATGCAATACAGCTTTAACGGAGGTGCATTTGAAACTACTACTTCATGGTCTGAACTTGCTGCCGGGACTTATACTGTAGTTGCAAGAAACGAGGACGGTTGTATGTCTGAAGCAGTTTCTGTAACAATAAATGATCAGCCTGAAACTCCTGCCGCTCCTGTAGTAGCTGAAGTTTCTCAACCTACATGTGAGGTTGCTTTCGGATCTTTCAGCATAACTGCTGAAGCCGGAATGGAATACAGCTTTAACGGTGGAACGTTCTCTGAAAATGTCACTTTTGACAACCTTGCAGCGGGAACTTACACTGTAGTTGCACGAAACGCTGATGAATGTGTTTCTGAAGCACTTTCAGTAACAATAAACGAACAACCAGAAACTCCTGTCGCGCCAGTAGTAGCTGAAGTTAGTCATCCAACTTGCGAAGTTGCAACCGGATCTTTCAGCATCACTGCCGAATCCGGAATGGAATACAGCTTCGACGGAGGTACTTTCGGAACAACTACTTCCTGGTCTGAACTTGCTGCCGGGATTTATACTGTAGTAGCAAGAAATGCTGACGAATGTGTTTCTGAAGAACTTTCTGTTACAATCAACGCTCAGCCAGAAACTCCTGCTGCTCCTGTGGTAGCTGAAACTGTTCAGCCTACATGTGAGTTAGCAACGGGATCGTTCAGTATTACTGCTGTTGACGGAATGGAATACAGCTTCAACGGAGGTGTATTTGAATCTGCAACTTTCTGGTCTGAACTTGCTGCCGGAACTTACTTTGTAGTTGCACGAAACGAGGACGGTTGTGTGTCTGAAACAGTTTCTGTAATAATAAATGATCAGCCCGAAACTCCAGCCGCTCCAGTAGTAACTGAAGTTAATCAGCCGACATGTGACGTTGCAACCGGATCTTTCAGCATCACTGCTGTTGACGGAATGGAATACAGCTTCAACGGAGGTGTATTTGAATCTGCAACTTTCTGGTCTAAACTTGCTGCCGGAACTTATTCTGTAGTGGCAAGAAACGCCGACGAGTGTGTATCCGAAGCACTTTCAGTAACAATAAACGAGCAGCCTGATACTCCTGCTGCTCCTGTAGTAGCTGAAGTTTCTCAACCTACATGTGAGGTTGCAACCGGATCCTTCAGCATCACTGCAGAAGCCGGAATGGAATACAGCTTCGACGGAGGTACTTTCGGAACAACTACTTCCTGGTCTGAGCTTGCTGCCGGAACTTACACTGTAGTTACAAGAAACGCGGACGAATGTACTTCTGAAGAACTTTCTGTTACCATTAATGCTCAGCCGGAAACTCCTGCTGCCCCTGTAATAGCCGAAACTGTTCAGCCAACATGTGATGTAGCAACAGGATCTTTCAGCATTAACGCTTTTGACGGAATGGAATACAGCTTTAACGGAGGTGCATTTGGAACTTCTACTTCCTGGAATGAATTAGGAGCTGGAACTTATAATGTAGTAGCACGAAACGCTGACGGATGTATTTCTGAAGAACTTTCTGTGACAATAGAAGAACAACCTGAAACTCCTGCCACGCCTGTAGTAGCCGAAGTTGCTCAACCAACTTGCGATGTGGCCACCGGATCTTTCAGCATCACTGCTGTGGCCGGAATGGAATACAGCTTTGACGGAGGTGCTTTTGGAACAACTACTTCATGGAGCGAACTTGCTGCCGGAACTTACGCCGTTGTTGCAAGAAACGCTGACGGATGTATTTCTGAAGCACTTTCAGTAACAATAAACGAACAACCTGAAACTCCAGCCGCTCCTGTAGTAGCTGAAATTTCTCAGCCAACGTGCGACGTAGCAACAGGATCTTTCAGCATCACTGCTGTTGACGGAATGCAATACAGCTTTAACGGAGGTGCTTTTGGAACTTCTACTTCCTGGAATGAATTAGGAGCTGGAACTTATACTGTAGTAGCACGAAACGCTGACGAATGTGTTTCAGAAGAACTTTCTGTAACCATCAATGCTCAGCCTGAAACTCCAGCCGCTCCTGTAATAGCTGAAACTGTTCAGCCTACCTGTGACATAGCAGCCGGATACTTAAGTGTCACTGCTGTGGCCGGTTTGGAATACAGCTTTAACGGTGGAACGTTCTCTGAAAATGTCACTTTTGACAACCTTGCAGCGGGAACTTACACTGTAGTTGCAAGAAACACTGACGGATGTGTTTCTGAAGCACTTTCTCTAACAATAAACGAACAACCTGAAACTCCTGCCGCTCCTGTAGTAGCCGAAACTGTTCAGCCTACCTGTGAGGTAGCAACGGGATCGTTCAGTATTACTGCAGTTGACGGAATGCAATACAGCTTTAACGGAGGTGCTTTCGGAACTACTACTTCCTGGTCTGAACTTGCTTCCGGGACTTATACTGTAGTTGCAAGAAACGCTGACGGATGTGTTTCTGAAGCACTTTCAGTAACAATAAGCAGTGCACCGGAAGGCCCGGCAACTCCGGTTATCGAAGAACTTATGCAGCCTACCTGCGAGGACCCATCAGGATTTCTGGTTCTGGCCCTTGTTGATGATGTGACCTTCAGCCTTACTGATGCTGAGGGCAATGAATTTGCCGATGAAGATGCAGACGGAATTTTCGATAGTCTGGTTCCAGGTAATTACACTGTAACTGCAAAAAACGAAAATGGATGTGTGTCTGACGCGGCTACTTTAACCATAGAGGAACCGCAGGGAGATCTCATAGTTACCAGTCCTTCCGAAGCAATATGCGACGACTCTGGATCTTTCGATTTGAATAACCTGGTGAGTGGTGGTAGCGATACAGGAACCTGGATCGATACAGATCTATCTGGAGCATTATCGGGTAGTTCTTTAAATACAGATATAGCTGCTGGTTTTTACACCTTCACCTACGTAATTGAAGGTGGATGTCCCTCTTCTACAGAGATCACTATTGAGATCGAGGATTGTGGTCTGGTTCTGCCATGTGAGATTGAAGATATAAGTAACAGTATCTCAAAAGCTGTGACTCCAAACGGTGATAACATTAATGATAATTTTGAAGTAGGAAAAGGTATTGACTGTGGTTTCATATATACTTTAAAAGTTTTTAACCGCTGGGGGAACGAAGTATTCAGCTCAAATAATTATACCAATAACTGGGATGGAACATCTATTAACTCGGTTTCCGGAGATCAATTACCCTCCGGCACCTACTTCTATATTGTAGAAATTCAACAAAGCGGATTTAATCCTATTCAGGGTTATATCTATCTAGGAACAAAATAAAGTAATGAACATGAAAAAAATCTACCCAATAATAATTCTTCTGTTTATTAGTGTTAGTGCCAAAGCACAGCAATTGCCCCAGTTTACGCAATACATGTACAACACTATTTCAATTAACCCTGCGTACGCAGGTAGCCGAGACGCTATTTCAGTAGTGGGTTTGCATAGAAGTCAGTGGGCAGGTATAGAGGGTGCTCCCGAAACTCAAACACTATCTATCCATTCTCCTCTTCGAAATGAAAAGGTGGGGCTCGGGGTATCCATTATCAATGACAATATTGGATACGAAAATTACACCTATGCTTATGCCGATTTCTCCTATACAATTAATGTCTCAGAGGCTACAACTCTATCTTTCGGTCTTAAAGGCGGGATGAGTTATTACAATCTTGAAGAAGAATTAATGGAAGAGGTTCCTAGTGATCCATTCTTTAGTGGAGAAACTTTTAATCGTTGGACACCAAATTTTGGTGCAGGACTTTACCTCTCTGCCCAAAACTGGTACATGGGATTATCAGCTCCTAAATTCATTAATAATGACAATAATGAACAAAGTGAATATGTCGCTTTGGAGCAAGTGCATTATTATTTTACGGGAGGTTACGTATTTGACCTGAGTGAAAGTGTGAAATTGCGACCTACTACCCTTCTAAAAATGACAAAAGGAGCACCTCTTTCTGTAGATGTTTCAGGAACATTCATTTTTAATGAAAAGGTTTACCTGGGAGCAAATTACCGGTTCGAGGATGCCGTGGGAGCCTTTATTGATTTCCAAATTCTGCCAAGTTTTAGGGTAGGCTACGGTTATGAATATTCAATTTCAGATCTTCAACCTTATACTTCAGGTTCTCACGAGATCCTGTTGATCTATGAATTTAGACTCGGTAATACCAAATACAAATCCCCAAGGTTCTTCTAATTGAAAATATAGGATTATGAACAAAAATTACTTTCTACTTCTGTTGCTCATTTTTCCGGCACTTCTTTTTGCCCAGTCATCAAAACAAAAGAAAGCAGACCGGTTATATGAGAGCTTTGCCTACACCAAGGCAATTGAAGAATATAAAGATCTACTTGAAAGAGATTATAACACAGCTTATAATCAGGAACAACTTGCCAACAGCTATTACAAGCTTCGGGATCCCGAAAATGCCGTGAACTACTACGCAATGGTGGTAGAGCAGCCCGGTGTGTCTCCGGAAGTTTATTATAAATATGCACAGATGTTGCGCGGAGTTAGAGAATACGACAAGTCCCGCGAATGGTTACAAAAATACCAGGATTCTGCCCGTAATCCGCAGGGAGTAAAACAACTGCTGAATACAGACGAAATTGCTACTTATGAAGGCCTGGAAAGTTTTAGAGTTAATCCTGTACCATTCAATTCACAATTTAGTGACTTCGGAGGCTTTGAAAATAACGGAACTATTTATTTCACATCAGCAAGAGGAGATTCAAACACCAGGACAAAAATTTATGACTGGACGGGAGAGCCCTTTTTGGATATCTACAAAACTACTGTTGGAAGCAGTTCTGTAACTCCCGTACCCGGAGATGTCAATACAGTACGCCATGAAGGTCCTGTTACCCTTTCTGCCGATGGTCAAACCATGTATTTTACACGAAATAATTACCTGAAACGCGACGGAAAGAAGGATGATGAAGGTGTAAACCACCTTAAAATATATAAAGCGTCCCTTGTCAATGGGGAATGGACAAATATTGAAGAATTGCCCTTTACAAATAATGAATATTCAGTAGGCCATCCAAGTCTTTCTGCCGATGGTAAGACCTTATATTATGTTTCTGATGCTCCTGGCGGAATGGGAGGATCTGACATCTATAAAGTAAGCATAGAAAATGGCATTTTTGGCACCCCTCAAAATTTAGGTGCTCCGGTAAATACTCCTGGAAATGAAGTATTTCCTTTTATTGCTGAAAATGGTAATTTTTACTTCTCTTCAGATGGACATAAAGGTTACGGACTTCTGGATGTATTCGTTGTTACTGCCGAGGCTCCTAACAAAATTCAGAATTTAGGAGAACCGGTGAACAGCAATATGGACGATTTTGCCTTCTCATATTCCGGTGGTGACAATACCCGTGGATTTATATCCTCAAACCGTGAAGGCGGACAGGGAAATGATGACATTTACGACATAAATATCCTGGCACCTTTAGTTCTTAAAGGTATAGTGACAGATTCCATTAACAATAAACCTATTGTTAATGCCACTATAAGGTTAATGAATGAAAACAACCGCCAAATTGCATTTTTAGAAACCGATTCCCTTGGGCAATATCAGACTGAAATTGCCAGAGACAATATTTATCCTCTTGAGGCCAAACACATAAAATACAACACCAAGAATGAGAGAATAAGTAGTTCAAATATGGATGATAAGACAGAACTCGTTCATAATATAGAGCTTTCTCCTGTACGTGACATGGAGTACCTGGCAGAGATCAATAAGATATATTTCGACTTTGACAAGCACAACATTCGTCCGGATGCTGCCGCCGAACTAGATAAGCTGGTCAATCTAATGAAGAACGATTACCCCGAACTCGTCATAGAAGTTGGTTCTCACACAGATAGAAGAGGTTCAATTGAATATAACCGTCGTCTGGCTGAAAGAAGAGCGCAGTCGACTTACGATTACCTTGTTGAACACGGAATAGCTCCAGAAAGGATAATCACATACAGAGGCTACGGCGAAGAACAGCCAGAAATAGATTGTAAAGACTGTAATGAAGTACAACACCAATTAAATCGAAGGTCCATTTTTAAAGTGGTTAAAATGGAATAATTAAACAACCCGCTAACCAACCATCGAAAAGGAGGCCCCAGGGTCTCCTTTTCTTTTTTGGATGCCTGTATCCTGATACATTAATGATTGTATCTTTTTAAATGTGTCGTGCTGTTAAAGTATGTTATTACTGCTTCAGAAGTAACAGGACTAAAATTGGATTGTTCTTCAGGATGAGGGTACATGTTAATCAACAAAGATCTTATAGAGCGTTGAACGTTCAGAAGAAATATCTTTTATACTTTAAAAGAAAAGGGGCCCGAGAGCCCCTTTTTAACTAACCTTAAATAATTATGAAAATAGTAAAACCTTATGCAGATTATTTTCTTACGAAAATATTGGTATAATATAATTGACCATCTTTCCCTTCCTTAACCGAAATACCAAAATGCGTATGCTCTCCCTCCATGTTTTTTCGGTGCCCATCACTTTTTACCCATGCATTAACCACAGCTTCGGCACTATCGTATCCATATCCCACATTCTCACTAACAGCCTTGGCATTGACCGAATTAACCAATGCCTGATAACGACTTCCAAAAAAATGATGACACACTTCATTATCGTGGATCATATGATCATTGTGGCTGGCGGCCTGGATGGAACCTTCATCCAGGTAAAGCAATGTTGATAACCCCTGTTGTTCCCTGTATACATTCACCAATTCTAAAACGTCAAGTTCTAATGAGGAGTAATTAATGGGAGCAAGTTTTGTGGTTAAGTTCGCAGATTCTACTTCCTCAATATTTTCTTTAGAACAAGAAGTAAGAGAAACCGCACAAATGGCAATTAACCAGACATAAGAGGTTAAATTCTTCATAATGGTAGTCGGTAGGTTTGGGATAGGAAAAGTAAGAATTATTTCCGATTAACAAACCATTTAATCGATGAACTACACAGTTTAGAAGAAATTTAACATAATTTTTACCTTGGCCCTACAAAAATAGCGCTAAAAAGTATTTAAGATGAATGGTAATTTAATTCGATGAACGGTTCATGTAGGAAAAGAAAGAATTTTCCCGTCATCTGAAAGATGAACCTGGGGAAAAACTTCAGCAGCTTCCTGCCTAAAGGTTTCTATGGATTCGTACCGGGTAGAATAATGACCTAAAATAAGGTGAGAAACATTGGCTTCCCTCGCAATAGCCCCGGCTTCCCGGGCTGTAGAATGTCCTGTGTGAGCAGCAAGATAAGCATGCTCTTCCAGGAAAGTAGATTCGTGATATAAAACGGTGACATCCTTTAATTGTTGAGCCAGAAGTGGATTGTATGCGGTATCACTGCAAAAGGCATAGCTTTTTGGAGGTTCAGGATCTTCGGTTAGTTGAACATTAGGAATTATCCTTCCATCAGCCAGTACTGCATCTTTCCCTTTTTTGATCCCTTTATAGTACGCTACATCAATTGCATACTTCTCCACCTCTTCCATCAAAAGTTTTCTGGGTTTCGGTTTCTCCCTAAAAAGATATCCATTAGCATAAATACGATGCTTTAGAGGAATGGTTTGTACAGTCACTTTCCTGGTGTTGAGGATCACCTGTGGTTCTGTGGAGTCCAGTTCATGAAAATACAGCGGATAGCCTGTCCAGGAATTGGAATACTTCAACTGCAAAAGTACAATCTCCTTTATTCCTTTTGGTCCGTAGATATGAAGTTCTGTCTTTCTGTTCAACAACATAAAGGTAGAAATAAGTCCTACCAAACCGTAAAAATGATCTCCGTGAAGGTGAGAAATAAAAACATGTTTGATCTTTCCAAATTTGATTTTATGCCGTCGTAACTCAACCTGGGTTCCCTCACCGCAATCAATAAGAAAATGTTCATTATTGATCTCCAGAACCTGTGAAGTAGGATTTGTAAAGGTTCTGGGAGTAGCTGCATAACAACCTAAAACGGTCAATTTCATAGTGCGGGAGCTTTAAATTAAAAAGATCTAGAATCCCAGGTCTCTTTCAATCTCTTCCATCTGGATTATATCTTCTGCCTCCTGTAGAGTGGGCACTACCAGAAGTTCTTCGGGCACCTGTTCAATATTTATAGTGTCATTGGCAATAACAAAAGATCTCCTGCCTTTGCGGTGCCTGTTTGAAACATCTAAAAACTTCAGCAGTTCATCCAATTCCAAATCTCCATATTTCAGGATATCCACAACCACGTTATCATCTTTAAATTTAGGCTGAATACTTTCCAGAAATGCAGCAAATTCGGATACATTATTTTTTTCGTCCTCAAATATCCTGTAACCTTCCTTTTCTGTTATTTTCATTGTTGTTTAATTTTTGATGCAAGGAGATAAATCACTGCCATTCTAATAGCCACCCCATTCTGCACCTGATCCAGAATAATAGCCTGGTCTGAATCGGCCACTTCACTGGTGATTTCCACTCCCCTGTTAATTGGCCCGGGATGCATGATCACGATCTTCTTATCTAAAGAATCGAGCAGTTGTTTATTAAGACCAAAAAGCTGAACATACTCCCTTGTACTGGGGAAATAATTAATTTCCATACGTTCATTCTGAACCCGTAGCATATTAGCGACATCACACCACTCCAGCGCATTTCGCAGATTTGGCTCCACCTCCACGCCTAAAGATTTGATGTACCTGGGAAGTAAAGTGTAGGGACCGCAAACTTTTATCTGGGCTCCCTGTAATTTTAATGCCAGAATATTGGATAAAGCAACCCTGCTGTGTAAAATATCTCCCACTATAACCACCTTTTTACCGGACACTTCCCCCAGTTTCTCCCGAATGGAATAACTGTCCAGCAAAGCCTGAGTTGGATGTTCATGAGCTCCGTCTCCTGCATTAATAATACTGGCTCCTACATGTTTAGAAAGAAAAATTCCGGCGCCGGGATTGGGATGCCGCATAACTACCATATCCACCTTCATGGACAGGATATTATTAACAGTGTCTATAAGAGTTTCTCCTTTTTTTACTGAAGAAGATGCAGCCGAAAAATTTACTACATCTGCACTTAATCTTTTTTCAGCAAGCTCAAAGGACAATCTTGTGCGAGTACTATTTTCAAAAAATAAATTGGCTATGGTAATATCCCGGAGAGATGGGACTTTTTTAATTGGCCGGTTTATAACCTCCTTAAAATGATCGGCAGTTTGGAAGATGAGATCAATATCCTCTTTCTTCAGATATTTAATCCCTAGTAAATGGTTAACACTTAATTCACTCATGTTTATACTTTACTTATAAGGTAAACTGCATCTTCTCCTTCGTTTTCTTTCCAGTTTACTTTTACTTTTTCCTCATTTATGGCATCCACCTGCCTCCCGTTATAATCAGGCTGAATTGGCAAATGCCTGCTAAACCTACGGTCAATAAGCGTTAACAACTCGATTTCACTGGGTCTTCCGAATGATTGTACCGCCGTAAGAGCCGCCCTTATACTCCTACCGGTGTAAAGTACATCATCAATAAAGATCACGCGCTTATCCTCCACCACAAAATTTATGTGGGTTTTATTGGCCTCCAGGGGTTTATCGCTCCGCCTGAAATCATCTCTGTAAAAAGTTATATCCAGCTGCCCCATCTTTATTCCGGAAATGCCGTATTCTTCTTTTAAAATTTTGTGGATACGATCTGCCAGGAAAACTCCACGCGGTTGAATACCTATTATAACAGAGTTTTCAAAATTATTATGATTTTCAATCAACTGGCAGGCCAAACGGTGTAAAATGATGTTCATTTCTTTAGAAGCAAGCAGCATTTTTTGGCTCATAATAATAGAAGTTAACATAGCAAAAATATGATTTTTTTCCTGAGAACTGCCGTCAAAGGGATCAAATAAAATTTGCGGTTGACCTACAAATAAAGACAATTTTATAAGGCCCTCATTAAGAAAAAGGTGAATTAAAGATTATCTTGCAGTAAAAACTTCATGCTTTACCTTTTACACGAACCCAAAGACAAAGAATCTGTAGAAGAGAAAATCCTCCCACTATTAAAAAATATCGAGCATGAACTGGTATCGTATCCTATTGATAAAGAATTCGATATTGAGAGGGATTCTTCCCTTTTACTTTATTTATCTGATTCTGTCTTAAGGGAAATTATTCCCACGGCAGCCAAAAACAAATGGGCAGTTTCAATTCTTCCTCACCCCGAGAATAAATTCACTTCGACAGGTCTGGGCGTTTCAGAAAATATTGAAGAAGTGATTAGCGAATATTCAGAATGTGAGAATCCTTACAAGGTCGATCTTTTGTTTTGTAATGATGTTCCGGTTTTTAGCACGGCTAATATTGGTGATATATTTTTGCTTTCGGAAAGACATGGCAAAAAAAACATCTTTCAGGAGGTAATTAATATCATTCGCAATATTCGCCGGGTTTCCTCCCTCTCGCACCATTCCTACCAGCTGAGTACAGATGGGGAAAAGATCATTCATACTTCGGCCCTGGGAATTATTGTTGTAGAACATGCCTCCAGCTCCCTTATTTCCAGACGCTTGCTGGAAAAAAGTTCAATAAGCGATGGAGCTTTTCAGGTTTTTGTACTTGCCCCACAGAACCTCCTTGTGCTGCTATGGTTTTTTCTTCGAAGTCTCGCCCCAAATAAAAAAACCCTCACCCGTTTGCCCTCCTTCATCGGAAAAATAAAAACATCTAACCTGCAGATAGTGGATGACCAAACAATGGACTACACCATTGATGGAGAGAATAAGCAGGCAAAAGAGTTGAATTTTGAAGTTCATAAACAAGCAGTAATTCTTAAACAGAAGAGTATCTTCAGCGAAAAAGCTGAAAAAGAAAACGGAAGAAAAAGTCTAAAAATTGAAGGACTGCCAAAAGGAGAGACCCGTAAGGAGCTCATTCGAAGAAGTTTGCCAATCCTGCCCCGTGCCAGCACAGAGCAATTTCAGGACCTGTTTAAAGTGCTTAGGGAGAATTCAATGGTTAGTACTCCCTTCATGACCATGATGATCCTCTCAACCTTGATCGCCACTTTTGGGTTGTTTGCCAATTCCTCCCCGGTAATAATTGGAGCTATGATCCTGGCTCCGGTAATTGCACCTATAGTATCTTTTTCAATGGGAATGGTGCGATATGATATTTCCATGCTAAAAGAAAGCTTTATTACCATCACGGCAGGAACCCTGATTTCCTTAGTATTTGCCGCTGTGGTAAGTCTCCTAATTCCATTGAAAGTTCTTACTCCGGAAATTGAGGCACGACTCTCTCCCACTCTTCTCGACATGGGAATAGCTGTTTCATCGGGTATTGCAGCAGCATACGCCCATTCCAATGAAGGTATTGCCAAAAGCCTTGCGGGAGTGGCAATTGCGGTTGCACTGGTGCCACCTTTGGCGGTATCGGGAATTGGAATTGGATGGTGGGACTGGGAAGTTTTTTCGGGAGCTATTCTTTTGTATGCAACTAACCTGGCTGGGATAATTCTGTTTGGCGGCCTCACCTTTCTCCTCCTTGGCTTTGCCCCATTTAAAAGAGCAAAAATGGGCCTTGTTTATACCCTGATCATTGTAGTTCTGGTAGCTGTTCCTTTATCCCTTTCTTTTAACCGAATTATGCAGGAGGCAAATATTACCCGTGCGCTTGAAGGAACCACTATTGAAAATGTAGTCTTACGTGATGTGCAGATAAGATTTGGAACTCCCATGGTGGTATCTCTGCGACTGGTTGGTCCCGAAAATATGAGCTCCCAAAAAATACAGGCAGTTAAAAAAGAAATTGAAAATAGGATCGAGTTGCCGGTACGACTGGAGGTGGTTTCAGCTATGGAATTCTAAACCTCCTTGAAAAGGCACCTTCACTCACTTTCTGAATTCCACTCCTAACTGACAATTTGCCGCAAAGTTTTTTAATGCTTCCGGTATTACGGAATTTTTTTTATTATTTTTCAAAGCTAAAGCTAATTAGCCAATGAAGAAATTTTTCCTCCTACTCCTAATTCTCCTGTTCGTGTTCCTTGGTCTTACCTACTGGTCTGTTTCAATAGGTCCTTCCGAAGTAGTTATTTCCAGGGTAGTAGAGCCACAAGCTTCAGCAGAATATACTGCAGGAGAGCATGTCGCAATTATTACTTCTAACCGCTACCAGGCCAATGCATTGAAACAATTTATGCAAGGGGAGAATTACCGCAAAGCATGGGAAGCACGGGTGCAGGCAGAAGTTTTTTTACTTGATTCTTTTGATATCCTAGAAGAAGGCGGTGGCAATCAAACTAAATCCCTGGATATTCTAGACGGGCAGGGGAAACTGTACAGCCTTAGAAGTGTCAATAAAGATCCTGACCCATTAATTCCTGAAATTGCAAAAACGCTGGCACTGGAAAATATTGTAAATGATGGGATTTCTGCCCAGCACCCATATGGAGCAATACTTGCAGCTGCATTGTCGGACCACGTTGATATCCTTCATACAAATCCAAAGATCGTTTATGTTCCCGGACATCCGGCTATGGGCGAATATGTACAAGAATATGGAGATCGTCTTTTCCTTCTGGAATATGAAACCGAAGGAGAAATAAACTGGACACCTTACGAGAATGTAGAAGAAATAGTAGATACAGACGATCTCCAGGAAATGAAAATTAATCTTGGCAAAGGACTGCAAATAGATGAACGCAAATTGGTTCGGGCACGGCTTTTTGATCTGCTTATTGGAGATTGGGACCGGCATACAAAACAGTGGGGTTGGGTTCTACAGAAACAGGACCAGAAAATTGTTGCAATTCCTCTCCCCGGAGACAGGGATAATGCTTTTTTTAGGATAGATGGGGTCATTCCCACAATTCTAACAAATCACCTGGTCCAGCCTATGGTAAGACCATTCGAAAAAGATATCGACCATATTCCAGGTTTTGTTTATCCTTTTGATCTGTATTTTTTAAAAGATGTACCACAGGAAGTTTTTGTTGAAGAAGCAAAATTCATACAACAACAATTATCGGATGCCAAAATTGAGCAGGCGCTGCAGGTATGGCCCGAAAGTCTGGTGCAGCTCAACGGTAATGAAATAACCTCAAAACTTATACATCGAAGAGACAAGCTTCTGGATTACGCTGTGGAATTCCATGAAGAGATAGAAAAAGCTGATTTTATTAATGAGCCTTTAAAGGGAAGCGAAGATTTAAACCTGCCCGCTAGTCTTCAAAAATGTTTTGAATGTAAATAAGGAGTTCTGGTCGGCAAATTTTACCGGAGACTTGTTGAATTCACTTTCAGTATTGATTTCTTAATGAATAGCAGGGTGAAAAACTGTTAAAGAAGAAACCTTCTACAAAACAACCTGATAAGAATATTTAAGTACCTAGTCCTGCATCTTTCTGCTTTCAGTGGCCATTAGCTTATCCCAGAAGGTAAAATACAGCCCATAATTGGTCATGAATTCGGTATGGTGATGATGGTGGTGGGTAGCACCAATAAATAATTTCCCAAATCGGCTTTTTTGGAACCAGAGGGGATAAACCTCTATGTCAAGATGATTAACCACACTGCTCACCGTCATCACCAGGAGGTAAAATCCCAAAATATAAATATTGACGGGTAAAAAAATCAGGATCAAAGGCAGGACCAGTGCTTCTATAAGACTTTCCCATGGGTGGAAAGAAAAAGCTGTCCACGGAGTGGGTATCCGACTGTCATGATGCACTTTATGCACGATCCTGAAAACTTTTGGATGATGCATCCAGCGGTGTACCCAATAGTAATAGGTTTCGTGAATAAGCAATATGATTAAAAGACTCACCGGCAGGTACCAAAATCCATAAAGAGCCGGCTCGAGATATACGGCTGTGTATCCTTCTAACCACAGCCAGTAAGTTACAGCGCCAACAAGTGCGAAAATCGCCGAAGATTTTATGCTCCAGCTGATCTCTTTTTTAAACTGTTGACGGCTTGCCAGTCTTTTACTCAGTCGCCGCTTATCATATTTACTGAAGTTTTTTACATAGTAGTAATAATAGAAAATACCGGCCGCCACAAAATACCTGAAAAGGATAGCGAAGAAAAATATCGCAGTATAGACCAGAAGTATTCCGGGGGTGTTGGCTTCAATGGAGAAAATTTCAGTCATAGCCCTAAAGTACTAATTAGAATCTTAAATCTATGTCAAAATAATTTCTACGGTAATTCTATATTTTTTAAAAGATTTCCTCCTGACATCCAATCCTGCTTTAGCTTTATTCTTTAAATTTACCCACCTATGTTATCGACCCGGATAAACATTCAACAATTTCCTGAAGGTTCTCAGAAATACCTTGAAAAAATTTATTTTCTTGAGAGAGTAACAAAATTGGTAAATATCTGGATGATACAGGTCGGAAAATTGATCCAAACTGAAAAACTAAAAGAATGAACACAATTGCTCTAATCGCCCACAACAGCCGTAAAACAGATCTTTTAAACTGGTCAAAGGTACATCGTGATGCTTTATTAAAATATAAGCTTATAGGTACTACCTATACTTCTAAACTCCTTAGTGAGATGCTGGATATTGAAGTAAAAGGTTTTGGACACGGTCCCAGTGGAGGTGATATTTTACTGGCTGCAAAGATCCTTCAGGGAGAAGTGCAGATGATCATTTTCTTCATTGATGCTGAAACTCCTCACGGACACGAGCACGATATTCAAACCTTAATCCGCACTGCGGTGATTAATAATATTCCCATTGCTCTAAACAGGGCATCGGCCGACCTTCTTATTCTGGATGAAAAGGATCAGCAAAAACAGAAATAAAATTCAGAATGAAAAATACCCTTTTTGGCGCCCTGATGTGTCTTTTGCTTTTTTCAGCCTGTAATTCTCCAAAAGAATCAACAGACCTCCTTATTTTAAACGCTACCGTTTTGGATGTGGAAACGGGGAAGGAAATGCCGGGGAAGATGATAGCTATTTCCGGGGATACTATTCGGGCGGTACTGGATATAGAGGAGAGCGAAAAATTTACTGCTACAAAGGTAATTGATGCTGAGAACCAATATGTAATGCCTGGACTCTGGGACATGCATGTTCATTTTAGGGGCGGAGACACTCTGGTGGCAGAAAATAAAGACTTATTACCTCTTTTTCTCGCCTATGGGGTTACCACCGTACGGGACGCCGGGGGTGATATAACTCAAAGCGTGCTTGACTGGAGGCAAAAAATAAATTCGGGAGAGTTAGATGGACCCGCCATTTTTACATCGGGACCAAAGTTGGACGGCCCCGAGCCTGCCTGGGACGGTTCCATTGAAGTTGCCGGTTTGGAGGATATTCCCGCTGCCCTTGATTCGCTCGAGCAGCTAAAAGTGGACTATGTAAAAATGTATGATGGCAGTTTGACAAAGGAAGTTTTCTACGGAATTATTGCCGCAGCCGAAGAACGGGGTTTGAAAACGACCGGACACATGCCTATGTCAGCTGATATCTTAAAAGGCGTGGATCTCGGATTGGATGGTTCAGAGCACCTTTACTACGTCATGAAAGCCTGTTCCCCAAAAGCCGACAGCCTTACACGGGTAAATCCCGGTTATGGAATGATGGATGAAATCATCGACACTTATGATCCTCAATTGGCTCAACAGGTATTTCAGAAATTAAAAGAAAATAAGGTTTTCGTCACCCCAACGCTCCACATAGGAAAAACCCTTTCAGAAATTCTTGATGTGGATCACAGCACAGACAGTCTGCTTCCGTATATAAGTAGTGGTTTGCAAAAAACCTACGGGGGACGAATTGAAGGTGCAAAACGGGCCAGAGCTTCTGGGAGCACGATGAGAGAAAAGATGGAAGAAAAATCCCTGGAAATGATCAAGCCCATGTATGATAGCGGAGTCCCACTCATGGCAGGTTCAGATTGTGGTGCTTTTAACTCCTATGTTTATCCCGGCGGATCTCTTCACAATGAGCTTGAAAGACTGGTGGCTGCAGGATTAACTCCAATAGAAGCTATAAAAACTTCTGTTATTAATGGTCCGGCATTTTTCGGTCTGGAAAATTCCTATGGAAGCATTGAACCGGGAAAGATGGCAGATCTTCTCATCCTTAATAGTAATCCTTTTGAAAACATTGAGAAGCTTAGAGAAGTGTCCTATGTGCTCGCAAAAGGTGAGATTTATGAGCAGGAGAAACTTCGGGAAATGATGCAGGCTGTGAAGCAGTAGAATTTCTTTATTTCTGTATCAGTTTAAGTAGTGGACAAACGTGACATGCTTTAACGATCTTTTTATTTTTTTAGATAAATCTAAGGTGAAGCTATGAAAATCCTCCTTACAGGTGCTACAGGATATATAGGAAAACGTTTACTCCCTGTCCTACTCGAGCAGGGGCATGAGGTAGTGTGTTGTGTAAGGGACAGGAACAGGTTTCCTTCGGAAGGAATTTACTTAAATCCGCAGATTTCTTTACTGGAAGTAGATTTTTTAAAAGAACCTCCTTCTCCTGAAGCTATTAAGGATATTGATGCCGCTTACTACCTCATTCATTCCATGAGTGCCGGCACGGGAGATTTTGCAGAAATGGAAGCCGCATCTGCTCACAACTTTCTCAAGCTTGTGGAGCAAACTTCGGTTAAGCAAATTATTTATCTTACCGGAATCACTAATGAAAAAGAACTTTCCAAACACCTCTCTTCCCGTAAAAATGTAGAAGAAATCCTGAGAAGAAGCAATATCCCGTTAACAGCCCTTAAAGCGGGCATTATTGTAGGATCTGGTAGTGCCTCCTTTGAGATCATGCGCGATCTCGTGGAAAAACTACCGGTAATGATAACCCCCAAATGGGTCACTACGAAAAGTCAGCCTGTGGCAATAAGGAATGTGCTGGAGTATTTATCTGGAGTTCTTCTGCGAAATGAAACCTTCAACCGGTCATTTGATATTGGAGGGCCAGATGTGCTTACCTACAAAGAAATGATGTTGCAATTTGCAGAAGTTAGAGGTTTTAAACGTAGGATCATCACTGTTCCCGTAATGACTCCCCGACTTTCCTCTTATTGGCTTTATTTCGTTACGTCTACCTCCTACAAACTTGCCGTGAATCTTGTGGACAGCATGAAAATAGAGGTAATTGCCAGAGATAATAAACTTGAAAAAAAGCTTGGGATAAGACCAATTCCATACAAAGAAGCTGTGCAACTTGCTTTTCAAAAAATAGAACAGAACAGCGTGATCTCAAGTTGGAAAGACTCTCTTGCTTCAAGTTATGCAGATAATTCCCTGCTCGAGCACATCAATGTCCCTACAGATGGCTGTTTTAAGGACCACAGGGAAAAAAAGATCACCGGCAATCCAAATTCTGTTCTGGATAATATTTGGGCCATTGGTGGAGTACGAGGCTGGTACTATGGGAACTGGTTATGGAAGATTAGAGGGTTTATGGACAAGATGGTAGGCGGAGTGGGACTTAGACGTGGTCGAACACATCCGCATCACATCAATACCGGGGATACTCTGGATTTTTGGCGCGTCCTCGCTGCCGATAAGAAGAACCGGCGCCTACTCCTCTATGCAGAAATGAAGTTGCCGGGTGAAGCCTGGCTGGAGTTCAAAATCACCGAAAGAAACGGAGAGCATTTTCTACAACAGACTGCAACTTTTCGCCCTAATGGACTTGCCGGACGGCTCTACTGGTACACGGTTTTGCCCTTCCACTTTTTTGTTTTTGAAGGAATGGCAGGAAATCTTTTAAATTCTGTTTAGCTGGATTAAGAATAGTTTATTACCTCCTCCCAAAACCAGTTTTATCAAAAATGTGAATTTGTTTGATTTTATTTAAATAGAGAATCATTCTCTCCCCCACATTTTAATTTTTAACTTAAAAAGTAATCCAAATGAAAAATTCACTTTTTTTATTATTACTAATGTCTTTTCCAATCTGGAGCCAGCAGGACACAACTTCTGTCGAAGAGTACAGTATTGAGCAATTTTATGAAAATACCCGAATTGGAGGCGGTGAATTTTCTGAAGATGAAAAACATCTCTTAATGAGCAGTGACGAATCGGGCATCTTTAATGTGTATGAGATCAATGTAAGTGATGGGACTAAAAAACAGATCACGAACTCTGAAGATGATTCTTTCTTTGCCATAGATTATGTGCCGGGAACAGAGGATATACTTTATTCTGCAGATAAAGGAGGAAATGAGATCGATCATATCTATCTGCTGTCAGATAATGGAACGACCAAAGACTTAACACCAGGGGAAAACGAGAAGGCACAATTTGCCGGCTGGAGTGACGATAAGAATTTCCTTTATTACATCTCTAATAAGCGAGATCCTAAATTTTTTGATTTTTACAAAATGCAAATTGGTCAATGGGAGCCAGAAATGCTTTACCAGAATGACAAAGGTTTGGAAATAGTGGGATTGTCACATGATGAAAATCTAATTGCGCTTTCACAACCAATAACAACCAGTGAGAACAAACTTTTTCTTTATGACCGTTCCCAAGATAAAATGACTGAAATATCAAACGAAAAAGGAACCTATTCTGCTTCCGGATTTAGCAAGGAAGATGACAAATTCTACTACATCACAGATGATGGAAGGGAATTCAAATACCTGATGGAATTTGACCCCGCCACGGGTGAAAGAAGTCCGGTGTATGAGGCCGATTGGGATGTAATGTACAGTTATTTAAGTGAAAATGACAAGTACAGGGTAATCGCTGTCAATGAAGACGGTACCAATAAATTAATTATCCGGAATAATGTCTCCGGTGAGATGGTAGACCTACCGGAATTGCCGGGAGCCAATATTAGTGCTGTGGATATTTCAGAGAGCGAAAACCTGATGTGTCTCACAGCTGCAACTTCCAAAGCACCCAGCAACCTCTATGTATACGATTTCCAAAACAATGAGATCAAAAAACTTACCAATACCCTGAATCCTGAAATAGATCCTAACGATCTTGTTTCTGCAGAAGTTGTTCGTTATAATTCTTTTGACGGCCTTGAAATTCCGGCTATCTTCTACAAGCCACATCAGGCTTCCGAAGAAAATAAAGTTCCTGCTCTGGTGTGGGTCCATGGTGGTCCGGGCGGACAATCAAGAACGGGTTATTTTGCTTTAATACAATATCTTGTAAATCATGGTTATGCAGTCCTGGCAGTGAATAACCGCGGTAGCAGCGGCTACGGTAAAACTTTCTTTAAAATGGACGACAAGAAGCATGGAGAAGAAGACCTCAAAGATGTCATTGCTGGAAAAAACTGGCTTCAGTCTCAGGATTATATTGATGATGATAACATTGGGATCATTGGTGGCAGTTACGGAGGCTACATGACAATGGCTGCCATGACCTTTACTCCCGAAGAATTCGATGTAGGTGTCAATCTATTTGGAGTAACCAATTGGTTGCGCACCCTTAAGTCTATTCCGCCTTACTGGGAATCCTTCAAAAATGCTTTGTACGAAGAAATGGGAGATCCAACAACAAAGGATTCCATAGCGCTATATAATAAGTCTCCCCTTTTTCATGCAGACCAGGTAAAAAATCCGGTGATGGTGTTACAAGGTGCCAATGATCCACGGGTACTTCAAGTGGAATCAGATGAAATTGTGGAGCAATTAAAGAAAAATAATGTGCCTGTAGAGTATGTCATTTTTGAAGATGAAGGACACGGCTTTATTAAAAAAGAAAATGAGATCAAGGGGTATAGACAGATCCTCCAATTCCTGAACAAATATCTTAAAGATGAGGAAATGTAAAGCCTGGGAACAACATCAACACCGGGTATTATAATCAATATTTTTGAGCTATAACTAAGCAAATTATATGGGTTGCAAAGGAAGAACCAGCACTTGCTTTTGCAACTCCCTTTTTGATTTATGGATGGCCTTTTTCCGGGGATATGCCCTGAAAGATTATAAACTTTAAGCTGAGGCTTTAATTTCGGGCATTGTTTCACAAAAGAAAAACATTCGATCATCCCTTTGGTTAATTTTGTTGCCATTGCCAAATAGCAGCAATTGATCCTTATGAGCACCAGAATAGAATTTTCAAAAACCGGTAAGACACCCTTTGAAAAATTAATAAGCCATAATCCGGCTATACTTGAAAAATGGAATGAACTCGAACTAATCCTTTTCAATCAGACCTCCCTTAATGCCAATTTACTGGAACAAGTCCGCCGTACTCTCGCTTTTGGAAATGGATGTGAATATTGTATGGTGAAAGGCGGCAAACCTGAATTTGATGCAAAGACCAAAGAGCTCAAACTGCAACTGCCTTTGCCGAACTTTTTGCCGTAGATCATAAATCAATTCAGGAAGCTCATTTCAGGTATCTAAAGGAACGGTTAACGGAAGTTGAAATTGCTGAACTAATAACTTTTATCAGTTTTATAACAGCTTCTCAAAGATTTGGAAAAGTGATGAATTTAACCGAAGACCTGCAGGAAAACAATATTACCGGCCTGACAGAAATTGACCATTTTAATTAAATTTTTTCTCCCTTTCTCTTTGGAATTATCCGCTTGAATAATTGGAAATTCCAGGGGTTTATAGTATCTTAAAAGGAACTTTAAATTAAAAAACCATGAAAGAGAATGTAGGTAAAGAAGATCAATTGATTAGAAGTATTGTAGGCCCAGGCCTTATGGTGCTTGGCTACTTTTTTCTTAGAAAATATAAAAGCAGACTCGGAGGAATAACATCTATTGTGACGGGAACTTTATTAACCGAAAGTGCAATAACCAGAGTTTGCCCGGTGAACCATTTCTTCGGAATAGATACCCGTAAAAAGAAAAGTCCTGCCCAGAAGATCAATCAAAAGATCAATAAGAAGTTCAAAAAAGTACTGGCATAATACTTAACCGCTATTTTTGTTTCTTAGCAGCAGAAACAAAAAATTACTCATGCTGAATTCCCGCGGGGTTCTAATCACAATTATTTTCGCACAGTTTTGCTGCACCTCCCTGTGGTTCGCCGGAAATGGAGTAATGGACAACCTGTTGCTCAATTTTAAGCTGGATCCTGCTGCTCTGGGCCACCTTACTTCTGCAGTACAATTCGGTTTCATTTTAGGAACCCTTTGCTTTGCATTTCTTGGAGTGGCAGACAGATATTCTCCATCAAAAGTGTTCTTCTATTCGGCCATTTTTGGAGCCTTCTTCAACCTGAGTATGATTTGGGAAGGCAACGTTGCCGGGAGTTTACTGCTATTACGGTTTCTTACCGGATTCTCCCTCGCAGGAATTTATCCTGTAGGAATGAAGATCGCTTCAGATTATCATCGGGAAGGTCTTGGTGTTTCCCTTGGTTTCCTTGTAGGAGCGTTAGTGTTGGGAACCGCATTTCCACATCTACTCAAAACCCTGACCATGAGCGAAAATATTCCATGGAAGGTGGTACTTATGACAACCTCTACTTTGGCTGCCCTTGGAGGTTTTCTCATGTTGTTTTTAGTGCCCAATGGGCCATTTCGAACAGCTATGATTAAAAAAGACTTTTCAGCCTTTTACAAGGTTTTCAAAGTTCCTGAATTTAGATCAGCGGCTTTTGGATATTTTGGTCATATGTGGGAGCTTTATACCTTCTGGGCTTTTGTGCCTGTTATCCTGAAGAGTTACCAACTTTTAAACCCGGATTCGATCTCTAATATCCCCTTACTCTCTTTTTTAATAATTGGATCTGGAGGGATCTCCTGTGTGGTGGGTGGATATATTTCCCGAAAACGGGGAACGAAAAGAACGGCCGCCGTCGCCCTGTTTCTTTCGGGCGTTTGTTGTCTGCTCTCTCCGCTCATTTTCTTCCAATCTTCTGAAATTCTGTTCATTTTTTTTCTAATTTTCTGGGGAATGGTCGTTGTTGCCGACTCTCCCCTTTTCTCAACTCTTATTGCTAATAATGCTTCGCCTGCGGCCAGAGGTACTGCACTAACAATCGTTAACTCAATAGGGTTTGCTATTACGATCTTTAGCATTCAATTGATCAATTTTCTTCAGGAAGTACTGGAACCGGCCTTCCTTCTAGTATTGTTAGTCCCAGGACCAATAATAGGACTGGTGGGTTTATATAAAAAAAGAAGAAGGCCGGTCTTCACCTAATGTCCTGTAAAAGTTTTAATTTTCAGAAGGAACAGTAGAAATTTAATGAAATACGACTACGATTATATAATCATTGGAAGCGGTTTTGGAGGTTCGGTAAGTGCACTGCGTCTTTCTGAAAAAGGTTATAAAGTTCTGGTGGTTGAAAAAGGAAAATGGTTTAAAGCTGAAGACTTTCCAAAGACCAACTGGAATCTGAAAAAATGGTTGTGGATGCCCACTCTGCGGTTTTTCGGCATTATGAAACTCAGCATCTTCAGGCATGTTGCTGTTATTTCGGGAACCGGCGTGGGCGGTGGATCTTTGGTCTATGCCAATACGCTACCGGTCCCAAAAAAGGCATTTTACACCTCCGGTTCCTGGGCCAAACTTGAGAACTGGGAAGAAGAACTCAGGCCTTTTTATGTTAAAGCACTTAAAATGTTGGGAGCAGCTCCAAATCCGCAGCTCTTTGATGCTGACAAGGCACTAAAAAAAATGGCCCGGGAGATGGGCCGGGAAGCACATTTTGAGCACCCTCACGTCGCCATTTACTTCGGAAAAGAGGGAGAAACCGTCAAGGATCCTTATTTTAAAGGTGAAGGGCCCGAAAGGATCGGCTGCAACTTTTGTGGGGGTTGTATGACAGGATGCAGATACAATTCCAAAAACACTCTTGACAAGAATTATCTGTGGCTAGCTCAAAAACGGGGTGCAGAGATCCTCGCCGAAAATGAAGTTCTTGATGTGAAACCATTGCCTTCAGGAGGTTATGAACTGAAACTAAAATCGAGCACCTCCTTATTCAGAAAAACCCGCAAATTAAATAGCAAAGGAGTGATCTTTTCTGGAGGTGTTCTGGGCACCGTTAAACTTCTACTTAAACTGAAGCAAAAAAGCCTTCCGAAGTTATCAGACAAAGTTGGAGATGAGATCCGGACAAATAATGAAACCCTCATTAGTGTTTCTACAGCTAATAAAGACAGTGACCTCTCTAAAGGTATTGCCATAGGAAGCCTGCTGCACACAGATGATGACAGTCATCTTGAGGTAGTGCGGTATTCCCGTGGTTCGGACTTTTGGAAATTATTGCATCTCCCCATGGCCATAGGAAAAACTCCCCTGCATCGCTTCTTGAATGTTTTTGGACAGCTAATTTCATCTCCGGTTTCCTGGTTTAAAACTTATTTTATCAATGGCTGGTCAAGAAGTACCGCAGTTTTACTCTTTATGCAAAGCGTGGATAGCACCATCAGGTTAAATAGGAATTTATTTGGATGGTTATCAACGGGATTAAGCTCGGGAACAAAGCCGACTTCAGATATTCCGGCGTCAAAAGACCTCACCGCGAAATACAGCAAAGTGATCAATGGAAAAGCAACTTCCTTCGTGCTTGAAAGCCTCGCCGGCATTCCTACTACGGCACATATTTTAGGTGGTGCCGTAATGGGTAAAAATATTTCAGAAGGTGTAATTAATTCAAGGAATGAGGTTTTCGGTTATCAAAATATGTTTGTCATCGACGGTTCCATGATCTCAGCTAACCCCGGCGTAAATCCAAGTCTTTCCATAACTGCAATAGCCGAACGGGCAATGACCTTCATTCCCGAAAAAGCAGAGGTGTCAAAAAAGGTGTTTTTGAAACACTCTTCTAAAAACGTTTGATTTATTACATCTTATCTTTCACTTGCATAGCTCCAAATTCTCTAAGATTTTATATTGATTTTACTGAAGTAATTTCACATTAGAAACCTTTAAGGTCAAGGATTTCCCCCTAAAATCCTGCCCTTAAGGTTTTATGTCATCTGTAACAATTGTAACTGTGCATTTCTTTCCAAAAAGCGTTTTTTGTAGTATCTTAATAATCAGAAAAAAACAAAAACAATGAGCTACTATTTCACAAAAACATTAAATAAGGATTTTGATACTGTAATTGATAAGGTAACAGAAGAACTTAAAAAAGAGGGCTTTGGAATCCTTACAGAAATTGATGTAAAGGAAACATTTAAGAAAAAACTGGATGTAGATTTCAGGAAATACAGGATCCTTGGGGCCTGCAATCCACAGATGGCACACCAGGCAATTACTGCGGAAAGTAAAATAGGCACTATGCTTCCCTGCAACGTCATTGTGCAGGAGACGAAGGATGGAAAAACTGAAGTTTCAGCTGTAGATCCCGTAGCTTCTATGCAGGCCGTTAAAAATGATACTTTAGGAGGGGTAGCGACCCAGGTGCGGGAAAAATTGAAAAAAGTAATTGAGCAGCTGAACTAATTTCAATTATCAGCATAATTTTTTATTGATCCGGAATCTTTTATAAGATGCCGGATTTTTTTTGGCGGTCCTCTTGTGTAACAAATGTAACTGTACCAGAGGGCACCCGACCTTATTTTTGTGCCGTTATAAAATATAATAAATATGGAAATTAAAAATATCATTCGCTCCGGTGAAGGAACAATACTAGATGTGAGAACCAGAGGAGAATTCAATGGTGGTCACGTGGCTGGTTCAATAAATATTCCTTTGACAGAATTACCAGATACTATTGAAGAATTGAAATCTATGAAGGCCCCACTAATTCTCTGTTGTGCCTCGGGCATGAGAAGTGCGCAGGCAGAACAATATTTAACAAGAGCCGGGCTCGAATGTACAAATGCAGGATCCTGGTTGCAAGTAAATTACTTACAGTCAAAAGCTTCATAAAATGATAGATACTCTTAAAAAAATATTTGGACTTGGGCCAAAGACAGATTATTCCCAGCTACTTCAGCAAGGAGCTGTTATTGTAGATGTGCGTACAAAAGGTGAATACAACGGCGGACACATTAAAGGTTCAAAGAATATTCCTTTAAACAGCCTTGGCCAAAACCTGAAAAAGATTGGAAGTAAGAATAAACCCGTGATCACCTGTTGTGCTTCGGGGATGAGAAGTGCTTCGGCAAAAAACACCCTGGAAATGGCAGGATTTACAGAAGTCCACAACGGAGGAGGCTGGAGAAACCTTCAGAATAAGATAGGATGAAAGACAGATTATTTAAAAATTGGACCTGGGTAAGGGCCGTCTATGTGATCATAGGGCTGCTGGTAACTTTCCAGGCTGCCAGTGCAGAACAGTGGTGGGGATTAGGATTAGGATTATATGTCGCCGCCATGGGAATTTTCGCCTTTGGATGTGCTGCAGGAAATTGTGCCGGGGGAAATTGTGCAGTAGAACCTGATCAAGATCAGAAAATATCACAATAAGCAAACTTAACTTTACCACATAACATTTTATCATGGAAGAACATATCTATACCGTAGACTTAAACTGGAAGTCAGAACGTAAAGGTGAAATCTCATCGCCAGAACTCAGTGACAGTATTGAGGTAGCTACACCTCCCGAGTTCCCAAAGGGAATTGCCGGCATCTGGTCTCCCGAGCACCTTTATACGGCTGCAGTAAACAGCTGTTTTATGACTACTTTTTTGGCCATTGCCGAGAATTCAAAACTTGAATTTAAAAGCCTTACCTGCCCTGCAAAGGGTAAATTAAGTAAACAGGAAGGAAAATTTGTAATGTCCCAGGTCATTCTTGAGCCGGTGCTCACCATTTTTAATGAAGAGGACAAGGAGAAGGCTGAAAAAATAATGATAAAAGCCGAAAAAGCTTGTCTTATCACAAATTCAATAAAAGCTGAAGTTATTTTGAGACCGCAGATAGAATTGGCAGAATATTTGGTATCATAATTATACAGTATCCCCCTACACTGGAGATCCCGTTTAAAGAAATTTTTCTTTGGCGGGATCTTTTTTTGGGCCATCTTTAATTTTTATCTCTATTTTAGAGTTGTGCAATTCCTTTAAAATGCAATCACTGGAAGATAAAATCCCAAACTGCGATGTTCCTGCACTGTGGCTGGAACACAGAACTGCTCTTAAAAATTATATTTTAAAGAGGGTAAAAGACCAGGAACTTGCCAACGATATTCTTCAGGAGGTTTTGCTGAAGGTTTATAAATTTTGCCTTTCCAATTCTGGAGTCCGTAATGTGAGAAGCTGGCTCTACCAGATCGCTCACAACACCATGGTTGATTATTTCCGGAAAGAATCCAAAAAGGGTAAATCGGGAAAAGAATTGGAATTTTTCGAGGAGGATGAAAATCTGGCTTTTAAGGAAGCCCTGGAGTATATTCAGCCATTAATAAGCTTTCTGCCGCCGGAGTATGCTGTTCCGTTAAGAATGGCCGACCTCGAAGGCATGAAACAAGCTGAAATTGCTCAACACCTTAATCTTAGCCTCACCGCCACAAAATCCAGGATCCAACGTGCCCGCACACTGTTAAAAGCCGAATTCATCACCTGCTGCCACTTAGAAACAGATACTACCGGTGGGATATTGTTCTTTTCCATTAAAGATTCCTGTACGCCTTTAAAACAGATTTCAGAAAAAAATTAATTTTTTCTGCGTCTTTTTAAAACTTCTTACGTCTTGGAGGTAAATCATTAAAAATTTATACCATGAAGACATTTCACGTACATGTAAGAGTAAAGGATCTACAGGAAAGCATCGAATTCTACAACGCGCTTTTCAAATCCAAACCCACAGTAGTAAAAACTGATTATGCAAAGTGGATGCTGCAAGATCCAAGAATTAATTATGCCATCTCTACCGGACATGATGAACTGGGAATTGAACATTTGGGCCTGCAGACAGATAATGAAGCAGAGCTTAAGGATATTTATTCCAATATGCAGCTGGCAAAAGGAACTGTTCGGGAAGAAGGCAACTGTACCTGTTGCTACTCCAAAAGTCAGAAAAGCTGGATCACAGATCCACAGGGCGTAGACTGGGAGGCATTTTATACCTACGGCAGTGCTACAGTCTATGGAGAAGGCATCAATTCCAAACCGGCTCCCAATGTGATGGAACAATGGACCGGAAATGACGGAAAAGTAGCCAAAAATCCCTCTGAGCAGTTAGAGTCTGAAGAAGATTCGAAGAATATTTCTATTGGCAATACTTCAGGCTGTAACAAATAGCTATTAAAAAAGTCTGTATAAAAAATGAGACAGATAGTTCTGGAGGGACAGATTCCTTTAGATCGAATCTTGCTCTTTATGGGTATTTAAATTTAAGATCAACTTATGAGAAAATTATTCATTTTCATGGCAATTGTTTCTATTTCCCTTAACCTTTTTGCAGGGGAAAAGATTGTCACTACCTCAGACGGGGTGCAACTTTACGTAAAAGTTAAAGGTAAGGGAACTCCGCTACTGTACATTCACGGCGGCCCCGGTTCCGGCAGTTACTGGTTTGAAAAACTTTCCGGAGATTTTATGGAGCAACATTTTACTGTAGTGTATCTGGATCAACGGGGAGCAGGAAGATCTGGCAGTGCGCAGGATCAAAATTACTCCCTTGATAGAATGACGCTGGATTTTGAAGAAGTGAGACTGGCACTGGGCTATGACAGCTGGCTTACTCTGGGACATTCCTTTGGAGGAGTTTTGCAAATGAGATATGCGCAGAGGTTTCCCGCAGCTCAGAAAGGAATGATCATGTTGAATTGTACTATAAACATAGCGGAATCGGCCTGTGAAAGCTGGCTTCCTAAAGCTGCTGAGTTTGTTGGAGAAACCTACACCTGTGAAGGAGATACAGTTGCCATGCCTCACAGGATGGGTGAGTTCGGCGGAAAATTAAGAGAAAAAGATTTGTTCTGGAAAATGGGATCAAGGGATCCTGAAACTTTTGCAAAATTAGACCAGATCTCCTTTGAAATTGAACATTTTAATGGAGACCTGAGCAGATATGCCATGAATTATCCTGAGTACTGGGAGAATTTCAAGCCTCTGACCGCAAAAATGCAGATGCCGGTACTTTATTTTTATGGAAAAGAGGATTTCATGGTGGGACCTGAGCACTATAAAGGCCTGGAATTTGAATATTTGCTTTTATGGGAGAATAGAGGCGGACACGTCCCGTTTATAGAAGACAAAGAGGACCTTGAAAAGGCCATTTTATCCTATACTGAAAAGTATAAATTCTGAAGATAATTGTTTGAGGGAACAGGTTGTCGGGAATTCGTTTCCGGCAACCTTTCTAATTTTATTGAATTGTCTCCAATCCTTCGGAAGGCACAGGAAGTTCTTCGGCAGGAATCCCTGAAGGATCAAAATTTCTTTTATCCTTTCGGTATTCTGAAACATACCTGCGCAAAGTTTTCATTTCATCTGCACTAAGGTAATTCGAATCTGGATTTTCTGCCAGATCCAACCATGGCACAGGGCTTTCAAAGTCATATTCTCCAAAAACCATAAAAGGTGTGCCGTTTCTTTTCACCACCTGCCTGGTAGAATCCAGCTTCCACTGGTCTGCCCAGTTATATATTTCCTTTGCATCTTCATTTCGTAGGCGCACACATGCGTGGCTTGCCGGGTATCCCGGCATGTCGTACTCATGTACTCCTACGCCTTCAAAATTCATAAAATTGAAATAGTAAGGCAATATCCATGCGTCATTAACAGTACTCACTTTACGCACAGCTTTGTGATTTCCGTAGAATAGCCCTGCGGGAGTAGGTGTGGTCTTTTTACCCGAACTCACAGGTCCCCATCGAATTAAATTCCCGTGCTCATACAAAGCAAAACCCTGAACACGCCTCGAGATTAAAACCACTTTTGGAATCGAATCAAAAATCTCAAAATTTTTCGGAAACGGGGAATAATCATGGAAATCGGTTGTAAGTGTGTCGGGGATAATAAGAACATCTCCCGCATCCAGTCTATTTGCATCCATACGATTAAGCGCAAAAATAAACTTCTGATTCACTTCAGTATATCTGGTTAAAAAGCTGTCCACCTGCGCAGAATTTTCAAGACTGTCCCGATGGTAAGTTATTAATAACGGTAATTCTTCGATCTCCTGTTTAGTTGTATTTCCCTCTGGAGTTGAAATTTCAATTGAATTATCCGGGTCTTTTTCAACCCTTTCAGACCTGTCACAGGAACTTAATCCGGAAAGAACCAGAATTACTAAAAAGAAATTAAATAGATATTCTATGGTATCCTTCATTTGCGTTGCCTCCTGCTTATTTGGTTTTTTTAATGTATTATTACTGAGTTAATTTATTAAGTTAAAGCTCAAACAATGTCTGGAAAAATTTGAAAAATCCCGGACGATCTGAAATTTTTAACTGAAGTTTAAAAATGACCTTTTGGGAGCTTTAAGCATGTGTCACAAATCGCGCCTAATCCTTAAAAAATATCTTAAATTAACCATAATAATTTATAAAATAATTATACCTTGTGAGCACTAAAAAATGCAACTATGAAAATTTTGGTGCTATTTTTCTTTCTATTGGCAGGAACGGGATTAATGGCTCAGGAGGCCCCGATTACCTTCGAGAGTAAAGGAATTACATTTTCCGGCGATGAAAGTGTGCTGCGCAACGACAAACAAATTGTGGAACTCACCGGAAACGTGCATTTTACCACTTCCATCGTGGAAATTGAGAAGGCCGAAAAAATAGTTTATGATAAAAAAACCAAAACTTTTACCATAAGCGGCTTTAATGAGTTGGTGCTAAACGGAAAAAAACGATTGGCTTCAGATCTTGGTTCTACCACACTTAAGATTGACCTTGGAGGAAGTATCGCATATCTAGTAGCCGAATCTTCAAACTGTAAAGGCGGGAAAGGAAAAGGCTGTTAGATGTAATGATCGAAGCTTACTTCTGCGACAAAGAATTCACCTCAAAAGATTTTCCGGAAATTCTACTTCCTGAGGGAGAATATGAAAATTGCAATTTTAACGGAATAAATCTCGCTGAAACTGACCTGTCAAAAATGACATTTTCAAAATGCATTTTTGAAACTTGTGATCTAAGCAACGCCAGGATTAAAAACAGCAGCCTTAGGGATGTAGAATTCAAAGACTGTAAATTAATGGGGCTGAATTTTCAGCATTGTGATTCATTTTTACTGTCTTTTTCATTTGATAATTGTCTCCTTGACTTTTCTTCCTTTTCCAGACTAAGAATAAAAAATACTTCTTTTAAAAATTGTAAGCTTTTGCAGGTAGATTTTTCTGATGCTGATCTTACTTCAGCCCAATTTCTGGACTCGGATCTTAGCGGAGCTATTTTCTTCAATACCCGACTGGAAAAAGCAGATTTCAGCACTTCTCAAAATTTCAGCATCGACCCTGAAAGTAATAGAATTACCGACGCAAAATTTTCAAAAATGGATTTACACGGACTATTGACCAAATACAAAATCAACTTAAGAGACTGAAGCAGAAATCTATGAAAAAATTCTTACCTCTCCTTATTTTATTCTTTCTTCTAACTATTACTTCCTGTTCCAAGGAAGAAATTGAGGAACCGGAAATCGAGTCCTATTATGAGCTTTTAACCGATTATGAAAAGGAAATTGTAAGTTATTTTGAAGATGTCGCTCTTGGCTTTGAATTTGGAAACTCAAGCCGCATAACCCGAAAATGGGCACAACCAATGAAGATATTTGTGGGCGGAGAACCATCAACAGCATTAGAGGAGGAACTCCATAAAATAACCACTGAAATAAATGGATTAGCTACCGATGGTTTCCAGATAGAAATTGTTACAGATACGCTACAGTCAAATTATTATATCTTTTTAGGAAGTGGACAGGATTATGCCTCAATTTTTCCAGAAATTAAGGAGTATATAGAAAGTAACTGGGGATTATTCACTGTCTATTACAACGGTAATAACAATTTCTATAAAGGAAATATGTATGTGGACCTTTACAGAACTACTTCCCTTGAAGCTAAAAAGCATCTTTTACGTGAAGAACTTACTCAATCTCTTGGTCTCGCGAGAGATTCAGAACTTTATGAGGAAAGTATATTTCAGCTAAAATGGACTACAATAACTCAATATTCCAATATTGACCGGGAATTAATACAACTCCTCTACCACCCTGAAATGAGGCCAGGTCTCAATAGCCGGGATGTCAAAGAAGTTCTTGCAAAAATTTTATTAGAGTAACAGGGAGATTTTAGTTCCCTTTCGGCCTGGTTCTTGCTTCATTGTAATTTCGGCAGATAAAAAGCTTATCTTTGCCAACTTCTTTACATTCATATACGGCAAGTTGTAAGCCGGTTCAGAATAAAAAACAGCAGCTGTTTCAAGAAAATGCAACGTCTTTTCCAGCATTTCACATAAAAATACTTAATGTCTTTTAAAAATTTAGAATTAGATGAGGCCTTACTTAAGGCGCTCGACACCCAGGGATACACAAACCCCACCCCAATCCAAAAACAAGCAATACCGGTAGTACTTTCAGGAAAAGATCTTTTGGGAGTAGCCCAAACCGGAACTGGAAAAACAGCCGCTTTTGGCCTGCCTATTCTCCAATTATTAAATGAAAAGAAATCTTCAAATAGAGGAATTAGATCTTTGATCTTAACCCCAACCAGGGAACTTGCGATTCAAATAGATGAAAGCCTCGAAGCCTATGGAAAACACACCAGGTTGAGCCATTCAGTTATTTTTGGTGGCGTATCACAGCATAGCCAGGTTCAGAAATTAAAACGCGGAGTGGACATTCTGGTGGCTACCCCCGGTCGTTTACTCGACCTGATGAACCAGGGTTTTATTAACCTGAAGTCACTGGAAATTTTTGTTCTCGATGAAGCGGACAGGATGCTTGACATGGGATTCATTCATGATGTTAAGAAGGTAATTAAAAGCCTACCCGAAAAAAGGCAGACTCTTTTCTTTTCGGCTACCATGCCGGAAGAAATCCAGAACCTGGCAAAAATGATGCTGAAGAATCCTGTAAAAGTGGAAGTTACCCCTCCTTCATCTACGGTTGATAAAATTCAACAGCGTGTTTATTTTACAAACAAACCTGATAAGCGTAAATTACTTCTTCATCTTTTGGAAAGCAACGGTATAGAAACGGCACTCGTTTTTACCCGCACAAAACACGGAGCAGATAAGGTTGCAAGATTCCTGGATAAAGCAAAAATCAGATCGGCTGCCATTCACGGAAATAAAAGTCAGAATGCGCGTCAAAATGCTTTGAACAACTTTAAGGACGGTAAATTAAACGTTCTGGTAGCTACAGACATTGCCGCCCGCGGAATTGATATCGATGAACTTACCCACGTTTTTAATTTCGACCTACCTAATGTTCCGGAAACTTACGTACATAGAATTGGCCGTACCGGTCGTGCAGGAAATGAAGGAATTGCAATTTCTTTTTGTGCTGCAGATGAACGCAAGGAGCTAAAGGATATTGAAAAACTGGCATCTATAAAGATTCCGGTAATAGATGGACATCCTTATCCTATGGACCTTAATGCAGAACCTGCACCCGCAGCCCAAAACCGTAACCGCAATAACAGACAAAGTAGCAGAAGGCGGTAATTTCAAGTGGTCAGGGGGCGGTGCTCAGTAAGCAGAAAATATTGTTATAAAAAAGAGTCTACTCCAGTGGAATAGACTCTTTTTTATTTTCTAAACTTCCTACATCTAAACCTGTACTTCTAGTTATTTATTTTTAATTTCACACTTCTCCTTCGTCATTCTACCTTCGTATTTCAAATTATCTTGCCAGGTATCCTCCGTCAATCGGATAGTAACTTCCCGTAGCAAAAGAGGCTTTATCACTGCCAAGCCACAGGATCAATTCGGCTACTTCTTCGCTGCGGCCCAGACGACCGATGGGGTGCAGAGAAATTAGCTGATTTTTGACCTCATCATCCAACTGGTCCAACAATGGAGTGTCTATAAAGGCAGGCCCTACCGCATTGACCCTAATCTTCTGGGAGGAATACTCGATCGCCGCAGTGCGTGTCATTCCAACAGCTGCATGTTTGGCAGCAACATAACCTGCAGATCCTTCAAAACCAACACTACCCAGAATGGAAGCAATGTTAATGACACTGCCCTGCCCATTCCTGAGCATGGCTTCAATCTGATATTTCATTCCGTAGAAAATGCTGTGCAGGTTGACATCGATAACCCTATGCCAGCCTTCGAGACTCATATCTACGATCTTGTTGGCCTCCCCGCCTATTCCGGCATTATTGACTGCAATATCAAGTTTGCCATAGGTCTTTACAGCAAAATCTACAAGGGCTTTATTTTCGGCTGCCGAGGCTACATCAGCTTTAAAAAAACTGGCTTTGCCACCGTTTTTTTCAATTCGATTTACAACCTCTTGCCCGGCTTCGGAATTAATATCAGAAACTACAACTTTAGCACCCTCACGACCAAAAAGAAGCGCGGTAGCCTCTCCTATTCCGGAAGCCGCACCCGTGACGATTACAACTTTACCTTTCATAACTCACTTAATTTGATTGATGTAAGTTAAAAAATGTAGAAATAAAAAAGCATGACTAAAATCAGGAAGGATTGGAAGAGGACTGGAAATTTGTTATTTTAGGGAGGTATGAAAAAGTCAATTTCAGGAGTAATTATTGAACTGCGTCAGGGAGATATCGCAAACCAGGTGGATTGTGAAGCTGTGGTGAATGCAGCAAATGCGAGGCTGGAAACCGGTGGCGGAGTGGCCGGAGCCATCCACCGTGCGGCAGGCTCAGGTCTTGTCAAAGAAGCGCAACCACTAGGACCTATAAAGCCGGGAGAAGCAGTAATTACGGGCGGTCATAATCTTCCAAATGAATATGTGATCCATTGTCTGGGGCCCGTTTACGGCCGGGATAAACCTGAACAGGAGCTACTTTCAAAATGTTATAAAAATGCTCTCGTACTTGCCGAACAGAACAAGATAACATCTATCGCTTTTCCGGCCATTTCCACCGGCGTTTTCGGATATCCTGTTGAAGACGCTGCAAAAGTGGCTTTTTCAACAGTAATTGAGAAAATACATAATCTTCAGTATGTGAAGCAGATCGTTTTTGTACTCTTCAGCACTCAGGATCTGGAATTGCATGAAAGGGTTTTGGAGCAAACTTTACAGGGAAAGGATTATCCGGGGTAACAGAAAAATTGCCATTCGTGACTTGGTTTCTCAGTTATCATATTATTACACAAACGGGGCTGAGAATATTCAAATCTTAAAATTTACTCTTTAAACTTTCACCACCATTTTGCCTACATTCTTCCCTTCAAAAAGACCTATAAAAGCTTCAGGAAGTTTTTCGAAGCCATCAACCACAGTTTCATCGTAATCCAAACTTCCATCCTTTAACCACGCACTTAACTGTCGTAAAGCCCGGCCGAAATCTTTCGCATGGTCGCGAATTAGGAATCCCTGCATTAGGGCTGTTTTCTTTATTAAAATACCTTCAGGACGGGGACCTGTAGGAACCTGGGTCTCATTGTAAAGGGAAATTGCGCCACAGTTTATTATTCGTGCGTCTTTGTTGATGGTCTGTAATACGGCATCAAGAATCTCGCCTCCCACATTATCAAAATACACGTCTACCCCGTCGGTACAGATGCGTCTTATAGCATCGGCCATATTTTCTTCCTTGTTATAGTTTAGTCCTTTATCGAAACCGAATTTCTCCTCTATATGGCCAACTTTTTCATCACTTCCTGCAATTCCAACAACCATACAGCCTTTGATCTTTCCGATTTGACCGGCTATGCTTCCAACTGCTCCGGCAGCACCCGAAACTACTAGAGTCTCTCCCGGCTTCAAATCCCCAATTTTATCCAATGCGAGAAAGGCTGTAAGACCGGTTAAGCCTAACAATCCCAAATATGCAGGTAAAGGTGCTAAATCCCTGTCTATCCGGTTCAAACCTGTTCCGGCAGAAGTTTGAAGTTCTTTCCACTTCAACATTCCTGAGACAAATTCTCCTTTTTGAAAATTTTGATTTCGGGACTCCATCACCTCGGCAACAACCATAGATTCCATGGGTTCATTCAACTTAAATGGAGGTATGTAGGATGGCTCATTACGCATCCTCCCTCGGAGATAGGGATCCACAGAAATATAATGAGCCTTTAGAAGGACCTCTCCATCCCCGGGTTTTGGATCATTTTCTTCAATAATCTCAAAATCTGTTGTAGAAGGTCTTCCTGCCGGACGATTTCTGAAAAGTATAGTTTTACTCATAATTTTTCAATTTCAATTGGTTGGTTTAATCGGGGGAAAATTCAGAATTATTTAAAAATATGCCTGGTCGCACATTAGATAATAAAAAGGTATAAAAAAACCTCCTTAGTTGCCTAAGGAGGTTTGATTTATTTAGAAAAAATTTCAGGATTATGATTTTCCTTCCATTTTATCTTTCAACGCCTGAAGTTCTGAGTTCACATCACCCATAGTGGTGCTGCTCTGAGCTTGTTGTGCAGCGGCTTTTTTCTGAGCCTGCTTTACAATTTGCTGCTCTTCTTCCTTGTGAATAGCAGTATGAGATGCTACCACTCTCTTGAATTCTTTATTAAATTCAATGATCTGGAATTCTGCAGATTCTCCCTGCTTAAGTTTGCTTCCGTCTTCTTTCTCAAGGTGACGTTGCGGAACGAAGGCAGTGATATCTTCATTAAAGTCGATAGTCGCACCTTTGTCAACGATCTCTGTAATTGCAGCAGTGTGTGTAGTTCCTACAGCGAATTCAGTTTCGTATTTATCCCAGGGATTAGACTCTGTTTGCTTATGACCTAAGCTCAATTTACGTCCTTCTACATCAAGTTCAAGAACTACAACGTCAAGCTTATCACCTACATTAGTAAATTCTGATGGATGCTTGATTTTCTTAGTCCATGAAAGGTCTGAGATATAGATAAGTCCGTCGATTCCTTCTTCAAGTTCAACGAATACTCCGAAGTTAGTAAAGTTACGAACGATACCGGTGTGTCTCGAACCTACAGGATACTTTGAAGTGATATCAGTCCATGGGTCTGGCGTCAATTGCTTGATACCAAGAGACATTTTTCTGTCTTCACGATCTAAAGTAAGGATCTGTGCTTCAACCTCATCTCCAACGTTCACGAAGTCCTGAGCTGAACGCAGGTGCGTGCTCCATGACATTTCTGAAACGTGGATAAGACCTTCAACACCTTCGGCAACTTCGATAAATGCACCGTAATCTGCGATTACAACTACTTTACCTTTTACTTTGTCGCCAATTTTAAGGTTCTCGTCAAGAGCTTCCCATGGGTGTTTGCTAAGCTGCTTAAGACCAAGCTGAATTCTTGTTTTAGCCTCATCAAAGTCAAGGATAACAACATTCAGTTTTTGATCAAGCTCAACGATCTCATTGGGATGGTTGATACGAGACCAGCTAAGATCTGTAATGTGGACAAGTCCGTCAACACCTCCAAGGTCAACGAATACACCGTAAGAAGTAATGTTCTTAACAGTACCTTCAAGTACCTGACCTTTTTCAAGCTGCCCAATGATTTCTTTTTTCTGCTCTTCGATATCTGCTTCGATAAGCGCTTTGTGAGAAACAACAACGTTCTTGAATTCGTGGTTAATTTTAACCACTTTGAATTCCATTGTTTTTCCAACGTATGCATCGTAGTCTCTAATTGGCTTCACATCGATTTGTGAACCAGGCAGGAAAGCTTCGATACCAAATACGTCTACGATCATACCACCTTTAGTACGACACTTAACGTATCCATTAACGATAAGACTTTCGTCATGTGCTTTGTTCACACGATCCCATGCCATAATAACACGAGCCTTACGGTGAGAAAGGATCAACTGTCCTGTAGCATCTTCACGAACATCGATCAATACTTCTACCTCATCTCCAACTTTAAGATCTGGATTGTAACGGAACTCGTTAAGAGAGATCACACCTTCACTTTTTGCATTGATGTCGATAATCGCATCGCGATCTGTAAGGTTAATAACAGTTCCGGTAACAACTTCATCATGTAAAGTGTCAACGAAATTTTCTGCTACAAGCTTTTCGAATTCTTCCAGCTTTTGATCGTCGATAGGATCAATTCCTTCTTCGTAGTTGTGCCAGTTGAATTCCTTTAAGAATTGCTCAGGATCTTGTTGCTGTACCTCTGCATCAGGTTGTGAGCTAGTCGCCATACCTGCTACGGGTTGAATTTCAGCGTTTTCAGAACCCTGAACTTCTTGATTTTTTGTTTCTTCAGCCATTGCTGATCATTAATTTGTATCCTGTATTCTTCCGGAAGATGCTTGCAATAAAAGAACACAGAAGTGTTTATAATATTGATTTTCAATCCTTTTAGTCCTCCGACCTATTGCTAAAAGGAGCGCAAAAATACGAATATTTTTTACAATTAACAATGTAGATATGAGATTTTAGATGTGAGAAATGAGATTGAAGGAATTGGATATTGTAGATTGTATAATGTTGCTCCAAAACAGATCTTTAAACCAAATTTCCGTAGATCTCACAGATTCCCACAGATCTTCAAATTCTCAAATCTTCAAATTCTCAAATTTTTTATTTGGAATTTGGCGCTTATAATTTGGAATCTAATTTTTGCTAATTGCCTCCTTATACAACTCAAGGATCTTCTCGAATTGCCCCGTTAAGCTGAGGTGGGAATTATCTATTTCTTTAGCATCTTCGGCTTTGACGAGTGGAGAATCTTCTCTCGTGGTGTCTAAAAGATCTCTTTCTTCCACATTTTCCAGAACTTCTTTATAGGTCACATCTTCTCCCCTTTCAGAAAGTTCCTTAAATCTTCGCTGCGCACGTTCTTCAGCACTGGCGGTCATGAAGATTTTGAGTTCGGCATCGGGAAATACTACCGTACCAATGTCGCGACCGTCCATGACTATACCTTTCTCCCTCCCCATTTCCTGCTGTTGAGCAACCAGCATTTCTCTTACTTCCGGCACAGCGGCCACCTTACTTACATATTGAGATACTTCCATTTGCCTTATCTCCTTTTCCACATTTTCGTTGTTCAGATACATTTCTCCAAAACCCACTTCAGGGTTAAAGATAAACTTCAGCTTAATGAGAGAAAGATCAGCCACCAATGCATCTTTATCAAAATTTAATTGTGAAATGTAGTTCTTTCGAAGAGCATAAAGTGTCACTGCCCTGTACATCGCGCCTGTATCAACATAAACATAGCCTAGTTCCTTGGCCAGCTGTTTAGCTACAGTGCTTTTCCCTGTTGATGAAAACCCGTCTATCGCAATGGTGATCTTTTTCGTCATAACTTAGAGTTCTTCAGCTAAAAATATCAAGAGATAAGGTCTCAAAAATGGCATTTTTAGCACCTTAACAAAAATAAACATTCAAAGCAGGTTTTAAAGAAAAACCTCCCTAAATAAAAAAGACTCCGGAATTTCCGGAGCCTTTTTAAAAAAATTGAAACTATAATTTTTTGGGATTCTTCACCTTTTCATCAAGAATGGCCAGCTTAATAACTTCTGACATTTCCTTGACGTAATGGAAAGTAAGACCTTTACGGTATTCCTCCTTAATTTCATCAATATCCCTTCGGTTTTCCACACAAAGGATGAGCTCCTTAATATGAGCCCTTTTTGCAGCGAGAATCTTTTCTTTGATTCCCCCAACCGGAAGTACTTTTCCCCGTAAAGTAATCTCACCGGTCATGGCTATACTTTTCTTAACCTTACGCTGGGTAAACAGCGAAACCAGGGATGTCAACATCGTAATACCTGCACTTGGGCCGTCTTTAGGGGTTGCTCCCTCGGGCACGTGAATGTGTACATTGTACTTCTCCATGACTTCGGGATCTATTCCGAGTTCCTCGGCATTACCTTTAATATACTCCAGAGCAATGGTAGCCGACTCTTTCATCACCTTCCCAAGGTTACCTGTAATATTAAGAGTTCCTTTTCCTTTAGAAAGAATTGATTCAATAAAAAGAATATCGCCTCCCACCTGGGTCCAGGCAAGTCCTGTAACAACCCCGGCAGTTTCGTTATCTTCATATTTATCACGCTCCAGTTTAGGGCTTCCGAGCACATCAAGAATATCTGAGTCCTTTATCTTTTTGTTGTACTCCTCTTCCATCGCAATATTCTTGGCTGCATGTCTCACCATTTTTGCGATTTGTTTCTCAAGGCTTCTCACACCCGACTCACGGGTATAACCTTCAACTATTTTCTCAAGCTGCTTTTTTCCAATTTTGAGATTTTCTTTTGTAAGACCGTGTTCTTCCAATTGCTTCGGAAGCAAATGTTGCCTTGCAATTTCTACCTTCTCTTCTATAGTGTAACCGGTTACGTTAATGATCTCCATCCTGTCCCGAAGAGCAGGCTGAATCGGACTCAGGTTATTTGCTGTAGCAATGAACATCACTTTAGACAAATCAAACGGCATTTCCAGAAAGTTATCATGGAATTCACTGTTTTGTTCCGGATCCAAAACTTCGAGTAAAGCAGAAGATGGATCCCCGCTATGACCAATGCTTAGCTTATCTATCTCATCCAGTACAAAAACCGGATTGCTTGTACCTGCCTTTTTAAGGGATTGAATAATCCTTCCCGGCATGGCTCCTATATAAGTTTTTCTGTGCCCTCTAATTTCAGCTTCATCACGAAGACCACCTAAGGAAACACGTACATATTCTCTTCCCAAAGCTTCGGCTACAGAACGACCAAGACTAGTTTTACCAACTCCCGGAGGCCCATAAAGACAAAGAATCGGGGACTTCATATCGTTTCTGATTTTCAGCACAGCCAGGTACTCGATGATCCTTTTCTTTACATCTTCAAGACCATAATGATCACGATCAAGGATACGTTGGGCGCGCTTAAGGTCAAACTTATCTTTGCTGAAGTCATTCCAGGGAAGATCAAGGAACAAGTCTAGGTAATTCCGCTGAATCGAATACTCAGCCACCTGCGGATTCATCCGCTGCATTTTTGCAAGTTCTTTGTTGAAATGTTCCTGTATATCTTCGTTCCATTTCTTCTTTTTTGCACGCGCACGCATCTCCTCGACTTCGCCTTCGTGAGAAACGCCACCCAGTTCTTCCTGAATAGTTTTCATTTGCTGGTGAAGAAAATATTCCCGCTGCTGCTGGCTCATATCACTCTGCACCTTGCTCTGGATATCATTTCTAAGCTCCAGTTTGTGGTACTCCACATTCATAAACTTGAGCGTGGAAAGAGCGCGATCCTTAAGATCATTAGTTTCGAGTAACTTCTGCTTTTCTTCCACAGAAAGATTCATGTTGGAAGAAACAAAATTGATAAGGAACGAGGGACTCTCAATATTCTGGATAGCAAAAGAAGCTTCCGAAGGAATATTCGGGCTGTTCTTTATAATTTGTAAAGCCAGTTCTTTTATAGAATCTATAATTGCTCCGAATTCCTCATTTTCCTGTGCGGGACGTGCCTCGGGAACTTCTATGATTTTTGCCTTTAAAAAAGGTTTATCGGAGATTACTTCATCTATTTCAAAGCGCTTTTTCCCCTGGATAATTACAGTTGTATTTCCATCGGGCATTTTAAGGACCCTGAGTATTCGTGCAACTACTCCAACTTTATTAATATCTTTTGCAGCCGGATTCTCTACCTTCTCATCTTTTTGGGAAACTACTCCAATTACCTTTGTATCGTTGTTAGCTTCATTGATTAATTTAATGGAGGCATCACGACCTGCCGTAATAGGAATAACCACACCGGGAAAAAGCACTGTATTCCTCAATGGTAAAATAGGTAGTACTTCCGGGAGGTCTTCTTTGTTTATTTCTTCTTCATCTTCGGGGGTCATCAAGGGAATCAACTCCGCATCTTCATCTATTCCCTGTAATGACAGACTGTCAAGGTTTGTAAATTTTGTTCTGCCCATATCTGTTTTTAAGTCAAACTGTCATTGCAGTTTTTATATCATTAATTTGCAAGTTACTTTAATACCTTTACTTTCAACGTAAATCAGGCATTTAAAGCACATTCTTCGGGCATTAATTCAATTGTTATGCCACGTAAAGAAAAAATTTTAAAAGAAATTTTTTTGAAACTGTAACAATTTGAAATCCATCCTATCTTTACTATAAAGCGTTAATATCTTGACACTAACCACCACACATATTGATGAGCTTTTGGAGAAATGTCGTCGGGGGGACGAACGTGCTCAAATGAAAATTTACAAGAAGTACAGCAAAGCAATGTACAACGTGGCGCTGCGCATTGTAAAGGATTCGGCCGAAGCTGAAGACATCATGCAGGAATGTTTTTTAAAGGCCTTCGACAAACTTGAAACCTTTGAAGGAACCTCCACATTTGGGGCATGGCTTAAGAAGATTGTGGTCAATCACAGTATAGGGATTTATAACAAAAATACCCGCCACACCGAAGTTCGGTATGAAGATCAATTCAAACATGCTGCAGATGATTCGGAAGGAATTGCTTCAGAAGAAGAAGAGCAAAACCCAAAAGTAAAAATGATCTTAAAAACAATGGAATCATTAAAAGAAAATTACCGCGTGGCATTAACCCTTCATTTGATTGAAGGCTATGATTACGAGGAAATCTGTGAAATTCTGAATATCACCTACGCCAATTGCAGAACAACAATTTCACGGGCAAAAGAAAGCCTACGCACCAAATTACTGAGCTATGAAAACTAATAATGACTTAAAAGACCTTTTTGAGGGACTGGATTTCGACATTGCCGAACCATCTTCCAGCCATGAAGACCGGTTTCGGGAAAAACTAAGGCAAAGGCCTCAAAAGAAAAAACCACAGCACAATGGAGTGATAAATATGTGGGTGCCTGTTATGGCTATAGCGGCAAGTTTTCTAGTAGCCGTGTTAATTTTTCAGGGAGTCTTTACTTATCCCTTTTCACAGGAGCAGAAGTTGGCAAATGTGTCACCCGAGATGAAGCAAACACAGGATTTCTATTCCTCGGTCATTAGAACAGAACTCGCTGCAATACAGGAGCAAAAATCTCCCGAGACCGAAGCAGTGATTAATGATGCTTTAGCTCAACTGGAGATACTGGAAAAAGATTATGAAAAACTGGAAAAAGATCTTGGAGAAAGCGGACAGGATCAAAGAGTGATCTTTGCTATGATCACCAATTTTCAAAAAAGAATTGACCTTTTAAAAATGGTCGTTGAAAAAGTTAATGAAATAAACACCCTAAATAACAACAGTCATGAAAACAATACTATATAAAGCTTTGATCGTTTTCTTTCTTATCCCGGCAATAGCCTGTGCAGAAGGAGATCTTAAAGGAAAATACACCAAAACAAAAAAAATTAAAAAAGATTTTAGCGTATCTCCCAATGACATGCTCAAGATCACCAACAGCTATGGTAATATTGATATTGTCACTTGGGATCAAAACCGGGTAGAGATCGAAGTCATTGTTCGTACCAACGGCAACGATGAGGAAAAAGTTGAGGAACGCCTGCGGGAAATAGACGTGGCTTTTAATCAATCTGGCGGACAGGTAACTGCAAAAACGCTGCTTGAAAAGGATAACAATAATTCTTTTTGGGGAAGTCTTTTCGGATTAAATAACAGTAATGTCAATATGGAGATCAACTACAGAGTGAAAGCTCCGGTCACCAACCGGGTGGATCTCTCCAATGACTACGGCAGCATCAACCTGGACAAGCTTAAAGGGGATGCTCAAATTTCAGCGGACTACGGAAAGCTCATGATAGGTGAGCTCCACGGAAATAACAATCAATTGGATTTTGACTACACCCGAAACAGCAGTATTGGGTATGTAAAGCGTGCAAAGATCAATGCAGATTATTCTGAGTTCACAATAGACGAAGCAGGAACTTTGGATTTGAGTGCAGATTACACAGATTCCAATATACACAAAGTTGAGAACCTAAGTTTTAACAACGATTATGGGTCTTTAAAAGTAGAAAGATTAAAAAATATAAAAGGAGAAGGTGATTATCTGGGAATAAAATTAGGTCTTGTATACGGCATCCTGGACATCAACATGGATTACGGTTCTCTTGTAGTTCAAAAGATCATGCCGAGCTTTAAAGACATCAATATCAATAGTGACTATACAGGAGTTAAGTTAGGATATGACAAAGGAGCTCCCTTTATGTTTGAAGTGAAAACGGCTTATGGAGGAGTAAATGGAATAAATAACAGTAACTTTACTGTAAACAAACGCAACCAGGGCGGGAGCGATAATTATTACCAGGGCTATTATTTAAATGAAAATACAGGAGGGAGAATTTCTGTAGATTCAAGCTATGGCAGCGTTTCATTTACCAATTAGTCAATAAAATTCATCAATCTAAAAATACTCATCATGAAAAAATTAATTACCACAATTCTAGTTGCCCTTTTCTGCATAACCGGAACTCAGGCCCAGTGGTGGCAAGGGACCAAAAAAGTTGAAGGCAACGGGAATATGGTTACCCAAACCAGGAATACCTCTGATTATGAATCAGTAGCTCTTACCGGCTCAATGGATGTCATTCTTGTAAAGGGAAGAGAAGGAAACCTTAAGATTGAAGCCGAAGAGAATCTACAACAACATATCCTCACTGAAGTTAGTGGAGGAAGATTAAAGATTTCTGTTGAAAAAGGTTATTCCCTGGATCCTTCCAGGAATAATGAAATTACTATCACTGTTCCTTTTACCGACATTGACGGGGTGAGCTTAACGGGATCTGGCGATATAAGATCATCAGAAATGATAACTTCGGAAAATTTCTCCATTAGTATCACCGGTTCAGGAGACATAAAACTTCCTCTTAAGGCGAAAAATACTTCAGCAAATATTACAGGTTCGGGAGATATTGATCTCTCCGGAAGCTCCATAGATTTTGATTGTAAAGTAACAGGATCGGGAGATATTAGTGCTTTCGATTTTAAATGTGAAAATGTGCAGGCAATGGTAACTGGATCTGGAGATATTCAGGTTTACGCTTCAGAATCTTTAGAAGCCCGGACGCCTGGTTCCGGAGATATTGAATATCGCGGGAATCCAAAGAAAGAAGATTTTAGAACCCTGGGTTCGGGATCTATAAGTAAGAACTAGAGGTTACGTTAATTAAAGCGGCTTAAAGACCTCACCCATTGCAGTGTCAAAAAGGGGTTTTTAAGCCGCTTATTTTTTTGCCAGTTTTCCGGTACGGGGAACCTTCAGCAATAAAATAACACCGATAACAAAAAAGAGTGTTAGGAAAAGAACCGAAAACCTAATGCTACCAAAAACCTGAGCCACTATTCCGTAGAGCGACATACCAATAACAATCCCTATCTTTTCTGAAACATCGTAAAAACTAAAATAACTGGTGGTATCAAGAGTACCTTCAGGAAGCATTTTGGAATAGGTAGAGCGGGAAAGTGTCTGGATTCCGCCCATTACCAGTCCCACAAGTCCTGCAGCAATGTAGAATTGAAATGGAGTTTCAACAAAAAAGGCGTAAATACAAATACCAATCCAGAAAACATTCACAAGAATAAGCGTCTGAATATTCCCCATTTTTGCAGAAAGACGGGAGGTAATGTTTGCTCCTGCTATCGCCACCAACTGAATTAAAAGGATACTGACAATTAAACCTGTAGTTGCATCCTGTCCTGTCCAGTTTACCTCTTCAATACCGAAATATGTAGCCACTAGCATTACTGTCTGTACCGCCATGCTGTAAACAAAGAATGCCCGCAAATACTTTTTTAACCTCGGATTGTTTTCAAATGATCTCCAGATCATTTTTATTTCTTTAAATCCATTTAATAGTACATCCCGGGTGAGTTTTTCCTTTTTATTTCCCTTCGGAAGATAATAATAGGTGATTTGACTGAACCCCATCCACCAAATTCCCGTAAGTACAAAAGATAAACGGGTAGGCATGCTCTCATCTTCAAAACCGAACCATTTATAATTTAGTACCATCATTAAACAAAGAATCAATAGGATCACACTTCCAATATAACCCATTGAAAAACCTTTTGCACTCACCTTATCCTGCTGTTCGGGAAATGCAATATCAGGAAGGTAAGAGTTATAAAATACCAGGCTTGCCCAAAAACCCACAAGAGCCAGAAAATAGCAAGTGAGGCCAAACCACAAATTCTCTATAGTAAACCAGTACAAACCAATACATGACAGAGCTCCCAGGTAGCAAAAGAATTTCAAAAAATTCTTTTTGTTGCCCACATAATCTGCAATGCCCGAAAGAAAAGGACTAATCACAGCCACTACCATGAAGGCCATTGCAGTAACATAACTTATAAGGGAATCATTATTAAAATCAAAGCCCAGCAGTTGCACGGAATCTTGCACTACTTCTCCTTTATCATTTTTTACTATAGTAAGAGCAGCGTAAAAAATGGGGAAAATTGTAGAGGCAATTACGAGGCTGTACACAGAATTAGCCCAGTCGTAGAAAGCCCATGCCTTGAGCAATTTTTTACTTCCTTTCGGGAGTTCTTTCATATAAGTGCAAATAAAAAGAGCTGCCAAAATTGGCAGCTCCTAAAATACTGTTTTTTTGAGATTCCTATTTAAAGGTAGTAACCCCATATTTTCGTGCCTCGGCTTTAGCCTCGGGAGCCCATTTTTCAATATTATTGATCCTTGTCTGTGGATTAGGGTGGGTACTTAGGAATTCGGGCGGTGCCTGTCCTCCACTTTCCTGAGCCATTCTTCTCCATAAGTTGGCAGCCTCAGTGGGATCATATCCCGCCATAGCCATCAAGGTAAGCCCAATTCTGTCTGCCTCACTTTCGTGGCTTCGGCTAAAAGGCAGCATTCCACCAAGGTTTGAACCTAAACCATATGCTTGTGCAATGATTTGCTGTGTGCTCTCGCTTCGGCCTCCGGCTGCAGCTCCTACTACAGCACCGCCAACCTGCTGTAACTGGGCTGCACTCATACGCTGCGCTCCGTGATTTGCCACGGCGTGAGCCACCTCATGGGCCATAATAGCTGCAACTCCGGTTTCATCTTGTGCAATAGGCATAATACCGGTGTAAAAGGCAATTTTACCTCCCGGCATAGCCCATGCATTTACCTGGTCATCATCCTTAAGAAGAGAAAACTCCCATTGATAATCATCAAGATAACCGGGATGGCCGTTTGCATCCAAAAATCTTTCGGCAGCAACTGCTATTTTCCTGCCTACGTTTTTGATCATATTTGCTTCTTGAGTATTACGAACTACCTCATTTTGTGCCAGTACTTCTTCATACTGCTGAAAAGCCGCAGGGAAGATCTGGGAATTGGAAACAAAATTCAAATTTCTTTCACCTGTAAAAGGGTTTGTTTTACATCCTGCCATAAGCAGTAGTAAACTAACCACTATTGTAATTTGTCTAAGTTTCATAATAAATGATTTTTGTTAAAGTTACTAAATCGACCCTGCTCCACTTGAAGCTTTAGATTAGGTTTAACAAAATACCTGCCAAATTTGAAAACCCTTCTAAAGCTTTGTCTGGTAAGGTTTCATATTTGTATCTTGCAGGCTTTTTCCCTTTATGACAACACAATATAAAGATAAAACTCCGGTACAAAGGCTGTTGGTACCTTCTTACGTTCTGGCCGCCGGAAAAATCCTTACAAAGATATCTCCGTTCCTTGCCAGCAGGTTTGCGGCCAAACTTTTTCTTACCCCATTCAGGTATAAGCTTCCTGAACGGGAAAAGAAAATGGATAGAGAAAGTAAACAGAAAAAATTGATACTCCCTCATTACCAACGGGAAATAGTAGTATATCAATACGGCAATTCTTCGAAAAAGATATTATTGGCCCATGGTTGGAGTGGCAGGGGAACGCAACTCGCCGTTATGGCCGAAGAGCTTGTCAAAGCAGGTTACTCTATAGTAAGTTTTGATGCCCCGGCACATGGTAAAGCTGCAGGCAAGACGAGCATGATGCCGCACTTCATTGAAGCTATCGAGATTCTTGAAAAAAAATACGGACCATTTGAAGCTGTTATTGGTCATTCCCTGGGTGGAATGGCTTCTCTGAAAGCCGTTTCCGACGGACTGACTGTAAAAAAGCTCGTGATCATAGGTACGGCAAACAGCGTTACCCGCATTACCAAAGAATTTGCCTATAACATGAAAATGAATGAAAAGGTGGCTGGTAAAATGAAATCATACTTCGACCACAAATTTGGAGTAGACATGGATACTCTTTCGGGTGCTGTTTCTGCGGAAGGAGTGAAAACCCCTACCCTGGTCGTACATGACGAGGATGATGTTGACGTAAGGATCAATTCGGCTTATGAGATCCATGAAAAACTTGAAAATAGTGAGATTTTAACCACAAAAGGTCTTGGTCACCGTAGAATATTAGGGAATCAGGATGTTATTAATAAAATCATTAAATTTCTTTCGGTATAGTTCTTGCATCTTCAGGTAAAAAAGAACCATGCAGCGCATTTTTATTGCCATTTTTTCATTACTACTCCTTAGTTGTAACAGTCATGCCCAGGATTCAAAAAACCAAAAAGAGTATCCGGTTTCAAAATCCGAGGCCCAGTGGAAAGCAGAATTAAGCCCTGCAGCATATAAGGTATTGCGGCAAAAAGGAACTGAAAAAGCTTTTTCCAGCGAGTTGAACCGTATAGAACAACCCGGCACTTTCGTCTGTGCAGCCTGCGGAAATGAACTTTACGAAACCAAAAATAAATTTGAAAGCGGGACCGGCTGGCCAAGCTTTGACCGCCCTGTTAGCGAAAGCAATGTTGATTATCGCCCGGACAGAACGGGAGGATTCCCGGCCACTGAGGTTGTTTGTGCCCAATGCGGTGGACACCTTGGACACGTGTTTAATGATGGCCCCAAAAACACCACCGGCAAGCGACACTGTATTAATGGCGTGGCAATGAATTTTCTTCCGGAGAGTGATAACAGGTAGAAAGTTTACCAATTGTTTAAGAGTGCCTACCATTCATATTATTTAATTTTAAAACAAACAGTCTAACAGTCTAACAGTCTAACAGTCTAACAGTCTAAAAATGGTCAAAAAATATCCTATAGAACGTTCAGAATCTGAATGGCGAAAAAAGCTTTCAGATGAGCAATATCGTGTTTTGCGAGAAAAAGGAACAGAAGCGCCCCACTCCGGTAAGTACAACATGCATTTCCAGGAAGGGGCATATCGCTGTGCGGCCTGTAATGCAGAACTTTTTGAAAGTGATCAAAAATTTGAGAGTAATTGCGGTTGGCCCAGTTTTGATGATGCCAAAGAAGGTGCGATAGAATACGTGCAGGACAGGAGTTTTGGAATGATACGCACAGAGATCTTATGCGCAAATTGCGGCAGCCATCTCGGGCATGTTTTTGACGATGGTCCCTCAGAGACCGGGCAACGCTACTGCGTTAACTCGGCAAGTATAGAATTTGAATCTAAATCCCAATAAACATGAAAAAAATAACATTATTATTCGCTTTTATAGCCTTTAGCCTTACTTCCTGCTCCAGTGATGAGCCGGGACCACCGGGACCACCGGGAGAACCCGGAATTAATATACTGGGACAGACATTTGGAGACCTTACTGCAAGAAGTTTTGATTTTGACAGTGATTTTAATCTGTATAATCATTATTTTGAAATTCCTGCAGATGTTGAAGTTTTCGAATCTGACGCCATTTTAGCTTATAGACTGGAGGTTATAGGTGATGTGGAGACATGGAGTTTACTGCCAAAATCGTATTTTTTAAATGACGGAAGGATTATCCAGTACTCTTTTAATCATACAGATGAAGACGTGGAGATAGTTATAACCGGAAACTTTGATCTGGCAACCTTAGATGAAGATTATCTACAAAATCAATACTTCAAGTTTGTAGTAGTACCATCGGAGTTTGTTGATGAAATGAGCATAGATTTTTCAGATCATGATGCCGTAATGCAGGCGCTTGATTTAAAGTAACCGAATCCCCCTTTTTAACTAAAATTCCTTTTTCCCGTCGGGAGAAAGGAATTTTTTTGTGGAAAGGTGCTAAAAAGGTCTTTTTTATAGGTAATTCCTGAAATCATATACTTTTGCTTTAAGGTTAAATTCCGTAAATTCGCTGTCTTTAAATTCAGTTACAAAAAATTCCGAATATGAGTAAATATGACGTTATAGTTTTAGGAAGTGGTCCCGGTGGATACGTGACTGCCATTCGTGCATCGCAGTTGGGTTTCAAAACCGCGGTTATAGAAAAGGAGAATCTTGGTGGAGTTTGCCTTAACTGGGGTTGTATCCCCACTAAAGCGCTTTTAAAAAGTGCCCAGGTTTTTGAATACCTCAATCATGCAGAAGACTACGGACTAAAAGTAGAGAAAGCCGAAAAGGATTTTGGTGCCGTTATTAAGCGTAGCCGAAATGTAGCCGATAGCATGAGCAAAGGGGTTCAATTCCTGATGAAGAAGAACAAGATCGATGTTATCGACGGTTTCGGAAAATTAAAACAAGGAAAAAAGATCGAGGTTACAGATAAGAACGATAAGAAGTCCGAATACTCTGCAGATCATATAATTATTGCCACCGGTGCACGTTCAAGAGAGCTTCCCGGCCTTCCGCAGGATGGAAAGAAAGTAATAGGTTACCGCGAGGCGATGAGCCTTGAGAAGCAACCAAAATCTATGATCGTAGTAGGGTCTGGTGCCATTGGAGTTGAGTTTGCTCATTTTTATAATACCATGGGAACTGAGGTAACTGTTGTAGAATATCTCCCAAACCTGGTGCCGCTTGAAGATGAGGAAATTTCAAAACAGTTTGAGCGGAGTTTCAAAAAAGCCGGAATCAAGGTAATGACCGGTTCTGCTGTTGAAAGTGTTGACACTTCAGGAGATCTTGTAAAAGCTAAGGTTAAGACCAAAAAAGGAGAGGAAACCCTCGAAGCCGAAGTTGTACTTTCAGCCGTAGGCATTAAATCCAATCTTGAAAATATCGGGCTTGAAGAGCTAGGCATCAAAACCGATAAAGATAAAATTGTTGTTAGCCAGTACTACGAAACTAACGTAAAGGGAATTTATGCAATTGGAGATGTAGTTGCAGGACCTGCTCTTGCCCACGTTGCTTCTGCGGAAGGGATCACTTGTGTAGAAAAGATCAAAGGAATGCATGTTGAGCCAATTGACTACGGAAATATCCCCGGTTGTACTTACGCAACGCCTGAAATCGCTTCTGTGGGAATGACCGAAAAACAAGCTAAAGAAGCAGGATATGAACTGAAGGTTGGGAAATTTCCATTCTCGGCTTCCGGAAAAGCAAAAGCTGCCGGTACTCCCGACGGATTCGTTAAAGTAATTTTTGATGCGAAATATGGAGAATGGCTGGGCTGCCACATGATTGGTGCCGGCGTTACCGATATGATCGCTGAAGCGGTTCTTGGACGCAAACTGGAAACCACAGGACATGAGGTACTAAAAGCCATCCACCCTCACCCAACTATGAGTGAAGCGGTAATGGAAGCAGTGGCTGATGCCTATGGGGAAGTAATTCATTTGTAGATCTTATTGAGAGACTAGAAACTAGATTCTAGAGACTAGACTAAAGATAAAACCCTTCGAAAAAATTTTCGAAGGGTTTTATCTTTAAGTTCTACTTAGGTATCTTATAGAGATCTTTGTGAAAGTCTAGATTCTAGTTTCTAGGCTCTAGATTCTTCTTACTCATTATTCCTTAAACCCTCAATATAGCTACCATAAATATCCTTGAATTGCATACCTTCAGCAAAGCGGAACTTATTGAGTTTTTTGTATTCCACTAATCCCCAAAGAACAAACTCTTTCAGAAAATACTTATCCTCTTGAGAAACATTTGGCTGATGCTTGTTCACAAGCTTCTCCAGCGCAGGAATCGAATCCAGAGCTCTCTTATATTCTTTATCTGAAGTTTCATCGAGTAGCTCAAATCCACTTTCAGAAAAGAACCATTCCACGATTTCTGAATAAGGATCCTCGGCATCTGGTTTCTGAAGCTTTTCTATCTTGGGGAACATAGTCGGAAATAATGTTTTTACAGCTTCCCCAATAAGCTCCTGTGCTACGAAAGCGCTTCCCTCCTGCTCTCCTTCATAGACCAGCTCAATTTTACCAGTAATGGAAGGTATGACTCCAAGAAAATCTCCAAATCTTAATAGTGTCTTTTCTTCTCCATTTTTCACAGCTCTCCTTTCTGCAGTACTTAGCAGATTTTCATAGGCCGTAATACTTAACCTTGCGCTTATTCCACTTCGTGAATCAATATATTCATGATCCCGGGCCTCAAAACTTATCTGTTCCAAAAGATCTTTGGCCAGTTCCGGAACCTGAACCATTTCGGTTTGCTCCTTATCAAATTTAGCTTCCTGCTGAGTGATCTTTTTCGCAGTCTTTACATCCATTGGATAGTGAGTAAGGATTTGAGATCCAATCCTGTCTTTTAATGGAGTAACTATGCTCCCGCGGTTTGTGTAGTCTTCGGGATTGGCAGTAAAAATAAATTGCATATCCAATGGTAGTCTCAGCTTAAATCCACGAATCTGTATATCTCCTTCCTGCAAAATATTGAAAAGTGCCACCTGGATCCTCGCCTGTAGATCGGGCAGCTCGTTGATCACAAAAATGCTACGGTTGGCACGGGGGATCATTCCGTAGTGGATCACACGGTCATCGGCATAGCTCAGTTTCAGGTTTGCAGCTTTTATGGGATCCACATCTCCGATGATATCGGCTACTGTCACATCGGGAGTGGCAAGCTTTTCAAAAAAACGTTCATTTCTGTGAACCCAGGAGATTTGGGTCTCATCCCCTTTCTCTTCCAGCAGCTCTCGGGCATATCTTGAAATTGGATTAAAAGGATCATCATTGATCTCAGAGCCTTCCACTATTGGGATCCACTCATCCAGAAGATTGACCATCATCCTTGCGAGTCGGGTTTTAGCCTGTCCTCTTAGGCCAAGAAAATTGATATTGTGTTTTGAAAGTATTGCGCGCTCCAGTTCAGGTATTACAGTGTTTTCATAACCATGTATCCCTTCAAAAGTGGGTTCATTCTTTCTTATTTTGTTCAGCAGGTTTTGCCTTAATTCAGTTTTTATACTCTTGCTTTGATAACCAAACTTCTTCAAGCTTCCAAATGTTTTGAGCTTCTCTATATCCATGTTCTGCAAAATTTATGTTTTAAAAAGGCCTTTTCGAGCCTATAGTATTTTATCCTTTGATGCGTTTCTTGCGGTTAGTCTCGTAGTCTTCAAAAATCATTTCGCCCAGACCTTTTAGTCCGGTAAAAAAGGCCTTCCCTTGATTTGCCTGCGTAAATTCCCTAACAAACCGCTCCAGGTAAGGATCCTGTGCAATCATGAAGGTAGTAATAGGAATATGTAGTTTTCTTGCCTGGCTGGCAGCATTATAACACTTTTCAATAATGTATGGATCCAGTCCTACACTATTCTGGTAATAACTACCGTCGCGTTCCCTAAGGCAGCTGGGTTTACCATCGGTTATCATAAAGATCTGCTTATTTGTGTTTCGCTTGCGACGCAGTAAATCCATAGCCAGTTCAAGACCGGCAACAGTATTCGTATGGTAAGGCCCTACCTGCAGGTAAGGCAAATCGCCTATTGAAATCCTCCAAGCATCATTACCAAAAACAAGAATATCTAATGTGTCTTTCGGATAACGCGTAGTAATAAGCTCGGCCAGAGCCATAGCGACTTTTTTCGCCGGAGTAATACGATCTTCACCATACAGGATCATACTATGGCTTATATCAATCATGAGCACTGTGCTCATCTGGCTTTTATGATGGGTTTCCTCAACGACCAGGTCATCCTCGGTCATTCGAAAATCATCTGCTCCGTGCTGGATCTGTGCATTTCTTAGAGATTCGGTCATCGAAATTTTATCCAGGGAATCTCCGAAATTGTAATTTCGGAATTCTCCAGTATGTTCATCTCCCAGCCCGGACTGTTTTGTATTGTGGTTGCCCGATCTACTTTTACGCAGTTTTCCGAAGATCTGGTTTAGTGCCTGCTGTCTAATAGCTCTTTCGGTCTTGGCAGTAATAGCCATTCCTCCACCACCATCAATCTCCTCCCGGATATATCCTTTCTTTTTCAGGTCTTCAATAAAGTCATCAATGGTGTAATTCTCATCGGTTAGTTTGTACTCAACGTCTAATTGTCCGAGCCAATCTATGGCTTCATCAAAATCACCGGATGTATGGGTAATGAGTTCTTTGAAGATCTCAAAGAGCTTATCAAATGGAGGAATATTCTCTTCCTCAAACTTTTTAAAAATAAATCCTTTTCTCACATGTTGCCTTTCCATGGCCTAATTTAATTGATAGCGCCATTAATTCACAGAAGAGGAGGATAAATTTGTGTTAATTGAGGGATTGGTGAATGGTGATTGGTTAATTGGGTTAAAGGTCATGGTGAACTGGATTAAATAATCCTCTGAAGTCCACAAGCTCCTAATAACTATTTTTCAAAAACTATTAACTAAATAGATCGCAGTAATAAAACTTGGTATCCCAGCTTTCCTGTTCCTCTTTAAAGCAATTTTCTTTTTTAGTTTTAGCAGGATCAAAAGAACGCTCCACAATTTCCCCTTTTTGGAAGGTCACCGGCTCCTTGAATATTGGGCCATCAAAGACAAAGCTGTGAAATTCGCCATTCTCACCCGCCGGATCCACCCCTTCAGGAAGGTCGGACAGAAAATCCTGATCTATGATCCTTCCGCAAAAAGATTGATCCAGAACTTTGGCGTTTACACTTACTGTAATCGCTTTAAATCCTGAAGCAAGAAAATCCTTCATTAAAGCAGCGGAGTCCTTTTTCCACAGCGGAAAGACCGGTAGCAAATCCACTTTTTGAAGCTGCTGCTCCCTATACTGTTTTAGGTCTTCAAGAAAAATATCACCAAAAACACTGTGGGTAAATCCCTCTGACTTTAATTTTCCGGTTTCCTTTTCCATGATCCGGTTATAGGTATCCATAGAAACATTTCCGTCAAGGGAAATAATTTGAAGGGGTATCCCAATAATCTTAGCCTGCTCCATTAAAAGCTCCTGTCGCAAACCGTGCATGGATATCCTGTTGTTTTCAGAATTAATCGTCGTTACCAGCTTTTCAATGGAAAAATTATCGGCCTGCTGCAAAAGATAAAGCGCATAGGCCGCATCTTTCCCCGAACTCCAGTTTAAAAAGGCTTTTTTCATTTTCCGAAGGTAAAGAAAAACCAAAAAAAAAGCGAAAACATAGTTTTCACTTTTTAGTAAGGTCAAATAGTCTTAAAATTTAAATCCTACGGAAAGTTGAATCACATTATTTTTTTGACTGAAATCACTGCCGTCTAGCTCCCCATCCCATATGTTCGAAAAGCCAAGGACGTATCTTGCATCAAATAACAGACCCATGGGAAGCTCGTACCCTACTCCAACACCTGCACCAAAATCTGTAGATTTAATATTTTCTACTTCACCAGTTTCTCCATCCTCTTCTGCTTCAGCAACTACGTTAAATGAAATTTGTGGACCAGCCTCTAAAAATAACCCATTCATAACATAGTATTTCAACATTACCGGAACACTTATGTAATCTAATTTCAAGGTCGCGTCGCCCTCTGAAGCTGATGCTCCTAACCCAGAATAAAGAACTTCCGGCTGAACTGAAAATTTATCGGTCAAGGGAAATTCAGCTAACAGTCCTAAATGAAAACTTGTCACACCATCAAGACCTTCAGTTTCATCTCCACTTAAAGAAGCGAAATTCAACCCTCCTTTAGCTCCGAATTCAACAAATTCCTGAGCGCTAAGTGTCCCAGCGGATAAAAAGACCGCAGCGATAATCAATAGTTTTTTCATAATTAATATGATTTAAGTTAGGCTGCAAATATCTTCAAAAATAAATAGCAAACTAAAAATTGAGATTATATTGGATCAAATGGTCGTATACAACGATCAAATACTTATAAACAGGATCAGGTTACTCAAAACTCAAAAGAGCCAGCTCATAACTCTGCAACCCAAAACCGAGGACGACTCCTTTTGCATTGGGAGCAATGAAAGAGCGATGGCGAAATTCCTCCCGTGCAGAAGTGTTGGAGATATGAACTTCAACCACGGGAGTTGCAATAGCCTTTACTGCATCTCCAATTCCGACTGAGGTATGGGTATAAGCAGCGGCATTTAAAATTATTCCGTCAAAATTTCCGTCTGCTGCTTGAAGACGGCCAATAAGTTCACCCTCGATATTTGACTGGAAGTAACTGAATTCTACATCAGGATATTTTTCTTTTAACTTTTGAAGGTAAGTTTCGAAGGTTTCCTTACCATAAGTTCCCGGTTCCCGGTTGCCTAGCAGGTTTAGATTTGGTCCGTTAATGATTATTATTTTCATAAAGGTAAATGTAAAAAATAAAAAAACGGAAACCGAAGTTTCCGTTTTATATCAAAAGTTATTCTGCTGTATAATTTTAAATCATTTACAAGCGGAATTCAGCTCCAAGATTTAAAGAAGAAAAAGTACCGCCATCCCGGCTAATCCCGGTATAAGAAGCTATAAGTGCAAGTCCAAACAGATTAAATCCTACTTTTGGCTTATAGTAAAACCCACCATCATTCCCCTCGTTTATACCCAATGCGTATCCTACATCAGCACCGAGTTCCAGGGTCATAAGACTAAATCTTGCAGTGGCAGCCAAAGGAAGAAATTGAATATCATCCAGCTCTATAGAATTTCCACCACCCAGATCCAAATCTTCTCCAAAGAAGTGGCTATAGCCAACCATTGGTCCCACCTGAAAGGTATCTCCCATTCCAACAAGATATGCCACATCTGCTCCAAGGCCAAAACTGGATATATCAGCCGCATCGCCTAAAGGAAGTCCTGCGTTTACCCCTAAACGGATATCTCCCTGAGCATAAGTTGAAGAAAAAGCTAACGCCAGAAAAAGGAAAGTATATAAGTATTTTTTCATAATTAAAGATTTAATTGGTTATCTATCACTAAATTAGGTATTTAGATATTACATTAATCGATTTGTTAAAATAAATTAGAAAGGTAATTCTTACTATCATTTGATTCCAACCCAAAGAAAAAGGGCAGTAAATACTGCCCTTCTTTATAGTAATTGCAATTAGGATTAGAACCATAATCCTATTCCCGCCTGAACTACAGAGTTTTTGACATCTACGCCTTCAATATCATAAACATCGGTCATACCAGCATTATAACGTCCATAAATAAAGAAATTACTGAGTTTGACTGATGCTCCAAGACCAAGACTCAGGTCAAAATTATTGATGTTATCATCTGGAAGTTCTACATCATTCTCACCTGTCCCTACTTCGTGGTTCGCAAGAAATCCAAACTGGGGACCGGCCTCCAGACTTAATCCTCTAAAGATATAAACCTTGGCCAGAACAGGAACTGTGACATAATCTAGTTTATGCTCCAGGTCTTCATCATTCTCCCGTCGAACAATATCATAACCCTGTGCAGAATACAGCACCTCGGGCTGAATAGAAAATCGGTCAGAAACCGGCACTTCGGCAACTAAACCTAAATGATATGCTGTTCTTGCGCTTCCATCATCAAAATCTGACCATCCGTCTCCAGAGAAGTTGGAGAAGTTCACCCCTCCCTTAGCTCCAAAGTAGACGAATTCCTGTGCAGCTACAAACGTGGTACTTAAAACCATTGCTGCGATAAATAAAATTGACTTTTTCATAATTCTATGTTTTAAAGTTCCCGACAAATGTAGGGGGCATAGTGTTAAGAAAAACTCACATTGTCTTAAAGTACTCGTAAATCCTTACTTTTAGCACCTATCTTTGGCCTGTGAACTGGGAAAACGCTTTAAAAGATTACTCTCATTACCTCAAAATTGAGCGGGGACTATCTGCAAATACTATTGAAAATTATTCTTTAGACGTGGAGAAACTGATTAAATGGATATATGCTAATAATATTCATGAATCTCCTGTCTCCATTTCTGAAGAGGAGGTGCAACAATTTGTTTATTCCCTCGCAAAAAACGTGAATGCCCGCTCCCAGTCAAGGATAATTTCAGGTCTGCGCAGTTTCTTTAATTATCTGGTTTTTGAAGATTACCGAAAGACTAATCCTTTAGAGCTTATTGAATCCCCAAAGACCGGACGAAAACTTCCCGATACTCTTTCTACTGAAGAAATTGATGCTCTCATCGCTGCAATTGATTTAGGTAAGGCCGAAGGAGAACGCAATCGTGCCATCCTCGAAACTCTCTATGGCTGTGGCTTACGAGTTTCTGAACTTATAGATCTACGTCTAAGTGATTTGTTCTTTAAGGAAGGATTCATTAAAGTAATCGGAAAAGGAAGCAAATCGAGGTTTGTACCTATTGCTGAAGCTACACAAAAGTATATTAATCTCTACCGTGAGTATGTAAGATCCTATCAGGACATCCAAAAAGGGCATGAAGACACATTATTTTTAAATCGCCGCGGAAAAAAACTCACCCGTGCGATGATCTTCACTATTATAAGACAACTTTCTACTGCCTCGGGTATCAAAAAGAAAATAAGTCCGCACACCTTCAGGCATTCTTTTGCCACTCACCTGCTGGAAAATGGAGCCGATCTTAGAGCAATTCAGCAAATGCTGGGGCACGAAAGCATCACTACAACCGAAATTTACGTCCACCTGGATCGCTCTCACTTGCGCAAGGTGATGGAGGAGTTTCATCCAAGACGTTAATCCTGAATTCAAAATTTAAGGTTCAGGATCATTGTTGTCCGAGAAAAGAATCAGGATCGCTCCGCTTCTGGAATCTAGAGCCAAGACTTGTATATAATATCCTGTAAACTATAATTTGAAAAATTAAAATCATAAAACCACCTCCTCAAACAGCGAAAGTGAATGTTGGATCAGTACTAGCAGATGGTTTCTGGAATATTTATTTTTATTAATCGGGCAACAATGGTTCAGGATTCAAAATTTTTATTCTAATCATAAATTCTTGATTCTTCAAAAATTCGTACCTCTACCTTCGTACTTCTAAATTTTTTGAACATTAAACTTTTCCTAAACCTGCTCAAATCCTTTGGTAGCCGCGTTTTCCTCCTTATTTTAAGGTATTAAATTGAAAACATGGAAACACTTAAATTTAAGAACGGAGATAAAATGCCGGCTATCGGCCTCGGCACCTGGAAATCTGAAAAAGGAAAAGTTGAAGAAGCAGTAAAAATTGCTTTAAATAATGGCTATCGTCACATTGATTGTGCGGCAACTTACGGCAATGAAGCTGAAATTGGCAGGGCTTTCAATGAAATTTTTTCCGGGGGTAAGATCAAAAGAGAAGATGTATGGGTTACTTCCAAATTATGGAACGATTCTCACAGAAAAGAACATGTAATCCCTGCCCTTAAGCAGACTTTAAAAGATCTACAGCTCGATTATCTAGACCTTTACCTGATTCACTGGCCCGTAGCTTTTAAACATCGAGTGTCATTTCCTTCCAAGGATGAAGATTATCTTTCCCTGGAGGAAGTTCCCATTATCGAGACCTGGAATGCCATGATCGAAGCTAAAAAACAGGGGCTTGTAAAGCATATAGGAGTATCTAATTTCAGCAGTAAAAAGCTGAATGATCTTATGTCAAAAACAACAGAAATTCCTGAAATGAATCAGGTTGAATTGCATCCTTTCTTACCGCAGCCGGAGCTTTTGCAGTTCTGTCAGGAAAACAATATTCACTGTACAGCCTTCTCTCCCCTGGGAAGTAGTGACCGTAGTGAAAAAATGAAAGCCGAAAATGAACCTTCACTTCTAAAGGAACCGGCAATTATAGAAGTAGCTAAAAAACATAATGTTTCTCCTGCCCAGGTACTCATAAAATGGGCTGTTGCACGTGGCACGGCAGTAATCCCCAAGTCAACCACCAAAGACCATATTATTTCAAATCTGGGAAGCATAAAAGTAAACCTGGAGGAGGAAGACCTAAAGAAAATTGCAGGAATAGGGCGTGATTTTCGTTATGTGACCGGTGAATTCTTTGTGACTCCCGGAAATCCTTATAATAACATCTATGATCTGTAAATCATACCTTTCAAAAAGAGGATTTCTGATCCTCTTTTTGGTGTTTTTCACCGGCTGCAAAAATGATGACCGTGAAATCCAGGTCGATAATTCTAAAATTGATTCATTATCACTGGAACTCAGTCGTCAGGAGCAGTTAAATGATTCCCTTTTGAGCCTAAGGGAAACAGCTCAAAACTCCATTGATCACACTGTTTACTTCGGAAAGGAATTTGAAAATATTAATGATCCTGAAGAACATATAATTGAGGCTTTGAAACAGCAGGAAGATTTAATACCAATAAAAGCAGTGCTTGGCGGCACTATGGAATTCCGGGAGGTGCAGGTAATTACCGAAGACTGGGTGTTGGCTGTTTATGATGATGGGCATGTGCAGGGAAAGTCAATCTACGAGTATGCACTTCAGGACAATGGGGAGGTAAAATTTATAGAAATCACTTCTAAACTTCCAAAGTAAAAGTATACTCAAAAATGCCATTTTAGAACGTTATATTTTTTATAAACTACCGCAAGTTACCTGCAAATTTGGTATCTTATGATTAATAAATTAAAAAGGAGATTATGAAGACAAACATTCAATTTGTAAACACAGAATCAAAAAGTTCGGCCGAGCAACTCGTTCAGAGAAAACTGGATAAACTTGAAAATAAATACGACTGGGTCATTTCCGCAGATGTTATGTTCAAAGAACAGAAATCCACTAATGGAGAAGGCAAAGTTTGCGCGATAGATTTAAGTCTACCGGGGCCCAAAATTCATGCATCTTCAAATGCTGATAGTTTTGAAGCCGCAGCCGCCGAGACGGTTAAAGATCTCGAAAAGCAACTCAAAAAACGTAAAGCTGAAATGCAAAGCCACTAGGACAAATGTATATTGTATAGTTATTATTGTATAATGTAAAGCCATAGAAAAAGGCTGGTGGAAAAGGATTTTCCGCCAGCCTTTTTCTATATCCAAATTCTTGAATCCTGGTTCTTGGCTCTTTAAACCTTGAACCTTAAATCCTCCTTAAGCTACTCTCTTTATCCTTGCCCCAATTGCCTGCAGGCGCTCATCGATGTTTTCATAACCCCGGTCAATTTGTTCAATATTATGAATTATTGAAGTTCCCTTTGCAGAAAGTGCTGCAATTAGCAGGGAAATTCCGGCTCTAATATCGGGGGAAACCATTGTAGTCGCTTTAAGCTGAGACTTAAAATTGTGGCCAATTACAGTAGCGCGGTGGGGATCACAAAGGATGATCTTAGCGCCCATATCTATTAATTTATCCACAAAGAAAAGACGGCTTTCAAACATCTTTTGGTGGATAAGAACATCTCCTTTAGCTTGAGTGGCTACCACCAGCATAATACTCAGGAGATCTGGGGTAAAGCCAGGCCATGGTGCATCACTAATACTCATGATCGAGCCGTCAATAAAACTTTGTACTTCGTAACCATTGGTATGAGCAGGAATGAAAATATCATCTCCTCTTTGCTCCAGTTGAATTCCGAGTTTCTTAAAGGTGGACGGGATAACTCCTAAATGCTTCCATCCCACATTCTTGATGGTGATCTCACTCTTGGTCATCGCGGCAAGTCCAATCCATGAGCCAATCTCGATCATATCGGGCAGGATAGTGTGGGTACAACCCTTCAATGAATCTACTCCTTCAATTTCCAACAGGTTTGATCCCACGCCCGAGATCTTTGCTCCCATGCTATTAAGCATACTGCAAAGTTGTTGAAGGTACGGTTCACAGGCTGCATTATAAATGGTAGTCTTTCCCTGGGCCAGTACAGCTGCCATTACAATATTTGCAGTTCCGGTTACCGAGGCTTCTTCAAGCAACATATAAGTTCCTTTTAAACCATTGGGCGCCTCCACTCCGTAAAATCGCTCTTCTTTATTATAACGAAAGTCGGCTCCAAGTTTAATAAAACCTTCAAAGTGTGTGTCCAGTCTTCTTCGGCCAATCTTATCTCCTCCGGGACGTGGAATATATCCATGTCCAAACCTCGCCAGCATAGGTCCCACTATCATTATCGATCCACGCAGGCCACTGCCTTCTTCCTTGAATTTTTCACTTTTAAGATAATTGAGATCAAGATCGTTAGCTTCAAAGGTGTAGGTTCCTTTTTCTATTTTTTCCACCTTCACCCCCAGTTGTTTTAGCAGGTGAATTAGTTTATTGACATCGAGAATGTCGGGGATATTTTTAATTGTGACTTTTTCGGGAGTTAACAATACGGCGCAAAGAATTTGCAGGGCTTCGTTCTTTGCTCCCTGAGGTTGAATTTCCCCTTTTAGAGCATGCCCTCCCTCTATTTGAAAAGTTCCCATAAAGAAATTTAGATTTTAATGACGTTTGCGGCTGCGCGCTCTGTTATGTGTTTTTTTAGACGGCTTTTTCGAGGCAAATTTTTTGTTGCTTCTCAATAATTCTGAAGCCTGGCTAAGGTCTTCTTCGGTATGCTTAATGTTAATTTTTCCGCCACTTAATTCTCTTAAATGTTCGAAGATCACCTTATCATCCACAGAATCTTTGTTCCAACTTAGATAAGACTTTTTCATGTGATTGGCGATAGTAAATACCAGACCTTCCTTCTCCGGACCCTCTTCAAACTTATTCGCCTCATCGATCATTCTTTTAATATTATTTCCGTAGAAACGATATTTAGGAAAGTTTTGGGGATAAGTCATTCTCTCCGGTCTTTCTTCGAGCATTTCCCGTGAAGGTTTGGGAAACGGGCTTTCTACATCCAGTTCAAAATCACTTATTATAAATAATTGATCCCAAAGCATATGCTGAAAGTCGGGCACGTCACGCAGGTGCGGATTAAGATTTCCCATTACAGCAATAATTGCCCTGGCTACTTTATTTCGCTCTTCATCATCCTTGATCTCAACAGCGTGTTCAACCATTTTCTGGATATGTCTTCCATATTCAGGAATAATAAGTTTACTCCTTTCGGAGTTATATTCTAATTCGTTTGTCAAAATGAATAATATTAGGTGATAATATACTGCAGAAGTTTATCGACTGCAAATTAAAAAAATTATTCAGGAAAAAAGCGGCTCTACCAAATTATCCTGCAATTATTTACAGAGAGATCACTCCTTCGATTTTTTGCCCTACTTCTTTATATTTCTCTATAACCGTATCGGGGCTTTTCATCCTTACATTTACAGATACACTCGTGTATTTTCCTTTTTTAGACTGTTTGGTGTTGATCACCGCTCCAAGATTATCAAAGATATCTTCTACGTCCCTTATTTTTTCTTTATCTGTAGGTACAATAAACTTGAAAAGATAAATTGCCGGCCAATCTGTAGTATCCAGCAACTGTGACTTCAACTTACGGTAAAATTCTTCTGGCTCCTGTTCTTTGCTCATGATTTTCATCTTCCTTACAAATGCAAAGATACATTATAGAATCTATTTTTTAAATTGGATGCAAATGTCGAAATTTGCCGCGTGAAAACCAGAAAGATCGTAATCACCGGCGGCCCGGGAACAGGAAAAACATCTGTCATTCAAGCTTTGGAAGAAAATGGTTACTTCTGCTTCCATGAGGTTTCTCGGGAGATCATCAGGGAGGCCCAAAAAAAGGGAATTGATCAGTTATTTTTAAAAGATCCTCTTTTGTTCAGCGAACTCCTGCTTGAGGGAAGAATTCGGCAATATGAGGATGCGGAGAAGTTAACTTCAAAAATCGTCTTCCTTGATCGTGGCGTCACCGATGTTGTGGCTTATATGAATTACTTCGGGAATGATTATCCTCCCGCCTTTAACCGTGTATGCCGGGAATATATATACGACAAGGTTTTTATTCTTCCGCCATGGAAGAAAATCTATACTGAAGATAACGAACGTTACGAAACCTATGAGCAGGCAGTGGAGATACATGATGAGCTTGCCCGCAGCTACGCCTTTCATGGATATGAAGCTGTAGAAGTCCCTGAAGGCACTATTGCTCAGCGAACTTCCTTTATCCTGGAGCATCTTGAATAAGCCTGAAGAAATATTAAAGCAATATTGGGGCTTTGACTATTTCAGGCCTTTGCAAAAAGAAATCATTCAAGAACTTTTAGAAAACCGGGATGTGATCGCCCTTCTCCCTACCGGTGGCGGGAAATCCCTTTGTTTCCAGATACCGGCCCTCATGAAACCCGGTATTTGTATTGTAATTTCTCCTTTAGTCGCTTTAATGGAAGACCAGGTAAAAGCGCTGCAGGCAAAGAATATTAAAGCCATGGCATTAACCGGCGGAATTGCTTTTAAGGAAGTTGATACCATGCTGGACAACTGTATTTACGGGAATTATAAATTCCTTTATATATCTCCTGAGAGACTTCAGCAGGAATTGGTACAGGAGCGTATAAAGCAGATGCAGGTGAACCTTATCGCAGTAGATGAAGCTCACTGTATCTCGCAATGGGGCCACGACTTCAGGCCCGCTTACCGAAATATTGCCCTTCTTCGGGAGCTGAAGCCGGAAGTTAATATTGTAGGGTTAACTGCAACGGCAACCCTTCCGGTAGTGAAAGATATTGCACAGCAACTGGAGCTTAGGGAGGTAAAAGTGCTTCAGAAATCTTTCCGAAGGGAAAATCTTGCCTATATGGTTAAAGAGGTAGAAGATAAAAACTATTACCTGGAGCAGTTGCTTAAGGAACATGACGAGGCAGGGATAATTTATGTGCGCACCAGGAAAGCTACCATTGAACTTGAACATTTTCTTGTCAAAAAGGGCATTTCTGCCACCTCTTTCCACGGGGGACTCCCGAAAGCTGAAAAGTCTTCCCGACTACAACAATGGCTAAAGGAAGAAAAACGGGTTATGGTAGCTACCAGTGCCTTTGGAATGGGAATTGACAAGGCAAATGTGCGCACGGTGATCCATATAAACTTACCTGAAAGTCTTGAGAGTTACTTCCAGGAAGCAGGGAGAGCCGGCCGGGACGGTAAACCAGCAAAGGCAGTAGTCCTGACGAACAAAAGTGATATACCCCTTTTAAAAAATCAATTTTTGGCCACCCTTCCCGGAGTAGATATTGTGAAGCTGATTTACAAAAAATTGAATTCTTATTTTAGGATTGCTTACGGTGAAGGTGAAGGTGAAGAACATTATTTCAACTTCTACCAATTCTGTCAAAAGTATGAGTTAAATACTTTACTCGCTTATAATGCAATGCTTCTGCTTGATCGTGTAAGTGTATTGACGTTATCGGAACAATTTCAGAAGAAAACCCGTCTTCAGTTTTTAATCTCGGGTAAAAAAGTCACGTGGTTTTTAGAGGGAAATCCTCAGTACGACCCTGTTGTCAAAGCTGCTTTAAGAACTTATGGTGGGGCTTTCGACAGCCTTGTGGATATAAATTTGGAAATAATAGCGGGTAAAGCCGGCACTTCTTCACAAGAAACTGCAAAATTGCTGCAGCAGCTCCATAAGGAAGGTATTATTGAATTTGAACATCATCAACATGATACCAGGGTCACCTTTTTGGTGCCCAGGGAAGATGACATTACAATAAATCCTGTGATTCCCTATATTAAACTACAGGAGAAAACCAAAAAAGATAAAATACAACAGGTTCTTGCCTATGTCAATAATGACAAACAATGCAAGAGCGAACAGTTACTGCACTATTTTGGCGAAAAAAATACTGATCCCTGTGGAATATGTTCTGTTTGTAAATCTGTAACAACCAAACTGGACAGGGAGGGAATGAAAAAGATCTATTTTGCAATTATTGGTCTCCTGGAAGATCGGGAGTATTCCTCAAGGGAAATGGCCGAAAATTTGCCTTTTCCGGAAGAACATATAATAAAGGTATTAGGATTACTGATAGAGAAAGGAGCTCTCGCCACTACTGCTGCTAATAAATATAAATTAAAACATTTATGAGAGACTTAAGAATTGTTTTTATGGGTACGCCGGAATTTGCGGTGCATTCCCTACAGGCAATAGTTGAAGCAGGCTATAATGTGGTTGGGGTGATCACAGCCCCAGATAGACCTGCCGGAAGAGGAAGAAAGCTGCAGGAATCGGCCGTAAAAGAATATGCTAAAAAACAAAACCTTAAAATTTTACAACCGGCTAACCTTAAAGCTGAAGCTTTCCTTAAAGAATTAAAAGACCTCAATGCAAACCTGCAGGTGGTTGTAGCCTTCAGAATGTTACCCGAAGCAGTGTGGAAAATGCCGACCTACGGCACCTTTAATCTGCATGCCTCCCTCCTACCACAATACCGGGGAGCAGCACCTATTAACTGGGCTATTATTAACGGCGAAACTGAAACCGGAGTGTCAACCTTTTTTATAGATAAAAAAATTGATACCGGTGAAATGATCATGCAGGAAAAAGTTAAAATAGAACTAGGTGAGAGTGCCGGGCGATTACACGACAAGCTTATGGAAGCGGGGGCCACACTTATTTTAAGTACACTTGAAGCTATTAAGCAAGGTTCGGTTAAAACTACATCACAAAAAGAGGCTGCAGAATTAAAATCGGCCCACAAACTCACCCGGGAGAACACCAGAATAGATTGGGATCAACCTTTAAAAGTTATTTACGATTTAATTCGCGGCCTTAGCCCCTACCCTACGGCGTGGACAATTCTGGAGAACGGCAATGATAAAATGATGATGAAGGTGTTCGCAGGTGACATACAAAAGGCTGATCATGCTCATACTATAGGAAAGGTAGTGCAGGAAGGTAAAGAAGTTAAAATTGCATGTAACAATGGATTTTATATAGTGAAGGAAATCCAGCTCCCGGGAAAGAAAAAATTGGCTGTAAAAGATCTTTTGAACGGCTATGAATTTTATTCAAATGCTAAAGTTGTCTGAAGCCTCATGAATGCTGATATGAGCGTATTTTCCAAAAAATCAACAAAGGTTATCAACAATTTGTTGAAGTTATTAACAATATTCGGCTTTTCCCTTGATATTACTTGCATGGGAAAGTTTTCCATATAAATTTGTAGAGCAAATTATTAAAAGTTTAACCAACAACTATTAAAAACTCAAATTATGAACAAAACAGATTTAATCGATGCAATGGCTGAAAACGCCGGAATTTCTAAAGCAGCTGCAAAAAAAGCTCTTGAGTCTTTTCTTGAGAATGTTGAAAAATCTCTTAAAAAAGGAGATCGCGTTTCATTAGTAGGATTTGGTTCCTGGTCAGTTTCTAAAAGAGCTGCAAGAGAAGGAAGAAACCCTCAAACCGGTAAAACAATTAAGATTGGAGCTAAGAATGTTGTAAAATTCAAAGCTGGTGCAGATCTTCAGAAAGCTGTGAACTAATTCTCACAAAAGCTAACAAAATACTAAACTCTCCCAATAGGGAGAGTTTTTTTGTTAATTTTTTTCCCTTCCATTTGAAGCTGTACATTATTTTTTTAATTTAAATGAAAGTTTGCAGAAACTATTGAAGAATGACTACACTTAAACCTGCTAAAGGATTACTTCTAATTGCCGAACCTACTATTACAGGAGATCTCTCCTTTAATAGGTCTGTTGTGCTAATTGCAGATCATACAGAGAGTGGCTCTGTGGGTTTTATTCTTAATAAGCAGTTGGATTTTACACTTCGGGATCTTTTGCCAGAAGTTTCAGGAAATTTCAAGGTTTATAATGGTGGTCCTGTAGAACAGGATAATCTTTACTTTATTCATAAAATTCCGGATCTAATCCCTGATAGTATTGAGATCGCCAGTGGGATTTACTGGGGTGGAAATTTTGAGGCGGTTAAGGAGCTTATAAGCCAGGATCTAATTGGTGAAAACGAGATCAAATTTTTTCTGGGATACTCAGGCTGGGAATTTGATCAACTAAATGAAGAACTTCATGCCCACTCATGGATAGTTGCAGAAAACAATGACCATAAAGATATTTTAAACCGCAAACCCCGCACATTCTGGAAAGACAAAATGATGCAATTGGGAGGCAATTATGTGATCTGGTCCAATGCTCCCGAGAATCCCTCCTATAACTAGCTTAATCTTGCCATTGTATTCAGCCGGCCAACCAATGTTTTGGCTACTTCTGTCGCATATTCTTTTTTACGGTATTTTCTCACCGGTTGTATGCCCATCACCACATTACTGATGAACATCTCATCTGCTTTTTGTAGTTCAAAGGGAGATATCGAAGCCTCTTCAATTCTGTAATCGGGTAATTTTTTTACGATCTCCAGTATTTTTCCCCGGGTTATCCCTTTTAAGCAGCCATCTTTTAACGGCGGAGTTTTGATTACATTACCGACCACCAGGAATAAATTGCCGTTTAAAGCTTCTACTACATTTTTTTGTTCATTAAGCAGCAAACAATTATGATAGTCATTCTCACTTGCATAAATTCCCGCTAGCACATTTACCGCTTTGTTGTTAGTTTTTAAAGTAGAAAGCAGTCCTGCAGTCACATAATGATCTTTAAAAAGCTCCACCTCATAAAAATCATCGTTAAGCAGGTAGAAAGCATCCGGAAGAGATTGAGCGTTAATTAAATAGTCTATTTCATTTGTTGCAGGAGTGTAAAATCCTCCCGGTTTTCGAGAAACAATAAACTTCAATCTGGCCTGACTTTCAAAAAGGTTATTTTCCCGAACAATTTGTAAGATTTCTGCTTCAAGAAATTCCGGGGAGAAAGAAAGAGGAATTTCCATTCTCATAATACGCATCGAGGCCATCAACCTGAAGTAGTGGTCTTCCCAAAAAATAATCCTGCCATTAATAACCCGAATTGTTTCAAAAACAGCATCCCCATATGCAAAACCACGGTTGGCGATAGAGAGTGAGGCTTCATCTTCTTCAAACAATTGTCCGTTAATATTTACCATAAAAAAACCCGTTTAAAAACGGGCAAAGGTACTATATATTAAAGGATTTTTAAACTGAACCAAGCACTTGTTTAAGGTCTGATATCATATTTTCCCATAACATTTTCCCTTCATCTATTTCATCTTCTTCAGCAAAATCGGTCACCATGATAGAAACATCTTTGGTAATCTCATCTACCTGAATGCGTAATTCAAAAAAATATTGACTGTCCTCATCTGCCAACCAGCGAAATTTCACTCTTTCGCCCGACTTTTTGCTAAGCAATTTTGCTTTTTCTTCACTTCCGTTCCATATAAAGGTAAATAATTCTCCGCGTGAGTTCACGTTGTCTGCATACCATTCACTTAAACCAGATGGTGTTGCAATATAATTGTAGAGTAGTGAGGGGGAAGCCTGGATTGGAAACTCCATTTCATACTTTATCTTATCGTCCATGCTGCGATTTTGTTAGTTTCGGGCAATATAAATATTAATTATAAACCTAAAAAGAAATCAATTTAAATAATTCCCAAAAGATAGTTTGCGGCAAGACAAATTGTTTTTATATTTGCACCCGCTAAAAGGCAGCACAGCCCTTACAGGTTCTATCTTTTTAGTAAATGGCGAGGTAGCTCAGTTGGTTAGAGCGTCGGATTCATAACCCGGAGGTCACGAGTTCAAATCTCGTTCTCGCTACAAAGAGGTCGGAATTTTCATTCCGACCTTTTCATTTCAATTTACATTCCCTTCAGCTAGTTACATTTTTCCGAAAATAATAAGGAACCGACCGTGTTAAGCTTATATTATTTTCCACCTAATTCTTTCTTAATTCCTTGGTGTAAAGCATTTTTACGGGTAAATTATGAACGTGTATCTATATAATTTTTAAACGTAGATTCGTATAAAAACCTCAAAATATATATCATGAAAACCATAAAAAATCTTCGTACTATATTTAGTCTGACCTTTTTATTCCTCTTCAGCACTATAGGCTCGGCCCAGGATATGACACAAAATGATCCCACAAGGCAAATGGAAATAGCGGCTCAAAATAAAGTTGAACAATGGGATGACCATCTCGGGTTACGAGCCAAACAAGCATTGTTAATGGAAAAAAAATTAATGGAATTTGCCATTAAACGGGAAAAATTAATGAATGAAAATATTTCTGAAGACGAAAAACTTAACAGACTTAAAGATCTCAAAATTTTAGAAACCAGAGAAATGCGGGATATTCTTACTCAGCCGCAATTTGACAAATATCTGCTTATTCTGGAAGAAGAAGCCAAAGGTAATATTCCCCGTTAAACGGAAGTAATTAATCTTTAAACACTTTAGTCTGCGCTCAGAGAATTTTCGTCCATAAGATCAAAATTCTGCGCAATATGTTTTTTACTGCTGAATGAGGAGACTAAAAAAAACACAGCAAAGTTTAAGCCTCAAAAATGCCATATTTGAGAGGTAATTTCTTTCAGAAATAAATTTCACCTTCTGAAATATCTTAAGCCAATAACTTATTTAACATGCAAAAGAAAAAACTCGGAGCTACCAGTCTTGAAATATCACCCATAGTTTTTGGTGGGAATGTGTTTGGCTGGACCCTGGATGAAAAAGAATCTTTTAAAATACTGAACAGGATATTTGAAAAAGGATTCACGACAATAGATACAGCCGATTCATATTCCCACTGGGCTCCCGGAAACAGCGGCGGGGAAAGTGAGACTATAATTGGCAAATGGATGAAAGAAAGGAGTAATCGGAATAATATTGTTCTTGCTACTAAAGTGGGTTCCAATCCTGGAAAAGAAGGCAGAGACGTATCTAAAAATTATATTTTAAAAGCCGCAGAAGATTCCCTGAGACGCCTGAAAACAGATCACATTGACTTGTATTTCACTCACTGGGATAATGAAGACACTCCGGTAGAAGAAACTCTGGAAGCTTATGAGCAACTTATTCAACAAGGAAAAGTGCGGCACATAGGAGCTTCTAATCTTTCCCCGGAAAGAATATCGGCTTCTTTAAAGGCAGCAAGAGAAAATAACCTTCCAAAATATGAAGTACTACAACCGGAATACAATCTTGTAGAGAAAAGCAAATTTGAAAACCAATATCGACCTATTGCTGAGGAACATGATCTTGGAGTGATTACTTATTTTTCCCTGGCCAGTGGTTTCCTTACCGGCAAGTATCGCAAAAAAGAGGATCTGGAAGGTGCACGGGAAGAAATGGTGAAAAAATACTTCAATGAAAATGGATTGAAAAAAGTTGATACTCTGGACGAAATTTCTAAAGTTCACGAAGTTTCTATTGCTGCTGTTGCCTTAAGATGGCTAATGCAACGTCCCGGAGTCACTGCACCTATTGCCAGCGCCACAAAGGAACAACACCTCAAAGCATTTGAAGAAGCTGTGAGGATACATCTATCTCAGGAAGAAATGGAAAAATTAGGTTAATAAACGACCCCCAATTCAGTTTGGTTAAACCAGTCCATTTGTTAGTTGTCGACTTATTACTTTGTACTCTACAACAAGATAATGAGAAGGAATTCTTATCTTTATAGAAGAATACTTTATGCCAAAAGTATTATAGAATTATACCTTCTCCTATATTGTAAATAGTTATGAAACCTATTGCAATTTTATACTCGACAGTAGATGGGCAGACCAAAAAGATTTCTGAATATCTGGCCACCCATTTGGAACAAAAAGATCTCAAAATACACCTGAATTCCCTTGACAAATTTGATCAAAAAATTTCACAATTTGATACTGTTGTTATAGGTGCCAGTATTCGCTATGGAAAGCATAATCCCCTTGTTGAGAAATTTATTAATGAGAATCAAAAGGAGTTGGAACAAATCAACGGCGTCTTTTTTTCGGTGAATTTGGTAGCCAGAAAAGCTGATAAGAATGAACCTGAAACAAACCCTTACCTCAAAAAATTTTTAAATTCAATCCAGTGGAAACCCGATCTTACAGGGGTTTTCGCAGGAAGTCTGGACTATAAGAAATATGGATTTTTCGATAAGTTAATGATCAAGGCCATTATGATCATTACCAATGGCCCCACAAAAAACGAACATCCAATAGAATATACTGACTGGCAGCGGGTAAAAATGTTTGGTGAAAGTATAAATGGATTGAAAAGTAAGCCTGAGATTTCCTTTATTAGAGAACCTGTTTCTTACTAAAATTTTAATTAAAGAGGTGCAACTAATATTTAATTTGAAGTCAGGCCCTTAAATCATTAAAAAATAGCTATCTAAACATCTATTTATATTCATAGCCCCAATCATACTCCTTTTCACCTAGAAATTGAATTTTATCTTCAATTCTCTTTTTTAAAGCCTTATAATTCCCGTGATAAAATTGAGAAATGCAGACCAGCCTTTTTTCATCTTTCAATAGAAAAATATAATCTTTGTTTCCTAATCTTCCCGGCTGCTGTGAAGTTATGAAGCCGTCAAAATCGCTGTACTCAAAAATCTTTTCACTACCCAGGCCGAAATAATTCCGCAAAAAAATTCTATTCTCCCCAATAACGACATAATGAGCTCTGGTCCTGAATTCCGTTACCCAAAAATAAATAACAAATAGTAAATAAAGAAAAGGCAGTAAAAGTCCCGCAGCAGGTGAATTCACACACATGTAGACTAGGAAGGGTGCCATTAAAGAAACAAACAGTGCCAGGAAGATGGGCAATACTCCAAACCTTGCGGAAATTCTATTCATCCTTAATCTTTGTCTTCAGCTCCTCAAGACTTACGGAATCCTGTTCTCCGCTTTTCATGTTTTTTAAAGTAAATTTCCCTTTCTCAATTTCTTCAACCCCGGCAAGTATCACAAAAGGAATATCTCTTTTATTTGCATGGTTCATTTGCTTTTTCATTTTAGCTTCATCAGGATAAAGCTCGGCAGCAACTCCGGCGGCACGCAACTCTTTAATCGCTTTAAGGCAATACAGACTTTCTTTACTTCCGAAGTTGATAAATATGGCTTTAATGTTGTTGGCTACAGTTTTAGGAAAGAGATCAAGTTCTTCGAGCACAAGATAAATTCGGTCCAGACCAAAGGAAATTCCCACACCACTCACGCCGCTCATTCCAAAGATGCCTGTAAGATCGTCATACCGACCTCCGCCGCCAATAGAACCCATTGCCACACCTCCTGGGGCCGATACTTCAAAAATGGCTCCTGTGTAATAATTAAGTCCGCGAGCCAATGTTACATCAAGATCGAGTGTCGCAGTTCCAAGACCTAATTCTCCTATTGCGCTGTTGATGAATTCCAGCTCCTCAATTCCTTTTGATCCAACTTCAGAAGGTTCTAAAATGTCTTTAAGGACTTCTATTTTCTCTGAAAAAGTTCCTCCTAAGTCAAAAACCTTCTGAATTTTTTGAATTGCTTCCGAAGAAATCCCTTTCTCCTGCATTTCGTTTTTTACTCCATCCTCCCCTATTTTATCAAGTTTATCCAGAGCTACAGTGAAATCTATAAGCTTATCGGACTCTCCAATGACTTCAGCAAAGCCTGAAAGAACTTTTCGGTTATTCATTTTAATAGTCACACCCTCTAAACCGAGCGAACTAAACACTGCATCATACAATTGGACGAACTCCACCTCCTGCCACAGGCTATCGCTCCCTACAACATCGGCATCACACTGAAAGAACTCTCTAAAACGCCCTTTTTGAGGCCTGTCTGCCCGCCACACCGGCTGGATCTGGTATCGTTTGAAAGGAAATTCTATTTCATTCCTGTGCTGCACGACATATCGGGCAAAAGGCACGGTAAGATCATACCGCAAAGCTTTTTCACTAATTGAAGGAGTGATTTTTAAACTATCTCTACCTTCATAAGTTTCATCATCGACCTTCTTTAGAAAATCTCCCGAATTAAGGATCTTAAAAATGAGTCGGTCCCCTTCTTCCCCATATTTACCCATTAAAGTTTCACTGTTCTCAAAACTCGGAGTTTCTATAGGCTGAAATCCAAATTTTTCAAACTGTTCTCTAATGGTTTGAATGATAAAATTCCTTTTCGCTACTTCAGTAGGAGAAAAATCACGGGTACCTTTGGGAATGGAAGGTTTTTGAGCCATTTTTATTCTTGTTCTTTAAGGCACAAATATCAGAAAAATAAAAAGAATCCCGCAGGAGGATTTCGATTGAGTTTCTGTAACAACAAGCAATGAAATGCGTCTAACTCTTTAAACTGAAACCTTCCCATGTTTCCACTTTTTAAAGAAAATGTTCGCATTGCATTCTTTTCCATTAAGAGTCAGGTCCTAAGAACTGTTCTCACGGTAATGATCATAGCTATAGGAATCACTGCACTTGTAGGGATCTTAAGCGCTGTTGCCGCATTGGAAAACACCATAACCAGCGATTTTGCTTCTATGGGTACCAATACTTTTAATTTGCAGCGTTATGACTCCCAAATAAGGGTGAACGGAGGGGAAAGAGAGAAAGTAAATCCGGTAATAAGTTACAGGGAAGTTAAGCAATTCGAAGACAACTACGAATATCCTCAGACCCAGGTTGCCGTTTCCTTCACGGGAACTTCAAGGGCCGAACTTAAATATGAGAGTGAAAAAACAGACCCGGAAGCAAGTGTCCTGGGAGTAAATGAAAATTACGTAAGTAATTCGGGACTTAGTATTGAAGAGGGACGGGATTTCAGCATTTTTGATATCGAAAATAATAATAATGTTGCCATTATTGGTGGTGATGTTAAAAATGGTATTCTGGAAGGGCTGGAGCCGCTGGATAGAATCATTTCGATTCGAGGAGTGAAATTTAGAGTAATTGGAGTTTTAGAATCGAAGGGGTCTACCTTTGGGAACAACCAGGATCTTAGGGTTTTAATTCCAATCCAGGTTGCTCGTTCCATGTTTACCCACCCCAACATCAATTATGATCTAAGTGTACGGGTGGAAGACCAGGAGATGCTGGAAGGCGCCCAGGACGAAGCTATTATCACCTTCAGGAACGTTCGCGGATTGAATCCTGTTGAAGAAAATAATTTTGGACTTGCCAAGAGCGACGACCTGCTTAACCGTATTTTTTCTATTACTCAATATCTCAATATTGCGGCATGGGTCATTTCCATAATTACCATTTTCGGTTCCTCTATTGCTTTGATGAATATAATGCTGGTTTCTGTAAGTGAAAGAACCCGGGAAATTGGGGTTCGAAAAGCTATGGGTGCAAAGAAAAATACCATTGCCATGCAATTCTTCATGGAAACACTTATTATTGGTCAGATGGGAGGGGTTATAGGAATTATCCTTGGAATTTTGATTGGCCTCCTTGTTTCTACTTCTGTAGGCTTTGAATTCACAACTCCGTGGATGGCTATAATTTGGGCTACCGCAATAACCTTAATTGTAGCTGTCCTGGCAGGAAGTTATCCTGCCGCCAAAGCAGCGAAGCAGGATCCTATTGAGTCGCTTAGATACGAATAAAAATTAGTTCTCAGTGCTCAGTATTCAGTAGGCAGCTTTTAGGATTTTGATCTAGATCCTATCTCATTTAAAGATTTAGATGCTTTTCAAAAAATCCATATAGCTCTCCTTTAGTAATAACTGCACCTTGTTGTATAAGAGCAAAAATATCTTTATTGCGGTCGTCACTAATGTTTTTTGAAGAAGTATAAAGGTTAACCCTGTCGTCCATGAGGTTCTGCTGTAACCAGGCATAACCGTGACGTGTAGTTATATCTACAGCCTCATTCTTAACTTCTACAGCGATAAGATTGATGGTCAATTCGGTGATCTTGAAGAGGTAGATCTGGTTGGGTGAGATATGCTCCAGGTACTGCGCCTGATTGAGTACTCCTTCCCACACCAGGTCGCTGAAAACATCAAGTTCCTGTTCCGCCACGTCAGGTTTCTGTTCTTTGATCTCCTTCCACTCATCAGCAGTAATAGATTGGGAAGCCAAAAAGTTGATGAATTCCTGGTGTAACTCTTCAAATTGTTCTTTTGTAAGTCGGGCGTACTTCATAAATTCAAAATTTAAAATTCAGGATTCAGGATTAGTGGAATTATTTGATCAGCTTTTATCCCTATCCTTACTCCTTAATTGTTTATGCATTTGAACTGTCTACTTCTTACTGTCAACTGCACACTCAAATAAAAAAGCCCACTCCGTTAGAAGCAGGCTTTATTGAAATTTGTTCAGCGATTAAGCTTCTGCTACAACTTCAAATGTGAAGTTAGAAACTACCTCACGGTGAAAACGTAATGTAGCATCATATTGCCCAAGACGCTTAATGTTTCCACCTGCAATAGAAATGTATTTCTTATCGATGTCTACACCTTCTTTAGCAAGGGCTTCTGCAAGATCTGCATCGGTTACAGATCCATAGATCTTATCACCGGCACCTGCTTTTGCAGTAAGTTTAATATCCAATCCCTGAAGTTTAGCAGCCTGTGCTTTTGCTTCATCGATTTGCTTTTTCTCTTTATAAGAACGTTGTTTCAAAGTTTCATCTAAAACTTTTTTCGCAGAAGGAGTTGCCAATACAGCAGCACCCTGAGGAATTAGAAAGTTTCTGCCGTAACCCGGTTTTACCGAAACAACATCATCTTTAAATCCTAACTTCTCTACGTCTTTCTTTAATATCACTTCCATAATAGCCCCTTTTTATTTTAGTAAATCGCCAACATAAGGCATTAATGCTAAATGACGTGCACGCTTAACGGCAACAGCCACTTTTCTCTGATATTTCAAAGAAGTTCCGGTCAAACGACGAGGTAATAATTTCCCCTGTTCGTTTACAAAACTCATTAAGAAATCTGGATCCTTGTAATCAATGTACTTGATCCCAGATCTTTTAAAACGACAATACTTTTTTGTCTTGCTGGTTTCTATATTAAGAGGAGTTAGATATCTAATCTCTCCGTCTTTCTTTCCTTTGGCTTGTTGTTCAATTGATGACATACCTTACGCTTTTTCTTTGTTTCTGTTTCTTCTTTTCTCAGCCCAGGCGATTGCGTGTTTGTCTAAGCTCACCGTTAGGTAACGCATCATACGCTCATCTCTTCGGAATTCTACCTCAAGAGGATTAATAGCTTCACCGGGAGCGGTGAATTCGAAAAGGTGGTAAAATCCACTTTTCTTGTGTTGAATAGGATAAGCTAACTTTTTTAGCCCCCAGTTCTCTTTTGATATCATCTCGGCACCGTTAGAAACAAGAAAATCTTCGTATTTCTTAACTGTTTCCTTTATCTGGTCATCAGATAAAACGGGATTCAAGATGAAAACAGTTTCATAATGATTCATAAAAAATTTACTTTAAATTAAATTGGCTGCAAAAGTAACACTAATCTTTAATATTACAAAACAGAAACCTTGTGGGTAAACTTCCTTTTTGATCGATGAAATACCATTTTTCTTTTTTTTATGATTTTTTTTATCTATTATTGCTAGTACTAACCTATTATAAGTGGAAGAAGTTATACTTAAATGTGCGGTCGTTGATGATTCCAGCTTGCAAAGACTCTCTATTGTCAAGTTAATTAAAGATCATGCAAATCTTAAACTGGTGGCCGAATATAACAATGCCATAGAAACCAAAAACGGCTTACTGGACACCGAAGTAGACCTTATTTTTCTTGATATTGAAATGCCTATTCTTTCAGGATTCGACCTGTTAGATGATCTTCCTCATAAACCACAAATCATTTTTGTCACCGGAAAAACAAAATACGCTTTTAAGGCATTCGATTATGATGCTGTAGACTATCTGCATAAGCCCATTTCAAAAGACCGGTTTTTTAATGCAGTATCCAAGGCAATCAATCTTTATCGCCTAAAACATGAAGGTGCACCTCCAGAGGATGACAATTATATCTTTGTAAAAAGCAACCTGAAGAATCGGAAAGTTTTTCTTAATAAGCTTAAGTATATTGAAGCTCTGGGGGATTACGTCAAATTTGTAACTGAAAAAGATAATTTCGTTGTGCTTGCCACTATGAAATCTTTTGAGAACCAGTTACCATCTAATAAATTTCTGAGGATCCATAAATCCTACATTGTTAATCTCGATAAGATTGAGCGTTATAACAGCAGAAACATTGAGATCGACAAGCAACAAATTCCATTAAGCAGACATAAAAAATCCAATCTTATTGAAGCACTTGCTGCTAATCAATAAGGATCCACATTTATCACTGTTTTTACTCCCCTGTAGGCTCCAATAGCTTTAAAGCTTTGAAGAATTCTGCCAATGAGATATTTTGTTTTTGATAAAGATTGCCCTTGGGGAATCTTTATCAGAATATTCTTATAATATTCATTCCTAATTCTGGCTACAGGCGGAAATTCAGGACCCAGAATATTTTCCCTGAAGGTGTTTTTTAATGAAATCGCAAGCCAGTCCGCTCCCTCATTGACTCTTGAATAGTCCCTGCCTTTAAGCGTGATCCTTATGAGCCTGTAGAATGGCGGATATTTATAGTTGCGCCTCTCCTCAAGCTGTTCCTTGTACATTTCATGAAAACTGTTGGTAGAAACCTGTTGCACTATTTGGTGGTGAGGATTGTAGGTTTGAATTAACACCAAACCTCTTTTTTGAGTTCGTCCTGCCCTGCCTGCCACCTGCAACATTAACTGGAAACTTCTCTCATGAGCTCTGAAATCGGGAAAATTCAGCAGCGTATCTGCATTCATTATTCCCACCAGCCGCACATTTCTAAAGTCAAGACCTTTCGTGACCATTTGTGTTCCCACAAGGATATCAATTTCACCTTCTTCAAATGCCGAAATTATTTTCTCATATCCATGTTTGCCCCTCGTGGTATCCTGGTCCATCCTGCCAATTTTATGATCAGGAAAAAGGGCTTTTAGTTCTGTTTCTACCTGTTCGGTACCAAAGCCTTTTGTAGAAAGCTCCACACTGTCACATGCCATACATTTCTGTTGCATTGCCATGTGATAACCACAATAATGACAGCGCAGTTGATTGTTATGACTGTGATAGGTAAGACTTACATCACAATTTGGACACTGCGGGGAATGCCCGCAGGTGTTACATTCAAGAATTGGGCTGAACCCACGACGATTTTGAAAAAGAATAACCTGCTCATTAATACTCAAGGTTTCCTTTATCTCTTCCAGCAACCTGTCAGAGAAGTGACCGGTCATCCGTTTCTTACGATGTTTTTCCTTAATGTCTACAATCTCAATTTCGGGCAGGAGTACATCACCATATCGGCGATTGAGATTTACCAGAGCATATTTGGAATGATCGGCATTAAAATAAGATTCCAAAGAGGGTGTAGCCGAACCTAATAGCACTTTCGCATTCTGCATCTTCCCCAGAACTACCGCCAAATCCCTGGCATGATACCTCGGTGCAGGATCATATTGTTTAAAAGTAGATTCATGTTCCTCATCCACTATAATTAACCCGAGATCATGGAACGGAAGAAAGATACTGGAACGTACACCAATAACTATACGTGCATTTTCTTCTTTCCGAAGAATATTCTGATAAACTTCCACCCTTTCATTGACAGAATATTTGCTATGGTAAATAAGGACTTGTTCTCCAAAATAATCTTGAAGCCTGACAATAAGTTGTGTTGTAAGGGCAATTTCCGGCAGCAGGTATAGCACCTGTTTTCCTTCAGAAATTTTCTTTTCAATAAGATCAACATAAATTTCAGTTTTGCCGGAAGAAGTGATTCCATGAAGAAGGCAAACATCTTCAGTCTTAAAAGCAGTTTCGATTTCCTGTAATGCCTGCTGTTGAAATTCATTAAGCCGGACTCTTCCTGCCAGTTCTTCAAAATCCTGATGAAATCTTGAAGCTTCTACCTTCAGCTCCTCCAAAACTCCTTTCTCAATTAGAGATTTAATCACAGTAGCCGAAGCACCGCTCTTTTTTGTGAGTTCGGAAATTTTTATTGAAGCCTTCCCTTTAGCTGACATTCCAAAAAGGGTAAAAATCACTTCCCTTTGTTTTGGTGCCCTGCTCAGATCATCAAGTAATGCATGCATGGAAGCATCTTCATAAAAACGTTCATGTAGCCTTACATAGCGCTCGATTTTTGGTTTATACTGCTCATAAATCTCCTGATTTACAACCACCACTTTTTTCTCCACCAGAGTATTAATCACCGGAAGCACAGCTTTTTTATCCAGCAGCTGAATAATTTCATTGATCTTTAGAGAAGATTGTGCCTGCAAAGCTTCGAAAAGCAGGAATTCATCATCACTTAAATCTTCATCCTTCACTTCTACTCCCTTGAGCAGTTGAACTATAGTTTCACTTTCCAAAAGGAAGGCACTGGGAATGGCTGCACGAAGTACTTCGCCTTCAGCACACATATAATAGGAAGCTATCCAGCTCCAAAACTTCAGCTGAGTTTCAGTTACAACCGGGGTTTTATCAAGAATCTGCTCAATAGGTTTAGCTTCATAAATCCTTGGATCAATTTGATGAACTTCAGAAACAATCCCGGTATAAATTTTAGATTTTCCGAAAGGCACTGCAACCCGCATTCCGGGTTGAAGGAATTCAGCCTCATCCTTTGTAACACTGTAAGTGAAATGCTTCTCAAGCGGAAGCGGTAAAATTACATTGATGAAAAATGGCATTTTTGAGGCTTGGGTTTTAGCAAAAATAAATGGAATACTTGTAAAAAAATAAACCATCCTTAAAAGAATGGTTTATTTATAATTTGTAACGTAAAAATTATTTTCCTGCTAAAAGATCATTTTTAAGACCGTCATCCGCAGACTTATCCGAGAGCCAGATCCCAAAAAGGGCTTTTTTAAATCCCTTTCCTTTCACAACTCCGCGTTCTTTACCATTTTTATAAGCTACTACTCCTTTGCTAGGAATGTAAACGAGGTCAAAAACGTCATTTTTATGAATGTCTTCTCTAAAGAAACTTAGTAGGTTGTCAATCTCATTTTGGATTGGAGCGGTATTGCCATTGGTAGATTTTTCAAAACCCTCAGTCACAGCTTCAACCATTTTATCACTGGTAATTAATTTTGAGACAACATGAAGCTTTATGGCCATAGGTTTATCTGCATTCAGGATCTCCTGGGCATTGTCATTTTTTTGGTCAAGGTAAAGACCGGCAGCATAAAGATCAATCCAAAATTTCTCCCTCACTCCGGCGCCATTGAGATGCAGGTCGTGGTCATGAAAATTTTGAGTAGCAGGAAGAATAACTCCCCCTACCTCTTTTTGCGCTTCCGCTGTCGAGGAAACCATAACAGCCATTAATAATAAAAGCAGGTTTTTCATAATTTGATTTTTTGTTTAAGTATTATTTTTTATTCCTTTTAAGCTTCATCAGCGAAGCATTAAGTTCGAAACCGAGCAACAATATATTAGAATTTATCCATATGTAGAACATTAATATTAATAAAGCCCCAATAGAACCATATAATTCATTATAGGCGGAAAAATTTTCAATGTATAACCCAAAAAGATAGGTATTCAGCAAAATAAAGATCGTACAAAAAAATGCCCCTATTGAAAAAAATCGACTTAATCGACTCTCTTTTGTTCCAAAGTAATATAAAATCGCTACAGCCAAATATATCATGACTGTAAAAATCACATATCTCCCCAAATTGGCCCAAACCACAGCGTCATTCACTACCTGTAGCATCTTCAAATCCTCAGTCAGATAGGTGAGATATACCCATACTACTACTGTTATAAGCAATAAAAGGGCCAGGATTAAAGAAATACCCACGGCAATAATATATTGCCTGATTATAGATCTGTTTTTTTTGGTGTGGTAAGAGAATTCAAAGCCGGTAAATACGGCATTTACCCCATTTGCCATTAGAATAATTGAAAGCAAAAAAACTATGGAAAGAAGACCTCCCCTTTTTCGCGCTGCGATGTCATAAAAAATATCATTAAAGAACTCGCTGGTCTCGGGCGGCAACAAAGAATCCACAAAAGCCAAAAACTCCAGCTGAAAATCGTCAATAAAATTAATAAAAGGAATAAGGTTCAGAATAAAAAGCAAGAAAGGAAAAAGAGCCATAAAAAAGCTGAACGAGATCGCACTGGCCCTGGCCGAAAACGCACCTTTTAACAACCCGGCGTAAAAAATTATGTACAAATCATAAAGAGAAAGTCCCACAAGCCCCGGCAGAATTACCTTTTTGGCCCTGCTGGTCCACCAGTGGGTGAAACCTTTCTTTGTATTTGCACTTGTTTTCTCGCCGTTCCCCATGTATTACACGGCCTTTAAGCTAAGATCTAAATTGTAAACCGAATGAGTTAAAGCTCCGCTGGAAATAAAATCCACACCACAGTCGGCGTACTTCCTTGCAGTTTCAAGGGTTATTCCCCCGCTGGATTCAGTTTCACAGCGCCTGTTAATTAGGTTAACTGCTTCACGGGTTTCATCGTAGTTAAAGTTGTCCAGTAAAATCCGGTCTACTCCCCCAGCGTTTAAAATTTGCTTTATTTCATGAATATTCCTCGCCTCCACGATAATCTTTAAATTAAGGTTTTGATCAGAAAGATATTTTTGTGTTTTGCCTATTGCTTTTTCTATGCCGCCGGCAAAATCTATATGATTGTCTTTAAGCATGATCATATCGTATAAAGCAAAACGATGATTCTCCCCGCCTCCAATCTTCACAGCCCATTTTTCTAAAGCACGAATTCCGGGAGTTGTTTTCCTTGTATCCAGGATTTTGGTGTGGGTACCTTCAAGTTTTTCAGCAAAAGTTCTGGTTTTAGTGGCTATCGCACTCATACGCTGCATACCGTTTAGGACGAGCCTTTCCGCTTTAAGAATAGAGTGGGAAGCTCCTTCTACATAAAAAACAATATCCCGTGGTTTAATGCGGCTGCCGTCCTGGATCTGGACGTCCACCTTCATTTCGGGGTCCACTTTTTCGAAAACCCTTCGTACAAAATCAACACCTGCAAGAATACCAGTATCCTTAACCAAAAGTTTAGCCCGTCCGCGAGCATTAGCTGGAATGCACGCCAGGGAGCTGTGGTCACCGTCTCCTACGTCTTCTCTTAAAGCATTTTCAATTATTATTTCAATTTCCTTTTCAAATTGTTCTTTTGAAATCATTGCAGTGCCTATTTTTGCTAAAGTTACAAAGTAAACACTTAAAATTAATCATGACCATAAAATTGCTGACTATAGGAAAAACCGATGATGCCAACCTGCATAACCTCATCGATACCTACGTCAACAGGCTTGGACATTATAATAAGTTCGAACTTGAGATCATTCCCGATCTTAAAAAGACAAAAAACCTTTCTGTTGACCAGCAAAAAACTGCGGAAGGAAAGTTGATCCTCGATAAGCTAAATACTTCAGATTTTGTGGTCCTGCTGGATGAAAACGGAAAACAATTCTCTTCGGAAGGCTTTTCCGAGTATATTCAAAAGCGCTTGAACAGCGGGATGAAACAACTCATTTTTGTCATTGGCGGTCCCTATGGTTTTTCGGAAGAAGTTTACTCCCGCGCCGATGGAAAATTATGCCTCTCAATAATGACATTTTCACATCAGATGGTTCGTTTATTCTTTGTTGAGCAGCTGTACCGAGCGTTCACTATTCTTCGGAATGAACCTTACCATCACAAATAAATTACCATGGAACTAGTATTCGCCACCAACAATAAAAATAAATTAAAAGAGGTACAGGCCCTGCTTCCGAAGGAAATTAAACTCCTTTCCCTGAAAGAAATTGGCTGCACAGAAGATATTCCCGAAACAGCACCAACTATTGAAGGAAATGCTATTCAAAAAGCTGATTATGTTAAGGACAAATATGGCTACGACTGTTTTGCCGATGATACCGGGCTTGAGGTAGAAGCTTTAAACGGAGCCCCCGGAGTGTACTCAGCGAGATATGCCGGAGAAGCGAAAAGCAGTGAAGCCAACATCGACAAACTGCTGGTAGAACTGGAAAGCAAAGAAAATCGCAGTGCCCGATTTAAAACGGTAATCGCACTTCACCTTGACGGAAAGCTCCACACCTTCACAGGAATTTGTTCAGGAAATATCATTTTTGAGAGGAAAGGATTACAAGGCTTTGGCTATGATCCTGTCTTTCAACCCGAAGGAAAATCTGTCACATTTGCCGAAATGAGCCTGGAGGAAAAATCTACCATTAGCCATCGTGCCCGGGCAACCCGCCAGCTCATTGACTTCCTGACCAAAATAAGCAGGTAAATATAAATTTAATAAGCTGCTTACAAATCTGTACCTTTGCAACTTATTAGATATGTATGAATAAATTTGAATTATTAGGATTGAATGAGGCCTTATTACAGGCAATTAACGACATGGGATTTGAAACGCCCAGTGAAGTACAGGAAAAAGCAATCCCAATTTTACTGCAGGAGGACACAGATATGGTTGCCCTTGCACAAACCGGAACAGGAAAAACCGCAGCATTTGGTTTTCCACTTATCCAGAAGATTGATGCAAACAACAGAAAGACCCAGGGTCTTATTCTCTCTCCAACCCGGGAGTTATGTTTGCAAATCACCAATGAATTAAAGAATTACTCAAAATATTCGAAAGGCCTTAATACCGTAGCGATCTACGGTGGTGCCAGTATTACCGAGCAGGCTGCACAGATCAAAAAAGGAGCGCAAATTATTGTTGCCACTCCCGGTCGAATGCAGGATATGGTGAACAGAAGGCTGGTCGACATTTCAGCGATCGAGTACTGCATTCTTGATGAGGCAGATGAAATGCTGAACATGGGATTCTATGAAGATATTACCGAAATTCTTTCCCATACTCCAAAAGAGAAAAGCACCTGGCTTTTTTCAGCTACCATGCCTAAAGAAGTTGCGACAATTGCAAAGAAATTTATGCGTACTCCGGTGGAGATCACTGTGGGTACAAAGAACATGGGAACGTCAAGCGTTTCACATGAGTATTTTGTGGTTAATGCCCGTGACCGTTATGCAGCTTTAAAGCGATTGGCAGATGCAAATCCAGATATTTTCTCAGTGATCTTTTGTCGTACCAAAAGAGATACTCAAAAAGTAGCTGAGCAATTAATCGAAGATGGTTATAATGCAGCTGCAATTCATGGTGATTTGAGTCAAAATCAACGTGACCTGGTGATGAAAAGCTTTAGGGCAAGACAGATCCAGATGCTTGTAGCTACAGATGTTGCTGCCCGCGGAATTGATGTTGATGATATCACACACGTGATCAATTACCAGCTTCCCGACGAAATTGAAACCTACACTCATCGTAGCGGTCGTACAGGAAGAGCCGGAAAAAGCGGAGTTTCTATGGTCATTGTTTCTAAAAGTGAGGCAAGAAAGATCAGAGGAATTGAGAAAATCATTGGACAATCCTTCGAAAGAAAAGAAATTCCCGATGGTAGGGAGATCTGTGAAGTACAGCTTTTCCACCTCGCAAATGAAATAAGTAAAACGGAGATCAACCACGAGATCGATCGCTATTTGCCAAGCATCAATGAACTTTTTGAAGGTTTGACAAAAGAAGAATTGCTTAAAAAATTCTTTTCGGTAGAATTTACCCGATTCTTTAATTATTATAACAACGCGCAGGATCTTAATGCAAAAGCATCTAACGAAGTGTATGAAGACGAAGGTGACAGCACCAGATTTTTTATCAACGTTGGGGCAAAAGACGATTTCGACTGGATGAGCCTGAAAGATTTCCTTAAGGCAACACTTGATCTAGGAAGAGACGATGTAAATCGCGTAGAAGTTAAAGACAGCTTCTCATTTTTTAATGTAGACAGTTCAAAAGCTGAAGAAGTTATAAGAATTTTTCAGGATTTTAAACATAACGGGCGTCACATCAATGTAGAGATCACCAAGAAGAGCGCCGGTAAAGAACGCAGTGGCGGCGGGCGCAAAGGCGGTGGAGGATATAAAGGAAAAGATAAAGGAGGTCGTAGTTTTGACAAGTCTTCAAAGGGAACAGACAAAGGCCGCAGAAGGTCTTCAGATTCTCCTGCAAGCGGGAAAAGAAGATCATCTGATGCAGGATCTGGCGGACGCCAGGGAAAGAAGAGCGGAGGCCGCAGCAGCAGCATTGAAAGCTCAATTAAAAGAAGAAGATCAAAAAAGTAGAGCTTAACCTATTTTTGGTACAGTTTTCCCTAGGTACGTGAGTAGCTTAGATCACAAGATGAAAAATTTTTTATTTCCCCTTTTTCTGTTTTTAAGTTTCACGGCTTTTAGCCAGGAACCTACTGTGGTGACAGGGAAAGTTCTTAACGCGGCAAATGATGTACCTATTGAAAATGCCCATATAGTAAACCTTAACCAGGTAATTGGTGCAGTTTCCGATAAAGAAGGAGATTTTGAAATCAAAGCAGAGGTCAATGATACCTTATATTTCTCTTATCTGGGTTTTAAACCCATACAGGTAAGAGTTACGAATGACTGGCTCAAATATGGAGAAGTAAAGGTAAAAATGACCGAATTGGGAATTGCCCTCGAAGAAGTTGTGGTAAGCCCAATTCAATTGACAGGCTATCTGGAAATTGACGCCAGAAACATTCCCATTTATGAAAATTACCGCTACAGTATTTCCGGTCTTAATCAGGGATATGAAGGTGGGGATTACAGTCCCAATGCGGTTTCAAGAGTTTTAGGAGCAGTTTTTAATCCTGCAGATGCACTCTATAATATATTTGGACAACAGCCAAAGCAAATGAAGAAGCTTAGGGAAATGAAACAGGATGACGAGATAAGAAGACTATTGCAGACCAAATTTGACCGGCAAACTTTAATGGCTGTACTAGGGATCAACAGGATGGATATAGATGAAGTACTACGCCGCTGTAATTACTCGACCGACTTTATTAATACCGCCAACGATCTCCAGATCCTCGATGCTATGAGCGGCTGCTATGAAGAATATAAGGTTCTTAACAGGTAAAAGAACTTGAATTAATATACAGCCGGAAGTGAAAATTTCCGGCATTTTTTTATAACTAAATTCCAGATTGAAGTAACTATCTTGAATGTCTCAAAGATGTTTCTTCAACAGATTTCAGCAGAAAAGATTATCTATTTCTCTCGAGGTGATTTTTAAGATTGTAGAGTCCGGCCTCAAAATCTTTACCTAAAGCGCGTTCCATTCCGTAAAAAAGCATAATAACCGATGCGGGGAATTTATGCACTCCTTTAACCCCCCAAACCATCTTAGTGCGTCCAGGCTCCAGCTCCTTTACCGCCATATAGTTTAAGGATAAAGATTTGTAGGGTTTAATAAACAACAATTGGGTTTCAAAAACTTTTCCTTCCTTGACCTTGATAACTTTTTGAATTCCCTCAATATTATTCCTCCCTTTCCAATAAGAAGTCGCACCCACCTTTCCATCTTCGCCTTTGTACTTGATCACCACCTTTGGATCATTCAGGTACCACGGCATCCATAGTGGTTGTTTTTTAAGCTGCCGAATGCAAGCGTAGACTTCGGCTTTTGGACGGTTAATCACTACGGTACGACTAAGGTCATATTCCTTCTTTGCCCAGGCGTGCAAAAACGCGACAAAAGTGATAATTCCAATAATTACATAAAAGAAAAGAGTCATATTCTTCTACTAAGGGGACCTAAATGTAAAATAATTTTATCGTGATGCCTCAAACCGGGCTATAATTTCAGCAGATTTTTTCAAATTCTTTTTCGCCCATTCTATTCGTTTAAAAACTTGTTCTTCTTCTGAAAGCTTCCAGTCTACTTCACTTCTTCTTAATCTCGCTGTAACTTCCTGTAGGATAATTGCTGCGGAAACCGAAATATTTAAACTCTCTGTAAAACCTACCATTGGGATCTGTAAAAATTCATCTGCTTCCTCCAACACTTCTTCGGAAAGTCCTTCGGTTTCAGTACCAAAAAAGAAAGCTGATCTCTCAAAAATGTCAAAATCCTGAAGCATTTTTCCTTTATGAGGAGAAGTCGCCACTATATTGTAGCCTTTTTTTCTAATAGTGTCAATACAATCTCTTGTTGAAGTGTATCGATTAATGTCCACCCACTTCTGAGCGCCCATGGCGATCTCTCTGTCAATTTTTTTAAGATTTACCTCTTCCACTACATGAATATTCTGAATTCCAAAAACGTCGCAACTGCGAATTACCGCACTGGTATTATGAAGTTGATAAACATCCTGGGTTGCTATGGTAAAGTGATTGGTGCGCTGCCCAATAACTTTTTGAAAAAAATCCTTTCTCTTATCAGTAAGAAAGGATTCCAGATAGGTCAACAGTTGAAGGTGCTCTTCCATGGCCGCGAAATTATGAAATCATACCTTAATTTCCCTTTTTTGAGCCGTAATTAAAGTGGCCTTTATTATTGTGATTTCTGAAGAAATCTGCTTATTTTAAAACTCAAATTCAGCAGAAATGAAAAAAGTAGTGGTGCTCACCGGTGCCGGAATAAGTGCAGAAAGTGGAATAAGTACCTTTAGAGATGCCGACGGGCTTTGGGAAGGACATGATGTTATGGAAGTGGCTTCACCCATTGGCTGGGAACGCAACCAGGAATTGGTGCTCGACTTTTACAACAAAAGAAGGCGACAGTTAAAAGGCGTTAAGCCAAACGCTGCTCACAAAGCTTTAAAGGAGCTTGAAGAAAAATATGAAGTACATATCATCACCCAGAATGTTGATGACCTTCATGAAAGGGCCGGCAGTAACAATGTAATTCATTTACATGGAGAATTGAAAAAAGTTCGCAGCACTTTTGATGAGAACCTGGTCCTTGACTGGGAAATTGACTTGAATAAAGGAGATTTTTGCGAGCACAATCACCAGTTGCGACCGCACGTTGTATGGTTTGGGGAGGCCGTGCCCATGATGGAGCCGGCTATGGAAATTACCCGGGAGGCAGATATACTCATGATCATTGGCACCTCCATGCAAGTCTATCCTGCTGCAGGTCTACTGCACTATGCCCCGCAAGATACTCCGGTCTATTTCATAGATCCCAAACCTTCTGTTAAAGAAACCCGACACTTAAAGATCTTTCCTGAAAAGGCTTCCACCGGGGTTCCTAAGGTAGTACGGGATTTACTTGGAAAAGACCAAAAAACTTAAAGAATAAATACTTTTTACGATTGAGCATGAAAATGTATCTTTAGCCCTTAATTTTTAACCGCATTCCATGACCTCTCTTCAGGCAATTTCTCCCATAGATGGCAGATATTCTTCCAAAACCAAACCTTTGGTAGACTATTTTAGTGAACAGGCTCTCATTAAGTACAGAGTAAGGGTAGAAATTGAATATTTCATTGCTTTGGTCGAACACGGATTGCCCCAGTTAAAGGATATTAGCGAATCCAAATTTCAGGATCTCAGGAAGATCTACAACGAGTTCTCAAGCCGTGATGCCCAGGAAATTAAAGAAATAGAAAAAACTACCAATCATGACGTCAAGGCTGTAGAATATTTTATCAAGGATAAATTTGATAATATTGAACTTTCAGAATACAAAGAGTTTATTCATTTTGGTCTTACATCACAGGACATTAACAATACCGCAGTACCTCTAAGTATCAAAGAGGCTATGGAAGAAGTTTATCATCCGGCTTTGGAAGACCTGCTTGAGAAACTTGAACACCTGGCACAGGATTGGAAAGATATCCCAATGCTTGCAAGAACTCATGGACAGCCGGCAACTCCTACCCGCTTAGGAAAAGAAATAAAGGTATTTGTTGTGAGACTGAAAGAACAAATGAAATTTCTTCAGGATATTCCTAACGCAGCTAAATTTGGTGGGGCTACGGGTAATTTCAATGCTCATAAGGTGGCCTATCCCCATATCAACTGGAAAAGCTTCGGAAAAGATTTTGTTCAAGGTTCTCTTGGTCTGCATCATTCTTTTCCCACGACACAGATTGAACATTACGACCACATGGCCTCCCTGTTTGATGCCCTTAAACGCATAAATACTATTATACTGGACCTGGACAAAGATATTTGGTCTTACGTTTCCATGGATTACTTCAAGCAGAAGATCAAAAAAGGGGAAGTAGGCTCATCGGCTATGCCACACAAGGTAAATCCAATTGATTTTGAAAATAGTGAAGGGAATTTAGGCATCGCAAATGCCCTTTTTGAGCACCTTGCCGCCAAATTACCAGTAAGCCGCCTGCAGAGAGATCTAACAGATAGCACAGTTCTACGCACAATTGGGGTACCGTTTGGTCATACCTTGATTGGATTTTCTTCTACTCTTAAAGGTCTGAACAAACTTCTATTGAATGAAGCTAAATTAAATGAAGACCTGGAAAAGAACTGGGCTGTAGTAGCCGAAGCAATTCAGACGATCTTGAGAAGGGAAGGATATCCAAATCCTTATGAAGCTTTGAAAGGCCTCACCCGGACAAATGAAAAAATAAACAAGGACAGCATTTCTCAATTTATAGAACAACTGGATGTTTCCGAAGAAATAAAAGAGGAACTACAACAAATAACTCCGCAAAATTATACCGGAATTTAATAAATGAGGCTGTTTAAAAAACCTATTTTAGCATCATTCTGAATTTATTTCAGCATCTTTTTGTTCTGATTTTCAGAACTATTAGAACCTGAAACGAGTTCAGGTTGACGGCCCTAAGTTTTTAACAGGGGCTACGAAAGATCACTCGCAGAATTATTTATACATTTAAAAAGTAAGAGGCTTCAAAAATGACATTTTTGAAGCCTCTTTTATTACACAAAATATTTCAGGTTCTAATCCAAAAACCCATTTAATTTAGGTAGACCGGCAACGTCTAATTCTCCTTTTTCGAAGGATTTCAGGAGGCGTATTAAAGCTTCAGGATTCATGTCATTTCCTGTAAGACGGGCAATTCCGAAACCTTTTTCATCATCACTTCCAAAAACTATTAATTCATCTATGGCGTCTTCTTCTCCCAGGTAATACAATTCGGCGTTACGATTTCCTCCTCCGTAGCGCATAAGCTGCTTGTATTGATCATCTTTTAAAATGTTTGCTAATCTTTCCTTTTCAGTTTCATAAGTTTCCTTATTATCCTCTTTTAAAGGAAATCCAAGAACATTCACCTTTTTTATAGTTTCCAAAGTGGCTTTCTGCTCAGCATCCAGTGCAGAATTATCACCTGTCAACAGGCTGGCAGGAATATCAAACGCCAGGTACTGGTTGTCGTTTTGATGCTCTACGTAAAATTCCTGCAGGGTTGTTTCATTATCACATGAAACAACCCCGAGGCTTAGTAGCACCAGTATTAAAAGTGCTTTTTTCATATTAGTATGTTTCTACTTTTTCCAACTCCTTACCACCGGGAATCTTGAAATCATTCGCCAGTTTGGATACCTGTGCTAGATTAATTTCCCCGGTTATATTTAGGATTACAGAAACTGGTTTGTTCTTGTCCTCACCTTCCATAAACATGAACAGCTGGTTCACGTAGTCATCATTTTTACCCGGCTTGTAGTAGAACCTAACATTTTTTCCATCTTCAGAAACTCTCATTAGTTCTTCCATGCTACCATTTTTAATATAGGAAGCAACATCTAAAGCCATTTGTTTACGAATATCTTCTCTTGTGGCAGACAGAACTTTCATCTCTTTAAGGTTTTCAATAAGATCGATATATGCCTGAGTTTCGGGATCATCGGCATTAAGGTCAATTTTTGTAAGCAACTTGAACATTTTGCTCGTCACTACTACCGCGTCTACTTCTTTCATGCTCTCGTACTTATCAAAGTTCTGGGCCGTGGAAAGAAAAGGTACTATAAATGCCAGTATGGCTAAGGTTAACTTTTTCATGATTTTGATTTTAGATTATTTGACAATTTTATCTTTAGTGTTATTAAATTCTTCAATGTAACCCAGGTCTTCTGTCCCGGCATTCATATACAGGGACATCATTTCCAGAGCCTCAAAGGTTTTCTGCATAGCAAGTTCTGGATCTTCATAAGTTCCAAAATCACTCACCTGGTCTTCCTGTTGTGCTACTACACCCATGAGAATAACAATGGAAGCTGCTATTGCCACCCAGGAGTATACTTTTCTTTTAGCGGCCGAAAATTTTACCGTTTTAGGAGTAAATGAGATTTCTTTGCTGAAGCGTTCGGTTCTTGCCTGGTCAAAATAACAGAACACCGGAATGTACTGTTGCAGGTGAGGGGCCACTTCCCCAGAGGTGAAGTAATCTTTTAATTTTGCTTCCTCTGGACCGGTAGTCTCGGCCTCAAAGTAGCGGTCGAGTAATTTTTCAATTATTTGCGATTCCATAGCGGTGTCTTTTAATCATTTCTTCTTTTATTTTTTTTCGGGCTCTGCTTAAAGCCACTCGTATAGCTGTTTCATTCATTTGGGTCATTTTAGCGATTTCCTCATACTCATACTGCTCCACTTCCCTTAATTGAATGAGGATCTTTTGTTGCTCGGGCAGGCCCGCAATTATCTTTTGAACCCAGTTAAGATCATCCTGGACCTCAACTTTGTGCTGCAACGAAGATTCTCCACACTCGTAATTGTTGTGAACGATCCTTAGGTTATTGTTCTGTTTCAACTTAAGTTGATCGAGACAGTGATTTTTCGTAACCGTCATGGCAAATGCTTCCAGATTGTTGTAAGAATCGAGCTGCTCATTGCGGCTCCACAGTTTTAACATTACTTCCTGAGTTGCATCCTCTGCCGCCTCTCGAGAAACCAGTAACCGCAAAGCAAGTCTGTACATCTTGTCCTGCACCGGTTTCATAAGGTTTATGAAAGTATGCTGTTTCATTTTGGTTTGGTTGGTCAGGGCTTTTTACTGCCCCTTTCCTTTACGACGGCTATAAATCAGATTTGTTACCGAAAAATCAAAAAAATTTATTTATTCCGATTAAATTTAGGAAGAACAAAGTTGCTAAAGCTATGAAATCTGTCAGAAACCTACTGCTACTCATATTCCTGCTATTCCTTAGCCCGGGTTGTTATAATGATCTTGATGATGTAATTATTCCCGCCAGTGATCTTGAGATCAAAAATTTTCTTTGGCGGGCGATGAATGACATATATCTTTATAAAGCAGATGTTCCTAATCTTGCAGATGATCGCTTTACAACCCAGGCAGAACTCGACGAATTCCTGCAGACATTTTCTTCTCCTGAAAGCCTATTTTACGAAGGACTTGTGGCCGACCATGATGAATTTAGTTTTTTGGTTTCAGACTACAGAGCTTTGGAAAAATCTTTTGACGGTATTAATCTTTCAAACGGAATGCAATACGGAGTCATTGCCTATTCCAAATTATCCCCGGAAGTGTTAGGTTATGTAAGATATGTGCTACCCAATACTTCGGCAGAAGAACAGGGAATTAAAAGGGGAGATTTGTTCAATACTGTCGACGGAATTCAGCTTACACGAGAAAACTATTTCAGACTTCTACAGCCGGCGTCATATACCATAGGTCTGGCAGAAATTATAGACGATAAGATCATATCTACAGGAGAAACTGTAAGCCTGCAAAAAGAAGAATATTCCACAAATCCCGTTTATATTGCCAAGACTTTGGAGATTGCTGGCGGGAAAATAGGCTATCTTATGTATAACGGTTTTACAAGCAGTTTTGATGCTGTTTTAAATGACACCTTTGCTATGTTTAAAGCTGAAGGAGTTACAGATCTTGTCGTTGATTTGAGATATAACAGCGGAGGTTCTGTAGAGACGGCTAATGATTTGGCAAGTATGATCACGGGCCAATTCAATAATAAGGTCTTTAGTAAAGAACAATGGAATGAAGATTACCAAACCCTGCTTGCGAACACAGCACCTGAAAGTCTTATCAACCGTTTTAACGATAAGATCAAAACAGGTGCGGCAATAAATAGCCTCGGCCTCGGCAAGATTTATTTTATTACTACCCTTAGGACAGCATCGGCCAGCGAGCTGTTGATCAACAGCCTAAAACCATATATTGAAGTGGTCCAGGTTGGGGAGAATACAACGGGAAAATTTCAGGCTTCCACTACGCTTTATGACTCATCAAATCTGCGCAGAAGCGGAGCAAATCCCGGTCACACATATGCGGTACAACCTTTGATATACAAAACATTGAACGCTAATAATGTAAGTGATTACTGGAATGGACTGCCGCCTGACTGGGAAATAAGCGAAAATATTAGAAATCTTGGTGTACTGGGTGATGCACAGGAACCCCTGCTGGCGTTGACGTTAAAGCTTATTGAAGGTGAAGCCCCAATGATGAACAGAAATTATAAATCATTTGAAGTGTTAGGAGAAAACCAAATGTACGACCTACTATATCAAAAAATGTACACCAAAGATCAATTACCACTATTCGAACAAAATTTGACTTATTAACAAATATTTTTGATTTTTAATTGCTACTGTTCCAGTTTATCTTAGTTTTAGCCATTATTAAATAAATTATAAATGAAGAAATTTTTTATGCCGGTATTCCTTTTGGGAATATTTTTCACCTCCTGTTCTAAGGATGAAGTATCAGAAGAAGTAGATCCAAAAACCGAAGTTGAGGAAAGAGATCTCACTGTTGACTTTTTTATTCATCGAGCTATGGCCGACTGGTATTTGTATGAAGCTGAAGTACCAGAACTTCAGAAAGATTTTTTTGAAAGTACCCAGGAAAAGAAAGACTTCTTTGCAGATTATGATGCTCCGGAAGATGTATACGAAAAATTACAAGCCTCTCATGACAGGTTTAGCTTTATGTGGGATGACTACACAGAACTTGAAAAGATGCTTTACAGCGGTATAGAAAAAACTACAGGAATGATTTATGCCTGGGGAGGAATTGGAGACGGAGAGGATGTTTTTGTTATAACCAGATATGTTCTTCCAAATTCTTCTGCAGACCAGGCGGGAATAGAGAGAGGCGATATTTTTATGGAAGTTGATGGTCAACAATTGACCAGATCTAATTATAGACAAATGCTTTCGCAGGACAGTTTCACCGTTTCTTATGCCGAGATTGGCAATGACGGTATAGGTTTAACCGGTCAAACAGCAGACCTTACAGGTTCAGAGTTGGCCGAAAATCCTGTACATATAGCAAAAGTTATTGAGCATGAAGGTTTAAAGGTTGGATACTTAATGTACAACGGCTTTACATCAGATTTTGATCCACAACTTAATGAAGCCTTTGGATATTTTAAGTCTCAGGGAGTTGATGAGCTTGTAATCGACCTTAGATATAACGGAGGAGGATCAGTTGAAACGGCATCAGATCTCGCGTCTATGATAACAGGAGGTTTTGAAGGAGAAATCCTGGCCGAAATGATCATGAATGAGAAGTGGAAAGCAATTTATGAAAAAGAAGCACCGGAATATGTGAACTTTAGGTTTAACAATAAAGTACATACTGGAGAACAAATCAACAGTCTTAACCTTGGAAGGGTTTATGTCATTGCAACATTTGGTTCGGCTTCTGCCAGTGAACTTTTGATCAATGGACTGGATCCCTACATAGATGTGGTTCATATTGGAAGTAATACCGCAGGTAAATATCAAAGTTCAAGAACTCTATATGATTCCGATCATGTAATGTTTGCCAAGCAAAATGTTAACCCGGCTCATAAATATGCAATACAGCCTTTAATTTCTAAAATAGCGAACTCTGATGGAAGAAGTGATTATGACGAGGGACTAACGCCAGACATTTCAGCTGCCGAAGGCCTCAATTACCTTCCACTTGGAGATCCCGAGGAACCAATGCTAAAAGTTGCCCTTAATGCAATTTCGGGAGGAACTCAGGGAGATCAGGCTACCGGCACAATGAAGCACATGGTAGCAGATAGATTTGAAATCGAAGGTAGCAGTGACATGTTCAAACCTACTTACCAAAGAATGTACATTAATGAAGTACCAGTTATGGAGATGAAATAGGTTTCACTCTTCCCTATAATAAAAAATCCCGCAATTCTGCGGGATTTTTTATTATAGGTGAATCTGGTTTACTTATTAAAGTAAAAACCATTTGGCGCTACCCCAACAGCTATTTGCTCCAGAAGATCGCCTGAGACATTATACACCTGAATAAATCCATTAGATGAAAAATCCCCGGCGTCTCCAATATAGATCCTGTCGTTCTCGACTTCAAACCCATACATCTTTCCCCACTGTGAATTACTACTGTATTCAATAATTGGTTCTACAGGACCTTCTGTAGCTCCTACCTGCATGGAATAAACTGCATTGTCCAAAGTTAAATATGCCGTACCTTCCTCGACATCTAATTTGGAAAATCCTTGTATTTCATCAGAAAAGATCAATTCCGAGACCACTTCCCCTGTTGTAAGATCAACAGTTTCAAAGCTTCCTGAACTTAACACGTAAAGATAAGCATTTTCAATATCCATGTCTGTAAGTCCGTCATTTACTTCTATAGTTTCCACGATGGCATTGGTTGCTGTATTTATAACCGTTATAGTGTTACCGGTCCCAAAAGACGAATTCTGGACATATACAAATCCATCATCTTCAAGGATATTTGATGCAGCTGTATTTAAATTTATAGTATGAGTTACTTCTAAAGTTTCAAGATCAACTACCGCCACAAAATCATCGGCACTGGTGTCAAAGCTATTAATATTGGTCACGTAGGCTTTGCCTCCCGTCACTGCTGCATAATAAGGCACCACAAGGTCACTGTCTACCTTTCCTACAACTTCAAAAGTGTTGCGATCTACTACCGTGATTAGATTTGAACCATTGGATATGATATAGGCATTGTCATCATTGAAAAACATTGATTGAAGAAACGTCCCTAAATCATCATCATTGGTCGCCTGATAAATTTCATTCTCCACAACCTCCAGATCATTACTTATATAAGTAACTGTACCTGCTGCCTGGGCACCCTCATTAAGAACAAACAGCCCTTCGGAATAGGCTCCGGTTTCAGGTTCAGGGATAATTGGATCGTCCTCCTCACTACAGGAATTCAATAAGAAAGAGCCAAACATTAACAATAAAATAAATCTTCTAAGCTTCATAATTAGTAATTAAGGTTTAAGTAAATATTAAAATTAGTGCCGGGCATCCAGCGGTCTTCCACATTTCGGTAAGCCTCATCAAACAAATTTCGTACACGTGCTCCCATCCTGTAATTTTTATCTTTACCAAAGGCATAGGCTCCTGAAAAGTTTGAAATTGTAAAGGCATTCAGATTGTATTTTGAATTATTATCCGATCTTGTATAGACCTCTCCATTATAAAGGAATTGATAATCAAAGTTCCATCTTCTATAAGTGTAAGAAAGTCCAGCCGTTGCTTTATGATAGGGAACGTAGATCAACTGTTTTCCCGTCTTTTGATTCTTTGAAGCTGTATAAGAATAGATTGCAGTCACTCCCAGGATGCCGGGACCTGCCTGTTTTCTCCACTCAGATAATGTCTCCAACCCATAGGTGTGAACCTCATCTTCATTTTGCGGTCGCCACACTCCACCGTCTCCGGGAAGCCACCGAATCATGTCATCGATGTCTATATAAAAAGTCGTGAGGCCAAGACTAAAGTTTTTCAACTTAAAATTATTCCCTATTTCCCCCTGGAGGGAAGTTTCGGGTTTTAGAAGGGGGTTTCCACCGGGATTCCAGTATAAATCGTTGTAAGTGGGGATTCGGAAATTTCGAGAGGCATTCAGCCTTAGCGTATAAAAGGAGAAAAAATCATATTTTGCCCCAGTTGAAAAAAGTACCGGACTTTCATAATTTTCAGTGAATTCCTTCCGAAATCCCGCTTCATATGTTACCTTTTCGGTCAGCTCATGTTTCATAAGGATTGCTGCGGAAAAAATGTTTCTGCTATTACCTTCTATTCCTGAACCTTCACCATCTGTATAAGTATTGGTAAGTACCGAAGTCAACTGAAGATTCCTGAAACCAAAGTATTCAAGGTCATTTCTGGCAATAAAGGTTTCTGACTCACCGAATGAAAATCTTTCTGAATTTATGTTTTCATAGTACCTGTAGTTCTCATCCAAAAATGCCAGTTTAGAAGTAGATTTAAAATCTGAGATCCGGCTTTCCCATTCAAATAAGTTCCTGCTATTAAAATCTCTGTACTTTGTGCGGGATTCCGAAGGTCTAATCAGTGAAAAATGTCTTTCGCCATCTATAAAACTGCTGAAAAACCTCAGGTAGTTCCGGGGCCGGAATTTATATGCCACTCCAATGTCAAAAGCATTATTATAAAATCCCCCATTTAAATTTTCCCTACCATTGGGATAAGAATAATCATTATCCGAACTGTTTCTTGCCCCCGAAATTGATAGACTCCAAATTTCACCTGAAGTTTCTAAATTATATCTGGCATCAACAGTGTTATAGCTACCATATTGAATAAAAAGTTCGTGCTCAAAGCCATTATTGAAGGAAAGACGATTATTTAAATGCACGGTACCTCCAATTGCCCCTGTTCCGTAAATGACACTTCCTCCTCCACCCCTAACAGCAATTTGGTCAATTCCTGCAGTATTAATGGTGTTGAAATCAACCTGCCCGTTAAATTGAGAATTAATATTAATTCCATTCCATAACACTGCTGTTTGCGATGCAGTAGTTCCACGAAAGGATGGGGAAGAAACCATCCCCAAACCATTTTCTTTGAAATAAATTGGAGAGTTGAACTGTAATACAGCACCCAGTGAAGGGCGGCTGAGTTTACTAACCGAGTCGTTGATCGTTATGACGGACTGTCCTGTAGAAAAATCCTTCAGCTTATCATCGGTCAGAAAGACTTCTTCCAGGTAATTTATGGAATCAAGTTGACCGTATCCCGAGAGAGACAACAACAATAGAGGGAATAAGATGTAGAAGACACTATTTTTCATCATCCGCAGGCTTTTTTCCCGAAAGCCAAAGGTTTTTAATTGCTGAAAAATGGCAGGTCTCCTGGCTCGCGTCCTTTTGTTAACCTTCCCATCCAAGTGGACAGTGGTATGAAGTGTACAAAAGGCATTCCGACGTATCGGAACTTAGCTTACAGTTGCGGGAACAGCTCAGGCTTGTTTGAAGGAAGATTTTAGAAGTTGGAAGTACGAAGTAATTCTATCTCTTTAGTCTCCTTCAAAGTTGAATCAACATCGTACTTCTAAATTCGTACATCGTAATTCAACTTTCCTGATTCCCTTTTAATCGATGTCTTTTCTTTCTGAAATTTTTTCAGAAAACAATCGAACCAAAATTCAAAGCGAAAGTAAACATTTACATTCTTTCCTCCTCAAAAATTTTAAATAATCTTACTTTTGACCCTGCAATGAATAGAATAATACTCACCCTCTGCCTGTCACTTCTCGTTTTTTTCTCCGGATGCAAATCTGAAGAAAAAGAAAAATCCCCTCTCCTAACACGTGAGGGTAAAGAGGTTGAAGTAAAATATGCTTCGGGATTAAAAATTATGGATTTTGAAGATCACATGATCATTACGGTCGAAAATCCATGGCCAAATGCAGACCGATCCTATCGATACCTTCTTGCCAAAGAGGGAGCAGATGTGCCACAGGATATAAAATTCGATGCACGAATTGAAATTCCGGTTAAAAATATAGTGGTCACCTCCACTACTCATATTCCGTCGCTGGAAATTTTAAATGAGGAAGAGTCCTTGGTTGGTTTCCCGGGTCTGGATTACATTTCTTCTGAAAAAACCAGGAAATTAATTTCGGAAGGAAAAGTAAAAGAAGTAGGAAAGAATGAAGCTTTAAATACCGAAAGTCTTTTAGCCCTGCAGCCCGATGTAGTAATTGGCTTCTCTGTAGACGGCAGCAACAAAAGCTTCAACACCCTTCAAAAAAGCGGAATTCCTGTAGTATTTAATGCCGACTGGACCGAAAATTCTCCCCTGGGAAAAGTAGAATGGATAAAATTCTTTGGAGCCTTCTTCGGAAGAATGGAAGCTGCAAATGCCTTTTTTAAGGAGGTAGAACAGGAATATCTAGAAGCAAAAAAACTTGCAGAAAAAGCTGAAGAAATTCCAACAGTCGTGGCCGGTGCAATGTATAAAGATCAGTGGTATCTTCCTGCAGGAAATTCATGGCAAGCTTTGTTTATGGAAGATGCCAACGCCAACTATCTTTTTGGACAGACAGAAGGTACAGGTAGCCTCTCGCTTTCAATTGAAACCGTATTGGCCGAAGCCGCTCATGCAGACTACTGGATGGGACCTTCACAATTCACAGCCTATGAGGAGCTAAGAAAAGCCTCTCCCCATTATACGAGATTTGAAGCTTTTAAAGACAAAAATATTTTCACTTTCGCCAGTGAAAAAGGAGAAACCGGAGGGGTAATTTTCTATGAGCTCGCCCCCATGCGGCCCGATCTTGTTTTAAAAGATTTGATTTCTATTTTTCACCCCAAACTTCTCCCAAGTTACAACACTACTTTTTACAAACCCCTGGAATAGTTGCAAACCTCCCGCACTTATACTACAGTTCTATTTCTCCTGCTGGGAGTAACAGTCGCAGTATGGTTTCTTAATATAAGTCTGGGCTCTGTCAATATTCCTTTTAAAGATGTTTTGGCAGTTCTATTTTCTTCGGAAGTCGAAAATGACAACTGGCATTACATCATCATGGAATATCGAATCCCAAAAGCTTTTACCTCTGTTTTAGCGGGTTCCGGTCTTGCGGTAAGCGGAATGCTTATGCAAACCATGTTCAGGAATCCCCTGGCAGGCCCTTATGTACTGGGACTAAGCAGCGGAGCCAGCCTTGGAGTAGCACTCGTTCTTATGGGAGCTACTGTGTTTGGCGGAGTGGCAGGAAGTTTTCTGTTTTCAAAATGGGGATTGGTGATCGCCTCCAGTTTGGGCAGCTTACTCGTACTTCTTGCAGTTATGCTGGCATCGGTGAGATTAAAAGACACTATGGCAATCTTAATTATTGGACTTATGTTCGCCAGCCTCACCTCAGCGGTGGTAAGCGTACTGGCCTATTTTAGTCCGGCGGCACAGTTGCAGCAGTATGTCTTCTGGTCCTACGGAAGTGTGGGCGACCTTAGCTGGAATGAACTTGGAGTGCTTAGTTTTTTCTGGTTTTTGGGAATTGTAATTGCCCTCTTCAGTATTAAAAACCTGAATTCCCTCCTTTTGGGAGAACAATACGCCCGAAGCCTGGGAATGAACATTGGTCGCAACAGAGCTTTGCTAATCATTTCAACGAGTTTCCTGGCCGGAAGCATTACAGCCTTTGCCGGTCCCATTGCTTTTGTCGGGCTGGCAGTACCGCATCTTATTAGGCAGGTGATTCCGGTAAATGATCATAGGATCCTGCTACCGGCAGTGATTCTGGGAGGAGCAATTCTCCTGTTACTGTGCGATACTGTGGCGCAAATGCCAGGCAGCGAATATACCTTACCTATAAATGCAATAACTTCGCTGGTGGGAGCACCGGTGGTAATATGGCTGTTGGTGAGGAAAAGAAAATTTCTATTCTAAATTTTCATTATCGAAACAGGTACTAAAAATATCATTTTACAAACTGAAGACCTCGCTATAGGCTACAGAAAAAAGCAACAGGAGCAAACTATTGCTTCGGGAATAAATATTGCTGTTGAAGAAGGAGAACTGGTGGCGGTTGTAGGAGTTAACGGAGTAGGAAAATCCACCTTTTTGAGGACAATAAGCGGAGTACAACCTGCTCTTTCGGGAAAAATAAAGATCAAAGGGGAAAACCTGGAGAATATTTCTCCTGAAAGGCTGGCAACAATGATCAGCCTGGTCCTTACCGAGCAACCGTTGTCTAAAAACCTAGGAGTAGCCGAACTTGTAGCCCTGGGAAGACAACCATATACCAACTGGATTGGAACTTTGACAATAGAGGATCGGAAAAAGATAAAGGAAGCTCTCGCTTTGGTAAAGATCGAAGAAATACAAGCGAAAAAATGCTATGAACTCAGCGACGGTCAGCTACAAAAGGTTTTGATTGCCCGAGCCCTGGCTCAGGACACTCCATTAATGATACTTGATGAGCCCACTTCCCATCTTGACATGTATCACAAGGCACAGGTGCTAAAATTATTAAGGGATCTTAGTTTACGGACTCAAAAAGTGGTGATATTTGCGACACACGAGATCAATTTAGCCCTGCAGTTGTGCGATAAAATAATTTTGATGAAGCCGAATGAGGTTGTCCAGGATTCTCCGCAACAGCTCATCCAAAAAGGGCATTTTGAGAGCATCTTTCCCGCAGACCTTATAGTTTTTGACAGGGCAACAGAATCCTTCAGGATAAAAACCTGAAAATAGTATCTTTGAGCAAACCTGCTGCTCATGACAGATCCCATTCTTCTTGCTATTTCACTCGGAATCCTCTTTTTTGGAACAATAGTGGGCTATTTAATTGCCAATTTCAGAAGTAAAAGCATTCAGAATGTTCTTAAAGAGAGAAACGAACAGCTCAACAATCAATATCAGGATTACAAAACTCAAATTCAGGAGCAGGTCTTTCAGCTAAAGGAACAGGCAAAGGAAGAAAAAGAAGGAGTGAACAGACAATTTTTGGAAGCCTGTAGGGAACGGGAAGAAATAAGGAACAAAAAAGACATTTTAAACACCCAATTGACTGAAAGGACCTCAGAATATAAGAACCTTCAGATGAAACTGGAGGACCAAAAAGGAGAGTTGGAGAAACTAGAAGAGAAATTCAGTAAGGAATTTGAGAATCTGGCAAATAAGATCCTGGATCAAAAATCAGAAAAATTTACCAGTATCAATAAAGAGAATATCGAGCAGATCCTGTCTCCTCTTCAGGAAAAAATCAAAACTTTTGAGGAAAAGGTAGAAAAAAATTCCAATGATTTTATTGAACGTCATGCCCAGCTGGGAAAACAACTTCAGTTTTTACACGAGCAGAACGTCAGGATAAGTGAAGAAGCAACCAATCTTACCAGGGCTTTAAAAGGTGAAAATAAGACCCAGGGAAACTGGGGTGAGTTAATTTTGGAGCGCGTGCTGGAAAAATCGGGTCTGGTAAAAGATCGGGAATATTTTGTACAAAGATCTCACGAAACCGAAGACGGAAGAAAATTGCTTCCAGATGTGGTGTTACATCTCCCTGGAGATAAGATGATGATTATCGATTCTAAAGTTTCTCTGGTGGCTTATGAAAAGTATATAAATGAGGAGGACGAGGAGAAACGGGCTCGCTATCTAAAAGAGCATTTACGCTCGCTTAACAGCCATATCCAGAACCTGAGTTCAAAAAAATACGAGGATCTGTACAAAATGGAGTCGCCAGATTTTGTGCTTATGTTCATTCCAGTTGAGCCTGCTTTATACCTCGCCCAAAATTTAGATAGTTCCTTCTTTTACACTGCATTTCAAAAGAACATCCTGCTGGTGAGTCCCACTACGTTGCTTTCGGTATTACGAACCATTGACACCTTATGGAGCAACGAAAAACAGCAGCAAAATGCGTTGGAGATCGCAAATCATGCGGCTTCGCTGTACCACAAATTTAAGTTGCTGCTGGATGAGCTGGAGACAGTGGGCAAAAGGTTAAGGTCTACCACTACGGCTTACGATGATGCCATGAAAAAACTTACAGGGCAACAAAATTTGATAAAAGATATTGAACAGTTAGAAACTCTTGGAATTTCGCCAAAACAAAAGTTATCGCAAAAATGGCTTTCCAAGGCAAGCGGAGAAGAAAATCAAAATCAGTTAAACTAAAAGCATGAAGTCACTTAAATACACTCTTTATCTTTTCATCTGCACAATAAACTTTTCGCTTTCTGGCCAGGATATTTATTTTCCTTCAGAAGATGAGTGGCAGGAAAAACCTGCTTCAGAATATAATATTGATCCTTCAGAAGCAATTGAATTTGCTTTGAACAACGAATATTCAGAGTCAAGGGATCTAAGGCAGGCTATCCTGAAAGGTTTTGAGCAGGAACCCTATCATGAAATTCTTGGACCTACTAAAAAACGCGGAGGTCCCGCCGGAATGATCCTGAAGAACGGCTACATCATTGGTAAGTGGGGAGATATTGAGAGAGTGGATATGACCTTTAGCGTCACCAAAAGCTTTCTTGCAACTACAGCCTTACTCGCGCACCAGCAGGGATTGATCAACAGCTTTGATGACCACCTGGACGAGTATATTTGGGATAACACCTTTGAAGGACCGCATAACAGCAAGATCACCTGGGAACACCTACTTCAGCAGACATCGGACTGGAGCGGCCAACTCTGGGGCGGTTTCGATTGGGCCGATAGACCTTCTTCTTCTCAAAACATCGATCAATGGCGGGGACGGGAACTTAAGGAGCCGGGAACTACCTTCGAATATAATGACGTAAGGGTTAATGTACTGGCTTATTCCCTGCTCAATATTTTCAGAAAACCTTTACCGGCTGTTTTGAGGGATGAAATTATGGATCCTATTGGGGCTTCTTCCACCTGGCGCTGGTACGGCTACGACAATTCGTGGGTTCCTATTGACGGGTTAAACATGCAATCTGTAAGCGGTGGCGGTCATTCGGGTGGCGGTATGTTCATCAACACCAAAGATATGGCCAGGTTTGGGCTACTCTACATGAACAACGGCAGCTGGAATGGGAAACAACTTCTTTCTCCCGGAAGTATTAAAAAAGCTATGGAACCATCAGCAGTAAATGAAAGCTACGGCTATATGTGGTGGCTCAACCGCGGAGATCGCAAATGGGAAAACGTACCCAATCATGTTTTTTACGCTGCAGGTTTTGGCGGCAACTTCATTGTAGTTGATACTGAAAATGATCTGGTGGTGGTAACCCGCTGGCTGGAGCCTTCAAAAATAGGAGAATTTATAAACCTGCTCTATCAAAATTTATAGAATGACCAAAGATTTTAAAACAGTTGCCGAATCCCAGGTAACCATATCTGAACTTATGCTTCCCTCCCACTCGAACTTCAATGGTAAAATACATGGAGGTTATGTGTTATCGCTCATGGACCAGATAGCCTTTGCATGTGCTTCAAAACACTCGGGTGTTTACTGTGTAACGGCGAGCGTAGATACCGTTGATTTCCTGAAGCCAATTGAAATTGGGGAACTGGTAACCATGAAAGCTTCGGTGAATTTTGTTGGCAGCAGTTCCATGCAAATAGGTATTCGTGTTGAAGCTGAAAATATTCAAACCGGAAAGATAAAACATTGCAACTCTTCTTATTTTACCATGGTCGCAAAAGACAGCGAAGGAAAATCTGTGCAGGTTCCCGGACTCGTTCTAAAATCCCGGGATGACATTAGAAGGTTTGCAAAAAGTATTAAGAGGTACGACAACAAGAGAGTAAAGCTAAAAGAATTTACTGAAACCGATTTTGTTTCCGAAGAACACCTTCACATCGTAGAGACTTATAATGTCAAAATCGAGAATTAGTGAGGTTCAACGGATTCATTGCAGCCCTGCTTTTTGCTATTCTTATTGCCTGGTTTTTGCCGGAAGGTCCTGAAATCCTGCCACTGAAAACTATCACGGATATCGGAATAGGTTTTATCTTTTTCTTTTACGGTTTAAAACTCTCACCAGCAGAATTTAAAGCCGGATTTTATAATTACCGGGTACATATTATCATTCAGCTGACAACATTTATTATTTTTCCACTGTTGACTCTGGGCTTGTTGCCATTTTTTGAAGACGGCATGGGTTCCTCTTTGTGGGTTGCACTCTTTTTTCTTGGAGCGCTACCCTCTACTGTTAGCTCTTCCATAGTAATGGTTTCCCTGGCACGTGGTAACCTTCCCACGGCAATATTTAATGCAAGTCTTTCCGGATTAATCGGGATTATTGCGACTCCCCTGTGGATGAGTCTTTTCATGGCTTCTTCCTCCCAATTTGAGTTTGGAGCAGTAGTCCAAAAGCTGGTAATTCAAATAATTTTACCGCTCGTAATAGGACTTTTCCTTCAGAAGTTCCTGGGTAATATGGCACGAAAAAATTCAGGGAAAATAAGCTTTTTTGACAAGTCTGTTATTGTATTGATCGTCTATTCAAGTTTCAGTAGTGCATTTGCTTCGGAATTGTTCAGTACAGTTGGACTGGTAGATCTCTTTAAATTGACTGCAATGGTCATAGTGCTGTTTTTTATTGTCTACTTCGGACTTGCAATCGTATCCCGTTGGATGAACTTCGCAACTGAAGACGAAATCACTGCAAAGTTCTGCGGCACGAAGAAATCGCTGGTGCACGGTTCGGTTATGGTTAAAGTTATCTTCGGAAATAGTGCAGCAAATGCTTTATACCTACTGCCTATAATGCTCTACCATATTCTTCAATTACTGGTAGTAGCAGTTTTTGCTGAAGGATATAGAAAAAGAGAAAGGCAAGAAATTAAAACCTGATATGTTCCGCTACCGCAGCAACATTAATACAGAAAAGTGTCCATGCCATTACCAACAAAACTCCTCCCAACGGAGTAACAGGTCCCAATAATGCAATTTTTCGACCCTTCGCTGAAGATAATACCAGGCCATAAATACTAAAGGAAAAAAGAAAAGTTCCAATGATAAGAAACCAGCCCATAAGGTTTTGGGAGTATCCTATAAAGGGAAAAATGATTCCGGTCATAATCAACAACAGGGCGTGGTACATTTGATACTTTACTCCGGTTTCAAAACTCTTTAATTGATCATTATCCAGATACTTTTTCAACCCGTGAGCTCCAAAAGCTCCAAAAATGACGGCTAGAGTTCCATAGATACCACCTGCTATTAAAACAAATTCTTTCATATTTCGCGCTATTAAAACCACCTAAAAAATAAGTGGCTGTCTGAAAAGACTGATTTACGTCAACCTGAACTTGTTTCAGGTTCTAATTAATCCTAATTATCAGATTGATAAGATTCTGAAATAAATTCAGAATGACGATTTAATAGCTTTTAAGACAGCCTCTTCAAAAATGGCATTTTTGAGACCTATTTTGTCAAATACATTTTTCTTCTGGAATATAACTCATAGAAAGTATCATCCTTGAGGCTGTCAATGAACAAAATGCTTTCTCCCGTACTCTTCATTTCGGGCCCCAGCTGCTTGTTCACATGCGGAAACTTATTGAAGGAAAAGACCGGTTGTTTTATAGCATATCCTTCGAGTTTAGGTTCAAATTTAAAATCTGTCACCTTATTTTCCCCCAGCATTACTTTAGTAGCATAGTTGACATAAGGTTGACGGTAGGCTTTAGCTATGAAGGGAACTGTACGTGAAGCACGAGGGTTCGCTTCTATAATAAACACTTTATCATCTTTAATAGCGAATTGTATATTGATCAAACCTACTGTATTCAGTGCTAGTGCAATTTTTTTAGTGTGATCTTTTATTTCCTGAAGCACAAGATCCCCAAGGTTAAAGGGTGGAAGTAATGCATTTGAATCCCCGGAGTGAATTCCGCAGGGCTCAATATGCTCCATGATCCCAATGATCTGAACCGTTTCCCCGTCACAGATTGCATCTGCTTCAGCTTCAATAGCGCCGTCAAGGTAGTGATCCAGAAGAAGTTTGTTATTAGGTATTTTCCGAAGCAGGTCTACCACAGTAGCTTCCAGTTCTTTTTTATTAATTACGATCTTCATTCCCTGCCCTCCAAGTACATATGAAGGCCGCACCAGGATTGGAAAATCAAGTTCATCTGCAAGTGCCAAAGCTTCGTCTGCTGTTTCAGCTACTCCAAATTCCGGATAAGGAATGTCATTTGCCTGAAGCAGTTTTGAGAAAGAACCTCTGTCTTCAGCAAGATCCAGAGACTCAAAACTGGTTCCAATAATTTTTATTCCGTAGCGATCGAGTTTTTCAGCAAGTTTTAAGGCAGTTTGACCTCCTAATTGAACGATTACACCTTCGGGCTTCTCGTGGCGGATAATATCATAAATGTGTTCCCAGAAAACGGGTTCGAAATATAGTTTATCGGCCACATCAAAATCGGTGGAAACAGTTTCAGGATTACAGTTGATCATGATCGTTTCGTAACCGCATTCCTTAGCGGCCAAAACTCCGTGAACACAACAATAATCAAATTCAATCCCCTGCCCTATCCGGTTGGGTCCGGATCCAAGAACTACGATCTTTCTTTTTTCAGAAACTTTACTGTCATTCTCCACGTATCTTAGACCATCTTTGGTCTCAATGTCGGCTTCAAAAGTGGAATAGTAATAAGGAGTTTCTGCTTTAAATTCGGCTGCACAGGTATCAACCAGTTTATATACACGATTAATTCCCAGTTCTTCTCTTTTCTTATACACCTGACTTTCAAGGCAATCTACCATATAGGCTATCTGCCTGTCGGCAAAACCTTTTTGCTTGGCCTCAAGCAAGAGATCTTTGGGAAGGGAATCAATATTGTATTTAGAAATCTCCACCTCAAGAGCATAGAGTTCCTCATACTGCTTAAGAAACCACATGTCAATTTTGGTAATTTCATGAATTCTTGTAAGCGGAATCCCTAACTGGATTGCATCATAGATTACAAAAACCCTATCCCAGCTGGCGTTCTTCAGCTTATCAAGGATTACATCATAATTAGTATAACCCTTCCCGTCGGCACCCAAACCATTTCTTTTGATCTCAAGGGATTGCGTTGCTTTGTGCAGCGCTTCCTGGAAAGAACGTCCTATTCCCATTACTTCTCCTACAGATTTCATCTGAAGTCCAAGAGTCCGGTCACTGCCTTCAAACTTATCGAAGTTCCATCTTGGAATTTTTACGATCACGTAGTCCAGCGTAGGTTCGAATAAAGCGGAAGTCGATTTGGTGATTTGATTTTGTAATTCATCAAGGGTGTAACCAATTGCAAGCTTTGCTGCAATTTTTGCGATAGGATAACCGGTAGCTTTTGAAGCAAGAGCCGAAGATCTTGAAGTCCGGGGGTTGATTTCTATGGCCATGATCTCCTCTTTCTCATCGGGGCTTACGGCGAACTGCACATTACAACCTCCTGCGAAATCTCCGATATTCCGCATCATTTTTATGGCAAGATCCCTCATTCTTTGATAACAGGTATCGCTAAGCGTCATTGCGGGAGCAACGGTAATAGAGTCTCCTGTATGGATTCCCATGGGATCCATATTCTCAATGGAACAGATGATCACCACGTTATCATTTTTATCCCGTAGAAGTTCCAGCTCATATTCCTTCCACCCAAGAAGGGCTTTATCGATCAACACCTCATGAATAGGAGAAGCCTCCAGGCCTGCTGTCAATAATTCATCAAAATCTTCCTCTCTATGTACAAAAGCTGCTCCGCTTCCACCAAGAGTAAAGGATGCCCTTATCACCAGTGGAAATCCGAATTCCTGCGCCACTTCCTTACCCTTTAGAAAGGAAGTTACCGTTTGTGCCGGGGCTACACCCACACCCAAACGTACCATTAATTGTTTAAATTTTTCCCGATCTTCGGTGATATTGATGGCATCAATATCCACCCCAATTAGCTTAACATCAAAATCACTCCAAATTCCCTTCTCCTCTGCTTCTATGCAGAGGTTAAGTGCCGTCTGTCCACCCATAGTGGGAAGTACCGCGTCAATATCGGAATGTTCTTTAAGTATTTCAATTATGGATTTGGTGGTGAGAGGTTTGAGATAAACATGATCTGCCATTGAGGGATCGGTCATAATAGTGGCCGGGTTTGAGTTGATCAGGACTGTCTCAATCCCTTCCTCCCGTAACGATTTAAGAGCCTGTGCACCGGCGTAATCGAATTCACAGGCCTGGCCAATTATAATTGGACCAGAACCTATAATGAGTATTTTCTTGAGGTTTTCATTCTTCGGCATGAGAAAAATTTTGTGTAATGTTTGTAAAAATAGGAACCTACAGGGTATAAAAAAAGGCGCTACTTAAAAAAGTAACACCTTTATTATTTTCGGTCATTATCATCTAGTGTTTATGCCTTTGCTCAGAGGAAACAGATAATTTCTTTCTACCTTTTGCTCTTCTGCGAGCCAGCACTTTTCTTCCGTTAACACTTGCCATACGCTCTCTGAAACCGTGCTTGTTTTTTCTTTTCCTCTTAGATGGTTGAAACGTTCTTTTCATGATAATTATCTTTAATCTTCTTTGAAATCGCTTTGAAAAATAGCTTTAAGACCTCCTCCTAAAACTGCGGGCAAATATACAAAGAGTTTTTACTTAGGCAAACCCTTGATTGAAATAATTTTCAATTGTTTTTATTACCTTTGCGGCCTTTAAAATCAACTCCAAATGTTTAATAAAGTCTATAAGTTAGTCATTACAGCCATTCTCGTTCTAGTCGCAATATGGCAATTTTTTGAAGGAAACATTGGTAATGGTATTTTCCTTTTACTTCTAGCAGGTATTTTCGTCTTCCTTTACTACAAGAATGAAATGATTCTTATGGCTTTTTTGAGGCTTCGAAAGCAGGATTTTCTAGGTGCCAAAAAATGGCTGGATAAAATTAAGGATCCAGAGAAAGCTCTTACCCAAAAACAACAGGGTTACTATTGGTACCTCCATGGTCTCATGGTTTCTCAAACTAACATGACCCAGGCAGAAAAATTCTTTAAAAGAGCGGTTAAAATGGGTCTGTCAATGAAGCAGGATCTGGCGATGGCAAAACTCAACCTCGCCGGAATTGCAATGACGAAAAGACGCAAAAGAGAAGCCCAAATGCTGCTACAGGAAGCTAAGAAGCTGGACAAGCATAACATGCTTGATGAACAGATCAAGATGATGAAACAACAGATGAAAAAGATCTAGAAATCAACCTGTTAGAGTCAATTAAAATCTAGGGGTTCTTCATAAACTTTACTGCCCGGTATTTCAACTGATTTCCCTGTAGTTAAACGAGTTTTTTTTAGTCAGGACTATCTGTTCTGTACCTTTGTACGGAATTTGGACCCCTGGCTGAATGCAGAAATTTTTACTACTAATTCTTCCCTTTACATTTCTTTTTCCCTCCTATGCCCAGGAGGATCAGATAACTTTTTCCGAAGCTTTAACCATCCATCTTCCAAAATATAAAAAACACGCAGACAAGGCTTATCGCAGTAAGGATGTGGAACGTGCAAATTTCCTATTTGATTCCCTGATAGATTACAACCTGAAAGGTAGTAGAATGGATAATTTTAAGGTAAATGACCTTAGGAAAAAATCTGTTCATCTAAATGAATTTGAAAAACCCGTTTATCTCACTACATACGCCTCCTGGATTGTTCCAACCGAAGGAGAAATTCCCGCCCTCAATGAACTGGCAGAGAAATATGGAGAGCAGGTGGATTTCGTGATGTTATTTTGGGATAATCATAGCACTACAAAAAGACTTGCAAAAAAATACAGTGAAAACATAACGGTTCTGTACGTCGATGAGATGAACAACAACAGCCCTTATGTAATAAAGATGATGAAACATTCCCTTGGTTTGCCCACTTCCTTCCTGCTTGACAGAGACAAAAATATTCTGGACATTAGAAGAAAGGTCTCACATCCCTTTGGTATCGAATTTGAAAAATCTTTTGATCTTAATTACGATTCTTTATCCAGTGCTCTTTTCTTGCTCCTAATAGAAGATAGCAGCCAGTATTCCACGGCAGAAGAAAATACAACTCCCTAGCTCACAAAACTTTTTCTTTTTAACTTCAACTGAAAATTTGCCTCTCTCTAAACCTTTATGGTGTAGGTGAATAAAAACCCTCCTCCGGAAGTTCAATAAGATATTCTTTACGGGAACTGTTGTTAAGATGAGCCTCTCTCAACCATGGATTATGGATCTTTAATACCTTATAATTTATTCCAAAGTTCTGCGCAAATTGAGCAAAGTCGCTTACCGCTGTATCCACCTTAACTTTATATGAAGGGATATGCTGATAAAGGTCTTTTTGCCTGAAGTTAAAACCATACTTCTTTGGATTCTGCATGATCTCCTTTAAAGCCAGTATTCTAAAAACATATCGTCCCGTCTCTTCTCCCAGAAGCAGATCGTAGTAGTCTCTTACATCCTGCCGCTCTCTTTGCCTATCTACACCGTAATTTCCCGCATTATATGCGGCAGCTGCAAGAGTCCAGCTTCCAAAGTGCTCTTTCGACTTCTTCAAATATTCGGCTGCTGCTCGTGTGGATTTCTCCAGATTATAACGCTCATCAACATTATCATTGATCTCCAGCCCGTATTCTTTACCTGTACTTTCCATAAACTGCCAGAATCCGCGGGCGCCGGCAGGAGAAACCGCATTGGTAAGGCTGCTTTCTATTACTGCCAGATATTTAAAATCATCTGGCACACCGTACTCAGCCAAAATTGGTTCTATAACAGGAAAATATTTATTTGCTCTTTTAATTAATAATAAAGTATTTGACTGCCAATAGGTATTTACCAGCAGCTCCCTGTCCATTCTTTCATAGACATCGGGAATCTCAACCGGCACCTTTTCTCCAGCAAATTCAAGATTCTCAGGCATTGGAAGAGCATAGACTCTATAATCATTAATGATCTTCTTTTCCTGATTTTCATCACTTGGTGCGTCCTGTACGGCATTAATCCCAAAAAAACAGATCACCAATAAACTTCCTCCTATAAATATATTCTTCGCTTTCATATTAACTTTGTAATTCTTTTACTTTCTCTTCATTTAGCTTTCCTGTAAGGATAATTTCCTCCAGGTGATCATTAAACCATCTAAAACGGTTGATGATCATCACATGAGTACCCCCGGGTACCGTAATACAGCCTTTTACGTACCGGTAGGGGAATATTTCATCCTTGTCCCCCTGGATATGTATTACATCCTCGTAGGGTTCTGGTCTCTCCCAGCAAATCATCTGTTCTATTGCCCAGTCAAGATAACGTGTATCAGTAATGGATAAATATTTTTTGTACAACTTCACCCTTTTTCTGGCAAAGTCTCCTACCGCTACCTTCTCAAGCGCATCAACGTATTGTGCCAAAGAGGTGGGCAACACCTTAAATGCTTTGGTACGGCGGGCAAATCTCATCCTCCTTGGTAATTCCTTTTCACTCTTTACACTGGATATTATTATAACCCTGCGCACTTTTATTAGCTGCGCCATTTCCTGAACAATAACCCCGCCAAAGGACACTCCAATGAGCACCGGATTTTCATGTTCAATTTTTTTACACAATCGGGCTGAATATTCTTTCAGGCTCTCTTTGGGGTGCGGAAGCAACCAATCCAACCAGTGTATCCTGAAAATTTCTTCAGGTAACCGAATCATCTCAAAGATCGACGGATTTGCTGCCAATCCCGGCATACAATAGACATGAATAACAGCGTCTTTCCTCATACTTTATAAGCTTCCAGAGCCAATTGTGCAGAAAAATCCTTAACTTTACTTTCAAATTTAAGGGAAATTGACCGCTCCAAATAAACATTTAATATAAAATTTCCTTTTGGGCTATAGCCCATTAAGCCACACATTAGCTTTTAAATGATCTTTTTTTAAAAGTGGCTGATTTTTTGATACTTATTAAAAAAACTTATTACATATGGACCCTCAGCTATCTGTTACTGACAACGAATTTCTTCGCCAATTTGAACTTCAGATTGATGGAGAATTAGCCAAGATTGAATACGCCAGTCAGGATCGAAAGATCTTTCTTACCAAACTGGAAATGAGCGATTCTCTTAAAGAAAAAGGTTACCTGGAACCTTTTATTGAAAAAGTTCTGGATATTATAAAAGAAAGGGAAATAAGAGTTATGCCCACCAGTCCTTCTATTGCGAGATTTATGCGTAAAAATCGTCGAAAATATAAGAGTATGCTGCCGGTTGGGATTAACATTTAAGTCAGTACCCCTTCTTCTACATAAGAGAATCGTACTATTCCATCTTCTCCTATTTCCTGCAGGTCTACTTTGTGCAGGGTATTTACCAGAGAAGGATCCCAGGGTGTTTTTACTTTAACATAATTCTCTGTAAAGCCGTGAATATATCCTTCTTTATTCTCCCCTTCAAAAAGGACCGTTTTCGCTTTACTTAACTGCGACTCATAAAAGGCGCGCCTTTTCTTTGCAGAAAGTCCCCTGAGCATTTTGCTCCTTTTTTTACGAACTTTTAGAGGCACGACAGCTTGCATTTCGGCTGCCAAAGTGTTATCTCTTTCTGAATAGGTAAAGACATGAAGGTAGGAAATATCCAGATCATTCAGGAAGTTATAGGTTTCAAGAAAATATTCATCAGTCTCTCCAGGGAATCCTACGATTACATCAACACCTATGCACGCATCTGGCATGACTTCTTTGATCTTATTAACTCTGTCTACGTATAGCTCCTTCATATACCTGCGTCGCATATTTTTGAGAATCTCGTTACTCCCACTTTGCAGCGGAATATGGAAATGCGGCACAAAAGTGTCACTCTCCGCCACAAATTCTATCGTTTCATTCTTCAGAAGGTTGGGTTCAATAGAGGAAATTCTAAGCCTCTCAATTCCCTCTACCGTGTCCAGGGCCTGCACCAGGTCAAGAAAAGTATGTTCATGCTTTTTGTTGCCGAATTCCCCTTTTCCGTAATCCCCGATATTTACACCGGTGAGTACGATTTCTTTTATCCCCTTATCACTTATTTTTTTTGCATTATCAAGCACATTCTCTAAAGTGTCACTTCTGGAAATACCCCGCGCCAGCGGAATCGTACAATAGGTACATTTATAATCACAACCATCCTGAACTTTTAAAAATGCTCTGGTACGATCTCCAAAAGAGTAAGATCCCACATAAAAGTCTGCATCTTCTATTTCACAGGAGTGCACCTCTCCCATGTCATTTTTGGTTAGATCGTTCAGGTAATTTGTGATCTTGAATTTCTCGGTTGCTCCTAATACAAGGTCAACCCCGTCTACAGCCGCAAGTTCTTCGGGCTTAAGCTGCGCATAACAACCTACGGCAATTACAAAAGCATTTTCATTAGATTTTTGCGCCTGTTTAACAATGGTTTTAAATCGTTTATCTGCATTGTCAGTCACCGAGCAGGTGTTTATCACATAAATATCGGCATACTCATTGAAATCTACCCTTGTGAAACCCTCGTCCTTAAATGAACGGGCAATTGTAGAGGTTTCGGAAAAATTCAGCTTACAACCAAGCGTGTAAAAAGCAACTTTTTTTGGATCTTCCATTTCTTCTTCTTCTCAATCCTGAAAGGTAACCATCAGAAATTCAACTAAATATAAAGGCTTCTAAAAATGCCATTTTAGAGGCTGCAAAGATATCAACTTTAATTCAATGTCCAATTAGATTAATGATTGATCTTAAACAAGCATTAGTTGTGTTTGTTCATTTCTAATTGAGAAAAAAGACAACCATATAGGAAAGATCAAACTGATCACTGAGCACCGTACACTGAATACTATATTACTCTCTTCTAAACTTCTTTGTGTCTTCAAATACCTGCTCCAGGATTGCTTTATCTTCTTCTGAAAATTCTATATCCTTTCGTGCCATCACTTTTTCGGCAACTTCAAAGGCTTTTACAGTTTCGTAAGTTGTACTCCCACCGCTTCCACCCCAGCTAAAGCTGGGTATGAAATTCCGGGGAAAACCGGCTCCAAAAATATTGGCACTAACTCCTACTACGGTTCCGGTATTGAACATGGTGTTGATTCCGCATTTGCTATGATCTCCCATCATAAGTCCGCAGAATTGTAGACCAGTAGGTGCAAATTTTTCAGAAGCATAATCCCACAGCCGCACTTCGGCATAATTATTCTTTAGATTAGAGGTGTTAGTATCTGCTCCCAAATTACACCATTCCCCTAAAACTGAATTTCCAAGAAAACCATCATGTCCTTTATTGGAGTATCCAAAAATGACAGAATTGTTAACCTCTCCTCCTACCTTTGAATGAGGACCCACAGTGGTAGAACCGTATATTTTGGCACCCATTTTTAAGGTTGAATGTTCGCATAAAGCGAAAGGACCTCGAACTATGCTCCCTTCCATAATTTCAGCATCTGAACCTATGTAGATGGGTCCCTCAGAAGCATTGAGGATTGCGCACTCCACCTTTGCTCCCTCTTCTAAAAAAATATTTTCCGGTGCAATTACCTGATTGGTAGAAGACAATTTTTGAGTTTTCCTATCCTCCGTGAGAAGTTCAAAATCGGCATTAATAGCTTCACCATTGAGCCTGAATATATCCCACGTATGCTCCACCATTAGAACATTACCTTCCAACTCAACATGTGAACATTCATCAAAATTCACCTCCTGCTCCTCATATGCATGAAAAGCAACTACATCTTCTTCATAAAAAATACCTTCTCCCGGCTGCAAATTTTTCACCTGTTCAATTAATTCAGCAGTAGGCAAAAAAGCTGCATTGATCATAATATTCTCCTCCATCTCGACCATAGGCCATTTTTCCGAAAGGTAATCTTCAGTTATTGTGGAGGTAGTGGTATTGAGAAATTTTTCCCATTTTTCCCTAATGGTTAAAATTCCAATTCTTATATCGGCTACGGGACGTGTGAAAGTAAAAGGAAGGAGTTGAGAACGAACAGAGCCGTCAAAGAGAATGTAATTCATGTGTTTTCTTTTTCTGGGCTAAAAATACACTTTTTAAAAAAAAATAAGAAAGTTTAATAAAGTACCTAACAAAAAAAACCTCCTAAACAGGAGGCTTTTGAGCTATAATGATATGACGCAAGAATTACTTCTTGAATTTCGCGTATTTGTTCTTGAACTTATCGATACGACCGGCAGTATCCAGCAATTTGGCTTTCCCGGTGTAGAAAGGGTGAGAAGTTCTGGAGATCTCCAACTTCACTAAAGGATAATTCTCACCATCAACTTCAATAGTTTCTTTTGTGTTCGCGGTAGATTTGGTTAAAAAAACCTCGTCATTTGACATGTCTTTAAAAGCTACCAATCTATAATTTTCCGGATGGATTCCCTGCTTCATCTCTTTATTCTTTAAAATCTTGTAATTTTTTCGAAGTGCAAATTTAATTAATTTTTCTAAATCAACAAGTAAATCTTTCCTAATTTTAGGTGAAAAAGAAAGCGCCACCACCTGTGTAACGTTTTGTTATATTTGCTAACTAACTGTAATTAAAATCAACAAATTTTACCAAAATGGAAACGCAACAAGTTAAAGCAAGCAAATTTGTTATTAATTACGGTTTATTACTAGGGATTATCCTGGTGCTTTTAGGTGTGATCATTTACGTCACCAACAATCACCTTAGCCCCCACTGGTCTTTTATGATCGTTACTTTTTCAATAATCATTGCAGTGGTAGTTTTTGGGGTCAAAGCCTTTAAAAAGGAAAACGGCGGATTTCTTTCTTTAGGTGAAGCCATAAAAGTGGCCGTAGGTGTAGGTCTAATAGCCGCATTGCTATCGGGAGCCTGGTCAGTTCTCATGACTACTGTCATAGAGCCAGGTCTTACTGATCAAGCAATAGAAATAGAACGGGAAAAAGCATTTGAAAGTAATCCAAATCTGACTGATGAGCAGTGGGAACAAGGTTTGGAAATGACCGCTGTTTTCAGGCAACCCTGGTTTGCTTTTACCGCAACACTAATTATGTACATGTTTATCGGACTTATAATTGGATTGATTGCCGGTGCGATAATGAAGCAAAAACGACCGTACGAGGTATAAACAAAATTGAATGCAGTTATCTATTGTCATCCCTCTTCTTAACGAGGAAGAATCTTTGAATGAATTATATAATTGGATCGCATCTGTGATGCGGTTCAATTCTTTTTCTTATGAGATAATATTTATTGACGACGGCAGTACAGATAATTCCTGGAAGACGATCAAAAAAATATCTGCAGAAGATCCTTTTGTAAAAGGGATTAAATTCAACCGGAACTATGGCAAATCTCAGGCTCTGCACGTAGGATTTGAAAAAGCCGAAGGAGATGTCATTATTACCATGGATGCCGATCTTCAGGATAATCCTGAAGAAATTCCCGAGCTGTACCACCTTATTATTAAGGATGGTTACGATCTCATCTCGGGCTGGAAAAAGAAAAGGTACGACTCAGTTCTCAGCAAAAACCTGCCTTCCAAACTTTTTAACGCCGCAGCACGTAAAACTTCGGGTCTCAAGCTTCACGATTTTAACTGCGGACTTAAAGCTTACCGGAAAGCCGTTATAAAAAATATAGAAGTGTACGGCGAAATGCACCGTTACATCCCGGTACTGGCAAAGAATGCCGGTTATTTTCGAATAGACGAAAAAGTTGTACAACACCAGGCAAGGAAATATGGCAAAACCAAATTTGGAGCCGAGCGTTTTATTTATGGATTTTTAGACCTTATAACCATTTGGTTCCTGTCGACTTTTGCCCGAAGACCAATGCACCTTTTTGGGGCACTCGGAGTTCTTATGTTTTTCTTCGGTTTTCTCTTCGCTATCGCCATTGGTGCCTCCAAATTGTTCAAACTCTATAAAGGAGTGCCAAGCATTTTGGTAACAGATAATCCATGGTTTTACATCTCCCTTACTACCATGATCTTAGGGACTTTATTGTTCCTTGCCGGCTTTCTGGGAGAATTAATTTTACGCAGTAGCAGGGAAAAAGAGCGCTACCGCATTAGTGAAACTACAGGAGAGATTTAACCGGCATTACCACATAAATCCTTATTTTTGTTGCTGAAAAAATTTTTTTGGCATGAGTTACTATGACGTAAAATCACGGGCAGAGTCCTGGTTAAATCCCGAATTTGATAATGAAACCCAATCAACAGTAAAAGATCTCCTGGAGAAAAATCAGGATGAACTGAAGGAAAGCTTTTACAAGGATCTTGAATTTGGGACCGGTGGGATGCGAGGCATCATGGGAGTCGGGACCAACAGAATCAATAAATATACCCTTGGGAAAAATACTCAGGGACTTTCAAACTATCTTAAGCGACAGTTTCCCGATGAAGATCTAAAAGCAGTCATCGCATACGATTGCCGCAGGAATAGTAAGGAACTTGCTAAAGTTGTAGCCGATGTTTTTTCGGCCAATGGTATCAAAGTGTTTCTTTTTTCTGAACTACGTCCCACCCCGGAACTTTCTTTTTCGGTAAAACATCTGGACTGTCACTGCGGAATTGTTCTCACAGCCAGCCATAATCCACCGGAGTACAACGGTTATAAAGTTTACTGGCAGGATGGTGGACAACTGGTACCACCACAAGATCAGGAGATCGTAGAAGAAATCGGCAGCCTGAAATATTCCGAAGTGAAGTTTGAGGCCAATGAAGATCTTATTGAGTTGGTGGATACTAAAGTAGATGAAGCATTTGTGGAGGCATCTGTCAATAATGGCAGTTTTGATACTTCCCAGGAAGCAAAAGACAATTTAAAAATCGTTTTTACCTCGCTTCACGGAACCGCCATAAAACTTAATCCTAAGGTTCTGGAGGCTGCGGGGTACAAGAACGTTCATATTGTTCAGGAACAGGCGGAACCAGATGGAAATTTCCCCACTGTAGAATCACCCAATCCCGAGGAGCCCGAGGCTTTAAAGATGGCCCTCGAAAAGGCAAAGGAAATTGATGCCGATATTGTCATAGGGACAGATCCCGACGGTGACCGTCTGGGAGTAGCTGTAAAAAATATTCAGGGAGAATTAGAACTTTTAAATGGAAATCAAACCATGCTGGTGATGACCTGGTTCCTTCTTGAACAATGGAAAAAACAGGGTAAGATCAATGGTCGGCAATTTGTAGGCTCCACTATTGTTTCCACTCCTATGCTAAGAGTGATGACCGAGGATTACGGTGTTGAATATAAAGAAGGCCTCACCGGTTTCAAATGGATTGCCAAAATGATTAAGGATAATCCCGGACTGGATTATATAGGAGGCGGGGAAGAAAGTTTTGGTTTTATGGTAGGAGATTTTGTGCGCGATAAAGATGCGACCACCTCTACCCTCTTAGCTTGTGAGATCGCTGCACAAATGAAAGCTAAAGGCATATCCCTCTATGAAAAATTACTAGAACTATACCAGGAGTTTGGTCTCTATAAAGAAGAATTAATTTCCCTTGTAAAAAAAGGAATTGACGGTGCCGAACAGATCAAGAACATGATGGCAAACCTGCGTGATAATCCCTTAACCGAAATTGATGGAGAAAAAGTTGTTCTTGTGGAAGATTACGCAAGTTCGAAAGCATTCCATTATGACCTCACAGAAGCAAAGATCGAAACACTGGATATACCAAAATCTAATGTTCTCATTTACTACACCGAGAATGGAACCAAAGTTGCTGCCAGGCCCAGTGGAACTGAGCCAAAGATCAAATTCTACATAAGTGTAAATGCACCACTCGATGATACAGCGAACTATGAGGAAGTGAAACAACAACTTTCAGATAAAATTGCCGGTATAAAATCAGACCTAAAACTGGATTAAGCTACCCTGCATGAATTATTTTAAGAAGATTATGAGGTTCGCGATCCCTTACAAAAGGTTCGCGATCCTCAACATTATTTGTAATATTCTCTACGCGCTCTTTAGCACCCTGTCATTTCTTGCGCTCATTCCTGTTATCCAGATCTTATTTGACAAAACAAGGCAGGTAGCAGTAGAACCGCAGTGGGCCGGGTTGGGAAGTATGAAAGATTATATGATAGATTACTTCAATTTTGAAGTAACCCGTCGCGTGAATGAGGATGAAGTTGCGGCGCTGCTCTTTGTGTGTGGTATCGTGGTTGTTCTGTTCTTTTTGAAAAACCTGTTTGGTTATCTTGCAGCCTTTTTTATTACCTTTCTTCGGAATGGAGTACTACGCGACGTTCGCAATGCCATTTACGACAAGATCCTGATGCTCCCTATTTCCTATTTTTCTGAAAAGCGAAAAGGAGATACTATCTCACGTATAACCGCCGATGTGAATGAGGTGCAAACTTCATTTCTATCAATTCTCGAGCTTGTTGTAAGAGAGCCTCTCATGATCATCTTTACGATTATAGCAATGTTGCTTATAAGTCCTACGCTTACATTATTTGTTTTTGTTTTTCTGCCAATCTCCGGATTTATTATTTCAACTATTGGAAAAAAACTTAAAAGCAAATCAAGTGAAGCCCAGGCTGAAAATGGGTATTTTCTTTCCCTTGTAGAAGAAACACTTTCGAGCCTTAAAATTGTAAAAGGATTTAATGCCGAAGATAAATTCAGGAATAAATTCCATGATTCAACAAGTCGTCTCAAGAGAATTCTCGATAGTCTTGTAAACCGGCAAAACCTCGCGTCTCCTACCAGTGAATTCCTTGGCATTTTTGTGATCGTGATCATCCTGTGGTTTGGAGGAAATATGGTGTTAATTGAAGGTACTCTTGAAGGTGCAACTTTTATCGCCTTCATGGGTCTCGCCTATAATATACTTACTCCGGCAAAGCAAATAAGTAAAGCAACCTATAGTGTTAAAAAAGGAGATGCAGCCGCCGAAAGGATCTTTCAGGTACTTGAGGCCGAAAGTACAATAACCGATTCCAAAAATGCGGTTGAAAAAACAGATTTTGAAGAGGTAGTGGAAATAGAAAATATTTCTTTTAGATATGAAGAAGAAAATGTTCTGAAAAACTTCAGCATCAAAGTTCCAAAAGGCTCCACGGTTGCGCTTGTAGGCCAGTCGGGAAGTGGGAAGTCAACCATCGCAAACTTAATAACCCGCTTCTATGACGTTAATGAAGGTGCGATTAAGATAGATGGAGTAGATATTAGAAATATGACTAAAAAATCACTTCGGAATTTGATGGGGCTGGTGACCCAGGATTCTATTCTTTTTAATGATACTATTAGAAATAACGTAGGACTTGGAAAAGATAATTCGACAGATGAAGAAATTGTAGAGGCTTTGAAAATTGCAAATGCCTGGGAATTTGTTAAGGACCTGCCTCTAGGCCTGAATACAAATATTGGTGATAGTGGAAATAAATTGAGCGGCGGACAAAAACAGCGTCTATCAATTGCACGGGCCGTACTTAAAAATCCGCCAATCATGATCCTGGATGAAGCTACTTCAGCACTGGATACGGAAAGTGAAAGACTCGTACAAAAGGCACTGGAGAATATGATGAAAAACAGGACTTCAATTGTGATTGCACATAGACTTTCAACCATTCAAAATGCCGAACAGATCGTGGTGATGCAAAAAGGGCAAATTGTAGAGCAGGGCAAACACAGCGAACTACTGGCGAAAAAATCTGTTTATCAAAAACTTGTTGAGATGCAGTCTTTTGATTAACAGATATAAAAAAAATAAAAGGGGTTCCAAAAATGTCATTTTTGGAACCCCTTTTTTATTGTAGGTAATACATAAAAGAAAAAAATGGATGAAGTAGGTCCATCCATTTTTCATAACTCCGCACCAATTTGGGGGCTGGTGATCAGAGCATCTTTATTTTTTGGAGCAAAAAAGATTAACTTTTCACAATGTGAATATACTACAAAAATTGTCATAAAAAATTTTTTTGTGTATTTTATCTTGATAATATGTATTTCATCGATTCCTTGTCATCATTTTGACCGTTATATTTTCTAAGGATTTCCTCCTATCTTTAACTGCTTAAAAAAGTTCCCGCAACAATTGAATTCTTCCGAAGAAAAATTAATCCTGCGCCTTCAGGATCCTGAATCCAGGGATGCTGCATTCAGGGAGTTGCTGGAATTATACCAGGAGAGGCTCTATTGGCAGTGCCGGAATATTGTGAAAAACCATGAAGATGCCGATGATGTCCTGCAAAATACTTTCATCAAGGTCTTCAGGAATATCGGGAAATTCAAAGGAGAAAGTCAGTTGTTTTCCTGGATGTACCGCATTGCCACAAATGAAGCTATAACTTTTATAAATAACCGGGCGAAAAAGCAAAAATTAAGTTCAGAAGAGCTTCAGCAACAAATAATTGAAAATCTTGAAAATGATGTATACTTTGAAGGAGATGAAATTCAACTAAAGCTACAAAAAGCGATAGCCACGCTTCCGGAGAAACAACAACAGGTTTTTAACATGAAATACTTTCAAGAATTGAAGTATAAGGAAATTTCTGATATTTTAGGTACTTCTGAAGGCGCACTCAAAGCCTCTTACCACCATGCTACCAAAAAAATTGAAGATTTTTTAAAAGATGTTTAAACCTTGGGAGGAATTTTCAGTCAAATAAACAAATGAAAGAGAACAGGTTACCATACGATAAAACAGGAGGATTTAAAGTTCCGGAAGGTTACTTCCAGGATTTTGAAGCCCGAATGATGGCACGTGTAACCCAGGAAGAAAAAGCTTTTGGTGAAAATCCATTCCGGCTTCCTGAAAATTATTTTGAACAACTTGAAGACAGGATATTTGAAAAACTCGAAAAATCCCCCAAAAAAGGTAAGGTTGTTCCACTTTTCAACCGAAAAATCTGGTCTTATGCAGCCAGCGTTGCAGCCGTTGTGGCAATCCTCTTTACTTCTGTGATTTTCAATGGCAATGGAGAGATAGGCTTTGAGGACCTGGATGTAATAGCTGTTGAAAATTACCTTTTAGAGTCCCTGGACATGGAAAATCCCAATCAGGTGCCTTTTATTGACTATGAATTAACCGCTTCGACGAACCCAAATATTAATAAAGAAGCCCTATTCGATTATTTAACCGAAAATGTCGATGAGCCGGCATTCCTACTTAATGAAGATTAGAATGAAAAAGATTTTAATTATGGTTCTCTTCCTGTTTACGGGAATTTTTGTCACCGCCCAGGACAGGGAAGCACACCGGGAGAAAATTAGAGCTCTTAAAACTGCCTACATTACCGACGGTTTAAATTTGACAACCGAGGAAGCTCAGCAGTTTTGGCCCGTTTATAACGAATATGAGGAAAAAAGAAGAGCACTTTATCGGCAGGAAAGAGCCGAGATAGAAAACCTAGAGTGTATCAGCGAAGATAAAGCAAACTTAAAACTCGAGGAATATGTTGAACTTGAGAGGGAAGATTACTTGCTGAAAAAGAAATATTATAATGACCTCAAAAATATCTTCAGCGCCCGGAGAATTATGCAGTTAAAGAAGGTGGAAGATGAATTTAATCACAAAATGATGCGTGAATACCGTGCACGAAAGAATGAATAATTAATAGATTTTGGTTGGTTAGTTGGAATGGTCCGGTTGCGTAAAGCGCCGGATCATTTGTTTTCACCTGAACTTTAACTTGGCCAGCCGATTCTTTCCAGCTGCATAAGCTACAGAATCATTGAGAAACCTGATCGTGTAAAATCCTTCGGAAGAAAGCTCCTTCCAGTTCTCTCCTGCATCTGCCGAGTAAGAGATACCTGTAAAACCAACTGCTACAATTTCTTCTCCTTTTCCACCGGGAATATAACGCACGCTGCTCTTATAGCCTGGATCTTTACCTTCGGCTATAAGGCTCCAGGTTTTTCCGCCATCGGTCGTAACGGCTTTATTGGCTTTATTTTCTTCGGGAGTTGTGTAATCGCCGCCAGTGATAATTCCCTGCTGTTCGTCGTAAAAATCCATGGAATATCCTCCTTGTGTACTTTCTCCCTGTATAAGTGGCGTATCAAATACATCCCAGGTCTTTCCCTTGTCCGGAGTAAAGAAAACGCGGGAGCGAGCGCCTCCCGAGAGGATCCATGCCTTATTTCCCTCTACAACAATATTTGAATTACTTGCCGCAAAGGCTGCCTCTCCCTCAGCCACTTCCGGAAGTTGATCACAGGAAAGTTTATTCCAGGTCTGTCCGCCGTCGCGTGTAATGATCACCGAAAGACAATTTTCCACCGGGTCGCCCATTGCAATTCCTTCTTTATCATTCCAAAAGGTCATTGCATCATAAAACACTTTTTCTCCCTCCTCTTTGTAAACCAGCTCCATTTGGCCGCTGTCCCCGGTTTTGTAAAGAAGGGCAGGATTCGCTACACTCAGCATAAAGAAATCTTCGGAAGTTCCTGCAACTGCGCGAAATTCGGGATAAATGGAATCGTACTGCTGCCGGCTCACCCTTACCTGGTCTTGTTTAGAATTATAAATTCCGTAAGCGCCATTTGATCCTGCAAAAGCTAAATCCTCCCCAATGATCTCGATGGCTCTTATGCTAACGGAATCTTCCAGCAACACCTCAACTTCCACTTCAGAAAAAACCTTTCTTTCTACCTGTTCAGGTTCTGATTTACATGCTGCAAAGGCTATAAAAAGTATCAGGATCAGGCGCTTCATTTATCTTATTTTGCTTCCAAAGATAGAATTTTCCGAAGTTTAAAAACCTTACCTTTGCCGCTTTAAACATAATTTATGCGCTTATACAGAAACCTGGTCTTTGCAACGGTTGATGCCCTTGGAGAAATATTTAATGAAGGAGAGTACGCCGATAAGGTGATTGCAAAAACCTTAAAACGCGACAAACGCTGGGGCTCCCGCGACCGCAGTTTTATTGCCGAGACCACTTATGACATTGTGAGATGGAAGCGCCTTTATTCTGAAATTGCTGAAGTAAAAGCTCCCTACTCCCGGGAAAATCTCTTTCGGCTGTTTGCAGTTTGGGCTACACTGAGAGGAATCGAAATACCATCTGACTGGAAGCAGATCGAACCAGTACCTACCCGCCGTATTAAAGGAAAATTTGACGAGTTAAGCAAGATCAGGAAATTTCGGGAATCTGTGCCAGACTGGTTGGATGAAATGGGTGTAAAAGAACTGGGAGAAGAAGTATGGGAAAAGGAAATTCACGCCCTCAACGAACAGGCGCCTGTAATCCTTAGAACCAATACCCTAAAAACAACGAAAGAAAAGTTACAACAGGAGCTTCAAAAAGAGAGCATTGTAACTGAATTTTTGAAAGGTTTCCCAGATGCTTTACAACTAAAGGAACGAACCAATGTCTTTAGAACTGAAGCCTTTAAAATCGGTCTTTTTGAAGTTCAGGATGCCTCTTCTCAACTTGTGGCTAACTTCCTCCAGGTTGAACCTGGAATGCGCGTAGTCGATACCTGCGCCGGTGCCGGAGGGAAATCTCTGCACTTAGCAGCTTTAATGGAGAATAAAGGTCAGTTAATCGCTACCGATATTTACGATAACAAACTGAAGGAACTTAAACGTCGTGCACGTCGTGCCGGCGCTCATAATATTGAACCAAGAGTAATTGATTCTACGAAAGTGGTTAAAAAGCTCTACGGTAGCGCAGATCGTGTGCTTATCGATGCTCCCTGTAGCGGATTGGGTGTTCTAAGCCGTAATCCCGATGCCAAATGGAAATTAAGGCCTGAGTTCCTCGAGACAATCAGAATAACTCAGCAAGAGATCCTTAGCCAATATTCGAGAATGGTAAAAGACGGTGGAAAGTTGGTTTACGCTACTTGTTCTATATTGCCTTCAGAAAATGAAGAACAGGTGAAGAAGTTTTTAGGATCTGACGAAGGAAAAGATTTCAGCCTTGCAAAAGAACAAAAGATCCTGTCCAGTGAATCAGGCTTTGACGGCTTCTATATGGCTCTGCTCGAAAAGAAAAACTAAGGCTTGGGCTAAAGCCCCTAACAAGATATCTTTTGTTACCTCCGGATTTATCCGGAGGTAATTTATTTTCATAGTATCATATATTTTTTTAAAAGAACATTTTTTTGAATAGCCTCAGCCTTCAGGCGCAGGTCAAATAGATATTATCCAAGGGCTTTAGCCCGACCCTTACAATCTTTAATACAAGCAGCCTCAAAAAATGCCATTTTTGAGAGTTAATTATTTTGTGTTCTTTTTGTTTTGAGGCCGAAGGAGTTCCTTCAAAAAATGTAAATTTGTTTCCTTACAACAACACAAAATATAAAGAATGATCCTGTTCTTCGGAAACAAGCCAAACAAGGTGTATGCGGTTCAAACCCATAAAACACTTTCGGCTGAAAACATCGTCAAATTAAACTGGCTCTTTGGTAACGCACAACATCTAGATAAATCTGCCATGGCAGATTTTTTTGTTGGTCCCCGTGCCGCAATGATCACCCCCTGGAGCACAAATGCTGTAGAAATTACCCAGAACATGGGAATTGAAGGCATTCGCAGGATTGAGGAATTCATTGAGGTTGATGAACACTATACCGGCTATGACCCTATGCTTTCTCAAAAGTATGGCGGCCTGGATCAGGATATATTCACGATCAACATAGAGCCTGAACCGATTCGTGAAGTAGAAAATATTTCGGCGTATAACAACAAAGAAGGATTAGCGCTGAATGATGAGGAAGTTGAATACCTTGAAAAACTCTCCGAAAAAATTGGCCGCAAACTTACGGATTCTGAAGTCTTCGGGTTTTCCCAGGTAAATTCAGAACATTGTCGACATAAGATCTTTAACGGAGTCTTTGAAATAGATGGCGAGCAAAAGCCGGTATCCCTTTTTAAACTTATTAGAAAAACTTCTGAAGAAAATCCGAACGAAATTGTATCGGCATATAAGGATAACGTTGCATTTATAAAAGGACCAAGAGTAGAGCAATTCGCACCACAATCTGCAGACAAACCCGATTATTATAAAAAGAAGGAATTTGAGTCAGTTATTTCTTTAAAAGCCGAAACTCACAACTTCCCAACCACCGTCGAACCTTTCAACGGTGCTGCCACCGGAAGTGGAGGCGAGATCCGCGACAGGCTAGCAGGTGGGAAAGGATCCCTGCCGCTGGCAGGAACAGCCGTTTATATGACTTCATATTCCAGGCTTGAGGAAAACAGGCAATGGGAAGATGCTTTTCCCGCAAGGCCATGGCTTTACCAGACTCCAATGGATATCCTGATCAAGGCCTCCAATGGAGCATCAGATTTCGGAAATAAATTCGGGCAGCCTCTTATTGCAGGTTCAGTGCTGACCTTTGAACATTCCGAAGATCGAAGAGCCCTTGGCTACGACAAGGTGATCATGATGGCCGGTGGGATTGGTTATGGAAAAGCCGACCAGGCCATCAAAGGAGCTCCAAAAAAGGGAGATCAAATCGTTGTTCTGGGAGGCGAGAATTACAGGATTGGAATGGGAGGTGCCGCGGTATCATCAGCCGATACCGGTGAATTCAGCAGCGGGATTGAGCTTAACGCGATCCAGCGGTCAAATCCTGAGATGCAAAAACGTGCTGCTAATACCATTCGTGCAATGGTTGAGGCAGATGAAAATACTATTGTTTCCATTCACGACCACGGAGCCGGTGGACACCTCAACTGCCTTAGTGAACTTGTGGAAGACACCGGCGGAAAAATCGACTTGGATAAACTTCCTGTAGGAGATCCAACACTTTCGGCTAAAGAGATCATCGGGAATGAATCTCAGGAGCGAATGGGACTTATCATTTCTGAAGAGAATTTGCAGCAAATGCAGAAGATCGCCGAGCGGGAAAGAACTCCATTATATGCCGTAGGTCACGTGACCGAGGACAGACAGTTCACTTTCGAAAGCAAAAAGACAGGTGACAAACCAATGGATTTGGCGCTTGGGGATATGTTTGGAAGTTCCCCGAAAACTTTAATGAAAGACAAAACTGTAGCCAGAAAATATGATGATCTGGATTACAACCCGAAAGATCTGCAAAAATACCTGGAGCGAGTGCTACTTCTGGAAGCTGTTGGATCTAAAGACTGGCTTACGAACAAAGTAGATCGTTGTGTAACCGGAAGAGTGGCAAAGCAACAAACTGCCGGCCCATTACAACTTCCGTTGAACAACTGCGGGGTAATGGCGCTTGATTACAAAGGAAAAAATGGGGTGGCAACATCTATTGGCCACTCCCCTGTTTCGGCTTTGATCGATCCCGTAGCAGGTTCCCGAAATTCGATTGCCGAAGCGCTTACAAACATTGTTTGGGCACCTCTTGAAAAAGGCTTAAAGTCGGTTTCTTTATCGGCTAACTGGATGTGGCCTTGTAACAACGAAGGAGAGGATGCAAGGTTGTATGAAGCTGTGCAGGGAGTTTCAGATTTTGCCATCGCATTAGGAATTAACGTTCCTACCGGAAAAGATTCCCTTTCCATGAAACAACGTTACGAAGACGGGAACGTATTGGCACCGGGAACAGTAATTATTTCGGCTGCCGGTCATTGTGACGAAATTACCAAAGTAGTGGAGCCGGTACTGCAAAAGAATGGCGGAGCTATTTACTATATCAATTTTTCCCAGGATAATTTTAAGCTTGGCGGTTCTTCCTTTGGGCAGATTTTAAACAAGGTAGGTGCCGAAGCATCAACCATTAAAGACGATAAAAAATTCGCTTCTGCTTTTAACGCTGTTCAGGAATTAATTAGGAAGGATTTGATCCTTGCCGGACACGACGTAGCTTCGGGCGGACTTATCACTACCCTTCTCGAAATGTGCTTTGCAGATGTTGATCTTGCTGCAGAATTAAATCTTTCCAAACTGAAAGAAAAGGACAGTGTGAAATTGCTCTTTTCAGAAAACTGCGGAATTGTTTTTCAGGCAAAAGATTCTTCAGTAGAAGGCCTTTTGAAGGAGAAAGACGTAGCATTCTTTAAGATTGGAAAAGCCACTGAAGGAAAGAATCTGAAAATAAAGAATGGGGATCAAATATTTAAGTTTGACATTCCAAAATTACGAGACATCTGGTCAAAAACTTCATTCCTGCTTGATCAAAAGCAAAGTGGAAGAGATAATGCGGCAGAGCGTTATAAAAATTACGCAAATCAACCGCTGCACTTCAGGTTTCCGAAAGGTTTTTCAGGAAATTTACCTCTCGACTCCGCTCGAGGTGACAAACCGAGAATTAAAGCTGCGATTATTCGTGAAAAAGGATCGAATTCAGAAAGAGAAATGGCTTATGCGATGGACCTTGCGGGATTTGATGTAAAAGACGTTCACATGACCGATCTTATTTCAGGTAGGGAGACACTAGAGGATATTCAATTTATTGCAGCAGTTGGAGGATTTTCGAATTCAGATGTTTTGGGAAGTGCGAAAGGCTGGGCAGGAGCATTTTTATATAACGAAAAAGCCAAAGCCGCTTTAGATAATTTCTTTGCGAGAGAAAATACACTTTCACTGGGAGTTTGTAATGGTTGTCAATTATTCATTGAGATGGGATTATTGCATCCCGATCATGAAGAGAAGCCAAAAATGCTTCACAACGAATCACATAAATTTGAATGTAATTTCACTTCAATGGAAATTTCAGAAAATGATTCTGTGATGATGCATTCGCTTTCCGGCACGAGGCTGGGAATATGGGCAGCTCACGGAGAAGGTAAATTCAGTTTTCCCTATGAAACTAAACGCTATAAGATCATTGGGAAGTATGGTTACGAGACTTATCCTTCCAACCCTAATGGTTCTCATTACAATACAGCAATGATTGTAAGTGACAATGGTCGCCACCTGGCGATGATGCCGCACCTTGAAAGATCTACTTTCCCCTGGAACTGGGCACATTATCCAAAAGATCGGAATGATGAGATCACTCCCTGGATCGAAGCCTTTGTAAATGCCAGGAAATGGCTTGAAAAGAAATAAATTAATAAAAAAAACGTCCGGAATAATCTCCCGGACGTTTTTTATTTTTAGCTGTTCTTAAAATCTAGTTAGTCAAAGGATACTCTTCAAAAATGGCATTTACTAGTTCCTGTATAGCCTGAAGGTCCGACTCACCCGCAAGACTTTCAGAAGCTATACCTCTCCACACAGTATTTCTCGTTTCCCTGTCTACCAGGCGAACTACTACTGTACCTTCTTCATAAGCATAAGTATCTGTATCGTATCCAATGATGTTACTGTAACCTGCATAGCCGCCGTAGTAATAATTGTTATAAATTGGATTTACCATGCCTACTCCTGTAGTATAGGGATAGGTTGCGTAAACAGGATCTGTTGTGGTGGTAATTTCTGTATCAGATTCAGTTTCGATCAGTACAAGTAAATCTGGATTTTGCCGGTCAAGGTTATATCCTGCCTGCCGCAGATTCATATTAACCGCCTCGACCACTGCCCTACTAACATCTTCAGATTCCATCTGCATTCCCTGAACATTTACGTTTGCGTTTGGAAGAAAAGCGAAGGTGTCATAGTTGCTAAGATCTTTACTTGTCATTTTCTGTGTAGATACACGTGGACCGCAACCAATCAGGATACCTCCAATTAACAATAGAATAAGTACATTTAATTTTTTCATAGCTCTAATTTTTAATTTTACATTATCCTGAATTTAGTGATTTAGCCGCTGGTTCATCAGCTAATTAACTCATTTATAAAACATTTAACCAACAGACGGTGATTTTACCACACTAATACCATTACTGCGTCTCAGGATTTCACCTTTTTATAACAAAATTTCAATTACTGATTTTTATCTTAAGAAGAAAAACTCAATATGAATACTAAAGAGAAAGACGAAAAATATTTTGGACGTGGTAATCCAGCCATGGACCTGGAAGTAGTAAAAGCAGAAGGTAGTTATGTCTATGGCGCCGATGGTAAAAAGTATGTAGATTTTTTGGGAGGCGCAGGCGTAGGCAACCTGGGTTGGGGAGTTAAAGAAATTGAAGATGCAATACGCAATAGTGACCGTCCCACCTATGTTTATCCCAATTTTTATTATAGACTCTGGACCGAACTAGCAGAACTCCTGGCCGAACTTTGCCCCGGAAACCTCAAAAAGAGCTACAGGATGACGGGAGGCTCTGAAGCTGTGGAAGCTGCCTTGGAAATAGCAACCATGTTCACCGGCCGTAAAAAAATCCTTTCCGTAGAGGGTAGTTACCACGGAAATACCATAGGAGCCTTGAGTATTGGAGCTACGAAAAAACAAAAGAAGTTCCCAAATCTCCTGGAAGGGTGTGAAAAACTAGAGCTTCCATTAAATAAGGAAAAACTTCAGCAGGTAGAAAAAATGCTCTATACCAAAGAAGTAGCTGCCGTGATCATGGAACCTATAATCGTCAACCTGGGGGTTTTAATTCCGGAAGAAGAATTCATGGCAGGACTCAATAAAATCTGCAAAGAAACAGGAACCCTTCTGATTATGGATGAGGCGATCACCGGCTTTGGAAGAACCGGAAAAATGTTTGCTACTGAACATTTTGATATTGAACCGGATATTCTTTGTATGGCAAAAGCAATTACTGCAGGACATGCCGGCATGGGAGCTGTGATCACAACTCCAGAGATAGATAAAAAGGTTGGTGGGGAAATTGGCTTATATTCCTCCTATGGATGGCATCCCATTGCAGTAGATGCTTCACTTGCTGCTTTAAACTACCTTCAAAAGAACAAACAAAAGCTCTTTCACAACATTGACCAGCTGGAACAAATCTTCAAAAAGGGGGTTTCTGAAATTGATTTCAGAAACGATCCAGAGATGCGTATTAAAGGGGCGGCTATTGGCGTAGACCTAAAAGATGAGGAGTATGCTTCAGAAATAAAACAAAGAGCTTTAAAAAATGGTCTCCTAATAAACACTGAGGGATCTTCCCTCCTCTTCTTACCTAATTTCGAGATGACACAGAAAACAGCTCTTGAAGGAATCGATTTGCTAAAAAACTGTGTTTAAAAAAAGAGATTTTTAAATTTTTATTTGAAATAGATGCTTCTTTTGCTATTTTGCAGAGACTATTATAACAAATTAATAAATGACCGAGATAAAAAGACTCTTTGATTTTCCTTATTTTCAACTGGAGAATGCTCCCCTGGAAAAATCCCTGGTTACCAAGTACAACGGGAAATGGGAAGCCATTTCTTCCCAGGAATATATCGACAAGGCCAATGCAGTAAGCCGCGGCTTGTTACGCCTGGGAATTAAACCCAATGACAAGATTGCCGTGATCTCCACCAGTAATCGTTCTGAATGGAATATTATGGACATTGGAATCTTACAACTTGGAGCTCAAAATGTGCCCATTTACCCCACTGTTTCTGAAGAAGATTATGAATATGTGATCACTCACAGTGAATCCATTTATTGTTTTGTATCTGACAAAGAAATCCTTAACAAGCTCAATACCATTAGAGGAAACACGCAGTTAAAAGGTGTCTATACCTTTGATGAAATTCCAGGAGCCGACAACTGGAAAGAGATCCTGAAGCTTGGAGAGGACACGTCTAATCAGGAAGAGGTTGAAGCCAGAAAAAATACCGTAAAAGAAGATGATCTTGCCACTCTTATCTATACTTCGGGAACCACAGGTAGACCAAAGGGAGTAATGCTCACCCATAAAAATATTGTTAGTGATGTATTATTAAGTTCGGAGCGGGTGCCTTTTGACTTCGGAACCTATGTTGCTTTAAGTTTCCTACCGGTTTGTCATATTTTTGAAAGAATGATCCTGTATTTGTATCAGTATTACAGTGTATCAATTCATTTTGCCGAATCTATAGAAACGATAAGTGACAATCTTAAAGAAGTAAAACCACATGTAATATCGGCCGTCCCGAGACTTCTGGAAAAAGTTTATGATAAGATCATTGCAAAAGGTTCTACTGTGGGCGGAATTAAGCAAAAACTATTTTTCTGGGCTGTAGATCTTGGTCTTGAATATGAACCCTATGGAGCAAATGGCTGGTGGTATGAAACACAGCTTAATTTAGCTCGAAAGCTTGTGTTTTCCAAGTGGAAGGAAGGTTTGGGAGGACGAATAGAATTAATAGTGTCGGGTAGCGCTGCGTTGCAGCCAAGACTTGCAAGAGTTTTTGCTGCTGCGGGAATTCCTGTAATGGAAGGTTATGGACTAACGGAAACTTCACCGGTTATTTCTGTAAATGATCAAAGGAACCGCGGATTCAAAATTGGAACGGTGGGAAAAGTCTTAAAAGATGTGGAGGTAAAAATAGCCGAAGACGGAGAGATCTTGTGTAAAGGACCCAACGTAATGAAAGGTTATTATAAAGAACCTGAAAAAACCAAAGAAGCCATCAACGAAGACGGATATTTCCACACAGGAGATATAGGTGAATTGGACAGTGAAGGATTTCTAAAAATTACAGATCGTAAGAAGGAAATGTTTAAAACTTCGGGCGGGAAGTATGTTGCACCTCAAATCATTGAGAACCAAATGAAGCAGTCACGGTTCATTGCTGAATTAATGGTTGTTGGAGAAGGTGAAAAAATGCCTGCAGCTCTAATTCAGCCCGATTTCGAATTCGTGAGGGAATGGGCTAAAAGAAAACGCATTGAGGTAGGCCCAAGTAATGCCGATCTTATCACCAATCCACAGGTAAAGGCACGAATCCAGGAAGAAGTGGATTTCTATAATCAAAAGTTTGGAAGCTGGGAAAAGATCAAGAAGTTTGAACTAACTCCCGATGTTTGGAGCATTGAAGGGGAACATCTTACTCCTACCATGAAGCTAAAACGCCGCAATGTTATCAAACTCTATCAAAATTTGTATGATGGGATCTATGAAAGGTAGAACCAAAAAAAAGAATTATGATAAAAAAAAACGTCTGGGAATTGCCGGACGTTTTTATTTAAACATATAAGATTTCTTAAAACCAGTAGATCCAGATCCTTTACCAGCGCTGATGGACCTCTTCTTTTATATAATCCTCATAGACCAGATTCATTTTTTCAATCTGATCTTCAGTTAGATCGGGAGTGTCTTCAACAGAAAGATTTGAGAGCAAATGTTCTACTTTTGAAGCGCCGGGAATTACCGTACTAACTTCTTGTCTTCTAAGGATCCATTTTAATGCCATAGGAGCGAGATTTTCTTTTTCGGGAAAAATGGCTTTTAAAGAATTCGCTGCTTCTACTCCCTTTTTGAAATTTACTCCGGCAAAAGTCTCCCCTTTATCAAATGCTTCTCCGTTACGATTAAAATTGCGGTGATCTTCAGGAGAGAAATGGGAATCTTTACTGAATTTCCCGGTTAATAATCCACTGGCAAGAGGAACTCTGACTATTACTCCGACGTTCTTTTCAGAAGCCATTTTAAAGAACTTTTCCTGTGGGCGCTGGCGAAACAGATTGTAAATAATTTGTACAGTTGAAACATTCTCGTATTCCAGAGCTTTTATCCCTTCCTCCACTTTCTCTACACTTACGCCAAGCCGATCTATTTTTCCCTGCTCCCGAAGTCGGTCAAAAGTCTCAAAAATCTCCGGCCGGTAATAAACATCTGTAGGAGGACAATGGAGCTGAATAAGATCTATTTTTTCCAGACCGGAATTTTTTAAACTGTCTTCCACAAATTTTGTCAGTACTTCGGGAGTATATCCTTCATTGACATGAGGAGAAATTTTCCGGCCACACTTCGTAGCCACATAAATTTTTTCCGATCGGGATCTTACTACTCTTCCAACTGCAGCTTCGCTGAGACCATCTTCGTAAACATCTGCTGTGTCTATAAAATTGATGCCGTTATCTATTGCAGTATTGAGAATTTCTTCTGCTTTTTTATCATCAAAGCCAGATCCCCATTTCCCTCCTACCTGCCAGGTGCCGAGGGAAATTTCTGAAATTTCAAATCCTGTCTTTCCTAAAGTTCTATATTTCATTACTCAATTTTTTTATTCAACTTTCGCACTTTCCGGAGGGCCCAAATAAGATCCTCTATCTTCCCCGGTCTTGATGAGGATTTTTTGTAATACAATTCCTGTTTCAAGTGCATAAACTTTCAAGGTATGATTCCCCGGCTGAAGATCTATCATTGTACTTACTTTTGTAATGTTATTCGCTACTGAAGTGTCCCATTTGTCCTCGGTTTGCTCATGCATATTTATTACCTGAGGTTCTCCATCATCTATAGAATAAGCAAACTCAAGACCTCCCTGGTTCCTGAAATCAAGCGTTGGGGAGAAATAAAATTCCAACTCTGCCTCTTTTGAACTAAAGCTATGAAAATCATATGCCAGGTACGGGTTATTTTCAGAGATTTCCTGCTGAGTTGGCTCTTTAGGATAAGAAGCCATTGCAGATCCTGTCCTTCCAAGATTTGGAATTAATTCCCAGCCGTTACCGTTAACCCGATGGTTTTCAGAAAAATTAGAAGCTTCCATAGAAATGTATCCATTGCTTTCTACAAAACCTTTAATATTTCTGTTTTCCGGATTGTTTATAGACACTTCTACTGTCACTCTGTCTCCGGCTCCATTTATTCTGAAGGAGCCTCTGGTTTGTCCTTTTGGAACTTTGTCCCAATTTACCCTTACAAAAAGCCGTTTTTGACCCTTTATTGTACCTTTATCCTCAGAGACCTCTATCCAGGAAGGTTTCTTCTGAATCTTATACTGAAAAGATTCCTGGCCTTTGTTAAATACCTCAACATAAAATTCCTGATCGTTAAATGGATCAAAGGTTGGTAAAGTAACACTGGAGCCGCTTCTCGTGACCACTCTTTCTGTACCCTGAGCCGCTACTCCCATTTCAGCTTTTTCAGGGAGACTGATCTCTTTTACTTCGGGCATGTTGTTCTGGTCGGGTTGTTGCCAGTAGGTATAGCCAATGTGGGTTTGAGACATCATGTGGTTCCATTTCCCATCTGCTAAATCAGTGTGATACTGCTCCGTTAGCTCAGCATCTTTGTCAAACAGTTCCTTTGTCCTTTCAGCGTATTTATTCGCTGATGCTCTACCCTGCTCTGCATATAAATTGTTTTTTGCAGCTGACACATAGAGCTCATTAAGGTTTGCCGATGCCTTTACAGGAAACAGTACCAGTTGAAAATATGCATCTTTATATTTTTCTGAAATCTGCGCATAGATCGCTTCAGCTCTTTCTTCAAGTTCCCGGTATTCCTCTACAATTCTATCAGCTTCATTAAAATTGGTAAGGCTGTAAGTCTCAGGGCTGATTAATTCCGGTTTCCTACGGCTATTGTATTTGGTATAGGTAAGTAGTATGTCTGCTATTTCTTCAGAAAACTTTTCTCCTAACTGCCTTGCAGCCCAATCCTCCGTGTATTCCCTCAGGTCTCCGGCTCCTATTTTTTCAGGATCCCAGGCAAAGTCCAGGAAAAAACTTGTCGGGTATTCCATTGGTTTAATATCACCCACATTCACGATCCACAATTCGTTTGCCCCAAATTCATATGCTAAATTCATTTGTTCCCACACCCGGGAGATCTGGGTGGTATTGATCCACTTGTAATTTCTCGGCCCCCCTACATAATCAAAGTGATAGTAAATTCCGTAGCCGCCTTCTCTTGGAGCATCATCAGGATTTGGAAGTTTGCGGATATTCCCCCAATTGTCATCTGCCAAAAGCAGCGTCACATCATCGGGCACGCGCATTCCCTGATCATAATAATCCTGTACTTCCTTATAAAGTGCCCATACCTGCGGAGTCTCCTCTGCCGGCTTTCCGGTAACTTCGGAAATTATCTCCCGCTGGTCTGCTACAATTTTTTCTAAAAGCTCAATCGCTGTGCCTTCGCTCATGGGTTCGTCACCATCTCCGCGCATTCCTACTGTGACTACACTTTCAAATTCACCCATACGTTCCACTCCACCTTTCCAGAATTCCTGAAGGTTCTGCGGATTCGTGTTATAATTCCATTCCCCTTCCCCAAAGCGGCGCCATTCATCATGTGCACGCATTAATGGCTCGTGGTGGGAAGTTCCTATTACTACACCATATTCATCTGCCAATACGGGATTGCGGGGATCATCATCGTAAAAGGCGCGCCCCCACATCGCCGGCCACAGGTAATTTCCCTGCATACGGAGAATTAATTCGAACACGTGCTCATAAAATTCACTGTTGAATCCGCCGAAATTTTCTGTTGCCCATCCTGCAAGTGCCGGCGCTTCATCATTAATAAATATGCCGCGATACTTCATTTTGGGGGTACCTCTGGAATGAACTCCCGGTTGTACATAAAGTACATCTGCCTCATCTGCCGGAACATCTGCCCAATAGTACCAGGGAGAAACACCAATTTCCTGTGAAACATCATACATTCCGAAAATAGTTCCGCGTTTATCGCTTCCAACGATTACCAACGCCTGCTTCACCCCCGGAAAAGGATCGTTTACCACCTGAATCGCGAAAGTTTCCCATTTTCCCTCAATTTCTGAAACATCAATTTTGTTGTTCTGAACAAGTTGGTAGATAAGGCTGCTCTTTCCCAGCGTGCCCACAATTACAGGCATATCCGAATTTATTTCAGCACTTGTCTGAAGCTCCGGAAGCTTACCTGTTACCCTTTCAATATCCTTTTGAAAATCTTCAGCCACAAGATGAACTCCTTTAAAATCATTTTCATCAAGAAAGATTGTCGCAGTACCATTTTGTGACACCAAAGGAAAATATCCGCTTTTTTCAGAAGTAGCGATGTATGATTCCTGCGCAAAAAGCACGGCGCTGATTCCCGGCATCAACAGGAATAAAATTAAGTTGAACGTGTTTCTTAATCGAGCAGTCATAGTTAGAGATTTTCTATTTTTCTACATTCACGTCTTCTTCATTCTCAAAGTCCACGACTTCGTAGTATGCTTTTTTCCGCTCCATATTTTCATCAAATAACAGCGGATAATTTTTCCTGCCTTCCACCGGATAATGATCCAACCATGAATATTGATCTGAAAGGTTCCAGAAAGTCACTCCTGTCAGGACATCTTTATAATCCCGAAAGACGTCAAAGAACATATCATAAGCCTCTATTTGACGCTGTTCAAGTTCGGGCGTGAATTCATCCACATCCTCAGGTGTAAGTTCCCGTTTTTCTTTCTCCCAGGGATAAAGGGAAACATCCAGTTCTGTGATCTGAACGTCAAGGCCTAAAGAAGAATACATATCGAGAGCTTTTCTCAATTCCTCTTCAGAAGGACCATAAATTGACCAGTGTCCCTGAATTCCTACCCCATCAATCGGTACATCGTTTTCAACAAGGTTCTTCAGCATTTTATATATCCTGTCCCTTTTTTCAGGAATAATTGCATTGTAGTCGTTGTAATAAAGCTTTGCATCAGGATCGGCCGCGTGTGCATATTCGAAAGCTTTCGCAATAAAATCTTCACCGATGATCTCCAGCCACTCAGACTTGCGGAGCAATTCATCAGGATTATCAGCGATTGCTTCGTTTACTACATCCCAGGAGTAGATCGTTCCTTTATAACGACCAACTACAGAATCAATATGAGTTTTCATCCGTCTAAGTAGCTCCTCCCTGTCGACCTTATTTCCATCTTCATCTTCAAAGATCCAGCCGCCGGTCTGCTGATGCCACACCAAGGCATGACCGCGCATTTTTAGGTCATTCTCACGGGCAAATTCAGCCATAGCATCTGCATGCTCCCAATTAAAACGATCTTTTTCGGGATGAATGGGTCCCATTTTCATAACATTTTCCGGAGTAATACTATTAAATTCCTGTTTGATAAGTTCAGCAGATTCTCCTTTAATAGTACTTGGTGCGACCGCCACGCCCATGGGGAAATAATCTGAATAATAATCTTTCAGGCCTTTTTCCTGCTCTTGTTCTTCAGCGGCCAGGGTCGCCTGCTCTTCATTACCAGATCCATTTTTACAACCAGTAAGGAGTGCAATAGACAGCAACAAAAAAGTCGACTTTTTTAAAATATTGAGATGTGTCATGTTTTTTATTTTAGAGTTTCAAGTATTCCGAGTTCAAGACCCCGCAATTCGGCAAGACCTTTTAACCGACCAATAAATGAGTAGCCGGCATAATATTTTTTATCTTTTTCCATTGAATGCAAATACCCGTGATCGGGCCGCATTGGAATGCTTTTTTCTTTCTCCTGCTGAAGTTTAACAATTTTCTTCATCACTTCGGTCATAGGAACATCTCCATCTAAATGGTCCGATTCCATAAAAACTCCTGATGCTTCTTTCCTCACATTCCGCAGGTGCAAAAAGTGGATCCTATCACTGAATTTATCAAAGATCTCCAGTAGGTCATTATCGGGGTTTGCGCCCAAAGAACCGGTGCAATAGCAAAGTCCATTTGCGTTAATATCGACATTATTGAAAATATATTCCAAATCCTCCTGCTTACTTACCACCCTTGGCAGCCCTAACACCGAAAAAGGCGGATCATCGGGATGGATAGCCAGTTTTACACCACTTTCTGCCGCTACAGGAGCGACTTCAGATAAAAACGCAACGAGATTTTCCCGTAATTTCTCATCATTAATATGCTGATAGGTCTCCAACTGTTCCTTTATAATTTCAGGAGTGAAATTTTCTTTACTTCCCGGAAGGCCAAGCAAAATGCTCTTAAAAAGTTGATCTTTTTCTTCCGAAGTAAGTTTTTCTCCCAATTTCTTTGCTTCAGCAATTGCCGCATCGGAATAATCATCTTCGACATTCTTCCTTTTCAGCAGAAAAAGATCAAAAAAAGCGAAAGTAACCGGATCATAACGCAAAACAGTGGCACCTTCCTTATTCTCAAAATGGTGCTCGGTGCGCACCCAATCCAGGATTGGCATGAAGTTATAGGCCACTACTTCAATTCCGCATTTTCCAATGTTTCGGAGACTGATCTTGTAGTCTTCTATGTACTGCTCGTAATTTCCGGATCTCTTTTTAATATCTTCGTGAACCGGAAGGCTTTCGATCACACTCCATTCCAGGCCAAGATCTTCAATTTCTGCTTTCCTCTCTAAAATGGCATTTTCGGTCCAGATTTCCCCTACCGGAATTTCGTGCAAAGCAGTAACAATTCCGGTAATTCCAGCTTGTTTTAGTTCCTTCAGCGAGAGTACGTCATTGGGACCGTACCAGCGCATTGTCTGAGTCATTTTATACATCCTAAAAACCTATTGAGTTTCCACCATCTATCGGCAGAACCGTTCCGGTGGTAAATTTTGATTCTGAAGTTGCAAAGTAAAAAACTGCATCTGCAACATCTGAAGGTTCTCCCAGTCTACCCATTGGGGTTCTGGAAAGCACTTTATTCTTACGTTCGGGATCATTATCCAAAGCCTTACTCGACATGTTGGTTTTTATGAATCCCGGGGCCACAGCATTCACTCTAATTCCAAACTGAGAAAGATCTACAGCCATTGCACGGGTCATCCCATCTATTGCAGTTTTACTGGCCGAGTAGGCAATTACCTTTGGTATACCGTATTGGGCAGCCATGGAGCTGATGTTGATAATACTTCCGGAGTTGTTTTTCTTCATTACTTTCGCAACTTCCCTGCTCACGGCAAAAAGGGCCAGAACGTTGGTGTGAAGGATTGACTGGAAATCCTCATTCGTAACTTCCAGAAATTCTTTTTTCATATTTATTCCTGCATTGTTCACCAGGATATCAATTTTCCCTGCTTCCTCAGCCAGTTTAGCCACAGCTCCCGGAATCTCTTCAAGATTGTTCAGGTCGAGGATAAATGGCCTGGCATTTGGCCCCAACTCTTCGCAAGCTTTTAAGGTTTTTTCCTCGTTTCGTCCGTTTACATATGTAATAATCCCATTGTCACAAAATTTCTTTGCAGTTGCAAATCCGAGTCCGGCATTTGCACCGGTAACAATAGCTATTAATTTATTTTCCATATTTTTTAATTCGTATGTTTAATCGTTTAATGCCAGGTAGGACTTATACCGGGGGCATAAGGAAATTCCAGAGCCTGATAATATTCCAGATCATGTTCGGGTTCAGGAATGAATTCGGGTAATTCCATTTCGGAGAATTGCTGAAAATACAGCAAAACCGCATTCCGCCACCACTTAGCTTCTTTCAGCTGAATTTGGAGCAGCATTTGAGTCTTTTCAAACCTTTGATCATCCACATATTCTTCCATGTTATTCCAGGTTTCCACCATCTCCTCTACATCTTCCACGCCTTCCTGGTATTTTGCAGCCAGGTTGTACCACAAGGTATGGCCGTTTTCCATCTGGTAGTCCCACGGCACGTGATGAAACCACAGCAGGTATTTTTCGGGAGTTGTTTCTATAGATTCGTATTTTTCTGCAATAGGATCTGCATACTGGGCAAGTGCATCACTGCCTGAGGTTGTACGGTCAAAACCAACTCCTATAGAATCGGCCTTGTGGTAGTAAACAGGATTCCACTCTGGCCGTCCCAGATCATCTACCCAGGGACCGGGACCGTAATGATGTCCTGTATCCATAATATGATGAAGTCCGAGTGGTGTCATATAGTTCACGACAGCCTCTCTTGATTTCATCAGCAAATCGGTCATTTCATTCACAAACTCCTCTTCATTTGTAAAAGTCATTTGCAGCCATTCTTCGGCAATCTCTTCAGAATCCAGGTAAGGATCCCAGGCCAATCTTCCAAAGCCATACCAGTTCGCCTGTCCAAAAGGATGTTCTGTCCAGTTTTTTGCCGTTCCTATGTTAGCAACCCCGGCCATTCCCGTTAATTTTTTATTAGCTAAGCTGCCATCGATCACTTCTGCAACCGTCGAACCTTCTCCCTGAACAAAAGTATCTTCATCCAGAGTTTCTTCGAACATTTTGGGCAAATACACCAGGTGCGAACTGAAACCTAAATATTCCTGGGTGATCTGAAATTCCATCATCAGCGGAGTATTGGGCATCGCTCCAAACATTGGGTGAAACGGCTCCCGAGGCTGAAAATCTATAGGTCCGTTCTTCACCTGCACCAAGACATTGTCGTGAAACTGACCGTCAAAAGGCACAAATTCAGTATATGCTTGCTTCGCCCTGTCTTCAGGATCATGTTCTGAATACACAAATGCGCGCCACATCACTATTCCATCATGAGGAGCTACAGCTTCGGCCAGCATATTTGCGCCATCTACATGGGATCTTCCATAGTTGTTTGGTCCCGGTTGTCCTTCAGAATTTGCTTTAACTAAAAATCCTCCAAAGTCAGGGATTTCAGCATAGATTTCATCTGCTTTGTCTTTCCACCATTGTTTTACTTCCGGATCCAGAGGGTCGGCAGTTTCTAAATCCCCGGCTTCAATTGGGGAAGAAAAACGTGCGGTGAGATAAACTTTGATTCCATAAGGCCTAAATACATCGGCCAGGGCTTTTACTTTTTCAATGTACTGCGAAGTCAATACCACAGAACTGGCATTAACGTTGGTTAGCACGGTACCATTTATCCCTATGGAAGCATTGGCACGGGCATAGTCAACATATTCCGGCTTAATGAGTTCAGGCAGGTGATGCCAGTCCCAGATAGAAAAACCTGCATAACCTCTTTCCACTGTGCGATCCAGATTGTCCCAGTGATTTAACACTCTTATTTGGATCTTTGGAGAATCGGACAGTGCGATCTCCTGTATATTGTTCCTGAGCTGAATTTCTCTTATTAACCTAAAAGTTCCATAAAGAAGTCCCTCTTCTGTATTGGCGGTTATAACAGTAGCAGGTGTATTGCCTATGAATATTTTTTTAATAATATATCCCTCGGAATTAATATTTGCAAAATCTGAATTTAAAGAAGGTAATACATAAGAAGGCAAATTTTCCCGGGTTCCTATGACGAGACTGTTTTTCTGGATTGACAAGGCTTTCGGCAAATCGCCTTCAAAAAAACCCTTGTATGCATTTTTAAATTCCGAGACTGCAACCTCTATTGTTGGACCCGAACCATATAAAACTAAATTATTTAACTGCTCAGTATACTCCTCTTTAACAGACTCGTTCTCAATTTTATCGTACTGCAACCAAAGGTCATATCCGGTCTGGGCATGAAGTGCAAAAGGAGAAATAAATAATAAAAAAATAAAGGAAACTGCTTTAGTCATTTTCTGGGGATTAAAATTTAAAAAACACCACCGTGGTACGGATGGAAAAATAGACAAAATTTACCTTTCGGCAAAACATTTTACGCAATCGGTTGCGTCTCATTTAAATTTATGCTTTATTTGTTAAGATTCTGTTCTTCAAATAGCGTACCGAAGAATTAACTAACATCGCACTTCTCATGGAAAGATCAATCTTAAAGACAACTCTAAGCCTGTTAATTTGCCTCAATACCGGTTTCTTTTATGCACAAACAGCAGCAGAAGCACCGATTTATCCTTTTAATGACCCCAGTCTTAGTACAGAAAAACGTGTAGAGGATTTAGTCAATCGATTGACTTTGGAAGAAAAAGCCTGGCAAATGATGCACAACAGCCCTGCAATTGAACGGCTGGGCATTCCAGAATACAACTGGTGGAATGAGGCCCTGCACGGCATTGGAAGATCGGGTGTCGCGACTGTTTTTCCTCAGGCTATTGGAATGGGTGCTACTTTTGATGAAGATCTTATTTTAGAGGTAGCCACGGCAATTTCTGATGAAGCCAGGGCGACTCACAATACAGCAGTAAAGCATGGTTACCGCCGCCAGTATAGCGGACTTACCTTTTGGACGCCCAACATCAATATATTCAGAGATCCTCGCTGGGGACGAGGTCAGGAAACGTACGGGGAAGATCCGTTTTTAACAGCCCTCCTCGGAACTGCCTTTGTAAAAGGCCTGCAAGGAGATCATCCTAAATATCTTAAGACAGCAGCGGCCGCAAAACATTACGCAGTTCACAGCGGTCCTGAGAAACTGCGTCACGAATTTAATGCCGTTGCCTCACCAAAAGACATGTGGGAAACTTATTTACCTGCATTTAAAGCTTTGGTAGATGCAGATGTTGAAACAATCATGTGCGCCTACAATGCCACGAATGGGGAGCCTTGTTGTGCAAATAAATATTTATTACAGGACGTGCTCCGGGATAAATGGAATTTTGATGGTCATATTGTAAGCGACTGCTGGGCACTGGTGGATTTTTATGAAGGTCACAATGTAGTAGAAACCCCTGAAGAAGCTGCTGCTTTGGGGATTAAAAGCGGTGTAAATCTAAACTGCGGAAGCGTTTATCCTTCCCTCGTGGAGGCTGTAAACCAGGGGCTGGTAACTGAAGCAGAAATTGATGAGCAACTCGCCATCCTCTTAAAAACCAAATTCAAATTAGGCCTTTTTGACCCGGCAGAGGACAATCCATATTCACAGCTATCAGCTGAAAATCTGGATACTGATGAAAACAGGGCTCTGGCCAGGAAAGTTGCCCAGAAGTCGATCGTCCTGCTTAAGAACGACGATGTCCTTCCTCTCAAAAATGATCTTTCCAAGTACTTTATTACCGGCCCAAACGCCACCAGTATTGAAGTCCTTCTAGGAAATTACCACGGAATAAATCCCAATCTTGTTACTATTCTTGAAGGTCTCGCAGGAGCTATTGAACCTCAAAGCCAGATGCAGTACAGGCAGGGAACCTTACTAAATCATCCCAACGCCAACCCCCAGGACTGGGCTTCGCCCAATGCCGGAAATAGCGATGCTACAATTGCAGTATTAGGAATTTCAGGAGTTTTGGAAGGGGAAGAAGGAGAGTCTATCGCTTCAGAAACTTTTGGAGATCGTTTGGATTATAACCTGCCTCGAAACCAGATAGATTACCTTAAGAAACTGAATGAAGCGGCAGGTGATGCACCACTTATAGCCGTAATTACAGGTGGTAGTCCTATGAACCTTCAGGAAGTTCATGAACTTGCAGACGCTGTACTTCTTGTGTGGTATCCCGGAGAAGAAGGAGGAAACGCCGTTGCAGATGTCATTTTTGGAAAAGTATCACCTTCCGGAAGACTACCCATAACTTTCCCCAAATCCTTGGATGACCTTCCGCCGTATGAAGATTACACTATGGAGGGCAGAACGTATAAATACATGAATGAAGAACCCATGTATCCTTTTGGATTTGGCTTAAGTTTTACAGATTTTACTTACTCAGACATTAGCCTTTCAGATAAAAAGATCAGGAAAGGTAATTCACTAAATGCAGCGATAACAGTAACAAACACGGGGAATGCTAAAGCAGAAGAAGTTGTTCAATTATATGTTTCAGATTTAAATGCTTCTGTAAGAGCACCTAAATATCAGCTTTTTGGAGTGCAGAGAATAGAACTGGAACCTGGTGCTTCCGAAGAATTAACATTCGAGATCACACCCGAAATGATGGAACTAGTGAACCTGGAGGGAGAAAGAGTGCTGGAACCAGGCGATTTTAAAATCTATCTCGGAGGTTCAAGTCCGGGCAAAAGAAGTACAGAACTTGGAGTTGCTCCAACAAAGGAAGCAATTTTCACCTTAAAGTAGTTTCTAAAATCCAGAAGAAAAATGAAAAATTTTATAGACGATAATTTCCTTTTGGAAACAGAGGCTGCAAGAAAGTTATACCACGAGTATGCTAAAGACATGCCTATAATTGATTATCACTGCCATTTACCGGTAGAAGATATTGCCAATGACCGCCGGTTCAATAACCTTACTGAACTTTGGATTGAAGGTGATCATTATAAATGGCGGGCAATGCGGACTCTTGGTGTACCGGAGAAATTTATTACCGGCAACAGTACCCCCGAAGAAAAGTTTGGGAAGTGGGCCGAAACAATTCCATATGCTATGAGAAATCCACTTTATCACTGGACGCACCTTGAGCTCCAGCGATACTTTGGAATAACAGATATCCTTAGCCCTGCCAATGCAAGGAAGATTTACAACCAGTGTAATTCCCTGATTAAAACCCCCGCCTACTCTACCCGGAATTTACTGGTTAAAATGGACGTGAAAGTTGTTTGCACTACAGACGATCCTGCAGATGATCTTGATTATCACCGGCAAATAGCGGAGGACAACTTTGAAGTTCAGGTTTTACCCACTTTTCGACCGGACAGTCTTCTGAATATTGAAAATGCAGGTTTTGTCGATTATTTACAGCTAATATCGGGGAAAACAGAAATTGAAATTAGAGATCTCAAATCCTTGCTGAAGGCGACAGAAAGCAGGATAAATCATTTCCATGACCACAGCTGCAGATTATCTGATCACGGATTGGAATTCGCCTACTCCGAAGATTTTACTGAAGAGCAGCTTAATGAAATTCTTCAGAAAAGGTTAGCCGGAAAAAACCTCAATTCTGAAGAAGTAATGATCTACAAGTCCGGTTTACTGTTTTACCTTGGAAAATTTTATGCGGCCAAAAACTGGTCTATGCAGTTACACCTGGGACCCATAAGAGACACCAATAGCAGGATGTTAGAAAATCTGGGAGCTAATGCAGGAGTAGATAGCATAGGAGATTTTGAACAAGCAAAGCCGCTAGCGAAATTCCTTGATTCTCTGGACCGCATTAAGTCACTTCCAAAAACTATTCTATACAACGTAAATCCTGCAGAAAATGAAGTTATGGCTACCATGGCCGGGAATTTTGTGGGGGATTCCCAAAAAGGCAAAATCCAACATGGTTCTGCCTGGTGGTTTTTGGATCAAAAGGACGGCATTGAAAAACAATTAAATACAATCTCCAACATGGGTTTACTTAGTTGTTTTGTTGGGATGCTTACCGATAGCAGAAGCTTTCTTTCTGTGCCGCGTCACGAATATTTTAGAAGGATTTTATGTAATTTGTTCGGGAATGACATTGAAAAGAATGAGCTCCCTGCAGATTTTGATTGGATAGGTAAACTTATCCAGGATATTTGCTATTATAATGCCAATGAATTCTTTCAATTCCCTCAATTGGCAGATGTGGAAAAACAATCTTAAAAAAAGACATTTTTGACTATTCTGTTATGGGTTTTTTTCTTAGGCTGGAATCCCTAACAATAACCTCTGTATCCAACATGGTTATTTCTGAAACCCTGGAACCTTCACTGTCTTCGGAGTGATCCAGGATCCTTTTAGTAGAGAGTTCTCCCATTTTTCGTGCAGGATGAGAAATTGTGGATAGAGAAGGTTCCACGATAGAGGCGACAGGGTCATCATTGAAACCTATAATGGCAAGTTCATCAGGAATTTTCACCCCCACCTTTTTGGCGCCAAGGATAGCTCCAACAGCCGCAGCATCATTTGCGCAGAACAAACCATCTGGCGGCACATTCCCCTCTAGCAACTTCATCATTGCCTCTTTCCCCTCCTCGAGGCTCATTGTATCGAGTTCAATAATGAGTTCTTCGTCGACGACTTGTCCGTTTTCTAAAAGCGCATCCAAATATCCTTTTTTTCGCATGTTATAAACATTCACATGCTCTAAGCCGGCAAAGTGAGCAATTCTTTTACATCCTTGTTCAATAAGATGTCTTGTAGCCCTGTATCCTGCTGCATAATTATCAATAATTACCCGATAGGAATTAAAATCCTGAGGCACCCGATCAACAAAAACCACAGGTATATTTTTATCTAAAAACAGCTGAAAATGGCTATTATTACGGGTTTCCATGGCAAGAGATACTATAAGACCTCCAATCCTGCTGTCAAACATAGCTTTAGCATTTCTTACCTCATTTTCATATTTTTCATTAGACTGGCTTATAATTACATTATAACCTGCTTTCCTCGCAGCATCTTCAACCCCACTGATTAAGGTAGACATGAAAGGACTGTTAATCCTGGCTACCATTATTCCGATGGTTTTGCTTTTGTTATTTCGCAGACTCGCGGCTATGGAATTCGGACGGTACCCAAGATCTGAAGCGACCTTTTGAATCTCTTTTTTAGTTTTCTGACCAATACTCTTATGATTATTAAGAGCTCTGGAAATTGTGGAGGGAGAATAATTCAGCTGCCTGGCTAAATCATAAATGGTAACTTCCTTCTTTTTTTTCATTCGTAATTTTTGAGGAGCCTAAAAAGGAGGTTTAAAACCATCCGCCTTACGAATGTACGAAACTGTTAGAAGAAAATGTTAATACAGCCCGATTATCCATAAATTTTTAAGTATCAACAGCAGCTAACGTACAACAGGAGATAAGATGAAACAGGTAAACCTTTTAACAAAAGCTTCAATTTCTCCTTCTCTAAAATTCAAAATTGAAGCCTTTTTCTGTCAACTTGTGGTAAATTTTTTCATCAAAACTATAAAGCTTAGCCGCCCTGTGAGAAACCCCTACCTGTTTTTCATTGAGATCACGTAGAAGTTTCATTTTTAAAATTTTCCTTCGGAAATTGGGTTTATCCATCTCAATTCCCAATATTTCCTCGTAAAGATGCATTAACTCCAAAAGAGTGAATTTTTCTGGTAGAAGATTAAATCCGATAGGAGCCTGACGGATGCGGTTTCGCAAATGTCGTAGGCTGAAATTCAGGATTTGGTTGTGGTCATAGATGAGATCCGGGATATCCTTCATCTTAAACCAACCTACCTCAGAAGCCGTAAAACCGGCCTTCAACCTGTAATTTTCCCGCTTCACAAGCGCATAATATCCTATGGTTATTACTCTATCCAAAGGAAACCGGTCTGGATCACCAAAAGCCTTCAGCTGCTCCAGAAATAACTTATCCAATCCTGTTAATTCCCGCAATAAACGATAAGCTGCAGCGTCGGTACTTTCCTTTTTCTTTATCCATCCTCCCGGAAGACCCCATTTCCCTTTACTGATTCCTTCGGCATGCTTTACTAACAGAATCTCCAGGCTCCCCTCCTGAAATCCAAAGATCACGCAGTCAATAGTAATTGACGTCATGGCATCGGTCTCAATTAAATCCTTCTTATTATTTACGGCATCCTTGTGCATACGAGGCTCAAATTATTGGACTGCCAAATTGAAGAATGCAACCTGGCAAAATATATAGTAAAACTCAGGAATATGTTATCAATATATTGCTAAAGTAAAAATTAATATTTAAACTTGTAGTCAAATAAACTATAAGATATATTTAACACTTCAATAGATGGCGACAACACCCACAAGTAAGAAAAGCATTTATCTCATAACGGTGGTAGCCAGTTTAGGCGGTCTACTCTTTGGTTATGACACTGCAGTGATATCCGGGGCTGTAGGGGCTCTTGAAAATTATTTCATCTTTGCACTGGAATCAGATCCAGTGTTTGCAGCCACGAGTATTTTCCAGTTCAAGGTAATTCTAAGTATATGTATTGGTGCGATTGTACTGCTTTTTAGTTCTTTTATCCTCAAATTTTTTAAACGCAGTACAGCATACACGATCATTGCTCTATTCTTTATTATAGGTGGGGCTTTATACTATTTCCAGTTTCTTGCTTTGCCCGATGTTCTTACAGAAAACCTTAGAAACTCTATACTGGGCTTCATGATAAGCAGTGCACTGGTGGGATGTATAATAGGGGCCTCTTTTGGAGATAATATTGCCAATTCAATTGGCCGCCGGAACGGTTTAATCGTAGCGGCCTTTCTTTTCCTAATTTCGGCATGTGGTTCAGCTTATCCTGAAGCCATGGATATATTTCCTGGAAATAACCTTTCTTCGTTTATAATTTATAGGATAATTGGTGGTATTGGAGTGGGGCTTGCCAGTATGCTTGCGCCACTTTATATAGCTGAAATGGCCCCTGCTGATATCAGGGGAAAACTGGTTTCTTTTAACCAGTTCGCAATCGTTACAGGGATGCTAATCGTCTATTTCGTTAATTACTTTATCGTTAGCGGACAAACTGAGGAGTGGATTAATGAGACAGGATGGAGACTCATGTTTTTATCTGAAGGTATTCCCGCTCTTTTATTCCTTCTTTTCCTTTTAATGGTCCCGAAAACCCCAAGATTCCAGACCATGAAAGGCAATGAAGAGAATGCCATAAAAGTTCTTACAAAATTAAACGGACCCGAAAGAGCTACCGAGATTTTAGCAGAAATTAAAGCTTCTTTCAGTAGAACCAGATCACACTGGCTCACATTTGGTTGGGGAGTCGTTGTAATAGGAATTATGCTTTCTATTTTTCAGCAATTCGTGGGAATTAACGTTGTCCTTTATTATGCTCCCGAAATTTTTAGGGGAATGGGTATGGAAACAGATGCTTCTATGCTGCAAACTATTATCGTAGGTGCTATAAACATGTTGTTTACTGTACTGGCAATCATGACAGTAGATAAATTTGGAAGAAAGAAGTTAATGATGATAGGTAGCGCTGTTATGGCAATTGCAATGATAGGCCTGGGCTTCACTCTTTACCTTGAGGTGGAAGGACTTCCTGCTTTACTCCTTATGCTACTATACATAGCGGCTTTCGCAATGTCGTGGGGTCCTGTAGTGTGGGTACTGCTTTCGGAAATTTTCCCAAACAAGATCAAAGGAGTCATGGCAGTTGCCGTAGCGGTACAATGGCTTGCTAACCTGGCGGTTTCATGGACTTTCCCAATGATGAACAATAACGAAGCTCTTGTTGAAAGTTTTAATCATGGCTTTTCATACTGGATATATGGAATAATGGCAATCCTTTCCGGCTTATTCATCTGGAAATATGTACCGGAAACTAAAGGAAGAACACTCGAAGACATGGAAAACCTGTGGATTCGCAAAAAACAAGATTAATATGTATTTTTTAGGAATTGACCTGGGAAGCTCTTCTATAAAGTTATCCCTTCTGGATGCTGAAAAAGGGAAAATTATAGGTTCTGTAACCGCTCCCGAATTTGAGATGGAAATGATTGCACCACAGTTTGGATGGGCAGAACAACACCCTGAAAAATGGTGGCAATATGTAAAACAAGGACTGGGCGAGTTAAGCCAGAAGGGCCTGGACCTTAAAAAAGTAAAAGGTATTGGCATAGCTTATCAAATGCATGGTCTGGTTCTTACAGATGAGAATCTGGAGCCAGTAAGACCTTCCATCATTTGGTGTGATAGCCGGGCAGCAGAGATAGGAAATGCGGCCGCCGATAAAATTGGGCTGGAAAATTGCCAAAAACAAATTTTAGGAAGCCCCGGAAATTTTACTGCTTCCAAACTCAAGTGGGTAAAAGAAAACGAGCCGGAGCTTTTCGCCAAAGCAAAATACATGATGCTGCCCGGCGATTATATAGCGGCAAAATTGTCCAAAGTTCCCCAAACTACATCTTCCGGTCTTTCTGAAGCTGCATTGTGGAATTTTTCTGAAGGAAAACTGGCCAAAAAAATCCTGGAACAAATGGGACTTCCTGAAGAAGTTGTACCAGAGATCGTACCCACATTTGGACATCAGGCAAAAATCCATGCAGATGTGGCAAGCGAATTAGGTCTTAACAGTGATGTGGAAATAACGTATCGCGCAGGAGACCAGCCAAATAACGCGTTGTCTCTAAATGTTTTGAACCCCGGGGAAATTGCCACTACAGCAGGAACTTCTGCTGTAATTTACGCAGTTACCGATAAGGATGTGTATGATGAAAAAAGCCGAATTAATACTTTTCTGCACGTAAGTAATACTCCGGAAGAAAAGCGTAACGGACTCCTAGGGATTATTAATGGTTCGGGAATTCTATATCAATGGTTACGAAAAGTGGTATCTGTGGGTAACCAGGAACTCCTTTCCTATGATGTACTTAACCGGGAAGCTGCAAAGGTAAAACCCGGCAGTGAAAATCTTCGATTTTATCCTTTTGGTAACGGTGTGGAACGGATTTTTAACAATAAACAGGCAAATTCCGGCATAGAAAATCTTAACTTTAATATCCATCAACCCCCGCATTTAATTCGTTCAGCATGTGAAGGTATTGTGTTTGCAATGAATTATGGTTTTGATGTCATTAAATCTCTGGGTACATCTGGAGAAGTGGTGCGCGCCGGAAAAGGAAATCTTTTCCTCAGTCCGGTTTTTAGAGAAATTTTTTGCAACACCACTCAGGCCAAACTTGAACTTTACAATACCTCTGGAGCTGAAGGAGCAGCCAGGGGCGCTGCCTATGGTTTTGGTTACTATGACAGTTTGAAGGACGCATTGGGAAAATTAGAATGCCTGGAAACCTTAGAGCCTAATAAGGAACTGTCCCAAAAATATCAGGACATTTATGAACAATGGAAAATGAATATTAAAATAGAAAATGACTAATTATGAGTACAAATAAATTTTTTAAAGACATTGACCAAATAAAATTTGAAGGTAGAGATAGTGACAACCCTTTAGCTTTTAAGTGGTATGACGAGAATAAAGTAGTTGCAGGAAAAACCTTAAAAGAACATTTAAGGTTTGCAACTGCATACTGGCACACATTCAATAATACGGGAGCAGATCCTTTTGGACCCGGAACAGAAACTTTTGCCTGGGACAAGAGCAATGATCCAATTACACGCGCAAAAGACAAAATGGACGCTGCTTTTGAATTCATGACAAAGTTAGGGAGCCCGTTTTACTGTTTCCACGATGTGGACGTCGTAGATGAAGCTCCAACCCTGGCGGAGTTTGAAAAAAGACTTCAGACAATGGTCGAATATGCTAAACAAAAGCAGAAGGAAAGCGGAATCAAACTTCTTTGGGGAACATCAAATCTTTTTAGTAATCCCCGCTATATGAATGGTGCAGCCACAAATCCTAATTTTGATGTAGTAGCCTTTGCCGGGGCCCAGGCCAAGATTGCCCTGGATGCTACAATGGAACTTGGAGGAGAAAACTACGTTTTCTGGGGTGGCCGTGAAGGATATATGAGCCTTCTAAACACAGATATGAAAAGAGAATTAGACCATCTTGGTCGTTTTCTGAACACCTGTAAAGACTATGCCCGCAAACAAGGATTTAAAGGGAATTTCTTTATTGAGCCCAAACCAATGGAGCCTACCAAGCATCAATATGATTATGATGCAGCCACTTCCCTCCAGTTCATCAACAAATATGGATTAGAGAATGATTTCAAATTAAATCTTGAGGTGAACCACGGTACTCTTGCAGGCCACACCTTTGAACATGAATTGCAGGTGGCTGTTGATGCCGGAATGTTGGGAAGCATTGATGCGAATAGAGGAGATTATCAGAATGGATGGGATACAGATCAATTCCCAATTGATATTTTTGAGATAACTCAGGCAATGCTCATCATTCTTGAAGGTGGAGGAATACAGGGCGGAGGAATTAATTTTGATGCTAAAGTACGTCGTAATTCAACCGACCTGGAAGATAAATTTATCGCACATATTGCCGGAATGGATGTATTCGCCAGAGGATTGATCTGCGCTAATAATGTTCTTGAAAATACAAACTATAAAAAGATTCGAAAAGATCGCTATGCATCCTTTGATTCCGGTAACGGAGCGAAGTTTGAAAAGGGAGAGCTTTCTCTTGAAGAACTTAGTAAAATAGGACGTGAAAATGGTGAACCAAAGCAAATAAGCGGAAAGCAGGAGTTGCTAGAGCAAATTATTGCAAATTCATACTAGTATTTTAGTAACACCATTTTCGACCAAATATAAAAGCCGGAGCCGTAATGGCTTCGGTTTTACACACCATATTATTTTTAATTAAAACTTACCACAGATCCTTTTACATTACTCACTAAATTTACCTTGATGGAACAGAATTTAAAAAAATTTCAAAAAACCGCTTTACTTTTCTTATCAGTTCTTGTATTGACAGGATGCCGTGACGAAAGTAAGTCTGAAGAGACGGAAGAAAATCTTAATGTTTCAAATGATACATTACCCGAATTTGCTTCAGAACCATTAGTTACAGACAATTACACTGCAGATCCTTCTGCTCATGTTTTTGAAGGAAAAATCTATGTATATCCTTCCCATGACTGGGACTCCGGAATTCCCGAAGATGATACAGGTGCACACTTTAACATGAGAGACTACCATGTATATTCCATGGATAGTGTGGGAGGTGAAGTAACAGATCACGGAATGGTATTCGACGTAGATGATGTGCCCTGGGCCAGCAGACAATTATGGGCACCGGATGCTGCCGAAAAAGATGGAAAGTACTATCTCTATTTTCCTGCAAAGGATGAAAATGACATCTTTAGAATTGGGGTTGCAGTTGGGGATTCTCCCGCAGGACCCTTTACTCCACAAGATGAACCTATCGCCAACAGCTACAGTATAGATCCTGCCGTGTATAAAGATACAGACGGAGAATACTATATGTATGTGGGAGGAATATGGGGAGGACAGCTTCAGCGATATCGCGATAACGTGTATCAGGGTGAAGATGACATTTATCCTGCAGATGACGAACCTGCACTGAATCCAAAGGTAGCCCGTATGAGCGATGATATGATGGGGTTTGCTGAGGAGTTAAGAGATGTTGAGATTTTAGATCAGGAAGGAAATCCCATTACTACAGGGGACAATGAAAGAAGGTTCTTTGAAGCAGCCTGGGTTCATAAGTATAACGACAAATACTATTTCTCCTACTCTACCGGTGACACTCATAATATTGCCTACGCCATTGGAGACAGTCCTTATGGACCATTTACTTATCAGGGAGTAATCCTGGAGCCGGTTTTGGGATGGACCAATCACCATTCTATAGTAGAACACAATGGTAAATGGTATTTGTTTTATCACGACAGCTCCCTTTCGGGTGGGAAAACATATTTAAGAAGTATGAAGGTTGCAGAAATGGAATATAACGAAGATGGAACCATTAAGACTATTAGCTCATTTGCAGATGAGGATGACATTGATCTTTAGTAAAATGTTAATACTAAGATTATTTGTTACTGCACTCCTTTTTAGCAGCTCTTCCCTCGTTAGTTTTGGACAGGTCAAACTACCAAAGCTCATTAATGACGGGATGGTACTGCAACGAGATGCAGAGATAAATATATGGGGATGGGCTTCTGAAGAGGAGCCCATTTCTATTTCTTTCCTTGGAGAAGAGTACAAGACTATTGCAGATGATAATGGTAACTGGTCAATCTCTCTTGACGAACTCCCCGCAGGAGGACCTTACCGAATGACAATCGCAGGTATTAATAAAATTAATCTCGAGGATATATACCTTGGTGATGTATGGCTTGCATCTGGACAATCGAATATGGAACTATCCATGTCCAGAGTCGCACCTTTGTATCCTGAGGAAATAGCAAATGCATCTAACGAAGCAATACGGTTCTTTGAAGTTCCAAAGACCTATAACTTTGCAGAGGCTAAAAAAAAGTTAGAGGGTGGAGAATGGAAGCCTGTCACCCCAACCAATATTGCTGAATTTTCTGCAGTAGCTTATTTCTTTGCCAAAGATCTGTATGAAAAATATCATGTTCCAATAGGTATTATAAATTCTGCCTTAGGGGGATCTCCTGCTGAAGCATGGATTAGTGAAGATGCCTTAAAAAAATTCCCTGAGCATTACCAGGAGGCTTTACGTTATAAAGATCCCACTCTTATTGACAGCATAGAACAAGCTGACAGAACCCGTATTGGGAAATGGTATAGTGAAATTCAGGAAAAGGATAAGGGTCTTGCACAAAACTGGAAATCTCCAAATATTGATGACTCTTCCTGGAAATCGATGAACATTCCTGGATACTGGGCAGACACAGAATTGGGACCTAAGAATGGAGTTGTCTGGTTCCGGAAAAAAATTGATCTTCCGGAGGATTGGGCTCAAAGACCGGCAAAACTTCTACTGGGAAGAATAGTAGATGCAGATTCTGTTTTTGTGAACGGAAAATTTATCGGGAACACGACATACCAATATCCTCCACGGCGCTATGAAATTCCTGCGGAAGTTTTGAAACCGGGGGAGAATATTATCAGTATTAGGATCATTAACGAAAGTGGGCAGGGAGGATTTGTTACAGATAAGAAATACAAGCTTATTTCCGGGGAAGAAGAAATAGACCTTACCGGAACCTGGAAATTTAAATTAGGTGCTGAAATGCCACGTCTACAGGGACAAACCTTTATTAGATGGAAACCTCTGGGTCTTTACAACGCAATGATAAATCCTTTGACCAATTATACACTCAGAGGTATTATTTGGTACCAGGGAGAATCTAATGCCGACACCCCCGAAGAATACGAAGCTCTTATGACAACTCTAATCCAGGATTGGAGAAATAAATGGGGACAGGAAAATTTGCCTTTCCTATATGTGCAGCTTGCAAATTTTATGGAAAGCAAAGACCAACCGGGCGATAGTAATTGGGCCAGGCTTAGAGAGGCTCAGAGAAAAACTCTATCTGTACCTCACACCGGAATGGCAGTTGCCATAGATGTCGGTGAATGGAATGACATACACCCACTCAACAAAAAAGATATTGGAGAACGACTGGCCCGGACAGCTAAAAAAGTAGCCTATAAGGAAGATATAGTTCCTGCCGGACCTCTCTTTGATTCTTTTTCCAGGGAAGGAGATTCTATCATTCTTTCTTTTAAAAATGTTGGTGGAGGATTAATATCAAAAAATGGCAAATCTCTCTCTCATTTTGCCCTCGCAGGCAAAGACGGTAAATTCAAATGGGCAAAAGCAAAAATCATTGGAGACAAAGTTCTTGTGTATCATCCGGAAATTAAGGAACCTGTAGCCGTACGATATGCCTGGGCAGACAACCCTGAAAGCGCAAATCTTTACAACAAAGAAGGCTTGCCTGCATCTCCTTTTAGAACAGATGATTGGGATTAATTATATTTTAAGTTCCAAAAATTCATCATTTCAATTAGCACCCATTATTCCAAATTGTAAAATTTGGAATGATGGCCTTTTTCGTCAATAATTCCTTAAAAAGAAGAATAAAAACTTTTTAAGGAAACGTGGAACAGAAATTGTTTTTAATTAAACATATTATTTTTCTGATTTAAATCCTTCAGGATGAAAGCAGGACCTCAATTTTCATAAATTTAAATGAGGTTCTTTAAATCTAATATTTATTAATGACCGGGCAATTATCTTTATGTAATATCTTCCAAAGTGCCCTGCAACCATTGGCTGCATACTTCCGCAGGATAAAAACCAGAAAGGGTAAAGCGGTTTTTTTCTCTTTTACTACTGCTATCTTTCTTTTGCTGGTAAATCCTTTTTACGGACAGGAAAAAGTACTTCAGGAATATCATTTTGAGACCCTGCGAAGTATTCCTACTCAAAGAGCTGTCGCCAGTATTTCTCAGGATCAGCAGGGTTTTATATGGATGGGGACAAATGGGTTGGGACTTAACAAATACAATGGCTTAGATTATACCTCCTATCGGTTTAAGGAGGGAGATACTACAAGTTTAAGTAATTCTCTGGTTCACATCACTTACCTGGACAGCCAAAACAGGTTATGGGCAGGTACAGAAGCAGGACTGGATCTTTACAACAGAGACTTAGACAATTTTATCAGAATCAATTTTTCAGGAAAATCAAAAGTCCCCAATATTGCAGTACATGCCATTCTTGAAATGGCAAATGATAATATCCTCGTAGGCACACATCAACATGGGTTGTATATAATAAATCCTCGAACTCTAAAAACTTCAGAAATTGAAATAAAGGGCATTGAGGAGGTTAGAAATTTTTTAATAAACTCTATTGCTCGTTTTGATAATAAAATTCTAATAGGCACAGATAAAGGTCTTTTCGAATATGTTCAGGAATCTCAGGAAGTAGTCCCTTTTGAATTCATAACATTCAAGGGAAAGGAAGAAATTGCTGCTCATATCCAAACCACCAGGGTGGACAGCAAAGGAACCCTCTGGCTTGGTACCACAGCACAAGGTTTGTATAAAGTAGATGGAAATGAAAATGGTCGATATGTGATTGAGCATTTTCCAATCACTACAAAAAGAATTCTTTCCCTTTTGGATACCCCGCGTAAAACCATCTTGTGCGGTACAGAGAACGATGGGATGTTTGAGATAGACAGGAATGGAAATATCCTAAATCATTACCTGAATGATAAATTTGATGATAATGGTATAAAATCAAATTCGATCTGGTCCTTATTTTTAGACGACCAGGAACGAATCTGGATTGCTTATTATAACAATGGCGTTGGCATCTATGATAAAGCCTACGACAAGTTTGCCGATATTGAAAGCAAGTTAAACAATCCAAACTCCCTTCAGTCAAGTTCTGTTACCGGCATTCTTAAGGATAGAAGAGGAAGATTGTGGATTGGTATGGATGGTGGTGGCATAGATGTCTACAATCCAGAATCGGACACCTTTACTCATTTATTAAATAACCCGAATGACATCGCCAATGGTCTCGATTCGCCAGATGTTCAGACTCTCTTTATCGATAGCAAAGGAAATATTTGGGTTGGGACATGGGATTACGGAATCTATTTCCTGGCGAAGGGATCGAATTCCTTTAGAAATTACAGCGTTAAAAATACCAATGGTGAAATAGCTTCTAACCGGATTTTAAGCTTTTCTGAAGATTCAAAAGGCACTATCTGGATTGGAACATTCTCCCGGGGCGTTCATTCTTACAATCCGGTTTCTAAAAAATTTACTATTCACGATCATGAGCCATTTTTAGAAGAAAGAATAAGTTACAGTGATGTTAGAAGAATTTATGTGGACAGTAGGGATAATATCTGGATTGGTGGAAGTTCAGGCTTGTTCAGATTAAAAATTATTAATGGGGATTTTGATCTTGAAGTGATGTCCTCCAGATTTTATCAAAACTCGAACAATCAATCCTACAACGGACAAATCCTGGATATTTATGAAGATTCATCTCAAAGAATCTGGATAGGAACAGAAAGTTCCGGTCTTGGTGTTTATAATATGAAGAAGGATTCTTTTTCCTGGATTAAACCTGAAGACGGTTTTGATAAAATAACGGTATCATCAATTATCCAGGATAATAATGGTTCTATATGGGCCGCCGGTAACAATGGACTTACAAAACTGGACAGGAACACCAATACCTTGAAAAACTTTTCTATAAATGACGGTTTACTAAGTGACGACTTTAACAATAACACGGCATATAAAGATCAAAATGGAACACTTTATTTTGGTTCTTATGAAGGAGTCAATTTTTTTAATCCCGATAAGCTTATAATCAACAAGAATCCGGCAAACATTTATCTCACAGATCTAAAGATTTTCAATGAGCCTGTGCAACCCGGGAAAGAGGGCTCTCCATTAGAAAAGGTAATTTCGCAAACTGAAAAAGTAACACTTAGCCATTCAAGCTCGGTGTTTACAATAGATTATGCCCCAATAGATTTTACAAGACCCGAAAAGATCCAATATGCCTATTATCTTGATGGGTTTGAAGACAGCTGGAACTATGTTCAAAACACCAGAAGTGCTACATATACCAACCTGCCGCCGGGAAAATACACCTTTAAAGTAAAAGCCACGAACAGCGATGGAATATGGAAGGATGAACCAACGACTCTGGAAATAGAGATACTTCGTCCCTGGTGGTTTTCCTATACTGCAATTCTCCTTTATCTCGTAGTTTTTCTAAGTATATGTTATGCCTCTTACCGTTTCATCAATTTACGAGTAAAAACAAAGCGCGCGATTGAACAGGAAAGGGCAAGACATCTTCATGAAGAGGCCCTTAATGACAAAAAGATTCAGTTCTTCACAAATATCTCTCACGAGTTCAGAACCCCGCTGACACTTATTTCAAGTCCGCTTCAGGACATTTTACAAGAAGGCAAACTTCCGTTAAGACTTAAGGAAAAACTTAAGATCATTAACAAAAATACCATTCGGTTAAAACGGCTTATTGACGAACTGATGGATTTCAGAAAACTTCAGTTTGATAAAATCCCTCTTAATGTTTCCTGTTTTGATGTGGAGGCACTCCTGCATGAAAGTGTAGAATATTTTAGAGAAGAGGCTCAGCAGAGAAACATCGCGCTTTCAATAGAAACAGATAATGGAGTTTCAAAGGTATGGGCTGATAAAAATAAGATTGAAAAAATTCTTTTTAACATCCTTTCCAATGCATTTAAAAGCACTCCCAATAACGGAATAATCACCGCAATAGTAGCCAGAAAGAAGGAACATTTTTTTAAGCTTATAGATAGTACTACCCCTTTGGAGGCTCTGGAGATTAATATAGAAGATACAGGAAAAGGAATTGATCCCGGTGAACTCAATAAAATTTTCGATAGGTTCTATCAAATAAAGGAGCGAAATGAACAATACTATAGTGGAACAGGAATAGGACTGGAGGTCGTAAGGAGTTTTGTTGAGCTACATAGAGGAGATATCGAGGTAGAAAGTGAGGTAGGTGTAGGAACAAAATTCAGAATTATAATTCCACTAGATAAAGAACACTTTGACCCTTCAGAAATAGTAAATTCTGAATCTGTCGAAAATCAACCTGACCTCAAAACAGAGGAAATCGAATATCCAAAAGATCCGGAAGAATACCATAAAAAAACCGTTTTAGTTGTAGAAGACAATTTGGAGTTGAGGTCATACATTCAGCAGGAACTCGTTGCTGAATATAAAGTGGTAGTAGCCGAAGATGGACGGGAAGGACTGGAAAAGGCTAAAAAATACATGCCCGATGTTGTCATCACAGACGTGATTATGCCTAAAATGAATGGAATTGAATTCTGTTCCACATTGAAAAAAGACATTAAGACGAGCCACATCCCCGTATTGATGTTAACAGCAAAAGCCATGACAGATGATTGGGTAGAAGGTTTTGAAGCAGGTGCAGATGTTTATTTAAATAAACCTTTTGAGATGAAAATTATGCGCTCTCAATTGAAACAGCTTATTTCAAACAGAGCCCTACTTTTTTCAAAGTTCATGGGGGATTTCAATAAAACGGAAATTGAGCCTAATTCTACCTCTTTGGATCAACAATTTATATTGGAGATCATCAGGTATACACAGGAAAATATAAAGGAAGCGAATTTAAATGTGGAAAAACTTGCAGACGAATTCAATCTTAGCAGAAGTCAGCTTTACCGAAAGATCAAAACCTTAACCGGACTTACTGCCAATGAACTTATACGAAAAATTCGCCTTGAACGGGCAAAAGAACTTCTTGAGGAAAGTAGCGATTCTTCTGTAAGTGAAATAAGCTATAACGTAGGTTTTTCGTCTCCCTCCTACTTCTCGAAATGCTTTAAAGCTCACTTTGGTGTACTTCCCAAGGAAATAAAAGAGGAGTAGCTTATTGCTTTTCTAAATAGCTATAAAAGCCTGAAAAAAGGCACGAAAATTAGCACGGTTTACACCTCCCGATATTTCCTAATATTGTGGAAAGATCGTGTTGAAAGTTTCCACAACAGGTTTTTAAAATGACATTTTTGAGCCCTCTTTTTTAAAATCTGTACAGTCTGAATTTCTTGTTTATTCAATTCTACAGCTCCCTCACAATCTCAAAAATTATTTTCGTAATCACGTAAATGTCTTGAAATTCTATTCAAGTGAGCCGCTATCGGGATTATATCGAATGAAATGAACTGGAGTTACATTTTCCATTTCTCCCTGATCTTTAAGCACCAGTCGATGCATTTATTGAAGATTATCCTGATTCATGTTTCTTACAGCGGTTTATTTGTGCTTCTTTCCATAGCCTTGAAAAAATCTTCTTTCAGAATTACCTTTCTTAAAAGGTCAATTATGTTTTTTCATTCGATTATTGTAATTAGACAGTCTGGTAAAATTGATCACCAGATATTAAAAAAACTCATAGTAAAACAAAAAAACCGGGCAATTATGCCCGGTTTTTTTGTTTTACTATGACTAATCTAAACTTTAGAATTCTAAATCGCCGGTGAAATCTTCACTTACATCACGACCGGCAAGCCCGTCTGCCACTCCTTTATAAGCAGGTTTTCTTTCGTAATCTGCATTCCAAAGGTTAGGAGACTCATCGGGTAGCCAGTATTCATGTTCCTGCGGATTGTCAGAAACATTCCAAATTGTTACTCCATATTGCTGAGCTGCAGGAACAATTTCACTGAAAGAATCCAGGATGAACTGATACATATCGGCCTGCGCAATTAACTGATCCATTGTTGGGGAAGCCGTTCCAAGTCTAACATCCAGTTCAGATATCTTGATCATCTTTCCGGTAGCTGCAAGTTTTTGGAACATTTCAACAATATTTTCCCGGCTGGTATTTAAAGTTACGTGCATTTGGGTTCCAATCCCATCAACAGTAGCTCCCTGGCTTTCTATATAATTCACATATTCGATTAGACCATCTAGTTTAGCCATACTGGCTTCCAGGTTGTAATCATTGATGAAAAGCACATCTGATGGTTCGGCATGTTCCCGTGCCAGTTTAAAAGCAGTAACAGCGTAATCTTTACCAAGATATTTTACCCAGTAGAAATCATCACTCGCAGGATCTGTAACATTTCCATCTCGAAGACTACCTCCTTCTCTCATAGGCTCGTTTACTACATCCCAACCAGTAACTTCATCTGTATAGCGAGAAACCATCTCTGTTATCCAGTATTCCATAGCTTCACCAATAACTTCAGCTTTCTCTTCTTCTGACATTTCAATAATAACCGGCCCGGTTCCTGTGGCTACTTCGCCAGAGGTTACCACAACATCATCAATGTATAAAGTAGTTGCTGTTTGTCCAAAATCAAAAACGAATTTATTACGATCATCTGTAGTAGGTGTAATAGTTCTTACCACCTGACTCCAGGTTGTTCCCACCTCAATAGGACCGGAATAATCCGCAGCATACTCGGGATTTTGAAGTTGAAATTGAATAGTAGCGGGTGAGTCTGCTTTTATAAAGAAGGAAATGGTATACTCAGTTCCTGCCTCCAGAGGCTCATCAAAAGTGTATAACTGCTGCGCTTCCCATAATTGCGCTTCAGTCGGGTTGGTTAAAACCATGGCATAACCAGAGTCATACCCTTCTCCTTCAGCAGAAACTGCTCTTGTAGAGCTATTTCCCCAGCCATTCCATCCGTCAAGATTACCAGCTTCAAAATCACTGTTGCCTATAAGATTTACAACCTCAGTTTCAGCATCAAGATCTACTACACTAAAACTATCTACATCAATATAATAGGTCACCCCTGGAATGTAACCAAGATCTAGATTCATAGCAAAAGTCTCAGCCGTAAAATCATTCACAGTGAATTTTACCTGCTGCCATTGCGAAGTGGTTTCAAAAGCTTCAGTTTGACTTCCCGTGCCTAACCAATCCTTCCATGGATAGTTATTCTCAAGTCCGACAAAAGAAACACGTCCCTGTCCAGGTTGATCAGATCGAATGTAAAATGAAACTTCATATTCATTTCCGGCCACAACAGGAATTGCAGGAGTGGCAAGCTGTAAATCCCATGCATTTGCAGAACCGGAACTTGCAATTAATTCAATTGCTTCACCGCCTGCAAGGCCTTCACCTTCAACGATAGTAATACCGTCGCCGGGATTATTCTTTCCCCAACCGGTAAAGCTACCATCCTGTAATCCTGACAAATCCAATGCATTTGAACCGCTTGATCCCGGGATAACGGTTGGAGCTATTAAACTGTTCAAATAACTTGCATTCTGGTTAGCGTGCCACACTAGCGTGTGTCCATAAATATCTACTCCCGCTTCGTTTGTGAGTGCAACAAAATCATCTATAGGTTGAAAATTGATTTCCCCTTCTGCATTTACCATTGCAGCATGTTTCATGGCGTAACCTACAGTAACTTCATCAAAGTTTTCATTTACAATATTTCTGTAAAGTTCATCATTCATGTAAAGGTCGAGGATGATACCTACGCCCAATATATAATCTGTATAGGTTTTTAATGCTTCATATCTGGCAATCTTTTCCTCCAGTTCTAAAGGTAGTTCTGCCGTGGTTATTTGCTGATCCTCAGGTCTCTCTTCCCACTCCATGATCTCCCTTTCGCATCCTGTCAAAAGAACTGTGCAAAGTATAAATACTGATATTGCTTTTAATTGTTTCATTTTTCTAACTTTTTTAATTATTCAGGAAAATCAGTAACGATGGGGGTTTCCAAAGAAACTACCCGCCAGTTATCCGTATAGATCTGGACTGAAGTTTCTGAAGGAGTAAATTCAATATCACTGGGGACTCCGGTTACGTTGCTTAACAAAATATTGGAATTCTCAAAGAACATTCCAAAGTTCTTGTATGTTGCAGACTCACGGTACTGTAGCAGATCGCCAAAGGTATAATCGCCGTCATCGCTAAACATATAGAATTCGGTAAATGGTATAGTAACCGTTCTCCAACCTTCAGTTTCAAATGGTACTACTTCGCCATCTACAATCCATGGAACATAGTTGTAAACACCACCGGCCCATTCGCCACCATTAAAGTTGTTAATCAACAAGATCTTTAAAAATCCTGTACCTACCCATGGTTCGGGAACAAAAATATCAAATTGGAAAGCCACTTCTTCCAGCGGAGTATCTGCCGGGATAAACGGCGTTAATTGTGAACGCCAGCTCTCACTACCGGTGGTAAAGACTTCAGATAGACGGTTCTTACCGGCATCGAATGTCTCACCTTCGGCAGGACCGTGAGGTACATAAGTTCCCTGTGAAACATGACCTTCTCCTATTGGTGCAGATTCCAATTCGTCCTGACGAATAGTATTACCAAATTCTCCAATAGCACCTACGCCGTCAAAATTGAGAATAACCCCTCTTTCTACATTAAAGAAAGCAGGAGAATAAGCTGCCCCGCTAGCAGATTCGATATAAATAGGTCCACCATCTTCCGACACACCTTCAGGAACGGTAACCGTAAAAAATTCACCGTCTTCTTCGTCGTAAGTAATTCCTTCTGTAACTGCCACGTCACCTGGAAAGACAACCCTACTTACCTCAAACAAACCTGTTCCATAAACAGTAATTTCTGTTCCCGGCATAGGTAAGGTATGCGAAATATTAAAAATAGATGGGGATGATGATCGTATATCAAAGGCAACAACAGTTTCACTGTTATCTTTTACTAAACGAATAGTGTTGCGCACATCTTCAGGTGCTTCAATAATGGGAGTATCTGATGAGACCCGAATTAACATTGAATTATCTGAAACATAAACAGGATTAAAATCTGTTTGGAATCCATTAATATAAATCCTTCTAACTCCTGTAAATCCTGATCCTTCGAGACGCAACAGCTGACCTATCCGTGCAAACGTTACCTCTCTGTCCGGCACACTTGAATCCACATCCTGTAGATAAACAGCATCAACGGTGATCTCACTGTCGTTAGTCTCATCGTCTGTCGTACAGGCTGTGAAGAGCAACCCAAAAAGGAGGATTCCAAAAACGGAGATCCGGCCCCAAAAACTATTGCTTAAATTATTTTCCTTCATTTTTATATGGATTTAATTTTAAAATCGGTTTTAATTGAACAATTCATCTGTTAAACGCTCTTCTGTGAATTCATAAGGAACAGGGGCGTCACGAAGTAATGGATTCTGAACTACTTCAGATTCAGGGTATGGCAATAGGAATATACTTTCATCAACATTTCCGACAGCACGTGTACCTACATCAACTGTTTCGTCAATGGTGACTGTATTAGTCGCAGCATCGTAGGTAAATGGAAGGATCTCAGCTCTCTCCTGATTTTCAATATAATTAATCACTTCCTGTTGCTCATAATAAGACCATCTCACCAGATCGTACCAGAATTGACCTTCCAATGCCAGCTCTACCCTTCTCTCGTGTAAAAGATCTTCAAATGTAAGAGTTGTCTTTGGTGCAAGACCGGCCCTCTCGCGGAGTGCATTAACGTACATTAATGCTGTAGCATCACTCGTAGAGGCATTATTTCCCAGAACTGCTTCAGCGTAATTCAGGTATACTTCACCCAGTCTTAGCATGTAAGTATTTAAACCGGAATTCATCCTTGAAATAGCAGGATTATCTCTGGTGGAACCAACTACCCCTTTTTTGACATTCACATAAGTATTTTCATGGTCAACTAAATAACCACCAGTGATTTTACTTAACTCCGGATAAAAATCTCCATCTGCCATCCAGGTAACCTTGCGGCGCCTGTCATTTTGCTCATACTCCGCAAGAACATCGTAAGAAGCTCGTGTCCAATATCCCCACGCTGCATCATCACCTGTAATTTCCGATCCTAAAGCGAAATAAGCCTGGTGTGGATTTATAACTCCATATTCTCCATTCGGAACCCATTGCAGGGCAAAGATAGACTCTGCATTGTTATTGTTTTCAATCATGAAAAGATCTGCGTAATCATCCAGAAGAGCGTAAGGCCCTTCAGTAATAGTTTTATGCGCAGCCATTTGTGCAAGATTAAGAAGTTCCGGATCTCTGTTGCCGCTATTTGGGCCATCAATAAGTCCTGAATAAGAAAGGTAAACTCTTGATAACATTCCGTAGGCTGCATATCGCGTTAAACGTCCAGCCTGCCCCGCTTGTTCAGGTAAATACATTGCGGCATATTCAAGATCTCTTATAGCAAATTCAAAAACATCATTCCTAGGACTTTTAGGTATAAGAGGATTGCTGATTATTTCCGCCTGGCTTGTAGTAATTATGGCATCTCCCCATAATGAAGCTAAATACCAGTAAGCAACACCTCTCATGAAGCGGGCTTCAGCTATGTACTGGTTTTTTATTTCTTCTTCAACACTACTTTCACTAATCGCAGCAATAGTATTATTTGACTGCTGAATAACGATATAAAATGATCTCCATGCTTCTACCAAAGGACCGGTTAATCCGGTCTCGGTTAGATCACTGAAAGGGTAAACATAATCTGAATACGGCGCGTATAAATTATACGACCGGCCATCTCCTAATCCAAAATAGAATTTGTCATTAAAGGAAAACCATACTCTGTTATAGAGAGGTCCGGTTGCAGCCTGAAAATCTTCTTCAGACTGAAAGAAGTTTTCTTTGGCTATCCGATCGTTTGGTTCTACATTTAGTTCATCGCTACAGCTATAAGAGCTGAAAAGCAGACCCGCTATAAAAAGCGTTTTAAATATTCTTTTTGTATTCATAACGTGTTTTTTTTAAAAGGTGAGGTTCACGCCCACGGTATATATACGTGGCGAAGGGTAACGACCATTATCTATTCCTGTTAGAAGAACATTCTGATTAATTGCCCCTATTTCAGGATCAAAGCCTGAATAATTAGTAAAAGTATAGACATTCTGTAAGTTCGTGTAGACTTTTAGATTATCAAGTCTAAATCTTTCAATCCAATCAACCGGAAATCTGTATCCAAAGGAGATATTCTGAACTCGCAGATAAGATCCATCTTCCAGAAATCTGTCGCTAAACCTGAAATTAGAGGCCGAAGCTGCCGAAGAAGCCGCGATCCTTGGCATAAAAGGATCTCCTCCAATTACCGCTACATTTCGATAATCAACCGGTCCGGCAGGATCAATTAGTCCTAATTCGGCATAGCCGAGGGCCGATTGAAGTAAGTTGGTGCTTTCCCTGGGATTTTCCAGAAAACGTCTTTGATAATTCACCACTTCATTCCCGTAAACTCCGGAAAGTTGCACATTTAGATCAAAGTTTTTGTACCTAAAAGAATTACCGATACCAAAGGTGAAATCCGGATGAGGATTTCCGATATAATCCCGATCCTGTTCATTAATGACTCCGTCATTGTTTACATCTTTAAAGATATAATCACCAATCCAAACTCCATTTTCCCCAATCTCCATATCTTCAGGTAAAGCGGTAGGCACTATGTCTCCGGCTTCATTTCTATAGTAGAAATCTGTGGCCTCTTCAAAGCGGCCAATAACCTGGTATCCATAAAACTGTGCTATAGGTTTTCCAACTGTCGTCCTGGTGACAATAGTAATATCTGAACCTTGTTGAAGCGTTTGATTTATAATTCCTGTTTCAGTTGCTAAAGCCAGAACTTCATTCCGGTTCAATGTAAATACAAGATTCGAACTCCAGGCAAAGTTACCGTCATCAACATTTACAGTATTCAGGGTAAGTTCAAGACCTTTATTTTCAAGAGCACCAATATTTACAATCGGTGGAGCGGTTGAACCTATACCTGTAGTACCTGAATAGTCCGGATATGGAGCCGCAAGCAACAGGTTGTCGGTCTTCTTATAATAAACATCTGCAATAAATTCCAATCGGTTATTAAACATATTCAAATCCAAACCAAGGTTCGTGGAATACGTAGTCTCCCATTGTAAATCGGGGTTAGCGGTATTTGCAGCCAGGAGTCCTGTTCCAAAGGGAGTTGCAGATGCGGCATAAACAGAAGTATATGCATAGTTAGGTGCACTCTGGTTTCCAACAGCACCATATCCAAGACGCAATTTTAAATTGTTTATGTAATCATTGTCTGTAAGAAACTCTTCATTTGAAATTCTCCAGGCCAATGCGGCAGAAGGAAACCATCCCCAGCGATTTTCTTCACTAAATTGTGAAGAACCATCATATCTTAAAGTTGCAGTTAATAAGTATCTGTCATCAAAGGAATAGAAGGCCCTTGTGAAATAAGAGGAGAGTGCACTTCTGGAACTAAAGTTTGAATTTCTCGCAGTTAAGGGATCCCCTAAGTTCAAATCTGTAGCACCATTAGTCAAATATCCGGTCCTATAACCATAGAGATTCTCATAGAAGTTTTCCTGAAATTCCTGTCCTAAAATGGCATTTATACTATGATTTCCAAAAGTGCGATCAAAGGTTAAAACATTTCGAATACTATAGTTCTTACTGTAGCCCTTCGTCCTGGAACCCTCTCTGGTTGGATTCACAATAGCCCCAAATGTATAGGAAGGGTTAAAAGTGTATCCATTTTGAAAACCGTAGTCCATCGAATATTCAGATCTTAGTGTAAGGCCTTCTAACATTTCGAGTTCTGCGTATGTATTTGCTCTAAGATTTATGTTTTCATTGCGATTTGTTCTAATACTCGCTAAACCTACCGGGTTAGTTTGTACAAATTCATCTGTCACGGGACCATCAAATGTACCCTCAGCGTTTCGCACCGCAACATTAGGAGTTTGTCTCAAAGCAGTTAAGATTAGTGATGCATCAGAAAACGTAGTGTTCTGATCAATTTCACTAAAGGCAAAATTTATACCAGTTTTGAGATATTCCTTAACCTGGGTATCAAACAAACCTCTTAAGTTCAATCGATCAAAAGAAGAACCAAGAGCAATACCTTCCTGTTCCAAATACCCCATGCTCATAGAGTAACTACTCTTTTCGTTACCTCCCGAGACAGAAAGATTGTAACTTTCCCTCTGTGCTCTTGTAAACATCTCCTCCTGCCAATCGGTCCCTTCTCCAAGAAGATCGGGACGTATAAAATAAGGATCCTGCTCCACAATACCTAAATCGGCCCTGGTATTTCTATGTATAGCATATTCCTGTAGATTAAGCAGGTCCAGCCTGTTAGGTAACTCCTGAAAACCTATTGAACTGTCAAAATTAACTCTCATCTCCCCGGCCTGTCCTCTTTTTGTGGTAATAATAATTACCCCATTCGCCGCCCTGGAACCATAAATAGCGGTAGCAGAAGCATCTTTCAGAATTTCTATAGATGCAATATCAGATGGGTTAATAGATGCAAAAGCATTTTGACCACCCTGCCCTGTATTACTATCTATAATAACTCCGTCTATAACGAAAATTGGTTCGTTAGAACCCGTAATGGAACTAATACCTCTAATACGAATGGAAGAACTGGCTCCAGGAGCACCACTGTTTTGCTGTATCTGTACCCCGGCAGCGCGTCCCTGTAGTACCTGATCAATTGTAGTAGGAACTGCCTCCTCAATAGATTCACTGGCAATGGAAACCATGGCTCCCGTCACATCACTTCTTTTCATACTCCCGTACCCAACTACAACAACTTCATCTAAAGTTGAAACATCTGGTATTAGAGTAACATTAATTTCCGATTGCCCGTTTACAGACATTTCTTCAGTTACAAAGCCTACATAGCTAAAAACCAGCACCCCATTTGCAGGGACATCGGTTATTTCATAGTCTCCGTCAAAATCTGTAACTACCCCATTGGAAGTTCCCTTTAATAATACAGTCACACCCGGTAGTGGACCGGTTTCATCAGTGACTGTTCCTGTAACTGTCGTAGTCTGTGCGAAAGCAGAAAAACTTATTAGGCTCAGTAGAATAAAGAAATAAAAACTTCGAATCCTGAAGCGTAATTCGCTGATTAAATGATTTGTCATTGTCGAACTTGGTTTAATAAAAAATTGTAGATAAATATTGATTGCCTGTTTTAGAAAAAATTATACTCTCAAAATCCCATTTTTAAGCGGTATTACGAAATCGATTGATTTCCTAAAGATAAGTTAAAAATCTCTTGGAGTCAACAACAAATATATCCTGCTCAACCCAAAAGATGTAGCACATTTGTTGCAACTCTCTATAAATTTTGAAGCATTTACCGTATTAATAGGGCCTTGCCGATCAAAATGTATTTTTATTTATTTTTTCACGACCTGAAATCTTTCTTATATCCTAACTATTATGTTTCTCCCCCTAAAGAACCTTTTCATGATGAAAATCTTTATGTCTTGTTAAAGTGTTGTACGCCCTATGGTCCTCTAAAAGGAACCCGAAAATGCCGAGGCAGGAAATTAAGTTCCTTAACACCTAACTTCAGAAGCCAGCGTGCAGGAAAAACATGGTTAATTTACGGTGGTCAAAAAAAATTAATTCTTTTGAATATTAATCTCTGAGGATTGAAGACTGTGAAATAGAGCCTTTAGTTCAATAAGCCGGGAAGTACCCAATAAAAGCTAATCACCAGCGACTTTCCCTTAGAAGAGACCGCTGGTGTGAAGAATAACTTCAACAGTCACAAAAATCAAATATTACCGGTTGACCTTTACTTGAGAACGATCTACTGTTGCTAAAATTTTCTCTGGCTTCCGGTTGTCTTCACCACCACTTCAATTTAGAATTCATTGATCTTCTGGATACCCTCCCGCAGTATCACACACCGATGCCCTTAACCCCGGTGTAACAGAAAAAGTTTAGGTGTCACGACTACTCACTGCTGCTATGTTCCCACTACTTATAACAATTTTTATAGGAAGCTTCCTATGAAAGGCGTCGTAAACTGATTCTCTCTTCCCGATTCTAATCAAGAAGTCTGGATGACTAACTAAATGGCCATCCTCCTGCCAGTCGCACATTGACCCAGACCATTGCATAAGACATTGTGCGATCAACAACCAGAAAATAGATTTACTTCTATCAAATTCCTGAAGATCATTTTTTTTGCGGTACCAAGCTGCTTCAGGATGAAAACTGAAAGATAAATTGTAACCTTGCGGCTAACTTAAGAAAATCGCATATCTTTAATCAATCGATTGCATAAAATAGCATAATTAGATATTATTATAATGGATTAGTTACAAAGTAATACCCTCCTGGTAATGACATCGCCAGAGGAGCTTGAATAAATCTTTTTAAACGAATTAAACTTGTTTATTATGAAAACTATCCTGACTTCGATTATTGTCCTGATCTCGTTCTGCTCACCTTCGTTTGCACAATTCTCACAGACAAAAATGGACAGTATTAACCGATTAAATACCGATGATCATCAGCTGATGATGAGGAAGTTAGGTATAAATACCCTCAGACCCGGACCATCGGGAAATCCCACAGATCCCAATGCAGCCAACAGTGACGAATCAAAAGTGTCTGACCTAAGAAATTTACCAGATCCATTGATATTTCAGGATGGCCGAAAAGTCAGTACAAGGGAACAATGGCAGGAAAGAAGGAAAGAGATCTTAGAAGTTTTTAACCGGGAAATGTATGGCAAGTTACCAGAAAATATCCCAGCTGTGAATTGGAAAGTCATCTCCGAAGAAGATACTTTAATTGGTGATTTTCCGGTCAAAGTAAAGGAACTCTTAGGGGTTGTGAATAATTCCTCACATCCTGAGATTGAGGTAAACATCAAAATGACCCTGACAACGCCATTAAATGCAGAAAAAGCAATACCGGTGGTTCTCAAATTCGATTGGAACTGGCCTGCAGGATTTAGTCCCCAGGGAAAAACTCAAAATCCCTGGCAAGAGCAGTTGCTTGCAAAAAACTGGGGGTACGCCAGTTTGATTCCTACCAGTTATCAGGCCGACAATGGCGCCGGACTCCGTGAAGGAATTATTGGCCTGGTAAATAAAGGAGAACCCAGAAAGGTTGATGATTGGGGAGCTTTACGCGCCTGGGCATGGGGTGCAACCAAAGCCCTGGATTACTTTGAAAAAGACCAGGATGTAAATTCTTCTAAAGTTGCTATAGAAGGTTTGTCCCGGTATGGCAAAGCGGCTATGGTCACTATGGCATATGATGACCGTTTTGCCATTGGTTTTATTGGTTCTGCCGGTGCGGGCGGAACAAAGATCCTTAGAAGAAATTTTGGAGAACAGGTGGAAAATCTTGCCTCCAGCGCAGAATACCATTGGTTTGCTCCGAATTTCATCAAATATGCCGGACCTTTAACGGTGGATGATCTTCCCGTAGATGCTCATCATTTAATTGCCCTTGCAGCTCCGCGTCCAGTCTTTATTAGCACCGGGGATCCTGCTGTGGAAGGAAACTGGGTCGATGCCAGGGGAATGTTTTTAGCCGCTGTAAACGCCAGCCCGGTTTATGAGCTTTTAAACGAAAAAGGATTGGGTACCACTAATTTTCCCGATGTAGGTCAATTTCTTTCCGATGGAAAAATTGCATTCAGGATTCACGAAGGCGGACATACGGTAGAACCAAATTGGCCATACTTTATCCAATTTGCAGAAAGATTTTTTTAAAACGACCTATTTATATGTAAGGATTTGTTGTGAAGATTTAAAAATACAATTATTCTAAAACCCGGTGAAATCGTAGATCATCCCGTCCTATTTTGTTCTAATTTATACCTTGATCCATCAATCAATAACGGTATAGGCTATGTAAAAGGTGTTTTTAAAAATATTAGCCCAGTATAATGCGCCTTAGCTTTTCAATAAATCAGATAATAAAAGCAGGTATCACTCCAATTATTTCTGGCAGCTCAACTTTAAATTAAATTATCCTTCTAAGCCTAATCGGATTATTTCCTTTACCACAGGCTTAGGATTATTCTGCCTGTCAAACAAAAGTGGGTAATCTGTTCTTCCTCTTACCGGCCAATTATTTTTCCATGAATGGCCATCATTAACTCCCCACAATGTTACCCTTGCAATAACATCCTGATGTTTTAGAAAAAGCTTAAAAAATTCTGCATAACGGTCGGTAAACTGCTGCTCCACTTCTTCAGGCAAACCATTAGGGAATGGATTCATTTTATCATCATAATCAAAATTCTGAGAAATTTCAGCTCCGGCATCCCCCCATGGAGAAGGCAGCACGCTTAAATCAAGTTCAGAAATTACAACTTTTCCAAGAGCACCATACGCTTCCAGGCTTTTTTCAAATTCAGTTAGGTCGGGATGATTTAAACCAATATGCCCCTGCATTCCTATACCGTGTATAGTAACTCCGGCTTCCTGGAGCTCTTTCACCATTTTTACGACTCCTGCACGTTTACCGGGATTGGCCATGGAATAATCATTATAGTAAAGCTCTGCTTCAGGATCTACTTCATGTGTATATTGAAAAGCCAGTTTAACAAAGTCGTCTCCAAGAATTTTAAAGAACTCACTTTCTCGATAACTACCGTCATCTTCAATAGCTTCATTTACTACATCCCAGGAATGAACCCGCCCCTTATAACGACCAACTACCGCCGTAATGTGATCTTTCATTCGCTGTTTAAGAACTTCCGGGGAAACAGTTTCTCCTTCATCATCCACAAAAAACCAATCCGGGGCCTGGGAATGCCAGATTAGGGTGTGCCCATGAATGTGCATATCATTTTCCTCTCCAAATTCCACAAATTGATCCGCCAGTTCAAAATTAAAATCTCCCTCCCTGGGCTGGATTCTGGAACTTTTCATGACATTTTCGGCAACTATAGAATTGAAATGCTGTTTCACGATTTCGATGGCTTCCGGCTGTCTCCCTGTAATTTGCCACACATTTAACGCCGTACCTATGAGAAAATTATCTTCCAGAGCTTCTTTTAAAGAAGGATCATCGATTTCTTTTGCGTAATCTGCTTGCGCCATTGCATTATCGTTCCCAAAGATGAGGCTCCCAAAGAGGCAAAAGCAAAAGATCTGCACGTGTTTTTTGAACCGAAATTTCATAACTCCTGTTTAGTATTAATTGTCTCTAAAATGATCCATAAAATTATTGGGATGTGCTCCTGTGCGCTCTCCTCGGTCTAAAGAATCTATACGCCGTACACATTCACCTGAAATTACGAAATCAAAAACATCCGCATTTTCAAAAATCCGATCCCGGTGTACACTTTTTGGAATGGTAACCACGCCCTTCTGCAAATTCCACCTTATGATTAGTTGTGCAACCGTCTTGTTATAATTATCTGCCAACTCTTTTAAAATATCCAATTTAAAGACTTCACCCCTCATTAATGGAGACCACGCCTCATATTGTATATTATTTCGTTTACAAAAGTTCAGCAATGGCTGTTGGACAAGTCTGGGATGGAATTCATTTTGAAGAACCATAGGGACAATTTCGAAATTTTCAAGAATTTCATTTAAATGATGTTCAAGACAATTTGATACTCCAATGGCTTTTACCCTACCTTCATTGTAAAGTTTTTCCAAAGCTTTCCAGGTTTCAAGATATTTCCCCGGTACCGGCCAGTGTATTAAATAAAGATCTGCGTAATCCATTCCCAATTCCTTCAAAGAACTGTCAAAAGCCGAAAGCGTTTGCTCAAAACCCTGATCATCATTCCACACCTTTGTAGTAACAAAAACATCTTCCCTGGGAATATTTGAAGTTCTAATTGCTTCCCCCACGCCATTTTCATTTCCATAAAAAGAAGCAGTATCTATATGTCGATAACCAGCTTCCAGAGCATGCTGCACCGATTCGATAACCTCCCTACCTTCTTTAGCCTTATAAACTCCCAAACCAAGAACAGGCATAGCTATCCCGTTTCTTAATGTTGTCGTACCGGAAATATCTTTAATATCCATAGTAATTATTTACGCCTGAAAAATGAGGCGGGTTCTCAAAAATGACATTTTCCGTTATAAATTTGCAACTCATAAATAATGAATAGCTTCATAAAAAATTGATCAATAATAACTGATCCTAATTCGTCCTATTCCTCTACTGAAAACCTAAAACTTGTTTTACTCGAATAAGTTTCTCCGGCTTCCAATACTACCGAAGGAAAACTTTCCTGGTTTGGAGAATCGGGATAATGTTGTGTTTCAAAACAGAAACCACTTCTTTTTTCATAAGTCCCCTCTCCATACTGCAATGGTAATGTTCCATCGAGAAAATTACCCGTATAAAATTGCATTCCGGGTTCAGTGGTGAATACTTCCATTTTTCTGCCAGACTCCGGGTGCCATGCTACAGCCGCAAACGTCATTTTATTGTCCTGTCCATTTAAAACCCAGGTGTGGTCGTAACCATCTGCGATTTCCAACTGCTCATGAGCAGCATCTATTCGGCTTCCTATAGTTTTCGGATCAGTAAAATCAAAGGGAGTATCGTTAACCGACATGAATTTTCCCGTAGGAATCAGGTTCTCGTTTACCGGAACGATCTCGTCTGCATTTATTCGAATCACATGATCCAGGATAGTCTCAGAAAAATCGCCCGACAAATTAAAGTAAGCATGTTGGGTAAGATTAACGATAGTCTTTCTGTCTGTAGTTGCCTCATACACCACATCTAATGAATTATCTTCATTTAATGTATAAGTTACAAAGGTTTCAAGCCTGCCGGGGTAACCTTCTTCCATGTGTTCACTAATGTATGATAAGACAAGTGTATTTGGCTTTGCACTTTCTTTGACGCTCCAGACTACCTTATCAAATCCTTTTTCCCCGCCATGCAGATGATTTTCACCATTGTTCCTGGCTAGTGTATATTCTTCCCCGTCCAGGGAAAATTTTCCCTGTGCAATTCGATTTCCGTAACGTCCTATCAATGCTCCAAAAAAAGGATTTTCTTCCAGGTATAGCTCCAGGTCATCAAAACCTAATACTACATCTTCAAAATTTCCGGCTTTATCGGGCACTTTGAGGGAAGTAATTCGGCCACCATAGGTGATGATCTTCACTTCCATACCATGCTCATTCTTTAGGATAAATTGTTCCACCTGTTCCCCTTCCGGAGTGGTTCCAAATACTGTTTTTTCCATTACTCCTTGTTCTTCCTGAGTCGGCGATTTCTGTTCTACGGAATTTTCCTGATTATTTTTACACTGTGCAAATACAAAGACGAGACATATAACCCCAATTTTTACAGTAAATCTGGATATTGCTCTCATGGATTTGTTTTATTTCTAAAAGCTGAACTAAAAATAAAATCCCACTCCCGTATTAATAAACTGTATCATTTCCCAGATAACTGAACCAGTCAAATACAGCCTTGTTTTCTGAAGCTTCTCCATGAGAGGTAGTATACATTCCGATATTATTTCCTACAAAACCACCTGCTTCTTTTGTACTTAAATATTTCCCACTGAGGTCACCTCCAAGGTTGTTCCATCCGGAATCTGTCTTAAAGTAAAATCTATAGTTATCTTCATTAAATTCCACTTTAAATTCTATTGCTTCACCTGAAGAAGAAAGCTTCTGACTTGCCAAGAGCTCTTTTCCGTCCTCGGTACCTTTGAAAAGCTGCACAACCGGAGAATTATCTTCAAAGGATTTTGCTATAAAGTAGTAGTGAGATTCATTCTGGAAAGCTATCAGTCCGGCTTTTTCATTTGAGTTTTCTGTTTCAAATTCCATGGAAACAGCGGCCTCTCCAGTCAAATGTTGTTGCCTGTGTGCAATAAAGCTGGGATTGGAAGTCCCTGAGACAGTTTCGGGCCGGGTGTCCATTATGAGGTAACCCTTCCGCTCATTTAAGTCATACCACTTTTCCTTTGGATTCCGCAAGAATAACCAGTGAAGATCAAGTTCACTATCATCAAAATCTTTTTTAAATTGAAAATTACCATTTAAAGGAAAAAGAGACTCATTAATGCTTACTCCCTCAGGAAGTGGATATTCATATTTGATCTCCTCACCGTCCAGATCAAAAATCGGCCAGTCATTCTCCCATTTTACAGGAGTCATAAAAGTTTCTCTTCCGGTGTTATAGTAATCACCTTCATAAGGTCTCACGGCTAGAAAAACGCCATACCAGTCCCCGTTTGGATGCTGTACAATATCTGCATGTCCTGCCGAGGTAATAGGATTTTCCCGATTTGGATCCAGGTGCCTTTGTGTTAGAATAGGATTGTCTTCAAAAGGAATGAATTCATCGTCAATATCCCGGTTTCTGTAGATCATTTCTGAATGATTCACAGCTGTTCCTCCTTCTGCAGTCATTAGGTAATAATATCCATTGAGCTTGTAGATACGTGGACCTTCGGCCCAAACCGGTTCAGTAGAAATATCTACTCCTCCATTTACCAGGATACGATCCTCTCCGATTGTTCTGAGATTTTCTTTGTCAAATTCCATCATCCTGATGGTGCGATGGCCATCGTACAAGGGCTCATTGTTCGGTGGATCACTGTTATAAACGATATAAGATTTTTCCTCATCAAAAAACAATCCTGGATCAATTCCAATAACTTCCGGCAACCAAACGGGATCACTCCAGGGACCCGCAGGATCTTTGGCTGTAACTACAAAATTTCCTTTGCCGTCTACAACGGTACAGGTCACATAAAAGATACCTTCATCGTAACTGATATCGGGTGCAAAAATAGCCCGGGAAACCCCAAAACCTTCAAGATCTATTTGATCGGGCCGGTCGATAACATTGCCTATCTGTTCCCAGTTTACCAGATCTGTACTATGAAAAATCGGTATGCCGGGATAAAACGCAAAGGTGGAATGTACCATATAGAAATTGCCATTACCATCACTGGTTATCGCAGGGTCTGGGTACCATCCGGCAAGAATTGGGTTTTGAAATGTATTCTGAGCATCGGCAGGAAATAAAGTTCCAACGACAACAAGTACTACAAAAAAGCACTTTTTAAATTTTAGAAAAAAGTTCATGTTGAGTAATTTATTTTTAAAGTTTTTTCAGTGTAAAAAGTATGCCATAGAGTGAAAAACACGGACTCAAACAAGGAATCCTTAATTTTAACTGAAATATTGTTGGAGAAACCATCAAGACCTGATGGCACAAACCTTCCAAAATGTCCTTCTCAAGCGTGCTTCTCCTGTCCCTTCTCTACATTTTTTTTATCAACATTAAAAAATCTTTAGGTTTATTTTCTACCGATAACCTTTTGTGAAGCTTTTACAATAGCTTCAGCATTGAGGCCATATTTATCCATTAGCTGCTCGGGAGTTCCGCTTTCACCAAAAGTATCTTGTGTTGCAACAAATTCCTGGGGAGCAGGGTGATTATTTACCAGGACCCGGGCGACACTTTCACCAAGTCCCCCGAGGTAATTATGCTCCTCGGCGGTAACAACACACCTTGTTTTCTTCACAGATTTGAGAATTGCTTCGTCATCCAGAGGTTTAATTGTGTGAATATTTATTACATCACAAGAGATGCCTTTTTCTTCCAGTTGCTCTGCAGCTTTGATCGCTTCCCAAACCAGGTGACCTGTTGCAATTATGGTCACATCATTACCTTCCAGCAAATGAACAGCCTTTCCAATTTCAAATTTTCCATCTTCAGGTGTGAAATTAGCAACTTTAGGCCTACCAAAACGTAAATAAACCGGACCCTCATATTCTGCAATTGCAAGGGTGGCAGCTTTTGTCTGATTATAATCACAAGTATTAATAACCGTCATCCCGGGCAGCATCTTCATTAATCCTATATCCTCAAGGATCTGGTGAGTTGCTCCGTCTTCACCAAGAGTTACACCCGAGTGAGAGGCACAAATTTTCACGTTCTTGTCAGAGTAAGCAACACTTTGTCTTATCTGATCATACACCCTTCCGGTTGCGAAATTTGCAAAGGTTCCCGCAAAAGGAATCTTTCCACCAATTGTTAAACCGGCAGCCATTCCAATCATGTTGGCTTCAGCAATCCCTACCTGGAAAAAACGTTCCGGGTTTTCATCAATAAAATCCTGCATTTTTAAAGAACCTACTAAATCTGCACAAAGAGCAACTACATTAGGATTGGTCCTTCCCAGTTCTGTAAGACCGGCTCCAAAACCAGAGCGCGTATCTTTTTTACCTGTATCTGTATATTTCTTCATTTGTTTTTTACTTTTTAAATTTTAATAGTCCCCCAGCGTTTCAGGATTTTGAGAAAGTGCTTTTTCAAGTTGTTCATCATTGGGAGCTTTCCCGTGCCAGGCGTGGGTGTGCATCATAAAGTCCACTCCGTGACCCATCTCTGTATGCATCAGAATACATACAGGTTTTCCTTTTCCTGTCCGGCTCTTTGCCTCATTTAATCCGTCGATCACCTGCTTAAGATCGTTTCCATTCTCGATCTCCATCACATCCCAGCCAAAAGCTTCAAATTTTGCCTTCAGGTTCCCCATTGGAAGTACATTATCTGTACTACCGTCGATTTGCTGTCCATTAAGATCTACAGTGGAAATTAAGTTATCCACCTTATTCCCGGCAGCGTACATAATAGCTTCCCAGTTTTGACCTTCCTGCAACTCTCCATCTCCATGCAATGTATAGACAAGATGAGAATCCTTATTAAGTTTTTTAGCCTGCGCAGCTCCAATAGCTACAGACATTCCCTGCCCCAGGGATCCCGAGGCAACTCTTACGCCCGGTAAACCTTCATGAGTAGTAGGATGCCCCTGTAACCTTGAATCTATAAGTCTAAAGGTATTCAACTCTTCTACAGGAAAATACCCGCTACGGGCAAGAACACTATAAAATACCGGTGAAATATGTCCATTGGAAAGAAAGAATAGATCCTCTCCTTTCCCGTCCATGTTAAAGTCAGGATTATGCTCCATCACTTCCTGATAGAGAGCGGTAAAAAATTCTGTGCAACCCAAAGATCCTCCGGGATGACCAGAATCTACCTTATGTACTTGTCTCAATATATCCCTTCGCACCTGTGTAGTGAAGGCTTCAAGTTTCTTAATATTCATATTCGTTTATTTTAAGATTTAGCGTCCTCTAAGAATTTTGCCAATCCGCTATCGGTCAGAGGATGTTTTAAGAGACCGTCAATGGAAGAAAGCGGACCTGTCATCACATCTGCTCCGAGTTTTGCACAATTAACCACGTGCATCGTGTGTCTTATGGATGCGGCCAGAATCTGCGTATCGAAATCATAATTATCATAAATAAGCCGGATTTCCGAAATCAATTGAAGTCCGTCTGTAGAAATATCATCAAGCCTTCCCAGAAATGGAGAAACATAGGTTGCCCCTGCTTTGGCTGCTAATAAAGCCTGACCTGCAGAAAAAACAAGTGTACAGTTGGTACGTATCCCCTGGTCTGAGAAATATTTTATTGCCTTAATCCCTTCCCGTATCATTGGCACTTTTACCACGATTTGAGGATGAAGCTCTGCCAGCTCCTCGCCTTCTTTTATAATCTCATCAAAGGTTGTTGCAATAACTTCTGCAGAAACATCTCCCTCTACTATCTCGCAAATTTTTAAATAATGCTTCAGGATATTGTCCTTGCCTTTAATTCCTTCCTTCGCCATGAGAGATGGGTTAGTTGTCACTCCATCCAGCACTCCTAATTCCTGTGCCTCTTTAATGTCATCGAGGTTAGCTGTATCAATAAAAAACTTCATATAATTATTTAATTTATATTTAAACTTCTAATAGTCAAATTTACTATAAGACAATAATAACAAATTTTCATGACAATTAAAAGCATATTTGCAGCTATTTTCACGCCTGATTACAAAAATAAATCAATTTCTAGAAGCAGAAAAGAAATCTCAAATTTCGAATAGATTATTAAGGTTCAATGAATTGAAGAGGAGGAACTGATTTTATTTTTTAATTCAAATGTAGATATACCCTTAAGCTCTAACAACAAGGAATTATATTAATAAAAAGTCGGGTAATGCATTTCGAAAAATATTAAAAAATAATATTAGGATTTGAAAGAATCGGTAAAACAGGATCTGCAGGAAAGCCGTAAATTAGGGTTTCTAAAATGGAATAAATGCGCCAAATAATTTTTATTCTCGCTCTGCTTTTTCTGAGCAGCTGCAAATCTGAACAAGCTTCTGAAAAAACCGTTCAAAATCAATATTTTGATGCTGAAAATGATAGTTTTATTTACTCTGGCCGCACCTTAAATTCATCTGAAGGTGAAAAATTGATAGCCTCTGCAGCTTCAGTAAAAGCAGACGTCTATGGAGATACAGTTACTGTCTTTCTCAAAAGTGATAATCTACAGCATCATTATGTGGCGGTAGAATTGAATAATGAATATCAGGGGCGGTTTAGAATTACCAAGGACACCTTGAAATTTGCCCTTCCTAACAGAGATTCAGTCAATACCCTGGCCATTTACAAAGAAACTGAGGCCTCCAACGGAGCTATTATATTCAATGGCCTCAGGGCTCAAAATATGGAAAAGCCCGCTGAAGAAAAGCGGGCTAAAATTGAGTTTATAGGAGATTCCATAACATGTGGTATGGGTGCAGATCCCAGTGAAATTAATTGTGAGGAAGGAGAATGGTACGATCAGCACAATGTTTACATGGCTTATGGCCCACGGGTGGCACGAATACTGGATGTAGATTTTGAAGTGAATTGTGTTTCGGGTATGGGGATTTACCGCAACTGGAATGATGAAGATCAACCGGTAATGCCCGAAGTTTATCCTTATCTCCACCTCAATGGAAACCAGGGCAAAAGAGCTAAAATTAAAAAAGAGGATGCCCCCGATATTGTAAGTATAGCCCTTGGCACGAATGATTTCTCTCTTGGGGACGGACAAAAAACCCGACTCCCTTTTAAATCTGAAAAATTTAAGGAAAATTATAAAACCTTTATCGAGTCTTTATTTGAAATATATCCTGAAACACAGATGGCCCTTCTCTCCAGCCCTATGACCGGAACAGAAGAGGGAAAAGAATTAATTCAAATTCTAAAGGAGATCAAAGAAGAACTGGCAGATCATCCCATTGAAATTTTTGAATTTCAAAAAATGAATGCCGGGGGATGTACCGGTCATCCCAATGTTGACGATCACGAGGTCCTTGCCGAAGAACTAGTGCCTTTTTACCGGAACCTTCTAAATAAAAAATAGATTATGGAACCATATACCGCGGCCGAAGACCGGTACGAGCAAATTCAATATCGCCGTTGTGGAAAAAGCGGAATTAAGCTTCCACTTCTTTCTTTGGGACTATGGCACAACTTTGGGAATACTACCAGTTTTGAGAATTCCCGGCAGCTTCTACGAACAGCTTTTGACAATGGAATTACCCATTTCGATCTTGCCAACAATTACGGACCACCCTATGGGTCGGCCGAAATCAACTTTGGAAAAATTTTTAAAGAAGATTTCCTTTCTTATCGCGATGAGCTGCTAATTTCTACTAAGGCAGGTTGGGATATGTGGCCCGGGCCATACGGTAATTTCGGCTCCAGGAAATATCTTATTGCCAGCCTGGACCAATCCCTGCAAAGAATGGGACTGGATTATGTAGACATTTTTTACCACCATAGACCCGATCCCGCCACCCCATTAGAAGAGACCATGGGTGCCCTGGATCAAATCGTGCGACAAGGAAAAGCACTATACGTTGGTGTTTCTCAGTATTCTGCAGGGCAAACTGCAAAAGCTGCAGAAATTCTCCGCAACCTGGGCACTCCCTTCATAATTCACCAGCCCCGTTATAATATGTTTGACCGGTGGGTTGAAGACGGACTTCTTAACACTCTTGAACAAGAAGGTTTAGGCAGCATAGTTTTCTCTCCTTTGGAGCAGGGAATTCTTACTTCGAAATACCTTGACGGAATCCCCAAAGATTCCCGCGCAGCAATTGAAGGTGGATATCTGGATCAAAATAAGATAACTCCCCAGGTCCTGAAGCAGGTTAAAGATTTAAATCACATGGCCGAGAATCGTAATCAAACCCTTGCACAAATGGCTATTGCATGGCTGTTAAAAGATCATAGAGTTACCTCGGTGCTGGTGGGAGTGAGTAAAGTTTCACAGCTAAAAGACAATATTGAAGGACTTCAAAACCTCCAGTTCAGTAAAGATGAAATTACCCGAATAGAATCTATTTTAAAGAAGGAATAAAATGAGAAAAATTACTTCCTTAATTCTCCTAACGCTCATGTCCACTGTCGAAGCTTTTTCCAATGTAAGCCTGCCTTCAATATTTTCAGATAATATGGTCTTACAGCGAAATGATGAAGTAAAAATTTGGGGATGGGCGAAACCCGGAGAAGTAGTAAGAATATCCACTACCTGGGCTGCCGACACCTTACAAACTAAAGTTGGAAACAATGGAACCTGGGAAATTCTTCTTTCTACGCCCGACGTTAGGGAGCCACAGGAAATCACCATCAGCGGGTATAATACTGTGGTGCTCAAAAACGTGCTTTTGGGAGAGGTTTGGCTGGTAAGCGGCCAATCAAATATGGAATGGACTGCCGCTGCAGGGATTGATAATGCTGAAGAAGCTATTGCCGGTGCAGAAAATGACCAAATAAGGTTTTTTACTGTACTAAATAGAACAGCATCATGCCCACAACAGGATCTCGATGGAGAATGGAGAGCCAGTACTCCCGAAACGATGAAGCATTTTAGCGCAGTTGCCTATTTCTTCGGAAAAAAACTTAACGAAGAGCTTGGTGTGCCCGTAGGCCTTATAAATTCCAGTTGGGGCGGTACTCCTGCTGAAGTATGGATGCCGGCGGAAATTATAGAGAAAAATGAGGAGCTTTCCCGCGCAGCTAAAATGTTACCTGAAGTTGAATATGGACCGAGAGATCCGGGTATGTTGTATAACGCCATGATCTCTCCACTAACTCCTTTTAAGCTCGCGGGTATACTTTGGTATCAGGGAGAATCGAATACAGAAAATGCAGATCATTATGAACAGATCTTCTCAGCTCTCATAAATTCCTGGCGCCAAAAATGGAATTATGAATTTCCTTTCTATTACGCCCAGATAGCTCCTTATGATTACGGCGACAACTTCTCGGGTGTGAAAGTGAGAGATGCACAGCGTAGGGTGCTTAAAATGCCAAAAACGGGCATGGTTATGACCAGTGACATTGGTGATTTAGACGATATCCACCCGCGCAATAAAAAAGGTGTGGGTCTTCGCTTTGCCAATCTCGCCTTACATGAAATTTATGAAAAAGAAACAGCTGCTTATTTTCCCCTTTTTGAGAGGGTAGAAAAAAAGGGGAGCAAACTCCAGATTTATTTTTCTCATGCCGACGAACTAGAACTGAATTCACAAGATAAAAAGTCTCAATTTGAGGTGGCAGGGACAGATGGAAGATTTGAGCCCGTGAAGATGAAATTAAAAAACAATTTTATTGAACTGGATGTAAAAAATATTCAGGATCCAAAAGCAGTGAGATATTCCTGGGGAAATACCAGTGTCTCAAATATTTTTAATGATGCAGGACTTCCGGCCTCAAGTTTTACTGAAGAAATTAAATAAAGAATAAAATTCCGGAAAGCCTTATCTTTTCCACTTAATTGTAAATTAATGAAAATACCCTCCAGCCTGTTTTTTGTCACAATTCTATTCAGCGTTACCGGAAGGGCGCAGGAAAACAACTTAATATCAGAAGGCGCTGAATTGCAGCTAGTTTCTGACGGATTTGAATTTACCGAAGGCCCTGCTTCCGATGCTGAGGGGAATGTTTATTTCACAGATCAACCCAACAATCGCATACATAAGTGGTCTGTTGACAAAAATGAAGTTTCTGTTTTTATGGAAGAAGCAGGTCGGGCAAACGGACTTTACTTTGACGCTGAAGGTAATCTCTACGCCGCTGCCGATAAACATTCTGAGATCTGGAAGATTAACAATAAAAAGGAAGTCACCGTTCTGCTTGAAGGATTCCGGGGAAAAAGACTTAACGGACCAAATGACCTTTGGGTCGCTCCCGACGGCGGAATCTTTTTTACAGATCCCTTTTACAAAAGGGATTACTGGACTCACAGCGAACAACCTATAAAAGAGCAACGGGTGTATTACCTCACGCCAAATCGTAAAGGATTTTTTATCGCTGCCGATGGTTTAGTAAAACCCAATGGGATCATTGGAACTCCCGATGGCCAAACCTTATTTGTAGCCGATATTGAAGACAATAAGACCTGGAAATACAGCATAGGTAAAGATGGAAAACTGGAAGAGAAAACGCTTTTTACTGAAATGGGATCGGACGGGATGACCTTAGACGAGCAGGGAAACCTTTACCTCACCGGAGATGGAGTAACGGTCTTTAACAAAGAGGGAGAGAAAATTCTTCATATTCCAATCGATAAGTACTGGACTGCCAATGTCACTTTTGGTGGGAAGGATAAAAAAACCTTATTTATCACGGCCATGGATTCCCTTTTCAGTCTAAGGCTGAATGTTTGCGGGGTGTAATTTTACCTTAAATGATTTTACAAGAAGACCTTTCAAAATGGCATTTTTGAAAGGTCTTTTAGGTTAATCTTTCTGATTTAGGCTACATAAACCTCAAGAAGTTCTGCCCCTTTAGAAGCTATTTTTACTTCCGTAATCTCTGCGGCAAAAAGAAGCGTCTCGCCTTGAACTATTCTTTCTGAATTACCATCAACACAGATCTCAGCCTCCCCGCTTACACACATATAAATCACGAAGGAATCCAAACCTGAATAATCCTGGATTATATTCCCCTTTACAGGAAGAAAATTGGTGGTAAAGTATTCACAGGCGGCAATACTAGAAGACTTATTCTCTACCCGGGAATATTTCAACTTGAAATCCTCCTTTTTCTCAAAATCTATCGCGTCCAGAGCAAGATCTGTATGAAGTTCCCGGGACTTCCCCTGATCGTCCACCCTATCCCAATCGTAAATTCGATAGGTAATATCTGAAGTTTGCTGGATTTCAGCTAAGAGAACTCCGGCGCCAATGGCGTGAACTTTGCCGGTGTTGATAAAGAAGGAATCTCCTTTTTCCACTTTTTCAAAGTTCAGTAAATCGGTGATCTTTCCACAATTGAGGTGCTCAAGATAATCCTCTTTGGAAATGCTCTTTTTGAAACCTACGTTGATCTCTGCCCCTTCATCTGCCTGCATGATGTACCACATTTCGGTCTTTCCAAAGGAATTGTGCCGCTTTTTGGCAATGTTGTCATGTGGATGCAACTGAACAGAAAGTTCGGTTTTGGCATCTATAAACTTGATCAAAAGGGGAAATTCGGCACCAAACTTTTTGTAGTTCTTCTCCCCTAACAGTCGCTCTTTATACTCCTCTAAAAGGGCATTTAAAGTCTGCCCTTTTAAAGAACCATTTCCGACAACAGATATATCACCCTTAACACCCGAAATTTCCCAGCTTTCGCCGGTATTTTCGGAAGTTGAAGCCTTATTTAGAATTTGTTTCAATTTATTTCCACCCCAGATCTTTTCCTTAAGAATGGGTTCAAATCGGATTGGGTAATTCAGCATTTAATATTCTTTAAAACAACAAAGATAGTTATTGCTGCAGGAATTGATCTCACAGGAATTAAGGTTCTAACTAATTTAAAATGATTTATAAAATCTGCAAAATACATTCCCATGCCCCCCTCCTGGTCAAAAGAGTTTCTAAATTAGAATCAGACATCTTTAGTTTAGTTCAGATATATATTATTTCCGTATTTTCTTAACTTCTCCCGAGAAAAATTAGTTCCAGATGCTACTATTCTCTTCCGTACCGGTGCGGTAGTTTTCTATAATGTCAATAGCTTCCGCTGCTAAAGCAACAGGATATTTGCAGGTTTTATTCTGGCATACGTAAATAAGCGTTTTTCCTTCTATCAGTTTGCTTTTTAGGAGTGGTAGATTTTCCTCTTTGCCTCCCATAAAAATGGATGTTGGCAAATACTCTTTCTGAACATGAAAATTCTTCTGTTGAGCATCCTTGCCTACAATGGCAATTTCATATGCTCCAAAAGCTTTTGTGCCGATTAATTTTGTCCAATTGGCATAAAAAGAAGGATCTTCCATTACCTGGTCATACATTTGGCCAAGCATTTCTTCACTCATGATTAAATATCTTTCATTTTCCAAAAGCGTACCGAGGACATAAAGATTTTGTGCCATGACTGAGTTGGAAGAAGGAATTACGTTATCATCCAGTTCCATTTTTCTTGCGACAAGGTTATTGTGATCATCGGAAGTATAATAAAACATACTACTTCCCTCCTCTTTGAAATGACTAATTGCGTAGTCAATAATATTCTGTGCTTTCTGCAACCATTCAATATCGAACGTAACCTGGTAAAGATTAATGTAAGCCTGACTCAACAAGGCGTAATCATCCAGAAAAGCATTTATCCCGCTTTCTCCATCTTTATAACTTCTCCACAAGCTATAATCTGACTTTAGCATTTTTTCACTTAAAAATTCGGCACCTTTTACTGCATTTTCCAGATATTCGGGATTACCGAGAGCTAAATAAGCATTAAGATAAGCATCGACCATGAGTGCATTCCAGGATGTCAGGGATTTGTCATCAACAGTTGGTTTATTTCTATTTTGCCTTGCTTTTAGCAGCTTTTCCTTAGCATTATCCAGAGATGTTTTAAACTTGTTGTAATCCAAAACTTCTTCCCGGGCAAACTCTTCCGGGGAAAACCTGTGATAAAGAATATTTTTTCCTCTTTCCCAATTCCCATAAGGTTCGATGTTGTAGTAGTTCGTGACCAACTCAACTTCAGAAGGATTTAATATCCCGCGAAGTTCTTCGGTAGACCACACGTAATATTTGCCTTCTTCCCCGTCGGTATCTGCATTCAATGAAGAATAAAAACCACCTTCATCATTGGCCAATCTCCGCTCCACAAACTTAATACTCTCCTCTATAACCGTTTTATATTCTTCTGAAGGAATAACTTTATAAGCTTTGGAGTATAGACTAATCAATTGTGCATTATCATAAAGCATTTTTTCAAAATGCGGAATTAGCCATTCAGGATCTATGGTATATCTGGAAAACCCACCACCAAGTTGATCGTAAATTCCTCCCCGGGCCATGTTATCCAAGGTAGTTTTCACTATTTCCAGCACTTCCTCATCTTCAGTAAGGTAGTAATGCTGTAAAAGAGCATCCCAACTCACGGGCAACGGAAACTTCTGCTCCTCCAGGTAACCACCTTTTTCTCTGTCAAACCTGGGCTCCCAGCTTTCCATTACAGTTAGATATTCAGCTTCGGAAATTTCATTCTTCTGCACCCCAAGGCCACTCAGGCTATTTGTGCTTTTAATACCTTCGGTTAAAGCATTTGCAGTTTCAATTAGAGGCTCCCTGTTCTCTTTATAAGCCCTGGCAATTTGAGTTAAAATATTCTTCCATTCTTCAGGTGGAAAATAAGTTCCTGCGAAAAAAGGTTTTCCGTTGGGAAGTGTTACTGCATTTAATGGCCAGCCACCGCTACCATTCAATAGCTGTGCGGCATTCATATAAATCTTATCAATGTCCGGCCGCTCCTCACGGTCAATTTTAATAGATATAAAATCCCGGTTCATAATCGCAGCCACGCTGGTATCCATAAAACTCTCCCTTTCCATGACATGGCACCAGTGACAGGAAGCATAACCAACACTAATAACTATAGGCTTGTCCTCTTCTTTGGCTTTCTCAAGAGCTTCAGGTCCCCATTCATACCAGTCAACGGGATTGTCTGCGTGCCCCCTTAAGTAAGGACTACTGGCATCGGCAAGACGACTTCTTTTGACATTCTCTTCTTTTGGGTCATCTTTACATGCTGTTATGCTGCAAATCAAAATGATTAACAACGGAAGTTTCAAGTTTATTCTGATTGGCATAACAATTTCACATAAAATTTTTATGGGATAAATATAAGAGGTTTTAAACAAATTAATTATATTCAACGGAACCGATTGCGTCCTTTGAACCGATACTTCGATTTGAGAACCATTATAAACAAGTCCCCTATGGAAAACTACTATTTTATTTCAAAAAAAAAGCAGACTTATTATCCGCTAAAACGGCCGAGAGCTTTTCTTCTTCTTTTTATTTTTTTATTCTCCTTGCCTTCATTATTTGCCCAGAAAACCGATCTGGAATTAAATGAGGAAGAGTATTTTGAAGCACCGGGGGTGAATATCCTTGCCTTTAGCAACTGGTACAATGGTCTTTTTAGTGATTCAAAAATAAGCGGCATTGAAATTATACATTTTGGGGAGCGCACGGCTACCAATGGCGATGTAAGACTACATGCCACTCCTGAACAATGGGATGCCATCCCTACTTTTTCTGAAAGAATAGTTGATCAGGCAAACGGGCGAATCGAGACCTACCAGGAATACCCCGACTACGATTTTGAATATATGATTCGTGCCGAAGCTAAAGGTAATGGTGTTATTCTAAGTGTGCACCTGGAGGAGCCCGTCCCCCAAGCCCTTGTTGGAAGAGCCGGTTTAAATCTGGAATTTATTCCTTCCGCTTATTGGGAAAAAACCTATTACATGGATGGAAAGGCAGATATTTTTCCGCTATATCCAAGTAGTGATATGAAAAAAGATCATACCGGCTACACTTCACCAAAACCCATGGCTACAGGTCAAAAACTTGTATTGGCACCGGAAGATCCCGAGCGTAGGGTAACCATAACTTCAGAAAGTGCCGAATTAATGCTGCACGACGGAAGGGACAAGGCACAAAATGGCTGGTTCGTGGTAAGAAGCCTGCTCCCGGAAGATAAAACAGGAAAAGTTTTGGAATGGTTTATAACTCCAAACTCCATTCCGGGATGGACCCGTAAACCTGTAATTGCACATTCCCAGGTTGGATATCATCCCGACCAGAAAAAAGTAGCCGTAATTGAATTGGATAAAAATGCTACGCCTGAAGAAACTGCCACTCTTCACAAAATTTCCGAAGAAGGCGAAAAAGTGAATGTGCAAACAGGTGAACTTTCCAGATGGGGGCAATATACCCGGTACAACTACTTACACTATGATTTTTCTGAAGTAAGAGAGCCGGGCACATATGTAATTAGTTACGGGGAAGAAACCACCGCGCCGTTTATAATAGGTGAAAACATTTATGAGGACGCATGGTATCCTACAAACGACATTTTTTTCCCCGTTCAAATGGACCACATGCTTGTTAATGAGGCTTACCGCGTGTGGCATGGTGCTTCCCATTTAGATGATGCTTTACAGGCACCGGTAAATCATGTACACTTTGATCTCTATGCCCAGGGACCAACAACAGATACTCAATATGAGCCCGGGGAACATATTCCCGGGTTAAATATTGGAGGCTGGTACGATGCCGGAGACTATGATATTAGAACCCAAACCCATTACTACGTAGTAAATAATTTAGTATATGCTTACGAAGATTTTAATCTTCAGCGCGATCAGACCCTGGTTGATTATGAAGCCAAATATGTGGATATTCATAATCCTGATGGAGAGCCGGATATGCTTCAGCAAATCCAGCATGGGACCCTGGCTTTAATTGCACAGCATAGAGCCGTAGGTCATGCTATTCCCGGGATCATTGTTCCTGATATCTCCCAGTACACTCATCTGGGTGACGGCCTAACGATGACAGATAATCTTATCTACGACAAAAGCATGGATTCCCTTGAATCTGACGGTTACAGAAGTGGTAAGTTCGATGACAGGTGGGCGTTCACGAGTAAATCTACCCCTTTAAACTATGGATCAATAGCCGCTCTTGCTGCGGCCAGCAGAGTGCTTAAAGGTTATAATGATGCACTGGCAGAAGAATCTCTTAATACTGCAAAAAGAGTTTGGGACGAAGAACATGCTAAGGAGCCCGATCTTTTCCATCATGGCAACACCACGGGAGGAAGATTAGAAGATGAAGAGCTAAAAGCAGCTGTAGAACTCTTACTTGCAACAAAAGACCAAAAATACGGCGATCGTATTGCTGAAATGTGGCCGGTTATTGATACTAATTTTGCTTCTCATGCCGGTCGCGCTACCAGGGTAATTCCTTTTATGGACAATTCTTTTGAGAAGAAGATGAGGGAAAGAACAAAAGCTTACCAGAGTGAGCTGGATGCACATTATGAGGAAAATCCATTTGGTGTACCAATTGGTCGTGGCGGCTGGGCAGGAAACGGACAGGTGATTTCTTTTGCAATGAATAATTACCTGCTTCACAAAGCTTTTCCAGATCTTATTGACAAGGAATATGTTTTTAAGGGATTAAACTATATTTATGGAACTCATCCTGATTCCTCTATCTCATTTGTTTCCGGAGTTGGAACCAGATCCAAAAAAGTTGCATACGGGATGAACCGCGCAGATTTTTCTTTTATTGCAGGTGGAGTAGTGCCCGGGGTATTGATCCTTAAGCCAGACTTTCCCGAGAACAGAGAAGATTGGCCATTCCTTTGGGGACAAAATGAATATGTTATAAGTGTAGGCTCAACTTACATTTACCTCGTAAATGCTGTAAATTCCCTTTTGAATGAATAGAGGACTTTAAAACGGGATATGAAAATTATAAGATTGATAGAGTTAAAACATAAAAATCCGGAGTTGGGTAACTCCGAATTTTTATTGCTTTAATAGTTTAATTCAAACTTTGATAATATTCCTGGAGTACAAAAAATGCTTTCTTTTTTTCGCCGGTTTCAGAAATTAATCCTTTTCTATTCCAGAAGTTCTGGTAAACCGGATGTTGCCTTCTCGGAGATTTAAAATCTACAAGTATCCACGGAGTCATACCTCTTAATCCGTCAATCTTAGTCAGCATTTTTAACTGCTCTTCATAAAGAAATTCCTGATGCTCCTCACTCCACATGGTATTTTTATCGCCGTGGAAACCTGCCAATGCTCCACCGCCAAATTCTGTAATCACTACAGGTTTATCAAACTGAATATCAAAATTATATTTCGACAATTCTTCTGGTTTTTCCCAGTACCAGCCTCCATACTCATTAAAACTGGCGAGATCCAGCTTTTCCCCTAAAGAATCATCAACTTTTATTGTGTAGCCCTCTCGCTCTACTTCCAGGGCAGCAGCAACAAGCCGTGTCATCCAAACTCCTTGCTTTTGATACCAGATTACCCATGAATGTATTCCTGGCTTCTGTGACCGGCGTTTCATTCCCAACTGACCAAATAATCACACTTGCCCTGTTTTTATCTCTTTCTATTGTCGTTATTAATTGACTCTCAGCATTCCGATATGTTGCTTCGTTTTCCCAGGAAATTGTCCAATACACAGGGATTTCTGCCCATACCATTAGTCCCATTTCGTCTGCCAGGCGTATCATTGTTTCGTTATGCGTGTAGTGGGCCAACCGAACAAAATTGCATCCCAAATCTTTTGCCCACTGCAACATCATCCTCATATCGCCTTCTGTTCTCAGTCTTCCTTCAATCAATGGATTTTCATCATGAATTGAAATTCCTTTGAGAAAAATGGATTTGTCGTTCAGTAAGATATTTTTGCCCACTGTTTCTATGGTTCTAAAGCCAATCTGATCACTAATACTTTCGTTTTCTAAAGAAATAGTTACGGTATAGAGCTTAGGATCCATGGGAGACCAATACCTCACATCATCTACAGGAACTTCAAATTCAACTTTTCCTGATGCATCGGTATCAAAAACTTTTCTTATTTCAAGTTCAGGAATTTCAACTTCAACAGAATTCTTTCCGGAATCACCATCTAATTGAATATGACCTTTAATTAGGTTAGGAATGTTATCTGCCAATTGAACCTTGTAATCGGATATGAAAGTTGCGGGTGTAATTACAAGGTTTACATCTCTTGTAATACCACCATAGTTCCACCAATCGGTATTCACTGTAGGAACTTCATCCTGCTTTCTGGTATTATCTACCATCACCACCAGGAAGTTTTCACCGTCCTGTAAATTATTTGTCACCTCAAATTGAAAAGGTGTAAAACCTCCTTTATGGATTCCTAGTTTCTCACCATTCAGGTAAACGTGAGCTTCATAATTCACGGCCCCAAAATGTATAAAATACCGGTTATCCTCATCCGGAAAAATCGTAAAATCTCTTTTATACCACAAAGTTCCTTCGTACAATTCGAGATTCTCCTCCTGAGAATTCCAGTCCCCTGGCACCTTCAACGTAGGTGAAAGGTCAAAATTGTACTCTATCCGACCCGGAGCATTCCCTTCGTTGAGATTTTCATAGAAACCTCCTTTACCAGAAGGGCTTTCATCGAAAGGTTCCTGCCTGTAGTCCAGGTAACCCATTCGATAGGGGTCTACGATATAATTCCAGCGACCATTAAGATTTAATTTTTCTCTGTTTTCCACATTCTGAATCAAGGTCTGAGCAGAAACGCTTATAGAGGAAATCGTGGTAAAAATAAGTGACACACAAATGAATAAATGTTTCATATAATCTAATATTTTAAAAGTATTAAAGAAACCTGTAAGATGAAAAAAGCCCCTTCAATTTAATGAAAGGGCTTCAATTTTACATATTAAATTTATTAGTATCCGGGATTCTGATCTTCCGGTCCTATAGCCTCATTTGACACGATTTCATCATTAGGAATAGGCCAGATTTCGTTTATTCCTTCCTGAAAACCATATTCCCCAAGATAATCGGCAGCAAGTCCCCATCTCACAAGGTCAGGGAAACGTACTTGTTCACCGGCTAATTCAACGAACCTTTCATGTACTATGGCATCAAATACCTCGTCCTGAACAAGATCTAAATCCAGTAATGGCAACTCTGCCCGTTCTCTAACCTGATTAATGTATCCTATAGCTTCCTCCTGCATACCAAGAGCATTGGCGGCTTCAGCCATCATCAACAGAACGTCAGCGTATCTTATTACTTTAAAATTAATTCCCGAAGCCATGTCCTCATTAACATCTTTGTAATAATTCTGATATTTTCTCCAGGCTGCATTTCTGTCAAGAGGAAGTTCTTCAATAACTCCACCTGCAAATGTGTCTCCAACAACATAGAAAGTTTCATCAAACCTGATATCACCTTCTTCATATTCATCCAGAAGATCATCTGACGGGTACGCATTAAACCAGTCATTAAATCCATATTCCTGGCCACGGAAGGTAACTTCATTCGCATCTTCACCTGCTGCATTGGAATTCCAAACTGCAGAGTTACCTAAATCATCATCAAACTGAATTTCAAAAATAGATTCCGGTCCAAATTCATCTTCTTCCCTGAAATTAGCAAAGTAATCTTCTTCGAGGGAATACTCCCCATAAATTTCATTAAACGCGTCGAGAGCTTCCTGATATTGTTCCTGATATAAGTACGCCTTTCCTAAGAGTGCATAAGCAGCACCTCTGTCAGCTCTACCGTCCTCAGTCGCTTCTTTAGGAAGTAATAACTGCGTTGCGTCAATAAGATCTGCTTCAATTTGATCGTAAACCTCTTCCTTGGGAGCACGAGGGAAGCCCTCTCCACTTTCAGGAATTGTGGTAATTAACGGTATATCACCAAAACGGGTCACTAATATAAAATAATAAAAAGCTCTTAAAAACTTGGCTTCCCCAATAAATTTATCTTTTTTCTCTTCAGTCAAAAGAGAAGATGGAATAGCATCAATTCTTTCCTCATTATTAATGACAAAATTTGCTTTATTAATTCCTCTGTAAGCGGAATCCCAGTACCAGCTAATTGGAGCATGACTTGCATCAAAAGACCATTCAAGATAAACTCTCTTGTCTGCTTCTAGCTGAGGATTCCCCAAAGCTTCACGGGACATAAGATCCATCGCAAAGAAATAAGTTCTGGTGTACAAACCAATTGTCTGCAAGTTAGCATATACAGCATTTACTGCAGACTGGACCTGGGCTTCAGTCCTAAAATATGTTTCAGGTGAAAGACCGCTCGGATTCGTTAGTTCAAAATCTTCTTCATTACATCCATTCACAATGAATATTGCAAGAAAGACCGTTAAAATTATTTTTATTTTTTTCATAATTATTTTTTTTTAAAATCCTAGTTGAACACCAAATGTTATAGAAGTAGGTTGAGGATATAACCCTCTGTCTATACCTATAGCTCCGGTTCCCTGGAATAAAACATTATCAACACCTATTTCGGGGTCCAGACCAGAATAATCTGTTAAAGTAATTAAATTCTGTCCACTTAAATATATTCTTAAGTCAGCTATCGAGTCACCGAAAATATCATCATCAAAAGTATACCCAATATTTAAATTTTTAAGTCTGGTATAAGATCCATCCTCTACAAAGCGGTCTGATGCACCAAGATTTTGCGGAGCTCCCAAAGCACGTGGTATTGTATTCGATGTACCTTCTCCGGTCCATCTGTCCAGAACAGCCACGCCACTGTTAAATAATCTCGGCATCCCCTCAAGGTCATATAAATTTGTATTATAAATATCCTGTCCATAGGCTCCCTGAATAAATATAGAGGCATCAAAATTTCCATATTGAGCATTTAAACTGAGTCCCATGGTAAATGTTGGATAGGGATTTCCTATTACCGTTTTATCTGCGGCATTAATAGTACCATCGCCGTTAATATCTACAAAACGGATATCTCCCGGTTCCACAGCTGTTTGATCTGGGTTCGCTGTAAACACAGCATCCACTTCTGCTTGATTCTGGTAAATCCCATCTGTTCTTAAACCATAGAAATGGAATAAAGCTTCTCCCGGAGCAATTCTTGTAAGGTATTCGTTTTCAAAAAATCCTCCCGGAACCTCCGTCAGGCTTCCTATAGAAAGCACTTCATTATCACTGGTTCCCAGGTTTAAGTTAGCAGACCAGGTAAAATCTCCATTATAATCATTATAACCTAAATCAGCCTCGAATCCATTGGTTTTTACAGACCCAACATTGGACGCTAATGTAGAGACATTATACCCCAAACTTAAAGGCAATGGTAATTCATAAAGAAGATCATCACTACGGTTACTATAATATTCCAGGGAAGCTGTAAAGGTGTTATCAAATACACCTATATCCACCCCAATATTTTTCATAGTAACTTCTTCCCATTTAAGGTTTGGATTAGGTAGACCTTCAGCGGTAGTACCTTCAAGGGCTGCACCTCCAATTGGATAGAGGAAACTTGTTACCAATGTTGATGCATAACGATAATTTCCAATCAAATCGTTACCGGTTGTACCCCAACTTCCTCTAATTTTCAGGTTATTAATATCTGAATCTTCCATAAAACTTTCTTTTGCTACATTCCATCCTGCAGCAACAGACCAGAAGTTCCCCCAACGATTATTGCCACCAAAGCGGGAAGAAGCATCTCTACGGAAAGAACCGGCTAAAAGATATTTTTGATCATAATTATAATTTATCCGGCCTAAAAACCCTACTCTTCTATATTCTGAAGATGCTGAAGTCAATCCTGCCTGATTTAAAGACAATTCTTCCACATCATCAGTAATAGGATTCTGGCTACTCGCATTTAAACTTTCACTATCAATTCTTTGATCTTCAGCTAAAGCCAGAATCTCAAAATTGTGTACATCTGCAACATCAAACTTATAGGTTAAACTATTAGTAAGGGTGAGGGATTGATTTGTCCCGCTGTTCTTAGTAATTTGAGCAAAACCTATTGCCCCGGTTGCTCCCGCGCTGTCATCATTAAAAGAAGGAATAAAAATTTCATCATTGTACTTGTAATAATCTAAACCTGCCTGGCTTTTAAAAACAAGTCCATCAACTATTTCATATTCCGCAAAAAGACTACCTAAAATAGTAAGTCCTCTATTTAAAGCACTACCTAATGTTTGCACCCGAACCGGGTTTGCAGCATCCTGACCATCAATTACCGTATTTGGACCTTGAAAACCTCCTCTGTTTTCGGGATTATAGACAGGTAAATAAGGTGCCGATTTAATTGCGTGTTCTAAAACTGATCTACCACCATCGGATCGTTCAGGATTCTGCGCAGTAAGAGCCTCATTTAATGTTTGTCCAAAGCGAAGTCTTCCAAAATTAAAATTACTATTAGATCTAAAGTTAAATCTTTCATATTCTGTTTCAATTAAGGCACCCTCCTGATTAAGGTAACCTCCTGAAAATCTATAGTTACTGCTTTCATTACCTCCGGAAAGACCCAGTGTAATGCTTTTTAGAACTCCAGTTCTAAAAATTTCATCCTGCCAGTCTGTTTCATTATCCAGGAAATCTGCATATTGAGGATCTGTAATACGGGGCGGGATAGGATCTGCTATCTCCCTTGCATACTGTATGTATTGCTCGGTATTTAGTAGGTCGTAACGGTTGGTAAGAAATTGCACCCCCGAATAAGCATCAAGGCTTAGCTGGGCTTCCTGAGAAGCTTTTCCGGATTTAGTGGTTACCAGTACGACACCATTCGCACCTCTTGAACCGTAAACAGCAGTAGTGGAAGCATCTTTCAAAACCTGTACGTTTTGAATGTCATTTGGGTTAAGACTACCTAATCCACCTGCTATAACACCATCTATTACATATAACGGGTCATTATTATTAGGCGTGGCCAGTCCTCTAATCCTCACTGCCGGTGAATTTCCCGGGGCACCAGAATTAATTACGGTAACTCCTGCAGCCCTACCCTGCAAGGCTTGCTCTGCAGTGGCTACCGGAAGACTGCTAATTGCTTCACTATCTATACTTGAAATGGCTCCGGTAACCTCAGCTCTGGACTGGGTACCATATCCTACGATCACAACATCGTCCAATGCTTCTGCATCGGCAACCATATTTACATCAACAACAGACCGACCATTTATTGCTACTTGCTGTGTCTCAAATCCAATGTAGCTAAAAATTAACCTGGCATCAGGTCCCAGATCTTCATCGATTTCCAGGATATAATTTCCATCAAAACCTGTTACAGTTCCTATGGTTGTTCCTTCCAGCACCACGTTCACTCCGGGAAGTGGACCAGTTGCGTCAGTAACTGTTCCTGTTATTACTTCCTGTGCCGAAATTAATCCAGAGCATAGGAAGAATAAAAAGTACAAACTACTTTTTAAGTGATTTTTTCTCATATTAATTGGTTGTAAGTTAGTTAGAGATAAATGTATAAAAAACATTTCCAATACGCAATCGGTTTCGATAAAAAATTAACAAACCTATAAGGAAAACGCTGTGTAGCCCCTCAAATATTACAAGAACCGTCTATTGAATTTCTGAGAAATCATCCTCGTTTACCTCCACAAATTGTAATAAGTCACTGTTTTTAATTGCAACAATTATATCTTTTTGCCCGAAATTTAATCTTAACATATCTTTGACATCGCCTGGAACAAAAAAGCCACTCTCTGACGCATTGACTCCTTCAAAATTACCAGCTCCATCACCTTTTAAAAACATACCATAGCCGGCATCATTCCTTGTTGTCTCTACTTCTGACCAAAAAAGGTTCCCGGCAATCAAAGCATCAAGATTTCCATCCTTATCATAATCATCAATAAGAATCTGGTTTATTGATGAAATCTGGGCACCGGAAGGAAGTTCATGCTGCACGAATTTTCCGTCTCTGTTCTCAAGATAAACGCTTGCAAAGGATTTAACCTGGTAATGAAGGGAATTCTCCAGTTCTTCTTTAGTATAAACATCCTCAAGAGTTGCAGTCGAAAAAGATTGATAATCTGGAAATTTATTCTTTATTCCCGGAATCTGCTGAGAAGAACACTCTCGTCCCCTTAGAGGAAATTTTTCCCCATCATTATAATAACTCAGAACGATATCCTGCTTATTATTTTCATCAAAATCATTAAAATAAATGTCAAATGTCTCATCTTCATTGGCCGAATATTTATAATTGCGGCCAAGATTGCCAACAATAAAATCCTGATCACCATCCTGGTCAAAATCCCCTGATTTGATGCTCCACCACCATCCGGTAGTATCTGTTAATCCAAGCTCTTCTGAAACTTCTGTAAAGCCTTTTTCAGAATTTTTAAAAACCCGTATAGGCATCCATTCTCCTACTACAACTATGTCTTCCCATCCGTCCTGATCAAAATCTAAAATTTCCGCACTGGTAGCCATACCTAACGACTGAAACTCCGGAGCTATATTTTTAGTAATATCCTTATATTTAGCTTTTCCATTCTCCCCCACGTTTTTAAGAATGTAAGATTTTGCAGGCAAAGGATAATTTCCGGGAACCAGCCGTCCCAGTACTAACAAATCTTCTTTACCATCTTTATCGAAATCAGCTTGATAAACCCTGGATCCACTGGTGCGCATTTCTGGTAGCGCTGATTCATCTCTCTCGAAATTACCCTGACCATCATTAATGTACAACCTGTCCTGTAAATATTCTGAGTTTGGTTCGAATTCGTTTCCACCACTTACCACATAAATATCATTATGTCCATCATCATTGGCATCAAATATTAATGCGCCTAAGTCTTCATATATTTTATCCTGCTGAAATGCTGGACTACTCTTTTTTTCAAAACCGGATGCAGTTTGAAAATACAGACCTGCTTCATAAGTCGAAGCAGCCCCAACAAATAAATCCTCCCTGCCATCTCCATTAAGATCCCCTACTGCGGCACCCGGTCCAAAAGTAGAGGTACGGTGAGGCAAAAGAACCTCTTTCACAAAATCATTGTACTCATTTTCAACATGTTGATACTGTGGGAATGAAATAGTATCCTTTACTGTTGCAAAAAGAAGATCATTTTTGATGAGTTCCTCTTCTGGCATTTCCGTTGCATTTAAATAATTGAAAGTGAGTCGCTGATTAGCTTCCACATCTTTCACGATCTCGGCCTTTCCATTGGGCCAGACTATTCTTATTTCATCAACAACTTCAGCTTGTGCTAAACCGAAATGTAATTGAGGAGCTACAGAAGACTGGAAACCTCTTGTAAGAGTAAGCTCCTGCATTTGTTCCATTCCGTTTGCTTTTACATAAGCCCGTGTGCCCAGTCCAAAAGCGTTTTTTTCATTGCCTTCAAATTGTATCTGGACGAAATTATTGTGTTCAGAACTTGTATTTGCGAAGAAAGAAGCTTTATCATCAATGTTATTAATGACAATTTCCAAATCCCCATCGTTATCTAAATCTGCATACACAACACCATTGGACCAACCTTCAAATTCAATACCCCATTTTTCATTTGCAATTTCAAAAGATAGATCTCCTTTGTTCTCAAACATGAAGTTATCTACTTTTTCCGACGGAATATTTAAACTTTTTTCCAGTTGATTTTCCGTGGCCATCCTGGTATCCTTAAGGCTATTAAAGTAGTCATTATTATTAATCTCTCTTCTTGTTCCATTCGTCACAAATAAATCCTTGTGCCCATCATTATTAAAATCTGCAAACAAAGGTCCCCAACTCCAGTCTGTAGAAGCAGATCCTGTTATTCGCGCCAGATCGGCAAAAAACGGATTCTCATCTTCAAAAACTCCCGTATTAGTTTGAAGAGTATTTTGCATATATTGATAATGGAAACCGGCATCAACAGTGCTCCAAAACAGGTCTGGGTTCATACTCGCCATATTGGCTTTCTGTCTTCTGTTCTTCCTGGCCGACATATCTACCTGATATATATCCAGATTCCCATCATTATTATAATCCGCAATGTCCACACCCATGCCAAAAAATGCAGTATGTGAAGTTGATTCTTTGACAACCTCTCTAAAGGTTCCGTCTCCGTTGTTCATATATAAAAAATCGGGAGAACTAAAGTCGTTAGAAATGTATATGTCGGGCCAGCTGTCGTTATTTAAATCGGCAACAGTCGCAGACAATGACAATCCGAAGCTTCGTACTCCCGCCTCATCTGTAACATCTGTAAATTTACCACCGTCGTTTCTCAATAAATGATCAGATTCGAGATCGCTGACATTCTTCATTTTATACTCGTAAATAAAATTAGGAGAATCGAATCTAGTTGGGGGATAGTTGGCAATGTAAGCATCAAGATCGCCGTCCTTATCATAGTCAAAAAAGGTAGTCTGCACACTGTTTCCGGGATCATCCAGGCCATATTCCTGCGCTTTTTCCTCAAAAGTCCCATCGCCATTATTGATGAAAAGCTGATTATTCTTAGGTTCATATTTCCCGCCTACAGAGAGATAAATATCGAGGTAACCATCCCCATTCACATCGGCCATTGTAACTCCGGTATACCATCTGTCGTCTCCGGCAACCCCTGCAGCTTCAGAGATATCTTCAAATTCAAGGTTCCCTTTATTAAGATAAAGCTTATTGGGTACCTGGTTACCAGTAAAATAAAGATCCTCCAGGCCATCATTATTTATATCTCCGGCCGCAACACCTCCACCCATATATATATAGGAATAATTAAAGTAATTCAAAGAATCACTTTCGGTTAAATTATTACTGAAATCGATTGCGGAACTTTCCGAAGAAATATTTCGAAAAATTTCAGGTTCTGAAGATTTAGATGCCACTACATCTTTCTCTTTATTACAACTACTTAGTACAATTAAAGTCGCTACTACTACTGTCTTTAAAAAAAATCTCATATTACTACAATTTAAGAGTAATGTTATTAACATAAAATTAGGATGCAATGTATGGAATTCCTAATTTCCTGAAACAAAATTTAAAAAAAAATTGAACCACGTGTTGATGAGTTACCTGATTCAGTGAGTTTTAATAACCTGTTAGCCGAAATAAAAGCAGGAAATCTTTTACCTGTTCTCCCCAGCCCTTTGCACTTATGGCAAATAGAGTGACATCTTAAAAATTAGCCGAAAATAAGCATTAGTTCCCTAGAAAAGTATTACTAGTACAAAACCTCTTCATGGTCTTACAATAAATGAAACAGTTCCTATTTCTCTTATATCTTTGTCAAACCACAAACATAAAGAATATACTCTCTAATTTTTTACTTGAAAATCAAGAAGATGAATAATATTATAAAGTGCATAAATGGCAATATTTTTATTCTATTTCTGCTATTTGTTTCATGTGACAATCAGAAAACCATGCCCGAAATAATAAATAGAACAGCTGAAGAACAATTTTATATTCCTGAAAATATTTATGCATCTCCTTTAAGAATTGCTTATTTCGATAGTCTTTCCAGAATAGCCCCTCAAAATCAAAAAGAACGTTATAACCTCAAAAAAGCTGACGCACTACTTTATGCAGGTAGAACCAAAGATGCCATTGAGATTCTGGAAAGGTTATGGAAGGAAAGTAATATGGGTACGTTACGATATCAACTGGAAGCCTTTGAAGAAGAAAAGATTGGCCCAAAACTGGCTCTTGCCTACATGCGCCTGGGGGAACAACAAAATTGCATACATCATCATAAGGCTTCGGCGTCCTGTATTATTCCAATTGATCCTGAAGGTTATCATCAGGTTCCGGAAGGATCCAGAAAAGCTATTCAACTTTTTGAGGAGTTTTTACGGCAGAATTCACATGATTACAATAGTCTCTGGATTTTAAATATTGCCTATATGACATTGGGAGAATATCCTGAAGGGGTACCTGAAAAATGGTTAATTCCTGAAAGTGTTTTTGAATCGGAATATCCTTTAAAAAAGTTCGAAGATAAAGCTCCTCAACTTGGTCTGAATGTTAATGATTTATCGGGAGGAAGTATAGTAGATGATTTTAATAATGATAATCTTTTAGACGTGCTTGTTTCAAGTTGGTTTCCATCTGGTAAACTTAATTACTTTATCAATGATGGAAAAGGTGGTTTTATAGAAAAGACCGCATCTGCAGGTTTAGAAGAAGTTAAGGGAGGTTTGAACATGGTGCCGGCCGACTATAATAATGACGGTTTTCTGGATGTTTTTATTTTAAGAGGTGCCTGGATGGGAACTTTAGGCAAACACCCAAATTCCCTATTAAGAAATAATGGAGATAATACCTTTACCGATGTTACGATAGAGGCAGGCCTACTTTCTTTTCATCCTACTCAAACGGCAACCTGGGCCGATTTTGACAATGATGGATGGATTGATATGTTTATTGGAAATGAGTCGGACAAAGATGATTTTCATCCTTCTGAATTTTATAGAAATAATGGAGATGGAACTTTTTCAAATTTAACTACCAGTGCAGGTCTTACTGTGAGTAGTGAAGAGGAACCTTACTATGTAAAAGGAGTGACCAGTGGAGATTTTAATAATGACGGATGGATGGATATTTATGTTTCCACGCTTCATTCTTCAAGCAAAAATTTGTTATACATAAACCAGGGAAAAGATAAAAACGGGAACATAAGTTTTAAGGAAGAAGGATCCCGCAGGGGATTAAAGGAAAAAATTTCGAGTTTTCCCACCTGGTCCTTTGACTACAACAATGATGGATGGGTGGATATTTTTGTGGCCGGTTATAGAAGAAGCGATTTTCACACTATTGTTCCGGATATAGTGAAAGAATATTTAAAAGAACCAAATAAGGCGGAAACTATGCGCCTTTACAAAAATAATAAAGGCTTTTTTACTGATGTCTCTTCTGAAGTAGGATTGAACAAAGTTGGTTATGCCATGGGCGCCAATTATGGGGATCTAGACAATGATGGTTATCCCGACATCTACCTAAGCACAGGAGAAGTAAATTTTGAATCTATTATTCCAAACAGGGTTTTTCGCAATAATTCCGGAAAAGACTTCCAGGATGTGACCACTGCCGGAGGTTTAGGGCATATTCAGAAAGGTCACGGCGTCTCATTTTCAGATATTGATAATGATGGGGACCAGGATATCCACGTGGTCATGGGAGGAGCCTATGTAGGGGATAATTTTTTTAATTCAGTCTATATAAATCCATATCAGGATGATAACAATTGGATTACGTTAAAGCTGGAAGGAACAAAGGCAAACAGAGGAGCCATTGGCAGTAAGATCGAAGTCATAATTATGGAAGAAGGGATAAAACGCTCCATCTTTCAAACGATAAGTTCAGGAGGTAGCTTTGGCGCTTCTACTTTAAGAGCACAAATAGGTTTAGGCAAAGCATCGGCAATCCAGGAGGTTAAGGTGCACTGGGCCGGCAGCAATAACAAACAAATATTTAGAAACCTGGATTTAAATACCTTCTACAAAATTAAAGAAGGTAAAGCTAAAGCAGAAGAATTAGATCTACAGCCCATCTCGATGTAATTTAGAAAAAGCAGAAAAAAGATACCCGTCAAAAATGGCATTTTTGACGGGTATCTTTTGTTTTGTACATGAAACTTTATTTACAACACCTCCCGGCGGTCCTGCTCCTTCAGGTTTTATTTCTCTTTCTGGTTTTAGGAGGGGTTAGCAGATAAAAGTCGTGCGTCATTATTCTTCCCCAAGCATAAATGAAGTTTTCAATGTCTCCACGGAGTTTCCTCCCACAAAAACTTCAAATTCTCCAGGTTCTACCACGTATTCCCCATCATTGGTATAAAAGCCAAGTTCATCTTCAGTCAGCGTAAAGTTTATTGTCCTTTTTTCTCCCTTTTTAAGGTTCACCAGTTCAAAACCTTTAAGTTCTCTTACAGGCCTCACTGTGCTCCCATAAAGATCTCTGATATAAAGCTGTACTACTTCCTTCCCGTCATAGTTCCCGGTGTTGGTAAGATCCACTGAAACCTGAACATCCTCTCCCATTTCATACTGATCCTTGTTTAATTTTAGATTATCGTAGTTGAAAGTGGTATAACTTAATCCATATCCAAAAGGATAGAGCGGAGTATTTTCCACATCCATGTAATGAGACCACCACACTCTTTCCTCTCCCGGTGCAGGATCTTCAGGACGACCTGTATTTTGGTGATTGTAGTAAATTGGAGTCTGCCCTATATTTCGTGGGAAAGTCATAGGTAATTTTCCGCTTGGATTATAGTCCCCATAAAGAACCTGCGCGACTGCATTTCCGGTTTCTGTACCCAATTGCCATGCTTCGACAATAGCCGGAATATTTTCTGCAGCCCAGTCAATGGCAAGAGGTCTTCCATTATTTAAAACAAGCACTACATTCTTGTTGGCTTCATATACTTTTTCAAGAAGTTCCTGCTGTACGCCCGGAAGGTCAAGATTCGTACGGCTTCTTCCTTCCCCGCTCTGGAATCCATGCTCCCCAAGAACCATTACCACCACGTCTGCATTTTTAGCTGCCTCGACAGCTGCAGGGAATCCACTTTTATCGGTAGTATTGAAATTAACCTCCGTTAAAAAAGACTCCTCTCCCACTACCAATTGAGCTCCCTGTTCAAAAGTAAGTTCATTACCTTCATATTTCTGCATTCCTTCAAGAACAGAAACCGCGGTATTATCGTCTGATGCTATTCTCCAGCTTCCAAGCGGACTGTTCTTATCATCTGCCAAATCTCCAATAAGGGCAATTTTTTGTCCGTTTTTCTTCAGCGGAAGGAGGTTTCTTTCGTTTTTAAGAAGTACAATTGACTTCTTAGCCATATCCAGTACAGCTTCATGGTGAGCGGGATTACCAACAACTTCAGCCTCTCTTTCTTTATCTAAATATTTGTAAGGATCATCCATAAGACCCAGTTCATATTTCACCCGAAGAATTCTTCTCACCGCATCGTCAACAAGCGCTTCATCCAGTTTTCCTTCTTCTACCAGTGCCATGATCTCATTTACATAGGAATAAGATTCCATATCCATATCTACTCCTGCCCTAATGGCTTGTTTAGTAGCCATTTTCTCATCTCTTACAAAACCATGAGTAACCATTTCCTCAATAGAAGCATAATCTGAGATTACAAAGCCATCAAAGCCCCACTTTCCTTTCAGGATGTCTCTTAAAATAAATTCATTTCCGGTCACAGGAATCTCATCAAGGGTATTAAAACCTGTCATAAACGTCCTGACTCCTGCTTCTTCCGCAGCCCTGAATGGTGGTAATATAATATTATATAAAGTTGAGTTTCCTATGTCTGCTTTGTTGTACTCGCGACCCGCTTCAGCAAAACCATAACCTGCGAAATGTTTTGCGGTAGCAGCAACCGTAAGAGGATCTGAAAGATCTTCTCCCTGGAAACCTTTTACTCTTGCAGCTGCGATCTTACTCCCCAGGTAAGGATCTTCTCCTCCGCCTTCCATCACGCGGCCCCATCTGGCATCTCGTGAAACGTCAACCATTGGTGCAAAAGTCCAGTTGATTCCTGAAGCAGCAGCTTCCGCAGCCCCAACTTCAGCCGATCTTTTTATTGCATCCATATCCCAACTTGCAGCTTCAGCCAAAGGAATTGGGCTAAGGGTTTTGTAGCCGTGAATCACATCAAATCCAATGATAAGCGGAATTCCAAGTCGGCTTTCTTCCACTACCAATTCCTGCACGGCTCTAACCTGATCCACTCCCCGTACAGTCAACATGGAACCAACCCGACCATTTCTCAGGTGCTCGTACTTTAAAGCAGCATCCCCGTCTTTTGGCGCAGGGCCGGTCACTTCCCAAAAGCCATTATATTGGTTCATTTGCCCGGCTTTTTCTTCCAGTGTCATGATACTCAACAAGGAATCTATTTTTTTGGCATACGGGTCGTTATGCAGAGCAACAGCCTTAGGTTCGTTTTGTGGCATAATATCATCTGTTTTATTTTGCTGGGCACTGCAAGCCGTAATTGAAAGCGAAGTACAGAATAGCAGTAAATAAGAAAATTTAATTTTCATTGTAAAAAAATTAGGAGTTTATATCAAATCCTGACCTCAGTCTAATTTTTAACAGCTTCAGGATTAACTATTTGGTTATACTGTTTAATTAGTTGGAGGGTAGATTCATCCTGTGCAAACACGGTATTTAAGCCCTGTGGCTCTTGTGGTGGGTCTCCACTAAAGTCATCTCCCACTTCCCACTTTCCACGTTTTTGATCAGTTTCAGCGAATCCGCCAAATCCCCAAAAATTTGCTCCTGCTAAAACTCCTCTTCTCTCATAACTTTCCTTTAGTTTAATAAAGAGAGCTTCATAAAATTCATTCCTGTTTTCAACAGATGCACTCAAAGATAAACTTTCTTTTTTTCTGGGAAAACCAAATTCTGAAAGCACAATAGGTTTGTTCAATTTCTGTGCGACCTCAACATGCTCAGTAATATAAGCGTAAGCATTTTCAATTGAAACTTGCAGACTTTCTTTTTCATTCTCAATGTCATACCAACCCCAGTTCTTTGGCCACATATGAGCAGTTAAATAATCTATTTTTGGATTGGAGTGCAAGCTTTCAAATTCATTAAGGTCCTGCAGATAGCTGGCTTTTCCTTCGGCCCCGGTGGAAACAAGGGTATTGGGATCTAAAGCATCAAGAAGATCAACTACCTCTGCAAGCCAGTCCCTGAACGGCTCCCTGTCCTCCTCGGTGAAGATTCGTGGTTCATTGGCCACCTGCCAGGACATAATGGTAGTATCATCTGTATATTTTAGGCCGGTGTATTGATTCGTTCTGCCAATAATAAATTTCACGTGATCCATAAAAGCTTCCCGACAGGGAGTACATGTGTGAAACTGTTGGGTGTATTGAAAATAATCATCCCATGAGTACTTCTCCAAAAATGGGTTTGCAACCTCACCATATCCATTCCATTCAAGATAGGCCGACATACCACCAGACCATATCCAATTGTTGTTGAGATATAAAACAGCATACATATCTCTTTTTGCCATTTCGGCCAGAAGAAAATCAAGCCCGGCCAGCAGGTCTTCGTTATACTCACCTTGTTGAGGCTGAAGTGCAGGCTTGACCTGAAAATCCTGGGTACCACCTTCTGCACCCACTAAAATTCTCAGGTTGTCTATTCCTTTACTCTTCATAAGGTCAAGCTCCTTAATGAGCCTCTCCCTGTCGCCAATATTTTGCGCTCCAATGAGGGGGCCATACCAGTAATTCGCACCTACAAAATAATAAGGTTCGTTGCCCTTGTAAAAGACCCCATCTTTCACAGTGATAAGCTCCGGTCTTTCATCTACAGTTTTCATGCTGCCACAAGAGCTAAGAAAAAATGCTGAAGTTAGAATTATAAAAAATGCTTTTTTCATGGTGAAAATTTGAAATTAATTAGGGATGTTATACATATTCGGCATTTCATGAAGTAGCAGCGGCTCCTCCTTCTGAATGAATTCCAGGAAATCTTCTTCACCATCCAGTCCCGGCACAGGAATGGTATAAATGTTTTCTGCATTCGACCAGAACATCACAAAACCAATCTGAATATAATTATCGGTAAGCACCTCGTAAAGATTTTCTGAATAAAAATTTGCCGGCAAAGGGTTGTTCGGAACAAAGAATCCGGTTTCGGTCATTGCCGCAATCTTCACTTTTTCTTTTGCCAGTTCTGAAACCATTCTAAGTTTCGCGTTTGCAGCCGCAAGTTTTGAAGCATCTCCGGGTAAAAAGTCGCCGTAGTTATCCATACCCAGAATATCTACATACTCATCTCCCGGATATCTCTGCAGGTAGGTAGCCGCCGTCGTATAAGAATTATCGGGAGCATAGGCATAGAGAATATTATTCACTTCAAGCTCATCCCTTAAATATTCTACGGTAAACCTCCAGAGGGTCTTGAATTCCTGCGCACTAACATAAGGAGCCCCCCACCAGAACCATCCTCCATCGAACTCATGAAAAGGTCTGAAAATTATAGGAATTAATTTTCCGTCACTCCCTTTTAGACTTTTAGTTACCTGGGCAACTTTCTGTAGTTTTTCTTTGTAATATTCATGATTGGCACCTCCCGGAAGTATGCTGGTAAATGCATTTTCCCGTTGAAATGCGGTCATGTCTTCTGCGTAGAAATGATCACCTGCATAAGGCTCTCTTAAGTGCCAGGTAAAATGATTAACCATTCCCTTGTTGTAAGCTTCAACAGCATCTGCAATTATCTGCTGTTCCTGTTGATAAAACCAATTGTTGGGTTCCCCGTTGTTATTGTCGTCTGTAATGAACATAAAGTCCGATCCCAGCATACCCGGATCGCTACCTGTGACCTTTTTTATGTCTGAATCTCCGCCATTATTGCCGAAAAATGCATTAAAGGCATCCTGCTGCCCTACAATAAAATTGGTTCTGGACAGGGTTTTTAGACGATAGAAAAGTGCAACGGTTTCTTCTGTAGCTGCAGCATCAACCATGTAAGTCCTGGTATCTTCGGGCTGGAGGATAAAATCCTCCTCTTCCGGTGGGTCTACTGGATCAACCGGGCTCACTGGATCTACAGGATCCGGATCAGGATTAATTGGGTCATTGTCTTCGCTACACCCGGCAAGAACCAATGACATGAACATAAAAAGAAATATTTTTTTCATGGTTTATTTCGTTAAGACCATACATGCACGGGAATTGTGATAAGGACATTTCCACATCCCCAATTTATCCTCCTGCACATAAGGTTGATTAATATCATTTACTCTGAAGAACCATTCACCATTTTCGTGATCAATAATATTTTCCCGGGTGAACTTCCAGATATCCAAAATCGCGTCTCTAAATTTCTTTTCTCCAGAAATTTTTAAAGCATAATCAAGCCCAACCAGAGCTTCGGCTTGTGGCCACCAGTGGCGATCGGTATCAATTTCCCCGGAATCCAGATCCTTTTCGTTGACAACTCCTTTCCCGGAGACATACCCTTCCTTTAAAAAAGTTTCTGCTACAGGCACAGCAATCCCTTCTGCCCTGTAAATTAATTCCTTGTTTCCTGATGTCTTTGCGGCTTCGATCATGAGCCAGATGGCTTCGATGTCGTGCCCATAAGAAACAATATTTCCTTCCCGGTTCCACCTATTATCAAAAAATAGCTGAAAATGCTGATTTTTAGATTCATAAAACTTCTCAAGAAAAAGTTCGATCAGATTATCAAGGGCTTCTTTTACAGCATCAGCTTTTATGATCTTGTAGAGCGTAGTGTAAGCCTCCAGCACATGCAAATGGGTATTCATGGTTTTGGCCGAATTCTTATCCTTTTCACTCAGCCGCATGTCTTCAATTGGAGACCAATCCTCCTGAAAAGCTTCCAGATAACCATTGAATTCTCTCTCCCTTGCGTATTTTTCGACCATTCCAAAAAGCTCTAACGCCCATTCCTTAGCATCTTTATCTTCGGAAAGAATATAATATTCCGAAAGTGCATAAATGGCAAAAGCCTGGGCATAGATCTGCTTTCTTCTATTAATAGGATTTCCTCCAGCATCCAATTCCCAAAACACGCCACCAAAAATGTCATCCTGAAATGCCTTTTTTAGATACCCGTAAGCACGGTCGGCCAGGGATCTCAGCACAGCTGATTTTTCGGTTTTATGATTAGCAACGGCAGAAAATGTCCATAGAATTCGGGTATTGAGAATTATCCCTTTTGGAGCGCCCTGTATTTCTTTATTGTAATGATCCCTTTGCCCAACAAAACCGCCATTTTTTTCATCCACACTAAAATTTATCCAGTATTCCAGGATATTTTCCAGTTCTTCTGAAAGTTCGGTTTTTAATTGTGCTACGGAATTTGTCATTACCTTACTTCTTTATTCCTGTTTACAAGAGCTACGATCGCGTTTACCGAAGCTCGTGATGTAAGACCATCTTCCGGGGTATTCTTTACATAATCCACCAACTTATCTATTGAAGAAACTGCAACATGGCAGCGTGTGTCTGATGATGCGTAATAGATGAAAATTTTTCCATCGTTGTCTTTGATCCACCCATTTCCGAACAGTACATTCGGCACATCCCCAACTGTCTCGTCATAATTTGGAGCCATAAAGTAACCCGCAGGCTGGTGAATTACTTTAGAAATATCATTGAGATCGGTCATGAAAAGGTAAAGGGTATATCTCAAACCTCCGGCTGTGTTTCTAACACCGTGGGCAAGATGTAGCCAACCCTCTTCAGTTTTTATCGGTGCAGGTCCCAAACCATTTTTCAATTCATAAACCGTATGATAGACCTTGTGGTTGATGATCTTCTCGTTTTCCAAAGCTGGATTAGACATGTCTGAAATATACCCCAGACCAATACCGCCACCTTTTCCAACTTCAATAAATCCATCCTGCGGGCGGGTGTACAAAGCGTATTTCCCATTGACAAATTCCGGATGCATGACGACATTTCTTTGTTGACCTGAAGTTGAAATTAAATCGGGAAGTCTTTCCCAATTTACAAGATCTTTAGTTCTAACAATTCCCGCATTCGCAACTGCTGCGCTGGTATCGGGGTTACTTTTATCTTTACGCTCTGTACAAAAAACTCCGTAGATCCAGCCGTCTTCATGCTGGGTTAGCCTCATGTCGTATACATTGGTATCGGGTTCTCCAGTTTGTGGTAGCTCAACAGGTTTGTCCCAGAATTCAAAATTGTCAACGCCATTAGAGCTTTCGGTCAGCGCAAAAAATGACTTTCTATCATTCCCTTCTACCCTGACGCACAAAACATATTTTCCATTCCACTTTATGGCTCCCGGATTAAAAGTGGCATTAACACCGATTCTTTCTAATCCTAACGGATTAGTTTCAGCATTAAAGTCATACCTCCAGTGAAGGGGTGCATGGGCTGCTGTGACAACAGGATTTTGATAACGATGGACAATTCCGTTGGATTGCTCCAAAGGTTTATTCGGGATTTGAATAAACTCTTTATGCTCTTTTATCAGCTTTTCGTATTGAGGTATTTTACTCATTAACTTCTTTTTGCTTTATTTTTTGTAAGAATTATACTGAATGTTATTTAATGTTTACACCGGATTCTTTTTTGATATGATCCCACCAATTCTTTTTAAGGATCACCACACATATTATAAGAACGACCAATGAAACTATCATGGAAATATTGTCATGTAAAATGAGATACAGCGGGATTATCACCAAAAGCGTCTGCGCAATCACACCAATGAAAACGTTGAACATATCCCTTGAAAAATTTGAATTTTTAGTAAATCCGGGATCCTGTTCTTTGACCTTGTTCAGTACAGGTTTCCAAAATCCCCAGGGACGGGTTTTTTTATAAAAATCGGTAAGGATTTTTTCATTCGTAGGTGGAGCAGAATACGTTCCTATAATACTTCCAATCAACGATATCACCAGAATAGCCGGGAAATAATAAAGATCAAGAGTATCTGTAACCAGCGGAAAAATCATTGCCGGAATAATCCCGGAAACCATTCCCCAGAAGTAGCCTTCTCCGTTAAATCGCCACCAGTACCATTTGAGGGTGTTGGAAATGACATAGCTACCGTAGAGCGCCGAAACGATCCATTGTAGAATGGAGTTTACGTCGAGCACGAAGAAGCCCAGAATAATACTTACAAGTACCACCAGCATTCCGCTTCCGTAGTTCATGTTTTTCACCTTGGTTGGAGAGGCATCGGGATTTCGCTTGAGGTAAATATCGTTCACGATATATGCCTGTGCGGCATTCAAAGTTCCTGCAAAAGTGGACATAAAAGCCGCTAAAAGTCCTGCCAATAGCAAACCAAGTAATCCCACCGGCACAAACTGACTAATAGCTGCCGGTAAAATTTTCTCAAAATCCAGGATTCCGGCTGTTTCAAGATTTAGATCATTGTAAAAAATAATTGCTAAAACAGAGAAACCACCTACCATCAAATATCTTGTAGGCATCAAAGCTACAATAGCAAACCCGCTCATCTTGGCAGCTTCCAAAGGGGACTTTGTAGAAAGGATCTTCTGCATATCATAATTTGGTGCAGGCCCGGCAATACTGGAGAGTATTCCTTTGAAAACCATGAGCATAAAAAAGAGGCCGAACAGGGAATATTGATCCTGAGCAATCTTCACGTTTACTTCATCAATAATTCCGGTCCAGTCAATGTCCAGATTCCAACCAAAAAGAGGATCCATCCAACCCTCCGGCACATTCATAGTGCTCTCTCCCATCGCTTGCCAGGCGATAACTGCAATAGCAATTGAAGAAACGGTCATGATGGAATACTGTAGAAGATCTGTCCACACAATACCCGACATACCTCCCAAGATGGAATAAAATACAGCAAACAAAGTAAAAACAATTCCGTAGAAATGGGGAATATAGAGCGCCGGAACATCGAAAGGAATATATGCGGAAACCACTTCCCACGGAATGAAAATTTCCACAAATTTCCCGAGACCAATAAAGCCATAGGCTAGAAAACCTAAACAGCTTAAAATGGCAAAAATGACAATAATACTATGGGAACGGTTCCCACCTTTCCCTCTTCCGAAGCGAAAATGAATCCATTCTGCACCTGTTGTGACTTGGGAGCGGCGAAGCCAGGTGGCGAGGAATACCATTAAAAACACCTGGTTAAAAACCGGCCAGAGCCAGGGAATCCAAATACTTTTAAGACCATATACAAAGGTCAAAGTCACCAGCCACATGGTGCCGGAAATATCGAACATTCCGGAAGCATTAGAAAGTCCGAGCATATACCAGGGCAGGTCCTTGCCTCCTAATAGATAATCATCCTTACTTTTCTGCGCTTTCTTTCTAAGTGCAAGACCAATGAGAATGGTGCCAACCAGATAAGCTAAGATTATTGCAATGTCTAAACCTTGTAACATAGGGGACTATCTTTTGTTAATTGGTGATCTCTTCTACTTCATCCAGGAACAGAATTTCTTCCAGTTCTGCAAATTCTTTAAAATCCTCTTCAGAAATTTCTCCGGGATAGGTAGCAAAATAATGTGATGGACGCGCATTTCTCCATAACAAAACCCATGCAGCCCCGGAATCTTTTATACCCGGATATAACGTTTGCGTCCACCAATATGGATCTTCACCAAAATTGTTATTTCCGGTTTCTGTTAGTGCAAAAGGTTTATCGGCTAAAAGTGCCTTTTGACCCACGATTTCTAAATTACTTTTTACATCTCTTGTGAAAGACTCATTTCCGCTGTGGTTGTAGATGTCCACTCCAAGAATGTCCACGTATTCGTCGCCGGGATAATATTTATCGAACTCTTCTACACTATTTACAGTATTAGGAGAGTATGCGTATAATAAACTGTGTACATTATTTTGTCTTAAGAGCTGAAAGGTTTCTTTCCAAAGTTGTTTATAATTTTCGGGAGAAATATTGTCTCCTCCCCACCAAAACCACGAACCATTCATTTCATGATATGGCCGGAAGACTACAGGAATCACATTCCCCTCATCATCTTTTAAAGAATTAAAAAACAGGGAAAGCCTTTTTATCCAGAGTTCATATTTCTCCCGTTGCTCCCCACCCTCTAAAATTGAAGTAGCCGCCGGGGTTTTATCCCAGGAACTGCCATCTGTAACTGGATTTTCGAGATGCCAGCTTATAGTGATGATCGCTCCTTTGTCATGCAACTGCTGAATGTGATCTCTCATTAAATTAAAAGAAACGGTATCCAGGTTATGTTCTCTTTCAAGCTCAATGTGGCCCACATCATAACCATGCACCGCAGGAAATGACCCTGTAACTTCTTTTATATCGCTTCGAAGTCTGGAGGGATCGTCTGTATGCTTCCAGCCAATTCCATAAGCCGTGGCATCCTCATGACCAAATGCAATGCCTTTTTCTGATATTTTATGTATGTTATAATACAGCATTTTGGCAGAATTGGTTGCCTCTGCATCTGATACATCGATAGCGTTAAAATCAACTCCTGAAAAGGATTTACAACCCATTAATTGAATAAGAATTGAAAAAATAATGAGCCTGGAAACAAAATACTTGAAGTCTAATGTGAATTTCATGCTTCTAATTGACAATATATTTTATATTAAAAAAATCTTAGCTTATATTTAACTGCCCAAATTTGCAAATTCAAAAACTTTGCGCGAATAAATTATGACTTTCAAATTTACTCTGCCCGTGGGGATTTAATTAATATGATTTTGTCATTTAATAATGAAATTTTTTCCTGAACCAAAATAGGACCCAAAATGACTCCTGAAGTGCACCGGGAAATAACCCCTCTTTCCCCTGAAGACAGTTTTCTGGTATTTGACAGGGTAAAAGATGATTTTGACTTTCCCATACATTTTCATCCGGAATATGAACTCAATTTCATTCTGAATGGAAAAGCAGTGAGAAGAGTAATAGGTGACAGCATGGAAGAGATTGAAGATATTGAGCTGGTACTCGTTGGACCTAATCTTCAGCACGGGTGGGAACTTCATAACTGCAGGAATAAAAACATCCATGAGATTACAATACAGTTTCATAATGACCTTTTTGACGAAAAACTATTAAGTCGAAGAATTATGAAACCTATTAAAGATATGTTTGAACGTTCTGCTCATGGAATCCTTTTTTCAGAAAAAATTACAAAAGAGGTTAAACCAAAGATCCTAAGGCTTTCAAAAATTGACAGTATTGATTACTTTCTTGAACTCATATCCATTCTTCAGGACCTTGCAACTTCAAGAAACCAGCGTTTACTTTCTTCATATACTTCTAATAATAAGGATTTTGAAAACAGTGACAAGATCAAGATCATATATGAATACGTTCAGGAAAATTACCAAAACAAGATCTCATTAAATACAATCTCGGGATTGGTAAATATGAGCCCCGTATCCTTTAATCGTTTTATCAAAAAAAGAACAGGTAAAACCCTAATTGAGTATGTCAATGACACTCGTATCGGCTATGCGTCCCGATGGTTAATTGAAAAAGATCTTAGTATTGCAGAAATTGCCTTTAAATGTGGCTTTAATAATATCGCTAATTTTAACAGGGTATTCAAAAAGAGCAAAAATTGCACTCCTTCCCAATATCGCGAAGAGTTTAGCGGAATTAAAAGAGTTCTCTAATACAATTTTTATATTTCGAACGAACCTCCTCAAAATCACAATTTATCTTTTATTCAATGGATGCGGGGAAATGGATCAACTATAAGGAGCGCCACCAACTTTCCCGGGCCAACCAGTCTACTCCATAAAATAAATGAGGATGAAAAGTTCCCACTTTAGGAAATGGACAAAACTAACCTGAAGCAAGAAGGAATTAATTTATAAATCCATTTTCTGAAATCTTTCACAAAGGAAACTTCGCAGGTATTACGTGTAATTTCCAGGGTAATAATTCTCAGTATAGCCATATTTTTTTTATAAATAGGGAAAAAATATCATCATTAAATGATAAAATAATATTAACAACAACTTAACAAGTGCTTTAAATTTGAGATAAAAGAATTCTTCTAATTCTAATGATTTTGCTCATATCTTGTTAGAAGACTTTCTGATAGTTTTACCCAGTTAACCAATTTTATTAATAATACAATCTTATGTACAAAAATCCAATCGAGGGCGAAAACGTTTTCTATCGCTATGGCAAAATCCTCCTCATATTTATTTTTTGCACGGCTACTGCTATTGCACAGGCACAAGGTACAGTGAGTGGTACTGTAACCGACAGTAACGGAATTCCTTTATTGGGAGTAAACGTAATTGAACAAGGTACTACTAATGGTACCACAACAGATTTTGATGGTAAATTTGAACTTGAGATAGAAGGAAACACTGCCATTGTTTTTAGCTATGTAGGTTTCGTTACTCAGGAAGTATCGGTAAGACCGGGACAACAATTAAGTATAGTTCTTTCAGAAGATGCAGAAGCCCTCGAGGAAGTGGTGGTTATAGGGTACGGTACACAATTAGAGGAAAACATTACCGGCTCTGTATCACGAATAAGTTCTGAGGAGCTGGAGAATGTACCTCAAGTAAGTGTGGACCAGCTTATGCAGGGCCGAGCTGCCGGTGTTGCCGTGACCAAAAACTCTGGACAACCTGGAGCAGCTGTTTCAGTAAGAATCCGTGGGGTAAACTCAATTACCGGCTCCAGCGAACCCCTGTACATCATAGACGGTGTACCTACGGGAGGTGAGGCCGGCCCCGAAGGCCTTAGTCCTCTGGCCGCACTTAACCCTAATGACATTGAATCAATCAACATCCTTAAAGATGCTTCTGCCACTGCCATTTATGGATCAAGAGGTTCTAACGGGGTGGTTTTGATCACTACCAAGAAAGGTAAATTGGGGGAAAGTAAATTAATTTATAACGGCTATCTGGCAGTTCAAAGACCTACAAACAAGATGGAGGTTATGAATTTACAGCAGTACGCTACTCACCAAAACAATATTGGCGCCATCTACTCCCTTGATCCCCAAATTGAATTCCTCAACCCCAGTCTTTTAGGTTCTGGAACGGACTGGCAAGCACAGGTATTTGATGATGCCTTGCTTGAAAACCACCAGTTGGCGTTTTCTGGTGCAAAAGAGGGCGTTAACTATTTCCTCTCTACATCTTATACAGATCAGGAAGGAACTGTAATTGGTTCAGGATTTGACCGTCTGACTGTAAGAGCAAACGTTAATGCAGATATTAAAGACTGGATTACTACAGGAATTAATATGTCTGCCAGCCGAACCAACGATAGGATTACCTTGAACAATGCCAGTAATGGTATCATCTCTTTGTCACTTTTAAATAATCCTGCGACGCCGGTGTATAATCCCGACGGAACTTTTGCGGGCCCTGTAACTCCCGATGAGATAGCTTACGGGCTTAGAAACCCTATTGCTGAAGCTTTGAGCATTCAGAATACCGTTGAGAGAAACAGAGTTTTTGGAAACATGTTTATCGAATTTAACCTACCTCAAAATTTCAGTTTTAGAACAGAAATTGGTGGGGATATTGGCAACAACCTCAGAGACCGTTTCCAGCCAACCTATTACTATGGGGAAATCCAAAGTGGACAAAACGAACTTAATACGGTAAGAGAAAACAGCACTTTCTGGATATTGAAAAACCTTTTGACCTACAACAACTCTTTTGCAGAGGTTCATGATCTTACTGTTCTTTTGGGACAGGAGGTCCAGGAATCCAGCTGGCAGGGAATCACTGCGTTTGACGCTGATTTTGTCAATAACAACCTTCCTGTTTTGGGTCAGGGGAATGCTGATGATTTAGTCGATCAATATATAGGCAGCTCTGCCCTCGAATCTTATTTTGGTCGAGCTATATATTCTTATGATAGCAGATACAACCTTACAGTATCTTTAAGGGCAGATGGTTCTTCAAAGTTTGCAGCAGGAAATAAATGGGGATATTTTCCTTCGGTGTCCGCATCATGGAGACTCTCGAACGAATCTTTCATGGAAGATTTTGATGGCCTGCGGGACATAAAGATCTATGGAGGATATGGGGAAGTAGGAAACCAGAATATCCCTAACTTCGCTTACGGCACAAGGTTAACTCCCATAAACACCGGACTAGGAACAGGATTTGAATACGCAAACTATAAGAATGAAGACCTTACATGGGAATCTTCAACCCAAACCAACATAGGGATTGATTTTGGTGTTTTCAACCATCGTTTAAATGCCACCATTGAACTCTATAATAAAGTTTCAAAAGATTTCTTATTCCAATATGCAGGTACAGATTTCGTTACCGGAGGTGCATCCCCCGGAGCCATTGAAGCACCCTGGATCAACATGGGAGAGATGGTGAACAGGGGTGTTGATATTGCAATATCATACAACACTCTTGGCGATTCTGATTTCAACTGGTCCTCAACCCTTACCTTTTCCCATTACAAAAATGAAGTGACTGAACTGTGGGAAGGTCTTCCTATCAATGAATCACTTTACATAAGTGATTCAAACATGAACGTCACCCGTACTGAAGTGGGAGAGCCTGTCGGGATGTTCTACGGATATAAGGTAGAAGGTCTTTTTAGAACCCTGGAGGATTTAGAAGATGCACCTATTCAATTCGGAAGACCAGTTGGAGATGCCCTTTTTGGAACTACCTGGCTCGGGGACATCAAATACGTGGACGTGAATGGAGACGGCGTGGTAGACAGCAATGACAGGACGTTTATTGGAAACCCCCACCCTGATTTCACCTTTGGCTTCCAAAATAATTTTACCTATAAAAACTTTGATCTTGCGGTTTTCCTCCAGGGATCTTACGGAAATGATATTTTTAACGGAGTAAAACGCACTTTAACTGCTGGAAGTAGTTATTACGTAAACCAGGATCCAATTGTACTTGATTACTGGTCTGTGGCAAACCCGGACGGACAACAGCCACGATTGGTGAGAGGTAGTGAGGCCAATCCAAACATTATAATGTCAAGCCGTTATATAGATGATGGTTCATATCTTAGGGTTCAAAACGTTAGTTTAGGATACACTTTGGATTCAGAAATAGGCGAAAGGATTGGGATTGACCGGTTGAAGGTCTACGGAAGTATCCAAAACCTTTACACTTTTACAAATTACTCCGGATATGACCCTGAAGTAGGAACTTTTAATCAGAACACATTATTGATGGGTGTTGATAACGGGCGTTATCCTTCCCCCAGAACCTTTACACTGGGACTGAATGTCGAATTATAAAAAAAATATGATGAAGAAATTAATTGAATCCAAAAAAGTACTCTTACTGGCAGTACTTTCCGCTGTGCTCTTCTTTCCCTCTTGTAGCGAGGATTTTTTAGAGAGACCACCGGAAGACTCGTACAACGTAGATAAGTTTTATCAAACTCCGGCTGAAGTGCAGGCTGCAACGAACCACCTCTATTCCAGACCGTGGTATGCCTTTGTTAGCAATGTTTCCTGGGGAATAGGTGAATTGGCTTCGGGTAATGCCCGGACCTGGGATGCGCGAAACTCTGAATTTCAAACTTTTGCGATTACTGGTGAACACGGAACACTTACTCAGGCATGGGAAAGTCTTTACGCTGTAATAGCCCAGTCAAATTCAGTAATAAACACTTTACCTGAAAAGGTAAGTCCCGAAGTTCCTGAAGCAGTTGTGAACAACGCTATTGCTGAAGCAAGAATGATCAGGGCAACTGCTTATTTTTATCTGGTGCGTATTTTTGGATCTGTACCGTTAATAGCAGATAACACCGAGATTGTTCTGGAGCCTGTAGTGCCGCGACACCTTGTGGAAGATATCTATGAATTTATCGAAAGGGATCTGAGGTTTGCTGTTGAAAATCTTTATGTGCGAAATGAAAATCCAAATTATGAGATAGGAAGAGTTTCCAGTAATTCGGCAAAAGCAATGTTGGCCAAAGTACACCTGTATCAGGAAAATTGGTCAATGGCCTACCAACTGGCTAATGAAGTAATAAACTCCGGGGCCTTTAATCTAATGGAAGATTATTATGATCTTTTCCTCCTTGAGAACGATAATAATCCGGAATCAGTATTCGCTTTACAATGGGCTGGTTCAGGAGTTTACTCTGAAGGGAATTCAATTCAATCCTTCTACGGTTCCTCAGGAATTACAGGTTTTGCTGATGGGTGGTCTGCATTAGGACCATCAATAACTTTACAACAACTATATGAAGAAGATGATGCTCGCTTCTACGCCACCATTATGGAACCCGGAGCTGTTTACCCGGACTTAAATGGAGGGTTTACAGTACCTGAGAATATTAATTTCCAGGGGACCAATGTGGGAATCAAAAAGTATGTGGTTGGAAATGTGGGTGGAGGAATGATGAGCTATCCCAACAACACGTATATTATGAGATATGCCGAAGTCCTCCTAATAAAAGCTGAAGCTGCCATTATGGGCGGAGGACCTATTGATCAAGGTTTACAGGCACTTAATAAAGTAAGGCTAAGGGCCGACCTGGAACCTCTCCAGTCCTACACCTGGGATGATGTTTTCCGGGAAAGGAGACTTGAGCTAGCTCTCGAAGGGGAATTCTGGTACGATGTTGTGAGACAGGGACCTGATTTTGCTATTGCATTTTTGGCAGAGCAGGAAAAAGGAACTTTTGACAATAGTGTCACCCCTCCAACTGTTGCTTCAGAAACATTCACTCCTACCCTGGATGATCTGTTGTTCCCTTACCCAAGTAATGAAACGCAAAACAATCCGGCACTTTTGGAAGCACCGGTTCCTTACGATTTTGGTGATGAAAACTAATTTTTAAGTATAAAATGAAAACCATGAAATTTAGTAGAAAAACAAAATTTCCGTTCTTGTTCCTGATATTATCAGTCTTTACTTTCACTTCTTGTGAAAGTGAGTTTGATGTTGAAGAGATAGAAGGCGGAGACCAACCACCTGTGATTGAAAGCGTAAGCGAAGCCCGGGAAGATATTCCCGTAACTCAGGGAGTGCTGGAAAACACCTATATTATTAGGGGTGAAAATTTCTCCACCTTAACCGCAATTTACTTTAATGGTGTAAGAGCGAGCTTTAACCCTGCTTTGACTACCGATGATCTTACCTTTACTACGATTCCCGAAGAGGCACCGTATGTGGGACAGGATAATCAACTAAGGTTGGTAAATCTTGCAGGGGAAACAACCTATGATTTCTCACTTTTGACGATCGAGGATTTCACGGAGGCAACAACAGATGAAGGTGTAAAAACTGTAACGCTGTTGGGAGGAGACTTTTCTGAGACCAGCAAAGTAACTTTCGTTTCTGGCACTGCAGAAGAAGGCAACCTTGTAGAACGTGAGGCAGAAATTCTTTCAATGTCTGAAACTCAGGTTACAGTAGAAGTGCCGGATGGGGTAGAACAGGCCTACATTTACGTGGAAACAGCCGGAGGTGCAGTGGCACAGTCAGATTCCTATGGATTTAGTTACTCTATTTACATCGATACTTTGAATCCCGAATGGACAATGAGCCAATGGGGAGGAACTTATGATTTGGAGAACACCGACCCTGCACTTGGCCAGTATTCCATAGAAAGTGTAAGGGAAGGATGGTCAGGATTGACATTTAATCCTGTGACCCCTATTTCCTATAATGCTTATACTGCTATAACTGTTTCACTATATGGCACTGTTCCCGGACAGTTAGTAAATATTGCCCTCAACGATTTCGATTCGTTCGTACAGGTAGATCTGGTTCCCGGACAATGGACTAAATATGTAATTCCTCTTAGGGACTGGTACCCAACTGGTGGGGCACCAACTACTATCACCAGGATGGATTTCCAGGAAGCTACTAATACAGGAGCTGCACAGTATATCTTTTATGTAGATGATTTTGGATTCCTTTAATGGGTAAAAAAAATCATGATGTAAATCCACATTTTTGACACAAAAAGTTTCGGCTTACAATAGTTTAAAATGTGGACTGCATCTGAGAATTAAATAAAAACACACAGATGAAAATAAATAGAATTTATTACTTGTTAATGCTCGTTTTCTGCGTGGGTCTCAGCTCTTGCGAAAAGGAGGAGGAACTGTATCCGCAACTAGGGGACGATCCGCGAAATCTTACTGAAGTAATTGAATCGACTCTTGAACTAAGTACATTTTCTGAAGCCATGGTACAGGTCGATTTGGATTCGATACTAAGGAATTCCACCACCTACACAGTATTCGCACCCAACAATACAGCTTTTGATGGAATAGATGTTTCAGCCTATTCAGAAGCCGAATTTGAGAACCTGCTACTAAACCATGTGATCAATACTACTACCGCCGATTTTACTCCAAACCTGGCAACAGGTTATGTCCCCACAATGGCTAGCGGCCCGGATGGAGAATTTCTTGATGCTTTTATCAACACCTCGGGCACAGTGATAGTAAACGGGACCGCCTCTTTTGTAGAAGGCTCTTTTGATATTGGTACGACCAACGGGGTATTGCATATAGTGGACGGGGTGCTGGCACCTCCTACCATTGTCCATCACACGCAGATAAACCCAGATTTTTCCATGCTGGCTGAAGCTATTGAATTGGCAGGATTAGCTGAAGCTCTTTCAGTTACGAACCCTGAAAATGAGAACTTTCCATTTACTGTGTTCGCACCTAACAATACTGCTTTTGAAGCATTTATGATGCAAATGAATGGTGCTTTTGGCTATGAAACTTTGGCCGATATTCCCGTCGAAACCTTACAGGAAATTTTGATGTACCATGTGATAGCAGGAGAGAACACCCTGGCTGCTTTAGTTCCCGGATCGGAATTTACTGCCATGGATGGTAATACATTCTTTGTAGATGGAAATTCAGTTATTTCTGATGCCAGCTATAGTACTGGAAATGTAGTCCTTACCGATGTACAAGCGATAAATGGGGTGATTCACGGAATCGACAAGGTTTTATTGCCTGAATCCGTTTTTCAAAACGTTTTGGGGGCAACTTTAAATTTAAAAGCTCGTGCTGAAGACCGGGGTTATACTTCTTTCCTTGCTGCTGTAGAAAAAGTAGGGATAGGTAGCACCCTTGAAACCGAGGAATTAACACTTTTTGCACCTAATAATGAGGCTTTTGTTGCGCTCTTTGCAGTTATTGAAAATTTTGCAAGTCTTGATGATTTTAATACAGAGGAAGAATTGGCAACTCTTGAAGCCTTGTTAAAATATCACTTACACGAAGGTGTTTTAATGTCAAGCCAATTAACAGATGGTGGCACTATATCAACTCTTCAGGGGGATGAAATCACTGCCGATTTATCTGGTGAAGATGCAAGGTTAAGACCGACTTATGCCGATGCAATCCCTTCAGGAATTGTTGATGCTAATATAGGGGCAACAAACGGTATAATTCACGAGATCAACAGGGTCCTCGTTCCAAATGAACTGGTAAGTGTTCTTGGCTTCCCCACAGATGAAGGAGGAGTTTGCCCTGTGGGCAATCCGGAGCTTGTTTTCTTTGACTGGGATGCAAAGGGGCCCTGGTGGGGTTCTGTAGTAGCAGAGAATGATCCTGCACTTAGCCTTGATGGCAGCAGCTATGGTAGGGCTAATTTCCAAACCGGTGGAACTGGCTGGGTTGATCTTTTCTGGAGAAATGATGCTTCAACCCTTTATGGGGCTCAAATAGTTGGAGATGATCTTGAAGGTTACTCCCTGAAGTTTGACATCAACACAATCGAACCGATTACAGACGGGATGTTCAGAATAAGGTTCCGTGATGCAGATGGCGTAGATGCTTTCTATAACTGGCAGCCATGGAACGACACCGGGCAACCTTTCAGCACTGATGGATGGGAAACCATCGAGATCCCTCTTTCTGTATTGGGTGTACCCGATTTTAGCCTCGTAGATGCCGAATTTGGAATGGCGTTCGAAGGTGCAGATACGATGTTGAACTTTGCCATTGACAATGTACGTTTTGATACCCCTGGAGGTTGTGCAGGACCCGATCCTGTAGAAAACGCCGATGCCGTATTTTTCGACTGGGATGCAAATGGTCCCTGGTGGGGCCAGGTTGTTGCCGAAAATGATCCAAGCATCACCCTTGACGGTAGTAGCTATGGAAGAGCAAACTTCCAAACCGGCGGTACCGGATGGGTAGATCTTTTCTGGAGAAATGACGCCTCCACTTTTCACGGTGCAGACATGGTTGGATCAAATATTGACGATTATGTCCTGAAATTTGACATAGCCACGTTTGAACCAATTACCGACGGCGTTTTCAGAATAAGATTCCGTGATGCCGATGGTGTAGATGCTTTTTACAACTGGGCCCCGTGGGAAGAAACCGGGGAACCTTTCTCTACAGATGGGCAATGGGTAACCGTAACCATTCCTTTGTCATTAATCGGGCAACCCGACTACAGCCTGGTTGATGCAGAATTCGGTATGGCCTTCGAAGGCGCCGACGTGTTACTGAATTTTGCCATAGATAACGTGCGATTTGAAGAAAAATAAACAATATTGATTAGCCTATAAATATTCCCTGCCGTTTTAATTTTCGACAGGGAATATTTTTTTCAAACCTGAATTAAAATGAAAAATAGAACCCTCCTTCTCCTTTTTATCTTTATTAGTATAAACGCCTTTTCACAAAAATTTGAAGGTCTCGCTGAAACGCCACCAATGGGATGGAACAGCTGGAATACTTTTGCTACAGATATTAATGAAGAACTTGTAAAAGACATTGCAGACAAATTTGTTGAATTGGGTCTAAAAGATGCCGGTTATGAATATATAGTTCTTGATGATGGCTGGATGAGCATGGAACGGGATGAGAATGGGGATCTGGTTCCCGATCCTGTCAAATTTCCAAGCGGAATGAAGGCTCTTGCAGATTATGTGCATTCTAAAGGCCTTAAATTTGGTCTTTACAACGATGCCGGCACAAAGACCTGTGCAGGTTATCCGGGAAGTCGTGGGTACGAGTACCAGGATGCAAAAAAATACGCAGAATGGGGAGTTGACTTTTTAAAATACGATTGGTGCAACACCGGGAAGCAAAACGCAGAAGCCTCCTATATAACCATGCGTGACGCCCTTTATAAAGCCGGTAGACCGGTCGTTTTAAGTATCTGCGAATGGGGAGACAATGAACCCTGGACCTGGGCAGAAGATATTGGACATATGTGGCGCGTTACCGGTGATATTATCAATTGCTGGGATTGTGAAGTAGGTCATGGCACATGGTCCTCCTGGGGCATATGGCCAATAATCAATATGCGTGGAAATATTCGCAAGGCAGCAGGCCCCGGGCATTGGAACGATTATGATATGATGGAAGTGGGAAATGGCCTTACTGATGCTGAAGACCGAACTCATTTTGCAATGTGGAGCATGCTGACCTCTCCCCTTATTATGGGCAATGACCTTAGAGCAGCCTCAAAAGAAACTGTCAAAACTTTATCGAATAAAGAGGTTATTGCTGTAAACCAGGATAAACTTGGAATACAGGCTTTGCGCTTCAGCAATGAAGGAGACTTTGAAATCTGGGTTAAACCTCTGGCTGACGGAGAGTGGGCAATGGCTTTTGTCAATATGGCAGAAGAACCAAAAAACCTCGACTTTGATTGGAACAAGCATCAAATTGGCGACGATTTAAATAATAGAAGATTGGATGTTAAAAACAATACATTTCAGATTCGGGATCTCTACAACCATACAGAAATTGGAAATACCGGTAATAACTTAAAAGCCACAATAGGATCCCACGATGTTCTTATGGTGCGTCTTAAAAATTAACGGTTTTGCCATATCAAGTATTTAATGACCCCTGAGAAATTTGGGGTCATTTATTTTTTTGGCCACCAGCTCATTCCGGTTTTCTATTGATAAAAAAATTATTCAGCTGTATATACTCTTACATAATCGATGAACATAACTCCTTCATCAATTGATGCAGGATCGAGATTATTAAAATAATCACCTCCTACGGCCAAATTAAGTACGATATTCTGTGTTTTACCAAAGAGTTCATCAATGTAACCCCCAGCGGTTTTCACTTCCACTAATTTCCCGTCCAGATAAGAAGTTAATTTATTTTCTTCCCATATTAATTCATAAACATGGTAACACGCAGTTAAATCGGTATCTGCGTTTATTGTTCCTGTGGCATTCTGAACCAAATTTACACCTTCCTGGGTGCCGTAGAAATAATTTGTGTGGTATTCTGTGGGCTCATTTCCTCTTGCTTCTAAAATATCTATCTCCCCCTGGGTTGGCCAGGGATCACCATAGCTCCAAAAGGCCGGCCATAAACCGTGTCCGTTGGGCCACATGATTTTCGCCACCATCCTTACCTTGGGACTTCCTGTATTTGCAGAAAAGGATTCTTTCGACTCAATTCTGCCGGACGTATAATTAAACTCTTTAGTAGTAGCATTATTTGGGTCAGTCGATCCATTTACCGTCTCCTTTTTTGCAGAAATTTTCAATACACCATCATTGATTTCCAGGTTGTCACCCTGATAATGTTGCAGTTCATTGTTATATGCTCCGCCCGTCCAGACATCCCACTTCGAAAGATCGCTCGAAAATTCTTCTTCAAAGACCATTGTCCATCCCCCATCTAATGATTCGGATTCGTCATAATTCGGACAAGGTTTTTCCCCAATATTTAAGATTGCTTCTGCCGTATCTGTCTTAGGAGGATTTTGCTTATCTATAGCCACTACAATTACTTTGTGATCACCGGGGAGAGCATCCTCGGGAATCCTGTACTCCGAAATAATATCATTTACAGAAATTTCGTCTTTAAAAGTCGTTATTGACGTGGGTCCTATCTTGACTTCTTTTAATCCACCCGGAGCCTCCACATCAACTGAAATGGTTGCCATTTCCCCCGGCAGATAAATTTTATTATCGGTTGCTACAGAAATTTCGGGTGCGGAAGAATCGGTTAATTCGTCTTCGTTTCCACAGGAAATAAAAAAGAGCAATAGCAGGAGTGCCACTTTACTATTCATATTCTCAGGTTTTATTACAAAATCCAATTTGATGATAATTATCGTGTTTCGTGAAGATCATTTTAGATTAACAAATATACCTATTAGTAGGTGTATTTAAAGAGGTTACAAGTAAATTGTTAAACTAAAAATGAATTAATTGTATCTTTGTTAGATCCAAGAAATTAATTCTGAACCTCAGGATTTTCCATTTGCTCCAATTCGGTAATGACATTGTTCAAAGCTCTGAAATTATGATAGGAAGCTTTCCAGATATGCCCTTTTAAACCATCCTTTGCTTCAGGGTTTTTATCCAGCCCCCACTCGTACCAGCCACCATATTCATCATCCAAAATATAGGTCTGGATGTAATCCCATTGCTCTTCAAAATAGCGCCTGTAATTCATTTCATCTTCGGGAAAATACTGGCTCATTATTAATAAGGTATTCAAACCTTCTGCCTGTGCCCACCAGTTTTTACGATGGTTAACTATTTTAATTTGATCCTCACCCTGGTAATAATAGCCACCGTCATAAAATCCGCCGGCTTTAGGGTCCCATCCGGTTCTTAGGGAATGATCCACCATTATTTTCCCTTTTTGAAGGGTAAGCGAATCGTTTTCCCGCCCAAGAGCATGAGCAGCTTCCAACATCAGGTAAGCGGTTTCCACATCGTGTCCAAAGGAAACATGGTCCAGATAATAATGCTTTGCTATTTCTTCTTTCGACTTATCCTTAAAACTTACCGGCGTCCAATCGGGCTGAAAGAACAGGTTCATATGCCCTTTTTCAGTGGTAATAGTGTCACGGATTAAAATAAGCATTTCCTCAAGGCGCTCCCTGAGTAATGCATCGGGCCAAACTTCATATAATGTGGTAAAGGCTTCCAGAAGATGGATAGAACTGTTCTGGTCCTTATAACCAACATCAGAGGTGGAAGGCCATTCCGGAGTTCGTTCAATTGGCTTGCCGTCCAATCCTAAAACATTGAAGTATCCCTTATGTTCGGGATCATGAGCCATTGCTTCCATCCAGTAAAAGGTATTTCTGGCAAGTTCCAGGGCCTCTTCATTTCCGGAGGCGCGATAAAATTCCGCCAAACCATATATAGCAAACGCATTCCCGTAGGCGGACTTTTCCTGACCTTTTTGCAGTATGGGCTCACCCTCTTTGGTCACAAGACTGTAGAATCCACCGTGGACCGGGTCCCACATCCTATCACGTAAAAAGTTAAATCCGTGTTCCGCATTCTCCAGATATTCTTCTTTTTCAGAGTAAAAACCCGCTGCTTTTGCATTGGTCCAAATGTGCCGGGCCTGCGTAACAATCATTTTATCATGCACTTCCCCTATCTCAAATTTTCGGGTAATCTGGCTGTAATATCCTCCTTCATCGTAATCCAATGTTAGAGGATACCATTTATCAAGCAGCTGCTCTTTTGCAGCAAATTCCAATTCCTGAAGTAGAATTCCATTGTCTACATTTTCAGACTTTGGAGTAGTGACACAACTTGTGAAAATTAAGACTGAAAAAAGGTTGAGAAAAATGAATTTCATTGAGGATAGAGGTTTTAAACTTTAAAGATAAAATATTAGCTCAAACCCCGGGCCTACTGAAAGAATACTACCTGAAATCGACAAAAAAGTATTAAATTAACAATTCATTAAAGCCATATTTTTATTTTTAAATTTCATTTCATGAAGACTTACCTACAGTTTCTCCCGTTCTTTTTATTTATGGGTGCATTTGCACAGCAAACTCCGGACACCACTGATATTTTTAAAATTAATGATCAGGAATATCTTGAAATAAGAGGCGCAAACGTAACGCTCGCCCATGATTTTTATCCCGAAAGTCATCAGGGCGGAGTTGGGATTATTCAAAATGGAATAAGAGTTGCTACCAACGGCGATCTTCGGTTGGAGCCTGCACCGGGTCAATGGCAGCCGGTACCCAAAGTGAGTGAAAGACAGGTTGATCGTGAAACAGGAGAAATAAGCGTGGACATGAGCTATCCAGATCCTTCTAAAGATCGGGTGGGCTTCAACCCGATCATCTATCCCGATCTTGACATGTCATACACCTTAAAAGTTCTTCCCGAAGGTAAATCCTTCAGGATTATAGTTGATCTTGACGAGCCGCTTCCGGAGGAATGGGTTGGAAAAGTGGGAATGAACATTGAACTTTTTCCGGGAATCCTCTTCGGAAAATCTTATTATATGGGAGATGAGTTTGGAATCTTCAACCGGCAGGCAAATGGCCCCGGATTTTATACCGATGACGGCGAATACCGTCTCGAACCGATGGCTACCGGAAAAGAACTTACCATAGTACCCGAAGACCCTAGACAAACCTTAACTATTCGAAATCTCAAGGACAACGAGCTGGAACTTCTTGACGGCCGTGCCATTCATAGCAATGGCTGGTTTATTGTCCGGTCGCTGGTTCCTGCAAACGTTACAAATAATGCTATCGAATGGCTCGTAACTCCTAATGTTATTGAAAACTTTACCTACGATCCCGTAGTGCAGGTTTCCCAGGTAGGCTACCATCCTGCCCAGGAAAAAATAGCCGTTGTTGAAACCGACAAAAATGACACCGACATAAAGCAAATTAAACTTCTGAAAGTAAAATCTGACGGAGGTTTTACTGAAGTTATCTCTCAACAACCTGAATTGTGGGGTGATTTTATGAGGTACAGATATTATCAGCTGGATTTTACCAATATTACTGATCCCGGAATGTACGTTCTGGAATATGGGGATTATACCACAGAGCCTTTTCAGATTAGCAGGGACGTATACAAAAGAGATGTGTGGCAGCCAACTCTTGAATATTTTCTTCCGGTTCAAATGTGCCATATGCGGGTAAACGACCGCTATAAGGTATGGCACGGGCTGTGTCACATGGATGATGCCCGGATGGCTCCTACAGATTATAATCATTTTGACGGATATATTCAGGGCTCTGAAACGCTCACCAAGTTTGAGCCCGGAGAACATGTGCCAAGACTGAATCAAGGGGGTTGGCATGACGCGGGAGATTACGATTTACGAATAGAGTCGCAGGCAGCCACCGTACAGGGCTTATCTCACATCTATGAGATATTTCAGGAGGACTATGATAACACCAGCATTGACCAGGATACCAGAATTGTTGAGATCCTGAGACCCGATGGAAAACCAGATATTCTTCAGCAGATTGAACATGGTCTGCTCTCCATCGTTGGAGGCTATGAATCCCTCGGTAGGTTTTACCGCGGAATTATTGTACCCACCAACCGACAATATATTTTACTTGGTGATCCTGTCACGCACAGTGACAATGTCCCGTTTTCAAATGATCCCGAAGATGAGGATATCGCAATGGGTCTGGAAGGAGCACCGGATGACCGTTGGGTCTTCACGGAGAATAATCCGGCAAGGGAACTGGACGCTGCAGCAGGATTGGCAGCTGCAGCCAGGGTGATGAATGATTATAATCCCGATCTTGCACTTCAAAGCTTGAAAATTTCCGAAGAGATCTGGGACATTACCGAGACAGACAATAAGCTTCAAAAAGTGATGCTGGCCGTGGAACTTTTGAGAACCACAAAAGAGGAAAAATATTCAGATTTTCTTATAGCAAATACAGATCTTATTGCTGAAAACATCGCCCGCACCGGTTGGATAGTAGGTCCCGCTCTTCCGTTAATCAATAATGAAAACTTTACAGAAAAGGTAAGAGCAGCTGTAAAAGGACACTTACAGACTGTTCAGGAACAGGAAAAAAAGACGCCTTACGGAATGCCTTATGAGCCCGACATTTGGGGAGCAGGTTGGGGAATTCAGGATTTTGGGGTAAAACAATATTATTTTCATACCAGCTACCCTGATATTTTCCCTGCCAAATACATGTTGAGTGCCATGAACTTCGTTTTAGGAGTTCATCCAGGGGTTAACACCTCGTCCTTTGCCTCGGGAGTGGGATCCAGATCTCTTACTCAGGCGTATGGGGTTAACAGAGGTGATTTTTCACATATTCCGGGGGGAATTGGCTCGGGAACAGCTCTAATTCGTCCTGATTTCCCTGAATTGCTTGAGTGGCCGTTCCTGTGGCAGCAAACGGAATACGTCTTAGGTGGTGGAACCACAGATTATCTCTTCCTGATCCTCGCAGCCGATAAACTGCTTAATGAAAAATAAATTGTTTCAAAAATGCCCTTTTTGAGAACCCAGTTTTAGGTCTTATAAAACCAAGGCTGAAGAAATTTTAAAAAAATAATGATGAAATTCAGATTAACCTACAACCCCTTAAAAAACTTTATCAAGGCCGTTGCCTTTTTCGCAGTGATACTAATCTCCTGGAACTCCAGTGCTCAGGCCGAGTTTACAACCTGGGGAAATATGACAGGAATTCAGGTAGACAATCAATTAATGGAATTCAATAGTAGTCTGGCTGTGGAAAATCAATGGGGCGATATATGGCGCACCCGGAAAGAAGGTCAGGAAATTGATTTTAAAAGAAACGGAAACAAAAAGATCTTTTCCTATAAGATGGGAGAAATTGAATGGACAAATTCTATTGAATCTACTGGAAAAGGCACTGCAAAAGTTGAAATTTCTTTCCGCTCTCCTAAAGACACTATTATTGACGGAGCTTACTACAGCATTGCTCTACCTGAAGAATTTGGACCGGAAACAACTTTTAGTTTCATTGCACCGGAAAAAATCAGTTTGCAGGATATAAACACTAATACTTCCGAAGCACAGTATAAAGCCCCGGCCAATGGAGTGGTTATCCAATCTCCTACCCGCAAGCTAACCGTTAATTTTGCCAAGCCAACAGAAGTTATTATTAGATCTGGAAGTAATGAAAATACCAGTCTTAAATTGGATTTTGTTTTGGCTTCCGGAAATATTCCTGCCAACAAAACCTTCAGCAATACTTTTAATATTGAAGCAGAAGGGGATATTGACACTTCAGCCTTAAACCTGAAGATTTATCCGGAACAGGAAGGAGATAAATTTGCGGGAATTGGTGGTAATTTTAGATTACAAAATGCAAAAACAGACCCACAGGTAATTGATTATTCCCTTGAAAACCTCAGGGTAGCGTGGTCCAGGGTTGAGATGCCCTGGCGTGAGTGGCATCAAAATGAAAATGAAGATCCATTGGCAGAGGCCAGAAAGGGTAATCTCCATCCAAAGGTGAAAGCAGCCATGGAAATGGCGCAACGACTCGACCGGCAGGGAATTCCGGTTATTCTGGCTGCCTGGTTCGCCCCGGAATGGGCGATAATTGGAGAACCCTTTAAAGGCAAACATCCTGACGGCAGCATGGGAAATCCATTGGAACTGTCAAAAAAGGAAAAAATCTATGAATCTCTAACTTCTTATATTTTATTTTTAAAAGAGGAATACGGCGTGAAAACGGTGATGTTTTCTTTTAATGAATCGGATCTTGGAATTGATGTGCGGCAAACAGCCGAGGAGCACAACGAGTTGATCAAGGAGCTTGGGCGAAAATTCAGACAGGAAGGTCTGGAAACAAAATTTCTCCTGGGAGATACAGCCGATGCAAATGGTTGGGACTTCACCACCCTCGCCTCCACCGACCCGGAATCAATTCCTTTTATTGGGGGAGTATCTTTTCATTCCTGGCGTGGCTGGACCCCCGAAAATCTCTTGAAATGGGCCGATATTTCCAATCGGGTAGATGCACCATTGTTTATTGGGGAAGGTAGTATTGATGCCGGCGCATGGAGATATCCACAAATATTTGAAGAGCCCACTTATGCCCTGGATGAAATCGATGTTTACCTAAAAATTTTGAGAACTGCTACCCCACTTACAATCCTACAGTGGCAACTTACGGCAGATTATTCAGTAATGTCTGGAGGTGGAATCTTCGGCAATTATGAAGACGAACTCTATCCTACTCAGCGTTTTTTCAATTTAAAACAATTAGGTTCCACTCCCGAAGGTGTATTTGCAATCCCCATCACTGCCGACAAAGATGAAGTGACAGCTGCCGCTTTTGGTGATCAAAGTAAAGGAAATTACACGATCCACCTGGTGAATAGGGGCGCCACAAGAAATGTAGACCTAACAGGAATACCATCTACTGTTAAGTCGATGGACCTCTACATTACCAATAAAAACTCCGGTTTTGAAAAAGTAAAATCAGTACCAGTAAAGAATGGCAATGCAAAATTCCTATTAGAGGGAGCAAGTTATGTGTCTCTGTTTAGTACAAATTAAGGCCGAAATCCCTTTTCATTCTGCGCATTAAATTAAAACTCCTTATCATGAGGAGTTTTTTTGATTGTAGAGCGCGATATTACCTTAAAAAGGATTAACTCATACAATCATCCGGAGCTGCACCAGATCTTTCCGCGATTCCGGTAAATTAAAATGCCTCAACTGCTCATTCATTGAAATTGAAAATCCAGAAGTTGGCCTAGCCTAACTCCTGGATTTTCTACTGCCACAGAAAAATATTTCCTGTTTTTTAATTAACTAAAAAAGATCATAACTGCTGCCACAATGATTAGGATTAATATGGAGACAACAATATCCTTCCAGTTATAACTGTTTTTATTATTTCTTTTCTCTTCCTCAGAAATGGTCTGAAAAGTAAGGTTGTCGGTTTTTTCTTTGGCCGGAATAGCAGTAAGATGACTTACAACTACAATCAGAATGATACAGAACAAGAAAAACCAGGCTCCAAAAGAAAGGAAGTTACTACCTCCAACAACATATAGGAAACCATCGGGATCAAGGGATTCTTTGGTTATCTCAAGAACGATACGTACTGCACCCACAATAAGACCTGTAATTAAAGTCACAAAGGCTCCTGTAGCATTAATTCTCTTGTAAAATATTCCCAGAAGGAAAACTGCAGTAATTGGAGGTGCAATATATGACTGCACACTTTGCAGATATTCATACAATACTCCTGAAATGTTGGCCATAATAGGGATCCAGATAATTCCAATGATTACAATGATCACTGTGGCTATCTGCCCCGTTCTTACAAGTTTCTTCTCCGGGGTATTTGGTCGGAGCTTTTTATAGATGTCCACTGTAAATAAAGTAGAACAGGAGTTAAAAACAGATGCGAGAGAACTCATTAAAGCAGCAAGCAATCCTGCTGCAACAAGACCTCTTAGACCTGAAGGTAGTAAGTTACTCATAAGAACAGGAAAAGCTTCATCTGGGGAATCCCAATGGAGTTCTCCTCTCATTTTAAGAGTAAGTGCAATGATCCCCGGAATAAGGAATAGGAATACAGGTAATAATTTTAATAATGCTCCAAAAATAGTTCCTCTCCGTCCTTCTTTAATATTTCTTGCCGTTAATGCCCGTTGAACAATATATTGATCGGTACACCAATACCATATCCCCACGATTGTACTGGTGATCAACAGGGAAGGCCATGGAAAATCGGGATCTGTTGCAGGACGCCACATATCAAAATATTCGGGACCAACTGTGTCCACCATACTCTCCCAGCCTCCTACCCGATCAAGGCCAATAAAGGTTAATGAAGCGGCACCCAATACCAGGATTATAGCCTGCAGAGTTTCGGTATATACCACTGCTCTCATCCCGCCAAGCACTGTATAAATACCAGTGAGAATAACGGTAGAAAGTGCCCCTGTCCAGAAATCTATACCTAACAATGCAGAAACAACAATTCCTCCCGCGTAGATGGTTACCGAAATCTTTGTGAGCACATAAGCAATAATGGAAAAAATGGAAAGCACCCACCTGGAGCGGGCATCAAATCTTTTTTCCAGAAATTCGGGCATTGTAAAAACCCCGCTTCTGGCATAAAAAGGTAGGAATACCCATCCCAGGATGAGAACGACCCATGCCTGAATTTCATAAATTAACATGGGGAGCTTGTCTCCGGCACCGGCGCCCGCCAGTCCCACGACGTGTTCAGAACCTATATTTGAGGCAAATATGGAGGCTCCCACTACGAACCATCCAACATTCCTTCCTGCTAGAAAATAATCTTCTGTATTAGATTGTTTCTTTCTGATCACCCAAACTACAATCCCTAAAAGAATGGCAAAATAAATACCAATCGAGAGCCAGTCAAAAGTATCTAAAGTCTGCATATTATTTTACTGAGAATTTATAAGAAGTTGTAGAAGAATACCTTTCACCGGGTTTTAAAACTACCGATGGAAAGCCTTCCTGATTGGGAGAGTCCGGATAATGTTGAGTTTCCATACAGAACCCTGTTCTCTTTTCATAGTTACCACCACCTTTTGCCGGTAATGTCCCATCAAGGAAATTTCCAGTATATAACTGAAGACCCGGTTCATTGGTATAGACTTCCATAAAACGACCACTTTCAGGGTGATAAGCAGAAGCTGCATACCTCACTCCACTATCAGGGTTATTCAAAACCCAGCAATGATCAAATCCCGGACCTCTTCCCAGCTGCTCATTTGTCTCTTCCTGAACAATTAATTCTCCTATCTCTGTAGGTTCAGTAAAATCAAAAGGAGTTCCTTCAACAGATCTTAATTCTCCTGTAGGAATTAAAGTTTCTCCAACCGGTAAAAATTGGTCAGCATTGATTTCTACTACGTGATCAAGAATTGTCTCACTGAAATCACCGGACAGATTAAAATAAGAGTGTTGAGTAAGGTTGACAATAGTTGTTTTATCGGTTGTTGCCTCGTACTCAATGTCAAGGGAGTTGTCTTCATTCAGAGTATATATAACCGTTGTTTCTAAAGTGCCGGGATAACCGCCCGCCCCGTCGGGACTCGTATGGGTAAGTCTTAGAGAAGCCGAGTCTGTTCCCTCTATAGGCTCCACACTCCAGATAACCTTATCAAATCCTATTTCTCCACCATGAAGGTGATTTAGACCGTCATTGGTCTCCAAAACGTATTCCTCACCTTCCAGAGAAAATCTACCTTTGGCAATCCGGTTGCCATAGCGTCCAATTATTGCCCCGAAGTATGGACTTCCTTCCTCATATTGAGATATTGCGTCCAGACCAAGGACGACATCTTCATAATTGCCACCTTCGTCAGGAACCTTCAGGGAAGTAATGATCCCGCCGTAGGAGATCACACTCATTTCAAGTCCGCTTCCGTTTGTGATGATGTATTTTTTTACTGCTTCACCACCTGAGGTCGTTCCAAAACTTTCTTCAGTGATGCTGAATTCTGTTTCTTCAACTTCGTTTTCAACGGTCGAAATGTTGTCTTTTTCAGAATTTTTGCAACTGGCAAAAATTAAAATTATGGCCAAAAATGCCGTTTTGAATAGATTAATGTTTGAAGTTTTCATTTAAATTGAATTGGTTAGTTACATTCCGTGCTGGAACAAGTGGTAATAAGCTTCATTAGCGTTAAGGGTATCTTTGAAAGTTCGCACCTTTGTATCCTGATCTATTACAAGAAGTTCGATTCCGGCGATATCGGCAAAATCTTCCAGAAATTCTGTTGTCAAAGCCTGCGTATAAACAGTATGATGCGCTCCCCCGGCTAGGATCCATGAAGTTGCTGCTGTGTCCAGATCCGGCTTTGGGTCCCAAAGCACCCGTGCTACAGGAAGATTAGGAAGATCTGCTTCCGGCTCTACTGCTTCCACTTCATTAACAATAAGTCTGAACCTGTTCCCCATATCAATTAATGAGGCATTAAGGGCAGGACCTTTAGGAGAATTAAAAACCAGTCTTACAGGATCTTCTTTTCCTCCGATACCCAGGGGATGAACTTCGCAAGACGGTTTTCCATCGGCAATTGTTGGACAGATCTCGAGCATGTGGGATCCAAGCACGTAATCACGTCCTCCTGTGAAATGATTCGTATAATCTTCCATAAAAGAGGTTCCCCCGTCCATTCCCGGGGACATTACCTTCATGGCCCTCAACAGGGCAGCTGTCTTCCAATCTCCCTCGGCTCCAAAGCCATAACCGTCTGCCATTAGTCTTTGAACTGCCAGTCCCGGCAACTGCTTTAGCTCACCCAAATTTTCAAAAGTGTCTGTAAAAGCTTTAAAACCTCCCTCTTCTAAAAAGGCTCTAAGACCAAGTTCTATTCTGGCCGCCTCGATAAGGGACTGGCGGTTTTTTCCGTCTTCTTTTAAGGAGTCTGCTAACTTATAAGAATCTTCATATTCTTTCAGAAGCTTCTTCAAATCTGAATCTGATACCGCTTCGATATGTTTTACAACATCGGAAGAGTCATAACCATTGACCTCAACACCAAATTTAATTTGGGCAGCTACTTTATCACCTTCCGTAACGGCTACCTGTCTCATGTTATCGCCGATCCTTGCCACTTTGAGATTCTGAAGTTCATCCCATCCTAAAGCTACTCTCTGCCAGTTACCCAATTTTTTCTGGGTAGCTTCAGTCTTCCAATGACCCACAATAACTTTCCTCTTTTTTCGCATCCTGGACATTATGAACCCGAATTCCCGGTCTCCATGCGCTGACTGGTTCAGGTTCATAAAGTCCATATCAATCTTATCCCAGGGAATTTCAGCATTAAACTGAGTGTGCAGGTGACAAATTGGTTTCTTTAAAATGCTTAAACCATTAATCCACATTTTAGCCGGTGAGAAGGTGTGCATCCATGTAATAATTCCAATACACTCCTGTGCCGCGTTAGCTTGCTGAAGTAAAAGAGTGATTTCATCGGGAGTCTTTACCGTGTCTTTATGGATTATTTTTAAAGGTACAAGTTCACTGTTGTTTAAACCTTTAACTATTTCTGAAGAATTCTTAGCAACCTGTCTAAGTGTTTCTTCCCCATAGAGATGCTGACTTCCTGTGACAAACCAGATCTCCTTTTTTTGTATATCTATCATTTTAGTGAATTATTTTTGACCGTAATAAGCATCTTTGCCGTGCTTACGCTCGTAGTGTTTTTTAATAAGTGAATCTTTTAAACGGGGTGCCTCAGGATTTATCTGACGTGTCAAAAATGCCATTTTTGCCACCTCTTCCAAAACCTTACTATTATATACTGCCTTGGCAGCATTTTCACCCCAGGTAAACGGACCATGATTACCTAAAAGTACCATTTGAACCTCGGTATGGGAAATCTGTTTTTCCTTAAAACAATCCAGGATTTGAATTCCTGTATTGTGTTCATAATTACCGGCTATTAGTTCATCCTTCATAGGAGGTGCGCACGGAATATCGGCAGTAAGATGATCTGCATGCGTGGTTCCGAAAATAGGGATATCCCTCTGCGCCTGGGCCCAGGCTACAGAATAAGTTGCATGGGTGTGGGCTATTCCTCCAATATCTTCCCAGTTTTTGTAGAGGTACGCGTGAGTCTTGGTATCTGAAGAAGGTCGCATTTTACCTTCAACCACATTGTTCTCAAAATCAAGTATTACAATATCTTCCGGCTTTAGGTCTTCGTAAGGAACTCCACTGGGTTTTATCGCAAAAACTCCTCTTCCCCGATCTACAGCACTTACGTTTCCAAAAGTATAAATGACCAATCCAAGATTATTAAGTTGAATATTGGCCTCATAACACTCCTCTTTCAGTGTTTTAAATTGTGAAATCATATCAGCTGTTTTTTGGCGTTAACGGTTTCTTCAATAAAGGAACTTAATTCCCTATATGCCTGTAAATGATTTTCAAGCTCTTCCAAATTTCCTTGCTGAGGATAATATTCTGCTTCATACGAACTTCCCAGCTTCCTTCCTGCCTCTATGACATTTGGGTAAAGACCTGCCGCCACTGCAGCATAAATAGCCGCTCCCAAAGCAGGTGCTTCATCTGAAGAAGCCACTTTTATTGGCATTTTTAAGACATTAGAAAGTGTTTGCATAATAAATGGGGATTTCCTCGCTACTCCTCCAATTCCGATAACAGATTCAATTTTAACGTCCTCCTGTTCAAATCTGTCTACAATCATTTTGGACCCAAAACAGATTGCATTGACCAGGGCCTTAAAAATATGGGGGGCTTTACTGCCAAGAGATAAATTACTTATAGCACTTTTTAATTCCTGATTAGCATCGGGCGTTCTGCGTCCATTGATCCAGTCCAGCGCAACCGGAATACTTTCGGAGAGTTCAATTTTTTCAGCTTGTTCGGACAAGGTTTTTATGAAGTTTTGTTCAATTTCCTCTCTCAATTGAGATTTCTGTGCATCAGAAAGTACATCGGATGTGTACACCAAATTATCTAATGGCCATGAAAGGACATCCTTGAACCATGCCAGCAAATCTCCAAATGCCGATTGTCCTGCTTCCAGGCCAATTAGACCGGGAATAACAGAGCCATCTACCTGTCCGCAAATTCCCCTTACGGTGTTAGTTCCAATGACTTCTTTTGAAGAGACAATGATATCACAGGTAGAAGTACCCATAACCCTTACCAGCGCATATTCTTCAATTTTAGCTCCAATAGCACCCGCATGTGCGTCAAATGTTCCTACAGCAATAACAGTATCTGTAGTCAGTCCTAAGCGCTGCGCCCATTCTTCACTAAGATTGCCGGCAACCTCATTTGATGTATATGTTTTTTCATAAAGACGATCTCTTAATTCGGCCAGGTAAGGATCCAGCTGTCGCAAAAACTCTTTAGAAGGTAATCCTCCCCACTCCTCATGCCACATAGCTTTATGACCTGCAGCGCAACGGCTCCTTTTAAAGGATGCTAAATCGGAACTCCCACAAAGTATAAAAGTCATGAGATCACAATGCTCCATCCATGAAAAAGCGGCATTTTTTACTTCCTGATCTTCTCTGGCGATGTGCAGAATCTTCGCCCAAAACCATTCGGAAGAATAAATTCCTCCTTCATATTTGGTATACTCTTCACCTCCCCAATTTGCGGCCAGAGCATTGATTTCATTGGCCTCTTGAATGGCTGTATGGTCTTTCCATAATACCATCATGGCATTAGGATTCTCTTTAAACTTCTCCTGCAGGGAAAGAGGTTCTCCTTTACTATCCACGGGTATTGGCGATGAACCTGTTGTATCCACACAAATACCCTTAACCAGTTTGGGATCAACCTTACTATTTTTGATCACTTCTTTAATCGTGTTTTCCAGACCCTCTATGTGATCTAAGGGATGTTGGCGGAACTGGTTAGCGGCTGGTTCACAGAATTTTTTTGCTTTCCATCTTGGATACAGATAGACTGCTTTAGCAAGTTCTGCTCCGTCCCCGGTATTTATTAAAACAGCTCGTACTGAATCTGTCCCATAATCCAGTCCTATTACATAACTTTTCATATAATTTCTTCCTTTATAAAAAATTCAAAGCTTATTAATTTTAAAAAGTGTTCTGGATTTTCACCCCGACCACCCATATTTAATCTTCATTTTTAATTTTTCATTAATCTGACGTCGTATATTCCGGCAGTGCGTGAGCCCGGAAGTGCTTCAAATTTTATTTTAATTAATCCATTACTCTCCTGTACAAGTCCTGCTGGAAGTGTATAATTCTTTTCAAAGAAGCGGTTTCCTTCTAATCCATGGAAACTCTCTTCAGCAATTACCTCCTCATTCACCAGAACTTTAAAATTACGATCGTTGTCTCCTCCAAAATAAGTTATTCTAAGGGTGCGTGCCTGCTTATCATTGTCCACAAGACGATAGCTGAACCAGCCTTCAGCATCCCGCCAGTGTCTGTCCCGATTAACCCCAATATTGGAATCTTCGCTTTCAATAAAATGATCGGACTCGGGCTGTTGTTCGCCGGGAGCAACTCTATCTATGGTCATTGCAGCCAACATATTTTCTTCATTCTCCTTTTGTTTAAGTTGCTTCCTGATTTTCTGAATTCCTTCAGTAGTTTCTAAAGGAAGATAAATTACATACCGGGAATCATGGAGCCTGTAAAATGGGATAAATTCGAGACCTTTAAATTTGGAAGGATATAAAACCTCAGATGCGGTAAATGTCAAGGCTTTCCCCGGAACCTTTTTTACAAGCTTTTCAATTTCTTCTGTCTTATCAGACAAGAAGAACGGCATTTCGGTTAAGGGTATCTCCTTTCCTGCAGCAATGTGGCCTCCCCTACTGGCATCAGCGAAAAGGCCATCCATGTCCTGATTTCCGGTTTTCGCAGCAAGGACGACAGGTCCATATTTTAAAGCTTTATAATCGGAACCGTCTGGCAATCTTTCTGAAGAGAGATGCATTGGAAGTTTAACTTCTATTTTGTCTGTGTTTTCCCATGTTCTATTGAGAGAGATAAAGCTACCAGGCTCTGCAGTAACTTCTACTGAATCACCATTTACCAGGACTGACAATTTCCCTGGCATAACCCATTGAGGATATCTTATTTTGATGCCCAATTTTTGAGGTCTTTTACTCTCAACAAAAAAGGTTGTTGATTCCTCATTCGGAAAATTGGTCTCCTGCCTTAGCTTAAATCCTTTGTCTTTCCAATTCAAAGTAGAAGGAATAAAAAGATTTACATAGAGTTCATCATCTGTATGAGCATAAATAAGCTCATTATATTTTCCATGATTTTCTATTCCCGATCCAACGCAGCACCAAAAGCTGGTTTCCGGCTGGGAATATACCCTATAATGTCCGGGGCGCATGGGAGTAAAATACACGAAGCCTCCTTTTTCAGGATGTTGTGAGGAGAGAATATGATTGTAAAGACCTTCCTCATAATAATCAATATATTTTTCCAATCCCTCTGCTTCAAACAATTTTTTGCTCAGTTTAAGCATGTTGTAGGTATTGCAGGTCTCAGGTCCCTGTACGCTGGAAATCATTTCCGAAAAGTCATTCTTGGGATGAAAATGTTCTCTTACGCTGTTTCCTCCTATGGCTACCGAACGTTTATTGACGACATTGTTCCAAAAATAAGTGGTCGCTTCATGAAAATTTTCATTATTATCTAAGCTGGCAATTGTTTCAAATCCAATAACTTTAGGTATTTGGGTATTAGCGTGCATCCCGTTGAGAATATCATTCTTGGAAGCTAAGGGTTCCAGCAATTTTCGATGTGAAAATTTATAGGCTAGTTTCAGATACTTTTCATCTCCTGTGATTTCTGCGACGTCGGCAAAAACTTCATTTAACCCGCCGTGTTCAGAAACCAATAATTCCTGGATTTGCTCTTCGGAAAAATCTTTGGTAACCTCCAGCATCCAGTCAGAAAATTTGACCAACATTTCTTTGGCTTTGACTTTTCCGGAAATTTCGTGGGCATCTCGAAGTCCCGCATAAGTTTTATGAATATTATATAAAGGCACCCATTTGCCATTCAGGTTAAAACTTGCTGCATCAATATTGCCTTTAGCAATTTCACTCCATAGTTCTTTACTGCCGGGAACTCCTCCAATATAACCGTCCCCATTCGCCTCCTGCACTCTTTCTAGTTCATTTAAACTGTATGTAAGCAGGGAATCTGCTTTTTTACTTCCCGCCGAAGCCTGCATTTGTGCCAGGGCGGTAAGATAGTGCCCTCCAATATGGCCGTCAAGACCTGAATCTTCCCAATTAGGATAACTTTCTTCTTTTGGATTTAATCCGGCTTCCCATAAAAAAGGTGCTAAAAGTTTGTCGGGATCTAACTCTAAAATATAGTTTAAATCGACTAACATCGCATTCCGAAAAGGTCCCTCCTCTAAGCTGACATCTTCAAGCTTAAAAGTTTCTATTTTCGACTGCTGCCCCAGCATTGCTGAAGCAGCAAAAAAAACGATTAAGCCTAAAAGATTTGTTCTCATGTCAGCAAAGAATGATTTCATAATAGCACTATTTAGAAGATAACACAACCACAGAAAACGGTGGCAGACTAACTTCAAGATTACCATCACTAAGTTCAAAATCTTTGAATTCAGTGATGTTAATATTATCGGGGTCGTCAAAAGTATTATGATCCTGGATCTTATCCGATCTTAGAATTTGCCCTTCTATATTTTTCACATCCAGGCCTGCCAAATCAAATTGAACCTTATGTTCCTTCTTAGCATCAATATTAACGAGAGAAATATTGGTGTTTCCAGCTTCATCCTTAGAAGCTGAAACAGAAATTGCCGGTAAAGATTCACCTTCAAACATATATTCCGGAGAATCAAACTTTACCGGTAACAACTGTGCATCGTGGTGTACCGTATACATCTTAAAGACGTGGTAGGTTGGGGTGAGGATCATTTTCTCTCCCTCGGTAAGTACTACTGCCTGTAAAACATTAACCGTCTGAGCAATATTGGCCATTTTCACCCTTTCACTATGATTATTGAAGATATTAAGGGTCGCCCCGGCAATCATAGCATCTCTCATAGTGTTCTGCTGATATAAAAATCCCGGGTTGGTGCCTTCTTCAACATCATACCATCCGCCCCATTCATCTACAACAAGATCTACTTCTTTTTCCGGATCATATTTCTCCATTACCTCGATATGTTTTCTTACGAATTCATCCATTTTAAGGGCTTCTTTCATGCTTTTAAAATAGATCTCCTCATCATATCCTGTGGCTGGTCCTTTTTCTTCCCAATCTATTACTGCGTAATGGTGTAATCCAACTGCTTCAATAAGTGATTTTGGCACATCACGCATTAGAACTTCTGTCCAATGATAGTCGTCTCCCGTAGCTCCGGCAGCAATTCTATAGAGTTCATCTTCATTTCCTCCACTGCCCATAAACGTTGCATATTGCTTGTAGATGTTGGTATAATATTCGACTGTCATATTGCCGCCACAGCCCCACATTTCATTTCCAATTCCCCAATATTTTACATTCCACGGCTCTTCCCTTCCATTTTCTTTTCTCAGCTTGGCCATAGGACTTCCTTCAGGGTGATTAGTATACTGCACCCAGTCCATAAAATCCTGAACCGTTCCACTACCTACATTTGCAGAAATAAAAGGCTCAGCTCCCAGTTCTTCACATAGGTTCAGGAAATTATGAGTGCCAAAGCTATTATCCTCTGTCACCCCACCCCACCATGCGTTTACCATAGTAGGCCTGTCTTCTTGTGGACCAATACCATCTTTCCATTGGTACGTGTCGGCAAAGCATCCACCGGGCCATCTCAGGTTAGGTATTTGGATTTCCTTTAAAGCCTTAATAATATCCTTTCTCACACCATCTTTATTAGGAATGGCACTTGTATCCCCTACATAAAATCCGTCGTAAATTGACCTGCCAAGATGTTCGGCAAAATGGCCATAGATATGTTTACTAATGACAGGAGCCTCCTGGTCTTGACTCACAGTTATTATCGTCTCCTGTGCTAGCACCAAAGCATGGCACATAAAAAGGGAAAAAAATAGGCTTATAATTTTCATGACTTATTAATTTAAAATATTTAATGCTCAATAATTTTTTCTGTTTCCATTAATTTACAAAACCACAATACATCGTAGACACTTTCGCATTACTTTGGACCCATTTCAGGAGTAATTATCTGATAATTTCCACTTAGGTGCATAAGGCTGAATAGGTACATAAGCCCATCAAAATAAGGATCAAAATATCCATCTTCATACGGTTCCAATTTGGCATTCCACACCTCGTCAACAAACTTCCAACCTTTAGGATGTGTAGCCATTAAAGAGGCTGTGCCGGCAGTGGAAACCAAACCAAGGGAATGCCTTAATTTTTGATAGCCTCCTGCGGGAAGTATCCAGTCTGGAGTTGATCCATCTATGTTATATTGATCTACGTAAGTTTCAATACCTTCACAGTATAGGAAATTTTGAATTCGGTTTGCATATTGTTGTTGCCATTCCTTGTCTTTTGCAAACCAACTGTAATCCATAGCTATGTTCATAGGAACTCGCCAGGAATCGTACCTAAATGCGTCCCCCATTTGACCACGGCTGTGTGGCGCACCACTAAATTCGGCATAATCTGGGGTTAACCCGGTTTCAGGGTGTGTTGCACGATGTAAAAACACCCGGGCAGTATCGGCGGCCGCACTATAAAACTCTTCATGACCATCGTTGGCATATTCTGCCCAAATCTCAAGGAAAGCGGGGACATGGTAAGATGGGTCGGTCCAGTCATACCCGCCATCATGAGGCACAAAATTAATCTGCTTGTGTTCCACATTAAACACATTTCGCACGCCTTCAGTGCCATCTTTACTCCACATAGCATCCAAAATTCTCCTTGCTTCCGCATAATAGTCTATCCCTGTATCATTACCCCAGAGATTTGAAGCGAAAAGTAGTGCAGTTACAAAAAACAATTCCCCGTCTGAGGCTGATCCTTCGGCATTCTTTTCTCCGGTTTTAGGATCCACACTCCAGGCAAAATAGCCTTCTCGAGGTCCTTCCTGATGTTGCATATATTTTACTGTCCAACGCCAAAGTCGGTCAAATACCTCCTTTTTATCGAATTGAACTGCGACCATGAGACCATAAGAAAGACCTTCAGTCCGGGCATCTTCATTTTTTAAATCAGAAACATAGGCCAGAGAATCCTCAACTTCAAAATACACTCTTTCAGGCCCTTCAAAAACATCGTAGTAGGCTTTTGCCAGTTTGGCGTCAATATCTTCTTGTGAATAACCGGCTTCTAAGAAAAGGTTTCGGTATTCCCCGGTTTCCCAGGCCCCCTTTGTCCAGGGCTCCATTTTTCCACGTGGATCTTTTACTTCCTCATCACAATTTTGTGCAATTGAGTCTGAGGGAAAAAATACCAGAGCGATAATACTTAAACAGGATAAAAATATTTTTTTCATTTTTCCGGGTTTTTAATTATTGAGTACTTACAGATTATCTCCAATGACTTGACGGTTTGGCACCTGTTCGAAGTTAGATCAGGGATTTAATGGTAAAGAATTACTCTATGGGCGCTACCCCTTCTTCGGTTTGTTCTACTCTCTGGATAGTACCGTCATCATTGTAATGCATGTAATCTACCGCGACAGAGCGACGATAACTTCCTCCTGTAGGTAACACTCCGTTATGGTAAAAGAAATAGTCCTTTCCTTTGTACTCGATAATTCCCGGATGTATTGTAAAACTATTTGGTGCACTACCGGTTATAATTCCCTGATACTCCCAGGGACCTACCGGACTATCTGAGGTTGCATATTCAATTCTTTCACGCTCTTCTCCCTTGCTGGCATAGACTAAATAATAGATTCCTTTTCTTTTGTAAACCCAGGGGCCTTCTATAAAATTCTTAGGATTATCATACTGAATAGGACCATCTAATTCCACCATGTTATCTTTCAATTTAACAGTTTTAAGACTGCCATTACCCCAGTACATATATGCCTGTCCATCATCATCTACAAATACTGAAGGATCTATATCATCCCAGCCATGTGGATTATCTGTAGTCATTTCATTGTATATCAATGCTTCTCCTTTGGCATCCTTAAATGGTCCAAGAGGTGAATCGGCAACTGCTACTCCTATTGCTCCACCACCGCTACTCCTGTCATCCTCCTTATGAAAAGTGGAAACATAAAAATAGAATTTTCCATCCCTTTCCTCAACCTCGGCTGCATAGGCATCTCCGGTTGCCCAGGAGAAATCTTTAGGCGAGAGTTTGGGACCGTGATTAGTCCAGTTCTTCATATCTGTAGTAGAAAATACCAACCAGTCTTTCATTTCATAATTAGTGGAAGCTACAGATGCTGTATCATGACTGGTGTACAGGTATAATGTGTCATTATGTACAATCGGTGCCGGATCGGCCGTAAAAGGGGTCTCGATAATAGGGTTTTGGGAAAAGCCTGTCCCCACTGCCAAGATAAAGCTGAAGCCGGTTAAAATTTTTTGAATCCTCATAGTATATTTTTTTACAGTTAATGAATTTTTAGTCAAATTTTAATCTTTTATTGTGCGCTGGAAATATGCTTTCCGTTACTCATTAAATAATAATTGTGCATATTGATATAAACTTCTTCTCCAGGTTAACCATTCGTGGCCGGTTTCAGGAGATGAGTATAAAACATATTCAATATCCTGTTTTTCAAGCATATCACGAAATGCATTTACGGTTTTAAAGAAAACTTCAGCCTCTTTGGTACCCAGGCTTAAAAAGATCACATTCAATTTTTCCTCAACATCTTCAGCATTGCTAAAGGCACCATTCAAAAAAGTTCCGGCATCAAGTTCTTTATCGCCGGGAAAATTTGCCGTGCCGCTAAAACCGCCGTAATAAGAAAAATGATCCAGGTTGTTCATAATAATGCTCATGGTTTGGCTGGCACCCATGGAAAGCCCGGCGATGGCCCGGTGCTCCCGATCAGCAATCGTTCTGAATTTATGATCAATTTGAGGGATTACTTCCTCAATGAGCACATTCTCAAAAGATGACCGCGGACGATTTTCTGAAGTATTTTCCAGATCTTCAGGTCTATAGGCATAGCCATTATCCATAACGATGATCATAGGTACTGCATCACCTGAAGCAATCAGGTTATCCAAAATCAGGTTTGCATGACCCTGAGAGGACCAGCCGGTTTCATCTTCATAACTCCCATGCTGAAGATAAAGCACAGGATACTCCTTATCTAAATTCTCAAAATATCCGGGAGGGGTATAGACGAAATTTCGTCTCCATTGCTGAGTAATTTCAGAAAAATATAGATTTTCAGAGACGGTACCGTGGGGAACATTATTCAATGCATAAATCTCTTTATCGTTCGCAGGAATTTCAATCCCGCTCCCCCAACGGCCCGCACCATAATAATATTTAGAACCGGGATCTGGTATCGAAGCGCCATCTATATTCAGCTGATAATAATGAAATCCTTCATCCTGCGGCGCCGACTCTCCTATCCACACACCTTTGTCATCCTTTTGCAGATCGTATTTTACGCCGCCAATATCCAATTGTACAGTGTTTGCTTCGGGAGCTTCTATCTGCACCCTCACTCTTCCCTCTGAATTCACCTTGGGAAATTCCTTTCCCGGCTGGTTAACGACAGAAGGCTCGAAATCCTCCACAACTTTTTCCTCTCCTGTTTGTGAAAAACAAAAGGCACTGGAAAAAATAAAAGATAACAGCAATATTTGATGTCTCATAATTACGTATTTACAGGTTCCCTAATTGACTCTTATTTCAGTATTCAGTTTTTAAACAGTAATGGTGCGAATCTATATAAGTCATTTCTCCACACTGGCCAGGTATGGCCTCCGGGATATTCACTATAGATATAATCAATACCCATCTCATCAAATCGCTGCATCATAACTTTGTTATTATTAAAAGCAATATCTTCCTTACCTCCCATAGATAACCAGAATTCATTAAGATCCTTATTTATCTTTTCTGAATTTTCAGCCATGAATTTATACTGTCCCTCAGCTATTTCATTATCATTGGCGAACCATCCTGAACTGAAAACCCCTAGGTAAGAGAATAGATCTGTATTCTGTACTCCCGCGTAAAGCGTTTGAAGTCCCCCCATGGATAAACCTGCAAGGGCTCTGTTCTCTGCATTATCGATAACCCGATACTTATTTTCAACAAAAGGGATCAGGCCTTCCTTTAATTCCCTTTCAAACATCCTGAGTCCGTTTTCACTAAATCCTGTAACAGGCATATTCCCGTCCGGCATGATCACCAACATAGGTTCTGCTTTGCCTTCAGCAATAAGATTATCCAGAATTATATTAGTTCTTCCCTGTTCCACCCATCCTCTTTCATCTTCACCGCCACCATGATAGATATAAAGTGCAGGGTACTTTTTATTGATCTCCTTATCATATCCCGGTGGAGTATACACGAAGAACTTTCGCCAGCTGTTCAAAACAGGAGAGAAGTATTGTTCCATTCTCACATCTCCATGGGGTACATTTTTCAAAGTATAATAATCGTCACCTCTAAAAGGCACCTCAATGCCGCTGGCCTTTCTTCCCATTCCATAGAATGTTTCACTATTGGGATCGGCAACAGATACTCCATCAATAATTAAAGAATAATAATGAAAACCTTCACTCAGGGAATCGGTGGTGACTTCCCAGACACCCTCACTGTTCTTGTCCATATCATATTTACGGCCCAAATCCAGCTTTACATCTCTTGCCGCAGGAGCTTTAAGACGAAAATTAGCACGGCCATCGGGTAATATCTGAGGGTATTTTGAATTACCCACATTTGTCGAAGCGGGTGTCCCCAGTAAACTGTATTTATTAAATAATGAAGTATCTACAGGTTTAAACAGAAGTTTTGAAAACATGTATAACCCATTTTTCCAAACCTTAAAATCATGACCTCCCGGCTCAATATAATAAATATGTGGCACCTCTTTTTCTACCAGATACTCATGAGTTCGCTGACTAATAGGTAGCAGGTTGTCCTTATCTCCACAGGATATCCACAGCAAATTGAGCTTATTTTTGGCTTTTTCAGGCTGTGAAACCAAGTTTTCAGGACTTTTGGTATTTGGCGCTGCTGAGAATGCACCTACCCATGAGAAAGTATCCAGGTTTCCCAGGCCAAAATTTAAAGTCTGTCCTCCACCCATAGAAAGTCCGGCAATAGCCCGGTTCTCACTATTCTCAATTACCGGGTAGTTTTTTTCTATAAATGGAATCAGATCATTAAGAAGATCCTCTTCAAATGTTGCAAAGGCGGCAACCTTTGTGCTGTCAAAAATATTTCCCACTGCGCGATCATCTTTCATAGCTCTCCCATTTGGCATCACTACGATCATTGGTTCTGCCTTACCATCGGCATATAAATTATCCAAGATCACATGTGGGTTGCCACCTCGCAGCCATTCCTTCTCATCACCTCCAATACCATGTAAAAGATACAGGACAGGATATTTTTTGTTTTTAGAATATTGTGGTGGGGTGTAGACCAAAGCTTTCCGGGTAGTGCCTACAGTTTGGGATTTATAATTTATGCTATCAATCTTTCCGCGCGCAATGTTTTCTCTTCTTACATCAAAACCTTCAGGGGCTTTCCTTTCCAGACCTTTATATCCTTGTGCTTCTAACATTTTTTTCCCATAACGTCTTCCTAGTTTCCGGTAACCTTCCGGCGTAAAATGAAGATTATCCTTCATGGCGGTGCAACCTTCTGAAGAAACTACGTAACTATTGGGAATCACTTCCGGCAATTTTGCGATGATCTCATTCATGCTGGCACAGACGCCTCCCTCCTCTTTACTAACCATTTCCCCTGCAAGCAAAGGAACTTTAGCAGGATCAAGGTTCAGGTCTGCAATAAGATCGTCATAAACGTCCTTGACTTTTTGAGGCCATAAAGTATCCCCTGTATTTGACTCCCCCTGATGCAGTAATATTCCCTTTATCACCCCATCCCTTTGTGCTATTTTAGCCAATTCAACCAGCCGGCCATAAGGATTACCGTCATATTGCTTCACAGTATTTTTTAGCCAGTCCGGAGCAGATTCAACATACGATTCAAAATTCCCCTTGTCAAAAAGTTCAATTTTTGTGCCTCCTACAGAAACATTTACCACTCCTACTTTAATATTCTCCGGTAAATTGTTGATCATTTCCCTTCCAAAGTAATCGGTTGGCGTTAATCCTGTATTACATCGAGAAAGTGGCGGTTTAGCGGTATACCAATTTCCCTTTTTTCGATCCAGATCGGGACAATCAACCGCCTGAAGCACCTTAAACCTTTCGCTTAAAGCAACCGTATCCTGAGGTTCAAATTTCGCATGCCCTTCCATATTGGACTGACCAAAAGCCTGATAAATATGAAAATTAGAATCCTGGGCAGAGGTTTGCCATATTGCAAGTAAGGATCCTATAAAGAGAAGAATCTTTATTTTCATGTTTTAAAAATTATTATCCTTATTAATTATCAGATTGATTATGGTTATGAATTTTAATAACATATTCTTTCTCTTTCGAGGTTTCAAGATCGTATTCATAAACCTTACTTAAGGTTGGTTTCTGCACCTCCAATCCGTCAGGAATTATTGGTTCTTTTATTTCGGACAGCTCATAGTACGGATTATCATTATCACCCGTTGCCTCTTTCAAACCTTTCCCAGCTAATGGATGATAAGATCGAATCCTTGCAACACCACCTAATTCAGATTTTATAAGAATATTTGCAGGCTTGTTATTCTCCCATTCAAGATCCACTTCAAAACCTCCACGAGCTCTAATTCCGGAAACTATTCCTTCGCTCCAGGCTTCAGGCAAGGCAGGTAGTAAATGAATGGCACCATCATGACTTTGTACAAGCATCTCGGCAATCCCAGCAGTGCAGCCAAAATTTCCATCAATTTGAAAAGGAGGATGGGCATCAAAAAGATTGGGGTACGTGCCGCCTTTTTCGCTATGCCCTTCCTGCATTGAAGGGGTTAACTGATCTTTAATTAATTTCAGGGCGTGATCCCCGTCCAGTAATCTCGCCCACAGGTTCACCTTCCAGCCCATAGACCAGCCGGTGGATTCATCTCCCCGCGCCCCCAGGGAAGTCTTCGCAGCCTCAAATAATTCCGGATTTCGGTATGGTGAAATCTGGTTGGACGGGTAAAGTCCGTATAAATGTGAAACGTGCCTGTGATCGCTATTGGGATCATCCCAATCTTTTATCCATTCCTGTAACTGGCCCCAACTTCCAATTTGCATTGGAGGCAATTGCTGAAGTTTTTCATTTAACTCAGCTATAAAAGCTTCATCCTCTCCCAGTATTTCTGCCGCCTTTGCTGTTCTTGAAAACAAGTCGAAAATAAGTTGATTATCCATAGTCGCTCCGTAAATCAAGGAAGATTTCGGATGTGCAGTGGGAGCGTGTTCCGGGGAAATGGACGGCGATACTACCAGCCAGTTATTCTCTGGTTCTTTGATCATAAAATCCAGGTAGAATCTTGAAGCTTCTTTTACTATGGGATAAGCAAATCTCAAGAATTCTTTATCTCCGGAAAAATCGTATTTGTCGAATAAATGCTGGGAAAGCCAGACTCCTCCCATTGGCCACATTCCCCAGTAAGAGCCATCTATCGCTCCGGTCATTCGCCAAATGTCTGTATTATGATGCATCACCCAACCTTCTGCGCCATACATATCTTTTGCGGTTTTTCTTCCGACTTCTGAAAGCTCCTTCACCATTTGTATCAGTGGCTCGTGAAATTCGGGCAGATTTGTGATCTCCGCCGGCCAGTAATTCATTTCGGCATTGATATTTACGGTGTATTTACTATCCCAGGCAGGAGTTAATTGGTCATTCCAGATTCCCTGCAGGTTGGCGGGTTGAGTTCCGGCCCTGGAGGAGGTAATTAAAAGATAACGGCCAAACTGGAAATACAGGGAAACCAGGCCAGGATCATCTCCGGTTTTGAATTTTATGATCCTTTCATTTGTTGGTAACTTCGCCGCTTCGGTTTCACCTAAATCCAGGGACACCCGGTTAAAATAGGTTTGATAATCTTCCAGGTGGGTTTGGTAGATCTCTTCTGATCTCTTTTTTTCTAGTGCTGAAAGATATTTCTCTGCTTTTGCTTCTTCATCAATGCTTAGATCCTTGTAATTTTTAAAGTTAGACGCGATGGAAATATACATCGTAGCGCTATTCGCATTCTGAATTTTAAGGGTATTATTTTCTGAAATCAATTCTCCACCTTCAGTCTGAATTTTAGTGATGGCCTGAAATTCAACCTTCCCTTCTACTCCTTCAAAATCGCTGGTTTTTCCATTTAATTTTAATGTTCCAATTTCAGCTGAAACTTCGGCGCCTCCCGGTCGATCCATCGTGGCGGTGAAATTTAAAGCTCCGGGTTTGTCTGCCTTAATTTCTACTACAATAACCTGGTCGGGATGGGAAGCAAAAACTCTGGTTTCATATCCTACTCCTCCAGCTTTGTAGCGAGTGGTTGTAACCGCAGTTTCCAGGTCGAGTTCCCGGTAATAATCAGTATAATTATCGTGATTGGGAAAAGATAATTTTAAGTTTCCAACGGTTTGATAAGGCATTCCGTGGGATTTTTTACTTATAAAATGTTCATTGACCAGCTCCTGGGCTTCTGCGCTTTTTCCTTCAAACAGAAGTTCTTGGACTTCGGGTAAATATTCTTTGGCTTCCGGATTATAATTTCGGTTAGGTCCACCGGCCCAGACGGTATTTTCGTTTAACTGAATAACCTCTTCCCGTGGATCTCCATAAACCATTGCACCCAATCGGCCGTTTCCAACAGGAAGTGCCTCTACCCAATTTTCAGCAGGTTTGTCATACCAGAGTTTAAATTTGGAATCTCCCTGACTCCAGGATTTAAAGGGTGAGATCAAAAACAGCATTCCCAGGAATACGGAAAACCCCAAACCGGAATTTCTTTTTATCATTATGTTGATCTCGCCAATTATCATCCCATTCTATTTTTCAAACTGAATCCAGTCTACCTCAACTCCGGCACCACTTTTAAGTTGCACGATCAGATCCTGAACAGCTGTTACTTCAGATTTTACAGGAGCGGAGAAAACATCCCATTCTCCGCCTTTTTCAATAGTCACTTCGGCAACCTCCTCATCGTTCTCACCTGCCAGTTTTACAGCTACAGTTCCCCCTGTTAGAGATCTGGCTCTTATTTTGACATTTTGGGGACTCTTAGCACCAAAATCCACCTTATTATATTTAATCCAGGCATCAGGTTTATTTAACACCACTTTCCATCCCCGGAAAGGATCAAGCCTGTCTAAAAAAACCGAAGCAGCTCCATAGTTGCTTTTCGAGCTATAGCGGTCTACCTGAATTTCAGAAGTGCTTTCTGTAATTCCAACTCCACGTTTGGTAGGAATCACTTTTTGAATGTTTCCATTCTCTTCAAAGAATAAACTATCGGCACGAATGGAGCGGTTTTTATCAAAATCGGGCGAAAGGTCATTATCGTGATAGAATAAGTACCACTGATCCTTATAATTCACAATTGAATGATGATTGGTCCAGGTACCCGAAGCCGATTCATCCATAATCACTCCCTGGTGGTCAAAAGGCCCCATTGGATTATCTGAGATTCCATATTCGAGCCTTTCGGTATTATTGGCCACGTGCGGATAGGTCATATAGTAAATCCCGTTTCTTTCAAAAACAAAAGGCCCTTCAATATGCCCTTTTTGTGGGATCTCATCGAAAGTCTTTATTTCGGAATCCAGTTCCAGCATGTTATCCTTCAGTTTTGCTCCATAAATCTCACCACGGGACCAGTATAAATAAGACTGCCCGTCTTTGTCTATGAAAACATTCGGATCTATACCTTCCACACCCTGAATATGATTCGGCTGTGGTCTATAAGGCCCTTCAGGTTTATCGGCAACCGCCACTCCGATGGAAAACCCTTGTTCCCCGTCTCCGCCTTCTTTAAGTCTAGTGGGAAAATAGAAGTAATATTTGCCATTTTTAGATACTGCATCAGGCGCCCACATACTATAAGCTTTAGGATCTGCCCAGGGCACATTTTTCTGATCTAAAATTTTTCCATGGTCTGTCCAATCGGTAAGATTGTCCGAAGAAAACACGTGGTAATCGGCCATATTGAACCATTCGGCACGGCCTTCCCCTTCTGGCGGCACAATATCGTGGGAAGGAAATACATATAGCTTACCATTAAAAACCCTTGCTGTAGGATCTGCCGTAAATTGATCCATAATCAGCGGATTCTGTGCAAAAGCGCTAAACGTAAGTAAAAGGAGGAACAGGTTAAAGTATATCGTCTTCCACATTTTGAAATTTGAATTCTTAGTTTTCATCTATTTATCTTTTTAATCTTCTATCTTGAAATAATCGAAATCTACATAACCACCCGCTTCTTTTGTAGCAAAATTGAACAGCGCAAACCTGTATCCCATAAAGTGCGGCAGCGTGTATGACATCTTAAGCGCATTGCCTATTGCCTTCCAGTTTTCACCATCAAGGCTGTAATAGAATCTTCCAGTATCTTTTCTGTCTTTAAAATCCCCGACTGCCTTAAGATAAAGCTCCTCTTGATCCAGAGGGATGCTTTCCACCTCTACGGGTGCTTCGGAAGTTCCATTGACCATGATAATATGTTTCTTATTATTTGTCATTTTAGCCCCTACAAATCCGTAATTCTTCTGAAGCAATCCAAGCCCGGCATAGTCCCCTTCCTTCATGCCTGAAAGGTCTATTTTAGTAATCCCCGAACTCTCCGGACCAATAGTTCTTTGGGTAAGCGTGTTTCTGGTATCTAAAAATGAAGTATCTACTCTGTCAGTAGTCAATCTCAGATAGCCTTTGCGGTCCTTCACAGACCAATATTCATTCTGCGGATTGTGGTTCCACTGCCAGACCAAAGGCAAATCCCTGTCACCTGATTTTCTACTAAAATCGTCTGACGCAACAATTCCAGGAAATAATCCTTCACTCGGTGGTAGATCGAGAGTCTCAGGCACCTTGCCATTTTCACCCAAAATCGGCCATCCATCTTGCCATTTTACAGGAACCAGATATGGAATTCGCCCTACTGCGCCATAATCCCGAAAAAGGTATGCGTACCAATCCCCTTCCGGCGTATCGATTAAACCACCCTGGGCTACCCCTTTATCCTGAAAAGCGAGCTTTCCTTCGTAAGGTCCGGTGATTTTATCGGCCCGATGAATAATGACAGTTCTCATCCCATCCCGAGGCCAGGCAATATTGAAAAGATAATATTTGCCTTTAGCTTTGAATATTTGTGATCCTTCCGCAGGTAAGATAAAATCAGAGCCAATTGGATCGGTCGCATTTTTTATCAAAACTCGTTCTGTACCCTCCTTTACACCCGAAAGATCATCTTTAAGCTCTACCAAATTTAATTTACCTCCACCCCAAATGAGGTAAGTCTTTCCGTCGTCATCGAAAAACAAGGTATTATCGTGAAGAGAGGGTGAAAAAGAAATCTCTTCCCAGGAGCCGTTTTCAATATCTTTAGTCTTAAAAATATATGTTTTTCCTGTTGTGCTTGCAAAGGTCGAAACGTAAAAAGTATCATTATGATAACGGAGACTACTCGCCCAGGATCCGGCACCATATGCGTTTTTTCCATTTTCTAAATTTAGCGCATCAACATCCCCCAGAGTATCGTAAGCATAATTCACTATTTCCCAGTTCACCAGATCTTTAGATTTCATAATAGGAACCCCGGGACTCATATGCATCGTGGTGCTGCTCATATAATAGGTGTCATCAACCCTAATCATGGAAGCATCGGGAACATCGGCGTGAATTATAGGATTACGTGCCTTCTCTTGCGCTGAAGCGACCTCCCCTAAAATCAGGCTTAACATTATAAAAAGTAAATCTCCTTTCATAAAAGCGCGTATAAAAAATACTTTGTCCTAATTCGTAATTACAAATCCACCCTGAGGCTGAATAGTTACTTCAAACTTTCCGTTTTTTCGATTAATTTCTTTTTTATCAGATTTTCCTTTTCGGGTATCATTGATTATTCTAAAATCGGTGCCTTCCATCTGTGGCAGGGAAAAACTTAACTTACGCGGTTCTTCCGATGCATTGATTCCGGCGATATACCATTGCTTCTTGTGTCTTCTCGCTATTACGCTGTACTCTCCCGGATAGCCATCAATAAATATTGTTTCATCCCAGGTGGTAGGGACATTTTTCATAAAATCTATGGCAAATTCAGGGGCGTCTTCAAGGTTATTAGGCGTTAGAGCAAAGAATTGCACCGGCGTCTGAAATAAGACTGCCGTTGCCAGTTGAAAGGCATCAGATGTTCTTCTAACATTTCCGCCGTCATTGTTTCTATTGTACCTTTCGTTTAGAACGGTACCTCCATAATCCATACTTCCAACTGTGTTTCTAATAAAAGAATGAATTGCAGCGCTTCGGGCTTCCTGATCGTTTGCATGCTGACTAAACATCAGGTTTTCTGAAGCAAGAACTGCTTCAGTGCTTATAAAATTCGGATACATAATTTCCCAGCCTCTTGGTAAAGTAGCACCGTGAAAGATCATCATCAATCCGTGGTCATTGGCATCGGACATAATATCCTCGTAAAGCTGAATGGTCTCCTGTTTATCACCACCCATAAAGTCAACTTTTAAGCCCTTTACCCCGTTCTCCTGCAACCACTTCATTTCTTTTTTGCGGGTAATAGCCCTGTGCATTTTATGCCTGGGCGTCATTGGCGCATCATTGGCTACTCCATTGGAGTTATACCACAAAAACACATCAACGTTTTTACTTTTTGCGTAATCAATTAGCTCTTCCATTCTGTCGTACCCGATATTCTGATCCCAAAGCGCATCTATAAGAATGTATTCATAACCCATTTCTGCAGCGAAATCTATGTACGTCACCTGGTCGTCATAATTCATACTTGCATCCTGCCACATAATCCAGCTCCAAACGCCGCGGCCAAAGTCATAATCCTGAGAAGCTTCATAAAGTGGCTCCACAACATCAAAAGGAATAGTAGTTTCTACAATTGGTTTTAAGGTCTCTCCCAGGGTGATAGTTCGCCAGGGTGTACTAAACGGAAGGGAAATGGCCGCTCCTGTACTTCCAAAATCGTTATTTTCGGTACTATCGGGAAAGGCGATCGTGTATTCCCCCTCTTCATCAGGATCACTTAAATGGGACGCGACGTAAGTTCCGTCCACTCCTGTTTCGGAAAGCAGGACCCAGTGATCTTCAGTTTTAAACAGGCCCGGAAAGGTAAAGCCCATATTATGAGCTGAAGCTTTGTTAATATCCTGGTCTAAATAATAGCCCTCCTCATAACTCGGCTTAGTCCGCTGAAAACCTACCATAGACTTGGACTGAGGTGTTAAAAAGCTTTTTGCAGTTTCCGGAAACTTAAATCCTGTAAATTCTTTCGTAACCACGTGAGCTATGGTGTCGCTGTATTTATGAAGATGGTACCTAAAAGCAATATCATTATTACTTACCCAGAAAATTATATCTATTTTTTGCCCTTTTTGATTGGTAAAAGTGGCACTTAATTCCCGGGCTTTATAATTTATTTCTGAATCTTTCAGCTTTTTCGATTCATAACTCTTTTCTACGGAAGTGGTTCTACTTCCTTCAAAGTTTAAAGCTTCGGAATAATCTGAAATATTTGTTTTCAGTCCTAAGCTGGATTTTTCCAACACAACTTCGTTGTTATATAGCACTGAATAAGCTGGTCTTCCTTCTTCCAGGTGAATCTTCACCTTTACAGCTTCATTGGGACTGCTTATCGTCGCTTCTTGTGCAACAGAGAAATTACATACAGCCATTAAACCAATAAGTAAAACGATAGCTTTCATTACACATTTAAATTTTCATATAGCTCTAATTTGATGGAGCTAATTCTTTAAGCTCCCGTACCACCGCTCTGCCTGCACTTTCACGCCAATTAATTTAGGACCATCTGTTCTTCCCCGTCACGTGCTGATTGTCTCCCAGAGACATAACCCAACACTTTTAAGGCGCAAACGATTTCGTCTTTAAAAATCCTGGCTTTATCTCAAAGGCTATAAATAATAAGTGTCAAAAATACATTTCCAAAATAATAAAAGTTTAATTAGATTTGCAAATAAATTTTCACAAATTCTTAACCAGATTTGTTTGTTTTCTTGAATTTTTAATTTATTAATCTTTAATACAGCCTTATTTAATGATCTATAACTACGAATCTGAAGACAAAGTTCTATTGGCTGTAGATTGTATAATTTTCGGCTTTGATGCTGAAGAATTAAAAATCCTCCTCATCAAGCGGGATTTTGAACCCGAAAAGGGAAAATGGTCCTTAATGGGAGGATTCCTTAAAAACCACGAAGCTCTGGATGATGCTGCCAATCGAATCCTGCTTCACCTCACAGGAATCAATAATGTGTATATGGAGCAGTTATATTCATTTAGTAAAATAGATCGGGATCCGGGACAGAGAACACTATCAGTGGCCTATTACGCTTTGATCAAAATTGAAGATCACAACGAAGAACTAAACCAACAATATGCAGCCGAATGGTTTTCTGTTTCAGAAGCTCCTTCTTTGATTTTCGACCACAATATTATGGTGAGCCGAGCCATAAACAGATTGAGATACAGAGCTTCCACAGAACCAATAGGTTTTGAATTACTCCCCAAGAAGTTCACCATGAGGCAACTACAGAAGCTATACGAAGCAATCCTGGATGAAAAATTAGACAAAAGAAATTTTATTAATAAGATCAATGGACTGGATATTCTTATCAAGCTCGATGAAAAAGATAAAAGCTCTTCACGAAAAGGTTCTTTTCTATATATGTTTGATGAAGAAAAATATTCGAACAAGCTCGAGCAGGGATTTTCCTTTAAACTGTAGGAAATATAGTTCTTCAAAAATGGCATTTTTTGCCCGGTATTATATTTAAAATCCTATTTTGCCTTTGATTAACAGAGGCATCGTGAAGTACTTCTTTCTATTCTTTTTTTCATTTTTATTTATTAATCTTCAGGCACAGGAAAGATCTTTGGTGCAGGGCATTGTGAAAAGCCAGAAGACTCTGCTGAAAAATGTTCACATTAAAAATGTTTCTTCAGGAAAATATTCTGTTTCAGGTGAAAACGGAGCTTTTCAGCTAAACATTAAACCAGGTGACACATTAGTTTTATCCCATGTGGGGATGGAAGATCTTATCACATTCCTTAAAACAGAAGATCTAAAGGAATTTCCTATTCTTTTTGAAATGACTGAAAGTTCAATGGAACTTAAAGAAGTGGTAGTAAATGAAACTTCAGAAATTAATGCAGTTAGTCTTGGAATCATTCCGAAGAAAATTGAAAAGCTATCCATGAATGAAAGACGGCTGAGAACTGCCGGGGATTTTAAACCTATCCATCTATTGGGCATCCTGGGAGGATCGCTCGAAATTGATCCCATATTGAACGCAATCAATGGAAGAACTAAAAAATTGAAACGAAACATCAAGATTGAAGAAGAACGTAAAAGGGTGGCTTTTTTCCAGATACATTACCAAACCTATATGGAAGAAACAATGGAATTGACTCAGCAGGAGTCAGCCTTACTCATTGATTTCATGCTGGAGAGAAAAGAATTACTACGCATTCTGGAAGTGAACAATGATGCTCAAATCAAGCTTTTTCTTCATGATTCCTGGTTTAAACTGAACGAGAAGATCACGGGTTCTTCCCCATAGGACCTTTCAGCCAATTCTTAAATATACTGTAGAACTCTTCATTTCTGAAGAGTTTTTTTGTGCTTTTCCAATTATTTTGGGAGAGCTGCTCAATAGAAAGAAATTTATTTTTTATTTACTATGCGTGCATAATATAATTTTCTTAACTTTGAGATTCTATGAAAGAAAAAACCATTGATTATGTCCTGCGCGCTACCTGGATATCTATTTCGAAGATGTATAATGAGGAGGCAGGTAAAGAAGGAAGTACAATGGCTACGGGCTTCGCCCTTTTAAGTATTGATCCGGAAAATGGCACCCCCTCCACTTCATTGGGTCCAAAAATGGGAATGGAAGCGACCAGTTTGTCGCGCACCCTTAAAACTATGGAAGATAAAGGCCTTATAACCCGGAAGAAAAATCCGGTTGATGGCCGAAGTGTACTTATCTGTCTTACCGACTTTGGAAAGGAGATGAGAGACTATTCTAAAAAGGTGGTTTTAACCTTTGATGAAGCTGTAAGAAGGGAAATTCCGCAGGAGGATCTGGATAAGTTTCTTGAAGTCGCCTCCAGGATTATGGACCTTATTGCGTCCAGAAAAATTTATAATGAATAATAAAGGTCACCACGGTGATCGTCAAAATTTATATTAACATGAAAAGACGAATTAACAAGGTTGCAATAATAGGCTCGGGTATTATGGGCAGCGGGATTGCATGTCACTTTGCCAATATTGGGGTAGAGGTTTTGCTGCTGGATATCGTGCCGAGAGAACTAACAGAAAAGGAAAAGAAACAGGGACTAACTCTGGAAGACGAGCAGGTAAGAAACAGGATTGTGAATACCTCTTTACAGGACGCTCTAAAATCCAAGCCCTCTCCTATTTATCATAAAGACTTTGCAAATCGTATTGAAACGGGAAACCTGGAAGATGATATTTCTAAAGTATCGGAAGTTGACTGGATCATGGAGGTGGTTGTGGAGCGACTGGAGATCAAGAAGAAGGTTTTCGATAATCTTGAAAAATACCGCAAACCGGGAACTTTAATCACCTCTAATACTTCAGGGATTCCAATTCAGCAAATGAATGAAGGCCGCAGCGAAGATTTTCAAAAACATTTCTGCGGAACACATTTCTTTAATCCGCCGCGTTATTTAAGGCTTTTTGAGATCATTCCAGGGCCTGACACTTCCGAAGAAGTTTTGGAATTCTTGAATGAATACGGAGAAAAATTCCTTGGAAAGAAATCTGTAGTAGCAAAAGATACTCCGGCATTCATTGGAAACAGGATTGGTACTTATAGTATTATGAGTCTTTTTCATATGGTGAAGGAACTGGATCTTACTATTGAGGAGGTTGATAAACTTACAGGACCAGTTATAGGAAGACAAAAATCTGCCACTTTTCGCACCGTAGACCTTGTAGGGCTTGACACTCTAAAACATGTTGCTGAAGGTCTTCACAAAGGAGTTCCTACAGATGAAGAACATGACCTATTTGCCATGCCCGACTATATCAATACCATGGTAGAAAATGAATGGTTTGGAAGCAAAAGCGGCCAGGGTTTCTATAAGAAAATAAAGAATGACGACGGTTCCAGTGAAATCCAATCCCTTGATCTCAACACCTTAGAATACAGGAAGCAGAAAAAAGCAAGTTTCGCTACTCTTGAGCAAACAAAAACTGTCGATAAAGTAGAAGATCGTTTTAAGATCCTCGTGAATGGAAAAGATAAGGCCGGGGAATTCTACAGGAAGAATTTTGCAGCTATTTTCACTTATGCCTCTAAGCGAATTCCGGAAATTACAGATGAGCTTTACAAGATCGATGATGCTATGAAAGCCGGATACGGCTGGGAACATGGCCCGTTTGATATTTGGGACGCCATTGGTGTCGAAAAAGGGATTGAGATCATGAAAGCTGAAGGCAAAGAGCCTGCAGCCTGGGTGAAGGAGATGCTGGAAAAAGAAAACAAAAGTTTCTACACGGTAAAAGAGGGTAATACCTGGTATTATGATATTCCATCCAGGGAATACAAGAAGATACCGGGACAGGATTCTTTTATAATCCTCGACAACATCAGGGAATCCAAAAAAGTATTCAGCAACAGCGGAGTGGTAGTAGAAGATCTCGGCGATGGAATATTGAATGTGGAATTCCGCAGTAAGATGAACTCCATTGGCGGTGATGTTCTCGACGGACTTAACAAAGCTATTGATCTTGCTGAAAAAGAATATCAGGGGCTCGTCGTTGCAAACACCGGAAAGAATTTTTCAGTTGGAGCCAATATCGGGATGATCTTTATGATGGCGGTAGAACAGGAATATGACGAGCTGAACATGGCCATTAAATATTTCCAGGACACCATGATGAGAATGCGCTACTCCTCTATTCCCACAGTTGCTGCGCCACATGCAATGACCCTTGGAGGTGGGTGTGAGCTTTCCCTGCACGCAGATAAAGTTGTCGCCGCAGCCGAAACTTATATTGGACTTGTAGAGTTCGGAGTTGGAGTGATCCCCGGCGGGGGTGGATCTAAAGAGATGACAGTTAGAGCAGCCGATACCTTCCAGAAAGATGATGTGGAATTAAACCGTCTCCGCGAACATTTCCTTACCATAGGTATGGCAAAAGTGTCAACTTCAGCATATGAAGCTTATGATTTGAATATCCTTCAAAAAGGAAAAGATATTGTGGTTGTAAATCCGGACCGTCAATTAGCGATTGCAAAACAACACGCTCTGCTAATGGCGCAGAATGGATACACTAAACCTATCATGCGAACCGACATTAAAGTGCTGGGAAAACAAGCTCTTGGTGCTTTCTATGTAGGAACAGATCAAATGTTCGCTGGAAAATATATAAGCGAACACGACAAGAAGATCGCCAACAAATTAGCCTACGTTATGGCTGGAGGAGATCTTTCCGAAAACTCTTATGTGAGCGAACAATACTTACTTGACTTAGAAAGAGAAGCATTTTTATCTCTTACCGGAGAAAGAAAGACCTTGGAAAGGTTGCAGCATATGTTGCAGAAAGGGAAACCTTTAAGAAATTAGACTTGAGATTTGAGACGTGAGATTTGAGATAACTTTAAATAAGTAAGAATATGCACAATTTTCAAAATTTAAAGATCTGGCAAAAAGCAATGGACGTTGCAGAAGAGACATATTTAATTTCTTCTGAATTTCCGAAGGAAGAGAAGTATGGACTGACGAGTCAGATCAGAAGAAGTGCAGTTTCAATTCCATCGAACATTGCAGAAGGAGCAGGTAGAAATACCGATGGAGAGTTTTGCAATTTTTGAGGAATTGCCAATGGTTCTTCCAACGAATTATTCACTCAACTCATACTTTCTCACCGTCTAAACCTAATTTCTGAAGATAAAATAAAACATCTAATAATGGATTTGATCGAGGTTCAAAAAATGAATTACACTTTCATAAAGAAATTCACGAAATGAAGAATCTCATATCTCAAATCTAATATCTAATATCTAGAAAAATGAAAACAGCTTACATCGTAAAAGGATACCGAACTGCAGTGGGAAAAGCACCGCGGGGGGTATTCAGATTTAAAAGACCAGATGAATTGGCGGCAGAAACTATCAAATTCATGATGGATAAGCTGCCCGAATTCGATAAAAAACGAATTGATGACGTGATTGTCGGGAACGCAATGCCCGAAGCAGAACAAGGACTTAACGTGGGACGTTTCATATCGCTGATGGGACTGAACACTGAGGATGTTCCGGGAATGACTGTTAACCGTTATTGTGCGTCGGGACTAGAAACTATTTCCATCGCAACAGCCAAGATCCAGAGTGGGATGGCTAACTGTATTATTGCAGGGGGAGCAGAAAGCATGAGTTATATTCCCATGGGAGGTTATAAACCTGTACCTAATTACGAACTCGCCAAAGCAGGCCGGGAAGATTATTACTGGGGAATGGGATTAACCGCGGAAGCAGTTGCAAAAAAATACAAGGTTTCAAGAGAAGCTCAGGATGAGTTTGCATATAACTCTCACCAGAAGTCTTTAAAAGCCCAAAAAGAGGATCGCTTTCAGGACCAGATCGTACCTATTAAGGTAGATCAAACTTACGTAGATGAGAACGGAAAGAAACAAACAAAATCTTATACAGTCAATAAAGATGAAGGTCCCCGGGCAGATACTTCAAAAGAAGTATTGGCAAAACTGCGTCCGGTATTTGAAGAAGGTGGTAGTGTAACTGCAGGAAATTCTTCTCAAATGAGTGACGGAGCTGCTTTTGTGATGGTAATGAGCGAAGAAATGGTGAAGGAATTGAACCTGGAGCCTGTTGCCCGATTGGTGAGCTATGCCGCAGTTGGTGTAGAGCCCAGGATCATGGGAATAGGACCTGTTTATGCGATTCCGAAAGCTGCAAAACAAGCCGGAATTGCAATAAATGATTTGGAGCTAATCGAATTGAACGAAGCTTTTGCTTCCCAATCCATAGCAGTAATTAACGAACTGGGGCTGGATATGGACAGGATGAACCCAAACGGTGGAGCAATTTCTATGGGTCACCCTCTGGGATGTACAGGAGGAAAATTAACTGTTCAACTACTTGATGAAATGAGAAAACGCAACCTCCAGAACAAATACGGCATGGTCACCATGTGTGTGGGAACAGGACAGGGAGCAGCGGGAGTTTTTGAGTTCCTTTCTTAAAAGATTCGAGATATGAGATCTGAGATTTCAGATAAAAAAAGAAATAAAAATAATGAGCTTGGGAAGATTCTAAAATCTAATATCTCAAGTCTAATATCTATAAATAAATGAGCACACAAACAGATAGCAACAAAAAAGACCTTCTTCGCGGAGGGCAGTTTCTGGTAAAGGAAACCAATGCAGAGGATGTTTTCACACCGGAAGATTTCTCCGATGAGCAAAAAATGATGCGGGAGTCGGTTCAGGAATTTGTGAATCGTGAGATCATGCCCAAAAGGGAAGAATTCGAAAAGAAGAATTATGAGCTCACCGAAGAACTAATGAGAAAAGCCGGGGAAATGGGCTTTTTAGGCGTCTCTGTTCCGGAGGAATATGACGGACTTGGAATGGGATTTGTCACGACTATGCTGGTGGTAGATTATATATCGGGAGCTACAGGATCTTTCTCAACGGCTTTTGGAGCACATTCAGGAATAGGTACTTTACCTATCACGCTTTATGGAAATGAAGAACAGAAGAAAAAATACCTTCCTAAGCTTGCCACAGGAGAATGGTTTGGTGCCTATGCTTTAACAGAACCCGGAGCAGGTAGTGATGCCAATTCAGGAAAGACGAAAGCAGTCCTTTCTGAAGACGGCAAATATTACAACATCACCGGACAAAAAATGTGGATATCCAATGCAGGTTTCTGTAATATGATGATCGTTTTCGCCCGAATCGAAGATGACAAAAACATTACCGGTTTTATTGTGGAGTATGATTCGGAGAATCCTAATGGAATCTCTTTGGGGGAAGAGGAAAAGAAATTGGGAATCCACTCCTCCTCTACCCGTCAGGTATTCTTCAATGATACTAAAGTGCCTGTGGAGAACATGCTTTCAGAAAGAGGGAACGGCTTCAAGATCGCAATGAATGCTTTGAATGTGGGCCGTATTAAATTGGCAGGAGCTTGTTTAGATGCACAACGAAGAACAATAGATGCGGCAGTAAAATATGCTAATGACCGGGTGCAGTTCAAAACACCTATTTCTCAATTCGGTGCTATACAGTCTAAAATTGCAGAGATGGCTACTTCGGCTTATGCAGGAGAATCGGCTTCATATCGTGCTGCAAAAGATATTGAAGACAGAATTAGCATTCGTCAGGAAGAAGGGAACTCTCATCAGGAAGCTGAGTTAAAAGGTGTAGAAGAATACGCCATTGAATGTTCCATCTTAAAAGTGGCAGCTTCTGAAGATCTTCAGAATTGTACCGACGAAGGTATCCAAATCTTTGGTGGAATGGGCTTCTCGGCCGATGCTCCAATGGAATCTGCCTGGAGGGATGCGAGAATTACCAGAATATATGAAGGCACGAATGAAATTAACCGTATGCTTTGCGTGGGAATGCTCGTAAAGAAAGCCATGAAAGGGCATGTTGACTTGTTAGGTCCTGCCACAAGAGTAGGAGAAGAACTTACCGGAATTCCTTCATTTGAAAAGCCCGATTTTTCTGAACTCTTCGCTGAAGAAAAGGAAATGGTCAAAAAGTTGAAAAAAGTATTCTTGATGGTTTCCGGTAGTGCAGTTCAAAAATTTGGACCGCAACTTGAAGATCATCAACAACTGTTGCTCGCGTCAGCCGATATTCTTATCGAGATCTACATGGCAGAATCTGCTATACTAAGAACCGAAAAAAATGTAAACCGCTACGGCGCCGATACTCAAAAAGAGCAAATAGCCATGGCAAAATTGTACCTGTACCATGCTGTTGATATCATAAACAGCAAAGCCAGGGAAGGCATAATCTCTTTCGCTGAAGGAGATGAACAAAGAATGATGTTAATGGGCTTGAAAAGATTTACGAAATATGAGAACCATCCAAATGTAGTTCAACTAAGAAATACAATTGCCGAAAAAGTGATTTCTGAAAACCATTATCCATTTTAATTTATAATTTGCATCAATTAAATCCTGATTAAGGTCGCCACTGGCGGCCTTTTTCTTTTGTTATTTTTTTAACAGCCTATGTGGATTGCGTTTTTTAGTTTGGGGAAAATCATATTATGGGAGATACTACCAGATACATTTTAATTTTCTTAGCAGCCTTACTGGTACTGTATTTTATATTACATTTTTTATTAAAAAAACTTGGGAGGGATCCCCGGAACATACTTCCCCATAATATTGCCAGCCGACTAAAATTCCCCCTAATTATTCTTTTCATTGCAGTTGCTATACAGGCAGGGCTTATCAACCGGGAAATTATAACCGATGAAGACCAGGTTAATTTCTTTCAGCAAATTCGTTCCATTTTTCTAATTTTTAGTTTTACCTGGTTTATAATAATTGCAATAAGAATTGCTAAAAATCAATTTTTAAAGCGGTTTGATGTCACTACTGCAAATAATTTGCGTGCCCGTAAATTTTACACTCAGTTCAACATTATTGAAAGGATAGCGATTTTCGTGGTAGTGATTTTTGGATTAGGAATTGCCCTCCTCACCTTTGACGGGGTGGAGGAAATTGGGGTAAGTATCCTCACCTCTGCCGGAATAGCAGGGATAGTTCTGGGGCTTTCGGCTCAAAAAGTTTTTGGGACTATTTTCGCCGGGATACAAATTGCAATTGCACAACCTATACGCATAGATGATGTGGTTATTGTTGAAGGGGAATGGGGTCGAATTGAAGAAATAAAATTGACTTATGTGGTTGTTAAGATTTGGGACCAGCGACGATTAGTTCTGCCAACCACCTACTTTATTGAGGAGCCTTTCCAGAACTGGACGAGAAATTCTTCCGATATTCTGGGTACCGTCTACATTTATACCGATTTTGATGTGCCTATTGACAAGCTAAGAGAGGAGCTTACCCGGCTGCTCAATGCCACAGATTTGTGGGACCGGAAAGTAAATGTTATCCAGGTCACCGACCTCACTGAAAAAACTATGGAACTCCGGGCTCTAATGAGTGCTAAGGATGCACCTACAGCATGGGATCTACGGGTTTATGCCAGGGAAAATCTTCTTAAGTTCATTAAAGACAATTACCCCGGCAGTTTACCACGTACACGTCTTGAAATTAAAGAAGGTCTTCCTCGCCAAGAAGAATCTTCAACCGGGCTTCAGAAGTAATATTTTGTGAAAAATTCATTGCAGTTTCAATCAATGCGAGGTGTGAATACGCCTGTGGGAAATTTCCCAATAGGCGCTTCGTCTCGAAATCCAGATCTTCACTAAACAAGCCCAGGTGGTTACTGTAGGAAAGCAATTTATCAAACATCTTCATTGCTTTCTTCTTCTCTCCTATTTTATATAAGCTGTTGATAAACCAAAAGGTACAAATAGTGAATGATGAAGAAGGTGTACCAAAATCATCTTTGTTTTTATACCTGAATAAAAGTCCGTTATAACAAAGTTCCCTTTCTGTAGCCTTCACTGTACTAACATAACGTGGATCCTTAGCCTTTATAAATCCATAATTTTCCATCAACAATGTTGATGCATCAAGATCACTGGAACCATAGGACTGGGTATAAGCCTGGACCTCTTCATTCCAACCGCGATGATAAATATCATCGTAGATCTCCTGTCGCAGGTTTTTCCACTTCTTGTCATTGATCCCGTTCCTTAAGATTTCGCCTATCTTTACAGCTCTGTCTATTGCTACCCAGCACAACAACTTTGAAAAAGTGAAATGCCGCTCCTCGGTCCTGAATTCCCAAATCCCTTTGTCTGGCTGTTTCCAATGTTCTTCAACGATGCGCACGATACCCCGCACAATTGTCCAGAGCTCTTCGCTGTTTTCCAGAGTGGTCTCAAACCTTAAAAATTGCTGATAAATAACTTCCATGAGAATCCCATAGATGTCATTTTGCTTTTGAATATATGCTGCATTACCAACGCGAACGGGTTTCGATCCCTCATAACCCTCCAGGTGAGTGAGGATATTTTCGGTCAATTCTTTTTCACCATTGATCCCGTACATAATCTGCAACTTTTCATCTTTATTGGGAATAAGATCAATAATGAACTGCAGGAAGCTTTCTGCCGATTCGCGGTGTCCTAAACTGGTCATTACTTTTATTACCATTGAGGCATCTCGAATCCAGCAAAAACGGTAATCCCAATTCCGCACTTCACCGATGGTTTCTGGAAGGGAGGTGGTTACAGCGGCAAGGACTGCTCCCGTTTTTTGGTAACTCATAGCCTTTAAAACCAGCGCACTTCGGTTTATAGCCTCATCATAATGGGGGAATTTGGTGGTAGATTCACTCCAGTTCATCCAATATGTTTTGGTTCGCTGAAACTTTAGATATGCCCTTTCCAGATTCTGTTCTCTTAATTTTTCATGATAACCCATTAAAAAATATGTATTTCCCTCCAGAGTTATCTCCTCCCCGTTCAATACCTGGTCGAGATCCAGGCCAGTGTAGAGATAAAGGGAATCATATGTGCCTTCTTTAGTAAAGCTCTTAAGATAATAGCGGTGATTCTCGGTGAAAGTTTCTTCCCGGGCATAGTTTAATTTGGGTTGATAACTTACTTTAAACTTAGGAGAACCTTTTAGAAGATGAACATATCGCACTACATCGGGCGGGGTATAAAAATCCCCGTCATCCTCTCTATATCGAGGCATGAAATCAATCACCTGGAAAGCTGCTTCTTCCGAAGCAAAGGTGGTGCACAGAATATTAGTTTTTTGAAGATATTTTTGTGAAATATTATAATCTGGCGACACTTCAAAAGAAAAATGTCCACCTTTATTCTTGTCAAGCAACTTCGCAAAGACTGAAGCTGAATTAAAATTAGGCAAACAACACCAATCCAGAGAGCCAGATTTGTCAATTAGAGCAGCACTTTTGCAATTGCCAATTAATCCGTAATCTAATGTATTCATTTGGTCTTAAAGTTCTTTTAAAATGGTAGGGTGCTTATTTTAATTTTCGGAAATTTAAGCAAAATGAATAAGATACAACCCGCATAAATTTAACTATGGGCAAAACAATAATTATTTCCAATCGCCTACCCTTACAGATAAACATTACCGAAGATGAAAAATTAGAAGTTACACCCAGTGTTGGAGGACTCGCCACAGGACTTAAGAGTTTTCATCAGGAAGGGGATAGTATATGGATTGGATGGACCGGTCTTGCTTCTGAAGATATTCCCGACGGTATGGAAGACGAAGTAAGATCTGAAGCCAAAAAACAAGGATGTGTGCCGGTGTCTCTAACAACTGAGGAAATAGAAAAATTCTATTACGGTTTTAGTAATCGAACCATTTGGCCCCTGTTCCATTATTTTATGGAATACACAGAATTTCAACCAGATCATTGGGAAGCATATAAACAGGTTAATGAAAAATATGCACAGGCAGTTGTAGAACGTCTTGATGATGACGATGTAGTTTGGGTACATGATTACCAATTATTATTGTTACCCGAATACATCCGAAAGAAAAATTCGAAAGTAACAATTGGATTTTTCAACCACATACCTTTCCCGTCTTCAGAAGTTTTCAGAACCCTTCCATGGAGAGAAGAAGTACTAAAGGGTATGTTAGGAGCAGATCTAATTGGTTTTCATACCTATGACTATGAAAGACATTTTCTACGATCTGTGAACCGCATTTTACGGTATGATATAAACTTTAACAGCGTAAATATTGGCAGCCGTATTGTGAGATCAGATTCTTTTCCAATGGGAATTGATTACAAGAAGTTTCACAATGCTGCAAAAGAACATTTCGATCAACCCAGAAGTGAAAATTCAGACATTCAAAAAAAGCTGGATTACCACAAATATGTCACTCGTAATACCAAATTAATACTTTCCATAGACCGCCTGGACTATACAAAGGGAATTGCCAACAGGATAAGGGCGTTTGGTTATTTTCTGGAAAAGTATCCGGAGTATCAGGAGAAAGTAAGACTTATTATGCTGGCCGTACCTTCCCGGACAAACGTTCCGCAATACCAGTTATTGAAAAAGGAAATAGATGAGCTGGTTGGAAGAATCAATGGTCAATTTGCCACTATAAACTGGACGCCTATATGGTATTTTTACCGTTCCATGCCTTTTGAGAACCTTATTGACCTTTACACCTCTAGTGATGTTGCCCTCATTACTCCTACTCGTGATGGCATGAACCTGGTCGCAAAGGAATACGTAGCCACGAGGACAGATCAAACCGGCGTGCTTATACTAAGTGAAATGGCCGGGGCGGCACACGAGTTAAATGAGGCGCTTATCATTAACCCGAACAATTTTGAACAAATAGTTGACACCATAAAATTGGCTCTGGAAATGCCCGAGGAAGAGCAGGTACGCCGCAATAAAATCCTCCAAAAACGACTTAAACGATACAACGTAGAAAAATGGGCCAAAGATTTTATGAAAAGCCTGCGGGAAACCAGGGAATCCCGAAAAGCTTTTAGAGCGATTCAGCTTTCAGAGAATGTCAAAAAGGACCTTTTTGATAAGTATAGTGCAGCACAGCGGCGCATTTTGTTCCTTGATTATGACGGCACTCTTCGGAAATTTGTCGATAAACCTGATGAAGCCATGCCAGATCCCGACCTTTTGCAATTGGTTACCAGGCTGGGAGAACAAAAGAATACCCGTGTTGTATTAATAAGTGGAAGAGATAAAGAGACCCTGGGAACCTGGTGGAAAAACATCCCTATAGAATTAATTTCTGAACACGGAGTTTGGAACAGACCCGTGAATGAAAACTGGCAATTAACAGAGAACCTTAACAATAACTGGATGGCTTCCGTTCGTCCTGTATTAGAAACCTATGTAGATCGCACTCCCGGAACTTTTATTGAGGAAAAAAACTTCTCCCTTGCCTGGCATTATAGGAAAGCTAACCCTGAACTAGGAGAAGTAAGGGCAAATGAACTTTCGGCAGTTCTCAAAGACATGATTTCCAACCATGGGCTCACTGTATTACAGGGAAATAAGGTTCTGGAAATTAAGAATAGCGGAGTTAATAAGGGTAAAGCAGCCAATAAATTGCTGGTAGAGAAATACGATTTTATTTTTGCCGTAGGAGATGACTGGACAGATGAATACCTGTTCACAGAATTACCAGATCAAACCGTAACTGTGAAAGTGGGAAGAAACAAGACTGAAGCTAAGTACTGTATTGATGATGTAGATGAAGTACGTGAGTTATTGTGGCAGTTTGTTAGTTTAACCAGATAATTCGGAGTCCAAAAACTGTTAAAAAGGAGCAAAAACAAACAAATATTTTAATGCAACCTTAACTACGTATTTCCCTACGAATCATTGGAATAAAGTAAATTAGCATTTCGATTTTAACCATAATCAATTTTTAGAAACGAAAGAATATGAAAACAGGTAAAATTTTAGCAGGAATACTTTCAGGAGCCGCTGTTGGTGCTATAGCAGGCTTATTATTTGCACCAAAAAGAGGATCTGAAACACGTAAAAATATTGCTGATAAAGGCAACGAATATATGTACGGTGCCAAAAGCAAGTACAATGATCTTAGTGATAATCTTTCTCACAGGTATGACTCTGTAAGATCAAAGATTAAGGGAAAGTCTAAAAAACTTCAAACAGAAATGGACGGAGATGACAAGATCATTTACTAAGACTTCCTGAAGTATAAAGCAAAGCTGCATGGAAATGCAGCTTTTTTTATGTCTTTTTTTATTATTTTGCCCACAAAGAAATCAAAAAATAATTATGCTTAAAAATGCCATTTTTGCCACCCTTTTATTGTTCGGTCTTAATAATTATTCACAAGAGGTAGCACCACCACAGGTAGACCTTCGAATATATGATATCATTGAAGCCGTCTCTGCCGACGAAATTGAAGCCGATATTCGTCGCCTCGCAGGGTTTGGTACCCGAAACACTTTTAGCGATACTGTCTCCGACACTCGCGGAATTGGAGCTGCCCGAAGATTCATAAAAGCCGACCTGGAAAAAATTTCCAATGACTGTAATGGCTGTTTGGATGTTTTCTATCAAAAAGACTTTGTTACCAAGGAAGGTAACAATCGCGTACCAAAAGATGCGTGGGTTGTAAATGTTGTAGCCGTTCAAAAAGGTACGAAATATCCAAATCGTTATATTATTATGAGCGGGGACATCGATTCTCGTGCTAGTAACACTATGGATTTTACTACAGATGCTCCCGGAGCTAATGACAATGCGAGCGGAATGGCCGGCGTAATGGAAGCAGCACGGGTTCTGTCAAACTACGAATTTGAGAACAGCATAGTTTATCTCGGTCTCTCCGGAGAAGAACAGGGACTTTTTGGCGGCCAAGGTTTTGCGCAAATGGCCAAGGATGAGGGCTGGGAAATTATTGGAGTTCTTAATAACGATATGATTGGCAATATTGAGGGAGTTGATGGAGTTATTGATAACCGGGCCTTCAGAATCTTTTCTGAACCCGTTCCTCCTACCGAAACAGAAAATGAAAGAAACATGAGGAGATATTATGGCGGGGAAGTAGATGGCATTTCACGGCAGTTAGCCCGCTATGTTCATCGTACTACTGAAACCTACATGCCCGAAATGAACCCGATGATGATCTACAGGCTCGACAGATTTGGACGTGGTGGACATCACCGGCCTTTTAACGATCTTGGTTTTGCCGGAATAAGAATAATGGAAGCCCATGAAAATTACACTCAGCAGCACCAGGACATACGCACAGAAGACGGGATTGAATATGGAGATGTGGTCGAACATGTGAATTTTGACTATGCCGCAAAACTTACTGCTGTGAATGCAATAACAATGGCCAGTCTTGCCTGGGCGCCTCCTGCCCCTAAAGAAGTTGCTATTGGAGGGATAGTAGAACCTTCAGCTAAATTAAAGTGGGAAAAAGTTTCCGGGGACAACGTGGCCGGTTATAAGGTCTATTGGAGAGAAACCACGGCACCGCAATGGGAACATTCCAGATATGTTGGTGATGTAGATAATTTCACTCTTGAAGGCATAGTAATTGATAATTTCTTTTTTGGAGTATCAACTGTCGGAAAAAACGGAAATGAAAGTGTAGTGGTTTTTCCTTCTACCACGTTCAGAGACTAAAAAAAATAAATTTAAAGTTAAAAATAGGGATCAAACGATCCCTATTTTTTTAGAGTGACCAATGGCTTTTCCGCTATCCTGAAAGTAGCAGGTTGCCACTCCAAGATCTTCGATATTTTCCAAAACTTTTTTAACTTTCTCCTTCTGTTTCCTGGAAGTCTGACGAATATAAATTGCCCTGATGTTCATGGGAAACATTTTTACAATTCGCTCATATAAATATGGATCATGTTGAGAATCATCCCCCATGAGCACATATTGAAGTTGTGGATAGAAAGAAATAATATCTTTAATCTTGATAAATTTATGGTCATGGCCTCCCCTGCCGGTCAACAGAAAATCACCAAGACCTGTTTTAATATCTTTAAGTTTGATGACAGCCTTGGGCAATTTATGCTTACGGGCAAATTGCAGAATAAACTCGTAGAGATTCCATTCACTGCTCGATACATAAAAGAAAGAATTAAACTGTCCCTCCTCCTGTCCCGCTCTGCTTAGAGCCCGGTAGTGGGGCACTACATCATCAAATACCTTACGATTATCAATATTTTGCGTAAGAATCACATAGAGTTTTTTAAAAAAATTCTCGGTATGTGATATTAAGAATGTATCATCAATATCGGAGATAATTCCGAGTTTACCTTTAAATGGCTTCAGCAGCTCTCCTATTTCTACAATGCCTTTGTCTCCTATTTCACAAATCACTTTGTACTCGTGCCATCCACTTTCAAGAAATTTATTATAAGGCAGATTGAAACGAAAATAACCATCTTTAGTAGTTTTGGTTACCACTTCCAGGTCTTTAAACCGGAGTTTTACGGTGGCATTGTTAATGGGGCTAATAGTAAACATCTTATAAACCGATTTTGCATGTCGGTAACCCCTTCGGTCAATCTCATATTTATCTGGTGCCCAGGATTTAAATACATGTCCAAAAACGACTAATTCCAGATCATTTACATAACCTCTATAGAGTTTAATGTCTAACCGCATATTTATTTTTTTTTAACTGCCTATCCCTTCCAAAATAGTTAATTTTGGGCAGAAGCTCAACAATATGGCCGATTTTAGCAGGGTTTTAATGGTAGTCAACCCTATTTCTGGTGGAATAGATAAATCAGACATCATTGAAGAAGTAAAGAAACAGGTAAAGGAAAAGGATCTCGACCTGGAAATTTATTATACCAACGGAAAAGATGATAAAGAAGCCCTCTTTTCTCAAATAGAGTCTTATGCTCCTCACCGTATTCTTTCTGTAGGTGGAGATGGAACTATAAAATTAATAGCTGAACTTCTTAAGGATGATTCTGTGCCGATCGGTATTTTTCCGGCCGGTTCAGCAAATGGCCTCGCTGAAAATCTGAACCTCCATGGAAGTGACGATTATCTAACAGGTATAGCTTTGGGAGGTAATTTTAAAAAACTGGATTCTATTTTAATAAATAATGAGCTATGTCTCCACATTAGCGATATAGGGTTAAATGCTGAATTAATTAAAAATTACCAGGACGGGAACATCCGCGGAAAACTAGGATACATTTTAAATTCTATTCCTACTCTTATTAAGAGTGATTTTCCTTTTCAGTTCGACATTGAAGTGGATGGAAAAAAAATTTCGCGTAGTGCAGTACTTCTAGCTATTGCAAACGCGAAGAAATATGGTACAGGAGCCAATATCAATCCCAATGGCAGGTATGATGACGGCAAATTTGAAATCCTCATCTTCAAAGAGTTTAATATTCCCCAGATCCTTAAGACTTTTCGGGAAAATGTGGAACTGGACGAGGATTTTATTGAAATCATTTCTGCCAAAGAAGCGCGTATCTGCAGCGAAAAAAATATTCCATTTCAAATAGACGGTGAATATCGTGGAGACATTCATGATGTCACCGCCCGAATTTCCCCTGTGAAAATTAAAATTGCAGTTCCTTAAAAAAAATTCTCTACATCTTTGACTATGCTAGCATTCCCTCAAATAATTAGGCTTTTTAATGCTTAATTAACAATATTTTAGGCTGCCATTAATCAATTTAGGCATTGAATTGAGTAATTTAGATTCAAAACTAACTAATAAATAAAACAATTATGGCAGAGATCAAAATCGAAAAGAAAAAACCAATTTGGCCATGGATCATCCTGGTTCTGGTAATTCTGGCAATATTATACTTTTTAGTATTTGCCGACGATGACGAGGAGGTTCTTGATGAGATAGAAACTGAACAGGTAGAAGAAGTCTGGGAGGAGGATGAAGTCGAAACCACTAACTGGGACGATGAGGAATGGGACACCGGTGAGGGAGTTGAAGGTTATTTAACCTACATCTCAGATAATGAGAAAATGGGTATTGACCATGAATACACTAATAATGCTATACTCGAGCTTATAAATGCTGTTCAGGCAAAAGCCGATGAAATGAATTATGACATTAGTGCCGATATGCAATCTGTACGTCAGGATGCACAACAAATTGAAACAGATCCTATGTCCCTGAATCATGCAAACACGATTAAAGATGCAGGAACAAAGCTGGCCAATATTTTGGAAAGGATGCAACAGGAAGAGTTTCCCAATCTTGCCAGTGATGTAGAGGAAGTTAAAACTGCAGCACAAAACATCGATGCTTCTACCCCAACCCTGGACCAAAAAGATCAGATTAAAGAATTTTTTGATGAGGCTGGTGAGGTCCTGAGAAAAATGAGCTAAACTTAAAAAGAAAAATATGTCAGATAGAAAAGAAAATAGAAAACATTTGTTTTACCTGCATGAGCTTTCCGACTTTAAAGTAGATAGCGATGATCCCGATGTAAGAGGATGGTCGGTTAAAGATGTCGACAATAAAGTTGTTGGAAAGGTAGACAACCTGTTGGTAAGTAAAGAAAAAAAGAGAGTTGTATATCTCGATATAGAAGTAGACAAATCTATAATTGATGCAAATCATGATCCTTACGGTAAACCGGCATCGGGCGATGTACACGAATTTATAAATAAGGAAGGAGAGAATCATCTAATTCTTCCAGTAGGATTGGCGAGATTAAATGTAGACGACAAGTTTGTTTATACAGACAAAATTGACCACCGCACCTTTGCCGAAACTAAAAGAGTAGAAAAAGGCTATGACGTAGATCGCGAATATGAAGTGGTTGTTTTAGAATCCTACAACAGGGACGATCGCCAGGACCGCGATGAGGAAAGAAGGGTAGTAAAAGATACCGACAAGGAAAGAAGTACTTCTGACCGCGACCGGACTTTAACAGATAGAGATCGTGGAGCTGTAGATCGCGACCGTGATCCTCTCACCGGAAACGAATCCGGGAAATATTCCGATCGTCGCAACAGCGGAACTATTCCGGAAGATGACTCTTTCTATGATAGAGGAGAATTCGACCAAACAAAGTATCGAAGATAACAGGTTTTTACCTGTATAGACCAAGGCTTTTAAAGAGTATTTTTTTTCCATTCTGGAAATCACTGAAGAGACCATACCGCGTATCTTCGATGTAGAAATGGGATTAAAGGTACTTTTTAAAGGCCTTTTTTATAATTTAATCATGGCTTATGAACTATAAAAAGATAAAATTCACTAATTCAGAAGGACTTGAACTTTCCGGCTATCTTGAACTTCCTTTGAACAGGCACCCACACAGTTTTGTACTTTTTGCTCACTGCTTTACCTGTAACAAAAATTATTTTGCAGTAAAAAACATTGCCCGCGCCCTTTCAGCAAAAGGTTATGGCGTCCTGCGATTTGATTTTTCGGGACTGGGAGAAAGCGATGGGGAATTCGCAGATACAACTTTTTCAGGTAATGTAGAAGATTTACTGGCGGCTGCAGAATTCCTGAAGTCGGAGTATAAAGCACCGGAAATGTTGATAGGCCATTCCCTAGGAGGGGCAGCAGTTATATTTGCTGCAGATAAATTACCTTCTGTAAAGAGTGTAGTAACTATTGCTGCTCCATCTTCTCCCGTACATGTAAAACACTTGCTTAAATCAAATCTTGAAGAGATTGTGCAGAAAGGTGTGGCTGAAGTAAATGTGGGCGGCAGGAACTTCACTATTAAAAAGAATTTTCTTGATGACATCACCATTCACGACCTAAATCAATTTGCCAAAGATCTGAATAAGGCCTTTTTAATTATGCACTCCCCACAAGATAAGGTAGTGGAGATTAGCAATGCAGAGGCTTTATATAAAAGCGTGAGGCATCCTAAGAGTTTTGTGTCACTTGATGGTGCAGATCATTTATTAACCAACAACAGAGACTCGGAATATGCAGGTAGCGTGATCGCCTCCTGGGCTTCGCGGTATCTACAGATCCCTGAAGAAAAAGAGTTGCTTACCGAACACCAGGTGGTGGCCAATTTGGGGAAAAACGGCTTTACTACCCATATGAGAGCCGGGAGGCACTACTTCACAGCCGATGAACCTAAATCTTTTGGTGGCGACGATTTTGGTCCTTCCCCCTACGAACTTCTCTCGGCAGGACTCGCGGCCTGCACTTCAATGACAATCCAAATGTACTCCCGTAGAAAAAAATGGCCTCTTCAAAATGTAGAAACTCATGTGGATCATAAAAAAAGTCATGCTGAGGACTGTGAAAACTGCGAAAGAAACACTGCTAAAATTGACATTTTTGAGAGGGAAATAGTCCTTGAAGGAAATTTGGATGAACAACAACAACAGAAGTTATTGGAAATAGCCGATAAGTGTCCTGTTCACCGAACCCTGTCGAACAAAGTCAAAATTACTACACATCTAAAAAAAATTGAAGGTTCAAAATAGTAATACCACTTATTTTCTGAACTTCTTTTGAAGCTTTGTAAATATGTTCCTTTTAGAATTAGGTCGTTCATTTCCTAAAAGATAACCTACGGGCTCCAGTCCTTTTGTATGATCAAAAAGGATTTTAATAATTGAAAAAATAGGTACAAAAAGGATGAAACCCGCGGGACCCCAAAGAATTCCCCCCAAAATAATGGCCAGAATAATAAATAAAGGGCTCTGCTCCACTTCAGAACCAATAATGACCGGCTCTAGAACATAACTTTCTATTAATTGAATAATGGCAATTATGATGGTAAAGGAAATGATCTCTCCGGAACTCCCTCCAAAAATAATCAGGAACAGGATTGGAAGAGTTCCACTAATGAAAGGTCCTATATAGGGTATTATAGTGATAAGGGCTCCAAAAAGAATTAGAAGACCTGTATGTTTTAGATCGTAGGCTAAAAACAGGATGAGGTACATAATGGAAAGAATGGTCATGACCTGCAGTCTTCCCCAAAGATATTTATAAGCTACTTTCCCCGCTTCTGTGATGATATTCTGAGTTTCTTCCTGCCTTTCAGGCTTCACATACATCATGAGGAATTTCTCGAATTTAGTTCTATTCAGCAATACCAAAAACATCAGGATCAATACCAGAAGAAAATTTAGCAAGAGTCCGGTAACACCGGTCAGGAATCCAGAAACATATGATTGTGTCACATTCAGGATCTGCATGACGCTCTCCTCAAGCAGCTTATCCTGCTGTTTTAGAGAAAATCCGGTTATTTCGGCAGCTTTTACCTGAGCAGAGCGGAGGTAGGTAAGAATCTGTTCCTGACTTTCAATAATGTCCTGTAAAAATACACCCAATTGTTGAATGAAGAAGAAAATAAGAATTCCGACCCCTAAAAATATTAAAAAGGTTCCTACAAAAGAGGACAAAAGCTTTGCTGATCTCGTATTACGTTCGAGCCATTGCACCACAGGTAAAATTAGAGCAGCAAAAAATACAGCAAAGGTGAAAGGTACAAGTAAAGAAGCACCGTAATATAAACCGGCAAATAACAAGGCTGCAAAAATGAAAATTTGATTAGTCTTTTTTATTTTTTCAAATTGCATTTACTTGGTTGGTTGGTTGTAGAATAATGGAAAAGTTAAGGAATTCCCGGTAATATCTTATAATTTTTTAGATGATAAGGCTTCTGCTCATTGTTAAGCTCTCCTTAAATTTTTGGCTAAAGAAACAGGATGCTCTATTTTAGTTAATTGTTAATATTAAAACTAACCAGAATATGAAAAGAATAGGATTGTCATTAATTTTTTCTGTCACCCTTGTTATAACAAGCTGCAAGAATGAAAATACAACGGCAGAGGAAAGGGTAGACGAGCATACTAATCTTACTAAAGGATTAGAAGAAGCAGGACCCGGTGATACTTATATTGAAGACCAGGAGCTCATTCTTGATATGGAGCCCAGAAGCGGAAGCGATGTGTCTGGCACAGTTACTTTTACCGAAGTGAACGGGGAAGTTACCATGACAGCAGATCTTTCTGGTTTGTCTGAAGGAATGCATGCTATTCACATTCATGAAAATGCCGACTGTTCTGCCGAGGATGGAACTTCAGCGGGAGGCCACTGGAACCCTACTTTTGAAGATCATGGAGAATGGGGAGATGTAGATGGATATCATAAAGGAGATATAGGTAATTTTGATGTAAATTCAAACGGGGAAGGAAGCATTACCTTTACAACAGATCAATGGTGTATAGGTTGTGAAGACGAAACAAAAAACATCATAGGTAAATCTGTTATTGTTCACGAGGGGGTTGATGACTACACTTCTCAACCCAGTGGTGCCGCAGGAACCCGAATAGGTTGCGCTGAGATCACAGAATAACTTTTTATAAGAAAAATTAACAAAAAGCGGCTTAAAGCCGCTTTTTTTATTGATGTTTAAGGGGGTTTTCACACAGATTAAACAGAGTTCACCTTTAGTATTTAGTATATTCGCTCCATTGTTAAACTATAAAAACACAACAATGAAAAAGTTGAATTATTTGAGTTTTCTTTTTTTAACCACTCTCCTTTTTATCTCTTGCGGAGAAGCCGAAGAAAAAAATGAAACCATAGATATCACAGAAGATACGGAAATGACTGACCAACAGGCTGAATGGGATGACGATGTTACCTTAACCCAGGCCGAACGTGATGCTCTCATGCCGGCTGATGTTGTCGCAGAATTTCAAGGCGGAAACCTTCGCTTTATAAATGACAGTCTAACTCCCAGAAACCGCCAGGCGAGACGAGAAGCAACAGGTTCTGCCCAATATCCTACAGGAATGGTACTTTCCTGTATTGACAGCAGGGTACCAGTAGAAGAAATTTTTGACCAGGGTCTTGGGGACATATTTGTTGGTCGTATTGCAGGTAATTTCGCAGATGAAGGAATGCTTGGTAGTATGGAATTCGCAATGAAAGTGGCAGGATCTAAAGTTCTTGTGGTAATGGGACATGAAAGTTGTGGTGCCGTAAAATCTGCAATTGCAGGAGTAGAATTAGGTAACATTACTGGCATGTTGGATCACATAGAACCGGCAATTGAAATGACAGATGAGAATTTTTCTGAAGATCTCAGATCTGTAGATAATGAAGAATATGTATTAGCCGTTATTAAAAATAATGTTCTTCATACCATTGACGAGATCAAGGAAGATAGTCCTATACTTGCTGAAATGGTAGAAGACGAAGAAATAAAAATTGTAGGGGCATATTATGATGTTGATACCGGAGCTGTAGAGTGGTTGGAATAATCAATTCTACAAGCTAAAAAGCCCAGACCGGCTCAAAAAAATGACATTTTTGAGCCGGTTTTTTTATACCTTCTTTTGGTCAACCTCAAGATTGTCTTTGTTGCTCTTAAAAGGCCTGATGATCAATCGGGCAGCTTTATCAAAATTCACATAGTTATATACCCAGTTAAAAAACGTGATAAGCCTGTTCCTAAAACCTACAAGAAAATAAAGGTGTATGAACATCCAGATGAACCAGGCAAAAAAGCCGCCAAATTTGAGTTTCCCTAGATCTACTACAGCCTTATTTCTTCCCACGGTAGCCATTGTCCCTTTATCGTAATATTCAAATGGCTGCATTTTTTCCCCTCTTAAAATATGCTTTAAATTTTTTGCCAAATTTTTTCCCTGTTGAATTGCGGGCTGTGCAACCATAGGATGACCTCTTGGATAATCTTCATTGCTCATCAGGGCTATATCTCCAATGGCAAAAATATTCTCATAACCTTTAATCTGATTAAATACATTAACTTCATAGCGATCGGCTTTTTCAACCAGAGCAGATGCATTGAGACCTTCTACCGGAGCACCCGATACTCCTGCCGCCCAAATAAAGGTTGAAGTATGAAATGAAAGATTTTCTTTATTGGTACTCACTTTTTGACCATCATACTCCTGCACCATTACATTAAGATGTATTTCAACCCCGAGTTCTTTGAGAAATTTTTCAGCCTTCTTAGAAGCTTGCGCACTCATGGGAGGCAGCACCCTATCCAGGCCTTCAATGAGATGAATCTTCATCTCGGCGGGATCAAGGTCTCTAAAGTCCCGTGGCACGATGTGGTTGCGCACCTCGGCTATGGCACCACAAAGCTCAACGCCGGTTGGCCCTGCCCCCGCCACTACGAAATTAAGGAGTGCCTTTCGTTTTGCGGAATCTTCGGTGATTACTGCCTGTTCCAGATTTTCAAGGATCAAACTGCGAATATTTAAAGCCTGCGGAATTGTCTTCATCCACATAGCATTCTCCTGTATACTTTTATTTCCGAAAGAATTAGTGCGTGAACCCGTAGCCAGTACAAGATAATCGTATGCCAGTTCCCCAATAGAAGTTTTGATCTTGTTTTCTTCAGGAATAATCCGTTGCACCTCAGTAAGTCTAAAATACCCGTCGGTGCTGTGACGTGTTATCTTCCGAAGGGGATAAGCAATGGAATCTGGCTCAAGACCTGAAGTTGATACCTGGTACAATAAAGGTTGAAAAGTATGGTAATTGTGACGATCCAGCAGGACCACCTGTATTTTCTCTTTTAATAAATGTTTTGCAATAGAAATTCCTGCAAAACCACCACCAACAATGACGACACGAGGGAATTCAGAAATTGGAATATTCATCCTTTAAAGCCTTTCTGCCAAAGTTAGAGCTTTCATATAGAAAAAAGAAGATAAATAAACCTTAAGGGAATTGTAACAAGAATCCTACTTTCGCTACTAATAAGAGTCTAAACAGCCTTGTGAAGAAAAAACTGGAACATGAATTTGTAAGCAATCTTGAAAAGCACCAGAATATTGTGCACAAGATATGTCGCATGTACACGAATGACCAGGAATCTCATAACGACCTGTTCCAGGAAATTACTATTCAGCTTTGGAATGCTTACCCCAAATTTAGAGGTGACTCTAAATTTAGTACCTGGATGTACAGGGTGGCACTTAATACTGCTATTACCTTATATAGAAAATCAAAAAAAGAACTGCGCACCCAGAATTATGATGAGGTAAGCTTCAAGATAAAATCAGAGGCATATAACGACGAGATTGAGAAGCAGCTACAATTAATGTACAAAGCCGTCAAAGAATTAAATGACATCGATAAGGCACTGGTTTTTTTATACCTCGAAGACCAATCCTATAGAGAAATTTCGGAAATGTTGGGAATATCTGAAGTGAATGCACGCGTGAAAATGAACAGGATCAAAAAAACATTAAAAAATATTTTAAATCCGTAGTACCTACCATATGGATGAATTAGAATTTTTAAAACAAAACTGGAAAAAGCAGGAGGAGAATCTTCCCAGTCTTTCCTATGATGAAATTTACAAAATGATCTGGAAGAAATCATCTTCCATTGTGAAGTGGATTTTTGTCATTAGTATAATAGAGTTGCTGCTTTCTACACTACTCACAGTTTTTATGGCCGATGCCAATTACTGGGATCAAATGGAAGAAATCCATCTTAAACAGGCGACGATTTTTGTATATATAATAAGCTATCTTATTACCTTCTACTTTATTTATTGTTTCTATAGAAACTACAGGAGGATTTCCAGCACAGATGATGCTGCCACCCTTATGCACAACATCCTGAAAACACGTAGAACCGTACGAACTTATATTGCATATGTCTTAATATCCACAGGAATATACTCTGTAGTAGTAGCATATTTCACTATACAGAATCACCAGCTGGTACAGCAGGTGGAGGATACTTCAAAATATACATTTGACGCTATGGATTGGATAAAATTCACTGTAGCTGGTTGTATTATTCTCGCTATTTTTCTCCTGGCCCTATGGATGTTTTACAGGTTGATCTACGGTATATTTCTGCGCAGACTGAAAAGAAATTACCGGGAACTGAAAAAACTGGAAATGTAGAAGATGGAACTTTTGCAATTAAATTCTGAAGTCATTAAAAAAGAAGGGGCGGCTGTAGAGCTGGAACTTCTCCTGAAAGAACTTTGCGACCGGGAACTGTCTGAAGATACTGTTACTCTGGTAAACAAAAAAATCGGGGAAATAAATAATTCATCCCTGGATACAGGAAAATCTCGCAAACAAATAAATGCTGCCAGAAGCTGTATTCTAAACCATCTTGAAAAAAAGCATGGCCTTGTATCAAGAAACCACTACGCCACCTTATGGCTTCCCCTTGGTATGAGCGCTTTTGGTTTACCCATTGGTGCTCTTATATCGATTATCACCGGGAATGTAGCTTTTATAGGGGTTGGTTTACCTATTGGAATTGGAATTGGAAGCTTCTACGGAGCAAGCCTGGATAAAAAAGCAGAAAGAGAAGGTCGGGTTTTGAACTATACTCGGAAGTGACTGAAAGTTCCACTGTACTGTTGAGTCCAGGAAAATATCTTCCAAAAATGCCATTTTTGAAGCCCCTGTTATTACAATTATTTACTTTTTAAGGTGAAGCAATTCCGAAGAAAAATTATAATTTTTCTGCACACTGATGACTGAGCACTGACCACTAAATCAATACTCCCATTGTCTTGTTTTGTTCAAATCTTCCATGGCTTCAAGTTCCTCTCTCGGAATCACCTTTAAGAAAGAAGGATGTTGTTCAATTGCATATTCTAATTTTTCCACAATCTCCTCTACGGTTTCATTTTCATAATCTATCACAAGTGGCTCTTTAATTTGGAAACTTTGAAGGATTCCTTTTTTCCTTACTCTTAGGCCTTTTTTATCAAAAGAACGTCTAAAACCGTCAATGACAATTGGAATAACAATTGGTTTGTACTGTTTGATAATATGAGCCGTACCTTTTCTAATTGGTTTAAAAGGCTTCGTTGTTCCCTGTGGGAAAGTGATTACCCATCCATCTTCAAGTGCGGTCCCTATATTTTTGTGATCTTCGGGGTTTACCTCCCGCTGCACTTCTTTGCCCTTTTCCCGCCACGTTCTCTCGACTGAAACTGCTCCGGCAAAAGCCATCATCCTTGTAAGAAACCCGGCGTTCATCGTTTCTTTGGCAGCCACGTAATATATATTGAGCTTTGGCTGCCACAAATAACCTACATTTTTAATAGAATCAACTCTCCCGCTTAAAGCCGCGTTAAACACATGAAACATGGCCGTAACATCAGCAAAATAAGTTTGATGATTGGAGACGAAAAGAACGTTGTTGTCGGGCAGATTTTTAATAATTTCAGATCCTTCGATCTTAAGTTCATTAAATCCACGGTATCGTCTGTGCGAAAGCAATCCGAAGATGCGGATCAACCATTTTTTGAAGAAAAGATAATGTCCAAAAGGATTCTTTTTCAATATCCCCATTTGATCCTCTACATTTTTAAAGAAACACAAATATACTTAATTCTAACTTACAGGAGCTGCTTCAAAATTTCCTTCATTTCACTCAACATCATAGCAGTAGCTCCCCACACCACATGGCCATTTAACAAAAAAGCAGGCACCTCTATTTCTTTAGCATAAGATGTACTAAGAGTTTCTTTGACTAAACAGGATTCGCTCATAAACTCCTCCAGTGTTATTTCCAGCACAGACTCCACCTCCTCCTCTTGCGGTATCAACCTTGGCGTCTTCTTCATAACACCCATAAAAGGATGAACCCAGAAATTGCTGGGAGGAATATACAAGCGTGTCATCTCCCTCATAATTTCAACTTCATGCTGGGGAATACCAACTTCTTCTTCTGTTTCCCGAAGGGCCGTATGCGCCAGGTCCCGGTCATCTAACTCCACTCTACCTCCAGGAAATCCAACCTGATTGGAATGAACGCCTCTGTATGTTTTTCTGAGAATTAATACAAAGCGAGTCTCACCGCTCTTTCCGGGATAAAAAACTGAAAGAACTGCCGCCTGTTTAGGTTTTTGTGAATTGATATCCAAATTTTCCAGTTCCCTCATTCTCAGCATGGGTGCCAATTTAAAGTGCGCCTCCTCGCCTGGAAGTGTAATTTTCCTTAAATTCGGGCTTAGACTTAGAAAATTCTGAAAATCCATGAGATCGAAATTTTTCCTGATATTGATTTTGGCTATTGCAGTTTCTGCAAGCTGTGAAGATAAAAAATCTTCAACACAAAACGAGGTGGAAAATATGCTCGAAGAACCTATTCAACCAGATAGTACCAGATTAGACAATACTAAGGTAGAAGAGGTTGTTGAAGCCGAAGTAAAGCGTGAAAAGAGGGAGGGCCCGCTTCTTGTACAGGAAGAATTGATCCCATTCCTCATGGAGTACGGCAAAAAACATGATGAAAACAGAGTGCGTATTAAAACACGGTTTGGTGATATTGATGTGGAATTATTCGAGGATACGCCTCTTCACCGTGCCAACTTCCTTTACATGGTTAAGAATGATTATTATGATGGTACTTTCTTTCACCGTGTTTCAGAGGGTTTTGTGATTCAGGGAGGAAACTCAGATAATCCCGACACCAATCGAAAACGTCATCGGATTGGCGATTTCCTGATCCCCAGTGAATTCGATGCGGGTCACCGGCATGTGAGGGGAGCTCTTGCAGCAGCAAAATACTCTGAACAAAACGTAAGTAAAGCCTCCTCTCCCTATGAATTCTACATAGTGCAGGATCCCGGCGGCGCACCACATCTTAATAATGACCATACGGTTTTTGGCAGGGTTGTTTCGGGAATGGACGTTGTAGATGAAATCAACAAACTCCCTACAGATGATAGCGAATGGCCGTTGCGGAACATCCACATCGAAATGGAAGTACTTGATTAGTTACTGCTGCGTATAATAAGTGTAATCTTTAAGCACGGTTTTTATGAACTGTACCGGTTTTTCTTCGGGTGTTACCTGAAGCAAATCTGATACTTTTTTTGAGAGTCTGCCAATTACTCTATAATTAGAGTTCTGAAGGGAATTTTTATAGATCTCCTTTATCTCCTGCAAATCCCGATCTGAAAGCATGGTCACCTGCGGATAAACCGGCCGGTAATCTTCAGGAACATTTACCAGTAGGGTTTTGTCCAATCCGGTCCTCACTCTTTCTGAAATTACAGTTGTACCTGCCGCTAAATCCCCCAGTCGCTGACCTTTTCCATTCATTAAAATTGTGACGACAGCTACACTCCCGCTTGTTAAGGTTATATCTACAATTCTTAAAAGCCAGCGCACAAGAAAATTAGAAAATGCCGGTCTTGAGCCATCTAAATTCACAACTCTAAGGTCTAAAGCCGCTTTACCCGGCGATTGCCCGTTCCACAAACTCTCCCATAAAAGAAAATACAGCAGCAATGGCAACATTACCACACTCATGAAAAGCCATTCCTGTCCCTGGTTGGCATCAAGACCTCCCATGAGCATAACTGCGACTATAATATAAGCCAGCATGATGAGCCCGTCTATAAGGTATGCGAGTATTCGTTCCCCTACCCCGGCAACATTCTGAGTGATGCTTATATTTTGGGCAGTTTCAATTTGAAAATTATCCATTTAATATGTTTCTTTGAGACAAATTAGCAAAGAATGCGCGAGGCCACTTTCGTGAAGCAAAATAAGGATAATTGGCAAAGATTTGAAAGTGCACTACAAAATAATGCGCTCGAGTCTCCCGGTGAATTATCAAACCTGTATCTTGAGGTGACAGATCACCTGAGTTACGCGCAGACTTTCTATCCCGGTAGCAATACCCTTCATTACCTCAATAGCCTGGCCTCAAGAGCTCATCAAAAAATTTACCGCAACAAAAAGGAATCAAAAAACAGGTTCATCACCTTTTTCACCGAAGAATTTCCGCGGGAATTTTACCAATATCAGAAGCAATTGTTATTGGCGTTTCTGGTATTTGCTCTTTTTGTGGCAGCGGGAAGTTTCTCTGCCGCAAGTGATGGCGCATTTGTTCGCTCCATCCTGGGAGATGCTTATGTGAATATGACGCTAGATAACATTGCAAATAATGATCCTATGGCCGTTTATAAAAAAATGGGGGAGATGGAAATGTTTCTCGGGATCACCATCAATAACGTGAGGGTGGCTTTAATGGCTTTTGTTTTTGGCATTTTTGCGGGAGTGGGAACTCTTTACATAATTATGCAGAATGCCATTATGCTCGGCTCTTTCCAGTACTTCTTCTATGAAAAAGGTCTTCTTTGGGAATCGGTAAGGACGATCTGGATTCACGGCACCATTGAGATTTTTGTGATCATTGTTGCTGCTTGTGCAGGTCTTGTTGTGGGAAAAGGAATTCTTTTTCCCGGCACCTATTCCCGACTCACATCCTTCGTGAACGGAATAAAATCAGGGCTAAAAATAGTAATTAGCACCATTCCTTTTTTTGTAGTTGCAGGTTTTTTTGAAGGCTTTGTAACACGGCAAACTCAAATGCCCGACTGGCTGGCAATTCTAATCATAGCCTCCTCCCTGGCACTTGTTTTATTTTACTACGTTTTTTATCCTATTTATTTACATAGAAAAACCAACAATGTCTCAATCAATCGAATTCCGAAAACAACGTGAGCTGGGAGATATCATCACCGATACCTTTAAGTTTCTCCGACAAAATTTCAAACCATTATTTAAAAATATTTTCAAGATCACCGGACCTGTTTTCGTAATCCTTACCCTTGCTATAGGGTATTATTCATATTTGGGAATGGATATTTTCTCTAATCCATTTTTAAATGATAATTCTGAAATTAACATTGAAATGTTTATCATTTCTGTTTTTATTCTCTTTTCTTCCCTTGTGGCATTTTATGTACTGCTTTATAACACTGTGCTGCATTACATTAAAAGTTACATTGAAAATTTGGGAGAGGTAGATCATACCGAAGTTTCCCGGGGAGTAAAAAATGACTTTGGAAAGATGCTGGGTCTTGTTCTTCTGGTAGGGTTAATTACCATTTTTGCTTTCTTTTTATGTGTTCTCCCGGCAATATATGTTTGGGTGCCGCTTTCTCTTGCTCCCGCTATGCTCATCTTTGCCCGTACCTCAGTCCTGGATTCCATAAGCTATTCTTTCAGCCTCATTAAAGACAACTGGTGGAACACATTTTTTACACTTTTTGTAATTACCCTGCTAATTTATGTCATAAGCTTCATCTTTCAATTTCCGCTTATGATCTATATGTTCATTAAAGGATTAACTATGTCTCAAGAGGGCAGCGTGGCAAATCTTGCCGATATGGTGGATTGGGTTTATGTATTTTTTAATGTACTCTCCTCTCTTTTCCAGTACCTGCTTTCGGTTATTGGAGTAGTGGCTTCGGCTTTTATATATTACCACCTGGACGAAAAGAAAAATGCCACAGGTACTTATGAACGTATCTCAAACCTGGGATCTTAAAAATGGCAAAATTCTTCTTCTTTTTTTACTTTGCATTCGGTCTTTCGGATTCTGCCAGGGTCCTGGTGATGCCAATACAAACTGCGGAAGAAGAATTGGTGCCTTTGGATTTCTCTGAAGAAACCATTGAAGAGTTTAAACAAGATCCAGATTATGATTATTCTGAAGCAACGGTCGATGACAGCTGGTGGACCAAATTCAAACGCTACTTAAGACTTCAATGGCAGCGATCCCTTAACTGGATGTTCGGGGATTATGAAGCTCCGTTACTGTTGGCTATTTTTCTTGATATCCTGCCTTACCTTTTAATTGGATTGTTACTCGCTCTCATTCTTTATCTCTTCGGAAAAATGAACCCCGGAAATCACCTTTTTGGCACCCCATCCAGGGCAGAACTTCATTTTAATGAGGAAGAAAAGATCATAAAGACAAGTGATATCAAGAAGCTTATAGAGAAGGCTGTAGCGGCCGAAGATTATCGCCTGGCTGTTCGGTATCATTTCCTTTATATCCTTCAGCAATTATCGCGGCAGGAGCTCGTAATCTATGATGCGGCCAAGACCGATGAGGAATACGTGCAGGAAATAAAAGATCCCGAACTTCAAAACCGTTTTAAAAGATTAAACCGTATTTATGATTTTGTGTGGTATGGGAATTTCACCACAACGGCTTCAGATTATGAAAAGATCAAAAATGAATTCGTCAAAACCGAAGAATTAATTCAGCCGCAACATGAGCAAAGCTTATAAAATAACTCTTGCCCTGCTCGTTTTGCTGCTGGTCTTCCTTACCTGGCTTGAAGCGAATGAACCGCAGGAAATAAACTGGAGCCCCAGTTATGCAGCATTGGATAAAATCCCGCTGGGGACAAAAGTTCTGTTTGAAAATCTGAAAGAACAAAACCTCGACCTACGGGAAGTAAATGTTCCGCCTTTTGAATTTCTTGAAGACACCACGGTCGCAGGCACTTATTTCTTTCTGAACAACGGTCTTGGATTCGATCAGCATGAACTAAAAAAGATTTTTAGCTGGGTTGCAGAGGGAAATAATGCCTTTTTTATAGCTGAAGATTTTAGTCAGAATCTTCTGGACACATTAAACCTGAAGATGGAAACTCTTATTCCCCGCGAAGGTATTTCCTCAAAACCATTACTGAACCTAAAAGATCCCGCTCTAAAAAGTCCTCAACCTTTTCTTTTTGACAAAGAAACTTACCAGGATATTTTTATAGTACCGGATTCTTTGCCTAAGGACATTCTTGGAATTACTCAGCTTCAGAAAGATTCAGCTGAAATTACTGCTCCAAAAATCAATTTTTTGAGAGATACTGTGGGGAAAGGAATGGTATATTTACATTCTACTCCTAAAGCTTTCAGCAATTATTTTATGCTGCAGAACGAAAATGCAAAGTATGTTGAAAAGGTTCTGGCATATCTTCCTGCTGAAGAAACAATTTACTGGGATCACTATTATAAAACCGGAAAAACCTTTTATACCTCCCCGCTATTCATTATCCTTAACAGTAAATCTTTGCGCTGGGCCTATTATTTCCTGATCATTGGCAGCGTAGTATTTATCATTTTTGAAGGGAAACGCAAGCAACGCAGCATTCCCGTTATCAGGCCGCTACGCAACCAAACTCTCGATTTCACCCGAACAATTGCAGGTTTATACCTGGACCGTGAAGACTATAGTAGTATTGCATCAAAAAAGATTACTTTATTTTTGGAATATGTTCGTTCGCATTATCGCATTTCGACCGAAAATGTAAATGAAAATTTCTATGATCGGCTGGCTACAGTAAGTGAGAACAGCACAACCGAAGTAAAAAGTCTATGGCAGCTCATAACGAAACTAGAAAATCAAAAATCTGTATCAAAACAGGAGTTGCTACAGCTTAACAAAGCCATAGAGGCTTTTAAAAATAAATAAATGGAAAACGAAGAAGTCAAGAACGACGAGATCACCTTTGAGAACCGCATTCCGCTGGAGGAATTAAAGTCGGCCGTAGAAAATCTAAAAGCTCAGCTTTCAAATATCATCATTGGACAGGAAAAGTTTATCGAACTCTTGATCATTGGCCTGCTGGCCGACGGTCATGTACTTATTGAAGGAGTTCCCGGTGTAGCAAAAACAATTACTGCGAAATTGTTTGCCAAAACTTTAAAAACGAATTTTAGCAGAATCCAGTTCACTCCGGATCTTATGCCGAGTGACGTTTTGGGAACCTCGGTACTTAACGCGAAAACTTCCGACTTTGAATTCAAACCGGGGCCTATTTTTTCAAATATCGTACTTATCGATGAGATCAACAGGGCACCGGCAAAGACACAGGCTGCTCTTTTTGAGGTGATGGAAGAACGACAGATTACCATTGACGGAAAGGAGCACAGTATGCCCCCTCCTTTTATGGTAATTGCCACCCAGAACCCTATCGAGCAGGAAGGAACTTACGCCCTTCCGGAAGCACAGCTGGACAGGTTCCTCTTCAAGATCAATGTTGATTATCCAGCAATGGAGGAGGAAGTGAGAATTCTTCAAACTCACCACGAACGGCAGGGATCTGCACCTCAAAATCAGGTGGAAGCGGTATTGGATCCTGAAAGACTTCAGGTGCTGCGTTCTCAAATTCAGGGCGTACGAATTGAAAATAAACTGCTCACCTACATTGCCCAAATAGTAAGTAAAACCAGGAATCACCCGCATTTGTATTTGGGTGCCTCTCCCCGTGCCTCGATTGCGGTGATGAATGCTTCAAAAGCAGTTGCGGCTGTAGATGGCCGGGATTTTGTAATTCCCGAGGATATTAAAAAAGTACTGGAGCCGGTGCTGGGCCACCGCATAATTTTGTCTCCCGAACGTGAAATGGAAGGCAGTAGCACGGCGAGTGTAATTGATATGATCACCCATTCTGTAGAAATCCCGCGATAATTGATACACTTCTTCAAGTCATTATACCTGCACCAACGTTTCTTTGTGACCGTCTTCGTCCTGGCGGCAGGCTTCCTGTTCTCCTATTGGCTTGAGTGGCTCTACCCCGTTCTGTGGATCCTTACAGTGGTTTTCCTGTTAATATTTCTTGCAGACGTGGTTGCTCTATACAAAAGCGGCGGAATAACTGCGGAAAGGATCCTACCCGATAAATTTTCGAACAGTGATGAGAATCCGGTCGAAGTTTTACTGCGGAACAGCTACGGTTTTAAAACCCGGCTTGAGATTATAGATGAGATCCCGGTGCAGTTCCAAAAAAGAGATTTTTCGCACCTGTTAAAAGTTCCTGCCGGGGTTTCGTCATCTTTTAGTTATTCTTTGCGGCCGGTTGAACGCGGAGAATATTTCTTCGGAAACCTGAATGTCTTCGCCTCCACTCCCCTGAAGCTGGCAAAACGACGGAAGAAATTTGGAAAGGAACAAATGGTAAAGGTCTATCCTTCCTTTATACAAATGAAGCAGTACGATTTTATGGCCATAGATCGCAAGATCTCACAGCCGGGGCTAAAGAAGATCAGGAAGATTGGTCACACCATGGAATTCGAGCAGATCAAAGATTATGTAGCAGGAGATGATGTGCGCAGCATAAACTGGAAAGCCACTGCCAAACAGGGAGCTCTCATGGTGAACCAATTCCAGGATGAACGATCTCAGCCCGTCTATTCTGTAATTGATACGGGGCGAACCATGAAAATGCCGTTCAACCACCTTAAGTTACTGGATTACGCTGTAAATAGTACTCTGGCATTTTCCAATATTGCACTGAAGAAAAAAGACAAAGCAGGATTGATCACTTTTTCAAATAAGATGGAAAAGATGCTCCCTGCAAGTTCCAAAAAAGCTCATTTGAACCTGCTTTTGGAATCGCTTTACAATGTGGGTACACGTTTTAGAGATTCAGATTTTGGACTTTTATATACGCATATAAATCGCAGCTTACCACAACGGAGCCTGCTGTTGTTGTACACCAACTTTGAACATCTGGGTGCACTTCACCGGCAAATGCCTTATTTACTGGCTCTGGCGAAAAAACATCTGCTTGTAGTCATCTTTTTTGAAAACACCGAATTAGAAAGTTTCATTCATACAAAAGCTGAAAAAGTTCCGGAAATCTTCAACCAAACCATTGCTGAACAATTTAGTTACGACAAGCGATTAATGGCAAAGGAACTCCAAAAACACGGAATACAAACCATCCTGACGCGACCCGAAGACCTTACGGTGAAAACGATCAATAAATACCTGGAGATCAAAAAGAGAGGGATATTATAGCAATTGAAAATTTACAAGCTTCAAGAGTCAGGACTAATTCCAAAAAATTCTATACTTTATAATTGTCATTCCGACGAGGGAGGAATCTTTTCAGAACGCAAGAGATTCTTCGCTCCACAAAAGCTGCGCTCTGAATGACATATGTCTCCTATTTTTCAGAAAAGTAGTAATTCCTGATTTTTTGGTGCTCAATTTTTAATTCAGAGCTTTTTTATACGTTTCTAATGCCCTCGCCCGTCCAAATTTGTGCTCGACTATAGGCTCAATATAGCCCGCCCTGAAATCCTTGATCCAGGTTTTAACGTATTCCAATTCGGAATCGAATTTCTTTAACTGGGATTCAGGATTAAAGATCCTGAAGTATGGCGCCGAGTCACATCCTGTACCCGCGGCCCATTGCCAGTTCCCGTTGTTCGAAGCAAGTTCATAATCCAAGAGTTTTTCAGCAAAGTAAGCCTCTCCCCAGCGCCAGTCGATTAGTAAATGTTTACACAGGAAACCTGCAACCACCATCCGGACTCGGTTATGCATCCATCCTGTTTCATTAAGCTGTCGCATGCCTGCATCAACCAAAGGATAACCGGTTTCTCCCCTGCACCATAATTCAAACTCCCGTTCATTGTTGCGCCACGGGATACGATCATACTTTCTCCTAAAGTTTTGATGCTCCACATGTGGAAAATGATATAAGATCATCATGAAAAACTCCCGCCAAATGAGTTCATTCAGCCAGGTTTCATTCTGCTGCAATGCCTGCTTTACAAGCTGGCGCACGCTCACAGTTCCGAACCGCAAATGAATACCGGCCCTGCTGGTCCCTTCCACGTATGGAAGATCTCGTTTTTTATCGTAATCCTTTATTAATCCTTCAGAAAGGTCTGCTTCAGGAACATCGGGATCCACATTTTTAAAACCAATTTCTTCAAGAGAAAGTATTGGTTTATTTGCCTTTTTCAGCAAGTTAGATAGAAGAGTTTCAGAAGGAAATTCAGGAACAGATTGCCGGTGTATTTCATGCTTCCATTTTTTGGAATAGGGCGTGAAAACTGTATATGGAGTACCATCAGGTTTCATAACTTCCAACTTCTCAAATATCACCTGATCCTTGTAACTACTGAACCCAACATTATTCTTATTCAGAAGATCCTTCACCTCTTTATCCCTCTTGCGGGCATACGGTTCATAATCATGGTTAAGGAAAACTTCCCGCACAGGATACTCAAAAATGAGCTTTTCAAAAGCCTTTTTTGGAACCTCATGCAGAACTAAAAGAGAGGCATCAAATTCTTTGAGCTTCAAGTTTATCTTCTCTAGCTCCTGATGAATAAAAGCCACCCGCCGATCCTCTTTGTTAGGAAGAGTGTTTAAAATTTCAGGATCAAAGATAAAGATGACCTGTACCGGAAGTCCGCTGTTGAGAGCGTAGTAAAGACCGGTATTGTCGAACAGCCGGAGATCCCTTCGGAGCCAAAAAATAGCAATTCTCTGTTCTATACTTTTTTCCATGGAGAATATTCCCTGTTCTTATAGCCATGGATTCCGCTGCTGATTACTAAAATTCCTGCAGCGATCAAAGCTGTTAAAAAGATTACTTCATTCTCACCTCTATTGGCAATCCCGACAGCAACCAATCCCCAGGCTCCTACCAAAGCAAATTCCCTCATGTTGCGTGTCCAGGTAATAATAAGATTTATTAGAGCAGCTATAATGATCAAAATTATAGTCCAGGTAACTTCAGACATTCCGAAGCCGTCCCAGCCGATGGAAGTGAGATAAGCAGCAGTATTGGCAATTAAAGCAACATTTATCCAACCTGAGTAAAAAGAAAAAGGCCACCACACAAAGGCTATTACCTTTAGTGGCTCGTCATCAAGTTCCATCCGGGTCTTGAAAATTATCATGATAAGGGAAAGCAGCAGCAAAACCATTAGAATTACAGAAAGACCTGTAAGATAATTAAGCCACGCAAAGATCCAACTAATATTAAGAGCACACGTGATCACAAACCACCAGCCAACCCTTTCAGCTGTTTTCTTGCCGCGGGAACTGGCCGCCTGAAAGATCATAAAGCCTGCAAGACCAAGATAAATAAGTCCCCAGATTGAAAAAGCATATCCCGCCGGAGTAAACAGGTTCTCATATTCCGCAGAAACTGAAGCCATAGTCTCGCCGTTAATAGCACCAGTGTTCGAGAAATAATTAACGGTTACCATTAAAAGAAAAGCTATAATATTTGAAATTCTCAAGCTCTTTTTCATAATGCACTGGTTTTTATTCTTGCCGCTACGTCAGTTTTCTTCCGGTTTAAAAGATATTTATAGATAAGCAGGTTCATTAGAATTAATTCGGCTCCATAAAAAGCATCTTCAACTGGAATTGTCCCAACCCTGAAATTCATGAACTCTTCAGCATTGTACCATACCACCTGCTCTTCAATCCAGCTTCCGGTGAGAATTCCGTTTACTATGAAAAAAGGAATCAGCAGCACCGCATAAATTGCGTAAAAGCGGGTAAGCCAGTTTACCTTCAGAATAAATTGTGCATATAGAAGCAGAAGCGCAAAACTTATAAAAGTAGTCGCAGTATAGACTTTAGTGAAATGAATTGTTCCGAAGATCAACAAAAAAGCCACCAGAAAAAGAGTGAGGAATTTTTGCATTTTTGGTCCTCCAATTTGACCAATAAAAAGATCTAAACAGTGAAATGTGAAGACACAGGCATAAGGAATGCAAAAGAAAAACAGCACTTCTTCCATAGGGAGATTCCCTATTTCTATTCCAGTGAGGTAACGTTCATTGAAACCCCACACACCCATTTTAGTAAATAACATATCCCAAAGGACAAAAATTAGTCCCGTGAGAAAAACAGCAGGAAAGAAGGCACTCCAGGTCTTATGGAATTCCAATTTAGGATGAAAGGAAAACAAGAAGGGAATGATAATGGTAAAGAAGTTAACCAGAAGATAGGTGTACTCCATCAGGCAGTTTTTCTTTGTTCTCTAAAATATTTCATTGGAACCCAAAGCATTCCGAAGCACTCTCCCTCTTCCTTACCTATGTGCTTATGATGCATTTTATGGGCGCGACGTATAGCTTTAAAATATGAATTATCTGCTTTGCGCAGCACCTTAAACCGCTGATGAATAAAGATATCATGCACAAAGAAATAAGCCATTCCGTAAAGAGTGATTCCCAAGCCTATCCAAAAAAGAAAATTATACCCGGCTTCCATTCCAAAATAAAGAGAGATGATTCCGGGTATTGCGAAGATTAAGAAGAAAAAATCATTATGTTCAAAAAATCCTTTGGATTCTTTCTTGTGGTGGTCTTTATGTAAAGTCCACAACAACCCATGCATAATATATTTATGGGTGAACCACGCAACGCCTTCCATGGCAAGAAAAGATGCCAGCACTATGAGAAAATTTATTGCAATCGTTTCCATTCTATTGTTTTTTAATTTTCAGTATAATATACTGAATTTCAATTTTTTAATTTAATTTTTCTTTTTCCGCCGCAGTCAAACCTTTGGATGTTTTGAGATAATTCAGAATCATTTTTTGAAGCTCTTTATCCTGCAGGGTATCAACTCCTCCAATGAGTAAAGCTTTATCTTCTTCCAGATTATCCCGGTAACCAAGAAAAGCAGGAGCTTCGGCCTGCACGGCAAATCTTAAAAATCTTAATTCCAGGCTTTGGTTATCGGATGCTATCGCAGTGCTAAAAATATCCTTCCCTTTATTAAAATGAGACATCTTTTTAAATGGATTTCCCACGTGCTTAGCCATAATCATATGTCCGGCACCTTTATAGCCCAGCACCACAGGATCTTTAATATCTCTTTTTTCTGATAGTTCTAATAAACTTCTCGCCGCATTTTCATTATCGGCCGCTTTATAATAAAGCTTTCTTACTTCTGAAATATCTGATTGTTGATTCACCATCCCCACCAATCCAAAAAAGAAAATCACTAAATACTTCATCAAATTATCCTCATTTTACATTCTAATAAACTATTGATCATTAAACCAACTTTCCGCCCATTATTAATCCTTATCCTGCCCGAAAGGATTCGTGTTGCCGGTAACCTTTTGATCTTTTTAAATAAAGACTGATAATAAACATAGGCAAGATAAACTCCGCCTTTTGAGGAAGCCGGCAACATTTTAATTCCCTGCAGCGCAATATTAAAATCTTCTTCTATCTCTTTTTCAATTTGTTGCTTGGCCTCCGGTGAGAAATTTTCCATATCTACCCCCGGGAAATAAGTTCTGCCCAACACGTGATAATCATCTTTAAGGTCTCTCAGGAAATTCACCTTCTGAAAGGCAGCTCCAAGTTTCATGGCATACGGCTTTAGCTCTTCGAACATTTTTTTATCGCCTTCGGTAAATACATGCAGACACATAAGTCCCACCACTTCAGCCGAACCCAGGATGTACTGTTGATATTTTTCATCTGTATAATCCACTTTTTGAAGATCCATTTCCATACTCTTTAAAAAAGTATTTATAAGTTCCCTGTCAATGTCAAATTCATGTACCACTTCCTGGAAAGAATTTAAAATAGGATTTGCAGATATCTTCTGTTCCAGAGCTTCATAAGTATCTTCCCTGAATTTCTTTAGCAGGTATTCCTGATCGAATCCTTCAAAGCTGTCCACGATCTCATCGGCAACCCTCACAAATCCATAAATGGAATAAATAGGATCTCTTAACCGGTCGTGCAGGAAATAGATCCCCAGCGAAAAACTCGTGCTATAAGAGCGCGTAGTGAGCCGGCTTACCTGAACCGACAGATCATCAAACAATGACTTCATATTTGTCTTTTTTTAATTCTTTTATAACTTGTTCTGCAGCGATCTTTCCAGAAATGAGGGAGGGCGGTACTCCCGGCCCGGGAACTGTGAGCTGCCCAGCGTAGAACAGGTTAGATAGTTTTTTGTTTCTTATTTTGGGTTTCAGAACTGCCGTTTGTTGAAGTGTATTGGCTAATCCATAAGCATTGCCCTTGTAAGAATTATAATCTGTGATAAAATCTGAAACACAGTAGCTCTTTTTATAATCAATTTTACCGCAAATGCTTCGCCCAATTTGCTTTTCAAGCCTTTTGATCATGATCTGGAAAAACTTTTCCCGTATAGCTTCTTCATCTTTTAACCCCGGAGCTAAAGGCATAAGGAGAAATAAGTTTTCGTGACCTTCAGGCGCTACAGAATTATCTGTTTTTGAAGGACAGCAAACATAAAATAAAGGCTTAGTGGGCCATTTAGGATCTTTATATATCTCTACGGAATGTTCAAAAAGATCTTCATCAAAGAACAAAGTGTGATGCTCTAATTCGGGAATTCTTTCCGAAATTCCCAGGTAGTAGATTAGACAGGAAGGTGCAAATGTTTTATTTCTCCAATATTTTTCACTGTAATTCTGGAATTTCTTCGGAAGCAGTTTTTCTTCCACATGTTGATAATCGGCCGCTGCTACAACAGCATCAAACTGCATTTCTTCTCCATGAACCCTTAAACCTGTTACATGGCTTTCAGCTGAAATGATCTGCTCAACGGGCGAATCATAATACATCTGAATACCCTGGGCTTTGGCTACTTTTACCATGGCATCTATTACACTTCCGAAGCCACCTTGTGGATACCAGGTGCCAAGTTTGAGTCCGGCGTAATTCATAAGACTGTAAAGTGCAGGCGTATCCTGCGGCATGGCTCCCAGGAACAAGACAGGGAATTCCATTAAGGAGATCAATTTTGGATCTTTAAAGTATTTACGCACATGCTTGCTAAAGGAAGAAAACACCTGCAGGCGCATAGCTCCTTTAATGAGATCAAGGTCTATAAATTCGGTGAGGGAAATGCCGGGCATGTAAACCAGTCTCTCCATACCCTCCTCATATTTATATTGTGCTTCTTCCATGAAATTATCCAGCTTCTCAGCACCACCTTTTTCAATGCTTTCAAAAAGTTCTCTTAACTTTTCATAATTATCGGGAATGCTCATTTTTTCACTATGCGGAAAGACAACCTCAAATGAGGGATCTAAAAGATCAAGCTGATAAAGGTCTGCTACCCCGTAGCCAAAATCTCCGAAGAACTTTTCAAAAACGTTGGGCATCCAGTACCAACTTGGTCCCATGTCAAATATGTAACCGCCAGAAGTCTTAAATTGTCTGGCTCTTCCACCCGCACTGCTGTTCTTCTCAAAAACATGCACTTCATGACCTGCAGCTCCAAGATATGCAGCCGCACTCAAACCAGAAAAACCTGCTCCTATTACTGCTATTTTTGACATTTTAGGCTACTTTATTTTGTTTTACCTCCCGCTCCAGGTCTTCAACCGTCGAAAGTATTACTAAATTTTTATCTTCTTTTATACTTTGGGTATCTACCCCTCCGCCGGCAATTAAGACCTTTCGTTCCTCCGTTAATTCCCGAAGATCCTTTAAATATAATTCAATCTTCTCCGGCAGGTCATGGTGAACCATAAAAAGCAATACATTTTCTATTTCGATTTGATCAAGGGTATGCTTCACTGCAGAAAGTGGTACATTAGGACCTAAGTAAATTACATTTTTACCCCTGCTCCTTAAATAATAATTTGTGAACAAAAGTCCCAATTCATGAAATTCATCTTCGGGTAAAAAAAGCAACCAGTTTTCATCAGTTTTGGTAACTGGTGGCATAGAATCAATGGCTGTAAACATTTTTTGTCTCACAAGATTGGAAATATAGTGTTCCTGTGAAGGAGGAAAATTATCGACAGACCACATAAGCCCTATTCTATCCAGCAACGGATAAATAATTTCGACATAAGTTTTTTCAAGACCAAATCTCAAGAGACAATGGGAAAAAGCTTTTTCAAAATTAGCTTCGTCGTAGTTCATTCCGGCAGCAATTAACTGATTGATGAAGTACTGGTAATCGTTCTTTAAACCAGCATCATTTTCATAGTCCAGTTTCATTTTAAACAGCTCTTCATCGCTCATGGCGCAAAGTCTGGAGATCTTAATTCCTGTTTCCGACAATCCTACAATGTTGAGCAGACGACGGAGTTGCGTTCCATCATAATACCGCGTATTCCCTTCAGATCGATTAGGTTTAAGAGCATTGTAACGCTTTTCCCAAATTCGTATCGTATGAGGTTTAACACCGGAAAACTGAGAAAGCTGACTGATGGAGAATTGGTCCATTGTTTAAATTATTAAATCCAAAATTAAACATAAAAAGCTTTGATAAGTGTTAATTCTGGTTTAATTTTACCGGAATTAATAATATCTCCTGTTTTCCCAAATAAATTTATTGTTCTAAATATATGAAAATAAGGGCTTTAAAAGAGGCAATAGATCAAGAGTTATTTTGCAAAGGAATATTTATCTTTGAAAGGTATGAAACACACGAATAAAGAGCTACTGTTAAAAGGGCTTAAATTTCTCGCCGGCGCAATGCCTCTTTCTTTTATTGGACCTGTTGTACTTTTTAGTGCTTTTAAGAATCAGGAAAACGCATGGTTCATTCCGGTCCTCCTTTTCGCTTTGACGGCTATGGCCGCAGCGATCTACCTTATGTTTAAAGGAATTAATACCATAATGAAATCCATATTTGATTAGATGTCAAAAATGGCATTTTTAAAACATATCCTTTTTGAAAAACATAATTCTCTTTTGCTTACTCCTGTCCTCTCTTTCATTTTGTGCGCAGGAAAGCTTTGTAATTAACGGGATAGTAAAAGATGCCGAAAATAATGAAACCCTCTCTGGTGTCAACATAACTTTCCCTGAACTTCAAACAGGTGCGGTCACTAATGAATATGGCTTCTATTCATTAAAAGTTCCGGCGGGCAATCACAGGATGGCAGTCTCCTATTTAGGATATGAATCTATATCTAAAATGGTAGATGTAAGTAAGGATCTGAACCTGAATTTTCAGCTCAATACTGCAGCCCAGGATTTAGCCGAAGTTGTTATTACCGATGACAGTGAACGACTGTATATCAGTAAGCCCGAAATGAGTGTAAATAAACTGGAAATATCTACAATACAAAAGCTGCCCGTAGTTTTTGGAGAAGTAGATGTCATTAAATCCCTGCTCCTGCTCCCGGGGGTTTCCAATGCCGGGGAAGCTTCTTCGGGTTTTAATGTACGCGGCGGTGCAGCCGATCAAAATCTTATCCTCCTGGATGAAGCAACTATCTATAATGCCAGCCATCTTTTTGGTCTATTCTCTGTGTTCAACCCCGATGCTATAAAGAACCTGAAGCTCTATAAAGGTGGTATACCTGCAAATTACGGCGGAAGGGTGTCCTCTGTACTTGATATTTACCAAAAGGATGGAAATAGCCGTAAATTTGAGGCTAATGGCGGAATTGGTTTGATCTCCAGCCGACTCCTGGCCCAGGGGCCTATACAAAAAGAAAAAAGTTCTTTTTTAATAGGCGGTCGAAGTTCGTATGCTCACCTTTTTTTAAAACTAACAGATAATGAAAATTCAGCTTATTTCTACGACCTAAATACGAAATTGACCTTCCGGCTTGATCCTAAAAACACCATTTTGTTCTCCGGTTATTTTGGAAGAGATGTGTTTAACATTAGTGAAAGTTTTAATAATATCTACGGAAATTCTGTTTTTAACCTGCGATGGAATCACGTTCTAAGGGAAAATATCTTCAGTAACCTTTCGCTCATTTATAGTGATTATTACTATGGTCTAACTCTTGATTTTGTAGGATTTAACTGGAATAGCGGAATCAAAAATTTGAATTTTAAGTACGACCTTGATCATTATCTCAATAGAGATTTAAATCTGGATTACGGTCTTCATTCCACCTGGTACGAATTCAATCCGGGGGAAATAGAACCCAGCTCTTCTTCTTCCGGTATTATTGCAAGGGAACTTATAAAGAAATATGCTTTGGAGACGGCTCTTTATTTATCAGTAGAGCATACAATTTCAGAAAAGCTTTCAGCAGAATACGGCGTCAGGTATAGTAGTTTCTTAAGAATGGGACAGGAAGAATTAAATCTATATTCGGGTGAACCTGTGGTCTATAATGAGAGATTTGGAATCTATGAAACGGGAGACCCGGTAGATATCAAGAAATTGGATAATAATAAAGTCGAGCGATCCTTCGGAAATTTTGAACCGCGCCTGGCTCTTGCCTATGCATTTACAGAAGATCAAAGTTTCAAGCTTAGTTATAATCGAATGACCCAGTACCTGCACCTTATTACTAATACCAGCTCTCCCACCCCACTCGATGTGTGGGCCCCCAGCGGTAAGTACATTGAGCCCCAGTCTCTGGACCAGGTAGCTGCAGGATATTACCGGAATTTTTCAAATGAAGAATTTTCCCTTGAGGTTGAGAGTTATTATAAAACCCTTAGAAACCGGATTGATTATATTGACGGTGCTAACCTTATTGCCAATGATGCTATTGAACAGGTAATTTTGCCAGGGGAAGCAAGGGCCTATGGTGTAGAATTGTTGCTGAAAAAAAATAAAGGAAAATTCACCGGCTGGTTTGCCTATACACTTTCCAAATCGGAGCAACGTACACCCGGAAGAACTGACGCAGAGCCGGGGATCAACAATTCAAAATGGTATGCCACAGCCTACGACAAACCTCAAGACCTGTCAATAACTGCTACTTACGAAATAAGCCAAAAATGGGATTTCAACGCCAATTTTGTTTATCAAACAGGATTACCCACGACCTATCCAACAGGCCAGTATACTTTTGAGAACATGACTATTCCGGTTTACGGTCCGCGTAACAGTAATCGGCTGCCAGATTATCACAGGCTCGACCTTTCGGCTACATATACCCCAAAAATAAAACTGGGAAGAAGTTACAGTTCCTCCTGGAATTTTGGAATCTATAATGTTTATGCACGCAAAAATGCAGTCTCTTTAAGCTTTAGAGAGAATGAGGAAACTTCAAGAAATGAGGCGGTACGACTGTCTCTTTTTGGGATCGTACCCTCTGTGACTTACAACTTTAGTTTTTAAGGATGAAGAAGATATTTTTGATATTTATTATTGTTTTCATCTCTTGCGAAGAGGTAGTAGATGTGGAATTAAAAGAGTCTGAACCAAGACTTGTAATAGAAGCTTCTTTGCTATGGGATGAAGAAAGAGAAGAGAACTTACAGTTTATTAAACTTTCTTCGACAGCTCCTTACTTTAATGAGGAAATATCACCGGCTACCGGAGCCTCGGTTAAAATTATAACAGAAACCGGGGAAGAGTACTTGTTTAGAGAGGTAAGTGATGGATTATACCAGAATGATGAGATAGTGGCCGTGCAGGATATTGATTACCATTTGGAAATAGTATACCAGAACGAGCTTTATACTGCTACAGAACAATTCGTGCTCACCCCGACGCTTCAATTTGTAGAACAGGAGCTTGGAGGGTTTTCAGATGATGAATATGAGTTCAAAGTGTATTATGAAGATCCCGCAGAAAGAGCGAATTTTTACCTTTTTAGATATCTCAACGAACGTTACTACCTCCAGATTTATAATGATGAATTTACCAATGGTAACCAAACATTTGCTTTCTTCAGCGATGAAGATGCAACCCCGGGAGACCTTGTAATATTTGAAGTTCAGGGGATTTCTCAGCAGTTTTATGAATATATGTTCATCTTACGTTCACAAGCCGGAAACGCCAACGGCGGCCCATTTCAAACACAACCCAGTATTGTAAGGGGAAACATTGTAAATCAAACCAATCCGGATAATTTTCCATTTGGGTATTTCAGGCTTTCTGAAGTAGATGTTTTGGCATATGAGGTGGAGTAGTTTCTGAACTAATTGGGTATTACAGGGGTTAAAAAAGTTACTATATAAGTTGTAGCAGTAAGTGTTGTTGTTAGAAGACCCTAATGTCCAGGTTACTGAAGAAAATTTGTTAGAAAGAAGACCCTCCCCGTCCGCCATTTGGCGGACTTCCCCTCCCTTGCAGGGAGGGAAGCTGGCAGTCGTTTCCAATTTTTATTTCTCAGTTTAGAAGTTCCCCTCCTTTACAAGGAGGGGATCAATCTCAAAAGTTGTGGAGGAATTGAAGTAAAGCTAGATATTTGCAGAAAAACTAGAGGTGGATAATTACCTGGATTTACTTAAGCTTGTATTGCCGCAATTCCTTGTAGAGCATTTTGATTTGATAAGAAGTAGAAAAGAAAAAGAAGTACTTCACCTTTACTTTGAGGAACGCAATACTCCTCCTCAGGAACATTCCTCAAAACTTTTAGTGTCTAAAGGATTCCATAAAGAAGTTACTATTCAGGATTTTCCCTTGCGAGGTAA
>NZ_KE384221.1:0-207912 GCF_000424665.1 Salinimicrobium terrae DSM 17865
GCCAGGGAAACCCACACAGAATGCTTTTATTGAACGATTCAACGGCACCTATAGAAGAGGAGTTTTAAATAAATACATTTTTGAAGACTTGAATCAGGTAAGAGAACAAACTCAAATCTGGATGGATGATTATAATAATCAAAGACCACATGATGCATTAGGAAAAATGGCACCAATAGAATATGCTGAATTTAATTCTCTATTAGCGACTACAGATAAAACCAAAAACAATAATTTTATCCCATCAAGCAGTTCTAATTAGGGGAAGCTTACAGATCATGTTGAGGTTGAAGTTTATCCCGAAGTCCATGCACTATTTGCTACTCCCGACTCACTTAAAAAACTGGTAAGGCTGGTGGAGCCTAAAAATCATTTTCTGGGGAGTGATATAAAATCAAAAAATACTGAGGTGGTGGTAGAGGAGATCGTTGAGTTTTTGAGTGGAACACTGAATCTGGATCTTATTTTCAGAAGTAAATAATACTGTTGTTTGGGGGAGAGCCGGGATGGATCAACTTTTTGAACCGGAAGCAGGGAGTTATCATTTTATGAAAATTAACTCTCTACTCCTGACCGATCCACCGCCGGAGCATATCAATACCGCTTCCTGTTCGCATAATTCACCAGCGAAAGCATTACCGGTACTTCTACCAGAACTCCCACTACACAAACTAATGCCGCCGGACTATCCAGACCAAATAAACCAATAGCAACAGCAACAGATAATTCAAAGAAATTACTGGCACCAATCATGGCAGCCGGTGCGCATACCTGGTGCGATAACTTTAGCCTTTTACCTGCAAACCAGGTTGCGAAGAAGATAAAATAGGTCTGGATGATCAATGGCACCGCCATTAATACAATAATGAGCGGATTATTGGAATATTCTCCCCTTGAAAAGCAAAAAGTAATATGAGGGTCAGTAAAAGGGCGATAACACTTAGCGGTTTGAACTTTGGTAGAAAATCTGATTGGAACCAGTCCTTTCCGTGCTTTTTAACTAACAAATTGCTTGTCAGGATTCCTGCCACCAATGGAACCACTACGTAAATGAGGATACTAAGGATGAGTGTTTCATAAGGTACAACTACATCTGTTATTCCAAGCAATAGCCCTACAATAGGAACATAAGCGATCAGGATGATAAGGTCATTTACCGAAACCTGCATTAGTGTATAATTAGGATCCCCATCTGTAAGATAGGACCAGACAAATACCATTGCAGTGCAGGGTGCTGCTCCCAGTATTATTGCACCGGCGATATATTCCCCGGCAAGGGCGGGATCAATAAAGGCGGCAAAAATTTTAGTAAAGAAGATCCAGGCAAAAAAGGCCATGGTAAAAGGTTTGATTAACCAGTTCATAACCAGCGTCAGTACGATACCTTTTGGTCTTTTTCCAATTTTTTTGATACTGGTGAAGTCTATTTGCAACATCATTGGATAGATCATTAACCAGATAAGAATAGCAATGGGAATATTCACCTGGTAGATCTCCCAGGTGCTCATAACTTTCATTGCGTCTCCCGCGATGTAGCCAATAAAGACACCCCCTGCAATACAGAGAGCAACCCATAAACTCAGATATTTTTCAAAAAAGTCGATCTGTTTCTTGTTGGGCATGGCATGTGAAATTTGGAGGTAGTTGATTTTTAATATCCGTTCCGGAGATTTTCTGCGTATACATTCGGGAGCCGGCTGTCTTCTATGGCTTTTGCTGCTTTTTCAATGTCGTATTCAAATCTGACGAATTGTGGTTTTATGCTGTTTTTGTTAAGAACTGAAGTGTTTTCATTTATTTCAAGGATTACGTAGCAGCCGCGGTTATCATTGTCTTTAGGTTTTCCAACTGAACCCAAATTAATGGCGTGCCTAAAATGTGCTTTTCCTGAATTTCCTGAATTCAAGGTGCGGTGGTAAGGCTTATGTGTATGACCGAAACACATAATATCGGCGTTTGCGTCTTCCATGATTCGCAACAGACTTTTCTCTGCCCGGTCTTCAAAAAGATATTCGTTTATTTTACGTGGACTTCCATGCACCAACAGCAGATTCAGCTTTTCATCATTTAGCTGAAACTCCACCCGTATATGAGCGGGAAGATTTTTAAGATAATCCCGGTTCCTGTCTGAAATCAATTCATTGGTCAGGGAAATTGAAACTGCACCGTTGGCTTTTTCCTCATCGGTTTTATAGGCACAGCCACATTCGCCACTATTCCTGCCAATCCCATAATCATAATTTCCAGCGATTGTAGGAATTTGACGTTTCCTTATTTCTTCAGTTACTTCATTAGGCCAAATATTGTATCCTACCAGGTCTCCCAAACAATAAACGGAATCAATATTCCTTTTTTCTACATCTCTAAAGAAAGCTTCCAGCGCCGGAAGGTTAGCATGGATGTCACTGAATAACGCAATTTTCATGGGCAAAAACTATGGGTTCAGCAGCAATCCTTTGAAGTTGGATCCCTGTATTGATTAAAGATTTGATTAAATTTTTGCTGAATTTCGGTCCATCTCCTTGGATTTATACAGTAATTTACACTCGTTCCCTCTATTGTTCCCTGGATGATCCGAATATCCTTTAATTCGCGCAGGTGCTGACTAATGGTAGCTTGTGCCAGCCCCAGTTCATTCACCAGGTCGCCGTTGATACAGGTGTCAGATTTCAGAAGGAATTCAATTATTGCAATTCTTGCAGGATGGGCTAGGGCTTTTGCAGACAGTGCCAGTTCGTTCTGAGCTTCAGTAAAAAGATCGCTTTTAGTTACTCCCATAATTAGTATATTGGTAAAACGTATTCCGTTTCCATATCGTGATATTACGATAAATAAAAATTACCAGGAAAGAAAATGATCATTTTTGAGGAGAATCATTAAAAAAATTTCAGGAATTAAAAAATGTGTCATAAATGGTAAGAAAGCCAGTGGTTATTTTAAGTTGATTTACCGAAGGGATTAGCATCTGTCAATGCTTTTCTTTTGAAGAATTCGGAATTTCTTTTATATTATAAGAATATGAAAAAGTTAATTTTACCTCCTCCTCAACGTACCCACCCTTTCAGGAAAAGTGGCCACTTTGGTTGTGTTTCTGAGAAATAAAAAATGAAAAATGAGTAAAAAGAGGATTCTTATAGTTGATGATGATTCGGGAATTGGAGAAATGCTCAAAACCCTTCTCGAATTCTACGAATATGAGGTCACCGTTACCGAAAAACCGGAAAAAACTGAAAAGCTTATTATAGAAAAAAAGATAAATTTGGTGCTGCTGGATATGCTTATCTCGGGTGTTAATGGTACAGATGTTTGTGCCCGGATTAGATATAATCCGGAAACTGAAGATACTCCTGTCCTAATGATGTCAGCTTTACATGATGCCGGAACTAAATGCAGGGAAGCCGGGGCAAATGACTTTATAGCTAAACCTTTTGAGATGGACCAGTTAACAGAAAAGATCCAGGCTATTTTAATCCGGAATAATGAAAATTAATCTCTAGCATTTTTGTCGCAGCCTAAAATCCGTTCAGGATAATCGGTTATTATACCATCTACTCCTAAAGTGATCATCTCTCTTGTTCTGCTTTTGCTGTTCACCGTCCAGGGTATGACTTTAAGATCCTTTAACTGCATTTCATCTATTTGTTCTTTTTCTTTTATCTGTTTATAGTAAGGCGCAATGACGTCGGGGGTAAAATCGAGGTGACTTAGCCCCTCGTGCAAGGGAGTTTTGTAGAGGAGATATGAGGTTTTAATTTCCGGATATTCTTTCTTTAATGTATTGAGAAAATTGGCGTCAAAAGATTTGATGATCACTGATTCCTGCATTTCCTGCTTTCGAATGATTTCCATGATCAATTTTGCAAATTCCCGGGGATACGGCTGAAAGATTCCATAGTCCTGTGGTTTGGATTTTATCTCGAGATAATATTTTATTGGCGCCAGGTCTATATTTTTTCTGAAGTCTTCTGCTTTTTTGAAAATTTCGCTCAGGAGTGGTTTGTAAGAATCTATTATTTTCTGATCTCTGTACCGATGACTCTTTATTAGCCCTGTTTTATATTGTTTTATGGTTGCATACTCCATTTTATAAAGGTTGTGCTCCTTTTGTTTGGAAGGGCTTATTCTTTTTCCGTCAGGAGTGATCAGCGTTTTAGCTGCCATATATGGTTCGTGGGAAACAACAACTTTTTTATCGGCAGAAATAACAAGATCCATTTCCAGCCCATGAACACCCAGAGCCACGGCACTGAGAAAACCCTCAGTACAATTTTCGGGAAATTGAGAAACATGACCTCTGTGGCTAATTACCTCAAATGTGGGATTAGAAATGACATTTTTGACACTCATTTAGGAATTTTACTAGTAAAGGTCAGGAAATAACGGGTAGTGTTCGAAAAATAAGTATAAAAATACTATGAATCTCTTTTTTAATGGAAAAAGCCGTCCCTGGAGGGACGGCTTTAAAAGTCCTGCTGGCAGGCTCTTCCACGTCTTTCGATATTTTTAATGTAAGAATATGGGTTTCAAAACATTAAAAGCTAAACAATTTTAGCTATTAGTGTTCCATTTCCTGGTGTTCCATGTGGTCATCGGTTTCATGAATCTCTTCATGGATCTCATGTTCCACTTTCTCAGCACCTTTCTCTACTTCATCGGCAGCACGGCGGGTTCCGTCTTCAATATCTTCCCCAATTGCCTCCACCGCATCTTCGGTCTTTTCCTGTGTTGTTTCTCTACAGGAGTAGGTGGCGAGGGTAAGTGCTGTAATAATAAATAAGAATATTTTTTTCATAATATTACTTTTAAAGTTAAAAAGCCATAAGAGAACTTATGGCTTTAGATTCTGTAAGAAAGAAGGAATTATTAAATCTCCTCATCCTCGTTAACTTCCTCTTCATATTCTTCCTCTATCTCATTTCCTGTTTCCTCAAGACCAGACTCTATGTCTTCTCCTGTTTCTTCAAGATCATTCCCTACTTCTTCGAAGTCATTTTCAATATTTTCCTCCGTAGTCTCTCTACAAGAGTAGATCGACAGTGTAAAGGAAGCTACCAGTAATCCTAAAAATAATTTTTTCATGTTAGTATGTTTAATTAGTTGAAACAAATTTAAACTATTTTTTTTTATATATGCAAAAGCAGTAATTGAATAATATGCTGCTTCAGGTCTTATTAAAAGGTTGTTATTGTTAATCTTTTAAGAGATATTCTATAATAATTTTGGTTGCTCCTGTATTTTTATGAATATAAGCCACTGCATTCAATCCTGTCCTCTCCCGTAGATCCTTATCTTCAACCAGCGTAGTGAGAATAGCATAGGCTTCAGTTTCGTCCCGAACAGAAATTAACCCTCCGGCTTCTTTTAATTCTCCTGCTTCAGGAAACTTTGAATGGTTTTTGCCAATAACCACCGGAACTCCAAAAGCGGCAGGTTCTAAAATATTGTGCAGCCCTGTTTCTCCTGCGGCGCCTCCAACGTAGGCAACATCGGCATAGCTGTAGATTTTCGTAAGCAGCCCTACGTTATCAACTATAAGCACTCCGTGATCCTTAAACCGCTCATTATCTTTTTCTGAATATAACACTGTACTTACACGAAGTTTTTTACGGAAAGCCTCAATTTTTTCTTTTTTAATCGCATGCGGAGCAATAATGAATTTCACTCCCGCACTGTTCTTGTCAATAAATTCTATCAATAACTCTTCGTCTTCCGGCCAGGTACTTCCCGCAACTATACAAAGATCATCTCCTAAAAATGTTTCAACAAAGTTTAGATGGTTATCCTGTTCCAGTTGAGCACTTACACGGTCAAATCTTGTATCGCCGCTTTTCACAATATTCTCAAATCCCAATTCATGTAAAAGCTTAACGGACTTTTCATTCTGAAGAAAAAAATATTCGAACGCTTCCAGATATTTTCGCATCCATTTTCCATAGCGCTGGAAAAATACCTGGTCCTTCCTGAAGGCTCCCGAAATAAGCAGAGTTCTTATTTCTCTCTTCTTTAGCTCCTTTAAAAAGTTAGGCCAAAATTCATATTTCACGAAAAGTACCCAGTCCGGATGCACCATATCCAGAAATCTGCCGGCATTTGATTCTGTATCCAAAGGTAGATAAGTAACGATATCTGCTACCGAAGTATTTTTTTTTACTTCATACCCTGAAGGGGAGAAGAAGCTGAGTACGATCTTATGCTCAGGGAAAAATTCCTTTACCTTAAGGATCACCGGCACTGCCTGTTCATATTCGCCTAAAGAAGCTGCGTGAAACCAGATAGTTTTGTCTGTAGGGGTAATTTCAGCTGCCAGTTGATCAAAAAGTTTTTTTCTTCCTTCTCTAAAAAGTTTAAGTTTTTCATTAAACCTTCCGGCAAGCGGCAGAAGCTTTTCAGTAGAGTTTACGGCAAAATTGTAGAGGAAGTGCAAGGCAGGTATTTTGAAAGCTAAATTAACAAAATCCCATTGAGAAAAGTGGCATTCTTCGTATTTTCGTAAGCCTAATTTAATGACATGAAGAAACTACAAATGGTTGACCTTAAAGGTCAGTATAAAAAGATAAAAGATACCGTAAATAATTCTGTTTTAGAAGTTCTTGACACCACTGCTTTTATAAATGGCCCCGAAGTTCATGCTTTCCAAAAAGAACTGGAAGAATATCTTAATGTAAAACATGTAATTCCCTGCGCTAACGGTACAGACGCATTGCAAATAGCCATGATGGGTCTGGGATTAAAACCAGGGGACGAAGTGATCACAGCCGATTTTACCTTTGCCGCAACCGTAGAGGTAATTGCGCTTTTACAGTTAACTCCTGTTCTTGTAGATGTAGAACCAGATACTTTTAACATTGATCCCGAAGCTATAAAAAAAGCAATTACCCCTAAAACAAAAGCCATAGTGCCGGTCCACCTGTTCGGGCAACCGGCAAACATGGATGCTATTATGGAGATCGCCCGGGAACATGACCTTTATGTAATAGAAGATAATGCCCAGGCAATAGGTTCTAATTACCATTTTAAGGACGGAACTACTAAAAAAGCCGGTGCCATAGGCCAGGTGGCATCCACTTCCTTTTTTCCTTCAAAGAACCTGGGTTGTTATGGAGATGGAGGTGCTATTTTTACCAATGATGATAACCTGGCACATACCATTAGAGGGATTGTAAATCACGGGATGTATGAACGATATCATCACGATGTGGTGGGGGTGAACTCCAGGCTTGACAGTTTACAGGCAGCAGTACTGCGGGCAAAACTTCCAAATCTTGATACATACAACAAAGCCAGGCAGGAGGCCGCCAAAAAATATACCGCTGCCCTCAAAGGGGTAGAGGGAATTACAGTTCCATATACCGAAGGAGAAAATGATACTCATGTCTACCATCAATATACTATTAAAATAGCCGATGGTAAAAGAGATGCTCTTGCAGCTCACCTGTCAAAAAAGGGAATTCCCTACGGGATTTATTACCCAATCCCGCTTCACAATCAAAAAGCATACAAAGATGAACGATACAAAGAAGCCGATTTTCCTGTGACCAACAGGTTAGTGGAGGAAGTGATCTCGCTTCCTATGCACACCGAACTGGATGATGAACAAATTTCCTATATTACCGGTTCTATTACTGAATTTTTAAAACAATAGTTCCTTATGAAACATCTTTTTTTGGCCTGCAGCCTGCTTTTTACATTTGTAGCTGCTGCACAGGATACTTACATCCACAGCGGAAAAATTCTCGATACTAAAACCGGAAAGATCCTCACCAATAAGACTATTATAGTCTCCGAAAATAAGATCCAGGAGATCAGGGATGGATTTGTGCAACCTGCAAGACCTTCCGATAGTTTGATCGATCTTAAAGAAATGTTCCTGCTTCCGGGTTTAACCGATATGCACGTACACCTGGAGAGCGAAACTAATCCTTCAAAATACCTGGAGCGATTCACCAATGAGCCGGCAGATGATGCATTTAACTCTGTAGGCTTTGCTGAAACCACGCTGCTGGCAGGTTTTACAACTGTTCGTGATCTTGGTGGCACCGGAGTAAATATTTCCCTGCGCGATGCCATTAATAAAGGAAAAGTAAAAGGGCCACGAATCTTCACTTCCGGAAAATCCCTTGCCACTACCGGAGGTCACGCCGATCCTTCCAATGGAATGAACCGCCTGCTGGCAGGAGATCCGGGCCCAAGGGAAGGAGTGGTGAACAGCGCCGAAGATGCACGTAAAGCAGTTAGATACCGATATAAAAACGGAGCCGATCTTATCAAGATCACAGCCACCGGCGGAGTATTAAGTGTAGCGAAAAGCAGCTCAAACCCTCAATTTACGGTTGAGGAGATCAAAGCCATTGTAGATATTGCAGAAGATTACGACTACCACGTGGCAGCTCATGCCCATGGTGATGAAGGTATGCAGCGGGCTATTATGGGCGGGGTGACTACAATTGAACACGGCACTCTAATAAGCGACGCAACAATGGAGTTAATGAAGCAACATGGGACTTATTTAGTCCCAACCATTACTGCGGGGAAAGAAGTTACCGAAAAAGCGGAAATAGAAAATTATTATCCCGAACTGGTAGTGCCAAAAGCCCGGGAAATAGGTCCACAGTTACAGACCACTTTTGGTAAGGCTTATAAAAAAGGAGTAAAGATCGCGTTTGGAACAGACGCCGGAGTCTTTGAACATGGTAAGAATGCCAAAGAATTTGGTTATATGGTAGAGGCTGGGATGCCTGCCATAGAAGCTATACAATCGGCAACCATAGTTCCTGCGCAGATTTTCAAGATGGAAAACGAACTGGGTCAGATAGCACCTGGTTTCCTTGCCGATATCATCGCAGTACAGGAAGATCCCACAATTAACATCAACATTCTGGAAGATGTGCAGTTTGTGATGAAGGATGGGAAGATTTATAAAGATTAGTTTTTTCCCTGCTCTACAAAAAAGCCGGCAGTTTCTACACTTCCGGCTTTCTTATTTAAGAACCAGTCTTGTTTCTTTGTTCTTGGCTCTTGCAGCAAAAGCGAAGCGGTCCTTACACTTCGGCCGATCTTACCTCGACATTTCTGTCGATTTTCTTAACCAGTCCCTGTAAAACTCTTCCGGGACCTACTTCAATAAATTCGGTAGCTCCATCCTTGATCATGTTTTGTACACTCTGGGTCCATTTCACGGGTGCGGTCAACTGGAAGATCAGGTTTTTCTTTATTTCTGCAGGATCTGTTACTGCAAAAGTGGAAACATTTTGGTAGACAGGACAAACAGGTTTATTAAATTCTGTTTCTTCTATAGCTGCTGCAAGCTCTTCTCTGGCAGGTTCCATAAGGGGAGAGTGAAAAGCCCCTCCTACCGGCAGGATCATAGCTCTCTTTGCACCTCTTTCTTTTAATTCTTCACAGGTTTTTTCTACAGCTAGAAGTTCACCTGAGATAACCAATTGTCCCGGGCAGTTATAGTTAGCAGCGACAACTGTGCCTTTAACATCGGCACAAATTGCTTCAACTAAATGATCTTCAAGTCCCATTACTGCCGCCATAGTTGATTCTTCCAGTTCACAAGCCTTTTGCATGGCTCGGGCTCTCTTGGAAACCAGTGTTAATGCATCTTCGAACTTTAAAGTGCCGTTGGCAACAAGTGCCGAAAATTCCCCAAGGGAGTGGCCGGCAACCATATCAGGTTTAAAAGAATCTCCCAAAACTTTGGTGAGAATGACCGAATGAAGAAATACAGCCGGTTGAGTCACTTTGGTTTGCTTTAAATCTTCATCTGTTCCTTCAAACATTACCCTGGTAATAGAAAAACCTAAGATATCATTGGCTTTTTCAAATAATTCTTTGGCAAGGGAGGATTTCTCATAGAGGTCCTGACCCATTCCTTTAAATTGGGCTCCCTGCCCCGGAAAAATATATGCTTTCATGACTTTGGTGATTAGTCTGCAAAATTAACAAAATAAAAAAGAGGCTGTCTATTAAGGCCTCTTTCTTTACGTCACCCTGAACTTGTTTCAGGTTATTATTAGGTCTAAAAATAAAATTAATAAGATTCTGAAATAAATTCAGAATGACGGTCTGGAACTTTTAGACAGCCACTCATAAGAGGAATGAATATTAAAGATTCAATTTTCCTTTTTCCCCAACATCCTGTTGGTTTCCGGTTAAAGCTCCAACACCCATTTTTAGGAGGGTGACATATTTATTGGTTTTACTATCCCAAAAATAAGCTTCTACAGGTTTGACTTTAATTGCTGTGAGATTTGGATCGTCTACGCCATCAAACCAATTGTCGGTAGTGGCACTGTATAGATCTTTCAAAATGGTTTTGTCCTTTGTGATCTCTGCATTTCCATAGAGGGTGATAAATTCGTTATCATCCGGGTCACTGTACAGGAGATGCACCTGCTCATTGATTTGTAGATTTTTATTGTGTTCACTGTTTCCCGCACTTACAAACCAGATATTTCCATTTTCATCAATTTTTTTAGTTCTCATGGGAATAGCATTAATCGGCTTTTTTTCCAGTCCGGTAACCATCATGGCTACTTTTATGTCATCTACCAATTCCCTTAGTTTTTCCCAGGATTCTTCTTTATTTAGGTTTTCTGTACTCATATCATTTTTTAATTTAACTACTTAAATATAAAATAATTAGTACCCGATGTCCACTAAAGAACTCCTAAAACTACCGTGAAGCTTGTTAAGATTATGAAAACCGTCCGATAATGTTCTTCACCTGCGGAAGGTAACTGCTGCCAAAAATATTGAGGTGCACAAGAAGATAGTAGAGTTGCCACAGTGGAATTCGCTCTTCCCATCCCTGCTGAAGTGGAAAATGTTCATCATAAACCTGAAATACTTCTGAAGGAAAACCGCCAAAAAGCTTCATCATAGCCATATCCATTTCCCTTGGCCCATAACAAACTGCAGGATCTATTAAGCGGGGTAGACCTTCCTCATTTGTGATGTAATTGCCGCTCCAGAGATCCCCGTGCAGCAGGGCAGGAGCTTCCTGCGGAATTTCTTCTGAAATATTCCTGTAAAAACCCGAAAGATCTCCCAGAGAAAACCCTCTTTCTGAAGCCATCTTCACCTGCGGCTCCAACCGCTGACTTATATAAAAGTCGGCGGCCGATTTACGTAGCTCGTTGTACTGTGGAAGGCTACCAATGTAATTCGATTCCGGAAATCCAAATTCGTCTGTTGATTTCTTATGAAGTTGGGAAAGCTGCTCCCCAAATATCTTCCAAAAATGCTCTTTTTGAGCCTCTTCTTTTTTGTGCTCCAGCAGGAGGTAAGCTTTATCTTCTACTTCTCCGAGTCCAAGAACAGCCGGGATATCAAATGCATTCGCCTGCTTCAGGGTTTCCAAGCCCTGTTTTTCGGCAGCGAACATACCGGGAAATTTTCCGGCAGAATTTATCTTTACAACCCTTTCTCCTTCCGAAGTATTTAAAAGATAAACCTGATTTATACTGCCTCCGGCTAGTGAGTTTATTTTTTGCACTTCAAAGCCGTGGCTGTTTGCCATTGCATGTATGACCTGTTGATCATTCGGTACGCTCATAAGTTAAGTATGTAAAAGCATAATTGTGGCGATCATCTTTAGGGTGCATTTCTGAAGCTATAAGTTTCCACTTTTTCTCATCTATTTCCGGAAAAAAGGTATCTGCTTCAAAAGTCCCGTGAACCCGGGTGAGCTCAATGCTGTCGGCCTTTTCCATTGAAAGATCATAGATCTCACCGCCTCCAATGACATAGGGCTGTGGATCTTCCTTGGCTACTTCCAGTGCTTTTTCCATGGAGTTGACGACAATGGTTCCTTTAGGATTGTAATCTTCCTTTCGGGTAATGATAACGTGGGTGCGATTGGGCAGCAATTGCGGAAAGGTTTCAAATGTTTTGCGCCCCATGATGATATAATGGCCGGTGGTAAGTTTTTTGAACCTCTTGAAATCGTCGGGAAGGTGCCACACCAGGTCCTTGTCTTTCCCTAGTTCATTGTTCTCTCCGGCAGCTGCTATCAAAGTAACTTTTCCCATTTCTAAGTATTTATTGGTGCATCGGGATCAATAGGTTTTCGGGCAGTGGGAGGGATGTACGGCTCATCTTTTTTAGGCAAAGGATGATCCTTCTCTACTTTCTTTTGAAGTTCTGCTATTTTTCTTTGTTGCTTGGCGACCAGCCTTTCGATCTGCTCGTTTTCCCAGTCCTTTCCGAAGAATTTATTGGTGACAAAAAAATTGAAAACGTGAATGAGCAGGAGCAAAGCCCAGAAGATGATCGCCCATACAAACCAGTCTATTCCGAAGGGGTTGATATCCCGACCTATCTCGAAGATTACATTTAGCAGGATCAAAACCACCGAACCCAGCAGGAAGACGATGAAATGTTGATATAATCTTCTCTTTTGCCTCGCCCGCATCTGCGCTCTTTCAATAAGCATGCGCTGCTCAGGATCAATTTTTGAAGAACTATTTTTTTCCAGGCCCATATTTAGATGTAATTTAGAGAGTATTCTCAAATTTATTGATTTTAGTGCGGAATCTTCCATGTCTATGAAGAATTTTAAGAAACAGTTTCCTCTTTTAGAACAGTACACCTACCTCGATACTGCTGCTTCTGGTCTTTTATCTGAAACTTTGCTGGAATTTCGGCAGGACCATGATCTGGACTTTTTAATTGGCGGAAGTATTTTTAGGGAGAAGCGTGATTCCCTGTTTCTCAAGGTGCGTAAGTCAGTGGGAGACTTGTTTGGCTGCGCTCCCAATCTGGTAGCGCTCACTCCAAATTTCTCTTACGGGTTTAACTTACTCATGGAAGCAATTGACCGTAGCAAAAAGGTGCTGTTGCTTCAGAATGATTATCCGTCGGTCAATTGGGCTGTGGAGTCCCGCGGCTTCAAAGTATGTTATGCTGAAATAGATGAAAATCTTGAGAACAATATTGCTGAAGCCGTTTCCCGTGAAAACCCTGATTTTTTTGTTTTTAGCCTGGTACAGTACATCAACGGAATTAAAATAGATCCCGGTTTCCTCCTGAAGCTGAAACAACAAAATCCCGATCTTCTCCTTTTTGCCGATGGCACCCAGTACTGCGGTACCGAAAAGTTTGATTTTGAAGCCTCGGCTCTTGATGTGCTTGGCGCAAGTGCCTATAAATGGCTAAACGCCGGTTATGGCAATGGATTTTTTCTTTTTAAGGAACACATGCAGGAAAAGATTGCTCCTGCCGGTTTAGAACTAAAGGAACTGCAGGGGAAGAATAAACCCCACAAGGGCAGCTTTATCGGGAAATTTGAACCCGGTCACCTGGACACCCTAAATTTCGGAAGTTTAAAAACAGCTATAGACCTAATTAAACAGATAGGGATTGAGCAGATAGAAGACAGGATCAGGGAACTTACTTTTTTGGCCAGAGCAAAGCTCAGCGAAAAAGGACTTCTGGAGCCTGCGGCGGTGAAGAGAGAATTACATTCTTCGATCTTCAACATCAAAGGAGATGAAAAGTTGTTTCAGAAGCTACGGAGTAATAAGATCATTTGTTCGCAAAGAGGAGAGGGAATAAGAGTCAGTTTTCACTACTTTAATTCCGAAGAAGATCTCGAAAATCTGCTTAGGCAATTGAAATAAAATGCTGTCTTAAAAATCATTAGATCGTCATACTGAATTTATTTCAGAATCCTCAAAATTGAAGATATGATTTACTCAAAACCTGAAACAAGTTCAGGTTGACGTAAAGTAGTTTTTAAGACAGCAATTTTTTAATACTATTAAAGAAGATGAATTCCTCTTTCGGAAAGACCTGTCTTCATTTCCTCTGGCCAAATGCTTACCTGTACTTCCCCTATGTGCTGCTTCTGGAGGAGGAACATGCACAATCTTGACTGGCCAATTCCCCCGCCAATGGTTTGCGGCAGCTTTTCTTCCAGTAGTTGACTATGATAATATAATTTTTTGCGGTCGTCGGCCTTTCTTTCCTTCAATTGAAGTTCCAGGGTACCTTTGTCCACCCGGATGCCCATGGAAGAAAGTTCAAAAGCTCTTTCCAGTACTGAATTCCAGACGAGAATATCTCCGTTAAGGCCTTTTGTGGTAGCCGAGGTGGGGGTGCTCCAGTCATCATAATCTGGCGCACGGCCGTCATGAGGTTCTCCGCTTCCAAGTAATCCGCCTATTCCAATTAGGAAAACTGCGCCAAATTCTTTGGCTACTACATCCTCCCGCTGTTTAGCTGTAAGATGTGGATACTTCTTTTGAAGATCTTCGGCGTGTATAAAGGTAATTTCTTCGGGTAGTTCCGGGGTAATCAATTGATATTTTGTGGCAACGGCGGCTTGTGTGGCCAGGATGGAATCATATATTTTGCTCACCTGTTCCTTAAGGAAATCGAGGTGTCGGTCTTCGGGTAACATGACTTTCTCCCAGTCCCACTGGTCTACCGAGATGGAATGCAAAGGTCCCAGGTCTTCATCGGGTCGCAGGGCCTTCATATCTGTAACTATCCCGGTTCCCGGCTCCAGTTCATACTCCTTGAGTCGAAGGCGTTTCCACTTTGCGAGAGACTGAACTACTTCTGCTCTTTGCTCCTGCATGGCTTTAACGGGAAAACCTACAGGTCGTTCAATTCCGTTGAGATCATCGTTGATCCCGGTACCGTGAAGTACGACCGTGGGAGCACAAATTCGCACCAGAGATAATCGGGCTTTCAATTGTTTTTCAAATTCAGATTTTACAAAGTCAACTGCTTCTTCAGTTTCCAGTTTTTGTGATAGTTGTTGTAATGTACTTTTCATTATTTCTTGTTTTAGTTGTTTTTAAAAAATTAAAAAGCCCGCCCCGGGAAGGAGACAGGCTTTAAAGCACAGAGATCCTCTCCCCCGGGTGGCGGACTGTTATTATTGATATTATTTATTTGAGGTCGTTTCATATTTGAGCAAAAAAAAAGCCTTTCCAGTGGCGGAAAGGCTTTTATATATTGTTGGTGGTTTAAATTACACAATAATAGCTTTCCGCAATCTGATTTTATTCAGATTGTAGTTGAAATTATTATTATTGTTATTGAAAATCACCTGTTTGTTTCTTTTGGTTCCTGTAAACTTAATTCTTTTTTCTGAACCTCCAAATTTATTTTTCGATCTTAACTCCTTTCCAGAAGGCTACATGGTTTTTAATATTTGAAGCTTCAGGTTTTGGATGTGGGTAAAACCAGGCTGCATCGGGATTTTTTTCGTCTCCTGCTTTCAGGTGAAAGTAGGAGGCTTTTCCTTTCCAGGGGCAGACTGTATGAGTGTCGCTTAGGTGAAAGAATTCAGAATTAATTGAATCTGGAGGGAAATAGTGATTGTTTTCCACTTCAATTGTATTTTCACTCTCTGCTATGATGGTGTCGTTCCAAATTGCTTTCATGATCCTGTTCTTTTAAAAAGATAATTTTTAAAGCAGCTTTCCTTGTCTGTCCAACTACCTGTGATTTCTAGTCCTGCTTCTTCTGCCAGCCAGGCTATTGAGGTATCATCATATTTTTGAGATACTTCGGTATGTATAGTTTCCCACTTCTGGAAATGCACTTCGAGATCAAGAGAGTTTATTTGGACTGTTTGTTCTTTGGTGCTCACCAGGTAACTCTTAGCCACTCCGGTTTCAGGATTATAAAGCGGCCAGTGCATAAAGGTATCCGGTTCAAAATCGGCATCCAGTTCGCGGTTCATCCTTACCAAAAGATTCTTATTAAAGGCCTCTGTAACTCCGGCACTGTCGTTGTAGGCATCGAGGATTACCCGGGGTTCTTTTTTTTGATCCACACCCATGAAAAATAAATCTTTTTCGTCCATGGACGATGAAATCTTTCTTAAGAAAACTACGGCTTCCTGAGGTGTAAGATTACCGATATTAGATCCCAGAAATAAAATAATCTTTTTCCTGTCCCGGTAATCGGCAAGGCGGGAAAGTACTTCGCCATAAGTTCCCTGCTGGGGTTCTACCTCCACTGCCGGAATTTCCTGTTGCAGACTAGCACTTAGCTGCTCCAGTACATTTTTGCTGATATCAACAGGTAAATATTTATAGTCAAAGTTCTTTTCCTCAAAATGCCTTAGCAGAACCTTAGTTTTTTTTCCATCCCCTGCACCCAGTTCGATGAGATCAAAACCCTCCATAGAAGCAAAGGCATCTCCAATTTCCTCCCGGTGCCGCAAAAGGATCTGGTATTCTTTACCTGTAAGGTAATATTCGGGCAATTCCATGATCTGCTGGAAAAGCTCATCTCCTCTCTCGTCATAAAAAAACTTTGAGCTTATCTTTTTAGGATAAGAGGTAAGGCCTTTAAAGATCTCTTCGGCAAATTGGGTTTTAAAATCGGGAGGTTTGGTGTTGTTCATAGTGAAGTAAAAATTTCCGCACGTTCCATTCTTTAAAATAAAAAAAGGAAACCCACGGGTTTCCTTCAAATTTAAACTTTTAAAAATCCTTTTTAGTTAAAGCTATACTAACAAGTAACCAGCTGTTTTTAGAAAGTAAAGGGCACTTTATAACTGACTGCCGAAGGTTTGCCGGCCAATTGCCCGGGAGTCATTGTTGGAATAGAAAGTATAATTTTCCTGGCTTCCTCATTCAGCTCCTTTTTAGGTCCTTCTACTTTAGTGATTACCGCTTTCCCTTCTTCGTTGATCACGAAAGAAACTACTGCTTTGCCCCGAATGAAGTTGCCTCCTGCATCTTTCGGAAATTTGTAATTCTCCTGTAGATGTTGGGTAAGCTTCTGTTTAAAGCAGTCCTTAGAAGCCCCTGAAAAATCTTCACATCCCGGCCATACCGGCGGGATCTGTTTGGTAGTGACGGTATTCTTGGAAATGCTTACCCCTTCCTGAGCAAAGGCTGTTGTTGCCGTAAATAAAAACAAACCAAATAATAATTTTTTCATGATCTGGGGTTATGTTTGTTTAAAAACGGTAGGTCGAGGTAAAGTTACGATTATCCGGTTCCCCGTTAAGAGTTCCGGGCTTCATATCGGGAATCTTATTAAGCATCTCTCTTGCGGCTTCATTTACCAGTGGTTCAGATCCTTCAATAGATTTAACTACAACTTCTCCATCTTTATTGATATCAAAGGATACTTTTACCTGCCCCCGTATATATTCGTTGCCTTCCATTGGGTATTTGTAATGCTTCTTTACATGGGCATTTAGTTTTTCGTTAAAACATTCAGATTTGTCTTCGCTGTCTTCACAGCCCGGCCAAACAGGTGAAGTTTGCTGCGCGTGGGAAGCTGCTATTCCGCCGAAAAGAAAACATGTGATAACTAAGAACTTCTTCATAATACTTGAAAATTTTAAATGATTAGAAAAAAATTAAACCGCTACCTGACCTTTTATGGCCGGATGCGGATCATAATTTTCCAATATAAAATCTTCAAACTTAAAATCAAAAATATTTTTTACTTCAGGATTGAGTTTCATCACGGGCAAGGGCCTGAAATCCCGGGAAAGCTGCAGGTTTACCTGTTCCAGGTGGTTGTTATAAATATGTGCATCTCCAAAAGTGTGAATAAACTCTCCCGGTTCATAACCGCATACCTGGGCCATCATCATAGTGAGGAGCGCATAAGAAGCAATATTGAAAGGTACGCCGAGAAAAATGTCTGCACTGCGCTGGTAAAGCTGTAGGGATAATCTGGGCTTTGCATTTTCTCCCCCTTCAGGGGCAGGGGGGCTTACATAAAACTGAAAAAAGGCATGGCAGGGAGGAAGTGCTGCTTTGTTGTTCGCCACATTTTCTGAAAAGCTTTTGGAATTGTCGGGTAGCACAGAAGGGTTCCAGGCGGTAACCAGCATACGTCTGCTGTTGGGACTCTTCTTAAGGGTTTCCACTATTTCTTTTATCTGGTCAATGTCTTCACTGTTCCAGCTACGCCATTGATGACCATACACCGGTCCCAGATCCCCGTTCTCATCGGCCCACTCGTTCCAGATCCGCACCCCGTGTTCCTGTAAGTATTTCACATTGGTATCACCGTTGAGAAACCAAAGCAGTTCATAAATAATAGATTTAAGGTGTAGCTTTTTTGTGGTGACCATGGGAAAGCCTTCGCTAAGGTCAAACCTCATTTGGTAGCCAAAGACGCTTTTGGTACCGGTGCCTGTGCGGTCGCCTTTTTCATTTCCATGGTCCAGAACGTGTTTTATAAGGTCGTGATACTGTTTCATATTATAGTTTTTATGACAGACTGCAAGGTTTTTTTTGACCTTGTAGGTCTAAAGATATGCTTCCAATTATTGGGTTTCAATTCTGATCCAGACCTACAAGGATTCCAAAACCTTGCAGGTCAAAAATGTCATTTTTCGACTGAATTTGAGCTAAAATAGAAAACAACTCCGATTAAAAAAGTTAATTCCGGAAAGGAGTTTTTACAGACTTATCAACTATTGCATTAAAGATAAGTAATACCGGATTTTGAAAGGTACTACCCATAAAAAGTAAAAGTCTTGAATTTTGACTCTTGGCTCCTGGTTCCTGGTTCCCTGAAGAGCTACAAATACAAATTAACCAATGATCATCCCTGCGATCGTAGCCGAAAGCAATGATGCTATTGTACCACCAATAAGGGCCTTCATTCCGAATTCAGATAAAGTCTTTCGCTGCCCCGGAGCAAGAGATCCAATTCCACCAATCTGAATTCCAATAGAAGCAAAATTCGCAAATCCGCAGAGCATGTAAGTGGCCATAATAATGGACTTTTCATAGGTTAAGCTAAGGGCGTTCACCGGATTTTTCAATTCTGCCAGCTGAATGTAACCTACAAATTCACTGGCTGCCAGTTTGATCCCCAGCAGTTGACCCATAAGCATCATATCTTCGGTAGCCACTCCTATGAGCCACATAAGCGGTGCGAATATCAGGCCAAGTAGAGATTCCAGCGATAGTTTTCCATAGGGGGTATTTTCGGCCATGACCGCATTTAAAGTGGTAATATCTCCCACCCATCCCAGGACATAATTGATCATCGCAATAAAAGCAATGAACACCAACAACATAGCGGCAACATTGGCTGCCAGTTTTAAACCTTCGGTAGTACCATTGGCAATGGCATCAAGAATATTTGAACCAATTTTTTCTGAAGAAACTTCCACGTTGGAGTCAATTTCCTGTTGCTGCGGATAAAGAATTTTTGAAACAACGATTGCTCCCGGCGCTGCCATCACCGAAGCTGCAAGCAGGTGCTTTGCAAATTCCAGTCTCAAGGCAGGATCATCTCCACCTAAAAATCCAATATAAGCTGCAAGAACTCCCCCGGCAACAGTAGCCATCCCGCCTATCATAACCAGCAGGATCTCCGAGCGGGTCATTCTTTCAAGATAGGCTTTGATCATAAGCGGCGCTTCTGTCTGACCCAAAAAGATGTTTCCGGCCACACTTAAACTTTCAGGACCCGAAATTCCCAGAAGCCTGGTAAGCACCCATGCCATTCCCCTTACTACAACCTGAATAACGCCCAGGTAAAAAAGCACGGAGGTAAGGGCCGAAAAGAAGATTATGGTAGGTAAAACCTGGAAAAGAAATATGAAGCCGTAGCTTTCCACGTTCATTAAACCCCCTAAAAGGAATTCACTTCCCGCGGCGGTGAAGTCCAGAATAAGAACAAAAATTCCACCTACAAATTCAAAAATGTTCTGAATTACTGTCACTTTTAAGACCCCAATTGCGAGGAGAAGCTGGGCAGCAAGACCTACAGAAACTGTTTTCCAGTTAATAGCTCTCCGGTTGCTGCTGAATAGAAACGCAATAAGTATGAGAGAAGTCATACCAAGTGCACCTCTCCAGAAGCTTGTAAAGGTAAAACCTTGGTTGGGTACAATTGTTTTTGCAGTTGCTACCGGTAGTACTTCCTCAATGGTTTGTGGTACTTCCCGTAATGAATAGGTGACGTCTCTTGCACTAAGTACAAGAGTAGAATCTGTAAGTGTTTCAACTCTGAAGTTCTGTATGCTGTCGTTGGGAGTATCAAAGAATAAAATTAAAACCTCATTCTGGAAAACGTAATTTCCGGTTGTATTAGGAAATTCTTCATTGGTAAGGGCGAGTTCAAAGTCACCGTTATCAAGTTTTAAATAATCATTCCCGGGAGAGATTTCTAAAATGACATTTTGGGTGTTGCCTTCAACGGCTTCAAAATCCCAGGTTTTAGAAATGGATTGTGCAAAAATAGGGGAAATTCCGAAGAAGATCAGGAACAGGCAGCACCAGATTTTATTCATAAAAGGGGGGATTATTTGCGCTTGGAGATCTCATCTCGCAGGCGGGCCGCTTTTTCATAATCTTCATTTTTTACGGCCTGATCTAACATGTTATTCAGTTCGTTAAGAGAAAGTTTTTTATAATCGGGCCGGTCAGATTTTATTTCCACTTCATTAGAAAAAAGTTCATCTACGATGATATTCTCTTTTTCCTGCTCTTCTTCCTCTTTACTGGCATCTCCTTTTAAGTAAATACCGGCTTTATCAAGTATATTTTTATAGGTGAAGATCGGGGCCTGGAATCTCAAAGCGAGAGCGATGGCATCGCTGGTCCTGGCATCAATGATCTCCTCGATCTTGTCGCGTTCACAAATGAGGCTGGAATAGAATACTCCATCTACCAGCTTATGAATGATCACCTGTTTTACCACGATCTCAAACCTGTCGGCAAAATTTTTAAAAAGGTCGTGAGTGAGAGGCCGGGGGGGTTTGATCTCTTTTTCAAGAGCAATAGCAATAGATTGAGCCTCAAAGGCCCCAATGACTATGGGTAGTTTGCGTTCTCCTTCCACCTCGCTCAGGATTAGGGCATAAGCCCCATTCTGTGTCTGGCTGTAAGAAATTCCTTTTATATTAAGGCGCACTAAACTCATACTTTAAAAATACAAAAAAGCTGTCTAAACGGGCAAAAAACCTAATTTAGACAGCCCTTTTAATGGCTCGCAAGTTAAAAAATTTATGAGTTACTAGCCTTAAATTCCTTTAATTTTTCGGTGAGTTTTGGCACTATTTCAAAGGCATCTCCCACCACGCCGTAATCGGCTGCCTTGAAGAAAGGTGCATCAGGATCGTTGTTGATCACCACCTTGGTTTTAGAGGCACTAACTCCGGCAAGATGCTGTATGGCTCCGGAAATCCCTACTGCAATATAAAGATTTGCAGCTACCGGTTTTCCCGTTTGTCCCACGTGTTCGCTGTGTGGTCTCCATCCCATATCACTCACAGGTTTTGAACATGCTGTTGCTGCTCCAAGTGTTTCGGCCAACTCTTCAAGCATTCCCCAGTTTTCGGGTCCTTTCATACCTCTTCCTCCTGAAACTACGATCTCTGCATCGGCAATCGTCACCTTATCGGCTGCTTTGTCAACTGAAACCACATTTACATTGAAATCTCCTTCCGCAAGAGAAGGGGAGAAATCTTCTTCGCTGGTTTCCGTCTGACTTTCCTTTAATCCAAATGCGTTTTTTGAAAGTCCGATGATCTTCACGTCTGTGGAAAGTTTGGTGAAATTAAAAGCTTTATTAGTAAAAGCCGTTCTTTTTACCTGTAACGGCTCGGTTCCTTCGGGCAATGCAACAACGTTTGAAGCATAACCTGCTTCAAGTTGTACCGCCAATAACGGAGCTAAATATTTTGCGTTTGCGCTCTGGCTTAGGATAATAACTTTTGAACCTTCTTTTTCGGCCGCCTGTTTGATGGCATCGGCGTAAGCTTTTGCATTGAACTTTTGAAGCTTTTCATTGTTCACCTTAAGCACTTTGCTCACTCCATATTTTCCCAGGTCACCTGCGCTTTGTGCATTAAAGGAAACGGCAGTAACCTCTGTTCCCAACATTTCGGCAACGCCTTTGGCGTAAGAAGCCACCTCAAATGCGGTCTTCTTAAATTTTCCTTCTTCTGATTCTGTATATACTAAAACTGACATATCTTTCTTTTTAAAATTCCAATAGACAAATTCCAAATTCCAACTTCAAAATCCATTTTAAGAATTCTGAATTTTGAACTTCGAATTTTAAATTACTTTAGCCTCGTTGTGAAGTAGGTTTACTAATTCGTCAAGATTATCTGCATCCACAAGTTTAATATCTCCTTTTGGCTGTGGCTTTTCAAATTTCACAGCTTCAGAGTGAGTTCCGGCTTCCACAGGTTCAACTACATTTAACGGCTTTTTACGTGCCTGCATAATTCCGCGCATATTGGGAATTTTCAAATCGCTTTCCTGAACAATTCCTTTTTGAGCGCCAACGACTAACGGAAGACTTGCTTTCAGGGTTTCTTTTCCGCCATCGATCTCGCGAACAGCAGTGGCTTCATTGCCTTCTACTTCAAGGCCAATGCAGGTATTCACGAAATTTGCTCCAATCAAACCTGCAACCATTCCGGGTACCATTCCGCCATTATAATCAATTGATTCGCGGCCGGCGATGATAAGATCGTAATCTCCGTCCTTTGCAACTTTTGCGATTTGTTTTGCAACGTAAACCCCATCTGTAGCAGGAGTATTTACGCGAATTGCCGTGTCGGCTCCAATGGCGAGTGCTTTTCTTAAAGTAGGCTCGGTTTCGGTGCCGCCAACATTTACCACATCTACTGTTGCACCTTGTTTTTCTTTGAACCACATGGCCCTTGTAAGACCAAATTCGTCATTTGGATTGATCACGAACTGTACCCCGGCGGTGTCGAATTTTGTATCACCTTCAGAAAAATTGATCTTTGAGGTCGTATCAGGAACATGACTAATACACACTAATATTTTCATATTTCTCAGAATTTTTTAAATAAAATTTATAAATGGTTTACGAAGATACGTAAAAAGTGAGGAAAAATACTGTGCGTGCATAAGAAATTTTTGTTCTGAAGTAGGCTATTATCCTTATTTGAATTACTATTTTTGTGATTCGAAAATTTTTAATCAAATACGTGTAATGAAGACAATCCAGTTCAGGGAAGCAATTGCCCAGGCCATGAGTGAAGAGATGCGCAGGGATGAAACTGTGTACCTTATGGGGGAAGAGGTTGCTGAATATAACGGAGCTTATAAGGCATCAAAAGGTATGTTGGACGAATTCGGTCCCGACCGTGTGATCGATACGCCCATTTCAGAATTAGGTTTTTCAGGAATTGGGGTAGGAAGCGCCATGAATGGAAACCGACCTATCATCGAATTCATGACCTTCAACTTTTCCCTGGTGGGAATTGACCAGATCATAAATAACGCTGCCAAGATGCGCCAAATGAGCGGCGGGCAGTTTAATATTCCTATAGTATTCCGTGGGCCAACAGCATCTGCGGGGCAATTAGGTGCTACACACTCTCAGGCTTTTGAGAGTTGGTATGCAAATACTCCGGGACTAAAAGTTATTGTGCCTTCTAATCCTTACGATGCAAAAGGACTTTTAAAAGCCGCCATTCGCGATGACGATCCTGTGATCTTCATGGAATCTGAGCAAATGTATGGTGACAAAGGAGAGGTGCCCGAAGAAGAATATGTATTACCAATTGGTAAGGCCGATATTAAAAGGGAAGGTAGTGATGTAACTATCGTTTCCTTCGGAAAAATCATCAAAATTTGCTACAAGGCTGCTGAAGAATTAGAAAAAGAAGGTATCTCCTGCGAAATCATTGACCTGCGTACTATTCGACCTATGGATCACGAGGCAATACTTAAATCTGTGAAAAAGACGAACAGGTTAGTGGTCGTTGAGGAAGCTTGGCCGTTCGGAAATGTTGCCACAGAGATTACTTACCAGGTGCAGTCCCAGGCCTTTGACTATCTCGATGCGCCAATTGTAAAGATCAACACTGCCGATACTCCGGCGCCATATTCCCCGGTATTGCTGGAAGAGTGGTTGCCAAATCACAATGATGTGATCAAGGCCGTGAAGAAAGTAATGTATAAGGATTAAAACCTTTTAAAAATAGCATTTTAGAGCCTCCTTTTCGGGAGGCTTTTCATTTAAAAAAATCCCAAGCACCAAGCAACAAATTCCAATTCTGGTTGCCTTTAACTTCGATCTTGAATTATTGTTTAGTTCATTCATTTCGCTGCCAATTCCTACCACCTCAGAATATTTAAAACACCAGGCACTCAATTCCAGTTGGGCTCTCTGAGCCCCGGTTCTAAATTACTGCAATTGCCACTTAATAGAATTTGGAATTTAGATCCTGAGTTTTGGAAATTGCTCCGCTTGTGTGAAGAAAAACATAAACTTTTGGCCAAATGAGCCTTAGGTGGTACTTCCCATTGTTTTAAGGCTGTAAAAAACCGAATGAAGTAGTATATTTGCCGCCCCCTATGTAAAAATTATTAAACATATATTATAGTAATGAGTAAAACATTTGACGTTCTTATCGAAATTCCAAAAGGGAGCCGGAATAAATATGAATATGACTTTAACCTCAAAAAGGTGCGCTATGACAGGATGATCTTTTCTTCCATGATGTATCCTGCAGATTATGGTTTCATCCCCGAGACCCTTGCTCTGGACAGCGATCCTCTGGATGTGCTTGTACTGGTTACAGAACCTACTTTTCCCGGTTGTGTAATGGAAGTTAAGCCTATTGGAGTGTTTCACATGGCCGATGAGAAAGGTCCCGATGAAAAAGTGATTTGTGTGCCGGTTTCAGATCCTATCTGGAACAGGTTGAATGATCTGAGTGACGTAAATGCTCATCTTCTTAAGGAGATAGAACATTTTTTCCAGGTTTATAAGGATCTTGAGCAAAAGAAAGTGGATGTTGAAGGTTGGGGAGATCTTTCTGAAGCAAATCAAATCATTGATGATTGTATCCAGCGCTATAAGGACAGTAACGGAGATAAGGGGAATTTTTCCATCCAGTAATTGTATAATAAAGAATTAGAAAATGCAGCTATTGAAGAATAGCTGCATTTTCTTTTTATATGATTTTTCCTACGGCGTTAAAAAAGGGATGAAAAAATAGCATTAACAGGGAATCTTTAATAATAATACATATTTGCTGCTTGAGAAACCTTCCCGACTAGGAATATCTGAATTTATTGACACAAATACTGATAAACATCATTTTTAGTAAGCCATATTTTGTCCTCTTTTGCTAACTTTAGCGCCGCTAATTAATTTTAACAAAAAATTATGGAATCATACATGATCTGGTTGCCGGCTATTCTGGCGATTATTGGACTTATTTTTATGTGGGTAAAACGCTCCTGGGTTTTGAAGCAGGATGCAGGAGATGGAAAGATGAAAGATATTTCTTCTCATATTTATGAAGGAGCACTGGCTTTTCTTAATGCCGAATATAGGATACTTACCATTTTTGTTATCGTAGCCAGTATCTTACTGGCCGGAATTTCATTTATTGTTCCAACCACTCATATCTTAATTGTTGTAGCTTTTATCTTTGGAGCTATTTTTTCGGCTTTTGCCGGAAATATCGGAATGCGTATCGCAACTCAGTCCAACGTTCGAACCACACAAGCGGCAAGAACAAGTCTGCCACAGGCACTAAAGGTCTCTTTTGGTGGTGGTACAGTAATGGGACTCGGGGTTGCCGGACTTGCAGTTCTTGGTTTAACAACATTCTTTATCATTTTTTACCATGTCTTTATGGGTGGGGAGTGGACAAACGTTCACCAAATGACCATAGTTCTGGAAACCCTGGCTGGATTCTCGCTGGGAGCTGAATCTATCGCGCTCTTCGCCCGTGTGGGTGGTGGTATTTACACCAAGGCTGCCGATGTTGGCGCCGACCTGGTTGGAAAAGTGGAAGCCGGTATCCCTGAAGATGATCCCCGTAACCCTGCCACAATTGCCGATAACGTTGGTGACAACGTTGGTGACGTAGCCGGAATGGGTGCCGATCTTTTTGGAAGTTACGTGGCTACAGTGCTTGCTGCCATGGTATTGGGTAACTACGTGATTAACGACATGGGAGGAAATATCGTAGGCGAAGGCTTCAGCGGAATAGGACCTATCCTGCTGCCAATGGCCATTGCCGGCTTCGGAATTATCTTCTCTATAATCGGAACTATGCTGGTGAAGATCAAAAGCAATACTGCTAAAGAAGCCGAAGTTCAGTCTGCTCTAAACAAAGGAAACTGGATCTCAATTATATTAGTTGCAATTTCTTCATACTTCCTTGTGACCTGGATGTTGCCCGAAAGTATGAAAATGGTTTTCTTCGGTGAAAAAGAGATACAGGTGATCTCTTCCCTTCGGGTATTTTATGCCACTCTTGTAGGTCTTGTCGTGGGTGGAGTGATCTCTGCAGTGACCGAATACTACACAGGGCTTGGTAATAAGCCTGTACTTTCTATCGTCCAGAATTCCAGCACAGGTGCCGGTACGAATATTATCGCCGGACTTGCTACCGGAATGATCTCTACTTTTTATTCTGTACTTCTTTTTGCCATTGCTATTTGGGCATCATATGCTTTTGCAGGTTTCTATGGGGTAGCACTTGCGGCTTCGGCTATGATGGCAACTACTGCAATGCAGCTGGCCATTGACGCCTTTGGACCTATTGCCGATAACGCGGGGGGGATTGCCGAAATGAGCGAATTACCTTCAGAAGTTAGGGAAAGAACAGATATTCTTGATTCCGTAGGAAATACTACTGCTGCAACCGGAAAAGGTTTTGCAATTGCTTCAGCGGCACTTACTTCTCTTGCACTTTTCGCAGCTTATGTGACTTTTACAGGCATTGACGGGATCAACATCTTTAAAGCTCCCGTACTAGCAATGCTTTTTGTCGGAGGAATGATTCCCGTGGTATTCTCTGCCCTTGCCATGCAGTCTGTAGGGAAGGCAGCGATGGAAATGGTAAACGAAGTGCGTCGACAGTTCCGTGAAATTCCCGGAATTATGGAAGGAACCGGAAAACCTCAATACGACAAATGTGTGGAAATTTCCACAAAAGCTGCGCTACGGGAAATGCTTTTACCTGGATTGCTAACCATTGGTTTCCCAATCATTATTGTACTCGTTCCCATGGCTTTTGAATATGAAAATCGTTTAATTGCTGAAATGCTTGGCGGTTATATGGCCGGCGTAACCGTGAGCGGCGTACTTTGGGCTATTTTTCAGAACAATGCTGGAGGTGCATGGGACAATGCCAAGAAATCCTTTGAAGCAGGGGTTATGATCAACGGGGAGATGACCTACAAAGGATCTGAAGCACATAAAGCTGCTGTAACCGGAGATACGGTTGGAGATCCTTTCAAGGACACTTCCGGGCCTTCAATGAATATTCTTATTAAACTCACATGTTTGATCGGACTGGTGATCGCACCAATTCTGGGTGAAGATATGGCCATTGCCAATACGCCTGAGGTTGATGAAGTGACCATTCTTCAGCAGGAAGAAGAACCTGCAGCTGTGGCCCAATTTTCTACAGACAAGGCTGAGACTCTCGCAGCTGCTGAGGAAATTGCAGATGCTGTAACAGCTTTCGAAGAAATTCCTGCAGAACAAATTTTAGAAGTAGAGACTCAAAAAGAGTAATTCTAGATTAAGTTTCCTAAAATATTTTAAAAATCTCCTGCAACTGCGGGGGATTTTTGTTTTTAAATGTATCTTGAAAGAGGTGTCAAAAATTTCATTTCTAAATTCTTTTTATGAAGCTCCTTTCCAGGTTAAAAAATCACCTTACCGCAAAACCTGAAGTTAAACTGGCTACGTATCGCAGTTATGGGACCGGTAGTCACCTGTATCTCCTGGGACGTGCCATTGATGATGATAAGCTCAAGATGCATGAGGATCAATCGTTCTTCAGGACCCTGGTCAATACGTACAAACAATTTGATAGTTATGAGGTCACTGATGCAGAAGTGGCTCTGGAACTGCCTAATGGGCGTGTGCTTACCACAAAAACGAATGCTGAAGGTTATTTTCTTTTCGATAAAACCATCTCCCTGGATCTAAATGAACACGCCGATGATGAAGGTTGGGTAAAGCTGAAAGTTTCTTTTGGAAATGAGGTGTCTAATAGCATAATTACAAATGGGAATAACTTTGAAGCAGAATTACTTATTCCGCCAACAAAAGCGAGTTTCGGGGTAATAAGTGATATTGACGATACTATTTTACATACCGGCGTGACTTCTTTTTTAAAATGGAGACTCATTAAAAATTCTCTTTTTAAGAACGCCCATAACAGGATCTCCCTGGAAGGTTCTCCAAAATTTTACCGCGATCTCCATGCCGGAAAGAAAGGTAATGAACAAAACCCAATGATCTACCTGAGCAACAGCCCCTGGAACCTGTACGAATACCTGAAGTTATTCCTGGAGATCAATGATTTTCCAAAAGGACCAATTCTGCTCAGGGATTTCCGGACCCCCTTTGACAGGACGCTTAAACCTGAAAAACCACACAAGCAAAAGGAGATTATCAATATCCTCAAAACATATCCTAACCTCAACTTCATCCTTATTGGCGACAGCGGGGAACATGACCCCGCGATTTATACCGAGATTGCTGCTCAATATCCCGATCGCATCCTCGCGATCTATTTACGGAGTGTAAATCACCGCCGACAAATGAGACGGGTTAGAAGTATCGTTGATAATTTTGAAACCGTTCCGGTGCTTATGGCCGAAACCTCTCAACAAGCTGAAGAACACGCGAGGGAACAAGGATTTATAAAATGAAAAAGGAGTAGGGAGCAAGTAAAGTATTTAGACCTGCATTGTTAAGGAAATTTTCATAAAAGCCCCCTTCTTTCCGGGTGGTGCTCACTGGGCGGAGGTGGTCCTTGTAAAGGCAATATCTGTCGTTCCTGCAATAATTTTGAGTTCATGTGGATCTAGACACGTGTGGGAATCCGGGAATTTTATTCAGAAGGGTAAGTCACCTGAGAGGGCTCGTAGGTAAATGTTATAAACATTGAGAATGTGGTTCTCTCAAATGCTCCGCGGGCTTGTACCGGTGAAATTCCATTTTTACTGACACCGATTACCAATAATTAAGAGCTAATCCCTTCTTGTAAACGGTACAAACCGCACCGGCATCATATTTTTGATCTTTAGCTCTCCGTCTTCCTGCTTTTCGACAAGTCTAAGTTCCTGGGTGGAAGACATTGGTCCAACGGGAATGACCATTTTACCTCCCACTTTTAGCTGATCTACCAATCGGGGAGGAATCTCTTCGGGAGCAGCGGTCACAATGATAGCATCATAGGGCGCGTGCTCTTCCCATCCGTAAAAGCCGTCACCAACTTTAAAGTGAATATTGTCATAACCCATTTCGGTAAGCTTCTTTTTTGCAGTTTTTGCCAGGGGTTCTACAGTCTCAATGGTATAAACTTCATCAACGATTTCGGCCAGCACTGCTGCCTGGTAGCCCGATCCTGTACCTATTTCCAGTACTTTCATTCCGGGTTTGGGATTGATTGCCTGGGTCATATAGGCCACTATGAACGGCTGAGAAATAGTTTGACCATTCCCGATGGGCAGCGGCCGATCTTCATATGCGTACCTTTCGATGTTTTTTGGAACCAGGCGGTGACGCTCCACACTGCGCATGGCTTCTAATGTATGTGGGTCTGTTATTTCGCGTGGAGCAAGATGTTGCTTCACCATCTTTTCACGCTGTTGCTCATATCTATCCTGTTCTGTAAAAGGAAAGAAAAAGAGCAGCATTATACTCCAGATGAATATGGAAGTCTTCATGATCTCTAATTTAATGATTCCCTATAAGATAATGAAAATCAGGAAACAATGATCAATGAATAATAAACAATTTTCAAGTTCTAAAGTCTTCCGTCTAACATCTCTCGTCTACTTAAAAAGTCCGTTGAGCTCTCCATCCACTCTTGTAATAATATTTCCCAGGTCTTCCGGATTGTCGACGAAGTTGATGTTGTCCACATCAATAATCAGCAGGTTTCCTTTATTGTAGTTGTGCACCCAGCCTTCGTATCGTTCGTTAAGGCGGCTTAGGTAATCAATGGAGATGGAATTTTCGTATTCGCGGCCACGTTTGTGGATCTGGGAAACTAGATTGGGAATGCTGCTGCGCAGGTAAATTAAAAGATCGGGTCCCTGTACCACGCTTTCCATAAGGTCAAAAAGGGAGCGATAGTTCTCGTAGTCACGGTTAGTCATAAGACCCATGGCGTGCAGGTTGGGCGCAAAGATGTGGGCGTCTTCGTAGATCGTACGATCCTGGATAATGGCTTTTCCGCTTTCCCGGATTTCAAGGATCTGGCGGAAACGGCTGTTCAAAAAGTAGATCTGCAGGTTAAAGGACCAGCGCTCCATTTTGTTGTAAAAGTCCTCGAGATAAGGATTTTCGAGTACGTCTTCATATTGAGCTTCCCAGTTAAAATGTTTCGCTAGTAATTTGGTAAGGGTGGTTTTTCCCGCCCCTATGTTTCCCGCAATGGCTACGTGCATGTTCAGTGAATTTTTTGCTGTTGATCCCGGAGCAGTGAAAACTCCGGTGGTAAATATAATAGAATTAGATTTTTTAATAAAGGTAAAACTGTGAAATGGTTAATTAGATATAAGTCCGCTTCGCTAAAAGAACCAGGAGCCAGGACATCGTTATTTAATTATAATATCCAGGTTAACCGTAGGAAATCTGGCTAAATTGACAGGATCGGCGGGAAATTTATTGTGGATTTAATTAAAGGTTACTGTTTTTTATGCGTTGAGCAATGTCCTCCGTTCACTTTTTAGATTCCCTGAAAAATTTCAGCAGCAGAACAATTCGCACATTTGGAAAACATCCACAGGCAGTCGATAAAATCGGTGATCATGTGAAAAGCCAGGCCTATCATCACCAGCCGAATGATCTTATGTTTGACAAAAACAGCTCCCAGGAAGTACAACGGGATGACAAATTCTGAGTGTAGTACATGGAATCCTATACTACACCTTCCGGGATGAAAAATGGGCGTGGCAAGCAAGTGATCAAGGTCCACCAGCATAGTCACCAATAAAATCAGCCAGTATTTTTTCCAGTTCTTTTTGTCATACCAGTAAGCAATTGCACCTATAAAGATGAAGTGGAGGAAATAATGAACTACCGTTTGAAGCATTAAGGAATTAAAATTTGAGTTGGGGTTTAAAGTTACATTTTTTAAAATGTAGAGGTGGCTCCCTCTGGTCGAAAGAACAAAAAGGTAAAAATGATATTTAAAGAAGAAAATTTAAAGATTCACTTGTCAGACTGACCCGTACCAAAGGAAGGAGTAGTCGAAATCCTGATGTTTTAATTTTTTTTTCTAATCCTAATCATTGAACGTTAATTGCCACAACCACTACAAATACAAACGTAAAATGGATGAACAGTTTTCACTGTCCATCCACTTACCAGATCTGAAATCCATTCCCCCCAAATAATTTCAGATCATTACTTTAGAATGGTTAATATTAAGCTGATCCTTCTTCACTGCAGTCAATTGCCTGAATTTGATCAAAGGCCTCCTGGTAATAATCCCCCCAGTAGGGACAATCGTTGAATTCATCATAAAAATCAAGTAAAGCGTTTTTATAATTTTCACAGGTCTCCGGACTGGGATTTTCGGCATATGCCGACAGAGCATCGTTTACCGGGACATATTCACTTTCAAAGTTATTGCATCCGGCAATTTCATCATCTGTTTCTTCGGAGTCATCGCCTGAACAGGATTGGAAACTTAAAAAAGTTACAAACATGATCATTGAAAGGATTGTAGATTTTATTTTCATAATTATGGTTTAAATGTTTTTTGAATTCGGTTGGATAAGATTTTTTGATCAAATGCTTCAAATATTTCTGAACCATTCTTCGAATTTATTTCCCAGAACAGGTACAGATTTTACCTTTCCGTTAATGGCATTTACCAGTCCCATGATCCACAAATACAAGAGGAAAAGGGAACCAAAGAAACTCACCAACCATCCCAGGATTGGGATCATTCCCACGACGAAAAGGGCGAGTCCACATACAGTAAGTCCTAATGATTGCTTGATATGATAGGCTGCAAAAGGATCTTTCTTGTCCTTATTCATAACAAAGGCTACTACCAGACCGATAAGGGTCAAATAAGCTACGACAGCAATTGTTATATCATCTGTTTCGTGGTTCTCGGTTTTAGCGTGTGTATTTCCGGTTTCCATAGTATATTTTTTTAGGATTCAAAAAAGGTGTTTTTAAGTACTGTTTATGCCGCCGGATTAATTCTTTTAAAAATTGTTGCTCTTGATTCGGTTCATTGCCGGGCAATTTCCCTGCCCCTGCTGTAAATCAAAATCTTTAAAGATTGAATTTCACACCGGCTGCGAGTACCAGCTGACTGCCGTCTATGATGACATATTTCGCTTCAGCAAAAGGTGTAATGCTACTTCCAATATTGAAATTCGCCCCCGCACCAAGGTTTAGACCAAATCTCCCGTCACTGGCTTCCATTGAAGAACCTCCAAAAGGCGTCTCGTCAAAATCCACCGAAACATTCGTGTAATTAAGTCCGGCAATACCATAAAATCCCAGGCTTTCGCTATTCATGAAGTAGTAATTTGCATTCCCATTTAATTCCCACCAGTTAACATTAATTCCAGATTCATCTTTTGGAAGAAAATATATGAAGCCGGGGGAAATAGTGAGATTTTCCATGACCGGGAATTCAGCATTGACGCCAATTCCAACATTTTCTATTTCAGTTCCATAAGCGACCATTCCGCCAATACGGGTATCTGTTTGGGCATTTGTCATAAAGCAACTTCCAATTAACATCAAAGCGGCGGTAAAAAGTAATTTAGTTTTCATTCTCTAATAGTTCAAAGGTTAGTGTTTTTCAATTTTTCAGAAGTAATTATTTCTGATTGATTGGTGTAAAAGTCTGAATTTTAATTACTTCTAAGGATGATAAATTAGTGAACAGGGGATGTGGATTAGTAAAAACGCCTCCCTAATTATTTAAGTTGGTTTTGAATACAGCTTATAAATTTTGCCATAGCCTAATTCATACACCGCTTACCCTAATGAATAACAGCATTTTATCCATTAAATTTTTAATAGATCATTTAGAAAACCTACATTTATTAGGAAAACCATTCACTTTTTGAATTAATTCCAGAATGAGAGTAGCAATTGTAGATGATGAAGTACATTGTGTGGAGGGGATGGTCCTCCATATAAAAGGTAAGTTTCCTGAAGCCGAGATCGTCTTTAAAGGGACCAGGCCCGAAGATGCTTTACTGTCTATACCCAAAGTAAAGCCCGATCTATTATTTTTGGATGTGGAAATGCCGGGAATGAATGGCTTTGAATTGCTCGATCAACTTTCCACAGAAAATTTTGATGTAATTTTCACCACCGCATACAGTCAATATGCCGCACAGGCTTTTAAAGCAAATGCTGTTAATTACCTTCTTAAACCCATTGATGAAACCGAATTTGAAACGGCGGTTTTACAGTGGAAAAAGGAGAGGGAGATGAAGAAGAACCTTTCTTCTGAAAAAATGAATGAATTACTGGATCATATGAAAAGAGAAGGGATCCTGAAAAATAAAATAGCCGTCCCGGTGACTGAAGGTTTTGAGTTTATTGAAACAAATGAAATTTTATATTGCCAAAGCCAGAATAATTATACCTTATTATTTACTGTTGATAACCGGAAACTGGTGTTAAGCAAAACCCTGAAGGAATTTGAAAAATTACTGGAAAAATATTTTTTTATCCGTATTCATAAATCTTATCTCATCAACCCGAATTATATGAAAAAGTATTATCGGAATGATGGGGGATATCTTGTGATGCAGGATGGAAAATCCATTCCGGTAAGCAAAAATAAAAAGGACCTGATCACGAATTTATTTGATGCAATTACCAAAACAGCCTGATATTACTAATAAATTTTTCACTCACCCGGGATCTCATTTGAGCTCTCCGGAGAAACCCTGCAGGCCCCTGTTGCTTATGGGTTTCGTATTGGTCTTTCTTTTTTCCATTTCAGGGTTTTCCCAGTCCCGTCTTGACAGTTTAAAGACTTCTTTTGAACAGGAAGCGAATGATTCCCTGAAGGTGGTTTACGGACTTCAAATGCTAAGAGAGTTCCACCGAAATGAACACGAAGAAGAAGAAGAGTATGCACTTGCGCGTGACATTATCCAACAAGCTTTAAATACAGGAGATTCTTTACTCTATGCCAGGACACTGGACAACCTCGGGCTGCTTTACAGGTATCATCAACGATATGATGAAGCTTTACCACTGCATATAAAGGCTTACAACCTCGTTGAAAATGAGGATGTTGAGCCGGTCCATAAAATGATCTTTGCAAACAACGCAGGCGTGGCAGCTCGTTACGATCAAAGATATGATACAGCGGTTTCTTATTACATGAAGGCGTTGAAAATAGCAGAAGAGGAGGAAGATCTAAGGAATATCGCAATTGCCAGCAATGGGATTGGAAATACATTAGGCAATATTGCCGGGCGACAGGACGAGGCTTTAAGTTATTACCAACGTTCCCTTGAGGCAGAAAAAGAACGTGGGAACAGTCTCGGAGTAGCAATGAATTATCTGTCTATTGGGGACTATTATATTGATAAAAGAGAATTTGAAACTGCCCGGGAGTATCTTGATGAACTGCTCGCGATCAATCAGGAAAGAAATGATGATTATGGTCTTGCTATAACCCATGAATTCTACGGAAAATCTTATCTCGAGGAGGGGGAAGACCTGGACCGGGCTGCTACATATTTTGAAGATGCACTTAATAGATTCGAGAAGTTGGGTGATGCCCATCGCCAGGCTCAGATCCTGGAAAACCTGGGAGATGTACATTTTAAGCAGAATGAACTTGTTCCTGCCGGGAATTATTATCAAAGATCATTGGAGATCGCAAGGGAGTTGAATCTGCATGGCTTGATCATGCAGAATTCCTATCGGCTGGCCGATATACTTGAAAGGCAGAACCAGGCTTCCGCTGCTTTGCAATACCTCAAACAGGGGAAAGCATACGAGGACAGCATTAAGATTACAGAACAAAATGTTGAGATAGCTGCCCTTATCCGGCAGTATGACATTGAGAAAAAAGAAGATCAAATTCAGTTACTGGAGAAAGACAAGGCCCTGCAGCAAACCCTGTTGGACAATCAGCAACAAAAACTGGAGCGGCGCAGGATCTTTATGTTACTCATGGGTATTGGCCTTTTCTTTATTTTGGTGATTTTCTTGTTGCAATACCGTAACATTCAGATGAAAAAGAAGGTAGATGCCCGTATTTTAAAAGAAGAAAAGGAGAAAATGAAAGCGATTTACGAGCGCAACCTTGCACGGGCAGAAATTCTTGTCACACGCCTTCGTATTAATCCCCATTTTATCTTTAACAGCCTTAACGCCATCACTTACCTCATACAAAGTCAGCAGAATGCAAAAGCTATGAAGTACCTGGTGGTCTTTAGTCGTTATACCAGGATGGTACTTGAAACTTCCCAAAAACATGTGGTTCCTTTATCTGAAGAACTTCAGTTAACCAAGTATTATCTTACCTTGGAAAAAAATCGTTTTGAAAAGGATTTTACTTTTGAGGTGCGGGGAGAGGATTCTCCGGAAATTGAGAATGTGATGATCCCGCCGTTACTGCTTCAACCGCTGATTGAAAATGCCATTTGGCACGGCCTTCTTCCCAGTAAACGTGATACCAAAACTTTGCTCTTGGAAGTAATTCCTGAAGGTGAAGATATCCAGATCATTATTGATGATAACGGAGTCGGCAGAACCTGTACAGAAAAGAAAACTCACGAAAAAGACCATAAAAGCATGGGCATGCAGATCATAAAAGAGCGGATAGATCTTTACAACAAAAGTTATTCGGGGAATATAGATTTTGAGGTCATCGATAAAAAAGACAATGAAGGAAATCCTGAAGGAACCAGGATAGTTTTTAAGCTGAAGCAAAAATCCTTTTCGGAAACCCCGGTGGAGATTTTATCTTGATCGGGAAATCACTGGTTATGTAGCGCCCTAAGAGGGCTTTTGTTTTTTCTTTCTTTTTTTAACCCCTAGGTTAAACTCCGTGGCTATATATCTTTCGCTTGGAGAGTTCTTCGTCCTGCCACAATTTTCTTCTACAATACTCCCCTCCTTCGGAGGGTGCCTACAGGGCGGGGAGGGTTTGGGCTAAAGCCATTAAAAATTGTCATTTTAGGACCTCCGGCTTTAGCCGGAGACAATTCATATGTTTAAATAGTAATTGTTCAAAAATTGAATTGCCCACACCTTTAGGTGTGGGATAAATAGAAATATGTTCCTGGGCTTTAGCCCAAAGAAAAAGCCGAAATCCAAAGGATCCCGGCTTTTTATCTAAATAAAGTCTAATTTCTAACAGCGCAGCGATCTAATTTCTAGCAGCGCCAGCGGTCTAATGAGCCATACACCCACCATGCGTATGTCCTTCCTCATGCCACCCAAATGAAGGATCGTACTTATTGTTTTCCCAATAGAAATTTCCTCTTTCCTTCAAACGGTTCCCGATCTCATTCATGTTACTCGCGTCATAAAGTCTTCCGTTTACCATAGTATAGATGATCGTGTTGGTGTTCTGGATGTCGTCCAGCGGATTCTCTTCCAGTACAATTAAGTCAGCCAGTTTGCCTTCTTCAAGGCTTCCAATCTCGTCGCCCAGGCCGATGTATTCTGCCGGATTAATAGTAGCGGTCTTCAGCGCTTCCATGTTGCTCATTCCGCCCATCTGGATCAACCATAGTTCCCAGTGTGCCCCAAGTCCCTGTAATTGTCCGTGGGCACCCATGTTTACTTTTACACCAACATCAGAAAGTTCTTTGGCAGTTTCTGAAACCAAAATGGGTCCCTGCTCATATTCTTCTTCAGGAAGTTTGGTGCGGTGTCTTGAACGGGCATCGACTTCAGCTCGCGGAGTGAATTCCAAAAGTTTTTCATTCTCCCATACATTGTGTTTGTCGTAGAAATAATACTCTCCGTTTATTCCGCCGTAGTTCACGATAAGGGTAGGAGTGTAGCCGGTATTGCTGTTGCCCCACAAAGTCTTGATATCCTTATAAACCGGTGCAATAGGAATATTATGTTCGATCCCGGTATGCCCGTCCACGATCATATTCATATTGTGCAAAAAGGTACTTCCACCTTCGGGCACTACGTTCATGTTAAGTTCTTTTGCAGCCTGCATTACCTGCTGGCGTTGCTCGCGGCGTGGTTGATTGTAACTTTTTACCGATGTCGCGCCAAAAGCTTTGGTCCGTCTTAATGCAGATCTTGCGTCTTCCAGGCTGTTGATCTCGGCTTTAAAGTCTCCCTCGGCCCCGTAAAGGATGATTCCGGTTGAATACAATCTCGGTCCCACCATTTCCCCGCTTTTGATAAGTTCGGCCATTCCGAAGACGGTTTCACTCAAAGCTGAAGGATCATGCGCAGTTGTAACTCCATACGCAAGGTTTGCAAACGCCGGCCAGTGTTGTTGCGGTGTCAATCCATATCTAAAAGCTCCAATGTGAGCATGTGCATCAATTAATCCGGGCATGATGGTTTTACCTGCCACATCGTAAACCTTGGCGTTTCGCGGCACATTTACTTCGGCAGCATTTCCTATCTGCACGATCATGTTGCCTTCGATCACAATACTTCCGTTTTCGATCACTTTTTCATTATCCATGGTGATGATACGTGCGTTAGTGAAAGCAATTGTCCCGGTAGGCACATCTGTTTTTACTTTCAGGCCGATCTTTGTTCCCTGCTCGGTGATCGGCGGAATAGAATCCACTGAGTTCTCTAAAAAGGTAAAACGCTCGGTAATTTTGTTAGTGAAATACTCATCGCCCAGAGTCCAGTGTACATTCTGGCTGTTGTTCGACCAGTGGATGTTGATCCCTGCATCTTTCGCCAGCTGACTCACCGGGACGGTTTTACTGTCAGGTCCTATTTCCACGGCTTTTCCAGCCATAATCAGCGGAGCCACATAAGCTTTGTGCAGGTTGCTGAAGGCTACCCATTTATTGTCGGGGCTTGGTACCAGGCGACCACCGTATTTGGATTCCATGTGCGTGCGCTCGTCCATTCCGTTGAGGTCGATACTTTTAAGGGACTTGGTAAGATTACCAAACATATAACCTCCGGTCTGAAACAAAACGCGGTCATTGTTAGTGTTAAACATGGCAAATTCCCCCTCGTCATTGATCTTTCTGATGTTCTCTCCGGAAGCGTTCATCAGGTAAATTCCCGGATTCTTTGTAAAAGTTCTTCCCAAATCTGAATTTCCACCTTCCTTGTTAAAAACGATCATACGACCATCACTTGAAAAAGAAGGGTTTCTGAAAATGCCTTTTTCAGCAGTAAGTTTTTTGGCGTTTCTGCCATTAAGGTTTATCGTTCTTACAGCGCCCATGTTGTCGTCGCTCCAGGTCACATAAACTATACTCTTTCCGTCGGGAGAAAAAGCAGGTTCAAACTCGAATTCTTCCGCATTGGTGATCCTTTCGGGAGTTCCATTGGGAAGGTCTTTCTTCCACAGGTAACCCACGGCATTGAAAACAAGGGTTTTTCCGTCTGGTGAAGTTACTGCATGACGGATTACCTTCGGATTAAATTCTTCAGTGAACACCTCGTGCTGCGCCTGGTGTGTTTCTGCGATCTTAATGGTGTTGTTGACCTCAAACGGGATCTCAGTACTACTGGTGTTTTCAATATTCGCTTTTTTGATCTTTCCTTCACTCCAGAAAACGATTTCCTCACTGTCTGGCGTCCAACCGAAGCCTGGATAAACTCCAAAAATAGCCCAGGCTTCCTGCTGATCTTTACTCAGCTGATCATGAACCGGCCATTCTTCTCCTGTTTCCAGGTCGTGAATAAATAGTACAGATTTGGTTCTAACGCGTTTTACAAAAGCGAGCTTTTTTCCGTCAGGTGAAACCTGCGGTCTTGCTGCACCACCGGGACCTCCGGTTACACGATCAATCTCTCCCGTTTCAAAGTCATAACGGTTGATCACGTAGATCTGTTTGTTAGGATCCTTGTTGTACTGGAATGCGCCTCCCGGATACATATCCTGGCTGTAGTAAAGGTATCGGCCATCGGGAGAAATGCTTGGTTCATTGATATCCTGTTGTTCGTTCTTTTTTTCAACAAGCTGAATTCCTGCTTTTCCTGCACCAATGTGGTACATCCACATTTCACCGGCTCCAAGGGAGCGGCCGGAGGTAAAGTGCTTTCGGGCAACGAGTGCATTTCCGTCGGGCATCCAGACGGCGTTGTTAAGCAGCCTGAAATCTTCATGAGTGAGTTGCGTGGCGTCGCTGCCATCTGCATCCATGATCCAGATATTGTCTCCGCCGCCGGCATCGCTGGTAAAAGAAATCCTGGTTCCGTCGGGGCTAAAGCGCGGTTGAACGTCATAGGCCATTCCGCTGGTAAGGGCAGTGGCTTTTCCGCCGGAGATGGGCATGATGTAAATATCTCCCAGCAGGTCGAACACGATTTGATTCCCGTCGGGGCTTACGTCGAGGTTCATCCAGGTGCCTTCATCGGTGTTAAGAGGCACTTCCTTGATTTTCCAGTCGTCTGTATAGGGATCATTCACATCCCATTTTTTATCGTCTTTTTTCTCTTCTTCCTGTGCAAAAAGGACCGAAGAAGACATTACCAGAAGCAATGCCAGTAGGTGTTTATAAAGCATGTTTTTTTAGGGTTTTTTAATAGCGCTAAATATAAGGAATGTTTTGGGTTTTTAAACAGGGCTGCGGAAGTTGATATTATCTAAGGGCGGGCAGGAGAGAAGAACCGGCTTGGGGTTATAAACCGGAATTTTTTCAGCAGAAGTGAGGTCGAATTTTTTTCCAATCTCCCCATCACATTTTTCTCAAAGATTTAAGAAAATTTTATAATTTTGATACATAGCTGTATCACCTCTTCTGTCCTACCATAAGCCGGCTGAGCTGCTAATTAACAACTGGCTTTTATTATGGTAACAATTACTACACCTTAGACCCGGGTTTCCCAGTCCTTCGGGATTAACTTCAGGAATCTGAAGCCTTCTTTTGTCCTTTCCGGAAAGGGGAAAATCTGGTATTTCAGAATGTACGGAAATTTCCAATATTTTATTATTTGTGTAGAAATGAAAAGAGTAATTAGTCTTTTGCTCCTAAGCATTACACTGGCAGGTTGCGGAGTTTTATTCCCCTGGCCGGAAGGCAACTATCCCATGACTTCGTTTTATGTGAAAAATGCTTCAGATAAACCGGTTGATTTTGAAGCTACAGTAATAAAACAATCCACTACAACAGGACCTTTTACGATGTCGGTCCCATTTACTGTTAATCCGCAGGACAGCGTTTTAGCCAGGCAGGTAGGCTTTAGGAAAGATGCAAGACCCAATACATGGTTTAGAGAATTCAGAATTTCTCCGCTGGATGGTGTGAAGACCAATAATCCATACAAACCCGAAAACTGGAAACAAGGAAACGATAGTAAGGGCAAAACCACTTACACGTTTATAATAGCAGAATGAAATAAGACACTAATAATTAACTGAAATGAATAAAGAAAATTCAAAAAAAGGAACAATAGTCGGCTTTGGAGTTGGTGCAATATTTTTTGCGCTGTTCTTTTACGGAGCGCAGCAATTTTTTAAACCGGACCTTGAATCTGAATTAAGGGAAGTCGCACTGGAATTAAATAAGCAGACTCCAATGCAGATTGACCCTTATATGCGATTAGACAGCGCTTCCTCAAAAGGAAAAACAAACTTTATATACTACTACACGCTTTTTGATACAGAAAAATCTGAAGTGAACCTGGATACCGTCAATAAATACCTTCGGCCAACCCTAATTGAAAATATTAAAAACAATCCCGATCTCAAGGTATACCGGGATAACAATATTAGCATGGACTACAAATACTACGATAAACACGGAGTGTTTGTCACCGAAATTTCTGTAACTCCCGATCTCTATAAAAATTGATAGGAGATATCAATTACAGAAAAAGAAAAATCCACTGTTAAAACAATTTGTCCAATATTTTGACGAATTAAAAAATGAAGCAATGAAAAAGATCAATATTATTTTCAGTTTTATGTTCCTTATTTCGCTTCAGGCTCTTGCTCAAAAAGATCCGGAGGTACTTTCTAATTCAAAAGAAGTAGGAAAGAATTTGCTCACTATGCAGCCTGTCCGGGCAAATGAATATACTTTTCAGGACAGAATTCATGATTTTCAGGTTGATACAGTTAATGACCGTATCACTATTCAGCTAAGAGGCCTGAGTAAAAATGGAAAATGGTTGGATAACAGGGGTAGAGTAGTGCGCTACGATACTGAGGGAAAAAGAGTTCTTTGGTCAAAAAAGATCATATATCAAACCGAACATCTTGAACAAACGGGAGGAGTGACCCTTCACTCAACAGGCAGGAAAAGTTATTCCCTTGACAATGCGACCGGGAAGGAACTATGGGAAATAAAAAACTTCCTGCTCTTTGCCGATGCCGTGGACAAAATTGGGATTGGCTATAAGATCCAGCCTTTAAAAGCTAAAGAAAACACACTCGAAGGGATCGACCTTACAAATGGACAGCCCATCTGGCAAAGAGAAGTCAGCCGTGAATACGGCTGGAATGAAGTATTCTATTTGAATGACTCCACTTTACTTATAAGTGCTTCGGGGCTTCATGCAGTAAATATTTTTGATGGCACAGGATGGCATTACAAAACTGTCACGGGGAAGAAGGATTATACGGCTGCGGCAGTAGGCACCGGCCTGGGAATTGCGGCAGGACTTTTAACCGGAACATACGCCGTCTCAACCGGGCACAACCTGGTTAGAGATGTGGTCTCCAACGTACTTGTAGATAGTGCTAATATTTATTTCGCTTCGAGGAAAGAGCTCGTAAGACTTAACAAGAAAGGAGAGGTTCTTTGGCAAAAGGGCCTTCCCGATGATATGACCAGTAAATCCATGATTTTCCGGTCGGGTGATGATCTGGTCATGGTAAACAGAGGCTTTGCCTCTATGGGGTATCGGCAACTGGATTTTGGCACCCCTTTTATCGCTGCCTTTGATATTCACTCAGGAAATCAAAAGTATCTGAAAAACGTTGGAACCGGTAAAAAAGATATCATCAAGGCAGTTGATCTAAAAGATGGGGAGTTATCCTTGGTATTCAATGATCAGGTTTCCAAATTTTCAGTGGAAGATGGGCAGTTGATCGGGAACAAGAAATTTGATACCGAAGTTTATGGCGAGCTGAATTATTTTATCGGGGAACAGGTATTTGTCGAGAAAGATAATTCGTATCAAAGTCTGCTAAACATAGATCCGTCTAAACATTATCTCTACACGGGCACGGGAAGGATCCTGATCCTGGACTCAAACCTTGAGCTTGTTGATGAAATTAAAACTGAAACAGAAGATATTTACGTCAACTATCTAAACCGGGAGGACAAACGTTTTCTTGCTAAGGAGAATAGAACTTTCGTGATCGATACCAACGGAAAAACAATAGCTGAATTTTCGGCATCGGGCAACTCCATCTTCCTGAACGGGAAACTTTACGATGCACAGGAAAACGGCTTTTTGGAAATCGATCTTGATAATATTATTAATAATAGCCTTTAAGTGTAGCTGATAAAAACTTCAACTGTTACTGAATTTCCATTATAGCCCGTATCACCCTGAAATACCGTTTACAAAACAAAACCTTAAATAATCAATTAATATTGTTCACCCCCAATGAAAAAAATACTAATTATTATCTGCACAATTTTAGCTTCAACCCAGGTTCAGGCTCAGATTAAGGAAAAGGCCATTGATGTTTCCATTGGTCTTGGGCTAAGTGCACCTTATGACGGATATGACATCATGGGGACCGGATTTTACGCACAGGGAGAATATGTACTAAGCCTTAACAATTGGGTCGACCTTAGACCTTATGCCGGGGTAATTTTGACAAAGGTGCGGGAAGAAGACATTGATCAATATCGTCCCGAATTAAGATCGATTGCAAACGCCTTTCTCTTTGGTGGAAAAGCACGGTTCACTGTACCAATTCCCTGGATTGCACCTTACGTGGAATTAGGAATTGGCGGCTCCGTTGGATCTTTTGAGACCTATACCCTGGATACAACTTTAGAGGATAACGGTTTCCTTGTACACATTCCTTTCTCTCTGGGATTAGAATTGGGTCCCCGGCATAACGTAAATATTGAATTTACCTATTACTATCACAAAAGTGTGCAACAGTACGCGGGAGCAGCCGCTTTTGGGCTTACATTTCCTATTGGGAATGATTAGAAGGTTGTGCTAACCGAATAAAGAAGAACGTAATTTAATCTCGAAATAATAATGAATAAAATCTTTTACCTGTTAATGATTCTGATTTTAACCGGTTGTGCCGGGACAGTGAAAACCGCCAGATATCAGGATGACGCGAATCCTGAATTACGGAAAGCTTATATTGTTTCTACTGAAAATTCACAGTACATAAAATTCAAATTCGGAAAAATAACACCCTTTGGTTATCTCTCACCTGTAGATGACGCCGCCGAAAAGAATGAAGTAATCGGAAATACCGACACCATTATAAAACAGGAACTGAAAAAATACGGAATTGAGTCGGTCATTGGAAAAAAAGGAGATGTGCCCGAAGATTTTGATTTTATTGTAGAATACAGTGATACCTGGAGATGGGATTTTAAAAAGATCCTGGACAAACTGGAGATTGCTTTTATATCTCCCGACGGAGAGAAATTGCTGGCCAAATCTACCTTCAATATTTACAAAAATAAGGAACTACACAACTTTCCAACCCCCGAAAAGGAAGTGCCAAAGATGATCAAAGAGTTGCTGAAGAAATAGGTTTCGCCCCTTTTTTTCCTACTGAACAGGGTTCTTAAAAGACATCTGCAAAAAGCCTTTTTTGACAGGTAATTCATCAATTTTTGCCATTTTTATGATTTAGAAAAATTTTTAAATTTGACAGTTCGCTGCCCGCTCCCTTTCTATAAATAGAATGTCGGTAGAGTCACCGGGCCCAGCACTATCTAAGATGAAAAAGATCCTCATTATAATTTTTGCAATTTTAATTTCAAACCGGGCTCAGGCTCAGTTTATTGAAGAACAGTCCCATTATATTTCTTTAGGTCTTGGAATGAGTGCGCCTTATGACCAGATGGATTTGATTCAAAACCCCGGAGTTTACGCACAGGGTGAATTTGTGCTGAGTCACGCAGACTGGATTGATTTTAGACCTTACGCCGGACTTATATTGACAAAGTTCAATGAAGTTGACCCCGAAGAAGTGGAAGAAAGGTACCGGTCATCGGCTAACGCACTACTCATTGGCGCAAAAACCCGGATTACTGCACCTGTTCCCTTTGTCGCACCTTTTTTAGAAATTGGAGTAGGTGCCTCTCGTGGTTCCTTCGAAACCTTTACCCCCTATACGAGCATAGAGAAGAGCGGAGTATTTTTCCACATTCCTGTCTCCCTGGGATTAGATTTTGGGGACGAAAATAATTTCGATTTTAAGCTTACCTACTATTTCCATAACAACCTGAAACAATTTACCGGCGCAGCTGCAATAGGGATTTCATATCCTGTAGGTTATTGATTGACTGGTCAATGATGGAGCCTACTTCTTTTCTCTTGCTTCTGTTCACACACAATGGATATTTCAAGCAGAATTGCCGGTAGAGGTTTAGGAAGAATATTTATTTCATTTTTGAGAGTCCTCAATATGAGGAATGTTAGGGGGTTTATCTTTTGGGTGGAGTGGAGGGTAACAATTTGAAAATTTTTATTAGATGGACCGTTTTTCAAAGGAAAATTAAGTTATTTTTAACAAGTCTCTGCATTTCATTTAATTTTCCTTGAAGTATAAATCCACACAGTAATTAAACTGATGCCTTTGTAAATTCCCCAGTGGCAGTTATTTAAACAAACTAAGTCATAATACAAATAGAACTACAATTTGAAGAGGGAGTGGGAAAAACTAATAGGATATCGTTACATATTATTTTAATACTATAATCTAACTGAATTCAATAATTTACGTCAGCAACATAAGTTCACTTTTTTACTAAATAATATTTCAAGGATTACAATGAGTAAGTTTTATAAAGAGCTCAGATTAAATAGGCCTGTATGCGTAGAACTCTTGTGCAAGGAATGTGGAAATAAATTTTCTACAGAATTGGATGTTCAATTCAAGAGTGGAGAAAATCATTTTCAGAGTAGTGATAATCTTTATTGTAGCTATTGTGAAGAACCTTATGAGTACATGTTGAAGTATGACAATAGTAATCTCTCAATAGAATTTAAAACTAATGAGCTTTTCGGAGGCTTAAAATACAGTAATTCAATTTCTTTTGAAGAGTATAGAACGGCTACTCCTCAACAATCCAAAAAATACTTCTTCTTAGAATTAGAAAGATTGCAGAAAATTTTAAGGTTAAATTCGATAGAACCTGATGTTGAATTAGCCAAAAGAAGATTAGTATTCTCTGGAATAATTACATGTTTAGAAACTTACTTGGGTGAAATTTTCAACCAGATTGTATTTCATTCTTCCTATACTTTAGAAGTATTTGTAGCCAATTACGAACCGTACAAAAAGGAGAAGATAACCGTTCATGAAATTTTCACAAAACATAACTCATTAAAATTAAAAGTAAAAGATGATTTAGATAATTTCATATTTCACAACGTTTCTAAGCTAATTAATATCTTTAATATTTATGAATTCGAACTTCATAATTTTGAAAAGATAGAAAGGATCGCTATACACATTCAAAAACGTCACAATTTTGTTCACCGCAGCGGAATAGATAAAGAAGATAATCTTCAAGATGTTCTTAAAACTGAGATCGATGAAGTTATTAAGGATGTTTCTCTTTTTGTAGAATATATTGACAATAAAATTATCAGCAAATTTTTGCTGCAATACGATGATGACGAACTTCCTTTTTAGATTATGAAAAAATTCTCCTCCGTCTTACCTTATTAATGGTTCCTTCAATTTTTTGCTAAGGTCTATTCCAACAAATTAACGGCTGTGGAGAAGAAAATAAACCCTTAAAACAACCTGATAGCATTGCCAGTAGCCTTTACATTAATTACATAGGTGGTGAGGTGATGCTGATATTTTTTTACAAAATCGTTGGCACCGACACGAATGCAAATGGGGAATTGGATTACAAGGATCACAATGCCCTGTACATAAGCGGGATCGACGGTAGTGACTTTAGAAGTATAAATCGGGCAGGGCAGTTGCTTCAGGATCATGAGGTGCTTCAAGCAGTGAACCGTCTTTACTTCAGAAGTATGGATGATGTGAACGATAACGGCAAACTGGATGCAGGTGAAAAGCTGCACTATTATTATCTCGACCTTGCTTCTGAAGCATTAAAAGTCACAGCATACTTTCCGGTAAAAAGTGGGGGAAGGGACCAACTTCTACCTTCTAAAATCGCACTTCCAAATGTCATTTTTGAAGCCTTTTAATTTTCCCATCTTCTTTGTTTCCAAATCTCCAAAAAGAACCTTTTTCGTAGGAAATATCTTATTTTTAAAAAATTTTCAGAATAGTGGCAATTGTCTCAGGAAATTAGAGCTGCTTCACTAAAAAAGTATATCAATACAGGTATGAAATCAATCCTTACTAGTCTCGCAATTGCACTAATTTTTAACTTTAATTCTTACTGCCAGACAGGTTATGAAAAAGGCTACTTTATTAATGATAACGGGGAAAAAGTTGAGGGCCTAATAAAAAATGCCGATTGGAAGAACAATCCTGTAGAATTTACTTTCAAACTTTCTGACGATGATCAGCCCCAAGCCTGGACGATAGGATACGTAAAAGAGTTTGGTATCAATGGAAAAACTAAATATTTAAGAGCAACTGTCAATATTGACAGGTCCAGTGAATCCCTCAAGTCGCTGGACAGGGCCAGCCAAACGGCCTTTGTAGAAGAGCAACTGTTCTTAAAAGTCTTGATCGAGGGAAAAGCGAGCTTATATTCCTATGAAGATAGAGATCTAAAGAGGTTCTTCTTTAAAACTGAAAACCTGGGACTTAGACAGCTCGTTTTTAAAACTTACCTGACGAGTGCTAACCGGGTTGCAGAAAATAACCATTATAAACAGCAGTTGTTGAGTGAGCTCAAATGTTCAGGATTATCAGGAAAAGAGATTGAAAAAACAGATTACAGATCGCGGGAACTTATTGATCTGTTTACTCAATATAATGATTGTGAAAACGTTGAATTTCGGCAATATTCACCCAATGAGGGCAAGACTAATTTCCAATTAAGCCTCAAGGCGGGAATTAAAAACTCAGCTTTAGAGATTGCGAACAGTGAATCTTCTGCACGAGATACAGATTTTGGTAGTAAGATAGGTTTTAGGATTGGATTAGAGGCAGAATTTATTTTGCCATTTCACAATGATAAATGGGGAATATTAATTGAGCCGACTTACCAGAGCTTTATTTCAGAAAAGGAAGGAATAGGTTTAGATTCCAGGGTCAACTACCGTTCTTTAGAAGTGCCATTTGGGATAAGACATTATATGTTCCTTAGTGAAGTTTCAAAATTGTTTGTCAATGGTCTAGTTGTAATGGATCTTGATTTTAACTCCACATTTGAATTTACCAGGCAGGGTGCACTTTCTTCCCTGGATATTAACCCTGGCACCAACCTCGCCGTAGGATTTGGATATAACTACAATAACCAATATAGTGCTGAAATAAGATATTATACCCCAAGAGATCTACTGACGAATTACGGTCCCTGGGCTTCTGATTACAACACCCTAAGTCTTATTTTTGGGTACACCTTATTCTAGAATGTGATTGAATAACCTCCAAAAATGTCATTTTTGCCACCTCTTCTGTAGCAGTACCGCCAGAGACTGTTTCGTAACTTCCACTATCCAGATTCTACCTTCCAAAAATGGCAATTTTAGACTTCTTCTCAAGATAGAATTCAGATTAAATCGCCAGTAATTGGGTGAACCTGAAAATATCAAGACTTGATACCAAAATGTTCCCGTAACATTTGCGCCACCTTTCCTTCGGGATTTATAGGTTTCACTTTTTTCGGCATCACCTTTCGATAGGTAATTGATAACCTTCTTTCTCTATGTTGAATGGTGCCGGCAATATTATCTTTTTTTCGGGGAGGAATAGCGTGATTATATTTATACCTTGCCTCATCCTGCATCACATACAAGGAACGCCGGGGGATTTCCACATCAACCACTTCCCCTCCTTTAATCTTTATAAATCGCATGATGCAACCACTGCCCAGGTTAATACCACAAATTTGATTATCAAAATAGTTCCTGTCCTTATGTGGCCTTATTCCCTGTCCCGGGGAATATTCGTTAATGATCACCTGGTCCGGCTGGTATTGTAAAAGTTTTTGTTCGACAATTGATTCTGATAAGCTGTAAATAGCGGGAGGAATAGGAATTGGAAATTCCACCAGGTCGTATGGCTTTTCCAATTCATTCCTGTATCCATAATATTGTAGCCTCCTGTCGTAGTCTACTACCCAGGGTTGAGCATCAATTTCAGTTATTAATTCCTCTTCTAATGATTTACTTATAAAATCCCGATACAATTCTAATCCCGGCACTAATGCTTCCATAATTATTTGATTTAAAGGTCCAGTAATAAGTTGAGAGTGGTAACTAAAGGGAGGCTAATCAATAATTTAAGCAAAATATTCAGGATAAAAAATTTGTGTGATTGCTGAAACTCTAACAATTATAAAGCGGAATAATAATTGTGAATTACCTGGCTTAATTCATCCTATAAAAATTTTCAACGCCTTGAAAGTAAAAAATCATCTCCATCGGTACAATCAACAGGATCCAATGAACAGGATTTTTTCTTCATCATTAATTGTTCTGTTGATATTTCTGTTCCTGACAGGTTGTTCTAAAGACGATGAAACTGAACCGGAGACTCCAAGAGAACCTGAGACGGAAATACCTGCTTTTGAAAAAGCTTCTTCTTTAAGCATACAGGGTAATTCCACCTCCGATGTTTGGGGATTCAGTCAGGCAGGTAAGGAATATGCTGTAGTAGGAGATATGAGTGCTGAAAATTTTAATTTCTCGATTGTAGAGGTTACAGATCCTTCAAGTCCGGTAATCGTTTCAACTACTTCTTATCCTGCTTTTGATATGAAGGTATGGCAAAACTATCTCTATGTGGTCAACGGCCGTCATGACGAGACCGGAGAGAACCCGGGGATGATATATAATATTCAGGATCCCGCTAACCCTGTAGCTGTGGGTGCTTTTCCCTCCACCCACAATATATTTATTGATAGCCAGGGTTATTTATATCTTTCGGGGGGACATCACATGATAGACAACGAGGTACAGGAATTTGGCATTACGATTTACGATTTGAACAATAATCCTACAGAATCACAATTAGTATGGAGTTCTACTTTATCCCCATCTCACGACATGGCGGTAATTGGAGATAGGATGTATGATTTTCATGGGGAGATGGGAACTTTTATTTATGATGTTTCCAATCCATCTGCCCCCGTTCTGTTAAGTACTTTGGCGACCGATAAGGGTTATGACCATAGTGGCTGGCCTACAGAAGATGGAAATTATCTTTTCATAACAAATGAATTTGCGGCTTCTTCTCAATTTGGTTTTACCACCCTGGGAGGTCCCGATATTGCCATCTGGGACATTTCAGATTTATCGAGTCCTTTAAAAGTGGGAGAAATCCACGATAATTCTTCGCGGGTCCACAATTTGTATATAGTAGATGATCTGGCCTATGTTTCTTATTATAGTGCCGGCCTTAAAGTATTTGACGTGGTTGATCCTGAAAACCCGGTGTTGCTTTATGAATTTGATACTAATGGTTCTATTGGCGCAGGATCTGAAGATGGATTCAATGGTGCTTTTGGAGTTTATCCTTTTAGCAGTGCGGGTAATATTTATGTAAGCGATATAAATTCAGATCTTTTTATTTTCAAGTCTGACGGGTAAACCAGAAAATTTTAAGAAGTAGTACATCTAAATTTCATCTTCAGATTTTCGAAACCTTACCGGAAAGTCTTTTTCGGGTCCGTAAAGTTTCAGCTCCTGAATATTTGCCGGTAAATAGAATCCGTTCTGTTCAAGGGCCTCTTTTACTGCACGTATGACATTTCCTTTTTCTATTAATGCTATTCTTCTATAATCCTTGGTATTCACCCAAAAGAATACTTTTAAGTTTACCGTACTGCTGGCCAGTTCATCCTCAATCACGAAATTCTGGTGATCCCCGTCTTCAAACACATCGGGCTGGCTCTGCAGCACTTCCATTATCAAACGTTTCGCTTCCAGTATATTATTTTCATAGGCAATTCCCACCACGAAATCCCATCTAAAATAACCATCTTCCGTAAAATTGGTCACGGGGTCTGTAAGCACATCGCTATTGGGAATGTAAACATCTCTACCATCAAAGGTCTTTATTTTTGTATACCGAAATTCCAGGGCCTTAATTTTTCCGAAGTTGTCTCCTACCTGCACGGTGTCATTAATATTGAAAGGCCTGTTGAAGGAGAGGATTATACCTGCAATGAAATTTTCACCTATATCTTTAAATGCAAATCCCAAGACCACGGCGCTCGCCCCGGCCGCAGTTAAAAGCCCGGTTGCTATTCCGCCTAAGCCCGCAGCCCGTAATCCTATCATGATTGCAATAATAATAAACAACAAGCGTATGGATTTCCCGAGGAATTTACTCATTAGAGGATCCTTTGTCCTGTTCGAGATCCTGGCTTGTGCAAAATTTCCAATCCAGGTTCCCAGGAGCACGCCCAGGATAATTATGAATAGCCCCATTCCGATTAATGGAAGCTGCTCAATCAAACCATCGTAGAAGTTTTCGAAGGATTCGGTAACAGTGGTCATGGTAATTTCTTGAGATTCCTGCATTTCTTTAAAAATTTCTTCAAGATACTACTAACCCGAATGAACTATTATTAAAATAGTGTTAGGATGTTGGAGGGCAGGATAGTGTCAAAGTTTTTGACCTTTTCTCTAAAATCCCGGTACATTTTCCGCCAAACCATCGGGAATAGTGAAAAAGTTCTACATTCTACCTTCTAAATTCGTAAATGAACCGGGGGAGGTCTAGACTTCAAAATTCTACCTTCTAAAAACGTACTTTAAAAATGTCATTTTTGATTATCTTTAGGAGGATCTTAATTCCTGATTATGAAAACAATGACCTGCAGACAATTGGGAGGTGCATGCGACCTGGAATTTCATGCCAGTACCTTCGAAGGAATAGCGGCGCAGAGCAAACAGCATGGAAGAGAAATGTTCGAAAAGGGTGATGAAGCCCATCTCACGACCATGAATAACATGAAAGCACAAATGGCTACTCCGGAGGCTATAAGTGCCTGGTTTGAAGGTAAAAGAAACGAATTTGAGGCTCTTCCCAACAATATAATTTAGAAGAAGATTTATTTTATATTTAGGAACATCAGGTCCTGAAACAGCTAACCCGTCAATTCGAAATTGCCCGTCACGATGGGTAAATCTTCCCCTGCCAAAACAGGGTGCAGGTTGTGATCGGAAAAAAGAAATCGGGAATAGGGCTTTTTTAGCCATTATTGCAATACCACTTTTAGAAAAACAATTCATCCTAAAAAACCACGGGTTGGTTAAATCTTGAGTATTTAAAGAGTTCTACGCAGCGGTTATTAGGATTTCCCTTCCCAGGACTACAAAAATTTTCTTATATTTATAATAATCATTTGAAAATCAACATTTTCAAATGGTAGCATATCCGCGAATTTCCCCACCTGTTTTACAATCCTTCCCCCTCAATCTTATAAACTTCATTATTATGAAATTCACGATTTACACTATTTTAATTTTTCTATTTACATTCCAGGTGTCGGCCCAGGAAGGGGACCGGACTTCAGGAAAAGAATATCCCGATGGAGAGGGAGGAACAGTTTATTTGCCCCTTGGGGATGCTTCTTTTGCAGATGCAGTGGTGTCCAACCATCCCGGTGAAATACCTCCTGATGAAGACCTGCCGGCTGTACGACCGGAATATACCTTGGGAGTTCCCGATTATACCAAACCCTCTGCCCCCGGATTCCTTTCATTGGGGTGTGATGGTTCGGTTGTGCTTCAGTTCACCGATAACATACTCATTGACGTGGAGGGGCCCGATCTTTATGTTTTTGAAGTAGGACCCGCTGTTGAGCCTACCTTACTGGAGATCTCCTATGATGGGAAAGAATGGATAGATGTGGGAAAGATTGAAGGCGCACGTGCCGATGTTGATATCGCTCCCTTTGTAAAAGAAAATGATGTGTTTAATTATGTTCGGCTTACCAATGCCGGAAAGAGTTGTGGGGGGCGCACTCCGGGTGCCGATATTGACGCGGTGGCAGCAGTAGGATCGGGTTACCGTCTGTCTTTGAACAGCGCTGTTCTTTTTGATTTGGGAGAAGCCGTGCTCCAGCCTGAGGCTAAGAAAGAACTTGATGCCATAGCCATGCAGATCAAGGAGATGCCTGGCAACATGCGAGTTGTAGTAGAAGGCCATACAGATAATATTGGGACACCGCAGGTAAATGAGGAGCTTTCCATTGAGCGGGCACAGGCTGTTTGGGACGAATTGTCAAAAGAGATCACTATAGATGAAGAGCTGGTGAGCATTCAGGGTCGTGGGGAAAGCAGACCTGTTGCAAATAATGATACTGAAGAGGGAAGGGCCCTTAACCGCCGGGTCGATATCCTTATCCTGCCAGATTCATGATAGAAATTAATTGCAACCGCGGGATGATCGAGAAAAGAGCAGGTTCCAAAAATGGCATTTTTGGATGGTATTCTTTCCAGAATATTTATCGGGAGAAATTTTATCTTAGTGAGAAACAAAACCGGTTCCCCAATTGAAAGCTCCCACAATTAGAAGCAGAAATGATGTTTTCACCTACAGGAGACTAAGACGGGCGATAGGTTATTTAGGAATTGCGCTGCCGGTACTGCTGGTGGGATTGTCATTTATACCCTTTTTTAAAACTGAAGTGCAGCCTTCCATCAGTGATTATTACTATACCAATCTGCGCGACATTTTTACCGGCACTTTAGCTGCTGTAGGTTTGTTTATGATCTCTTATAAAGGTCATGGGAATTCGTCGCTGTGGAAAAATGATCAGCTGCTCACCAATGTCGCCGGAATCATGGCGGTTGGTGTGGCGCTTATTCCCGTTGCTTCTGAAGCTAATTATCCTGAGGTGTTCACGCTCATCCCACACGACCTTCCCTGGTTGGGCTGGTTGCATTACATCTTCGCCGCCCTGCTCTTCGGAATTTTCGCGTTGCTGGCGATCAACGTCTTCACTATTGGCCAGAACAAAGCTGAAGAAATTCCGGTAAGCACATTTAATGAAAACTACATTTACAAATTTTGTGGCAGCGCGATTATTGTATTGATATTTCTAATCCCTGTTTCTGAAACTTTCGACCTGTTCAGCTATTCAACTCTGATTCTGGAAGCCCTGGCACTTTTCTTCTTCGGCACTGCCTGGTTGATCAAAGGTAGAGCGCTGGGTGATGAAGGGAAGATAGGGGAGAAGATCTATCGGGAGCGGAATTAATTCAGTCAGCTGAAAAAAAGACGGAACCGGTCCTTATGCGCGAGAGGTAGTTGTACAGGGGATTTAGACTCACCTTGCGAGGCAGTTTGAGGAATCTTGATTTATAGTTCCATAATTCTGGTTGTGATGAAAATATACGTAGAAACTTAAGTCTTTTTTCGATAGATTTGAATCGCCCTACAGGGTTTGAACCACGGAATAATGAAAAAAATACTTTTACTAATAATGATCCTCGGCATCTATGGGTGCACAGGTGAGGAGGTCACGGATCCTGATAAAAAACAAGTTTGCCTTCATAAGAAATTTCAGGAAGCATTCACTATGGAGCCGGGTCAATGTGTTACCATTCAGGAATTTCCAAATAAGACATTTACTCTTTTAAAACTGAGTTCCTTTACAAAGCAGAAGCAGACAGTTCCTTCGGCGACAATTGCCTATAGTATCCAGGAAGTAGATTCTTATCAGGAATGGTTTGATGTTATGATCCTGGAAGATTATCAGGAGGATGGAACTTCTTTTTCAGGAAGATTTCGAATTATAGTAGACGGCAATGTTTCCTATACAGTTTTTGTAGATAAGATCGATTTTGTCGAGACTGAAACAGAGTATATTTTTAAAAAGGTGACTCTGAGATTTTCAGAATATGATCCTGAATATTGAAATTCATATAATCTAAAAAGATCTCCGGGAAATCAACTTCTTAAGCTTCCTGTCGAAAAATTTTTTATCTTTTGACCTCTGTCTCTTGATAAAAATGAAATCCAGGTTGACTACTTTCTTCTCCTTCCTCTTAATTCTTTATTTGTTTATCTGCGTTCTGCTATACTTTTTCCAGGAGAAAATGATTTTTCTTCCGCAGACCCTAGTAGCCGATTTCTCCTTTCCGTACTACGAAAATTTCGAAGAACGTTTTGTGAAAATGAAGGATGGTAAAAAGCTACACGCCCTTTTATTTAAAGCGGAAGATCCCAAAGGCGTCGTTTTCTACCTCCATGGAAATGCCGGTTCTTTGGAAGGCTGGGGTAGTGTAGCGGAAACATTTACAGCTCATAATTTTGATGTTTTCATCCCCGATTATCGTGGCTATGGAAAAAGCGAAGGCAGTATAAAAAGTGAAGCACAATTGCATGCAGACATGCAGGTGCTCTATAATGAATTAAAAGAAGAGTACCCTGAAAACAGAATCATCGTGCTGGGACATTCCATAGGTTCGGGAATGGCGGCAAGACTGGCCACGGCCAACGATCCCAAACTACTTATTCTGCAGGCACCACCATACTCGATCCCCGACCTCGTAAAAAGGATGTTTCCGTTTAATCTTTTTCCACCGTTTCTCATCAGGTACAAACTTGAGACAGGAAAACATGTGGCAACGGCCAAAATGCCGGTGGTGGTTCTGCATGGAGATGAGGATGAGATCGTTTACTACGGCTCCTCGTTAAAATTAAAGAAGCATTTTAAACCGGAAGATACTTTGATCACTCTGAAAGGATTGGGACATAATGACTTTCTGGATACGGAAAGGTATAGGAGGGAAATTGAAGGGATTCTGAACAGATATTAAAAATAAAGCAGCATATTCCAGATAATATTATTCATACTTTTAGACAAGTGGGTGCTCAATGTGACATCGTAATAATCGTACTCCTTAAAATTTTGCCTCTAAATTCTTGTCCTTTTAAATCCTTGTTTTATTTTTAACACTTCCCCTGCACTTTGCGAAATGATGAGATCTGGCGCTGAATTGAACCTTTAGTGCCGGTTCAACAAAAACTTTTATAATATGAAGATCAAAAAATTCCTTTTTGCATTCGTTGTTATGATTCTCTCGGGATTATTTGCATTTGGACAACAAGCCAACAAGAAAGCTGCGATGCATAAAAAGGTACAACAGCATACAGATGCCATTTTTGACGAGCTGGTAGAAGTCCGCAGGGATTTTCATGTACATCCCGAAGTGTCCGGACAGGAGGAAAGAACCTCACAAAAAATTGCAGATTACCTGCTATCATTGGGATTGGATGTTAAAACTGATATTGGCGGTTACGGAGTCGTCGGAATATTGAAAGGTGATAATGAAGGTAAAGCTGTAGCCTGGCGTGCAGATATTGATGCCATGGCCTCAGATATTCCCGATGTGGTGGATTTTCCTTCGGTGAATAAGGGAGTAAGACACATCTGCGGTCACGATGTTCATACTACCGTGGGCCTCGGGATAGCAAATGTGCTGTCACAACAACAGGAAGATCTGGAAGGAACGGTCTATTTTATATTTCAGCCTGCAGAAGAAACCTATGAAGGCGCTAAAGCAATGATCGATGACGGGCTTTGGGATATTGCTCATCTCGATGAGATCTACGGGCTACATATTTCTCCCTTTCCTGTTGGCACAGTCGCAACAAAGTCCGGTAGTGTTTTTGCCCATACCAATAGAATAAAAATAGTTTATAAAGATCCTGACAATGAAGAGTCAAAAATTGATTTTACTAAGAATCTAATATCCGGTTTTCAAAATGTGGCTGCCGACAGTAAATTCTGGGATTGGGAGAATCTGGGTGATCCGGAAATTGGCATCGAGAATCCAAACACGATCTTCACCGATTTCTTAACGGTGAGAAATAAATTTGGTGTTGAGAAAACCGATGACCGGGTGATTATAACTGCTACACTTAATTCCAGTGATAAGGAACAGCTAAATTCATTCTTAAAAACCCTAAAGCAGAAGATTGAAAATTCACAATATTCAGAAGATCTTGTTTCAACTGAATATTCATATGAAAAAGCAGTTGTGGTCAATGATGAAGAGCTAACGAACGGGAGTATGAACAGCATTTCAGAAATTTATGGAAAGAATAGTGTCATCCCTCTCTACGGTGTGGTAACTGCCGATCGTGGTGACGATTTCGCCTATTTTCAGCAACAAGTTCCCGGAGTCTATTACTTTTTGGGAGGAGCTAATTATGAAACTGGGGTTATCTCCATGCCGCATTCGCCAGATTTTGCTGTTGATGAGGAAAGCATCAGGTTTGGAGTGAATTACTTCTCATCTGTTTTAATCGACCGACTGAATGATCACTAGAATTTAGAATAAAAAAAGATTATAATCATTACCAATGAAGAGAATATTTCAGGTTGTAATAATATTGTTTGCCTCAGCAGCACTGGGGCAGAAATCAGTAGCGTCTGATGAAGATCAGATCAAAGCACTTATTGTAAACTCCTTTCAGGAGATATTTTCTGATATGGACTTGCAGGCACTGGAAACCTATTGTACCGAAGATTTCCTGCTTCTGGAGACAGGGGAAGTGTGGGATATGGAAAAGATGAGGTATTATTTAAAACAGGCCGGAGAACAGAAAACAAAAGTGAAAAGAATTAATTCCTTTAAATTCATAAAAATTGAAATCGAAGGTAATATGGCCTGGGTCGCATACCACAACAAGGCTGAATTTACGGTGGGAGATGAGGTAGTAAGAGAGATGAATTGGTTGGAAAGCGCTACCGCCATTCAAACTGAAGAGGGTTGGAAGTTGCAGCTGCTTCACTCTACTGTTGCGAAAGAGTGAAAATCAGTATCTTCCGGGATTGTAAAACAAAGACTGCAGGGCCAGGATTTGGGCTAGCTGCAGGAAACAAATATGGTCCTGTTTAGAACCGTTCTTTCTGCTGCGTAATTATAACCAGCATTTCGTAATTCTAACTTCATTGTCTATCTTGGGAACCTAAAAAATCCCATTTCCCATGATAAAAAAGTTACCGATCTACGGACTGCTGTTAGCGGTTGGCGTGAGTTGCCAAACGCAAAAAGCAGTACCGGCACAAGCAGGTGAGGCCACGGCTCAAAAAAGGTCAAAAGATGACATCAAGCCTTATAGCGAGATTATAACTTCAGAAGCAAAAAGTGATGAAGGCCTCTTCACCACCCATATGGTTGGAGATAAATTGTATTTCGAGGTGCCGCTGGAGCTGCTGGAAAAAGATATGCTGCTGGTGAGCCGTATTGCCGGAGTACCTGCAAGTTACGGTGGTGGCTACGTCAATGCGGGATCGAAAGTAAACGAGCAGGTGGTCCGCTGGACCAGGCGGGGCAATCATATTGACATGAAGGTGGTAAGCTTTGAGAATGAAAGCGAAGAAGGTTCCCCGATCTATCAGTCGGTGCAGGCGAATAATTTTTTTCCGATTCTCTTCAGCTCAAAGATCGAGGCCTTTAACGATGACAAAACTTCCGCAGTGATAGAAGCGAGTGATCTGTTTAAAGAAGATATAGACGCTATAAACGGCGTTTCTCCCCGTCTCAGAAAGCGTTACAAGGTGAAGCGCCTGGATAAGAGCCGTTCCTATATAGAGTCGGCACACGCGTATCCCAAGAACATTGAAGTTAAGCACGTGATGACCTATGAAGCTGAAGAACCGCCCGAAAGGGACCAGGCCGGGACGATTTCAATGCTTATGAACCAGTCTATGATCCTGCTTCCGGAAGAAAAGATGCAGCCCCGCCTTGCCGATCATCGCGTGGGTTGGTTTACTACCCGGAAATACGACTACAATTCTGAAGAACTTAAAGCCGATGAATACCAGATAATCAACCGCTGGAAGCTGGTGCCAAAGGATATTGAGGCTTATAAAAGAGGGGAGCTGGTAGAGCCGGTAAAGCCTATTGTATGGTATATTGATCCTGCGACGCCCAAAAAATGGAGACCTTATTTTAAGCAGGGGATTGAAGATTGGAATGTAGCTTTTGAAGCGGCAGGTTTCAAAAATGCCGTTATTGCAAAGGATCCTCCAACAAAAGAAGAAGATCCCGAATTCAGTCCCGAAGATGCACGCTATTCGGTAGTACGTTATGTCGCTAGTACCACCCGGAACGCAATGGGTCCTTCGGTGACCGACCCGCGAACAGGGGAAATCATTGAAAGTGACATTGTTTGGTATCACAACCATCTGCGTTCTTACCGTAACCGCTTTATGATCGAAGCCGGGGCACAGAATCCAAAAGCACGTACTCTTAATACTCCCGAAGAGGAAATAGGAGAAATGATGCGTATGGTGATCGCCCATGAGGTGGGTCATGCACTTGGTTTGCCACATAACATGAAAGCGAGTTCGGCTTATGCGACAGATTCATTACGCTCTCCCGAGTTTACTCAGAAGTATGGTTTGACACCTTCCATTATGGATTATGCCAGGGTCAATTACATTGCACAACCGGGAGATGAAGGGGTGCGGTATATCAGGATGATGGGGCCGTACGATAAGTATGCAATTAATTGGGGCTATCGTTATATTCCAGATGCAACAACAGAAGAGGAAAAGGAGTTGCTTAGTGAATGGATTCTTGAAAAAGCCGGAGATCCTGTTTATGAATTCGGGAATGGATACCGCGGAATTGATCCGCAGTCCCAAAGAGAAAGTCTTGGTGACGACCAGATCAAAGCCAGTGCTTACGGACTAGCCAACCTGAAGGAGGTAGTGCCAAACCTTGTGAAGTGGACTTCCAGGGATAATCAGAATTATGATGATCTGGCCGAAGTTTATCGTGAACTAAATGGAATGTGGAGAGGCTACATAAGCCACGTGGTGGCTAATGTTGGGGGAATCTATGAAACCCGCAAGACCGCCGACCAGGAAGGAACAGTATACACTCACGTTCCTGCAGAAAAACAAGAGGCTGCGATTGTATTTTTGAATGAGCACGCGTTCACTACTCCGCACTGGCTGCTGAATGAGGAGTTGCTGGGAAGAATAGAATCTTCGGGAACTATTGAGCGGATTCAAAATTTACAAAGCCGTTCCTTAAATGACCTTTTAGACAAGGATCGATTACAGAGGATGATCACAAATCAGCAGCTCATTGGCGACGAAGCTTATACCGCTGTGCAAATGATGAACGACCTTAGAGCAGGTCTCTTCAGCGAGTTATACAGAGGGCGCCCAGTTGATGCTTACCGTAGGAACATTCAGCGTTCTTATGTCGATACTGCCACGGGATATGTTGAGAAGCTTGGCGCCGAAGGTGACAGTGAGATTGCAGAAAGTGACATTATCGCCCTTATGCGTGGGGAACTTGAAGCATTGAAAAGGGACATAAGAGCCAGAAAATCCGGGACTAATGATATGCTTACCGTTTATCACTGGAATGATCTTATTGCGAGAATAGATAAGGCTTTGAATGTAGATGCCTAGGCAACAGGCGAATCAGCTTTAAAAAAACCCGCTTTCGGCGGGTTTTTTTATATATTTAAATGAAGGAAACCATGAAGTCTTCCTATATAATTAACTTCAGGTTAAATTTGGAACTGAAATCGTTCAGGTTGATTTCAATTTTCTTTTCGAACCAGCCCCTTCTTTACTTTTAAAAATTACATTATGAAAAATGGTGTTTTTGACTTGTTTTTAGTTTTAATTTTCTTGCTGAATTCCGGTAGGGGTAATGCACAGGAGGGCATAAATGTCACGGCAGGTATTGGACTTCCCGAAATGCTCAACCTCGGCCTCAGGATGCAGTTTGAACGTACTCAAATAGGAATAGCTTTTGGAACAGTGCCGGGCAGTGACAGTAATTTTACCATATCGAGTGACTTCTATTATCATTTTGGAGGGAGATCTGAATTAACATCGATTCAGCCCTGGTTTTTCAAAACCGGACTTACCTACATGAGTACTGAAAATGAATGGAGGCGGGAAACCTCTTTTTTAATTGTTCCCCGAATAGGCAGGGAGTTCAACATTTCTTCTAAATTTGGAGTAGCACTGGAGGCTGGTTTTCTGGTCATCTTGTCTGAACATGAAAAAGTCAAAAAAGAAAATCCTTCTACATACTTCGGCGATTTTGATCTGGATTTTACAGGACTGGTATTGCCATCTGCGGGACTCAATATTTTCTACAGGTTTTAAAGAACGGAAAAATCAAACCTGAAATTTATGGTTGTCTCAACTCTCCCAATTCAGTTCAAATGCTTACCTGTTTTACCCATTGTCTATTCATAGCCGTCCAAATTTCAGGTTCTAATTTTTTCTCTAATATTCCTTTTCCCGATCAACCACGTTTTGAAGTTCCTTTCCTTCTTTCATGCGTTCGTAATTATCCAGAATCTGCGGTACTACGGTTTTTGGATTGGTAATACTTGCAATATGTGGGGAGACCCTGATTTTTTTATTGTTCCAGAATGGATGGTCTTTGGGTAAAGGTTCCTGCCTGAAAACATCCAGAGCAGCGCCTTCAAGATGTCCATTATTTATCACTTCCAGCAGGTCATCCTCAACAAGATGTTCGCCCCGGGCGACATTGATCAAGTAAGCCCCTTTGGGTAACATTTCAAAAAGGCTTTTTTGGAGAATATTTTTTGTTTCTGAGGTAAGGGGTAGTAAATTCACCAGTATTCGGCTCTCTTGCAGGAATTTCCCGAGTTGGTCATCTCCATGGTAGGTGGTCACTCCCAGGATCTCTTTATTGGTGCGTGACCAGCCCGTGACGTTGAACTTGTTTTGAATAAGTTTTTCGGCTACGCCCACTCCCAGAACGCCCATGCCCATAATGCCCACCTGTACATCTTCTGGTCGCAGGTAGGAACCGGGTTTCCATTCCTTACTGCAGTGGTGCTGTGCCAAATTGCGGATGTATTCCAGGATGAGAGATAGCACAAATATGCTCATATCTTTCGTTAGCTGTTCATCTACAACTCTGGTGATTTGAATGTCTTTTGGTATTTCATTATCGCCAATTATATGATCAATTCCCGCACCCATAGAGGCGATGACCTTTAAATTGGGATAATCCCGGAATATCCCATGTGGATGTTTCCATGAAAGAGCGAATTCCACTTTAGAAGGGTCTTTAACCTCAGGGTATACCTCAAGATCGAGCTTGGGATAATGTTCTTTTAGTGCCTTTACCCAGTTCTTGGGATCTCTTTGGGAACTTATTATTAGGAATGACATAGGTTTTTGTATAGATGTTAATAGAGTCTAGAACCTAAACTTGTTTGTTTTTATTTATTTCATCCTTACCCCGCCTCTACAAAAGAAGAGGAGCTTTTATTATTTTTTTACTACCTAAGTCCTCTGTCCTCTGTCCTCTGTCCACTGTCCACTGCGCACTAAGAAAGTCTTGGTTGGTTCTGGCAGCGCAGCGGTCGGTCTCTAGTTTACGAACGCACTATAGCCCGTAATCGCTCTTCCCACAATAAGGGAATTTATTTCCTTGGTGCCTTCGTAGCTGTAAATGGCTTCGGCATCGGCGACGAACCGGGCAACGTCGTATTCGAGGAGGATTCCGTTGCCACCCATGACTTCTCTCGCCCTGCTTACAACATCCCTCATTCTCATACTTGTATAGACTTTTGCCAGTGAGGCATGTTCGTCTTTTAGTAAATTCTGATCCTGTAATTCCGATAGGCGAAAACATAAAGTTTGCATAGACGTGAGGTTGGCGATCATCTCCACCAGGTGATTTTGGATCAACTGATAGGAGGCGATAGGCCTTCCAAATTGCTCTCTCTTCTTAGTGTACTTCAGTGCACTTTCATAAGCTCCCCGGGCGCAGCCCACAGCCTGCCAGGCTACTCCGGCCCGGGTCATTCTCAGCACCTTGGCAGTGTCTCTGAAGGATTCGGCTTTTTGAAGTCGGTCTTTCTCCTCAATTTTGCAATTTGTAAGGGTGATTAGGGCGTTCTGCACAATGCGCAGCGCCATTTTATCCTCCATCTTTTCAGCTTTAAAGCCCGGATTGTCTTTTTTAACCAGAAAACCTTTTACCTGATTAGAGTCTTCATCTCTGGCCCAGATCACGATCACATCGGCAAAAGTGGCATTTCCAATCCATTTTTTCTGTCCGTTAAGTACCCAGTGCTCTCCGTCAAACTTACACGTGGTTTCAAGTCCGCCGGCTACTCCGCTTCCCACATTGGGTTCGGTAAGCCCAAATGCGCCTATCGCCTCCAGTCGCTGCATTTTTGGGAGCCACTCCTGTTTTTGTTCCTCACTTCCGCAGAGATAAATTGAGCCCATCGCGAGACCGCTGTGAACTCCGAAAAAGGTGGAAATAGAAACATCTACCCGCGCGATCTCCTGCGCAATTATACCCTCCATTAAAAATGGCAGATTTGGACAGCCATATCCTTCATACGGCACACCAACAATATTTAATTTTTTAAACTTATCAATGACTTCAAAAGGAAATTTAGCACGGTTCCAGTGGTCGTTGATCAATGGCCGCACCTCATCTTCCATAAAATTGCGCACCTTTAGTTGCAACTCGCGCTGTTCTTCGTTGAGCTTCAGGTCCAGATTATAGAAGTCACCGTCTATGGGCGGAAGGTCACTCTGACCTTTCCTTCGTTTGGTCTTCAGCATTTTCATGAGTCCTTTGAGCTGATTTTCATCCAGCTGTCCCAGTGTCTGCATAGCTTCTGAAAGATCGATCTGTTTGTTGATCTTCGATAGTTGATCAAGGTCGATGTTCTTTAACAGGTTAATGGTATTCCTGACTTTTCCAAAGAAGGCCATAATTTTATGTTTTTCTAAAAGTAGGGATTAAAGAAAAGGCAACTTGTTAAAGCTTTCTCAAACAGTATCAGGAATAAGCAGAAACTGCAGGAATAAGCGAAGATCCTGATGAATTTACAAATGAAACGCCTTTAATGGCTTATACCCGGTGTTGATCTCCAGGAGTGTCACATAAGGTTATGCAGATAATTCAATTGTAATTTTAGATCATTTTTAATCCCTTTACCGTGGCCGTGGTATAAATTAGGTTAATTAAAACATATCGATCGGTTAAATAACAGCCTAATTAGCAAAGATTTAGCATGATTTATCTTGATATGAAATTTGTCGGTTGTAAATTTAGGAGACTGTAAAAAAATAAAAAAAAAGACTATTATGGAAAAAGATCAAATGAAAAATGATTTAAAAGAAAAAAGAACAAGAACCAGATTGTCCGGACAAGCCGCGCAGAACCTAAGGACCGGAGAAACAGGTTATATATCAGAAACTCAGGATTCCCCAATTTATGAACCGGGAAGTCCGGAAGTACGGGTGACCAGGGAATACAACAGGAATACAGAATCTGAAGATTCAAAAGGAAATTTCCTTAAAAAGATTTTGAGTGTGGCAGGAATAGTGGCCGGTGGTGCACTTATATATAAAGCTGTGAGGGGAAAAGGATCTTCCTCTAAAGGAACTGAAAATATTCAGCTTCATACAAAGCAGACAATAAAAAGAACGCCCGCAGAACTATATGCATATTGGAGGAACCTTGAAAATCTTCCAAATTTTATGAGCCACATTAAAGATATTAGGGAAATTGATGAGAGAAGATCCATGTGGACTGCCGAGATTCCCGGCGGTGTTGGCACTATAGAATGGGAGGCAGTGATCGAACAGGATCGTCCAAACGAATATATCTCCTGGAGATCAATTGCAGATGCGGACATTGAGAATGCGGGAGAGGTCCGATTTAAGCATGCTGCCGGAGGCCTGGAAACTATTGTGGAAACTACAATATCCTATAATCCGCCTGCAGGAAAGGCAGGGGAGTACGCCGCTAAGTTATTCAATCCTGCTTTTGAAAAAATTGTAAAAAATGACCTGAAGCAGTTTAAAAAACATATGGAAGAAGGAGGAGAAGAAAAGTGGAGAAGTGAACCCACAGAGAGAATCATTTATTAATTAAGAATAACCCTCAAACTTCAAAAGCCTTAGAATATTCACTTCTAAGGCTTTTTTATTGTTTTCCCATGAAAATTACTTTCTGAAGCTTTCTTTCGATTCGGTTTTAATTTAATTGAATTAACTTCGCTTTTCAAAGTTAAAAAATATGGGAATATTATCATCATTAATGGGCAATGCGGGAGCAGTTGCTAAAGAAAAACTAACGGCTGAATACGGTCAACTGCTGTCTCCCAATGAACAAATCGAAGTCGGATTTAAGCTGATAAGAGATACATTTATATTTACCGATAAAAGACTTATCCTTGTGAACAAACAGGGTCTTACAGGAAGGAAAACAGAATATCTTTCCGTTACCTACAAAAGCATTTCACGGTTTAGTATTGAAACTGCAGGAACTTTTGATCTTGATGCAGAACTTAAGATCTGGATCTCAGGTGAACAGCAACCAAGTATCTCCCAAAGGTTCAATAAATCTGTCAATGTTTATGAGGTGCAGCAACTACTGGCTACCTATGTTCTGAAATAAAATTTCGGCTTAATAAAAAAACCCGGAGCAGATGCTCGGGGTTTTTTATATAGACTGGAACCTCTCCAGGATTCCCGTAACTCATTTATTTTGTATACTAAATATTAAACTCCTTCTTCACCTTTTCCACGAAATCAAGTTCCTCCCAGGTAAACAGGTTTACTTCAATAGTTTTTTCTCCGTTATAGGGACTTCTAAAAACTTTTCTTTCAGTCCGTGGCTCTTTTCCGAAGTGACCATAAGCTGAGGTTTCCCGGTAAATAGGATTTCTAAGGCCAAGTCTTTCTTCGATAGCCGCAGGTCTCATGTCAAAGATCTCCAGTATTTTCTTAGCGATCTCCCCGTGACTCAATTCAACTTTTTTGGTGCCGTAGGTTTCGACCAGCAAAGAAGTAGGTTCCACCACACCAATTGCATAGGAAACCTGGATCAACACCTCGTCGGCCACGCCTGCAGCTACAAGGTTCTTGGCGATATGTCTTGCTGCATAAGCTGCAGAGCGATCTACTTTACTTGGATCTTTTCCTGAAAATGCTCCCCCGCCATGCGCTCCTTTTCCGCCGTAGGTATCTACGATAATTTTTCTTCCTGTGAGCCCTGTGTCGCCGTGAGGTCCTCCAATCACGAATTTTCCCGTAGGGTTAATATGATATTTGATCTGGTCGTTGAACAACTTCTGAACATACTCCGGAAGCTGTGCCTGCACCCTTGGAATAAGTATTTCAATAATGTCTTTTTTGATCTTGTCCAGCATACGCTTGTCATCCTCGTCAAATTCATCATGCTGGGTAGAAACTACGATAGCCTCAATTCGTTGAGGCACATTATCGTCGCTGTACTCAATGGTTACCTGGCTTTTGGAATCGGGTCGCAGATAGGGAATATCATTATTTTCACGACGTAATTTTGCCAGTTCGACAAGAATTTTGTGGGAGATATCGAGAGCCAGCGGCATGTAATTTGAAGTTTCTTTGGTAGCGTAGCCAAACATCATTCCCTGGTCACCTGCACCCTGTTCTTCTTTTTTACCACGATCAACCCCCTGGTTAATATCCTGGGACTGTTCATGAATAAGAGAGATTACCCCACAGGAATCTCCGCTGAATTTGTACGCTCCTTTAGTATAGCCTATGTCATTGATCACATCCCTCGCGATGGTTTGCACATCAAGGTAAGTATCACTTTTTACCTCGCCTGCAAGTACCACCTGTCCGGTAGTCACAAGTGTTTCACAGGCAACTTTTGATTCAGGATCAAAGGCAAGAAAATTGTCTAAAAGGGTATCGCTAATCTGATCTGCAACTTTGTCGGGGTGGCCTTCAGAAACACTTTCTGAAGTAAATAAATATGGCATGCTCCTTCGTTTTTAAAGATTTAAATTTTAAGAAGAAATTTGACGTGAAGCGCTAGAGGAGTTGTCACTGCTTTAGCATTTTTAAGGGTTGCAATCAGTCAAATTTTTCCCTGTGATTATCATTAGCAAATGTAGAAAATTAAAATTAAACATGCCTCGAGCTTTAACTTCTTTTTGAGCACTTTTTATTGGCCAATACAGGTCATAAAAAAAGGCTTTTTTGGGAACTTCCAAAAAAGCCTTTTCTAAAAGGGTCATTCTTAAATTATTAGAATTGATCAACAGTGTCTTCTGCCTGAGATCGTGAAATGAATACCTGTATTCCAAGGTTTATTCCCAGGGAGTGCGTATAATTATCACTTCCAACACCGGTTAGCCCGTTGTATTTTACACTTGCATCAAGGGCAACGGAATCATTTAAGAAAAGGGAATAACCCGGTCCAAAACCAAAAGTGAAACCGTTGGTAGACTCAGCATCCTCGATATTAACTCCGGCTAAACCTGCATTAGTTTCAATGAAAAATTGTCCCGCTGGAATTTCATCACCAAGATCAATATCGGACGGAGTCAGATAAAATCTACTAAATCCTTGTACTCCATAAGTGAAAGTATTGCTGGTGATATCATCTTTTCCTTCCGCGTTATCATAACCCAGGTTTACGATAGCACCAACAACAAACGCGTCATTAAGAAAGTATCCTATTTTTGGACTCACTCCAATGTTATATCCTGAATTTTCATCCAATCCTAAATTAAATCCAAAAAGTCCATTGGTAGTTGTTGTGGAAATACCACTCCCAATATCGGCTCCAAGCATGATGTTCCCCTCTTCTAATTGTGCATGAGAGGTGTTTGAAAAACCAACAATCATTAATGCTGCTAATAGTAAAATCTTTTTCATAGTTCTTGTTTTTAAAAATTTCTCCGAAGGTAAGAACCATGTTCCCTTACCAGAAAATTATTAATACTATTTAATAGCTTTTTCACGATTTTTTATGAGCTGAGGCCTAGTTTTTCCTACATTTTAAGGAAAAAATAGTCTTTTTCAGGATAATTATTTCTTTTTGGGCGCTCCGCCGCGTCCTCCCGTTCTTGGCGTCAGGCTTTCGCGGGTCGCTTTCCCAAACCTCCCGGTTTGGTAAGAGCTCCAACAACCGCTCTATACTTAGCGCATCTCTCAATGAACAATTAGCAATGATTAATTCACAACGAATATCTTTTTCTCGCCCGGCTGGCAGGAATCGAGTGATCCTACGACATTTCTAAATCCGTGACTTTAGATTCCTCTACCCTGCGAGAGCCTGTCAATCCTCAAAAAATTAAATTAATCTGAATTTTATTTGTTCCTTACATTTTTCTGTCGTTAACTTTGTCACAGAACAAACCGAGAAATGAACCAGGTAATTTGTAATATGATGTGTATGATGTGGAGAAACTCTGCAGCGCGTCCTATTGCATGAATCTGAAAATGATAAAATTGTAAAAAGCCGCTGCCACCGCAGCGGCTTTTTTGTTTAATACAAATTCGAATTAATGAGGTGCCAAAAATGGCATTTTTGGAACCTTTTAAAATTGAGGTGGGGATCAACCACAATTTCAAGATGAGAAATAAACAGACAGTAACTATGATAATGTGTTGTATGATGATGTGCATGATGTCACACCACTCCGCTATTGCCAAGAGATAAGGATCTAATTTAGTTATATATCCAGTTACTAAAATCCCTTTGGCAAGCCGGCCAAGGGGATTTTTTTCTTGAAAAACCATTTTTGTAAAATGAACATAGCAATGAACAATATAAAATAATCAGTCACCAATAAGTAAAAGATAACAACAGAGGAAACCTGATGGGATCTTTTCTCCCGAAAGAAAATGGGCTGTCGAAATAACAAAAAAACCGCAACGGATCACATGCAACGTGAAACAATATCGAATGCCACCTCGAGCGGAGTCGAGAGGTCTTGAACAACAAAGAATAAATAATAAACAACATCCGATTAACCTTTAACAATTAACAAATAACAAATAACCATTAACCTTTATTCCTTAAACATTAGAAAAATGAGTACACCACAAAAATTTTCGACCAATGCCTTACATGCAGGGCACGATGTAATTGCCAACGGAGGAACAAGAGCAGTTCCCATTTATCAAACGACCTCTTACGTTTTTAAAGATTCAGATCAGGCTGCCAATCTTTTTTCACTGGCAGAGCCAGGGTTCATTTACACCCGACTTAATAATCCTACTAACGACATACTGGAACAAAGACTTGCGGCCCTCGAAGGTGGAATCGCAGCTGTAGTAACTGCATCGGGTACGGCGGCTATCAGCACCACCTTGCTTACCCTGCTCAAGTCTGGAGATCATATCGTCGCTTCAAGCAGCCTTTACGGCGGAACTTATAATTTATTAAGTGTCACTTTGCCAAGGCTCGGGATTACCACCACTTTTGTTGATCCTTCTAATGCGCAGAATTTTACTGATGCTGTAAAAGAGAATACTCGCGCTGTATTTGTAGAATCCCTCGGAAACCCTAAACTCGATGTGCTCGACCTGCAAGCTATTTCAAAAGTGGCTAAAGAGCATAAAGTGCCATTCATTGTCGATAATACTGTAGCCACTTCTGCACTGGTCAAACCAATTGACCATGGAGCAGATCTCGTGATCCATTCCCTTACAAAATATATCGGCGGTAACGGGACTTCCCTTGGAGGAGTCATTATTGATGCAGGGAAATTTGACTGGGCCAATGGTAAATTTCCGGAATTTACAGAACCGTCTGCCGGATATCACGGCTTAATTTACCATGAAGCTTTGAAAGAAGCCGCATTTATCGCAAAAGTAAGGATCGAAGGTCTTCGTGACCTTGGTGCCGCATTAAGTCCTTTTAATGCCTTTCAGATTATTCAGGGATTGGAAACTTTGGAAATAAGGATCAAAAAACATAGCGAAAATGCTTTAGCCCTGGCTAAATGGCTGAAGCAAAAAGAGGAAGTGAGTTGGGTGAATTATCCGGGATTAGAGAGCAGCGATTATTACGAACTTGCTCAAAAGTATCTTCCAAAAGGGCAAAGTGGAGTAGTAACTTTTGGAGTCAAAGGTGGATATGAAGCAGCAAAAGTTCTGGTAGATGAAACTAAGCTTTTCTCACTCCTTGCTAACATTGGAGATACTAAATCCTTAATTATTCATCCATCAAGTACCACACATCAACAATTAAATGATGAACAGCAGGAATCAACAGGAGTGACAAAAGATCTCGTAAGGCTTTCTGTAGGATTGGAGGATCTCGAAGATCTAAAAGCCGATCTTGAACAGGCTTTAACAAAGATTTCTTCCGGTAAACAAACTAAAACTGCATAAATTGGGCTTCGGAAAGGTGGAGAATTTCTGCCGTTCGGTTTAAATGATAGATATGCTACAGGAAATAATTCTACCGGATTTTGAGAATTCTGCCGGAACCCGGCAAAAAATCCATGTATTTTTTCGCTTTTTTGGAAGGGAAGTTGGGACCGCACCTGTGGTTCTGGTGAATCATGCCTTAACTGGGAATGCCGAGGTTACGGGAAATAACGGCTGGTGGAAGGAACTAATAGGGCCTGAAAAATGTATAGATACCAATAGGTTTACCATACTTGCCATCAATATGCCGGGCAATGGAGCCGGAGGAGGTAACGAATACCTGCTGCATAACTACAGGGACTTTATTCTGGATGATGTTGCCCGAATTTTTTCTGTTGTCCTGGAGAAGCTGGAGATCAACAGCCTGTTTGCCGCCATTGGAGGATCTATAGGTGGAGCTTTGGCCTGGCACCTGGCGGCGCTAAAACCAGATCTTATCCAAAACCTGATCCCAATCGCGACAGATCTTAAGGCGACCGACTGGGTGCTGGGGCAGTGTAAAGTGCAGGATCAGATCCTTAATAATTCGGAAGATCCCATTCACGATGCCCGTATGCATGCAATGACTTTTTATCGCACTCCGGCATCTTTTTCAGCAAAATTCCGCAGAAAAAAAAATGAACTCAATTTTGAGTTTGAAGTGGCCAACTGGCTTAGTTACCATGGCAGGAAACTGGAAAGTCGCTTTGAACTTCCTGCCTATAAATTGATGAACCACCTGCTTACTACCATAGATATTTCTGGCGGGAGCGGGGAACCTTCAGCTGCAGCACAAAAGATCAGCGGGAATATATTTCTGGTAGGAGTTGACAGTGACCTGTTCTTTCTTCCGGAGGAGATAAAGGAAACTTACCGGGAGCTTTCCGAAGTAAAAGAGAACGTGAGTTACCATGAAATTAAATCCATCCATGGCCATGATGCCTTTCTCATTGAATATGAGCAACTGTCACAAATTTTAGAACCCATTTTTAATAAGGATACTACACGAAATGAAAAAAATAAATATAGTTCTCTTTGGAACCGGTAATGTGGGGAGCAAGTTGGTGAACCAAATTCTGCAGGCGAGGGAAAGACTGCGGCAAGAAGAAGAACTGGAGATCAATTTGCCTGTTATTGCAAATTCTTCAACCGCCTTCTTCCAAAAGGAAAATCAACAACCTTCATGGGAAGCCGACCTTAAGAACTTTGGATTTCCATATAAATTGGAGGATATTCTGGAATATGTTCAGAAGCAGGGTTATGAGAACCTCGTTGCTGTAGATGCTACAGCCAGTGAAGAGTTTGTAGATAATTACCTAAGCCTTGTCCGGGCCGGTTTTCATATTGTCGCAGCCAATAAAGTGGCCAATACTCTTTCTTCTCAATTTTATTCTGAACTGCGCGCAACGCTACAGGAACACTATAAATTTTTCCTCTATGAAACCAATGTTGGCGCAGGTTTACCGATTATAGAAACACTGCGGAATTTTCATCGCGCCAATGAACGTGTGACACGGGTACGAGGTGTTTTCTCAGGCTCCCTTAGTTACATTTTTAATACCTTTTGTGAGGAAGAAAAGGCTTTTTCTGAAGTCCTTACTGAAGCCACAGAAAAAGGTTTTACCGAACCCGATCCCCGGGTGGATCTTTCGGGGAAAGATGTCGCGAGAAAATTGTTGATCCTGGGAAGGGAACTTGGTTTGCAAAAGGAATTTGAAGAAATAACAATTCAGGATCTGGTGCCGTCGCACCTCAATGGGCACTCCACTTTACAGAATTTTCAGAAAAATAAAAAAGACCTGGATCCTGTTTTTCTCAAGTTAAAGAAGGAATTAAAAGAAAATGAGGTGATAAGGCATGTGGGCGAGCTGGATCTTCAAACAGGGGTTTTAGATGTTAAACTGGTGAAAGAAACACGAACTTCTCCTCTTGGAAGTCTTAAAAATGCCGATTCTTCTTTTGAGATTTTTACTGAGTCTTATGGAGATCAACCTGTGGTAATACAGGGTGCGGGGGCAGGAGCAGCAGTAACGGCACGCGGAGTGGTTTCGGATATTCTTCAGCTTGCAGATAAAATTAAATAAATAGTATGTCAAAGATTGAAACAATAGCCATAAGAACACAACTGGAGAGAACCCAGTATCAGGAACATTCCACACCATTATTTCTAACCTCAAGTTATGTGTTTGAGGATGCTGAAGAAATGAGAGCTGCTTTTTCTGAAGAAAAAGAACGAAATATTTACAGCAGATTCAGCAATCCAAATACTTCAGAATTTATTGAGAAAATTGCTATTATGGAAGGGGCTGAGGCAGGTTTCGCTTTTGCCACGGGGATGTCGGCTGTGTATTCAACTCTGGCTACGCTCCTTAACAGTGGTGATCATATTGTGTCGGCAAGATCTGTGTTTGGATCCACCCATAGTCTTTTTACAAAATACTTTCCGAAGTGGAATATTTCACATACCTATTTCAATGTCAACGAAGAGGATAAAATTGAAAGCCTTATAAAACCGGAGACGAAGATCCTTTTTGCAGAGTCGCCTACAAATCCCGGAGTTGATATTCTGGATCTTGAGAACCTGGGGAGAATTGCAAAAAAGCATAATCTCCTGCTCATTATAGATAATTGCTTCGCCACGCCTTATCTTCAGAATCCTATAAAATTTGGAGCAGACCTGGTGATACATTCGGCGACCAAGTTGATCGATGGACAAGGCAGAGTCTTGGGTGGAGTAACGGTGGGACGGGAAGATCTAATACGGGAGATCTACCTTTTCTCCCGAAACACCGGGCCCGCTTTATCCCCTTTTAATGCCTGGATCCTTTCGAAGAGTCTCGAAACCCTGCCGGTGAGACTGGACCGACATTGTGAAAATGCGCTAAAAATAGCTGAACTTCTTGAAAAGGAAACAAATGCTGAAAATACAAAATATCCATTTTTGAAATCTCATCCAAAGTACGAGGTGGCGAAAAAACAAATGAAGCTGGGGGGAAATATAATATCATTTGAAATTAAGGGAGGACTGGAGGCCGGCAGAAAGTTTATCGACAACCTGCAATTGTGCTCCAGATCTGCCAATCTTGGTGACACCCGAACTATTGTTACTCACCCGGCGTCAACAACCCATGGTAGATTAACGGAAGAAGAAAGACTTGAAGCAGGAATTAAACCGGGGCTGGTAAGAATTTCCGTAGGGCTGGAAAATGTAGAGGATATCTTTTCCGATTTAAAAAGAGCTTTAAATACCTAAGTATGATTGAGATAAATGTAGGGGCGCAATAAACCCGGAGACCTAACTAGAGGCGTAGAATTAAGATAAATAGTTATCTTCGTCCTATGCTCTCAAAGAAGACGAAATACGGTATTAAAGCGCTTACCTACATTGCAAGGCAACCCTCAAAGAAGCCTGTACAGACCGCAGAAATTGCAGAGAACGAGAATATTTCCCATAAATTTTTGGAAAGTATTATGGTGCAACTTAGAAAATCGGGGTTTTTAGGTGCCAAAAAGGGTAAAGGTGGAGGTTATTATCTGATCAAGGATCCGGCTGAGATTCGCATGACGGCAGTGATAAGAATTCTGGAGGGGCCTATTGCAATGGTTCCCTGTGTGAGTCTTAACTACTACGAGAAATGCGATGATTGTAAGGACGAAGAAACCTGCTCGGTACACCAGCTAATGATCCAGGTAAGAGATAGTACTCTTAAGGTGCTGGGGAACAATACACTGGCAGATATAACAAAAGACAAAGAGGAAGGAAGTTAATTAAATTTTAAAAAAGGCGGTGGAGAAGCCGATTTAAAATTTATTTAAGTTACTTTTATTTTTTAATAACCTACTATTCCGATAGGTTAATAGTATTTAAATTTCAGATTATGATATTAGATCAGCTTTATACTAAAAACCGCGAAAAGAAGAAGGAAATTTCTGAAAGACCGGTTCGAAGTGTAGCTAAGGCAATAAGCTGGAGAATAATCGGAACCCTGGATACCATATTAGTATCCTGGTTCCTGACGGGTGAGCTCAAGACGGCGCTCGCAATAGGCACAGTAGAGGTTATCACGAAAATGCTGCTCTACTTTGGACACGAACGAATTTGGAACAGGATCAATTTTGGAAAAGAATAGTTATGAAAAAGTTTACACAAGACGAGCTTGAAAATTTTAACAGGCATTTGCAGGGAATTCCACCTGCAGAAGTTATACAATGGGTGATTGATAATTGTAACCGGCCGGTGGTGACTACCAACTTTCGTCCTTATGAGGCTGCGATCCTGCACGCCTGTGCAGATATCCTGCCAACCATAAAAGTAATATGGTGCGATACAGGCTATAATACGCCGCAGACGTACAGACACGCCAAAGAAGTTATTGATAAGCTGCATCTAAATGTTAAGTTGTACATGCCTTTGCAAACAGCAGCCCACCGGGATGCCCTTTTTGGCGGAATTCCTCAGGTCGATCATCCCGATCATATTGAATTCACACAGCAGGTTAAGCTGGAACCTTTTCAGCGGGCAATGGGGGAACAGGATCCCGATGTTTGGTTCACCAATCTTCGTAAAGGACAAACTGCCTTCAGGGACAGTATTGGCATCCTGAGTTACAGCAAGGACGGAATTTTGAAGGTAAGCCCATTTTACCACTGGAGTGATGAAAAACTCGATAATTACCTGGCAGCACATAGCCTGCCCAACGAATTTAAATATTTTGATCCTACCAAAGTGCTGACAAACCGGGAATGTGGTTTACACGCCTAATCTCTTACACAAATCATAAAAGACAGAAAATGGAAAGTTTTAGAACCGAAATAGAGAATCCCATTGTAGAACAGGACATTATAGATCTCGAAAAAAAGATCAGGTTGTTCAGGGAGGGAAAGGCAGATGAAGAGAAATTCAGAAGCCTTAGGCTGGCACGTGGGGTTTACGGTCAGCGGCAGGCCGGTGTACAAATGGTGCGGATAAAACTGCCTTTTGGAAAAGTGACTTCTCAGCAGTTGCACAGGATAGCAGATGTTTCAGATGAATATTCCACCGGAAGATTACATATTACCACAAGGCAAGATATACAGATACATCATGTGAGCCTGGACCGAACTCCTGAATTATGGGCACAACTCGAAAAGGATGACATCACGCTTCGGGAAGCCTGCGGGAACACGGTTCGAAATATTACCGCTTCACCAACTGCAGGAATCGATGTAAATGAACCATTTGATGTTTCGCCTTATGCACATGCAGCTTTTCAATTCTTCCTGCGGAATCCTATTTGCCAGGAAATGGGGAGAAAATTCAAGATCTCATTTTCAGCTTCAGAAGAAGATACTGCACTAAGCTATATTCATGACCTCGGATTCATTGCTAAACTAAAAGACGGAAAACGCGGCTTTAAAGTCATGCTTGGCGGAGGACTTGGTTCGCAGCCGCGACATGCCGATGAACTGTTTGACTTTTTAGAGGCTGAAAAAATAATTCCGCTCATAGAAGGAGTTTTAAGAGTATTCGATCGGCATGGTGAGCGTTCAAAAAGGATGAAGGCGAGGATGAAATATCTTATTAAAGATATAGGCAAGGAAGCTTTTATGGAGCTTGTCCAGGAACAACAGACCGCTATTTCCAATGGAGCTGTGAATTTTGACTTTGAAGCTTTTAAAGAGGAACCAACCCTTTCTCAGGTAAAAATTCCGCCGGTAGTTATTGAGGATACTAAGACATTCGAAGAATGGGAAAGCACCAATGTCACGGCTCAAAAACAGAATGGATTATACGCTGTTGGAGTGAGAGTTCCGCTGGGAGATTTTTACACAGGTGCTGCCAGAAAGCTGGCCGATCTTATTAGAGATTATGCTGGTAATGAATTGAGATTTACTCTTAGACAGGATATTCTCATCCGTCACGTACGGGAGGATCTGCTGCCATTTTTCTACACGACATTAAATGAAATGGGGCTGGCTGAGGCAGGATATAATAAAACTGTTGATATCACCGCCTGCCCCGGAACCGATACTTGTAACCTCGGAATCGCCAGCAGCACGGGAATAGCAGATGTGCTGGAAGATGTGCTTAAAGAGGAATATCCGCAATTGGTCAATGGCCGCGATATAACGATCAAGATCAGTGGATGTATGAATGCCTGCGGGCAACACAACATGGCTGAAATTGGTTTCCAGGGAATGTCAATTAAAGTTGGAAAAGCAGTAGCACCGGCTCTTCAGGTATTACTCGGAGGAGGAACCCTTGGAAACGGAGAAGGTCGGTTTGCAGATAAAGTAGCTAAAGTTCCCAGCAAAAGGGGACCACAGGCGCTGCGATTGTTGCTGAACGATTTTGAAGCAAATTCAATTGCAGACGAGAAATTTATCCATTACTACGACAGGCAGGGGAAGACTTATTTTTATGACCTGCTTAAAGAACTTTCCGATACCAGCACAATAACTGAAGAAGACTTTGTCGACTGGGGACATACACAACCTTACATCAAAGCAGTTGGAGTGGGGGAATGTGCCGGAGTGGTGATCGATCTTATCGCAACCCTGCTTTTTGAAAGCGAGGAAAAAATAGACAATGCAAAAAGTGCTTTCGAAAGAAAAGTATGGTCAGACAGTATTTACCATTCCTATACATCTCTTGTGAATTCCGCAAAGGCTTTGCTTTTGGCAGAGAATCAGTCTACTAATACCCAGGCAGGAATTATAGGACAATTTGATGAGCTGTTTGTCGAAACCGGAAAAATTTCTCTGTCAACTACATTTAAAGATTTTGTGTATCAAATGAACGAGCACGAACCGACAGAAGAATTTGCTAAAAAGTATTTAGAAGACTCGCAGCTATTTCTTAAGCGGGTAGATGCCTATAGAACAAAGGAGGTGCAAAGTGTTTAATCAACCAAAACTTAGTGTGGTCGGAGCTGGGCCGGGAGATCCTGAATTGATAACAATTAAAGCTGTCAATACCTTGAAAGCGGCTAATGTAGTGTTGTATGATGCCCTTATCAACAGGGAATTATTGGACTACGCACCGCAGGCAGAACATATTTTCGTGGGGAAACGTAAAGACAAACATCGCTATTCCCAGGACGAGATAAATGAATTGATCGTAAAGTATGCCCGCCAACGCGGACACGTGGTGCGGCTAAAGGGTGGTGATCCTTTTATCTTTGGACGTGGTTCTGAAGAAATTGATTATGCCAGGAGTAAAGGGTTAGAAACTACAGTTGTTTCAGGAATAACATCTTCAATTTCGGTGCCTGCCAATGTGGGGATTCCGTTGACAAAAAGAGGGATTTCTGAAAGCTTTTGGGTGATCACAGGTACTACTACTCAGCGGAAACTTTCAGAAGACGTGCGGCTGGCGGCACAATCTACCGCAACCGTTGTGATTTTGATGGGAATGGGAAAACTGAATGAGATCGTAGATATTTTCAGTCACTATGGAAAAGAAGATACTCCTGTGGGGATCATCCAGAATGGTACAACCGTAAACGAAAGATCAGGGTTTGGCCGCATCCGGAATATCGAAAAAGTGGTTTCCGAAAAAGGGCTTACATCTCCTGCAATTATTGTCATTGGAGAAGTGGTAAACGAAAGGCCAAAATTACAGGCTGTTTTTGCACACGTGATTCAAGAGAATAATTATTTTAATTCCCCCATTGGGGGCTAGGGGGCTGGAGAATGGAAGAAAGAAACGAACTATATCCTGTTTTTTTAAAAGTCAACAAATTAAATATTCTTATCATCGGCGGCGGAAATGTAGGTCATGAAAAACTTCATTTTTTACTGAAGTCAAGTCCTAATGCCAATGTTGAAGTAGTCGCAAAATGGTTTCTACCGGAGACTGAAGAACTGGCCAAAAAACATGGTTTGAAGATCACCAAAAGCAGGTATAAAAAGAAACAGCTTAAAAAACGGCATGTGGTTATTGCAGCTACAAACGATGAAAAGCTAAATAAAAGAATATATAGCCACGCTAAAAAAAGGTATTTACTCGCAAACATTGCAGACACGCCAGAGCTGTGTGATTTTTATATGGGCGGCATTGTCAACAAAGGACATGTAAAGATCGCAATATCTACCAACGGGAAATCACCAACAACAGCAAAGCGACTGCGGCAGTTTTTTGAAGAGGTAATACCCGAAAATATCAACCAGATGGTTGAAAATTTAAATGAATACCGCTCGACCATTAAAGGGGATTTTGATGAGAAAGTGAACCAGATGAATAAAATAACCGAATCCTTAAAAGCAAAAAGAGAAAGTAATGATTAAGACAGACATCCTCATAATAGGAGCCGGACCAACCGGATTGTTCACCGTATTCGAAGCGGGACTTTTAAAGCTAAAGACACATTTAATAGATGCTTTGCCGCAGCCGGGAGGGCAGTGTTCAGAAATATATCCAAAGAAACCCATTTATGATATTCCTGCTTTTCCCGAAATTCTTGCGGGAGATCTGGTAAATAACTTAATGGAGCAGATCAAACCCTTTAATCCCGGATTCACTCTCGGGGAACGGGCCGAGACTATTGAGAGATTAGAAGACGATAGTTTTGTGGTGACCACTAACAAAGGAACCCGACATAATGCTCCGGTAGTAGCGATTGCGGGAGGTTTAGGTTCTTTCGAACCTCGAAAGCCACCTATTTCCAACATTGCAGATTATGAGGAGAAAGGTGTGGAGTATTTTATAAAAGATCCTGAAGTTTATCGCAACAAGAAGGTTGTTATAGCCGGGGGAGGAGATTCAGCTTTGGATTGGGCAATTTTCCTGGCCGATGTAGCTGCTGAAGTTTCTCTCGTACATAGAAGAAATGAATTTCGAGGAGCGCTGGATTCTGTGGAGCGACTTTCTGAACTTGCCAAACTGGGTAAAGTAGAATTAATCACAAATGCTGAAGTAGTAGGACTCAAAGGAGAAAATGAACTGGAGCACGTAGTGATAAGGCATAATGATAAGGCCCGCGGGGAGGAGCTGAAAGTCACAGATCATTTTATTCCTCTTTTCGGACTTTCTCCAAAGTTAGGGCCTATTGGAAACTGGGGACTGGAAATAGAGAAAAATGCCATTAAGGTCGATAACTCTTACGATTACCAGACCAACATCCCCGGCATTTACGCAATTGGTGATGTCAACACCTATAAAGGAAAGCTGAAACTGATTCTTTCAGGATTTCATGAGGCGGCCATTATGTGTCAGAGCGCTTACCAGCGAATTAATCCAAACAAGAAGTATGTTCTAAAATATACCACTGTTGGCGGAGTAGAAGGATTTGACGGCACTAAAAAAGAAGCAAAGCGAGAAGTGGTACAGAGCATCGGCTAGAATTTCTGGGATATACTGTTTTTAATAAAATTGACCTCCCTTTCCTTCGGGAAGGGCGGGGGATGGATGATGATGTGATGGAAGGTTAAGGAATAGATTTTCCCTAACTTTGCGCAAATTCTATTTACAATGAAGATCCATCTTAAAAGGCTCAACGAAAATTATCATTTTGAAACTGTAAATGAGCGCGGCGATGTAGTGCATCTCGACAACAAGAGCGAGCCAAATCCACAGGGAGCAAGCCCTATGGAATTACTGCTTATGGGCATTGCAGGTTGCAGCAGTATTGACATTGTGATGATCCTGAAGAAGCAGCAACTGGAGATGACCAACCTTGAGATGGATGTTGAAGGTTTCCGTGTGGACGGAGCTGTTCCGAATGTTTTTAAAAGAATTCACCTTAAAATTGTCATAGACGGAGAAATTCCTGAAAACAAAGCCATTCGGGCGGTAGACCTATCCCTGGAGAAATATTGTTCGGTTGCAAAGATGCTTGAAAAAACAGCTGAAATTACTTCGGAAGTTATATTAAACGGTTCGCCGGTTAGAAAGTAATTCAGGTGTCATTTCCCCCATGAGACAATTTCTGCTTCTCCTTTTTCTTTGCCTTAGCATCCGGGGTTTTTCCCAGGAGAAGCATTATACTGTAGAGGCAAATTATTTCTACGGAAGCATCTGGGAGCACAATCCCAATATTTCTCATCTCATTACCGAACATCCCCATGGAATGTTGTTGCACTTCAACCGGAAGACCTATGGGGACCAACCCTGGGAGCGACGGTACAACTATCCCAACGTTGGTTTTTCGCTGTCCTACCAGGATTTCAAAAATGAGCATTTGGGAGAGAACTTTGGTGCTTATGCCCATCTCGGATTCTACATCTTAAACCGGCACCTTTTGCTGAAGGTAGGTCAGGGGCTGGCAGTAACTACAAATCCATATCATCCTGATGATAACTACCGTAACAATGCCTACGGCTCGCGGCTGCTGAGTTCCACGATCTTCACCGGGAATTTCCAGTTCGAAAACCTCATTGGGGGTGTCGGATTTCAAACCGGCCTCTCCCTTATCCATTACTCTAACGCCGATTTTAAATCTCCAAATAGCTCCACCAATACCATTGCCTGGAGTGCAGGACTTAATTACGATTTCAATCACGCCTCCCAAAGAGAGTTTATAGAAAAGGAACCAAAAATGCCATTTTCGGCACCCATACGATATAATCTTGTATTACGGGGTGGTGTGAATACTACAGGGGTCATAGGTTCGGAATCCTACCCTTTTCTCACTATTTCGGCTTACGCCGATAAATCTTTGAATCATAAAAGCACGTTGCATGCCGGAGCTGAACTTTTCCTGTCCAGGGCACTGGAAGAGTATATTTACTTTTATTCGGTCGCGTTTCCACTGGTCGGTACCACCGGAGATGAAGATGCAAAGCGGGTGGGAGTTTTTGTTGGGCATCAGCTTACTTTCAGGAAGCTTTCCTTTATAACACATCTGGGATATTATGCCTATTACCCTTATGATCATTATGTTGACCGTATCTATAACCGTATCGGTCTTCAAAGGGAAATTTATAAAGACCTTTTTGGTTCTGTAACTGTGAGATCACATGGTGCCAATGCCGAAGCAGTGGAATTTTCAATTGGATACAGGTTATGACAGCGCTACTAAAAAAATATCTGCTGATTTTCCCCTTTTTGAGCCTACTGCTGTTGTCAAGTTGCGACACTGAAGACGCGCCAGATTGTTTCCAGACTTCCGGAGAAATAGTCGAAAAAGAACTTCAGGTTGAACCATTTAATGAGCTTATTGTGTTTGAAGACATAGATCTTTTTATCGAACAAGGCACAGAATATAAGGTAGTGGTTAAGACCGGAGAAAATCTTTTAAATGAGATCTCTGCAGAAGTTATTGACGACCGACTTATTCTAAGGAACGATAGCGGTTGTAATTTTTTTCGTGAATATGATGTGACCAGCATTCATGTCACCGTGCCCAATCTCGTATGGATTCAAAATGCAGGAAACCGGGTTATTAATAGCGTTGGGGAATTGCATTTTAAAAACATCTGGCTGCGCAGTTTAAATCAGGAACGGGCAAAGGGAGTTTATACCGTAGGAGATTTTGATCTGCATCTGTTTTCAGAAAATGTTCGGGTGACAGGAGATGATTTTTCAAACTTCTTTCTCCGTGGGGAAACCGATTATCTGAACCTGTATATTGCTAACGGCGATGGAAGGGTGGAGGCGCAGGACCTGATTGCCGGCACGGTTGAAATTCAGCACCGGGGAACGAACAAGCTTATTGTGAATCCGCAGCAGGTTTTGAAAGGTGAGATAAGAAGTACTGGAGATGTTATTTCAGTAAACAGGCCGCCGGTGGTGGAGCTAGAGAGTTTCTATACCGGAAAGTTGTTTTTTAATTAATTTAACCCTTTCAGGGTTTGAAACCGTGGAAGGGTTGTGGGGAGAGGGATGATCAGAACCTAACCTGCAAGGTCTTTTTTTGACCTTGTAGGTTTGTCCTTAGGAGCCGAGAAATATTAATGAGTCCGTAAACGCTTTTATAAAAAGACCTAAAATGTTTTTAAAACCTTGCAGGTCAGCATTGGAATTTATTTCTTCAAAGTCAATTCTGAAAATAAATTCTGAAGATTTTTATTTTTCCTGTTCAGTTGCAGGGTTTTTAATCCGTTGTCGTGGGCAAAATCAAAGACGGTTGGCCGCATGTCTTTTTGAGTGTCAAATGTAAGCTCATAAACGAATCCGCCGGTATTTCTGGTGTTTATTAGATAGGGAAGTCGTTGAAGTGCAACTTCTTCAATTCGATAGTCGAATTCCACTTCAAGGATCTGCACCTGTTCATCGCGGAGTTCGGCAAGACGTTTATCGGCTACAATTCTGCCTTTGTTGATAATGATCACCCGCTCGCACAAAGCCTCAACTTCGCTCATAATATGAGTAGAGAGGAAAATAGTTTTTTCTTTTCCGGTTTGTTTAATTAATTCTCTAATCTCAACTAATTGATTGGGATCAAGACCGGTTGTCGGCTCATCGAGGATCAACACAGAGGGATCGTGCAGTAAGGCATTTGCAAGTCCTACCCGTTGCCGGTATCCTTTGGAAAGATGCTCGATCTTTTTATTGGCTTCGGGGGAAAGTCCCGTCTGAATAATTACTTCTTCAATTCGCTTTTTTGGGACCTTGTAAATAGCTGCATTGAATTCCAGATATTCACGCACATACATTTCGGTATAGAGGGAATTGTGTTCGGGCAGGTAGCCGGTACTTTTCTGCGCCTTCAGCATATCTTCAGTCAAAGGATATCCGTTTACAGTAGCTTCGCCAAAAGAAGGTTGCAGATAGCCGGTAAGGATCTTCATTAAAGTTGATTTTCCGGCGCCGTTTGGTCCAAGAAAACCTACAATTTCTCCTTTTTGTATAGAAAAAGAAACTTCATCGAGTGCTTTTTGTTCCCCGTAGTATTTTGAGATCTTATTTACCTGTATAGACATAACAGCTTTTTTTCAAAAGTAATTGAAGTTTTTTAAAAGGAAGAAGTTTTTAAGAAGGTAACTCAAGGAGTACTAAATCAGCGCAATCGTTCTCGTGATTTTTTCAGGAAAAAATATCGTTTTTTAAAAATATATGCTACATTAGCTTATTACAAAGATGAAAATGAACAATTTATTAATCTGGAACGCCTGGTATTATTTTTATTTCTATAGCAGAGATAGGATCGGGGGTGCCGTATAATTAAATAAAAATTATAACTGAAATCCCGATGTAAGCATCGGGATTTTTTTTGCTTTTAAAATGGAAGAAAAGATTGCCATACAGGGAATAAAAGGTTCTTTCCACCACCAGGTGGCTCAGGAATATTTTGGTAAAGAAGTTTTAGTTGATGAATGCCGGTCCTTCAAAGAAGTGGTTGACAGTTTGTTGACGAACCGGTCTATAAGTGCAGTAATGGCTTTAGAAAATTCTACAGCGGGTACTATACTTCCAAATTACGCCCTTATTGATGAGAACAATCTTCAGATAAAAGGGGAACATTATATTCCCATTTTTATGAATTTCATGGCCCTTTCCGGCCAAAAAATAGCTGATATAAAAAAGGTTTGTTCTCACCCCATGGCTCTTCTCCAGTGCCAGACATTTTTTAAGGATTATCCTCATTTGGAACTTATTGAAGACACAGATACTGCCGAAGTGGCAAAAAGGATAAGGGAGCAAAACCTGAAAGGAGTTGCAGCTATAGCAAGCAAGGCAGCGGCTAAATTTTATGACCTGGAGATCCTGGAGGAAGGTATTCAAACCATGAAGAGCAACTCCACCCGTTTCCTTGTGCTTTCTTCTAAAAATGCGGCTCCTGTGGTCAACGGGGCAAATAAAGCATCTCTTAAATTCGTACTTGAAAACAAAAAGGGAAGTTTAGTAAGTGTGCTGAATATTTTAAGGGATTTTGATCTTGATATGACTAAGATCCAAAGTGTTCCCGTGGTGGATGTTCCCTGGAAATATGCATTTTTTATAGATGTGCTGTTCCAGGATGAAGAGGAGTTACACAAAGTAACTGAGGTCCTGGGGGGATTAACCCAGGAATTAAAAGTATTAGGAATTTATAAAAGCGGCTTATTATGATAGCACAGGCCAGTAGATTGAACCATGTTGAGGAGTACTACTTTTCAACAAAATTAAGGGAAATAAGGGCACTCCAGGATTCCGGGCAGCCTATTATTAACCTGGGAGTTGGAAGCCCCGACCTGCCGCCCCCGCCGCAGGTGATGACGGCGCTTCACCAAGCGTTATTAAATCCGGGTGCTCATCAGTATCAGCCGTATCGTGGGACAACAGATTTTAGAAATGCAATTGGGGAATTCTACCAGAATTTTTATGGTGTCACACTAAATACTGAGACCGAGATACTTCCATTAATGGGCAGTAAGGAGGGGATCACTCATATTTCAATGGCTTTTTTAAATGAAGGTGATGAGGTTCTTATTCCCAATCCCGGATATCCTACCTATGCGGCGGTTAGCCGTTTAGTCGGAGCTACTTCTGTTCTTTATGACCTAAGTGAGGAAACGGGTTGGCTGCCCGATTTTAATGAGCTGGAGAAAAAGGACCTGAGCAAGGTGAAACTTATGTGGGTCAATTACCCCAACATGCCTACCGGTACCGTTGCAAAAAAAGACCTTTTTGAAAGACTTATCGCCTTCGGAAAGAAACACAGAATTCTCATAGTGAATGACAATCCCTACAGTCTTATCCTTAATGAAGAGCCGGAGAGTATCCTGAAATATTCCGACGAAACAGATGGAGTACTGGAGTTGAATTCCCTCAGTAAAAGCTTTAATATGTCTGGCTGGAGAATTGGGATGCTTTGCGGTAGTGAAAAGAACATTAACTCGGTACTTAAAGTGAAGACTAATATGGATAGCGGAATGTTCTTTCCGCTACAGGCTGGGGCCGCCATGGCGCTAAGGCTGCCGCAAAGCTGGTTTAGCGAGCAGAATAAGGTTTATTTAAGACGAAAAGAGGAAATCGTAAAACTGGCTACAGCTCTGGAATGTAATTTTACTGAAGATCAAACGGGGATGTTTTTGTGGTGTCGTGTGCCGCAGGGTACCACCTCAGACGGTTTTGTGGATCATCTTTTAAAAAGGTATCATATTTTTGCGGCCCCGGGATTCATTTTCGGAAGTCAGGGCGAAGGATACATCCGGTTTTCCCTATGTTCTACAGAAGAAAATATTTTAAAAGCCTGTAATCGATTGAAAGCATGAAATTTCACATTATAGGTATAGGTTTAATAGGAGGATCATTTGCGCTGGGAATAAGGAAGGCATTTCCGCACGTCGAGATCTCCGGAAGTGATGCAAGTGAAGATCATCTTCTGAAATCAAAAGAGCTTAAATTAATTGACAATTCGGCGGGGCTGGAGGATGTGGAGCAGGCAGATGTTGTAATCATAGCTGTTCCTGTTGATGTAGCAAAAAAGGTAGCCATTGAGGTGCTGGATCATGTAGGTGCGAACACTCTGGTTTTTGATGCAGGTTCAACCAAATCCGGACTATGTGAAGCTATCGCCGGACATCCAAACCGACGGAATTTTCTTGCAGCTCATCCTATTGCGGGTACAGAATTCTCTGGGCCTTCAGCAGCTATAGAAGATCTCTTCCACGACAAGACCAATATCATCTGTGAAGTAGAAAAAACAGCTTTTAAACTGCAGGAAAGAGCTCTGGAAATATTTCAGAAACTGGGAATGCGCATAAGGTACATGGACCCAAAGTCACACGATCGCCATATCGCCTACGTTTCCCACCTGTCGCATATCAGCTCCTTTATGCTGGGGAAAACAGTGCTTCAGAAAGAACAGAATGAAAAAGACATTTTTGACCTGGCTGGCAGCGGATTTGCTTCTACAGTTCGCCTTGCAAAAAGTTCACCCGCTATGTGGACCCCAATTTTTCAGCAAAATAAAAGCAATATCCTCGAAACCCTTGAGGAGTATATAAATAATCTTTCCGAATTCAAAAAGCTAATTGAGAATGATGACTTTCAGGAGGTCTTCCTGGAGATGGAAAGAACCAATCATATTAAAACGATTTTAAACGGAATAAACTGATCATATCATGGAAAACAAGAAAGAACTCAGAACCTGGTTAGATAATTTTGGGCTGGACCACCCACTTGTAATTGCGGGACCTTGCAGCGCAGAAACAGAAGAGCAGGTGCTAAAGATTGCCCACCAGTTGAAAGATACCGATGCGACTGTACTGAGAGCAGGAATCTGGAAACCCAGAACCCGCCCGGGAAATTTTGAGGGAGTTGGAGCTTTGGGTTTAAAGTGGCTACAAAGGGCAAAGGAAGAAACCGGAATGCTTACCACTACCGAGGTTGCGAACCCAAACCATGTTGACCTAGCGTTGAAACATGATGTCGATATTTTATGGATAGGTGCAAGAACCACGGTTTCACCGTTTATTATTCAGGAAATTGCAGATGCTCTTAAGGGCACAGATAAGGTGGTCCTGGTAAAAAATCCTGTAAATCCCGATCTTTCTTTATGGCTTGGAGCCGTCGAAAGACTCTACACATGTGATATAAAAAATCTTGGAGTTATTCACCGTGGATTCTCTACTTACGAAAAGACAAGGTACAGGAATAATCCCGAGTGGCAGATTCCAATCGATCTCCAGACAAAATTTCCCGATCTCCCATTAATTCTTGATCCGTCTCACATTGCCGGGAACAGGACTTCCATTTTTGACCTCTGCCAAACGGCCCTTGATCTCAATTATGACGGAATCATGGTGGAAACACACCACGATCCCGATAATGCCTGGAGTGATGCTGCACAGCAGATAACCCCTGCTACCCTGGTGCAATTCATGGAGGATCTCAAGATTAGAAAAGAGATTTCGGAAAGTGAGGAGTTCCAGACTAAACTGCAAAGCCTCAGGGCAATGATAGATATCGCCGACACACAAATTCTGGATGTGCTTTCCAGAAGGATGAAAATATCAGACGAGATAGGTAAGGCTAAAAAAGCACAGAACGTAGCAGTACTACAAAATCAGCGATGGAGCGAAATTTTAGATAAAATGACCAAGGTGGGGGAGCAGAATGGACTAAGTGAAGAATTCATTATGCGAATTTATAAAGCCATTCACCAGGAGTCTATTGACCACCAGGAGAAGGTAATGAAGTCTATAAAATAATTTTTATTGAGAACCCCAATATGGGGTTCTTGTTTTTTAAAGGTGTTCCAATATGGATCCTGCAGGGATTTCTCCTGTTGCGATCTCGGCTATACTTAAAATTATAAGGTATTGAATAAATAAATGTAATTTTGTTTTTATAGGCAAAAGTGAGGCAAAAGTGAGGCAAAAGTGAGGTAAAAGGGTTGGGTTGCCTAATAAGCTTAGACCCCTCAAAATTTTAGAAACAATCATATTTATGACAGGAACCGTTTACAAATCCACCGGAAGCTGGTACCAGGTAAAAGCAGATGACGGGCGGTTCTACCAATGCCGTATTAAAGGGAAATTCAGGATCAAAGATATTAAGAGCACCAATCCTGTGGCAGTGGGAGACCGGGTGGAATTTAAACTTGAAGATACTTTAGAAGAGGATCAAAATGGTGTGATCACTGGAATTAAGGAACGTGACAATTACATCATTCGGAAATCGGTAAATCTCTCCAAGCAAACTCATATTATTGCTTCCAATATTGATCAGGCTTTTTTACTTATAACTCTAAATAATCCAACAACTTTTACCACCTTTATTGATCGTTTCCTGATCACTGCAGAAGCTTACCACATTAAAGCAATTTTACTTTTTAATAAAATTGATACCCTGAAGGGAGAGGAGCTGGATGAAGTTAAATATCTTGCGGCCATGTACCGGGAAATTGGTTATCAATGCATCGGCATTTCAGCTAAAACCGGGAAGAATATTGAGCAGGTAAAAGAGCTCATGAAGGATAAGACGAGTATGATTTCAGGCCACAGCGGTACAGGAAAATCTACTTTAGTGAATGCAATCGAACCCAAATTAGATCTTAAAACTACCGAGATCTCTGAACAACACCGGCAGGGACAACATACCACAACATTTGCCGAAATGTTCGATCTTGATTTAGGAGCAAGGATCATTGACACTCCGGGTATAAAAGGCTTTGGGGTGGTAGATATTGAAAAAGAGGAATTGGGAGATTATTTTCCGGAATTCTTTGCCCGTAAACAGGATTGTAAATTTTACAATTGTCTGCACCTGGAGGAACCAAAATGTGCCGTTAAAGAAGCCTTGGAAGCCGGCAAGATCCCCTGGTCCCGCTACAAAAGTTATCTTCAGATATTAAAAGGCGAAGACGAGCAAAATTATCGATTTGATAATCATCAACCCGAATGAGAGCAGTAATTCAAAGGGTCTCTGAGGCAGCTGTAACCATAGAAGGTGTCAAAAATGCCAAAATAGGGAATGGTTTATTGATCCTGGTTGGGATAGATAATGATGATACTTTTGAAGATATCTCATGGCTTTCAAGGAAAATTGTGAACATGCGCCTTTTTAATGACAGCAATGGGGTAATGAATGATTCCCTCCTCGATGTAAAAGGAGATGCAATTGTAGTTAGCCAGTTTACCCTGCACGCGAGTACTAAGAAAGGGAACAGACCGAGTTATATAAAAGCTGCAAAGCCAGAGGTGGCAATTCCGCTTTACGAGGATTTCGTAAAGCAACTGGAGATCGATTTAGGTAAGAAAGTGGGTACCGGTCAATTTGGTGCAGATATGAAAGTTCAGCTTTTAAATGATGGTCCGGTAACAATAATTATTGATTCTAAAAATAAATGTTAAAAACAGTTAAAATTGCTATATTAGCCAACAATCTGTTTATCAATGTATCGCCATTTATTTTTTCTGTTTTTGTTGATCAATTCAACGGCAGTTTTCTCTCAAATCTCTCCCTACGCAAGTAACCTTATTGATCCCGCATTAACGGAAAACGCCAACGCAGTTGTCCGTGATGAAGTGGTAGAAATAACCGTCGAGGCAGTTGATAAAATGAAGATTTTTACCCGGAAGGTATTAACCATTTTAAATACCCAGGGAGACAGTTTTGCCTTTGCCGGAGATTTCTACAGCGATGAAATGAAGATTAAAGATCAAAGTCTTTTAATTCTGGACAAGAATGGAGCAGAAATTCAAAAATTTAAACAGAAACATTTTAAGGACCGCAGTGCTGTAAGTTCCGGAACACTTTACAGTGACGACAGGATAAGCTATGCAGAGTTTACCCCTCAGGATTATCCATACACGATGGTCTATGAAAGTGAGGTTATAAGCAACAATACAATTTTTGTGAAAGGTTGGGACCCTCTTAAAGGCTATTTAATAAGTACCGAAAGTTCAACTTATGTTCTGAATAATCCTGCTAATATCGAATTGCGCTACAAGGAGCGAAATCTTGATGGTCTCCATATAGAAAAGTCTTTTCCCGATAATGGCCTGGTTTACATATTAAAAAATCTTCCTGCCTACAAATCGGAACCGTTCAGTCCCTCTATGGAAGAATTTAATCCTGAACTGCGGGTAGCTTTAAAGGATTTTTCGCTGGTAGGAGTGAATGGAAGCAGCACTACCTGGCAGGACTTCGGAAAATGGCAATATGAAAACCTGTTGCAGGGAAGGAATAAGCTTCCTGAAACTACCGTAAATAAAATAACTCAGCTTACTTCCAAAGCAAAAACTGATGTAGAAAAGGCAAAGATCATATATGATTACGTTCAGAAGAATTCCAGGTACATAAGTGTGCAGTTGGGAATTGGGGGATGGGAGCCGGTGCCGGCTGCAGAAGTAGATCAGTTAAAATACGGGGATTGTAAGGGACTTACCAATTACACTAAAGCCCTGTTGGATTCTCAAAATATCCTCTCCCATTATGCAGTGGTTTTTGCAGGGGAAGAAAAGAAAAATATTGATCCCGATTTTACTTCCATGCAGGGAAATCATGTGATCCTGAACCTGCCGCAGGAGAATGGAGAAGACATTTGGCTGGAATGTACCAGTCAAACCAGTCCTTTTAATTATCTGGGAGATTTTACAGATGATCGTTTTGTCCTGTTGGTAAAGCCTGAAGGTGGTGAAATTGTACGCACTAAAAACTACAGCCTGGAAGAAAATATAAGAGAGACCTCTACTACCATAGAACTTAACGAAGATGGGAATTTTGAGGCTTCGGTAGTGCAAAAAAGCCGCGGAATTCCTTACGGAAACATCTACGTAATTACAACGGCAAAGGAAGATGATCAGATCCTGTTCTACAAGAAGAACTGGGGTCACTTAAAGAATCTGAATTTTCAAAAGCCGAAATTTATTAACGACAGGGAAAATCAGGAATTTACTGAAGTTCTTAAGTTCACCGGGGACAGGTATACTTCAAAAGCAGGAAATCGCCTGCTGCTGCCTCTCAGCTTTTTTATCCCAAGTTACTATTCACTTACCGGCAGTAGCAACAGGAAACTACCCTTACAAATAAGCAGGGGAAGACATGATGTTGATGTCTTTGAATTTGTCTTGCCGGCAGGATTTAAACAGGAAGCAATTCCTGAAGCAGTAAATATTGATGGAGATTTTGGAAGTTTTAAGATGGAGGTGCAGGTAATTGAAAAGAATGGTAGAGATGTCCTGATAGTAGAACGGGATTATGTGCTTAGGGACGGTGTTTGGCCTGCCGAATCTGTAGAGGATTTTAGAAAATTCATGAATATGATAAATGCTCTTGGCAACCAAAAAGCAGTTCTTGTAAAGAGTCTTTAAACCAACCGTTAGGTAAAAATTCATGAAAATGTCACCGTCTTTTTGCCTCAACAGTATTCTGCCCTAAAAGAATTTTGTGCTCAATTGGTGGAGAAACAATTAGAAGCTATAGTTTTGAAGAAAATTTGATAGTATGGATATTCAGGACGCTCAGGTAGCAGTAGATGATTGGATAAAGGAGCACGGGGTACGGTATTTCAATGAGCTCACAAACATGGCCCAGCTTACCGAAGAAGTAGGGGAAGTGGCCCGCATTATTGCCCGCAGATATGGAGAGCAAAGTGAGAAAGAAAGTGATAAGGCAAAAGATCTGGGAGAGGAGTTGGCCGACGTTGTTTTCGTCGTGCTTTGTTTGGCAAATCAAACCGGTATTAATCTTCAGGAGGCTTTTGACAAAAAGCTGAACCTAAAGACTCAGCGCGATAAGGATCGCCATAAAAATAACGAAAAGCTACAGTAAAATGCGCATTTTAGAAGACATTAAAAATCCCAATTACTGGGTAAGGGTATTACAGCTGGGAACTATATTCTTTGTAATATTTGTGGGGCTTTCCCTGATTATTTCCCATTTTAATCAAATAATTTCGGGGGAGTTTGCGGTAATTTATCAGGATGAATTCTCCAATGGAAAATGGATTGAATATTTTCTTGTTAAAGCTGCAATAAGTTTTGTTTACGCGATGTACATGACGAGCAGGCGTAAAAACTTCAAAAGAGAATAACCTATGCACGTGCAACTTTCTACCACGAGCCGGAACCTTGCCGGGAGTATCTCTGTCACCGGTTCTAAAAGTGAATCGAACCGGCTGTTGATCCTGCAGGCGCAATTTCCTGAAATTGAAATTCAAAACCTGTCCAATAGTGATGATACACGGGTACTGCAAAAGGCCCTGGCTTCTTCCGAAGAAGTAATTGATATTCACCATGCAGGTACTGCAATGCGTTTTTTAACTGCTTATCTTACAACTCGTGAAGGCCGGGAAGTGGTTCTTACGGGAAGTCAGCGTATGCAGGAGCGGCCCATTGCCATTCTAGTAGATGCTCTTAAAGAATTGGGAGCAGAAATTTCTTATGAAAACAAAGAAGGTTATCCACCTTTGCGCATCAAAGGCAAAAAGCTGCTGAAAAATGAGGTAAAGGTAAAAGCAAACATCAGCAGCCAGTATATTTCTGCTTTGATGTTGATGGCGCCCTCCTTGCCCGAAGGTTTGCATATCCACCTCGAAGGAAAAGTCACTTCTGTACCTTATATTTTAATGACCCTGCAGCTTCTGAAGCAGTGCGGGATCTCCGGAAGTTTTGAAAACAATAAAATTTCTATTGAGCCACAAAAATCGGTGCCAAAAACTGAAATAGTTGTAGAATCCGACTGGAGTTCGGCTTCTTATTTTTACAGCCTGGCAGCCCTGTCTGATTCTGCTGAAATATCTCTGACTTCCTATCGTGAAAACAGTCTGCAGGGCGATAGGAGCGTAGCAGATATTTACCAAAAATTAGGTGTAAAAACCACCTTTTTGGAAGGTGAGATAGGGCTGGAGAAAATGGAAGTACAACTTCCCAAAGTTCTGGAACTCGATCTCGCAAATAGCCCCGATCTTGCTCAGACAATTGCGGTCACCTGCTTCGGCCTGGGAATGGAAGCGCGGTTAACGGGATTACATACGCTAAGAATTAAAGAAACCGACAGGCTTCAGGCATTGAAGAACGAAATTGAGAAGCTTGGAGGCAAAGTTTCAATTACAGAAGATTCCCTTCAGCTTTCAGCTTCAAAAGAAATTAGATCCAATATTTCTATTGAAACTTATAATGATCACCGTATGGCGCTTGCCTTTGCTCCCCTGGCTTTAAAAGTTCCTCTGGAGATAAAGGATGCGGGCGTGGTGAGCAAATCATTTCCCGAGTTCTGGAAAGATTTGCAGCAGCTAAAATTTTCCGTAAAAGATTCGGCTAGAGATTAAAAAATAATCAGTAGAACCCATTGTGTGCCTTATAGAACCACACATTTCTTAAATAAACCGGCATTTACTTGACAACGCCTATCTCGCGGTCGTATATTTGCAGCTTCTTAAAAATCTATCTTATATGGGAATGAAATTATCGCACTTCAGTTTTGACCTTCCGGATGAACTATTGGCAGAGTACCCTTCAGAAAACAGGGATGAGGCTCGCCTCATGGTTTTAAACCGTAAGGACCAAACTATCGAGCACAAGCAGTTTAAGGATCTTATAGATTATTTTGAACCTCAGGATGTGATGGTATTGAACAATACCAAGGTTTTTCCGGCACGTCTTTTTGGGAATAAAGAAAAGACCGGTGCCCGAATTGAAGTGTTTTTGCTGAGAGAATTAAATGCTGAAACCCGTTTGTGGGATGTACTTGTTGATCCTGCAAGAAAAATAAGAATTGGAAATAAATTATATTTTGGCGAGGATGAAAGTCTTGTTGCCGAAGTTATTGATAACACGACTTCCCGCGGAAGAACCCTGCGTTTTCTTTATGACGGATCTTATGAAGAATTCCGTGATAAATTAACCGAACTGGGTGAAACTCCTCTTCCCAAATATATAAAAAGAGATGTTCAACCTGAAGATAAAGAGCGTTACCAAACGATTTATGCAAAATCTGAAGGTGCTGTGGCGGCTCCTACTGCCGGACTTCACTTTTCAAAGCATCTTTTAAAGAGACTTGAGATCAAAGGAATTGATTTTGCCGAGGTGACCCTGCATGTGGGATTGGGAACTTTTAGCCCGGTCGAGGTAGAAGATCTTTCTAAACACAAAATGGACAGCGAGGAAGCCTTTATTGAAAAACCTGCTGTAGATACTATTAACAAAGCTATTAGCGAAAAACGTAAAATTTGTGCAGTGGGAACTACTGTGATGCGTTCATTGGAAAGCTCTGTTTCTTCAAACAGAACTCTAAATGAATTCAGTGGCTGGACCAATAAATTCATCTTTCCACCTTATGATTTTAGTATTGCTAATTGTATGATCACCAATTTCCATACGCCTAAATCTACTTTATTAATGATGATTTCGGCCTTTGCCGGGCATGATTTTATGAAGAAGGCTTATGCTGAAGCGGTAAAAGAAAAATATAAATTCTACACTTACGGTGATGCGATGCTTATTCTGTAAGCACGCAGGATGCAGTTTTTAAGTAGGCAGTAAAGTAAATTTAAACCTCACGGATCATTCAGAACTGGGAGGTTTTTTTGTGCCTCGTGGTGAAATTCTATTTTTTATAATACTTCAATTGTTTTTGCCTCGACCTCTTCGTCATGCTGAACTTGATTCAGCATCTCTTTAAGATAGCAACCCGGCAGGACCCTGAAATAAGTTCAGGGTGAAGGGATATTTTTCATGCCATGCTGAACTTGTTTTCATTTGGATCTTTACGTCATGCTGAACTTGTTTCAGCATCTCTATTTGAACCTTTTCAGGGTTTGGAACCCTGTAAGGGTTGTAAGGGTTTAATTATTAAGAAAGGAAGCTAAATAACTGGTTTGTAATTTGCGGCTAACTTATTGATCCTCAAAAATGACATTTTAGAGAGGTATATAAAATCGCAATTACTTTAGTATTTTTGCAGCGTGAAAAACGGAAAGAAAGACATACGGGCATTGACCAAAGAACAGCTTCAGCAATTCTTTGTTTCTCAGGGAGATAAATCCTTCCGCGGAACTCAGGTATACGAGTGGCTGTGGGGAAAAGGAGCCCATTCTTTTGAAGATATGACCAACATTTCGAAGAATACCCGTCAAATGCTGAATGAAAATTTCGTGATCAATCACATACGGGTGGACGAGATGCAGCGAAGTAGTGACGGAACCATCAAAAATGCTGTCAAGCTGCATGATGACCTCACCGTGGAATCCGTTTTAATTCCTACAAAATCGCGAACTACAGCCTGTGTTTCTTCTCAGGTTGGATGCAGTCTCGATTGTAAGTTCTGTGCTACTGCAAAGCTGAAGCGAATGCGTAATCTCAATCCCGATGAGATCTACGATCAGGTAGTCGCTATTGACAATGAGAGCCGGTTGTACTTTGATAAGCCGCTGTCCAATATTGTTTTTATGGGAATGGGAGAGCCGCTCATGAATTACAATAATGTTCTTAAGGCAATTGAAATGATCACTTCTCCTGAAGGTTTAAATATGTCCCCAAAGCGTATTACCGTTTCGACTTCAGGAGTGCCAAAAATGATAAAAAAGATGGCCGATGAGGAGGTGAAATTCAAGCTTGCTGTTTCATTACATTCAGCCATTGATGAAGTCCGTACATCAATAATGCCTTTCAACGCGACCTTCCCGTTGGAAGATTTAAGAGAAGCCCTGGAATATTGGTATGCAAAGACAAAGAGCCGAATCACCTACGAATATGTAGTATGGAAGGGAATTAATGACTGTAAAAAAGACATTGATGCTTTGGTAAGGTTCTGTAAATACGTTCCCTGTAAGGTTAACCTGATAGAATATAATGATATAGGTGATGAAACCTTCCGGCAGGCTCCTTCAGAAACTACAGACATGTACGTAAGGGAACTGGAACGCAACGGAATTACCTGTACAGTCCGCCGGTCACGCGGAAAAGATATTGATGCAGCCTGTGGACAACTTGCGAACAAATCTAAAGAAGTTCCCACCTAAAGTGGCAAAAAAGGCATTTTTTGAAGAGGTTAAAAATTTAATCTTTTAACTATCTTAGCAGCCCTTATGAAGGTAATTTCCAAAATAAAGCTGCCGGTAGAAAAGGAGATGGAACTTTTTGAAAAAAAGTTCACTCAGTCGATGTCTTCGAAGGTTGCCCTTTTAAACAGGATCACTCATTTTATAGTAAATCGCAAGGGTAAGCAAATGCGGCCCATGTTCGTTTTTCTTGTCGCAAAAATGGTTGCAGACGGGAAGGTGAACGAACGCACCTATAGGGGAGCCTCTGTTATTGAGCTTATTCATACTGCTACCCTGGTTCATGATGATGTGGTGGACGATTCTAACCGCCGCCGCGGATTCTTTTCCATAAATGCGCTTTGGAAAAATAAGATCGCCGTACTGGTGGGAGATTATTTGCTTTCAAAGGGACTTCTGCTTTCTATTGATCATAACGATTTTGATTTACTGAAAATCATTTCTGTCGCTGTAAGAGAAATGAGCGAAGGTGAATTGCTGCAGATTGAAAAGGCGCGGCGCCTGGATATAACTGAAGATATTTACTACGAGATCATAAGACAAAAAACTGCTACCCTTATAGCGGCTTGTTGCAGCCTCGGGGCAGCCTCAGTCCAGCCGGATTCTCCTGAAGTAGAAAAAATGCGTCACTTTGGAGAACTTATAGGCATGGCTTTTCAGATCAAGGATGATCTTTTTGATTACGGAAATGAACGAATAGGAAAGCCAACTGGCATTGATATCAAAGAGCAAAAAATGACTCTTCCGCTTATTTATGTGCTGAATAAAGTTCCTGCCAAAGAAAAGGCATGGGTGATAAATTCGGTCAAAAACCATAACAAGGATAGTAAGCGAGTGAGAGAAGTGATCAATTTTGTTAAGGACAATGGTGGTTTGGACTATGCCGTTGCCAAAATGAAATTATTTCAACAAGAGGCGCTGGCCTTACTGGAAGAATACCCTGTCTCTCCTTATAAAGACTCTCTTATTCTTATGGTCAATTACGTTATTGAGCGTAAAAAATAGATCTAAATTCACTTTTTTTAAATGGATTTTAGAGATTTGAAAGTAATCCAGCGAATAGAAGAAGCTAATCTTCAAAAAAATTTCTCAGCCTCAGGCAACCTTTTGTAACTTTCACGCGTCTATGTTAATAGAAGGCCTTTAGAAAAGCAAAGCAGGTGAAAGTAATTCAACTCTTTAAAAATGATTTTCATTTAATAAAACGTGCAGCCGCGGGAAACCGGCAGGCACAACGAAAGATCTATGAGAGGCATTCCGGAAAGATGCTCAGCGTTTGTCGGCAGTATGTAAAGGACCTTCAGCATGCAGAAGAAGTAATGCTCAATGGATTTTTCAAGGTGTTCACTCACCTGGAAGATTTCAGGAATGAGGGCAGCTTTGAAGGCTGGATGCGCAGGATCATGATTAGGGAAGCAATTTCTTTTCTTAGAACAAATAAGCGCTCAATGTTTGCTGAAGATGAGGTACCTGAAAACACCGATTTTTCATACTCCTTTACTGCCGAATTTAATGCGGCACACATACAGGAGTTGATCGATGGTTTGCCGGAAGGTTATAAAATGGTGTTTTTGATGTATGCCGTAGAAGGCTACAAGCATCAGGAAATTGCAAAAATCCTGAATATTTCTGAAGGTACTTCTAAATCACAGCTTTTTAAAGCGCGAAAAATGTTGCAGCAAAAACTGGAACAGGAAAACAAGACAGTATATGGAACCGGAAAAATTTGAAAATAATATCAAAAAGGTGTTCGGAGAGAGGGAGATAAAACCATCTTCTCAAAGCTGGGAACAACTCAAGCAGCGCCTGGAGAAAAAAGAAGGAAAAAAGCGGCCTTACCTGTTATGGGGAGCATCGGCTGCAGCCATTGCTGCAATCTTCTTTATTTTGGGTGCTTATTTCAATGCGCCAATAGCTTCGGAAGAGTCTCAATTGGTGGAGCAAACACCTAAAAATAAGGTATTGGAGGAAAAAGTTGTGGAGCCTGAGGTGATCCAATTGGCTACTTCAGAAAGTGGAGTGAAAACTCAAAAGTCTGAAACAGAGAAAAAACCTTCAGCAGAAAGCCCTGCCAAAAATGCCATTTTTGAAACCCCATTTGGGAGGACTACTGAAGAAGAAGATCTACTCGCTTCAGAAATTACTTCTGAAGTACCTGAAGTTGTTAAGTCAGAAAGTGAATTGTTGCTCGCAGAACGGAAACCTGAAATATCTGAGATGTCACCATCCGAAGTTAGTGACCTCGAAGTGGAAGCCCTTCTACTATTGGCCACTGCCGAATTGAAGTCTGATCCTGCCTTTACAATTAATTCAAATGAGTTACTGCACCAGGTGGAATATGAACTGGAACAGTCATTCAGACAAAAAGTTTTTGAAGTAGTAAAAGAAGGGTTTTCCAAAGCGAAAACTGCAGTCGCAAACCGTGATTTCTAATAAAATTTCATCAATCAATCAATTAACGGACTTCTTTTAGAAGTCCATAAAAATCAAAACCATGAAAAAAGTTACATTTTTAATGCTCTTTACATTCTGTTCTTTCATTATTAATCCTGCTATTGCACAGGAGCAATCACATCGGGAAAAGATCGAACAGCTGGAAAAACAAAAGGAACAGATCATCACTGAAGAGAAAGAAGCTCTTAAAAAAGAAGTGGAAGCTATTAATAGGCGTGCCGAAGCAAAAGAAATTGACTGGGAAGAGGCCGAAAGACTTAAAAGTGAGGCCGCCAAAAAACATGCTCTGAATATTCAGAACAGGGTAGCTATTATCGATAACCAGATTGCACTGCTAACCCGGGAAGAGGAAAACGAAGAGTGGTCCTGGGATGATGAGGAGGAAGGTGGCAGTGAAGATGACGACCACTGGTATAATAAGAGCCACTACAGTCGTACCTCCACTTATTTAGTAGTTGCTGCGGGATTTAATAATGCCCTAACCGAAGGTCAGTCTATTAATGATTCTGATTTTAAGGTTGGCGGTAGCCGATTTTTTGAAATTGGAATAGCATGGAAAACCCGGGTGTTTGAACACAGTAATTTTGCACGATTACTCTACGGATTTTCTTTTCAATTCAACGGTCTGAAACCGACAGATAACAGGTATTTTGTAGAGGAAGATGGACAAACGCAGCTTGTGGAGTATCCTCTTGAACTGGATAAATCGAAATTTAGAATGGATAACCTGGTCTTTCCTGTTCATTTTGAATTTGGTCCATCAAAAAAGGTTGAAACCCCCAGAAGTGTTTGGTTCTCCACCCATAATAAATTCAAAATCGGTTTAGGAGGTTACGCCGGAGTGAATCTGGGAGAGCGTCAAAAATTAAAATTTGAGGAAAATGGAGAAGATGTCAAACAAAAATTAAAAGGAGATTACAACACTAATGATTTTATTTATGGACTTAGTGGTTACGTAGGTTTTGGAGGTACAGCACTATATGTGAAGTATGATTTAAACCCTATTTTTAAAGATCCCAATCCGGAGTTGCACAACATTTCTGTAGGGATACGATTTGATGCAATTTAAAAAGCAGTCATTTTTTAAAAGAGCTTTTTAAGGAGGTAAAATTGTCATCCTGATTCATTTCCGGATCTATCAGTCCGTTGATTGGGGAGAAGCTATAACAACTTTAGCTTGACGATATATCCTTTTTAAAAGGCTCTTCTTTTTGCGTACATTTGAAAAATTTCCACCACAAATTTTGATATCAAAAAGCACCATAGATAAAGTTTTTGAATCCTCCCGGGTCGAAGAGGTGTTGGGGGATTTTGTCAATTTAAAGAAATCGGGCAGCAACTACAAAGGCCTTAGTCCTTTTAGTGAGGAGCGTACCCCTAGTTTCATGGTCTCTCCTGTAAAGCAGATATGGAAAGACTTTTCCAGCGGAAAAGGAGGGAATGTGGTGGCCTTTTTGATGGAACACGAACATTTTACTTATCCCGAAGCTATAAAATACCTGGCTAAAAAGTATAATATAGAAGTTGAAGAAACCGAGCAGAGTCAGGAGCAAAAAGAGCAGGCAGATGAGCGGGAGAGCATGTTTCTGGTGTCTGAATTTGCCGCAAAATATTTTCAGAACAATTTGCTTAAGAACGAGCTGGGAAAAGCTATTGGACTCAGTTACTTCAGGGAACGCGGATTTACCGATGAAACTATAAAGAAGTTTAGTTTAGGCTATTGTCTTGATGATTGGAATGCTTTTACTAATGAAGCTCTGGCAAAAGGTTACAAGCTTGAATATCTGGAAAAGACCGGACTTACTATTGTTAAAGAAGATAAGCAGTTTGACAGGTTCAAAGGGAGAGTAATGTTCCCAATCCAATCCATGAGTGGTCGAGTTCTGGGATTTGGAGGTAGGATTCTAACTAATGATAAAAAAGCAGCAAAATATTTAAATAGTCCAGAAAGTGAGATCTACCACAAGAGTAAGGTGCTTTATGGGATCTACCATGCAAAACAGAGTATTGCCAAAGAAGATAACTGTTATTTAGTAGAGGGATATACAGATGTGATCCAATTTAATCAGGCCGGCATTGAAAATGTTGTTTCCTCTTCGGGTACTGCTTTAACTCCCGAGCAGATTCGGCTTATTAACCGGCTTACCAAGAATATTACTGTGCTTTTTGACAGCGATGCTGCGGGCCAGCGGGCATCCATTCGTGGAATTGACCTTATTCTGGAGCAGGGGATGAATGTGAAAGTTTGTGCCTTTCCGGAAGGGGAAGATCCCGACAGTTTTGCAAAGAAAAATTCTGAGGAGGATATCAGGCTGTACCTTCAGGAAAATTCTAAGGATTTTATCAATTACAAGGCTTCTTTGCTGATGGAGGAGGCAAAGAATGATCCTGTTAAAAAAGCTTCGCTCATTCGGGATATGGTTAGCAGTATTTCGAAGATTCCCGATAATATTCAGCAGGAAGTTTATGTACAGGAGACATCCCGAATCATGGATATTTCTGAAGAAGTGTTGTTTACCACTCTTGCCCAACTTAGCGGTAAAGGTTCAGGAAAACCTGCATCTAAAAAAACGAAGCAGTTCGAAGTAGTAAGAGATGATCCCACTCCGCGGGTGAAGGTCGATGAATTGTATGTGCTGGAACGCACAATTATTAGTCTTTTACTTCATTATGGGATGATGGAAGAGGATTTTGAAGATCTGGTAGTAAAGGTAGATGAGAAGGGGGAGATTTCCCTGGAGCCGGAGATAGTGAGGGCGAAGGTGTATGAGAAGATCTTTCTTGATCTTCAGGAAGATGAAGTGGCTTTTGCGAATGAACATTTCCAGAAGATCTATCAAATGGTCATTAAAAAATACAACGAGGAAGAAGAATTTTCCATTGACACTTTTATAAATGAGTTACCTCCGGAAAATGCTTCGGAAGTAACCGGCATTTTAATGGATGAAGAACAGTACGTGCTTCACGACTGGGAAAGGATGGATATTTTTGTAAAGGGGAAAAAAGCTGAAATTGGCCGCCTGGTAAATGAAACCATTCTGGCTCTAAGGAGGTATTTGGTGAACAAGAAAATAAACGAGCTCAATCGAGAAATAAAAGAAGTCCCTCCCGAAGAATCAAATGGGATCCTGCAGGATATAATGGATTATATTTCCCTTAAGAAAGTCCTGTCGGGAAAACTTAACCGGGTTATGTAGGCCGTATTTGTAACAAACGTGATTGATTAATCAAATCTGCCAGATTATCTACTCTTAATTTCTTCAGCAGTCTTGTCTTATAGGTGCTTACGGTTTTTTCGTTGATATCTAGAGCCTCGGCAATATCTTTATTTCGTTTTCCTGTGGAAAGTAAATTGAGGACTTCAATTTCCCTTGTAGAGAGCTTTTTGTAGCGGCTTACGAGGTTATTGGATCTGGTGGTTCCCGAATTGATCTTTTCACTTATCTCTTTGTTGAGGTAAATTCCTCCCCTGGCAACCTGATGGACTGCTTCTGAAAGGATATCTGTAGAAACAGTTTTTGAAAGATAAGCAGCGGCCCCCGCTTTTATAGAATTTAAAGCATACATTTCCTCGGGATGACAGCTAAGAATAAGGATCTTAATACCGGGATTTTCAGATTTTATAGTTCTAAGGGCGGTAATACCATTTATTTCCGGTAGATCGATCTCCAGGATCAAAACGTCTGGATTTCTGGTTTTTAAAGCCCGGAAAAGATCCTTCCCATTAGTCACTTTTCCTACTACTTCATACACTCCTTCTTTCTCCAAAAGGGAAGAAATCCCCATGCGGGTTATGGGATGGTGGTCTGCTATTAGAATTTTAGTCATTGTTTGAATTTTAGCACAAGAAACCTATTCAGTTATGTAACATAACCGCCTGATTATTAGTTTGAATCGTAAAATTAGGGGGAGAATGAAATTTACTGCCTTATTCTCTCGAAAAATAATTTTTTCGATAAAGTGCAATTATTTCAGGTCAAGAGGTATTTCACATACCGGAATGGGTACCATTTTGTGTTTATTAGCGCTATGACGCATATTGTAGATTCTAAAAACTTCCTGCTGGCGACCTGAAAAATCTTTTTCAGTTTTTCCTGCTTCAGCTTCCTTCATAGCCCATTCGAGCTCGTCGTAGGAAGCTCCAATCTGGTCCTCATCACTTCTACTGTCGCCAAAAAGACCGTCTGTAGGAGCGGCAATTACAATGCTGTCGATCACATCAAGTTCTCTTGCAATTTCGTAGACGTCACTCTTCATAAGATCTGCAATGGGACTTAGGTCAACCCCGCCATCACCGTATTTAGTGAAGAAACCTACGCCAAAATCTTCTACTTTGTTACCTGTGCCTGCTACCAGGTAGTTGTGTAGTCCGGCAAAATAATATAAAGTAGTCATACGCAATCTGGCACGAACGTTGGCCAGGGCAAGATGCAGCTTTGGACTTTCCTCAACCTGGGGCATTGTTTGGGCAAATGTGTCAAAGGTGTTTGTGAGATCTACCTCTACATCGGTCACATTGGCAAACTTCTTTTTCAAATTCATTATATGCTCACCGGCCCGGGTAACCTGCGCCTGTGACTGATGAATTGGAAGTTCAACACAAAGAGTTCTCATTCCCGTTTTGGCGCAGAGGGCAGAAACAACTGCAGAATCTACACCTCCACTTATTCCAACTACAAAACCGTTCATTTTAGCATTAGAGGCATATTCCTTTAGCCAGTTTACAATATGGTCAATTACTTGCTTAGTTTTCATAATAGTTGGTCTGTTTGTGCCGGAAACAATATCTTTGTTAACAAATATAGCTTTTCAGCCTAGTTTGCCGAAATAGCTCACGTTAAACCATTCTTAATTTGCTTATGCTCAAAAGACTCCTAATTATTTTCTTATTTGCAAGTCTTTTTTCTTGTGTAGAAGATGACGGGAGAGAAGAAGAAATTGCAGCTATTTCCATAGATATGGAGGTTGAAAGGTTTGATCAACGCTTTGCAAATGCTACGGCCGATAGTCTTCCCTCTCTAAAAAAAGATTTCGCGTTCCTCTTTCCCCGGCAGTATCCCGATATTCTTTGGGTGGAAAAAATGAATGATACCATCCAGTTAGAACTCAATAAAGCTGTGGCTGCCGAATTTCCCAATTTGGACGAAACGGAAGAAAATCTTGAAAGGCTTTTTCAGCATATAAAATATTATTTTCCGCAGCGCAAGATTCCAAAGGTGGTAACATTGACCAGCGATGTGGATTACCGCAACCAGGTGGTATGGGCAGATTCCCTGCTGTTGATTGCTCTTGATACTTATTTGGGTATGGATCATCCACTTTACACAGGTGTTCAGGATTATATAAAAAAGGAGATGCAAAAGGAACAAGTTACAGTTGATGTTGCCGAAGCATTTGCACAAAATGTGGTACCGCGACCCGCTTCCCGGGATTTCCTTGCGCACATGATCTACTACGGAAAAATCCTCTACCTGAAAGACCTGCTCATCCCTTTTAAGACCGATGCGCAGAAAATGACTTATTTACCACAGGAAATGGAATGGGCCGAAGCCAATGAGGAACAGGTGTGGAGGTACTTTGTGGAACGGGAACTGCTTTATTCGTCAGATTCCGACCTTCAAACCAGATTCTTGTACCCGGCACCATTTTCAAAATTCTATCTGGAGCTTGATGCTGAAGCCCCTCCTCGCCTGGGGCAGTTCATAGGCTGGGAAATTGTAAGACAATACATGGAGAAAAATGATGTTTCTGTAGAAGAGATGGTCCAAACAGATGCAGCAACAATTTTTAAACATTCAAAATATAAACCTCAAAAGTAATGGCAATAGTAAAGAAATCTAACATCAATATAAATGTAGCCCTTGATGAGAACCGCGTGCCCGAAGAACTCCACTGGAGTGCCGAAGACGGGGGAGTGGAAAATCAGGAGGCTAAGGCAATGCTGCTGTCCATGTGGGATGGAGAACAAAAGGAAACTTTAAAGATTGATCTGTGGACAAAAGATATGCCCATGGATGATATGAAAATATTTTTCCATCAAACCCTTGTCACCATGAGTGACACCTTTTATCGTGCTACACAGGACGATAAGATGCGTGATACCATGAAAGATTTCTGTGATTTCTTCGCAGATAAAATGGAGATCAAGAAAGAGTAAAAAGTAATCAGTGTTCGGTGGTCAGATCAGGGGGGACTTACTGGATTCAGGCTCTGTAGGAACTTGATAAGTAGGGGGTTAGTGCCGAGAAACCTTTGTCAATACGCAGCTCAAAATTCGGGTAGCATGGCCTTAATATAAGACCTTTTAAAAAGGGCCTTTTTGAAGCCTATTTCTGCGGAAGCAAATTTTCATTAATGCCCTGTATATATTCCAGCACTTCTTCCCGACCCTTGCCGCTGGCTGAGGAGGTAACAAAATACTGAGGCATTTCGGTCCAGGTTTGGAGCATCTCGGCCTGGTAGTCATTAATGTTTCTTTCCAAAGCTTTTGGTTTCATTTTATCGGCTTTGGTAAAGATGATGCAAAAAGGCACCTGATGCTCCCCCAGCCATGACATGAACTCCAAATCTATAGGTTGAGGTTTATGGCGACTGTCAATAAGCACGAAAGCACAAATCATTTGCTCCCGCTTCTCAAAGTACTGCGTAATGAACTTCTGAAAAGTCTTCTTAGCCGATTTTGACACGCGGGCATAACCATAACCGGGCAAGTCAACCAGATACCAGCTTTGATTGATCAAAAAATGATTTATTAGCTGAGTTTTTCCCGGCCTGCCCGAAGTTTTTGCAAGGTCTTTACGATTTGTGAGCGAATTAATAAGTGACGATTTCCCCACGTTACTTCGGCCTATGAAAGCATATTCCGGCAATTTTGTATCAGGACACTTGGAAACATCAGAATTACTGATGACAAATTCGGCCGATTTGATTTTCATAAGATTTAGTATTTACGGGCAGTCAACCACCGGTAAAGGATCTCGTTAAAAGCATCGGGATGTTCCATCATGGCTGCATGGCCACATTTCTCTATCCAATAGAGGTTGGAATCGGGTAACAGGCGATGGAAGTCCTCTGCGACTTCGGGCGGAGTCACGTTATCATTACGTCCCCAAATAATACAGGTGGGGGTTTGCATTTTTGGAAGATCTTTTGACATGTTATGGCGAATAGCACTTTTCGCTATGGCGAGCGTCTTGATCAACTTATTACGGTCATTTACTGTCTCATAAACGTCATCAACAATTTCTTTGGTCGCCACTTTAGGATCATAAAAAACATTTTCGGCTTTTTTCCGAATGTATTCGTAATCTCCTCTTTTAGGATAGCTTTCTCCCATGGCGCTTTCATATAGACCGGAGCTACCTGTAATGACAAGAGCTTTTATGGATTCAGGATATAGTTTGGTGCAAAGCAATGCTATATGCCCACCAAGAGAATTTCCCAGAAGGATCACCTTTTGAAATTTCTTGTGATCTATAAATTCCTTGAGGTATTTTGCAAAAGTGGCAACACTGGTCTTAAGTAAGGAAAGTTCATATAAAGGTAACTTGAGCAGGACAACCTTGTAACCGTGTTTCGGGTAAAAATCAAGGACGCCTTCAAAATTGCTCAGGCCTCCCATTAACCCGTGTAGGATTATTATTGGTGTTCCTTCACCTTCCTCCACATAACTAAATTTCCCTTCTTCCCGTAGATTATTTTCCATTGATGCCTTTGCTGTTAGCTTCGCAAATATAATGATTTCCTTACAAGTATATTGATTTTACCGAAGCTGCCATAATTTTCTCCTCTTCAAATTTCAGATTTTTAATTCCACCAGACTAATCCTTAACAGGTTTTTTTTAACAAAATGAAATTACAACTGAAACTGCTTCAAGTAGTTGGTATAGCAGGCACTAATGGGTCAGGAAGTGGAAAATTTATTAACAATGTGGTAAAAAGTGGTAAAATGTGGTTTAAATTTCGATATATTTGAATCTGTAAACTATAGGAGTGGTAAATCTCATTGGTACATATGAATGTAAAGTAGACGCTAAGGGCCGTTTGATGGTTCCTGCGCCTATGAAGAAGCAACTTGTGCCAATTCTACAGGATGGTTTCGTACTTAAACGTTCTCTTTTTGGGAACTGTCTTGAGCTTTATCCTATGGCACGTTGGAATGAAGTAATGCAGGAGGTGGGAAAGCTTAATCGCTTTGTTAAAGAGAATATGGATTTTATAAGGAAGTTTACCGCAGGCGTTAAACTTGTCGAAGTTGATGCAAACGGCCGACTTCTTATACCAAAAGATTTAATCCGAATTGCGGGAATCAATAAAGAAGTAGTGATCGCTTCTCCAATCGATATCATCGAGATATGGGATAAGGAAGAATACGAGAAGGCAATAGATACTCCGCCCGAGGAATTTGCCGAACTCGCCGAACGTGTAATGGGTAATAAAAGTGCCGAAGGAAATGAGTTATCATAATCCTGTTTTGCTGAAGGAAAGTGTTGACGGGCTGAATATTCAGCCTTCGGGCGTTTATGTGGACGTCACATTTGGCGGCGGCGGGCATTCCCGAGAGATTTTGAGTCGGCTTGGACCTCAGGGAAAGCTTTATGCTTTTGACCAGGATAAGGATGCTCTGGAGAATAAGATCGATGATGAAAGGTTCACTCTTATTAATGAGAACTTCAGGTTTGTGAAGCGTTTTCTGCGATTCTATAATGTGAAGAAAGTTGATGGAATACTTGGCGATTTCGGAGTTTCGTCTCACCAGTTTGATGTGGCCGAAAGAGGTTTTTCAACCCGATTTCAATCCAGACTTGACATGAGAATGGATCAGGGTAGCAGTCTTAGCGCATTCGAAGTAGTGAATAATTATGAGGAAAAGCAACTCAGAACTGTGCTTTTCAGCTATGGAGAATTGAGAAGCGCTCCTAAAATAGCCAGAACCATTGTCACTGCCCGAAAGGAAGGGGAAATTGCTACGAGTGAAAGATTAAAAGAAGTTTTGCAGCCTTTTTTACCGGCAGGACGGGAACACAAGGTACTTGCCCAGGTATACCAGGCAATAAGAATAGAAGTGAATCAGGAAATTGAGGTTTTAAAAGAGTTCCTCTTGCAAACCGAGAATCTATTGAGGCCTGGAGGCCGGCTTAGTCTTATTTCCTATCACTCCCTGGAAGACAGGCTGGTGAAAAGATATATAAGAAGTGGCATGTTCGAAGGCGAACCTGAAAAGGATTTCTACGGAAATATTTCAGTTCCTTTTCAAAAAGTGGGAAAAATGATCGTGCCTTCTTCCGAGGAAATTAAAAAGAACAATCGTGCCCGGAGTGCAAGATTAAGAATAGCCGAAAGAATCGAGTAACATGAAAAAGAGCTTATACAATATCCTGAAAGGGAAATTTCTAATAAGTAACGATGCCTTTAACAACTGGCGTTTTATTCTTTTCTGTACGCTGCTGGCAATTTTCATGATTGGTAGTTCTCATAGTGCAGAGCAAAAAGTTCATGAGATAGCAAGGCTAAATGATGAGGTGCTGGAGTTAAGGACAGAGTTTCTGGATGGCAGGTCGAACCTGATGAAGCTCAAAATGGAGTCAACAATTACCAGGAGAATGGAAGCGAAGGGAATTAAACCTTCAGATGTTCCTCCTACAAAAATTATAGTTAGAGAAAAAGAATAATGGCAACAACCGAGAAGCACATACTATATCGCATCTATGTTGTAGCAGGTCTAATGTTCCTGTTGGCAGGTGCTGTGGGCTTTAAGCTTCTCAATATCCAGGTAGTTGAGGGAGAAAACTACCGGGAGATAGCCGAGGAGCGTACTTATCGCAATTTTGTAATTCCGGCAAACCGGGGAAATCTATATGACACCAATGGTAATTTACTGGCAACTTCGATTCCCAAATACGATATAAGATTTGATGCGGTAACAGTTTCAGATAAAAATTTTCAGGAAAATGTGGGCCCCCTTGCAGAAGAGCTTGCCAAAATGTTTGGCGAATCCTCTTCCCGTTGGGTGCAAAAACTTCGGTCTGCCCGTGTTAATAAACATCGCTACCTGCTTATTGCACGTAACCTTGGGTATTCAGAATACATCAGGGTCAAAAATTTTCCAATGTTTAAACTGGGTTCTAACCGGGGAGGAATTATTGTGGAGCAAAGAACGGTTCGGGAGCATCCTCTTGGAAAAATGGCCGAGCGCACCGTGGGATATGAGCGGCAGGATGACAGCGGCTACTATACCCGTGTGGGGCTGGAAGGAGCCTTTGGGCCTTATCTTCGAGGGAAAGAGGGAAAACGTCTTAAGCAACGTATTGCTAAAGGGCAGTGGAAACCTATCAGCGATAACAATGAAGTAGAGCCTAAGGATGGTTATGATTTAATTTCTACGATTGATGTGAAGATCCAGGATATTGCTCATCATGCCTTGCTAAAGCAGCTGGAAAAATATGAAGCCGATCATGGTTCTGTAGTGGTAATGGAAACTGAAACCGGGGAGATCAAGGCGATCTCAAACCTTGGCCGCACCTCCAAAGGAACATACTTTGAAAAATTAAACTATGCAGTGGGCGAAGCTCATGAACCCGGTTCTACCTTTAAGTTGATGGCAATGGTGGTGGCTTTGGAAGATAAGATGATCGACACCAGTACTGTGGTTGATACAGAAAAAGGTCAGATGATCATTCACCGTAGAAGAGTGCGTGACTCCAAACACGGCGGCTACGGAAAGATTTCTGCAGGAAAGGCTTTCGAGGTTTCTTCAAATGTAGGGATCGTCAAACTTATTTATGAAAATTATAAGGATCAGCCTCAAAAATTCGTGAACCGCTTAAAAGCCATGCATCTTGATGAAAATCTTGGTCTTGCCATTAAGGGAGAAGGAGTTCCTTACATCCCCACCCCAGGAGATAAAACCTGGAGTGGATTATCCCTGCCGTGGATGGCCTACGGCTACGGAAGTATCCAGATCACTCCGCTGCAAACGCTCACCTTTTACAATGCCATAGCCAATGGAGGTGAAATGGTAAAGCCACGTTTTATTAAAGAAGTAAAGGAGTGGGACAAGACTATCGAAAAATTTGAAAAGAAAATCATTGATCCCCAAATATGTAGCCCCGAAACAGTTGCAAAAGTCACAGATTTATTAAAGAATGTTGTGGAGCGGGGAACAGGAAAGAGCCTGTATGATCCTAATTTTTCAATGGCCGGTAAAACCGGAACTGCACAAACAGAATACTGGAAAGAAGGCTGGGCGCAGAATCCGCAATATATTTCTTCATTTGTTGGATTCTTCCCGGTGGAGAATCCTAAATATTCCTGTATCGTGGTAATCCATAAACCTGATAACAAAGTTGGATACTACGGGGCCGACGTTAGCGGACCTGTCTTTAAAAGAATCGCACAAAAGATCTTCACAGATACTCCGGTGCTCGATGAATTCGAGACTTTGGAGACCGTGAATCCTGTTATTGAAAAGAATTACGAGAAATATTTTACCACAGCCAGGAACCTTGGTGAGGTGATGCCAAATCTTATGGGACTGCCTGCTATGGATGCAGTTTCTCTTTTGGAAAATCTGGGAGTCAAGTATGAACTTTCCGGGAATGGAGAAGTTAGTCAGCAATCTGTAAAACCGGGTACAAGGATCGGAGAAGGCCAGGTGATAAAATTAAAATTAAGTTGATCTATTTAAAAGACATATTATACAGGGTTTCTTTGGAGGCAGTTGTTGGCAATACCAACATCGCAGTCAATGAAATCCATTTTGATTCGCGAAAAGTGAGATTCAATGATGTATTTGTGGCCATTCGTGGTACCCAAACAGATGGTCACGACTACATTGAAAAAGCCGTAGAACAGGGTGCACTAGCAGTTGTTTGTGAGGAAATGCCAAAGACGATCGTCAATGGTGTTTCCTATGTTAAGGTTAAGAATTCGCAGCAGGCTATGGCTTACATGGCCGATAACTTCTATGAGAATCCTTCAGGAAATTTAAAGCTTGTAGGGGTAACAGGAACTAATGGAAAAACTACAGTTGCGTCTCTCCTGTACCAGTTATTTACTAAAGCAGGATTTAAAGTAGGATTGCTTTCTACCGTGAATGTTATGGTGGGAGAGGAGAAATTTCCTGCTACGCATACTACACCAGATTCCCTTACCATCAATTCTTATTTAAAAAAGATGAATGAAGCGGGGGTGGAGTTTTGTTTTATGGAAGTGAGCTCTCACGGAATTGCCCAACATCGCACGACCGGATTGAAATTCGCCGGCGGAATTTTCACCAATCTTACTCACGAGCACCTCGATTACCACAGCAACTTTGCAGAATACAGGGATGTCAAAAAAGCCTTTTTTGATCAGCTTCCTGCTTCAGCTTTTGCTTTGACAAATGGCGATGATAAGAATGGAGGAGTAATGCTTCAGAATTCAAAAGCAAATAAATATACCTACGCTCTCAAATCTGTAGCCGATTATAAGGCGCAGATCCTGGAGAATAGTTTTGGTGGAATGCTACTGAAAATCAACGAGCAGGAAGTTTGGACCAAACTAATTGGGAGTTTTAATGCATATAACATTCTGGCGATATACGCAGCTTCAGAATTACTTGGATTAACAACCCTGGAAAGCCTGAAGTACATCAGCGAACTTAATGCCGTAAGCGGGCGTTTTCAGTATCATATTTCCGAAGGGAAAATCACTGCAATTGTGGATTACGCTCATACGCCAGATGCTTTGCAGAACGTACTGGATACCATTAACAGCATTAGGACCAAGAATGAAGAATTGATCACTGTAGTTGGGTGTGGCGGAGATCGTGACCGCTCAAAAAGGCCAAAAATGGGTCACATTGCCTCGGCTCTTAGCACCAAAGTGGTTTTTACCAGTGATAACCCCCGCACCGAGGATCCCGATAAGATCATCGAAGAGGTCGAGTCCGGGGTGGAACCTCAAAATTTTAAAAAAATAATGTCGGTTACCAGCAGGCTGCAGGCTATAAAAACTGCCTGCCAGCTGGCAAATAAGAATGATATCATCCTCATCGCCGGGAAGGGTCATGAGACTTATCAGGAGATCAACGGAGTTAGAAAAGATTTTGACGATTTCAAGATCGTAAGCGAATATTTAAAGGAACTGAAAAAATAATTTCTCCAGCAGGGAAAGTCAAAGCATATGTTATACCATCTGTTTGAATATCTTGAAGATGCCTACACCTTTCCGGGGGAGAGACTATATCAGTATATCTCCTTTAGATCGGCTGTAGCAATCATTCTTTCTTTGGGGATTTCGACTATTTATGGAAAGAAAATCATCAATTTTCTTCAGAAGAAACAGATTGGAGAGAGCGTAAGAGACCTTGGATTGGAAGGGCAAAGCCAGAAAGCGGGCACTCCAACCATGGGAGGCTTAATTATTATTATTGCCACTCTTATTCCGGTATTGCTCGTGGCTAAGCTCGACAATATTTATGTCATCCTGTTGATCGTAACCACGCTGTGGATGGGAGCTATTGGTTTTCTGGATGATTATATCAAAACCTTCAGGAAAGATAAAGAAGGTCTAAAAGGCATTTTTAAAGTGGTAGGCCAGGTTGGACTTGGACTCATAGTAGGTGCTACACTTTATTTTCATCCGGATATTACGATAAATGAGAATCCGCAGTTGCCCGGAAGTGCAAATGCCGTAGAGCTAATTTCATCTGCTGAGAATCCTGTCACCACTTCTGTGGAAGAAAAATCTACCAAGACCACCATTCCATTCGTAAAAAACAATGAATTGGACTATGCAGATTTAATTACCTGGATCAATCCTGAATGGGCGCAATACGCGTGGCTAATCTTTATTCCTATTGTAATTTTCATCGTGACTGCTGTTTCAAACGGAGCTAATCTCACCGACGGGATTGACGGACTCGCAGCCGGAACCTCCACTATTATAGTGCTTACCCTTGGGATTTTTGCATGGGTATCTGGTAACATTATATTCTCAGATTATCTTGATGTGATGTACATCCCGAGGACAGGAGAGATGACAATTTATATTTCGGCTTTTGCCGGAGCTTTAGTAGGATTTCTTTGGTACAACACTTTTCCTGCACAGGTTTTTATGGGAGATACCGGAAGTCTTACAATCGGTGGAATTATTGCCGTGCTTGCTCTTGCGACAAGAAAGGAATTGTTGATTCCAGTTTTATGCGGAGTTTTTCTTATTGAAAACCTTTCGGTAGTAATGCAGGTGGGATGGTTTAAGTACACCCGAAGAAAATACGGGGCAGGAAGAAGGATCTTCTTAATGTCGCCTTTACATCATCATTTTCAAAAGTCAGGATTTCACGAAAGTAAAATCGTAGTGAGATTTTGGATCATTGGGATCTTTTTGGCGATAGTAACCATTGTAACTCTTAAGATTAGGTAATGGCAGGAGGAAGAAAAAATAGAGACCGTAATTTTCTTGTCATCCTTGGAGGAGGCGAGAGTGGTGTGGGTACTGCCATCCTTGGAAAAAAGGAAGGCTTCCGCGTATTTGTTTCAGATAAAGGAAAGATAAAGGATCAGTTCAAGGCTCAGCTTAATGCACATGAAATAGACTGGGAAGAAGAGCAGCATTCCGAAGAAAAAATATTTGAAGCCGACCTGGTAATGAAAAGTCCGGGAATACCTGACGATGCCCCCCTCGTCAGCCGGCTAAGAGGAAAGGGAATACCAGTAATTTCTGAAATTGAATTTGCCTACGCTTTTACTAATGCAGTACTGGTAGGAATTACCGGTAGTAATGGTAAGACTACAACTACCATGTTTGCACATCACCTTCTAAAGGAAGGCGGATTAAATGTTGGAATGGCAGGTAATGTGGGACAAAGTTTTGCCAAACAAGTTGCCGAAACAAATGCAGACCATTATGTATTGGAGCTTAGCAGCTTCCAGCTTGATGGAATAGAGAAATTCCGGCCGCATATTGCAGTGTTAACTAATATAACTCCAGATCATCTTGATCGTTACCGGCATGACTTTAACCAGTACATCGCAAGTAAGTTCAGGATTGTAATGAACCAGACAGACCAAGATTATTTTATATATGATGCCGATGATCCCGTGATCACAAAATGGCTTAAAGAAAACCCGATACAGTCCCAAAAATTGCCTTTTTCACTCCGGGAGGAATTTGAAAAAGGAGCTTTTATAAAAGATGAACAACTTATTGTACGTACAGAAAATTCAGAAATGACCATGCCAACATCAAATTTAACCCTTGAAGGAAAACACAACGCCAAGAATGCGATGGCCGCAGCTACAGTTGCACAATTATTACGCATTAGAAAAGAGACTATAAGACAGAGCATGGAGAGTTTTCAGGGGGTGGAACATCGGCTTGAAAAGGTCCTTAAAATAAATAACGTTCAATACATCAACGACTCTAAGGCTACCAACGTGAACGCCACGTATTACGCCCTGGAAAGTATGGAATCTGAAACCATTTGGATTGTAGGCGGAGTTGATAAAGGAAATGAATATGCCGAATTGCTGCCGTTGGTAAATGAAAAAGTGAAAGCGATAGTTTGCCTTGGGATAAACAATGAACCTATTTTAAATGCTTTTGGAAATTGTGTTGATCAAATTTTTGAGACACGATCAATGGAAGAAGCTGTGCAACAGGCCTACAAGCTTGCCGAAAAAGGAGATGCAGTTCTATTGTCGCCGGCTTGTGCAAGCTTTGACTTATTTCAAAATTACGAAGACAGGGGTAGACAATTCAAAGAAGCAGTAAGGAATCTTTAAAAATTAAAGTGTGAAAAAGGGTAAATAATGACAGGATTTTTTTCAAGAATAAAAGGTGATAAAACTATCTGGGCTTCGGCCGGACTGCTGGCGATATTTTCGTTTCTTCCGGTTTACAGTGCAAGTAGTAACTTGGCTTACCTGTACGGTGACGGCAGTACGTTCCCGTACCTGGTAAATCATTTTATTTACCTGTTTCTTGGTTTTGTGATCATGTTCTTTGTGCACAAAGTGCCATATCATTATTTTGTGGGCCTTTCAATTTTGGTGCTACCCATTCTTATTCTGCTGCTGGCTTTTACGGTGTCCCAGGGAATGGTGATTGACGGGGCCAATGCCAGCCGGTGGGTGACTATTCCCTTTATAAATAAAACATTTCAGACTTCTACCCTGGCATCGGTAGTTTTATTGACTTATGTGGCGAGGTACATGGCAAAAATGAAAGATAAAACCTTCACTTTTAAGCAGTCTGTTCTCCCGCTTTGGATACCTGTAGCCCTGGTGCTGGGACTTATTTTACCTGCCAATTTTTCGACCACCGCAATTTTATTTCTAATGGTCCTGCTGGTGACTTTTATTGGTGGGTATCCATGGAAATATTTGCTTGGTATTATTGGTGCGGGAATAGTGGTACTATCAATTTTTATGTTGACAGCCAAAGCTTTTCCGGGACTTTTCCCTAACAGGGTGGATACATGGATAAGCCGGGTAGAAAATTTTACGAATGATGAAGTTACTGAAGGGGACTATCAAATTGAATATGCCAAAATAGCTATTGCAAGCGGTGGCGTAACCGGGCAGGGCATTGGGAAAAGCGTGCAACGCAATTTTCTTCCGCAATCTTCTTCAGATTTTATTTATGCGATTATCGTAGAAGAAATGGGATTAATTGGAGGAATAGGAGTAATGCTTGCATATCTACTTCTGTTTTTCAGGATAATTATTGTGGCCACAAAAGCCAATTCTGTTTTTGGAAAATTACTGGTTATTGGTGTAGGCCTGCCTATAATTTTTCAGGCTTTGGTGAATATGGCTGTTGCGGTCGAATTGTTCCCGGTCACGGGACAAACTTTGCCGCTTATAAGTAGTGGAGGTTCTTCAATTTGGATGACCTGCCTGGCACTTGGAATGGTGTTGAGCGTAAGTGCCAAACGGGAAGAAGAACTTCAGGAAAAAGAACAGGTAACAAAGGCGGATGAAGATAATCCGCTGGAAATTTTAAGCGAGGCAATATGAAAAATCAATTGAGAGTGATCATTTCTGGTGGAGGTACGGGAGGACATATTTTTCCTGCTATTTCTATTGCCAATGAGTTAAAACTTAGATATCCCACATGTGAGATTTTATTTGTGGGGGCAGAGGATAGAATGGAAATGCAAAAAGTCCCCGAAGCGGGCTACAAGATCGAAGGTCTGTGGATAAGCGGTTTTCAACGTCGCATGACGGTTAAAAACCTGCTCTTTCCGGTTAAACTTGTAAAGAGTTTGTGGAAGGCGCGGGATATTCTCAAAAGATTTCAGCCAGATGTAGTTATTGGTACCGGCGGTTTTGCCAGCGGTCCATTACTGCAGATGGCAAATAGAGAAAACATCCCGACTTTGATCCAGGAACAGAATTCCTATCCGGGGATTACTAATAAACTCCTGGCAAAGGGAGCTAACACTATATGTACGGCTTATCCAAACATGGGAAGGTTTTTTCCTGAAGAGAAGATCGTCCTTACGGGCAATCCTGTACGGCAGGATCTGCTCAAGGTGGAAGAAAAGCGGGAGGAGGCTTTTGAATTCTTCGGAATTGATCCTTCAAAAAAGACGGTACTGGTACTTGGCGGAAGCCTGGGTGCTCTTAAGATCAATCAATTGGTAGAGGATCACCTGAAGGAGTTTGAGAAACACAACCTTCAGGTGCTTTGGCAAACCGGAACGTCATATTTTAATGATTATAGGAAATACGCTGAACTTGAACACATCCAGACATTTGCATTTTTGAAGAGGATGGACCTGGCTTATGCTGCGGCAGATATTATCATCTCCCGTGCCGGCGCAGGAACAGTTTCTGAATTATGCATAGTTGGTAAGCCGGTAGTTTTTGTTCCGTCACCAAACGTGGCCGAAGATCACCAGACCAAAAATGCCATGGCACTGGCCGAAAAGGATGCCGCTGTAGTATTGTCTGAAAGTCATTTAGAGCAAGGATTTAGATCGATCTTTTTTCCGCTGATGGAGTCCGACGAGAAGATGTCAAGTTTGGCAAGAAACATCAAGAAACTGGAAAAGCCGTTTGCAACGGCAAATATTGTTAATGAAGTTGAGAAATTATTGACCACCTGGAGGTAAATGAGGCATTACGATAACATAAAAAATATTTATTTTATAGGCATTGGCGGAATCGGGATGAGCGCCCTGGCGCGTTATTTCAATGCTTCAGGCAAAAAAGTGGCGGGTTATGACCGCGGCCGTACAGAACTTACGCGGCAACTGGAGCAGGAAGGCATAGAAGTTATAACTTCAGAAAAAGTGGAAGACCTGCCCGATTATATTCAGCAGGACAGAGAATCACTCATAGTTTATACTCCGGCTATTCCGAAGGAACATTCGCAATATCTCCATTTTACAGCCGATAGCTATACGATGGAAAAGCGGGCTGCAGTGCTGGGAAATCTTACAAAAGAACATTTTACACTTGCGGTTGCCGGTACACATGGTAAGACTACGACCAGTACCATGCTGGCACATTTGCTGAAGGAAACAGGATTTCAAATTACAGCATTTTTGGGAGGTATAGCAGAAAATTATCATTCTAATTTAATTCTTGACGGGAACCAGGCAATGGTGGTGGAGGCCGATGAGTTTGATCGTTCGTTCCTGCAGTTGGTACCCAATATCGCAGCCATTACTTCCATGGATGCAGACCATCTCGATATCTACGGAGAAGATGCCCAGATCAAGGAATCATTTAAAGCCTTTGCACACTTAGTACCCGAAGGTGGAAAGCTTTTTTATGCCAATGGTTTACCATTAGAGGGTACATCTGTTGGAGTTGACGATGATGCCGATGTTGCAGCGGTCAACATAGTTGTCAAAAATGGCAGTTATTACTTTGATTTAAGAACAAAAGAGAAGATTTATACAGGCTTTGAACTCAGTCTTCCTGGGAAACATAATTTACAGAACGCAGTCACAGCTTTGGCAATGGCAATTGAATTCGGTGCCCCCCCCGAGTTCCTTGCCAATGCTTTGGCTTCATTTAAAGGTGTTCAGCGAAGATTTTCCTATCGTATTAGACGGGAAGATATGGTGCTCATAGATGACTACGCACATCATCCTGCAGAGATCTCGGCGATACACCAGGCCGTTAGGGAAATGCATCCGGGGAAGAAGGTTTTAGCGGTTTTTCAGCCACATCTCTTCAGTCGTACAAGAGATTTTGCTGAAGCCTTTGCAGAAAGCCTCAGCCTCTTTGATGAGTTGCTGCTGCTGGATATTTATCCGGCAAGGGAGAAACCTATTGAAGGAATTACTTCAGAATGGCTTCTGAAGATGGTCAGAAATGACAAAAAAGGACTGGTTTCTAAAGAGGAAATTTCCGAAGCGATTAAGGGTAAAAATGCTGAAGTTGTGGTGCTTATGGGTGCAGGTGATATAGGGGAAGAAGTAGAGAAAATACGTAAAGAACTGGCAGGTGAAAATTAACTGGAATTACATAAAAACATTCTTGCTCATTGGCGTTGTGTTCTTTTTATTTGCATTCGCCGAAAAGCGCAATAGCGCACGGGTTCTTTCCGAAGTTAATCTGAATTTTACCAATAGCGAAAACTTGTATCTCACTGAAGAAGCGGTTAATAAATTGTTAATAGTAAATGAGGTGAAGGTTAAGAGCATAGGCAAAGAAACTTTAGATTTGAGTAGGGTGGAGACCCTGCTGGAATCTCATGAAATGGTTGAAAGTGCAGAGGTTTTTCTCACAATTGACGGGAAAATGGGAGCAGAGATCACGCAAAGAAAACCATTAGGACGGGTGATGGCCAGTGCGCCTTTTTATATTGACAGACAGGGATATAAAATGCCTTTGTCAAAATATCATTCTGCCCGTGTGCCGTTAGTGACCGGAGTGAATGAGAAAAATCTTGTTGAAATACATCCACTTATGAATTATATCAATAATGATGAATTTCTCACAAGGCATGTAACTCAACTTAATCGTTTGCCAAATGGCAAGTTCGAGATTTACTTGCGGCAACTTGATTTTGTGGTGGTTTTTGGCGAAGTAAAGGACATCGAAAAAAAATTTAAAAATTTTAAAGCTTTTTATCAGAAGGCATTGAAGGATAAGAAGCTTGACGCATATCAAAAAGTGGATCTACAATTTGGCGATCAGGTTGTATGCACTAAAAAGTAAAATATGGAACAGAACGACATCGCAGTAGGATTAGACATTGGTACTACTAAGATCGTAGCCATGATTGGCCGGAAGAATGACTACGGCAAAATGGAGATCATAGGGATTGGAAAGGCCAAAAGTCTGGGTGTTCATCGCGGAGTGGTGAATAATATAACTCAAACTATCCAGTCTATCCAGCAGGCGATACAGGAAGCAGAGGCAGATAGTGGAATGAAAATAAAGGATGTGGTGGTAGGTATTGCCGGCCAGCATATTCGCAGTTTACAACACAGTGATTATATAACTCGTCCAAATCCCGATGAGGTAATAGATTCATCGGATATTGAGATTCTATGCAACCAGGTACACAAGCTGGTGATGCTTCCGGGAGAAGAAATTATCCATGTGCTTCCGCAGGAATTTAAAGTTGACGGACAGGCAGAAATAAAGGAGCCCATTGGAATGTATGGAGGTCGATTGGAAGCCAACTTCCATGTTGTAGTAGGGCAGGTTTCTTCCATCAGGAATGTGGGAAGATGTGTGAAAAGTGCCGGACTTGAACTTTCGGCAGTTACTCTGGAGCCTTTGGCCTCTGCAAATGCGGTGCTGAGCCAGGAAGAAAAAGAAGCGGGTGTGGCCCTTGTGGATATTGGAGGAGGTACGACAGATCTTGCCATTTTTAAGGATGGGATAATTCGACATACTGCAGTAATTCCTTTTGGTGGCGGTGTGATCACAGAAGATATTAAGGAAGGTTGTTCAATCATTGAAAAGCAGGCAGAGTTGCTCAAGGTGAAATTTGGATCGGCCTGGCCGGGAGAGAACAAGGATAACGAGATTGTTTCGATTCCGGGATTACGTGGACGGGAGCCAAAAGAAATCACTTTAAAGAACCTCTCCAAGATCATCCACGCACGAGTGGTGGAGATCATTGAGCAGGTTTACCTTGAAATAAAGAACTATGGCCACGAAGAGCAAAAGAAAAAATTAATTGCCGGGATTGTTTTGACCGGAGGTGGTGCCCAGCTTAAGCATATTAAGCAGCTGGTGGAATACATCACCGGGATGGACACCAGGATTGGATATCCCAACGAGCATTTAGCTGGCGATAGCGACACTGAGACTACAAGTCCTGTTTTCGCAACAGCAGTTGGTCTTGTATTGAACAGCCTGGAGATTAACAGCAAACATCCTGCGGCACAGGAAGAAACCGGGCAGGATGAAGTGGCCGAAGGATCAACTTCTGCAGCAGTTTCACAAGATGACCGGGAGGAGCGGGAAGAGCCTACAACAGTTAGCCAGCCCCGTAGAACAATATTTGAAAAATGGTTTGAAAAGTTCAAGGATTTTTTAGACAACGCCGAGTAAGTTCGGCGAAGAAAAAGCTATGAAAAAGAATAAAATAAGTACAAAACCAGTAAAACAGAATTTATGAGCAGCACAGAATTCGGAAACATTACATTCGATCTCCCCAAGAATCAATCGAACGTTATTAAAGTTATTGGTGTAGGTGGAGGCGGTAGTAACGCAATCAACCACATGTTCCAGCAAGGGATCAAGGGAGTAGATTTCGTTATTTGCAATACAGATGCACAAGCCCTGGAAAATAGTCCTGTACCCAACAAGATACAGTTGGGAGTGAGAGAGACCGAAGGTCTTGGAGCGGGTGCCGATCCTGAAGTCGGTCGCAAAGCAGCTGAAGAAAGTTTTGATGAGATAAGAGCTCTTTTGGACACCAATACCAAGATGGTCTTTATCACTGCCGGGATGGGTGGTGGTACGGGAACCGGAGCTGCGCCTATTATTGCGAAACAGGCCAAAGATATGGGGATACTCACGGTGGGGATCGTGACAAGTCCTTTCTTGTTTGAAGGCAAGACAAGAAATGAACAGGCACAACTGGGAGTAGAGAATCTAAGAAAGCATGTCGATTCCCTTATTGTGATCAACAATAATAAACTTCGGGAGGTTTATGGAAATCTTGGTTTTAAAGCCGGATTCTCTAAAGCCGATGAAGTACTTGCTACTGCTTCTCGTGGAATCGCCGAAGTGATTACACATCACTATACGCAGAACATTGACTTGCGGGACGCTAAGACCGTTCTAAGCAATAGTGGAACTGCAATTATGGGGTCTGCACAGGCATCTGGCGGAAATCGGGCCCAGGATGCTATTTCGAAGGCATTAGATTCCCCGCTGCTTAATGACAATAAAATTACCGGAGCCAAAAATGTGTTGCTGCTTATCATTTCAGGTTCCGAGGAGATTACCATTGACGAGATAGGAGAAATAAGTGACCACATCCAGGCAGAGGCCGGCCACAGTGCGAATATTATTATGGGGGTTGGAGAAGATGAAAAGCTTGACGATTCTATCTCTGTGACCATCATTGCTACCGGTTTTGACATTGAGCAACAAAATGAGATTGTGAATACCGAGGCCAAGAAGATTATTCACACCCTTGAAGATGAGCAAAGAGCCGAACACAATCTTTCTCCTAAAAAGACCTCTTCATCGTATGAAGGACCTGCTCCCGCATCAAAAGAAGAGAACAAAATTGTTCATACTCTTTCTTTGGAAGATGAAGAAATTGATGAGGAGCCGGAGAGTAAATATCCTTCAGCAGCTGTGAGGGAAATGAAGGTAGATTATGAAGAAGTTAAACCTACGGAAGAAACGGAATTTGTAATCACGGATAGTGTTAAGGATGTAGAGGTTTTCGAACCTGAAGTTGTGACTCCAGAGCAACAGGAGCAACAATTTATGTTTACTTTCGACATGCCTAAAAACTATACTTCAGAAGAAAAAGAAGAACAAAAGGCAGCACAACCGGAATTATCCGGGAAGGAGCAAAAAGAGCCGGCAAAAAAGATTGTGCACACTCTTTCCGAAGATATGGAGACGAAAAGTCAAGAGAAAAAAGAGCTGTCCACAAAGACCAAAAATACTAATAATGGAGTCACTCGTTACTCTCTTAATGATTATATGGAAGTAGAAGAAATGCTGAAGAGTTCCAAGCCCGTTCAAAAATCTAAACCTGAACCGGAGCCTGAAATTAAAAAGGCACCTTCACCGGTTCAACCTCATGTCTCAAAGGTAAATCCAAAGACTGAAGAGAATAAACCCGCAAATGTTGATGAGGCAGATCCCTTTAATATTCCTATAAGTGAAAGCCTTGTCAAAAGATCGGCAGAAAGAAGGGCCAAAATGAAGGAGTTCAATTATAAGTTCCGTAATAATCTGAGCAAGGTTGATGAGTATGAAAGACAGCCCGCTTATAAAAGGCAGGGGATTGATCTCGACAATACTAAACCCGGAGAGGGAAAGCTTTCCCGGACAACTTTAGGTACCAGTGATGATGAAGAGATACGATTCAGAACAAACAATTCCTTTTTGCACGATAATGTGGATTAAATAGTCCCCCGGTTACATTAACCCGAAACCTGTCTCCGGTTTCGGGTTTTTTTATGGGTAATAAAAAGTTGTCCCTGTTCCTCATGTACTTCTGCTTTTTATCGACTTTTCTCACAAAGTGCTTTGAGAGAAACAATTAGTAGATTTAAAATAAATTTTTTTACTTTTATTCACATTCTTTAACAGTTGTTTTTAAATCTATGAAGAGTTTAATTTTATTGTTAGTTTTCAAAATTCCCTTTTTGGGTAGCATCCCAGGTGGAAATTCAGTTCCTGTAGTTGAGTCTTCGTGCAAGATGACAGTTACTAAAGAACCTACAGGTCGGGACAACTTGGCTTATAAGTGGGGAGAAGTTGCATTGGAAGCTACTGCTAATGATACCGAAAAATTTAATCCAAGGCCTACCATAACCTCGAGATATCTTGGTCTTATTTTTACTGCGGTTTTTGATGCCTGGAGTAGATATGATGAGAAAGCGATTCCGGTTTATCTTCAAAATGTTGACAGGAGACCGGTAAATGAAAGGGAACTTCAAAATAAGGAAGTGGCAATTAGTTATGCAGCCTATAGAACCATGAGTGAGTATTTCTATTCTGATGCACAGTTATTTCGGAATTTTATGGTGGAATTAGGTCTGGATCCGGACAATAACTCTTTAGATCCTAATACGCCTGAAGGAATCGGAAATTTGGCAGCAAAGGCCGTTATCGAATCTAGACGGAAGGATGGTTCCAATCAGTACGGGGAAGAGGAAGGCTCGAATGGCAGGGAATACTTCGATTATACCGGATATGAACCGGTAAATTCCCCCGATGAAAATTTTGATCCAAATCGTTGGCAGGCAAAGTACTTTTCAGATGTTGAAAAAGGTAGATTTGCACCTGCCTGTCTCACACCACATTGGGGACTGGTAGAACCTGTTGGTTTAAAATCAGCAGATCAATTCAGACCAGGACCACCGCCATTAATAGGTTCAGAACAACTACGCAAAGAGGTGGAGGAAGTGGTAGAGTTGCAGGCCAAATTAACCGATGAACAAAAGGCGCTGGTGGAATTCATGAGGGATGGACCACAGTCTGTTCAACAGGCAGGTCACTGGTTAAAATTTGCCCAGGAGGTTTCGGTGAGGGATCAACATACGCTGGATGAGGATGTGAAAATGTATTTTTATAATCAAATAACTGCCATGGATGCCTTTATTGCATCCTGGGACTCTAAAATGTATTATGATTTTGCCCGTCCATACGCCCTTGTCCATGAATATTATTCAGATAAAAAAATAAAAGGCTGGGGAGGACCGGGAAAAGGAATGGTTGAAATGGAAGGAAAAGACTGGAGACCTTATTCGCCTTCAGAATTCTTATGCCCTCCCTTTCCCAGCTATGTCTCAGGGCATAGTACAATAAGCGGTGCCTGCGCCGAGGCTTTAAAGCTGTTCACGGGTAGTGATCATTTTGGTTCTGCAGTAACACTAACAGCAGGGGCTCTGACAGATCCAAACAATTTAGGAGAAGAAGTGACCCTCAGATTTGATACGTTTTCGGACGCAGCCGAAATGGCCGGTTATTCAAGGGTGCTAGGAGGATATCATATTCAGGCAGATAACATTGCCGGATTAGAGTTGGGAAGAAATGTTGCTCATGAAACCTGGAAATTCTACAAAAAGCATCTCGGGGAAAGCGTGGAACTACAATCATCTTCAAAGACCCAATAATTTCTTGTATTTGAAATAGGGTATAAGGATTTAGTCATATAGTATATTATTTCCTTAAGTGTAAACCCTGTATACATTACTGTGGAATGGGATCTTCGGGTACGGAAGGGTAGCCTGTTAAGTAAATTGTTGATTTTTAACAATTATTTTTTATCTTATCAATCTTGAAATTGGGGTCATCCGATTTTACCAAATATCCCGTTTTTAATTTTCGGGCTCAGGTTTTTTGTGCTGGGACAGAACTTGCTCCGTCGTATTTCGTTATCTTCGCAGGACTAATAAAATTCTTTTAAAATGAGTTTACAGGATAAAGTTATGGCCGAGATGAAGGAGGCCATGCGGGCCAAAGACAGCAATAGGTTGGAAGCTTTAAGAGCAGTTAAGAGTGCAATATTGTTAGCAAAGACCGATGCTTCGGGAAAAGAAGGATTGAGTGAGGATGAAGAACTTAAACTTTTACAGCGCCTTGTAAAACAGCGTAAAGAAAGTGCAGTTATTTATAAGGAGCAGGGGAGGGACGATCTTGCCCAACCCGAACTCGACCAGGCAGCCGTAATAGAAAGTTTCCTGCCCGAGCAAATGAGTGAGCAGGAAATAGAGAACGAAATTGATAAGATCATTTCCCAAACCGGCGCTACCGGAATGCAGGATATGGGAAAAGTTATGGGAGCAGCTTCAAAAGAATTGGCAGGTAGGGCAGACGGAAAAACTATTTCAATGGTTGTAAAGCGGAAACTTGCTTAACATAATAGAATTGTGCTTCCTATCTTAATGAAGGGTTAAAAAGACGGGCGTAAGGTTTAAAGTTTGATTAAACCTATAAGATGCTAAGCCATAAGATTTAATTTTGCTCGTGAGGGTGGTGCCGTTTAACATTAAAGAAGCACTTCTATTTGTAAACTTAATATATACTAAAATGAAAAAATACTTTCTAAACTTAGCTGTTGGAGCGCTTGCTTTTGCTGCTGTTGTTTCATGCAAAAGTGAGGGGGAAAGGGATGTTAATGATGTTCCGGCAGGGGATATTGAACAAACTTCAGAAAATATTTCCAGTCAGGAAGTTTCAGGTCTGGAAACTAAAGAACTTGAGAATACTCAAACTGTGCCTTCGGGAACTTACACGGGGCAAGCAATTATAGTAGATTCCGAACAAAAAGAAATTTATGTTAGATTAAACGACACGACTACTATTGAGCTTTATTTTTCTAATGAAACCCAGATAATGAGGGACGGAGAGCAGGTGCAATTTGATGCCCTGCAAGAAGGACAGACGGTAGAGGTAGAAGTTGAAAGGAGCGGTGAATCATTAAAACCAAAAATGGTTAGAATAATGGAAAATCAATAGTTGGATTTTCTTTTATAGTTAATCGATCCCCGGTATTGCCGGGGATTTGTTTTTAATGCTTATCACAATAAATATTCAGGATGACAGCTGTGCGTTCTTAATATCTGAAGTTAGGGTGAGGACCGTCGTCAGCGATCTATATGTATTTCTGTAATTTCTAGTTGAACATTGAAAATGACTGATAAAAAACTTTCTTGACGCGTCGAAATAACAAGGAGAAAGTCTTTTATGAGTTAAAACTTTTTGCGTAAATTGCGCCCTCTTGAAGGCCCCGTGGCGCAACTGAATAGCGCATCAGATTTCGGCTCTGAGGGTTGGGGGTTTGAATCCCTCCGGGGTCACGTAGTTAATCCGCAACATGCTTATAATTAAGTGTTTGCGGATTTTTTTATGTTTTTGTACCGCCCAATGTGTGGCCCGATATTAGGTTCTTTGCCATAGACCACAACTACTTCCTGCAAATCTTGCTTATTTACTATTCAACTGTAAACCTGCTGTTATCCCGCGGCACCAAGTGATAAATAGCTATATACGTTTTTGAATATAAAGAGTTGTGCGTCATACGAAGAAATATTTTTATTACTCTTACTTTCCAAAAAATAACTGCTCCCGATGTTTCAGCCCCCAATCCTTTAAAGCATCAATTATAGGTATTAAGGTGTTGACATGGATGTCCGGTTGATATAGAATTTTTACCGGAATGTCATCGATTACAGTTCGCTTTATCAGTTGATGCTGCTCTAAATCCTTTAACTCCTTTGCTAAAACTTTTGGTGTGATTCCTGGGATACTGTTTTGAATATCCGTAAAACGTTCATTGCCCGCCATAACCGAAATAATAATCGGTAATTTCCACTTTCCGTTAATAACATCTAAGGCGTCCCGTACGGGTTTTAGCGTATCCAAACAGGATAAATAAGTTTGTTTTTTAGGCATACTAAGCTTTCTTTAATTCACTTTCCTTTGGGAAAGGACTATACAAAGGAAAGTGTTTTTTGATAACTTTGCACATAAATATTAAAGAAATAGTAAATCTCAAAAAAGATAGAAAATGAAAGTAGGTATTTTAGGTGTAGGTCATATTGGTAAAACATTGGCTTTGGCATTAGCAAAAGCAGGTCATGAAGTAAGTGTCGCAAATTCCAGAGGTCCGGAAACTATTGCCGCCGAGGTGCTCGCGACGGGAGCTGAAGCAGTTACTGCACAACAAGCAGTAAAGGATAAGGATGTAGTTATTTTATCCATTCCCTTAAACAGTATTCCTGAGACTGCACCACTTTTTGCAGATGTTCCGGAAGAGACCATTGTGATAGATACATCAAACTATTATCCGCAAAGAGATAATAAAATTGAAAGGATAGAAGCCGGTCAGGTAGAAAGTTTATGGGTAGAAGAACAATTAGGACGTTCAATAGCCAAAGCATGGAATGCCATTGGTTCTGCTTCTTTGGCGAAAAAAGGAAAATCGGCAGCAAGTCCAAATCGTATTGCGATTCCCATAGCGGCAGACCGTAAAATTGACCGGGAGGTGACTATGAAATTAGTTAATGACACCGGGTTTGATGCATTCTATTCTGGTTCACTGAAAGATTCATGGAGACAGCAACCGGGAGCACCCATTTATTGTACAGACCTTACTTTGAAAGAAATAGAAGCTTTTATTGATACCGCCGAAAAAGAGCGCTTGCCTATACGGAGGGATATAGCAGTGGCAGCAATTGCAGAACGTGTTGGTGATGGTAAGACAAATCCTGGTGCGGATTATGGTGTTCGTTTAAGTCGAGCATTGTATTTGTGAAAAAGTAGTTTTTATCCTGCTAAAGCATGGACTTTGCCATCTGGTTTATGAACGTAAAACTTCTCCGCGGGAAGCTCGAATTGAATAGCTTTATCGGTCGCCGGTAATTATGAGGAGGAAAAGCCGTGTTACAAAAAGCAGACATCAGTAAACGTACGGAAAATCACGCACAAGCAGATGAAATAGCCCGCCCTTATCTTTAGTGGAGAGAAAGTGTGGAATCTAAAAGGCTTAGAGCAAATCGTTCTGAGCCTTTTTTTTATCAATAAAATAGAAGAAGGGAAAAGTACGAACAAATTACACTAAATCAATTTTTGGAGTAGTCTTGGCTTTCCTGGAAGAATTTTTCTTCGTCCTTTTTAGGTATATCCGCCATAATATGTAATTATTTCCGGACTACGAATCCGGGAGTTAAAAAATTGAGCTTCATGTATAACTGCCATGTTATTTTGAAGCTCTTTTGTTTGAATTAAGTAGAATGTTTTCGATCTCAGACCTCTTGAATCGGATTCTGGTTCCGATTTTATGTGCTTGGATAACCCCAACCTTGGTCCAGTTATGAATACTAACCAGTGATACTCCAATTAAGGCAGCGGCTTCCTGCCGCGTAATCCATTCAGTGGGTTCTTTAGGGGCGAAAAGTTTTGAAAATGCCTGCAGCTCCTCTCTAAGATCCTGCTTAATTTCTCTTCGCAAATCTTCTCGCAGCTCTTCTGGAGAGATTCCATGTACCTGGGTAATAATTTTACTCATTTTTGTTTGTTTTAATTATTTTTCAAACATATGAGTTTAAAAAAATGCGCTAAACCGATTCGGCTGGTTTTGGACAGTTTTTCTGCATTTAAGTCAATTTTTCTTCATTTTTCCTAATTTTCGTGAATTTTACTGAATTTCCGTTCGATTCTATATGTTACTCACTGTAAAACAAATACTTAGGACAGTAAAGAAAATGACCAATTGAGATCTTCTTAAAATTTGGACTGGTAAAAAAGTTATGGATTATAAATCCTGAGAAGGATCAAAAGGAGGGGTGGGAAATTAAATTTTCTAAAGTGAAGGCTAAAATAAGTTAGCCAAAAAATCAAGCCTCCAACGGCCAATCCCTATACTGCCCCTCAGCCTGCTCAATCACTTCTTTCAGCAAATTGTCCAGTTCCGAAAACGGCACTTTGCCGCGCAATTCCTTCTTCACCGCCAAACGAATAGCGGCACGGGCATCTTCTTTTTTGGTCCAGTCGAGCTGGAGGTTTTTCTTAACGGAAGCTACTACCGTATGCACCAGGTCCTGGATGGGACCGGATTGGTTGAGTAACTTTTCATTGGCCGATAACAGGTCATAGAATGCGAGTTCATCTTCGGTTAAACCGAGTTGCCTGGTCCTGATGTCATCCTGCTGAAATTCATTTGCGATGTCCAGCAGATGCTTAATCGCGGCTATGGAATCCAGGGAATTCCGGTGATAGTTGCTCAGCACTTTTTCCAGCTCGTCTTTCAGCTTTCGCATCCGGCGGATGTTCTTGGGCATTCGCACCCGTATCTCGTCATTGATGATCCTGCGCAGCAATTCGACTTTGATGTTCTCGTCGCCTTTTTCTTTTACAATGGCCTGAAACCGATCGTCTACTATGGAAATATCGATCTTATCCAGGTTGTACATTTTTGCCAGGTCCACAATTTCCTGAGATTCCAGGGATTTGCTTATCAGGTCTTTTATCTTTTCATTCTTTTCCCTACGCGGACCGGGAGGGAATTTGATCTTTCTGATCAGCTGCCTGATCTTCTGAATGATCGCCAACTCTTCCTGGATCTCCCAGATTCGGGGATCTGAACTGGTCATTGCCACCAGTTCTGCCAGCTTACGCTCTTCAAGCAAAAAAGCATCGGTAACGGCATCAGACTTTAAAAGGCTGTTCACTTTACTGTTGCACCATTTCAATCTGTCCATTTCGGGCATTGAATTGACTGTTTCCGCAGAAAACTCACCAATTAAATCCTTTACTTTCTCCAACTGCTCCAGACAAATTTCCACTGCGGCTTCAAGATCCAGAGTGGGTTTTCCTTCCCCGCCTCCGGCGGTGTATTTTTTGGTAGCTTCGGCCAGAAAGCCGGAGATGCCTATGAAATCAACTACGAGTCCGTTGGGTTTGTCCTGAAAAACCCGGTTCACCCTTGCAATCGCCTGCATCAGGTTATGGCCTTTCATTATCTTATCTACATACATTGTATGGGCGCAGGGGGCATCAAATCCCGTTAGCCACATATCGCGCACGATCACGATCTGCAGCGGATCTTCAGGCGTGCGGAAACGCTTTTTTATGGCTTCCATCGCTTCTTTGGTTCGTATGTGAGGATTCCATTCCGTAGGATCTTTGCTGATGTTTCCGGTCATTATCACTGCTATTTCAGGGCAACCTTCCAGCGCAGTGAGGGCGTTGTACATTTTCACGCAGTTCTTGCGGCTCATACAAACGATCATTGCTTTGCCTTCCAGGCTTTCGGTCCTGGCCCTGAAATGGGTGAGGATGTCTTTGGCAACCCTTTCCACCCGGTCATTTGCCCCGGCGGCATCTTCTATCGCAGCCCAAACGGCATTGTTCTCCTCGTCCTCATCTTCTTCCATTTCATCCAGCTCCTTATCATATTTGGCTTTGATGTTGAGCGGAACCATTTTAGGTTCGTAATAAATAGGTACCGTGGCACCGTCTTCCACGGCCTGTTTGATATCGTAGGTGTGAATGGTGGGGCCAAATACCTGCTGGGTATCGGCATCTTTGCCATCCACGGGAGTTCCGGTGAAGCCTATAAAGGAGGCATTGGGCAAGGCGCGTCTTATGTTCTGCGCAAAGCCGCCGCTATGGAACCCGTACTGGGTGCGGTGGGCTTCATCTGCCATCACGATAAGGTTGGTACGTTCAGAAAGTACAGGGTGGGAGAGCTCTTTTCCCGAAGCCAGTTCTTTTAACCGAAATTTCTCAATGGTGGTAAAGATCACCCCGCCGCCATCGGTGCTCAGCAGGGCCCGCAGCTCATCTGTGGTATCGGCGTGTTGTACGTGGCCCACCAGGTCTTTGCACAGCACAAAATTCTCATAGAGTTGCTGGTCCAGGTCATTGCGGTCTACCTGGATGAGGATGGTGGGATTTTTCATTTCGGGCATTTGCCGCAGGATCCCGGTAAGGATGGCCATCGAAATGCTTTTACCCGATCCCTGCGTGTGCCATATCACTCCCAGCCGGCCGTCACCTGTGGGTTTTATATTTTCTACCGCGCTGTCCACCGCTTTTTTGATGCCCCAGTACTGGTGATATTTTGCGCCTTTCTTGATTATTTTCCCGTTGTGGTCTTCGTGGAAGATGAAGTTTTGCAGGTAGTATAATAAGGTTTTCTTCGGAAATAATCCCTTCAGCAAAGTCTCCAGCTGAAGTTCCTGTTTCTGCTGAAGGTCATCCCCGTGCCGACTTTTCCACGGAGCAAACCACTTAAGCGAAGAGTTGTACATCCCGTGCAGGGTTTCCAGTCCATCTGAAACTACCGTGATGGCATTGTAATCAAACAGCTGCGGAATATCCTGAAAGTAATGCCCAATTTGCCGGTGCGCGTTTTCCACACCCACCTCGGGATCAAACATATTCTTGAACTCAAAAACAATGAGCGGAAGTCCGTTGATGAAGACGAGCAGATCTGTGCGGCGGCTGTTCTTGCCAATGATCTTTACTTCATCTGCACACACAAAGGTATTTTTCTCCGGTTCCTTGTAGTTGATAGGGTAGAGGTGCCGGGCCTGTTCTTTGCCCGAAGCATCTTTCCAGGTAATGGAAACCCCCTGGGTCATTTTAAGATGAAAATCGCGGTTGCGGTGATCGAGATCCATTCCCTGGTGCTGCGTAAAAGCTGAAAGGGCTTCATTAATGGCGGTTGCCGGAACGCCGGGATAGGAGCTCACTAAAAATTTCCGAAGATCCTCCTCCAGAACCACCTTTTTGAGATCCCGCTGCAGGGAATTGCCTTCTTTATAAGTGTACCCCAACTCCTTGAGGCACTCTATGGCAGCCTTTTGCACCGTGATCTCGATCATTTGTGTCATAAGACTTCAGATAAGGTTTTCTCCACATCTTTCACGCGGACTTCCCCGCTGATGAGTTTAGGAAGTAAGGTGTCGCGGAGTTGAGTTAGAGTTTGGTTTTCAAGAATATTACTATTCTGTAGAGTTATATAATTGTCAACTTGTATTTTATAGCTATCTAATTTAGCATTTGCACTATATGGTATGGGAAAATTGAATATATCAGTCAGTTTGATACTTGCTTGATTAGCACTTCCCTGTGCACAATTTACAATGTAATTTAGAAAGCGATCCAATTTTAAAGTAGTGTAGAGTAAACCTTGCTGTTCTTTTCCATTAAAAGCCATATTTAATTTAACAGCATTTTGATTTAATAAAGCATTTTCTGCTGTTGGAGGTACGCGTACAATCTTGCCGACTACAGAGGAAAAGTTTGGAGGCCAAGAGCCTACAGTTGCAACTATAATATCATTAGTTTTTAGAGAATACCTTAAATAATCTGAAGCCATTTCTTCAGAAATTTTATTACAAGAATCGATATTTATTGAATTGTCAGTGGTGTCACTTACTCTAACAACCATTTTACCTGCCTCTTGATACCACTTTGATTTGAAAGCAAACCCTTTTTGATGTTGAATAAATTCTCCTAACGGTTTCACCTCCCATCCCTTCGGAATTTCACCCAATTCCGATTCTACAAATTCCCCATCCTGAAAAGGTCCAAAATCCACAAACCAGTGCTTGTACAAAGCCATTGCCATTTCTTCCAGGGTTTTGTTTATCTGGAGATTGAGCTCGATCTTGTCATCCAAAGCGGAAAGGATGGAAGCGATGGATTTTTGTTCTTGGAGGGGAGGAAGGTTTATAGGTAATTCTCTCATTGACTTAAGAGAGACATTTTTAATTACAGAACCGGTATAGTTAGATTCCAGATAATCAAGGAAATATTTACTTGAGATTACGTGTTTGATAAATTTTTTATTTACACCTTCCTTCACGTTGAAATAGCAAGCACTTTTTCCCAGCATCACCTTTTCGCCGTGGTAATATGCTGTTTTTCCTATGGTCCCGTTTATGGAGACCAGTAGGGTTCTATCGTTTAATTCACGCTTATGTTTTAAATATTCAGCTGTTGTAACCCTTTTTGTATCCGATTTAATTACAATTTTGCCATCTACAAGATTGTTTCCATTTATGAAGTGATATTCTCCATCTTCAGAATACTTTGGTGTGCCGTGGATACCATCACCTAATTTGGTTACGAGGTCTTCAAGATTATAAGTTTTCCAGTTTTCCGGCATCTGTTAGTTCAATAATTTTAGAATTGAGTTACTAATTCTACAGCAACTAGTTCGGCAAATTTGTTGGAAATAACTTCCATAGTTTCTTCTGAGGTATCTAAACCACTTCTAGAAGCCAATAGAGGACTAACATCCCTTAATTCTTCATAAGTAGTATCGTGAACAATTGGAACAAGTTGGTCGGTAGCAAGTAGAGCGGAAAGTTCTTTATCAGCAATTCCAGAATTCTCAATTCTTTCTAAAAATTTTGGAGTTACTAATACGATGCCAATTTTAGATTTTGCAAGGCCTTTGTCAATTTCACGTAGAAGAGAGGTTCCTAACGGTACATCTTTTTCGCTGAACCAAACTGAAATGTTTTTAGATACAAGTAGGTCATATAAATCTTTTGCACTATGTTTTCTATCATCCCAAGCGTGACAAAGAAAAACATCCCTTAAATCAGGTTTTTTTGTCCTTTCTTCTACAATTTTTCTTGCAGGAGTTAGTGTCTTGATTTCTGCTGGAGTATAATAAATTGAAGAATTTGAATTTGACCAACTTGGTTTTTTTGTTCTTCCCTTACTGCTATTATAATTTCCACTTCTTCCAGATGAACCTCCAGAAAAACTGGGTATAGGTGTTGGTTCAAAGTAAGAATAAGTTCTACGACCACGTGATTTGTATCTACAAACTGGGCAATTAGCCGCTGCGCTAGCTGTTCTATGACCATAAACTGGTGCTGTACATCCTGACATAGTTTTATTTTTTAAGTAAGTTAAATTTGAGCCTAGTTTAACCTTTTCTGTATAGGCAACCTTTAAGCAGTGTTGGAGCTTTAATTTTGATGACCATATCCCAATTCTTCATTTTTATCCCAGAAAGCCATATATAAATCCGTAGAGCTGCCTTTTTTCCTTGTCCAATCCGCAACTATTTGAATAGCAATTTCTAAGTCTTCTAAATAGGCCATTCTACCATCACTTCCTCTGATACCTTTATCGTCTTTTTTCGCTCCTCGATTTATTAAAATATTCTTTTCATCGTAAATGATTCTTCTAACCTCTTCGTTTTCTTTTCCCTTTGGGAGGTTATCCTTAAGCAATTTATTTAAACCTTTATAGTACAATTGGAACTTCTGGACTGGGTCGTCGATTTGTTGTCCAATTAGCTTTTCTGCCTGATTTTCTAATATTATGTTGGAGTCAACATCTATTGATAATTGCTCCCCTTTTATTTCATCTGACTTTTGAAGAAGTTCTAATCTTTCTATATCTTCTTTGGATAATTTCCTCTCTTTTTTCTTTTGATTATCGGCCATTTTTAAAAATTAAGTTGTTAGTAGTTTCTTTATACTTTTTGAAGCTTCTTCCAGTGAATTAGCGTCCCAATTAGATATGTAAAGATTTTTTTTGGCCAATTCTACATCAGGAAAGTAATCCCTAAAAGCTGCCCAATAATTATTTCCTTTTTCTGATTGTCGAAATTGAAATTGCGAATAGATTATTGATGGATGAATTTGACATTCTTTCGCAAACCGACTAACCATTAAATGATTATTTATGAGAGGTTCTATATATCTCATCTTTTCTTCAGAAATTAAATAGTCACTTGCAAATTGGTTTGCTTTATCTTCTTGGATTAAAAACAAATCGGGTTCACCAGTTAAATGATATTTAACCTTTTGCAATAATTCAAGATCGAATAAAACGTGATGGAGTTCGTGAATTAGTGCAAACCAAATGGTAGCGTAGTTCTTATTTAAATCTGTAATAACAATAGAAGGTTTACCTTTTATTACAAATGTCGCACCTCTGATTTGTGTTTTAGGTAACATAGGTTGAAAAACAACTGTGACACCAACGTTATAGAGAGCACGAAAAACAGTTAATAAACCTTCTGGAACATTTTGGGTGTAAGGTTTTATCTTTGGAATTAACTCCAATAATTCCTCCCGCGAGTATTCATTTGGATTATCAATTAATTCAAAATATTTATAAGATGATTTAATCCAAAAATCTTTCATTTTATCATTGAAAGATCTTTTAGTTCTACTGTATAAAGCCTCGCCTAATTCTTGCTCATAATCGTAAATGCTGTCTAAACCAAAAAATTCACAAATCCTATCACTTAATCCTTCTACGGTATCCTTCTTATCTATAAAACCTAAGGAGGCTAAGGTCTTTAAGTCAAAGTATTTGTTAATAAAAGTTATATCCATAGAATTCTGTAAATCTTTTATTTCAAAAGAAGGACGATCCTTAAAATGGAGCATAACCGTTTCTTCCAAGCTTAAACCTAAAAATTCACCAAGTTTTAGTAAATTAATTATGTCTGTCTGTTTCGAAGTCTTATCTACAATGCCATCTAAGCTACGCCGTTGTAGGCCTGAAAGTCGTTCGAATTGAGTTTTGGTCAGACCTGTTTTTTCCAACTTTTCCTTTAGAAGCTTTTCGAAGGACAGTTCTTCTTTAAGATTAAAACTCTTTTTTAAAATCTCATTTATCATTCAAGGTAAATTTACCTCAAATATACATTTTTATTTCACATAGAGTTAAAAATAAAGGTAAATTTACTTTTTTAAAATCACACATAACGGTTATATGAAGCTTATTATCCCAAAGTGTGCTAAGATTTCATATACATCGATAACTACTTTTTTTATTGATCCCTTTTCATCATTTTAATTAATGGCTTTAAATCGTCAATTGAAAAATTTTCATTGAGCTGTAAAAAATGAATGTTTTGTAATTCCTTGGGCAATCTTTGAAAATCTATTGGACCTATTGAAATAGGAATAACATTAATCTTTCCCTCTACTTGTTTCAGTAAACCTATTTCTAATTCTTTCTTTAACCATTCAGAATCGTAATAATCTTTAGTGATTACAATAATCATAAATCGACTATTATTAATTGCTTCGGTTAGTGTGTTTTGAATGTCTTGACTCGGTTTGAGTTCCATATCATACCAAACTGAAAGTCGAACATCCATCAAGAAAGACCTTAATCTTTCAATTTCTTTAATATTATTATGGGAATAGCTTATAAAGGCATCATATTTCTTATTTTCTTTTTCAGGCATTTGCTGTTCTTTGAAAATCTCTGTTAAATCAGACAAGAATGCATCAACTTGAGTATGTGTTTCATCAATTTTATATTCAATAACTTCTAACCTCTTATCAAGTAGAAGTCTCTTTTTCTCTGCGAAATTAAACTTGTGATCTGGGAGCAAAATATAGTGCTTGTCAATGGTTCTATTAAAAATTGAGCTAAGTCTGTCAAGCACATTTTCTAAGTCTGGATCAGAAGCCCCGTATCCAATAAATAAAACTGTATAAACAGAAAATAATGTTTCAAGAAACTGCCTATACTCTGGTGATCTAAAAAATAATTTTTGATAACCTCTACTTCCTAAAACTATTGTATTTGGTCTATCAAGGTCTCCGTGAACTTTAAAAATATAGAAATCATCTTTTCTTAATGGGGAAGAAATATTAAGTAGATCTTCTTGCGTAAATTTATTAGGGATTGTTCCAGAGTGATGCAGGGTATAAGCACCTTCAATTAAATTATCATAATTTGAAGTCATTATACTTCTGAAAGGAATCTGCGGTAAAAGCTTATGAGTAGCAGACGGCTTTACATATTTATCTCGAAATACTTGCTGTAAAAAATCTCCAAAATCGTGATTACTTATTGTCTCCTGAATTTCTTGAGCAGCCATTATCAAGTTATCATTTTGAATCATTTCTTTAATATCATCAGGATTAACAGAGAAAATGACTCTTTTGTCAATGGCGAATTCCAATAATTCATCTAAAAACCACTTCCAATTTGGTAAATTAATACCATTGCTTCTTTTCACAGAAGATGATAATCCTGCACCTACGAACAAAATGCACTTTTTGTCCTTAATGGAATTTATTAATTCTCCTGGTATGAATCCTTTAAATTTTTTCATTTCTTGATTCTGCTAATTGCAGGTAAAGTCCCGTGTAAAAACAGGGCGAGCTGGCGAGCGTGATTGTCCGTAGGACGATCAGGCGTTGCAAGCGAGCACGAAATTTCGATTTGAGATAGTTTTGAACATTGTTTTTATATAAGGTTAGCAAAAGTTATTTCAATTGTTCAAGAGATTCGTATTCAACGTTTTTGTAGTATGTTTTATATCTAATTCCAAATAGATGTTCACCAGGTAAATTCTTTATTAGATTGTATGTAGTAATTAGATTGGTTTTAATGTTAGCGTCAGTTTGTTTTTCTGGTGTAAATTCCCATTTCATACCTATGGAAGAAATACTATTTATAAAAAGTAATGCTTGCTCATAAGTAGAAAGCTGGGCACGATACATTTTTCCATAAGCATATTTTTCATTTTCAGTCAAATCCATATGATTATTTAAGTACTTATAACTTTGAAATAAATGTCGAAAGAAATGCCCCAGTCGGAACTGATGACCTCCATAATATTTTTCATAATCAAGATCCATTTTAAAGTCTTTAGCTAATTCTGAGAATCCATCAGTTTTTCCTAAATGGTTTCTGTTCGCATATAATTCATCAACAAGTTTATGTAAATCTTTAAGTGGGAAATCTCTTGACTTTTTCCAATTATTATATCGATCCTTATTGGATTTTTTGGGTTTCATTTTCATCCAATACAACAGCTTATAATAATAGACGGAGTTATATTTTTTTCTAATGTTCTTCCTGATAACAGATTCTCCCTCAACGCCAAGTCCATAGAATACGATAGAATAAGCAATATCGATCCTAGCTAATTCAATTAAACTGATTTTGGGATTAATGTCCTTAACAACTTTTTTTAACTTCTCGGCATATTTTGGATTTAGGTAATCTTCAGTCTTAGTTGAGTTAGAAAATTTCCTGACTTCTCGGTAACATTCAATAAACTCATTGAAAATTTCACGAATTACCTGTCTATTTTCATAAACAATGTAGTCATCAAGTTTGTACTTTCGATATCTAAGTTCATTTATGTTTTCCCTATAAATTCTCATCATTTCAAAAAATGATGATTCGAAGGCGTTTCTTTTATTCTCTTTTGTTTGAGCACTAAAAGATAAATAGATTAGTAATGTACCTGCTAATGCGAAAAAGGTACCAATTACACCTCCTACAAAATCACCGAATTGACCGGTTGTTGTATAATCGGTATCGTTTTTTGTAAATACTTCAAATCCATCGATTGAGCTTTTTCTTAGGAAGAATATTAAAGTTGTAATTCCTAAGATGAGGAACACCCAAGCCAGTCTTTCAATCGTTTTTGTCATTGTGTTTTTAAGGCCACTTTTTTGTTTTTTAAAATGTTTTGTCAAAATTCGCTTTAATCTTTTCCTTCAATTTTTCCCCTTTTTCAAACTGTTCCAGTAACTGCGCTTTGAGCCCTTCCATTTTTTCTTCAAAAGGAATCCCGTCGTCTTCTTCGGCTTCTGTCCCAACATAGATTCCAGGGGTGAGTTTGTAATCCTGCTTTTGTACTTCCTCCAAAGCGGTCGCTTTACAGAACCCTTCAACATTTTCGTAATTTCCGTCTCGGTTTCTCCACTTGTGGTAGGTTTCAGCAATTTTATTAATATCATCATCACTAAAAACCCGCAGTTTTCTGCTGACCATTGTGCCCATTTTAGAAGCGTCCAGGAACAGGATCTCGTTGTTGCGCTCGCGGTGGGTGCCGTCTTTTCCGTCGCGATTCTTGCTCAGGATGAAAAGGCAGGCGGGGATCCCGGTGGTGAGGAACAGCTTATCGGGCAGGCGCACGATGGCATCTATCATAGAATTGTCTACCATATGCTGCCGCACGTTTTTTTCTCCCTTGTTGTTGGAGGTCATCGCGCCATTTGCCATTACAATTCCGGCAGTTCCGGTGTCGCTCAGGTGGTGCCAGAAGGTTTGCATCCACATATAATTGGCGCTGCCATCTGTAGTGAATTCTTCTTTGGGACCAAATAACCGGGGATCGCCATCGGGCAGATCCTCCGGATGCCAATTGCTCAGATTAAATGGCGGATTGGCAATGATATAGTCGGCTTTGAGGTTTGGGAACTTGTCATCGAGCAAAGAATTCCCCAGTTTAATATCAAAAGAAAGGTCGCGCAGCATCAGGTTCATCAGGCATAATCGCAAGGTTTGAGCGGTCATTTCCTGTCCGTAGATCGCGATGTCTTTTTTGTTTCCGCCGTGTTCTTTGATGAACTTCAAACTCTGCACAAACATCCCACCACTCCCACAAGCCGGATCGAAGATACGGCCTTTGTAAGGCTCCAATAGTTCCACCAGCAGCCTTACAATACTTCCGGGCGTAAAGAACTGCCCCGCACCCGAGCCTTCGGCCATTGCAAATCGGCCAATATAATATTCATAGATACGGCCCAGAATATCGCTTTCGGGATTTTCCTTTTCAGAAAATTTGGGGTGGGAGAGGAGGTTGATGATTCCGCCGGTTTGTTTGGGAGATAGTTCACTCCGCACAAAGATCCGCGGCAAAATATTCACCAGCTGGGGGTTATACCCCGTTAAAAGTTCCTGGATCACATCAAAGGCATCATCAACCTTCACCTTGATATCATCCTGCTCTGCATTGTCCTTTAAATATTGCCAGGAAGCGGTTTTGGGAATTTTAAAAGTATTTCGGGAACGGTATTCATCCCGGTCTTCTAGAACATAATTCATCTCCTCCTTATCTGTAGTGTAATAATCAGATTCCGGATCATTTAGCTGTTCCTTCAATTCCTCCCGCACCACCTCATAGCGCTCGCTAAGGTGCTTTACGAAAACAAGGGGAAGGATGTAGTTTTTATAGTTATTCTCAGATACCGCGCCGCGCAATTCGTTCGCCGCATCCCAGAGTTCTTTTTCAAAATCAATATCTGCTTTTGCCATTTATATGGTAGGTTATTCTTTTTGGTGATTGTTGTTAAGACAGATTAACTGCAATAAAGTTAAGATTTTTTTAAGAAATAGAATTTCCTTTTAATTTGTCATCAACGGCACCGTTGCATCGCCGTTGCGTTGCCGTTGCTATGGCCGTTGCATTGCCGTTGATTTCTCATTGCTGTAAAATTAAGTTACTTTATTTTCAACACTTTAAGGTTTAAAGTAGTCGTGCAACGGTAACGGTTGAAAATATCAAGGATTTTGCAGGTTAATAACCTCTAAATTGTTCCTGTAGGGAGGGAATAAGGCAAGTATGAATTAATTAAGTAAAAGTAAGTTAGCTTCTGAATAGCAAAAGGATTTTATAGGAAAGATTCACCGTAAAATATGTGCTTTTTCAGAGTCATATTTTGATTCCGGATAATGGAAAGAGGTTATGTTATTGACTCTTTTCATGAATTTAGTTTAATGTTCGAAGAAATATTATCTCCTGGCAGAGATTTATCCAAAATTAAGAAGTAGAAGCCGTTGCCCAACGGTTGCAACCGTAAATGGATTGCCGTTGCCTAAGCGGTTGCTGAACGGTTGCTGGACGGTTGCTGGAGCCGTTGCTGAGCCGTTGATTTAATTTAAAATAGATCGCATTTTAATATGTAATTCGTTTAAATTCAACTGTTTAAAGAAAACAATGTACGGTTGCAACCGTGAGCTTCAAAAAGGGCTTTAATAGGATCCCTTTTAGTAAAAGTCAACATAGGTTCCATTGTGATCTGAATATGTAAAACCATCCTCTGAGAACTGATTCCAGGTCCCTACTTCAACTTTCTTTTTTTCGCTTAACCAGTCAGAAATGCAGATATGGTCAATATTTCTTTTTTTTTTGCCTTTGAAATAAGTTGTAATGAATATTTTTTGTCACTTCTAATGACCACCTGTTTAAGAAGATCTTCTAACTACAGTAAGATAAAAAACAATAATAGGAACCCCGATGGCTGCGGCTTATCTTCATTAGCTTAGTCCCTAGCTCCTGAAATTATAAGAAGAAAAATTATCTTCTTTTTCTCTTTTAATCCATTTTTTAAGATTCCTTCGCAAAATATCACCATTTAACATTTTGATAAAATTCTTATATTGGAGAACCTAGCTACCATCTAATTTATTTATGAGAAAAGCAGCCGAAATATTGAAACTCCAGAAGGAGAAGGTTTTGAATATGTGGGAGGAGTCAGTGAAGAAAGAAATAAAAGCTTCAAATTTTACTAGCAGAATAGCTCTAAGAGATCATTTACCTCATTTAATGGATGATATTAATAGAATAATACATCGCTTAGAAAATTTTGATGTTATTAAGGATAAGGAGCATTATGAAGAAGTTTATGAGCATTGTATCCAGCATGGACGGCAAAGATCTTCCTCCTCTGGCTATACAGTAGATCAAATCTTAAGAGAATACATAATTTTTCATCGCATATTGACTGAAGTTTTAATGGAAGAAGATGCTTACAGCACAGAAGTAGGAATTGTGCTAAAATATGCTCTCGAAAATGCCATGCTCTTTTCGGTTAGCGCTTTCAGCAATTCTCTACAAGAGATGCGGCAAAAATTGATTGGTATTCTTGCTCATGATATGCGAAATCCTATTTCAGCCGCATATATGGCAATAAGCTCCATAGAGCATGATCAGGGAAAGGAGCGACTCGAAGTTATCAAGAAAATGGCTAAAAGTAGTTTGAACAGATCTCTTGACCTGATTGAGGGACTGCTAGATTCTATAACACTTCAAGCAGGAGAGGGAATATTTATGGATTTTTCTGAATTTAATCTGGTAGAGAGTGTTTCAACGATCTACCAGGAGGCTTCCCAGATCTACTCGAATGAGATCAGATTAGAGTGTGGTGAGGAGGAGGTTGTAGGTGTGTTTGATAAAATGATGGTTACAAGAGTCCTCGAAAACTTTATAAGCAATGCAGTAAAATATGGGGAATGGAACAAGCCGGTTTCTATATTGGTAGAAAATTTCCAGGAGTCCGTTTCTATTCGTGTTCACAACCAAGGGGAACCAATTTCTGAAGAAAGGCAAAAAGAGATATTTTACTTCTTGAACACGACCAATGGTGATAAGGCTATGGAGCTGAGAAGTTATGGAATGGGACTAGCTTTAGTTAAAGCAGTCTCAGATGCGCACAGTGGAAGTCTTGAAATTAAGAGTAACAAAAAAGAAGGAACTACCTTTTCAATAACTTTAAATAAAGCTAAAAATAGTCCCGGGAAAAAACGAGTTGCTTTAAATTTCTCTTACAATGACAATCTTTAGCTTTACCAAACTTGAGTTATATTTTCTGATTGTTTGATAGCCTAGTTTCATTCTTTTTGCTGCCGGGCAGCATCATGAAGGGAAAAATTATGTAGAACTGGTTCCCGATAAAGTATAGGCTATAATTTGCGGGTTATCTTTTTTTCTTTTTCCGCAGCATATTCAAGATTTTTAATTTAATGGCTGAGTAAGACTTCTTGTCTGCATAGAAATGTAGGAGCAGTATTGTGCTTAAAGCTACAACTCCATATGCCAAACCTATGTATAACAGTGTTCCCAAGAACTTCTTTTTTATAGAAGTTATCAATATCAATGCCTATCATGATGACATATAGTCACTTAGATTATATTTAACATGTTTAACCGTTTGGCAACCCGTTGATGCCGTTGCACAAGGTTTTTTACAGGTTGTTTTTAGTATGTTTTAAGCAAATTCGAAGATTTGAGGACCCGTTTAACTGGGGAAATAGAACGCCTTATACACCACATTAAAAAATTTGATAAAGTTTTAGTACGTCACCTCTGGAAAAGCCGGTTTCTACTGTAGATTGAAGATTTTTTTAACTATAAGGAATTGATATTTAGCAGCTACACTTCCTTATTTAAATGTTTATTATGTCACAGAAAAGCGATCAAAATCAGGAGGTAAGAAGTTCCTTTTTCTTTAAGGCATTGTCCTGGTCTTCAGGATTATTTTATTTGCAGCTCTCACTGCTTTTATTGTCTGGCTGCAAATGACTCATCAGATTTTCTCTATTTGATAATGGATCTTCAGTAAGTTCCACTCAGCAGCATTACAAAAAGAAATTTCTATTCCTTTCCTTTTTGCACTTTTTGTTTTCCTTTCCGAACAAGGAAAAATGGATAAAAACCTATAAGAAGAAATGCACAAAAAGCAATAATGGCAAAACCTAATCCTATAAAAAGCATTGTGTTCACTTTAGGGAAATGTTTCTACTAAAGTAGCTTCTCAAAAATTCTAAGCCTCCCATTTTTCTGTTAATTTGCACGGTTTCCTTGTTTTTTTTAGATTAAAGGTGCACAAACCGAGATTAAATGAAGTAAAATAAATTAGTGATCACCATAATTCATTAAAAAGCATCTGTTAAAAAATTTGGACAGCAAAGGTTTTAACACTTTGTCACTAGCCTATCATCTGTTAAAAAAATGATTCACTTACAGATTAAAGATGAGCCATTGTGAAACCTCAAAGCCCTACAAAATGGGGAATGTTCACTGTCTCAAATAAGGTATCCCGAAAACAACAAAGAGCCCAAAGGGGGCTCAATGATTGTTTGACCCTCTCCTAAAGGATACAAGTACCTTACGGACTTGGAAAAACCTATAGGGAGGGATTTTGCTGGTGGTGTTTAATATAACAAGATAACGAACAGTCCAGTTCATCGAGGGGTTTAAGAAGTCATTAAAACTATTTTAATTCATCCTGTCAGGACCTCCCATGTGGTGGTGTTGCATTCTTTGTTCCATTTCATTGTACATAACCGAATCCTGGTCCATCATGTTCATCATGTTCTGCATCATTTGCTGACGTATTTGCGGATTCTGACGCATCATGGTGTTATCCTGCTGCATAGCAGACATCATGTGCTGCATCATGGCGCCCATCATATTCGGATGTTCCTGCATCATCATTTCCATATGTTCTTGATTGTACATTTGCTGCATCATATCACGGTGTGAGACCATAAGGTTCACTGCCTGGTCATTTTGATGCATTCTATTTATGAATTCAGTAAATAATTCCTCATCATCCAGAATCTGGTCATAAACAGCAGACCTCTGTACTTCATTTTGTTTAAGGTCTATTTCCTGTGCATCGTTTTCACAGGCGGATAAAAGAAAGGCAAACAATAGTACATAAACTATACTTGTGATTCTTAGTCTCAGATATTTCATTTTTATTTATATTAAGTTTACTCGGATTTTTACTTAAAATAAGAAAATTTTACGATAATAAAAATACAAGACTATGTAAAGCAATACCTCATGGACCTCGACACTGGCCAGATGCTCGTGATGAGGCTTATGAAGGATTTTGAGGTGACTCAGGGAAACTACAAGCCTGGGTCCCAAAACAACAAAGAGCCCCTCAAGAGGGCTCAATGAATTGTTGGACCCTCTCCTAAAGGAACACAAGCACCTTTATGAACTTGGGAATACCAATAGGGAGGGATTTTTCTGATGGTGTTTAGTAAAACAAGATACCGTATAAAATAAAAGCAATTACACCCAATATCAATATAATTCTAAAAACCGAATTACAGGTCTTATAAAAAGAAACTTTTCTGTCCCTGTCAGGAATAAACATCTTGTCCATAAGTTTGTAGGTTAGACTGAGAAGGACAGACGGGGGCACCTGACATAACCAATACATATAGATTATTTTGTAGTTGTAGTAATTAAGTTACTTACAAAACCTGCAAAGTATTCTTAAATATATTAAATAAAATCTTAAATGAGTAAACAACAGATGTTTTTTGACCTACAAAGAGAATGAAAAGCAACAAAGAAAAAAAATGTAGGACGATTGTAGGCTGGAAAAAATTAACGTTCGGTTTGCACTAACTCTTTTTGGAGTGCAACTTCTTTCTGTTTGAGGATAAAAAAACCACTCTATTGAGTGGCCTTCTTATTACCATTCATCTTATTTATTAGAACCTTGAACGAAAAGACTATATGATTAACTGTATGCTTTAGATTTTTAAATATTCTTGTGAAGGTTTTTGATACCCAACCCTTAGGTAAAGTAATTCCCTCTACACTTTTCTTAAGGGTTTTTCTTTTGCTGAAGATAACTTTCATCAATCTTTAGAAAAAAGAAAAGACTCAAACCTTTCCCCCAAGATAGAATTGTCCATTATTATTTAGCTTGATGTAACTTTTGGGTCCATCAATAATTTTGTGAGAAAGTTATAGTTGCTGGTTTGCATTGTGCTAAACTGTTTCTTAACTTCAGGTCAATTGACTGATTTATACAAAATTAAACTGAATAATTATGGAAATGGGACAAAGAAACAAGGAGCTGCTACAAACATTGGCAGAATGTGCAACCGAATGTGAAACTTGCTTTGACGCATCACTGGAAAACAAAAACATGGAGGACCTTGCACGAGTAATAAGATTGTGCAGGGATTGCGCTAAAATCTGCTATACGACAATGAGTTTTGTTGCTTCAAATTCAAAGCATGCGAAACATCTTGCAAAGGAATGTGCGGAAATATGTGGTGAATGTGCTAATGCATGTGGTCATCACACGGATGAGGAACAAGAATGCATGGCCTGCATGAAAATATGCAAAGAATGTGAAGAAGCTTGCAAAAAATTCGCTGCTTAATAATTTTAATTTGAAGTAGTGATGAGCCACGCAAGAGCGTGGTTTTTTTAATAATTTTTAATTCGCAGGTGTTATGGCTTGTAATTTGATAAAGAAATATTTGAGAGAGAGGTGCAATGAGAGCTGATATTTTACATATTAGTTCTCTTTCCATATTTGAACCTGAACCAGTTACGGAGAATGGAAAAAAATGAAATTATAGAAATAGTCCTGAATTCATACTGGGACTATGGATTTTATGTTTACCAGGAACTGACCAAACCCGCATGGAATAACTTCTTATACTGGCTGATGGGAATCTCTCTGTTTTTTATCCTATTAGAAGCCTTACGTCCATGGAAAAAACAGCAACGTTTATTTAAACAGGATTTTTGGTTAGACATCTTTTATATGTTTTTCAACGTATTTCTGTTTTCGCTTATTGGATATTACGCACTGTCAAACATTTTTGTAGAGGCTTTTAATAGCACCCTTGGCTCACTTGGGGTTTCAAATCTTGCGGCCATACAAATTGATTCTTGGCCTATTTGGGCGCAGTTGCTAACACTTTTTGTATTGCGTGATTTTCTGCACTGGAACATCCATCGACTATTACATAGGATCCCTTTTCTTTGGGAATTTCATAAGGTTCACCATTCAGCAAAGGAAATGAACTTTGCTACTCATCTACGTTTTCACCCACTGGAGACAGTGGTATACCGAACTCTTGAGTATATTCCTCTTGCCATGATAGGGTTTGGGATTCAAGAATTTTTTCTGGTTTATGTAATAGCCTTGGGTATTGGCCATTTCAACCATTCCAACATTCAGGTTCCTTTAGGTCCTTTAAAATATGTATTCAACAACCCGCAGATGCACACCTGGCATCACGCCAAAGAATTGCCTAACTCCAGAAAGAATGGGGTAAACTTTGGGATATCTCTTAGTGTATGGGATTATTTATTTAAAACTGCCCATGTGCCCGCAAAAGGAGAAGCTATTGAACTGGGATATACAGGAGATGAGGAAATGCCTCGGAATTTCTGGAAACAAGCTCTTTTCCCAATTACGAAATCCAAGGGAAACAATTCTAATGTATATACCACAACACTACAGGACAACCGCCAAAACCTCCGATGACCGCTTACTAATTTTTCAATGGGAGGAAAACAGAATAAAATAGGATATTCTTGAAGTATCGTAGCTTTTTCTATTCACACTTGGCTCATCCTCAAAAAAGACCTTGAATTTGAAGTTCCTACTTGAGATTACCTTACAAATTCGATTCTACTGTTATCGGACGCTACAAAGAAAAGACCACCTGTTTTAGGTGGTCTTTTACTATACTTATCTCATTTCAATTGAAATACAAGTTTTGAGTTCTTCCACCTGAAGTACAGCACATCTAAGTTCTTAGTTTTCAATTTCCAAGTCAGTAGCTAAATCCAGACCATCTGCAACAATATCAAAAATATCGATATTGAGGTCTTCACTTATCACTATTATACCATCCATGTTTTTATTGGCATCGTTAATAATCACTCTAGTTTTTTCCGGTTTAAAAGAGAGTTATATGGGGTCCAAAAGCATAAAATGAGCAAGAAGATTTTATTTTATGAAAAAATCACTTTATAGGTTAAACATTTATTAATCAATTGTTTAATACCATGTAAAAAATTAAAAAAAAATATCTTTGAGTAAATGATGCGGGAGATGAAGAACAGGATTTTTAAAAATGAAAAAGTTGAAGAATTGAAGCATTTTATTCGTTCAACTTGCGAAGGGTGTACAGACGGCAGTGTAAAATATAAAGATTTTCATAAGAGCCTTATTACCCATTACTTTGAAGCCAGAAATGTGGAGATATTTTATGACAAGAGAAGAATAGTAGCCGAAATATTGGTAGGCATGGACTATGTGCCTATCAATTTTGACTGTCTGGATCTTTCAGTTTTCCTAAGTTCATGTATAAAAGAAGACCAGCAGAGTCTGGAAACCTATCAGAATTACATGAAAACTTTTTCGACAAGAACTATGGTGACCTATAGGGGAGATTAAACTGCCAATTTCAGGATACCACCGGATATTTATTGGAGTTTAGGTCTATTCAGGTTTATAAACTCGAGTATGAGATTACCTCTGTTGTGAAATGTTTGGCAATCTAAATTTTAAGGAGGCTCAGGATTAAGTTAAATTGGTGCAAACCAAACCATTAAATATTTTATTATGAAAAAGTTAATTTTACTACTTGCTTTTCTATTCACAGTGAGTTCTTCATTTTTATCCTGCAAGGCGACAGACTATGCAGACTATGATCTTGATGACGATGGATTATGGGACTCGGATGAATTCGGAGAAGCCTACGATGAAAACTGGACCACCTGGGATGCCGATGCAGACGGTTATTTGGATGATGACGAATTTTATGATACCTACTATGGATGGGTAGATGCGGACGACGATGATCTGATTGATGAGGATGAGTGGAACGAAGGCTACAACAACCTTTACGGTGACTATGGTGCTGTGGGAGATTTCGGAGTCTATGATATTGACAATGACGGATTTATTGATGACGATGAGTGGTTCGAAGGATGGAATGACTCAGACTGGTTCAACGACTATGATTTAGACGATGATGGTCTTGTTGATAACGATGAGTGGGATGATGGTATCTTCGATATTTGGGATGAAGACGATGATGCGTTTTGGGATGAAAATGAGTACACTGCCTATAATACCTACTATGATACCTGGTAATTGTCGATAGAAACAATATTAGAAGAGGCCGTTTAAATTTTTTAAGCGGCTTCTTCTTTTTTTCTTGTTCTTTTTGCTGTAAAAATACTTCTGTGGCAACTTCCAACAAGGGCGACGGCTAATAAAGGTGAGACTAAACCACAAGTTTCAAAACGCCACCAGAAGACTTACTGCCGTGCAACGGTATTCACCCTGGGTATGAGAGACCTCTATTTGTGAAATTTTTAGCAGTCGAAATTTCAAGAAGGCAGAAGATTCAATTAATTTGGTGGAAACCAAACCAATAAATATTTTAATTATGAAAAAATTAATTTTATTATTTACTTTTCTATTTACCCTTAGTTCTTCCTTCATTGCTTGTCGCGATAACGTCGAAGAAGCTGAGCCGATCCCTGAATATGACACCGAGATAGAACCGATTGATGATGAAGTCGTGATAAACGGCTTCGAAGACTATGATCTTGACGATGATGGATTATGGGACTCGGATGAATTTGGTGAGGCCTACGACGAAGATTGGACCGTCTGGGATGTCGATGATGACACTTATCTGGACGACAATGAATTCTATACTACCTACTATGGCTGGGTAGATACGGATGACGATGATCTTATTGATGAAGATGAGTGGAATGAGGGTTATACCAATCTTTATGGAGATTATGCTGCCGTCGGAGATTTTGGAGATTATGATCTTGACGACGATGGATTTCTTGATGAAGATGAATGGTACGAAGGATGGAGTGACTCCGACTGGTTCAACGACTATGATTTAGACGATGACGGTCTTGTTGACAATGATGAATGGGATGATGGCCTCTTTGGACTTTGGGATGAAGATGACGACGGATATTGGGATGAGGACGAATATAATGCCTATACTGTCTATTATGACACCTGGTAAGTAATCCCGGAAAGATGTTGGGCAGTAGAGTTTGGATTTTTCAAGTCAGGCTTACATTTCCAACAAAAGATTAAAATTTTTAAATTAAGAAAGAGCTGCCTGAAAATATCATTTTCGGACAGCTTTTTTTCTTTGGTTACAAGCACTCTTCTCCCTTTCCCAAACTTTAAGATATGGTGGTTAATTCATTCATTCCTTTACAAGGGCTTAACATTGCCGTTAAATTAGCGATAAAAACTTGCACTAAACCACTAAATATTACCACTTTACAATAATTATAAATTAAAACCCACACTATGACAGATTTACTAAAGAAAATTACAAAACACCAATTGTATCTTGGGTTGTTACTTCTTGCATTTAGCTTAAACAGCTGTAGCGATGATGACGATGGATTACTGGAAGATGATAACTTTACAGGAACTATTACTGCCATGGATCAAATCGTTTCCGGTGACATCATAATGGTACAGAATGTAACTGTAACCCAGGATAGCTGGTTGGCCGCGGTACACAGCGATGAAATAAGCAGTGATAATTTTATTGCTGGTCCTTTATTCATTGATGAAGGTGTACATACTGACCTTAGTCTTTTGCTCCACGACGATGCCAATCTCGAACCAAATGGAGATGAGATCGTGCTAAAACTTTATGCTGAAGATGACGATGGCATTTTCGGAGAATGGGATATTGATGACGAACCTATTACCGACGATGACGATCTTCTCGTTACTCAGACTATAACCGTTATTATGGAAGGTAGTTTTAGTAGCTTTGATGAAGATAATGACGGGATGCTGGACGAGAATGAGGTTCCAAATACCTATCAAAATAACTTTGATGTTTGGGACGTTGACGATGATGGTTTTTTAACCGCTGATGAATTTTATACTACCACTTTTTATATTACCGATGCCGATGACGACGATTTCATAGATGAAGACGAATGGCTTATAGGTTATGACAGCATGTACTCTGCATATATCGACGACGACTTTGCAGCCTACGACGTAGATGGTGACGGATTTATTGAAGAAACTGAATGGTTCGATACATTCGCCGATTCTCAATGGTTCGAGATCTATGATGTTGATGATGATAGTCTAGTAGCCTACACTGAATGGGATGAAGGACTTTTCAATGATTGGGATCTCGATGACGACGATTTCATCGACGAAGATGAGTTTATCAACTACATAGATTATGTGACTTTTTGGTAAAAGCATCAAAATGATGAATAGAAAAAAGCCGTCTCGTTTTTTAAAATGAGGCGGCTTTTCCTATGCGATATTTACCCAGAAAATTTTAATTCATAGTTCGTCCGGGTCCACAGAGGCATGGACACTTAATTCGTTTTCGGAGCTAATCGATTATACCTTGTGGTAAATTTCTAATATCACTTAACAAGCCGGGTTAAAAGAGCGTTAAACGAGTAAGAACAGGCTATTTTTATAGGTTAATTTCTTAAATTAAAGGAAGTATAATTAATAAAAAAATCTAATATTATGAACAACTTAAAATTAATTTTAAGCAGCTTTCTTGTTGTCTTTTCAACAGGTGTATTCGCACAACAGGATTTTGACAACTGGGATCAGGATGATGATTTTCTTATTGAAAAAGAAGAATTTGTTGATAAGTTCACAGATGAGTATTTTTCTGCTTGGGCTGAAGGAGCCGATCCCCAGGGGGTAATAGAAGAAGGTTTCTTCAGAGAATCTTTTGCGGGTCTCGATACAGATAAGGATGGTTTTCTATCTGATGAGGAATGGCTCATAGGGTACAATTATTTCTATGATGACTATTTAGTAAATGAAGAAGTCGGTTTTATAGATATAAATGATGATGGTTTAATTCAGTATGAAGAGTATTACGACGTGATTTATGATACTGAGTACTTTACCGATATTGATTTAGATAACGACAACTACATTAGTGAGCATGAGCTCGCTGAATATGTGTTTAATAACTGGGATACTAACGACAACGGAGTTTTAAGCCGATATGAGTGGAATAGTTTTAAACTTTATTACCTCGACGTTTAAAAGCTTTGAAATAATAAATTCCAAGGGATAGCCATTCATAATGGTTATCCTTTTTTTTGCTGCTAAATTTTTCTTTAACATATTTCCCGTTACAATAATAAATTATAATAGAAGAAAAGTTTACTTAATAATTAAATTGGAGAAAAAATCTGATTCCTCTCTGAAATCAATGACATGTTTTATAACGGCATCATTCAAAGCGCTGGTAATTCTTTCCTGATCTTAGGGGCTTGAATTTTTGAAACTTCCTGCTCAACCAGCAAGGTGAAGACTATGGTTGCAAAATCAGTGACATTGTTAATGCGGTTGCCAATAATGTGGAAATTTCTAATGTTTAAAAATCATGGTAGTAGAAAGCACCGATCTTGTTTTGGATAATAATGTTACCTTTAAAAGACTAACACCATTTTTAACCGTTAAAGCAAATGTTATGGTATTACTTGAATTTGTAATTGGATTTTTTATTGCTCTTTTTATTGGTATAGTTTTATTTTACGGATTTAAAAAACGTGGCCCCTGGAATGCGTTCTGGGTTTTTCTTCTATTTCTTGTTTTAGCTTCCTGGGCAGGAAGACTCTGGCTTACTCCGGCGGGGCCAGAATTTTGGGGCTATGGATGGTTATCTGTATTCTTTTGGGTTTTTGTCTTTGGACTGCTTATAGCCCTCGCCAGTCCTTCCGGCGATTCAGAAAGAACAGATAAAACCGTGGATTATGAGCCGGATACTAAAACCAGAATGACTTCAGGCGCGGCAGGAACAGCTGCAGCATTTGGTCTGCTGTTCTGGTTTTTGCTTTTACTCATGGTAGTTGCCATTATAGGTGGGGTCTTTTATTAAGTCCAAATCCCCAGAACGGGACAGGAACAGTCGAGCAAGATTTTGTACTCCTGCTTTTGGTTCTTTGATTCGCAAAAGCCCGCATCTTGACGGGCTCTATAAAGTCAAGAACTCACTAGAACAGGCTCATTCCAAATCATTATCATCATCATCACCTCTTGCTGTTTACTATTAGCTATCTGGTAAGAAAACAAATCAGAACCTTTGCTTTTTTAAGAAAAGAATAACAGCTCAATTTATCAGTCCCTACAATCCTTTGGTAACTTGACACAAGGTGAAATTTAATAACAATCTCTATTTTGAAAAGTTAAATCTTCTCACCGTCAATTTGCGCCATTAGGAGAATACATAGAAGGTGAAGTGGCTATTACTGGAGGAGTAACAGGAATAACCACTGCATAGGTTTTAGTAAGAACAGGATAAGTGATTTTCAACAAATAAAATTGATCAATTATGAGTATGAGAACATTTTTGTCTACAAAAACGGCACTATTTACTCTATTGCTATTCTTCAGCCCTGGAATTCTTCCCATTCACGCTTCTGATGGATTTCAAAAAAATAGGACTGACAGCGTACATTGGATTACAATAAATTCAGTATCTACGGCCAGCCTGGCTCTTGAGCTGGCGCTTCTAAATGAAACAGACGCTCAGGAGGACATAGCAGCTCCCTTTGATGCTTTTCCGAACCTTCACATGCTATTCGTTCATTTCCCGGTGGTGTTGTTAATAGTTGCCTTCCTATTCCAAATACTCACTTTTTTCTTATATAAAGAGGGAATGGATGTTGCCACTCTTATTGTGCTTGGGCTGGGTTGGCTTGGTGCTCTACTCGCCGCCTATGTTTTCCATCCCCACGTTGCCGATTTGCCGGAACAGACTCAAAAAATTTTTGAAGCCCATGAATTTTATGCCTACTGGACTGTAGGGCTAAGTTCCGTCGCCTTGGCTTTAAAGGGAGTCGCCTTTTTCTTTTTTCGGGGCAAGCGATGGATGGAATGGCTTATTCTTATCACCCTGATTGCAACCGTCTTTGTCATTTCCAAGGCGGGGCATTTGGGCTCACAGTTGGTTTATATCGAGGGAGTGGGTCCGCAGGGGAAGTATCTCAAGCAAGAACACAGTGGTGGGCATCAACACTAAAGTCATGTCCCAATAAACTGCAAATTATGCGAAAAGGATTTAAAACGGTATCCCTCTGTCTTGTATTAGTTTTTGTCGTACTTGGGTTATACTATCCGGTCTTCTGGTGGTTACTTTTATTAATTGGGCTGCCTATCCTGATTGGCCTGTACGATATGCTGCAAAGCAAGAACAATGTAATGCGCAATTTCCCGCTTTTCGGACATTTTAAAGAATTCATAACTGAAGAGCGTCATGTGATACAGCAGGCAGCGATTGAAAACAGCCGGGAGGGACGCCCATTTAACTGGATACAGAGGCGTATTGCTTACAGTCGGGCTAGTGAAGAATTGATGAGTCAGCCTTATGGCAGTGAATTTGACCATCGCAAACGGGGCCATGAATGGCTGATGCATTCCAATAACCCTGTCGACCAGATCGAAGGAGATCTGCGTTTCGTTGTGGGCGGTCCGCAATGTAGCCATCCTTACTCTTCCAGCATTTTGAATATTTCTGCAATGAGTTATGGCTCCCTGGGACCAAATGCCGTTCGTGCTCTAAACGCTGGAGCACATTTGGGCGGATTTGCCCACAATACAGGTGAAGGCGGATTGACAGATTACCACAGGTCATTTGAAGGGGATCTTATCTGGCAAATCGGCACGGCTTACTTCGGCTGCCGGAATGACGACGGGAGTTTTGATCCGGAAGCTTTCAGGGACAAAGCTAGGGAAGAGCAGGTAAAGATGATCGAGCTGAAAATTTCCCAGGGCGCCAAACCGGGAATGGGTGGACTACTTCCGGCAGGAAAAAATACGGAAGAGATCGCCCGCTTCCGGAACATTGAACCGCATAAGGATGTTTTTTCCCCGCCCGCACATCCCGAGTTTTCGGGGGATAATGAGATGCTCAAATTTATTCAAAAACTGCGCGAGCTAAGTGGTGGAAAGCCGGTAGGTTTTAAACTCTGTCTTGGAAAACCCAAAGAATTTATTGATATCTGTGAAGCAATTCTGGAAACCAGAATAATGCCCGATTTCATTACTATAGACAGTTCGGAGGGTGGGACCGGTGCCGCAAACTATGATTTTATCCACTGGGCTGGTATGCATGTTTTCGACAGTCTACCCTTTGCTTATGACACCCTAACCGGTTTCGGTTTTAAAAAGGATATAAGGCTATTGGCCAGTGGCAAAGTTCTCTCCTCCTTCGATGTGGTTCGAATGCTGGCACTGGGAGCCGACGGTTGTTACTCCGCACGTGCCATGATGCTGTCTCTCGGATGCGTGCAGGCACTGAAATGCAACACTAATAAATGCCCGACCGGAGTCACTACGCTCAACCCCTCATTAAATAAAGGCCTGGTAGTAGAAGACAAAAAGGTGAAGGTGGCCAACTTTCACAAACACACCATAGAAGGAGTAAAAGAGCTGATAGCAGCTGCCGGATACAAAGATCTCACTGCAATTAACCGATCTTTGATTTGTCGGCGGCAGAATGATTTGTCATTTAAGACTTTGCAGGATATCTATCCCTACGTCGTTGAAGGAGTGCTTTTAAACAAACCTTGGCCAGAGAGCTATCGATCATTTGAAGATAAGAATTGAAAATTCTCTAAGCTTTTCATGTTTTTAATTGTGTAAGCCTTAAAAAGCTAGAGACATAGTCACACATTTTTAGAATAAAATATTGATGGCTGAATTATCTGGAACGTGATGATACCTTTCTAAGTCCGAGGTTTAGCCTTTGGTGAGATTTATTTCTCAGAGTTTTAACCTGAACATGGTTCGGGAGCTTTTAAAATGTCAATTGAATACTTTTAAATAAGAACATATCAACCAGAAAAGACATCTAAGTAATAAGGATTCTTTCACTATTTGGTCCGTAATCAACTAAAAAAAACATGTTTGGAGATCTTCTCTAATCGCTCCATCGGGGAAGCTTTTATATAGCTGTAGAATACTTTCTCTGAAGTATGGCCACTGATAGCCATAATATCAATTACAGGCATGTCCGCCTTATAAGCATTTGTACAGAAGCTCCGTCTGGCGGTGTGATTGGTCAAAAGTTGGTGCTTTTTAAAAGTTGTCCTAGTTCGAGAGCCTCCTTCAGTGCGTTCAATAACAACTTCGTCATTCAGCTTAGCCTTCCTTCCTATACTCTTTAAAGCTTCATTAATTTTTTGCTCAGGGATCATCATCGGAAATTGACCATTTCGCTTTTCCAGTATTTCTTGAATGTAGGGATGAAGGGGAATGTGGACAATCTTACCAGTCTTCTGCGTTTTAACTTCCAAAAATCTAATTCCTTTATAGGATTTGATGTTCGAGGTAGATAAGCTTTTATAGTCGGAGACTCTTAAACCTGTAACCGCCGCAATGACAAAAAGATCCCTGGCAACATCTAAATGTAATTGTTTGGAATAATTAATTTCCTTAATACGTTTAATTTCAGACATTGTAAGGTAGATATGGTTTACCTCTTCTTTTGGTTTGGTAAAAGCTGATTTCTGATAGTCCAGATTTTTGTGGAGCCCTCTTTCAACAGCATCGTGCATGACCGTTTTTATATTTTTAATTTGGGTCCCTATATAATTATCCGTGTATTCTTTATCCTGTAGCCATTGAATAAATTCAGAATGAAAAGGAAGGTTTATATGCTGGAAGGCTAACCTCCCACCTAAATGTTTCTCATAGTCTTTAAGGATGCGGAGAGTGTTCTTATATGGCTTTAACGTGCTCTCAGCAAGAGGTCTGCCGGTACTCGGCCGAGGCTTGCTTTTGTAGTACTCTACGAACCACTTGTAGTGATCTGTCAAATACTTTACTTCTTGCTTCCCTCCATTCTTGCTATTCCATTTGATGAGCCGCTCCTTGATGATCCTATTATCGAAGGGAATATCTCCCTTCTCTAAATCTCTCAACATTTGTCGGGAAAAGGTTAGAAGTTCGGCTAGATCAGCATTAATATTACTGCTATCGGGTTCCGCTAGAACATTTTTAACTGCATTGTTCTGTTTGTCCCAGTGTGCAGCCTTTTTTATACTGAACCCGGTTGCGTACCGATACTGCTTTTTTCTGCCGTAATTAAAATGAATGTAAATGTTTTGTGAAGTTCCTGTTCCTTGGCGAAGTTTTAATTTGACAGATCCCATTTCTATGCTGTTAATTTGTACCGCCCAATGTACCGCCCTTTTTTGAATTTAACTTAGTTATGCTTAATATTTTTTCAAATTATATTTACTATATATGCTTATGATGCCCATGTATACGGGTATTAGCACGTGAAAAACCTAAAGTACGATAAATTGTAGTAAACTAATAAGTAGCCCCTCCGGGGTCACTTATAGCAGAAAATCCGCAGCGAAAGCTGCGGTTTTTTTGTCTTTCCGGAAAAATGAGCTTGTTCAGAACTTTTTAAGAACTGGACTGATTTTCGGCTATTGAGGTTCTAAAAAGAAGCAATCCATGCATTCTCCTTTCGGCCACGAATTTTTTTGGCATCCATAAAATATCATTGTTCTCAATTGAAAAGTGTGGAAATATTCCCCTTTTTATGCTAAATTTTATGAATTTAGACACTTTTAAGGTAAGAATTTTCTTAATAAAGATTCTTTCATTGGTAGTTAACGTAATTTTAACTTTTTATGGATTTCTTGTGAAAATGGTCAATCCGAAATAACAGTACCTAAAAGTGGGTATTGTAGTTTATCGATTTAATTTTCAGGCTGTTGCGACAGATTTCTTTTTTAGTACATTAGCTTCATTGTTAGATAGAGAAGGTCCTTTTAGCCAGCCCTACGTCTGAAGCAATAAATTCTTTTTTCAGAGTTTAAAATATCCCCCACAATTTAAGTAACCTATAAGTGGTAATGCAATGTCTTTACCGTGGACAAATATGTTCGGATTTTATTAACAATTTAAAATAAACCTTTATTAATTAACCAGAAATTATTTTATTATGAAGAAAGTTTTTTTAAGCGCAGCAGCGCTAATAATTGGGGCAATTGGATTTGCACAAAACAATGACAGTGATGTAGACCAAAACGGTAGTGGTAACTCAGCAGCTGTGGTACAATCAGGTACGAACCATGATAGTGATGTTGAACAATCAGGGGATGATCATATTGCAGAGGTGACGCAATCTGGTTCACCAAGTAATACTTCCGAGGTATATCAAAGACTTGGAAACAGTAACGAAGCTTATGTTACTCAGACTGGTAAGAATAGTAATAGCTATATATTACAAGAAGGTTCAGATAATATTTCTACTGTTCTGCAACGTCCAGTTTGGCTTCACGATAGTCATGTAGAGCAGATTGGAGACCGTAATGATTCCTATGTAGAACAGAGAGGTAATAATGATTGGTCCGAGGTATATCAAACTGGAGATGATAACACGAGTTCTGTTGACCAGGGAATAGGATCTGACGGATATTCTTATGTAGAACAAACAGGGGATTTAAATGAGAGCACGGTCAATCAAATTGGCGCTAGCAATTCAACAGTTTTTCAAATAGGAGATTCGAACATAAGTACAGTAGACCAAAGTGGTGCTAATATTTCGTTAGTTGATCAGTCCGGTAATTCTAATATGTCTGAAGTGTTCCAAGGAGGTCCGACCGGAGCTCATTTAGTAGGTTCAGGTAATAATTCAACAGTGTATCAGACAGGAGACTTTAATGATAGTTTTGTAAATCAGTATGGCGATAATAACATGAGTACTGTTAATCAAACAGGGAACAGTCATGTGAGCACGGTAGATCAGATTGGAAACGGAAATACTTCAACTGTAAGCCAATAATCCTGTTTTATATAAGAAATCTTTTAAAAAAGTGGGCGCTGAAAAAAATCAGCGCCTACTTTTACTATTAAATATTAGAATAATGAAAATATTGAAAAACCTTTATTTCATATTTCTACTTGTTGGTATTGATGGATTTTCTCAAAGTCTTATTAATACAGGAGATGATCTTTTTCAAAATGACAAAAAAGAATTTGACAATTTTGTTGCCATTCCAGCTCCGACCATAGGTCTTGTCGAGGTGAAGGAAAGTTTGCAATCGAATAACCAGGTTTTTGTGGAGCAAATAGGGGTGGGAAATGATATAAATGCAAATATATCCGCTCAATAAGTAACTAACCAATTATAAGGATAAGGGCATCCACCCGGATGCCTTTATATCTTTCAAAAATTTTTTTTGACCGAAAAGAAATAGTATGAAAAAGTTTATTTTTTTATTTATTATACTTTTAACCAGTGCGTCTTATTCGCAGGGCACATCGGGCATGTCAGAACCTAGAAATGTTGAAAAAGAGAATTTTTTACTTGCTATGGTGCAGGAGAATTTTGACTTGGGAAAAGCTGCTTTGGCTCAACCTTCAACCGGTCATCAGGTATTTATTGAACAAATTGGAAGCTACAATGTGGTGGAGGCTAAAGTTGTTTCAGAAAAAAATAATCTTAATATAAATCAACACGGCAATCAAAATACAATTTTGATGGAGGTAATGTCGAAATCTACCACCGGAAATATTACTCAAACCGGACACCAGAATTATTCTTTAGATTTTGCAAATGATCCAACTCAGGAAATAAACCTTGACCTTACCCAGAATGGCAACGGCCATCATTTCGAAAGATATGGGTCTAATTCTATTGGTAACAATCTTAAATTTGAGATGACTGGGGAGTCTCAGACCATTATTGTCAGGAATTTTAAATGAATTTAAACTCTTCAAATATTACTAATTTAAAGCACTGGTTATTCCTACCGGTTTTTCTGTTTTATAGTATAGTTATAGGACAGAATTTTAATGCAGAAGTGGAGGCGGTTCTAAAAATTGATGATACTAAGGATGACCTTCTCGAAGTGACTGGTGTGGCCACCAATAAAACAGAAGGTAATTTCAGTTTAAGATATGAGCTGGCAGTAATAACTTCAGACGAAAACAAGAATTCCTCAAGGAATTCTCAGGAAGGAAGGTTCACCCTGGGATCTAACGAAACCAAGGAACTTTCCACAACATCTGTTTCTGTAAATCCTACCCAACAGACAATAATTCTTCTACTACTTTATGATCTTGATGAAAAAGTAATCGGAACTGCGAGACAAGTTTACAATGAAAAAAATGAGGAACAACAGAGTTCAGAAAACACCGCTTCTTACCAAAAGGAAAACGAAGGGATCGAACTTACAGGATTTGTTACTGAAAATACTAAAACCAAACCAGGAAGAGATTTCTATGATTTTTTTTATCAACAATATAGCCTTAGCGCATCTAAAAGCAATAAGATGATTCATGTAGATGAAACTATAAGTTTTGGACGTACCACAAGAATAATTGTAAAGGTAGAAGACCGGGTAGTTTACCAATTCTTCGCACGACCACGTCTAGACTTTTTAAAAGAGCAGGCAAATGAAGCACTTCGGCAAGTAAACCGATACCTGGAATATCTTGAAAACCGAAATGAATACAATACTAAGTACTAACCCAATCTACTATAATGAAAATTTTATTTTTTTTGGCATTTGTTTTTGTAGGCCTTAGTTCCTTTGCTCAGGATTTGGTCTATACCCCTAAAAATCCCGCCTTTGGTGGAAATCCATATAACTCACAATGGTTATTGGCATCTGCACAGGCACAGAATTCTTTTAAAGACCCTAATGCCTCTTCCCGTGAACAATTGTCGGAGCTGGATCGCTTTACCCAAAGCCTCAATTCTCAACTTTTGGGCCAGGTGAGCAGGAGGTTGTTTACAGAGCAATTTGGTAGCGGAGACCTTGAACCAGGCACCTATACTTTTGGAAGTCTTGCGGTAGATATATATCCATCAAATGAAGGACTTGTAATAAACATTCTGGATACAGTCACTGGTGAACAAACCCAAATAATCATCCCAAATTAATTTACCTAGATTTCATGAAATATTTAAGTAGAATTGCTGCAGGAGGGTGCATATTATTGTCCATCTCTTGCGGCACATATTTTAATCAACCCATAGATTTTACTGAAGCCCGCCACGGAGAAATCTCTCCTGTAACAGAACGACTCCGGGCTTTACCACCCCCAAAGGAACCTATAGTTGTAGGAGTTTATAATTTCCGCGATCTCACAGGCCAGTATAAAGCATCTGAGGTTGGAAGCACCTTTAGTACTGCCGTAACCCAAGGTGCGACTGCTATTCTCATTGAAGCCCTGGAAGATTCCAAATGGTTTACAGCTATTGAGCGGGAGAATATAGGTAACCTGCTAAATGAAAGGAATATCATTAGATCCACGAGACAGGAATACCAGGCCGGTAACGAAAATCAGCCGCAGGTACCTCCACTTTTATATGCGGGGGTCTTACTGGAAGGGGGAATTATTTCATATGATTATAACATAATTACCGGAGGAATGGGTGCCAGGTATTTTGGAGTAGGAGGTAGTACACAATACCGCCAAGACCGAATTACCATCTATTTAAGAGCTGTTTCTACTTCAAGCGGGAAGATCCTCAAAAATGTATACGTGAGCAAAACTATTCTTTCTCAGGCAGTAGATGCAAATCTTTATCGGTATGTGAATTTTCAACGACTACTCGAGGCCGAAGTAGGATTTACCCGAAATGAACCTGTGCAGCTTGCCGTAAAGGAGGCGATAGAAAAAGCAGTTGAAAATCTTATTATCGAAGGAATTGAAGAGGAACTTTGGGAACCTGAAGATGAAACTCTTGCTGAAGGTTTACTGGATAACTATATGGTGGAGGAGGCCTCAGCAGATCTTTCTCGTTTATACAATAGAAATTATGTTGAAAGAAATGCAAGCGGTTATTTGGGGATCAATAGCGGAGTCTCTATTCTAAGCGGGGACTACTCCGAAAAACCTCCGGGATATATGGCAGGATTAGAGTTTGATTTTCCATTGTCCTCCTTTTTTTCCATAAGATCTTCGGCAGAATTTTTCTCACTTAGAAATAATAATTCTTTTAACGAAAATTTCATTGGTGCCGGGGTGGACCTAAAGTATAACGTACTTCCTTTTGATAAATTAAATCCTTATCTGTATGCAGGACCGGGTTATATATTTTCAATGGCTTCTGATGCTCCGGCGGACATTTCGACAGGATTTTTTAAGGCACATTATGGCGGCGGACTGGAATATTTGGTAAGCCCGGGGATTGGTCTAAAGATCTTTGGAGAACATAATTTTGTTTTTTCAGATGAACTTGACTTCAGAGTAAATGGCAAGAGAGATGATCATTATTTTTTAATAGGAGCCGGGGTGAACATATATTTCGGAAACAATCGAAACAATCAGACTAAAAATTAAACCAATGAAAATCAAAACCTACATACTTACTCTATTGGCAATAATTTTTTTAATTGTCGGATGCAGTGAAGACACCTTGGATGATAGCGGAGTTGGAGCCATTACAGGTACTGTAGTGGAAGCAGGAACTAATGAGCCGATTGAAAACGCCCGCATCTCAACGAATCCAGCAAGCAGTACAGTATTTACTGATGAAAACGGAGAATTTCTTTTAAGCGATATTCCGGCCGATGATTATTCTGTAGAAGCCAGAAAGGAAGGGTTTTTGTCACAATTTGAAGGAGCTTCAGTTTTGACAAATACCACTGTAAATGTAATTTTTGAATTAGAAGGAGAAACAGCCGGAAATAAACCACCTGGTACTCCCAGTGCAGTTTATCCTGAAGATAATGCTATTGATGTTCCACCTTCTGTGACTTTTAAATGGAATGCCACAGACCCCGAAGAGGATGATCTCACCTACCAGCTGGAAATAAGAAATGACAGCGATGAAGAGATCTTTTTAATTGAGGATATTGAAGATACCACATATACAGTGGAAGGTCTTGAGTATGATCAAAAATACTTTTGGCAGGTAAGCGCTTCAGATGATATTAATAGCGAAATTTTAAGTCCCTTGTATTCTTTTAGAACAATGGCCATTCCTGTAGATAGCCGAATTCTTTTTACCCGTATGATTAATGGAAATTCCGTAATATTTGCGAAGGGTCCCGAAGGCGAGGAGTTTCAGCTTACTTCTTCAGCAAATAACAGTTTTCGGCCACGAAAAAATAATTCTTCAGATAAGATTGCATTTTTGAGAATTGTTGGCACTCAAACCCAATTATTCACTATGGATCCCGATGGGTCCGAAAAAAAGCAGGTGACTTCAAATTACCCTGTGAAAGCTTTTAATATGGATCAGGTGGATTTTGCCTGGGCCGATGACGGTACAAGCTTATTATATCCAAGCTTCGGTACACTATATATGGTTGACGTAACAGGTGGAGGAACTACCGAAATTTTTCAGACTCAAAACGGGGACTTTATTACTGAAGTTGATGTAAGTGAAGACAATCAGACTATTGCTTTAATTACCAATAATAGTAATGGCTATGATGCGGATCTGTTTACTATCAATTTTGATGGAGAGATAAAGCAGAGAATCCTTAACAATGTGGAAGGGGCTTTGGGCGGTCTGGATCTTTCAGTTCAGGGAGACAAATTACTGTACACTTACGACAGTTCGGGATTTAGAAATGATTCTTACCGCCGGCTCGATTCAGATTTATTTATTTATAATTTCTCCTCTAGACAGTTTGAGAATTATTCGCACGAAAAACCTGAAGGAACGAATGATCTTGATCCCCGGTTTTCTCCCAATGAAGCTGAAGTTATTTTTGTAAATACTTCCAATGATGGAATTTCTTCACGGGATATTTACACATTAGTTCTTGAGGGCGTTGGTGAGGATACAGAAAACCGGGTACTTTTAATAGAAAATGCTTTCATGCCCGATTGGGAATAGAGGTAGCTCGAATCTTACGTCGTGTAGATTGGACTCTGTAAATCATGTCTTTTATGAGGACTTCTTGACTTTTTCTGGATCACCACAGTTTTGAGATGTTAAATGATGGTGTTCAGGAAGAGTCAAGTAGCAGGATGAGATTATTTGAACAGTGCTTTAACTAAAAGTTGTTACTCTGTTTATTGGTTCAGGATCTTTCCTGATCTTTAAGGAGTTTTTTAAGATTTCTATTGTGTCCATACAGCACCATTATATCATGTTTATGTAAGACCGTCTTTGCCGAAGCTACTCCCTGTACTGTCGAGACATCCCTGTTTGTTCCAATTTCGTTCTTCTCTTTGGTAATTTTAATTTTAGTGAGAACTATAATGTCATATTTCCTTTTTAAGCCAATATCTTCCAGAGTTCTTCCGTCAAATTCTGCCGGAATTTCAGTTTCAATGATGCTGTAGTCCCGATTAACTTCAAAGGAATCTACTACTCCATGCAGGTTTAACTTCTTAGCCCACCTTTCGGCTGTTTCCTCTTCAGGATGTATGATTTCATCTACTCCCATAGCTTCAAGTACCATTTCCTGTAAAGGAGAAACTGCCCGGCTTATTAATCTTTTAACGTGCAATTGCTTCATAAGGGCTGTCGACATAATATTAGCTCCCTTATCTTCTCCAATACCAATAATCACAATATCTGTATCCTTTAATGGGAGATTAGAGACTGCTGTAATATCTGTTGAATCAAGATTGACCGCATGAGTAATTTTGTCTTTAATGGCTTCTACTTTACTCATGTTCATATCTACCCCGATAACTTCATTACCCATTTTGGTGAGTTTTTCCGCAAGGGAGGCTCCAAAATTTCCTAGTCCAATTATTATATATTTCATATCATTAATTCATTAGAATTTCTTCCTTTGGATATCTATAATTCAAATGTTTCACCCGCCTTAGAAGAGCAATAAGAATGGTAAGCATACTTACTCTCCCAATAAACATAGTTGCTATAATTACTATTTTTGAAGCCGGACTTAAGTTTGGAGTTATGCCCAGACTTAGACCTACAGTACTATAAGCTGAAAATGATTCAAATGCGATACTAAGCAAGGTTTTTTCTTCATCAAATGAAGCGATGAGGAATAGGGAAAGGGCGATTATTCCAAAGGCTCTTCTTATGGAAAGATCAGAAATTTGTCTTCTGAAAACTTCTACCCTGTCCTTCCCGCGGGCAAGACTAAAAAAATTAAGGGTGGCTAGGGCAAAGGTGCTTGTTTTTATACCACCCCCTGTAGAACCGGGTGAAGCGCCTATCCACATGAGAATAAAGACAATCATAATGGTTGGAAAATTGAGGGCACTGGTATCGACGGAATTAAAACCGGCGGTTCTTGGAGTTGCGGCTCCAAAAAATGATACTACCAGTTTTCCATATCACGGGTGCTCCTCCAGGGTGTTGTTATATTCGAAGAAATAGAACAAAATTGTTCCCACTGTTAATAAAACTGAAGTAGTGACAAGCACAATCCTCGCATTAAGATTAATAACCTAGGGGGTGTAAACCGAATTTGTCGGATGCTTTAATTTTGCATATTGGTTCTTGAAGTAATAAGTAAAATATTTATAAAGGTTGAAGAGAATAGGAAATCCTATTCCTCCTAAAATAAAAAGAGTAACAACAATTAACTGAAGAGGGTAATTAAAATTGAATTCGGGTTCATAAAGACTATTTTCAAGAGTTGAAAATCCTGCGTTGCAAAACCCCGAGATACTATGAAAAATGGAGAAAAAGACCTGCTCTCCAAAACCCTCTACGGTACCTTCCTGTAAGCTGAAGAAAATAAATATGGCACCTACCAATTCAATAGCAAGGGTAAGTAAAACGATCTTTTTTAATACACTAAAGACTTCTCCAATCTTTTCGGAGTTAGTCATATCTTTCAGCATGATTTGATTTTCGTAGGAACTTTTTCCGCGGAAGAAATAAGAAAAATAACTGGCAAAAGTCATAATTCCAAGTCCGCCCAGCTGGATAAGAATGAGAATAATGGTTTGTCCAAGATCAGTAAAATAGGTTCGTGTATCAACAACAATAAGACCGGTCACACAAACGGCACTAGTGGCGGTAAACAGAGCATCAAGGGCCGAAATCCCTTCATAGGTTGCCTTTGGCAACATCAACAGGAAAGTGCCGATAAGGATCAATCCCAAAAAGCTGGCGATGAAGATTTGCGCAGGATTAAGCAGCTCTCTGTTGAAATCGACACGTACGGCAGAAAATTCCCGGACAAAGTAAATCAACAGTGCAAGATAAAGCCACCCCATATGATTAAAAAAAGCCAGGAATGGAAATGTTTCCAGTAGGAAATCCAGTTTTATAAATACCAGTAGAACATTCAGAAAAAAAATTGCTCCATCAAAAAGCCGAACTTTTACAGGAAATTTTTCGCTGGATACGTAATATCTTACAAGAATAGTAATACTGCCAGTTATTAAAGCTATGAGATAAAAATCTGTAAGATAGAGCTCAGTTACCGATCTGTGGGTGAAGCCCAGATCAAATATTATAAGACAAACGGTGAGGAGACTTAGCCAAAAAGAAAACTTCTTTATGGCTTTGAGTCTTTTTTCGATCTTCTTCCGTTTTTGAAGATTTGGAAAGTTCAAATGTTCAGAATTAAATTTGTCCGGTTCTGGAACAGTAATCCATAAAGATGATTAGTAGGATAATAAGGAAGGCAATGATAATGCTCGGCCATTTGAGGTGGCTGTATGAGGATGATCCTTTGTCTTTATCGTCTGTTTTCCTATTGTCCATGTAAACAGAACAAAGGTACTCTGGATTATATAAGGAGAGTGTAAAGATTCAGGAGAGTGTATAAAGATTTTATAAAGATCATAGAAATCTATAACCCACTCCGCTTTCCGTAATGAAATGTTCTGGATGGTTAGGATCTTTTTCCAACTTTTTGCGCAGCTGCGCGATGAAAACCCTCAAGTATTGAGTTTCTGTTTGAGCTCCGAGCCCCCAAATATTTTTCAAAAGGTACTGGTGAGTCAAAACCTTACCCTGGTTTTTGGCCAGAAGAATAAGTAGATTGTATTCGGTGGAAGTAAGTTTTACAACTTCCTTATTCCGAAATACAGACCGGGATGTAAGATCGATTTCCAAATCGTCTGCAAAAATTATATGTTGCAATTCCACATTTTGATTAAGACGTATTGAAGAGCGTATCCTTGCAAGCAATTCACCGGTTCTAAATGGTTTTGTAAGATAATCTGTTGCTCCATTGTCTAGGGCCTTGACAATGTCTTCTTCAGAATCCAGTACGGAGAGGATAATGATGGATTTTTCGAACCAGTTTCTCAATTCCAATAGAACCTCATGACCACTCTTATCGGGAAGGCCCAGGTCCAGTAGGACAAGTTCCGGAGGATGATTGGCTGCAAGATTTAATCCCTCGGTTCCATTAACAGCCTGCACCACTTTATAGTCATTGCTTTCCAAAACTATTTTTAGCAGTTTTCTTATCTGCGGTTCATCATCAATAATTAAGATCTCCCCTTTATTCATCATCTATAGTTGTTAAGGGGGCAGTTTCGGCAGGTATATCAATGGAAAACTTTGCACCCCCTGAAGGTATATTCTGGAGTTTTATGGTACCATTATGAGCTTTAGTGAATCCTTTTGCAATAGAAAGACCCAAACCAGTTCCCCCCGTTGCCGTTTTTGGTAGCCGGTAAAACTTTTCAAAAACTCGTTCCAGCGTATCATCCGGAAAACCGGGTCCATTATCCAGTATTTGAATTTGCAATTTCCGGTTCCCGGAATTCACCAGAATTTGTATGGTTGTACCTGCCGGAGTGTATTCAAGCGCATTATGAATAATATTATGTAACACCTGCTCAATTAAAGGACCGTCAATTCTAAATAAAGGGAGGTCTTCTGAAGGTGAAAAAGATACGTGATGGGAATCTTTTCGATTATTCTGTATAACAGTATGAACGATCTCTTTAATGTCATACCAGTCCAGCTGAAGCTTGAAAAAATTTGATTCCAGGCGACTCATACTTAAAAGATTATTAACCTGCCTGTGGAGCCTGTTTCCGGCAAGGTCTATTTCGCTGTACAATTCAATTTTATTGGTTTCAGAGATTTTTCCGGAATTCATCTTTAAGGTATCCACAGCACCAATAATAGTGGATATTGGAGTTTTTAATTCGTGAGAAAGAGAATTTATCATGGTGTTGTATAGCTGTAGCGTCCTTTCTTTGGCCTCCCGTTGCCGGGCAATAGCCTCCACTTTTCGTAATCTTGAAGTAAAAACCGCATTCATTACGGCAATAACGAAATACATGAGAAAGAGTAATGCATCCTGTGGTGTGGTAATATTGAAGGTGGCACGAGGTTGAATAAACAAAAAATTCCAGATTAAAGCACTTGCTATAGCTGCAATAACTATGGGGAAAGTTTCCAGGAACATCGCGAGAATAGAAACTACCAGTAGTAGAATGAGTGCAACAACGTGATAACCTATTATATCTATAAAAAGGAAGCAGAGAAATGAAATTACTGAGATCGATCCAAGTCCAATTAAGTATTGCAGGATCTGGTTATTCTCAATTTTTTTTATTAGATCCACCGGCGGGTTTTTATCCAAAGATAAACATGCCTGTGAAGTTTAAGGAAATAAATTCGGAGTTATATTCATAAGAAGTATTTCATCTTAGACAATGAAACCTAGAAGCACCAGAAAAATGAAAAAGGCAGCGACCATGCAGTGGTCAGACCATACATCAAACCATGCCTCAAAACCAGATATTTTCTCTTTTTCGTCGGAATTACTTTTTGGAGCTCTCATGATCAATCATTTATTGGTTAAACTTCTAAAATCCTCTTAAAAGAATTTACTCTAATTTATAAAATTTTAGATATTCAGCAAATCATTTCCTGTTAAAACTCTGAATTTGAGTCAGGAAAAGATTACAGGACAACTTCCAACTCTCGACCAAATGTTAATTAATTCATATTATGAACTGCACGAGAGCATAGAACAACCTGCTTTGGTCTCTGCCCAGGAAGGTCGTTTTTTAATAAAGTCATCGAAACCTGAGGGTGCGTAAGATTGGGCCATAGCCTCCTGTAACCTAAGGAAAAGCTCGTCTTCTCCTTTCTCAAGTTCTTCGATCGCTTGATGTAAAAGGTAATTTCTAAGAATTATTCGGGGATTGGTTCGGTTCATCAGGTCTCTTGTTGCTTCCTCAGAAAGGTTGTTATTTTTTCGCATTTTTGAATAGTCTGTTATCAGTGTGGTGAACAGATCCTCTTGGTTAGGAGATAAATCTTGGTAAAATGAGTTCCGGAAGTGATCTTTTATGGCTTGTGGATTAACTTCAGGTGGAACATCGGCGAGTAAGCGATAAAAAATCGTCATATCTGGCTGGATTACCGAAAGTACCTTTTCAAATCGAGAATTAAGTTCCTTTTCCTGCTTTCCAACTTTTTCAAAACCTAATTTTCTGCTCATCATCCCATAGTAATGATCCCAGAAAATTTTTTCATAAGATTCCAGAACATTTTCCAGTCCTTCCGTCTCCTCAAAAAGCAGGGAAAGGGCATTAGCCAGCCTGCCCAGATTCCAATATCCAATGGAAGGCTGGTTCCCAAAGGCATAACGGCGGCCGGGAAGATCTGTGGTGTTAGGTGTAAAGTTGTGATCGTAATTATCAAGAAAGGAGAAGGGACCATAATCAATTGTTAGTCCTAAAATGGACATATTATCTGTATTCATGACTCCGTGAACAAAGCCTACCCGTTGCCATTCGCTCATCAAAAATGCCGTTTTTTCCACCACTTCCTGAAACCATTTAAGAATCCGATCTTCTTCCTCCATGAATTGCGGAAAAAACCGATCAATGGTCCAATCGACGAGTTTTCTAAGTTTTTCTGTTTCACGCTGAGCGGCCAGTAACTCGAAATTCCCGAAACGCAAAAAAGAGGGAGCAACTCGTGTCACAATAGCCCCGGGTTCATATTCGGGATTCCCATTATAGAACATATCCCTTAGAACTTTATCCCCGGTGGAAACCAAGGCCAGCGCACGGGTAGTGGGAACTCCCAGGTGGTGCATTGCTTCGCTCATTAAGTATTCCCGAACCGAAGAACGTAGCACCGCACGACCATCTGCATGTCTGGAATAGGCAGTAGGTCCTGCACCTTTTAATTGCAGTTCAAAAATACCATTTTTGGAACCCCATTCCCCTAGGGTTATAGCCCGCCCATCACCAAGCTGTCCTGCCCAGTTCCCAAACTGGTGCCCGGCATAACAAGCGGCGTATGGATTCATTGAGGAAGTGATTTTATTACCGGCTAAAATTTCCACTTCTGCTGGAGAAGGATAATTTATCTCCAACTTTTCAGCCAGATCTGTCGACCAACCTACTAGTCTAGGTGCGGCAACAGGAGTTGGTACTGCCTTGCTATAAAGTTTTCCGGGGGTTTGACGAGGAGTCCGGTCACCACTGTCATCACCTTCAAAGGTTTGTGTAAAGACATTTTCAAATTCTTTTTCTGCAATGGAGATCATGGGTCTTTTTTTCTAAAATACAAAACTTTCCAGAGGACCCGAAGATGTTTTTCATCATTAAAGAATTTGGTAAATAAAATTTACGGCTGCAATTTAAGAAGTAAGAATTTTCTTTAGAAAATTAACAACAGCTTAAACAATGACAAGAAATTAAGTTAAACCTAAATTAAAAAACATTTGGGACACGATCAACTGGTTTATTTTTAGAAAAAAATTGAAAAGGAATGATTTCATATCAGAGTAAAACCGATATTCAAAACCAGGTGTTGAACCTGTTGCCGCACCAAATTGAAGAGTGCAGGGAGTGCGACCAGTTACCCGCCTCTCTTGAAGAACTTATTAAACATAATTATCAGGCTACTTTCGTGTGCTATGACAAACAGTCTAATAGTATTGAAGTAGGTGTGGAGAATGAAGAAGAAAATTCACCTTATCCTGAAATCAAGGTGCATAGAATTCCGCTTGCTAAGGCTGTTGCCTACATTAGAAAAACTTTTAGGAGCAGTGATGCAGACCTTAAGTTCTACGGAAAAATTCTGGCCGGCTATGGCTCCTCTTCAAAAATCGAAGAAGTAGTCCTGGTATAGCAGTCTGAAGAATTACTTTAAAAGCCTCCCGGAGTTATTTTCGGGAGGCTTTTTTATGGAAAGAAGCTTCAGGCTTTTATCTTTGCCATCCATTCTAGTTTTTACAGATGAATTCTACAAACTTTATTCTTACTCGTACAAATCTTCCACAGAAGAGTGTTGATAATACGCTTCGGTTACTCGGGGAAGACGCCACTATTCCGTTCATTTCCCGCTACCGGAAAGAAATGACGGGCAACCTGGATGAGGTGCAGATTGAGCAAATTGTGAAATGGAAAGAGGCATTTGAAGAACTGGAAAAGAGGAAAAAGAGCATTCTAAAAGCCATTTTTGAACAGGATGCCCTTACGCCGGAACTTGAATCAAGGATCAATAATACCGAAGATATTCTGCAGCTGGAAGATCTCTATCTTCCTTATAAGAGAAAGCGGAAAACCAAAGCTGATGCTGCCCGGGAGCAGGGATTGGAGCCTCTGGCCAAAATAATTATGGCACAAAATTCTCCTAATTTCGAGACAGCGGCAAAAAGATTCTTGAGTAAAGAAGTAGCCACAGTTGCCGATGCCAACTCGGGAGCAAAAGATATTGTTGCGGAATGGATCAATGAGAACGAGGGGGTGAGAAGCCGACTTAGAAAACTTTTTCAGCAAAAGGCAGTGATCTCTGCAAAAGTGGTAAAAAAGAAAGCTGAAGAGGAGGAGGCGCAAAAATTCCGGAATTATTTTGAGTGGGAGGAAAAATTGAAATCCATTCAATCTCACCGGTTACTTGCCATCCTTAGAGCCGAAAAAGAGGGTTTTGTAAGGGTGAAGATAGAGGTGGAGCAGGAGGGTGCTGTTAGAACAATTGCAGGCATTATTCTAAAACCACAGCAAAATTCGGGCAAGTATTTCATTGAGGAAGCAATTGAAGACTCTTATAAAAGATTGCTTTTACCTGCGCTTTCCAACGAAATTTTATCTGCAGCCAAAGAAAAGGCAGATACGGAAGCCATAAAAGTCTTTGCAGATAACCTTAGGCAGTTATTGTTGGCACAGCCTTTAGGTGCAAAAAGAATCCTGGCCCTCGACCCCGGTTTTAAATCGGGATGTAAGCTAGTGTGTCTGGACGAAAAGGGAGATTTGCAGCACAATGAAACCATTTTTCCGCATCCGCCGCAAAAGGAAATGGCCATGGCTTCAAAAAAGGTAAAATCTTTGGTGAATGCCTATAATATTGAAGCTATAGCCATTGGGAATGGTACTGCTTCCCGTGAAACGGAATTTTTCATCAAAAAGATTCCTTTTGACAGAGATGTGCAGGTTTTTGTGGTGAATGAGGCCGGAGCTTCGGTGTATTCAGCTTCAAAGATTGCCAGGGCAGAATTTCCCAGTTTTGATGTGACTGTGCGGGGAGCAGTCTCTATTGGCCGTCGGCTGGCAGATCCTTTGGCCGAGCTGGTGAAGATCGATCCCAAAGCTATTGGAGTTGGGCAGTACCAGCACGATGTGGATCAGGCAAAACTGAAGAATGAACTGGACAGGGTAGTGGAGAGCTGTGTGAATTCTATAGGTGTAAACATGAACACTGCCAGTGCCCCATTACTCAGTTATGTTTCGGGTATTGGACCGTCTTTAGCTGAGAATATTGTCAACTATCGAAGTGAAAAAGGGGAATTTTCTTCCCGAAAAGAGCTGCTGAAAGTTCCGCGGTTGGGAGCCAAAGCCTTTGAACAGGCCGCCGGATTCCTGAGAGTAACTACTTCTGAAAATCCGTTGGACAACTCCGCTGTACATCCAGAAAGTTATTCTATAGTAGAGAAAATGGCTGCCGACCTCAAGGTTGGACTGAAGGATCTTATTGGCAACAAAGAGCTCATTTCTAAAATTACTCTCGAAAATCACATATCTGGAGCCGTAGGTTTACCCACTATTAATGACATCCTAAGCGAGCTGGAGAAACCCGGAGTAGATCCAAGAAAATCGGCTAAAGTTTTTGAATTCGATCCAAAGGTGAAGAGCATCAAAGATGTGGAAATCGGAATGAAACTGCCGGGTATAGTGAACAACATCACCAACTTCGGGTGTTTTGTGGATATTGGGATCAAAGAAAGCGGACTGGTTCACATTTCCAAACTGAAAAATGACTTCGTGAGCGATGTAAATTCCGTGGTGAAATTACACCAGCATGTACAGGTAACCGTGCTGGAGGTGGATGAGGCGAGAAAGCGGATTCAGTTGTCGATGATAGAGGAATAAATTTCAAGTTACAAGCACCAAATTCAAATTTCGCTGTGGAGTTTCACTCCTTATAAACAAGCTTTCCACCTTCAATCTTGGCAGGTTTGGTGTAGGGGTGTTCGGTAGTTTTTTCGGGTGCCATTATGTGGAGGATTTTCCAGCCTTCAGCTTTAAGATAATCTGAAACCATAGCCCGGTGGCAGCTCCACCAAACAGCTTCAGAACACATAATAGCGGTTCTATTTTCAGTAGCAATAGCTTTAAGTTCTTCAACAGTGGATTTAAATTCAGAAGTTTCCATATAATCGGCATAGCCACGAAAGGACGGATGCCGCCACACCTGATTAACAGAATCTGGTTTTGCCTTCCGCCGACCTCCAAGATTTTCAAAATGATGATAAAAAATGCCATTTTTGGGAAAGGATTCGGCTAAAGCTTCCAAATTGAAGTGTGGATATTTCCTGGACCCGGGATACCGGCGAATATCAACAAGGGCTTCAATATTATGGGATTGCAACCATTCCAAAAATTCCTCCAGCGGATGAGTGGAATGACCAATTGTCCATATGCGGGGCTGTTGAGACATTGTTGGAAGTTAGATCTACGAAGGTAGAAGTAGGAATTGTAAAAAACTAAATATTTCCCGCTGATCTCGCAATGGGTTAAGGGTAATTCTCGGAATGAAAGAAATCTCTCGTCACTCGCTTTTCCTAAAACTTCGTCCTGTTGAGATGACAAAATTTACGGCTAAGTTCCATAACTCTGAACTCCTAACTCTTAACAACATCCTCTAATATCATTTTCGCATGTACCCGGGAATTCTCAATAAACCATTTGTGGGTTTCCATTCCGCCGCAAATTACACCTGCAAGATAAATCCCTTTGACGTTGGATTCCATGGTTTCAGGATCGTACTGCGGAATCTTTTTCCCGTCTTCCGAAAGTTGGATTCCCATGTCTTTTAAAAATTCGAAATTCGGACGGTAGCCGGTGAGCAATAATACCCAGTCATTTTCCAGGACCTGGTCTCCCTCTTTAGAGGTAATTATCACTTCGGTTTCCCTTATTTCCTTTAATTCAGCATTAAAGACTGCTTTTATGCTCCCTTCATCTATACGGTTGTCAATATCGGGTTTTACCCAGTATTTCACACGTTCGCCAATGGCAGGACCACGCACCACCATAGTGACGTCGCCGCCTTTACGGTATATCTCAAGCGCAGCATCTACAGCCGAATTACTGGCTCCAACAACAATTGTCTTTTGGGTGGCGTAAAAGTGCGGATCGCCGTAGTAATGAGCGACTTTTGGCAAATCTTCTCCCGGAATATTCAGGTAATTGGGAATGTCATAAAAACCTGTCGCAATAATGACATTTTTGGAGCTGTAGAAACCTTTGGAAGTCGTGACTTTATGGAGATTATCTTCAGATTCAATTTTTTCCACTTTTTCAAAAAGTTGAATATTGAGGTGGTTTGACGTGACTATTCTCCTGTAGTATTCCAAAGCTTCTTGTTTATGTGGCTTCGGATTAGTACTTATGAAAGGAATATCATCGAGCTCCAGTTTTTCTGAAGTGGAAAAGAAGGTCATGTTTGACGGATAATTGTACAGCGAATTAACCAGCGTTCCCTTCTCTAAAATGACATAATTGAGGCCTTTCTTTTTTGCCTCCATGGCACAGGCGATGCCTATAGGTCCGCCGCCAACGATAACTGCGTCGTATATTTTATCTTCAGGAGTTGACAAGCGACTTCAGGTTTTTAATGGTTTGGGTTGGATCTTCAGCTTTAAAAACAAAACTGCCGGCTACCAGTACATCTGCACCGGCATCTATTAATTGTGCCGCATTTTTATCGGTCACTCCGCCATCAATTTCTATTAAAGTAGGAGCATTGTTCCTTTCAATAATTTGCTTCAGTTTTTCAATCTTCTTGTAGGTGTTTTCAATAAAGCTTTGTCCGCCAAAACCGGGATTTACGCTCATCATACAGACAAGGTCAATATCAGCAATCACATCTTCCAGGAGCTCTACAGGAGTGTGTGGATTGATAGCAACACCTGCCTTCATACCTTCGGCCTTTATTGCCTGGAGTGTCCTGTGAAGGTGGGTGCAGGCTTCATAATGTACCGAAAGATTATTGGCTCCAAGAGCAGCAAATTCCTTGATATATCTGTCGGGATCAACAATCATGAGGTGAATATCAATTGTTTTTTTCGCGTGCTTTTGAATCGCTGCCAAAACAGGCATTCCGTAAGAGATATTCGGAACAAAGACGCCATCCATAATGTCAATATGAAACCAGTCGGCTTCACTGTTGTTGATCATTTCGATGTCACGTTGAAGATTTCCGAAGTCTGCAGCAAGTAAGGAAGGAGCAATTAAATTATTTTTCATGTGGTCGAAAATAAGACTTCGTAAAAGTAACAAGAATTATGGTAAAAGGCTTAACTGGTATTAAAGCAATTGCTGTAGGAAGATTTTTGTATCTTTAGAATAAACAGAACCAAAAAAAACATTTATGGAAGTTGAAGAAAAGAGTGAAAAGAAAAATTATGGGAAAATGGGATGCTTTATTGCAATTCTGGTTCTCGTAATCGTCATAATTGCCATTTATTCCGGCTTAATTAGTTTCCCCGGTTCTACTGACTAATTAATGTTGGACTGTAGAGCTAAAATAATTGTTTTCAAAATTGATTTAAAAAGGTGAACCCGGGGTAATCAGCCCCGGGTTCTTCATCAATCAATCAAAAAACGAACAGTAATCAACTGTTGCTTCGTTCCAGGGACTTATCCCAGGTATGTTTTTAAGATTTTGCTTCTCGAGGTGTGTTTCAACCTTCTGATAGCTTTTTCTTTTATTTGTCTTACTCTTTCCCTTGTTAGATCAAAAGTCTCGCCAATTTCTTCCAGAGTCATTGGGTGTTGGTCTCCCAGACCAAAATAAAGACGAATTACATCGGCTTCACGCGGAGTAAGCGTCTCAAGAGCCCGCTCTATTTCTGTACGTAAAGATTCATGTAAAAGCTCTCTGTCGGGGTTCGGGGATTCACCCGAGCGTAATACGTCATACAGGTTGGAATCTTCACCTTCAACAAGCGGAGCATCCATGGATACGTGACGCCCAGAATTCTTCATAGATTCCTTAACGTCATTAATGGTCATATCAAGTTCTTTTGCAATCTCCTCTGCACTTGGCGGACGCTCATGCGATTGCTCAAGGAAAGCAAAAGTTTTGTTGATCTTGTTTATGGAACCAATCTTATTGAGCGGTAAACGCACAATACGGGACTGTTCTGCCAAAGCCTGAAGTATAGACTGGCGAATCCACCAAACGGCATAGGATATGAATTTGAAACCACGGGTTTCATCAAATCTTTTGGCAGCTTTTATTAGTCCTAAATTTCCTTCGTTTATAAGGTCGGGAAGGGTCAAGCCCTGATTTTGATATTGTTTTGCTACAGATACTACAAAACGAAGATTCGCCTTAGTTAGTTTCTCTAAAGCACGGTCATCACCCGCTTTAATTCGTTGTGCCAATTCCACCTCTTCATCTGCGGTGATCAGGTCAACTTTACCAATTTCTTGCAAATACTTATCCAGCGAAGCAGTTTCACGGTTTGTTACCTGCTTCGTAATTTTAAGTTGTCTCATCTAACGTCTCCTTGGATTTTAATTATGAATAACTCTTGTAGTAGTTATACGTAAGAAGGGTTGGGAATGTTACAAGAATTAAAGATAATGAAAATATTTTTTCCTTTTCAGTTTTTTAACCTGTTTTCCCTGCCTCCAAATCAGGAAGCCAGTAATGGACAAAAATGGTCCCGAGAGCCCTGTTATACAGTACAATAATTTAGTCCAGATCCCGCCATATTGTCCAAAATGTAGAGGGATAAGTGTGCTCGAAAGTTTTGTTTTAAGATCTGCTTCCTGAATTCGGGTAACTCCTGTGATCTCACCCGATTGGTAATCTGCATTAATCTTATTGTAAAATTCAGAGTAATAAAAAGCATCGTCATTGAAAAGGCCATATACTGTCAATGTTCCCTGTTCATTAAAAGGAAGCCGAATGTAGGTGGGATTAAAATTGGAATAGTTCTCGGCTATCTCCATAAGTAGATCATTTACCGGTGCTTTTACAACAGGCGTTTCTGCAATGGCCGGGGGATTAAGTCCGGCAGCGGCAACTGTCCACGCGAGAAAGACTCCGGTTACAACAAGTACCAGGTTGAACAGCAAAGCCCAGGTTCCAACAATGCGGTGCAAAGAGGAATAAAATGTACGTCTGGTTTTCAGGTTTAGACGAGTGCTGCAGGTTAGGGTCTTGAGGACACTTTTTCTGTAAAGGTAAATTCCGGTCAAGAGAGAGAATAAAAATAAAACTCCTATAATGAAAACCAGAACTCTGCCCGCAGGTCCGGCCTGGAAAGAGTAGTGGAACTTTAACAACCATCGGGTGAAAGTAGTGAGTTCATTGATCTCCTTAATGATTTCACCTGTTGAAGGGTGAACAAAAACAAAAAGCCGTTCAGTTGGCTTTCTAAGGTTAAAGATTAATGCTTCGTTCTCTTCAAAGTGCATTAGACGGGTATCCCAGCCTGGATAATCTCTTTGAATTTCCTGAATTCCCCGATCGATGTTAAGACCAGAATAATTTTCTATCTCAAGATATTCTTTCCACTGATGATCCTCTATGTCTTGCTGAAAGACCAGAATAGAACCCGAAATTCCCATGAGAACAAGAAAAATTCCTGCAATTAAGCCGGCAATAGAGTGATATTTTAGAATCTTCCTGTTGTTCATGAAAAAAAGAGGCAGCTATAAATTTTATAGCTGCCATTTGGGTTGAAATTATAAATTAACTTTTAAAGATAAATTTAATCTTGCTCCGTTTCCTTTAATATAATTGCTTGGTCTGGCGTCCCATTGGGAAATAGGAAGATAATAATCTTGGTTAAGGAGGTTTTGGACTCCAAGGCTGAGAAGTGTGTTTCCTGTCATGTGATAGTTGGCTGAAAGGCTAACCAGATTAAAAGCTTCTACGGGTCCTTGCCCATAAACATAAGAACCATTAGGACGCGGGTCAAATTTATCTCTGTTTCCACTGTAAATATGGGATAGACGCATATTAAGCTTTTGAAAAACTTCATAGCTCACGTAGCTGGCAATCTTTAACGGTGGTATGCGATCACCATTCATGTAATTTTCATATTCTCCATCATCTTCGGCATCCAACTTTCCTTCAAGGTAAGAGACCGATGTTCCAAAATCAATTTTTTCAGACAACTTGGAATCAAGAGCAAGTTCAAAACCATATACTATTTCCGGCTGACGTGCAATTTGAAAAACTCCGTCAACTTCACGGTAAGTAGCACCAAGTTCAGATGTACTTACAAAATATGCTCCGCTGATACTGGTGTTTCCGAAGTTGCTGTTGAAACCTGCTTCATAATTATTGGCGATTACAGCTTCTGAAGAGATCTGGTCTACAGTGTTTTCTGTGGCACTTCTCAAAGTACGGCCAAGATCTGCAATGGAGAAACTTTGAGAAAAACTAACAAACGGTTTAAATTGTTCCCAACGATTATAGCGTAAGCCGGCATTAAAAGTAGTGGCGTCATATTTGAGTTCCCCGCCTTCAACAGATACATTCCCTTGGGGAGTACCCTCGTTTGGCATAATGAAAATTGTGGTGTAATCTGGAATGTCTACATTTATATTCTCAAACCTGATTCCCGCTTTTAACACGAAATCGCCGTAGAGAGTCTTAAGCTGGGCATAAGGGGCGAAATTTTTCATATCTACTTCGGGAACCCAAAGCCTGCCATCGACCAGATATTGAGAAGTTACGTCGTTCAAAATGTCTATCCCGTATAGAATGTCTCCGGAAAATTCTGAGCCAAGAGCATACGGTGTCCTGAAATTTGCACGGATTCCTTTCTTATCTGATTCGATCATGGATTGTCCACCTTCAAAACCTGTTTCACTGTTAAAGAAGAAAGGAGAGAACCCATATACCGTTTGGAAATCCTGGAAGTATAGATTGGCGTTGAAATCTGTATCACCAAAAAGATTGTAAGAATTGTAAGTGAACTGGCCATTATGGTTATACCTGTTCCCCTGGTCAACCCCCAGCACTTCTCCAATGACCCCTATTGCGGGACGTTCTCCATAAACTCCGGGTTGATTAATATATTCCGTATCCTGATTGCTGCTGAAATAGTTGTACATAAATTCAACAGTATTGTTGTAATCAATTGCATAATTCAATTTTCCGAAGAAATTGTACTGATTTGTTTCGCCTAAACCATAAGACGGAGATATGACTTCCCCGTTCGCGTCTCTAAATATCCCGGTTTGCCCGAAACTTGCGTTCGCAACATACCCAAGACCCCCTGTTTGCCCGGCAAAAGTTTGTGATAATTTTGAGCTAAGAGTATGTTTAGAATTCACCAAAGAAATACCGCTACTAAGCTCAGTAGTACTTTCAAGCTTTTTATAAGCTTTAGGAGTCTTGGTGATATAATTAATGATTCCGCCATCTGCGCCGTTACCATAAATAGCCGTTGCACCTTTTATGATCTCGATCCTTTCAATGACGTTTGGATCAATAGTGTTCACATCCCTACTTCCGTTTCTTAATGGAGTAGACTGTGGAATTCCATCAATAAGGACAAGCATTTTTCTACCTCGCAAAGTTTGCCCGGTGCTACTGGTTTGGCTGGTGCTTATTGCAAGACCGGGAACTTCATTCATTATATCGGCTATGGAATTACTAGTTAAATTTAGCCTTTCGATCTCTCTTGAAGTTAAAATTGAAACAGAAGATGGCACTTCATCTAAAGTTTCTGTTCTTCTGTTTGTGGTAATTACTACCTCGGCCAGATCCTTGAGTTCTTCTTCAAGAATGATATTGAGAGTTTTGTTTTCGTTTTGTTCTAGTTGTACTCTTCTTGTGGCAGTATTAAATCCGGGGGAATTTACTATTAGAAAATATTCACCCGATTCCAGAGAATCAAAGTGGTAATTTCCTTCCGCATCTGCGGTGGTAGTAATATTTGAATTCTGAAAACTGACGCTAGCATATTGTACTGGTTCATTTTGAGGTCCGGTAATTTTACCAGACAGGCTTGCGTTTTGAGCATTGGCTATAAAACCGAAGAGCATTAAACTGAGAAGGGGTAGAAATCTCATTATATTTTTATTTGGATTGATTATAAATTGAGGGCAAATGTAGAATCAATCTAAATAAAAACAAAGAAAGAATATGTAAATAATTTGGGAGAAGGCTATATTGCTGAAGGTGAGGTAAAAAAAATGCCCTGCTATTTAGCAAGGCATTTATAATTGTTAAGAATCAGGATTAATTCCTGTCGTTTCTGTCATTTCTATCGTTTCTGTCTCTGTTTCCTCTTGATCTGTCATCACGACCACGGTTATCGCGATTATCACGTCTACCACTGTCACGGTTATTGTCTCTTGGAGGTCTTGGAGAATAACCTTCCGGTTTTTCAAGAAGTACTTTCCTTGAAACTTTCGGTTTTCTGGTCTTTGGATCGATTCCAAGATACTTCACCTCAAATTCATCACCCATGTTTACAACATCAGATACATTCTCTGTACGTTCCCAGGCAAGTTCAGAAACGTGAAGCAATACTTCATTTCCTTTGGCTTCGGCGTATTCTACCACTGCTCCAAAGTCAAGCATCTTGACCACCTTTACAGGATAAACTTTTCCAACCTCAGGTTTAAAAGTAATAGCTTTAATACGCTTTTTCACTTCATCAATCATCTCCTGGTTTACACCAAGAATCTCGATCACTCCCATTTCTTCAACTTCTTCAATGACAATGGTAGTGCCGGTTTCCTTCTGCATTTCCTGGATCACTTTTCCACCAGGCCCAATAACGGCACCAATAAATTCCCCTGGAATTTCCACTTTCTCCATCTTTGGAGCGTGAGCTTTTACAGATGATTTGGGTTCTGAAATTGTTTCGTTCAGCTTATCCAGAATATGAAGCCTTCCCTCACGAGCCTGTTTTAAAGCCTTTACAAGAATTTCGTAAGCAAGTCCTTTTACTTTAATGTCCATCTGGCAGGCGGTAATACCATCGGCCGTTCCGGTTACTTTAAAATCCATGTCACCCAGGTGATCTTCATCTCCTAGAATATCTGAAAGCACTGCAAAACGTTCTCCGTCAGAAATTAATCCCATTGCAATTCCTGAGACCGGTTTCTTCATCTGAATACCTGCATCCATCATTGCCATGGTTCCGGCGCAAACCGTTGCCATAGAAGAAGATCCGTTGGATTCCAATACTTCAGAAACTACTCTTACCGTATATGGGCAATCTTCAGGGATCATACCTTTTAATGCTCTTTGAGCAAGGTTTCCGTGTCCTATTTCCCTACGCGAGGTTCCACGAATTGGATAGGCTTCCCCTGTACTAAAAGGAGGGAAATTATAGTGTAGATAGAAAGTCTCCTCACCCTGATGAGTAGGCATGTCTATCATATTGGCTTCTCTTGACGTTCCCAAGGTCACAGTAGCAAGTGCCTGAGTTTCTCCTCTGGTAAACAATGCCGAACCATGAACTGATGGAAGGTAATCGATCTCACACCAGATTGGGCGAATTTCATCTGTCTTTCTTCCGTCAAGACGTAAACCTTCAGCAAGAGTCAATTCTCGTACTGCTTCCTTTTCTACTTTGTTGTAGTATTTTTTGATCAGGTCTTTTTTCTCCTCTAATTCCTCTTCAGAGAACATTTCATAAACCTCATCTTTTACTGCTGAAAATGCATCGCTGCGTTCGTGTTTACTGTGCGCGCCTTTAGCAATGTCGTATACTTTCTGGTATGCAGCTTCACGAACTTTAGCATAAAGATCTTCATCAGATTCTGCAACAGCGTACTCTCTCACTTCTTTTCTTCCGAAGGCATCGGCCAGCTTATTCTGTGCTTCGATCTGTTTTTTGATAGCTTCATGAGCGAATTTAATAGCTTCTGCCATTTCTTCTTCGCTAATCTCTTTCATCTCACCTTCCACCATCATTACAGAATCGGCAGAGGCGCCAATGATCATATCGATATCAGATTCTGCCAACTGGCTGCGGCTTGGATTGATCACGAATTCGCCGTTGATCCTTCCCACACGTGCTTCTGAAATTGTTGTTTCAAAAGGAATATCTGAAAGTTGAATTGCTGCTGAAGCTGCCAAACCTGCAAGTGCATCGGGCATAACTTCCTCGTCGTGAGACATCAACTGGATCATCACCTGGGTCTCATAGCGATAATCTGAAGGGAAAAGAGGACGCAAAACGCGGTCAACAATTCTCATTACAAGAACTTCCCCGTCGCTTGGACGTGCTTCTCTCTTGAAAAATCCTCCGGGATATCTACCGGCAGCTGCAAACTTTTCTCTGTAATCTACTGTTAGAGGGAAAAAGTCTGCCGTACTTTTGTTGTAGTTCGAGACTACAGTACAAAGTAACATGGCATCTCCCATTTGTACTACAACAGACCCATGAGCCTGTTTTGCTAATTTCCCGGTCTCGAGGGAGATGGTCCTGCCGTCTCCTAAATCGATGACCTCTTTAAATGTCTTTGGAATCATAAATTTTTTTAATTCTACTCCTGCTCATTTGCAGGATTGTTAAACAATGGTCTCCCGTTAAGTCTGAACGGGACAGGTTGTGTTGTTGTTGTGGGTTGTGAAGACCAATGAAAAACTACCTTTTGTTTTCTCACCTGCTAAGTCAGAAAAACTACAGGTGTCAAAAATGAGCTTTTATTACTAATTTTTTTCAGCTTAAAAATTACGCAGATTTTTTAAAGGAAAATAAAAACCTGTATTAATTTTTTATAAAAACTCTGTTTAAGAAGAAATGACATAAAAAAAGGGGCCGCAAGAGCCCCTTTTTAATTATTTTCTTAATCCTAATTCTTTAACGATCGCACGATATCTCAAGATATCTTTCTTCATTAAATAATCCAGCAGGCTTCTTCTCTTACCTACTAATTTTACCAGTGACCGCTCTGTATTAAAATCCTGACGATTGTTCTTTAAGTGCTGAGTCAAATGTTCAATACGGTGAGTGAACAAGGCGATTTGCCCTTCGGCAGAACCTGTGTCGTTCTTTCCTTTACCGTGTTTTGCAAAAAGTTCTTCTTTTGCGTCTTTAGTTAAATACATTCCAATATTAATTTTAATGATTTTTATGTATTGACAGCTTTTCTGCCAGGGCGCAAATATAAGATATTATAAAATATTAGCTGTGTAAATTTTTAATTTTCTGAAGGTCAGTCAGAAATGACATTTTTAAGCTCTTATTGGTTTGTTTTGGATAAGATCAATGTACTTGTTAACCCTGTTTTTAAGCTCTGATCTTTTTGTGATAAAGTCAAGAAATCCATGCTCCAGAAGAAATTCAGATGTCTGAAAATCGTCCGGAAGATCTTTTCCGGTTGTATCCTTTACAACCCTTGGACCTGCAAACCCGATCAAGGCTCCCGGTTCGGCAATATTGATATCACCCAGCATAGCAAAAGATGCAGTGGTACCACCAGTTGTGGGATCTGTACACAGGGAGATATAAGGAATTTTGGCGTCAGCCAGTTGCGCAAGTTTTGCCGAAGTTTTTGCCAACTGCATTAATGAAAGAGCTGCTTCCATCATTCTTGCTCCTCCAGATTTTGAGATTACCATAAGTGGGATCTTATGTTCCAGGGCATAATCTGCTGCTCTGGAAATTTTTTCCCCTACCACAGAACCCATAGAGCCACCAATAAAAGTGAAGTCCATACAAGCTACCACAAGATCGTTTCCTTTTGATTTTCCAACGGCCGTGCGTACTGCATCCTTAAGACCTGTTTTTGCCTGGGCATCTGCTAACCTGTCGGTATATTTCTTTGTGTCCTCAAATTCGAGAGGATCACGTGAACTGAGATTTTTATCCAGTTCTGTGTAGTTATTTTCGTCAAAAAGGATCTTGAAGTATTCATTACTTCCAATTCTTACGTGGTAACCGTCTTCGGGACTCACATAGAAATTTTTTTCAAGCTGCTCAGCATCAATGATCTTTCCGGTAGGAGACTTATACCATAATCCTTTTGGAACATCTTTCTTATCTTCGGTTGCAGTTTGTATTCCCTTTTGTGTTCTTCTAAACCAAGCCATGGTGAATGAGATTAAAAAGTGATGGCCCGGGATTTTTCCAGGCCATCTCTTTAATTAATTTTATTACAGCGTATTAATATTATTAAGGTCTTCAAACGCTTTTTTCAGACGCTTCTTAAAAGTCAGTTCTCCTTCACGTACCCATTTTCTTGGATCGTAATGTTTTTTATTTGGAGAATCGGCACTTTCGGGGTTACCAATCTGAGCTTTCAGGTAATCTCCTTTTTCATTCATATAATCTCGGATTCCTTCAAGATAGGCATATTGAAGATCGGTGTCGATATTCATTTTGATCACCCCATATTCAATTGCTTCTCTAATTTCTTCTACTGTAGATCCACTACCTCCGTGAAAGACAAAGTCAATTGTGTTCTTGCCAACGCCGTATTTTTCAGAAATAAAGTCCTGGGAATTTTTAAGAATTACAGGAGTAAGTTTTACATTTCCGGGCTTATACACTCCGTGCACATTTCCGAAGGCGGCAGCAATAGTAAATTGATCACTCACTTTGCTTAGCTCTTCATAAGCATAGGCAACTTCATCGGGCTGAGTATAGAGTTTTGAAGAATCGATATCTGTGTTATCCACACCGTCTTCTTCTCCACCTGTCACTCCCAATTCAATTTCCAGAGTCATGCCCATTTTGCTCATTCTCTCCAGGTATTGTTTACAAGTCTGGATATTCTCTTCAAGCGACTCTTCAGAAAGGTCCAGCATGTGGGAGCTAAAAAGTGGCTTTCCAAATTGTTCGAAATGCTTTTCACTAGCATCAAGCATTCCGTCCACCCATCCTGTAAGTTTCTTTGCACAATGATCTGTGTGAAGGATAACGGTTGCACCGTAAGCTTCTGCCAGTTCGTGAACATGTTTCGCACCGGCAATAGCTCCTGCTATGGCTGCTTTTTCATCTTTATTTTTAAGGCCTTTACCGGCATTAAATTGTGCTCCTCCATTAGAGAATTGTATAATAACAGGGGAATTTAATTCGGCTGCTGTTTCAAGTACGGCATTAATAGTACTTGAACCTATAACGTTGACAGCAGGAAGAGCGAAACTTTTTTTCTTTGCATATTTGAAAATTTCCTGAACCTCTTTTCCAGTGGCAACTCCGGGTTTAATATTATGACTCATAAATATGATTTTTGGTTAACAAAAATAAGAAAAATTGTCGGGTTAGAAAGGATAATTGATCCCTACATTGAATACTGCTTCGGAAAGATTGTAACCTCTAAACCATCTGTTTCCAGATTCAAGAGCAGGATTATAGGTCTTAAATCCAATATCAAACCTTAGAACGAAAAAATTAAAATCGTAACGAAATCCAATACCTGTTCCCAGAGCAAGTTCTTCAAGATCGGAGAGGCTTGTAAAGGTAGATGCTTCTTCTTCTACGATATCAAATACATTCCAAATATTTCCTGCATCTGCAAAGACAGCTCCATTAAGATCTCCCAGAAGTTTAAACCGGTATTCGGCACTAAGAGCGATTTTCATATTAGCCTCATTAAATTCATTACGCCCACCACTACTCCCGGGACCAAGAGAATAAGGTTGCCAGGCCCGGTTGTCATTGGGTCCACCTGCAAAGAAAGATCTAATAAAGGGAATACTGTTGGAGTTTCCATAGGGAACGGCAATCCCTCCAAAAGTGCGAATAGCGATAACCTTGTCTCCGCCCAAATCCCAGTGCTTTATGTAATCAATTTCAGTTTTTAAATACTGCGAGAAGTTGACTCCAAAGATGCTGTACCTTCCGGTTTCATCTTTGTCTATGCCGGATAGTTTTGAAACAGCTGAAAGAAAATGGCCGGCTGCTTCTAATTTTACCCTGATTCGTGAGAAATCCTCATCATAAATATTTTCCTTCTTGTTGAGGATATAAGAGAAGTTTGTTGCGTATATAAGATTGTCTTCGGTTAGCCGGTTTTTTCTTTCTCTTAGATCGTTTAATATTTCGGTCTGACTTCCGGTTAATCCACCAACCTCTCCCAGTCGGGAAGCTCTTAAAAATCCGTCGGCACCTTCGGGAATTTGAAGAAACCGCTCTCCCTGTTCATTGGTGGTAAAAAATTGTGCAGGAGCATTAATATTTTCCGAAGTCGCAACTTCGTTAATTTCAAGATAAGAGTTGCGGTACACATTGAAGTAGTTGTCTACATTTAAATTCCTCACATATTGGATATTTACGGGATCCATGAGCAGTGTAAGATTTTCATTTGGTAGCCAACGATAATTCATTACCGCGGTAAAACTTTGTTTGTCAAGTCCAATGTTGGTCTGCGTACTGGCACCTACACTAAGGGTGGTAAAAGGATACATGTACTTGGGAATAAACCTTTCTGTTGAAAACGGAAATAAAATGCGCGGCAGGGTAAGATCTACGTCTACTCCAATTTCTGTAATATCAAAGAAGCGATCGGCATCATTTGCGACATCCTTGGAAGAGCCTATACTTCCACGACCTCCAATCTCCAGAATTTCGGCACCTCCAAAAACATTTCGGATTAAGAGAGAGCCTCCAAAGCCAATTCCGATTTTCTGAATGTTACTCTGAGAAATGTCAAATTCAAACCCTAGAGAGTATTTTTGGCGGGGAGTTAGAAAAATGTTCGCGATAAGATCAGTGCCAGTGGTGTCTGAAGGATCTTCCATATACTGGATATTAGGATACCTAAAGGTCCTTAGTTGGTTAAGTCGGTTGTAGGTGAGAGTTCTGGCAGCATCTGAATATGTTGTGCCCGGGGTAATGAAGATCGCATTGGTGAGAGCACCTGGTTTAAACTGCAATTCATCAAAACCGTATAGATTATAACCTTCATTAGTGGCAGTATCTGTTACAGGTTCATTCCTGTACTCATACCTGTAATCGGGAAAAATATTGACCTTGCTTATTTTATGCACCTTATAAGGAATTCTCGTTTGCACCCCGTCAACTGTTGCTTCGCGATTTTGGATAATTAAGGCCGTATTTACTTTATGATCTGTGTTTACTGTGTCGGTCTCAAAGCTAATATACTCCTGCTCGAAATGGAACAGACCATTATTGCGGTAGAGCTGAGTTAATCGCTCTCTTTCGGCACCATAATCCTGTGTTTTATATTGCGTTCCCGGAATTATAAGTGAATTTTCCTGGTGAGCTTCGTATATGGAATCTGCTACAATAGATGCTATTCGCGTAGTTATAGAATCTACAATATAAGGTTCATTGGGAGTGACAAAATAATTAACTTTGGCTCTTTTTCTTTTAGTAGGAATAATTTCATAATCCGTCTGGGCATTAAACCAGCCATTGTTCCAGTACCATGTTTTTAGTCTTTCTGCCGATCTTTCGGCCTGGGCTTCATTTATTATTGCAGGTGGTTCCCCTGTTTCCTTTAGCCATTCATTGAGATTGACATAGATATTTCCCAGCCGTACTACCTGTTTGTCTGAAAAAATATCCGCTAGTCTTTCTGCTCGTGCTGGTTTTTCCTGAAGCCAGTTTAAGTATGTTGTGTCGGGATTTGGATTCGCAAGGTTATATAGGTACAGCTGTAGAGGAAGGCCCAAAAAAGAATTGTTTGGTTCCTGGTAGAGCTGATTGTAGATGGTGCTCGAAGAAATTTCCTCACCATCTACATAAATAGTATTCTCTGTTAGTAGTCTTTGATCATCTTCAACTCTTTTTACAGCATTGCAGGAATAAAGAAAAAAAGCAATTAAAAGAATTAATGATATTTTTGCCTGCAAATGTTTCAAGTAGTCTGTTTAATGTGCTCAAAAATACAACTTTGGTATGTTTAGCAAAAGCCAAATTAAACTTATAAAAAGCCTGTCTCAAAAAAAGTTCAGGAACAAACACGGGTTGTTTATAATAGAGGGGAGAAAAGGTATTTCTGAGCTGCTTAATTCTTCACTTGATCTACATTCTGTTTACACAATTGAAGATATTTTCAAGACTTCGGAAGAAAAAACTAATCTCATTTCTGAAGCCGATCTTAAAAAGATAAGTAATCTACACACTCCACAAACTGCTTTGGCTCTTTTTCATATACCTGAAGTTGTCCAGCCGGAAATAAAGGGTTTGCAGGTGGTGCTGGACGAAGTGCAGGATCCGGGGAATCTAGGTACAATTATTCGGCTTTGTGACTGGTTTGGGGTAGAGGATTTGATTTGTTCCCGGGAAACTGTAGATTGCTACAATCCAAAAGTAGTACAGGCTACAATGGGATCAATATCAAGGGTGAAGATCCATTATCTTGAAGTATCTGAGTATCTCGCTGCTGGCAAAGAAAAACTTCCGGTCTACGGCACATTTTTGGATGGTAAGAATGTATATTCAGAATCCCTTTCTGCGGAAGGCATTATTGTTTTAGGTAACGAAGCCAACGGAATTTCACCACAAATGGAAAAACTTATTTCTAAAAAGCTGGTTATTCCTCAATTCGGAAAAATACATCAAACTGAAAGTCTAAATGTAGCCTCTGCGGCTGCAATTTTTCTAAGTGAATTCAGCAGAAGAAATTTTACTGAAAGGTAAAATTTACAAATACCCCGCGGGAAGACATTTTTTCCACGTTACCTGTATAGAAGCTGTTTGGGTCTTCGTCTCTAATCAATTCATCATTTATAGCAAAAACCCCTCTTACTGAAGGTGTGAATTTGAAGTAATACAGGTAGAGATCGATTCCAAATCCAATTTCATAGTAATAGTTATTGGTGGTCATCCTGAAAGTTCCTTCTTCAATTTGCTCAGGATTATTCTCGTTACTGGAAAGATTAATAGAGGTGGATACACCTCCTACAACAAATGGTTTGAAATTCTTCACCCGGGTGGTAGAGAACTTCAATAAAAGTGGAATATGTACAAATGTTGAGTTAATCTCTCTAAATGTCCCCGCATCTGCCTTAGTAAATTGAAAATTGATTCTGTTAAAAGCGACTCCCGGTTCCAAACGCAGATCCAGATGGTCACTTAACCGCATATTCCCAATTAAACCTACATTAAACCCAATGGTTCTGTCTACTGCAAAATCCTTGCCTTTAGCCGGACTGGGTACATAGCTCTTATAGTCGAAATCAAAATCGTAGGTATTGAACCCAAGAAAATACCCCCAGGAAAAGCGCTGCATATCAACATTAGCATTATTAATGACATCTTCACCCGAAAAAATTTGTGCATGTGCCGGGATGGTGCCAAGGACAATAAGAGTCAGGATTAGGTACTTCTTCATAAGTTTATTTTGATGCCGAATAAATTGTCGCCACTCCCATAGTTTGAGGTTTATGTTGTACATCTATAAACCCGATTTTTCTCAAAATATTGTTTAATTCTTCTCCATAGGGGAAAGCTGCCGCACTTTCACTTAGGTAGCTGTAAGCTACTTTGTCTTTCGAAAACAACTTTCCAATCACGGGAAGAAGGTTTTTCGTGTAGAAATGATATCCCTGTTTAAACGGAAATTTAGCAGGAACAGAAGTCTCTAAAATGACAAAAATACCACCCGGTTTTAAAACCCTCAGAATTTCTGATAGCCCTTTTCCCAGATTCTCAAAATTGCGCACTCCAAAAGCAACAGTAATTGCGTCAAACTTATTATCTTCAAAAGGTAAAGCTTCAGAATCTCCCTGGATCATTTCTATTCTCCCGGTTAGGTTCTCTTCCTCAATTTTTTTTCTTCCTACTGCAAGCATACCTTCTGAAAGGTCCAGACCAACAATCTCTTTAGCTCCTGTTTTTGCAAGGCTAATTGCCAGGTCTCCTGTCCCGGTTGCAATATCCAGAACGGCGTCGGGACTGGTTGCCGATACCATTTTCACCACTTTCTTACGCCACTTAACATCAATTCCAAAAGAGATCACCCTGTTGAGACCATCATAGTTGGTGGAAATGGTATCAAACATTTGTTCTACCTGCTTCTTCTTGTTAAGTGTGGAATCTTTGTAGGGTGTGACCTTCTTGCTCATGCGAAAAATTTTCGCCAAAGATACAAGTTTATCTACCAAATGCCGGGGCTGTAAACCAAATACTTAAATGGTATTTTGTTTTGATAGAGGTAAATGCCTTAACTTTGTTCCTCTTGAACTTACTCGTTCCTTATGAAAATAATCATTGCCGGTGCCGGTGAGGTAGGATTCCATTTAGCTAAATTATTATCATATGAATCACAGGATATTACCCTGATTGATAATAACAGGGAGAACCTTATTTATGCCGATGCCCACCTGGACATACGTACTTTAAGGGGAGACGCAACATCTATTGCAGTTTTAAAAGACGCGCAGGTAAAGGATGTTGACTTACTTATAGGGGTTACCAGTAGTGAAACCACAAATATAACGGTGTGTGTTTTGGCCAAACAATTGGGAGCAAAACGGACTATTGCCAGGATTGCCAATACAGAGTTTCTGGAAAATAAGGAAGAGATAGGTTTTACCCAGTTTGGAATTGATGAATTAATTTCACCCGAAGCTTTGGCCGCGCGTGAGATTGAATTACTATTGAATCAATCTGCATTTAACGATAGCTATGAATTTGAAGAAGGAGCTCTAACCATGGTGGGACTTACTCTTTCAGAATCAGCGGCCTTTCTTGGAAAGTCAGTTAAAGAAACTGCAAAGATTTTCCCGGGCATTCATTTTATGCCAATCGCGATGCGAAGGAAAGATACAGTTGAAACTCACATCCCCCGTGGAAATACCACCTTCAAAGAAGGAGACCAGGTTTATTTTGTAACTACGAAGGGAGGAGTAAATGATCTCTATAAGCTTACCGGAAAGAAGCGCCAGAACATGAAAAATGTTATGATCCTTGGTGGAAGCAAGATTGGTCGCAAAGCCTCAATGGACCTTTGTAAAAAGAAAATGAACGTTAAGCTTATAGAGAGCGATAAAGATACTGCCTTTGATCTTGCCGATGAGCTTCCAAAAGCCTTAATCATCCATGGAGACGGTCGTAATGTGGAATTACTTGATGAAGAAAGTATTCAGGATATGGATGCATTCATTGCGGTAACAGGAAATTCTGAGACTAATATCATGACCTGTCTTGTTGCCAAATCTAAAAATGTAAAGCGAACAATTGCCCTGGTTGAAAATATGGATTATTTTCAATTAAGCCATTCCATTGGAATTGACACCCTTATAAATAAGAAGCTACTTGCGGCCAGTAATATTTTTAGATATATAAGAAAAGGGGAGGTCGTTGCCATGACTCGTTTGAGCAACATGGATGCTGAGTTACTTGAATTTATCGTAAAACCAACTTCAAAGGTGGCCAACAAAAAAATAATTGACCTGGAATTTCCAAGATCAGCTATTATTGGAGGGGCAATAAGAGATGGAATAGGAGTGATTGCGCTGGGGAACTTCAAGATAATTCCAGGTGACAGAATTGTAATTTGTTGCTTGCCGCATGCTATACACAAGGTTGAAAAATTATTCCTGTAATGCCCAGACTTAACAAGCCCATCATTAGTCATATTATGGGAGTACTCCTGGTTTGCAACGGAGGCTTTATGCTCACGGCTGCAGGGGTTAGTTTTTATTATGATGATGGCGTAACTCAGGACATTCTTGCCGCAGCTTTAATTACAATGGTAATAGGGGGGGCGGGGATGCTCCTTACCAGAGGTCATAAAAAGGAGGTTAAGAAAAGAGATGGGTATCTCATTGTAACTTTGGGCTGGATCTTCATGGCGCTTAGTGGAACACTTCCCTATGTTTTAAGTGGGGGTATTCCGTCTTTTACAAATGCCTTTTTTGAAACTATGTCCGGCTACACCACCACCGGAGCCTCCATTTTGAACGATATCGAATCCGTTCCAAAAGGCCTTCTCTTCTGGCGAAGCCTTACGCATTGGATTGGAGGAATGGGAATTATTGTTCTAGCTATTGCGATTCTCCCGCTGTTAGGAATTGGAGGAATGCAGTTATTTGCTGCTGAAGCTCCGGGTCCAAGTGCCGATAAACTGAAGCCACGAATTACCGATACGGCAAAAAGATTATGGTTCATTTACGTAGGGCTTACCTTTGCTGAAACTATCCTCTTATACATTGCCGGGATGGGACTTTTTGATGCTGTAAATCATTCACTAAGTACCCTTTCCACTGGTGGATTTTCTACTAAAAATGCCAGTCTTGCATATTGGAATGACAATCCACTGGTGCAGTATATTGTTATTCTTTTCATGTTCCTTGCCGGAACTAACTTTGTGATAAGTTATTTTGGGTTTAAAGGGAATTTCAGCAAAGTGTTTAAAGATGAAGAATTTAAATGGTATTCATATTTTATTCTAGGCTTCACTACTATTGCTGCACTTATCATTTTCTTTAAAGCCGATCCCTCAATCTCCTCGATAGAGCACCCAATGGTTTTGGGAGAATTTGAAAGTGCGGTAAGACATGGGTTGTTTCAGGTGCTTGCGATTGTCACCACTACCGGTTTTGTCACGGCAGATTATACCATGTGGACAACCTTTTTGACCGTCTTTTTCTTTGGATTATTCTTTCTGGGTGGTTCGGCGGGATCAACGGCAGGTGGTGTAAAAGTAATGCGACATGTGATCATGATAAGAAATGGTCTAATAGAGTTTAAAAGAACGCTACATCCTAATGCTGTACTCCCGGTGCATTACAACGGAAAAAGCATTAGTAAAAAGATTGTCTTCAATATTCTTGGATTTTTTATCCTGTACATGCTTTCATTTATCATTGGTGCAATAGTGCTGGCCTCCATGGGGCTGGATTTTGAAACCGCCATAGGAGGTGCTGCTTCTGCTCTTGGCAATATTGGTCCTGCTTTTGGAGACCTGGGGCCGGTGAACAACTTTGATTCTCTTCCTCCTCAAGGTAAGTGGTGGTGTTCTTTCCTAATGCTAATAGGAAGACTTGAATTATTCACAGTCCTTATCCTCCTTACACCTTTCTTCTGGAGAAACAGGTAGGTAAAGATGTCAATGCTCAGAGTTCAGCTTCCAGAAGGCTTCAGTATTCAGAAAAAATACTTCTCTTCAATGCCATTTTTGAGGGGTGATCTTCAGTTCTTTGGTTTCAGAAGGGATATAAAAAAATCCCCGTTCTTATGAACAGGGATTTAGTATAAAATTATTTTTTAGCAATTAACCTTCAGAAATGGCATTTTTGATGCGCTTCATTGCTTCTTCTATTTCAGATTCACTGGCGGCATAAGAAAAGCGAATACAATTTGGGCTGCCAAACGCATCTCCCGTCACTGTGGCTACTAATGCTCTTTCCAAGAGGAACATGGAAAAATCTGTAGCGTCTTTGATCTCATAGCCGTTGATGGTTTTTCCGAAGAAATAAGAGACGTCTGGAAAAACATAAAAAGCACCTTCGGGTTCGGTAATTGCAAATCCTTTGATCTGGGACATTAAACCAATAATTAATGATTTTCTACTTTTGAACCTGTCGATCATATACTGGATCTTACTTACAGGAGCTTCCAGTGCTGTAATTACAGCACGCTGGGCTATACAATTCGCACCGCTGGTAATCTGGCCCTGCATTTTATTGCAGGCACGGGCAATTTCAGTAGGAGCGCCTATGTAACCAATCCTCCAACCAGTCATGGCAAATGCTTTTGAAACTCCGTTCACTGTGACCACGCGATCATACATGTCTTCAAATTGAGCCATTGAAGCATGTCCTCCAATAAAATTAATGTGTTCGTAGATTTCGTCACTTACAACTATGATGTCGGGATGTTTTACCAGGACATCGGCCAGGGCACGAAGCTCTTCCTTGCTGTAAACCATTCCGCTGGGATTGGAAGGGGAGCTGTACCACAACATTCTTGTCTTAGGAGTGATGGCGGCTTCCAGCTGCTGAGGTGTCATCTTAAAGTCAGATTCTACAGAGGTAGGAACTTCAACGGGAACTCCTTGGGCAAGCTTGACAATTTCGGCATAACTTACCCAGTAAGGGCAAGGTAAAATTACCTCATCCCCCGGATTCAACATTACCATGGCAATATTGGCCAAAGATTGTTTTGCGCCGGTTGAAACGACGATTTGTGAACGATCATACGTTAAGCCATTATCTCTTTTAAATTTTTGAATAATGGCATCTTTTAATTCCACATAACCATCAACAGGAGTATAGGAATTATAGTCATCGTTTATGGCCTGGATGGCCGCATCTTTAATAAAATCGGGAGTATTAAAATCTGGTTCTCCCAGGCTAAGGCCTATAATGTCTTTTCCTTCTGCCTTTAATTCTCTTGTCTTGGCCGCCATGGCCAGGGTTTGAGAGGTAGACATGTTGTTAATACGGTCAGATAAGTGGTACATGTGAAAAATGGTTGATAGAGTTATGCTTGAATGGCTGGCTTCATGCCCATTTCACGCAGATGGCGAAAATGTGCTGCAATGGCAGCCCGGGTTGTTTTATATTCGTGGTAAGGCAACTGACATTCCTTTGCTGTTTGCTTGACAATTTTTGAAAGGTCGTTGTAATGAATATGGCTAATATTCGGGAAAATATGATGTTCCACCTGGTGATTAAGTCCGCCGGTGAACCAATTTACCAGTTTATTTTTGGTCGCAAAATTGACAGTAGTAAACAGTTGATGAATCGCCCAGGTATTTTTCATTGATCCTGTGTCATCGGGGAGAGGCATATCGGTTTTTTCGACTACGTGGGCCAGCTGAAATACAACACTCAAAATTAATCCTGCAGTATAATGCATGATAAAAAAGCCAATTAGGATCTTCCACCATGCGATGGATAAAATCAGCATCGGGATGACTATCCATATGGAAACGTAAATGAGCTTAGTAATGGCTATTATACTCCATTGCTTTACAGGGTTCGGCATTTTTCCGTAGGAGAGTTTTTTGGCGAGGTATCTTTTGGTCTGCTTAAAATCTGTAGTCAGGGCCCAGTTGAAGGTGAGCAATCCGTATAAAAAAATTGAGTAGTACTGTTGAAACCTGTGAAAGTTATGCCATTTTGCATGTTTGCTGAAGCGAATAATCCTACCAGCATCCAAATCCTCGTCATGGCCGTGGATATTGGTGTAGGTGTGATGTAATACGTTGTGCTGAACCTGCCAGTTATATACATTACCGGCAAGAACATATATAGTTCCTCCCATGAGTTTGTTCACCCACTTTTTAGAGGAATAAGAACCATGGTTCCCGTCGTGCATGATATTCATTCCTACTCCTGCCATTCCTATACCCATTACAAAGGTAAGTAACAACATCCACCATTGAGATATATCAAGAGTAAGAATAAGAAAATATGGAGTTAAGAAAAGTGAAAACATGACAACCGCTTTAAAATGCAGTTTCCAGTTTCCGGTTTTTGAAAGATTATTTTCTTTAAAGTAATTATTGACCCTGCTGTTGAGGGTCCGAAAGAACTTTGCTGAATCTGTGCGGGAAAAACGTACTGTAGATGTATTCATTTTAAACTAAAAATAAGCTACAAAGGTAAAGGATTAATATTCTTTGAAAGGTCTTCAACTCATAATTAACTGCTTAAAATTAATTACTTTTGCCAAAAAGTCAAAAAATTTGGAGTTAATCGAAAAATATTTTCCCGACCTCACGAAAGATCAAAAGAAGAAATTTTCTGAGCTACAGGGACTTTATGAGGATTGGAATCTCAAAATAAATGTTGTTTCCCGAAAAGATATAGATGAACTCTATTTACGCCATGTACTTCATTCCATGGGTATAGCTAAGGTGCAAAAATTTTTACCAGGAGCTTCAATTCTTGATGTTGGTACAGGTGGAGGATTTCCCGGGATTCCACTGGCCATCCTTTATCCACAAACAAATTTTCACCTTGTAGATAGTATAGGTAAAAAGATCAAGGTGGTTAATGAAGTTGTAGATGAATTGAATTTAAAAAATGTTCATACCACAAATGCAAGAGTTGAAGAGGTGCCGGGCCATTACGATTTTATTGTAAGTCGGGCTGTGGCAGCGATGCCCACTTTTATTCACTGGACTACCGGAAAAATCGCTAAAGAAAGTAAGCATGAACTAAAGAACGGAATTCTTTATCTAAAAGGAGGAGACCTTACTGAAGAACTGGCAGATTATCCTAAAGCAGTGACTTATAACCTACCCGAATTTTTTGAAGAAGACTTTTTTGAGACAAAAAAAGTTGTTCATCTCCCGCTGAAGTATAAAAAATAATGCGGCTCAAAAATGGCATTTTGGAGCCGCAATGTTTTGAGGACTATTCGGTTTTTAGTTAACCAGGAACTTGAGCACCGAAGTCGAATCTTCCAGGAAAACCCGGACAAAATACATGCCTGCACCGGGAACCTGTACAGGTAATTCAATTGTATTTTTAAGTTCAATATTTTTATAGGAATGGATCTCCTGTCCCAGGGAGTTGAACAGTACAACATTACTAATAGGTAGTAAGTTGTAATTTTTGATAACTATTTTTTCCATTTCTGCTGAATACAACAGTTCAATGCCCGCAGGAGTAGGTAAAGGCTGCTCAGGATTTTCAACGCCTATATTTTCACCATCACCATTGCCGTTGTTGTCTTCATCGCCTTCATCAGGTCCTTCTGTTTCATTATCCGAATCTTCACTATCACTGAATACAATAGAATAACGATCGTTAATATTCCCCTTTTCCACTTCTGCTGAAAAATCTGATTCCTGGAGATTATGATAAGTTCCCGCTTGACTGTCCTTGACAAAGATTGGAAGGTCATCGTCTATATTTTCAAGCTCATCAATGGCAATTTTAAACTTTCCGCCTTCGGCAGTTTTTATTCCCAGAGGCAAAGTCCTATCCTCATTAAAATCGGGCACTCCCTGAATTATGAATTCTATGTCGTTGAGCAACCAATACATGTCTTCCTTATTGTTCTCAATTAGTGCAGCATCATAGCCAAGATCAAATTCAGAAGTGGTAAGTTCATCGGCTGTGACCAGAAGTTGACGATGATAACCTTCCGGAGAACTGAATTTTATCCATATTCTTTTTCTGGATTCATTCTTTTTTGAAGAGGATGCCTTCAATACCTTTTTCTCCTGGGAATGAAAAACCGATTGTGTTTTGTCTATTTCAGTAACAAAGGCGCGTTGACTGTTTTTAAATAAGATATCCCCGCCGTGAATGTTAATGCCAGATTGTGTGGTTATTGATTCATCCAGGTCGGAACTTACAAAAAATGCCTGTCCTACTGGAATATGTTGTCTTGGCCTTTCTCCCCCTTCGTCGCCGGTGGCGTTAATTCTTTCATCATTGGCAATGGCTTTTATTCCACCGGAAAGGTTATAGACTGCATAGCCACCGACGTATCGTTGCAGATAATGCGTATATCCCGAAAAGTGTGACCAAAAATAGAGGGAGCCGTTAAATACATTTGTACCATCTCTTCTTTCGCCGAGATTGTCGAGAATAAATTCATTGGCATCTATAGCCGAAGGATAGGGGTTGCCAATAAGATAATTTTTTCCTGTTGTAATGTTCAGCGAAATAGTATCATTATTTGGCATTCCAATGAAAGTATAATTCTGCAGATCCAAAATTGCCATTTTGCCCGAAGAGCCTTTCATAGAAAATCCTTCTCCCGATTTAAGAATGGTGTTTTTTGGGTCAATCCTCTCCCACTGGCTGTATTTATTTGAATCTCCAAAGAACTTATGAAGCCAATAAGAACTCAATGTTATAGGATTGGAAAGGAACCCGTCAGCAATATGATACTGGGGATCGAAAATGATATCTTTAGGATTGGTGGGATCAGTACCATCTTTCATAACAGAGAAGATTTTGTATCCGCTGTTTTGTGCATTACCGTCAATACTCACAGGAGAAGTCCAGTAATTATAATTAAAACTGCTGGCTGTACCCTGCTGGTCCCTTTGAATTTTACCGCTTCCTACAAGAATACTACCTTCTGTTTGTACTAATTGGGATTCTCCGTTAAGGTCAATAAAACCTCCCAAATCGAGATATTTAGTAATGATTAGACCATTCCCGAACCCTGCTGTAGTTCTGGTTTGCACTGTTCCCAGCATATCCAGTTTCCCTCCGTTAAGCAAAAAACCCAGGAGTGTAATATTCTGGTTTCCAGAATTTTGCTCATGAGTAACATAAGCGATGTTCCAGTCAATGCTCGTGCCGTTTATCCCTGTGTCATTTGGCCAGGTCCAGTAATTTTCCTCATTACTTCCTATATTAATATCCCAGGCACCGCGCGTTTTCCACTCACCATTAGCTTCTGAAATATAAGGTAGGGGAGCAGTATTTTTCTGAAGACTTTCAATATTTCGGAGATGTCCATCTACACCGTTATTAGCTCTGTCTACTGCTATACCCTCGATTACTTTTGCATCTTCAGCTATTAACCTGTAGTAGCTAACGAGGGATGACCATTGTAGATCCCCGGGAACATCCATTGGGAGTATCTCACCTTTTACCGCTGCACCATTAGCATCAATACGCTGGTTCATCATAAACCGTAATTGCTCAACAGAAAGAGCGGAATTCCAGACGCGAAGTTCTTCTATCCATCCCTCAAAATAATTTTGTGGAATTTCAGGATTATTAGCATCATACATGGCACCTACCAGGAACGGAAAAGAATTGGTTGAAGGTTTTGAACCTGTTGAATTTCCTACTTTAATTCCATCAACATATAACTCCACTTCAGAACCTTCAAAAACAACAGCAAGATGGTACCAGCGGTCTGTTCCCACTTTATGAGAAGTGGAAACAGATTTGCCGTTCCATCTAAAGGTGGGAGCGCCGTTATTTATTACTAGATCATATCCTCCGGAAGTTAATGCTACAGTATTGCGTTTCGCAACTACGGTGCGTATTCCCTGTACAGATGCCGGCTTGATCCAGGCTTCCAGGGTGAAATTAGAAGAAGGAAAATTATTTCTGTCCCCAATAAATACATAATCATCTATTCCGTCGAAATCTAAAGTGCTGCATTCTCCCTTGAAATTGATCAACATGTCGCTCGAAGTTCCACAGGTGCCATCTGCATGTGCAATGGTCCATCTTAAGGTATAAGTACCTGCGGGAGCACTAAAAGCGGAGATCGGATTATTGTTGTCTGCCAGCACCCAATCAGAATTTGGAGCATCAATTACTGTCCACGTCCCCACTCCAGTTACCGGAGTGTTAGCTTCCAGAATAGTGTTATTAAAGCCGCAGCCAAAATTTTGATCAGGTCCGGTCTCAGCAACTGTTAGTTGTTCCGGCTGAGTTATTGAAACTGTTTTGATGATTTGGCATCCGTTGGCGTCGATTACAGTCACCGTGAAATCTCCTGAAGTAAGATCGGATGCAGTAGCAGTCGTTTGTTCATTGGGGTCGTTCCAGAGGTATTTATAATAAGGTGTTCCCTGCACATCGTAAAACGGGGTGCCTATGTTTACTGTATCCACTGTTACAGTTGCAGATCCTGTTTCACCAAAGCACGAGGGATTGCTTGGTTCTACTTTTGCAGAAATGGAAGTTGCAGGTTCTGTAATAGTAGTGGTAACGGTAATTTCCACACCTGCAGAATCCTGTACATATATCGTATAAGTTCCTGCTGCAAGACCTACAAAGTGATTGCTGGTTTGGGAAGTGCCTGTTGCTGACAAACGATAAGAATAGGGCGCAAATCCTCCCGAAGCTTTTACGGTTATAGTACCTGTACTGTCACCTTTACACAAAATATGAGTGGGAGTTGCTTCCGCTCTAAGCTCGGTGGGTACGGTCAGAGGTTCATTGGTGGACCAGCAGAATTTGTTATTATTTGCCCCACATTCTTTTTTCGATACGTTCGTCCATGTGATGTAAAAAGTATCTATGTTCAAATTGTCGCCACAGTTAAAATTTATTGGCTCCTGTGTCAGTCTTATAAATTCCCCCACCCTGTTAGGTTGATTTACGCTGAGATCTTCATCAATATCATCTTTTTCCCTGCAACCGCTTATATAGTAATTGTTACTTACATCTGAAATGGTATTGGAAATGATATAAGTCAGTTCAATATATGGATTATAAATGTTGGCACTTTTATCCACACCAAGGTATATATATTTTGGTATTGTCGAATCGCAGTAGTCCGCACTTGAAAGATCCATTCGAGTACCATCTGAATATCCCAGATATATATTACTGGGATCAAAGTCAATATTGCTGGATTTTCCACAGGGATTATAACATTTCCCAATGTATTGTTCCTGTGTGGTAATATAGGTTTCACCAGTACTATCTGTAACAGTAAGGGTAATAATTTTATTGCCGATAGTGGTGTAGTCTACCCAGAATTCCCCTATGCCGGTACGAGCGGGATTTACTGCGCCATCACCAAATTTCCAGGAATAAGTATAAGGAGCTACTCCTCCGTAAGCAGTTTCATCTTCCACTATATAATGGAAAGTACGAATGGCATCAATGTCCCCTTCAATTTCACAGGTGCTTCTGGTTAAAATAAAAGCCTGTATGGCATCAATAATTTCAAGTTCCTTAACTATTTTACATCCTTTACTGTCGGTTACTGTAGCCTCATACCATCCAGCTGCCAAATTGGTAGCTGTTTTGGTGGTTTGAAGAATTGCTGCCTGCCCCTGCTTTCTCCACTCATAGGTATATCCGGGCGTTCCTCCGGAAGGGTTTACTGTAGCCGATCCCGTTGATGTTCCATAGGTAGTGGTTCTGGTACTGGTGATCTCTGCAGTTACGGGAGCATCAGGTTCAGTCAGAATATAATCTGAATTTAGTACTACTACACAAGTAGGAAATGCCGCGTCTCGCATAGAAACTGAATAACTTCCTGCCGGAAGATTGCTAAAGTTTGCGTTGGATTGCCAGGTTGTACCATCAATGCTAAACTCATAGGTGCCATGCCCTCCCGAGGGAGTGGTTAATAAGATCTCTCCACTTGAGCCTCCATGACAGCTTACATCGGTTTTAGTCAAGGTGGCATTTAAAATTTCAGGTTCTAAAACAGTGACCGGAACCTGAAGGGCACATCCATTAGCATCTGTCACAAAGATGGTGTGGTTCCCTGCGCTGACATTTTCAAATGTCGTATTTGAGGTGAAATTTGAATTATCTAAGGAATAACTATATGGAGCCGTGCCTCCGGTAATATTACCTGCAGTTATAACACCATTATTTCCGCCATTACAGGTGACATCTGTAATGGATGAATCTGTAGTCATTGTTAGCTCATCTGGTTCTGTAACAGTAACTATTTCCGTGGCTTCACATCCCTTACTGTCTTTTACAATGATAAGGTGATCGCCTGCTGAAAGATTGTCAAAGGTTTTAGAAGTTGAAAAAGCACCACTGTTAATGCTGTAAGTATATCCTAAGTTTCCTCCTGTGACGGTTCCTGCGGTTACAGTTCCATCTGTTCCCCCGTTACAGGACACTGCAGTGGTTGTGGACCCTGTGAGAGTTAATACTGCTGGTTCTGTAACAGTAACTGTTTCTGAGACTTCACATCCTTTGCTGTCTTTGACAGTGATCACATGATCGCCTGCCGAAAGATTACCAAAGGTTTTAGAAGTTGAAAAAGCACCACTATTAATGCTGAAAGTATATCCTGAATTTCCTCCTGTGACAGTTCCTGCCGTTGCAGTTCCGTCTGTTCCTCCGTTGCAGGAAACAGCAGTGGTTGTAGATGCTGTGAGAGTTAATACTGCTGGTTCTGTAACAGTAACTGTTTCTGAGACTTCACATCCTTTACTGTCTTTTACCTTGATCACATGATCGCCCGCGGCAAGATTGTTAAAGGTAGTATTAGTAGAAAAAGAACCATTGTTAATGCTGTAGGTATATCCTGAGTTTCCTCCAGCCACAGTGCCAACACTTACAGTTCCATCTGTTCCCCCGTTACAGGAAACGGCAGTGGTTGTAGATGCTGTGAGAGTTAATTCTGCAGGTTCTGTAACAGTAACTGTTTCTGAGACTTCACAGCCTTTGTTGTCTTTTACAGTGATCACATGATCGCCTGCCGAAAGATTGCTGAAGGTCTTAGAAGTTGAAAAAGCACCACCGTTAATGCTGTAAGTATAACCTGAATTTCCTCCTGTGACGGTTCCTGCCGTTGCAGTTCCGTCTGTTCCCCCGTTACAGGAAACTGCAGTGGTTGTGGACGCTGTGAGGGTTAACACATCGGGTTCTGTAACAGTCACGGTTTCCTTGGCTTCACAGCCTTTGCTGTCTTTTACAGTGATTATATGATCGCCTGCTGAAAGATTACTGAAGGTTTTAGAAGTTGAAAAAGCACCACTGTTAATGCTGTAAGTATATCCTGAGTTTCCTCCTGAGACGGTTCCTGCCGTTACAGTTCCATCTGTTCCCCCGTTACAGGAAACTACAGTGGTTGTGGACCCTGTGAGGGTTAATACAGCTGGTTCTGTGACGGTAACCGTTTCCGTAATCTCACAACCTTTGCTGTCCTTTACAGTGATGAGGTGATCTCCCGCTGCAAGATTGCTGAAAGTGGTAGTGGTGGAAAAAGTTCCTCCGTTAATGCTGTAGGTATAATCTGAGTTTCCTCCAGCCACAGTACCGACAGTTGCAGTTCCATCTGTTCCCCCGTTGCAGGATACTACAGTGGTTGTAGACCCGGTGAGGTTTAAAATATCTGGTTCTGAAACAGTAACTATTTCCGTGGCTTCACATCCTTTGCTGTCTTTTACAGTGATAACATGATCGCCTGCTGCAAGATTACTGAAGGTCTTGGAAGTTGAAAAAGCACCAGCGTTAATGCTGTAAGTATAACCTGAATTTCCTCCTGAGACGGTTCCTGCCGTTGCAGATCCGTCTGTTCCTCCGTTACAGGACTCTGCAGTGGTTGTAGACCCGGTGAGGTTTAAAATATCTGGTTCTGTAACAGTAACTGTTTCCGTGGCTTCACATCCTTTGCTGTCTTTTACAGTGATAACATGATCGCCTGCTGCAAGATTACTGAAGGTTTTAGAAGTTGAAAAAGCACCATTGTTAATGCTGAAAGTATAACCTGAATTTCCTCCTGATACGGTTCCTGCCGTTGCAGTTCCGTCTGTTCCCCCGTTGCAGGAAACAGCAGTGGTTGTAGATGCTGTGAGAGTTAATACGGCAGGTTCTGTAACAGTAACTGTTTCTGAGACTTCACATCCTTTACTGTCTTTTACCGTGATTACATGATCGCCCGCTGCAAGATTGTTAAAGGTAGTATTAGTAGAAAAAGAACCATTGTTAATGCTGTAGGTATATCCTGAGTTTCCTCCTGAGACGGTTCCTACCATTGCAGATCCGTCTGTTCCTCCATTGCAGGAAACGGCAGTGGTTGTAGATGCTGTGAGAGTTAATTCTGCAGGTTCTGTAACAGTAACTGTTTCTGAGACTTCACATCCTTTGCTGTCTTTGACAGTAATGATATGATCCCCTGCTGAAAGATTACTGAAGGTTTTAGAAGTTGAAAAAGCACCACTGTTAATGCTGTAAGTATATGCTGAGTTTCCTCCTGAGACAGTTCCGGCAGTTGCAGATCCGTCTGTTCCTCCGTTGCAGGATACTGCAGATGTTGTGGACCCGGTGAGAGTTAGTTGAGTGGGTTCACTTATAGTTAAATTTGAATTCAAAACGACCTGACAGGTGGTATCAGATTTGTCTGCAATAAGGACTTGATAGTTGCCTGAGCCTAGTCCTGTAAATTCTCCGGAATCTTGCCATGAGCTCCCGTTGTTGATGCTGTATTGATAACTACCACTGCCTCCCGAAGGATTGGACAAGCCTATTACTCCATCCATTGCACCTTTACAGGTAACATCTGTGGTTGTTATATTAGCCGAAACATTACATTCCTGAAATGCTACTGCGAAAATTCCGTAAGGGGAGTCCATCCAGTTTCCCGAATGTTCCTGAAAATTTTGGGGATACTCATAAGATTCTGATGCAGAATAACTCCCATAGGATGCCAGTGCTGAGATGCTCAGCAGTAATAAAAGCCCCGAAATTTTAAGAGAATTGTAAAGTTTCTCCATGTCAAACCGTTAGAAATCAGTAGGTAAAAGTAGGAAAAATTTTCATACACGCCTCGTCTAATGGAATTTTTTATGGATAAAAGGTCATATTGACCAGATTAAAGGTCTTTAATGCAAGTTAATTCCTACAAAAATTGAAAGACCTGAATTAGGTTATTGATCAGTTTACTCTGTTTCCAATTGCTATTTGTCCCGTTCCATCTTTGGTGAAACAAAAAAGGAGGAGGCCCAAAAATTGTATTTTTGAGCCTCCTCCTTTTCAAAATCAGGTTCCCTAATTAGTCCACCAGGAACTTGAGCACCAAAATGGCTTCTTCCGTATAAACCCGAATGAAATACATGCCTTCGCTGGGAACTTCTACAGGTAATTCGATGACAACTTTGCTATCAATGCTTTCATAAGTATATATTTCCTGTCCTAATGAGTTGAACAAAACAACTTTTTTAACAATTGACAATTCCGGATTGTTAATTACAATTTCTTTGTTCTTCGTGGAATATATCAATTCCATTCCACGGGAAGTGGGTCCGGAATCTTCAGGTTCTTCACTTATATCCTCTTTTCCATCACCTTCTTCATTTCCATTATCTTCATCATTTCCATTACTCTCGCTGCTTCCATCTCCAGGATCTTCCTCATCTTCGCTTTCATCATTTCCATCATCCTCGCCGCTTCCATCTTCAGGATCTTCGGGATCTCCTGGATCTCCATCATCAAAAACAATGGAATATCGACCATGGATTTTGCCGATTTCTATTTTTGACTTAAAATCTGAATCTCTCAGGTTGTAATATGTGTTTGTTTCAATATTTTTTAGAAAAATTGGTAGTTCCGCGGGGATGTTTTCCATCTCATCTATTGCGATTATAAATTCCCCTTCGGTAGCTATTTTTAATCCCAAAAGAAGAACTCTTTCCGGAGCAAAATCTGGAACTCCCTGGATCAGGAGTTCAGTTTGCTCTTGCCCCATGAGCCAATACATGTCTTCTTTGTTATTCTCAATCAAGAGGGCATCATAACCAAGATCAAAATCTGAAGTGGTTTTTGGATCCATTGTTACCAAAAGCTGACGATGATAACCCTTTGGGGATTTAAATTTTATCCAAAGGCGCATTTTCTCCTCTTCCCGGAGAGCTGTGCCTGTAGTAGGTTCAGAATTTATACCTTTCTTTTCCACCGAATGAAAAACCGCTTTTGTGGAATCAGATTCGGTTTGAAATACGCGCTGGCCATTATTGAACATTACAGTTCCTCCCGAAATTGTAATATTGGGATTGTTAGTTAATGCAGGATTTAATACAGTGTTTATGAAAAATCCCTGACCCACCGGAATGTATTGTCGCGGTTTTTTTCCTCCTTTGCGGTTTGGTTTACTGTTGTTTATTCTGGCATCACTGGCAATTGCATGAACACCACCTGCAAGGTTGTAAATTGCATAGCCTCCTACATATTCCTTTAAAATATGCGTTTTTTCGGCAAAATGGGACCAGAAATATAACGAACCATTGAACACATTTTCAGAATTTGTTCCTCCCGGAACATCTTTAAGATTATCTCTGATGAACTGGTTCGCATCAATTGCCGAAGGATAAGGATTCCCTATTAAATAATTTTGATCCAAACCTATATTCAATGTAATTGGGCCATTATTGGGCATTCCTCTAAAGGTGTAATTTTGTGAATGGTAAATTTCCTTATGTCCAGAGGAACCTTTCATAGTAAAACCTTCCCCTGCAGCCATTTGACTATCTGGAGTTACGTGTTTCCAGCTACTGTATTCCCCGGCTTTCCCGAAAAATTTATTGAGCCAATAAGTACTAATTTTTATAGGGTTAGAGGGAGCCCCGTCGGCAAAATGATATTGGTAATTAAATTGGATTTCTTTTGGTGTTGCCGGATCTGTGCCATCGAATAATACTCCCAGGTATTCGTCACCTTTTTTCTCTCCAATTTTGAAACCTGAATTGGGAGCCAAATATTGAGTGCTAACCGGTGAACTCCAGTAATTATAATTATAACTGCTGGCTGTACCCTGTTGGTCACGCTCAAGATATCCCGAACCCTCTATAATGCTGCCTTCCGGTTGTAGCAGTTGTGATTCCCCGTTAAGATCAAGTATGCCATTAAGTTCCAGGTAATGGGTAACAGTTAGACTGGTGCCCGATGAATTGTTTGCTCCTTCAAGATCCAGGGTTCCTGAATCATCAAGTAAGCCCAATAAAATGATATTGCCTGAAGATGCCGGGTTCACTACTTTTCTTCCATTTAATTCGACAATGTTCCAGTTGATCCTATCTCCATTTATTCCTAAACTATTGGGTGCATTCCAAACATTTCTTTGAGAAATATTGATACCATTATAAGGGACTGGAAGCTGCCATGTAGTTGTGTCATACCAGTTTCCGTTATCTGTAAAAAGGGTATAAGGAAGAGGAGCCGTGTTTTCCTGAGCAGAAGTAATGTTAACCAACCTTCCATTAAAACCGACATCGGGATCGATCTCGCCACATCCAATAATTATATTGTCCATTCTATAATAGCCGACCAAATCACTCCAGTTTACATCTGGTATATGTATTGGTATGACTTCTCCTATTACTTCAGTTCCATCTTCTTTTATGCGTTGATTCATCATCCTGTGCAACTGATCCTTTGTGAGTGCAGCTTTCCAAATTCTTAATTCATCGATCCAACCATTAAAATTGTATTTTGGCCCATCAGATCCACTGCTATCCATGGCTCCCAGAATGGCCCTGAAATTATTGGTGCCCGGTGAACCACCTCCGACCACTTTAATAAGAAGACCATCAATGTATAGCTTGTATTCTCCTGCTTCTGTGTGAATTAAGGCTAAATGATACCATCGGTTCTGGTTGATGACAAAAGGTGAAGCTACAGTTCCAGATTTATTCCAATTAAAAGATACTATTCCGTCTACAATTTTTAAGTCATAGCCTAGTGCACTACCAGATAGATTAGCATCTCTTTTGGAAAATATGGTATGAGTCCCATTTATAGATTCTGGCTTCACCCAAACTTCCAGGCTGAAAGCACCGTCGAAATTATAATTGTTATTAAAATCTATATGATCATCCACCCCATCGAAGTTCACCTGATCACACTCCAAAATTGTCACTGTTGTCTCATCTGAACAACCATTTTCGAGGGTCCATGTTAAGGTGTAGGTTCCAGCTCCTGCTGTAAAGGTGGAATTAGGATCGTTTGGATCTGAAAAAGATCCCGCTAAACAAGAGGGTTCTCCACCCTCCCTGACCGAAGACCAGCTGCCTTTTACCTGAGTTCCCCGAGCGTCACATGTTCTGCAACCTGAATCGGGTATAGAGAATGCTCCTTTAGCATTGTTTTCATTAGCCGTTATTGTATTATCATATGCATTTAATTGCACTGTATTTTTTCCGCATTCTTCACTAGACATTATAATGTCGTTACCAGCGTATGGGTAAGATACAAGAATTTCAATTAAACCTGTACCCTCCTCACTATAGGTTCTACAACCATTAATTAATGCCGTTCCCCCATAAGAATGGACACCTGGAATATCAGGTTGAAATGACAATTTTTGTTCAGTTTTACCAATTGCAATAGGCTCTTCATCGGGATCTCCAATACCTTCTGTCCACTCTACATCAGTTTCAATAGGAATTTTTTTATTTAAAAAGATGTTGTCCATTGCCCAAACACTTTGATCGCTGGTACCGGTAAATGACCATCTGATTCTAACATTACTCATATCTCTTCCGTCGAAATAAGCTGCAAGAGAAATAGAGGTATTATCTGTGTTAAAATTGTAGTTGGTAGCGTCTGAACCATCTATGGATTCAGCAGTACCTGCTGTAAGCCATTTTTTAACTCCGCTCCCCGTGGCATGCATTACCTGAAGTGTCTCATAATTTTGGCCCCCATCAAATGATATTTCAATAGTGGCAACATCATCATCTGCAAAGTAAAAGGCCTGATCAAAATCTATACTTGCTGATACAGAATTTGAAAAATCTGTAATGGGACTTTCCAAGGTCGTAGGTATATTTCCATCGTACACCGATTTCCCATTTTTATCTACTCCATAAAAGTTGCCTTGGGCTATTGTAAATTTTCCGTCTTGACTATCATATTCTATACCTCCAAACTCATGATTGTTAGTACCCGACCAGTTCTTGGGTTTGGTAGCATTTCCGCCGGCTGTAAAATTGCGTATTTTGCCATCAACAAGCCATGAATCATAGTCTTTGGTATTTAATTGTCCTTCATTAAAATCCCCTGGAGAATCGGGAATTGCATCTTGCGTGCCTAAATAATTACTGGTGGCCTTCAGGTTTACTGTATCTCCGAGACAATATTCATTATCAAGATCTTCGTTAGTCACAGTTGGAGCAGCTCCGGGAGGTAGTGCTCTTATATAAATGCTATTAGAATATTCTGTACATGTTCCTGCCTGAACTAAAACTCTGTAATATGTTGATTCCAATGCACCTACCGGAAATACTGCTGTATGCTTATTATCATTGACCGGTATTACTTCCCAGACGCCTTCATTAACGGCGAATTTCTCCCAATGAACAATATTTCCTGTTTTCCCCGCCAGTTGCAGTTCTACAGAAATTTCTTCTCCACATGAAGTTATGTCGATTTGCTCATCAAATACTACCGACTCATAAATGCCACTTAAATTTCCTCCGTTGATGTTTACCTGAATAAGTTCTATTTCTTGAACTTGTGCTGATTTGTTGCCATGACTGTCAATGAATTCCCATTCAATTGTATTGCTTCCATAAAAAGAATATGGGAATTGAAAACCCTCACCCAAAGATCCTTGAATTACACCTTCACACCCATCTGTGGCTGTTGGAATTGTTAATTCTGAAATACTTGAAACCTGACACCCTGTAATACTTATAATGGGTAGATTTCCATTATGATCTGGAACGGGTGCAGTAGTATCAGAAATTATAATTTTTTGTTCAATTGGCCCTGTGGGATTTCCTGAGGCATCAGTAAATATCCAAAAAATTGATCCTGACGAATAAAAGGTTAGATCATTTATACCTGTCGTTCCTGTAATCGTTCCATCACAATTATCGACAGTTGTTGGCGGAATAACTGTTATGGGACACTCGCCGGTTATATCAGGCAGGTCTGTAATGACTGGAGCTTCATTATCATTTACAGTAACTTTCTGTATAGCCTCCATAAAGTTCCCTGTCTCATCGGTTACTGTGTAGGTGATCGTTGTAATTCCACGGTTGAAAGTTTTTGTTCCCACTTGTCCGCTTCCGCTTCCTGTAGTGACACCTGATAAACTCCAACTCAATACTTCCCCTGAACAGTTGTCGCTGAAAACCGCATCTGGTATGGCAATAGAAGCGGTACACTGACCGGGATCTGTGGTGTCAAAAATATCATTTCCCAGAGTGATTTTTGGGTCCTCTTCATCTGTAACAGTTACCTCAACAGTTCCTGTAATCGTTCTATTCGCGGCATCGGTAACATTATAGTTAATTGTTGTTGTTCCGATATTAAAAGTTTTGGGGCCTACCTGTCCGCTACCGTTCCCTGTTGTAACACCCGAAAAATTCCAGCTTAAGGTTTCTCCAGAACAGTTGTCGCTAAAGCTGACATCTGGTACAACAATAGAAGCAGTACACTGCCCCGGATCTGTGGTGTCAAAAATGTCATTTCCTAAAGTGATTTTTGGGTCCTCTTCATCTGTAACAGTTACCTCAACAGCTCCTGTAATTGTTCTATTTGCGGCATCGGTAACTGTATAGTTGATTGTTGTTGTTCCGATATTGAAAGTTTTGGTGCCCACTTGTCCGTTTGCACTTCCCGACGTTGCTCCCGTCATGGTCCAGCTTAAAGTTTCTCCTGAACAATTGTCACTAAAAATGACATTTGGAACAGCGATAGAGGCTGTACATTGTCCTGCACCTGTGGAGTCAAAAATGTCATTTCCTAAAGTGATTTTTGGGTCCTCTTCATCTGTAACAGTTATCTCAATAGCTCCTGAAATAGTTCTATTTGCTGCATCGATTACTTTGTAGTTGATGGTTGTTGTCCCGATATTAAAGATTTTTGTGCCTACCTGTCCGTTTGCACCACCGGTCGTAGCTCCCGTCATGGTCCAGCTCAAAATTTTCCCTGTACAATTGTCGCTAAAAACAGCATTTGGAACAGCTATAGAGGCCGTACATTGTCCTGCATCTGTGGTTTCAGAGATGTCATTTCCGAGGGTAATTT
>NZ_KE384221.1:208622-356454 GCF_000424665.1 Salinimicrobium terrae DSM 17865
ACAATTGTCGCTAAAAACAGCATTTGGAATAGCGATAGAGGTTGTACATTGTCCTACATCTGTAGTTTCAGAGATGTCATTTTCGAGGGTAATTTTCGGATCTTCATTATCTGTTACAGTTATTTTTACAGATTGTGAAATGGTTCGATTTGCAGCATCGATGACAGTGTAGGAAATTTCTGTAGTTCCGATATTGAAGGATTTTGTGCCCACCTGTCCGTTTGCACTTCCCGACGTTGCTCCCGTCATGGTCCAGCTTAAAGTTGCTCCCGAACAGTTGTCGCTAAAAACTGCATTTGGAATAGCGATAGAGGCTGTACATTGTCCTGCATCTGTGGTGTCCGAAATGTCATTTCCGAGGGTAATTTTCGGATCTTCATTATCGGTAACTGTTACCTCCATGACATCCTGTGCAGTGGAATTATTTTCTCCATGGGCGGTAAAGACTATAGTTGTTTTTCCTTTTAAGAAGACGTGGGTGCCTACCTGCCCCGTTCCCGAGTCTGTTGAAGCACCACTCATTGACCAGGTAAGGTTGTTCCCAGTGTAGGTCACATTAGGAATCGAGATGGTCGCTTCACATTTTCCCGTTTCCGTATTTTCCTGATCATTGGCCGGTGCAGTAACTGTCGGATTTTCGCTACCTCCGGTGAAATTTATAGTAAAAATCCCTTTAGGCGATTCAAACCAGGGAGTGGGAGAATCCATTTTTTTCTGAGGATAGCTGTAGGTTCCCACGATGGGATAGGACCAAAAAGAAGCCAGAACCGGGGAACCGGCCAATAAGAAGAAAACCAAAATTTTAACAGGAGTAAAGATTATCCTCATACCAAACCGTTAGAATCAGTAGGTAAAAGTAAAAATTCAACAGTGAAAATGTCTTTTTAGTTTTCTTTAATAGATGAAATACCAATATATTAGGATGAAAGGTATTACTATAAGATAATTTTAATAAGGCACTTAATTGGGTTGAAGAATTGTTATTCTAAAATCACCTTTTTAGTAATGATTCCCTGTTCTGTATGTAACTTTAGAATATACACTCCCGAACTGAAACGATTCACCGGTAGCTCCACCCTTGTTTGCAACGGGATATTATAATAAACATGTACTTGCTGTCCCAAAATATTGTTTAGGTAAATTCGGCTCACCTTAATTAATTCCGGATTTATTACTAGTACTTTTCTGGTGCCATTCACATAAATGATCTCTAAATGCCCTTCGTCTATTATTTCAGGATCTTGAGGTTCCTCTATACCTACCTCATTTTGAAAGACTAGTTTAAAGCGATCTGTAAATATACCTTCTTCAGATTCTGTAATATATGATTCCTTCCTTAGATCGTGCACAACATTCAGAAGGCTGTCCTTTAGGAAGATGTCCTTATCACCTGCTATATTCATCAATTTATCTATACTGATTTCCAAGGTTCCTTTTTCTTTTACCTTGATTCCCAATTGAAGTTCCCGCTCAATATTAAAATCACTTACTCCCTGGATTACAAACTCATAGTTGTTGAAATACCAGTACATATCTTCAATGTTGTTTTCAATAAGGGGTGCGTCATATCCAAGGTCAAAATTATCTGTTGCATTTGGATTGGCAGTGACAAGGATTTGACGGTGATAACCTTTTGGGGACTTGAATTTTAACCAGATGCGTTTTTGTTCTAGTTCCTTTGAGGAATTATTATTTTCCGTAACTACATCTTTTCTTTCCTGGGAATGAAAAACAGCTCTACTAGCATCCACTTCAGTGATGTATTCCCTTTGACTATTTTTGAATGTTACCTGTCCACCATGAATAGTGAAATTATAAATATTTGCTATTTCCTGGTCTAATTGAGTACTGACAAAAAATCCTTGTCCCACAGGAATGAATTGTCTGGGCTCTCTTCCTCCTTCGTCATCCGTGGCATTTATTCTTTCATCAATGGCTACTGCCTTGACTCCGCCCGAAAGATTATAAGCTGCGTATCCTCCAATATACTCTTGAAGATAATGAGTTTTATTAGCGAAATGAGACCAAAAATATATGGTACCATTAAAGATATTTGAAGAATTTCGACCATTAGCAACATCTTTCATATTATCCAATATAAATTCATCGGCATTTAAGGCAGAAGGGTAAGGATTTCCGATGAGGTAATTTTCACCTTCACCTGAAACCTCCATTTTCACCATTAAAATTTCTCCATTGTTAGGCAGTCCCCTAAAGGTGTAATTCTGTGATTCGGTAATAGCTGCAGGACCAATGGTTCCCTTCATGCTGTAACCTTCACCAGTATTTAAAGTACCTGTACTGCCAATATGTTCCCACTTAAAATAATTGTTAGCTGTGCCATGAAATTTGTGAAGCCAATACGCACTTACCTTTCGTGGTGTAGTGGCTCCTCCGTCAGCGTAGTGATAGGCTGCACCAAAACTTAAAGGCTGTGGTGTGGAACCTGTTCCGTCCATCATTACTGCTCCTACAGAATATGGAGCATTGCCGGTACCCGAGCTGACAGGAGAAGACCAGTAATTATAGTTGTAACTGCTGGCTGTTCCTTGTTGATCACGATCAAGATAGCCTGTCACTTCAGGATTTATACCGGTACTTTGGTCAACAATACTACCATTTGGTTGAACAAGTTGAGACTCTCCATTTAAATCTATAATTCCGTCCAGTAAAAGATAGTGCGAAATGTATAATTCATTTCCGGTTCCACCGGAGGTCCAGTTTGGTGGATTCTCCCCCTGCATATCTAAAGTATTTGCTTCGGAAATCAGACCCAACAAAAATATGTTTCTGCTGCCGGAATTTATATCATGAGAAGTTCGGGCAATATTCCATTCGATAGCACCGGTATGGGGAGGATCCCAAACATCCGGACGTAGCCAGGTGTCATCAGTGCTCCAAGTCCCGGCGTTTGCGGAATAATAGGGTAATGGTGCAGTGTTTTGCTGGTTAGTTTCCATATTTACCAATCTGCCCGGAACTTTATTCTCTGCACGATCCGGAGTAACTCCATTATTCGGTTTATCTTCATTTAGAAAAACAACCGGACTTTCAGCTAGAGGTTCGGGCTCTGCAGAGATCAGTCTGTAATATCCTGCAAGGTCGGAATATGTTAATCCACCCGGGACATTCATAGGAATCTGCTCACCCATTTGCGCTTCATTAGCAATAAGGCGCTGGTTCATCAAAAACCGTATTTGTGTAGTATCTAATTCCTTTGTCCATAGACGTACTTCTTCTATCCAGCCGTGGAAGAAATTATCAGCTGCGTCGTTGATTAATTCCGCACCAATCACGGTTTTAGTGCCGCTGCCTGTTCCTAAGGATAGAGCTCCTTTATCTATGCCATCTAAATATAGTCTTCCGCCGCTTACAGCAATATGATACCATCTGGTATTGGGAGTGACAGTAGCAGGAGTAGTAATATGAAAGTTCGGTCCTGATATTATGGTTCCTGCGGCAACTTCAGGTCTTATCCAGGCTTCGAAACTCACTACGTCAGAGTAAGAGTCATCAATCACTATATGATCATTTTGTCCATCAAAATCCAAAGCAATACAACCTGTTATAACTACTTCAAATGGAGTGACCACAGGAGGACAGGCTTCAGGATTAATATAATATTCACCCGCTTCATTTGTGGCAGTAGGTTTCAAAATCCAAGATATTCCGAAGGTTCCCGTAGAAGTTGTTACGAGGCTGGCAAAAGGATCATTTTTTGCCGGAATGTTGTCGTCAGGATTAGGATCTATGAGTTCGACACCTGTTTCAGGTAGCAACCATTCACCAACATATCCGTCAGGAGTTGGGAAAATTTCTCCTTCACTTGTAGTGGAAATCTCAGTTCCGGTTGAGTTGAATATTTTACCTGTTAACTGAGCTTTAAAAACACCACAGCTACCATATTCAGCTGTAACACTGGTAGTATATTTGTCGAAAACAAAAACTTCGATGTTTTCTGAATTTTCTGCTACATCACAAGCATTACCGGCTGAATCAAAGACTAATTTAGTTTTAACTTCAAATACATTGAGACCTATTTGTTTGGGTGCATATTGAACAGAATTCGTTGTGCCTATTGGAACAACATTATTAGGATCTGTATAATCATTCCATTCAATTGTGACATTCATAGGGCCTTTTGGAAGTTCTACGGCATCTACAGCCCATAAGTCTCCGTCTCTTGCTCCATCAAATGTGAATTTTATTCTTAAATTATTTCCTCCTAAATAATTACCAAGGTCTAAAACAATCTTATTTTTTGGACGTGTTTTAGGAGTTCCGGTCCCGAAACTGCTGTAACTGCCACTGCTAGCACTGCCACTCATTGTAAATAAAACTTCTTCATAAGTTGCACCACCATCTTTAGAAATTTCTACGGTGATAGTAGCTCCCGGGGTTAGGTTGTAGGCCTGATCAAAAGTAACAATTGCCTGATCCATAGATCCTATACTGAAGGTATTCGTTTCCATGGTGGCCGTGTGGTCTCCTGAAACTAAAGCAAAACCTTTGTTTCCGTCTTCAACTCCGGCATCCCATCGTTGAGGAGTCATCGTGTAACTAGGTCCGTCATAATCGGCTGTATTAAAGTCGTGTGGGGTAGCTCTGGACCAAAAATCCTGATTAGTATTATTAGCATTTGTTTCGAAATTTGCATCATTCCCGTCCAATCCAAATCTCCATCCGTTGTTCTTTAATCCGGCATTGTCAAAAGCTCCTCCTTCCACAGTAGGTAGGCCATCATTATAGCCTGTTTCAGAACTTAATGTTACCATATCACCCAGACAAACTACATTGTCACTTACTGTTACCGGACTAGGTTTAATATCTGTCGGGATCACACTAATGATTGCTGTTTCTGAAAAAGCGTTGGGTACACAGGCTCCGCTGGCAAGTTCTACCCGGAAAACAGTGCTTTCAGAAAGATTCAGGGCCTTTATCTGATCTCCTGAAAGAATGTTACCAGTAAAAGGGTTATCGATCCCACCTACAGTTTGCCAGGTTCCGGTACCAGATCTGTACTTCCACGCCACAATTGTTCCCACGCTTTCTGAAAGCGTAAGAGGTAAATATCCGGAGGTCGCACCTTCACAGATCATGAAGAAGGTGCCGTCATTATCTTCAGCAATAAGATCCTGAAAAGCTACTGTTCCTCCTTCCGGAAGAGGATCTACGGTCACAGTATGTTCTATAGTTGCTTGGTCACAAACTCCACTTTTGATAGTTGCGCGAAAAACAGTAGTGCCGGTTAGTCCTGAAAATGCCTGAGTTGGTTCAACACTCCCGATATTTAGGATACTCCAGGTGCTTTGACCTTCAGTCATAAATTCCCACTTCGTAATTTCTCCAATATGGCTATTTAGAGATAAGGTTCCTGCAGGATTATCTATGCAAACGTGGGATGGGGCTTCCAGAGATCCGGTAAAAGTTACGGGATCCACTTCAACAGTGATTTCTGATGTGCTGCTACATCCATTTCCATCTGTTCCCGTGACGTTATAGGTGGTGGTGACAGTTGGAGAAACCATCAAGGTAAGACCTGAGTCCAAATTTTCTGTATTGCTACTCCAGCTATATGAAGTCGCTCCATTTCCTGATAGTTCAATACTGCTTCCATAACAAATAACCGGATTACCGTCAGCTGATATCACTATGGTTTCATCTACTGTTATTGAAACTTCAGGTAGAGGATTAATAGTAACCGTTATTGGCGCACGATCACTTTCACAACCTGCAGTAGAAGTTTGACTTACCCAATATGTGGTTGAACCTGCGGTGGAAACATTTGGCTCAGGCGCAGTGGTCGATCCAGTGCCTCCTTCAGCGCTATTATACCAATTTAAAATTGCTCCGGTGTCTGCGGAGGCGGTTAGTGTGGGTGCACCGGTTGCATTCAAACAGTAAGCTAGATCTGTTACTCCGGGAGCAGCAGGTTTTTGATTTATAGTTACGGTTGAAGTAGCTTTAACTTCAGCACAACCGTCAGCAGCAGCAATAGTATTAGTTACGGTATATGTGCCGGGTGTACTTCCGGTAATATCAATTTCACCGGTTGATACATCTATAAAGATTAATCCTGCAGTGGAAGAAAAGGTCCCTATAACAGCATTTTCGGCCATTACAGGTGTAGGGTTTCCGGCATCACTACAAAAAGGAGTATTTTCATAGGAAAAGTCTGCAATTGGTTTTTCGCCTATAATTACTTTAAATGTTTTTGAGGCTATAGAACATCCGGCTGGCTCGGACGTCACAGAGTAGGTATAAGTAATTATATATTCACCTGGTGTAGTACCATTAGGAGTAACTGCACCTGTAGTGGGATTGACAGTAAGAGCATCATTGTCAACAGAGAATGCTCCTGTACCATTTGCCAAATTTTCACCGGCAGTATGAGGTAAATATGTTGCAGAATCTGTTTCACAGAATTCTCCTGATACTGCTGTATTAGCAGTAGAGATATAGCTAAACTCAGTAATTACCGGTTGAGGAATAATATTAATATTCTTTGTTGCGGTTATCTCCGAACAGCCATCAAGTCCCTGAACGGTGAGAGATAAAGGTACCGTCCCGGTTGCACCATCTGGAAGATAGGTAGCATTTGTTAGCGAAGTGGGATTTGAAATTGTTCCCATTCCTTCCGGAACAGACCATGTAATTGAAGAATGATTTGAAACTTCTACACCCCCTGTAATATTAATTTCTACACCTACAGAGCATATTTCAATGGCTCCTCCAATTGCCGTAATTACCGGAGCTGGATTGATATTAATATTTACAGTCTCAGAGGTTGCAGTCGAGCAAGTAAAACCTGCAGGCCCCGTGATAATGGCATAGTAACTTCCTGAGTGGGAAGTCTGAACGTTTTCGAGTGCAATAGAAGCTCCTGTGCCAACACTCTCATTATTCGAATTGAACCACTCGTAAATTAGCTCGGCACCTCCTGCCAGGGCTTCTACAGAGAGATTGACTGTAGATCCAACACAGAAATTGCCACCAACAGGTTGTGTTCCAATAATTATATCTTCATCAATATTTAAAGTAGCAGGCTCTGAAAAAAGAGGCTCTCCGCAAGAGGCTTCCCCGGTAATTCTTACTGTGTAAGCCCCGGCATCTTCTGAGGTGGCCTGGTTAATAATTAATTTCGCATCTGTAGCGTTAGATATAGCTGTTCCTTCAAAAAACCATTGATAGGTTAGATTATCCCCTGAAGCAACTACTTCAAATGTTGCGTTCTGGGTAGAACAGATACCAAGGTTCACAGGAGGAGTAGTGATTGTTACTTCCTGCTGAATATTAATAATTCTCTCATCAAAAATTTCTTCACAAAGTCCTTCAGGATTATTGGAAGTAAGTCGTAATATTGTTTGTCCATTGAATTGATTCGGAGCAGTAAAGGTTACTGTCTCGGGGTTGGCAGTCTCTGCTGTGCTGCTCAATTCACCAAGGCCGGAAATTATCTCCCATCTTGCGGATGTCACTCCCGTACCCAACGATATGCCCGAGAGAGCCGTTGTTGATCCTGAACAAAGGTCAATATCTGCTCCCGCCTCTACTGTCAAAGCTTCACTTATTTTAATTTTACGAGTATCGCTTACGGCAGCACAATTTCCTACCGGTGCCGAAGTCAGTGTTAAAGTCACTATTCCGGTGAAATTGGGAGCAGGGGTATAGGTTACCAGTTCCGGTTGAGAAGTTTGAGTAGTACTGCTTAAACTACCTCCGCCTTCTGTTATTGACCAGGCAGCAGTAACTGCCCCACCACTTAAACCTGCACCGGAAAGAGTGATAGCACCCGGAGTAGCCGATTGACATGCACCTTCTTCTCCTTCTTCAATTCCTCCTGCTTCCACGATAGCTGCAGGTTCTACGGTGATGGTGCGGGTGTCCGTCACAGCGGCACATGTTCCCGGAGCATTTGTTGTTAATACAAGAACCACTTCCCCTGTAAAATCAGATGCAGGAGTAAAAGTGACATTTTGAGGAGTGGTTGTTTGATCGGTGCTGCTTAAAGTTCCTTGCCCAGAATTAATGGACCAGGCAGCTGTAGTTGCACCTCCTCCAAAAACAGCACCTGTTAAGGTAATGGCATTGGGGTTTGAGGATTGACAAAGGATATCTGTTTCAGCTTCCCCGGCATCCACCGTGGCTGCAGGTTGTATGGTGATTGTTCTTTGATCATTAACTGCAGAACAAACCCCGGGAGCATCTGAAATTATTGATAAAATGACTTCTCCCGTATAACCGGCAGGCGGTGTATAAGTCACATCTTGCGGATTTTCGGACAAAGCAGTACTGCTCAACGTACCACCACCGGAAATAATGGACCAGGCTGCAGCGGTCGCTCCCCCTCCAATACTTGCCCCGGAAAGAGTAATGGGAGTAGGAGAATCTGACTGGCAAACAATATCTGTAGTTGCTGATCCGGCAAGGATTGTGGGAGCAGGTTGGACTGTGATTGTTCTGGTTGCGCTAATGGCTGCACAGGTGCCGGGAGCATTGGTAGTTAATGTAAGAACCACTTCCCCGGTATAGTTAGCTGCAGGTGTATAGGTAAAATTCTGCGGAGTTGCGGTTTGATCTGTACTACTAAGTGTACCACCACCCGAAGTTATGGTCCAGGCAGCTGAAGTCGCTCCGCCACCAAAACCTGCACCTGTTAATGTTACTGCAGCAGGTGTTGCAGATTGACAAACTACATCTGTTTCAGCCTCTCCTGCAATTACTGTGGTTAATGGATCTACAGTGAGCGTTCCGGTTGCAGAAGTTTGGGTGCAATCGCCTGAAGTATTGACAGTATAATCAAATGTACCTGCAACAGACGGAGTTCCGCTAATCGTAAAGGTATTATTGTTTAAGTTTCCCGTTACTCCTGCAGGCAGACCTGTAACCGTAGCTCCTGAAAATGTTCCTCCAAGAGTGAAGACAATTGGATCAAGAGGAGAATTTATACAAAGGACCTGAGTCTTATTAACTGGATCTGAAATTGTAGCATCGGGTTTAAAATGGATGAACATTTCATCGATCGCATTTCCACAATCATTTCCGGTATTATTCCCTCCGGAAGGTTCGGGAACAGTAAGAGTTATTTTGACCTGCCCTGCATCTTTATCTGCTTGACTGGGAGTATAGTTAATGGCAAAATCCCCACTTTTATTATTCCCACCCGGTAAATTGGAAAATGTTCCCGTACCACTCTTAAAAAATTCAGTAGTTAAGTTGGCGCTTCCAAAGCTTCGGGTACCATTAATTGTTATAGAATTCACCGATTTACAGACCGTCTGGTCTTCTCCTACACTCGCGATGATGTGAGTGTCTACAACTATCCCACTAAAAATACTAGGAGTACTGTTACCACAGATATTTACTGCTTCTACTTTGACTTCCTTAGAACCATTTGTAGTAGCAGAGGTAACCCTGACGGTTATTTCATTTGTCCCTGCTCCGCTAACGATTTCCCATCCGGGAGAGGGAAGAATCCAATTATAGCTATCTGCGCCGGTATCTGTTATCCAAAACTTTAAATTATCCAGTGGAGGACAGATATTCAAATTGTCTGCCGGCAGGCTGGATGAAATTTGCCCCGGAGTTGCAGGTACACCGTCCACAGGGGTAACTGCTAAAGTTGTAGCTTCGCTTGTTCCGCATGTGTTAACCGCAGCTACAGAAATATTTCCTGAAGTTGAGGCAGCACTAAAAGTAGCTGTTCGGGTGCCCTGACCGTTGGTTATGGACCATCCAGCAGGAAAGCTCCAGGTATAACTTTCGGCATCATTGACTGTAGCTACAGAGTATACCAGGTCATTTGCAGTGGCACATACCTCCTGAGGTCCGGTAATAGAACCGGGTGGGGAAGGTGCGGGAGCCTGGACTGTTGTTGTGAGGGTACTACTACTTGCGGTTGATGATGCCAGGCAGGTTTCATTAGAGGAAAGTATAACTGAGACAGTCTGTCCATCTGTTAATGTCGTGGTGGTGAATGTAGGGCTGTTGGTTCCAACATTCGTATTACCTATTTTCCACTGGTAGGAAGGGTTCGCTCCTCCATGCACCGGAGTAGCTGTGAATGTTACTGAGTCATTTGGACAAATATCACTGTCACTTGCTTCTATGGTAACTTCCGGTGTCAAATTTGTATTCACCACTGTAGTTATGGAGTTACTGGTAACTTTTGCCGTAGTTATGCAGGTTTCACTACTGCTCATTTCGACAGTGACTATTTGTCCGTTTGTTAATTCAGTGGTTGTAAAGGTTGAGTTATTAGTTCCCGCGTTAGATCCATCAACTTTCCATTGATAAATAGGGTTAGTGCCACCGTGAGTAGGAGTAGCTGTAAAGGTTACCAGCGTTCCCGCGCAAATATTATTATCCGCATCACTACTGCTTATGGAAACTGACGGAACTTTATTTTCAGTAATTGTTATACTTCCCGTTAAAGGCGCAGAATCCCCACAGGTTCCCGTAGCCTTGATGGAATAGTTATGAGTTCCTGTCTCCGTACTTGAACCCTCAATTGTGAAAACTCCATTATTAAAAGACCCGGTTATCCCCGGGGGTAGACCTGTAACTGCAGCTCCTGTTCCGGTTTCTCCAATTGAATAAGTTATAGGACTTATACTGCCATTTGTCACTCCTCCGGCAGCACAGACTGTCTGAGAATTGTTTCCTGAAGTTAAGGCAATGGTGGCGTCAGGATTAACGGTAATGGTACCGGTTGCAGTTTTTTGGGCACAGGTGCCTGTCGTTGTCACCATATAAGGAAAAGTACCTTTTGTAGTAGGTGACCCACTCAAAATATAATTTCCGCCACTTAAAGATCCTGAAATTCCTGGTGGCAATCCAGTAACTGTGGCATTTGTTGCTCCACCATCAATAGGAAAAGAAATATCTTGGAGAGGTTTATTGATACAAATGGATTGGTCTTTATTAGTCGGGGTACCAATGGTTGCATCAGGTTTTAATTGAAATGAGGCAGATGTAGCTTCTGCAGTGGTTGGCTCTGCACAATTGAAATTACTGGTGAGGACGACACGAACTGTATTATTACCTTCAATAAAATCGGAAGAAGAAAAAGTAGCAGAGGCGCCCTTTTTTGCAAAAGTACTATTGGAATTTATATACCATGCGTACTGAGGACTGGTTCCGCCGTAGGTATTGGATGCATTAAAAGTAATACTTTCTCCCGGGCAGATCGAAGTTTTTGCCGTGGTTATAGAAACGGTCGGGGTTTGAACAGCATTAACAGTCATCGTTAGTTCATTGCTTGTTGTAGAACATTCCGAATAACCTTCAGTAATTGAAGATATTATCACCTTCACTTTATCGCCATTCTTGAGGGTAGTGCTGCTAAATGTTGTACCCGTAGCGGCATCGGTGCCGTTTAACTGCCACTGAAAGGAAGAATTGGTGCCACCGTTAGGTGAAGCAGTGAATGTCACGTCAGTACCCGCACAAATTGTAGTACCAGGACTGGCAGAAATACTAACAGACGTAGGACATTGCCCCCATCCTAAAGTAGAAGTCAGTATAAGAGCCCAAAAAGTAAAAACTTTTAAGAGTAATTTTTTAACCATATTCACAGCATATTGGGGAGGGGGAGTAAAGACACGGGGAAATGTCTTAACAATCTAAGGTACTGCGAATTAACTACAATTTTAACCTGTTTCGCTAAGAGGTTCAGAAAAACGTTAAAAGATTAAAAATTAACTTCATGAAATAATATTTAACTTTCTAAGTGTAAGAAAATTACTATAATTTTTTTGTAGGATTAAAGTCAGGGATAACTAAAAACAAAGACAAAGAAAAACCGCCGAAAATTTAATCTTCGGCGGCTTCAAATTGTTTAATATTAAATTCTTTTATTCTCCCAGGAAAGGATACCTGTAGTCTGTCGGTGTTACAAAGGTTTCTTTAATTGTTCGTGGAGAAATCCATCGGTACAGATTCAGGATTGATCCAGCTTTGTCGTTAGTTCCACTTCCACGTGCTCCTCCAAAAGGTTGTTGCCCTACAACTGCTCCGGTAGGTTTATCGTTGATATAGAAGTTTCCGGCGGCATTTTGAAGTGCTTTGGTAGCTTCGGCAGCTGCATAACGGTCCTGTGAAAGGATTGCTCCGGTTAGCGCATATTCAGAATCATCAACCAATTTAAGGGTCTCATTCCATTGGTCATCCTCATAAAGATAAACAGTAACTACAGGACCAAACAGTTCTGTACACATGGTACTGTACTTTGGATTATCAGTCAGAATAACTGTTGGTTCTACGAACCATCCTTTAGATTTATTGTAATTTCCGCCCACTACGATTTCTGCATCACTGTCGTTTTTGGCGGCATCTATGAATTTGGCCAGTTTATCAAATGAAGCTTCGTGGATCACTGCCGTAATAAAGTTGCCCATATCTTCGGGAGAGCCCATTTTAAAGGAATTCACATCTTCCACGACATATTCTTTAACTTCTTCCCACATGCTCTTAGGAATATAAACCCTGGAAGCCGCGCTACATTTTTGCCCCTGGAATTCAAAGGCTCCACGGGAAATTGCCGTAGCAACTTGTTTTGGTCTCGCACTTGGATGAGCAATAATGAAATCTTTCCCTCCGGTTTCTCCAACAATTCTTGGATATGACCTGTAATTGTGGATGTTGTTTCCGATTTGTTTCCAAAGGTTCTTGAAAACAGTGGTACTTCCGGTAAAATGTAATCCGGCGAAATCCCTGTTCTCCAGAATTACATCCGAGATCATTTTTGGATCTCCCATGACCATATTGATAACGCCATCCGGTAATCCTGCTTCCTTAAAGACTTCCATGATCACCTGGGCAGAATAAACCTGGGAATCACTTGGCTTCCAAATTCCAACATTCCCCATTAGTGCAGGGGCAGATGGTAAGTTACCTGCAATGGCTGTAAAGTTAAAGGGTGACACAGCGTAAACAAATCCTTCCAATGGCCGGTATTCAAGCCTGTTCCATGCATCGGAGCTCGATTCGGGCTGTTCTTCATAAATGCGGGTCATGTATTCCACATTGAAGCGAAGGAAATCTATGAGTTCACAAGCAGAATCAATCTCGGCCTGAAAAATATTTTTAGACTGCCCAATCATCGTGGCAGCATTGATCTTGTAACGGTAAGGACCTGCAATAAGCTCGGCAGCTTTGAGGAAGACGGCAGCCCGCTGTTCCCATTCAAGATTAGCCCATTTTTCACGGGCTTCCATAGCTACTTTTATAGCCTTTTCCACATGTTCTTTTGAAGCTTTGTGGTAATCGCCCAGGTGATGCTGGTGATCGTGCGGCGGATTCATTGGTGCAGTATCGCCGGTTTTGATCTCCTCGCTACCTATATAAAGTGGCACCTCTATTTTGCTGTTGTACAATTCTTTATAAGCCTTTAAAACGGCCTCTCTTTCGGGGGTTCCCGGAGCATATGACTTAATTGGTTCATTTACTGCCTGCGGTACCTGGAATACACCTTTTCCCATAATTTTTATCAGATTTTTGTGATTTCTAAATGTATGGTCGTAAAGGTAAAAAAATTAAAAGAATTTTACTTACCCCTATTTTTTCTGAACTTTACTCAAAATCAGCAGCTAAAAGATAATAATTCTTAATTTTTTCATAATATGTGTACGGTCACAATCACTCCTTTAAAAGATAAAAATTCTTTTGTTCTTACTTCAAATCGGGATGAGGCTCCCGGGCGCGAAACTCTGCCACCTAAGATCTATTTTATGGAGGGCTTAAAAATGGCATTTCCGAAGGATGTTTTGGCTGGAGGAACCTGGATGGGGATAAGTGAACAAAAGCGGGTGATTTGTCTGCTAAATGGTGGATTTGAAAAGCATATTCGGAAGCTGCCTTATGGTAAAAGCAGGGGTGTGGTGGTAAAGGATCTGTTAGCTGCGGAAAGTTTTACCAAAGCTGCGGAAGCTTATGATCTTTCTGAAGTCGAACCTTTTACAATTGTTGTGGCAGACTGGCATCAAGATCTCTTTTTTGCTGAATTAGTTTGGGACGGAAGCACAAAACATTCTCAAAAATTACCGCTTAAGCCGCATATTTGGTCCTCGAGTCCTTTGTATTCTGAAGAAATGAAAAAAATGAGAGAAAACTGGTTTGAAACCCTGAAAGAGGGGCAGGAATTAACCCCGGAAGCTCTTTTAGACTTTCATTTTTCCGCAGGTAAAGGGGATAAGAACGCCGGAGTCATTATGGACCGCGGATTTGTCAAAACCCGAAGCGTTTCCCAAATAATTTATTCAGATGAAAAGACGAGTTTTTTCTACAAAGATTTGAATACAGATGAGGTGTCAAAAATGGCATTTTAGAGAGAGCTATTTTTCAAAATTTCAAATATTTAATTTTAGGATATAAGCGACAGAAAGAAAGTGGTGCGGTTTCAAACCTACAAAGTTGTAAATGATGATTTTTGTGAATTCAAAGTATTTCAAATGCCTATTATTCAGAATTTAGGCAGGTATCATACTTGATGAGAGGTATCAAAAATGATATTTTAAAAGAAACATTTTAAAGAGGTTCGTGTAGATCGGCAAGTGGATAAGAACAAAAAATAAAAAAATCCAGATCACAAGCATCAAATTTTGATTCGGTTAAACAGGCAACCCGAGCTTGTAAAAAATTTGATTTAATTTAGCGCAAAAGGTGCACTTAGCTTAAAAGAAGGAATTGTCACCTTAAATTTCCTGGTAGAAGTGAAGTTGACCATGCTGTAAAAGCCACTCATGGACCCAAACGGTGAGGTGAGTAAACAACCACTTTTGTAGGTGTGGGATTCGCCGGGCTTAATAACCGGTTTTCTCCCAATAACACCTTCGCCTTCAACAATTTCAGTTCGGTTTAAGGCATCTTTAATCTTCCAGAACCTTGAAGTGAGTTGCACTGAGTCTTTGCTCTGGTTCTCAATAGTTATTTGATAGCCAAAGGCAAAGTGGACTCTGTAGTTCTTATAGAAAGTCCCTTCAAAATTTGTTTCTATAGAGATCTTAATGCCTCTGGTAATTTGTTGAATCATCCTAGTAGATCGCAAAAGATGCCAGTACAGAAAATACGGCAGCTATAAAAGCTAAAATAAAGAATATTATGTTGATAATGATAAACTTTAAAAGCGTTTTAACTCTTCCCTGGCCATAAAATTTTCTAAATGCTTTGTAGAGATAAAAACAGAAGATGAAGGTTGCTATCCAGGAAGGTAGAGTATTATTAAAAATGGAGTTTAACCCAATTGCCAGTCCAAAAAGCACAAACCAGGTAGTCTGGTTATGAAAGGCAAAAATAAGATGCTCCATATAGGTAAAGGGGCGTCGCAGGTATAGGAGCCAAATAAACAGGGCAAAAACCGGAAGGTAAAAGAAAATAATAAAAGGTAATTTGCTATAAAAGTAGTTCCAAAAAAGATCTGAGTCTGAGCCAAACATCTCGATATCTACAACTTTTTTGTAGTACCATTGATTATACCGCGATTTAGAATAGTTCAAACTGTCTAATGCCACTTGTGGATTTCTTGTCTCTGTCTTTTCGTAATGATCTGAAAAAACCTGGTACCGGGTAGAAAAGGATTTAAAGAAACCCATAGTATCCAGAGCGTTTTCAGGCATGTAAAAATGGGTAGTGGCAGCTTCTTTTAATGTGTCAGCCTGTGGTAACAAAAAAGAAATTTCCGGATTTTCCTTTCTGACAACAGCAGCAATAGAATCGGTGTTAGTTTGTTGTTCCCGTGTGGCTTCACTGTCTAGCTCAATAGATGGCTCCACCTCTGGGGTAAGACTCCAGAGCAGGAAAAAAATAATAGAAGCACTCAAATAGAATCTATAGGGATTAGCATACCTTACCCTCTTTCCTTCAATGTAATCTTTTGAGATTTTTCCAGGTTTGAAAAGAAGGACACCTAGTGTCCTGTAAAATCGCGAATCATAAGCAAAAATTCCTGCAAAGAATTCATTGAAAAAGTCATTAAAAGCCAATTTTTTAGTACTGTTCAACTGGCTACAATTTGGGCAGTATTGATCACTTATGTCAAGAGGGTGATAGCAGTTTCGGCATTCTGTACTTCGGTATTTTAATTTATGCCGCTCTTTGGAAATTGCCGGTAAACTTTTATCTCTTTGCATGAGAAACTTCAGGAGATCAATTGGTAATATTTAATGATGTAGCGTTGCCTACTCCAATGATCCTGGTGTACCTTCCACCGGGAGGCAGATAGTAGATAAGCACAGTATAATCGTTTTCTGTACTAACGAAATTTCCGCTTATAAAACCTTCATCTAAAATCCCGTCATTCCGTAGAAAAACATATTTATAATCGTAATAACCCTGCTTAAACAGCCGGGCAGTTTCATAATTATTCGTTTCAAAATTGTATTGTAGCCTTGTAGTCTCATCCAACTGGAAATTATTGAATTCTCCATAGAGATGCACTTCCCCATCTTCAAAGGGTACGGGAGCTTTAAGAGCAAAGTGGGTCCAGACGTAACCGGCTTCAATATCATCCTCTTCAGCCATATATTTTCTAACCACAAATTTTCCATTTATGTCGGGATTATAGGTGTAAGGTTGAAAAGCACGAACCTGGTCTTCAAAAAGATAATGATGATAAAGCTCCTGCACATCGACATACCTTATTTTTACCGTTGCCCCAAGAAGATCTTTGCTGTCAAAGCTTAGATATTCATTTCCTGCCCAGAAAGATGTTAATTGGTCATATTTATAGACCAGAGTATTCGCAATGTGATATTGAGGACGAATGTTAAAAATGGCAGATTTCAGGATATTATTCTGCAGGATGACTGCCCAAACTGACTCTTCGGGGGTGCGAATTATAAATTCGGGTGATTGTACCTCAAAATTCACTACTTGCCTGGAGTGAATTAATTTCACATCCCGGGATTTCCGAACATCAACCTGTACGCGAGTGAGAGGTTCATAAACCATGAATTTTTTTGAAAACACCAATTCCTTGTTGTCGTTAAAGATCGTGAGCAAATAATTACCACTTACTTTTAGAGCACGTGTTTTCTCGTTTGGTATTGCGAGCTCATAGTGAGAGTAGAGCTGTAATGTATTAAATGAATTTTCATAGTCTGTAATTCTCACATTATCAAAACCTTCCAGGTACTCATTTTTGAGTAATTCTGAAGATGTCCAGTCGTAGTTAAAATGTTCAATAGTATAATAATAGTTAGCTTCGTCTCCAACGAGATCATCGAAGGAAAGCAGGATGGGTTCCCCAAGTTGTATGATAGGAACTCCACTATAGCCTTCGGGACCTGTAAAAATTACCGTGCGTATATAATTCGGTGGCGGTATCTCAACCACAACCGCTTGTGCCGAGGCTATTAAAAAAGAGAAAAGAATAAAGGAGAGGGAAAAGAGTATCTTCATGCACTAAAAATAAATTTAAAGATACTGAAAAACTGATTACCATCATGAATTCCTCAATTTAACAATTAGCGAGAAGAATTAATTCGCTTTTCATTGGGAAGTGTAACTCATATTTGAGTAAATTTGCCCGATTTTAAACAGAATTTTAACACCCCATTTTATGTCAAAGGACATTAGAATTAAAAGAGGGCATACGCTTCGTCTTAAGGGAGAGGCCGAAAAAACCCTTGTAGATGCGCCCCGCTCCAAGACGTACGCTATTAAACCCCCCGATTTTCATGCGGTAATTCCCAAAATGGTTTTAAAAGAAGGTGCCCGGGTTGAAGCAGGGGATGAACTCTTTTTTTCGAAATATTCAGAGCAAGTTAGATTCACATCTCCCGTAAGCGGAACCTTGAAGGAAATCAAAAGAGGGGAGAAAAGACGAATTATGGAAGTGATCATTGATGCAGATCCATCTGACACTTACCGGGAATTCGGAACTTTGGATCCTCTTTCTGCCGATGCTGAAGCTGTGAAGAACAGGATCCTTGAAAGCGGTTGTTGGGCTTTTATTAATCAGCGGCCATATGATATTGTTGCAGATCCTAAGGATAATGCAAAGGCAATTTTCATTTCGGGATTCAATACAGCGCCTCTTTCTCCCGATGTGGATTTTATGCTAAAGGATAGAATGGATGCTTTCCAGGCAGGGATTAATGCCTTGAGCAGGATGGCAATGGTGCATTTATCTGTAGCGCATGACAGTTCATCATTTGGAAGTATAAAAAATGCGGAACTTCATAAAGTATCAGGGCCTCACCCTGCAGCAAATGTTGGGGTTCAGATCCATCACATTGATCCCATTAACATGGGAGAGCGTGTTTGGACTGTGAAGCCTGAAGATGTTGCTATTATCGGCGATCTATTTTTGTCTGGTCGATTTAATGCTGTGCGAACAGTTGCAGTTGCAGGAAGCGAAGCTGAAAATAAAAAATATTTCAGAACAAAGATTGGAGCTAATGTGACAGAGCTTATTGGTACTGTTGGGGATGATATAAGGATCATTTCCGGCGATGTACTTACCGGGCAAAAACTAAGTAATGGACAATATGTTGGGTTCTTTGCAAACCTTGTGACTCTTATTCCTGAAGGAAATGTTTACAGGATGTTTGGCTGGTTGCCTTTTACATACAATGATATTCCTTCGAAATCCCGCACCAATTTATCGTGGATGTTTCCGAAGAAAAAATACACAGTCAATACTAACCTGCACGGTGAAGTAAGAGCATTGGTGGTTACCGGTGAAATGGAAGAGGTTGTGCCAATGGATATTTTTCCAATGCAGTTGATCAAAGCCTGTATGGCCGGAGATATTGAAAAAATGGAAAATCTTGGGATCTATGAAGTAGCGCCTGAAGATTTTGCACTTGTCGATTACGTGAATACTTCGAAAATCGAAGCTCAGGAAATAATACGATTAGGTTTGGATTTAATGATTACCGAAGTAGGTTAAACAGTGGTTACTATGGAATGGATTAGAGAAAAATTAGATAAATTAAGAGAACCCTTTAACCAGGGTAAAAAATATGAGAAGTTTGCGCCGGCTTTTGATGCCTTTGATACGCTGCTTTTCACTCCCAACCATACCACCAGTAAAGGGGCGCATGTTAGGGATGCTGTAGATTTAAAGAGGGTGATGATCACTGTGGTGCTCGCTCTGGTCCCCGTTCTGCTTTTTGGAATGTGGAATACAGGTTACCAATATTTGAAGCAAATACAACCGGAAGTCGAATTCTGGGATGCCTTTGGATACGGTGCTATGGAGATCCTGCCAATGATCGTAGTGTCTTATGCTGTTGGTTTAGGAATTGAATTTGCTTTTGCTATTTTTAGAGGGCATGAAGTAAACGAAGGTTATTTGGTAACCGGACTTTTGATCCCTATGATCATGCCTGTAGGCTTGCCGCTATGGATGCTTGCCATCTCGGTGGTTTTTGCTGTTCTCATAGGAAAAGAAGCTTTTGGGGGAACAGGAATGAATATTCTTAACCCTGCGCTTACAGCGAGGGCCTTTGCCTTCTTTGCTTATCCTACCTATATGTCTGGTAACCAGGTTTGGGTAATGAACGCACCAGAAATGGATGCGGTTTCAGGAGAGACAATTTTAGGGACTCTTGCCGCCGGGCAGGAAGTACAGTATAGTTCGATGGATATGTTCTGGGGGCTTATTCCCGGATCTATAGGAGAGACTTCTGCAGCCCTGTGTTTGTTAGGTGCACTTTTACTTATATTTACTAAAGTTGGTAGTTGGAGGATCATGCTAAGTTGCGTTTTAGGGGCCTCTGTAATGGGTCTTATATTCAACGCACTTCCTTCTATGGGTATTGAAGGAAACGCATTGACAAGTTTTGCATGGTATAATCACCTTATCGCTGGAGGACTTGCTTTTGGTATAGTGTACATGGCTACAGATCCTGTTTCGGGCGCACAAACCACAAAAGGAAAATGGATCTATGGTTTCTTTATTGGATTATTTTCAGTAATGATCCGGATATTTAACCCGGCTTATCCAGAAGGGGTGATGCTGGCTATTCTTTTGATGAACGTTTTCGCACCAACTATTGACCATTACGTGATACAATCAAGCATTTCACGCCGGAATAAAAGGAAAAAAGGAATTAATCCGCAAATTAACACAGCCGTTTAATTATGGAAGAGAAAGGAATTAATAAAACGAATACCAACTCATACACCTTTATATTTGCTATTGTAATGGTGGTGATAGTTGGTAGTGTCCTGGCTTTTGCTGCGACTTCGCTGCAGCCCCTGCAGTATGAGAACATGCGTATCGATAAAATGCAGAGTATTCTTGCGACGGTAGGCGTACAGGCCAGCAAGGAGGAAGCACAACAATTGTATGACCAGTATATCACTGAAGAGATCGTTCTGGATTACCAGGGACAGGAAAAAGAAGGAGTAAATGCCTTTGATGTTGATCTTGCAAAAGAGCTCAAAAGATCTCCAGATCTTCAGAATTTTCCACTGTATGTTGCTAATGTTGAAGGAGAGCAATATTATATCGTTCCTTTAAGAGGATCGGGTTTATGGAATGCTATTTTTGGATATATTTCCCTTCAGGAGGATATCAACACAGTAAAGGGGGCAACTTTTGATCACTTAGGAGAAACACCGGGTCTGGGAGCCTTAATTACCGAGCAGTGGTTTAGAGAGCGTTTTGCAGGTAAGAAAATATTTGATGACACAGGAGCTCTTGTGGGAGTTTCTGTTGTAAAAGGTGGTGCTAATGGAGATCCCAACCAGGTGGATGCTATTTCAGGATCTACAATTACAGGAGATGGGGTATCTGATATGATTTCTGAAAGACTTAATCGTTACCTTCCTTTCTTTGAGAAACAAGAAGGTTTTAATGTACCAAATTATTAATATTATGGCACAGGAAATAAAAAATAAACCTGAGCTTTCAGCTGAGGTAAGCATAGAAGAAAAAGAAGCTAAGAGAGAGGCCATGGTGCTCTTCTTGTCTAACACCGAAGAGAGAGAAAGTCTTTTTTCTAAGAGGAACAGAAAGCTTTTGCAGGATCCTTTAAATGATGACAACCCTATTACCGTTCAGGTTCTGGGTATTTGTTCTGCTCTTGCGATCACCGTGCAGTTGGAACCTGCGGTTGTTATGACCTTCGCGGTTGTATTTGTAATGGCGGCCAGTAACGTACTTATTTCCTTACTAAGGAATATGATTCCAAGTCGTATCAGGATCATCGTACAACTTGTAGTTGTGGCATCTTTGGTGGCATTGGTTGACCAGGTTTTAAAAGCTTATGCATATGACGTTAGCCGTCAGTTATCTGTATTTATTGGTCTTATCATCACCAACTGTATTGTAATGGGTCGCCTGGAAGCATTTGCCTTGGGGAATAAACCCTGGAGATCTTTTCTGGATGGAATTGGAAATGCAGCAGGATATGGATTGATCCTTATTATCGTAGCATTTTTTAGAGAACTTTTAGGCGCCGGAAAATTATTTGGGTATGAAATTCTTGGCCACAAAGGGGCTACTTTGGCAGAATCTACTGGTCTTTATGCACTTGGATATGAAGATAATGGGTTGATGCTCTTATCACCTATGGCGCTAATTGTTGTAGGATTGATTATTTGGGTACAGAGAGCCAGAAACAGGAAATTAATTGAAGCCTAATCTATAACAGCTAAATAAACCACTATGGATTATATAAATTTATTTGTCAGAAGTATTTTCATTGAAAACATGGTTTTCGCATACTTCCTAGGAATGTGTTCCTATCTGGCGGTATCAAAAACAGTGAAAACAGCAGTTGGATTAGGAGCGGCGGTTATTTTTGTACTAGCCATGACAGTTCCTATTAACTTCCTGCTTGATACCTACTTGTTGCAGCCGGGAGCTTTAGCCTGGTTAGGTGCAGAATACGCTACCATTGATCTTAGTTTCCTTAGCTTTATCATGTTCATTGCAGTAATCGCGGCCATGGTTCAACTGGTAGAAATGTTAGTGGAGAAATTTGCCCCTGCACTATATGGAGCTCTTGGAATCTTCCTTCCGCTTATTGCAGTGAACTGTGCTATTTTGGGAGGATCCCTTTTTATGCAGCAAAAAGCTTTTGGCGGTATTGGGGAAGCGGTTACCTATGGATTTGGAAGTGGAATAGGATTCTTCCTTGCCATTCTCGGAATTGCTGCTATTCGCGAAAAAATCACTTATTCAAATATTCCGGGACCGTTGAAGGGTCTGGGGATCACCTTTATCATTACAGGACTTATGGCCTTAGGTTTCATGAGTTTTATGGGAATTAAAATATAGAGAAGTTATGACAGTTATTATAGCAAGTGTAATTGTATTTTTAGTATTGATTCTCATCCTGGTGAGTGTTCTCTTGGCTGCCAAGGCGAAGCTTATTCCATCAGGTCCAGTCAAGATCAATGTTAATGGAGAGAGGGATTTGGAAGTAGGTTCCGGGGGAACATTACTTACTACTCTGGGAGATGAAAAGCTTTTTTTACCCTCGGCCTGTGGTGGCGGTGGGACCTGTGTACAGTGTAAGTGTATTGTTTCTGAAGGAGGAGGGACTATTCTTCCTACCGAAGAACCTCATTTTACCAGAAAAGAGATCGCACAGGGATGGCGTCTTGGATGTCAGGTGAAAGTTAAACAGGACATGAAGATCGAAATTCCGGAAGAAGTCTTCGGAATCAAAAAATGGGAGGCTACTGTAGTTAGTAACTACAACGTTGCTTCCTTCATTAAGGAGTTTGTAGTAGAGATTCCTGAAGATATGGATTACCAGGCTGGGGGATACATCCAGATTGAAATCCCAAAATGTGAAGTAAAATATGAGGATATGGACATTACAGCCCATCCTGAAGAACACCCGGGAGAGCCGGATAAATTTAAAGCGGAATGGGATAACTTCAATCTGTGGCCTCTAGTAATGAAGAATGTGGAGACAGTAGAGCGTGCATATTCGATGGCTTCTTATCCTGCTGAAGGAAGAAGAGTAATGCTGAACGTCCGTGTAGCTACTCCGCCGTGGGATCGTGCTAAAAATGGATGGATGGATGTTAATCCAGGGATCGCCTCTTCTTTTATTTTTAATCAAAAAGAAGGAGATAAAGTAGTGATCTCAGGACCTTATGGTGAGTTCTTTATCAATCACAGTGATGCCGAAATGCTTTACGTAGGTGGAGGAGCTGGAATGGCGCCAATGCGTTCACATCTTTATCACCTCTTTAGAACCTTAAAGACCGACAGAAAGGTGACTTATTGGTATGGAGGACGTTCGAAAAGAGAATTATTTTATGTAGATCACTTCAGAGCTCTTGAGAAAGATTTCCCGAATTTTAAATTCTACGTTGCCCTTTCTGAACCTTTGGAAGAAGATAACTGGAAGGTAAAAGACGGAATTGAAGGAGAAGGAGACGGATTTGTTGGTTTTATTCACCAGGTGGTGATTGACAATTACCTGAACCACCATGATGAACCGGAAGATATTGAATTCTATTTCTGTGGACCGCCATTGATGAACAAGGCAGTGGAAAAAATGACCGATGATTTTGGAGTACCACCCGAAAATGTAAGGTTTGATGACTTTGGAGGTTAATCTAAAGCTACGAATTATAGAAAACAGTTGCCTTTTGGCAGCTGTTTTTGTTTGTGGTATTACCATATTGAAATGAAATAACTAAATTTGCTACTATGTCACAACTTTCAGAACAGGAACTACATAATCTTGCAATGAATATTGTAGGGAAGGATCTGGAAGAACAGGGCTATGAATTTCTGGGGGTAAATAGTGAATTTAAGAGAGATCCACAGTTTGTTGCCCTTAAGAACAAGAAGCTGCATTTCGTAATAGTAAGAGCTATAGAATACCCGTATGACCCACGGGAAATTCCTATGATCTTTCTGGAGACAATCAAACAACATGCATTAAAATTTGATGCATGCACTTTTTATGCAGGAGTAGGACTGGCAAATTCCAAGGATTATGAATTGCCCGTTTCTAGCTCAGAAGATTATGTGGTTAATTATCCCGGCTTAAAAGAGATTTAAAAATGACAATTTTGAGACTTATTTTTTTACTTCTTTCTTTTGTAGTGATTGTTTCCTGTTCAGAAAAGGATAAGCAAAGGACTGCGTATGGTGAAGCTTTAGGCACCACTTATTCAATTCAATATTATTCTGAAGATCTCATCCCTCTGGAAAAGGCACTGGATTCCATCTTTGAAAGGGTTAATCAATCAATGAGCACCTATAAAGAATCTTCAGACATTTCACGGATTAACAGGGGAGACAGCCTTGTTGAAGTTGACAGCCTCTTTCAAAGAGTCTTCTTGCTTTCTAAAGAGGTATGGCAGGAAAGCAACAGATATTTTGATCCCACAGTTGGGGATTTAGTCAATCAATACGGGTTTGGCCCCGAGAATGGACCTAAGGAAATAGATTCAGTCACGATTGATTCTCTTATGCGCTATGTAGGATTTGAGAAGCTGGAATTGAATGGGAATAAAATAATTAAAGAATCTCCACATATATATTTGGACTTTAATGCTATTGCCAAAGGCTACACTATTGATCTTATAGGAAATTATCTCGATTCAAAGGGCAGTGAAGATTACCTAATCGAATTGGGAGGAGAGCTTCTTGCAAAAGGAGTAAACAGAAAAAAAGCGTCCCCCTGGACAGTGGGGATAGATGATCCAATGCAGGAAGTGGGTCAAAGGGAACTTACTGCTGCCATAGTACTGCAGAACAGGGCCATGGCAACATCGGGTAATTATCGTAAGCACAGGACAGACCCTGAAACGGGAGCTCTCTACGTCCACACGATTAATCCTCTTACCGGGTTCGCTCAAAAAAGTGATCTCCTGAGTGTAACTGTTCTTGCCGAAAATTGTGCTTTAGCCGATGCTTATGCGACCGCCTTCATGGCAATGGGATACGATCTTTCCAAGTTGGTGCTTTCTCAACAGGATGATTTGGATGCTTTCCTTATCTATTCCACATTAGGCGGAGAAATGAAAGAATATGCAACTCCGGGTTTTGAAAAACTAATGAAAGATCTTTAATATTCCTGTTTTTTTGCAACCGGAATGATTTCTCCCTCGGCCAATCTAAATTTATCCACCAGGTGATTATCCAAATTTGATGTCAAATCGACCTCTTCGACATTGAAACCTATGCTTCGCAATTTATCGAAGTAATCTCTACCGTATACTCTTACATGATCATATTGTCCAAAAATCACTGCTCGCTCCCTGGGGTCTGTGATGGAATCATCTTCAAAGGTTATCTCCCGGGTAAGATCCTGTGGGATCTGTAAAATTGCAATGCCACCCGGTTCCAGGATTCTGTATAGCTCCTGCATCGCTTTAGTATCGTTTGGAATATGTTCCAGAACATGGTTGCATAAAATAAAATCAAAGCTATTATCTTCAAAGGGTAGATTGCATATGTCAGCTTTTATGTCAGCGAGAGGGGAATTAAGATCTGTAGTTGTGTAACTAAGATTCTTCAGTTTTCGGAAACGTTTATAAAAGGCTTGTTCAGGTGCAAAATGAAGTACTTTATGCGGAGCACTAAAAAAAGTCGTATGATCCTTTAAATAAAGCCACAGAAGGCGGTGACGTTCCAGGGAAAGGGTAGAAGGGGAGAGAACATTTTCCCGTTGGTTTTCATATCCGTAAGGAAGAAATTTTGAAAAACTTCGGCCATCTATGGGGTCCGTGTATTTATCCCCCCGAAGTATAAATAAAAAAAAAGGTTTGACCACGTAGCTAAGCCGAATTAGAAGAGGTCGGGGAATCTTGTTCAGAAAAAACTTGAAAGCTTTCCCGGTCATACCTTAATGTCTCCCCAGTTTTCTCCCGACTTTATTCGGTAGAGTTGCATTTCGGAAACTCCAAATTGCTTCGCAAGAACCCGGATGCGGGTTTTACGGTTAGGATCGAGTAGTTTTTTCTTTAGGATCGTTGCCTGGGCGTAAGAGAGTTTTGAGTAGCATTTAATGGTGCCAAGCTTACGCTTCAGTTTATTTTCCTTCACCTTTGGATTGTTTTGCTGGTGAGCTACCCATTCTTTTTTACTTACCCACGCGAGGTTGTTAACCTTGTTCTCGGTTTTGTTGTAGTTTTTGTGGATAACAAATTCATCTCCTTTTTTCTTAGTCAGAAAAAGCTCGGCCACAACACGATGAATATAACACGCCTGTTTTTTGCCATTTTTTAGGGTAGCCACAAATGTGAGGAAACCTTGCGATTTACCACCTTTTAGAAGATCTCCGTCAGGGTTTTTTACGTAGCTAATAACTCTTCCATAATTTGAAATTCCATAACAAAACCGTTCCTGCCAGTTTTCTCTGGAATAGGGAAGCCACTTTTCCTGCCGAAAATTTTTAATCATTGAAGTTGATAGTTTGCGCCCTGAATTCATCTTCCTCGTCACTTTCTATTCCCAGAGCCTCATAAATGTAATGAAAAGTTGATAACAGTTCCGGTTTTCCATCAATTAATGCAACGTCATGTTCAAAGTGGGCACTGGATTTATTATCTGCTGTAAGGATTGTCCACCCATCCCGTAATTGTTTAATACGATGAGTGCCGGCATTGATCATTGGCTCAATGGCTACCACCATTCCTTCAATGAACTTTTTTCCGCGGCCGCGCTTGCCGTAATTGGGCATTTCAGGATCTTCATGCATTTTAGCTCCCAGGCCGTGACCTACTAACTCCCTCACTACCCCAAAACCATTTTTTTCCGCATGCTGCTGAATTGCATATCCCACATCGCCTACGCGATTTCCCAGTTTGAATTCCCGGATCCCAACATATAGCGATTCCTTAGTAACCTCAAGAAGTTTTTTCGTCTCAGCATCAACTTCTCCAATAGTAAAGGTATAAGCATGATCCCCGTAGAAGCCGTTCTTAAAAGCTCCGCAATCTATGGAGATTATGTCTCCTTCTTGAAGAGGTTCATTATTAGGGATACCATGCACTACCTGGGCATTCGGACTCATACATAAAGAATTTGGAAAATCGTACATTCCAAGGAAGCCCGGCTCGGCACCATGGTCACGAATAAACTCTTCGGCCATTTTATCCAGTTGTAGAGTGGTCACTCCGGGTTTAACTTCCGCAGCGAGCATTCCCAGGGTCTTTGACACGATTAGGGCACTGTGGCGAATGAGTTCGACTTCTTCTCGGGTCTTTTGTATGATCATTAGAACTTCTTAAAAATTTTGAGCAATTTATTATTTTTCTTCTTAGGCTCCGGGGTTTTAGAAGATGAGTTAGCGAGCTGATGGTAAACTTCCCCCCAGGGAAGCAATCCATTGATGTTGCGATCATCTATAAAGATATCTGCCAGGATTTTGCGGCTCATCATTTTATCATCAAACTCCTCTTCAGGATAGCTTTTGTTCACCGCATAAAATTTTATTCCTTTTTTTTCACAAAATTCCACGGCTTCGTCAAGTTTAATTCCGCTTCTATAGGTCCAAAGAATAATTTGATGACCCTCTTGTTGCAATTTTCTAAGGCTCTCAAAGGCAAACAGGATAGGTTTCCCAATTTTCGGATAGCGATTTTCTACCAAAGTTCCATCAAAATCTACTGCTATAGTCAACAAATTGGGCATATGTAAAAAAACAATTAATAAAAGAAAGTTTAGATGAGTTACTGATAAGGGTTTTTATACTCCTGTCCCGAAACTATTTTTGCAACATCCTCTTCCAGTTCATCATTTGCGTATTCAACAAACCGGCCCACTTCCTCTCCATCTTTCAGGAAAATAATTGTGGGAACATATTGTATATCATATTCTTTTTGCCCGTCATTAGGCAAGGTTTTGTCTCTTCTTACGGCTCTTACATTAAGCTTGTCCATATTGTAATCTGCTAACTCCAAAAGTTTGTAAAATTTAGGCACTTCCCGTTGGCTATCGCCGCACCAGGTGCCCAAAAACATTTTAATTTCATAGTCATTAATATGCTCTTTTATAATCTCCAGGGCCTCCTTATTTGGCTTATAAGATTTGTACATTGGATCAAACCAGGCCGAAAACGGTGGTTGTTGTAAATCCTCCCGCTCTATCTCACCTATTAACATGTCGCTTTGATCCTCCTGGGAAACAACTGGCTCGGGTTGGATATTTGCAGTTTCTGCTTGTTGAGATTCACCGCAATTTGTTGCTGTTATTAACAGCATTGAAAGAAATAAGATCTTCATCATAATTAAAAAAGAGGTTTTTGTGTCATTAATTCTGGTTGTTCCACGCCCATTAGTTTAAGGATTGTCGGAGCTATATCTCCTAAAATGCCATCCTGTACAGTCTTTACGTCACTATCAACCAATATAAAAGGAACAGGATTCGTTGTATGAGCTGTGTTTGCACTTCCGTCGCTATTCACCATAAATTCACTATTCCCGTGATCGGCTATTACAAGTACCGAATAATCATTTTCAAGAGCGGCATCCACAACCCTTTTAGCACATGTATCTACAGTTTCACAAGCTTTAACCGCTGCTTCAAAAACTCCCGTATGACCAACCATATCGGGATTGGCAAAGTTGAGACAAATAAAGTCAGCAGATTTCTTATTAATTTCAGGCACTATGGCATCAGTTACTTCATACGCGCTCATTTCGGGTTGTAAGTCATAGGTTGCAACCTTAGGGGAGTTGATCATAAGTCTGCATTCTCTCTCAAAAGGATTTTCCCTTCCGCCGGAAAAGAAAAAGGTAACATGTGGATATTTCTCAGTTTCGGCAATGCGAATTTGAGACTTCCCCGCGCGCTCCAGGACCTCCCCAAGAGTGGCCTTAATGTCATCTTTACTGAAAACTACGTGAATATTCCTGAACGTCTCATCATACCGGGTTATGGTTACAAAGTAGAGAGGTAAGGCTTTCATTCCATGGTCTGAGAAATCCTGTTGTGTCAAAGCGTTTGTGAGCTGTCGACCACGATCTGTCCTGAAGTTGAAGAAGATCACCACTTCCTCCTCCTTAAGAGTTGCAACGGGATTTCCATTGCTGTCGGTCATGACTATGGGCTTTATAAATTCATCTGTAACTCCCTCGTCATAACTGTTTTGAATGGCTTCGACAGCATTTCGGCGCTTTTCTCCCTGCCCCTTTACAATTAGATCATAGGCTAACTTGGTTCTTTCCCAACGTTTATCTCTGTCCATTGCGTAGTATCTTCCAATAACAGAGGCTAATTTGCCGTTGGTTTTTTCCAAATGCTGCTCAAGTTCTTCAATAAACCCTTTTCCCGAATTTGGATCGACATCCCGGCCATCTGTAAAAGCGTGTACATACTTTTTTGTAATTCCGAACTCCTCTGCAGCTGTAAGCAATCCCTTTAAATGATTAATGTGGGAATGAACCCCGCCGTCACTCACCAGCCCCATAAAATGGATTGGTTTGTTATGTTTCTTTGCATATTGAAAGGCCTGTTCTAAAACGGGTTCTTTTCCAAGGCTCTTATTTTGTACAGCAAGATTGATCTTGGCCAGGTCCTGGTACACAACTCTTCCTGCACCAAGATTCATATGTCCCACTTCACTGTTGCCCATTTGTCCTTCGGGAAGCCCAACGTTCATTCCATCTGTTCTTAGCCGGCTGTGAGGGTATTTTTTATAAAGAGAATCTATGAATGGAGTATTTGCTTTGTCAACGGCTGAAGTTGCAGGGTCATTGCTGATCCCCCAACCGTCGAGGATCATCAAAATTACTTTTTTATTCATGGTAAAATGAGATTTGGGCAAAGATACAAAATATGGGTTGGAGGCAAGAAAGATATACTAAGAACTGTAGGGAACCTGAGAAAGAAAACACACGTATTTAAAACTTTAACACAATACAATTCTTTGTTTACAATAATTTTGTATTTCTTGGGTTATTAATATCGTGGAGGAGAAATGTTAAAGGGCTCATTATTACTGAATTAATTCTCTTACACCTGTCTTTGGTACGACCTTTGGATAATTATAGACAACTAACTAATTAACAAAACGATATGATAAATAAACTGATTGTACTCGCCGTTTTTATAGCCGCTTCTTTTGCCTTTACTACCTACGAACCAACAATTAATCCTACCGTTGAGACCCCTGTTGAAGTTTCTGTTATAGAAACGACCGAACCTACCGCCGAAGAAAAAATTAACCTTTTATATGAAGAATTTGCAAGTGTAAATGCAGATATGCCATCACAGATTTCCTTTACTTATGCGCTTACCGGATACAAGAAACTTAAAGGAGAGAATAAAATTGAAAATGAACTACTTACCATAGTAGATTTTAGTCTCCCTTCAACAGAAAAAAGAATGTGGATCCTAAACATGGAGAATAATACAATTCTTTATCATACCTATGTTTCTCATGGACAAAATACCGGAGGAAATATGGCTACAGAATTTTCAAACACTCCAAATTCCTTGCAAAGCTCTCTTGGTTTTTATGTTACTGCGGAAACTTATTACGGTAGAAATGGACTTTCTCTATTTATTGATGGACAGGAGAAAGAATTTAACTCGAAGGCCCGTGAGCGTTATGTGGTGATACACGGAGCAGATTATGCCAAGGAAGAATCAATTAAAAGACTTGGAAGATTAGGACGGAGCTATGGATGTCCTGCCGTACCTTCTGAAGTTGCTATAGACCTTATTAATACAATAAAAGGAAAATCTGCATTATTTATCTACCACACCAATTCGGAATATATTGCCAAATCCTCTTATCTTAATAATCCGGCAGTATAATCTTTAATCCAATATCAATTTTGTATAGATCTGTTCGTCAAGGTCGTATACATCATTTATAATAACAGTTTCATTTCCGGCCCGCCAGGCAGTCCAGTAAAGATGATGGACCTGGATGGGCCGGTCTACATTTACAGTAGTTGTTTCTCCAGATTGTATAGTCTCTTCAATTCTGTCCTTCTGCCATTCAGGTTGGTTTTCCACGATGTAAGCCGAAAGATCTATTGCATTTTCCACTCTTACACAACCCGAACTCTCTGCTCTCTGGGTTTGACCAAACAAACTCTTAGCCGGTGTATCGTGTAGATAGATCAGGTATTTGTTGGGATACATTATTTTTACCCTGCCCAAAGGATTTGAAGGTCCCGCCTGTTGCATAAAATTATAATTCATCGCATCACTACTGCTCCAGTTCACCTTTGAAGGGTTTACCCGTTCTCCGTTTGGTCCTGTAACTATCATATTGTTCTTTCTCAAATAAGAAGGGTCTGCTGCCATTTTTGGAAGTATATCTTCAGATTTAATAGTAGGAGGGACTGTCCAGGTAGGATTGATCACCAGGTGGTTCACCGTATCTGAAAAAATGGGAGTTGGTCTTTCTTTTGCTCCGGCGATTACATTGTGCTGTCTAACAGTATCCCCTTCTTTTATAACTGCCAGCTTAAAATGGGGAATGTTCACGAGAATATAGTGCTCTCCGAGATCCCTTGGGTACCAGCGCCATCTCTCCAGATTGGCAAGAATCTGGTTGTATATATCCCTGGGACCCTTGTTTAATTCATCAATGGTAGAATTCCCGATTATACCATCAGTCTGAATACTTTTGCTCTTCTGAAAAGTTTTTACTGCTTCCAACAAAGTTTCCGAATAAGTACTGTCAGCATTCGAGGAATTAACTTCAAGAAATTGCAATTCCTGAAGTCTCTTTGTTATAGCTGAAATGCGGGAATCAGATTCTCCGGGCTTAATAAGTTCTCCGCGTGGTATTTTATTGATTGGGGACTCGTTTTCCTTTAGTTCCTTATATTCCGCCAGGCTTTTCTTTAGATCATGATAAACCTGATGCTCGGGCTCAAGCTCATTAAAAACTGATTCAAAATCTTTATCATCAAGACCCCGTGCCAACAATGATGAAAAATCTTTCTCCTTTCTATTGATCCCCCAGAATTTATGTAATTCTGAAGGGTCCAGCTTCCCGTAATACAAGTGTTGGGCATAGGTAAGAAAGGCATCTGAAAGCAGCAGATCCAAATGTGCGGCATTTTCTTCGTCAAGATCGTTAATTGAAAGTAGCGAGTCGATTTTCTGCCCGTGGTAGTCCGTAAATTTAAGGCCCTCTTCGTCAGATTCTTTTAACCTATTGTAAAAGGAATGAATGGCATCTCCACTGGTCCAAAGGCTTTTGTAGTCGCGTTGGCTGTAGATCTCCTCCAGAGTTCCGCCTTCAAAAATGGCATTATCAGAAGATATTCTTGTTTTTATGCCATCGGGAGAAGCATTGGCAATACTTTTACCTGCCGCTTCCGAGGATTCCCTACTACCCGGTTCTCCTTTTTCACCCTCACAAGAATTCAGGCCAATAAAAAGGATCATTAGAGGGTAGAAAAATAATTTTTTCATAAATCAGTAGGATTTTTGTACATCACGATGTGCACGCATACATTTGGGATCATAAATGAAGATCCAATGGTTTTATAACCATATTTTTTATAGAAATCTACGGCTACTTCCCGTGCATTAAACCAAAGTAGTACTCCCGGGTTCTTTTGTTTCAGAATTTTTTCGCCTTCGAGAAGAAGATTTTCCCCAATTCTTTTTTTTCGAAATTCAGGAAGCACGGCCATTCCGCGTAACTGGTACTGGAAAGGTGCGTCAAAAATTCCATTTTTGCGAGGGACATAAGTTGCCACTCCCATCAGATTGTCCTCATCGAAATATCCAAGGTGGATGGTTTCAGCTTCCAGATCTCCCTCAAAAAAACACTCCCGAAGTGGTCTTCCCGGTCGCAGCACCTGCTGCCGCGTCCTATAGGTTTCTTCCGCTGAAATTTGTTGGATCAAGCTTTACTCATTGATTACTCTTCGGTAGCCTGTACTTCCCGGTATTCTTCGTGCCGCTCAAATTGAGCTGCTGCATAGCGGCAAAGAGGATCAATAAGGATGTCTTTTTCTTTGGCGTACTCCACACTGTGTTTTACCAGGCTGCTTGCCAGACCCTCTCCCTCGAATTTAGGATTTGTTTCTGTATGATCAAGTGTCATGATCTTATTATCCTGCAGGGTGTAGGTGAGTTCAGCAATAATGTCACCGTCTTTTTCTATATAGAACATTCCCTTTCCGTCGTCTTCTTTTTGCTGAATATCTTTTTTCATTTTATTGTTTTTTTAAAATTTGATCTACAATTCCGTAGTCGACAGATTCAGAAGCGTCCATCCAATAATCCCGGTTAAAATCTTTTACAACTCTGTCATAATCCTGGTTGCAATTCTCAGCCAATATTCGTGCGCTTAGTTCTTTTATCTTCAGGATTTCTGCTGCCTGTATTTCTATATTGGAAGCCTGCCCCTGAGCCCCGCCACTTGGCTGATGAATCATAACTTTAGCGTGCGGCTGAATAAACCTTCTGCCTTTTGCCCCGGCAGAAAGTAAAATGGAACCCATTGAAGCCGCCAGACCCGTACAAATTGTGGAAACCGGACTATTAAGTCCTAACATCGTATCGTAGATGGCAAATCCCGAAGTAACATAACCTCCCGGACTGCTTATAAAAAATTGTATTTCCTCATCACCTGTGGAATCCAGGTATAACATTCTTTCAATTAAATGTTTAGCCGTTTTTTCGTTCACTGTTCCCCAAAGAAAAATTTTGCGTTCGTTGAGAAGAGAGCGTTCTATTTGATCCTGAAGTTTCCCCGTTTTATCTGTGTCTTTCATGTTAAATTTTAAAATATTTAATAGCTAAAAATATGACTATTTTTGCAGAAAAGAACTGGATGAACCTTGCATTTAACAAGATTTTAAAGGAAGAAATTCCGCAGATTCTGCCCCTTATCCAGCAGTTGATGGGTAATACATTTTCAAATGATATCCTCACACAGAGATTTGAGGAAATGTTCAGCCAGAATTATGAGTGCTTTGGGATTTTTCTGGAAGAAGAGCTCGTTGGCGTATTTGGACTATGGTTTATGACCCGTCATTACGCCGGACGTTCCTGTGAACCCGACCATATCTATATATTGGAAGAACATCGGAACAAAGGACTGGGCAAGAAATTGTTCGAATTCATCTACGGGTATTCCGAAGAAAGAGGTTGTGAAACTTCAGAATTAAATAGTTACGTAAGCAATTATCGCAGCCATAAATTTTACCTGAATGAAGGCTATGAGATCAAGGGATATCATTTTCTGAAAAAGCTGTAAAAATTTTTTGAGCAATAAAAACTTTCAGTATATATTTGCAGAGCAATACCAACGCGGGAGTAGCTCAGTTGGTAGAGCGTCAGCCTTCCAAGCTGAATGTCGCCGGTTCGAACCCGGTCTCCCGCTCAAAGCCTCATCAAAAAGATGGGGCTTTTTTTTTTTGCGGGTGAGCGGGTGAGAAGTTTATCCCGAGCGTAGTCGAGGGGAACCCGGTCTCCCGCTCGAAGCCTCATCAAAAAGATGGGGCTTTTTTTTTTTGCGGGTGAGCGGGTGAGAAGTTTATCCCGAGCGTTGTCGAGGGGAACCCGGTCTCCCGCTCAAAGCCTCGTCGAAAGACGGGGCTTTTTTAATGTGAGAGAGCAGGTGAGAAGCCTGTCCCGAACCCCTCGTAAAGCTTAGGATAAAATCCGGCGAGGGGAAGTCGTTTAAAGCCTCACCGCTTCGTATTTCTGTAATGCTCAGGTCAATTAATTTAATATAACTGTTAATTCTTTCTATACGACAGCAGCATCCCAATACAAACTTTGTAATTTAAATAATTATTCACCTAAAGCTTTTAAAAATGAGACAAATAAATTCAGTTTTTCTCGTAGGAACCCTTGGAATACTATTTACTTCTATGGCCCACATTTTAATGGCGGTTATTACTTCTGAGGAAACGGCTGCCTCTACTTTCTGGATGTTGTATCCTGTTTTTGCAGGATTTCTGGTGGTAGGAACACGAGTGATGATGAAAAGAAAACTGACACAAAAGGATTAATGAATCCTGTACATGAAGATACATAATCTTGCGAGCACAGCTTTTGAAGAGGTTATCTCCTGCTTTCTCTCTGCCTTTGATAACTACTTTGTCACCCTTCCGCAGAGTACAGAATACTGGAAACAGCGCTTTTCTACAGCGAGGGTAGATTGGGAGCTTTCATTCGGTATGTTTGACAAGGATCAACTCGTTGGGTTTATTATCCATGGTGTTGATCAACACAACGAGGTACTTACAGCTTATAATAGCGGCACCGGAGTACTTCCCCTTTATCGCGGAAAAAATATTGTCGAGAAACTTTATACTCATGCTGTACCAAAATTAAAAAATAAAGGAATTGTGAAATGCCTGCTGGAAGTGATCATTGAAAATGGCAGGGCTGTTAAGGTCTATGAAAAAATTGGTTTCGAAGTAACTCAAATTTTAAAATCTTACAAAGGAACTCTGGATGCCGATGTGGGAAATGAATACGAGGTAGAGAGTATTTCTTATCAAAAAGTTCTGGACCTGGAACTTTATGATCCAAAATCCTATAGTTGGGATAATTCGGCAGAAGCAGTTAAAAAAGCCGAGGAGAACACCGAAACTCATTTACTAATTGATGGTGAAAATGAACCTACGGGTTATTTTACCATAGACCATTCTCAAAATATTCTTCAGATAGAAAGTGCAAATCAACATTTCAATGGTCTGTTTGATGCCGTAACGGGAGTGGCTACCACAATTAAGATTAAAAATATTCCTGCTCATCGTACTGAACTTATTGAAGCATTGCTGGCCCGGAACTTTGAAAATACAGTTAATCAACACCAAATGGAATTTTATTTATGATTAATTCCTGATAGGCTATTTTTGATTTCCCAAAGGAAAATCCAATCGTTTGAAAAAATTCAGGTTTTCAATCAATTGAATATTGAGGAATAATTTAGTTGTTACACCATGGTTCAAAATCAGAAAACAAACTTGCTGTTGAGGGATGGAGAAGCATATTATTTTGGAAAAATTCTCAATGGAAAATTGGCCGGTGATTATTTCAACCGACTCATGGAAACAATTGACTGGAAGCAGGATGAGGTAATTATCTTTGGTAAAAGGGTTGTGACCAGGAGAATGACGGGCTGGTATGGCGAAAAGGAATTTGAATACACCTACTCCAAAATTACCCGCAAAGCAAAGATCTGGACCCCCGAATTAATTGAGTTGAAGAACCTGGTGGAAGAGGAAACGGGATTGAAGTTTAATTCTTGTTTGCTCAACCTTTATCACACAGGAGAGGAGGGAATGTCCTGGCACAGCGATGCCGAAGCCGAATTGGGGAAACAACCGGCAATTGCTTCAGTTAGTCTGGGCGCAGAACGTAGATTCGTATTTAAACATAAAACTTCCGGTGAAAAATATGAACTTCAGCTTGAGCCGGGAAGTTTATTACTTATGGCCGGGGAAACTCAGAAATACTGGTTGCATAGTCTTCCGAAGTCAAAGAAAGTTAAGGAGCCGAGGATAAATTTAACTTTCAGAAATATTGTCATAAAAGAAAAGAGTTAAGACCGCTTCGTTACAAGGACCAAGAATCAAGATAAAATTTGATAAACTTAAAAGTAATGAGTTAAGAATTAAAATTTATCACGTTTCAAAAGTCTAGTCGCACAAAAATTTTCAGGAATTTTAAAAAATTGAAAATCCTGTGAGGGTGGTGAGCCGCTCGAGAGAGGCCATGCCTAAAGCCGAATTTCCTTTGGGATTGAGCGGCGGACTCCATACGGTCACTGCAAATCTATCGGGATGAACAGCAACTATTCCACCGCCTACTCCACTTTTCCCCGGTAAGCCTACCTCAAAACTGAATTCTCCCGCTTCGTCGTAGAAACCGCAGGTTTGCATAAGGGCATTGATCCTTTTCACTTGCCGGCCGGTAAGGAATTCACGATCTGAGCCTATTACTTTACCGTTGTTGGCAAAAATGATAAACGCGTTGGAAAGCTCGCGGCAGGACATAGCGAGAGAACACTGGTGAAAATAAAAGTCTAGTACCTCATCGGCAGTATTCTCAATGTTTCCGAAAGATTTGAGGTAATTTACCATAGCGTAATTGCGGTATCCTTCAGATCTTTCGGAGGCTGCGACCACATTATCGTAATCAATACTGGTATCCCCCGTGATCTCGTGCAAAAAAGCGAGTAAAGCTGCTTTTGGATTTGAAAAATGAGAAACAAGAACATCGGCCACCACCAGGGCACCTGCATTAATAAAGGGATTCCGGGGAATTCCCGAATCATTTTCAAGCTGAGAAAGGGAATTAAACGGATCTCCCGAAGGTTCAACACCTACGCGGTTCCAAAGCTTGTCCCCAACCACCTTCATAGCGAGCGAAAGAGTAAAAACCTTGGAAATCGACTGAATAGAAAACCGTTCTTTACTGTCACCAAAACAGTAATTATTTCCTTTTAAATCATAAAGGTGCATACCAAATTTATTTGGAGGTACTTTAGCCAACTCAGGGATGTATGATGCGACCTTACCCGATCTTGGCTGGTCTATGTATTCCTGATTGATCTGGTTAAGAATTTTTTGATAATCTACACTATGTGAGGTCATTCAATAAGGTTTCCGGTTCTACTTCAAATGGTTCTTGATTAGCTTCAAAAATTCGGGCTGTAAGTTCTCCTTTTAATTTTATATCCTTGCCTTTGACCTCCAGCCAACTCCCCTCGCGTAGACCTACAACGGGAGGGGTGTTGTGACGATGAAATTCTTTAATGCGTGTTTCGCGGGTCTCTCCTTTATGGGTTGACTCTGGATCTGGATCCAGGTAGTGGGGATTAATATTGAACGGTACTAAGCCCAGAGTATTAAAAGAAGGCGGATATACGATGGGCATATCATTGGTGGTCTTCATAGTAAGGCCGGCAATATTTGTGCCGGCGCTGGTTCCCAAATAAGGAACTCCATTTTTAACCGTTTCCTTTAGAATTGGGAGCAGGTCATACCTGTAAAGCTGTTGGACTAGGAGAAAAGTGTTTCCTCCTCCGGTAAAAATTCCTTCAGCTTTGGTGACAGCCTCTCGAGGCTCCGCAAATTCATGAATTCCTTTAATCTCCAGGCCTGCCTTTTTAAAAGCTTTTTGGGCAGTTGCAGTATAATCTGTATGGGAGATTCCTCCGGGACGTGCATAGGGGATAAACAAAATATAATTACATCCCGAAAAATGCCTTTTTAAAAGAGGTATTAGGTACTCAAGATATTCCTGGCCATGCAAAGTAGAAGTACTGGCAAGAATTAAATTTTTCATGTGGTGGTATTAGCAGTTGTGGTAAAATTAATAAATATGGGAGAGGCAGATTCTAAAATTTGGCCAATTCTATGAATTAAAGGTCATTCATTTATCCTTTGAAATGACGAAACATTTTTAAATCCGGTCCCTGGAAAAAAACTTCATCAACTCCCGAACCCATATTATTAATAAACGCCTTCTAATTAGGTTTAATAATGGCTATTTCCCAATCTTTAACGAAAATTTAGTCGGGAATTAAATTTTTATAAAGATTAGATTTTGTTCCTTTAAGAAAACCCGAATTATGAGACCCATTTTATCCTGTATCCTTTTCTTCATTACATTATCTGTTCTTGCCCAGACGAGGGTGCAAATTTCAGGGAATGTTACTCCACCTATGGGAGAGAGTCCTGAAGGAATCACCGTGGTTAACCGGACAGCGAAAAATGCGACTATTGTAAATGAAGAAGGGGAGTTTACCGTTAGAGTGGCTGCCGGAGATACACTACATTTTTCTGCTCTTCAATTTCAGGATTTTTCTGTTGTTGTGGATGAAGGGGTGGTGGAGAACCGGCAGCTGAATGTTTTTGTTTCTGAAGCAATTACCGAGCTTCCGGAAGTTGTAGTTTCTCCTTATGATCTTTCGGGTAACGTACAGGTTGATGTGAAAATAATTCCAGTAGTGGAGGCTGAACTCCCTACAAGATCTGCAGCCGAAATAAATCCTTATGAAAATACTTTTCGACCGGACTCCCTGGTTTCACCTCCGAATGCGGCCATGCGAAGTGCTATGATCTACAGCGGGGTAGGCATTGCGAACATTTTTAGAAATATTTTCACTTCCCGCGATGTCACCACTACTGTGGGGGGAGATGAAGATATTGATGACCAGGTTCTTCAGTTATACGAGGACGATTTCTTTAATGAACAACTAAACATCCCGGAGGAGAACATTCACGAGTTTATTCTTTTTGCTGAAGACAATGGTTTAACTCCTGAAATGCTGAAGCCCGAAAATGAGATGGCACTTATAGAATTTCTTGTTGCTCAAAGCCAAAAGTATAAACTGCGTAAGGCAAATCCAGCAAGGGGCCAATAGAAGAAAAAATTAGTTTCAAAAATAAGTATTCATTTTCCACTTTTTGAGAGGTAAATGCTGTTTTTTCTGTACAAATTTTGCTTTTTCGTTGTGATTCTTAGGGAATTTTGGCGTTCTTTATAACATGAAGCATCTGCTACTCCTCAGCTTCCTTTTCTTGTTTATTACCACTTCTGCCCAGACGTTTGGTGAGGTTGAGCTTTACGGAAAAATTACAGTTCCTGCTGAAGCTGACTCCGCGGGAATAGCTGTATATAACAAAAATACCGGGAAAGGAAGCGTGTCAACAAAAGATGGAGAATTTTCTATTGTTGCTAACCTTAACGATTCCCTTTACCTTTCCGCCTTGCAATACCAGAGCCTTCTGGTAGTGGTGGATGAAAATATGATCAAAAGAGGTACACTTCAGGTAGAGATCACCGAAAATATAAATGAATTGCCCGAAGTTGTAATTAAACCTCATGATCTAACCGGAAATCTCACAGCAGACCTTCAAAATATTCCCATTCAACAGCTTGATCTACCTGCATGGTCCGCAGCTGAATTAAACAATATGGACTTTTCTTTTGCCCCCGATGGTCAATCTGCAGTGTCTAATGCAGCCATGGGTGGAGGGACTGGTAAGCATGGTTTCCAACCTAAAATGATCATTGGAGGACTGGTAGATCTTTTGATTCCAAATTCAAATTCCAAAGTAGTAGATCCTTTTGAGAAAAAAGCATCTTTTACAATGCTGGAAAAAGAGCTAACGAGCCGCTATGATCCTCAATTTTTTGAGGAGGTGCTTCAAATTGAGAGGGAAAAGATCTCGGCGTTTATTGCCTTTCTAAGTGATCAGGGTGTTTCACAAGTTCTTTTAAAAAAGGGAAAAGAGTTGCAGCTGCTAGATCTTATGGTGCTTCAGAGTGTGAATTATCGCCAAAAATAAAATAAATAGATTGAAAACTCATTTTTTATTTTCACTCCTATTTTCTAACTTGTTGTGACAGAATTTAACCAAAAGAGATCAGATTTTCACCTTTCTGAGAGGAATAGAGAAAGACAAATAAAAGGAAACTGACAACTTTTTTGAACAAATTAAAGTCTTTATTTCAGGTTAGAATTTTTAGACGATCTGGAAGAACATTAATAGCTTTTGCTTCTGAAAATACTGTTTACTTTTAATCAAATTTCAAAACAGCACTTCTTCAAAGGGAACGTCTTCTCCCGCTAATAAAAACACTTTATTTTTAAGGCCGGAAGTCTTTGCCTGCAGTTCCCGGTAGTAGTCTGCATAATCAACATCGGGTTCTTTTAATCCAAGAAAAACGAGATCGGCTTTTTGGCTTGATTCGGCAAGGATTTCCGGGAAGTTTTTGCCAGCTGCTATTATGACTTCATAACCTGCATTAGAACGCATTTTATCAATCATTTTAGCCAGGTTTTGTTCAGCTCCTATAGCGGCGGACTCATTTGCTACGACCATTTTAATGGTAAGGTCTGCCTCGCTCCATTCCCGGCTCCGTTTCAGCATATGCGCCATTACGATCATTAGCGCCCCGTTTAATTTTAAACCTCCCCACCAGAGATCTATTTTTTCTTTAGGATTAGCATTGTAATCTGCCTCCATATCCAGGATCATTACATTACGCTGCGACCTGAAAAAATAATTGATCATATCACAATAATCAGGTAGGTGACTTTCCTCCCTGGTATCTCCAAGGATAACGGTATTGGGAACCAGGGTGCCCAGTCCATAATTATCTACCATTGTTTTAGCTCCGACATATGGATTAGCGGCCGGCACTATACGGACTAAACTGTAAATTCCTTTTCTGGAAAGAAATTCTTTGGTATGCCGTTCCAGCTCTATTATTCTTTTCTTGTTAATATTTCTGTTCGTAAGAACTGTCGCTACTGTCATTAAAGCCTTTCCCTGTACAAAGCTGTTAGCCATAGCTATGAGATGCCAACGGCTCAAAGGAGCTCCCGACAAGACCAGGAAGTGAGGACGCCAGTTTTTAGGATCGGCTACTTCCCCAAGACGCATTAAGCTGGACCGGATGAGGCTTAATAGAATTCCACGTCCTACTCCTCCCCAGGTTCTCTCAAGATTCCTGCGTTTGAGCCAGAAGAAAATAGCAGATACAAAGATAGCTGCGATAAAAGTTGCCAAAGGATTAATTAAGATCATAGCACTTATACAACCTGCTGCCCCTAATAGGGAAAAAAACCAGTGAACTTTAAAACGTGGACGGAATGACGGGGATTTCAGAATATTTTCAACTCCTGCAGAGATATTCAACACCCCATAAGCTGTAAGGAAAAACATTGTTAGCACCGGGGCTATCATGTTCAAATCTCCTAGAAGTACGGCGGTAATAGTAAAAATAAGGGTGAAAATAGTACCCATTCGGGGAAGGTTTTCTTTTCCGCTTCCCTTCCCTAATCTCGCCATTACAGGAGGTAAGACTCCATCCCGGGCAAGTGCCTGCAGCACTCTGGGGGCAGCCATGGTGCTGCCAAGAGCACTGGATAATGTAGCACCCCAAACACCTATTAGGATAGCATCTCCCCAAAAGGCGATCCTTCGCATGATCATTGGGTCTTCTATAAGACTACTGGCGTCGGCACGCGTAGCCAGAATTATTGGTAAAACCATGTAAATTACATAACCCGCACCTACAGCCATAAAAGTGCCTTTAGGTATTGACTTAGCAGCGTCCTTCAAATCTCCAGACATATTGACCCCCACGTCAATACCTGTTACTGCGGGAAAGAAAACCGCAAAAACAACCCAAAACGGAACTGAATTTTCTGGAGATGCACCCCATAATTCTATTTCGGTAGATTCAATTGGGCTACCAAAAATTAATGAAATAAGAGAAATGACAATTGCGGCAAGAATAAAATATTGTACCCGGCTGGCTGCTTTGGCCGAAACAAGGGCTACGCCGGCAACAAAAAGAATAGCGGCAACGGCTATTATTTTTTCATTTAATTGAGGGAAAACTTGCACTATACTTTCAGCAAAACCCACCGTATACATGGAAACAGATAAGGCCTGGGCCAGGTACAGAGAAATACCAACTGCGCCTCCACTCTCGATCCCAAGGGATCGACTTATCATATAATAAGCACCACCAATCTTTACCTGTTGATCTGTGGCTATAGCCGCAAGGGAAAGAGAAGTGAGGAAAGTGATAGATGTAGCCAGAGTAACAATTATAAGACTGCCTACTAGACCAACATTACCTACTACCCAGCCAAACCGAAGGTACATGATCACTCCCAGTATGGTGAGAATGGATGGTGTGAAAACACCCGCAAAAGTGCTGAGGCCGGAAGATTTTACGGGGCTTACCTTCTTCTTGTTTTTGTTTTCCAAATTATTGTGCAATAGACACTTCAATATAGAAAAGGAAATGCAGAGGTAGAAATAAAAAGAAAATTTTTATTTCTTTTTTATGAAGTTTGAGGAAGGTCTGGAAAAAACATAATCTGAGATTAAAGAATTTGATTTCCTACCAAAATAAAATTCAGTTCAGAATTCTCTTTCTTAAAGAGAATTCGGGATGTGGGAAAATAATTTAAGCCAGTTCCATTTTTTCAGATCTCAATTGGGGTTTTCTCTTTTTATATTTTCTTCCGTACCATAATAAAAAGCCTGTTACCGGCAAACTTGCACAGATGAGACTGGCAAAAAAAGAAATTATTTTCCCTGGAAGTCCGGCAATCGCACCAACATGAATGTCGAAATTCATCCTGATCATTTTTTCTGAAAATCCCGCTTCTTCATAAGCTCCATAAATACTTGGGGTTTCAATCTCCTCCAGCGTATTTTGATCATAAAAACGGTAATCTGCACTATAATAAACCCCATCCTCATAGGCAATTTCAACATATATACTCGAAGTTTCGGTATATGGATAGTGGATCTCAAAATCTACTGCTTCAGGAAATTCATTTTTCAGGTTTGCAAGGAGAGATTCGATGGGAGGATTTTCAGTAGGCTTAAAAGTACCGGTTGTGTTTTCCGGAATGGAAAAAACAACTTCTTTCTCTCCACCTACGCCTTTATAGACAGCGTTCTCAAACCAATCAAAGACCATAACTAATCCGGTAAATACTACAACAACTGCAATAAAACTTACATAGAACCCTAAGACCGAATGTAAATCAAAGTTCTTTCGTTTCCACTTTGTACTTTTTTTCCAGTCAAATGAAAAACGTTGGTTTTTCATTTTCTTGTTCTTCGGCCACCAAAGTATGATACCGGTAACCAGCATAAGAAAAAAGATGAAGGTACTCCAGCCCACGACCTGACTCCCTATTTCTTCAGGAAGCCATAAATACATGTGGCCATGCAGAATAAAATGGAAAAATCCTGTCATATGATCTTCTACTTTAAGGATTTCCCCGGTATAAGGATGAAGAAATACAGACTGATAAAATTCAGGTTCCAACTCGTAAAAAATGACTTCTATAGGATCGGTCTCTTCGGCATAAACAGTACCGTGTACATTGTTTTCGGGGAAAACTTTCTGAGCTATGCCACGTGCCTCCAAAGGGGAAAGTATAGGCTCGTTCCTTTGTTCAAATTCAGGAAGATCATTGGCTAGCATATTGATCTCCTCCTGAAAAACCCACATACAACCGGTAATTGCAATTACAAATACAATTGCACCCGTGATTAATCCAAGATAGAGATGAATCTGCCTGATTACTTTCTTAAAATTCGATTTGCTCTTCTTCTTTTCCATACCAAAACAAAAAAGGTCCCATGCACCAGAAGGTCTTCATGGGACCGGTAAAATTAAAGTTTGAAAAAACCTTTGATGGTTTTTCCTTGAATTTCAGCTCCTTTTGTTGCCGTAGCCGATTCTACATCCACTTGGTAAACAAAAGCCTCTGTGGCCGTTTCAATGCTTAGGTAAACCTTTCCGTCTTCCACGTAAACAGGGGAAGAGTATCTTTTAGCATGTAAAGGAACGTTACTCACCGGTGTCACGGTTTTGGCTTCAAGGTCAAGGATCACCAGTCTCTGGTTAAAAGTTTCCCTGCCAAAAGCTCCCCAGGCAGCACCATCGTCATGAGTAAGCAGTCGGGCAATAGCTTTATCTCCTCCTACATAGTCAAACCAGAAGAGTTTTTCGCCTCCTGTCGCTTTCTCTACATTAAAGAAATAATTCGGGTCAAATTCAGTTTCCCCATTCGGGATCATTAAAATACCCGATGGTTTGGTAGAAGCCGGAGAAAAGCCGGCCATAACTGCACCGGAAGAAAAAGAATAAAGATCTCCGTTATCAGCTTCAATTAACCCTGTAGTCGCACCGTTAACACCAATATTGCCTGTACGTGGGTCCGAAATTATTTTAATTGGTTCTTCCTCCACATCAGGAAAAGAATAGACTGCTACAAAAGCAGAGTCCGGGCTTGGGGTAGTGAAATGCCCTTGCGGATCCATTTTGTGAAATGGAATGAAAAGGTGATTACCGCGAACTTCAAGAGCGGTTGGCCATGCCACTTTTTCTTCTGTTTCTGAGGCATATATTTGCGTAGAAACGATCTTCTCAACCTGCACAGTGTTTTCATCTACAAAATACAATTTTCTGTCTCCATACCCGGTGCGAGGGATCTCCATGGCGAGGAGGGTTTCACCGTCATTAGAATGTCCAAACATTTCCAGTGCGTTTTCGAAAGTAAACTTGCCACTTTCTACTATTTCTCCCTCATCATTTTTTACGTAGGCTGTTGCCATGTTGTCCTCGCTATATCCGGATGCAAAAAGAGTATTGCCAACAGGATAATAGAACCTCCAGCCTGTTTGTTCAATTCCTGTACCCTGAGCAGTGATTTCACCTTCCATTATATTCTCCTGAATTATAATGAATTCAGATTCATCACCTCCGGTGGTTTTTAGGGCCATAGTGATCCCTGTATCTTCTGGGGTGGTGGGTTGATCAATTGGATCATCAGACTCGCATGCTGTAGTAAAAAGCCCTAAAGCTCCTAAAAGTAAAAGTGAATTTAAACGTTTCATAAAATAGGTGTTTGAATAAATAATTTTTATTGTTTATCGAAGTAAATATCTAAACTTCAGATAAAAAGCTCTGCCGGGCTTTTGTATCCTGAAGTTGTCATAAACTTCCTCATTAGTTAAGTTGTTTATACTCAGGCTCAAATTATAGCGACCATTCATGATACTGTACTCCACTTCCAAATCATGCGTGAGCTGGGCCGGAATTACGTTCTTGTTTGCTTCGCTTCCAAGGTTCTCCCAAGTGAGAAAGAATTCATGAACATATCTGGTATTCCAGTAGAATTGCATGTTTCCACCAAAGACCGATTGGAAGGGACGAAAACCCAGCCTCGCATTACCAAATAAATAAGGTACATTAGGTATTCTGCTTTGGTAATTGACATTGGGCAGACCTTCATCCGTTTTTGTTTGATCTGTAAGATTTTGCCAGGTCCCATTTACGGCCAGGTTAATACGGTCTTTAAAACTAAGTTCAACTGCAGTTTCTATACCCTCAGTGCGTACGTTGTTAAGATTTTCGTATTGACCGAAGGGTCCCAATGGTCTGAACCGGATAAAATTCTGAGATGCCCTCAGGAAAACATTTGTCTCCACATTAAACTTAAGATCAGCCACCATGTTTTTATATACAGCCCCCAAATTTCCGTTATAACTTTTCTCCGGGTTTAACTGGGGATTAGGACTAACATAAATACCGTCTCCCAGAATTTCGTAACTCTCGGGCATGCGGTAAGCTTTTTCAAATGAAGCTTTTACCTGAATTTTATTAATAGGCCAATATGTGGCTGTAAAGCCAAAACCGGTATTACTCAAATTGAGTTCATTTTTTAAAGTATTATCCAGATAATCTGTAGAAATAATAGTTCCGGAGTACCAATACTGTTTTCCAAATACAGATGCTTCCCACTTCCCGGAATCAGGAGTAAAGGAATAAGCTCCGCCTGCCACCATTTTGTTCAGGTGACTGGGTGAGCTGTATGAATTATTGAATTCATTTACCAGATCTTTCCCACTTCGACTCAGGTAATTCTGACTAAAGTTTGTGCTAAACCTGTTGTTCAGGTCAATGTCATATTCTGCTGTAATACTTGTTCTAAAGATGTTATCACTGAGTTCCAGAAGGGATCTTCGGTCATTGAGCTCCCCTTTCATATCATTCTCTACCCGCTCGATACGACCCCCTGCCCAGTTATATTTATAGGAACTGGTGTCGACCACCCTTTGCTGAATTTTTCCTCCCAAAATATATGATTCGAGGTCCAGTGATCCGATTTTTTTCCTATAAATAGAACTCAACATTAGAGTCTCATTTGTGGTGTGGAAAGAGCCAAAAACCCGTTTAATATTATTGTCCGGATGCTGAAAATTATTGCGATTTTCAGAATAAGTTAATCCTATGCTCAATTCGTCTGCTAACCTTTTGTTTAAAAGACCAACTTCCAATTTAGCCATTCCGGAAGTGTACTCACTGTGAAAACGATTTGTACTAATATCCCCGAGAAAGTTCCCAAGCTCAAGATCATAAAGTGGTACAGATTGCATTCTGTAATCATTATCGGAGTGGTTGAAGAAAGAGGATAAACGTAAAAAAAACTCTTTTTCACTGTCAGTGTATTGCCCATTTAAAGAGGCACGATGAGTATTAAAGGACCCTATGGTGTAGGCCGCATCAAGAAAGGAAATTTGTCTGCTTCCGGTGGTAATGTTTATTGCTCCACCCAATGCGTCGGCTCCTAAAGAAACCGGAACTACACCCTTATAAACTTCAATGTTCTTAATGAGATTTACGGGAAAATTGTTGAGGCTCAATGAAGAACCAAAATTTTCCATGGGAATTCCGTCTATGAAATATCTTACCTGATTTCCGGTGAGTCCATTCAAGGATAGGCTGAAGCCTGATCCCAATCCTCCTGTTTCCCTAATGTTTAATCCGGCTGTTCCTTTTAGTAACTGGTTTAAATCAACAGACAGGTTTTGGTATTTTGCTGCTTCCAGTACGTCCACCTTATAAGCCGTCTCCCTCAAGACCTGAGCATCTGTTTTCCCTGTTATCTGAATTTCCCCAAGTTCCGTTTGATCTTCCTGAAGAACAAAATTAACTTTAAGCTGTTCATTTTCTGAAATGCTGATTTTCATCCTTTCCGGCTGAAATCCCAGTCCCCTTACAACAAGTTGAATTTCTCCGGGTTCTACCAGTAGGGAATATTTTCCGTTAACATCGGTTACTGTTCCATTTTGCGTTCCCTCAAGATATACAGTTATCCCCGGAAGAGGTGAGGAGTCATTATCCGTAACCTTCCCGCTTATCAGAATTTCATTTTCTTGTCCGCTCGCTAAAAAGGCAAACAATAAAGCTTGCACACTAAGAATAAAACGGCGGCTCTGTGGGCTCATTAACTTCTTTAGATTAAGTCTAAATAAATTCAGCCGCTAAATTAATTATCAGAACGAACTTCTGCAATTCTTATTTAGACTTTTTTTAAATAATAATTTGAGGAAGGAAAAACCGTCTGAAGCTTTGCTAAAATGATTAATGAATCATCGGATTGTATGGGCCAAAATGTGATCTTTATTTATGACCATAATAATTCCGAAAGTTACATTTGCTCAACAAATTTTGAAAATACCTTTTTGTGAAGCTCAAGATCCAGATCTGGAGATACAGACACACGGGCAATATAATCTTTATCGTCTTCTTTTGTAGTCCCCTGAGTGGATGTTGCAGGTATGGTCCAGTAACAGCCTTTTAACTGTCCATAGCTCACACAGTATTTACTCTCATTGGGGATCTCACTAATCATCATATCGATCAGTTTTTGATTTGATGCGCGCTTGTATGCTTCTCTTTCTTCATCGTTATCTCCTTTCGTTGGAAGATCTAATGAAAACACAGAAGGGGTAAACCCTTCTTTTGCCAATTTTTTTGAAACAAAATTAATTTTTGCCGCTGGTAATGTCTCCCTGATAAAGTTTACAAACTCACGGGTATTCTTATAGGCATCTTTAATTCTTTGGTTCATTGAAGGCAGTTGCTCGGCTAATATTTCAACCTGAAGATTTGTAGCTTCGTTATCGCAAAGGACCAGATGCTTTTCAATTTTTTCTAACAAAGCTTCAGCCTCTTCATTGGCTACACAATAACCGGCAGTACACTTTCCTCCACTTGGAAATTTTGATCCGCTAACATATGAAATGGTCTTGATCGTAGAGAATATTCCATCTTCAGCCAGGAATTTTACATTAGGACAAAATGTTTGATCTAAAATAAATACAGGATCGATAGCAATTTCACCCGTTGCAGTTTTCCGCTCCTTACTTAAAACATCTCTTAACTTTTTCAAATCCGGAACCTCAACTCTGGGATTAGTTGGAATTTCCGCGATAATGTAAGGTACTGCATCTTCTTTAGCGACCCGATCTAAAACCAGATTTGTACTTTGAACCATATCATTATCACCATCCACGAGTAAGTCTACTACTTCCACATTGTCAATACAAGCAGCAACCCGTCTTGCCTGGTCGTTTGTTCCGCCATAACAATTTGGAGGTACAATAATTTTAATAGCCTTTCCTCTATGCTTGGTAAGTGCATCATCAATGAGCCCCATCATGATCGCATATTGAACAGATAATCCGGAAGAACCAAGTAAGGCGTTAGTGTTTGTTCCGGTAACTTTTTTAATGGAATCAAGAACAAGGACTTTGTTTGTTTCAACATTACTTTTCTCTTGGTGAGAAGAAGGTTTTCCGGTTAGTTGCTGCAAGGCAGAAAAACTATTGGCTGGTGTCATCGCAATGGTCTCTCTTCGTCTTACATGCTGAATTTCTGAAACGTAGCTCTCATTTCGTTCCCCATTTACCAACAAAATACTTCCCAGGTGAGGATGAATATTTATAAAAAAATCAATTTTAGAACCAAGGTCTGCTTTATCAAATTTATCCTGCTGGGAAATAAAAACAGTACTGCCATCAAACTCAGAAATTTCTTTTGCAGTCTCAACCTGCTTTAATTCAAAATTGTAGCCATACACATGTCTTAAGGTTTCAGGATCAAAATAACCAGGTAGTTCTCCAGTATAAGTGATCTGAGTATTCTTATTTTCGAACAGGTTTTTTCTTAGAACAGCTAAAACAGGAATTGTCCTGGATGAAAAACTTATCACATTTTCCGGTTTAAGATCATTTAAATGAGCAATTGTCCATTCCAGTATTGAAGATAGGGGATGACCTAATCGAATATAATCGAAGGCAGTGGGTAATGCACTGAGCGCTGATGTATTGGAATTATTCTCTTCAAATAAATTTGCAAACTGTTCTAAAAATTGAGTTTTAGCCAGTTGTTCATCATAAATATCCAGTCGGTGAGTTGTAAGCTTCAACCAGTCCGTCGGCATATTTTTTAATACCTCTTCAATATAGTTTAGTACTTTATTCTTTTTCATAGTCTTTTCTTTTAGACAGGCCGGTAATGTGCAGATTTGTCGGCTTAATTTTTATTCCTTTTCTTTAAAAATTTAGATAAATTAAATCTTATGGAAAAGAAAAAAGTCCCCAGCTTTCGCTGCGGACTTTCGGCTTTAGTGACCTTGCCAGGATTCAAACCTGGAACCTCCTGAGCCGTAATCAGGTGCGCTATTCAGTTGCGCCACAAGGCCTTTTTGCGGGTGCAAATATAGGTCATTTTATAAAAAACGAAAACAATTTTGACTTAAATAATTTTTTTCTCCCGACCCTACAGAAATTTTCCTGATTAAATTTTTGAAAATCTGTTTAATAGAACTGAGCTAATGTTTGGATTATTTGGATAACCGGGAATTTTAATAATTCTTTGACCCGAAGTTTTCCTGCCTTGCATAGAATTCCGCAAGTGCTATATTTGCTTTATGGCTAAAATAGATGAGTTCATTGCTGAGTTTGCCTCCTTAGTATGGGGACTTCCGCTTTTAATTTTACTTACCGGGGGTGGTTTGTATCTCCTTATTCTTTCAAGGTTTCTTCCTTTTCGATATCTGGGACATTCCCTGGAAGTGCTTCGGGGAAAGTATGATGACCCCAACGATCCCGGGGAAATAAATCATTTTAAGGCCCTGTCTACGGCCTTGTCTTCTACTATTGGAATGGGAAATATTGCCGGTGTGGCAGTGGCTATCGCAATTGGAGGTCCCGGAGCTATGTTTTGGTTATGGATAAGTGCCATTATTGGGATGGCGACTAAGTTTTTCACCAATACTCTGGCAGTTATGTACCGTGGAAAAGATTCTGAAGGAAAACTTCAGGGAGGCCCTATGTATTTCATTACCGAGGGGTTGGGAAAGAAATGGTGGATCATGGCTGCTTTTTTCAGTGTTGCCGGTCTTGTAGGAGCTCTGCCTGTATTTAACGTCAATCAACTTACCCAGGCGGTTAATTACATCTTGTTAAGTCCTAATGGGGTGGAAGTGACTTTCACTTCCAATTTAATTATTGGTATTATCCTGGCTATTATAACCGCAGTTGTGATCTACGGCGGTCTTGAGCGTATTAGTAATACGGTGTCAAAAATGGTTCCTGTTATGGTGGCTCTTTATTTTGTATCTGTGCTTATTATTCTTTTTGTGAATTTTGAGCAGGTACCTTATTATTTTGGCCTCATTTTTACCGATGCCTTTGCCGCAGAAAACTATGTGGGGGAGCCCTTTTTGGGAGGTATGTTGGGAGGCCTAATTATTTTAGGTATCCGCCGTGGAGCTTTTTCAAATGAAGCGGGAATAGGGACTGCACCTATGGCCCACGGAGCCGCTAAAACTGCCGAGCCTGTTCGGGAAGGTCTTGTAGCCATGTTAGGCCCTGCTATTGATACTCTTATTGTGTGTTCTTTAACGGGAATGGCGATCCTGGTCACAGGTGTTTGGCAAACCCATGATGTAAACGGCGTAAGCCTGACTGCTGCTGCCTTTAGTGCTTCTATTCCTTTCTACGGAAACTACCTGCTCCTGGTATGTATCGCCATCTTCAGTATTTCCTCCCTGTTCTCCTATTCTTACTACGGAAGCAAGTGCCTCTCATTTCTTATAGGAGCTAAAAACAAGCATTACTACAACTATTTTTATATCCTGAGTATACTTCTGGGAGCGACTACTTCTTTAAGCATGATGATCAATCTCATTGATGGATTTTTTGCCTTAATGGCCATTCCTACAATGACTGCAACACTTATTATGGCCCCAAGAGTGCTCAAAGAGGCGAAAAGGTACTTTTTAAACCTGAAGGATTCCCAAAAAGCGATTAACCAAAAGAAATAACCCTTCGCTCATCCTGGCTTTGGTGGGCCGCCTCAATAATTTTAATGACATCGCAGGCCTGTTGAGGTGTAACCGCTAAAGATGCTCCTTCGGTAATCGACTTATAAAGGTTCTGGTATATGAACGGGTAGTTTCCGCGTTCACTCTCAATATATCTTTCTTCCTCCACCGTGTTAAGCTTTCCCCAAATTTCCCTGGGCTCCATTCCCCATTCCGAAGCTTTGGAAGGATTTTCTCCTTTTTTAAGAGCTTCTTCCTGAACATCTGCACCGTATTTCAAAAAGGTGCCTTTGGTGCCAAAAACCTGATAAGTTGGTCCCTTTTCTTTTACCAGCATTCCGGCCTTTAATGTTACCTTGAGAGTAGGATAGAAGAGAAGGAGTTCGAAAGCATCTGGCACTGTTGCGCCTTCCCGCTGCATCCTTATATCCGCATATATTTCTTTTGGAGTTCCAAACACAGTAAGTGCCTGGTCAATAAGATGGCTCCCAAGATCGTATAGAATTCCGCTGCCGGGATTTTCTCTATTTTCTTTCCAGCCCTGCTTTACCTCAATTCTAAATCGGTCAAAATGCGCTTCATACTCTTTTACCTTTCCTAAAAAGCCATTATCAATAACCTTTTTTACAGTTTGGAAATCACTGTCCCAACGGCGATTGTGATTAACAGTAAGTACCAGCTTTTGTTGATGAGCCAGCTTTATAAGTTCATTGGCTTCCTTTGAGTGTGGTGTAAAAGGTTTTTCGACCAGGACATTTTTACCCGATTCCAGAGCCCGCTTTGCAAAAGAATAATGCAGGTGATTAGGTAGGACAAGGATTACAAGATCAATTTTTGGGTCTTCAAGAATTTCTGAATAATCTTCAACCACCTTTGCCTGTGGAAAATCTCTTTTGGCAACCTTTACATTTTCCGGGCTGGAAGTGAGGATTTTATCCACCCTAAATCCTTCTACACTGGAGAGAATGGGCGCATTGTAGATGCTCCCGCCGGGACCATAGCCGACGAAAGCAGTATTTACCTGCTTCATTTTGTTTTCAAGGTAAAAATTTTCGTAGAATATTTCCCTTTAAAAAAGGCATTTTTGGAACCTAATTTTCAGATTCGTTTGTTTCTCCCACACTTCTAAAAAAGAACTGTCGTACCGGTTCAAGTTTTTTGATATTCAGAATACATTCTGCGCTCAGAGGTTTGCGGCAAAATTGAATAACCTGGTCATATGTTTGAGCTTTGACATAATCCTGATGATTTATAGATGAGGTCACCACTATTACATATACTCGGGCTTTTGGCGGATTTTTTCTAAGCTCTTTCAGAAATTTCCAGCCATCAAGTACGGGCATATTCAGGTCCAGTAAAATAAGAAAATGTTTGTCGGACCTGTCATTTTGCTGAAGGTATTCCAGAGCTTCCTTTCCATTATAACACAAGACCGGGGAATGGTCAATATTGGATGATTTTAGGCTGTTCTTGTGCAAAAGTGTGACGACCTTGTCGTCATCTACTACCAGAACCTCTAAGCGTCCCGCATTACCTGACTTCAACATTAATCTTTTCAGTTTTTTCTACAATATTGCGAATGATATTGTCCAACTCGTTTGCCGAATCTTTTATGTGGTACAGGATTTCCTCTTTTGACATTTCTTCGAATTCCTCTTCTTCAAGTAGGTAAAGTAGTCCTTTTATTCGTGCTAAGGGTGCTCTAACTATATGAGACTGCTCCCAGGCTATCTCTTTTAAGGTTTTGTTTTGCCTCTGAATTTTCCGTAGCAGCTTTCTGGAGTTGGTCACATCAAGGACGGCACCTACCATTCTGGTGGCCTTCCCGGTATTGTCTCTAAGGATATATCCACGATCGGTGACGTGGGCAATTTTCCCGTCTTCTTTTACCAGACGATATTCTAATTTCCATTTTTCTACTTCAGGGTCCCCTATAGCCAAGGCGAGGGAGCTTTTTAATTTTTCCCTGTCTTCGTCCGCTACTTTGGTGAGCCAGAAAGAATGGACAGAGGTAGCTTCATTAGTGTCATAACCAAATATTTTCTTGTAGCCTTTGCTGCGTGTTACCGAATCTGTTGCTATATCCCATTCCCAAATCATTTCATTTGTAGCTTTCATGGCCATTTTGAAACGTTTGTTTGCGATCTTTAAAGCCTCTCTCTTTGCTGTAATTTCTGAAATATCACTGGTTGCTCCTATAAGTCTTAAGGCTTTGCCGCTGGGATCCCGCAAAATATATCCACGATCCACGACTCTGGCATAAGTCCCGTCTGCTTTTCGAAAGCGATATTCTGTCTTAATAAAGTCTTCCTTTGGATTGGAAATGATATCTGCCAGTTTTTTCTTTTCAATAGGTTTATCCTCAGGATGGATGTTATTTTTCCAGAAATCCCTTCGGTTAACAACCTCAGATGGATATCCAAATAATTCCTGAAGTCCGCGGTGAAAACGGGTAATATCATTGCTCGTTAAATCCCAATCGTAGATAAGATCCTGTGTGGCCGTTGCCGCTAATTGGTATCTTTCATTAATATGTTCAATTTCCCGCGCCTGCTCAATAACCGTTGTAATATCCCTGGAATTCGCCACAATACCGTTAACCGCAGAGTCCTTTAGAAGATTTGTGGCAGTCGTTTGTACCCAGCGATATTCACCTTCTTTATTTTTGAATCTAAAAGGAGAGATCCTTACCTGTTTTTGCTCCTTAAGCTGGTAGAATTGCTCTCTAACCCTTTCCCAATCTTCTCGATGGATGAAGTGGTATGCATTCTTACCGACTAATTCCTTTGGATCAAAGCCAAGGATCTTTTTGTAATTTTCACTAACGAAGGAGTAGTAGCCGTCAATGTCAAGAATTCCTATGAGATCTGAGCCTTCCTGGACCAATGAACGGAATTTTTGCTCACTTCGTTTTAAATCTTCCTCACTTTTCTTTACTTTATTTAAAGCTGCGCTTTTTTCAAAAGCATTTGTTAGGTTCTGAGTAAGGCTCTTTAGAAAAGTTATTTCTTCTTCTTTCCAGATTCGTTGATCGGTACAATCATCAAACCCAACAAACCCGAATAGACTGTCTTCCACAAAAATTGGAAGTAATAACATTGATTTTATATGCTCTTCGAGAAATATCTTTTTCAGCATTCCCGGGGTCAAATCGTCTAAAGTAGCTGTAAAAGGTAGATTCCTGATCAAGGGAGCAGTAATTTCTTCCACTTTTTGGATGGGCATGTTCTGCAGTTCCTGGTTCCCGATCTGAGGAATGGCTTTTTCACTGCACCACTCCACTTTCTGACTTATGAGGATCTCTCCTGTTTCGGGATCGGGATCGGCACCAAAATAATACATCCTGTCTGCTCCAACTGTTTCTCCTATAATCCCAAAGGTTTCGTGGAGCGCCTCATAATTGATCTCATTTTCGAGGAGTGTGCTTACAAAAGCAGCGTTAACTTCCAGAAAACGACTCTTTTCTACAATTACTTTTTCACTGTGTTTGAGCTGAGTAACATCTTTGGCAATACCATGAACCTCGACAACTTTTCCTTCGAGAAACATTGGCATTAGAAGGATTTTTAAGATAATTACATTACCTGTTGCCGAAATGAAATCGGCTTCAAAAGAGTTAACCTCACCACCCAGGGCTTTATCAAAATGTTCCAGAATGAGATTTTTGGCATAGGGCGCACAAAATGGTAAAAAATTTAGGTTTAGTAATTTTTTAAGAGGTACTTCTGCCAGCTTGGCGAGACTTTCATTAGCATGTAAAAAATCGCCTTTTGGGTCGAGTCGGAAAAGACCATCGGGGTTTTCCCTAATAAAATTTTTAAATTGTTGCCTGTTAAGGCTTAGCTCCAGTTCGATTTCCTTATCACGTTTCCTGCGCTTATTTTCTAATGTAACTTCCCTGGTGGTATGGAGAATTACCTCAACTTCTCCTGACTCATTTTTAATAGGTACATTTTGAGAGGTAAAATATCTTTCTTCAAATTTACTTGTGACCTTATTTTTTATGTCGTAGCGTAGATTTTCTGTCTCTTTCTTTTCTCCGGTGAACATAATTTTTTCCAGAGTTGCAAGGAAAGAATCGTGGCCATATTCCTGATGATCGGGATTGGGAGGAAAAGCATCTCTGCTGTTTTTATTTAGCAGCTCTTCTCTTGTAGTCCCTGTCAATTCGAGATAAGTGGAGTTCACTTCAACTACATGGAAAGCTGCCGGACCTTGAGGTTTTAAAACCAGGCAGGCAAATGGAATAGCTTCAAAAATTTTTTTCCAGCAGTTCTCTTTCATCGCAGGGGTTACAGACATCAAACCTGCCTTTGCTCCTAAATTTTTGTTAAAGGCAGGACAAATATAATCAAAAAATATTCCCATAGAGTACGGGAAATTATGAAGACAGGCTTTTAAGCGACAAATTTGTCCAATATGACCGGCAAAATTTCTTAAGGTGAAAGAATAACCCTATAAAATTCAAATTTTTACAGCTGAAATCTAACAGTTTGGATCCAGCTTTTTTTACATTTAGTGTCTTACAGGTACAAGTAGTACAGGAATGTCCAGGTCATCAATTAGATCATGTTCCAAACTGCCAACAAACATCTGGTAAAAGAAATTCTTTTTATGATGGCCTGCAACAACAATATCAGCATTGATTTTTTTTACTTCTTTTTTGATCATTTTCGCGGTAGACCCTTCTAATTGTACACCTTCGGCATCTATATTTTTTTGGCGTAAATCCTCTGCCAAACGTCTTACCAGGGCACCTTCTTTTTTTCGGTTTTCGACTCTTTTGTCCTGTGCATATTGAGGTCCGGCTTCCAGTCCCAGGAAATCGTCGGGATCGGGTTCGCTAACGTGAAGTATCCAGATCTTGGACCCGAAAGCTTGTGCTATTTCTTCGGCTTTTGCAATTAAACGATCTGCATTTTTCTCAATATTGATCGCTACAAGGATCTTTTTCATGGTAGTATGAATTTACATTAAAGGTAGGAAAAAATAATATGCTTTTAAAAGCTACCAGGATTTACGATATAAAAAAACCGGCTCCAAAAGGGACCGGTTTTTATAAAATTTTGACGGTCTAATTAAGCAGGGTCTCGTTGAATAATTTTAAAATCCTCTTGTATTCATCTGTCCAGCTACTGGGTTGAGTGAAACCGTGATCTTCTACTGGATATACAGCCATTTCCCAGTTGTCTTTTTCCAGTTCTATTAATCTTTGGGCCAGTCTTACCACATCTTGAAAATGTACATTTATATCTATCATCCCGTGAGCTATTAAAAGATTTCCTTCAAAACCTTCAGCAAAATAAATGGGGGAGGAGCGCCTGTAAGCGATAGGATCATTAACGGGTTCGTTAAGTATATTCGAGGTGTAGCCATGGTTGTAATGTGCCCAATCTGTTACCGACCTTAAAGCCGCGCCAGATTCAAAAGTTTCGGGTTCAGTGAACATGGCCATAAGGGTGATGAAGCCCCCATAACTTCCGCCGTAAATCCCAACTCTTTCAGGATCTACGCCGTGTTCGTCAATTAGGTATTCTACTCCATCCACCTGATCGCTAAGATCCTTGCCGCCCATATGCCTGTAGATCCCGGTTCTCCAGTCACGACCATACCCGGCACTTCCGCGGTAATCTATGTCAAGAACAGTATAACCAAGATCGGTGAGCAGGTTATGAAACATATACTCTCTAAAATAACTCGACCACCACTTATGTACGTTTTGGAGATAGCCTGCCCCGTGGACAAAAACTACGGCAGCACCATTGTTCGCCTCCTGTGTGGGTTTGTATAGCCTGGCCGGGATCATTTCGCCATCTTCAGCCTTAAATTGTACAAGTTCGGGATCACGCCAGTTATACTCCTGAAATTCCAGAGACTGTCCCGAAGTCACCTGCTTTGCTTCTGCCCCGGGAGCAGTTTTCTTCAGGTAAAGTTCCCAAGGTTTATTGGAATAGGAATACCTAATCGCCATGTACTTTTCATCGGGGGAAAGGTTCACTTCATTATTTCCCGTGAGGGTGGTAAGTTGTTGCATTTTACCGCCTCGAACTGGCATTTGATAAAAATGTCTCTCTCCCGAATGTATTTCAGAAGTAGTTAAATACCAGGTCTCCCCGTCTTTCGAAAGCATAGGATCAAAAACTTCATAAGTTCCCTGGGTTAGTTGAGTTTTCTCACCGGAAATGGTATTCAAAAGATATAGATGGGAGTACCCGCTTTCTTCACTTTGAAAATAAATAGTTTGATCATCATTTAACCAGCCAATATTTCCACCACTCCAGGAGTAACCTATTCCCGGTCCTGCAATCCATGCTTCATCTCTTTGCCTGTCAAGAGATTTCAAACTGCCGGTTTCGAGATCAAGTTGAGTGATCCACCGATCTTTGTTGTCCTTGGAACGTATCACCATTATCGCTTTTTCCCCGTCGTTGGAAAACCAGGTTCCGTTGGGGTATACTTCCCTTACTTCTTCCTTCCACTCTTTGTCCGGGTAATCTTTCACAAAATCGGGCAGATCCTTTATTCCGGGAAGATCATCTGTTTTAACCTGGTAAACCGTATCTTTTTCCAGATTATAGACCATGGCTTCCATTGTAGTTTGCTCACTGCCAACCTTACTGCGGGCAGGCAGGTTCACTGTATAGCCGGAGAGATCTGTATAATCGGGAACATCAGTGCTTTTTACATCGGCAGTTGTGATTAACTGGAAAGTGACGTAATTCGCGTTCGGTGAGACCTGTAGATTCCGAATTTGTTTTTTATTCGTGTAAAAGGTGAAAGGTTCTGGCTTAGCAGTTAACTCGCGGTATGATTTTCGGGCTTCACTTTCATCATTACGTTTTCTCACTTCTTCCAGCAGTTGCAGGTTCTCATCTTTTAACCATTGATCCTGGGAGGACAACTCTTTTTCTTCTTCTTTTGCAGTGCCAGAACTAATATTTGTAAGTTTTTTTACTGCACCCGATTCCAGGTTGTACAAAAAAGCATTGTTGTCAAGAACGAAACTCAGCTGATCTTCATTGGCTAAAAATTGCGGACTGGAAATGCTCCCGTTTAACTCCAGGAGGTGCTGTTCGTTTTTCTTTTTAAGGTTGTATAAATAAAGATCCCCATCACGGGTATAAACCTTTTTAGTCCTTGCCTCATTATAATCACCATACCTGGGAATCAACTTAATCTCATCCTGCCACTGAACTTTTTCAATTTTCTCAGGGTTTTTGACGCTTACCCTGTAAAGAGAATCTGAAGGATTATTTTCAGGATTATAATTGAAGTAAATGTAATCACTATTAGGCCCCCATGATATTTCGGAGGGAAAAGTTCCCATCCAGGAAGGATCCTGCATGATCTTTTCCACCGTCAGGTCTGATGTTTGGGCATGGATGATCTGGAGGCTTAAAAAAGCCAGAATGTAAAGAAAATATTTGTTGCTCATAATAATTGCTGAAGTTGGAACGGCAATATAAGAAATCCTTTGAGAAGTTGTAAAAGCAAAAGCACCCGGAGTTTGGTCAGGGTGCTTTTGATGTGGTATTATTTAAAGAAGGTTAGGAATAACTGCTTATCCCGTCCGCTTGTCCTTCTATTGGTTCACTGTTCCTAAGTAGGCTTTTAAGAGCTTTAAGTTCGAAGATGCAGTTCTCCAAATATGCTTTGTGTCGAATCAAAACTTCGCGGCATGAGCCGTCATGGATTCTGCAGAGCGCTTCCTGATATTTTAACAAGCTTGTTTTTTTTAATTTTAAAGCCTTTTTAAGGCATTGTATTCGATTTTTCTGATAATTTTTTTCCTGACTTCTCTCTTCATATTTAGAAGAAAAATAAGGTCTGTTGCCACTGTAAAAAACGATTTCACTACTTATTTCTATGGCAAATTGTGAGCGACGTGAAGCAATATTTTGGAAATAGTGCTTCATAGAAACGTCTTTTAATGTTCCTATCAATTTGCGAAAACGTCTTGCATTTTTGAAATTATCTTCCAAAAGTTCCCGTAACGTTAGATCTCTTACTTCTTCATTACCCATGGCAGTACTCTTAAATTTTGTTCTTTTTACGAACACTTTAATTTAAGAAATATTACTCAAACGTTTTCGTAAAACTACTTAGTTAACTCATATTTGACAATTGAAGAAGAAGATGACAAAAAGTTTCATAAAATTCTTTGATCTGCGTTAAAGTTTAAAATGAAAAGAGGCTGTTTAAAAAGCCTCTTTTCTATACGTTTAAATATATTTCAACCAATTCGGAAGAAAGAGTTAATTGCTTTTTAGACAGCCTCTTTGATATTGTTGTTACTCAATTAGGATTTCGCCTTTCGGTTAAGGCGATCTTCCGCCATATCTGTAAGGAGGTTATCAGCTTTATATTCTTCATCCAGGGTTTTTTGCAGTTTGGCAGCAATGTCATCATGTCCCAATTCTTTGGCATAACGAACGGCTGTACCATAACCCGAGATCTCATAATGTTCTACACGCTGGGCTTCTGCAATTAAACCGGCATCTCTCACATCTTTTTCGGTGTCTTCTTCAAGAAAAGATTCAGCTTCTTTGACTAAACCTTTCATGGCTTTACAGGTTTCTCCTGTAGGCTTAATTCCCAAATTGTCACAGATCTCCTCAAGACGTTTTACATGACCTTCCGTCTCTTTTAAATGATTCTGAAAAGCTTTTTGCAATTTATCATCATTTGCATTCTTTTGCATCTTGGGTAGTGCTTCAACTAATTGGGTTTCGGCACTATATAAATCCTTTAATTGATGTTCAAATAAATCTTTTAAATTTCTCATTTTTCTAGCTTTTTAAGTTTTGATTAAAGTTAGAGATCAAATACGCCAAAGTCAGTTAAATGAGTAATAAATCTTTGTTGATTTTTTACTAAAGTAGGCATGGCAATTCTCTTTTTGGCGCTTTATTCTTATTAACTTCGCGGGTAAATCAATTATATGTTCAAGATTGAAGATTACATTAGAGACATACAAGATTTTCCTAGGACAGGAATTGTTTATAAAGATATCACACCTTTACTGGAAAATCCGGTTGCCACCCGAAAAACACTTGATGCTTTTTTGTCATTTTTGGAAGGTGAAAAGATAGAGAAGGTAGTGGGAATAGAATCCCGGGGCTTCTTTTTTGCGACGCTTCTTGCACAGGAATTAAACGCCGGATTCATTCCCGTAAGAAAACCCGGTAAACTACCATACCAGACGTATAAAGAGAGTTATTCTCTTGAATATGGAAAAGACACTCTGGAGATCCACTGCGATGCCATTAAAAAAGGAGAGAAGGTACTTGTCCATGACGATGTGCTGGCTACCGGGGGAACTGCAGCGGCGGCTTGTAAACTGGTCGAAAAACTGGGAGGAGAGATCGTGCAATGCAATTTTCTAATGGATCTGGATTTCCTAAAGGGAAGGGAAAAAATTAGTTTCTTTAAAGTAGTATCCCTAGTTACTTACTAGTTAATAGTTTCTGGTTATTTGTTATTCGTTAATAGAGGTTTTGCTTGTCTACCTTAAACCTTAAACCTTGAATCTTGAACTTTGAATACTTTCAGAGTGAGTTTTTGGTTACCCAGGTTTTCCAGCCAATAAGGGCTTTTTGAAATTTTGTTGCTTTTGCCAGGTCAAGCTGTCGCTTTGAGTAGCTGGGAAGGACTTTCTTGTTGATCCTGGAAAGTGTTTTGAATAATGTTTTTCTCATGCCGGCTGGTTTCTATCAAAGATAGAAATTAGTTCCTAATTTACCTTTTTGGAAGGTACAGGAACAAAATGGCCTTTCAGAGCTTACTTCCGAAAGGCATTCTTCAATTGCCATTTTAGGAAGGTATGTTACTTCTTTATTATAATTTCTATTACTCCCTCGCTGGCTTCCTTTCCGTATTTTTCAATGGCCTTAGGTCCTTATATAACCTGTATTGATTCAATTTTGTTGGGATCGATACCATCCGGATCAAAATCTTTGTCCATTTTTTTGCCGTCCACTACATACAAAGCTATCCATTGTGAGAACTGTGCATCATGAGCATTGGAAATTTTTACTTCGGTGCCATTTTTATCCTTTTTTTCTGAAATTTTAAAGGACACAGATTCTGTAGTAAAATTTTGTTCTTCCCGGTTTTCTGATGTTTGATTCTGCTCCTTCTCATTTTCCTGCAAAACTTCTTCTTTAGTTTTTAAATTGATCTCTATTACACCGTTTTCGGCCTGCTCGCCATATTTTTCAATTGCAGATTGTCCTTTTAAAACGTTTAGACTTTTTATCATCTTTGGTTCAATAGAATTTAATTCAAAATCTTCATCCTGAACTTTTCCTCCCAGGACAATTAGCGGTTTTTCTTCCTGAAATATGAAAGCTGAAGTGCTTGTGTCATCTGTTTGTATGGCAATTATTTCCTCAGGTTCGACATGATATTTACCATCCTGGAATTCCATTTTACCTGAGGTTGAATTAGTGGTTTATAAATGGTTATTACCCGTCTCAAAAGAGCCCAACTTCCTGCATTCGGTAAGAAACTTCTATCTTCGCAAAAAAAACTTAATGAGCATATTATTTATTATCCTGGGTTTTATTCTCCTGGTTGTGGGTGGAGAATTCCTCGTTAGATCATCTGTAGCAATTTCTTTAAAGCTGAAGTTATCCAGGATGGTGATTGGCCTCACCGTGGTTTCTTTCGCTACTTCGGCACCGGAGCTGCTGGTTAGTTTGCAGGCGGCTTTGGAAGGTTTTTCTGACATTTCCCTGGGAAATGTAATTGGGTCCAATATTGCCAACATTGGACTTGTTCTGGGGATTACGGCCATGATCTCTCCGCTGGTTATAGACCGTGACTTCTACAGGTTTAACTGGCCTATTATGATGCTTTTCTCTTTGGCTCTGTACTACTTTCTCTCTACAGAAAAGGTGCTCTCCCGGCCGGAAGGGATTATTCTCGTATTGGCTATTATACTTTATTTGATTTTACTTATACGCAGGGCCCGAATAAAACCCGAATTACAACCCGACGAGGTTGACCCCGATCTCAAAGTTGCATCCAATTTTAAAACAGGACTCTGGTTGGCCATTGGAGGGGCAGCTTTATATTTTGGTTCAGAATTACTTGTTTCGGGAGCTGTGGACCTCGCATCGGCATTAGGTGTAAGTGAAAGAGTGATTTCAGTAACTATGATAGCTATTGGAACAAGTGTGCCCGAGCTGGCAGCATCAGTCATTGCTGCTATGAAGCAGGAAAAGGCGATTTCTCTCGGAAACCTTATTGGTTCCAATATATTTAATATTGCATCTGTACTTGGTATTACTGCGATCATTCAGCCTATCGCCGTGGTATCTGATGCCATCCTTACCAGTGATATTTTCTGGATGCTGGGAATTGCATTTATTTTAGTACCGTTAGCATTCCTGCCAATGAAACATACTTTAAACAGGTGGAAGGGACTTTTATTATTTGCAGGATATGCCATATTCGTAAGCATGGCTTTTATTGGCTGAGGGGTATTTCATAATAAAAAAACAATTTTTTATAAACTGGCCCTAAAATTTTAGGGGGTGTAAATAAATTATGAATATATTTGTTGCTGTTAACCCATAAAAAATATAAATACTCATGGCAACATTAAGATTCCAGGCACTCAAGGAAACCTTAAACCGCAAACCTGTTGAGATTGAAGAAAAGGAAAGACGATCGGAATTATTCGGACGAAATGTCTTTTCAGAAAGTGTAATGCGACAATTTCTTACCAAGGAAGCCTATCAGAGCGTTTTGGAAGCCAATGCTACCGGAAAGAAGATCGACAGGACTATTGCCGATCATATTTCTACCGGAATGAAAGAGTGGGCTATTTCCAAAGGGGCTACTCACTATACCCACTGGTTTCAACCCTTAACCGGAAGCACTGCCGAAAAGCATGATGCCTTTTTTGAAACAATCGGTGATGGACTGGCAATTGAAAAATTTGGAGGAGGACAGCTTGTACAGCAAGAGCCAGATGCTTCCAGTTTTCCTCACGGCGGAATAAGAAATACCTTCGAGGCTCGTGGTTATACCGCATGGGATCCAACTTCTCCCGCTTTTATATATGGAACTACCCTTTGTATTCCAAGCGTATTTGTTTCCTATACAGGAGATGCACTCGATTATAAAACCCCTCTTTTAAGAGCTCTGCAGTCTGTAGATCAGTCTGCGACAGATGTTGCTAAATATTTTGACAAAAATGTAAGTAAAGTGCAGGCCACTCTGGGCTGGGAACAGGAGTATTTTCTTATTGATTCTGCTTTGGCAGCTTCAAGGCCCGATCTTCAATTGGCAGGAAGAACACTATTAGGTCATTCCCCGGCTAAAGGCCAGCAGTTAGATGATCATTACTTTGGTTCCATTCCTTCGCGGGTACTTGCTTATATGCGGGATCTTGAAAAGGAATGTATGCTTCTTGGAGTACCGGTTAAAACCAGACACAATGAGGTAGCACCAAATCAATTTGAACTCGCTCCTATCTTTGAAGAGGCGAACCTGGCAGTAGATCACAATTCCCTTTTAATGGATGTAATGCACAAAGTAGCAGAGCGCCATAATTTTACAGTGTTGTTCCATGAAAAGCCGTTTGCAGGGATTAATGGAAGCGGGAAACATAATAACTGGTCATTAAGTACAGATACCGGAGTAAATCTTTTAGGACCCGGATCTACCCCGATGAAGAATCTTCAGTTTTTGACCTTTTTCATTAATACCATTAAAGCTGTAAATGATAATGAAGAGCTGCTAAGAGCTACTATTGCCAGTGCATCAAACGACTTCAGGTTAGGTGCCAACGAGGCGCCGCCGGCAATCATCTCCACTTTTATCGGTTCTCAGTTGACTCAGGTCCTTGATGAACTTGAGAAAGTTACTGACGGAAAACTTTCTCCACAGGAAAAAACCGAACTTAAATTGAACGTAGTAGGTAAGATCCCTGAGATCCTGCTCGATAACACAGATCGAAACAGGACTTCTTCATTCGCTTTTACAGGAAATAAATTTGAATTCCGTGCTGTGGGATCCACTGCGAACTGTGCAGAGCCAATGACCGCCCTTAATGCTATTGTTGCCAAGCAGCTTATAGATTTCAAGAAGAGAGTTGACACGCTTATCAAAGATAAGAAGATGAAGAAGGATGATGCTATCTTCAATGTTCTAAGAGAATATATCAAAGATTCTAAAAATATACGTTTTGAGGGTGATGGTTATTCCGATGAGTGGGAAAAGGAAGCCGCAAAACGTGGTCTAAGTAACAATCGTAATACTCCCGAAGCCCTTAAGGCCCTTGTAAGTAAGAAGACAATGGACATGTACAAGGAACTGGAGATCATGAATAAAGTGGAAATAGAGGCCCGTCATGAAATTCAATTGGAGGAATACATCATGAAGGTGCAGATCGAGAGCCGTATCCTTGGAGATATCGCCCGTAACCACGTGATCCCTACAGCTATACGGTACCAAAACATTTTGATCAAGAACGTACGGGGTTTAAAAGAAATTTTTGGTAATGATTTCAAAGAACATTCGAAAGAACAACTGGAGATCATAAAAGAAATTTCTGAACGCATTGAAAAGATCAACTCCGGAATTACCGAAATGATCGAAGCCCGAAAAAAAGCTAATAAACTGGAAACTGCCGAGGAGAAAGCTTTTGCATATTGTAATGATGTGAAGCCATTCTTTGAAACAATCCGTTACCATTGCGACAAACTCGAGCTTGTAATAGACGATGAGATTTGGACCTTAACCAAGTACAGGGAATTATTGTTTACTCGATAATACTCTTCAAAAATGCCATTTTAAAGCCACTTCTTTTTGAAGTGGCTTTTATATTTCAGGAAACCGAAGGTCAAAAAATCTAAACTAATTATCTTTGACCAGCAAATCCAATAGCATGAGCCAGGAAATAAGCAAACGATATGCCGGCCGCGGAGTTTCTGCCGGGAAAGAAGATGTTCACAATGCCATTAAAAATGTCGACAAAGGCTTGTTCCCAAAAGCCTTTTGCAAAATTGTGCCCGATCATCTTACCGGAGATGAGGATTACTGTCTCATCATGCATGCCGATGGTGCCGGTACAAAATCTTCCCTGGCTTACATGTACTGGAAACAAACCGGAGATGTAAGTGTTTGGAAAGGAATTGCCCAGGACGCGCTTATCATGAACATTGATGATCTGCTATGTGTTGGAGCGGTAGATAATATCATGCTCTCTTCTACCATTGGCAGAAATAAGAATCTTATCCCCGGCGAAGTAATTTCGGCCATCATTAATGGAACAGAAGAACTCCTCAAGGATCTTAAAAGCTTCGGAATTAATATTCACTCCACCGGCGGGGAAACTGCCGATGTTGGCGATCTGGTTCGTACCATCATTGTAGATTCTACCGTAACTGCCAGGATGAAGCGTAGCGACGTCATCAACAATGCCTACATCAAGCCCGGAAATGTGATCGTAGGTCTGGCTTCCTTCGGGCAGGCCACTTACGAGAAGGAGTATAACGGGGGAATGGGCAGCAACGGACTCACTTCTGCGCGGCACGATGTCTTCGGAAAAAGTTTAGCTGAAAAATTTCCAGAAAGTTTTGATCCTTCAGTACCTGAAGATCTTGTTTACAGCGGCTCAAAGAACCTTACCGATGGAGTAGAAGGCAGTCCCCTGGATGCCGGGAAGCTGGTGCTTTCTCCCACCCGAACCTATGCTCCTGTGATCAAAAAGATCCTGGAAAAGTATTCTAAAAATGACATTTTTGGGATGGTTCACTGTAGCGGTGGCGCACAGACAAAAGTGCTTCATTTCGTAGATCAGGTTCATTTGATAAAGGATAATCTATTTGAGGTTCCACCATTGTTCAAATTGATTCAGCAGGAGAGCAAAACCGATTGGAAGGAGATGTATCAGGTTTTCAACATGGGGCACAGAATGGAGCTTTATGTTGATGAAGCCATAGCTGAAGATATTATCTCAATTTCTAAATCCTTTAATGTAGATGCGAAAATAGTAGGGAGAGTAGAAGCTTCTGAGGAGAAAAGATTGACGATTAGGAGTGAATTTGGGGAATTTAAATACTAAAAATTTCACACGAAGCAAATAAGATTTCAATAAGCGCACAGAGAAATCGAAGGAAAGATTATTTTTATCCTTCAATTAACTACCCGGTGAATGCCATCTTTGAGCATTTTTGTGTTGAAATTTATTAGAAGCCCCACTTTTAATTCTGAAAGTTTTAAATAAGTGAGTAATTGTGCAAAATGTACAGGAGCCAGATTTTCAAGAGACTTTACTTCTATGATTATTTTATTTTGGACTAATAAATCTATCCTGTAGCCCACATCCATTTTAATTTCTTTGTAGAAAAAAGGCATAGGATGTTGCTGTTTTACCTCGAATCCTGCAGTACGAAGATCATAGGCCAGAGCATTCTCATAAGAAGATTCTAACAAGCCGGGTCCCAGGTTTTTGTGCAACTCAAGAGCAATTCCAATAATCCGGTATGACAAATCCTGTTCTTTCATTATTCGAAAGTACAATAGTTTCTTTTTAACTGCCTTACTTTGTGATCTTCATTTTTTTGCTTCGTGCCCTTCGTGTGAAATTTTTAATTGGTCCTTTGCGAGAAATAATTTCTAAAACAGCCAACTTCGGTTCAATATACCTTTTACAAAATGAGGCATCAGGGTTTTTCTTATAGTAATTCCGGATAGACTCCCGTGAAGCCTTAAACTCCACAAAAGGCAGAACCCGGGTAATTAATTTCTCCTCAAAATCCTTTTGTAACTCTTTCAGAAATTCCTTTGCAGCTTTTTCATCTTCAGAAGTAAAATAATAAACTGCGCTGCGATATTTTTTCCGGAAGGAATGATTGGAAGTAGAATTGTGCGTATGAAGATGGACTTCCAGAAGCCTCTTCAAATTTACCCTTTTGGGAAGGTAATGAATAATAACAGCTTCCGATAAAGCATCTGCAGGTGCTTCAGAAGCAATATACCCCTGCTCAACCTTAATTACACCTTCCACTGCCTGAAACACAGCTTCGGTACACCAGTGACAGCCTCCGCCCAATCCAATTTTTCGCACTTCTTCCATAGAAGAAAAATAGGGAAATTTAATGGCAACCACAATATTTCCGCAGGAGGGAAGCGTTTTAGGAATTTTCATGACTCCAATAAATCCTTTTTATAAATCCGGTGGATTTATCGTAAATTTGCCACTTTAAGGAGATGTTATGATCGAGAAATTAAATATTGTGAAGCAGCGCTTTGATGAGGTGAATGATCTGATCATTCAGCCCGACGTGATTGCAGACCAAAAGCGTTATGTTGAGCTCAACAAAGAATATAAAGACCTGAAGAAGTTGATGGAGGTTCGTGCAGATTACATCAGCCTCATTGACAACAAAAAGGAAGCTGAAGAGATCATTGCCGATGGCAGCGATCCTGAAATGATCGATATGGCCAAGATGCAGCTGGAAGAGGCGAAGGAGCAAATTCCGGGAATGGAGGAGAAGATAAGGATGATGCTCGTGCCAAAAGATCCTGAAGACGCTAAGAACGTTGTAATGGAGATCCGCGCCGGTACCGGAGGGGATGAAGCCAGTATTTTCGCGGGTGACCTGTATCGCATGTACACCAAATACATCGAAAGTAAAGGCTGGAAACACCAGATTGTTGACTTTAGCGAAGGAACCAGCGGCGGATTTAAAGAGATCATTTTTGATGTGACCGGCGAGGATGTTTACGGAACTATGAAATTTGAAGCGGGTGTACACCGGGTGCAAAGAGTACCACAAACCGAAACTCAGGGGCGGGTGCATACATCTGCTGCGACAGTAATGGTGTTGCCCGAAGCGGAAGAGTTTGACGTGGAGATCGATCCCAAAGAAGTGCGAATTGACTATTTCTGTTCGTCAGGACCGGGTGGCCAATCGGTAAACACTACCTATTCTGCTGTGCGATTGACTCACCTTCCAACAGGATTGGTAGCACAGTGTCAGGATCAAAAATCTCAGCACAAGAACAAGGAAAAGGCATTTAGGGTTTTGAGGTCAAGGCTTTATGAGCAGGAACTCGCAAAAAAGATGGAAGCCGATGCTGCAAAAAGAAACTCCATGGTTTCCAGTGGTGACAGGAGTGCGAAGATTAGAACATACAATTATGCACAAGGTCGTGTGACAGATCACCGAATTGGCCTTACGCTTTATGACCTAGGAAATATTATTAATGGTGATATCCAGAAGATCCTTGATGAATTACAACTTGTAGAAAACACAGAAAAACTGAAAGAGAATTCTGACGTTTTTTAAACCAGATATTTAATTAAAGCTGCCGCACTCCGGCAGCTTTTTTATTTGCAGCCAATGACCACTTCTCAATTAGTAGAACAGATACATCTTAAGAAATCCTTTTTATGCATAGGTCTCGATGTAGATCTAAAGAAAATTCCGCAGCATTTATTAAAAGAGGAAGATCCTATCTTCGTCTTTAATAAAGCTATAATTGATGCTACCCATCATCTGGCTGTGGCCTACAAACCAAATCTTGCTTTTTATGAAGCTCATGGAATTAAAGGTTGGAAAGCACTTGAGAAAACTATAAGTTATCTGAATGAAAATTTCCCTGAAATTTTCACCATTGCCGATGCCAAACGCGGAGACATTGGCAATACTTCGGGTATGTATGCAAAGGCTTTTTTTGAGGATCTTAATTTTGATTCGGTTACTGTAGCCCCCTATATGGGAAAAGATTCTGTAGAGCCATTTTTAGCTTATGAGAATAAGCACACGATTTTACTGGCGTTGACATCTAACGCTGGAGCTTATGATTTTCAGACGCAAAAGGTAGAGGATGAGGAACTATACAAAAAAGTCCTTAAAACATCAAAATCCTGGACCAACGGGCAGAACCTAATGTATGTTGTGGGAGCCACCAAAGCTGAATTTTTAAAAGAAATAAGAAAAATAATTCCTGAAAATTTCCTTTTGGTACCCGGAGTTGGTGCCCAGGGCGGGAGCTTGCAAGAGGTTTGTGAATATGGCATGAACCGCAATGTGGGGCTGCTTATCAATGCTTCAAGGGCAATTATATATGCTTCTGAGGGTGCCGATTTCGCTGAAGCTGCCGCAGAAGAAGCCAAGAAGCTTCAGCAGGAGATGGCTTATTATCTATAACGGAAAATGCTTCTTAACCAGGTGTCAAAAACGGCATTTTCGATACCTTATAATTTCCAGTACTTTGAGAACTTTTCACGATCAGTTAAAACGAAAACTTGAGCTGAAGGAGCTTCCGCAGCGAATCGTAACTCTGGTGCCGAGTCAGACAGAACTGCTGGTAGATCTTGGGCTTCGGGAGAAGATCGTGGGAATAACCAAGTTCTGTGTGCATCCAGAGGAACTCCGGAAGGAGAAAAAGGTGGTGGGCGGCACTAAACAGGTCCACTACGACCGCATAAAAGCCCTTGCACCCGACATAATTCTTTGCAACAAGGAAGAAAATACAAAAGAAATGGTGGCAGAGCTGGAAAAGCTCGCTCCCGTTCATGTTTCTGATGTTATGACCATTCAGGATTCGCTGGAGCTCATTCTTCAATACGGAAAAATTTTCGGCGTGACAGATAAAGCTTCAGAAATAGCTGAAGAAATCACTCTTTTAAGAGAAGAATTTCAGAAGGAAATGGAACATGTCCCATTTAGAAAAGTAGCTTATCTTATCTGGAAAAATCCGTGGATGGTAGCGGGAAGAGATAATTTTATAGATCACCTCCTGGAGCTTAACCGGTTCAAAAATGTGTTTTCAGGGGAAGATTCCAGGTATCCGGAAATAGAATTAGAGCAGTTGGAGCAAAAACAAGTGGAGTTGCTGCTGCTTTCTACGGAGCCATTTCCGTTTAAATCAAAAGATAAAGAGGAGTTGAAAAAAGAGGTAGGGATTAACGAGATTCACATTGTGGACGGGGAATACTTTAGCTGGTATGGGTCGCGTCTAACGGCAGCTTTTGCTTATTTCAGAAAACTTCAAACTGTCCTCTCCTGAGTTTTTTCCATGCGACGGATCTCCTGCAAGATCTTACAAGCCTTTTCGTTGAGCATATCGCTTCGGGATTTATCCACTAACGCAAGCTCGAACGATCGGCGCATAAGAAAACAATACTTCTCCTGAAGTCGTTCCAGCGTTGATCGGGGTTCAAATAATCGAAACATAAACTTTGTGTGTTATTACCACAAAGATATCTTCCATAAATTCGAACATATCCTAACCTAAAGTTAACCTTTTGATAAAACTGCGACTTATATCGGCTTCTGTTGTTAAAAACTTAAAATGAGAATGTTGAAAATTCAGGTTCCACCGTAGTTTTCCGGCATTCTCAATTGTTTACAACCGTCTAAATTCCGAAATTTAATCCTAACAAATGATGAGTTCTATAGATAAAACCATTCGACTATTTTGATCCCTTTGTACCTTCAGCCGGAAGCCCATGAACTCCTGGTTAATATTGATCCTGCAATGCAAATACCCTCTTCAGTAGATTAGTTGTCCTTGAGTTAAAATTATTCCTGATCTCTTTTTCTTCTATAGCAATCATAGTATAAACTCCTTCAAGGGCTTCCTGGGTAACATAATCGGCAAGATCCGGGTTTACATCGCCGGTTAGGGGCAGTGCGTTATAACGGTTGATGATATTTGTCCAAATCTGGGTGGCGCCCACTTCGTCCAGGGAATTAGTAATTACCGGATTGAACTTTGAATACAAAGGATCTGTAGTTGTTCTGGCGAGATAAGTGGTAGCGGCGGTGTCGTCTCCTAATAAAATATCGCGGGCATCGGTGAAGGTGATCTGTCTTACTGCGTCTACAAAAATTGGCGTGGCTTCTTTTACGGCATCTTCGGCAGCGCGATTAAGTACTTTAAGGCCTTCGTCTGCAAGAGAACTCATTCCCAGATCACGGAGCGTCCTGTCCACTTTTTGTAATTCCGGCGGAAGACTTATACGCACAAGTTCGTTGCTGAAAAATCCATCTTCCTGCGAGAGTTTTGTCACCTGTTTATCAATACCAAAATCCAGTGCCTGACGCAAACCTGCGGCAACTTCAGTATTGGTCACACCTGTGCCTTCCTGCGGCAGGGAATCGGCGATTTGTTGTAATTCGGCACAGCCTAAAAATAAAGGTATGACGGTGAGGAGGAGGAGAAATTTCTTCATAATTCTGTTTTGTCAAAGTTACCTATTAAGATGAGATTAAAATCATAAACAAAAGTTATCCTGCAGTACCAGGTTTTTGCATGTTTTTTTAAAACCTTTCTTCTGAGTTTAATATCCGGCTCAAAATGGCAACTTCGTTTCTAAATTCGTAAATTGCACGCCCTAAAACGTTTTCGATACAATGGAACAACAAGCTCCTTATAAACCCACGAACAAAGTTAGAATTGTAACCGCAGCATCCCTTTTTGACGGGCATGATGCAGCCATTAATATTATGCGCCGCATCATTCAGTCGACGGGAGTGGAAGTAATCCACCTGGGTCATGACCGCAGTGTAGAAGAGGTTGTGAATTGTGCAATACAGGAAGATGCGAACGCTATTGCAATGACCTCTTACCAGGGCGGGCATACAGAGTATTTCAAATATATGCACGACCTGCTTAAAGAAAAAGGTGCAGGTCATATAAAGATCTTTGGTGGCGGCGGCGGAGTGATCCTTCCCGAGGAGATCAAAGAGCTGGAGGATTATGGCATCACCAGGATCTATTCGCCCGATGATGGCCGGGAGCTGGGACTACAGGGAATGATCAATGACCTCGTAAAGCAATCAGACTATCCCTTGGGCGACAGTCTTAACGGAGAAATCAAGGAGCTCGAAAATAAAACTCCGGGAGCAATAGCGAGAGTGATCTCAGCTGCGGAAAACTTTCCGGAAATAGCAAAAGATACTCTTGACAAGATACATTCAGAAAATAAGGAGAGAGAGATCCCCGTTTTGGGTATTACCGGAACAGGTGGTGCAGGAAAATCTTCTTTAGTAGATGAACTTGTGCGTCGCTACCTGATGGATTTTCCTGAAAAGACCATAGGTATTATTTCTGTTGATCCCTCAAAAAAGAAAACCGGCGGCGCCCTTTTAGGGGACCGTATCAGGATGAATGCGATCAACAATCCGAGGGTTTATATGAGATCATTGGCAACTCGTCAGGCAAATCTTGCACTGTCTAAATATGTTGCTGAAGCAATTCAGGTGCTAAAAGCAGCAAATTATGATCTAATTGTTTTGGAAACTTCAGGGATAGGTCAAAGTGATACTGAAATACTGGAACATTCTGATGTTTCTCTATACGTAATGACACCCGAATTTGGTGCAGCTACGCAGCTGGAAAAGATTGACATGCTGGACTTCGCCGATTTGGTTGCGATTAACAAATTTGACAAACGTGGTGCTTTGGATGCACTTCGGGATGTTAAGAAACAATATCAACGAAACCACGGGTTATGGCATGAGAATGCAGATAATCTTCCGGTTTATGGAACTATTGCTTCTCAATTCAATGACCCCGGAATGAATACGCTCTACAAGGAAATCATGGACCGGATCGATGAGAAGGTGGGGAGCAAATTCAATTCTACTTTCAACATCTCAAAAGAGATGAGCGAGAAGATCTTCGTGATCCCGCCCAACAGGACAAGGTATCTTTCAGAGATTTCAGAAAATAATCGTTCCTATGACGAAAAGGCCGAAGCCCAGGCCGAGGTGGCTCAAAAGCTCTACGGAATTTATAAGACCATAGAATCAGTTTCGGGAGTGAAATTTGAATTGAATCAATATGGTCTTGATGAGGACGGTTTTAAAGATGCTTCAACTTCAGAAAATGAAGACCTGCTGAATCTTCTTAAAAAAGAATTTGACAAAGTTAAAATGGATCTTGATCCATATAACTGGGAGGTCATTACCGGTTGGGACGAGAAGGTAAATACGTATAAAGATCCCATTTACTCCTTTAAAGTACGGGATAAGGAAATTAAGATTGAAACTCACACCGAATCACTTTCTCATACGCAGATCCCTAAAGTCGCACTTCCGAAGTACCAGGCGTGGGGAGACATTTTACGCTGGTGTTTGCAGGAGAATGTGCCGGGGGAATTTCCTTATACCGGTGGATTATATCCATTTAAAAGACAGGGAGAAGATCCAACCAGAATGTTTGCCGGGGAAGGTTCCCCCGAACGTACAAACCGTCGTTTCCATTATGTTAGTATGGGTCTGCCGGCCAAACGTCTTTCTACAGCATTTGATTCGGTTACCCTTTACGGAAATGATCCAGATCGCAGACCGGATATCTACGGAAAAATTGGGAACTCCGGAGTCTCGATTTGTTGTCTTGACGATGCCAAGAAATTATATTCCGGTTTTGACCTTGCCGATGCAATGACTTCTGTGAGTATGACTATTAATGGCCCTGCACCAATGTTACTTGGGTTCTTTATGAACGCAGCTATTGACCAGCAATGTGAGAAGTACATCAAGGAAAATGGCCTGGAAGAAGAGGTGCAGAAAAAGATCGATAAGATCTATTCTGATAAAGAAATGGGGCAGCCGAAATACAGAGGTGAGTTGCCTGAAGGAAATAATGGTATTGGATTAATGTTGCTGGGAGTAACGGGAGACCAGGTTTTGCCGGCCGATGTTTACGCAGATATTAAAAAGAGAACTTTAAGCCAGGTTCGGGGAACTGTCCAGGCCGATATTTTAAAGGAAGATCAGGCGCAGAATACCTGTATCTTCTCTACGGAATTTGCGTTGAGGTTGATGGGTGATGTGCAGGAGTATTTCATTAGAGAAAATGTGCGGAATTTCTATTCGGTTTCAATTTCCGGATACCACATCGCCGAAGCCGGAGCCAATCCAATCACTCAGCTGGCTCTCACTCTTGCCAATGGATTTACTTATGTAGAGTATTATTTGAGCCGTGGAATGGATATAAACAAATTTGGTCCAAACCTGTCTTTCTTCTTCTCGAACGGAATTGATCCCGAATATGCCGTGATTGGAAGGGTAGCAAGAAAGATCTGGTCTAAAGCCTTAAAATATAAATACGGAGCGAATCCACGGGCGCAGATGCTGAAATATCATATCCAGACTTCGGGAAGGTCCTTGCATGCACAGGAGATCGATTTTAATGATATAAGAACTACGCTTCAGGCGCTTTACGCTATTTATGATAACTGTAATTCGCTTCATACCAATGCTTATGATGAGGCGATCACAACACCAACAGAAGCTTCGGTAAGACGTGCAATGGCAATCCAGTTGATCATCAATAAAGAATTAGGACTTACAAAGAATGAGAATCCTATACAGGGTGCTTTTATAATTGAAGAGCTAACAGATCTTGTTGAGGAAGCAGTACTGCAGGAATTTGACCGCATTACCGAAAGAGGCGGAGTTTTGGGAGCTATGGAAACCATGTACCAGCGAAGTAAAATTCAGGAAGAAAGTCTTTATTATGAGACTCTTAAGCACAACGGAGACTTCCCTATCATTGGAGTAAATACCTTTTTAAGTTCAACAGGTTCCCCGACAGTAACACCCGGAGAAGTAATTCGTGCAACTGAAGAAGAAAAACAAAGTCAGATCGAGACTTTAGAAAACCTTCATGCGGCGAAAAAAGAACTGGAACACGAAACTCTTGAAAAGGTGAAAAAAGCGGCTATTCAAAATGAAAATATTTTTGAGGAGCTTATGGAGGCTACAAAAGTTTGTTCCCTTGGCCAGATCACCACAGCCTTGTTTGAAGTAGGAGGGCAGTATAGGAGAAATATGTAAGCAGAGAACCACTTTTTGCGCAGCAAAAAGTGTGTGAATCGCTTATCCCGAGACGCGCAGCGGACTCGGGATCTATTTATGAATAACAATGTATCAAACCTAACAGGTTTTTAAAACCTGTTAGGTTTTTTTGGCTTCAGGGAAAATCAAAAGATACTGAAACAAGTTCAGGATGACGGATATAATAGTATCAGGATACCGGATTGCAGCTCATTGCACTGAAGTAAAAAATTTATATTTTCTATTTAAGCTTCAGAAAATACCTTCCTAAAATGCTATTTTGGGACTCCATGTTTTTCACTTGACTACTGAAGTTCCAAAAAATCCAAAATCTCTGAAGTTAATTTTTCAGGAAATCAAAAGATACTGAAACAAGTTCAGGATGACGGACAGAAACAAAAAAATATTAGTCGGATTGCTGCTCATTGCACTGAAGTAAAAAATTCATTGCTTCTGTTCAAGTTTCAGAAATAATAACTGAAGTTGCAAAAATCCCGAAACCCTAAAATTTTTCCTTTTCAGTAACGCGATCCTTAAACAAGTTCAGGATGACGGAAGGAAAATTCTTCTATCTCACCAGGCTAAAATGCCCTTTTATGATTAGATTTTCGGGTAGAGAAAATTCGAACCAATAATCATCTGCCGGCATTTCTCGACCATTTAGCATTCCGTCCCAGCTTCCGGTGTTTACATAAAATTGCCCGAGTAATTTTCCATAGCGGTCAAAGATCCTTACCGGTCTCTCGGGAACAGGATAGGTGCCGGTGCTAACAAACCAGTTGTCGTTGATACCATCGTTATTCGGACTAAAAGCAGCGGCAAATTCCGGTACTAAAACCTCCATCGAGGTAATCGCACAGATGTCGGCATTTCTAATATAAAGTGTATTCATTCCTGCAGGCACATCTTTAACTTCAGGACCGGTAACATACGGTCCGTTAGGGTTATTGACAGCGTATTCGTTGAGGGAGCTTTGAGCCTTCACAGGTTCTATAACATATAACAACAGGAAAATAAGCCACACAACCATTAGCCAATTTATCCCGTAGATCTTTATAATCTTATTCATATTGCCCCAAAAATATTTTTCTGAAATGCCTTTTTTGAACGGTAATTTTCAGCAGGAGCAATTTATAATTTTTTACATTCTTGGAAAGATGATCATGATTTGCCCTTTTTGGCAGGTTTAATCTTCTTCATTGAAAGGATTATCGAAAGGAATATCTTCGTCGGGGTCTTTGTCGTCGTAATTAACCCCCGGGGGATTAAATAAGCCCCAGCGGTCTATAGTATAATTCCATTTGTCAAAGGTTTTCACCCATTCGGCAAAGAGCACCCGGAATTCTTCTATCTCTGCTCTTAGCATTTCCAAATATTCCTCTTCCTTGAATCCTTCCATGATGAACCCGTTGCAGCCCACATAAATTTCGCGGGCGCACTTTCGGATGATTGCGGCATTTTCCATTTTGATGTCGTAGAGATCAATACCTTCTGCACCAGCTATTTTTGGTGCAAGCTGGAGTGCATCTGTATACATATTCCGGGCAACCGCAACTGTAAATTCGTTTTCTTCGGGAACCAGTTGCATGATGCGTTCCACAATCTCAAGGATCTCCATGGCCTTTTTGTACAAAGGCATGCGCTCCAGTTTATCCTTATTCATTGACGCAGTTAGGTAAGGGAGTCATCCTGATTTCTAATCATCGAATCATCCTGGTGAAGTTTCCACTTCTCGTAATCAACGAGATCATCGCTAATTAGGGTAAGACAGGCAGCAATAACGCCTGCGTCATCCAGGAATCCGGCTATAGGTATAAAATCGGGAATTAGGTCAAATGGCATAAGTACATAAAGTAAAGCTCCCGCAACTGCTGCAATCGTTTTCCATGGCACCTGTTTGTAATTGCCGCTCCAGTAATCCCGAATAAGACCAAACATACTTTTGGCCTTGGCGAGATATCCACTCATTGAGTCGTTATTTTTGAATTTATCTTCAATCTTTTGCTCTTTTGCCAATACTTTTTCCAGATCTTTTCGCTCCACTTTTTCTGCCTGTTCGTTTAATGCTTGTCTGGCCTTTTCCGGGGTGATTTCTTTCATTTCTTTGTTTTTTTATTTTCTGTTTAACTGTCCTGTCCTTCTAAATATATTTTCAATGTTATATTGGGAGGCGCTTTTGATCTTGGTAAGCTCTTCCCATTCAATTGGAGTGGCAACTCCCGCATCCTCTGTAGCTCGCAGGGAATAAGGACAAACAGCTGTTTGAGCATACGCATTACGGAGGTAATCAACAAAAATTTTTCCTTCTCGCTTGTCTTTCCTTATCTGAGTAGTAAATAAGTCAGGTGCCTGCTTTTCTGCTTCTTCTGCTATGTCGTGAGTTAATGCCTTTATTTCATCAAAATCCTTTCCCCTCCTTATTTTGTAATATAAATGTAAGCCGCTTTTTCCGCTTGTCATAAGAGAGGGATCGATTTTTTTCTTTTTTAGCAGGTTCCTGAGTATTCTTGCGCCATCTTTAATTTTTTCAAAGTCATCTTCCGATGGATCCAAGTCAAAGATTATCTTATCTGGCTGGCGCAGCTTATCTTTTTTGCTGAGCCAGATATGAAAAACCACTGTTCCCTGATTGGCCAGATAAATAACACTTTTCACATCATTGCAAAGAACCTGCGTATTCTTTCCTTCTTCGGTTTCAATTTCCACGGTTTTAATGAAGTCGGGGAAGTAGTCTGCAGCATTCTTTTGGTAGAAACCACTTTCATTGATCCCACTGGGAAACCGGTGGAGGGTGAGCGGTCGGTTTTTAAGATATGGTAACATCAAAGGTGCAATCTTCTCGTAATAAGAAATCATACCTTCTTTGGTAATTCCTTTCTTAGGAAAGAGAATTTTGTCGGGATTTGATACATCAACTCCGGCTATCTGCATTTAATTTTCTTTTTCAGATTCTTCTTGTTCAATTTGCTTTAAAGTTCTTCCCGATACCACACTTTTTGATTGGGTGCTCACGGGATTACGACGGGCATCGGCTTCGGCATCGTCCTGCTTCATAAGGAGCCAGTTTCCTTTCATTTTTCCGCCTTTCATTTCCACAAGGTTGAAGTTACCCGTGAGCTTTTTTCCGTGCAGAATTACCTCAATGCTGCCAGATTTGAAACTTTCTTCAAGGGAGATAATATTTCCGTCCTCATCGTGTTTATTGCTCTCGATGGTACCGGTGTCCCATATCATTACTGTGCCCCCGCCATATTCTCCCTGCGGAATAACACCCTCAAAACTGGCATAAGCCATGGGATGATCTTCTGTTGGAATAGCCATTCTCTTTACTGAAGGATCTGTGCTGGGACCCTTTGGAATTGACCACGATTTAAGAGTGTTATCAATTTCTAACCTGAAATCATAATGGAGATTTGAAGCGTCGTGCTTCTGGATCACGAAAATGCGTTCTTCTCCATTCTTTTTCTTTAGAGGAACTTCTTTTGGTTCCTTTGTTTTGCTGAAATCTCTTTTTTCGTTGTAAGTCTTCATTGACACTTTAATTCCTGAATCGAAAATGTACAAAAATTGCACCTGCGCTATCGTTAAAGAAGTCTCAAAAAATGTTATAGGAAGTTAGTATTAATGGAAAGGATTCCGTTCTCTTTTGCAGGAAGTTTATTTTAGATACTTTTGTCGTTTTAATTTATAGAACGAAAAAATTTAAATGGAAGGGATCTGGGTCTTTGCTATTGCGGTTTTCACGGGGTTTATTGCGATAAACAATCCGGTAGGGAACGTACCCATTTTTTTAAGCCTCACCCGGCAGGCCGATAGGCCAACCAGGAAAAACATCTCTAAAAAAGCCACTTTTACAGCCTTTATAATTGTCTCGGGCTTTATTATTTTAGGTAAGTATATTTTTGATTTTTTTGGATTAACAATACCTGCCTTTAAAATTACTGGAGGAATACTTGTATTTTTTGTTGGTTTTGAAATGATCCGGGCCCAGGTCTCCAGTATTGATAACCAGAAAGAAATTAATTTTAATGAGGAAATTTCAATTTCTCCGTTAGGTATCCCAATTCTTGCCGGTCCGGGTACTATAGTTACTGCTATGAATTTTACAACCACGGCTACTTACCTTCAGGTGGGAATTATTTTAGTGATGTTCGCCCTTGTAATGTGGCTCAATTACCTTGCTTTTCTTTCCAGTGAGTACCTGGTGCGTTACATTGGGGCAAACAAGATCGTAGTGGTAGAGAAAATAATGGGGCTTATTATTGCAATTATTGGAGTTAATATGATTATACAGGGAATAAATATTGCTTTTTTAGAGTAATATATCTTCAATAAAAATTCCTTAACTACACATTTTAAAGCTCTTATAAATAATTTATTGATTTTTAGTAAGTTATCAAATTTAAAGTTGTATCTTCGCCTCCAATTTAAATTTATACAATGAATAAAGGTACAGTTAAGTTCTTTAATGAATCAAAAGGTTACGGATTTATTAAAGACGAAGAATCAAATGATGAGTATTTCGTACATGCTAATGGTCTTGTTGACGAGATTAGACAGGATGACGAAGTAACTTTCGACCTTGAAGAAGGTAGAAAAGGTGTAAATGCAGTAAACGTGAGACAAGCTTAGTCTCAATTTTTGATATTTATATTCCTGAGCCTTACATTTTTGTAAGGCTTTTTTTATGCCCGCCGGTGAAATTCTGCAGCGGATTTTAGAAAATTCACTAACTTAATTCCATGAAAAAAATAATCTTTTTTTTATTCCTGAGTCTTCAGCTTTCCGCTCAGGAGTTTGTGGTAAAGAAAGGAGTGGTGATGGACGACCTCAAGGTTTCCGATACTCTTGAAGAAAGTTATGCCTTGTATCTTCCTACAACATATAAAAATGAGAGGCCGTGGCCTGTGCTGTTTGTATTTGATGGGGAAGGAAGGGGAAGGGCTGCCGCCCAGCTTTTTAAGACTACGGCCGAGGAGCAGGGGTATATAATCGTCTCTTCCAATAGTATTAGCCAACAAAATAATCTTGAGCAAAACACACTTGCCGGCGCTAGGTTAATGCAGCATATAGCGGGAATTCTGCCAATAGATTCCAGGCAAATTGCCAGTGTGGGTTCTGCTGCCGGAGCAAAGGTAGCAAGTGCAATTCCGCTTATTTTTGATGATATCCATGGAGTAGTTGCGGTAGGAGATCATTGGGTGAACTTCAACCTGCTGGACAACAAGAAGAATTTTAATTTTATTGGGATAGTGGGAGATGAACAATTCACCGCCTCCGGAATGCAGAGTACTGCATCTACTCTTTCCCGCCTCAGGTTCCCCACCCAGATCTACACATATTCGGGGAATGAAGATTGGCCCCAGCCCCAAATCATCAATAGCGCCGTAGGTTCATTAACCCTTGAAGCCATGCGGGAAGGATTTCGTCCTGTAGATCCTCAACTTGTTGAACAGTTATACCGGCAGGATCTTGCAAGAGTGAATAAATTAATGAGCCTCAACCAACTCGTAACTGCAGAGTCACTTTTGGAGATTATGGAGGATAAATATGACGGACTTATAAGCACGGCGGAAATAAGGTCCAAACAAAATCAACTGGCGCGCTCCAGGAATTATTCTCAGCAAAAACGAGAACAAGGTACTGTCACACAAAAGGAAGCAAGACTAATGGAGGATTTTATTTACTACCTGGAAGAGGATATTCGCAAGGCCAGTTTTGAAAACCTTGGCTGGTGGAATTACCAAAAGAATCAACTCGATTCCCTGGCACAAAAAAACAATGCAGAGGCAAAAATGGCTCTTCGCCTCCAAGATTTCATTAGAGAATATGTGGAGATTAAGAAGCGGGAGTTCAAAGAGAGGAGGACACCATTAGAAAATAAGCTGGTGGCAAATATGATACAGACTATTTTTGATCCCAGGGCTTATGATGCTTACAGAGAGATTATATCTTTAAGTGCCCAGGACAACGATTTTTCCACTGCTTATTTTTATCTGGAAGAAATGCTTAAACATGGTTATAATGATATGGAAACTCTGTATAATATTGAGGGTACTCTTGGCCTGAGATTGACACCCGAATATAACCAGATAATTAATCATTATCTGGGGGATTCCAGGTTCTATGACGCTAAAATGCAGGATCAAAAATGAGAGTTTAATCTTGTTCCCTTTTTTATTTTTTCCATACATGTTGCCGGGCAGGAGGATTCTCCTTTTGTGGTTTTCAGAATAGGATAAATTCTGAATTTAAAGAGCCTCCCAAACCTCATGTGTTGAACAAGGAACAGGAAAATTTTGTTGTTCTGGATTTCTTTCCTTTTGATCCCGACTTTAATGTTTCCTCGGAACTACTCAGAAAAATGATTTGAATACTTCCATTACTGTAGCCTAAGGAACTAAGACAAACCCTGAACCATCTTCGAAAGCCAGAGTCCTATTAAAATAGCAGCAATTCCCAGAAAGATACTCCCGGCCGAGTAGATTCCGAAGTTAATATAATCTCCTGCTTTTAACAGTGCCACGTTCTCAAAGCTGAAGGCTGAAAAGGTGGTAAATCCACCGCAGAAACCTGTGGCGAGCAGCAATGTTGTGTTAGGGGAAATCATTTCCTCCTTTAAACCTATTCCCAAAATAAAACCTATTATAAGACTTCCGGAGAAATTTACCAGGAGTGTACCCAGGGGAATTACCGAAAGAGGATTAAGATTTTTTGCAATTAGGAAACGAAGCGCACTTCCCACACCACCTCCAAGAAAGACCAGGAAAATTTGCTTTATCATTCTACCGGAATGTAAATTTCGGTAACCCATTGCGCGGGATTTTCAAATTCAACAGGGTCTGTTATCAGGACCTCAAAAGGCTGCCCCAGTGGATCCACTAAAAGTCCGTTCTCTTCTATATACCGGTAGGTGCGCTCCCATGCTTCCGCAGTGTTCTTATGATGTCCCTTCAAGGTAGTTTTGACTACCTTTTGGGGTTCAAGATAACCGTTCAAAATTTCACTGCCCGCCGGAGTGATGACCTGGCTGGGTGTTGGTACTCCGGTAGAAAAGATTGTAGTACCACTGCGATCATCTCGCTGATTATATATAATAAGCGGTGGGCCACTTATAGAAATATTGTTCTGTTCCATGTAAAGCCTAACCTGTTCCACCATGCTGGCGGCCCGGGTATTCACCTCTCCCAATCTTGCGGCCGTAGTAGTGTACATGTAATAACCGCCTCCATGTTCGGTTACACCGTCCACACTTATGGAATAAGCCTCCATTTTTCGAATTACATTTTGCTCCAGGTCTTCAATGCTTTCTTCAAAAACCGGTTGAAAAACTTCAGCCAGATTTTGCTCCTGTATTGTGAAGGCAAGTTTCTCCTTAAAGCTTTGCTCCCCTTCCAGAGTCCAGGTTACTCGTGTGCCATCATCTTCAGGAACAAAAGACCAGGTAATTAAACCTTCAGCTTCGCCAATGATGGTTTGCATTAGAAGAGCCTGTTGTAGCCGGGAATAAGGAATAACAGAGGTAGTAACGATCCTGCCGTCCCTAATTTCTTCGGCCTGCCAGTTAATAGCGGCGTTCTCACCGGTTTTCTCCCCAATAACATCCATGTCTATACCTTCTATACTGCTCCACGCATCCCAGTTTTTCCAGTTGGAAAGATCGGCCACCTCTCCAAACAGCATGGGTGCAGGGGCATTAATGACCTTACTGCTTTCAATTTTGTAAGTGCCATCTTTGGTGGCGATATAAATAGATCCTGCAATAATAACAATTAGCAGCAGAAACAGGAGGTATTTAAGGATCTTCATATGGTTTGGCAGATTTATTCTATTAATTACGCTAATATAAATAATTTGAAGTTGGTAATTCTTACATTTGTTAAAGATTGGCCGATGTCTTGCAACATGGATGAGCACTGGCTTTCCCGCGGAAGATATTTCTCAATTAACTCTTAAAAACAATAATTATAAAAAAATGAAAATCAAATTTTTTTTGGTGCCGTTGTTGGCATCAATGATCCTTTTTTCCTGCGCCGATTCTAAAGTAGAGAATCCGGCAACTTTGGGAGAAGTTACACAAACTACCGATTTTGACTATCAGGTAGATGAATTTGCAGATATTAAGGTACTTCGGTACCAGATTCCCGGCTGGGAAGACCTTGAGCTTCAGGAGCAAAAGCTGGTGTATTATCTGGTTCAGGCCGGCCTTAGCGGTAGAGATATCATTTGGGACCAGAACTACAAACACAACCTGAAAATCAGAGAAGCCCTCGAGAACATCTACACCACTTACGATGGAGACAAAACTACCGAAGACTGGGCAAATTTTGAAACGTACCTTAAAAGGGTATGGTTCTCGAATGGGATACATCACCACTATTCAATGGATAAGCTGAAACCAGATTTTAGCCAAGATTATTTTGACATATTACTTGCAGAGACAGGAACAGATCTTACCGGAGAACCGTACGAGGTTATCTTCAATGACAAAGATTCAAAAAAAGTAAATCTTGATGAATCGAAAGGACTGGTGGAAGGATCTGCAGTGAATTTTTATGGAGAGGGAGTTACAGCAAAGGATGTAGAACAGTTCTACGCCGGCAAAAAATCTCCGGATCCAAACCGACCTCTTGCTTACGGACTTAACTCAAAGCTTGTAAAAGAGAATGGACAGCTGGTGGAAAAAGTATATAAGAGTGGAGGAATGTATGGTTCTGCTATTGACAAGATCATTTTCTGGCTGGAAAAAGCAAAAGGAGTTGCCGAAAATCAGCAGCAGGCAGATGGACTTGCACTTTTAATTGACTATTATAAAACCGGAGATCTGCAAACCTGGGATGAGTACAATATTGCATGGGTGAATTCTACCGAAGGAAATATTGATTACATCAACAGCTTTATTGAAGTCTATAATGATCCTTTGGGCTATACAGGTTCTTACGAGAACATCGTGCAGATCAAGGATTTCGATATGAGTAAAAAAATGCAGGTACTGGAAGAAAATGTACAGTGGTTTGAAGATAATGCCCCTTTAATGGAGGAGCACAAAAAAGACTCTGTTGTAGGAGTTACATACAAAACAGTAATTGTTGCAGGTGAAGCAGGAGATGCTTCCCCGTCTACACCAATTGGTGTGAACTTACCAAATTCCAACTGGATTAGAAAAGAGCACGGCAGTAAATCTGTATCTCTTGGAAATATTATTGAGGCATACAGCAATGCCGGTAGTAAAGGAAGGCTTCAGGAGTTTGCACATGACCAGGAAGAGATCGCTCTTGAAGAAGAATATGGTGAATTGTCTAATAAATTACATACCGCACTTCACGAAGTGGTAGGACATGCTTCCGGTCAGCTTAACCCCGGGGTGGGAGAGACTAAGGAAACCCTTAAGAGTTACGCTTCTACTTTGGAAGAAGGTCGTGCAGATCTAGTTGGACTTTATTACCTGATGGATCCGAAACTGGAGGAGCTCGGATTAGTTGATGATCATGAGAAACTTGGAAAAGCAGCTTATAATAGTTATATAAGAAACGGTTTAATGACCCAGCTTATCAGGATCCAACCGGGAGCCAACATTGAGCAGGCACACATGAGAAACCGACAGTGGGTGAGTGCCTGGGTCTTTGAAAAAGGTCGTGAAAGAGGCATTATTGAGAAGGTGACCAGAGATGGTAAGACATATTTTAATATTACAGATTATGTTGCGCTACGCGAACTATTTGGTGATTTACTGAAAGAAACCCAGAGAATTAAATCTGAAGGAGATTATGAGGCAGCCAAAGATCTTGTAGAGACCTATGGAGTTATTGTAGACCAGAATATTCACAGGGAAGTGCTTGAAAGAAACGAACAATTCAAATCTGCACCGTATAGCGGATTTGTAAACCCTGTACTTGTTCCCGAAACAGATGCAAATGGTGAAATTACAGCCATTAGAGTGGTACAACCCACATCTTTTGAGGAGCAAATGCTGAAATATTCGGAAGAATTCGATATTCTTCCCCTGGAAAATTAAGCGCAAAAGATTTAAAAATGAACCGTCCTTCTGCAAAGAAGGACGGTTTTTTTATGCTGAATATTTAGCCTTTTAAATAAGTCTTCAGAACGAAAAGCAGCAGGATAAAAGCAATGAATCCTAGCAGTATGTAAAGTGTGCCTTTGTAGTATTTGCGGTGAAGTTTGACATCCTTGCGATAACTGAAGATGATCACAATGACAAAAGCCACAAAGAATAATATCCCAAAAATTATTTGTCCTGTGCTAAACATTTCCATGGGCTTTAATTTTTTATAATTTTATGCGAATTTAAAGTATTAGAATGAAAAAAACCTTAGCCGCAGTACAGGAGTTTCACGAAGCGTTTGGTCTGGGAGTTCAGGAGCAACCAACAACCTCCCTTTCACGTGAAAAAATACACTTGCGTTATGAGCTGATGAAAGAAGAAAATGAAGAGTATCTCATGGCCGCAGAAAGCGCTGACTTAATTGAAGTTGCCGATGCCTTGGGGGATATGTTGTACATCTTATGCGGCACCATAATAGAACATGGAATGCAGCATAAAATTATGGATGTATTTGACGAGATACAGCGTAGTAATATGAGCAAACTTGGAGAAGAAGGTAAGCCTGTTTATCGCGAGGACGGAAAAGTGCTTAAAGGACCAGCCTACTCCCGTCCTAATCTCCAGAAAATCTTAAGTTCAAAAACCCAGGAATAAAAAATTTTCCACTAAACGGCGACCAATAAATGCTAATATTTCGTACTGTGAATTTGGTCCTCACGCCATTTTCTAGTTTCTGTTTTTTCTTACCTTGTAAGAATGAGAGCAATTATATTTATTCTTATAGGACTTGTAGTGTTATCCTGCCGGAATTCCGGCGAAGGAACAGAGCAACAGGAAGAACCTTCAATCTCCCAGCCGGAAACTTCTGAAAATACAGAAGAATTTACCAGTGAAAAATGGCGTTTTTCAGCAGAAATTCCTGAGAGTTTTGAAGTTTTTGAAGGAGAGTTGCCGGGTAAGGCTCCAATAGTCAATTTCTACGATAGCAGTATAGAAAAGGAGCCTCCATTTGGTATTCACAATGATGCCTCCATGGCTTATATCGCCGTTTTACCGGAAGGTTACGGTGTTGACGGGCCGGGAGGGCCACGAAAATCTCTTTTGGATTGGGATGGAAACTTACCTTTATCTTTTAATGTAAATCGCCGGGATTCATATGTCTATTTGATGGAGAATGGAGAGCCGTGGGGGATAAGTCTAAGATTTCACACTCCGCCGCCGGGGTGGAATGAGTATGGAGGGATCTATGTTTTTTACCAGGTAAATAATTTTAGGGCTGAGTGTTTCAGTAGTAATACGGGCGAAAAAATTGCAATGGAGCAGTGTAATCCTTTGGGAGGTGATGCTATGAAGTTCTACGGAGAAGTTTCCGAAGAAAAAAAGAAGGCCCTGAATGCCATTTTAGAGAGCTTATATTTTACAGATCCTAATCGGGAGCGGGAAGAAATCGGAGATCTTATAAAAGTTGAAAAGCCGCAGGAAAATGCCACCGTAAGTTCTCCTCTTGAAATTAAGGGGGAAGCGAAAGGATACTGGTTCTTTGAGGCTACTGCGCCCATAAAGTTAATTAGTGAAAGCGGAAAAGAGCTTGCAGAAAGTTATGTCGAAGCACAAGGGGAATGGATGACCGAAAATTGGGTGCCTTTTGCGGGTAGACTGGAATTTAAAACAAATGAAAAGCGCGGCTATTTGATCGTTAGCCGCGCTAATGCTTCAGGAAAACCGGAGCATGACAGGATGCTTCGGGTTCCGGTGGAATTCAATTAGTTCTTTTTAACAAGATATCTCCAGCCAAATTTATCTTCGGCTTTGTTGTATTGTATCTCCATTAATTTGTTCTTGAAAAATGAAGCATATGAATCTTCGAGCTGTGGCAGTTCGTATTTTTTGCCTTTGTTTCCAAATCCTCTCACAGGATTAATAGTTGCAGCAGTACCCGATCCAAAGATTTCTTTTAATTCGCCTTTTTCGGCAGCTTCTACTATTTCTGAAACTTTTATTCGTCTTACTTCAGCTTTAATACCATTTTCTTCGGCAAGAGTAAGTACACTTTTGCGGGTTACCCCGTCAAGAATACGGTCGCTGGTTGGGGCTGTGATCAGTTTATCTCCAACCCTGAAAAAAATATTCATGGTTCCTGCTTCTTCCAGATATTCATGGGAATTAGCATCGGTCCAAACAATTTGCTGAAAGCCTTCTTCCTTTGCAAGGTTGGTAGGATAGAACTGGGCACCGTAGTTACCGGCTGCTTTTGCATATCCCACGCCACCATCGGCAGCACGGCTGAATTTATCTGCAAAGAAAACCCGTACCTCACCGCTGTAATAAGCTTTGGCGGGAGAACAGATGATCATAAATTTATATGTTTTTGAAGGCGAAGCCGAAACTCCTTTTTCTGTAGCGATTACGAATGGTCGAATGTAAAGCGAATTTCCAAAGCCTTTTTTCACCCAATCCCGGTCCAGGTTCAAAAGAGTTTCCAGTCCTTCCAAAAATAAATCTTCGGGAAACTCGGGTATTGCAAGTCTTTTTGATGACACATTAAAGCGATCGATGTTCGCCATAGGCCGGAAAAGCCACACCTTGTCATTGTCGTCCTTAAACGCTTTCATGCCTTCAAAGATGGCCTGGCCGTAATGAAATACTTTGGCTGAAGGATCTAGCTGAATGGGGCCATACGGTTTTATAACCGGATTTTTCCATTGGCCATCTACATAATCGCATTCCATCATATGATCTGCGAATACATTTCCGAAAACCAGGTTATCAAAATCAACCGAATCGATCCTTGAAGATTTAGCTTCAACTACATCGATTGCGAGTGGTACATTTTTCATGGTTGTTTATTTGCTGCAAATTTACCGAAATAAATACACGTGTTAAAGGTGTCATTTAACTAATTTTATCTTAATTTGATATTTCTAAACCTTTAACAGGAACATAATGAAAAATATTAGGCTTTTACTGCTGATATCTTCTGTAATGATAAGTTTTTCGGTTTTTTCTCAGGAAAATCTGGTTGATAAAGACGTATATATTTCTGTTGGAGAGGAAGTTGAAACTTCTAATATTCTTTCGGCTTACAATATGCAGGAACGTTATGAAACGCTTAAGCCTGGCGACACTTTAAATGTCACCTTTAAAGCAGATGTAGCTTCTGTTTGCAAGAAAAAAGGATGCTGGATGAATGTGGCTTTGGAAGATGGCAGGGAGGTGATGGTGAAGTTTAAAGATTATGCCTTTTTTGTGCCTAAAGACATTGAAAACCGGGAAGTTATCATGGAGGGTAAAGCCTATGTGACCGAAATGTCTGTTGAAGACCGGCAGCATTATGCCGAAGATGCAGGAAAAACTGTCGAAGAGGTTAAAGCCATTAACACTCCCGCCGTAACTTTATCTTTCCTGGCTGATGGGGTGAAGATCAAAAAATAAGTTTTGAAGCGAGAGATTATTAAAACCGGAGACGGTTCTGCTACTATTTTTCTGCCCGATTGGAATGAGCATTATCATTCGAAACACGGCGCAATGCAGGAGGCATTGCATGTTTTTATCCAAACCGGTTACAAGCATCATCTTACCAGGCATAGTCCTGAGAGTATTTCAATACTGGAAATAGGATTTGGAACGGGATTGAACGCTCTTCTTACATTTTTTGAAGCTGAAAACACCAGGGTCAAAGTGGATTATACAGGGGTGGAAGCTTATCCTGTTTCTGCGGAAGAACTGGCGGCTCTGGATTATGCTGAAGCTGTTGCAGAACAAAGTGCTTCAGAAATATTTCAAGAGCTACATGAGACAGGATGGGAGAAAAGGAGTGAAATTTCACCATTTTTCAGCCTTAAGAAAGAGAAAAAATTTTTTAGTGAGATTTCAGCAAATGAAGAATTCGATCTCATATACTTTGATGCCTTTGGTCCCCGGGTACAACCTGATTTATGGAGCGAAGAGGTTTTTAGGAATATGTACAGGGCTTTAAAGGAAAATGGTGTACTGGTGACCTACTCGGCAAAGGGTGATGTGAGGCGGGCGATGCAGGCTGTCGGCTTTGCTGTAGAACGCCTACAGGGGCCGCCCGGGAAGCGGGAAATGCTGCGGGCGACAAAGATTGAACGCTGTTAAACCTTTAATAAACTGTCTGTTATTCCGATACAAATCCTGTAAATTCAAAATAAAAAATGCGAATTCTCATAACCGGAGCTACCGGTCTGGTAGGTTCTGAAATTACCCGTTTGTGCCATGAACAAGGTATAAATGTGAATTTTCTTACAACTAGTAAGGGTAAGATTGAAAAAGGCGAAACTTACCGCGGGTTTTACTGGGATCCTTCGTCCGGAAAGATCGATACTAAATGTCTGGAAGGAGTTGGGGCTATTATTAATCTTGCAGGAGCCAGTGTTTTTCAACCCTGGACCACCTCCAACAAAAAAAAGATCCTTAACAGCCGGCTCGATTCTTTAAATCTTCTGCATAAAACTCTAAAGCAAAATTCTCATGAGGTAGGACAACTGGTTTCAGCCAGTGCTATAGGGATCTATCCTAGTTCCAGAACCAAGATGTATGAGGAGAATCATACAGCCGTAGCCGACAATTTTTTAGGAGAGGTGAGCGAAAAATGGGAAGCTGCCGCTGATGAATTTAATGATCTGGACCTGCGGGTGGCCAAGGTAAGGATTGGTATAGTACTATCGGCTGATGGTGGTGCATTGCCTCAGATCATGAAGCCGGTGAAGTTTAATCTGGGTTCACCTCTTGGTTCCGGAAAGCAGTGGCAGTCCTGGATTCACATACATGATCTCGCCCGCATGTTCCTTTACATTATTTCAAATGGACTTGCAGGTGTATATAATGGAGTGGCACCAAATCCTGCAACCAATGAGGAACTAACAAAAGAAGTGGCTCATGCCCTTCATAAAAAACTCTGGCTTCCAAAAGTTCCGGGATTAGCATTGAAGGCAGCCATGGGGGAGATGTCGAGTGTCGTTTTAGGCAGTCAGCTAGTGAGCAGCGGGAAAATTCAGGAGGAAGGATTTGAGTTTAATTTTGTAAATCTCAGACCTGCAATTCAGGATCTGTTAAATAAAAAGACCGGCTAAAATTAGCCGGTCTTTTATCATTTTCGAGAAGTTTTTCTACTCCGTTCTTCGGGCGGTAACATTAATTGTTAGCTCCATTTCATCACTGATGAAATTATCCCCAAGGTTGTCAAATACAGATTTTGAACCATAATTCACTCCCCAGTCTGTTCTGTCAATAGTAAAAGTTTCGCTTTCAAGGGTAATAGTTTCTCCATCGAGGTTTGAATCAATAGGAAACTGGATATTCTTAGTCTCTTCTTTAAGAGTAAGATTTCCCTGTAACATTTTCTGTCCGTTCTCTTCGGTCACCCCGGTGATCTCAAAAGTAGCAGTCGGGTATTCTTCCACATTAAAGAAGTCAGTTTCCTTTCCTTCGACAGTTCCTTTCAGATGATTTTCCAGGCTTCTTTTGTCTTCTTCATCCATACCTTCATCTGTAACAACTATGGAATTCATATCTATTACTACACGGCCGCTGGTGATGTTTTCACTCGTAGCCATTAAAGTGCCGTCCTGGATGTTGATATAACCCTTGTGTTCCCCTGTTGGCTTGGTGCCTCTCCATTCAATAGTGGATTGGGTTGTGTCAATTTCATAGGTCATTGCCTCCTCCCCGGCAACAGCAGCTTTCTCTGCTTCTCCGGGTTCAACTTTGTTCTCTTTATCATTCTTACAGGCAACACTTCCAAGGGCAATACCTGCAACCAACACGAAGTTGAATACTCTTTTTTTCATATTTCTGTTAATTAATTTAAAGAAGCAAAATTAGAATTTTAACAAAAGCTTTTTCCTAAAAGAATACTAAAAGTTTCCTGTGACATTTTGGCATTTCAGCTTTCTTGGCAGTAATTTTGCCAACTCTCTCACAGAATAAAATTTGTATCCAATGAGTGAAAAAGAACGTAACCAGGAGAATATATCAGAAGAGGAAAGTATAAAAGATCAGGTAGAGGAAATACTTGATGAAGCAATAGAGGAAGCCGAAAGTAAAGACAACGGTTCTTCCCGGGAAGGGGAAGCTTCAGAAAAAGAGCAACTTAAAGCCGATCTGGAGAAGGAGAAAGACAAATTTCTTCGACTTTTTGCCGAATTCGAAAATTACAAGCGTCGTACCAGTAAGGAGCGCATAGAAATGTTTAAAACTGCCAGCCAGGACGTCATTGTGTCTATGTTGCCGGTACTTGACGATTTTGACCGGGCCCTGAATGAAATACGCAAAGCCGGGGACAAGGAATTGTTGAAAGGCGTCGAACTTATTAGTAATAAATTCAAGGAAACCTTGCGTTCCAAAGGATTGGAAAAAATGGAGGTAAAAGAGGGAGATACTTTTGATGCCGAAATCCATGAAGCAATTACCCAAATTCCCGCACCAAAAGATAAATTAAAAGGCAAGGTTGTTGACGTAGTGGAGAAAGGTTACAAGCTTGGTGACCGCATCATTCGTTATCCAAAGGTGGTAACCGGCAAGTAACTTTTAATTTTTGAGAACTTTAAAGATATCATGAAACAGGACTATTACGAAATATTAGGAATAAGCAAGAATGCAACTACCGCCGAGGTAAAAAAGGCGTACCGCAAGAAGGCTATAGAATTTCACCCCGATAAAAATCCGGGAGACGCAAAGGCAGAGGAGATGTTCAAAAAAGCTGCCGAGGCTTATGAAGTTCTTAGTAATGAAGATAAGCGGGCGAGATATGATCGTTTTGGTCACCAGGCTTTCGAGAATGGCGGCTTTGGCGGCGGTGGCGGAATGAATATGGATGATATCTTTAGCCAGTTTGGAGATATTTTTGGCGGTGCCTTTGGCGGCGGCGGAGGGTTTTCGGGCTTTGGCGGCGGTTTTGGAGGTGGCCAGCGCAGGGTGAAAGGTAGTAACCTGCGAATCAGGGTAGCTCTTACCCTGGAGGAGATCGCCAATGGAGTCGAGAAAAAGATAAAAGTTAAACGCAAAGTTCAGGCTCAGGGAACGACTTATAAAACCTGTTCAACCTGTAATGGAACAGGGCAGGTAACCAGAGTAACGAATACTATTTTAGGACGTATGCAAACTGCTACTCCATGTACCACTTGTGGCGGTAGCGGACAAATGATAGACGAGCGTCCTGCCGATGCTGATGCACAGGGACTGGTCGTAAACGAAGAAACAGTTTCAATCAAAATTCCTGCGGGGGTAGTGGAAGGAATGCAGCTTAAAGTTTCCGGAAAAGGAAACGAGGCCCCGGGCAATGGTGTGCCGGGAGATTTGCTGGTTGCCATAGAAGAAAAAGAACATCCTGTTTTACAGCGGGAAGGTGATAATCTTCATTACGACCTGTATATAAGTCTGTCTGAAGCTGTACTTGGAACTTCCAGAGAGATCGATACGGTATCTGGTAAGGTGCGGATCAAAATAGATGAAGGAGTACAGTCCGGAAAAATTTTGAGATTGCGCGGCAAAGGGATTCCTAACATTAACGGCTACGGGAAGGGAGATCTTTTGGTGCATGTAAATGTGTGGACTCCTAAGACTCTCAATAGAGAACAACGTGATTTCTTCGAACGTATGGCTAACGATGAGCATTTCCAGCCAAAGCCGGAGAAAACTGATAAATCATTTTTTGAAAAAGTTAAAGATATGTTTACATAATTTTTATTTGTTAAAAATTTTTACATATATTTGAATATCACTAATTCAGGTTAGTGGTAAATTTTTCTTTTTCATAGCAATTTTTTTCCCATCCTTAAGCAATTAAGGGTGGGTTTTGCATTTAAAGGAATAACACTTTTGGCAGCTACCGGAATTCTTAAATTCTTCCCAATGCTCATGTAGCCTTTGCCAAAATTATATCTTTACACAAATCACATTTATGGATCACCTTTTGGTAGCCGAGAATGTCTCCAAGCAATTCGGAAATTTTACTGCACTTAACGACGTTTCCCTTGAGATTCCCAGAGGTAGTATTTTTGGGCTTTTGGGTCCTAATGGCGCCGGGAAAACTACCTTTATCAGGATCATTAATCAAATTACGCTGCCCGATAAGGGAAGAATGCTGCTGGATGGCCATGCTTTGCGGCCAGATGATATACAGCATATTGGTTATTTGCCCGAAGAACGAGGTCTTTATAAATCCATGAAAGTTGGGGAGCAGGCTTTGTATCTTGCCCAGTTGAAAGGTTTATCAAAAGCCGAAGCCAGAGAAAGGCTTAAGTACTGGTTTGACAGGCTGCAGATACAGGACTGGTGGGACAAAAAGATACAGGAGTTATCAAAAGGTATGGCGCAAAAAGTACAATTTGTAGTGACTGTTTTGCACCGGCCAAAATTGCTGATCTTTGACGAACCCTTTAGTGGGTTCGATCCTGTCAATGCTAATTTAATTAAAGATGAGATCCTGCAACTCCGTCGCGAAGGGGCTACTATTTTATTCTCTACGCATCGAATGGAAAGTGTAGAAGAGATGTGCGATTATATGGCCCTGATCCATCGGGGAAATAAATTGCTCGACGGAGAAGTAAATGAAATTAAACGCCGCTACAAATCAAATACATTTGAGGTAGGTTTAATGTCCGGAGACTCTGATGCACTCCGAAAGGAACTGGAGGAGAAATTTCATATTTCCGATACCGATTTTAAGAGTATCAATGATGATCTTAAACTGCAAATACAAGTAGGAGAAAATTCCTCTCCCAATGATCTACTTATTTTCCTCACCTCCCGGGCAGAAGTGAATCATTTTGTGGAAGTGATTCCTTCAGTAAATGACATTTTCATTAAAACCGTCACCACCAATGCGTAACCTGAAGCTGATAATCAAGAGGGAATACCTGGCAAGGGTGAAAAACAAAGCCTTCATCGTAATGACCTTTTTGAGTCCTCTCATCTTTGTCGGAATGATCGTCTTAATCGCTTACCTGGTAAACCTTAATTCTGAAGAGCGGCGGATTGTGGGGATTAATGATGAGAGCGGGATGTTTGTAGAGGATTTCAATGATTCTGAAGATGTTCAGTTCATCGATCTTTCTAAAATTGATCTTGAAGCAGCCAAGACCATTGTGAGGGAAAAGGAATATTATGGGCTGTTGCACATTCCGCAGTTGCAGGAAAATACTTTACCCGAAATTGAATTCTTTGCCAAAGAGGCGCCAACTTTTGGGTTTCTAACCCAAATGGAAAAGACCATTAGTGATAAACTTACGAACCGCCAGTTAATAACCCGCGGGATAGATGTTGATCTAATCGCAGCGTCCAGGGCCAAAGTGGAGATAGGTATTCAGAATTTTTCCGGAGAAAAGACCTCAAAAATGTCAACTTATGTCAAAATGTTCTTTGGTGGTGCAGCCGGCTATCTTTTGATGATGTTCATTATTATCTACGGAAATATGGTGATGCGTAGCGTGATAGAAGAAAAGACTAATCGCATTATTGAGATCATTATTTCTTCTGTAAAACCAATTCACCTGATGCTTGGAAAGATCCTGGGAACTTCCCTTGCCGGAATCACACAATTTATCATCTGGGTGATCCTTGGAGGGGTTATGCTTACAGTAGTTACTGTGATTTCCGGCATGAGTATGGCCGAGTTACACGGGCCGCAGCAACAAGCAATGGAACAGATCTCGGACAATGAACTCCAACAGTTGGTGATCGATATAGCAAAACTGCCTATGTTGTTATTGCTGGTGAGTTTTCTAATTTATTTTATAGGGGGGTACTTTCTCTACAGCGCTATTTACGCTGCCATTGGTGCAGCAGTCGATAACGAGACCGATACGCAGCAGTTCATGCTTCCTGTGATCATACCGTTAATGCTAGGAATTTATGTGGGTTTCTTTGCAGTGATCGAAAATCCGCACGGGGTGGTCTCCACGGTTTTTTCCATGGTACCTCTCACCTCGCCGATAGTAATGCTTATGAGAATACCTTTTGGAGTAGCCTGGTGGGAACTGACTCTTTCCATTGCAATTCTCTTTATTACTATAGCAGGAGTGGTATGGTTGGCAGCCAAAATTTACAGGGTTGGAATACTTATGTACGGGAAAAAACCGGGCTATAAAGATCTTTATAAATGGATGAAATATTAAATTTTTGCAAAGGTTAATAAAAGCGAGACTGCACCTGAAGTACACTTTCTAAACATTTACTATATTACCTGTACACCAAATGCAGGTGACTAACTGTCCAAGGTGCAACAGAACACATGGTTCAAATTAAAAAATTAAGGAATGCCAAGAATACTGTTAATTGAAGACGAAGCCGCCATTAGAAGAGTGCTTATAAAAATTCTTACTGAAGAGAATGCTACCTACGAGGTAGAAGAGGCTGCCGACGGGCTTGAGGGAATTGAAAAAATAAAAGACCAGGAATACGATCTTATTCTCTGCGATATTAAGATGCCAAAGATGGATGGGGTGGAAGTATTGGAAGCAGTTAAAAAGATAAAGCCTGAAATACCAATGGTGATGATCTCCGGCCATGGGGACCTGGATACGGCGGTTAACACGATGAGACTCGGAGCATTCGATTATATTTCTAAACCACCAGATTTAAACAGGCTTCTCAATACAGTTCGGAATGCACTCGATAGGAAAGAGTTGGTAGTGGAGAATACCCGCTTAAAAAAGAAAGTCGGTAAGAACCTGGAAATGATAGGGGAATCTGAAGAGATTTCAAAGATCCAGGATATCATCGAAAAAGTAGCGCCTACAGATGCCAGGGTTTTGATAACCGGGCCAAATGGAAGCGGGAAAGAACTTGTGGCGCACTGGCTTCACCAAAAGAGTGATCGCTCTGCCGGGCCTATGATCGAGGTAAACTGTGCCGCCATCCCCTCAGAGTTAATTGAGAGTGAACTTTTTGGGCATGTAAAAGGAGCTTTTACTTCGGCTGCCAAGGATCGGGCAGGGAAGTTTGAAGCTGCCAACGGAGGTACTATTTTTCTTGATGAGGTTGGGGATATGAGTCTTTCTGCCCAGGCAAAAGTGCTTCGGGCTCTGCAGGAAAGCAAGATTTCGAGGGTAGGAAGTGATAAGGATATAAAAGTTAACGTACGCGTAATAGCCGCGACCAATAAAGATCTAAAAAAGGAGATTGAGGAAAATAATTTTCGGGAAGATCTTTATCACAGGCTAGCGGTGATTCTGATTAAAGTTCCGGGGCTTAATGAGCGTAGGGAAGATATCCCCTTGCTGGTAAACTTCTTTGCTGATAAGATCACAGAAGAACAGGGTGTAAACAAAAAGACCTTTACAGAAGACGCACTTAATTTGCTCAAGGAATATAACTGGACCGGAAATATCCGGGAACTGCGAAATGTCGTGGAACGACTCATCATTCTTGGCGGACAGGAGGTAAGTGAGGAGGATGTGAGATTGTTTGCCAGTAAATAGTATAAAGTATTTAGAAAGGAGTATTGGTGAGGCACGAAATTGAAAATTCTCCTCATTTCCGCCTTTTTTAAGGGGAAAAAGTTTTCTCACGATTGTCACACTGAGCCCGACTGTAAGGAGGAATAGTCGAAGTGCTTATGCAATTAGATACTTAATTAATTACCAGAGGACCGGAGATCCAAAGTTCTTCGTATAGATCTCAGAACAAGATTTTTAGTTTGGCCAAATTTTAACCGTAACGGAGTAAATTCACAGTTGACGTTTAGAGAAGATGGTGTACTGATGGCCAAACGTGCCAAAGGAGAGATTGAATCATTGGAGTTTCCACGAAGGCGTAGAGTTTACTCACGATTGTCACACTGAGCCCGACCGTAGGGAGGAATAGTCGAAGTGCTTATGTTACCAGATCCTTAATAAATTACCTATAGAGTTGTGATCTAAGTCGTTGTGGGGGAGAAACCTGCCAAAGTTAATCGTCATAGATTTCAGAACAAGATTATTAATTTGGATTCCACATTAATATAACTTTGGCAGGTCGAAAGACTTAGTTTCCTTTGCTCGTAATCAGTAACGTGAGAAAACATGTATTTTCCACTTTGCTACAGTGTCTTCTAATTAACTTTTTCCATTTAACCAATTACCAGCTTTTAAACCTTTCCCCATTCCTTTAGTCTTACTTGCTATACCTGCAATGGAACGGTCTTTGTTATTGACAGGACACCTTCAGGTATAACCGAATCTATGAAAAAATATATTTTACTTTTTTTGGCAGCATTGCCTCTCTTTGCTTTTTCTGCTGTACATAAGTTTTACGTTAGTGCGACAGATATTGAGTACAACGAAAAGAAAAATTCCCTTCAGATAATTTCTCATGTCTTTACAGACGATATGGAAAATCTGCTGCAGACCCGGTATAGTGATAAGCTGACGCTGGTAAAGGAAGACGAACATCCCGCAGCCGATGAGTACATTGAAAAATACTTCCGTAGCAATTTCGGTGTAAGTGTGAATGGAAAAGAGAGAACGTTCAATTATATCGGGAAAGAATACGATAAAGATCAATTACTGGTATACCTTGAAGTGGAAGACGTGGAACCGCTAGAAAACATAAGTGTCAAAAATGCTGTTCTGACCGATCTTTTTCCGGAACAAAAAAATGTGGTGAAGGTGGAGTATGACGGAACGATCAAAAGTTTGCTGCTAATGCGGGATGCCCTGGACGGTACTTTAAAATTCCGTAATTAATATTGTGAAGCTTCAGAATTCAATTATTTTTAGCAACTTAAATTTAAATTATATATATGAGATCAATTAAAACTGCCCTTGCGGCTTTTTTTATTCTGTTTTCGGCCGGCGTTTATGCACAGGAGGCAGAACAGCAAACTGAGCAAAGGGAAGGGGGACATGTTAATGAGAACAAATTTAGACAATTACACCATGAATGGTCAACCCCGAATCAATATAGGACCGGTAGCGGAGCTCCGGGACCGGCGTACTATCAAAATGAAGCCGATTATAAGATGGATATCGAGCTGGATGATCGCAATGAACGGTTAACCGGGCGCGAGACCATCACTTATCATAATAATTCCCCCGATGATCTTGAGTATCTTTGGGTGCAGCTGGACCAGAACATTCGGTCAAAAGAGTCTGTAGCTAAACTTAAGGATGGAAATGGCATTCCTCCCGTTACACAACCGGGAAGTTTTGTTTCAGAATATATGGAAGAGTCTTTTGATGGCGGTTTTAATATTACTGAAGTAAGCGCCAACGGCAAGCCTCTTGAGACTGTTATCAACAACACGATGATGCGGGTGGACCTTCCGGAGCCATTAAAGGCAGGGGAAAGTTATACTTTTGACATCGCATGGTGGTACAATATCAATAATCACGTTACCGACAGGGCACGTTCGGGCTTTGAACATTTTCCAGAAGATGGAAACAACGCGTATGTGATCGCGCAATTCTTTCCTAGAATGGCTGTTTATAATGATGTTGAGGGATGGCAGAACATGCAATTCTGGGGAGACGGAGAATTTGCTCTTCCTTTTGGGGATTACGAGGTGAACATCACTGTACCTGCAGATCATATTCTGGACGGAACCGGGGAACTGGTGAACCGCAAGGAAGTATTTTCTAAAGAAATGATGCAGCGGTACGAGCAGGCAAAGAAGTCTTATGACAAGCCTGTAATGATTGTAACCCAGGAAGAGGCTGAAGCTGCCGAAAAAGGTTTTTCTGATAAGAAGAAAACCTGGAAGCTAAAAGCCGATATGGTTAGGGATTTTGCTTTTGCCACTTCCCGAAAATTCATCTGGGATATGATGGCGGTTGATCTGGGGGAAAAAGATGCAATGGCAGTTTCACTCTATCCTAAAGAAGGAAATCCGCTGTGGGAAGAATATTCCACTAAAGTAGTGGCTCATGCTTTGCAATCTTTTTCAGATCATACTTTTGAATATCCTTATCCCAAGTCTATTTCGGTTCACGCGAAGAATCAGGGGATGGAATATCCTATGATCTCCTGGAACTATGGTCGGCCAAATGAAGATGGAACTTATAGTGACCGGGTTAAGTACGGAATGATGAGCGTGATCATTCATGAAGTAGGACATAATTTCTTCCCAATGATCGTAAATTCAGATGAGCGCCAGTGGGGATGGATGGATGAAGGTCTTGATACCTTTATGCAATATGTGGCAGAGCAGGAGTACGGAGAAAAATATCCCGAGGATATCGCGCCAAACACCAGTTATCCTTCAAGAAGAGGTGAGCCTTCCAAAATTGTGAATTACATGAAGGGAGACCAGAAATATATTGCCCCGATCATGTCAAATCCCGAAAATGTTTATCAGCTGGGGAATAACGCCTACGGGAAGCCTGCAACTGCATTGAATATTCTGAGAGAAACAGTGATGGGCAAAGAGCTTTTTGACTATGCGTTTAAAACCTATGCCCAAAGATGGATGTTTAAGCATCCAACACCTGAAGATTTTTTCAGGACTATGGAAGATGCCTCGGCTGTTGACCTTGACTGGTTCTGGAGAGGCTGGTTTTACACTACAGATTATGTAGATATTGGTGTAGAAGAAGTAAAGAAATTTCACGTGACAGATAAACCTACTAAAGAGGGTGCAGAATTGCTTGAGCGTTACGGGGTAGAGGATCCCTCTTCTATGGATCTCGTCTATGTTGTGGAAGAAGGTAGTGAAGAATTCGATTCGAGCATGAAAGGAAAAACTCCTGCTGAAAATGCACCAACTCTGAATGAGTACCTCATGGATAATTTCACCCCGCAGCAAAGAGCCGATATGAAAATGCCGAAGTATTTTTACCAGGTGACATTTAACAAACCGGGCGGACTGGTAATGCCAATTATTGTTGAATATACCTATGCTGATGGTACTTCCGAAAAAATAACTTATCCTGCACAAATCTGGAGAAAGAACGATCAACAGGTAAGCAGAGCATTGGCTACAGATAAGGAGATCATCAAAATCGTGGTAGACCCAGACCTTGAAACTGCCGATGTTAATGTAGACAACAATTCCTGGCCACAGCAGGCAGAGGTTGATAAGTTTCAGGAGTTTAAAGAGAGGACACAGGGGTAGGAACACAGTTTCGTTTTGCGACGGGATTCGACTCCAGACCACCCCGTCATGCTATCGCCTGCCACCCCTCCTTGAAAACGTAGGGGTGCTGGTTGAGGTTGAAACACCTGAAGGTGATTTCCTCCCTTCGGGAGGGCCTGGTTTTAAAAATTATAATTCAAAAAAAGTTCCCGTTTTGCGGGAACTTTTTTATTTATACATAATTTCAAATGCTACCCTTCTTACTCAGTGTTATCCTGCCGCATCCAGAGGTCCAAGGCACTTTGGCCCCCTGCGGTGGACGGAGTGGTTGATTCCCCTCTCCTCTCCATTGGTGGGAGCGCAAGCTGTCGAGATCCAGGCTGAGCTCTTCTTTCTTGTAGCCCACTTGCCGGACGGGCAGGCGCGGCGGTCTTAACTCTCAAACAATTCCCCTCCTTTTCCAGGAGAGGTACCCGCAGGGCGGGGTGGTTTTTAACAGGTCGCTTTTTTAAGTGAATGGAATAGTAAGTATATTTGCAGCGTATGCAGACATTACCTTTATTTATTAGCGGTGCCGAAATGGCGTTTATTATGTTCATCCTTGTGATGGTCTTTGGTGCCGATAAGATCCCCGAGATCGCCAAAGGTCTTGGAAAGGGTATGCGCAGTATAAAGAATGCTACGAACGATATCAAGTCGGAAGTAATGCGCAGCGCTGAAAAACATGGAATGGACACTTCGGTAGGAGATGATGTGAAAAAGGAAGTGGATAAGGTGAAAGAAGAGATCGAGGAGCTAACGGGAAGTGTAAAAAGAAGATTCTGATCATTTTGCAATCATCAATTAACAATTGTCGGTTTAATTAGCACCAAATTCCAGGTAGTTATTAGTTAGTGGTTAAGAATTAATGGGTTTCTGTCTTTAGATTTAATTGTGGCTCTAATTCTTGTTTATATTCCTTCAGAATATTTTCATTAGGGAAATAATATGAGTAGAAATAAAATTTGATCTCGTAATAGAACTCCTCCAGGGACGACATATGTTATTCTGATGTCCATTCGGATTATAAATCGGCGCCATCTTATCCCTTCTAAACACTAGATGCTCATTTTAAATATTAGCAGAAAAAGTCCTCGCTCTAGTCTCTCGGTTCTGGATTTTTAGAAGTTGTACTTTTGCCATCTCAATCAATATTAACTACTCAATACTTACAAATGCATTTCCTCCCTCAAGCTATCGACGATTATGTAGTTCAACATTCCGCAAAAGAACCGGAACTGCTGCAGCAATTGAACCGGGAGACGAATCAGAAAGTATTACAGCCAAGAATGCTTAGCGGACATTACCAGGGTCGGTTACTAAGTCTGCTATCGAAGTTGATAAATCCGCAGAACATCCTGGAGATTGGCACTTACACCGGCTATTCGGCTTTATGTTTGGCAGAAGGTATGAAGCCTGATGGTGTTTTGCATACTATCGACATTAATGAAGAACTCATGGATCTCCAAAAAAGGTATTTTGACGCCTCTCCCTGGAAGGAACAAATTGTACAACATTTGGGCGAGGCTACAGAAATCGTTCCCACTCTAAAAGAGGATTTCGACCTGGTCTTCATTGATGCAGATAAACCAAACTATCCTAACTACTTTCAGCAAATAATGGATAAGCTTAGCCCCGGGGGTGTAATCCTTTCAGATAATGTGCTTTGGAGTGGAAAAGTGGTGGAACCATTGCGAGAAGATGATGAATCTACAAAAGCCCTTCTGGAATACAATAGATTGTTAGCGGAAGATGAGAGGCTGGAGACGGTGATGTTGCCTGTTAGAGACGGACTTACGATTAGTCGGCGGAAATTAATTTTAAGCTGAAGCTTTTGAGACTAAAGCCTTGTGGAGCTATTGGCCATTAGCCTTTGGCCGTTTGCCTTATTTCAGCCGGATTTAAAAGCTAACCATAAATTAAATATCTTCAAACCCTAACTTTTAATCATTTTAGAAAATGAGAAATTTCAGAAAGTACGAGGTATGGAAAAGTGGAATAGCTTTTACTGCGGGTGTGTATATTCTTACCATAGATTTACCGGATAGTGAAAAGTTTGGATTAATAAGTCAAATCCGAAGAGCAAGTGTTTCTATTCCTTCTAATATTGCAGAAGGTTGTTCCAGGGCTTCAGAAAAAGATTTTGCTCGTTTTTCCGAAATTGCACTTGGTTCTGCTTTTGAAGTAGAAACTCTTTTAGTTATTTGCAAAGAGGTAGGCTACTTGGATCAGCTGCAGTTAGATCGACAGCTCAAGGAACTACATGGAATCCAAAGAGGATTGAATAGTCTCTACGGAAAACTCAAGGGAAGATAAAAACAACCTATAGCCTTTAGCCTAAGCGTAGCATCCATGCGTAAGACGAGAGTTAGCTCTTTTAAAAGCCAACGGCTAATCTTTTTCAAATAATAGTCAATAGCTAATAGTCAATAACCAAAAGCTTTTTAATGAAAGCCAATAGCTAAAGGCCAACAGCTAAAAGCTCTTTTTAAAAAGCTAACAGCTAATGGCCAATAGCCAATAGCTTTTTCAACCTACTTTCTTATTTTTGGTAAAAAAATCTCCTAATGCAATTCCGTAATACTCAAGAATACGCCCAACATCTCGATCAACAAGATCCTTTACGCTCATATAAAGATCAATTCCTTTTCCCAAAAGTCAAGGGTAAAGAGGTAATCTACTTCACCGGTAATTCTCTTGGTTTGCAACCGAAGAACGCAAAGAAATTTGTGGATGACATTATTAATGACTGGGCTGAACTGGCGGTAGAAGGACATTTTCAGGCAGAAAAGCCCTGGTGGGATTACCATGAAAGATTTGCCCAAAAGCTGGCTCCTGTAGTTGGAGCAAAACCGGCTGAGGTTACGGTCATGAATACCCTGACTGTAAACCTCCATTTATTAATGGTTTCTTTTTACCGGCCTACGAAGCAACGGTATAAGATCGTCATGGAAGAGAAAGCTTTTCCGAGTGACCAATATATGATGGCGAGTCAGGTCCGGTTTCATGGGCTGGATCCTGAGGAGGCGATCGTGGAGGTGAAAAAGAGGAGTGGAGAACATTCTTTCAGGACCGAAGATATCCGGGCAAAGATTAAAGAGGTTGGGGAGGAATGTGCCCTGGTTTTAATGGGCGGGGTAAACTACTACAATGGGCAGGTACTGGATATGGAAACCATTACCAGAGCCGGAAAAGAGGTAGGAGCTTTTGTGGGCTGGGACCTGGCGCATGCTGCAGGAAATGTGGAACTGAAGTTGCATGAATGGAATGTGGATTTTGCTGCCTGGTGCAGTTATAAATATATGAATTCGGGGCCCGGAAATGCTGCAGGTTGCTTTGTTCATGAACAATATCACGGACAGAAGGATATTCCGCGGTTTGAAGGTTGGTGGGGACACAATAAAGAAAGACGGTTTTTAATGGAACCGGAATTTCAACCGGAGCCAAATGCCAACGCCTGGCAGATCTCAAATGCTCCTGTTCTGGCCCTGGCGCCCTACCTGGCTTCGCTTGAATTATTCGAAGAAGTAGGAATGTCCGCTTTGATCGAAAAGCGGAATAAGATCGTGGCTTACCTCGAATTTATTTTACAGGAAATAGCTAAGGAAGTCGGAGGGAATTTTGAGGTCATTACTCCCAAGGAGCGGGGAACTCAGCTTTCTGTTTTCCTGCATGGGCAGGGTAAGGAGCTTTTCCATTATCTTATGCAGAACGGTGTGATCATCGACTGGCGGGAACCGAATGTTATACGGCTGGCACCGGCACCTTTTTATTGTTCGTACACTGACATGTTTGAATTTGGACAAATTATTAGAAACTACTTTTGATTGTTCTCCTTCTTTTTTCCATTGATGAAAAAAGAAGCAAAAAAATCTAGGCTTACTAAAAGTCGCCTAAATTTATCGTTCGACAGCTAAATTTTAGGAACTCGCCTGAAACAGCCGAAGAACGATTTACTACGTGAGGCTCAAACAGCCTAAAATTTTACGCTGTCTTCACTTCAAATTTTACGGCAACTTTTCGTAGGCCGTTACTATCATCATGGTGCTTTGTCATCCCGAAAGAGCTGCGCGGAACGGGAGTGGAGCGCAATGACGAGAGATCTCAAGCAGTTTACTTCTAACTTCGTTCTCCTACAATTGTACTTTAAACTTCCCGCTGATCTCACAAATCTTTGCAGATACTATTAAGCTTTTCCCGGTTCCCTTTAGGGCTAGGGCAAAACGGGGAAAGGGAATTGATAACAAAGAAATCAACAGCCAATAGCTAAAAAAGAGATTGCCCCGATCGCTAAAAAAGCTCCCTCGCAATGACAATACAAAAGTTGGCTAAGAGCTAATGACCACAAGCCAACGGCTAAAAGCTAAAAGCCAACGGCTTATTTCCTCTCCAACACATAAAACCACCTCACGAGGCGATTCTTGTAACCTGACTTTTCCGGAGAAACCTGGTTCAGGTCGTATCTTTCTGAAGATCTGATTTGGTAAGAATCCAGATCATTCAGAATAAGAGTGTCTTCTGTCTTTACCAGCAACGCAAAATCTCCTTTCAACTGTTCTGTTTCATTTTTTAAGAGAACCGGAATGGGAGCACCATAACCCCAAATTAATTCAGGACTCGAGGTTTCGTAAAGGTAAAGGGGAATATCCTGTTTTTCTAATTCTTCCTTTAAACCTGAATAGCTTCGGAATTTTGGATTATGTAAAAATGCTTCAGCTAAGGGAAAACCGAAGGTCGTGATTCCGCAGATGAATCCCACGGTGAGGTAAAAAACAATGGGATAATTCTGCTTTTTCAGGAAATAAATGAGAGCAGCACCTATTCCGAAGAGGGTGATGGAGCTGACAAAATACCAGAACCAATGACCGTCAAGGTTCAGAATAAAATATCTGGCAATCGGAAAAAAAATCCCCAGGGCAGCGATTAATCCGTGGTTAAAATAAACGATCCATTTCTCTTTAATTGGCAAATCTTTGAATCGTCTGAAAAGATATTCAATATAAAAGCCGGTATTTAAAGCCATTGGAATTAAAACCGGGAGAAGGTACCGGGATTTCTTTTCCGGAATGACTGATAGAAGAACTACTGCCGATAAGGTCCAGAAAATGGCAAATTTATAGGCTTTTTTATCTGATACTCTGTTCTTTAAATAAGGATATAGCAAGCCGACAAAAGCCGGAATGGTCCAGATTCCGCTTTGGGTAAAGAAACTCCAGTAATAATAGAATGGTCGCACGTTGTAGTTTGTCCACCGGGAAGCTTCCCTTGTTGTAATTTCCATAAAAGGGGCGGGATCTACAAGCCGAACATAAATAAACCATGAACTTCCCAGGATTATTCCGATGAAAATATAGAAAAGCAGAGGTTTCCAGACTTTTGAAAAATTTCCGAATCCATAGACGAAGCCGAAAGAAATAAGAAAGGGGAGTAGAAGTGCATATAGCGATACCGGCCCTTTACTCAATATAGAAAATCCCAGGAATAGGGATCCAAAAATGGCATTTTTCCAGACCTTTTCGGGAAATACAAAAATCCTGCTCAGGTAATAAATGCTTACCAGCATGAAGGCATGGGTGAAAATATCCCATTGCCCATTGCGGCCCATAAAAACAGTATAAAAAGAACTCGCAAGGATAAGACTGGCTATCAATCCCTGTTTTGGTGACAACTTCAACAGAAGCGAGAACCTGTAAAAGTAAATAAGAAGAAGCAGGGTTACAAGTGCGGCAGGCAGTCGGAGGGCAAAATTGCCGAAACCAAATAACATTCCGCTAATGGCAGTGACCCAGGTTGGGAGGGGAGGTTTTTCGTACCGCGGTTCCAGATTCAGGGTCGTGAGAAACCAGTTGTTTTCATTCACCATTTCCCTGGCGGTAATGAAATTACGCGCCTCCATGATGTTTACATAAAGCACATCAAGGTGAGGAAGAAAAATTACAGCCCATACCCCAATTATGATCCAGAGATACTTACTATCCAGATGCATAATTGTGTCGGCTTAGATTAATATTACGGATGTAAATAAATATTCCGGCAAGGTGTCCTATAAATAAGACAGGATCTTTTCTGAAAACAGCGTAGATGAGGATTAGAACGCTTCCGGTAATGCTAAGGATCCAAAAAGGCAAAGGGAGAATGGAAATTTTGACCTTTTCAGAATAAAGCCATTGGACCACAAATCTCAGTGCAAAAGTTATCTGACCAATAAAACCAAGGATCAATAACCAATTGGAAATATTATTTCTGAAAAAAAGAACTTCAGAAGTGTGGTTTCTGCTGAAGCTAAAAAAAATAATTGTAATGATTGGTAGCACCAATATCAAAAAGCGGAAATGCCGAGATATCTTTTTCCATTCCCCCTGTAGTTGCAAGTTTCGGATGTAAATGCCAAAAATAAGAACCTGCCCGAAAATAATGGCCGGGTCATTCCGCAGCACCCCGTAAAGAAATAAAAGGAAGGAACCCAGCAGAGAAAGCTTCCAGAAAAGAGAGGGTGTTACAACTTTTTTAGCCTTTTCAGAAGCAATCCACTGAAAAAGAAATCTGCCGGTGAAGAGCAGTTGGGCTGCAAATCCCAGGGTAAAAATTTGCCAGCTACTCATTTTGCTGGTTAATCTTGTAATTGATGTAATTTTTTTTCATCCACAAATAGGCAAAGCAATCCAGGAAAGGATCGACCAGACGATTCAAGAAGTTGAATTTTGCTTTCCCGGCCATCCTCGGATAATGCGGGATAGAAACCTGTTTTATTTTTCCACCTTGCAGAAGCACCATGGCAGGTAAGAACCTGTGAAGACCTCTAAACATGGGGATCTTCTTAGCATAATCTGCCTTGATGATCTTGAGCGGGCAACAGGTGTCTTCCATGCCGTCATCTGTAAAAAATCGGCGTGTATGGTTCGCTATTCGGGAGGATATCTTCTTAACTTTGGAATCCTGCCGATCTACTCTCATTCCTGTTACCAGATCATTATCCTTTATAAAAGGTAACAGGAGCTCAAAATCTTCGGGACTTGTCTGCAGGTCTGCATCCATGTAACCAATTAAAGGAGTAGTTGCGTGATCTATTCCGGCTTTAATTGCTGCACTTAGTCCGTAATTTTGATCAAAAGAGATAAATCCAAAATTTTTATTCCGCTGCGAGATTTGTTTTATTACTGACAGGCTACTGTCCGTTGAGCCGTCATTGACAAACAGAACAAACACATTAACACTGGCCTCTTTGAGATAGGAAATTAGTTCCTCCTCAAGCCGGAGCAAATTCTCATCCTCGTTGTAAAGAGGAATTATAATGGTGAGCTGAAAGTCCATCTAAATAATCTGAAGGCAAAGGTATTTTATTTTATTCAGAACCTTTGAACTGAATAAAAGATTGTTAATTTGCAGTTAAAATTTAACTTTAATGAAAGTACTGGTGACGGGAGCAGCCGGGTTCCTTGGATCTCATGCTGCGGAAAGATTGCTCTCTGCAGGTATGGATGTTACGGGTATTGATAATTTTTCCGATTATTATAACGTGGCGCAGAAAAGATCCAATGCTGAAGCAGTTATTTTGAGAGGTGGCAGAATAGTAGAGATGGATCTTCGGGAGATAGAGCATTATCATAATCTGGACAGAGATTTCGATTTTATCGTGCATTTTGCCGCCCAACCGGGAATTTCAGGCAGTAGTAGCTTTGATGACTACTATTCGAATAATATTACAGCGACCAAGAATCTCATTCAATTTGCCTTAAGTAATCGCAATCTGAAACATTTCTTTTTCATATCCACGTCTTCGGTATATGGACTTGAAGCAACTTTCCCGGAAAATGCTGTTCCCAATCCTGCTTCTATTTACGGTGAAACCAAGCTGGCAGGAGAAAAACTTATTTTAGAACAGAGTCTTTCAGGAAAAATATCTTCTTCAGTACTTCGTTTGTTTTCGGTTTATGGTCCACGAGAGAGACCGGAAAAGCTTTATGCTCAATTGATCGCCTGCGGACTTACTAATATGCCGTTTAAGATCTTTGAGGGGAGTGAAATGCACTTAAGGAGTTTTACCTATGTTGGAGATATAGTGGAAGGAATTTATGAAGCCATCCTGAGATACGAAAACCTGGATGGAACTATAATTAATTTAGGGGCAGCCGGGGAGCATAAGACTATTGAGGGAATTAACATGGTTGAAGAATTACTTGGTCGCAAAATTCGCCTGGAGGTTGTCTCAAGAAGGGCCGGAGATCAATCCCGCACCTGTGCAAATATTGAAAAAGCCAGAAAGCTGCTGAATTATAATCCGGCTACAACTTTACGGGAGGGATTAATAAAGCAAATTGAGTGGTATCAGGAATTTTCAATTGAGAATAAGATTTTATCCGCGGAAAGCCTTTTTGTATGACATAAAATTTCAGCCATTACTGCTTATCTTAAGTTGAGGAGGATCAATTTCCTACCAGATATCTCATACTCAGCACTCAATTCTCAATACTGTTTCTCGCAAAGGGCGCAAAGGCTGGCGCAAAGGAGTCAAAACTTTTTTCCCGCTGATTTCGCAGAGTGGCGCAGAAAATTTTGTCATTCAGAGCGGAGCTTTTGCGGAGCGAAGAATCTTTTTGGGCACCAGAGAGATTCCTCCTTCATCGGAATGACAAAAGGAGATGCCAATTTTCTTGAGACCACAAAAATTTTCACCCAAAGTCCACGAGGTATTTAGCTGAAGCTCCCGGAGAGAATTTGTTTTGTAAGGATAGGAACCGGTAAAACAAAAGTTTCCCGCAGATTTCGCTGATTTTCGCAGAAAAAATTAAATACCAAAGGCCATCAATTTTTATCTTTAGATGTCTGATACTGAAATTAGATCTCTCGTCGCATTTTCTTTCTATCAAAAGAAATGCTCTGTCGAGATGACAGGAGAATCCCCAACGGCAACAGACAAAAGAAAAGCTAAAGCCAATAGCTAAAGGCTAATAGTTTGTATTCCAGAGATGTCCAGGTTCTAAAGCATTTCGTACTTCAATCTCACTCCTGCAGCATAATTGGGAACAGCCATATTGCTGTAATCAGCAGCGACGTGGAGATCGATCTGGAAATTTTCGTAGAGACTATTATACAGGCGGGTATGAAAGAGGAGGGAAAGTTTTTTTTCAGTTTCTCCTGAAGGGAAAAGAGATCTGCCATAGGTTCCCTCATTTTGCGCATAGGAAAGCAGGAAACGATAAGGGTAAATGTCAGTGGGAGTTAAAATATTACCACTGATGCCCAGATGATGCACAATAAACTTGTTGTTGATAATTTGATCAACTTCCTTATCATACAAGAAAAAAGGTGCGCCAATTACTTTTTCATGATATGTCCAGCCTGACCGATAGAGATAGCTGTTGAAGTACTGGTCATAAAGATGAGGTCCGGTCTGGCTCTGATCTTTGGTATAATAGAATTCATACATAAGAGCGGAAAGAAATCCTTCTTCTTCTCGACTCTTCCAAAAGATGCCGTACCTGCCATCGGGGAAGTTGGCCAGGCGACTTCCGGAACCATCTTCGAAGATGCTGTTGTAGATAAACTCCACCGATGAAAATTCAAATTGTTTTCTTACGTTTAACTCCCAGGAACCCAGGTGATTTCCCAAAGAATTTTGACGCTCTGTTTCTATAGCGGCTTCCCCTCCATGGCGGCCGGTAACGATCTTTAAGTAATCTGTCGGCCCGGCTGGCTGTTCTCCCCATTCAGGAGAAGTACCTCCCCATTGTGCAAAGTGGAGTAGCCCCGCTGTGATCTCCCAATCATTTGAAGGCTGAAGAACAAGATGAAGACTCTTTTGGTGTACTCTTGTCCATGGGATCAACCTATCTTCTTCCAATAGATATTCTGCCCATTCTGCTTCGAAACCGATGCCGGGAACTATCATTAAAGGATGAGCCGTGGCCACTTTTAGGCCAGGGAAGGGACGAGCATTTAAAGAATGAAGAATAGAGTTGTTGGTGCCACTTAATCCATTGTAGATCTCCGGCTGTTGTTTTGCACCTGCGGTAATTTTAAACCAGTTGTTTTTAAATTCTACATAAGCCTGGTCAACGGCTATTTCATTGTGCAATTGATCTCCCGAAAAAACTCCTGCTCCTATGCTTAGCGTACTTCCGTTGTAAAAGGAATATTCAGCAAGAAGGGAGGTGACCCCAAGAAGATTTGATTCTTTTCCAATTCGGCCCCGGTTGTTACTATGCATCCAGAAAGGCAGATTTTCTCCCGTACCTCCCATTAAATGCAATTGCACTTCTCCCGAAATCTGAAGTTCCTGGGCAGGGGCTTTCAGGCCAAAGAGAAGAGCCGGAAGAAGAGTCAGAACAGAAAGATGAAAGGAAATAATAATAGACTTAAAATATATAAAAAGCGGATCCTTCAGAAATAGAAAGACCCGCCATTAAACTTATAAATTATAATTTAAAAATCTCTGGGTTCGATCTCATAAACAAGATGCAGACCTGCTCCAAAGGCCGAACCGGCATCAGCGCCAAAATCGGCTCCTATTTCTACGTTGACTTTAAAAGCACGATCCATTACTGTGGCGGTGGCATAAGCATGAAGTACATTCTCGTTAGGATTGATCCAGTTGGTCCAGGAGCCTTCTCTATGGTCATAGCTCAGGAGTAATTTATAGGGCAGGTTATATGTCCCGAAAGGAAGCCTTCCGCCGGCACCAACATGAATGGTAGAAAATTTATTATTGGATATTCCCAAGCCATCTTCATTAGCGGTAAAGAAAGGGGCTCCAATTATTCTGTTTTGGTAGGTCCACCCTGAACGATAAATTCCATGGCTGAAATACTCAAGTCTGGAAATGGTGCCTTCCGGATTTCGCTGATTTCGGGTGGTGAAATATTCAAGAATGAAGGAATTGAAAAGACGTTCAGTGTCTACATCCTCATAATAAACGCCGTAACGACCATCGGGGAAATTTCCGAAGCCCATGCCCCAGGAATCTTCAAAGATGTGATTATAAATAAACTGAAGCCTGTAATTTGGAAATCTCTTTGAAACAAACAACTCATAGCTTCCCAGGTGATTTGCCAGAACATCCGCATTTGGATCCAGCCCGGATTCTCCTCCCTGTCCCGAGATCACCTCAAGATAATCACTGAAGGAAGAAGGACGTTTTTGAGATTCGTCGCCTGCCGGACTGCCGCCCCATTGCGCGAAGTGGTGGATACCTGCTTTTAGCTCCCATTGTTCGCTAAACCGGTATACAAGGCGCAAATTTTTGTGGTGGAGCATTGCCCCTTCCACATACCTGTCTTTTCCCATAAAGTATTCTTCCCAGGAAGCTTCAAAACCTAATCCCGTTGGTTCAGCAGTATTATCACTACCAGAGAAAAATACAGGACGATTAGTTCCAATTTCAATTCCCGGTAGAGGCCGGTGATTAAGGGACCACAGCATGTTCTCATTTGTTGCACTTAAACCATTGTACATGATTGGCTTGTGCTTTTGCCCTGCAGTGATCTGCAGCCATTTGTACTCGTAATGTGCATAAAGTTCATCAATGGCAAATTCATCATTTGTACCATCCAGATAAACTAATCCTACTCCGGCTTCAATAAAACTGTCAAGGTTCAGGTAAGTAAGGGCTTTTCCGGTAAACCATGTGGAAATATTGGAGTCAGGATTTACCCGGCCCACCTTGTTTTGATGCATCCAAAAAGGCAACTCATCCTCTGTGGAGGCCATGCCTTTAAAATTCACTACGGCTGAGTAGTCAATTCCTCTCTGGTAAGTTTCAGTGGTGTCAAGAATTTCTCCTTCGTATCCAAGATCTTTGTCTTTTTCTTCAATTTGTGCAAAACCTGTAGTGACAAAAAAGAGGAACAGGTAAAAGAACAGCTTGGGTGATCTCATCGAGTTGGTTTTAGATACTTCAAAATTACAGTTTAGAATTGGGAAGGTTATTGGAGAAACTAAGAAATATTTCTTAAAATAATGAAGTTTAAGTTATAGATGCTGATTTACAAATTATTGACTGAGGTATTTGTCGGTCTTTTTCAACTGCTCTCTTTTATTTTCTGTTATTTTGGTCACCGGCACTCGAACTGACGGCAATTCGGCACCCGGTCAGTTCGACTGAATTTGGCCTGTTCTCGATACAATTTTACATCTGCAACGCAGTTGTAAAATCACTCGAACTGACGGCCAAATTTGTATCGAGAACAAGGGGTAGTATGGCCTTCTTCTCGATACATTTTTTCCTTCGCTACCTCTCAGTAAAAACCACTCGAAGTGACGGCCATGGGAAAAACAACTTCTACCTTTGTACTTCTTACTTTAGTACCCCTCTGTTCTCGATAATATTTTACTTCGCTCTCGCTCTTGAAAATCACTCGAACTGACGGCTAGGGATTCTACTTTTTAAACTTCTTCTTTGCCAGATTCGGAAGGTCTTCAAATCTTCCTTCTATTGCTGCTTCCTTTTTAGCTCTGGACCAGCTTTTAATTTGTTTCTCCTGAAGGATGGCTATATTGATATCAGTAAATTCTGCATAAAAAACCAATTCTACAGGTAATCTCTTAGCTGTATAACTCTCCGGATATTTTGCAGATTGATGTTCTACAAGGCGCTTTTGAAGATTTGAAGTAATACCTGTGTAGTAGGTGTCATCAGTGCATTTGAGGATGTAGACGTAACTGAGTTTCATGTCTATTCGAGTAAAATTCCAAACCGTCAGTTCGAGTGATTCTGCAACTGGATAGTTGCAGAATTGTATTGAGAACCGGTTTTGAAATTTGTATCGAGATCTAAGGAATCAGAGACTCCTCTGTTCTCGATACAATTTCCCCTCGCTTCCGCTCTGGAAAATCACTCGAACTGACGGCTGATTCGGAGTGGTGGGTGGTAGAAGTGACGGCTATTCTTTCCCCGTCAGTTCGAGTGAATTTGGCCTGTTCTCGATACAATTTCACAACTTCAACGCAGTTGTAAAATCACTCGAACTGACGGCCAAATTTGTATCGAGAACAAGGGGAGAGTTCGACGTCTCTGTTCTCGATACACCGTTGCCCTCACTTCCGTTCGGTCACCGGCACTCGAACTGACGGCCAAATTCGTATCGAGAACAAGGGGTAGGATGGCCTTCTTCTCGATACATTTTTTCCTTCGCTACCGCTCAGCAAAAACCACTCGAAATGACGGCCTTGAAAAAACAACTCGAACTGACGGCGCTCCTACCTTTGTACTTCTATCTTTGTAACTCGAACTTCAGCTTACCAGAAAGCAGCTCTGTTCTTCAATCTTTTCCAGAATCCTCCCTGTTCCTCGCCGTAGGTGTAATAATAGCCATACTTGTTCCCATAACCGAATTGTGCGGCTTCTACGTTATTCAAGACAAAACTGACTTCGCTCAATTTACCGTCTCTTTTGGCAGAAGCTGCAAAATCGAGTAATTTTCTTTGGGTGTAGCCGGCACGGACTACGTAAAGTGTAAGATCTGCGTACTGGTTGATGAGGAAGGTGTCTGCCACCAGCATGGAAGGAGCCGTGTCTATGATCACATAGTCATACATGTTTTCCAGTTCTTTGAACATCTGCTTTGCCTTTTCCTGTCTAAGTAATTCAGAAGGATTTGGAGGAATGCTTCCTGAAGAAAGCAGGTCCAGATCGGGACTGATGTTTGATTTTTTTATAAGTTCTTTTAAATTAAGGCTATTGTTTACCAGATAATCACTTACCCCTAGCCAGGTCTTGCTTTCAGGAACATATCGCTGTAGTTGTGGATTTCTTAGATCTCCTCCTACTACAATAACTTTTTTGCCTGTATTAGCAAGGGTTGTGGCCAGGTTAAATGCTGTAAAAGTTTTTCCTTCCCCTTTAATAGTGGAAGTTACAATGATGCTGATCCCATTAGCTTTGCCTACGGAATTCACCAGCAGGTACTGCAGGTTTGTATGGAGAATCCTGAAGGATTCTGCCAGCACAGAACGATCGTTCTTTTCGATAAGATCGTTCATTCCTTTTCCGATCTTCGGGATTTCTCCAACTACCGGTATGTCATTTACCAGACTTTCCAGATCTTTCCTGCTACTGATCTTGTTGTTCAGTAGATTTTTGCTGTAGATAAAGGCAAAGGGGATTCCCAGCCCTAAAAGAAGTGCAGTAAGATAAGTGCTGCGGGGATTTGGAGAAATAGGAACAGCAGAACTGAAAGCACTGTCAACAATCTTTGCCTTTGGGGCCGTGACTGCCAGCGAAAGGGAATTTTCTTCCCTCTTTTGAAGCAGAAACAAGTAAAGGGTTTCCTTGATCTGTTGCTGACGTTCAATACCTCTGAATTGTTTTTCCTGTGAGGGAACTGCCGCGATCTGTGAACCTATGGCAGCGGCTTCCCTGTTAAGATTTGATTCAGCTATTTCCAGGTTGGCCTCCAGGCGATTCAAACTTTGCAGGACGTTTGCCCTTAGTTCCTCCAATTGCCGGTTCAGTTTCACCACCACCGGGTTCCTTTCGGTCGACCCGCTAAGGACGCGATTCCGTTCCAGGACGAGTTCGTTGTATGCTGCAATAGAAGTATTAACAGCTGTTTCTTCGATACCCAAATTGGCCGGCAAAAGATCCTCAATACTACTGGAGCGTAAATATGCTGTCATAGCATTTACCAGTTCGATCTGCGTATCCAGTTCCTGTTGACGTCTCTTGAAGTCGCTGGCGCTGGTCATAAAAAGCTGAGATTCTGCCTCTATGCTGGTAAGCCGGTTATCTTCTTTAAATTCTACCTTTCCGGTCTCCACCGAATCCAGTTCTTCATTGATGATAGCCAGCCGTTCATCAATAAATTCGGCAGTGTTCATTGCCACCAGGTTCTTGTCTTCAATGGCTTCTCGATTGTATTCCAGTACCAGTTGGTCAAGTATATCTTCAGCTTTAGGACGTACAGCGTCATTCAGAGCAAGTTCAATCAGACTGGAGTTAGCTTCTTTAATTCGTACAGCCAATTCATTTCTGTATGCACTGGCCACTCTTTCGGTGGGAACAAGATTTACCAGGATCGGCCGGTCTTCCTGAAGACTTCCTTCAGCAGCAAACCTATTTCTTACAACCAGAATTTTTCCGAAGCCAAGATCCACAGGGGCTCCGAATTCCGTTTTAAAGGTCTTACCGTCGGCAAGCCTCATCACCTGAAGTTCATTGTTTCCGAGATAAGAAATGCGTAATCCCGCACCCGACTGTTGTACGCTCTCCTGCAGGCTCAAGGGCTTAACAAGGAACGGGGTATTTTGATAAAGTTCAGGATTTCTAAGCCGCTCCTCATCATAATAAACGATATTGATATTCAGCGCTTTTACCACTTCTTCCATTAGACGACGGGAGCGTAGGATGCCAATCTCATTCTGGATACTGTTGCTGTTCATCCCGTTAAGCAGACCTAATTCCGCGAAAGCAGCCATTTCTGAATTCTGGCTGTTCTTGCCATCTTTAATGATAATAGTCGCGGTTGTAGCATAGACCGGGGTGGTGCTGCGAAGTTTCAGGTAGGCCAGCCCGAGTGCTAAAATGACGCACAGGAGGAACCACGGCCAGTAGCGCAGGTATTTCTCCAGTTCTTCTCTTATGTTAATTTCGCCGGCAGGATTAGCTCTTACAGGCTTATTTTGATTCTGTGCCATATTATTTTGTAAACAGGAATATTAGTGAAAGTGCTACAGAAGCTATAGACAAATAGCTTGCCGTAGTTCCAAGCCAGCCGGTAGTTTGGATCTTCGAACCAATGGGTTCTACGTATACCACGTCATTTTGCTTTAGATAATAAAAAGGAGAATTAATGACTGCTGCATCGGTTAGATCAAGGTACGCATGAGTTCTGGTTCCGTTTTCCTCCCGGACTACAAGGACATTAGATCGTTTTCCGGAAAGAGTAATGTCCCCGGCAAGGCCCAAAGCCTGAGGTAAACTGATATCATCGTTCTCTATGTGAAATGTTCCGGGACCGGCCACTTCTCCAAGAATACTGATTTGGAAATTCTCCACCCTTACGGTTACTACAGGATCCTGCAAATAGGAGGTAAGCTGATCTTTAAGTTTTTTTTCCAGCTCCTTGCCGGTCATTCCGGTTACCTCCATTTCTCCAAGTGTCGGAAAGTCTATATCACCGTCCTCACCTACCAGATACGTAAGAGGCTCCTGATTACTTCCTCCGCCTGAACCCTGTCCAATTCCCGGCATGGGTCTAAAGTTATTAAAGGGTTGAGCGGCCTGTAATTCAGGTGCCGAAACTATAATGCTTAGCAGATCTCCCGGCTGGATTTTCACATTCCTCTCTGTTTCCAACTGTTCAATATTTTCAATCCCCTGGAAGTAGGCGATCTTTTTTCGGGATACACAGGAAGTACTGATTAGGAGGGCCAATGCTCCAATAAAAAACGTATAGGGTAAAGGAAATTTCATGCAGTTTTTTAATAAGAGGGCGAAGATAATTGTTTAAGAAACAATTAACAATTAAAGAGTTAACAATTAACAGGGAACAATCACGCAATTAACAATGATCATTTTCTAGTGGTCAGTGGTCAGTATGACCGGGATAATCTGTGAAAACGATTAATCCTTATTCCTTAGATTTTAACCATTCATTTTGAGTCCATGCTGAATTCAGATCGACGGATGGTTTGTCTGGCGGTTTTACTACTCAACTTCTTTAGCCTCATAAAAAGTAGGAAACTGGAAGAATAAAGAAGGACCACCAGGAAGAATAACCAGGCCTGGGGGAGCTTATTTGCAAAGTAAAAGAAGGTCCATATCACGATCAAGTTAAGGAGGCCTATGCCAAGGCTGGCTTTCCAGTGGGGCAGGCCAAGATCGAGCAGCACATGATGCATATGGTTGCGGTCTGCCGTGAACATTGAAGTACCACCCATCTTCCGGAGGATCATCACCCGCAGGGTATCAAATGCAGGAATAAACAGGAGACAGGCCAGAAACAACAGGCGGTTTCCCGGATCATAACCTGCATCAAGTATTTCAGTATGAGGTTCCATTACCAGGAATTTCAGACTTAAAAAAGCAAGCATCAGACCTATTACCAGGCTGCCGGAATCTCCCATGAAGATCTTGTTTGCCCCCCTGGAGAAATTATATCTTAAAAACGCTGCAAGGATCCCGGCTATACTTATGCTGATCAATACATAGTAAGGTTGGAAAGAGAGATAGAAGATATAAGCATATACGGAGCTGATCACAATACCTACTATGGCGGCGAGGCCATCGATACCATCAATAAGGTTAAAGGCATTTATTAAAGCTACTACCAGAAAAGTTTTAATAACATATCCTGCCCACAAGGGGATCTCATAAATACCTAAAAAGCCGTGGAGTGTATTTTGGGCCATTTCGGGCGAAAATATGAGGAACATTGCAGCCACCGCCTGTCCAAATAACTTTACCCGGGCTGTGGAAATCACCAGATCATCTTTAAGACCCACCATGAAGAGAATGGTGATCGCTGCGATCAGGTGGTTTCCAATATACGTGAGCCTCATACTCTGCAGGATGGACAGTACCATGATAATGGAGATGTAAAAAGCTACCCCTCCAAAAGAAGGCACAGCACTGGCATGAGAGCTGCGGTCGTTTACATGTGCCATTAGGTTCTTCTCTTTAGTCACCCACAGCACTTTAGGGATAAGGTAATAGGTGAGCCCAAAGGTTCCCAGGAATACACAGGTCACGAACCACATATAATTGTCGCGAAAAAATTCCAGAATTACTTCTTGATCGAGAATGTTCATAATTGTTGGAGGTTAGTAGGTCGGGTAGGGGACGACCTGAAGAATGTATAATGTATGTTGTTTTTTCTTGGTTGAGCCATTAGCCTTTAGCTATTAGCCTTTGGTTTCTTCTAGCTCCAGCCAACAGCTAACGGCCAATAGCCAATAGCTATTTTTTCACAAACTGCGAGATCTTACTAAGGTTCTTCATTGCCAGCACTCTTGCCGGGTTTGGGATCTTGTTTTTTGAAAGGGCTCTATAATCCTCTGCGGATTTTTGAACAATATTTTTGATGCTGCGGTTACTGGCACCACCGACTCTCATTTTGGTGATCACCTTTGGCAGGTACGAGAATTTGAGATCAGGATCTTGTAAGATTCTCAGCATAAAATCATAATCCGCGGCAATAGAATAATTTAAGTCAAAACAGCCGTGTTTTTCATACACTTCTTTTTTAAGAAATAGGCTGGGATGGGCAGGCATCCAACCCCGGGTTAACAGGGAAGCTGTAAAGTCTTCACTTTTCCAGTAGCGGATAACTTGTGAAGTATTTTCTTTGCTTACATATTGCAAATCTCCATAAACACCGTCAGCTCCCGTTTCTTCAAAAGCTTTAGCTAATTCAGGAAGCACATCTGCTGAAGCCAAGAGATCATCTGAATGAACAAAGCCAATGATGTCTCCGGTGGCATGGTAAATACCTTTGTTCAAAGCATCATAAATTCCCCGGTCTTTTTCGGAAATAATTTTAAGCTCTCCCGAAAATGCCTTTTTTGACACCTCTATGGTGTTGTCCTTTGATTTGCCGTCGATTAAAAGCACTTCCACGTTCTTGTAATTTTGTTCAGCAATGGATTGCAGGGCAGAACCTATACTTGCTTCAGAGTTGTAGGTTGCGGTTATTATTGAAATTTTCATTTTTATTTAATCTTAGTGCCCGTCAGTTCGAGTGATCCCGGCCTGTTCTCGATACACTTTCCACAACTGCTTTGCAGTTGTGAAAGCACTCGAACTGACGGTCGGGATCGTATCGAGAACAAGGGCTGGATATTAAAAACTACTGTTCTGATAACTCGTGAAAATTTATTGTTTAGAAAAGGTGCTAGCCGACGTGGCAATCTGCCCCCTCGTCATTTACTCTATTTCTTGCTGCCATTTAGCCGCCAATTCACGAATGCCGTCAATTCGAGTGTTTTCTTTATTTGCTGTGCAAATGAGGAAAATGTATCGAGAATAGGCAGTTTTACTAATTCTTTGTCTTTTATTGAAAAAAAATGGTCTTGGAATTTGGTGCTTGTGATTTGATTTTCACTTCACAGCCGGCGTGGCAATCCCATCTCCAATCACCCGCTCTCTCACTTCAACTGCAGGATTTCCCTGGTAGATCTTGTAAGGCTCCAGATCTTTCGTTGCCACAGAGTTCACTGCCAGTATACTGTGAGATCTGCAAATCACTCCCGGACAAACCACACTTTGCGCTCCGATCCATACCCCGTCCTCCAAAACAATATCCTTCACGATCAAATCAAAAGTTGGCTCTTTGTAGTTGTGATTCCCGCAAAGCAGCATGGCTCCCTGAGAAATGCATACATTGTTGCCTATGCTTACCTGCCCCAGGTTGTCGATCCACACCTTTTCTCCTATCCAACTGTGGTTACCGATCTCAAGCTTGCAGGGATATTTGATATTTACGCCTGGCTTTATAACAACACCTTCACCAATCTTAGCCCCAAATAATCTCAATAGCTTCACCTTAATTCCCGAAACCGGGTTGAGTGGATTCAGAAAAAACAGCACATTAATGAAATACCAAAAAGATGTTTTCAATTTACTCCCGGGTTGGTACCAGCTGTTGTCGTATTTAGAAAGATCTGTTTTCATTAAGTTATAATTCTTCGAATTGATTTTGGCCTGTTCTCGATACACTGTCCCACCTGCTCTGCAGTTGTGCCAGCACTCGAACTGAAGGCCAAATGCTTCCAAATTGAGCATTCCACTTTCTGCTCCCGATTGCCAAAACCGTCAGTTCGAGTGAATACGGAACCGCAGGAGCGGTGAAGTATTTGTATCGAGAACAGGTTTTGGACCACTGAGGACCAGGATAATATTGGGTACAGAGGAGTAGGAGCAAAAATTTTCAGTGGCCACCGAGTAAATTTAAATTAAGCTAAAACCTTCTCCTCCTTCAGCAACTCGTCAAAATAAGCAATTGTTTTTACCAATCCTTCTTCTAATTTCACCTTCGGCTCCCAACCATTTAATTCCTTCTTCGCCAGGTCAATCAATGGTTTCCTTTGAGTAGGATCATCTTTTGGCAACTCTAAATGAATAATTTTAGATGATGATCCAGTGAGTTCAATAATCTTATCAGCTAGTTCAAGCATAGTAAACTCTCCCGGATTTCCTAGGTTAACCGGCCCCAGAAAACCATCCCTGCTGTTCATCATTCTTATCATCCCTTCCACCAGATCATCCACATATTGGAAACTGCGGGTTTGAGTTCCATTTCCAAAGATGGTAATATCTTCTCCTCTTAAGGCCTGAACAATAAAATTGGAAACCACCCTTCCATCTTCGGGATTCATATTGGGTCCATAGGTATTAAAGATCCTGATGATCTTGACTTTTACTCGATTTTGGTGATGATAATCCATAAACAATGTTTCGGCGGCTCTTTTTCCTTCATCATAACATGAACGAGTTCCGATAGGATTTACATTTCCCCAGTAGCTCTCCGGTTGTGGATGCACCTTAGGATCTCCGTAGACTTCACTGGTGCTGGCCTGCAGTATCTTTGCATTAACTCTTTTTGCAAGTCCAAGGGAATTTATCGCTCCCATCACTGAAGTTTTCATCGTTTTAATGGGGTTGTACTGGTAGTGAACGGGGGAAGCCGGGCAGGCGAGGTTATAGATTTCGTCTACCTCTGCGTAATAAGGTTCTGTAATGTCGTGCCTTACCAATTCAAAAAAATGGTTTTCCAATAAATGAACTATATTTTTTTTATTTCCTGTAAAGTAATTATCCAGGCAAATAACCTCATTGCCTTCTTCTATGAGCCTTGTACAAAGGTGAGATCCTACAAATCCGGCTCCACCGGTTACTAAAATTCTTTTCATTATTTATTTTTAATATTTCTGATTTTCTTTTCCCAATTCCACGCCTTCAAAATTGATTTGTCTAAAGATGTTTTTGATTTCCAGCCAAGAATTTTTTCCGCTTTAGAAGTATTCGCAAAAGCTGTAACTACGTCCCCGTACCTTCTCGGTCCAACTTTATATGTTAAAGACATAGCTGACATCTTTTCAAAACTCTGGATAACTTCCTTTACGCTACTACCTTTTCCTGTCCCAAGATTGAAGACTTCGTAATTTTCCTTGTTTTCTCCGTTGATTAGTCGTTTTAAAGCCAACACATGTGCTTTTGCCAAATCAACCACATCTATATAATCTCTTATGCAGGTTCCATCGGGTGTAGGATAATCATCTCCGTGAACGGTTAAGGAATTGTGAAGTCCTGCAGCTGTTTGTGTTATGAACGGCACCAGGTTTTGTGGTTTACCTTGAGGTAATTCTCCAATATTATTAGATGGATGTGCCCCAATGGGATTAAAATACCTTAAGGATATTACGTTTAAAAAATTATTACTCTTACAGGTATCTTTAAGAATTTCTTCTCCTATTTGTTTTGTATTACCATAAGGAGAAGCTGCAGACTTTACTTCTGCGTCCTCTGTTATGGGACTAATAGAGGTATCACCATAAACTGTACACGAGGAACTGAAAATAAAATGTATTGGACGTTGTAATGAATGTAATTCCTGTAAAATATAGACCAACGGCGAAAGATTATTTTCATAGTACTTTAAAGGGTTCTGTACACTTTCACCAACAGCTTTATGTGCAGCAAAATGAATGACACTTTCAATGTTGGTGTACTTGTTGAATAATTCTGAAACAGAATTTTTACATTTAAGATCTATTTTTTCAAAAATTGGATACTGCCCCGTGATATGTTCTATTCCATTGAGAACTTCCATAGAAGAATTAGATAAATCGTCTGCAATTACTACTTCATAGTTGCTGTTTAATAATTCAACTACAGTATGAGAACCAATAAAACCGGCACCACCGGTAACTAATATTCTTTTCATTTGTTTTTATTCTGTAGGCTCCAAGCGTTAGGCTATGGGCTTTATGTAAAGTTTAATTGAAATTTCAATGATTATTACTCGTCTTAACAGGTGCTTTTACAACTTGAATTTTGCCGAATTATTTAGCTTTTAGCTTAAAGCCTACAACCTATAGCATTTTAGACAAACAACTCTCTGCTCGCGTCCACAGCTTTTGGATCGTTGCAATAGGCTTTTGCGAAATCAAAAGCATTTTTGGACCATACGTCATATTCAGATTGATCCATGCATGCTGCTTGTTCTATTGCTTTTATAAAATCCTCTTCTTCCTTTAAAGGAATATCGAATCCTGTTTTTTTAGATTTAAGATCTGCCCACGGAGTCTGATCTGAAATGATTACCGGACACGCATTTTGCCAGGATTCCATGATCACGTGCCCAAAGTTTTCGTGAAAGGTAGGCAGCAACATAAAATGCTCATCTTTTAAAATCTCTTTTAATTGATGGTTAGGTACCGCACCTAAGTAATTTACTGAAATATGTTTAGGCAGACTTTTAATAATCTCCTCACAATCCTTCCAGTAATCAGCTTCTTCTACAGGACCAATGATGCTGAAAGTAATTTGAAACTGCTCATTTATACCGGACAAAAACTGAAGGGCCGCTTTCAGGTTCTTCTTTTTACTGATTCGGGAGAGGAAGAACAGTTTTAGCTTCCCTTGTTCTTTATTTTTCTTCGGAAATGATCCCGGCATTACTGCAGAAAGATTGGTAGCAACCTTTACTTTTGCCTCATTCCCAAAATGTTTTTTTATCTCTGCAGCCTCTGAAGCCGCTGTTGCATGAAAGTTGATCCTGCCGCTAACCCCGGAAATACGAAAAAGTTTTAAAAACAGTTTCTTCTTTAAGGGCTTTATCTGTAAAGCACCTTGCCCCAACATTCCCCGGGGTGCTAAAATGATTTTAGTAGTAATTCTTCTTAAAACCAATAATGGCTTTAAAGTGAAATTAACCGAAAATAGAGAGTTAAAGTAAACAGCATCATAGGCTTTTGATGCCAGTATTTCCCTGTAACGCTTTAAAGATTGATTTTCCTCATCGAGATATATCACACGATAATTTTCTTTTTGCAGCCACTGGTTACTCGGAATATCGGGATACGCAGAATCTTCTCCCAGGTCTTTATTTGAGGTTACCACATCAAAGGCAATCTCATCTCCCAAATGGCTGATCAAATTGACTACCGACTGGATAGGACCACCGGCTTTGTACCCAGGCAAAAACCAATCAATAAAAATGAGAATCTTTTTTCCTGTGCTTTTTTTCAATTTGTAACTACAGAATTTAAGGTTGCAGACCAGGTATTTAAGCTGATCCTTTCTGCCAATTTTTTGCTGTTTCGGGACATTTGCAGGTACTTCTCTTCCGGTAAGGTTTGAATTTCCAAAAGTGTTTTTTTGAGTGCTTCCTTATCTGTAGCCCCATAAATAAACCCATTATGCCCGTGGATCACAAATTCTGATGCGGCCCCTGTTTGCTGTGTTGTTATTACCGGCAGCCCGGCCAAAACCGCTTCATGAACCACCACGCCCCAGGCTTCGTATAAACTGGGAAGAATAAGGAAACCGGCATTTTCCAGCAACCCGGGCAAAGCTTCAGGCGCTACAAATGCATTGTGTTTTATATTGTCATGCTTTGGGATTTCCCCGGCCAAAGGCCCGTTTCCAATAATATGTACAGTTAACGCCAATTTATTCTCTCTAATAAGCTCATTAATCACATCAAAAAGGATCTTTAAACCCTTATGTTCCACAAGCCGCCCTACAAAGGTTATTTGCTTAGTATAGCCAGACTGGGAAATCCCCTTAAAAAGCCGGTCATCTGCACAATAAAGCCCCCGTAAAATGTTTTCTGAAGAAAAACCCAGCTTGCTTGCAAATACATGCTGAGGAAAACCAGGAATCCAAATATGCGTAAAATATTTTTTGACCAATATGGGACTCATTACCCCAGCAATTCGCTGTTTAAGATTACCCAGCCATTGATTGTCCATTCCCGTAATAACAGGCAATCCTTCTTTTTCAAAATGCAGCGCTGTTTCTAAATAGCGCTTATCTGCCCAACCGGCCACATATAAAAGGTCTGGCTGAAAAGCTATGGCTGTAGCTGTTAATTCCTGTGCACTAAGTCCATCACCATCCAGTATTTCTATTCCCTTTTCTGGATTTATTTGAAAAGGAGCTTCCGGGCTTGGATTTTTTCTTATTACCAGGTATTCATTTCCTGCTTGTTGATGGTCAACCTGCATACAAGCCATCCAGTAACCTGTAAGACGGGAATATAAAACTAATATCTTCATTCCTCTATTACCTCCTCGGGGTCATTTACAGGATGTGATTGTATTGCCCAATAAAGCATAAACATTGGGGTGAATGCATTCATTGAAGCCGCCATCCAGGACTCGGTGATTCCTGCAAATAGTGTCAAAACTAAAAATGCAGCCGCCAAATTTCTCTGATTCGAGAGGTTAAAAACTTTATAAATAAAGAAGAAAAAAGCAACTAAACCTATTATACCAACATCCATCAACAAACTTAAATATGAATTCCAAATTCCCGCCCAGTGCCTTGCTACTACACCAGATAGATTTTGGTCTACATATTCTTCAATGAAATATTGATCATACAGCATTCCCTGTCCAAACCAGGGGTTGAGCTTGATTTCCTCCCAGGCTATCTTCCATACTTCAGTCCGCCCACTTCCGGTTATTAAACTTTCGACCCTCAGTTCCTGCGAAAGTCCTAATGATTGAATTATAGCAACAGGATCAATAGACAAACTTATGTAGTATAGAGTGCCCAATGTTAGTAGGGAAACAGCTAGTAAAAGTTTATTCTGGAATAATCTGAAGGTAATTTCATATAAAATAAGACCAAACAATGCGGTTCGTGAGCCGGTGAAAATAATAATGGCAACTAAAATAATTTTAAGAAGAAGAAATCCACGGCGGCTAAAATCTGTTTCATTTCTACTCTTTAATAGATCGATAATACCATAGCTAAATGCGGCTATGAGACCCAGTTCATTTGGGTTACCCATGACACCTCTAAATCTCCCAACCAAATACATTTCGGGACCTCCAAAGATGAGCAAAGAGTTTAAACCGAAAACCAGAATTAAAAAACCCAGGATAATTTGTGAGGTGCTAGCCGGAAAATTGAAGTATGACTTTTCATAAAGTGTAAAAATTACTATGGCAATTAGCCAGTATGCCAAACCCCTAAGCACAGCATCAAATCCCAGTGGCGAAAATATCAAGCTTATAAATGTGGCATAAATGGCAAAGGGAAGAATATAGTTACCTGGATTCTTAGGGATACCTTTGTTGTAAAATAAATATAAAAGCGCTCCTCCTAAAGCCAGGAAACGAAAATTTTGAGCAAAACTTAAACTGGGAGATAAATTAGACGCCAATATAAATGTAGCTAATAATAAAAGTAGTAGAAACTGAGGTATATCATCAGAACGTGAGCTAAAAAGATAGATTAATAAAGCGCCGCCGGCGACTACAAAATTTGTAAAAATTCCCAAAAGAATTATAAGAACTACTGGCAGGAATAGGTTTTTATAAAGTAATATGGGATTTAGATATTTATACAAATCTTTATTTCTTTGATGGTTTTATCTATAACTTTTTCCCAGGTGAAATGTTCCCGAACTTTTTCTGTAGATCGTTTCTTTTTATCTAATATTTGAGTTTCAGAAAGCTGGAGGGCTGCTGAAACAGCTCTTGTAATTCCTGAGGTAATATCTTTACCAGCAATTAGCCAACCATTGCCAGCATCTACCATTTGGTTTACAGCCCCTACATCTGTTGCAATAATGGCAAGCCCTCTGGCCATTGCTTCCATAATAACATTAGGCATACCTTCAGAATAGCTGGGACAAACCAGCACGTCCATTTGATCTAAAATTTTCTGAAGCTCAACCTGTTCACGTATTGCGCCGTGATATACTACATTAGGCTTTTTAATTTTTTCAGCCTCTTTAATAGGGCCAACAAAGTGAAATTCAAAATTTTGATCCTGTGTAGAGGACAAAAATTTATTTATTTCTACAATTCCTTTTCTCCTTTCGGCCCTTCCAACAAAAATGAACTTCCGCTTTCCTTTAGGCTTTCTTTGGCTAATATCTGAAGCTAACCAGCTTGCTCCTATTCCTGTAGGAATTTCAATTATTTTAGAGTTACTTCCAATCTTTCCAATAATATCAGAAACTTTTCCTCCATAGGAAAAAACATAATCTGCTTTTGAAACATTATATTTTACCGGAAGCTTTAACATTTGAAGTTTTATCCCGGTTTTAAAATCAGGCCACTGCTGAAACATTTCATAGCCGTGAAAATTCACCCCAACAGGTATTTCCCTTTGTAAATTCTGTTTATTTTTAATTAAAGCCCAGCCGGAAAACCCCTTGGCATAAATAAAATCTGGCAGTTCCCTGTTAATTACTGCTTTATATACTTTGTATGAATACAAATACTGCTCGTATAGGTAATGCCCCGGGAATTTTTTTGCACGGGGATATTCAACTTCAATTATGTTTAGAAATTTTAGTTCTTCTGAGGAAAAAGGATCTTCATTGTTGGCTAAAGCTTCATCTCTATAGTGGTACAAATCTACATAAACCTCTTTTTGTGCCAGATACTTAGCAAGAAAGTAGGAGTGTTTCTGCATCCCTCCCATTACGTATGGATAAATACCGTTAGTTAGCAGTGCTATCCTCATTTACCTTATACTTGAAGTGTTTAATACCATCAGGATGGTCATAAAGATTTTGGACGATTTGCTCCTTTGAAAGTTTATCTTTTCCGGTCATTAAGTATTTGAGAAATTCAGCAAAGCGTAGTCGCTCCTTATAAATTTGACTTAAAGTTGAATCACGAATAGTTTTAGGATCGATTTTTAATTGCTTAAAGTGCTCCACACCACTATTGACTTCATTGTGATTTGATTTCACATAAATTGAATTGTCTTCATTTAAATAAAAATTTCTACCACCTTTATTCTTGGTTGTCATAAATGTATATTATCTGCCTAAAGATTCTAAATAAATATTGTTTAACTTTTTAATGTGTACCTCCGGTGAAAATTTCTGAATTGCTAGCATTTTGGCTTGATGACTTATTTTAAGGTATAACTTTTCATCTTTAATTAGTAGTTCCACTTTCTTCGCCATAGCCATTAAATCCTTGGGAGGAACTAAAAAACCTGTTCTTTCGTGTTTTAACCATGTACTAACACCACCCACGTCAAAACCTACAACCGGTTTACCGTGCATCATTGCTTCTATACCCGAAAGACCGAAAGCTTCAGGGTAGATGGACGTAAATAAAAGAAGAAATGATTTACTTAAATAACTGTCTACTTTCTTAGGAGATAACCAACCGTGGAATATAAAATTTTTTCTGTAGTTGGCAGGAATCATTTCCCTGAAGAGTTTTCCATCATGCCCCTCCCCGACAATATCAAAACTTATATTTGGATATGTCTCTAGAAGGATAAGTCCTACTTGAATAAAATAATGAACCCCTTTTGTGCGAGAAAGTCTTCCAATAAACAAGATCCTAATTTCTCCTGGTCTTTCTAACTCAGCGCTTGGTCTTATCTCGGTAAAGGCAGGATTTAAATTCAAGACGCCTGCTGGCATTCCAACTTTCAAAGATTCCGCCTTCATATATTGTGACATTACAATAATCGCTTTGTATTTCTTCGAACTAAAATCGATTTCAGCAGAAGTATTTTTCCAATCATTATAGATCCTTTTTGGATGCCTGTTCATACAACCTTGTGTATAGGCATGTTTAATACAATGGCTTCCAAATGGAACTTTACAAACTTCTTCTGATTTTCTCCAGAATTTACCTTTACCAGGACAAAACATTCTAGGTTCATGCATTGTTCGAACTACGGGAACCATTTTAAAACAAGCTCTTAACAGTTCTGGATCGGAAATACTATGAACATGAATAAGATCAATATCATTATTCAAAATAAAAGTTTTTAAATAATCTGTGGCTTGGTCTAAGGATAAACTTGTAATTTCCTCAGCAGTTTCTTTTATCCGGATGGTATATTTACCAGTTTTATATACACCAATCCAGAAACTTTCAATGCCGATCTTTGACAAATAATGGATAGTGTTCTTTATGTACACTTCTGTACCCCCACTAATTTCAATTTTATCATTTAAATGAAGAATTTTCATTTAACTTGCTCCTTAATAGCTTTTTGAAGCTTCTCCTTGTAAAAGTTAACTTTCTTAGAAATTTTTTGGCGCTCCTCAATATTTTTATCTTTATCTAAAAGATTATCCACTTTTTCTAAAATTGAAAATTCTTTTAAAGTTATCTCTTTTTCTACTGAAACATAGGAATGCATCAAGTCCAATGAGTCCATGAAATCTTCACATTTATCTCTATAGCCAATAAGAATTGTGGGAATGTTATAACAGAGGGATAGGACACCTGAATGAAGTCTTACACTTATACATAAAGCTGCTCCTTTAACTGCTTGTTCAAAGGAATTATAAGTTTCAGTTACCGCCATTGGTTCTGAAAGCCCCAGCTCATTAAAATATCTTTTGGTATAGGGTAAGTCATTAGGATTTATAATTAAAGGCTTTATATCCCAACCTTCTTTTAGGTAAGACTTCAGATGAGGAATCATCTTTTCCCAAAAGTGATTGTATTCCTGAATATCCATTAAATTGAGAATAATTAATTTTTCATACTCTTTTTTAATATCACTATCTCCTAATAGAAGTGCAAGATCCCCCACAACTTCCGAATCCACATCTATCTCCTTTAATCTTCTACGGGACATATTACCTCTTACTCCAACAAATTGAAATTGTTGTAATACCTCTCTCCAAAATGAAAATCTGGTTTCATATGGCTGTTCAATCCCACAAGAACCGACTCCTGTGCCAAGAGAAATTAAAGGAACGTCAAAACTTAAAGACCTTTTTACTTTGTCAAACCACATTTCGTTTATTAGTGTGCCACCTCCAAGAATGAATTTTTCAAAAAATGATTTACCTGAAAGCCCAACAATGGAAAGAGCTTTTTCCACTCCTATAGATTGTAAAGTAATAACATTGTATTCCGGAATATTTTCTTTAAAAGCGTTGAACATTGCATCGTCTCCCAAATTTCTAACGCCGTGTCCGCCAATGTATCCGATATTTGACTTGGTAGACCTTTTTAAAGGAAGTCTTTTTCTTATTTCTAAAGCAAGAATTTTTCCTGCTGTTATTTTGTTCTTAATTAATTTCACTCTCTACTTTTCGTTTATAATTATTATGCACTAAGGGATTAGATTCACCGCTAAGAACATTTTTAATTATATTTGCTTTGGTACTGAAAATAGTTTCCCAAGTGAAATTATTATTTATTTTTAGATGTAAATTTTCTCCCAGTTTATTGTTTTCTATATAACTTCTATTAATAGAGTTAAGCTTAGTCACTAGATCTTGTGCCGAATTATTTTTAAATGTAATTAGTTCATCCTCACTGAACCAATACACTATATTCTTCAAGTTTGGGGCAATTACGATACATTTTGCTGCGCCATAGTCAAACAGTTTCATATGAGAAGAATAATCTGGTCCTCCAGGAATTAGACCGACGTGCATTTTTTCTAGTAAATTTTTAAGCTCATCTCGTTTTAAAAAGCCGTGATTTTTAGTAGGCAAAATATCTTTCAGCTCGAGGTGGACTGTTTCTAGTTTCGATCCGATTAAATGAAGGTGGAAATTTGATTTATGCTTAATTTGATGTAATGCCTTAATAAGTAGTGGGAAGTTGTGATGTTTCATAAGACTACCAACGAAACAAATATTTATATGTCTATTTATTTCTTTTTGATGGGTTTTAAAGTGGTCTATAAAATCTTTCTCAATACCGTTTTCAATGTTAGACCAATTTGTTTTTTTAGAGTTAACTAAATTTCCTCTTAAACCTATAAAAAAAACATAATCTGATTTTTCATAAGCATTTTTCTCGAGAAATTCTGCAATTGGATTGAACCAAGATTTGTACATAGATTGCCGTGCATAATAATGAATCCCATTACTCTCATAAAAATGGGGAATGTTTAAAACCTTGGAAATTAGTAATCCATTGTAGTTTAAATAGGAGTTACGTTCATATATAAAATCAGGATGTTGTGCTTTGAAATTTTTATATAATGAAAAAAGCTTAAAATGGTTTTTTGTTAAAATAACTACATCCTTTACTACTCCCCAGAATCCAATTTTTTTTAAAAAATGTTTCACCCAGTTATCTAATTTTGCATCAGTTGAAGCAGTTTTTTCCAAAGATTGTTCTGCTTTTGGTGCTATTAACCGGATATCGAAATAATTTGAAAGCATCCGCATTCCTATTTCAATATGCCTATGAGCACCACTTCCTATCTCTAAACAAGCAGGTTCGGTTACTAGGTATATTCCTTTTTTTTTCAATTCTCTTTTATTTATTATAATACCAGATTGACAAGAATCGACAACTTTTATTTCTCAAACATTATGAAGCTGCCGGTAATATTTCCTGTAATATCAATATTGGACGTCTTCTTTGTTGAGCAAAATGTTAGTTTTATAAGAAGTGGAAATGGTTAGCCTTTTTTAGAACCGAAAAATATATATGTTTTTCATTCAAAATGCAGTTCTTGCTTATATTTTATTAATGTTTTAGCACAGTATCTGGATTATATAGATTTTTTAGTTTAGGATTTCAACCAAAAAGATTAAATTGTTTTCTTAACCTTAAAGCTATTCTAGCTTGTAAATATTCGATCCAATGGTATATTAGCTGTGGTTTATTCTGGACGGAACTTTCTTGTTTTCCACAGACTAAAGTTTTAAAGGAGGCGTAAGCTCCGTCAACACTATATCGTTTTGCAAAACTTGCAGATTTATTTTGAATTCTATTGTAAGCCTGGTAATTTAAAATAAGTAAATCGTGCAAAATATCTCCCATATTCCTTTCTTTAAGGGACCCATTTTCTTCCCCTACATTTCCAAAAGGTAATTCGTGAAGTAAACCGTAAGAAACAGGAGCAGAAGCATAAGCAATGGAAACAATTGTAGGTATACCGGAAGAAGCTGCTTCTACTGCGGCAGTTCCCATCCCGATAAATGCATAAGCATCAAGCAAAACAGTTTCCATCTCATCGTAGGAAATCGGACCTTTTAAAGAGATAAAATCCTCACATTTATAGTCAATAATTCGCTGCTTTAAATCACAATCAGAACTCCCATTACCATAAATATCCCAGGTTAAGGAAGGGAATTTTTCACGCAACTTCTTTATTTCCTTTATCATGGTAAAATTGTAAGTTTTCATATGCTTATCAATTCTTCCAATTGAAACTATTCTTTTCCTTGGGATTTTTTCCATTATACGCCGGCGGGGTTCCACAGGGAGAGGAATAATTTGCGTCTCATTCAGATCAGATTGAAAAACTTTGGAAAAACTTGTTCTACATTCTTCATTCATGAATATGAGAGATTCGGGAGGTTTTTTCCTTAATAGTAATAACTTTACTTTGTAACCTGAATCACTTTGCAATGCAAGTGGATTAACCACGTAAAAAAAATTTTTCCCTTTAAGGTTGTAATAAAGCTTTAATATTTCAGAAAAATAATATGCATCAAGGGATAACGTAAATATTGCATCATAGGGTTTTTCAAACTCCGGAAGATGTTTCTTCAAACCAAATGGAAATTTCCAAAGATGACGAGCGCTATTATCAAAGAAAAAAAACGAACAACCCTCGGGGAAACAATTAAGTACAGCAGCAGATGCTTTATTTGTTTTAAATAATACAGTTACAGATGCTCCATCAGTTAATAATTTTTTTGCCATTCTGGCTATAAGCGTTTTCGTACCACCTAATACCTCCGCATCATCCTGAAAAAAAAGAATATTCATTAACGTTCTTTAGTTAGGTTAAAATATATTTCATTCCAGGAACTTTAAAAGCCACTCGCCATAACTTATTATCTGCACCTAAGCGTTGGTACAGCCCTCGTAGACAACATACACTTGTAACTATCGTAAGAACTAAGCCTACTAGAATCCCTGGAATTTGTGGTAATAAGATCCCTGAAAGAAAAGTTAAAGCAACAATTGGCAGCAATACAAATAATAACTTCCGTACTCCACGACTCCAAGAAAAACCTATTAATTTATATGTTACCACAAGCATCAAAAGTGAATAAAATAAATAAAGGAAAAAGAAGGCCATACCCGTACCATTAATTCCAAAAAATAGTAACCCAAACCAAATCATTGCGAGGTGCAGGCTATTTGCGAATGTTTCAGTAAATGCAAATAGCTTACCTGCCCCTTTAGCCAAAATTACAAATCCAAGTGGCCAGGAAATAACACGACCAAGACAACCTAAAGCAAACCAGCGCAGGAGATCAATAGCCTGCGAAAACTCAGGGGTATAAAATATGTAAATTACCAGAGGAGCGAACGCCACCGTGCCTAATATTCCTGGCACAGAAAGCAATAAACCAATTTCTGTCTGTTGATTAACCAAATCACGCATTTTTGTATGATCATCCTTTACAGCAGTTAGGCTAGGAAAATAATCAGCTCCCATTGCTCTTAAAACAAAATTTACCACCATACCAGAAAGACTAAAAGCAGCTGAAAAAATACCAACTGCCACTAGATCTATTTCATATGAAATAAGTGCTTTAGCAGCAAATGCTACTCCCATTGTCAAAGCTCCACTCCACATAAAAGCCAATCCTAATTTTATCATGCCACCAGCCTCAAGGAATGACTCTCTCCAGCTCATTTTAACCTTAGGCACTTCAACTTTACGGGCAAACCACCAGGAAGCAAGCAGTTCAATGAAACCCATGATGACTATAGCTGGCACAATTCCTTTTTGGCCGAGCCACCAATACAAACAAACACTAATAATGGAGCCAGAAGCAATACCAATTACATTTAATTTGGCCAGATCTGCAATACGCCGCATACCTTGAATTAAGGCCATTTGCCCTCCTTTCACATTAGCGAATAATATTGTCAGACCAACCCATGCAACTTCTACTGAATACTTGGGACTACTGAACGCCAATTGGCTTATTTGGTGAGAGAAAAGGAGAACACCCAATGAACCTAAGCCACCCGTCAACCAGCACATTCTTTGTAAGGTCAAGACGGTTCGTCCCACATGTTCTTGATGACCACCACTTACTGCCTTCGCAACATCACGCACTGCACTTGATTGTAATCCCATCCCTGCAATTGTTCCTATAAACGCCACCGCTGAACGATAGGTGCCAACCAGTCCTACTCCAACGGGACCAATAAGTACGGCCACAAATTTAACGCGGATAATACCAATCAACATATTAATGGCCTCTGCTCCACCAACTATGGAGGAGGATTTGAAGATGCGAGAGAATGATTTATTTTCTTCAGCCATTAAACCTTAGGAATTGTTTTTACAGGGATAGGAATAAGGATGTACTTTAACGACAAAATCTTTAAGCATTGAAATTATTTATTTCTCTAACCACATTCACCATCTCATCTTCTTCCATAACTGCACTTATTGGCAAACTCAATACCTCCGCATGTATTTGTTCTGTAATAGGAAAATTGAAACTATTGTATTCTCTATAGGCTTTTTGCCTGTGAGGAGGAATTGGATAATGTATTAGAGTTTGAATTCCTTTTTCAACTAAATGCTTTTGCAATTCCACTCTTTTTTTAGTCCGTATTACAAATAAATGCCATACATGACCTTCTTCACTCAATACTTGAGGTAAAGCAATTTCTGGATTATTAATGTTTGCCAAATAATAATTAGCTACCAACCTTCTGGCATTAATATCATTTTGAATATATTTCAATTTTACATTTAAAAAAGCAGCTTGTATTTCATCTAACCTGGAATTTAAACCTTGGTAAATATTCTCATATTTCTTATGAGACCCATAGTTACGCAATGCCTCAATGGTTTTTGTCAGTTCCTTGTCATTGGTTGTGACCGCACCTGCATCACCTAAAGCGCCAAGATTTTTACCTGGGTAAAAACTATGACCTGCCGCATCTCCAAGATTTCCTGAAGCTTTACCATTCCACAAGGCTCCGTGAGATTGTGCCCCGTCTTCTACCAATTTTAAGTTATGCTTTGCACATACATCTATCATTTGTTGATCAACAGAATTTTGACCATATAAATGAACAGTTAATACCGCCTTTGTTTTAGAAGTAACAGCAGCTTCTATTTTATTGGAATCTAAATTATAAGTCTGACTATTTGGTTCAACAAAAACAGGAATGAGATCATTGTCAGAAATTGCCAAGACAGATGCTATATAGGTATTTGCCGGAACAACTACTTCATCGCCTTTTTTCATCAAACCCAATTCAATGTAAGCCTTGAAGATTAATCGAAGTGCATCCAAACCATTTGCAACCCCTAATGCATATTTGGTACCGCAAAATGATGCATAGTTTTCTTCAAAAGTTTCCAATTCTTTCCCCATTAAATACCAACCAGAATCAATTACTCTGTTTGCCGCTTCTTTTAATTCCTGCTCATACTGAGAATTAATTTTTTGTAGGTCTAAAAATTTAATCATTTATTTTCGGAGTCTGTTTTTGTACCGTCTCTTTCAATTTTACCTTTTTCCCTCGCAGGATTCCCATACCAAATAGTTTGCGGCGGAACATTTTTTGTGATTACACTCCCGGCACCAATTAAAGCATATTCTCCTATTTCAACTCCGGCCAATATTGTAGCATTTGCCCCAATAGATGCTCCTTTTCGAATAATTGTTTTAGTAAATTTTTCAGGATATTGTTTAGATCGTGGAAAAAGGTCATTGGTAAAAGTTACATTAGGCCCTATAAAAACATCATTTTCAATAGTAATTCCATCCCATATTTGTACTCCGGGTTTCACTGTAACATTATCACCTATCACCACATCGTTTTCTATGAAGACATGACAATTTATATTACAATTGCTCCCAATAACTGCGTCTTTGAGGACTATGGAATACTGCCATACAAATGTATCTTTTCCGATATTTAGGGTTTGTACCTCTGCCGTGGGATGTATCATTTTAATTTTAATTGCTTGAAATCCATATAATCTCTGATGTAATCTTCTTCATCGTATTTGTGTGATGCCAAAACCATACTTACTGAACCGGAAGAAAATTCAAATAGTTCTCGCCATATTCCCGGGACTATTAACAATCCAAAATCCGGGCGATTGAGGGAAATAATTTTTTTGTTTTCTCCATCGTCTAGCAAGACGTTAAAACTACCACCTGCCGCAACTATTAATTGATATAGATCATAATGAGCATGACCACCTCTACTTGCACCGGCTGGGATGTCATACAAATAATAGATACGTCGAACCTCAAAAGGAATGTTATTGTTTCCTTCAATAACAGTGATATTCCCTGCCCGGTTATGAATTTTATTCAAAGGAATTATATGGCAGTCATAGACCGAATTTTCCTTCACTGTCTTTTTGTTTTTAAATATTCCGGGTAGTCCCGGATATAATCTTTTTCATCAAAAAGTGTCGAACTTAAAACCACAGCAAGGGAATTTGTAGAAAAGTTTTCCAACTGTCTCCAAAGTCCCTTTGGGATATATAAACCATAATATGATCTATTTAAATGAAACTCCTTTTTTTCATTCCCATCATCTACAATAACATTGAAACTACCTGATATGGCAACAATAAACTCATCTTGCTCCTTAAAAGCATGACCTCCTCGCACCTGTCCGCCCGGAACATCGTATATCCAGTAAGTGCGCTCGATCTTAAAAGGAATATGTTGATTTTCTTCCACGAACGAAAGATTACCACGATCATCTTCTATTTTTGGTAAATCAATGAGCGTAGTGTCATTAATCGTATTGGGTAAATACATTTCCAGCCTATTTTTTTAAAAGTTTTTTCAGATAATCAAAATATTCACCCTTCTTGTTTTCTATATTTTTATTGATAGTATCGTCATCCAGCCAATTTTTTCTCCAGGCGATTTCTTCCAGACATGAGATTTTAAGCCCTTGCCTCTTTTCAATGGCATGTACAAATTGTGTAGCTTCACTCAATGCTTCATGTGTACCAGTATCCAGCCAGGCAAAACCACGACCCAGTAATTCAATGTTTAAATTACCTTCATCTAAATATGCCTGGTTAACGGAAGTGATTTCCAGCTCCCCACGTTGTGAAGGCTTTATTTCTTTGGCTTTCTGGATTACGTCATTAGGATAAAAATACAAACCTACTACCGCATAATTTGATTTTGGGTTATTAGGCTTTTCTTCAATAGAAATAACTTCCTGTTGATCATTAAATTCAGCAACCCCATAAGCCGTAGGATCGCTCACATAATATCCAAAAACTGTTGCCTTTCGATTTTCCGATGAATTCTTTACCGCATGTTCTAGAATAGTAGTAAAACCCTGTCCGTAAAATAAATTATCTCCTAATACAAGGCATACATCATCTTCGCCTATAAATTCCTCTCCAATTAAAAATGCCTGGGCCAGTCCATCGGGTGAGGGTTGTTCGGCATATGAAAGTTTTATCCCAAATCGACTTCCATCACCCAAAAGCTTTTCAAACAATGGCAAATCTCCCGGGGTAGAAATTATCAAGATATCACGAATGCCTGCTAACATTAAAGTAGATAATGGATAATAAATCATTGGCTTGTCGTGAACAGGCAGTAACTGTTTAGAGACAACCTGCGTTAGTGGATGTAAACGGGTGCCGGAGCCGCCGGCGAGGATAATTCCTTTCATATAAGTACTGATTTCGCTGATTATTAAAAACGCGGATTACACTGATTTAAGCGGATTGCGCGGATTACTTACGTGTAATCTGCAAAAAACCGTGCAATCTTTTATACTAGTGCAGGTTCTTTTACTGCTTCTTCTTTGCTTACCGCAGGTGTTCCGATACTGCTAACGGTGTAACCTATGTTTTCTAATTTCTTTACATCCAAAAGATTTCTCCCATCAAAAACAAAAGCCGGTTTTAGCATGCAGTCATAGATGCTTTTCCAGTCATAGCTTTTAAATTCATCCCACTCAGTAAGAACTGCAATGGCGTGAGAATCCTTACAGGCATCATAAGGCTCATTTACAACTTTTAGCAATCTTCGGTTTTCTTCCGGACTTCTGCTTCCTAAATAATCTAGGTCGCCATAGATCTGTTCAGACTTTACTTTAGGATCGTACACAACCACTTCCGCCTGCTCGTTCAGTAGATAATCCGCAACATATATAGCGGCAGATTCACGGGTGTCGTTGGTATCTTTTTTAAATGCCCAACCAAGGAAAGCAATTTTTTTCCCTGAAACTGTATTATAAAGGGTGCTCACAATATTTGCAGCAAATCTTCTTTTTTGGTGATCGTTCATGATGATCACCTGCTCCCAATAGTCGGCTACTTCATTTAAACCATAAGATTTGGCGATATAAACCAGGTTTAAAATATCTTTTTGAAAACAAGACCCTCCAAAACCAACAGAAGATTTAAGAAATTTAGATCCTATACGGGAGTCCATTCCAATCGCACGTGCCACTTCATTAACATCTGCCCCAGTTTTCTCACAAAGTTCACTCATCGCATTGATGCTGGAAACCCGTTGAGCAAGGAAAGCGTTGGCGGTAAGTTTTGACAATTCTGAAGACCATACATTGGTAGTAAGGATGTTTTCCTTTGGTACCCAGTGAGCATATACATCTACCAGAGACTGCATTGCTTCTCTACCTTCCTTGGTATCTACATCGCCACCTATAAGTACGCGGTCCGGCGCCAGGAGATCTTCCACGGCTGTTCCTTCTGCCAGGAATTCAGGGTTGGATAGGATCTGGAATTTCACTCCGTTACCGGTGTTTTCAAGTATACTTTTTAAAGCTTCGGCTGTCCGTACCGGAAGAGTGGACTTTTCAACAATTATTTTATTGGTTGTGGAAACCCGTGCAATCTGTCTGGCACAAAGCTCGATCCATTTCAGGTCGGCTGCCATTCCTTTGCCCATTCCGTAGGTCTTAGTTGGAGTATTCACCGAGATGAAGATCATGTCTGCTTTATCTATGGCGTCATCTACTTCTGTAGAGAAGAACAGATTTCTTCCTCTGGCTTCTTTTACAATTGCAGACAATCCCGGTTCGTAGATTGGAATGTTTTCCACATTCTCATCATTCCAGGCAGCAATTCTAGCTTCGTTAATATCTACAACGGTTACGTTGATCTCGGGGCACTTTTGTGCGATTACGGCCATTGTGGGGCCACCTACGTAGCCTGCTCCTATGCAACAAATATTTTTTATCTTTTTCATTTCATTAAGATGCGGATTCCGCGGATTTTTTAAGGTACGGATTCCACGGATTTTAGCGGATTGCGCGGATTTTTATATGCGGTTTGTATTTGATTATAGTTTGGCGTCGGTTTTATTGCCGAGGATGCCTTTTACGTCGTAGACTACAGCTTGATTGTTTTTTAGCTGCGCTAAATCTAGTTCCAAAAATTCCTTGTGAGCTACGGTAAGAACAATGGCATCAAATTTTTCTTCCGGAAGAGTCTGTGAGGTTTGCAGTCCGTACTCGTGCTCAACTTCTGCAGGATTTGCGAGCGGATCATAGATGGTAACATTAAGCCCGTATTGCTGTAATTCCCTTACCACATCTACTGCCTTTGTGTTCCGTACATCCGGACAATTTTCCTTGAAGGTAATCCCAAGTACCAGGATGTTTGCTCCCTTTACTTTTAGGTCCCTTTGCAGCATCAACTTGATCACTTCCGAGGCAACATATTTTCCCATAGAATCGTTCATGCGCCTTCCTGCAAGGATGATCTCAGGGTGGTAGCCTAATTCCTGTGCTTTTTGAGCCAGGTAGTAGGGATCTACACCTATGCAATGTCCCCCAACCAATCCCGGTTTAAAGGGTAGGAAGTTCCATTTAGTGCCGGCGGCTTCTAGAACGTCTGCGGTATTGATGTTCATTTTATTGAAGATCTTTGCCAGTTCATTTACAAAAGCAATGTTGATATCCCGTTGCGAATTCTCAATTACTTTAGCGGCTTCGGCTATTTTAATGTTAGGGGCGAGGTGAGTGCCTGCCGTAATCACAGAAGCATAAAGTTCATCTACATTCATTCCTGTTTCAGGAGTGGAACCTGCAGTAACTTTTAATATTTTCTCCACCGTATGTTCCTTATCTCCCGGATTGATCCTTTCCGGAGAATATCCTACGAAAAAATCTTCGTTGAATTTGAGGCCGCTGGTTCTTTCAAGGACAGGTACACACTCGTCCTCTGTTACTCCGGGATATACCGTAGATTCGTAGATTACTATATCACCTTTCTTCAAGACCTTACCAACACTTTCGCTGGATTTGTACAACGGAGTAAGATCGGGGCGGTTGTTTTTGTCGACGGGAGTTGGCACGGTGATGATATAGTAGTTGCAATCCTGGATGTCGCCCAGGTCGCGTGTAACGAACAGTCCATTGACGGTTTCACCTATTTCTCGTTTGCTAGCACCATTCTGCTTTGCCTTTGGCTCCCAGTGTCCGGCAATAGCCAATTCTTCTACCTCCTCATGCCTTTTTACGGCAATAGGATATTTTTGAAGCAATACAGCTTGCAGCACTTCATCTTCTACTTCCAGGGTAGAATCATGACCTTTTTGCAATTCGTCAACGCGTTTCGCATTGATGTCAAATCCTATGACGGGATATTTGGTGGCGAATAATCTTGCCAGTGGAAGGCCAACGTAGCCAAGACCTATTACGGCGATTTTGATGTCTTTCATTTCAGGATAATGGGATTCCACTGATTTAAGCGGATTGCGCGGATTCTTCTCGATACAATCCCGATTACCATCGTGATCATTCGAACTGATGCGAGTTTACAGTTTAACTTGTTTGTAATTGGTGTTGTTTTCTAAAAACCAACTATAGGTTTTTTGAATCCCCTCTTCCAGCGAAGTAGAGGCGGACCAGCCTTCATTTTTTAGCTTGTCCACGTTCATTAATTTTCGTGGGGTGCCGTCGGGTTTGGAGTTGTCCCAAATAATCTCTCCGGTGTGGCCGGTAATTTTCTGGATGGTTTCAGCAAGTTCTTTTATGGTAAGATCTTTCCCTGTACCTACGTTGTACAGGTTTTCCTTTAGCTCCTTTTCCAAAGCGAAAAATACAGCATCTGCCAGATCATCTACATGTAAAAATTCGCGCATAGGAGTTCCGGAGCCCCACAGTTTTACAGGCTCACTGTTTTCTTTTGCTTCGTGAAACTTCCTGATCATAGCCGGCAAAACGTGAGATGTCTGTAGATCAAAGTTATCATGGCTGCCGTATAGGTTTGTCGGCATAAGTGATACGAAATCTTTATCAAACTGTTTTCTTATAGCTTCACAGGCTTTTACTCCGGCGATCTTTGCAATTGCATACCATTCATTGGTAGGTTCCAGACTGTCGGTAAGCAGGTATTCTTCTTTAAGCGGCTGGGGGGCGTGCTTTGGGTATATGCAAGAGCTGCCTAAAAAAATAAATTTTTCAACGTTGTTTTTATGGGAAGCATCTATCAGGTTGTTCTGGATCTGCAGGTTCTCCATTAAGAACTGGTAAGGGTAGTCGTTATTCGCAAGAATCCCACCTACACGGGCTGCAGCGTCGATTACAACTTCTGGTGCTTCGGTGTCAAAAAAGGTGTTTACGGCTTGTTGGTTGCGGAGATCAAGTTCTTTGCTGGTTCTACCGATTAGGTTGGTGTAGCCTTCTTTCTCAAGTTTTCTCCAAATGGCGGAACCGACCATGCCGCGGTGCCCAGCTATGTATATTTTTGTTTCTTTATTCATAAAGCACTGATTCCGCTGATTTGAAAAATGATCCCGCGGATTAGTTTTTAGTTAGTATTGATAAAGCGTTTCCACTTCAAGCTTTTCTCTCCGAAATTGATCAGTAATCCAACTTCTTTATTGGTTACTTTGAGGTAATTGATTACCTGACTCTCCAGATTCTTATTTAAAAAGGCTACTGACTTTAGTTCAACTATTATTTTGTCATAGCATAGGAAATCAGCTTTGAAGAATTTATCGAGTTCCTCCCCTTCATAATAAAGGTTCAGCTTTCTCTCCTTTTCAAAAGGTATTTCTTCCTTCACAAATTCTTTCGCCAAAACTTCCTGATAAACGCTCTCCAGAAAACCACTGCCAAGGTTCTTGTGAACAGTCATACAGGCACCTATGATCTTGTAAGTTTCTTCCTCAAATAACAATGGTGACATAGGTGTGCTCTAATCCGTTAAATCAGTATTAATCTGTGTAATCTTTTAAATTACTCGAAGTAATTTAAAACCTGGTATCCACCTTTCTTTAGGTGCTGATCTTTTTTCATCAATTCAACGTCACTAGTCATCATATCCTTAACAAGATACTTAAGATCATATTCCGGAACCCATCCTAATTTATTTTTAGCTTTACTGGCATCTCCAATTAGAAGATCCACTTCTGTCGGGCGGAAATATTTTGGATCTACGGCAAGAACTTCTTTTCCTTCTTCTAATTGGAAATCAGGATTGCTACAGGATTTTACATATGCTCTTTCATCGGCTCCGCTGCCTTTGAATTCCAGTTCAATTCCTACTTCTCCAAAAGCCATTCTCACAAAATCACGTACCGGGGTGGTTTTCCCTGTAGCAATCACCCAGTCTTCAGCTTCTTCTGCCTGTAGGATCATCCACATCATGCGAACATAATCTTTTGCGTGTCCCCAGTCTCTTTGCGCATCCAAATTTCCTAAATAAAATTTGTCCTGTAAACCAAGAGCGATTCTCGAAGCTGCACGTGTGATCTTTCTTGTTACAAAAGTTTCACCTCTTAACGGAGATTCGTGATTAAATAGGATCCCGTTGCAGGCATACATTCCATAGGCTTCGCGATAATTCACAGTGATCCAGTAAGCGTACATTTTTGCTACAGCATATGGACTACGAGGGTAGAAAGGAGTGGTTTCCGTTTGCGGCACTTCCTGGACTTTTCCGTACAACTCAGAAGTGGATGCCTGATAGATCCGGGTTTTCTTTTCCAATCCAAGCAGACGTACAGCATCAAGAATTCTTAGTGTTCCCAGTCCGTCAGCATTTCCTGTATACTCAGGCAGTTCAAAAGAAACAGCAACATGACTCATAGCTGCCAGGTTGTAGATCTCATCGGGTTGGATCTCCTGGATCAACCTGATAAGATTCGTACTGTCGGTCATATCCCCATAATGCAGAATAAAATTCCTTTGATCTTCATGTGGATCCTGGTACAGGTGGTCTATCCTGTCTGTATTAAACATGGAAGATCTTCTTTTGATCCCATGAACGATGTAGTCTTTCTTTAAAAGAAATTCACTCAGGTAAGCTCCGTCCTGACCTGTAACGCCGGTAATAAGTGCTGTTTTTTTACTCATTTCATTCGTTGATTTCACAGATTTTAAACAAGATTTCACGGATTATGGCGGATTCCGCAGATTGTTCTAATTAATGAGCAGAGATTGCTCCTGTTCTAGTTTTTGGTAGATATTTTTTACGTCCTGAGATACTTCTTTTTGCAGGACCAGGTTTGCATCTTCAGTACAGACAAGGATGCTGTTCTTCATGCCTACAAAGGCGGTGAATTTTTCACAACCAATGACCATGTTTCCTTCAAGATCTACAGGGTGTCCCTGTTCGCGGAGATAATCGTAAATGGCTTCAAAACTACCCATGTCGCTCCATTTAAAATTAGAAGACACGACTTTCATTTTTTCGCTCTTTTCCATTACTGCGTAATCCACACTTATTGATGGTATTTCAAGAGAGGATAAAGTTTCAAGTCGGCCGTTTTGAGCCTTTTCCCATGTAGAAAGAGATTTTGTGTATACCTGGGGAGAATATTTTTGGAGTTCTTCAAGAAATACTCGGGCTTTAAAGCAGAACATTCCACTGTTCCAAAGAAAAGTGCCTTTAGCTATAAAGTCCTTGGCTGTCTCAGTGTTAGGTTTTTCCCGGAAGCAAATCACATCATTACCCTCAAATTCAATGTAGCCATAACCTGTCTCGGGTCGTGATGGTTGAATCCCGAAGGTTACGATATTTCCTTCTTCAGCTAAGTTAATTGCCTGCTGCACAGCTACAGTGTATTCAGGACCTTCTTTGATGATGTGATCTGCCGGAGTTACCAGCAGAATATCTTCCGGCTCAGCTGCAAAGGCTGCAAGAGCAATTGCGGGTGCGGTGTTTCTGGGAGTTGCTTCAACGATATCCACATAATCCTCAATTCCAATTTTTTGTAGACTAGCTTCAGAAAGTTGCCTGTTGCCCTGGTTTCCAACTACAATAAGTTGATCGGTAAGCGGAGCATTTCTTTCCACTGCCAATTCAAAAAGGCTTTTTGAGTCGGAGAAGATGTTCAAATATTGCTTTGGTCGCGATTGTCGGCTGAGCGGCCATAAGCGACTTCCAATTCCACCAGTAAGAAGGACGTGTTTTATGGAGGGCATTTTTTTAGTTAGTTATGAGTTAGGAGTTGGGAGTGCTGAGTAAAGTTTGTTGTGACGCTGTGATCTTGTGACGCTGTGATGTAGTTAGTTTTGACTTGATCACTTCGTTACTCCGTCACTTCTTTACAATCTTGAATTTTAAATTCTGAATCCTGAATGGAGCTCCGCGCCCGGCACGGCTTCGCCGCTCTGAGTCCCAATTATTTAACATGGAATCAGTCGATGAAATACAAAAAAACCTGTTTAGGGGTTTGATTGCCAGTTTGAAGCTGCGAATATATCCCTTAACCTTTCTTTTTTCAAGGCTTATGTGTTAAAATTTTTAGGAGATTATTAACACATTTTAGTAAGAGGCTACGAAAGCGTTTGATTAGTTACCGATTGTGGTAAGAATTGGGGCAAAAATGATAATTTTATTTCTTCATAAGTCTAATTTTCAGGTAATTATGGAGATTTTAGATCTTTAGGACGGCAGGAGTGTTAAAGTTTTGGATTGGTTAACTAGTTGGCTAATTGAGAATAGGTTATTGGGGAATGGTTGTTCTCGATACATCTTCCCACCTGCGCTGCAGTTGGAAAGCCACTCGAACTGACGGGGATTGGTGAATTGGGGGTTAGTTAATTGGTTAATCAGGGAATGGTAATTGTGTATTTTTTATTTTCACTAATCACTAATCACTAATCACTAATCACTAATCACTAATCAGAAATAGCAGCTTCGCTTTCTCCTCCAAGGATTTTCACTGTCGAAGATTTCCCAGTTGAGACTCAGCATAAATTGATTAAGACGCCCATCGTCGAAAGATGCTCCGTTCATAACATTAAAAACATCAATTTTCTGCGTGTCTTTAGAGTCAAAGGTGAAATCGTAACGCAAATCAATTTCGAACTTATAAAAGGTATATTTTAATCCAATTTGTCCGGCCCAAAAAAGCTGATGATTTTCCAATTCTTCTGAGGTCCCTGTCAAAGTTGCATTTTCAAATTCAGAGTTTAAAAAATACTGATAGGCAGGACCTGCGTAGAAATCTAAATCTTTGTAAACTTTGAGTCCTACTAAAAGAGGGATACTTATCTTATCAAGAGTATAGAGAGAGGAATTATCGGGAAAAGGAAATTCTCCTCTCGCACGACTATAAAATACTTCGGGACGTAAAAAGAAGAAGTCAAAATCCAACTCTAAAAAAGTGCCTGCCTGAAATCCCAGCCGGGAATCTGTAGAAAATCGACCGGCATTTCCAACAACCTCTGCAGATCTTTTATTTATACTGGAATTAATGCCTCCTTTCAAGCCGAGGCTAAATTCCTGGGAACAAAGAGAATAACTGCAAAGAAGCAGCAGCCAAACGATAAAAGATTTATATTTTGATGTGTTTTTCACAAAAAATTAGCAAAATTAAAATTTTTAATTCAGTTATTAACGTAACAAAACGGATTTTATTGTTTAGAACTAATAATTTTTTGTTTTGAGAACAGAGGATCTAAAATAATGGGCAGAGTCAATCAAAGAGCTATTAAAAACATCTACTTGTCGTACCTTGGGATCTTTTGAGATTTATATGAGGGCCAACTGGATTGGATTCGATGGTTAATATCTTATTGCGACAGCTGGTTCTCGAAGAAATTTTAATCTCCCTTTAGCAAATTTTCTGTCTACTCCCGGTGCGGAGGAATGGGTTATCAAGGAATGGTTAATTGGGGAATGGTTGTTCTCGATACATCTTCCCACCTGCGCTGCAGTTGGAAAGCCACTCGAACTGACGGGGATTGGTTGTTCTCGATACATCTTCCCACCTGCGCTGCAGTTGGAAAGCCTCGAACTGATTGGGAATGGTTAATTGGGGAATGATTGGGAATGGTTAATTGGGGAATGGTTAATTGAATTCCCTAATCCCTAATCCTATTCACTAATCATTGAGTGGCAGGTTTTTCTTGATATATTGCAGAATAAAGGTTGTCTTTCCAACCCCTCTGGCACCTTTGATTTCAATTAACTGGGTCTCCCATGAAATATTGTCCAATTCGCTTCTTAACAAGGCGAGAGAGATTTCTTGTATTTCCCTGTGATATTTTTCCTGAAAGCTATTCACTTTTTTGCTTATTGAATTAAGTAGATATAATTGAATGTTGTTTACTGCAGTAAACAAAATTTAATTCAAAAAGAAGTACTCTGCCGAAAATGATAACTTTTAATTCGGGAAACGTGAAAACGGAAAATTGTATTCAGGGAATGGTTAGTCAGTTAATTGGAAATTGATTAATTGATGAAATACCTATTTAAAACAGAACCACAACAATTAACTTTTAATCATTAATTATTCAAATTAAAGCCACGGATGCAAGGATATTTTTCACTCTTACTCTGGTCCTAATTTTCAGCTCCTCCCATTGATGAGATTTTCTCGTCGCACTTTCTTTTTTTCTCAAAAGAAAATACTCTGTTGAAATGACATTTTTTAATTTGAGAACTGAGAACTGAGAACTTAAAACTACGAAAGTAAAAAACTCTCCAGGTCCATTGCAGGAATTCCCTCTACAGTATTTCCTGAAAAGGAATCAAGTGTAATAACAACTTTCGGGTAATTGTCTTTAATGGTTTTTAAATTCCCGAACTCCCTCTCAAGTGTTGAGATATTGTTGATACTCAGAGCAACCTGGATGTACATCTTTTCACCTGATTTTTTAGCAACAAAATCTATTTCTTTATTGCCCATGATCCCTACCTGTACTTCAAATCCCTGATAGACCAAATGATTATAAACTATGTTTTCCATTATTTTTCCTCTGTCTTCCAACCTGTAACCCCAGAGCCCATTACGGATTCCGAGATTTTCAAAATAATATTTCTCCCCGATTTCAAAAAAGCGTTTTTCTACAAGGTCAAATCTTGGAACCCTATGTATCAGGAAAGCATTGACTAAATGCTGTACGTAAACCTGCACCTGATTTGGAGCCATTTTTACCCGTTGGGATTTAAGAAAATCACTAATCTTCTTTGCTGAAAAAATACTGCCGGTATGGGCAGCCAGGAATAATACCAGCTGCTCGAGGAAAGCTACATTTCTAATTGAGTACCTGTTGATAATATCTCTATAGACAATACTCCCGTAAATATTCTTTAAATATTCAAAAACAATAGTGTCTTCGAGCTCCAGGTTGATTAAATAGGGAAGTCCGCCATACTTCATATATTTCTCAAGACTATTATCACCTGAATCTAATTTATGAAACTGAAGAAACTCTGGATAGGAGAGACTAAAAACCTGAATTTCAACATATCTACCGCTAAGATGTCCGGCGATATCCGATGATAATAGATTGGCATTGCTTCCTGTACAGTAAACATCCAGATCGGCCTGGAGCAGCAAAGATCTCAAAGCAGTTCCAAAATTTTCGATATCCTGGATTTCATCTATGAACACGAAAGTTTTTCCCGTCCCGGATTTCTCTTTTAGAACGTAATCATGTAAATCCCTGGCTGTTTTTATGTGATCAAATTCCAGATCTTCTTTATTTATATAGATGATGGGAGCATTGGGAGTTTCCTTCTGAATAAAACTGATAATCTGAAAGAGTAAATAACTTTTCCCCACCCTCCGTTGTCCTGTAAGCACCTTAATTATTCCTTTCCCAATAAAAGGTTTTACCTTTTCAAGGTAATGATCGCGTAATTCGATGTGTGGTGGAAATTTTAATTGCATTTAAGGTATAACTATAATGTTGGTCAAAAATACGAAAAGTTATAATTATAATTATAACTTTTTATAACTGAATAATTGGGGATTGGTTGTTCTTGATATATCTTCCCACCTGCGCTGCAGTTGGAAAGCCACTCGAATTGAAGGGAAAGGTGAATTAGTGATTAGTTAATTGGGGAGTGGTTGTTCTCGATACA
>NZ_KE384221.1:356599-442277 GCF_000424665.1 Salinimicrobium terrae DSM 17865
TGGTTGTTCTCGATACATCTTCCCACCTGCGCTGCAGTTGGAAAGCCACTCGAACTGACGGGGAATGGTTGATTGGGGATTGGTTAAATGGGGATTGGTTGTTCTCGATACATTTTCTCACCTGCGCTGCAGTTGAAAAGCCACTCGAACTGACGGGGGATTGGTTAATTGGGAATGGTTAATTGGGGAATATTTGTTCTCGATACATCTTCCTACCTGCGCTGCAGTTAGAAAGCCACTCGAACTGACGGGGATTAGTTAATTGGTTAATCAGGGAATGGTTAATTGTATTTTTTTTATTTTCACTAATCACTAATCACTAATCACTAATCACTAATCACTAATCACTAATCACTAATCACTAATCACTAATCACTAATCACTAATCACTAATCCCTAATCCCTAATCCCTAATCCCTTTTCAATTCTCCAAAGCTTCTGAGACCTTCACGTTCACTACAACTCCAAGATCCTTGAGGATGAGTCGGAGGCGTTTGTTGCCGATCTTCTCTATAACGGCTTCTTTGCCTTTAAAGCTTCCATTGGCGATAGTAAGTTTGTCGCCGGGAGTAAGATGATTAACCTCAATTTCTTCAACTCGTTCGTCTTCCAGCCACGACTTGATGGTGTTGATCTCCTCATCTCTTATAACGGCAGGTTTTCCTAACCAGAAGAGGTACTGCACTACTCCGGTGGTGTTGAAAACCCTTGCCCGGTCCTTATCTTCAAGATGTACAAAGACGTAAGATTTGAAAAGGGGAGTGGTGACTTTTTTCTTGCGGTCGCTCCATTGGCGAACCTCCGTGATCTCCGGACAATAGGTTTCAATACCTTGTTGCTCCAGATCTCTCGCTACCTTTTTCTCCCAGCGGGGTTTTGTGTACAAAGCGTACCAGTTCATAGAAATTTATTTCTTGTAAATTTTTGCTTTCCGCTGGTAGGGAGTGCACGAAGTGCCGGGAAAGAATGGGATTTGACACCCGTGTTAACACAAATGTAAGAAAAAAAGCTGATTTAGAAATTTGAAAATTGGTGGATTTGAAGCTTAATTTTTTAGAATCATGGATTAAGAGTTAGGACTTTTTTTTTAAAGTGTCCGGTGCGCAGTTTTACATAGGTAGTGTTCTCTTTGAATAATTTTTAAGTCTGTAGGTTTTAGAAGCTGTCTGGAGAATTCAAAAATTCGGGCTTTTGAAATACGAATTTAGAAATCAAAATAAGGAGTGCGGCACCTTGAGTAGAACCGGAATTTTATTCAACTGCTTTTCCCGGCTCCTCCCGATACGTAGGGATAGGGTAGAGGTAAAACGGGAAAAGGAGAAGAGAATATCTCCATTTGCCAGGAAAAGATTGCCGCGGTCGCTCAAAAAGTTCCCTGGCAAAGCCAACAAAATGGCTAAGGGTCAATAAATATTAGCTGGAAATGAGAAGTAAATGTAAAAGCAAAAAAAGTTGTGGGAATCGTAACCTGTATGAAAGAAAAATTTACCTAAAGTCGGAACTAAAAATTTCTCAGATTAAAAATTAATAAAGTGGTTTTTGTTTCGTGCCACGGAAATTGATAATGAAGATTATATTCTCAGTTGAATTCCACCTGTAGATCAAATAATTATTTTTGTCAACTACAGCTCTTCGCAAACCTTTAAATTTAATCGATCTAGGGAATAACTCGGGCTGATTTTGCACCTGTTTTAAAATTTTCTCAATTTTCAATTTAAGTTGAAGAATTTATTTCACTGTCCATTTTTCTTCAAGATATCCTAAAACATTTTCCAGTCCAATTAAAGCCTGATGAGTCCAAACTACTTTTGGAGCCATTTATCAAATTTTTTCCTGACCTCTTCATGATCTATCACCTCTCCTATGTCAGCTTGTACTAATCCTACATAGATTTCCTCTCTCTCTTCTTTACCGAGATCGTCCCACCAATCTCCCGTCTCTTCTTCTAAAACAGACCTCACTTTACTTAAAACGCTTTCTTTATCTGTTTGAAGTAGGAGCTGCATTAGTTCCAGTTTTGTGGCTTTAATATCCATAACCAAAGTATTTACTCAAAGATAAGCAATATTTTAACTGCTTTTCCAAACCTTTTGAGGGTTGGAAAGTGAATGGAGTTATGGCTAGTGCCAAAAGCCATAAATAGGAAATATCTCCCATGCACTCTTTGTCTGCCTGAAGAATTTCTCTCACGAGACGACATAGGAACCCGCAACCGACAACATTTTAACTTATTTACTCCGTCACTCTTCCCTCATTAATTGATCAGAAGGTTGGAAGCTTTTCCTGGTTCCTCCCGATCCGTCGGGATAGGATTAGGACAAAACTGGAAAAAACGAATAAAAGGTTGATAGTGCTCTTCCCACCCCGACCTGCGGCCATCCCGAAACAGGTTCGGGACAGGCTCCCTCCGGGGGAGGGGATTAAAAATGGTTATTCTTAGAAGGAATGGTGAGAAAGCAGGTGAGCGGCAACAGGCAAAATAGTACCTACGGAGCCAAAGGCCGATAGCCAATAGCTTCTTTAATGCAGGCAACCGGAACAGGAAAAAAACACGCAACCCGCATGCGTCAACTTTTTCACTTCGTCACTCCGTCACAACACTAACATCCGTAAAAAACAACTCAAAACTCCCATCGACATTTTTGTGCATTTTCGAGATCGCTATTCCTTCATGCACATCATAATCTTCCCAGGTTGTAGCGAAGGGATTATTCCTGCTGCCACCAGATAGATAGACCCACTCCTGGATCATGTGATCATTTCCAAAGTAGATCTCATAAACATCCCCCGGAGTGTAACCGGCTCCGTCGGGATAGGTGACGGTTACCTTTTGCATTTCTTCTCCGCTTATTGGTGCTGAAGCCTCTATTGTATGCTTCCATTCCATCTCATCCCATACCAGGTGAAAAGGAAACAGCAGCCAGTATTGGTCATTGATGAACCGCTGATCTATTTCCTCATTCAGGTAAGCTTCAGTTTCGTAATTGTAGGTGATGGTACTGTCCGGCATTCTCAAAGCAGCTGTATTCTCCTGTGGCCGCCAGGTCCAGGCTCTGCTGGTTCTAATAGTGTCATTTACTCTTACATTGAAGGTGTAGCGGAGTTCTTTTACATCATCAAAATTTTCGATACCATTTGCTTCAGCAATTTTTTGAACAATAGTTTGTTCTGGTTGCGGAGCGCAGGAGGTGATAAGGATGAGGAGGAATAGGAAATTGATTTTTTTCATGGTAGATGGTTAGTAACGACTATAAAAGTAAGGAAAGAATTAAAAAGAATTAATTTAGCGAAGTAAATTTTGATCTCGCAGAGACCGCAAAGGTGGTGCGAAGGGCGCAGAGGAAAAATTTATGTCTTGCGAAGTTCATTAACTTTTTTGGTTCCCTTTAGGGTGAGGGAAAAAAAAAGGGTTCCGTGCTCTGTCGAGATGACAAAACAGTGCCCGGTGATAATAAAACTCGTGATCCTAAAGCTGTAACAGTTAAAATAACGCTTCGACTAATCCTCCCTCCGGTCGGGCTCAGCGTGACAATCGGGACAGCCCAAGGCTAACAACTAGCAGCCAATAGCTTCAATGATGACGCTTCGACTAATCCTCTCTTCGCTCGGGCTCAGCGTGACAATCAGGAAAGCCAAAGGCTAATAGCCAACAGCTCAAATAAGAACGCTTCGACTAATCCTCCCTCTGGTCGGGCTCAGCGTGACAATCGGGACAGCCCAAGGCTAACAACTAGCAGCCAACAGCTCAAATGATGACGCTTCGACTAATTCTCCCCCCGGTCGGGCTCAGCGTGACAATCGGGAAAGCTAACAGCTAATAGCTAACAGCCAAAAGCTCTATAGAACCGGTAACTGCTTTTTAATAATGACCAAACTCGTACTTCCCACTTCGTAATTCTAATTTCAAAGGGCTTTCACGCTCATTCCTCCGTCGGCAACAATGGTTTGTCCTGTTATAAAGGAAGATCTGTCCATAGCCAAAAAGGCGATTACTGAAGCAATTTCTTCAGGTTCGGCGATGCGGTGGAGGGGAGTCCGCCGCAGGATCATCTCCTTGCGATCCCCCTGCAGCACCGAATCTGTCAACGGAGTGCGGGTGTACCAGGGAGAAACGGCATTCACGCGGATGTTATCTCTTGCCCATTCCACTGCCAGGCTTCGGGTTTGCTGGAGAAGACCTGCTTTTGACATCGCGTACGGAGTTCCCGTGCCCACATCCTGGGTCGCCGCAGCCGACGCAACATTAATGATCTTTCCATTGTTGGATTTTTTCAGAAGGGGATATAATTCCCTGGCAAGGAGGAAAGGAGAAAATAGATTGATCTCCAGAACTTTCCGATATTCTTCTTCAGAATAATCCATTGCTTTTTTCCTGATGTTGATCCCGGCATTATTAACCAGTATTGTCACCGCCTTCCAGTTATTTTCGGTCCACGTAAAGATCTTACGGCGATCTTCGGGATTTGCCACGTCGGCCACAATGCCTTTTACTGTATGTCCTTCAGCAGACAATTCATCCTCTACTTCAAGTATATCGTCGGCATTTCTTCCTGTGTAAAGTACTTCTGCTCCCAATTTGAGAAATTCAGATACGGTTGCACGCCCAATTCCTTTTGAGCCGCCGGTGATCACAGCTGTTTGTCCTTTTAGATTCCACATGGTTATTAGTTAATTAGAGATTTGTTAACTGGGGATTAGTTAATTGGGGATTGGTTAATCGGTGAATGGTTAATTTGAGGTTAGGTTTCTTAGAATATTCACTACTTTTTCTGAACTTCCCTGATTAGTGTTGACCGGTTTTAGATATTAATTTTCATTATCAAAAATAGTAATAATTGGTCGTTCTTCCGGTTTAAGGGTTGACCAATAACTAATGAACTCTTCAGGATTCTTTTTCTTCAAATGATCATGTGATCTTTTGTTGTTGTAGTTCTTTACTGCTCTATTCACCTGGCTTTTGAGTTGGCTAAAGGTTTTTGGTTTCCAATGGTCCAGATATTCTTCTTTTATTGTTCTGTTGATCCTTTCGGCATAAGCATTGTCCTGAGCACTTAAAGCCATACTGATTGTTGTTGTATGGGATTTTAAAAGATCTGTGTAGGATTTATAAGTATACTGGCTTCCTCGATCTGAGTGGTGGATCTTAGGAGCTTTGTTTTCTTTTAGAGCCATTCTTAGAGCCTTCAGGTTTGCTGTTCCTCTCATATGATCAGAGACCTCATAACCTACTATTTTCTTTGTGTAGACATCTATAATAAACACGGCATAATAGAATTTATCTTTTACCCGGTAGTAAGTGATATCACTTTGCCATACCACCGAAGGTGCATTGATTTCTAAACCTTTAATTTTATTTGGATAGTATATCTTACCGGCAGTAGTAGTGCGTCTGTAATTTCTTTTTCTTTTCAGACGATAACCCAATTGCATAAAAGTCTCTACAAATCGGTCTCTTCCAATAAAATCAGGCTTTAGGGTATAGAACATTTTCTCCACCCCACAACCAGGATGATCTCTACGAATATCATCGGCTTCAGACATTAACTCCATCAAGCGATGATCAAACAAAGTTTGCCTTCGTGCGTATTGATGTACAGCTTGTTTACTGATCCCGACACCTTCATAGAATTGATTCATGGAATAATTCACTTTTTCTTTGTTTTTCCTGAACCAGTTGATTGTGGGGTGCTGTAGTTTTTTTTAATGTCAATATTGAGTTCTGTCTTGGCTAGTTCAACCATCTTCTCCAGATAATCCAGCTGTATCTGCTTACGTCCTAAGGCTGCCTCCAGTTCTTTATTTTTGGCCTCCAGCTCTTGCAATTTTGTACTGCTACTGTCTTTCATTTCTACGACTCTAAAACCTTTCTCGTTAAAGGTAGAAAATTTATAAATCCAATTATAAATCGACTGATTAGTTACACCATGCAGCTTCTCAAGTTGAGGAACACTATATTCTCCACTTTCAAAGTCTGCTACAATCTGTTTCTTGAACTCTACGGAATAACGCCTGTGCTTCTTTAGTAAACGAATGTTTGATTTCATATAAGTTGATTTTAGTGGTCAACCTATATCAGGGACGTACAAATGACCAATTTCGTACTTCCCACTTCGTAACTTTAACTTCAAAGTGCTTTCACACTCATTCCTCCGTCGGCAACAATGGTTTGTCCGGTGATAAATGAGGATTTGTCCATGGCTAAAAAGGCAATTACTGAAGCTATTTCTTCAGGTTCGGCGATGCGGTGGAGGGGAGTCCGTCGCAGAATATATTCTTTTCGTTCTCCCTGCAGTACTGAATCCGTCAGCGGAGTGCGGGTGTACCAGGGAGAAACGGCATTCACGCGGATGTTATCTCTTGCCCATTCCACTGCCAGGCTTCGTGTTTGCTGGAGAAGACCTGCTTTTGACATTGCATAAGGAGTTCCCGTTCCCACATCCTGGGTTGCCGCAGCCGATGCAACATTAATGATCTTTCCATTATTGGATTTTTTCAGGAGCGGATATAAATCCCTGGCAAGGAGGAAAGGAGAAAATAGATTGATCTCCAGCACTTTTCGATATTCTTCATCAGAATAATCCATGGCTTTTTTCCTGATGTTGATCCCTGCATTGTTGACCAATATAGTCACCGCCTTCCAGTTATTTTCGGTCCACGTAACGATCTTGCGGCGATCTTTGGGCTTGGATACGTCGGCTACAATGCCTTTTACAGCGTGTCCTTCAGCAGAAAGTTCATCCTCTATCTTGAGGATATCGTCGGCATTTCTTCCGGTATAAAGCACTTCTGCTCCCAGTTTCAGAAATTCAGCTACGGTTGCCCGTCCAATTCCTTTCGAGCCGCCGGTAATTACGGCGGTTTGTCCTTTTAAATTCCACATGTTATTATATTTTTATCTTATTTCATGATTGTAACTCTTAGACTCAAGAACCAAGAGACTAGAGCCAAGACTTGATTGGTTTAGCCTAAACGATTATGCCACGCTGGTGCGGACTTGCAATACGTAACGAGGATATAATTAAAGCTAATGGCCAAAAGCTAACAGTTAAAGGTTAACAAATGAATTGAAAGATCCATGGTCGGACTCCCTTTCTCTCGAAAGAAAATGCTGTGCCGGAATGACAGAAGAACCCGTATTTCGCAACGGATTTGAACTCATAATTCATAACCAATTCGTACTTCTACCTTCGTAAATCTAACTTCCCTAAATGGGAGAGACCACCCCAAATACAGATAAGAAAATAAAATCAATTCCCTAGGGCAGATTCAAAAAATTCTTGTCGGTATTTACCGGGGCAGCCTCTTATTTATGGTCCTTAAACTATCCTGCTTAAAGACTCCTTCCTGTCAATAATTTATAAATGACCAGGATCACGGCGATCACGATCAGGATGTGGATAATACTGCCAAGGTCGGGAAAGGCGAAATAGCCTATTAACCACCCAATAATCAGTAAAACAATAATAAGCCAAACTAAATCTCTCATAACTGAAAATTTGTGCAACCGTATGGTTGCTGGTTAGTCATTCTGATTATAAATGATCTGCAGATTTTTAAATATATCTATGCATGATTATCAAATAAATGTACGAAAGCTTTTAGCTGTTGGTTCGATTTTAACGGAGGTTTAACGGGCACGTCACATAGGAAGGATTTTGAATTCAGCATTAAAAATTTAAGATAAAACCTGATCTATTCCCTCTTCTCTGGAGGAGGTTAAGAGGGGATCCATAAAATCAATGATAGCTGCGGTGATCCTCCACTATTAGCCAACAGCCAACTGTCAGCCAATGCTCCTACAAGTTGATTTCATCACTTCGTCATTTGATCACTCCGTCACTCCTTCACTCCGTCACTTCATCACTCCGTCACTTCATCACTTCATCACTTCATCACTTCATCACTCCGTCACTCCTTCACTTCGTCACTTCATCACTTCATCACATCGTCACTTCATCACTTCATCACTCCGTTCTAACCACTCAATACCCACTACTCATTACTGGAAAAAAGTAGTATTTTCGCAGGCAACATGCAGCACAAAAAAAATATTGCTATAGTAGGTACCGGCCTGGTAGGCTCTTTACTTGCTCTTCATCTTAGACAAAAAGGACATTCCGTAACGGTTTTTGATCGAAGACCCGATGTGCGGAAGGTGGAATTCTCGGGTCGCTCCATCAATCTCGCTATGTCTCACCGCGGGTGGAAAGCTTTGCGGGAAGTAGGAATTGAAGAAGAGGTGAGGAAGTTGGCAATACCGCTCTACCGGCGGGCCATGCATGTTAACAGCAGCCCGGTTTATTTTCAAAATTATGGAAAGGAAGGTGAGGCTATTTTTTCCATTTCACGAGGAGTTCTGAACCGCAAAATGATTGATCTGGCCGAGGCTGCCGGGGCCGAGTTCCGTTTTGAGGAAAAGGTTTGGGATGTGGATCTTACTGAAGCCAAACTCTACACCGGCGAATCTGAAAAAGGGGGCTGGGAGGAGTATGATTATGACCTCATTTTTGGGGCCGATGGCGCCTTTTCCCGTGTCCGTCATAAAATGCAGAGGCAAAGCAGATTTAATTATTCACAGCACTTTGTGGATGTTGGTTATAAGGAGCTGCGAATTCCGGCCAATGCCGATGGTTCCCATAAGCTCGACAAACACTCTTTCCACATTTGGCCACGCGGCAGGTTTATGTTGATCGCCATGCCCAACCTTGACGGCAGCTTTACCTGCACGCTTTTTCTGCCTTTTGAGGGTAAAAATTCCTTTGAATCTATTTCTTCTGAAGCCGAAGCCGAAAATTTTTTCAGCGAATTTTTTCCCGATATTAAAGATGAGATCTCCAATCTTACCCGTGATTTCTTTAAGAACCCCACCAGTGCCCTTGTGACAGTGAAATGTTACCCATGGACCTATTATGACAAGATCGCTTTGGTGGGGGACGCTGCCCATGCCATTGTGCCCTTTTACGGACAAGGTATGAATGCAGGCTTTGAGGATATTTCTGAACTCAGTCGTCTGGAATCGCAATTTGGTGATGACTGGGAGCAGATTTTTGCGCATTATCAGGCTCTTAGGAAGCCAAATGCCGATGCAATTGCGGAGCTTAGCTACCGGAATTTTCTTGAGATGAGCAGCAAAACTGCCGATGAGGACTTTTTACTGCGGAAGAAGATCGAGAAAAAATTTGCCGTGAAACATCCTGAAAAATGGATCCCGGTTTATTCCCGGGTCACATTTTCTGAAGCGCCTTATGCTGAAGCTTTAAAAATAGGGGACCAACAGGCAACAATCATGGATGAGGTGATGCAAATTCCTCAAATCGGCCAAAAATGGGATTCAGCTGAAGTGGAGGACAAGATCCTGAAGCTGCTTGAACAAAAAAAAATTAGATTTTAGAATTTAAGAAGTACGAATATTTCCATTTGTCATCCCGACAGAGCGTCCTGCCCGGTAAGGAAGGATGTGACGAGGGATCTTATTTTTTTTCGGCAGAGAAGATTCAGGAAGTCGGGAAGAGATTTCTCAGTCGCTGAAAAAGCTTCTTCGAAAATGACAACAGACTTCCGCAGGAAAATTGAACAACAGAGAACCAGCAACGGAAAATAGATCCCGTCCACCGACCACTTTAAAAATTTCTCAGTCGCTGAAAGGCTTGTTCGAAAAGACAGGTAATAGTACCTCTCAAAAAAGCCATTTTTAACACCTTTTTTTCCGTAATGTCAGACTGAGCCAGCGCAGGTGAAAGGTTTGCCCTGAGAAGCGACGAAAGGTCGAAGTCAATTCCGTTGTCATCCCGACAGAGCGTCCCAACCGGTAGGGAAGGATGTGACGAGGGATCTTATTTTCGGCAGGAAGTTAATTCAATTCTAATCCCCAATCCCCAATCCCCAATCCCTGATCACTGATATCCTTCCGCAGCCATACCTCCGAAAAATGGCATATTGGACACCTCTTAAGAAAAAAAATCTACTTTTATTTTCTTTTTTGCAACACGACATAAATCTTGTCGTCTTTAAAGTGAAACCCAACCAAACTGAAGTTATTTTGATACAACATCAATTAATAGAGGCTTGCAAACAGAATGACCGCAGGGCGCAGCTCAAGCTCTACAATAAGTATTGCGACGGTATGTACTATGTGGCTCAAAGGTTCATCAATGATCCGTTTGAAGCTGAAGATGCCATGCAGGAGGCTTTTATTAAAGCTTTTGAAAAACTGGCACAATTCACCGGGGAGGTGTCCTTCGGGGCCTGGCTGAAACGGATCGTCATAAATAAATGCCTGGATAAGCTCAAAGCGCGTAAGCTGGAACTGGTTGCGATCAATGAACAAATCCTGGGCACGGCAGACGAGGAGGATAACTGGAATGTTGATGACGGAATTGGATTGGAAGAAGTCAAAAGAACAATGGAGGAACTTCCGGAGAAATATCGATATCCGCTTATGTTGTATCTAATAGAAGGATATGATCACGAGGAGATTTCAGAAATATTGGATATATCTCAGGTGGCTTCCAGAACACTGGTGCACCGTGGAAAGAAAAAATTACAAGAAGAACTAAAAGTAAAAAGACATGGCACAGGATATTAGAAAGATGTTGCAGGAAGACAGATCGTTGCCTTCCAAACCCCCAAAAGGACATCAAAAGAGATTCGAGGCAAGACTGGAAGAAAATTTTCCGCAGGAAAAGCAGGAAAAATCTTTAAACAGGAATTTTTTCTTTCTCAAAATAGCTGCCGTGCTGGTAATAGTATTGGGAATTGGATTTTTCTTTCTCAATCAAAACGAAGGTTTCAGTGGAAGTCAGGTGACTAATGCACCTGTCGAGGTAGAGTCGGAGAGTAGCGAGGAGATTCCGGTAACAAAGGAATATCAGCTTAGCGACGAATCTCCCGAATTCAGGAAAATCGAGAACTTTTACCTCGCCAGTCTCAACATAGAGTTGGCAAAACTGGAAGTGAACGATTCAAACAAGGCGCTGGTAGATTCTTTTATGAAACAACTGGAGGGACTTGACCGGGAGTATAAAAAATTAAATTCCGAGATCAGTGAAACCGGCCTTACCGAAAGCAGTTTAGAGGCTTTGATCTCGAACCTGCAGCTTAGATTGGAATTATTATATAAAGTGAAGAATAAAATCAGGGATATTAAAGAATCTAAAATAAAAGAAAATGAAAATTACGAGGCTTAATACCGCAATTATAGCATTGCTCTGTGCAACTGCAACGCTGGCGCAGACGAGTAAACTAAATAAAACCTTTAAGACGAATAAAGATGTAACGGTGAATATTGATGCCCGTCACACCCTGGTAAATGTCGAATACTGGGATAGAAATGAAGTACAGGTGTCGGCATATCTTGAAGGTGGGGAAGAGGACAAGAACAAAGCTCTGCAAAACTGGAAACTAAATGTGGATGCATCTGCTTCAGAAGTTGAGATAAATTCGGCAGCCGCACCCGGAGGTCCCGGCGATTTCAATATGACCGCACTACAGGCACCACTGGCAAAGTTGCCCGAAATGATCGCTCCCCTAACACAAATGATGGGGCCTATGCTCGAAAGTTTATCCGGAAATCCATTGCCACCAGAATTCTATGCCAGTATAGGAGAGATCAATTTTGATTACGAGCAGTACCAAAAAGATGGAGAAAAATACATGGAGAAATTTGAAGAAAAAATGGAACAGAATTTTGGAAAAGATTTTGAGAAAGCAATGGAAGAATGGGCTCAGAAATTTGAAAAGGATTCTGCTCTCTGGAAAAAGAATGAAATGCAAATGGAAGCATGGGGTGAGGATTTCGGGAAAAAAATGGAAGCCTGGGGAGAAAGTTTTGGAAAAGATATGGAAAAGTGGGGCGAGGAATTTGGGAAAGAAATGGAAACATGGGCCGAGAACTTTGAAAAGGAAGCAGGTGAACGAAATGGGACTTCAGGACCTAAGATTATGATTATTAATGATGAGATTTCCTCAAAAAAGGTCTTGAAAGTTAAGATGCCCAGGAACGGACAGCTTAAACTGAATGTGCGTCACGGGGAAGTGAAGCTTGCGGGTACAACCAATAATCTTAGAGGAGAAGTATCCCACTCAAGGTTCGATGCCGCAGAAATAGCCGGAAAGAACACAAATTTCAAGGTAGCCTATACTCCTGTGATGATCAAGAACTGGAAGTACGGAGTACTCAATGCTGCTTATGTGCAGGACCTGAAGATCGAGAAAGCCGAAAGCCTGAAGCTTGATTCTAATTCCAGTAGTGTGTATTTAAAGGAATTGGGGGAAACCGGAATTCTTGCCGGCACGTTTGGAGAACTTAAGATCGATAAACTATCTTCCGGATTTAAGAACCTGGACATCATGTTGGAAAATTCAGATTTGATCCTCGATCTCCCTGAGAGTTCCTTCAATTTCGCTTATAATGGCACCAATAGTGAAGTTGGTTATCCAAAAGGTCTTAAGTTTACTTCGAGTAACTCATATGATAATCAAAAACTGAAAGGCTACAACGGCAGCCAAAATGCAAACGCTTCAATAAATATTCAGGCAAGATTTAGTGATGTTGTGTTGAAGTAATATATTTTTGAGCAAAAAAGTAAATGCCGCATCATAATTTTTTAACCGGTCTCACTGCAGGATTTACACCTGTAATTGATTCCGGTTTTTCTTTTCAACAGTATAGACATATGGATCTTTCGGTTAGCAATAGCGAATTGTCCCAATCTCAGTTAAATTCCCCAAATGCTTTTCAGGAATACCTGGATTCTTTTCTTCGGAAGCAGAAAGGAAAAGTTGCCTATGGCGGTTACAAGGAACACCGCGGACTCTACAAGCGCAGTGAATTATTTTCTTCTACGGAAGATGAAGAACAAGTCAGAAACCGGCATATTGGTCTTGATATCTGGGCGCCGGCGGGAACTGCTGTACTTGCCGTTTTAGACGGGAAGATTCACAGCTTTCGGAACAATGACAACTTTGGAGATTACGGACCTACAATTATTCTTGAGCACGAAGCGGAAGGGAAAAGGTTTTATACGCTTTACGGACATCTTCAAAGATTATCTCTGCTAAATCTTGAAACCGAGAAAAAGGTAAAGCAGGGTGAACAGATCGCTGCTCTGGGAGACCCTTCAGAAAACGGAAATTATGCCCCGCACTTACATTTTCAGATTATTCTGGATATGCAGGGAAAGCACGGGGACTATCCGGGTGTGGCCAGTAGAAAAGAACTGGATTTCTACCTTGAGAATAGTCCCGACCCTAATTTGTTGCTGAAGATATATTAGAAGACTGGAGTCTACAAAATTTATATTAATAACTTTTACGTGTTCCGGAAGATTCTGAAGTCCTAATCCCGTAGGGATTGTAGATAGGTAGGAGCGAACGAGGAATGTAGAAAGTCGCGGTAGGGACTTGTTGACTTCCCAATATCTTAACTTTACCTAGCTGCAGCCCCTACGGGCCATGGTTGGGAATTACATAAACTATTATAAAAATTCCGAGAGCCAAAAAAGACGTATGGCTCATAGTCCTGTAGGGAGTAAAGAAGGTTCCCCCATGCTGTTTTCAAGAAGCCTTTATCTGCTCAATTGTCTCAGGATCTTTTATGGGGACGCGCACCAGGGTTTGATCCCAGGCCAAATTAAAGTTGATGAGATCCTGCTGTTCTTCAAAGAAAATTGTGAACTGCTCCAGGGGATTCTTAAGGGTTCTTACCGGGACCTCCAGAGTTAGCACATCATATTCGGCAACACGGGAAGGAAGTTTATCGGCTGTTATGCCCCATGGATACATTTCGGAATTGAAAATAATTTTCCAGGATTCTTCCTGTGGAATAGTCCAAAGTGTATAAGTGCCTGCCGGCAAAAGGGAGCCGTCCACAAGAATATCTTTTGAAGTATAGAAAGTGGTAGCTTCATTTGCGCCGGTTCTCCAGACTTCATTGTAAGGCACGAGTCCGCCAAAGATTTGCCTGTTCTTTTTATAGGGACGGTTGTAGAAAACTTCCAGTTGGAGATCGCCACTGCTAAATTCCACTGTGTCTTCCGGGCTAAAAGCTTTAGTATTATTTTTATAGATAATGTATGTGAGCATAATAGCCCCTAAAACAATAATTACTCCCAGAAAACTATTTCTAATGGTATTCTTCATACTCTGTTAGTAAACAACTTCCGAGCCGAAACAGGATTTGTCAGGCCTGGTCTTTTCCGGATAGGAGATAGAAAAGTAGGGTTGAAGCCTGATTACCGATTTTAAATAGAATTTAAGTGCAGTCTGGACACCCGAACCCATTCACGATCATCCTACCTCGGAATGGGGAACCGGTTGTGGTCCTTCGCATTTTAATTCATCAACTGCCCTGGAATATCTGATTTAGGGAACAGCAATATAAAAAGCCCCAAAAAGGGGCTTCTAAAAAGATTTATTGGCTGGAAATTACATAGCCTTCAGTTTACGCACTTTTGGCCGGTTTGAAGGATTCAGAGCTTCTTCCCCGGATTCGTATTTGAGGCATTTCTCAACAGCACTTTCAATGGTCTCTTTTTGCTTTTTAAGGATCTTAAGAACTTCTTTGGGAAGTACCTTATTTTCCAGAATTTCTGTGTAAATCTCGAGATTCTCCTCATCCTTTTTTCTGCATTTTTTCAATAGCTTCAAAGGTTTGGTCTTTATCAGGGCTTTTCTTTCTTCCCGCCAGTCGCGATCAAGATTACCTTTGTGAGCCCATTCTTTGGCAGGTTCAATTTCCGCCTGTACTAATTGTTCGGATATTTCGTAGCTAAAGCGGTTCCGGTTTACAGACTCGTAGTTGAAGAATCGTTTCAACTCTACTTGCTGTACATCCTCGCCCGCATTGTAATAGGTACGTTCTGCTTCAAAACTCTCCGTTAGCAGCCAGTTCAACTTCTTAAATTTAGAGTAACGATCTTCCATAATTGTTGTTTTATATGTTCGAAGATAATCACAGAAGTAAACTATAATCTACTAATCAATCGTTAAAACACTGATTTTTAATAGAATATTCAGTAAAATTTAAGAAGGAAATATAATTCGTTAAGAAACTGGCTTACAGAAAGTTTTCTTTTTTATAGGAACATTTTTTCCAGTACATCCCCAACAAAATATGCGAGAAAAGCTGCTAAGCCTCCCAGAACAAGTGTTTCAAAAATACCAATAATGACATTCTTTTCGGTCACTATACTTTTAAGACTTCCCACAATTGAAAGAGCTACAGCTGTCAATATGCAGGAGTAAAGAAAAAGATCTTCCCGAATGACAGAACCTGTACCCGTAAAGACATAGGAGAGTAGCGGTACCGATCCAACAATTATAAAACTAAAGAAAGTCATTCCTGCCGTTTTATAAGGTGCTTTGTCGCTTTTCACCATCTCCAGTTCCTCCTTCATCATAGTATCTACCCACACATCCTTATCGGCGGTAATTACTTCCACAACTTGTTCCAATAGATCACCTTTAAATCCCTTTGCGGCATAAATCTCCCGTATTTCCTGTATTTCTTTATCCCGCAGGTGCTCAATTTCCCAATATTCCACCTGCTTGTGACGATCAAAGGTATCTCTCTCGGCCTTTGTGGAAAAAAAATTACCCACGCTCATAGAAAAACCGTCGGCAATGAGGTTGGCAAGACCCAGAATAACAACTACCTGTATGCCCAGGTTAGCACCTTCAGATCCTGCAACTACAGCAAAAGTGGTAATTGCACCATCAATGCCTCCGTAAACGAATTCAGAAATATAATCTTTATTGAAAAAGAGCAATTTTTGACGGGAGTGGAGTTGGCTTTCCTGCATTGGACGCTATTTTGGCTTGAGATTATTCGGGACCGTGTGGTTCCCTGCCGACTTCCATCTCGATTTCTATCTCGACCTTCACATCCTTCTCATATCTTTTCCCTTTGATCTCGTCATGCCTGTGGAATTGAGGGGCAGGAATTTCCAACTGAACTTTATATTTACCTTCCTTAGGAATCCTGAAAAAGGCACCGTAATGGAGCAAAAAAGGATGCCACAGGAAGGGGAAATCAGTATCTATAATCTCTTTTCCCTCGTCATTCAGAACTTTTCCGTGGATCTTCAATCCTGGAATAAAACGTTTGTCTTTTTTATCCCTCACCACAATCTCGAGATGCGTATTAAATCCCTCTTTTGGTGTTTTCCATTCCAGTTTTCCCTGCTGAAGCTGATATGTTCCTTCAGCTTCTTCGGAAGCTAAGCTTATGATGTAATCATCCACTTCCTTCTCGGCATGGTTGTCCATTTCTTTCATGTAATCCAGGGCTGCAGAATATGCTTTTCCCTGGTCTTCTGCCAGTTTGATCTTTTTTTCGTTGTCTTCTATCTTCATTTTTTATCTTAATGTTTAGTTCCTTTAAGATAAGCATCAGAGGCTGCTTTTGCTGCCAAAGACCTGTTAAAATGGCTTGTCAAAAATGGCATTTTTGAAGGATCTTTTTTTAGGGATATAAATTTTAACTTCTTTACCTCCTGCTTAAACCATCTTCCATGGGAATTTTAGAAAAGCGTTTTTTTACCTGTAAGGTGTCGTTCCTTTCACCTGATTAGGGTTTGGAACTTTACGGCGAAGAATAAGGGCAGCAATAGCTGCAGTTATTAAACCTGTAATTGCGGCCCAAACCATACTTTGCATGATATAATTCCTAAGACTAAAATAAATTTCGGCTTCTTCCCTGTTCATTTCACCTGCTTCTATAGAATATTCGGTGATATTCCTGAAGTAATCTGGAGTAATAACCTGGCTTATCAACAGCTGTATGAACGGGGACAGGATCACAATCCCGAGGGTTATAATGGCTCCCGATTTAAATCCTTCCTGCCAGCTCATAAAACCATTGTGGTATTTTTTTCGTTTATCATAAAGGGCAAGTAGATAAATTCCAATGGCCACTATTGCAAAAAAGCTGGTGTAGAAAGAATGGTCGGCTATATATTTATCGTGCAGCCCCAGAATTTTCTCCCCCAGCATCCACAGGATCATAATCACGGAAAATATAATAGCCCACTTAATTTCTATGCGATATTTGCTCATAATGGAAAGGTTGATTATATAAAAATAGGAAAAAATGCATCTTTGGACTGCATAAGGAAAATAAGAAACTGCTAAAATACTGGTGCCCGTCAACTATTCTGAAGCTTCAGAAGTTTCAGTTTTCCTTCTTCTTCGATTACATTCGAAGAGATTCTGACATATTTAATATGTAATTTTATGTCCGTCAACCTGAACTTGTTTCAGGTTCTGTAAATCCGGATAAGTTTAAAAGAAATTAGTTTCTATTTTTCTGTGATTGGAATTGAAGAGATTCTGAAATAAATTCAGAATGACGAAATACCTGTTTAAAACCAAAAAGCCTGAAAAACAATCTGCTTTTCAGGCTTTTTAGATTAAATCTAAGATATCATTTTACTGACCACTACTCATCAACAAGTACCCAGTCGCCTTTGTCTAGCAGTGGGATTGCTTGTTTAAATTTCATGTTTTTATTCTCTCCTGTCATTACATTTTTGATCGTCACTTTGTCGTTACGGCCAATTTTTGGACGCTCCCTCGTAATGGTTTCAGTCACCTGCGGGCGACGTTGCTGAGTTTGCCCTGCGGCCCTGCTCTGTGCAGCTCTTTCGTCCATATTCGGGATCTCTTCTTTTGAAGTTTCAACACTTTCTCTTTTCCTTGTTTGCTTTGCTTCCCTTATTTGCGCAGGGTTTGGAGCAGGGAGTTCTCCCTTGAAAAGGAAAGAGATCACATCTTTGTTTACCTGGTCTAGCATTACCTTGAACAATTCGAAAGCTTCGAACTTATAAATCAATAATGGATCTTTTTGCTCATGTACAGCTAACTGTACACTTTGCTTAAGCTCATCCATCTTTCTAAGGTGAGTCTTCCAGGCATCATCAATGATCGCCAAACTTATATTCTTCTCAAAGTCGGTTACTAACTGTTTCCCTTCACTTTCATAAGCTTTTTCCAGGTTCGTTACCACTTGAAGTGTTTTAACTCCATCGGTAAATGGTACAGCGATTCTTTCAAAACTGTTGCCTTTATCTTCCCAAACCTGTTTGATCACAGGATAAGCAGCTTCGGCATTGCGCTTCATCTTCTCAAGATAATGTTCGTATGCAGCCTTATAAATAACTTTGGCAATCTTCAGGAAATCCATTTTATCGAACTCTTCTTCAGTCAAGGGAGAGCTCATGGAGAAATAACGGATTAACTCAAACTCAAAGTTCTTATAATCACTGGCTAACTTATTAGTTTCAGCAATACCTTCAGCAGTATCATAGATCATGTTGGAGATATCCACACGCAATCTGTCTCCGAACAAAGCATGATAACGGCGCTTGTAAACTACCTCACGTTGGGCATTCATTACATCATCATACTCCAAAAGCCTTTTACGTACCCCGAAGTTGTTCTCTTCCACCTTTTTCTGAGCGCGTTCAATGGATTTGGAGATCATGGAGTGCTGAATTACTTCTCCTTCTTCCAGACCCATACGGTCCATTAATTTTGCAATTTTTTCTGAACCAAAAAGGCGCATCAGGTTATCTTCAAGCGATACATAGAATTGTGAACTACCGGGATCTCCCTGGCGTCCTGCACGACCTCTTAACTGCCTGTCAACCCTTCTGGAATCGTGACGTTCTGTACCGACAATGGCAAGACCGCCTGCTTCCTTCACTTCAGGTGAAAGTTTAATATCTGTACCACGACCGGCCATGTTGGTCGCAATAGTCACAACACCCGAGTTACCGGCTTCGGCAACAATATCGGCTTCTTTTTTGTGTAGTTTCGCGTTAAGTACGTTGTGCGGTACATTACGGATTTTAAGCATCCGGCTGAGTAATTCTGAAATTTCTACGGAAGTTGTACCTATCAACACCGGTCTTCCTGCTCTGGAAAGTTCGGTCACGTGATCGATAACAGCGTTATATTTTTCGCGTTTTGTTTTGTAAACGAGGTCTTCTTTGTCTTTTCTTGCAATAGGGCGATTCGTTGGAATTTCTACCACATCGAGTTTATAGATCTCCCATAATTCCCCGGCCTCCGTCACTGCAGTACCTGTCATACCGGACAGTTTATTGTACATCCTGAAGTAATTCTGAAGGGTTACCGTCGCAAATGTCTGGGTCGCATCCTCAATCTTTACGTTTTCCTTCGCTTCAATCGCCTGGTGTAAACCGTCGCTGTAACGACGACCTTCCATGATACGGCCGGTCTGTTCATCTACGATCTTCACCTTGTTATCCATCACCACATACTCGGTGTCTTTTTCAAACAAAGTGTAAGCCTTCAGCAATTGACGCATTGTGTGGATGCGCTCACTTTTTACGCTGTAGTCACGGAAAAGTTCTTCTTTCTTTTCGGCTTCTTCTTCTTTAGAAAGACCTTCTTTTTCGATTTTAGCGATCTCCATCCCAATTTCGGGCATTACAAAGAAATCCGGGTCATCTTTACCTGAAAGGAATTCAATCCCCTTATCTGAAAGGTCAATCTGGTTATTTTTCTCTTCGATCACAAAATACAATTCGGCATCAACAATCGGCATCTCCCGGTTGTTGTCGGCCATGTATTTGTTCTCTGTTTTTTGAAGAAGAGCTTTGATCCCTTCTTCACTCAGGTATTTAATAAGTGCTTTGTTCTTTGGAAGTCCGCGGTAAACCCGCAGTAATTGCAGTCCGCCTTCTTCGGTATTTCCGGAGGCAATAAGTTTTTTAGCTTCAGCAAGAACCCCCGTAAGATATTTTCTCTGTACTTCAACTATGTTGGCAATAGCCGGTTTCAGCTGATCAAATTCGTGTACATCTCCCTTCGGAATTGGTCCCGAAATAATAAGGGGCGTTCTCGCATCATCGACCAGTACCGAATCCACCTCATCCACAATTGCGTAGTTATGAGGCCGCTGTACAAGATCATCGGGCGAATGCGACATGTTATCCCGCAGGTAATCAAACCCGAACTCGTTGTTGGTTCCGTAGGTGATATCAGCATTATAGGCTTTACGTCGCGCAGCTGAATTTGGCCTGTGGTAATCAATACAATCTATGGTAAGCCCATGGAACTGAAAAATAGGAGCCATCCAGGCGCTGTCACGCTTGGCCAGGTAATCGTTTACAGTAACCAGGTGCACGCCATTGCCGGTAAGGGCGTTTAGGTACATGGGAAGGGTGGCAACAAGAGTTTTACCTTCACCCGTTTGCATCTCGGCGATCTTACCCTGATGCATAGCAACTCCACCAATAAGCTGTACATCGTAGTGTACCATATCCCAGGTAATAGGTTTCCCGGCTGCATCCCAGGAATTCCTCCAGATTGCATGGTCTCCATCGAGGCTCACATAATCTTTTTCGGCAGAAAGCTCGCGGTCGAAAGCAGATGCCGTTACTTTTAATTCGGAATTTTCTTTAAAACGCTTGGCAGTTTCCTTAACGGTTGCAAAAGCTTCGGGCAGGATCTCATTGAGAACATTTTCAGAGACCTCATAGGATTTTTCTTTTAAAGCGTCAATTTCGGCGTAGATATCTTCTTTGCGGGAAATGTCTTCAGATGCATCAGCTTCAGCATTTAAATTGGTGATCTGTTCATTCACCTCCTTCAGGGCATCTTTTATTTTTGTCTTGAAAGCTGCGGTCTTTGCACGGAGTTCATCCAGGCTAAGGGCTTCATATTCTTTTTCGAGAGCGAGGATCTTATTGACTATAGGCTGAATTTCCTTTATGTCCTTCTTAGACTTGTCGCCGACAAAAACTTTCAATACGGTATCTAAAAAACTCATATGTTTTTGTGGTTTTAATATGTCAAAGTTAAGCAAAAAAAAAGCCTCAATTTTGAGACTTTTTTCTGCTGTTATTTAAGTGTGCTTTTAATATTCATCTTCATTCCAGAGGTAATCCTCATCTGTAGGGTAATCTGGCCAGATTTCCTCTATTGAATCATAGGAATCCCCTTCATCTTCAATTGCCTGCAAGTTTTCGACAACCTCCAGCGGCGCACCCGTCCTGATGGCGTAATCAATTAACTCATCTTTTGTGGCGGGCCATGGCGCATCGCTTAAATAGGATGCTAATTCTAATGTCCAATACATCGGTTAATCGGTTTAAATTTTTGCAAAAATAATTTTTTTGACGAGAAAGTCAAGAAAAAAATCATCTTTTTATCATTAATTTTAAGAACGTTTTTCTCACAAGCTAAATCCTTTAAAAATAAAGGGTTTAAGTAGAAAATTGGCCGGGATAAATCTTAAGATTCTTTCTGCGGAATCCATTGAATTTCCTTTGCCTGTAGATCATGAGACAACTTTCGTGCCAGCACAAAAAGGTAGTCACTTAGGCGGTTGAGGTATTGCAGCACCTGCTCTTCAAAAGGTTCAATTTCATACAGGGCGGTGGCCAAACGTTCGGCGCGGCGGCATACACAGCGGGCTACGTGACAAACTGACACGGTTTGATGCCCCCCCGGAAGCACAAAATGTGTCATGGGCGGCAGGGTCTCATTCATTCTGTCCATTTCCTGTTCGAGAAGTTCAATGTCCTCCTGAGATATTTTTGGGATCTCAAGGCGCTGTTTTCCGTTTTTGAGGACTGCCTTTTCAGGATCGGTAGCCAGGGTGGAACCAATGGTGAACAGCCGGTCCTGTATTCTTATAAGGATCTCCCCACTGTGCTTATCAACCTGCTGGTCGCGCAGGAGACCTAAATTTGAATTAAGTTCATCAACAGTGCCGTAGCTGTCAATGCGAATATGATGTTTGGGAACACGGGTGCCGCCAAATAATGCAGTAGTGCCTTTGTCTCCGGTCTTGGTATAAATTTTCATTTTATTTGTTTTAAATCTCCTTTGCGGAAGGGAGCCTAAAATAAGAAAATTAAAAGGGCTTAAAAACTGAAATAAATAAAGCTTTTAAAATGGCATTTCTGGAAAGTAAATTTACAGATGGCTCAGGTAATTCTTTGGCTGAAAGTGGAGGTATTATGATATTAAGAGATTTTACTTATGAAGTAATAGGAATCGGAAACCCCCGGATTGACCTCTATTTGAAATCCCAGGGGTTTATTTCAAAGGTTTCGATCTGTTTTTTCTACTGAATTTCCCCCGAATCTTATCACCAAGAGAACGTCTCCATTCGAGTTCTTTTTTTCTTCTTTTTCGACTTCTCAACCACAGGATGAAAGAAACACAAACGCAAAGAAGGGCAAGGTATAAAAAGAGTTCATTGGTCCAAAAATCTTCCATAACACCTGTTTTTCAGATGATAATGTAGCAAAATATTTAATTCACTTTTACTTAAGAATTGTTAATTCGTTAGGCCTGGCAGCTATTTTCCTTTTTCTTTTCTCTCATTATAACGATTCCTGAAGCTCTTATTTTTCCTGATATCCCGGTTATTTTTAGTCTGTTTTCGGTTCCATAAAAAGAATCCCACAAAGACTAAAATGAGAATGATATAGAGGAGGATATCGTTATCTAAAAATGACATTTTTGACAGGTATGAAGGGTATTACTATTGAATTTAGACTTTAACTAGATGCAAGTTACCAATAACTGTTGTGGTGAAGCAGGAGGAGTATTGCGAATTTCTAACCTTCAATTCTGTACTTCTAACTTCGTACCTCTAACTTCGTACTTCCAAATTCACTTCTTTCCGTTCATCACTTTCTATCATTCCGTCGCGGAGTCGTATAATTCTATGTGCATGACGGGCGATGTCTTCCTCATGTGTTACCAGGATCACGGTATTTCCTGAAGCGTGGATTTCATCAAAAAGATTCATAATTTCTACAGAAGTTTTAGAATCCAGGTTTCCGGTAGGCTCATCGGCAAGAATGATCGACGGTTTATTGACAAGCGCTCTACCTACAGCTACTCTTTGACGTTGTCCTCCGGAAAGTTGATTGGGCTTGTGATCCATTCTATCGGCCAGGCCAACATCGGCAAGTACCTTCTCGGCACGTTCTTTCCGCTGACTCTTGGTTGCACCAGCGTAAATCATTGGTAAAGCCACGTTTTCCAGGGCAGTGGTTCTCGGGAGTAGGTTGAACGTCTGAAATACGAAGCCTATTTCTTTATTCCGGATCTCGGCCAGTTCATCGTCGCTCATTTGGCTCACATCCTTCCCGTTGAGAATATACTGGCCCGAAGTAGGAGTGTCCAGGCATCCCAGGATGTTCATAAGGGTGGATTTTCCCGATCCCGACGGCCCCATAAAAGCTACATATTCTCCTTTTTCAATATCGAGATCGATACCTTTTAGAACTTTTACAATTTCATGTCCCAGGTGAAAGTCCCGGGTAATCTGCCTGATCTTTATAACGCTGCTCATAAGCTAATGTGAATTCAAAAGATTAGACGCAAGGTAGGGGAGTTTGTTACAATTCTTCAATTAACGGTAAAAAAATTCCAAATTACAAGCACCAAATACCAATTGATTATAGAGTGTCTGAGCTATTTCCTCCACCGGGAGGGTGGGGAAATATGGTCGAAGCCGATGTGGACGTAGTTTACTCTAAGAAGAAGAATCATATATACGTAGAAGCCCTTCGACCGGTGCTCCTTCCAGTCACTGGCTCAGGGTGACATTTCAGATAGAATAGAATCTATCGTAAGCTAGGGCAAAGTTGAGGGAAAATCGAGCTCCGGAGGAGCGTAGAATTTATAGATGAAGATAAGAAGTGAATATTAAGAGCTCCAGAGGAGCGGCATATTTAGCTTGACTGAAGTTTGTATAAAGGAAAAATGATAACGGCCAAAAGCTAACGGCCAATTGCTCTAAAAAAAATAACTGCCTACTTAAGACTGCATGCTGCTAACTGAATCATATCCGAATTACAAAATGTTCCTTCTCCTGTTCTCTTCTGAAGAAAACCAAGCCCCATTGAAAAGTGTCAATAGAGACAGTCACCTTTGGATTTGCTTTGATCTCTTCCCAGGCTGCTTCCATTCCTTTGGACCAGTGAATATCGTCGAAGATCATAACTGAATCATTATGTATTAGCGGAAGTAATTTTTCAAAGTAAGAAAGAGTGGCTTCTTTTTGATGGTGGCCGTCGATAAATAGTAGGTCGAAGTTCTGAGTTAGGAGTTCAGAGTTATGAATTGCCTGTTGCCTGTTGCCTGTTGTCGGTTGTCTGTTGTCAGTTGAAGCAATTTTTGAATCTTGAATCTTAAATCTTGAATTTTGAATCCTCTTTTCCCCTAAAAATTCTTCAAACTTCCCGACCTTCAGCTGAATATTATCAAATCCGAACTCTTTAAATTTTTCTCCAGCAATTTTCGCAGTTTCAGGACAGCCCTCAATCGTCGTGATCTTCACCATATTTCCGGCTGCAATGGCTGCTGTGCCCAGCCCTAAAGAAGTACCCAGTTCAACTGCCCTATCTACTTCAAGATATCTCACCAGTCGGTTTAACAGTCGGGCGCGTTTGGGAGAAATTCCGGCATTTTTTGCCATTTTTGACACCTTACGTGTGTCCGTTTTAAAGACTTTACTTCCCGCACCAAAATCTGTAATCTGTATTGTCTTTTTGTCCTTCAGCAGAGACTTACGGTGTTCTTTCAGAAGGGCATAAGATGGATATTTCTTCCTGTCATAAAAGCATTTAGTCACCAGGCTATAAACAAACGGCGAATGCACCCCATGTTGGTTGGTGGAGCGGAGAAGGAATTTTATGTAAGCGAAGACAATGTGCATCTTTGTTCAACCCTTTCAGGGTTCCAAACCCTGAAAGGGTTCAATCGTGTGTTCTTTTTGATGGTAATTTTCAAAGTTTTCAAAGTCACCAAACAATTCTAAAACTTCCTTTTTTTGAATCAAACTTTCTTTTTCGTTAAAAAAATCCTGGTATGAGGTCCATGGATACGAAGAAATAATTTCAGCGACTGAATGATGAACAGGGTTGTTGTGGATGTAATAGATTAAATTCTTCAAATAATCTTCAGAAGAAATTTTTTTGCGCTTGAATGGCTTTTCAAATAGACTTCCAGTGCGGGAATATTTTTTATTTACTGCCTGAGTATAAGAGTTAAACAAATGGCTGAACTGGCGGGAATGATCTGTAGCAGAACTTTCAGATTTAGTGGAGTATTTTAAATCTGTTTTAATTATTTCTTTTTCTTCTTTAAGATAAACCAGGAAATGAAAATGATTTTGCATGAGGCACCAGGCGAGAGTATTGGTAACAGGAGCAATATATTTCTTATAAAGTTCGAGAAAATAGGTGTAATTGCCATCTTCGAAAAAGATCTTATCACCATTATTTCCACGGTTGTATATGTGGTAATAATTTCCAGGCTCTAAAACTTCGATTTTCATCTGGTAAAAGTTTAATCCTTTAACGTTCGTCTTCGATCAACCCTTTCAGGGTTCCAAACCCTGAAAGGGTTCTCCCAACCCCAACGAAATGGTTCTTCAAACACTGAAAGGGTTCTATGCTCTAAATAACTTTAAACCTTTAATTTTGAACTTTGAATTAGCCAGCGGCTTTATCTCCCAGTTCAAACCACCTTTCGGTTTTCTTCTCGATCTCGTCCTCGATCTTGCTGAGCTCCATGGAAGCTTTAGCAATTTCATCAGGGTTTAGGTCCTGCAGGAACTTTTTCTGCACCTCTTCCTTTTTCTTCTCCAGGTTGTGGATCTCCTTTTCCAGCTTGTTGTATTCCTTCTGCTCGTTATAGGTGAGTCCGGCAGAGGTGTTGCTTTCTTTTTTCCACGACTTTTTATCTGAAGACACTTCAGCTTTTTCTGCAGGCTGCGTTTCTGTACTGGCTTCATACTCGCGGTAGTCGGAATAATTTCCGGGGAAATCTTCTACCTCTGCCTGACCTTTGAACACGAACAGGTGATCCACGATCTTGTCCATAAAATACCTGTCGTGAGAAACCACTACCAGGCATCCGGGAAAGTCGAGCAGAAAATTTTCCAGAACGTTTAAAGTGACAATGTCAAGATCGTTGGTCGGCTCATCTAGAATAAGAAAATTGGGATTCTGAATTAAAACAGTACATAAATAAAGCCTTTTCTTTTCTCCCCCGCTGAGCTTTTCAACATAATCATATTGCTTTTTGCGGTCGAAAAGAAAGCGCTCCAGGAGTTGCTGGGCAGAGATCTGCCGACCTTTCTTTAGCGGAATATATTCCCCGAATTCTCGAATTACATCTATCACCTTCTGACCTTCCTTAACATCAATCCCGCGCTGTGTATAATAGCCGAATTTAATGGTTTCCCCGATGGTGATCTTTCCTGCATCGGGCTCAATCCCTCCGGTGAGGATGTTTAGAAAAGTGGATTTTCCTGTTCCGTTTTTTCCGATGATGCCGATACGATCCCCCGGCTGAAAATTATAGTTGAACTTATCGAGCAAAGTGAGATCCCCAAAACTTTTTGAGACATTGTGAAATTCCACGATCTTATTTCCCAGGCGTTCCATATTAAGCTCAAGCTGCACCTGGTGATCGTTGCGGCGTTTGGAGGCACGGTCTTTAATTTCGTGGAAATCTTCGATCCTTGATTTGGATTTGGTGGTCCTGGCTTTTGGCTGCCGGCGCATCCAGTCCAGTTCCTTTTTAAAAAGCTGCTTTGCCTTATCTGTATTCGTTTGTTCTGTAGTGACCCTTTCCTCTTTTTTGTCAAGGTAGTAAGAGTAATTACCTTTATAGGTATATAGATTTCCATCTTCCAGTTCCACGATCTCATTACAAACTCGTTCCAGGAAATACCGGTCGTGAGTGACCATAAAGATTGTAAAATTTTCTTTGCGGAAAAATTCTTCCAGCCATTCGATCATGTCGAGATCCAGGTGGTTGGTTGGCTCATCCATGATGATGAGATCGGGCTTGTTCAGGATCATGGAAGCAAGGGCAAGACGTTTTTTTTGTCCACCACTCAGGCTGCCCACAATGGCATGCATGTCTTCCAGATTTAATTTAAACAGGATCTGCTTATAAGTAGACTCAAAGTCCCAGGCCTGGTGCGCTTCCATCTGTTCAAATGCCTTTTGATAAGCATCTGAATCTTCAGGATTCTCCAGGGCTTTTTCATAGCGTTCAATAACTTTGAGAATTTCGTTATCTGAAGCAAATATAGTTTGCTCTACAGTCAACTTCGGATCCAGGTTGGGTTCCTGCGGAAGAAAGGCAGTGGTGATATCCTTCCGATAGACCACATTTCCGGCATCAGGAGTATCGGCGCCCGAAAAGATATTCAGAAGGGAAGTTTTTCCCGTTCCGTTCTTTGCTACAAATCCCACCTTCTGACCTTCATTAATTCCGAAAGATATATTCGAGAACAGTTCCCGTTCCCCGTAAGCCTTAGCTACATTTTCTACAGATAAATAATTCACGCAGTTATTTTTGGCAAAAGTAGTCTTTTCAATGATCAATTAACAATGAGCAATGATCAGGTGATTTGAAGATTTGAAGATTTGAGGATGTGGGGACTGGAGGATGGAATTTAAATACAAGTATCCTCTTTACCAGAAATATTTTTCAAAAGAGTCCCCTCCTGCCGAGGGAGCCTGTCCCGAACTTGTTTCGGGATGGCCGCCGGTCGGGGTGGCATACTCTCCAAGGGAATGGAGCTAGTTCTCATTTACCCCGAAAATAACTGCCAACTCACCACTGCACACTGCTTACTAAGTCTACTATGTTCGTCGCTTAACAAAATAAATTTCTATCTTTCTCGTTAGATAAAGGCAAATTTATTGGAGGTATAAAGAAATTTGCTTTTTATTTGTAAACCAATTGAGCGCATATCCAAATCTTATGAAAAAATATTTGTTAAGCCTGATTATAATTTTGGCTGCTACTGTTTCCAGCTTTTCACAGACAACTTTTAGTTACGGTCTCAAAGGAGGCATTAATTACTCAATGGGTGGTGAGATCCAGGGAGAAAGTTCCGGTGAGGGATATTGGGATGGGATAGCAGAAGGTGAGGGAGCAATTGGTTTTCATGGGGGTATTTTCGCCCAGGTTAATTTCGGAAATTTTTTCATTCGTCCCGAAGTTGTTTACAATTCTCTGACCCAGGAATTTGCCATTCCACTTCGGGAAGAGAATACAGAATATAGTGTTCAAACTTTTACAATTCCACTACTTGTAGGATACAATATTTACGGACCTTTGGATATATATGCCGGACCGGTATATTCTAACGTTTTGGATGCTAAACTTTTTGGAGAGGAAACTGAGCGTTTAATCGTAGTACAGAATACTCCAATTAATGCCCAAATTGGAACTAAAGCTGAATTCGGACGCTTTGGTTTAGATATCAGATATGAACATTCTTTATCTAATGCAGAGAGACAGAATCTCGAAATGGATAATAAAGGAGTTTTTGGAGGAGCAGGAGGGGCTAACAGGGCTTATTTTGAAGATGCTCGTCTGAATCAGGTCATTGTAAGTTTAATTTTTAAGATTGGCGGTCCCGGTCTTAATGAAAGGCGACGCAGAGCTTGTTATTAAAATAGTAATCTCTGATCAATGGTCAGTGAGCAGTGATTTTTTCATGGGGTGCTTCTTTGCCCCGGCCCAAAAAGGGAGGAAGCACACAATTTAGTAGGTAGCGCGGAGGCTGAGTTGGCAGGTTTTCTTCATCAAAGGTGATAATAAGTACGGGAGGTAATTTTCATCTTCCTTATAAGTATATAGCCTAAGAAAAAAAACGTATAAAAACAGCCTCCCTTAACTTTAGAGTCAGTAGCCAAGAGTTAAAAGCCAATAGCTTTTATTCAATCTTCATATTTCTCCTTTCTTACTTCTTTAACATCTTTTAACAAACTAGTACCCCAATTATTTTATTATTAACATTCAACAACTATATTTGTCTTTACCTATAAGTCCCAAATGAGTATCAGGCAATTAATTATTGTTGTTAGCGTTCTGTTGTTTGTTTCTTCCTGTGTTCCTACAAAGAGGTTGATGTACCTGCAGGAGGATGGCGATATGATAGACAGTTCAATGACCGTGGAGCGGATCCAGAAGCCATACAGGATTCAGGTGAATGACCTACTGAGTATAAGGGTGAAAGCCATAGATCAGGATGTGGTGGGAATGTTTAATCCTATTGGAGAGCAGAATCCGAATGCTACCGGAGAAGAAAGGCTGTATTATGATGGATTTCTTGTTGATGCTCATGGGAACATACGAGTGCCGACTTTAGGAGAAGTGAATGTGCTGGGTTATACTGTTGAAGAAGTACGGGAGAAGATAGAAAAAGCCCTTTTAAAGAATTATTTTACGGAGCAGGCAAATATTTTTGTCACTGTTAAACTGGCCGGGATAAGATACACCACCATTGGAGAAATTGGTTCGGGTAGCCAGGTGATCTATAAGGAACAGGTTACTATTATGGAAGCTGTTGCGAATGCGGGGGATATTTCAGAATTTGGGGACAGAACAGATGTTGTTATTGTAAGACAGTACCCGGGTGGAGAGAAGAGACACCATATAGATCTTACCACAATAGATGCGATGCGGTCACCATATTATTATATTCAGCCTAATGACCTGATCATAGTAAATCCGCTTCCGCAGAAAGCATGGGGAATAGGTACAACTGGTCTTTCAAATTTCCAAACGGCGGCATCTGTACTGGCTCTGGTGATAAGTAGTATATTAATTTTTACAAGGTGATGTATGGCACATGAAGAAGATCACATTAGCGACGTAGGTTCCACCTTTGACTTTAAAGGTTTTGTACTAAAAGTTTTTAGCTACTGGCAGTTGATTCTCCTCTCCATAGCTATAAGCGTGGGGGTGGCTTACTACAACAATGTAAGGAAGCTGCCTGTTTACCAATTGGGAAATTCGATTTCAATTAAAGATGACCAGAATCCATTTTTTACCAGTAACACAAGCCTGACCTTTAACTGGGGCGGGACTTCAGACAAGGTGAATACCGCCATGACCATCCTTCGTTCCAGGTCGCACAATGAAGAAGTGGTTGAGCGTTTACAATATTATATAGGATATCAGCAGGACGGGGAATATCAGCGGGTAAATGCTTATGGTTTTACTCCTTTTAAAGTAGTGGCCGATACTGCTGCATATCAGGTCATGGGCAATACTTTTACCATCCGGTTCAATAGTCCTGAAACCTTTATTCTCAGCACTCATTTTTCCGGCGGAAATGCTTCAGTTTTCAATTATGCCACCAAAGAATATTCTTCTGTAGTGGTCGAAGAAGGGGAATTCAAAAGAGAATATGGATTAAATGAACCTATTGATTTGCCCTTTTTTAAAGGCAAGTTGGTTCCTACTTCGCATGCTCCTGTTATAGATAAGCCTTTTTATTTTCAGTTCAGGCATTTCGACGGTACAGTAGGAAGATTTCGCGGAGTAGCTGTAAACCCTCAGTCCCAGGGCGCTTCGGTGTTGAATCTGTCTATGGTCGGGGATAACAAGCCTGAAATAGTGGATTATCTCAATGGAACTGTAAGGGTGCTGAGTGAAAATATGCTCGAGCGAAAGAACCTCTTTGCAACTAAGACCATCCGCTTTATTGATAGTTCTTTGAATGTGAAGGCAATGGAGCTGCAAATAGTAGAAGATGAGCTCAATCATTTCAGGAACACAAATTCTATCCTGGATATTTCCGCAGAAAGTAGTCAGCTCAACTCCAAACTTACAGAGCTGGATGTGCGAAAGGAGAGTATTGCACGACAACTGGCTTATTATGAAACTTTGCAGGAATATCTGCAAACACGAAGTGATTATTCCGATGTTCCTGCTCCCTCGGTAGCGGGAATAGCTGAAGGAAGTATTGTGAGCGGGGTAGGTCGTATATTAGCTTTGGCCGAAGAACGCCGCAAGTATGAATATTCTTTGCAGGAAAACTCTCCTGTTTTCAATGATATAGATCGGCAGATCAACGCAGTGAAAGATGTGCTGCTGGAAAATATGGCTTCTTCGCAAAGTTTGCTGAGACAGGAGCTTCGGGATATAAACAATAATATTTCTTTGGCCGAATCAGAAATTAAAAAACTTCCGCAGGAAGAGCAGGACCTGCTAAAAATCCAGCGTAAATATTCCATTAGTGAGCGCACATACAACATGTTCCTGGAAAAACGCAGCGAGGCCGGACTCATTAAAGCAGCTAACGTAAGTGACGTGATGGTGATAGACACCGCCAAAGATACCGGCGGCGGACAAATAGGTCCCAACACACAATTAAACTATGTCATGGCATTAATGGTAGGAGGTATGATTCCTTTAACTTTTGTATTCCTCCTGGTTTTCCTCAATACAAACGTGCACAATGCACAGGAGGTGACCCGGCTTTCTCCAATTCCTATCCTGGGAATGATCGGAAAGAGCCGAATGGACACCAATCTTGCAGTATTTAATAAACCAAAATCTGCCATTGCTGAAGGTTTCAGAGGATTGAGGTCCAGTCTGCAATTCATGTATAAGAAACAGGGCGTCACAGGCTCAAAGACAGTTCTTATTACCTCCTCAGTTTCGGGGGAAGGAAAGACATTCTGCGCAATGAACCTGGCAACTGTCTTTGCTTTAAGCGAGAAGAAAACCTTGCTACTCGGTGCCGATTTAAGGAAGCCAAAGATTTTTGATGATTTTAAGATCAATAATGATGTGGGAGTGGTGAATTACCTGATAGGACAGGAAACACTTGACAACATCATTCAACCAAGTATGGTGCCACACCTGGATGTGATTACTGCCGGACCGATACCTCCAAATCCATCAGAGCTGCTTATGAACGAGCAGATGGAAACTTTAATGAACGAACTTAAAGAGCGCTATGACTATATCATCATGGACACCCCGCCCGTTGGTGTGGTTGCCGATGCGCTCAACCTCATCAAATACGCCGATGCCACTTTGTACCTCATTCGTCAGGATTATACCAAACGCGGTATGCTTGAGGTCATTAATGAAAAATACAGTAAAGGTGAAGTCAAGAACATTTCTTTCGTGCTTAACCACTTTGTCCATAGAGCTAAATACGGATACGGTTATGGCTACGGGTATGGCTATGGTTACGGCTATGGTTATGGGCAGTACGGGAAAGGTTATGGGCAGCAGGATACTCCTAAGAGTAGACTGAAGAAGAAGTGGAGAGAAATAATGCGGAACTTTGAATAATTCTTGCTTTGCTCCAGAAGTGGAGAGAGGGGAGAGGAGAGTGGAAAGTAGAAAAATGAATTATGGAGGAGGTGAAGTTTAATTTTGAAGATCTTAAGGTTTATCAAAAAGCTTTGGATTTTATTGACTACGCATATAGCCTCACTGCAAAATTCCCTAAGGAGGAATTATACGGTCTGTCTTCTCAATTCAACCGCGCCGCTGTCTCTATTGCTCTGAATACTTCTGAAGGTTCTGGAGATACAGATGCTCAATTTCATCGATTTCTCCAAGCGGCAGCTGATTCCGTAAGGGAGTGTGTCACTTGTTCTACAATTGCTTTCAGGAGGAAATTTATATCTCCTGAAGAAAATAACAAAGCCAGGCTTATGTTATTGGAAATTCTAAAAATGACAAGTAGTCTACAGAGATATTTGAAGTCAAAGAGGAACTGATGTTTTTACCGACTATCCCCTTTCCACTTCCCACTTTCCTCTAGCTGAGCAACAGCGAAGCATTAACCCACTGCCATACATGAAAACTACTCCTATTATCTCCCGCTAAATACCTTTTCCATTCCCTTTCAATTTCCTTATGATCAAACCAATCGGCTGCCGCTGAATTTTTCAAACTTTTTAACTGCTCCTCCACAAATGGTCTAACCTCCTTACCCAACCATTCCCGTTGAGGAGTCTGGAGGGGGCGCTTGGGAGCGTAGGAGATATTTTTGGGCACCAGAGGTTTCAAGATCTCGCGGAGCAAATATTTTCCAACTCTATTTTGAATTTTATAACTTTCTGGTTGTGCAAAGGCAAATTCTACGAGACGGTAGTCCAGAAGAGGTTCACGAAGTTCTGTACTGTAAGTCATCGAGATGCGGTCGTTGAAACGTAAGGCTCTGGGAATCTTTGTATAAAAAAGGTCTCTGAACTGCAGGTTTTGGAGTTCGTTGTCAAAAGGTTGTGGATAGATTGGTTTTTCAGCTAAAGTAGCAAAGCCAGGATCCAGAACATTTTGCCGAAAGGGAGAGCCTTTTCCGGTGCCCTGAATAGTAGAACCGGAGTTCTGATAATAATCATATCCAGCCCATTGTTCATCCATTCCCTGTCCGTCAAGTAGCACTTTCACTCCGTCTGCTTGAGCCTGTTCAAAAATTTTAGAATAAGCCAGGGTAGGAATGCCGCCAAAGGGTTCATCCTGTTGCCTGCTTATTTTATGTGCAGCTGCGCCTACTTCTGAAGCCGAAAAGAGCACTTTTTGAAGCGGGTTTTGAGTGCTGGCAATCATTTGTTCCACCCAAGGTAATTCGTCATATCGCTCGTCTCCGGTGTAAAAAGTATAGGCATTAATCTTTTGTTTGTCCTCAAATAAGTTGACCAGGGTCAACAGGAGGGAGCTGTCTACTCCGCCGCTAATATTAAAAGCTATCGGCACATCGGCACGAAAGCGGAACTTGATGCTGTCTTTGAGAAGATCCAAATAATGAGTACTTACCTCTTCAAAAGATAAATTTGGTTGGATGTTTTTGACCCTGCTTTCAAAGTTGTTCCAACTTTCAATATTTAATTTCCCCTGGGAAAACTCAAGATAATGTCCTCCGGGTAATTGATTTATGTTTTTATAAAAGGTCTCCTCGGGCATTCCGTAGGAGCCATAGCTAAAATAGGAGGCCCAGACTTTACAATTAGGAGAGGTGTCAAAAATGGCATTTTTGAGAGCCTTTATTTCACTGCTGAAGGAGAGATTTTTTCCAACTTCAGAATAATAAAATGGTTTTACTCCGAAGCGGTCTCGTGCTGCGAAGAGTTTTTTTTCTGAAGTATCCCAGATGGCAAAGGAAAACATGCCGTTGAATTTTATCAGGCACTCCTTACCCCAGCGGATATATGCCGCCAGAAGTACTTCCGTATCCGATGAGGTTTTGAAGTTGTAGTGAGAGTTTAATTCGGACTTTAGCTCTTTATAATTGTAGATCTCGCCATTAAAGCTGAGAAAATATCTTCCGGAGTTATCGACAAAGGGTTCATTAGCTTCAGGAGAGAGGTCAATAATACCAAGACGATTATGGCCTATAGCGGCGAAACCTGGATCGACATAAATGCCGGTATGATCGGGCCCACGGTGATGTTGTGCCTGAAGCATTTTTTGAAGTTCTGCTTCAATAGGGTTCGGACCGATAATACCTGAAATTCCGCACATTTTTTGTTGTATAATGTATACTGAATATTGTATAATGAATTTCTTTTCAAATCTATTGAAAAATTTGAACTAACGGGAATAATTAAAAAATCCGGTAATTGAAAACACTATGCCTGTAAGTCTGAGCCTCCTTATTTGCCCGTTAGGGAAAAGAAGGAGAAGGTCGAAGACGACAGGGAAAAAAACCGTTTTTGGTTTTGCCCCTCACCTTAAAGGGAGCCCAAAAACGGGATTAGAGTATCAGCGCCAGGTTAGGCATATTTGGAGTATGCAGTGCGCAGTAGTCAGTTAATTTTTGGTTAGTATTTAACCTTGATTTGCTAATTTCTTGTAGCACTACTTTGGTCAGGCTCTCTAAAAAAATATAAGCCAACAGCCAAAAGCTAACAGCTAAAAGCTCACTCCACAAACAACAGACAAAAAACAAAAAACCAACAGCAAACGGAAAACACAAAACGTCCTAACTCCACTTTCCACTTTTCACTAATTTTTCCGCTTCCTCCCAATCCACATGTGTATCAATATTCACATAAGGATCTCCTGTGGTGTCGACGAATCCAATTCTTTTACCGTACAGGGAGTTCTGCTCCAGGATCACTTCAGTTTTGGTAAGATAAATAGCACCGTCTCGATAATAGGCCTTCGGTAGCTCCTGGCGACGTGGGATGATGTTTTCTTCTCCCGTAGCAATTTTTAACTGTCCATGCTTTTCTTCAAAGATCCAGTGTGGGTTATATTCCGCAGGAACTTCCCGGACCGAGAGCAAGGAGTCGAAATTTCCAGCTTGAAATTTTTCTATGGCCTTATCTGTTAAACCAGACCGTCTAAATGGAGTAGTTGGTTGCAGCAGACAGACCGCATCAAACTTTTCCCCTTTTTGAGCAAAGAAGCTCAGTGAGTGTTGCACAACTTCCAGGGTAGGAGTAGCATCAGCAGCTAAATTTGCAGGTCTTTTAAAAGGCACTTCCAGGCCTATCTCTTCAGCTACTGCCATAATTTCAGCATCATCTGAACTTAGGATAAGTCTGGAAAGCAACATTGAATTCTTAGCTGCTTCGAAAGTGTATTGTAGCAAAGGCTTGTCGTGTAGTATTTTTATATTCTTGCCGGGAATTCCTTTACTGCCGCCGCGAGCGGGGATGAGTCCGAGGATTTTCATTGTTCAGTGATGTCATCTCGAGCGGAGTCGAGAGGTTGGTTCACTCAAATATATGTTTTTTGGAGTAGTGTCTTATAAAAAGGGTCTCATTTAATGCCGTCATTGCGAGCGCAGCGAAGCAATCTATTGCAGGTAGGTCCCAATAATAGCCTGAAGTAAGGATTGGCAGATTGCTACGCTCGTCCTACGGATTCTCTCGCCATGGCGGTTCGCAGACAAACTGACGACTGATAACCGACCACTCTAGTAAGTAATCGTCTTACTATAAGTCAACTCCACCGTCGCCAGTATCTCCGCAATTTTCTCTCCCGCATTTCCATTACCGTAAATAGTAGAGCTTTCATATTTCTCTGTACTAATCGCAGCTTTTGTGGCTTCTAAGATGGCCTGCTGAACATAAGGAACATCAGTCACATTCTGTGCCCGACTCCTTCTATGTTGACGATTTCCGATGTTTACAACTGGCAGTCCCAAATAAGCACACTCTCTTAGGCCAGCACTCGAGTTTCCTATTAAAGCTCTGGAGCTGTTAAGAAGTTTCAGAAAATCTAGAGGATCCATATTCTTGAAAAAATGGATGTTTTGAGGTTGTTCTAGCTCTCTAAACGTTCTTATTCCATTAGAAGTTCCATCAGAACCGGCATCCACATTAGGCCAGAACCAAAAAGTCGGATAATTCAGCTCTTTTACAGCTCTTAATGTTTCCATGATGTGCTTTTTTGATTCCTTGTATTCTGTAGTTACCGGATGCTGCATCACCACTATATATCCTTTCTCCCATTCCAGATTGGCGCCTACTCCGCCATATTTTTTCAAAGGATCAAAATCGAGATAAGGATAATCCGTAATTTGTTTTGCAAGGTCAATAGAAGGGCAGCCGGAGTTAATCACCTTACCGGGCTCTTCTCCTAATTTTATCACCCGCTCCCGGGCATCTTCGGTACAGACCAGGTGGAGATCGGCCAGTTTGGTATTCGCATGCCTTACTTTCTCATCAATGCTGCCCGTCACCTCTCCGCCCTGTATATGGATTAGCGGAATATTCTGGTAGGATGCCGCAATGGAAGTGGCAATGGTTTCAAACCTGTCGGCAATAGTGATCACTGCGTCCGGTTTCAGGTTGTAAAAAACATTGGTAAGTTCCATAACACCCAATCCGGTAGTCTTTGCCATAGTAGTTGGATTCTCTCCCTCCAGCACCATAAAAACTTTAGCTGCGATTGGAAAGCCGTCTTTTTCAATGAAATCTACTGCGTTCCCGTATCGGTCCAGCAAGGCCGAACCCGCGATCACCAGTTGTAATTTCAGATCTGGGTGATTTTGAATGGCTGTTAAAGCAGTTTTTATCCGACTGTAGGAGGGGCGGGCAGTTACTACGACGCAGATCTTTCTTTTCATTCAGTTCTCGGTTCTCAGTTGTCAGTTTGTCTGCCCCGCCAGCTTTAGCGAAGGTAGATCAGTTTCTCGGTTAGGCTAAAGTAATAAAAATGTTGTTGATGAGAAGTGGTCCTGCTGCCTATTGAAATAGTCATTGGGAAAGATTTCCGATACATTAGAAGATTGAAGCAATCTGTTGTAGGTTAGTCACGATGATTGTTTAAGGTAGCGATTGAAAGATTGCCACATCGGACTACGTCCGTCTCGCAATGACAGTTCGTATGAGCGTCGTGAGACTGAAGTAAGTTTTCTATATATTTGAAACCAGCAAAACGCAAATTTTGAGCAAATCCCTGAACTTTAAAAACCATAAAAGAATCCCCTTATTCTACTGGAGTGAACGGCATTTTATTTTTAGGGAGAAAGAGAATTATGGGGATCTGCTTTCGAAATACCTGGTAGAGAAAATTAGCGGAAAGGAGACACGGTTTGTTCATCCAAAAAAGCAGTCCTGGTATAAGACCATTAAAGACAATCTTTTGGCCGCAGGAAGTATCATTCATCATGCATCTAAACACAGCATAGTGTGGGGAAGTGGTATTATAGATCATGAACAGAATATTCAAAAAGCTGATTTTAGGGCGGTTCGTGGACCGAAAACCAGAGATTACCTGTTAAAACTGGGCTATAGGTGTCCCGAAGTTTACGGAGATCCCGCCATCCTGCTACCGGACCATTACCGGCCGCAGGTGGAAAACAAGTATAAATTAGGTATTGTGCCGCATTATCATGACTATGAAAAGGCACAGAGGATCTTTGGCGGCAGGGAGGAAGTAAATGTGGTGGATCTGCTCACGATGGATGTGGAGGCGACTACTTTAGAGATCCTGGAGTGTGAACGCATTCTTTCTACCTCATTACACGGATTAATAGTTGCGCATGCATACGGAATCCCGGCAGTATGGGTGAAAATGTCTAGTAAGATCTTCGGAAACGATGTTAAATATTTCGATTACCTGGAGTCTGTGGGATTGGAAGCCTACGAAGCGGAAGTTGTGGACGAGGGGATTTCAGAAGATAAAATATCAAGCTTATTCCAAAATTACCCGAGCTGGGTATCCCAAGAAAAGCTGAAGGCTTTAAAAGCCGGACTTTTAGAAGTAAAACCCTTTTGATGAATTCAGAAAATCAGCAGAAAAACAAAGAACATTATGACCGCCTGTACAAAACCGGGCAGGTGAAAAATATTCTGCACTGGATCAACCATCTGGATTCTTTTTTAAATTCCGCTACTACTACCGAAACCAGTTGGTTTGCGATCTATAAAAATAATTTTAAGGACAGAATACCCGGGAAAAAAGTTTTGGAGATGGGCTGTGGTGATTGTACTAATGCCGCGATTATGGCTGCCCTTGGTGCTGAGGTCTATGCTAATGATATTGCCGATTCCAGCGGAAGGATAATAGAAGTACTAAACGAAAATTACAAGTTTAAATATCCTATAAAATTTATTCCGGGTGATTTTATTGAGAATGATCTGAAGGGAAATCAGTTTGATTTTGTTGTGGGTAAGGCTTTTCTACATCACCTGGAGATTCCACTGGAAGAGAAATTTTTAAGAGAAACTGCCCGGCTTTTAAAGAAAGACGGAGAAGCCCGTTTTTTTGAACCTGCCGTGAATTTAAAGTTTCTTGATGAATTACGCTGGCACATCCCAGTGGGCAACCGCCCCTCTAAATTTCAAAAAGAAAAATATAGGGAATGGAAAGAGAACGATCCGCATCCAGAGCGAAGTTTCAGCAGTTCACATTTTGAAAGAGTAGGCAAAAAATTTTTTAAAGAGGTGGAAATCCATCCCGTTGGTACATTAGAACGCTTTAGCCGCTTATTTAAATGGGGCGAAAAGCAAAATAAATTTAAGCGTTGGGCACTAAGAGTCGAGCAGAAACTTCCCTCAGCTTTGAACCGGAGTTTTAACAGAAGTCAGCTTATTATATACAGACAACCGCATTCAATTAACAATTAGCAAATAGCAGAATACGGTAAACACAAAATGCTAAACAAATCTACCGTCTGCGGACTACCGACTCGTAAAATATTAAATTCTTCTCCACCACCACCTCCGTAGAAAATTTCTCCAATATCCTTACCCTCGCAGCCTTTCCCATACGTTCTGCAAGAACAGGATCTTTTATAAGAGTCAGCACTTTTTCCGAATAGGTTTTATGATCTTTTGGATCAACAATAAACCCGGTTTCTCCATTTACCATGACTTCCTTTGCCCAACCAATATCTGAAGTTACTAATGCTTTTTCCATGGCCATGGCTTCGATCCAGGTCATGGGAAGTGCTTCGGCGAAGGATGGGAGCACAACAACCTTGGCTCTGGCGATCTCCTCAAGGATCTTCTCATAAGTAAGAACGCCTAGCCATTCAACCTTTTCTGCCGCGGCGGGAGTGAATACTTCCTGCATTAGTTCTTTTGTGAATCTTCCGCTGTTGATGTCCTGAACATCTCTTCCTGCCAGCTTCAGCCGTGCTGAAGAATTTTCCTCCACGATCCTGTTGAAGATCTCAGAAAGCTCGAGCACCCCTTTTTTCCGGATAAGACTTCCAAAGTAAAGAATGGTCCCCGGCTGTACCTTTAAATGCTGCGGAAGGAATCGATGCACATCTACCGAATTGGGAATAACCTCAATTTCTTTTTTTAATTTAAAGATCTTCCGGGTTTCCTCTGCAGTGAATTTACTCACCGATAGTAAATGATCAGCTCCTTCCAAAGCAGTTTTTTCAAACCAAAAGTTCTTTTTCTTTTGTGGCCGGTTTTCCAGTTTGCAGAAATAGGAATCACTGCCATGGAAACGAATGATCAGCGCACATCTTAGCTTCATAAAAGCAGTGATTCCTGTCCAGTCCGGTGCCTCCAGAGCATCTATTTTATCTATAGCAATATATTTGTTTAGGTAATTTTGTAAAAACCTGCGGTGTAAATACCATCCAAAAAGGCGATATTTCTGATGTTTTATCAGATGAAGTTTAATACCTCCTTCCGTGAAAACAGCATCTTCCTTTTGACCATATATGAAAATAGAAATTTGCGCTCCTCTCTTCACCAGTTCAGTCACCAAGTTTTTAATACTGGTCCCAATCCCTGCTGCCCGGCCGGTGCGGGGGTGAGGGTATTCTGAAGTGAGGAAGGCGAGATGCATTATATTGAATTATAGTACCAAATATTGATTTTATAGGAATGAAATATTTTAAAATTGTCCTGTGTTAAATATAGCTTTTTGTATATAAAATAGGTCTTTTATGCAGACGCCTGAGGATTGATTTTACCTTTAATTCTCTGAATGATATCATCAAGGACGAAAATAATGAATAGCAACTCCAATCCAACCTGCGGCATTCTGAATCTAAACCCGGAATAGGTAATTAATGATATTCCAATAGTTGAAAATATAAGACCAAAAATTAATGACTTTATTAATTTATTTTTTGACCAAAGAAGTAAATAAATCATTGATAAGAAACTGAGTAGTTGAAAAAACCATCTGCCAATTTCCAGTATTCCCGCTTTTCTGCTTTCAGGTAAAGGGTTGAATGCACTTTTAATTTTTTTAGAAATAATTGGAAATATAAGTTCAGGGTTATTTTTTAAAAAATTTATAGTGGCACCTTTAAAAAATTTCATACGTGCAACTTCGAAATGATCTTTGTTTAAATTTTTATCAAATTCTGAATATAACTCTCTGACGTCTATAAGATCTCCTTGAGTATTAGTGTGCTCTTTAGGAACTTTTTCATTCCATCCTTTTGCCAATACTTCACCGGAAGAGGTAGTTATTATGATTTCTTGAGTATTAAAGGCAACCATATTACGAACAACCCAAAGAGAAACTATAGATATACAAATAACAGAAGAAATGATAAAAACTTTTAATTTTAATTTCTGCGTAAGAAACATTATAAACCATACAGAAAAAGGTAGAAATAGTGAATAAGGGTGACACAGAATAATTATGCCTGCTACACATGCTTGGGGGATAATGCTAATTTTATTCTGGATATATTTTATGAGCAAATAAATCCAAAGTGTTATGAAAAAATAAGTAATAGGCTCTGAAAGAAAAAGCCTTGAATATAACTGCCATGCAGGGCTTATTGCATATAAGAATGTCCCTGTTATTGTTAGATATTCTTTAAAATTTAAAAGTTTTAATGTTTTGTGGAAAATATAAATGCCTAAAAGGTGTATGAGGAATTTGAAAATTAGAATATTGGTTAAGCTATACCCAAATACAAAAAAAATTCCTGCAATTATAAGAGGCCAAATTGGTGGTCTAAATGCGGTTGATTCACCTTTAATATAAGTTTTTGTCTTAATAACTTCAGGGTTATTAAAATCATTAAGAATTTCCTTCCTTGTAGATTGAAAATATCCATACTGCCCTGTTTTTGCAAGGCTTAAACCCACATATAAAAATTCGAACGCATCAGAAAATCCCGGATCTGATTTGATTTCATTTGCAACAATCCAATTATAAGAAAACATCAATACCAGGATGAATCCCAAACCAATTTTTAGTATTTGCTTAATTTGCACTTAATACCTAATTTAGGTTAATTTTTACGTCCTATTATAATTGTAGATAGACCTATCCGATTTTTCAGAAGCAGGTCCGCTCTCTTCCATAAAGGCACTAACTGATTGTAGATTTTCATTTGATTTGATGGAATCGCATCTTTTTTTAATAATCTTCCATTTATATACCAGCCAAAAATTCCTATAAAATTGAAATATTGTCTGTGGATTATTTCTATTTCGTTGTTGGTATAAAGACTTGAGACCGTCTTTTTAGTATATCTTTTAAAATGCCCTAGTTCTTTATCAAATCTATTGTACAGTTTCTCATAAGAAGGAACTAAAATTATTAGATGGCCACCTTTTTTTAATAATTTTTTGCAATTACGTATTGCTAAATTGTCATCCTCAATATGTTCAATTACATTCAAAGCAAAAACTGTATCAAATCTTTCAATGTGATTTCTGTAAGTTTGCTCAAATTCCGGATGAATTAAATTAAGTTGATCAACACCAAGTAGATTCTGGTTGGTGCCAAATTTATCTCGAAGAGATGAACAGTATTCTTCGCGAAGATCAGTGAGCATAATTTCATCTCCATTTTTTAAATAAAATTTTGAAATATTGCCAAGGCCACTTCCTATTTCTAATATTTTTCCAGTGGAAAATGGATATATGGTTTGGAACATCCACTTATTAAAAAGATCTGCCTCTCCAATAACATCCAGGGTGTTTTTACCCACTTTGTCTGTTACCATATTCTTCACTATCTGAATAAATTATATCTAAAAACACAATAAATCGCCTTCACACCATCCTTCCAATTTATTTTTTTCCCTTCCTCATAGGTTCTTCCGTAATAGGAGATGCCAACTTCATAAATTCTTATTTTGGGTATCCTGCAAATTTTTGCTGTTACTTCAGGCTCAAAACCAAATCTTTTTTCCTTTAAATCTAAACTCTTTAGAATATCAGCTTTAAATAATTTGTAGCAGGTTTCCATATCTGTAAGATTAAGATTAGTAAAGGCATTGTTTAAATTTGTAAGAAATTTATTTCCTATAGTATGCCAAAAAAAGAGAACTCGATGTGGATTACCACCCATAAAACGTGACCCATAAACCACATCTGCTCTTCCAGAAATTACAGGTTTTAGTAATAAATTATATTCGACTGGATCGTATTCCAGGTCGGCATCTTGAATAACTATGAGATCCCCCGTTGATAAATGAATAGCTTTGTGCAGGGCTGCTCCTTTACCTTTGTTTTCTTCCTGATTATACAATAAAATTTTTAGGTTAGGATGAAGTGCTTTAAATTTTTCAATTAACTCCTTTGTACTATCCGTAGAAGAATCATTGATTATGATGATTTCTTTTTGAAGGGAAAATTCTAAACTGAGATCTCTAAGGCTTTCTAAAAGTTCTGTAATTGTAGATTCTTCATTAAAAGCCGGAATGAGAATTGATAATTTTTTCAAGTGATAAAAAAATGTTTAAAAGAAAAATATTAGAAATTAAGCTAGGGAAAGAAAAGGGTTTTTTTACACATTTACTATTTAGATGTAAAAGTATTTTTAAAGTATTATATCAGATTTTCTTTAACCCAAGTCCGCTAACTCGTGAAAAAATGCTATTAAAAAAGTAATAATAAAGATCTTTCCGAGAAATAACCACTTAGCACTACAACTAAATAAAACATTTAAAACACTCAATCCTTATAAACGTAATATTTGTAAACAATAATTCGCAGGGGAATGATAATTCCAATGCCCAGTATGGCAGATAAGAGATAATGAAAACCAAAAAATAAACCAAGATTGTAAAGTAAATTTGCAGCTATATAAAAATTAATAATAGCAAATAGGTAACGCATTAACTTTGTTAGATTATGTTTTTTATTAAATAGATACTTTAACTGGACTGCATATAAGATTACATAAGCACTACCGTAAACCAGTATAAATGATGTTATTTCATCTAAATTGAAATATTCTACTAATAATAGTAGTCCCGATAGTGTGTACAGGTAACTAATTAAACTAATCCCCAAGTAACGAAGTAAAAATTTTTTTGATATATGGAAATTTTTAAATGTTACCATAATTAGTTCCTGATTTCAGTTTTTTCCGCAAGAATAATTGTCCAGGGAATTGGTGATTTTACTGCAATAACATTCCCATAATGTTCTTGTATTAGTTCTATGATTTGGCTTTTAGACCAATGGTTTAAATGGCCGGGAGTATTGCCAAGGTTAGAAATATATTTAAATCTGCAAATATTTAAAATTCTCCACAGTGGTTCATTTGGAACTCCGATTATGAGATATCTTTTTGAGATCCTTTTTATTTCCGAAAGGGCTATTTCCGGATAATCAAGATGCTCAAGAACTTCCAGGAAGAATACCAAATCTACACTATTCTCCCCTTTTTTTAAATCATAAACACTTTCCTGAAATATAGTTACGCCTGGGTTATTATGTTTGGCATTTCTAATTAATTCAGGTACAAATTCCGAACCACTTAGGGACGGTATCCATGGCCTTAGTTTTTGAGTTGAATATCCCTCTCCAATTCCCACCTCATGGGCTGTGATTACATCTGAAGTTAAATCTAGCAGACTTTTTACTGCCCTATAATAATTTTTGACTAAAGACCTGGAGATGAAATTTTTTGACTCATACTTTCCTTTGAAATCTTCCTTACCCGGTTGGGCTCTCAAATTGGAATGATCAATTTTTTTCAAAATAATTCTTTTTGGTTAAATAAAGAATTCTTTCCTGGTTCATCCTAATTCTGGTAAGCATATCTGCTACAAAGGCTAACGTAGTTAATATTACCGCTATTCCACACAGGGAAAGTGCAATAAATCCAAAACTCTTATACGGCGTAATCATGCCGGTTTGAAGCCAATGTACCAAAACAAATCCGCCAATTAATAAAGCTAAAATAATAACTACTCCTGCTATGCTTAAAAAAAAGCGAAGTGGTTTATAATCCTTCCATGTTTTAAATATGATCAGAGAGGTTCGGAAGGCATAGGTCCAGAGATTATTGGCAATACGCGAAACCCTGTTCTGATAATACTTCACCTTAATAGCAACCTGGTTAATATGGAAACCTTTTTGAAGTAATTCAAGAATGGTTTCATGGGTATAAGTAAAACTTCCCTGAACATTTAAACTATATAAACTTTCCCTAGAATATGCACGGAACCCGCAGGAGGCATCATATATTCTGACACCACTTATGAAGCTTACCAGCCTGCTAATCTGGCTATTACCCCAAAATTTAATATACGGCATGTTCTCTGGTTTTCCATGTTTAAAACGGTTTCCGGTACAAAAATCTGCTTTCCTTTCAAGAATAGGTAAGACAAGATCTTTAATTTGGTTGGCATCAAATTGGCCGTCGGCATCTATGCTTACAAGAATATCAGCTTCAGCTTCTAAAGCGTAATTTACTGCTGTCTGAAAAGCTAGACCAACTCCACGATTAACCACATGAGAAACTACACTTACCTTTTCCTTTAAACATAATTCCCGTGTACGATCTGTGCTGCCATCATCTATTACTAAGATCTCTACTTCCGCGACTCCAGATATTTTTTTAGGTAGAGATTTAATAACCTCAATAATATCTTTTTCTTCATTTAAAGCAGGAAGATATATAATAAGTTTTTTCGGATTCAAATTTTTAAATTATAGAAGTTCAGTAAATATCACAAAATTTAGGCGTATCTCGTTGACAACATAAATAAGAGCGAGTATTTTGCCTATTTGTATAAAATATTTTTTCTCTGGTATTAACTTTTGGAAAAAATAATAAAATCCTAAGATATAAGCGGGAAGCATAAATAGCCAATATCTACTGAAGCCCGTACCGGCAAACACCAATCCTCCCATAACCAATAAGACAGCGAAAAAAAGAAAACGGTTGCTTTTATTTTTAAATTGAATTAAAAATCCGGATATAAAACTTATTATTAAAACGAGGCTGAATATCCAACTCCGCAGACCGGTCATAGGAACAAATAGAGAAATAAAAGCAGGGATACCGTTAATATTGTTTACTTCGGCATGTTTTATTAAACCTAACCCCGCTTTAATATTGTAAAAAGGTTCTCTATCCTTAAACCGATTGAAATAACTCAAACCAATTTCATTCTCGCTTTCAATATAGTAAACATACTTGAACCAAAGTAAAACGGGTATTAGCATCAGGCCCAAATAAAGAGCTAATTGGCTTATCAATTTATATCTTTTAGACCGTATTAAATCCATGAGAAATGGATAAAGTTTTATCATGATCAATAAACCTAAAACAGCAAAAACATATCTGGTCAAAATCAAGATGAGAAAGGAAGCAGTTATTAATAAAATATCTCTACGGGCAATTTTTGATTTATTCAGATAATAAATGAAAATCCAGAAAAAGCAGAAGAGAATGCTTTCGGGGTAAAGAAGGGTGCTCCAAAGCACAAAATTATTATTTACAATGGTCAGTAAAAGGACTATAGTTACGACAAGATCATTTAAGTTCAGGTCTTTTAGAAACTTATATAAAAATTTTACACCAAGAATTATAAAACCCAGATTAGCCAATTTTGTTATGACGAATCCAATTGTGGGGTCAATCTTCGTGTAAAATAAAGCCATTAGAAAAGGTAAGGAAGGGGTGACTGTGGTAGGTTGCCCATTATGAAAATATTGCCCAAAAACAATTATGTTATTAGCAATGTTGGCATAGGTCTTTTCGTCACCAAATAAGGGTAAAAATAAATTTCTTAAAGATGATATCAGACTGATGATGATAAGTAAAGAGATAAACTTATTTTTTTGAATAAAGTCTTTCATCTTGTATTTTCTGATTCATAAATCATACCTAATTCTTTCCATATTCTTTCTGAAGCCTTATCAGCCGGGGGAAAATTTATTTTTTTAAACCATTCCACGGCCTTTTCAATTTTTTTGTCCTGATTTTTAAGAGCTTGTTTAAGTTTACCTGAAATTTCGTCTCGTGTGTTCAGCCAATAGACTTCCTCACCCGTTGGCATTGAACGGAAATGGACGAAATTATATATTTTTTTGACTGACCAGTCTGAGCTGAATTGGTTTTTAAGATCATAATTAATAAACAGGCAGGGCTTTTCAAATACAGCGAAATCGAAAACCATAGAGGAGCCGAGGTTAACAACCGCTTCAGAATGCAAAATGGTATTCACTTGTACCTGTAAATCTGCTTTGGTTGGAAACACTGTATTCCAAATTTCTCCTCTCTTTTCCCATTTTGGAGCTACCGGAAAAATTATGTCCCTATACTCGTTAAGCACCTTGGCATAACGATCGGAAAAATCCACCGGGCAACGCCTAAAAATTATTCCCAAGTCAAAGCCTTGCCGGTTTAATGATTTTACTGCTTCAGCCAGGTCATTCAGATATTGTGGATCATAGGGAGATGTGGTTACATCATCCCCGCTGAAACAGATATACCCTTTTTCAGGATCCAAAGTATTCTCCAGGCAAAACTCTTCTTTTGTTTGTCTCAGCCTGTTGTCGTAATGAGGCTCAAATTGTGGCGTACCAGAAATATGGATGGTATTCTCATTGATGTGAGGATAATGAGAAGAAAGCTCCTCTTTCATATATTCACTCCACACAAAATAATGATCGGCTTCTACTACCATTGTAGCTTTAGGTAAGTTGTCCCAGGAGAAAATAAAGCTTCCGGTTGGTATTCCCAGGTCCCGAGCCGCTGTTAAGGGTGCAATAGCATTCACGGGACGTTGGTTTGTGCAGAAAATGAAATGTGGTTTTTCCTTTTCAAGAAGCTCTTTACAGTTGCGGTAGAAATTTCCCTTTCTTTCTGAAGCCTTTAATTTTTTTCTTAGTCGCTGCAGGCCTTTCTCACCTGTGTGTAGGTGGACCAGAAAATTAACTATTTGATTTTTAATTTGGGCTTTTAGGCCGCTACTAGAAGCAGGAAATTTGTAATCCTGATACACCTTGTCTTGAAACTTTTTGGAGAAGTAATTTAGTTCGGCTTCTAATTTTGCCCTTTTTAACAAATCTGTTTTTGCTCTGGCTCTCCCGCTATGTTTAATTTCCTTGTAACCAACCTCAGTTAGGTCAAATGAAGTTTGATTCCAAAAAACCACTTCCCAGCCCAGTTTTTCTCCAATTTGCACAAAAGAAGTAAAGGCAAAATTGCGCAAGCCCACACCATCAGGAAGAAGAATAAAGATTTTTTTGTTGTTCAAGGCAGCGGCATTAGACCAGGCTCAAATATAGGAAGTCATACGGAATAATTAGTGCTATGAAGGAAAATCCCCTTCGACAGAAAGGCTTAAACCCAATTTTTCTTCTTAATTTTCCTGCGGATTAGAAATTAACGAAGAGGTTTTTGTGAACAAACTTGAGAACAATGATTGGCTTTACGAAATAACCCCGAAACGAAAGCTGATTGATCTTAATTTTAAAGAAATTTGGCGATACCGGGATTTGTTGATTCTCTTTGTAAAACGGGATATAGTCACAGTTTATAAACAAACAATTCTGGGTCCGCTCTGGTACTTTATTCAACCGCTATTTACTTCTGTAATATTTACTCTTGTTTTTAATAATATAGCAAATATCCCCACCGGAGGAGTTCCCCCATTTCTATTTAATCTTACCGGGATCACAGCCTGGAATTATTTTAGTCAGTGCTTTACAGGTACCTCCAATACTTTTAGGAACAATGCCGGCATTTTCGGGAAAGTTTACTTCCCCCGGGCCATAATGCCTTTAACAACTGTTATTTCTAATCTTTTCAAATTTGGAATTCAATTACTGATTCTTGTTGTTTTTTACTTGTATTATTTGTGGCAGGATTATTCATTGAGTCCTAATCTTAATTTATTGCTTTTCCCGGTTTATGTACTAATGATGGCCTTGCTGGGATTGGGGGCAGGAATGATCATTTCAGCTTTCACGACCAAATACAGGGATCTAACTGTTCTGGTGGGTTTTGCCACTTCCCTGTTGCTTTACATTTCTGCAGTACCATATCCGCTAAGTGAAGTAGGTAATAATATCCCCAGCCTTGCCTGGGTGGTAAAATTCAATCCCTTAGCTCAAATTATTGAAGGTTTCCGTTTTATGATCCTTGATACGGGGATATTTACCTGGTCCGGTTTTCTATATACGCTGATTGTTTGCGTAATATTAGTTCTCATTGGATTAATTGTTTTTAATCGTACTGAAAAGAATTTTATTGATACTGTATAAATGTCACTGCTAACTTACTTGAATATAAATCCCACATGACTTAATTGCCTAAAAGAAGTTAAAGAAGGCTCTCTTGAAGAAAGCCAAATGATTTCCTATTATGACTCAGATACTTGTAAGTGTTTTCATGCTCACCTATAACCAGGAAGAATTCATTGCTCAGGCCATTGAAGGAGTCCTAATGCAGGAAACCAGTTTTACCTACCAGTTAGTTATTGGAGAAGACGCGAGTAGTGACAGGACAAGAAAGATCTGTGAAGAGTATGCCGCGGCGAATCCTGAAAAAATTAAACTTTTACCATCTTATAGAAATCTTGGCTTAATAAACAACTTCATCAGGACATATAAAGAATGTAATGGGGAATACGTAGCCATTTGTGATGGGGATGACTACTGGACAGATCCTTTAAAGCTTCAAAAACAGGTCGACTTTTTGGATTCAAACCCAGACTACAGCATTGTCTTCACTTCCTTTCAGTTTCTTTTTCCTGATGGTAGATTTCTACTAAAAGATTATAAATTGCAGAGCAGAACAACAGGATTTGAGGATCTTGTTTTTGAAAACTATATTTGTTCGGCCACAGTTCTCTTTAGGAATAAAGCGGCACCAGATGATTTTCCAGACTGGCTGGATCAATGTCCCTATGGAGATTGGCCAATATATCTTTGGACAACAAAAGATGGAAGTAAGGTGAGATTTATAGAGACACCAACCGCTGTATATAGAAGAGAGATCGGAGTATCGGAAAAAATGAAACTCACTCCCAGTAAAATTGCATGGGCAAATTTGAAAATCATTGAGAATGTAAAAAAAGATGCAGCATTTAGCCCTAGCGGGAGAGTGGTCCAAAAAAGTACTATTAAAAGTAAATTTAAATTGCTTGCTTGTTTTCTACGTGAGAGAAAGGTAAAAAAGGCGGTGTCATTATCGTTCGATCTTTTACTAGAAAGGCCGATCAAGTTGATTAGGTTGTATCTTTATCTAATGAAGAAGGGCTAGAAGAAAGTAAAAGCTATAAAATGATTTCGCACCAATATAAGTGTATTTTTATTCATATTCCAAAGACCGGAGGGTCCAGTATATATAAGTTTTTCCACCCAGATGTACCTCTCCTTCCGGATACTCCAAATTACGATATCCATTATGGCTGGTGCCCGGAGAGGAAAATTTACCTTCAGCACGCAACTGCATTTCAGCTGCTAAACACCGGACTGGTTTCTGAGGAGGTATGGAAAAACTATTACAAATTTACGATTGTACGAAACCCCTGGGATAGAAGTTACTCAGACTATCTTTGGGCAATGAGAACCTCAGCAATTAAAGATTCCTTCACGAATTACATTACAGCCCGCGGTGATTTTGAAAAAATTTTTGCTTATCCCCAAAAGCCCGGCTATAAAGGAGATCATTTAAAGCCACAGAAGGACTTTTTTGATAAAGATGGTCGTTATGCTGTTGACTATATAGGTCGATTTGAAGATCTTGTATTTCATATTGAAAAAGTTGCAGGTCACTTGGGGCTTAAGAGGAAATTTAATGTTAAAATAAACGGAAGCACCAGTAGATATCCACACTACTCCTTATTTTATAATAAATCCAGAAAAAAACTCGTTGAACATTTTTATGCGCAGGATATTTCTAAATATGGATATAATTTTGAGGACAAAAAAAAGGGACTACAAAGAATTAAAAATCTTTTTTAAAGTTACCAAATTAAGGAACACTAAAAATACTGTAGAACCTAAAGCTTAGGTACATTGGAGTGCAGTAGATCAAAAGCCTATGAGTGCTATTTTAAAAGCCGAAAATATTTCAAAACAATACCGTTTGGGGACTGTAGGTACAGGGACTATAGGTGACGACTTAAAGCGGTGGTGGTATGCCGTGCAGGGTAAGGAAGATCCTTTTTTAAAAGTAGGCGAGGTAAATGATAGAAGTTCTTTTGCTACGACGGATTATATCTGGGCTTTAAAGGATATCAACTTTGAAGTTAAACCGGGAGAAGTACTAGGTATTATTGGTAAGAACGGGGCTGGAAAGTCAACTCTCCTAAAGCTTTTATCCCGCGTAACTTCCCCAACTACTGGGACGATTAAAACCAAAGGTCGTATTGCTTCTTTATTGGAAGTAGGGACCGGTTTTCACGGTGAACTTACTGGTCGTGAGAACATCTTTATGAATGGAGCAGTGCTAGGCATGACTAAAACAGAGATCAGGACCAAGTTGGATGAGATAATCGCTTTTTCCGGCTGTGAAAAATATATAGATACTCCTGTTAAGAGATATAGCAGCGGGATGACGGTACGGTTGGGCTTTGCCGTTGCGGCCCACCTGGAACCAGAGATCCTGGTGGTTGATGAGGTGCTTGCGGTAGGTGATGCTGAATTTCAAAAGAAGGCCATCGGAAAAATGCAGGATCTGTCAACAGGGCAGGGCAGAACTGTGTTGTTTGTGAGCCATAATATGTCGAGTGTAAGAAGCTTGTGTACCAGAGGTCTCTTGCTCGAAAATGGAGAGACAACCTTAATAGGGAGTGTAGATGAGGTCTTAAACGTATATCTCAAATCTGATTTTAGACGAAATTCCTGGTCTGGAGAAGATGGGGATGGAAGCATGAAATTATTAAAAGCGGAAATTTCCTCTGAAAATCGAGTTGAATTTTTTAAAAATACAGAGCCGATCCAAATTTTAATGAAGTTTGAATTGGGAGAAAATTTTAGTGATATAGTTGTGGGTGTCGCCATTAGTTCTTCTGTAGGCAACCCTCTTATCGGTCTCCTATATAACGACTATAATGAATACAGTAAAATCGAAGCTGGTACATATCAAGTATCTTTTGTAATTCCTCCATGCAGTTTGGCTACTGGGGATTACGAAGTAGAATTTAATTTATCTATTCCTTACGTTAAGAAATTCACAACTGAAAAATCAAGTCTTTCTTTTAGTATTTCGGCAGATTCCTCTTTTGGAAACAAGTTTTTTCTCCAAAATAATCAGAATTTCAACTCTGTTCTACGACCTAATTGGTTTAAAAGCTTAAGTAAGATAAACTAGACCTATTGCTGGAATGAAGAAAGTGAAATTTAAAATAATTATGAATCAGATTAAACTTTTCTTGAAAAAGAATAAGCAACAAGTGCAGCACATTGAAAGGTTTATGGCTACTGAAAAGTTTTTTTTGGGTAAAAAGCTTTACATCCACGATATTGCTTCATTTAATTTAGGGAACGAAGAATTATTCCAATCTGGGATGTATAGATTTAAAGCGAATAGATCTAATCCATATATTATAGATTGCGGCGCTAACTTAGGAATGAGTGTAATTTATTTTAAACAATTATATCCTGATGCAAGAATTATTGCTTTTGAAGCAGACGATGATATTTTTCAATATTTAGAAAAAAATATAGACTCTTTTGATTATAGAGATGTTCAGCTTATAAATAAAGCTGTCTGGAATTGTGAGGAGGTTTTATCTTTTAATGTTGAGGGAGGGGCAGGAGGTAGGCTTGAAGAGAAATCCATCGAAGGTATTTATAAAAAAGTACCTTGTACAAGTTTGAAAAAGTACTTAATAGGTGAGAAGGTGGATTTTTTAAAACTAGACATTGAGGGTGCGGAATATGAGGTGATAAAAGACTGTGAGAAGGAATTAAAAAACATTGATAATCTTTTTATTGAATATCACAGCATGTCTGGGAAAAAACAAAACCTAGATAAAATTTTAAGTATTGTTCGAAATGCAGGCTTTAGGTATCATATTAAAGAAGCCTATACGACCAAACAACCCTTCATTCAAAGAAAATTAAATTTTGGAATGGACTTGCAACTTAATATATTTTGTTATAGAGAAGATTAAAATAACCGTATGACCCTATTTTCGAATCAATGTACAATTAAACCAATCTTACAGACAGTTTTAAAAACCTATAGAGGAAAAGGACTTTACGGGGTAAAGTACATGGTAAAAAGGAAACTCGAGCAATTTAACATCTTTTCCGACAAACAAAAGAATCTTTATTCTGAATATTTTGAAGGTAAAAATGGAATTGAAATAGGAGGTCCGAGTAAAATATTTTTAAAAGAAATACCCATTTATCAAGTAATAAATAGCTTAGATGGCTGTAATTTTAGCAATGAAACCATATGGGAGGGAAAAATATCAGAAAGTGATGGATATCACTATTATAATAAAAAAAGTGGTTATCAATACATATGTGAAGCTAGTGACTTAGAAGTAATTCCTAATGAACGGTATGATTTTCTTATCTCGAGCCATTGCTTAGAACATTGTGCCAATACACTTAAGACTCTTAATGAATGGTTGAGAGTCTTGAAAAAGGGAGGAGTTATGTTGTTAATCCTGCCTGATAAAAGGTACACGTTTGATCATAACAGACCTGTTACAACTTTTGATCATCTTATTGAGGATTTCAAGAAAGATATTGATGAACATGATTTAACACATCTTCCAGAAATCTTAGAATTACATGATTTAAGTTTGGATCGACCTGCGGGAACGAAAGTACAATTCAAAAACCGGTCTTTGTCAAATTTTAAGAACAGGTGTCTGCATCATCATGTTTTTGATTTTAAATTACTTAGAACTCTATGCTCCCATGTCAATGTGAAAATAATTAATAGTGCTTTTATAAAGCCGTATCATCAAGTAATTCTCGGGGTTAAACAATGATTTCCATAATTATATCTTCTCATAGAGAAAATTACTATCAACATTTACTAGCAAACATCAAACAAACTATTGGGCTGGCTAATTATGAGATTGTAAAAATTAGAAATCCGGGGTTAATGGGAATTAGTAAGGCTTATAATGAAGGTGCGAAAAAAGCAAAAAATGATGATTTGTTATTTATCCATGAGGATGTCGAATTTTTAACCCATGGTTGGGGGAATTTTCTAATTGATTCTTTGAAGGATAAAAAACTTGGAATTATAGGTGTTGCCGGTGGGATCAGGAAATTTAATTTACCAACCGGTCATGATCAGGGAATAGATGATGATAGACGTCTATTTGTAAAGCACTTTATAAGTGATAAGGATAAGCCTGATGTTTATAAAGATATGGAACCGGTTAAAACTTTAGACGGGGTTTTCCTGGCAATGAGAAAAGATAGATGGAAGGAATTCAAATTTGATGAAGGATTAAAAGATTATCATTTTTATGACCTCGATATTTCCTTGAGAGTTTCTTGTAAATTCACCAACTATGTAACCTCCAAAATTCCCATGCACCACTTCTCTACTGGGAATTTTGACAATAAATGGATTCAGGCTTCCCTTGAGTTTCATCAAAAATCCTATAATTATGATTTGGCCACTCATAGCGAGATTGGGATAGTAAGAAGTTTTTGGTACCATAGATTAATAAAAGAAGATATTAGCTTGAAGAACAGGTTGTATTATTTTTTCGGAATGGGGGTAGACAAATATTCCCTTGCTCAGGCTATCAATTTTTTGTTTTCCAGGATTATTTTCAAGTTTAAAGGGGTCAATTGATCTGAATTCTTTCTGGTATACTCAAAGTTTAAACCCTATTTTAGACCTCTTAAATCGCAAAAATTCATGATCCTATCAGTAGCTTTGTGTACCTGTAACGGAGAAAGATTTCTTCGGGAACAATTAAATAGCATATTGGATCAAATCCTGCCCGTTGATGAAATTGTTATATGCGATGATGCTTCCTCTGATGGTACACAGGATATTTTATCGAATTATCAACAGAAATATCCTGATATTATAAAATTACATTTTAATGAGAGGTCGATAGGGACTATAAAAAATTTTGAAAAGGCAATTTCTTTAACCAATGGACAACTCATTTTTTTGAGCGATCACGATGATATTTGGAGTAAAAATAAAATCTCGGTAATGACCTCTTTTTTTAATAAACATGAGGATTGCAAACTGCTTTTTACCAATGCCCTGTTGATTGACGAAAAATCAAATTCTTTAGACACCACGTTGTGGGATAAATGGGGATTTCAAAAACCAAAACGTCAATCATGGAAAAATAATTATAATGCCTTTAATGATCTTTTGAATAATGACAATAAAATTACCGGTGCTACAGTATGCTTTCATAAAAGTTTAAAAAAATATGTTATTCCTATTGAGGTACCCTTGGGATATTGGCATGATGCGTGGCTTGGCTTACATGCTTCAGCTCAAAAGGGATTATTTTTTATTGATAGAAATTTAATAGAATACAGGATTCACCAGGGGCAACAAATAGGGATTTCTAAAAATGTTCCTAAAGTCACAACAGTAAAAGGGAATGGAAATTATCTTGATAAAGCCGATTTCTATTCTATGATCTGCCAGTTATATCCGGCACATATGGATAGTACGATTCAATCGTCACAGAAGAAGAGATCTATCTGGAAAAGATTTTCTTTGTGGATTTTCAATAAGATTAAATAATATAATATTGCTCCCTAACTATGGTTGATTAAAGGAAGAAATTAATAAACAAAAATTTTGAAAAGGATACGAACAATAGCTATAGTCTTACCGCAATTTCATCCTATTCCGGAAAATGATGAGTGGTGGGGCAAAGGTTTTACAGAATGGACAAATGTTGCAAAAGCAAAACCACTCTTTAAGGATCATTACCAGCCTCACATACCTTCAGATCTTGGTTTTTATGATCTAAGACTTCAAGAGGCGAGGGAAGCACAGGCAAAAATTGCCAAAGATCATGGTATTCATGGGTTCTGTTATTATCACTACTGGTTTAATGGGAAAAGACTCTTAGATAAGCCTATAGATGAAATACTGCAATTAAAGAAACCTGATATGCCATTTATGCTGTGTTGGGCAAACGAGAACTGGACTAGAAGATGGGATGGTCTGGAGAATGATATCTTAATTAAACAAGATTACAGTTTTGAGGATGATCAAAGACATATGCGTTGGCTTTGTGAAAAGGTATTTCCTGATGAAAGGTATATTCGAGTATATGATAAACCAGTATTTGTGATCTATAGAGATGATCTTTTCCCGGATATTAAAAGGACTCTAAGGCTTTGGCGAAATATCGCTGAAGAAGAATACGGTTTTAAAGGTTTGTATTTATGCGCAATGGAAAGCTTTAATCGAAATTTTGATCCTGAAGAAATTGGCTTTGATGCCTGTATTGAATTCTCTCCTCACCACCTGATGAAATATTTAAATAAGCCGAAAAAGAAAATTCCGTTTCCGACAATTTGGCCAGAAGGAAAAAAGTATCCTAGAATTACCGACTTTAGGTTAGCTGCACAAGGAAGTATAGACCGAGAACTTCCAGGTTATAAAGTGTTTCGTTCTGTAACTCCTTCCTGGGACAATACACCAAGGAAGGGAGAAAATGGAGTTATTGGCAAAAATAGTAGTCCATCTCTTTTTATGCATTGGTTAAAGAGTCTGAAACAAAGGTTTCAACCATATTCTGAAGAAGAGAATTTTATTTTTATAAACGCAATGAATGAATGGGCTGAAGGAAACCATTTAGAGCCCTGCTTAAAATATGGTACTCGATACTTGGAAGCAACAAAGAAAGCATTGCAGGATTAAAGAATCACAATGGGAAAAGTTTATGCTGTGATCCTGAATTATAATTCCTCCAAAGAAACAGTCTCTCTGTACAACAATCTTAAAGAATTAGAATACAAGGATCTGGATATTTTGATTATAGACAATGATTCGAAAGATAAGGATCAGGCAGTAATTCGAAATTATATTTCTCAAGACAGCTTGCTCTTTAATTATGAAAATCTGGGATACGCAGCTGGAAATAATATAGGTATAAAAAAGGCGGTGGATGCTGAAGCAGAATTTGTCTGGGTTTTAAACCCTGACATTAGGGTAGAATCAGACACCTTATGTATTCTTCTAAATCTGTTGGAAAGCGATCCTGAACTAGCGGCTGTTGGGCCGAGAATCATTTCAAGGGAAGATAAAAGCAGGATTTTTTCTGATGGAGAGGTAATGGAATTATCAGATGGTCTTTATACTTTTCATAAGAATCATAAAAAACCAGTTTCCAGTATACCGGAGAAAGTGGATTTTGAAATAGATTATATTGATGGAAGTAGTATTTTGTTGAGAACGGCTGCTCTAAAGGAATTGGGCCTTTTTCCGGAAGAGTATTTTCTATATTGGGAAGAAACTGATTGGTGTACAAATGCAAAAAACCACAATTGGAAACTGGCGGTAGATAGAAGAGCAAGAGTATATAATCTTAATAGCGAAAAAGGAAAAAAATACCATTACTACTCCAGCCGAAACAAATTACTTTTTTCTAAAAAATATGGATTAAATTATAAAGAGGTGCTAGAAAATGAAAGAGTTGTATTAACCTCGGAAATTTTGAACAGGTTCAGGGGTAAGTATTTTAAACCATTTTTTATAAGTCGGCTCAAAGGTATGCTTGCCGGAATAATTAAAAATGCTAATCGATGAAAGTGTTTTTGCCTTTTCAAAAAGATGGAAATCCGTACCTGGAGGAAATTGCTGTTCATTCTTCCAGTGATTTTATCTATGGTGATTTAAACGATTATAGTAAGGAATTTGAAATTGTAAATATTCACTGGCCTGAAGCTCTTTTTGGATGGTTAGAGCCAACACAGGAGGACCTCGTTTTTTTAGAAAAATGTATTCTAGAATGGAAGAAAAATTCTGTTCTAATCTATACCAAACATGATTTTACAAGAATTAAAGGACTAACTCCTAATTTTAAAAAGCTTTTTACATTAATAGAGGAAAATGCCGATGTGTTTGTTCATCTGGGAGAGTATAGCAGGCAATTTTATGAAGAGAGATTTCCGGAAGCCCAACATAAGATTATTTATCATCCCTTATATAGAAGCTATTTTAAAATAAGATCTAAAGAGGCTGCCAGGAAAGAACTGGGAATTAACCAAGACGCACTGGTGCTTATTGTCCCGGGGAAAATTCGGTTTAACACAGAACGCGATTTGATACTTACTGTCTTTAAGGGATTAAAGATCAAAGAAAAAGTGCTTATTGCCACTAATATGCGTTCTGAAATACGGTATGATTTTCCAGGGAGGGTAAGATTAAAAAAGTTCATAAACATAAGAGATGTTCTGGTAAACAGATTTAAAAAAAAATATCAACCACCAAAATATCTTTTTAATTATGAAAGATTAAATTACGAAGAATTTGGACTTCGTGTGGCTGCTGCAGATATAGTGCTAGTTCCCAGAATTGACATGCTTAATTCTGGCAATATTTTTTTAGGACTAACCTTCAGTAAAGTCGTGGTTGGACCAAAGACGGGGAACATTGATTCTCAACTTACAGAACTTGGTCTTCCTGTTTTTAACCCTTACAGCAGAAAATCAGTTAAAATTGCTCTACTAAAAGCAATACAATTAAAGAAGGAAAATTTTAAGGTAAAATCAGATTTAATTAATAAATATGAACCCCATAATGTTGCCAAAGAGCTAGATAAGTTATTCCAAAATATTATTAGATCTCATGAAGCCTAAAGTTTCTATAGTAATTGCTGCTTACAATGATCCAGATGTTGTCATGGCTGTGAAATCTGCCAAAGAGCAAACCTTCAGGGATAAAGAAATCATCCTTGTTGATGATGGATCGGATAGAAATGTCGCGAACTTGATTTTAAGCCTTGAAAATCAGGTAGATCATTTGATTATTCAGGAAAATCTGGGACAAAGCATTGCTCGCAACAGGGGTATTAAAAGAGGTACAGGGAAATACATCTTAAATTGGGATTCTGATGATTATTTTGAATCTGATTTCTGTGAAAAAGCTGTAAAAATATTAGATAATGATTCCGAAGTGAAAATCGTCACCTGCAAAGCTGAGAGATTTAATAAAAAAGGACCTATAGATATCTATACTCCTGCCGGGGGAGACTATACAAATTTTCTTGTCTCCAATTCGGCTTTGGGAAGTGCAATTTTTAGAAAAGCGGATTGGGAAAGATGTGGTGGGTATGAAGAAAATCTTCCAATTCTCGGTTTTGAAGATTGGGAATTATACCTGAATATCCTCCAAAAAGGGGGGCGTGCTGCAGTTCTGGACGAAGTACTCTTTCATTATCAGGTTAGGGATAATTCTACGACGGCAAAAATTAAGGATCAAAAGCACGAAAAATTTGAGCATATTATTTTTAAACACAGGGATTTATACTTTCAACATTTCGACCTCTTGATAAGGGATCTTTTCCAAAAGATTAAAAACCAAGAAAAAGAAAAGCTTAAAATATCTGGAGGTATAGAATTTCTATTAGGGCAGCAAATCCTTGCCCCATTAAAATTCCTAAAAAGAAAAATAAATTGATAGTTCAAGGGGAAGATCCTACGGTATCAATTATCATGGCCACTTATAACCGTGGACATTTAATTGAAGAAACTTTAACATCTCTCATAAGACAAAGTTTTGAAGATTGGGAATGCTTGATCATCGATGATGGGAGCCACGATGACACTGAGCAAATTGTACAAAATATTATTGGAACTGATGAGAGGTTTCAGTATCTAAGTAGGGGAAGGCAATACTCTAAAGGTCTTCCGGGAGCCCGGAATAATGGTTTGGATCTGGCCAGAGGAGAGTTTATCATGTTTGTTGATGACGATGATATTTTGCACCCTGAGAATCTCAAAGTGACTGTAAGTCTCCTTAAAGGAAGCGATGCATTTTTTTGCAGGTTCGACAAAAAGCCTTTTGTTGAAAAGTGGACTGAAAGTCACCTGGACGAGATCGGTAAATTTGAGGAAAAACTTTTTATTAAAAGTGACCTCGAAAAAATGGTGACGGGAGAAATTCCTTTCGCCTCCTGCACCGTTCTCTGGAATCAAAAATGCTTTCAAGACACAAGGTTTGATGAGGATTTAATGTATGCGGAGGAATGGGAGTGCTATACAAGAATATTATCAGAGGGTTTTGAAGGAATATCCATTGATCAGATTCTATATTACAATCGGAAACATTCAAGATCAAACACTACTGAGTTTTGGGAGAATGAGGAGGAAAGGGTAGAATCCTATATAATGGCAGCTCTAGAGATTATCGATTTGCTGAAGGAAAAGAATCTGTTCACTTCCGAGTTAAAAAAATTCTTTTTAAGACAAGGATTCTCTTTAAGATCGAAGAAAATCATCCAGACTGCTCTTTTGGCTTCAAATGCAGGTAGGATGGAAAGGATACAGTATCGTTGGGGCCTGAAATATTATCGTTTTCTTCGGCCAATTTTTTATATTAAGGGTAAAATAATGAAAAATTGAAAATACTTCTAATCTTTGGAACACGTCCCGAAGCAATAAAAATGGCTCCTATCGTCAGGGAACTGGAAAGAAAAGATGTAGATTTTAATGTTTGTGTGACTGCTCAGCACCGGGAAATGCTCGACCAGGTTCTTGATTTTTTTTCAATACAGCCCGATATCGACCTAAATTTGATGGTGCCTAATCAAGACCTGAATACGCTGAGCGCGCAGATCTTTAAAGAGTTTGGAGCTGTTCTGGAAAGGGAGCAACCGAATTTGGTAATGGTTCAGGGCGACACCACGACTGCTTTCTGCGTAGCAATGGCAGCCTTTAATGCCGGCATAAAGGTGGCTCATGTTGAAGCAGGTTTAAGAACCTTTAATCTAAATGCTCCCTTTCCCGAAGAAGGAAACCGACAACTAATTGCCCGAATAGCATCCTATCATTTCGCTCCCACCGCACAGGCAAAAGATAACCTATTGAAGGAGGGCATTCCCGCAAAAGATATTTTTTTGACCGGAAATACATCCATAGATGCATTACAATATGCGAAAGCTACGTTGAAATCAGGTTATGAGAATAAAGAAATTCTCGATCTTCAAAAAAGAATTGACCCGGGTTTAAACCTCATCCTGGTAACTGCACATCGAAGAGAAAACCTGGAACATGGACTACTGGAATTGTGCAAGGGCTTAAATCATTTAGGAACCAGAGGGGACGTACAAATCTTTTTTCCTGTGCATCCCAATCCAAGGGTTAAAAAAGTTATTTTTAAAAACATTGATTCTACCGCAAACATTGTACTACTAAAACCTCTTAATTTTCCTGCACTTATGTGGCTAATGCAGAAATCGAAATTTATAATTTCCGATTCTGGTGGGATCCAGGAAGAAGCTCCTTCTTTTAATAAAATCGTCCTCGTTACACGTGAAGAAACAGAACGTGTTGAAGGTGTGAAAAATGGTTTTAGTATTATGGTCGGAACCTCTGCTGCACGGATAGTGGAAGAGAGTGAGCGAATTATAAATGGTTCTTCTTCAAGCCCGTCCGGGAAGAATCCTTATGGAAATGGCCGGGCTGCGGCCAAAATCGTTCAAGTGCTCCTGGAATCTTTTAAGATAAGTTGAGGTACATTTAAGCTATGCTAAAAAAGAGAATTAAAAGCATTATTAAGTCTGGGATGAACAGACTTCCCTATGTGAGAACCTTGCACAGACTAAATACAAACTCCCGATTTCCGGCTGGACATTTTTATTCCAGCGTAATTTTCATAGATGAAATACGAGAAAAACAGGATCAAATTTGGCCATCAGCCTTACCTGAGAGTCTTTCCGGAATTGATCTGAGGACAGAAGAACAGTTGATACTATTGGCGGAATTCAAGAGTTTTTTCGAGGATTTTCCTTTTCCTGTAGACAAAGAAAAAGGCTTCCGATACTTTTTGAATAATCCGTTTTTTTCCTTTGGTGATGGTTTTATCTTGTTTTCCATGACAAGATATTTCAAGCCAAAAAGAATAATTGAAATCGGATCAGGTTTTTCATCTGCTTTAATGATGGACACTAATGATCTTTTTTTTAATAATGAAATTGATCTAACTTTTATAGAACCATTTCCCGATAACCGTTTACGCCACTTAATAGGTAAGGCAGAAGAGCAAGTCAAAATTATTGAAGAAGAAGTTCAGGCAGTAAATCTGGACCTTTTCAAAGGTCTGGAAACAGGTGATATTCTGTTCGTTGATAGTTCACATGTGGTCAAAACCGGTAGTGATGTACATTTTATCTTAAAAAAAGTTCTTCCCATTCTTAAGAAAGGTGTCCTGATCCATTTTCATGATATACATTTTCCTTTTGAATATCCTAAAGATTGGGTTCTTAATGGGTTTGGGTGGAATGAAGTTTATTATATTCATGCTTTTCTTATGTACAATGGAGAATTTAAAATTAGGATGTTCAATGACTTTCTAAGTAAGTGTCATTCAGAAAAGATAACTTCCATTCCTTTCATGCCTAAGGCTGCAGGAAGTAGTTTATGGTTGGAAAAGGCGAATTAGAAGAATGAAATTAATATCAAGAACAGATTAATTTGAAAAAAATTTTAATAGTTGCAGAATCCATTGATGTAGAGGATAGTAGTGGTTCTAAAGCGAACATGGCCCTGATTAAAAACTTAAAAAAAGCCGGTTTCCAGGTGCTTGTTTATCATTACACCAGAAAAGACATTAAGATTGAAAGGATACCGTGTGTTTCCGTTCGGGAGAAAAGACGGAGCGGCCTTTTTTTTCTTAGTCGCATGGAGCGTTATATCCGTTACCTTTTTAAAGTGCAATTAAATAAACCTCTTGAACAGTTATTTGGTTTTTCTTTTACCTTGTTCAACGACAGGGATAGCATTATTGCAGCCTTAAAAAAAGAAACGGAATTTACACCAGATCTGGTGCTAACCCTAAGTAAAGGTGGAAGTTTCCGCCCGCATCATGCTCTTTTAAAAATGCCTGAGTGGCATAAAATATGGATGGCTTATATACATGATCCATACCCTATGCACTTATATCCACGACCTTTTGCCTGGGTGGAACCGGGCTACTTTAAAAAGTGGGAGTTTATGAGGGATGTCTCCGAGAAAGCAGCTCATAGTGCCTTTCCAAGTAAACTGTTGATGGAGTGGATGGGCAGTTACTTTCCGGGATTTGAAGAAAAAGGGGTGGTGATACCACATCAGATTGACAGTGATAGTAAAGTCTCAGGTACTTTCCCTGATTTTTTCCGGGTTGATCAATTTATTCTTTTACATGCAGGCACTTTACTGGGTCCTAGAAAACCGGAATATTTAATCGCAGCTTATCAGAAGTTCCTGCAGGAGAATCCTGAGGCTTCTAAAGATTCGAAACTAATATTTATTGGAAATACTGAAGAACATACTCAGCAACTGGAGGAGTATCAAAGGCTTCTTCCAAAAACTAATTTTGTAGTGCAGTCATCTTTGGACTCCGAAACAGTTCTGGAGATGCAGGAACGAGCAGCAGTAAACGTTATTCTCGAAGCTAAGTCTGAGATAAGTCCTTTTTTACCGGGCAAGTTTCCTCACTGCGTCAGAGCCAACAAACCAATTCTTCTTTTAGGACCGGAACTGAGTGAAACCAGGAGATTGTTAGGTAAGGATTATCCCTATTGGGCTGAAATTGATGACACTGCTAAAATAAGTAATATTATCAGCAGACTCTATTTGAATTGGAAAAATGCAGCAGGTTTGGAGTTGAAAAGACCCGATTTGGAAGAGTATCTCTCACATAGACAATTAAAAGAGGTGCTGGAAAATCTAGAAGTTAAGAAATGAAGATCCTGATGGTATCCATGTTTGCCAACCACTTTTTTAACTGGACCAACCAGTTGAGAAATTCAGATCATGAAGTCCACTGGATTGATGTTTTTGATAATGGTTCTGAAGTTCCAATTATTGGCTGGGTAGATCAGACGATTGGCTGGAAACGCCGATATGATTTTCCGGGCAGACAGACTTTAAAAAAAAGAATTCCTTTTTTAAATAAGGTGTTAGAAAATTTTAATGAAAGGGAGCTTTCTGAAATTGTAGAAAAGAAAATCAGGGAAATCAATCCCGATGTGGTTCAAAGCTTCGTTTTGTTTTCTTCCTGTGCACCCATTTTAGAAGTTATGAATAAAAATCCCCACATTAAATGGATATATTCGGCATGGGGAAATGATCTTTTTTATTTTCAGAATGAACCCGACTACCTGAGAGATATAAAGGCAGTATTACCACGAATAAATTACATGTTTGCAGACTGTCGGCGCGACTATGATATTGCCAAAATGTATGGCTTTAGAGGTGAGTTCCTGGGGGCTTATCCCGGAGGTGGTGGATATGATTTTGACTTTGAAGAAGATATTTTGCCTGTAAGAGAGCGAAAAATCATTTTAATTAAAGGATATCAGAAGCTTTTTGGAGAATGCATTAAAGTATTCCAGTCGCTGGAAGGCCTTGAAGAAGAACTGAGGGATTATCAGATCGTAGTATTTGGAGCCGATGAGGTCACATTAGATTACATAGAGAAGCACAAGCTGAGAGAAAAGAAAAATTTTTCTATTCAAAATGGATTGGGCCGGGCAGAGGTGATGAAATTAATGGGGAAATCTCTCATTTATATTGGCAATAGTGTATCTGATGGCACACCTAACACGATGCTGGAAGCATTTATAATGGGTGCATTTCCTATTCAATCTAACCCGGGAAGAGTAACAGAGGAATGGATTACAAATGGTGTAAACGGGCTATTAATACCGGATCCCTTAGATGTTGAGGAAATTCGGCAAATTATCCTGAAGGCTTTAAATAACCTGGATTTTATTGAAAAAGCAGTTGAATACAATTTTGAGATAAAAAAGCCTCAATTAGAAAGGACGAAAGTGACAAAGGAAGTTTTAGAAAAATATGCTTTAATTGAAACAGAGTTGGAAAAAATATGAATCGCAGTTTAAGTTTAATCTATGCTTTCCGGAATCGTGATCTGCAAAGGATCAAATCGAGTATGGATTCACTTAAAATGCAGGTATTCCAGGATTTTGAGGTGATCTTCGTCGATTACGGGAGTAACAGAGAAACAACTGTCGAACTTGAGAATCTCTTAGTGGACTATGATTTTGTAAGATACTTTTACCTGCCTGTAGAGAATTTGCTTTGGAATAAAAGCAAAGCCCTTAATTATGGAATCCTTCAAAGCAAAGGTGAATACGTATTTATAGCAGATGCAGATCTCATTTTTCATCCTGAAGCCACAGCCCTGCTTGATCGCCTGACATTGCCTGATGCTTTCAACCTGTTTAGAATGGGTTATTTAAATCAAAAGGAATCTGAAAAGCTCAATTCAGATTACAGTTTTAGCGAGCTTAAGGTCTCTCGAAGTGGAGATGTAAATGGAATGGTTCTCGCTCCTAAAAAGGCCTTTGAAAAAATTAACGGTTTTGATGAATTCTTCCACTTTTATGGTGCTGAAGATGAAGACCTGTTTGCCCGGCTGGAGCAGGCAGGATTGAGAAAAAATAAAAATGAGGATCCTCTTTTTTATCATAACTGGCACAAAAGTTTTTCAGGGTCGGAAAATGAGCTACTTACTGCCAATCCCAGGCTTAAAAATGTAATGAGGATCAATCAGCAGCATTTTCATAGGAACAGGGAGAGAAAGCTGGTAAAACCCTTAAGGCAGGAAGGGATGGGGAGAATTGTGGATCCCAAAAGGATGGAGGATCTTCAGAAACCCAGCCTGCGATTTCAAATTCCAAATATTGTAGCCCAGGTAGAGCATTTTCTGAGAGAAGAATTACCATCGTGCGCAGGAGAAGTAGTTCATGCTGAATTTTATGAAGATGGTTATTATTCCACATTAAAATATAAAATTAAGACTCTTCTTGGAAAACAGAGTCAACCGTATTGTTCTCTTAAAGAGGTTAATGACAGAATCTTAAAAGAAATTCTGTTCAACTACCGGGATCATAACTATTCTTTTAAAATTCGAGAGGATTTGAAACGTATTACTTTTAAAATTCAGGTTTAAGTTGAAAATCAAAATATTAGAAACTTTCTTCAATGTTAACAGGAATCTGGCCAGGGATCTTGTCCGGAAACTGAGGGCCAGACAACAGGCGCAGAAAACTCAGGAATTAAGAAAAAACAAACGATCAGATTTCAGGCGCTGGGAAAAATCTTCAGCCTTATATTCCGAGTGGGATGAGCGGACAATTAAAATGGCTACCTTTCTTTATCCCGGTTCCAATATTATTGAATTCGGTGCCGGAAATATGGTCCTGAAAGAGAATCTGCCGCCAAATTGTTCCTACACTCCTTCAGATATCTATAAGAGATCCGGGGATGTAATTGTCTGTGACCTTAATGAACCTGTTGAAATTGATCTGTCAAAATATGATACTGCAGTTTTCAGCGGAGTTTTGGAGTACGTTTACAATATTGATCAGGTCTTTGAGCAACTAAAGCCTTTTATGCGTTATGTTGTGCTCTCTTATTCCTGTAAAGATCTTTCAGATGCAGATAGGTTGGAGAGAGGCTGGTTAAGTGATTATTCCCGGGAGGAACTGGAAAGGATTTTTAAAAAACATGACTATGAAATCATCACTGGAGGGCAGTGGAGGAAACAATTGTTATATTCCCTGAAGCAGAAAAGTTATAGTCAATGCGAATAGGCTCTAATCCACATAAGGTGCAAAAAAAAATTGCCCTGGAGAACAATCACCGGGTAGTAGTAGTTGTTTTCATTCCACAGTTGACAGGGTACTACCAAAAATCTCTTGATGTATTCAAACTCTGCATTGAATCCCTCGTAAGGACGAACACAGGGGAGTATTCTATTACTGTGGTTAATAACGGCTCATGCAGGGAAGTAAAAGATCTGTTAGACGCTTATTCTTCAAAAGAAGTGGACACTATAATTCATCACGCCCGGAATATTGGAAAAATTGATGCGTTGGTTGGGGCGGCAAGAGGGGTAAGGGAAGAGTTAATAACATTAAGTGATGCAGATATTCTTTACAAGAAGAATTGGGATAAAGCCACACGCGAAGTTTTCAGAACTTTTAAAAAGGCCGGCTCGGTCTCTCCAATTTCCTTCAGGCATGGCTTATTTTATGGCACAAGTTCAGTTCTGAGGGAGGTTTTATTTGGTCGTCTGGAATTTTCCTATGAACCAATACCTGAGAATTTTGAGGATCAGAATAAATATCTTTCGAGTATCAACTGGAACAATGAAAAGGATGATCAGGTTGAATGGCCGGTAGTAAGTTTAAAAGGTGTTAAGGCTGTAATCGGTAGCGGACATCAGGTCCTTACCCTTAAGAGAGAAATACTCTTTTCTTCAGTACCTGAGGCTCCTTCTCTAACCCTTGTAGGTGGCAATTCTGAAAATAAATACATAGATGAACCCATTGATAAAGCAGGTTTTATGAGGCTAAGCACCTACAATAACTACGCTTATCATATGGGCAATGAGATCGAAAGTTGGATGGAGAAAATACCATCAGGTGAAAAGGAAGACTTTGCAGGTTATCATCCGTTTCCTTTAGAAAAGAAAAAGGTGAAAACTAGCGGGCATAGAGCTTTTATTATAAGGAAACACCTGGTAAAAAGGTTGTTTAAATTTTTTTATCACCAATGAGGCAGAAAATATTAATTGTAGGGCCTATAGAGGATCTTGGAGGAAGGGAGCTTGAAGCGGGATTTGTTGCGTCAGTTTTAAAAGAGGATTTTGATGTCAGCGTACTTTCTACAGGTAATCTCACCCACACCTCTCAATTCTATGAAACTGCAGATGGTATACAGATGGTTTCTTTGAAACAGTTATTGTACAAAAGATACTGGCCTCTTAGGCCCGCTTCATTTTTAAGTTATCTAAAGAACAGGAGAAAAGCCCCCCGATATTTTTATGTGAACAACAAATTCAACTCGAAATTTATTAAATCCAGGGAAAACGAGATCTTAAAAGAACATATTTCTAACCATGACCTGGTTTTTATCATTGCTCATCTTGAGACGCTACGGACCAGAGAGATTATTGAATACTGTGATAAAATGAAAAAACCTGTAATATTTAGGACAACAGGTGAAATTTCAAATCAGACGTTTCCTTTATATCTTCATAAAGTAGCTCATTTTTTACACCACTCTATGCATAATGCCCAAAGGCTTCATGAAAAATTATCTGAAATAACCTGGTCTAAAATCGACCAGACGGCTTTCTTTGAAGATAAATTATTGGATATTCCTTGTGTAGATAAAATTCCCACTGCATTCGGCGTAATTGGAAGATTGAGCCCGGAAAAAAATCTAGAAAACCTTATTTCCTATTTTTCAGAAAATGGAAATGAAAAAGACACCTTATATATCGTTGGCGATGGGGAACTGGGTATGAAACTTAAAATGCTCTCTGCGAATAGATCTAATATTGAAATTATAGGTTCTATAGCCTACCAAGAAGTATCTGAATTTTTCAAAAAAATTCATTGTTTCATAGTGGCATCTTACACAGAAGCAGGACCGCTGGTAGGAGTGGAAGCAATGGCTGCGGGGAAACTAATATTAAGTACAAAAGTAGGCGCTATGCCGGAAAGACTTCAAGAAACTGATAATGATTTTTGGTTTGAACCAGATGACGAAAGATCGTTCAGGGAACAATTTGAAAGGATTAAAAGTTTAGATCCGTCACAGGTTTATGAAATTGCCGGCAAAAATCGTGAAGTTTATATCGAAAGATACAGTAAAAGAACGATAGCGGAAGAATACCTTAGTAGTGTAAAGCAAATTCTAAAGAATAATTAGGCATGTTTATAATAGCGGAAGTCGGGCAGGCTCACGAAGGAAGTTTAGGGATGGCGTTTTCATATATAGATGCGCTTTCTGAAGCAGGAGTGAATGCGGCAAAGTTTCAGGTACACATAGCCGAAGCAGAAAGCAGTATTCATGAGCCTTTTCGGGTGAAATTTTCCTTACAGGATGCTACCCGCTTTGACTACTGGAAACGAATGGAGTTTACACGGGAGGAATGGCAAATGCTGAAGGAGAGATGTGACAAAAAAGGAGTGGAATTTCTGGCCTCGCCGTTTAGCAATGCGGCCGTAGACCTACTGGAGAAAGTGGGCGTGAAGCGGTATAAAATCGGTTCCGGAGAAGTGAATAATTTCCTGTTACTAGAGAAAATTGCCCAAACAGGAAAACCGGTTATTCTTTCTTCGGGAATGAGTTCTTTTGAAGACTTGGATGAAGCTGTGACTTTTTTGAAACAGCGGAAGGTCAACTATTCCATTTTGCAGTGTACTACGGCCTATCCCACCAGTCCGGAAAACTATGGACTTAACGTCATAGAGGAACTAAAGACACGTTATGGAGTGCCAATTGGTTATTCAGACCATTCGGCAAGAATTGAAACTTGTATTGCCGCTGCTGCTTTGGAGGCAGAGATTCTGGAGTTCCATGCGATTTTTGACAGGAGCAGCTTCGGTCCTGACGCCTCCTCATCGCTGGAGATTAATGAGATCAAACAGCTGGTGCAGGCGGTGAGGAATATTCAGACATCATTTGGTCATCCGGTAAATAAAAATGACAATTCCGGTTTTAGCGACTTAAAGAACATCTTTGAAAAATCTTTGGCTTTGAACAAAGATCTTCCGAGGGGGCATATTTTAAAGTTTGAAGACCTGGAATCAAAAAAGCCTAGGGGGCATGGAATAGATGCAAAAGATTTTGGAAAAGTAATAGGGCAGGAATTAGCGCGGAAATGCGAAAAATGGGAATTTCTGACTTCTGATATGATTAAATGACAATTGATTTAAAAATTATTTCATAATCAAATTCTCAATGTTCTTTAAGCCAAGGCCCGGTAAATAGAATTTCTAGGAGGTCAAAGGGATGAAAATTTTATATAAAGGAATCACGTTATGCCACCTAAAGTACAATTCTACTTCAATTCAACCTTACCGCATTTCACCCAGCTCATTTCGGGAATCGAAATTCTGAATCAACAGGGAGAAATTGATTTAGAATATTCTTTGGAAACCAGAAATTACCCCGTCAATATCTGCAGAGTCGTATATGAAGGAAAAGTATTGATTTTTGATCTGGCCGATACTTCAGTAATTAGAGAAAAATTCTACAACGAATGTGATTTTTACATTAAAAGAATGCTTCTTCGGAAGGATTTTAAAGAAAGAAATAAACTTATTCCGTATGGTTTAAATTACATTGTGTTCTATGAAAATATTTTTATGCGAAATCTCATCTTTAATAAGAAATATTTTAAATACGGTATAAGGTACCATCAAAAAATTTCTGAAATTCTGAATATAAAAATCTCAATCTATACTTCACATCTAAAGAATCTTCAAGCTCAACCTATTGAGAATTACAATTTAATATTTAGAACCAGATTGTGGAATCCAGATAATAATCTAAATATCTCAAAGAAAAAAGAGCGCAAAAAGATGAATCAGGAACGGATTAAAATTAATCAGCTATTAACTAGAAAATTTGGAGATTCCTTCCAAGGGGGGATTGAGAAAGATGAATACTCAACTAAGGAAAGTCCTGATCTTCTTCTTTCCGGGGAACAGTATCATAAGAAAAATTATCTTAAACTGCTTAAGAATTCAGCTATTGGAATTGTTAGTCCGGGGTTGGAAGATAGTATAAGTTGGAAGTTTGGAGAATATGTGGCTCATGGTCTTGCTGTAATTACGACTCCTGTAGATGATTATCTGTTTCGCGGAGAATTTAGGGAAGGGGAAAATTATCTTGTCTATTCGGAACTCTCAGAATTGGTTGAAAAGATAGAGAGCTTACACAGGAATGACAGCTACCTTAGAAAAATCCAAAAGAATAATGTAGAGTATTATAAAAACTGGCTGGAGCCATCGGCTAAAATACGATCCATTTTTATGGAAATTAAAGCTTCCTGAATCTTCTGATGACTTAAACAATATGATTTTTTGCTTGTAATGTATTATTCCATTAGGATCTCTTTAAAGGTTTTAAAATCGATTAGGTTTAAGTTTGTCTTTCTGTTTAAATCCAAAATGTTGAATTCATAAAAAGGATTATCAAATTCAATGTGCTTGCCTATTTGATGCTGTTTTGCTAAAATCCCCATTCCCCAATCAGCATTCAATGCAGCATGAATTAACCAGAGGGTTACAGCGCCATTTAAAAAAGGCTTTCCAGGTGGTGCCATTCCAAAGACCTTGTGCAGGGGTAAACCAGTATTTATGATACTCCCTTGCGTGCCATTCCGAAGGTGGATTACAATCATGAAGCACAATGAAACCATCGTCTTTAACGTGGTTTAATGAGTTTATTATATCTCTGTCAACTTGTTCTGCCAAGTGTAAACCATCAATAAAAATGACATCAAATTTGATCTCACTGGACAATATTTCACCATTCCTAAGTTTTCTGAAGAACTCATCACTTGTAATTTTAAAATCTACAGGATTTTGATCATACTCTAATCCGGGGTCTACGCTGTATTTTTTAGTTGCTTTTATATAATTAAAATTATAAATAGGGTTGCGGACTCCTATTTCCAGGTAAAAAGTATCGTCCGATTTAAGAGAAAGTAAAAAATTTAAAACCTCAGTTCTTGATGGCTTTTTAGATAATTCCGAGTAATTCCTTTTTTGAACTTTTAAAAACTGCGCATCGTTGAAAGAACTTCTGCCTTTTACATAATTTTTAATGGGTTTTACCTTTAGTAAAATTTCTTTAAGTTTCCTTTTCATGGGTGGGAATTGCATATAATATGAATTAAGATATTGATCTATTACCCATAATTTTCCTGGAAAAGTTACGAATGAAGCGGGCATAGTGAAAAACAATATTATCCTTATACTGAATTCCAAAACTTCCACTCATTCCCTGGATTCTCAAGGGTATAGTCAGGGGTGCGTAACTCTTGCCTTCACATTTCTGATATGTAGAAGTAGCATCCCATAAAGATGCTTCAAAGTTATACCATAGATCAATATTACTACCAGCACTCAATAAATAAGGCCAAAAATCTAATGTAAAAAAGAAACATCTTGAATCCATTCTTTTTGGCTTGAATATATTAGCGTAAACTAAACAAGACTTTTTCTGGGTGAGCTGAAAAAAAATCCCAGAAAGTCTGCTAATATTAAGAACCTTTAATCTTCCGGTTATTTTCACGGCCATTTTTACTTCTTTTAGAAATTTTGAAGTTTTAAACGCAAATTCAATAATTTCCAGTTCTTTGTAACCAATACCGCGATCGGGATGAACAGGTGCAGATTCAAATTTGAGATATTCAATTCTCTCCGGGAGTATTGGAAAGTTTTCTAACTGGTCACCCGAATTTTCAATAAAAACCATCTTAAACTTCGTTTTATTAATATAGAATTTTATTGCTTCCAGATATTGTTGTCGTCGAAGTGCCGGATCTTTAACTGTAAGATTTGAGAGACTATTTGGAGTAATGGTGCCTGTAAGTATTAGAACAAGGTCGTTCTCTTCTGGTTTCATAATCTGGTCGTGGTCTTTTATATCTAAAGATTGATTCTTTAATTTTTCCAACAAATGATTTTGATCGAATCGAAAGATAATGATCTTTTCGAAAAATTTGAATAACATGTCCAGGTATGACCGAGAGGTAACTGTTTTAAATTTTCATGCTGTTGATCAGATTCTTGTTAACCTAAACAGGATTTGTAAAAAATAGTACATTTGACCAAAGCCATTGCCTCATGATCTTTCTGCTTCACAGCCATGCTGAGAAACTACATAATGCGACCAAAGATGGTAAAGATTTGTCACTGGAAAACAAAACTTTGACGAACGCCTTTTGGGAGCTGGTACAAAAACATCCGGAAGAACTAATAATCTGGAGGGACAAGACTGTGGACCTTCAGTTGGGTGATGATTTCACGACTACTTTCACTCATGAGTTAATCATGGCCAGTTATGCTGTGGAGAATCAGTTTATACCTGATCAAATTGGATATATAGATCAGCTTCCTTTTGTTAACCCAAATTATAAGGTTGTCTATCCAACCTGGAGGATGAGTACAGATATAGGAGGAATTTATGGGAAGACCGCCCTGAAGTTCAGAGAACTTTTTAAACTCATTAAAAATTTTGGGTATCTAGTAAATTCTATTGCGAAAACCGGGCAGCAAAATGGTCTTCTTTGTTATTCAAGCCCTCATCTTGTAATGAATAGGCAATCCAGTAAAATCGAATTTAATGCTGGTGAACAAATGCTCTTTAGCTTTGTCTCACAACATTATAAAAAAGAATGGTTAGGGGTGTTATTTTTTTGTCTTTGGAGGTATGAAAACATGTTTCCATTGTTATCCCTTATGAAAGGCCTGAACAAAAAATCCTGGCTCAAAAAAAACCTGCTTCTACCTATTGGGGATATTCAACAGAAGTATAAACCTGTTGAGCACTGTACTATTGATGTAATTATTCCCACATTTTTTCGAGCTGAACATGTCAAGAATCTTTTAAGTGACCTGAGCAAGCAAAGCAAACTTCCTAATTCAGTCATTATAGTAGAGCAGGATCCAAACCCCGAATCGAAATCCCAGCTGGATTTTTTGACTGAGGAATGGCCATTTGAAATCATACATCACTTTATTCACAAGGCGGGGGCCTGCTATGCCAGAAATCTTGCTATGAAATCTGTAACTGCTGATTATATTTTTTTTGCCGATGATGATATTAGAATTAAAAGTGATCTGCTTGAAAAGGCTTTGCTGGAAATAAACAGATTAGGAGTAGGATGTATTAATCTTAATAGTCTTCAACCCGGAGAGCAATCTATCTTTCACACTATAAAGCAGTGGGGTGCATTTGGGTCTGGAACTTCTGTAGTGAATTCAGATTATGCTTTAAGTTGCCGGTTTTCGGAAATTTTTGAACATGGCTACGGGGAGGATGCAGATTTTGGAATGAAACTCCGCGAAGCAGGTTGTGATATTATTTATCACCCCGGTATAGTAATAAAGCATTTAAAGGCTCCGGTTGGAGGCTTTAGGAAAAAGCCTGTGTTAGCCTGGGAAAAAGACTATCCAAAACCAAAACCTTCTCCCACTGTTATGGTGCTGGCGAAAAGATATTATACTACGAGGCAAATGAAAGGATTCAAGGTTTCCCTTTACTTGAAGTATTTCAAAAACCAGAAAAATAAAAATCCTTTTACTTATTTAAGTGATATGGAAACGAACTGGAAAAAAAGTGAGGAATGGGCAGAAAGATTAACCAATAAATGACTGACGCGGTATCGTCAAACGTAATCTTTTTTGGCATCAAATTTTTCATAAAGAAATGAAATTTAATCTTATCATCTGTACGTTTCAAAGGCCTATGGCAATAATGAAGTTGCTGGATTCAGTATATGAACAGATTTTGGTGCCTGATGAAATTCTGGTAGTTGATGGTTCGTACGATGATGAAACAGGTAATTTGTTTCAACAGCACAAACTCCCCGGCTTGAAATATTATAGAGTTGAAGTTGAAGATAGAGGTCTGACCCGCCAGCGAAATTATGGTGTGAAAAAAGCAGGGAAAAATATGGATGTCATCTGTTTTTTGGATGACGATATTATTCTGGAAGAAGATTATTTTCAAAATCTGATCAACACCTACTACGAATTTCCTGATGCCATTGGAGTAGGAGGATATATATTGGATGAAGTGAAGTGGGAAAGAAAACAAATTTCACCGATGTATGCCGAGTACAAAATAGATGGCTGGACCAGGAAACTTGGTAGTAGAAATTTGCTGAGAAAAAGATTGGGTTTGCTCTCCACAAAACCTCCGGGAATTATGCCAGATTTTTCCAACGGCCTTTCAACCGGATTTCTGCCACCATCAGGAAAAGTCTATCCTGTGGATTATTTTATGGGTGGAGTAGCTTCCTATAAAAAAGGCTTATTGGAGAAAATAGGCTTTTCAAAATATTTTGAAGGCTATGGGCTGTATGAGGACATGGATTTTTGCCTGCGGGCTTCACGCCACGGGCAGCTATATGTCAATACTGCAGCTCAGGTTCATCATTATCACGAAGAAGCGGGTAGACCTAACAGTTTTAAATATGGGAAAATGGTGGTGCGTAACGGCTGGTATGTCTGGCGGGTTAAAAACCCGAATCCCTCTTTAACGGCCAGATTTAAATGGATGGCTGTTGCAGTTCTATTACTGGGCGTCCGATGTGGTAACATTTTAAGCTCCACCAAAAAAAAAGAGGTTCTTTTTGAATGTCTTGGGAGAAAAGCAGGATTAATTAGTTTGATTTTCCAAAAGCCAGTGCCCAAATGAAAGTGATTATATATTCTCCTGTTGATGTTTTCTATTATTCCTTCTATATTGAAGGATTGTATCGTCTGTACGGAAAAGAAAATGTAAAATTCTCAATGGCTGGATTCCCTCCTTTTGCTTCCCGAATATTAGCTGCAAAAATATTAGAAAGTGACCGGGAATCCAAAATTGTTATAGATGCATTGGATACTTCTACTATTTATGACATTCCCCTTGAATGGTGTAATGTTTATGGAAAGGTGAATTATAACAGAGAAAACCTTCCTGTAAAAAATAAAGAGAAATTAGTGGCTGTAGGTCCGGGATTTGGAATAAGAATTTGGTCTTTCCCGCGCACGGTCTTTATGGCTCTTACAAATTATTTAAAATCAAGAGTTAGGATACACGATAAAAAATATTTCTTTACGAGTTATTGGAGACAGTACAGGCGATTACCTCTACAAGTATATCAAAACAATGCAAAGGTTAGGGATAATTACGTCTATTTTATGAGTTCTTTATGGGAAAAAGAAATGCAAACAAATAGCTCCAGGGCAAGCTTTATTGAAGCTTGTAAAGATTCAAATGAGATTGATTTTGAAGGAGGATTTGCCCCCCGTTCCGACAATAAAACTCTTGGATTTTCGTCTTCAATTGGGAAGAGAGTGGCTCCGAATATTTACATATGGAAAATTAAAAAATCCTTTGTCACTTTTAACACACCAGCCGTGCAGGGTTGTCATGGCTGGAAGCTGGCAGAATTTCTGGCAATGGGGAAAGCTATAATTTCAACCGATCTGAATAACGTTCTCCCTGCGCCCCTGGAGAATAGAAAACATCTGCATTTTGTAACTTCAACAAAGGAGGAAATAAAAAAGGCTTTAAAAGAGATATCGGGAAATGAAGAATATCGGAAACACCTGGAAAATAATTCCAGGAATTATTTTAATCAACATCTTGACCCGGTAAAGGTGATTTCGAAAATTTTAAAGTATTCTAAATAGAATATATTAACTATCTGGTGAAGAAAAGAGAGTTATTAAATAAGAAACAGGGGGAGTTCTACAATACCAAGAAAAAGAACCTTGCGACTCGTGTATGGTCCTACTTTCGTAATGGAGCTTTGAACCGAATTAAGAAGGAGATAGAGGTGGAAAAGGATATCTATGCGCTGCATGTATCCTGGTTTGGAGACCTCACAGAAAAAAAGGTTCTTGATTTAGGCTGTTATGCAGGAAATTCCTTAAGTATGTACCTGGCTACACATTCCCGGCAGTATTTGGGAATAGATTTAAGTGAGAAAGGAATTGCCGGATTAAGTAGCCGGTTAAAAGACATTCCTAATGCCAATGCTATTGTAATGGATTTTCTTTCAGATGAATTTAAAGAAAAGGATTTTGACCTGATCTATGCCTATGGAGTTCTCCATCATTTTAAAGAGGTTGAGGAACTAATAGAAAAACTAAAGGAAAAGACAACATCCAATGGATTAATTATTAGTCATGATCCACTCCAGACAAGTCTTTCTATTAATATACTCCGTAGGCTCTATCGGCCCTTTCAAAGTGATAAAGAATGGGAATGGCCTTTCAGAAGAGCAACTTACTATCAATTCGAGAAAGCTTTCGAAATAAAAGAAAGAAGAGGAGTATTGGGTAAAGCAAAGTGGAGCGGTTTTTTAAACCTTCTTCCGATTTCTCAAAATTCCAAGCTAGGCAAGGCAAAGGAATGGCATTTACAAGACTGGAAGATATCTGCTGAAAGTGATGAACATATGTTTAGTTGCATGCATTTAAGCATGCTTATGAAGAAAAAGTAAAATAAATAAATTATTTAGTTTACTTCTTTTAAAGAAGATCCTTAAGATTTCATAGATGATTAAAAAAAAATTCTTATTTCTGGGGGGTGGATTTTTGATAATTTTAATCATTCTGCTCTCCCTCAATTTCAGATATCCTTTTTATTCTTTGGAAGGAGGACCCTGGTCCGTTGGATTCACTACATCAAATAATATTTTAGATGATCTCCAGATCAATGAGAGCAATGTTATCTCTTACAGCTACATAGATAGCTTAGTTCCGGAAAAAATATTTTATATCGCAGATCCTTTTTTTCTTAAAGAAGATGGGCAATGGTATTTGTTTGTAGAATTGAAAGGTAAGGATAATGCCAATATTGCTTTATTGACTTCTGAAAATGGAAAAAATTTTGAGTACCAGGGTGTCGTTCTGGATGAAGATTTTCACCTGTCTTATCCGCAGGTATTTAAATACAGAAAGGAATTTTACATGTTACCTGAAACAAAGGGTTCCAATCAGGTCTTGCTGTACAAAGCTAAAGAATTCCCTTTTGCGTGGGAAATTAGTGATACACTACTCAGGAACCATAATTTAAAAGACCCCACCATACTTTTAAGTGATGAAATAAACTTAATCATCGCTGCTGATGATAATTTAAAACAGATGATGTTTACCGCTGACTCCCTCAAAGGGGAATGGAAGGAAGTGGAGAGATATAAACAAAGACTAGGCAATGAAACCAGACCCGGCGGAAGATTCTTTAAGGCCGGGGGTGATTGGTTTATTCCACTCCAGAACCGGTCTAAGGGTTATGGTACAGGCATTTCCCTTTACAGGTTAGAGACAAAGGATAATTTTGTTTCATTGGAAAAAGAAGTTTCGATGTATCTTGGACCACAGAAATTTAATTGGTTTAATAGGGGAATGCATCACCTCGACATTCAGGAACATGATGGGGAATATTTTATATTCTATGATGGGGACGAAAACTTGAATGGTAAAAAGAATTTTCAATACAAAAGAACCTTTAAATTAGCTCTTTACGACATTCTTAATTTTTTCAGTTAAATGAAGTTTTCTCTCATAACGTATATAGCTCATAAGAAAGTCAAAGAAATACATTATTCATATGGGCCATATATAAGAGAGATGAACATATGGCTGAAGTATCCGCAGTACGTGACAATTGTTGCCCCTGAAATCAATACTTCTCCCGTCGATAACGAAAATCCGTACAAAAGACGAGATTATGCCTTCAAAAATATTCCTGCAATTTCATTTATAAGCTTTAAGGATGCCATGCTGAGTCTGGTAAAGATTCCCGAAATTATGGTAATGCTTTTTAAGACGATGAAAGAATCAGATCATATTCATCTACGCTGTCCCGGAAACATCGGAGTGCTTGGTTGTATCTGTCAGATCTTTTTTCCCACGAAGCCAAAAACAGTAAAATATGCTGGGAATTGGGATCCGCAGGCAATACAGCCATTGACTTATAAACTACAAAAATGGATTCTGAGCAATACATTTTTAACGCAGAACACGCAGATACTGGTATACGGAGAATGGCCGGGACAATCAGAAAACGTAAAACCTTTCTTTACCGCGAGTTTTTCTGAAACTGAAATTGAAAGGGTAAAGAAAAAAGAATTTGCGGCACCATTTATCTTTCTCTTCGTCGGAAATCTGGTGGAGGGGAAACGACCGTTGGAGACGATTCAGCTAATAGAGGAGTTGAAGAACATTAGAAGAAGTACAGATCAGAAGCTCCCTGCCAGACTCGAATTTTATGGAGATGGACCGGCAAAACAGAAGCTGGAAGAATATGTGACTAAAAATAAACTGGAGAGAATAGTAATTTTTAAGGGAAATCGACCTTTGGAGGAATTAAAAGCAGCCTATCAAAAAGCGCATTTTGTAATCCTACCATCAAGATCTGAAGGCTGGCCAAAAGCCATTGCCGAAGGTATGTTCTTTGGCTGTATCCCCATCGCCACACCGGTAAGTTGTGTGCCGTGGATGCTCAACTACGGTAGTAGGGGAATATTATTAGATGAACACAAGAACCAAGAACCTAGAACCAAGAACCAAGACGGGGAAAAGGAGTGGTCAGTGGTCAGTGGTCAGTGGTCAGAAAACATTAAAAAGATTAAGGAATTATTGGCAGATCCGGAACGCATGAAAAGAATGTCTGAAGCAGCAAAAAAATGGAGTCAGCAATATACGTTGGAAAGGTTTGAGGAGGCGATAAAGGGAATTCTTTACAAGAATTAGTTCAAAGTTTTACGTTCAATGTTCAAGGTGCTTTTGATTTAAATTTGAAGATATGGGGAAAGTAGAAAGTTTTGAGGATCTGGAAGTATGGAAATTAGCACGCGAAATATGTTCTGATGTAGAAACTCTGTTTGAAACCACTGCACTAGGTAAAAGGTATTCTTTACTTAACCAGATGGATAGAAGTTCCGGTTCTGTTATGGATAATATTGCCGAAGAATTCGGAAGAGGTGGAAACCTAGAGTTCCGAAATTTTTTAGGTTTCTCCCGTGGCTCCTGTACTGAATTAAAGTCACAATTGTATCGAGCAAAAGATAAGAATCTCATTTCAGAATTAGAATTCAAACAGTTGGCCAACAAATGCGAAAAAGAGATCGCCAAAATCACAGCTTTTATTAATTTTCTCAATAGATCAAACTTTAAAGGCTCCAAATTCAAAAAAGACTAAAAACAATAATTGGAGGTGGATGCACCTTGAACGTTAAACCTTGAACGTTTGTGGAGTATGCACCCCGAACGTTAAACCTGGCACGTTGAACAATAGTTTAATGAGATTTCCTAAATAACCGAAAACAAAATGCGAATTCTACAGTTAATCGACAGCCTACGGCCCGGCGGCGCTGAACGCATGTCTGTGACATACGCCAATGCCCTTGCGAAGCGGATCGATGGATCTTTTCTGTGCTGTACGCGAATGGAGGGTCTGCTAAAAAACCAACTATCTCCTGAAGTAGGTTACCTGTTTCTGAACAAGAAGAATATCTTGGATCGGCAGGCATTTCAAAAGCTGCGAAAGTTTGTAAAAGAAAATCAGATAGACATTATCCAGGCCCATAGCAGCTCCTGGTTTTTGGCTTTGTTAATTCAACTAAGTCTGCCGGGCGTGAAGCTGATATGGCATGACCACTATGGCAGAGAACTAAGTACAAGAAAAACGGGTTTTCTAAAACCAGCCTCAAAGTTTTTTGATGGTATTATAGCTGTCAATAAAGATCTTGAAACTTGGTCTCATAAAAACCTTCACTGTGGAAGTGTTCGTTATTTTAGGAATTTTCTTCCAGAGGTTTCTACTTCCAGAAAAAATGTCAAGCTAAGAGGAGGTGATAGCTTTAAAATTGTTTGTGTGGCCAATTTTCGACCGCAGAAGGATCACCTGAACCTTTTACAAGCTTTTGTGCTAATAAAAGATATCCATCCGAATTTGACATTGCATCTAATTGGAAAAGATGAGCAGAGTAAATATTCAGAAGAAATCAGAAATTTCATCCAGGACCATAAGTTGGTAGATTCGGTTTTGGTTTATGGGGAGCAGGAAAACATTCCGGCTTTGCTTCAGCAGGCTAATATGGGAGTGTTGTCTTCGGCGTCAGAAGGTTTACCGGTATCGCTTCTCGAGTATGGACGTGCCGGAATTCCGGTGATCTGTACCCGTGTTGGGCAATGTGAGGAAGTAGTAGGTAATCGCGGAAAATTAATTCCTCCTAAGGATCCGCAGGCCCTGGCACATGCGATTGACGAGTACATTCAAAACAGCGAATCTCAAAAGAAAGATGCTCAATTCCTTCTACAGGAAATCAAAACCAATTACTCTGAAGAAACTATAATACCAACAGTGCTTGATTTTTTCATTGACCGCTAAGCATTGAACCCCTGCTTTATTTCCTTATTATTGTAGTCTCAAACCCAGCCATGTCTGCAGTTGAATCACATTCCCGCCGTTCCTCCACTACTCCTATGAAGCTGGCGAACCTGGAATATTTGAAGCTTTTGCTGCTACATTTTGGGATAGCTTTTGCCATCTATGTTTATGAAGGAGTCTCTTCTCTTTACTTTATGGGCGTTATAGGCTATTTTCTTTTCATAACTATTCAAAACGAGAATCGCAATAATGAAGCTCTCATGGCTGCTGCTTATATTGCCGGGGCGGAGGTTTTCTGGCGAATGACCGGAGCTTTATTATTTTATGAGACGGGGAAATATGGTGTAATATTATTTCTCCTTATTGGGATGTTTTTTAAAGGTACATCGGCAAGAACTACGCCTTACTGGTTGTATTTATTGATTTTAGTTCCAGGTATTTTGATCGCATCCATGTCAATAAGCTACGAAGCAGAATTTCGAAAGCTCATCGCCTTTAACTTAAGCGGTCCGGTATGTTTGGGAGTGACGGCCTTGTACTGTTATTACAAAAAGATTAAGAGCAGAGATTTTCAACGGATGCTTCTAATGATCCTCGTGCCATTGTTGGCGCAGATGGTGTATCTATATTTGTATACCCCTACTTTACATGAGGGGATAATAAGTCTGTCCGGCAACTACGCTGCAACCGGCGGTTACGGACCAAATCAGATATCTACTGTTTTTGGTTTGGGTGCTTTCCTCCTCGTAACGCGACTCTTTACAATAAATAGTAAATCAATTAATTTAATTGATCTTGGGCTCTTAGGTTTAATGGGATATAGAGCACTTATTACTTTTTCAAGAGGAGGAGTGTTTACAGCCGTAATTTGTATAATCCTTTTTGTAATTGTATATTATTCTAAACAAGACATTCAAGGGCAAATAAAAACTCGCTTCAAATTAATTTTAATCTCAATTGCATTTTTTGTTATCTGGAGTTTTTCATCTTTAAAAACGTTCGGTCTTTTAGACAACCGGTATGCCAATCAAAATGCCGCGGGACAATTAAAGGGGGATATTACGACAGGACGTGTTGAGCTTGTAGTGACAGAGCTAAAAGGTTTCTATGAACATCCTGTTCTTGGTATTGGAGTTGGAGTTGGAAAGGAATTCAGGGAAAAGAATCTTGGAATTGAAATTGCAACTCATAATGAACTGAGTCGTCTCCTCTCCGAACATGGACTACTTGGAGTAGTCGCAATTCTAATTCTTATATTTGTTCCCATTATATTTTGGACAAAATTTAAAAACAATTATTATTTTTTGGCGTTCTTAGCCTTTTGGTTCCTCACCATTAATCACTCGGCAATGAGAATTGCCTTACCGGCTTTTGTATATGGGCTTGCGTTATTATATATCGTTGATGATAAAAAAGGCCAATCAACAAGAAAAGGATTGAGGCGTAATAAATGAGAGGAGCAGGTGCTGTTAAAAATAGTTGATGAAAAAAAGAATTCTTTATATAGGTAACAATCTTTCCAATCCCACTTTTACGGCTACCTATATTTCTTTTTTTAGTGAAGTATTGAAGCAGGAGGGCTACTGGGTGAAAACGGCATCGGGAAAGGATAATAAGGCACTAAGGCTGATGGAGATGCTCTCCCTAATCTGGACCAACCGCAAACAAACTGATGTTGTTCTTATTGACACATACGGGGCCCAGAATTTCTATTATGCCTACAGCATTGGGAAGCTATGTCAGCAGCTAAAGCTGCATTATATTCCAATCTTACACGGGGGGAATCTAAAGGAGCGCCTCGATAAAACGCCAAACCTTACCAAGTCCCTCTTTGGCAACGCCCGGATCAATGTCGCACCCTCACATTTTTTATATGACATTTTTTTAGATCACGGTTTTACAAATTCCAAAATAATCCCTAATTCGATTACACTTGAGAATTATCCTTTTAAGGAAAGAAAAGCTTTCGGTCCGAAATTTTTATGGGTCCGCAGGTTTCAGGAGCGATACAATCCTTTGATGGCTTTAAAGGTTTTTGAGCAGATATACAAGCAGCATCCTGAAGCAAAAATGTGTATGGTGGGGCCGGAAAAGGATGGTTCTCTGGAGATGTGCATGAATTATGCTGCGCAGAGAAATTTACCGGTAGAATTCCCGGGGAAAATGAAAAAGAAAGATTGGGCAGCCATTTCAGTAAATTATGATTTTTTCATTAATTCCACTGATGTTGATAACACTCCTATTAGCGTCATAGAGGCCATGGCCCTGGGTCTCCCGGTGATCTCCACAGATGTTGGCGGAATGCCTTATCTTATTGAAAATGGAAAAGACGGTATCCTTGTGCCGCAAAATGACGTCTCCACAATGGTCTCTGCCATAGAAGATCTCCTCCAAAATCCTGAAAAATGTGAGCAAATCGCACAAGCCGCTTATGAGAAAGTGGGTCGGTTTGACTGGGAAATTGTGAAGGAACAGTGGATAGAGGTTTTTAATGAATAATGAATAAGGTATATTGAATAATATATAATTTGGCTCTCCCTCATTTTCAGTTAGGGCAAAAGAATAATTTGAACCGAAAAGAGACCAATTCTTCAATTAAATTCCAGGTACGAAACTCGAATTTTTCATTTAGATATTTCCTTTGTCAGGCTAAACTATTTTCGTGCTCGTGAGGGCGTGAAAAATGGTCGAAACGGGTTAGGATTAGGTTTAATACACTGAAGCACTTCGACTTTTCCTCCCTCTGGTCGGGCTCAGTGTGACATTTGAGTAAAAATTGAATTTTCTTTCCTTCTGTTGGACTGAATTTAATTATGATTAGATTATTCAATTATAGACATGCTCATTGCGTCTAAGATGTGAGAGATGTACTACGAACTAAATCGTCACATCTCAGATTGAGTTGTTTTCGTGCCCGTGGGGGCGTGAAAACCAGGCCGAAACCGGTAAGGATTAGGTTTAGTACATGGAAGCACTTCGACTTTTCCTCCCTTCGGTCGGGCTTAGTGTGACATTTGTTGTAGCACTTTGATCTTCTTCTTAATTCTGGACATGCTTTGGCTCCAAGGAACAAACCTAATTTTAACTTTTATCAGGTTGAGCTCTTTTTCCGGCTCCCTTTAGGGTCGGGGTAAAACGGGAAAAGGAATAATTAAGTAAAAACAGGAATTAGTACACGCAAGCACTTCGACTTTTCCAACCTCCGCTTGGGCTCAGTGTGACATTTGTACTTTATTTAATTATTTTTACTTAAATTCTAATACAAGTTCTGAAAAATATTCTCTACATAGGAAATGAATTGAGAGGAAAAGGAGGGAGTCCCACCTCGATCGACACCCTCACTCCACTTTTAAAAGAAGAAGGGTTCAATGTGAAAACTGCCTCATCCGAAAAGAACAAACTCTTTCGATTGGCTGAAATGCTATTCACCGTTTTCAGAAACAGAAAAACCACAGACTACGTACTCATTGATACCTACAGCACCCAAAATTTTTGGTATGCTTATGCTGTGGCCAGGATTTGTCAAAAGTTCAATTTAAAGTATATCCCTATTCTCCATGGGGGAGAACTTCCTTCACGTATGGAACGTTCCCCTAAGGCTTCAAAAAGGCTGTTTGGAAAGGCTTATTTTAATGTAGCGCCCTCGCTGTTTATGAAAACTGTTTTTCAGCAGAGTGGTTTTCTTAATGTGAAATATATTCCCAATAGTATTAATCTACAGGAATACTATTTTAAAGAACGACATGATCTGCGCCCAAAACTTCTGTGGGTTCGTGCCTTTGCAGAGATCTACAGTCCCATGCAGGCAATAAAGGTGCTGGAACTTCTGTTGCCCGATTATCCCAATGCCGAACTATGCATGGTGGGACCGGTTAAGGATGACTCCTGGAAAGATTGTATTCGTTACGCAAAACTTCACCGCCTGCCTGTGCAATTTCCCGGCCGATTGTCTAAAAAGGAGTGGACAAAACTTTCAGAACAATATGACATTTTTCTTAACACTACTAACATTGACAATACCCCCGTTAGTGTTATTGAAGCCATGGCTTTGGGATTACCTGTGGTTTCTACAAACGTTGGCGGACTTCCATACCTTATTTCTGCGGACATAGACGGAGTACTCGTTCCTCCAAATGAACCGGATCGAATGGCCTCTGCAGTAAAAAATCTTCTTCAGGACCCTCAACGATCATCTGAAAGAACCCGAGCGGCCAGAGAAAAGGTAGAGGCTTTCGACTGGGAGAGGGTAAAGTTGATGTGGAAGTCTTTATTGAGCGGGTAGAATTGAGATCATATGAGTCTGCGTTGTTGTGGGTTTTCAGTTGTGAGTTGTGAGTTATTTAAAACCTTCGCGTTGCTCAACTTTATTAAATTTATAAGATACCTTGGATTTTGGCTTTTAAACCCACCCATAGCTCAGAAACGACAACCGAAAAGCTGGATAACTGATAACGGAGAACTGATAAGAAAAAAGATATGAAAAGCTACAAAGATCTGGATATATACAATCTTGCATTTACTTATGCTGTAGAGGTTCATAAGGCTTCTTTAAAAATGCCCAAGTTTGAATTATTTGAGCAGGGGAGTCAGGTAAGAAGATCGTCAAAAAGTATAAAGGATAATATTGTAGAAGGATATGGTAGAAGAAAATATAAACAGGACTTCATTAAATTTTTAATTTTCAGTCACGCCTCTCTTCTTGAATGCATTTCACAGTTAGAAATGATCGATGAACTTTATGAGATCCCTGAAATAGAAGAACTGCGAAAGAAATACGATCTTTTAGGAGGAAAAATATACTCTTTTATTCAATATGTAGAAAAAAATTGGAAAACTTAAAAAAACCTAGCCCTTGGGTGGTCCCAGCTTTTCATTTGTTTAATTGTCGGGTACTGAAATAAGTTGACCGTTTTACGGAGTTTTAAACAACTCAGTATTATGGCAAATCTACAAGATTTTTCCAAAGAAGCTTCTAATCGAGTAAATCGTTATTTTAGTAAAAGCTTTAAGCGTAAAAAAGTTCAAGAGATTGAAAAGAATATTTCCACTGTTGCCGAGATTTGCAGGGAATATGAAGTGTCTACAACGGCAGTTTATAAATGGTTATATAAATATTCTCGCAATCGCAAACGTGGTGTAAAACAAGTTGTAGAACTTATGAGCGATACCCATAAATTAAAAGATCTAAAAGCCAG
>NZ_AUKI01000016.1 GCF_000424665.1 Salinimicrobium terrae DSM 17865
AGAGAAAGGGTGGCATACATTTGCTTGAGTCGACGATTCTCTTCCTCAAGTTCTTTGAGTCGCTTAAGCTCTTTACCATTCATTCCGCTAAAACGCTCTCGCCATTTGTAAAAAGCAGCGGTGCTTACACCATATTCACGACTGATCTCGGCAGCTGTTTTACCGTTATCGAATTCTTTGAGGATCTTAGAGATCTGCTGTGGAGAAAATTTACTTTTTTTCATACTGTTTAAAATTAAGAATTATTCTACTTTTAAACAGTTCGGTTTTAAGGGAAGCTTACACTACCTTAATCTAACTTTTCTGCCAATTTCTTAAATACCTTTTTAGGGTCCTTGCCTTGGTAGAGGATTCCGTTAACGGCATTGATAATAGGGGTCTTCGCACCGGTTTCCTGCACTATTTTAAAAGCACTGTCGGTCGCATAATAACCTTCGGCTACCATGCTCATCTCCATTTGAGCACTTTTTACCGTATAACCTTTCCCTATCATATTCCCAAACATCCTGTTCCGGCTAAAAGTGGAGTATCCTGTTACTAAAAGGTCACCCAGGTAAGCTGAATCATTAATATTGCGTTTCATCTTGTGGACCTTCTTGATGAATTTCTTCATCTCGCGAATTGCATTACTCATTAAGACACTCTGGAAGTTATCGCCATACCCAAGCCCATGGGCAATCCCGGCAGCGATAGCGTAAATATTCTTAAGCATTGCTGCATATTCTGTTCCGACAATGTCGTCACTTGTCTTGCAATTGATGTAATCGCTACTAAGGTACTTTGCCACCAGTGCTGCTTTGTCTTCGTCTGAACATGCAATGGTAAGATAGGAAAGTCGCTCCAGCGCCACTTCCTCGGCATGACACGGTCCTGTGATAACCCCAATGTTCTCGTAAGGGATATTATAGGTTTTATGGAAATGTTCGCCCACTATAAGACTGGTTTCCGGCACAATTCCTTTTATAGCAGAAAAGATGATTTTACCATCCAGAGATTCGGTTAAATTATCCAGTTCTCGTTTAAGAAAAGCAGATGGAATGGCAAAGATCAGGATATCGGCACGTCTTACAGCTTCGTCAATATCGTTGGTAAGATAGAGTTGTGAGTTGTCAAATTCAACCGAACTGAGGTAATTGGGATTGTGTTCCTGTTTCCTTATGTGTTCAATGATATATACACTCCGCATATACCAGGTTACTTCATCGAGGTTTTCACAAAGCATTTTAACATTGGCTGTAGCCCAGCTACCGCCACCAATAACAGCGAATTTTGGCGTTTTCTCCATAGAAGGTCAATTGTACCATCAAAAATAGGGAAAATAAAAAGGTTGTGAAGAATCGCCGCAGCAAAGAAAATTTTAAAAGATTCTTCACCTCCTTCAAATTTTAACAATTGAGTCCAAAAATGAAATAAGATTGGATCAGCAAATTGCGTTATAGAATAACAGAAAATATATTTTCCAGGAGTTAAATTTTTTTGTTGGTTAGTTAGTTAAGAATTACCCCCTGCAAGTTCAAAGCGTCGGGGGTGATTTTTTTAGCGATAAAAATTCATTTCATCAATGTATTTCCAGACGGTGGAAGGTAGCAAAGGCCGCACATCTTTACCTTGCTTTATGGCTTTTCGAATAAATGTGGAAGATATTTCCACTCTTGGAGCATCGGTGAGGGTGATCCCGGGATGATCAAGTAGTTCCGGATGATTTTCACCCTCTGAATATCTCGGGTAAACCAATACATTATGCCTTTCTAGAATGACTTCGTAATTCTTCCACTTTGGAAAACTTTTTAAATTATCTTCTCCCATGATCAGGACAAATTCATGATCAGGGTACTTTTCTTCCAGATGTGCCAAGGTGTATACCGTATAATTCGGCTGCGGAAGCTTAAACTCTATATCGCTCGGTTTTATTCCCGGATATTCTTCGCAAAGTTGCCACACCATTTCAAAACGATGGTGGTTGTTTAGCAGACTGGTTTTCTTCTTGAACGGGTTGTGTGGAGTTACTACCATCCAAACCTCCGTAATATCTGAATATTGTAGCAGGTGGTTGGCCAGGATAAGATGCCCTACATGTACAGGGTTAAAAGTGCCAAAAAACAGACCTATTCTTTTTTTCACCTTTTTGGAACTTTAGCGGCGCCAACAAAATCTGAAACTAAAGCGTACGCTTCTTCCAAAGCAGTGTTCAAATCATTATTAACAATGATATGATCAAATTGAGGTGCTGTGGCCAGTTCGATAGATGCTTTTGCAACTCTCATATTAATCTTATCAGGTGATTCTGTCTCCCGCTTCTTGAGCCGGATCTTTAATTCTTCTATACTCGGAGGTTTCACAAAAACCGCGAGGGTTTTTTCGGGATAGATGTTCTTAATATCGAGACCGCCAACCACATCAATGTCAAAAATGACATTTTTGCCATGTGACCAGATACGCTCCACTTCACTTTTTAAAGTGCCGTAGAAGTTATCTCGATACACTTCCTCCCATTCTAAAAAACTATCATTTTTGATTCGGTCTTTAAATTCCCGAAGGCTCAAAAAATAGTAATCCTTGCCGTGTTCTTCTATGCCCCTTGGCTCTCTTGAGGTTGCGGAAATAGAAAATTCAAGATTGAGCTCTTCCTGGGCAAGCAGATATTTAACAATAGTCGTTTTTCCCGATCCCGATGGTGCCGAAAAGACAATTAATTTCCCGTCTGCCATTACAGTACGTTTAGAAGTTGTTCCTTGATCTTTTCCAACTCGTCTTTCATTTGAACTACCAGTTGCTGCATGGGAGCATAGTTGGATTTGCTTCCTATGGTGTTGATCTCACGACCCATTTCCTGGGAGATAAATGCAAGTTTTTTTCCATTAGAGTCTGAAGATTGAAGTGTCTTCAGAAAGTAGTCCATATGGTTTTCCAGTCTTACTTTTTCTTCAGTAATATCAAACTTTTCAATGTAAAAAATAAGTTCCTGTTCAAAACGGTTCTCATCTACATTTTCCTTTAGTTCGGCAACTCCTTTTTGCAGGCGTTCTCTTACTCCGGCAATTCTTTCAGGATCCATTTCGATCACCTGTCTCAGTAAATTCTGGATATTTTCTGCTCGTTGTTCAAGTTCTTCTTCAAGTGCTTTCCCTTCAGCAGAACGAAAATCGTTGATCTCTCTAAGGGCTTCATCAACTGCTTCTTCAATAGCCTTGAATCCATCCTCGTCAATTTCTTCCCTTTCAGTCTTAAAAGCATCGGGCATGCGCACAGCCATTTGAAGAAGGTCAACATCACTTGCCGGATGAATTTCCCGCAGCTGAGTCATATATTTCTTAATCGCTGCCGAGTTAACTGCCGAGGTAGTCTCTTCTCCCGTAACTTCAACGTATACAGAAAAATCCACTTTTCCGCGGGTAAGTTCCCGGGAGATCTTGTTGCGCAGCTGTAGTTCCTTTTCGCGGTATTGCGAAGGAATACGTGCATTAAGATCCAGGTTTTTGCTGTTAAGGGATTTTATTTCTACGGTGATCTTTTTGGAAGGGAGCTGTAATATACTTTTTCCAAAACCGGTCATTGACTGAATCATGTTGAATTTTTAATGTTTGGCAAAGATAAACAAATTCAGGCCTGTACAAAGAAAAGTGGCTACAGGTGAGCTTCGATGAATTCTAAAGCACGTTCCTCATTGTAGGTTACTGGTTTGTTCTGGACGAACCCGACGTGACCGCCATAATCGGGCATTTCAAGAAATAGATGCCTACTGGCTTGGGCAATATCGACCGGGTAACATTTGGGTGAAAGAAAACCGTCATTCTTGGCATTTATGAGCAGGGTAGGAACCTTTATATTTTTCAGGAACTGGCGAGAACTGTTCTTATTGTAGTAATCCAGGGCATCCTTAAAATCATGAGCCCTGCTGGTGTACAGGTCATCAATATCAAGCAGTCTGTTACAGGCCTTGATCTCTTCTTTTGTTAATTGCTCCGGAAAGGTTTCTGCACGCAGCAGTAAATGATTTCTCAATTTTCTAAGGAAACGTTTAGCGTACAGAAAATTTTCTTTCTTCTGAAGTTGTTTTAAACTGCCATACAAATCACACGGAACCGAAACCATTACTGCCGCTTTTATTTGCTCCGGGATTTCTCTTTTCTCACCCAGAAATTTCAGCATAAGATTACCGCCCAGGCTAAAGCCGTTAAAAGCCATTGTGTCATAGCTTTTTTTTTTCAGAATAAACTCTACAATTTCCTCAAGGTCATCTGTGGCCCCGGCATGATACGACCTGAAACAACGGTTCATTTCTCCGCTGCAACCACGCAGATTCACTGCGGCCACATCCCAGCCGTTAAGGCCGAAATGCCGGGCCAGGCCAGTTACGTAAGGACGCTTTGCGCTGCCTTCAAGGCCGTGGATCACCACAAGAACTTTTTTAGATTCCTCTTTAGCAAAGCTCCAGTCAAGATCTATAAAATCTCCGTCCTGCAAATCTATTCTCTCCCGCTGCTGTTTAACCGGAGCCCGTCTTACCATCGCTGAGTAAACCGTAGAGACATGATAATTCCTGAACATAACAGGAGGGTAATAATTACTTTCTACTAAGGGCATTTTTGTAAAGTAAGGTTAGAAGCAGTAAATGAAAGAAAATTCATTATGCATGCATAATATAAATTTGTAATTTTATCTCAAATTTTTATAAATGTACAAGAAGAATTTCGAAATAAGGTGGAGTGATATTGACGCCAACAGGCATTTGGCCAACACGGCTTACATAAATTTTATGAGTCATACCCGAATGGGTTTTTTAATGGAGAACGGGTTTGGCCAAAAAGAAATGGCACAGCATAACCTGGGACCGGTGGTTTTCTATGAACATATTTATTATTTTAAAGAAGTATTTGCAGGAAAACCTGTAACGGTTACTTTAAGATTAAAAGGTCTTTCTGAAGACGGAATGTATTTTGAATTTGTTCATGATTTTTATGATCACAAGGGTCGAAATTTTGCGAGTTGTGAAATGATGGGCGGCTGGATTGATCTTAAAGAGAGAAAGTTAACAGGTCTTCCAAAGGAGCTGTTCAATAGTCTGGACCACCTCGATCATACCGAAGATTTTAAGGTCCTAACACGGGAGGATACAAGGAAATACGGTAAAATTCCGAAAGATATAGATCCCGCTACGCTACAGGCTTAGGTTTACGGGTCACCATATAAACTCCGGCGAAAACCAGTAGAGCGGCTATAATCTTCAGCATATTAAGCGAATCGGCTCCGGTGGAGACTGCATATGCAATTGCGATCAAAGGTTGTATATAGACAAAAGCACTTATTGTGGAGGCACTCAGCTGCCTGAGAGCATATACGTTCAAAAGGTAAGTTAGAAATGTCGTTCCAAAAACAACAAAGCTCATTCCCAGGATAGCTTCTTGTGGGAGGCTGGTCCAATCTACTTCAGTGAATTCTTTTAGGGTAAAAGGAAGATTAATAAGAACAGCCATTAAAAAAAGCCATTTCATCAAGGTAAAGGGGTGATATTTAGCTGTAAGTGGTTTTACCAGGATCAGGTAAAGTCCGTAGGAAGTGGCGTTCACAAGCACTAGAAGATTTCCCAGCGGGATATTTGGTGCATTTTGGACTTGATTGCTACTAAAGAAGATCAGCCCGAGTGCACCGGCAAGCCCCGTAATTATTCCTAAGGTTTTAAGCAGGGTTATTCTTTCTTTAATAAGAATAGCTGCTAAAACCAGGACAATTATAGGTGTAATTGTGGTAATAACAGAACTGTTAATGGGGGTGGTGAGGCTAAGGCCTTTGAAAAAGAACAACATATTTATACACATTCCCAGAACTGCGCAGCCAAACAACCGGGGCCAGTCACTGGTGGCAACTTTTTCCCTGGGTCCCAAAAAACTAATGAGCCAGAAAAGAATAGCGGCTCCCGTTACCCTTAAGAATATGAATCCGAAGGGCTCTATGTACACGGGCATTAATCCTTTGGCAACGGTATGATTGATGCCATAAATTGTACCTGCTCCAATAGCTGCCAGGATTGCCAGCAGTCTTTTATTCACCTATAGAAGCTTTTGCGGCAGCTACTTCCTTTTTGGAATTGCCAATAAAGATCTTTTGTTCGTTTACAATTACCGGGCGTTTGAGAAAAGTATAGTGCTCTAAAAGGAGATTTTTATAGTCTTCTTCGGAAAGTTGCTTGTTCTTCAGATCCCGCTCTTTATATAATCGTGCCCTTTTACTAAAAAGAGCTTCGTAGGTGCCGGCTCTCTTTTTAAGTTCCTGCAGTTGGTCAATTGTTAGTGGTTCTGTTTTGATATCCTGCAATTCAAAAGAGGCAGAAGGTTCGAGTTCCTTGAGAATTCTTTTACAGGTGTCACAGGTGGATAAATAATAGATCTTTTTCATGCGGTAAAATTATTCAATCCTGATGAAAGGCCGCACTTCCTCCAGCGGAATTTCCATTACAATATCCCCGGCAGCATAAGGTGCGATTTCATACGAATTGTAAACCAGTACCACCTTTTCTTCTGAAAAACCCACATTTTCGGGCAGGCTGAAGGTTTCATTTTCAAACCAGAAACCTGTGCTGTTGATATTCTCATTTTCGGGAATTTCCTGTTCCTGCCTAAATCTCTGCTCAACAAAAGAGATGAAATCATCTTCAAAAATGTCATTTTTGAAGAGTATTTTTCCTGAGGTGGGATCAAAATTGAGGAATGTGAGTGTTTTGTATCCATGAGCACCTCCGGTAAAAATTTCTGTAGTAATTCCTATAGAAACAAGGCTGTCACTTTGCAGGTACACCTTTTCATCTACATACGCTTCCCAGGGTGGTTCTTCTGAAAAATTTTTGGCGGCTTCCCGGTAATCGCTCAGGAATTTTTCAGAAAGCTCTTCAAGGCTGGTAATGCCCGAATTTTCTTGTGTAGAGATGAGTTTGATAATATGTTCATCCAGGTGACTGTTGATCTTTTCTGAAACTCCCGGAACATCGGCAGCCCGAATTACATCGAGGGCAATAATAGAGCAGTCATACGCTGCCGTATCACAGTTTTCTCCCGCTTTTTTGACCAGGCTTTCTTTTTGAAAATTTAAGGAAATTGGTTTTGGTTCTTTCTCTTGCTCTTCTTTGTCTTTTTTGCAACCTGTAAAAATGATTACAAGCATCAAAAGACGTACAATATTGCGGGACATAAGTGGCTATTGTTAAACTGATCTGAAAGGTACGGGCTATTTTGGGAAAGCCCAAAAGCGAATGTTACATTTATATCTTAAATAAAATTTAAAAAATGAAGTTCAACACTAAAACCATTCATGGGGGGCAGCAAAATGTAGATCCTGCATATGGATCGGTGATGCCTCCAATATATCAAACCACTACTTTCAAACAATCTACTCCCGGAGGACACAAAGGATTTGAATATTCCCGAAGCGGAAATCCAACCAGGGCTGCTCTTGAAAGATCTCTTGCCAGTATAGAAAATGGAAATTTCGGCCTGGCTTTTGGCTCCGGTCTTGCCGCTATAGATGCTGTACTTAAATTATTTAAGCCGGGCGATGAGATCCTTTCCACGAACGACCTTTATGGTGGTTCTTACCGGCTCTTCACCGGTATCTTTGCAGACCTGGGAGTAAAATTTCACTTTGTGAGCATGAAGGATGCAATTGATATAGAACAATATATTAATAAGAATACAAAGATGATCTGGGTAGAAACTCCAACTAACCCAATGATGAATATCATAGACATAGAAGCTATGTTTCGTGTCGCTAAAGAATATAATTTGTTGGTCGCAGTAGACAATACCTTCGCCACTCCTTATTTACAACAGCCTCTTGATTTGGGGGCAGATCTGGTGATGTACAGTGCTACTAAATATCTTGGAGGTCACAGTGATGTAGTTATGGGAGGTCTTGTGGTAAAAGATCAGAAACTGGCAGAAAAACTGTACTTCATTCAAAACGCCAGCGGAGCAGTTTGTGGCCCACAGGATAGTTTCCTCGTTTTGCGGGGAATTAAAACTCTACACCTTCGCATGCAGCGGCATTGTGAAAACGGAGAGAAAGTAGCCAGATTTCTTAAAGATCATCCGAGGGTGGATAAGGTATACTGGCCGGGATTTAAAAACCATCCCAATCATAACATTGCCAAAAAACAAATGAATGGTTTCGGCGGAATGGTTTCGTTTACCACAGCTGAAGGAACTTTGGAAAGTGCAGTTTCTTTCGTCGAAAAGATAAAAGTTTTCACCCTTGCAGAATCATTGGGAGGAGTCGAGTCCCTGGCCGGTCATCCTGCGAGTATGACCCACGCGTCTATTCCGAGGGAAGAAAGAGCTAAGACGGGAATTGTCGATTCTATGATAAGGCTTAGTGTGGGAATAGAAGATGAAGAAGATCTAATTAATGACCTTAAGCAGGCATTGGGTTAACGCTTCAAAAAGGAAATTTTTGGAAGCAGCTCTAGAACGAATTCCGTAGCTATTGTAATTTAAAAGTTTAAATAGTAGATATATCCAAAGTTCAGCCAGAACATCATATCGTTAAACTTGTTTTGCGGGTTGTCATGATCTAGCCCGTCCAGCCAATCGGTGTTGTAATATCTCCATTGCATGTTCATTACAAGATCACTGCCAATACTCAGTTTATAACGCATTCCCGCACCTGCAACTATGCTCCAGGTGGTTCCCGGTTCCTGGCTCACATAGCCTTCAAAAGCTGGAAAAATATTATCTTCTAAAGGTCCTAGAGTGGAGTAGGTATATGGATCAAATCCTACAAAATTGAAACCAAGGCTTATATAAGGTGCAACCGGATAGGCGAAGGCGGTATAATCTCTAATGCTTAAAGGATAATATTCCAGGTGGGCACCAACCTCAAAGGCACTAACCTTTCCAATCATTCCCCGAAGCTGTTCCCCTCTTGTGTTTTCTTTTTGGGCAATTGGACCATAATGATTTAGTTCTCCCTCGTGATAATCCACTTCGGCTCTGACTCTAAAATGATCGTTAAAAAATGAGTACCGGGCATAACAGTCGCAATCAGCTTTATAGGCAAAGTTGAGATAATAGACTAAACCCACGCCAGTTCCTATGTTCGAGGAATTGGTCTTTAAATTCCAACGTAAACCATAATCTGTAAAATAGGCCACAGGACCGGCAACAATACCAATTTCCTGGCCCACCATACCAACCTGTGCAGAAGCATTTCCTTTTCCGAAGAAAAAAAGCAGGAATCCCAGCATTAATGTTTTGAAAATGTTGGTCATATAGAAAAATCCAATCTGAGCAAATATATAAAAACATCCCAAAGAAACTGGGAATTATGGCCCTTGCAGAAAATGATTAATTATAAAAGGAATAACAAAAATTTTAAGGCTAAAATTTGCAGATAATGTATATTTGCAGGGAATCGTAAAAAAACGTTTTCGTTAAAATAATTTAGCTAAAACCATGGAAAAAAATGTACAAGAATTTTTAGATAGCGTTTCAAAACGTAACACCAATGAGCCCGAATTTTTACAGGCGGTTCATGAGGTTGCTGAAACAGTTATTCCTTTCATTGAAAAAAATAAAAAATATCAGAATAAAAAGTTGCTGGAGCGAATGGTAGAACCGGAACGTGTGATCATGTTTCGTGTGCCGTGGATAGACGACAACGGTGAGGTGCAGGTGAACCGCGGCTTCAGGATTCAGATGAATTCTGCCATCGGCCCATACAAAGGCGGATTGCGTTTTCACCCATCAGTAAACCTTTCTATTCTTAAATTCCTTGCTTTTGAGCAGGTATTCAAAAATAGCCTTACAACCCTGCCAATGGGTGGTGGTAAAGGAGGATCTGATTTTGATCCAAAAGGAAAATCAGATAACGAGGTTATGAAATTCTGTCAAAGTTTTATGACCGAGCTGCAGCGCCATATTGGAGCTGATACAGATGTACCTGCGGGAGATATTGGAGTTGGAGGCCGGGAGGTAGGATTCCTTTATGGACAGTACAAAAGGCTTCGAAATGAATTTACCGGAGTACTTACCGGAAAAGGTCGTTCTTACGGAGGATCATTGATTCGTCCTGAGGCTACCGGTTACGGAAATGTTTATTTTACAGAAAACATGCTGAAGACCAAAGGAGATTCTATAAAAGGAAAAATTGTTGTGGTTTCAGGTTCCGGAAATGTGGCGCAGTACGCAGCCGAGAAAGCTACCGAACTAGGTGGTAAAGTGGTGACCATGTCCGATTCCTCGGGATACATCTACGACGAGACCGGAATCGATGCCGGTAAGCTCTCCTTTATAATGGATCTTAAAAATGTGAAGAGAGGCAGGATCAAGGAATATCTTAATGAATATCCGGATGCTAAATATTTCGAAGGAAAGACTCCATGGGATGTGAAGTGCGATATAGCACTGCCGTGTGCGACTCAAAACGAGTTGCTTGAAGATGATGCGAGAGCTCTTGTGAAAAATGGCTGTAAAGTTGTTGGTGAAGGTGCGAATATGCCTTGTACCCCCGAAGCTATTGCAGTGTTCCAGGAGGCTAAGATCCTTTTCTCTCCGGGGAAAGCTTCAAATGCCGGTGGAGTAGCGACTTCAGGATTGGAGATGTCTCAGAACTCAATGCGATACAACTGGACTTCTGAAGAAGTTGATTCCAAGTTGAAGCAGATCATGAATGATATTCACGAGCAATGCGTGGAATACGGTAAGGAAGAAGATGGTTATGTTGATTACGTAAAGGGAGCCAACATCGCCGGATTCGTTAAAGTTGCCGATGCGATGCTTGCACAGGGAGTAGTATAATCTCCTGCTGAAATCTAATTTGGAGAAGCCGCAGTTTTGCGGCTTTTTCTTTTTTTGGCTTACATTTATTGCTTCGAAAGATTACCTGCTTAAAATGCCTTTTTTGACAAATAAGTCTTCAGGAATATTACTGCTTAAAATGTCATTTTTAAAAGATATTTTTTCAGAAGAAAAAATCTCACTATTGAATGTTGATCACCACCAAAGGAATTGTCTTTAGTGCCTTAAGATACGGAGAAGCCGATTTGATCGTGAAATGCTTCACCCAAAAAAGTGGGTTAAAAACGTATCTGCTTCGCGGGGTGCTTAAATCGAGGAAAGGTAAGCTCAAAGCCTCCCTTTTTCAGCCGTTAAGTCAGCTGGAGATCGTGGCAAATCATAAAGACAAGGGTACTTTGGAGTATATGAAGGAAGCCAAACTGACAAAACCGTACCAGAGCTTACATACCCATGTTATAAAATCTACAGTTGTAATGTTTCTTTCTGAAGTGCTTCGGAATGCTGTAAAAGAAGAGGAAGCAAATCCGGCACTATATGATTATGTCGAGGCTAGTCTGGAATGGTTTGATTCCCACGAAAAAACAGTCAATTTTCATTTACTTTTCCTACTGAAGCTTACCCGGTATTTAGGTTTTTATCCCGATGATTCTCAGCAAGATGCACCTGTTTTTAACCTTATCGACGGAACTTTTCAGGATGTGGAAACCAACCTCGACTGCATAAACGATGAAAATGTTGTTCTTTTGCAGCGGCTATTGGGCACAGAGTTTGATGATCTCTCTTCCTTAAAACTTAACCAGACAGCACGATCGGGATTTTTACTTATGCTTTTGAAATATTTTGAAATTCATCTTCAGGGTTTTCATAAACCTAAATCCCTCGCGGTTCTAAACGAAATTTTCACTTAATGCGACTTCTTGCCGGTCTAATCCTTTTCCTGCTGTTTTCAGTTTCTTCGGCCCAGGAGATTGTGGTTCTTGACAAGGAAACAGGACAGCCGATTTTTAATGTGGCTGTTTATAACAAGGATAAGTCAAAAAGTCTGCTTACTGGTTTTGATGGCGAAGCAAATCTTTCAGTTTTTGCCTCTGACGAAATTATTTTTTTCAGGCATATTGCCCATGCGGAATTTCATGCTACGAAGAAACAGATCCTTGTGAAGGGAAGCAAAGTTTATCTTTTACCAACTAAAAATGAATTAACCGAAGTTGTACTTTCTGTTTCAAAATTTGAGCAGAAAAGAAATCGGGTTCCCCAAAAGGTGGTGACTATTAATCAAAAGGAAATTCTTACCTCAAACCCACAAACATCGGCCGATCTTCTGGAGAGTACAGGACAGGTTTACGTTCAGAAAAGTCAGCTTGGCGGCGGAAGTCCGATGATAAGAGGCTTTGCAACCAACAGGTTGTTGATTACAGTGGACGGAGTACGTATGAATACAGCTATTTTTAGAGGAGGAAATGTGCAGAATGTAATTTCAATAGATCCCCTTTCGGTAGAGAGAACTGAAGTTGTTTTAGGTCCAGGTTCAATTATTTTTGGAAGTGACGCCATTGGGGGTGTGATTAATTTTTTCACTTTAACTCCGGCATTTTCAGTGGCCGAAGGAGGAAATTTTTCAGGTAGAGCTTATACTCGTTATGCTACTGCCAATGAAGAAAAAACCGGGCATTTTGATATTTCTTACGGCAGTAAGGAATGGGCTTTTTTAACCAGTGCATCATATTCAGGCTTTGAAGATATGCGAATGGGCAGCCATGGACCGGAAGAATACCTGCGGCCGTATTATGCAGTGCGAAGAGACGGGCAGGATTTTATGGTGGAGAATAAGAATCCGAAAATTCAGAAGCCTACGGGATATGAACAACTCAACCTGCTTCAAAAAGTACTGTTCCAGCCCTCAGAAGAATATAATCTTTCCCTCGGAATAATTTACTCAACAACATCAGACTTTCCCCGGTACGACCGACTTTACCGTGAGCGCGGAGGAGTTTTACGTGGAGCCGAATGGTACTACGGTCCGCAGGAGTGGGTACAAACAAATTTGCAGGTGGACAAGGTGGGGAATGGTGATGTTTATGATGAAGCAAAATTCAGCCTTGCTTATCAATATTTTGAAGAGAGCCGCAATGACCGCAATTTTGGGGAGGAGATCCTGTACCACACAAAAGAGCAGGTGGATGCGTATTCGATGAACCTGGATTTTGAAAAGGCCTTTTCAGAAATTATTTTATTTTACGGAGGGGAATACGTGTTCAACGAAGTGAATTCCACTGGAAGGGAAACGAATATTACAACCGGTGAGACCTTTCAGGGAACTTCAAGATATCCCGATGATGCTAGCTGGCAATCCCTGGCAGCGTATGGAAACCTTCAATGGGAATTGGATCCTTCCCTCACCATCCAATCTGGTGCCCGATATAATTACATTCTTCTTGATGCTGTGTTTGATGAGGCTCTTTATGATTTTCCTTTTTCAGATGCAAATATCCGTACAGGAGCTTTAACAGGAAGCGCCGGATTAAACTGGCAGCAAAATGCCATTTTTGGATGGCAATTTAATTTATCGACTGCCTTTAGAGCACCTAATATTGATGATGTGGGGAAAATATTTGATTCGGCCCCTGGTCTTGTTGTGGTGCCAAATCCCAACCTCAAGCCCGAAAAGGCCTATAATGCTGAACTTGGTCTTCGGCTTAATTTTGATCGTGTTGTGCAGGTGGACCTTGCGGGTTACTATACCCTTCTTGAGGACGCGTTGGTGAGAAGAGATTTTAATCTTGACGGGAAAACGACTATTGAATATAGGGGGGAGCCAAGTAACGTACAGGCTATACAAAATACAGCTAAGGCCCGTGTTTATGGATTTGAAGCAGGTGCAAAAATACGATTTACAGAGCAGCTGAAGCTAACTTCGCGAATAAGCCTCACCGAAGGTGAAGAGGAGCAGGAGGACGGCACTACAGCACCTTTACGGCATGCGGCGCCCTTCTTTGGGAATGTCCATCTTGTTTGGCAAAACAGTGATCTAAGGTTTGATCTTTTTACCGAATATAACGGTGAAATTAGTGCTGAAGAGTTAGCACCTTCAGAGAGAGACAAGGCTTACCTTTATGCGATAGATGAAAACGGGAATCCCTACTCTCCCGAATGGTACACGCTTAATTTCAGTTCTCAGTATCAGCTTGGAAAAATGTGGTTGCTTACTGCCAGTCTGGAGAATATTACTGATCAGCGGTACCGCACCTACTCCTCCGGGATAGCCGCTGCAGGCCGCAATCTGATCCTCGCCCTGCAGTACTCCTTTTAAGGTATTATCAACGTAGTAAGGCTCTTATATCTGATTAATATCAGGAGGCGTTCAGGTTTTCCTGTTTTAAACCCTGCGATTTATTAAAAATCATTATTTTCGCGCAACTATTTTTCAAAGAACAAGATGATGAGTGCAAAGTTCCCTGAGTATAAAGGACTTGACCTGCCAAAAGTGGCTGAAGAAATTCTGCATTTTTGGAAGGAAAATGATGTTTTTGAGAAGAGTGTGACCTCGAGGGAAGGGAAGGATCCATTTGTCTTTTTTGAAGGTCCACCTTCTGCAAATGGTCTTCCGGGAATTCACCACGTGATGGCACGAGCCATCAAGGATATTTTTTGTCGGTTCAAAACGCAAAAAGGTTACCAGGTAAAGCGTAAAGCCGGCTGGGATACTCACGGGCTTCCAATTGAGTTGGGCGTAGAGAAGGAACTGGGCATCACCAAAGAAGATATTGGTAAGAAAATAAGTGTAGAGGAATATAACGAAGCATGTAAAAATGCCGTGATGCGCTACACCGATGTATGGAATGACCTTACCGAAAAAATGGGATATTGGGTGGATATGGACGACCCATATATTACCTATAAATCCAAATACATGGAAACTGTGTGGTGGCTGCTTTCCCAGATTTACAAAAAAGGTTTAATTTATAAAGGCTATACAATTCAGCCATATTCGCCTAAAGCAGGAACCGGGCTAAGTTCTCACGAGCTAAATCAACCCGGAACTTATCAGGACGTGACCGACACTACAGTCACTGCCATGTTCAAAGCGAAAAAGGAAACACTGCCTGAATTTCTTTCTGAAATGGAAGGCGAATTGTTTTTTATCGCATGGACAACCACCCCCTGGACGTTACCTTCTAATACAGCTTTAACAGTGGGGCCGAAGATTGAATATGTAACTGTTAAGACTTACAACCAGTATACTTTCGACCCTATAACTGTAATAGTAGCAAAAGAACTGGCAGAAAAGCAATTTGACAAGAAGTTCCAAAAAGTAAATTCTGAGGAAGCTTTAAAATCTTATAAACAGGGAGACAAAAAGATCCCATATTGGATAGGTGAATCTTTCTCCGGGAAGGATATTGTGGAGAGCAGATACGAACAGGTAATTCCTTATGTTAAACCACATGAGCATCCTGAAAATGCATTTAGAGTAATTGCAGGGGATTTTGTAACTACAGAAGATGGTACCGGTATCGTACATACCTCTCCAACTTTTGGTGCAGATGATGCCATGGTTGCAAAACAAGCCAGTCCTGAAGTACCACCAATGTTGGTAAAGGATGAGAATGACAACCTGGTTCCGCTAGTGGACTTGCAGGGGAGATTCAGACCCGAATTAAAGGAATTTGGAGGCAAATACGTAAAGAACGAATATTATGATGATGGCAAAGCACCCGAAAAATCTGTTGATGTAGAGATTGCCATCAAGCTGAAGGAAGACAATCGGGCTTTTAAGGTTGAGAAATACCTGCACAGCTATCCCAACTGCTGGAGAACCGATAAACCTATATTATACTATCCGTTAGATTCGTGGTTCATTAAGGTAACCGATTTTAAGGATCGCATGCATGAACTGAACCAACAGATTAACTGGAAACCAAAATCTACCGGAGAAGGACGTTTTGGGAATTGGTTGGCCAATGCAAATGACTGGAATCTTTCAAGATCAAGATATTGGGGAATCCCATTGCCAATTTGGAGAACAGAAGACGGTAAGGAAGAAAAGATAATGGGTTCTATTGAGGAACTTAAGGAGGAGATGGCGAAGGCTGTAGATGCCGGAGTTATGAAAGCAGATCTTTTTGCTGAATTTGAACCCGGGGATTTCAGTGATGAAAACTATGATAAAGTGGACCTGCACAAAAATGTAGTAGATGAGATCATTTTGGTTTCAGCTTCAGGAAAACCTATGAAGCGGGAGGCCGATCTTATTGATGTTTGGTTTGATTCAGGCTCCATGCCATATTCGCAGTGGCATTATCCTTTTGAAAATGCCGAAAAAGTTGAGAAAACCTGGAGAAAAGCCGATTTCATAGCCGAGGGCGTTGACCAGACGAGAGGTTGGTTCTATACGCTTCACGCTATTGCTACCATGACCTTTGATGATGTAGCTTACAAAAATGTAGTTTCTAACGGGCTAGTGCTTGACAAGAACGGACAAAAAATGTCCAAGCGTCTTGGAAACGCTGTAGATCCCTTTGAAACCCTGGCCGCTTTTGGACCCGATGCCACCCGCTGGTACATGATCTCCAATGCAAATCCATGGGATAACTTAAAATTTGATATTGAAGGAATTTCAGAAGTGAGACGAAAGTTTTTCGGAACATTATATAACACTTATTCTTTCTTTTCACTTTACGCAAATATTGACAACTTCACCTATTCTGAAGCCGATGTGCCATTAGAGGAAAGGCCTGAAATTGACCGGTGGATACTTTCTGAACTTCACACCTTAATTGAAAAGGTGGATAGTTTTTATGCAGATTATGAACCTACAAAGGCTACACGGGCAATTTCAGAATTTGTTCAGGAGAATTTGAGCAACTGGTATGTGAGACTATGTCGCCGTAGATTCTGGAAAGGGGAATATGGGCAGGATAAAATTTCTGCTTATCAAACCCTTTACACCTGCCTTGAAACAGTTGCGAAATTAGGAGCTCCGGTTGCACCATTTTTTATGGACCGGTTGTACAAAGATCTTGAAAAGGCCACTAAAAAGGAAGATTTCGAATCAGTTCATTTGGCTAATTTTCCTGAGGCAGATGAAAAATTCGTAGACAAAGAACTTGAGCGCCAAATGCAAAAGGCACAGACGGTTTCTTCTTTGGTTCTTTCCCTGAGGAAAAAAGAGATGATCAAAGTAAGGCAACCCCTTCAAAGAGTTATGATCCCTGTGCTGGATGAACAGCAGAAGAAAGAGATCGAAGCCGTGGCAGATCTTATCAAGTCTGAAGTCAATGTGAAGGAACTGGAATTGATCGATGATGCTTCAGGTATTCTTGTGAAACAGATCAAGCCGAATTTTAAGGTTCTTGGTCCGCGGTTTGGTAAGGACATGAAAGTTATAGCCGGAAAAATCAATGATTTTTCAGCAGAAGATATTCAGAAAATGGAGCAGAACGGTGAAATTCAGATAGATATTAACGGGAAAATGCTTACATTAGAAAGCGGTGATGTAGAGATCACTTCCCAGGATATAGAAGGTTGGCTCGTTGCTAATTCAGGAAATATCACAGTTGCCCTGGATATTAAGATTTCAGATGATCTTAAAAAAGAAGGTATTGCTAGAGAATTGGTGAACAGGATTCAGAACATTAGAAAAGATTCGGGATTTGAAGTAACCGATAAAATAGATGTGACCCTACAAAAGGACGGCACTGTCGAGGAGGCTGTTCAACAAAATATAGAATATATTAAAACCGAAACCCTCACTGCCAATCTCGACTTAGCAGAAGAAGTGAACAACGGACTGGAAGTTTCTTTTGATGAAGTAACCACAAGGTTGTTAATTAAAAAACATTAAGAACTATGTCAACAGAAGTAAAAGAACGCTACAGCGATGCAGAGCTGGCGGAATTCAGGACATTGATCCTTGCCAAGATCGAAAAGGCGAAGGAACAGCTGGATCTTTACAAAAGCGCCTACATGAATAACGGGAACAACGGTACAGATGATACCTCTCCTACGTTCAAAGCTTTTGAAGAAGGCAGCGAGACAATGAGTAAAGAGGCAAATTCGCAGCTAGCGATACGCCAGGAAAAATTCATTCGTGATCTTAGAAACGCCCTTGTGCGTATTGAAAGTAAAACCTATGGAATTTGTAGGGTAACCGGAAAATTAATTGCCAAAGAGCGTTTAAAATTGGTTCCCCATGCTACCCTTAGCATCGAGGCCAAGAACATGCAACGCTAGATTTAAAAATCAGTTATTAAAAAGCGCTCCTGCCTTTGGTTTGGAGCGTTTTTTGTTTTCCTGCAGCTATGAAGTCTTACCTCCTTTCTTTTTTCCTAATATGTTTTCTATCGGCAAGTGCCCAGAAGGTTACGCATGATTTAATTAGTGCAGCCAGGATAGAAAAAATCGTATTTTCCGGAGATGAGATCTTTAAGATAAGTATTGGTACCGGTCTTGAAAAAAAGGTTGTGATCACCACCCGTACCGAGGGAGAATACTTCAATGTTATTAGTCTGGATGCAGATCTTCAAAATCAGACATTATTCCTCACTTCCCGCTACAGAAAGGTTCTGCAAAACGGCTATGATAAATTAAGTACTCATAAAGTAATTTCCATGGAAGTCGAACTGGAGATACCCGAAGGAATGGTGGTAGAAATTATTTCAAATCTTGCTTCGGTTTATATTTCAGGAGCATATGATGCAGTACTTGTTGAGTTGAAGAATGGATCCTGTTATTTGAAAGATTTCACTGGAAATGCTGTCATTAATACTTTTGATGGCAATATTTTGGGAACTGCTAACAGGATAGATTTACAAGCTGCCTCAAGACATGGAACTGTAGAAGTACCACAAACAATCAAAGGAAATAATAAAATGGAATTAACCAGTATCCATGGAGACATAAAGATCACCGAAACTAAATAATATTAGTATTTTTGCCCAGTTCAAATTATTCTCAATGTCCTTAAAGAAAGCTTCTCTCATAATAATCCTCATCCTGATCATTGATCAGGTTTCGAAATTTTACATTAAAACTAATTTTGTTCTGGGAGAGGAGATTCATGTTTTTGACTGGTTTAGAATTTTATTTATTGAGAATGAAGGGATGGCCTGGGGTGCAAAGATCCCGGGACAATATGGAAAATTGCTGCTTACCAGCTTTAGACTTATTGCAATAGTGGGAATTGGATACTGGTTGTGGGATTCTGTTAGAAAGAATGGCGCTCCTGTTCTAATCGTGGCGATCTCCTTTATTTTCGCAGGTGCTTTCGGAAATATTATTGATTCGGTTTTTTACGGAGAAATTTTTAATCACAGTTATAACCAGGTCGCGACTTTTCTTCCTGAAGAAGGAGGATATGGTACACTGATGCACGGTAAGGTAGTAGACATGTTATATTTCCCATTATGGTCGGGTTATCTACCGGAGTGGCTGCCGTTTTGGGGAGGGGATTATTTTACCTTTTTTGAGCCGGTATTTAATGTGGCCGATTCGGCTATTACTACCGGGGTGGCTCTTCTTTTGATCTTCAGTAAAAAGGCTTTTCCGGAGGATGAAAAGCAAAGGAAAACTGAAAAAGCAGAAAATTAAGCTACGTCTTTTTCAAAGATTTTTTCGAATCTTTTCAGCTCAATTGGTTTGATAAGATAATCTGTAACCAAATTGAAAGATTTCGCACGTTCAAGATCCCTCGGATCAATGGATGAACTTACCACGTAAAGAGTTATCTTTTTATTAAAGTTATTTTTAATCTTCACGAATTCGCTTAGAAACTCCCAACCGTCCATTACCGGCATATTCAGGTCAAGAAAAATGATATCGGGCAGGCGTTCTTCATTTATGTTTCCCAGAATCGCTTTGAAATAATCAAGCGCTTCTTTGCCATTTTTGAAGATAATAAGATTTTGAGAAAGTTTTTTGATCTCAATGATCTTCTTTACCAGATTGACATAGATCTTGTCATCGTCTATAATACAAGCAAGCTCTATTGGGTGATCCATGAATCAGAATTTAATTTTAAATGTGGTGCCAATATTTACTGTGCTGGTGACCGAAATGGTTCCTCCCATGGTCTCAACCTGATTTTTAGTTATAAAGAGGCCAATTCCATTTGCTTCGGGATGGCTGTGAAACGTTTTATACATTCCAAACATTTTATCCCCATGTTCGTCAAGGTCGATTCCCATACCATTATCACTTACCTCCAGATAACTCTCTCCGTGCTCCTTGTAGGTCTGGATAAAAATTACCGGTTTTCTACCTTTAAATTTGTATTTAATGGCGTTTGTAATCAAATTTAATAAAATACTCTCCAGATACTCAGAAATGTAGTTTATTTCGTTCAATGCATCAAATTCGGCGATGATCTCCGCATTTTCCCTCTTGATTAGGGAAGAAGTAGATGCAATGACTACTTCAAGAGCATCTTTAAATTTCACAAGTTGCCTTTCCTTTTTTAGATTATTTTGCCGGGTAACAATTTCATTGAGGTCACTAATGGCTTCCTCCAGGTTTTCAGAAACGTCATTTACGTTGAGGAGCAGGTCCAGTTTATCTTCAGCGGTTCTTGCCTCTCCAAGGAGTTGAGAAATTAGACTCAAATTACTGCTGTGGGAGCGTAGCTGATGGGAAACTATATGCGCAAAATTGAAAAGTCTTGAATTCTGGGAAGCTATAATATCAAGGGAATTCTGAAGATTTAACTCATTGGTTTTTTGCTCATCAATATCCTGATACACTCCCCTGATCCCAACAATTTCCTGATCATTATTATAAACCGGTTTACCAGTGGCCCTTACCCAAAACTCCCTGTTGTGAAGGGTGCGCATTCTAATTTCCGTTTTAAAGGGAATACCGAATTTCGAACACTTTTTGAGCATATCCTCCACTTTCTGGTGGTGATCTTCGGCATAAAATCTAAGTTTGTCCTGGGGATTTGGTTCGTAATCCATAGGGCAGTCCAGAATCTTTTTTGTGACATTATCCCAATATACCGCATTGGTTGTAACATCCAGATACCAACCTCCTGTAGAAGTCATCTCTGCAGTTTCACGATAATAGAAGAAATTTTCTTCTATTGTGTATTCATCACGTTTTGCCTGATGAATATTAACAAACAAGAGGACAGCAGCATCTGCCATACCTTTATCTCTGCTCTTCAAATTTCGGCATTCGAACCAACGATATTTCCCATTCTCTAGTTTAAGACGGACTTCTGTAGTAAATGGTTTGTGATAGGTGGTAAGATTTTCAAAATGTTCCCTAAAGTCGTAACGGTAATCCTTGTGCAGGATATTATTCAGAAAAAATTCAAATTTATTACTTCCGGTGTCGGGATCTCCTATAAGAAAATTGAAGTGAGGAGACCAGGAAATTTCTTTCGTAAGGAGGTTGATCTTCCAGTAAGCAACATCAAAGTCTTCTAAAATACTGTTTAGCTGGAGGTCGTTAAGCATTAAAATCCCAAGTTGAATTGATTAAAAGTAGTTGAAAACCTGTTGGTTTACAAATTTTTGAAATTATATATTTTTTCAGGAGTGACGCAGTAATCAAGTGGAATATCATGTTCATTTATTTCTGTGATCTCTTCTTCCGCAGGAAAAAGAGATAATCCTACTTTCACCACCTCTTTGGCACACCTTGTAAGAAACCTGTCATAAAAACCTTTTCCATAGCCTATCCTGTTCCCCTTTTCATCAAAAACCAGCAGCGGGATAAAAACTACTTCAATTTTTGACGCCGGAATCTCGATCCCGTCTACAGGCTCTGGTATGCCCCAGTCGTTTACTTTTATAATACTGGAATCTGTAAGTAAATAATTTGTAAGGGAGCCGCTCTCAAAATTGGATTTTGACAGCACTATATTTTTATCTTTTCCCTGCAGGATATGTAAAATTGCCTGAGTGTCCACTTCGTTTTTTTCTGAAATACTCAGGAAGAGATGATAGTAGGAATGTTCCCAAATTGGTAAATTTAAAATGTTGTTGGCGATTTCCAAACTACCTTCTTCAACATCATCTGGAGTGAGTACTTCTCTTAATCTTTTATATTTAAGCCGAAGCTGCTTCTTGTTCATAAGTTTCTTTTGAAAGGGAAATATGGAATATCGCGTCCCCCTGGTAAACTATAGGGGATTCATTCACATTGATAATATAGCCGGCATATGGAGCCTTAACTTTATGCCGCAGTTTTCCATAAGGATCTGTAATTGTAGCAATATATTCTCCTTTTTCGACATGTTTCCCGCACGGGATCTTCACGTGTAGAAGTCCGCTGTACTTTGCGCGCATCCAGTTGCTATATTCGATAATGATAGTTTCCCCTGTAGCATCGGGAACATCAAATTTTGGTTTAAGCATTTCGAAGTGGGCGAGTATTCGCATTACACCTTCCACCCCATGTTTTGCTACACTTTTATTACTGTCCCGGGATTTTCCACCTTCAAAAAGTAAAACCGGTTTCCCCTGTTTTGCACAGGTTTCTCTGTAGGATTTAGTAATTGTTTTGGAAATAATTGTAAATGGAGCATTAAAGATTTTTGCATAATGCATGGCCATCTCTTCTCCTTTTTTAATTCGAATCTGGGGTGCATTGAAACGACTGGCACCTCCTGTATGAAAGTCCATACAAAAATCGGCTACAGGAAGAATTTTTTGTACAAACTGGTAGGCAAAACGACTGGCTAAAGAGCCATTTTTAGTACCGGGAAACACCCGGTTAAGGTCCCGGCCATCGGGAAACTCGCGGGACATATTAAGAAAACCAAAGACGTTGAGAATCGGAATACATATAACTGTCCCTCTTGCCGGTTTGTTGATCTCCTTTACAATAAGCTGGCGAACAACTTCGACCCCATTGATTTCATCGCCATGAATACCTGCCGTTACGAGTACTACTGGCCCCGGTTTTTTTGATCTTTCTATGATAATTGGCACTTCCACATTTGTGGTGGTATAAAGCTTGGCCATATTGAAGTTGATGGTTGCGCCTTTACCGGGAGGAACTTTTTTGCCTAAGATCTCAAGAACATTGTTCTCATCTATAGATGCCATATACTAAACGTTTCGTTCAATATAACGAATTATGGTTTTAGCAATGTCTTTCCCGGTTGCCTGCTCAATTCCTTCCAGGCCCGGAGAAGAATTCACCTCAAGTATCAACGGCCCGCGGGAGCTCTGGAGCATGTCAACACCTGCCACTCCCAGTCCCATGGATTTAGCGGCTTTTATAGCAGCATTTTCTTCATCATCTGTAAGCTGAATAATACTTGCTGTACCGCCCCGGTGAAGGTTAGAACGGAATTCCCCTTCTTTTCCCTGCCTTTTCATTGCTCCTACCACATGGCCATCAACCACAAATGCTCGTATATCGGCACCGCCGGCTTCTTTAATAAATTCCTGCACGATAACCCTCGCCTGGAGACCGTTAAAAGCTTCAATTACAGATTCGGCTGCATTTTTAGTTTCGGCAAGTACTACTCCTAGGCCCTGTGTTCCTTCGAGAAGTTTAATGATTAAAGGTGCTCCGCCCACGTGGTCTATCACCTCGCCGACGTCTTTCGAGTAATTAGTAAAAACTGTTTTAGGAAGTCCCAGTCGGGCACGGGAAAGAACCTGTAAGCTTCTTAATTTATCCCGGCTCCTTACAAGGGATTGAGATTCTGTTGTCGAAAATACTCCCATCATTTCGAACTGGCGAACTACCGCAGTTCCGTAGAACGTAACTGACGCTCCAATCCTGGGGATAACGGCATCGGCATCTTCAATATGTCTTCCCCTGTAGTAAATGCTGGGATGTTTTTTCTCAATGATGAGGTCACATTTGAGAGGATCAATCACCTCTACATCGTGATGTCTTTTTTTTGCCGCCTCAATAAGTCGCTGAGTTGAATAAAGGCTGCTGTTCCTGGAAAGGATCTTTATATTCATTCTTGTTTTTTCTTAAAAGAGAGATCGTAATATTCTGTATCAACGATAAATTTTCTTGTTATAAATTTTCGGCCCAAAAGCACCGGAAATCTCATCTCCTGCCGGGCAGAAAGAGAGAGAGAAATTTTTCGCGTTTTGCCAAATAATGTTATTGTAGTTTGGATTTGATAACGCTTCTGGACAATACCATTGCTACTTTTTACGAATACTACATCGTAATCCTTGAACCTGTACGTCCTCCCATTATACAGAGGGTGTTCCTCATCTAAAAAGGTGCATTTTAGCATTCCTTTTTCTTCAACTATGTGGTCGCAGTGAATGGAGGAGGTGTAGGCTCCTGTATCTATTTTGATAGCTATGTCTTCCAGGTGCAGGTCGGGAAAATCTGCTTTATCAAAACGGCCAATGGTAACTTTTTCCATGCCCGCAAGGTACTAAAAGCAGATTTTTAATATCTTAACTATTTCTGAAAATATATTGTGCTGAAAATGAGAAATCTCCTTCAGTTTTTTGCCATTTTTGATACCCCTGCTTCAGAATTTTTTTAACTCAGCTGCTTCTGAAGCATCCGGTTCTCTCTAAAGTGATAGAAAGTGAGATATCCCGTAAATAAATTTTAACACTATATGGCGTCAAGCACCGGAAAAGGCAATTTCTAAAATTTTACCTTTGAGGAATGGAGGAAAGTAAGCTGGAGCTACAAATAAAGACCATGCCCGAGAATCCGGGAGTTTACCAGTATTTTGACAAGAATGGAAGAATTCTTTATGTAGGGAAGGCTAAAAACCTTAAGAAAAGAGTCACCTCCTACTTCACAAAGAACAATGACAGCCACCGCATTCGTGTCATGGTAAAGAAGATCCATGAGATAAGACATATTGTTGTCTCTTCTGAAACCGATGCGCTTCTCCTTGAAAATAATCTCATAAAAAAGCACCAGCCACGCTTTAACGTGATGCTGAAGGATGACAAGACCTACCCATGGATATGTATCAAAAATGAGAGATTTCCAAGGGTTTTTCCTACCCGGCGGCTGGTTAAAGATGGGAGTGAATATTACGGCCCGTTCACCAGTTTTAAGACCATTCATACGCTGATGGATCTTATTAAAGGAGTTTATCCCTTACGCACCTGTAATTATGATCTTGCTGAAGAAAAAATAAAAAACGGAAAATATAAGGTTTGCCTGGAATATCATCTCGGGAACTGTATGGGACCTTGTGAAGCCTATGAATCTGAAGCCGAATATCAAAAAAAGATAGAAGCCATACGGCAAATCGTAAAAGGGAATTTTAAGGAATCTTTACAGCAGTTCCGGCAGCAAATGAAAGATCATGCCGAAAAGATGGAATTTGAGGCCGCACAAAAAATCAAGATTAAAATTGACATTTTAGAGAATTATCAGGCGAAATCCACGGTTGTGAATCCGAAGATCAATAATGTCGATGTGTATTCTATAGTGAGCGACGAGGGTTACGGATACGTGAATTTCCTGCAGTTGTCTCATGGAGCAATTATAAGATCTCATACTATTGAGATGAAAAAGAAATTAAGCGAAAGCGATAAGGAGTTGCTGGAACTGGGAATTACCGAAATCAGGCAGAGATTCAATTCTCAAACTCGGGAAATATATGTCCCTTTTAAAGTCGATGTTGGCGAGGAATTAAAAGTGACTATACCAAAATTGGGGGACAAAAAACAGATTGTGGATCTCTCCACCCGTAATGCAAAATACTTCAGGCAGGAGCGATTTAAACAGATGAAGATCGTAGACCCGGACAGACATGTGAATCGTATTATGGCACAGATGAAACAGGATTTGCGTCTCAATGAAGAACCCAGGCATATTGAATGTTTCGATAATTCAAACATCCAGGGAAGTAACCCCGTGGCTGCCTGTGTGGTTTTTAAAGATGGAAAGCCAAGTAAAAAAGACTACAGAAAGTTCAATATAAAAACTGTTGAAGGGCCAAATGATTTTGCTTCAATGGAAGAAGTTGTCTTCAGGAGGTACCGCCGATTATTGGAGGAAGGAGAGCCGCTACCGCAGTTAATCATTGTCGACGGAGGGAAGGGCCAGTTGTCCTCGGGAGTTAAAGCTTTAGAAACCCTTGGGTTAAGAGGTAAGATCGCAATTATTGGAATTGCAAAGAGATTGGAAGAGATTTTTTATCCGGGAGATTCTATTCCTTTATATCTGGACAAAAAAACTGAATCTCTAAAGATAATTCAGCAATTGAGAAATGAGGCTCACAGGTTTGGTATCACCTTTCACAGGCAAAAACGCAGCAGTGTTGCTCTTAATACTGAGCTGGAGGAAATTCCCGGTATTGGTGAAAAGACGGTTGTAGAGCTACTCAAAAATTTCAGGTCATTAAAAAGAGTAAAAGAAGCATCACTTGATAGCTTATCTTCTGTAGTGGGGAAATCTAAAGCAACTTTGGTTCACCAATATTACCATTCAGAAAATGCTTAAAAAACTGCTTTTACCTTTCTTTCTATTGATGCTTCTCCCGGTTTTGGCTCAGGAAAAGGATGATCCAAAAGTGGGATTGGTATTGAGCGGGGGCGGGGCAAAAGGGCTTGCTCATATTGGAGTGCTTAAGGTTCTGGAAGAAGCCGGGGTGCGTGTAGATTATATTGGCGGCACCAGTATGGGAGCTATTGTTGGTGCCCTATATTCGGCGGGATATTCTGCGCATCAACTGGACAGTATTTTCAGGAGCACCAATTTCAACATTCTTCTTCAGGATGAATTGCCGCGGGGAGCCAAGACTTTTTACGAGAAAAGGGATTCAGAAAGATATGCTCTTATTTTGCCATTCGACAATTTCAATATCAGCTTTCCTTCGGCACTGTCAAGAGGCCAGAATGTTTATAACCTTATGTCAAAGCTTACCCTGCATCTTGAGGATCAACAGGATTTCAGCAGCTTGCCCATTCCTTTCTTTGCTGTAGCTACCGATATTGAGACGGGGAAGGAGGTGCTTCTGGATAGCGGCCATCTTCCGCAGGCTATTTCGGCGAGTTCTGCAATCCCAAGTTTGTTCAGCCCGGTGGTAGTTGACGGGCAACTTCTGGTAGACGGGGGAGTGGTGAATAATTATCCGGTAGAGGAGGTGCGACGGCGAGGAGCCGATATCATAATTGGTGTGGACGTTCAGGATACCCTTATGCAACGTAATGAGATGCATTCAATTTTTGATATCCTCACTCAAATAAGCAATTTCAGGACTGTGGCCGATATGCGTGAAAAAATCACAAGTACCGATATCTATATTGATCCCCATATAAAACCTTTCTCTGTGATGTCTTTTGAAAAAGGCAATGAAATCATTGAAGCCGGTGAAACTGCTGCCAGGGAAAATATTAAAGAGCTAATGAAAATCGCGGCAAAACAGGAGGTTTCGCGGGATGAAAAACTATTCATTCCGCGCGTGGAGTCTCTTTATATTAAAGATGTTCGTATTGAAGGTAATACTTCCTATCCACAGGCATATATCCTGGGGAAGCTAAAAATTAATTATTCCGATACTATTTCCTATAGAGATCTTAACCTGGGAATCAACAACCTTTCTGCAACAAGGAACTTCAACCGAATTAATTACCGCCTTATGCCTCAAAAGGAAGGACATGTGCTAGTCATGCAGCTTGAGGAGAATCCCAGCAAAACTCTTTTAAGAATGGGATTACATTATGATAATGTCTATCACAGCGGGGTACTTCTTAATATTACTCATAAAAGTTTTCTCTTTACCAACGATGTGAGTTCATTGGATGTGGTGCTGGGAGATGATTTCAGGTATAATTTTAATTATTACATCGATAAAGGTTACTACTGGAGCGTAGGGTTCAGATCGAGATTAAATAGCTTCAGTAAAGGCGTTTCTTTCGATTTTGCCAGTGAAAACGCCGGTATTAATGGGGACGGGATTAATCAACTGGAAATAGATTATGAAGATTTTACTAACCAGTTTTACGGGGAAACTCTTTTCAAGCAGATTTTTTCTTTTGGAGTGGGACTGGAGCATAAATACCTAAGCATTACTTCTGAGACCATTAGCTCAATAAATTCCACTCAACCTGCAAGAGGAGAATTTGATAATAATTCCTACTAGGGGCCTTTGGTTATTTGCTCTACGACAGCCGGGATTCTAAATATTTTCCTACGCAGGGCATTTACTTTAATAGCGATTTTCACTGGCACCTGTTGTCTTCAAGAGATGATTTCAATCCATTTTCGGTGGCGAAAGGATCACTGGGTTATATTTTTTCTCCTGCCCCTAAACTGGCTTTGACCATTTCTTCGGAGGCAGGTTTCAGGATTGGTAGCAGGCAGAATAATATATTTGATTTCTTCCTTGGTGGGTACGGCAATGATTTCATCAATAATTTCACTTCTTTCTACGGCTATGAATTCATTAGCCTTTCAGGAGATAGTTACACAAAAGGCCTGCTGGAGCTGGATTATCAATTCACAGGGAAAAACCATTTGATCCTGAGTGCCAATGTCGCAAATGTTGAAAATGAACTTTTTGAAGGAGGTGACTGGCTTAAGTGGCCCGAATATTCCGGCTACGCAATTGGCTATGGATTGGAAACTTTTCTGGGGTCTGTAGAAGTAAAATATTCCATCTCTCCCGAAATAAAGGAAAGTCAGTGGTATTTTAGCCTGGGCTTCTGGTTTTAGAGGTCCTTTAACGGATAATCCGGCAAAATTTATTGATATTTGTAATTGTTCCTTCAGTTTTTTCAGGCTGAAAAATAAATTACGAAAACGTTTTCATTAAAATATTTAAAAATGCCTTTTTATCACACACTCGGAAAAATTCCGCATAAAAGACATACCGTATTTAAGAAACCCGATGGCAGTCTTTATTACGAGCAGCTCTTCGGGACAATTGGCTTCGACGGAATGTATACAAACATGTATCATGAGCAGCGGCCAACCCAGGTCAAAGAGATCAAAGGCAGCTACGAGATAAAACCAAAAATAGCTACCGAAAAAAATATACAGTCGTATAGGTTTAAGGGATTTCAAGTAAAGCCAGAGCCGGATTACCTCAAAAGCCGAAAAGTGGTCCTTACCAACAGTGATCTTGATATTGCTTTGGCCGCACCACAAAAATCTACTACAGATTACTTTTATAAGAACTCCGATTCAGACGAGCTGCTCTTTATTCATAAAGGCAGTGGGAAATTGAGAACCCATTTGGGAAATCTCGATTTCAAGTATGGAGATTATTTGTTGATCCCTCGCGGTACTATTTATAAGCTGGATTTTGATGATGAGGTGAACAGGTTGTTTATTGTAGAATCCAGAAGACCAATTTATACTCCAAAACGTTATCGTAATCACTTCGGACAATTACTGGAGCATTCGCCTTTCTGCGAAAGAGATTTGAGAAGACCTTACGAGCTGGAAACAAATGATGAAAAAGGGGATTTTTTGATCAAGATCAAAAAACAAGGGAAAATGTTCGACATGATTTACGCTTCCCATCCTTTTGATGTTGTAGGTTATGACGGTTATAACTATCCTTATGCGTTTTCCATTCATGATTTTGAGCCCATTACGGGACGGATTCATCAACCGCCACCAGTACATCAAACTTTTGAGACCGATGCATTTGTAGTATGTTCCTTTTGTCCAAGATTGTACGACTATCACCCTGAAAGCATACCTGCACCATACAGCCATAGTAATATTGACAGTGATGAGGTTTTATATTACGTAGATGGGGATTTTATGAGCCGGAATGATATCGAGGCAGGTCATATCTCACTGCACCCTGCGGGAATTCCGCATGGTCCACATCCAGGAGCGGTAGAACGCAGTATAGGACAGACCGAAACTGAAGAGCTGGCGGTAATGGTCGATACCTTTAAACCACTCATGGTAACAGAAGACGCCCTGGGAATTGCTGATGATACTTACCACAAGTCGTGGCTGGATCACTAAGAAATGATGACTCAAAATATTATTTTTGAAGGGTAAAGAATTTAAGTTTTAAAAAACGTCGCACAGCGGCAAAAAAATATATAATTATGTCTACAGAAAACACAACACAATTAAAGAAAACCGTGCCGCAGGCCGAAGATTTTCTGCCTATACTTGGTACAGATTTCGTTGAGCTCTACGTGGGAAATGCTAAGCAAGCTGCTTTTTATTATCAGCAGGCATGGGGCTTCCAGCCGGTAGCTTATTCGGGATTGGAATCGGGGAGTAAGGACAGGGTTTCCTATGTATTACAACAAGGAAAAATAAGGTTGGTTCTTACCAGTCCTCTACATCCGGGAGGAGATGTAAATGCTCATATAGACAAACATGGCGACGGAGTAAAAGTAGTAGCCCTTTGGGTTGATGATGCGCGAAAAAGTTACGAAGAGACAACAAAAAGAGGTGCAAAATCTTATTTTGAGCCTAAAGAAATAAGTGATGATCACGGGCATGTAGTGCTTTCGGGGATCCATACTTATGGAGAGACTGTGCACGTCTTTGTAGAAAGAAAAAATTACTCGGGTCCCTTCATGCCGGGCTACAAGGAATATAATCCCAACTTCAAGGTGAAGGAGGTAGGTCTTAAATATATTGATCACATGGTGGGAAATGTGGGCTGGAACGAAATGAACAAATGGTGTGAGTTTTATGCCAAAGTAATGGGCTTTGCCCAAATGGTCTCTTTTGATGACAAGGATATTTCCACCGACTATACTGCTTTGATGAGCAAAGTGATGAGTAACGGAAATGGAAGGATTAAATTCCCTATTAATGAACCCGCCGAAGGAAAGAAAAAATCCCAGATAGAAGAATACATTGACTTTTACAACGGGGCCGGGGTGCAGCATATTGCTGTAGCGACAGATAATATCATTGAAACTGTAACTGCTTTGCGCGATCGCGGAGTTGAATTCCTGTATGTGCCGGAGGCTTATTACGATGATGTGTTAGATCGTGTGGGCGAAATAGACGAAGATCTTGAGCCCCTAAAAAAACTTGGGGTTTTAATTGATAGGGATGATGAAGGTTACCTTTTGCAGATTTTTACCAAGCCGGTTCTTGACAGGCCAACCATGTTCTTTGAGATCATTCAGAGAAAAGGAGCCCAATCTTTTGGAAAAGGGAATTTTAAAGCCCTTTTTGAAGCTATAGAAAGAGAACAATCATTACGGGGAACTTTATAATTTAATATTAAATTTAATAAAAAGTGCCGATTCAGACTTAAAATATATCATTTTCAAACAGGTTGCGTTAAAGTTATTTTTTTAGTTGTGCATTGCCTGGTTATGTATGACTTTTGCACCGCAATTTTGGAGTGGTTACCAGGATTGGAAAAAAATTATATTTTTTTCATAATTTAAGTTTTAGTTGGTTAATAAGATTAAAAACCCCGTCATTCATTTGACGGGGTTTTTTGATTTAATACATTTGGAATAGAAATTGTAATTGTTACAACCAAAGAAGTAAAAATCTACTTACAATGAAGAAAGTCGTCGCGATTATTATTTCTCTTGTTGCTCTAAATGTTTCTGCTCAAAACCATCAAGCTTTTGAGGTAGGAGAGTGGTTCAGGTTTCGTATCCATTATGGAATGTTTAATGCCAGTTTTGCTACTCTGGAAGTAAAGGAAACCACTCTAAGAAACCAACCCGTATACCATGTGGTTGGAAAAGGAAAATCAACCGGTTTATTGCATTTGTTCTTTAAGGTGGATGATAACTACGAGACCTTTATGGATAAAAAAAGTGGAGCACCACTCAGGTTTATACGCCAAATAGATGAAGGCGGTCATACAAGGGATTATCTTACCGATTTTGATCATGACAGCAATACTGCCCACGTTTTTAACCGGAAGCGTAACACACGAAATATATACACAGTGCCAGATAATGTGCATGATATGCTCTCTTCTTTTTATTACTTAAGGAACAATCTTGACATTAGTGCTCTTGACCGGGGAGAGATGTTTGATATCAAAATGCTCCTTGATGATGAAGTTCACGACTTTAAGTTAAAGTTTCTGGGCAGGGAGGTGATCAAAACAAAAATGGGTAATATTGCGGCATTAAAATTTCAACCTTATGTCCTTGCCGGAAGGGTTTTTGAAAAGAAGGAAAGCCTTACAATTTGGGTGAGTGATGATAAGAATCGTATCCCTTTAAAGATCCAGGCAGATCTTGCTGTGGGTTCTCTGGATGCCGATATTGATGCTTTTAAGGGATTAAAATATCCTTTAAATATAATTATGGAATAAAAATGAGTGGTATACAGACCGAGATAGCCGAAAAGGTGCGGCAGCTGGAAGAAAAATTTCGTAATTCCGGCCAGGACCTTGGCTCCTATCTTGATGGTCTTCTATATGACAAATATCTTACCTACTGGGATTATATTGAGCTCGATACTCTCCTGAGTCTCCAAAAACCCAAAACTCATTTCCCCGATGAAGAGATCTTCATAGGTTATCATCAAATTACTGAGCTTTACTTCAAGCTAGTCCTCCATGAGCTGAAACAATTGGTTGAGACAAAAGATCTTACTGCCGATTTGTTTACGGCAAAACTTAATCGTGTAATTAGATATTTCAAGATCCAAACAAGTTCGTTTGATGTTATGATAAGGGGAATGGAGCGGGAGCAGTTTTTGAAATTCCGTATGGCTCTTTTACCCGCCAGCGGCTTTCAATCTGCCCAATTCAGGATGATAGAGATCCATTCGACTCCGCTGCACAATTTGGTACATCATCCAAATCGTGAGACCTTCCGAAGCAATATAGATCTGGAGGAAGTTTATCAAAATATTTACTGGAAGAGAGGCGGAATAAGTTCAGATACCGGAGAAAAGACTTTAACTCTACGGCAGTTTGAAGAGGAGTATGATGAGGTCTTTTTAAGACTGGCGAAAAATCTTCAGGGGAAAACACTTTTTGAGCTTTATAAATCTCTTCCGGAAGAAGAAAAAAACAATAAAAATTTAGTTGAAGCGTTGCGTAATCTGGATGTTGCAGTGAATGTAAACTGGCTTCTTGTTCATATAGGAGCAGCACAACGTTACCTTATGGTGAAGAAAAATGCTGTGAAGGCTACGGGTGGTACCAACTGGAAGGAGTTTCTACCGCCAAGTTTTCAGAGAATTTCATTTTTTCCTGAACTTTGGAGTGAAGAGGAAAAGGAGGAATGGGGAAAACATTGGGTTGAAGAAATGATAACACAATAAAAAAATAAGAGTGAAAAAATTTAGTTACCTGCTAATGTTGATGATGGTTTTTACCGCCTGTAAGGACCACACAGAAAAACCTGAAATAGCCGATAACACAGTCGAGATAAAGGCACCGCCTTTAATCAAGGAATTCGGTTTTGTTTTAAATGATTATGAGGTGGTGCGGGACACCATCCGTTCCGGCGACAGTTTCGGACTTATTCTCGGGACCCACGGTGTCGATCCCAACAAAATTTTTGAGATTGTCAATAAAGTGAAGGACACATTTAATCCCCGTAGGATTGTCCTGGGGAAACCTTACACTATTCTAAAAGAGAGAGATTCTTCTCAAACTCCCAAAGCTTTTATTTACGAAAGCGACCTTATTAATTATACGGTAGTTGATTTGACTGATAGTATTTCTGTTTACACAGCCAAAAAGCCAGTAACAATTACTAAAAGAGCAGTTTCTGGAGTAATAAATTCAAGTTTGACCGAAGCAATTCAGGATGAAGGTTTAAGTTATCTCATTTCACATGAGATGAGCAATATCTATCAATGGAGTATTGATTTTTTCAGGCTTCAAAAAGGGGATCGGTTTAAGCTTGTTTATAATGAGCGGTATATTAACGACAGCATCTATGCGGGGATTGAAAATATTGAAGCTTCAGTTTTCTATCATGAAGATAAGCCATATTACGCCTTTAATTTCGCGGTGGATTCACTTTCCGGGGAAGGTGATTATTACGATGAAAAGGCCCGGCCGTTGCAGAGTTTCTTCTTAAAAGCGCCACTTAATTTTACCCGTATCTCTTCACGGTACAGTCCCAGAAGGTTTCATCCTGTTCAAAAAAGATGGAAAGCGCACAAAGGAACAGATTACGCAGCTCCTCACGGTACGCCTATCTGGAGTACTGCCAACGGGGTAGTTATAGCATCTTCCTATACTGCCGGAAACGGAAATTATGTTAAGATCAAACACAATGGCACGTACACAACACAATACCTGCACATGTCCAAACGTGCGGTAAGACAGGGGCAGCGGGTAAAACAGGGTGATATAATTGGTTATGTGGGCAGTACAGGTTTGGCTACAGGCCCGCACGTTTGTTACCGTTTTTGGAAGAACGGAGCCCAGGTAGATCCCTTTCGCCAAAATCTTCCTGCGGCAGAACCTATTGCTGGTAAATATATTCCTACCTACTTTGCAGCAATTGAGCCTCTTAAAAATGAATTAGAGAGAATTGAATTCAAAGAACCTATTTAAACATGACCAACACTAACCCAACCAATACAAAATCCTGGAAGAAATTACAGGAACACTATTCCAGTATTAAGGATATGGACCTTAAACAGGAATTTAAAAACAATCCAGATCGTGCTGACGCTTTAACCCTGCAATGGGAAGATTTTTATATTGATTACAGCAAGAATTTAATTACTGAAGAAACCCGGAGCCTCCTTACTGCACTTGCTGAAGAAGTCGGATTAAAGCAGGCTGTAAACGCCCTTTTTGAAGGGGAAGAAATCAACAGGACCGAAGGTCGTGCAGTTTTACATACAGCTTTAAGAAGTGAAGAAAATGCTCAGGTTAAGATTGACGGAGAGAACGTTATACCTGAAGTAAATGAGGTTAAAGAAAAAATCAAAAGCTTTTGCTACTCGGTCATTACAGGGGCAAAAAAAGGATTTACAGGTAAAGCTTTTACGGATGTCGTTAACATAGGAATTGGAGGATCAGATCTGGGGCCGGTAATGGTGACCGAAGCTTTAGAGTACTATAAAAATCATCTCAAAGTTCATTTTGTTTCTAATGTGGATGGGGATCATGTGCAGGAAGTAATAAAGGATCTCAATCCTGAGACAACGCTCTTTGTCATTGTTTCCAAATCTTTTTCTACCCAGGAAACGCTTACGAATTCAACAACTATAAGAAAATGGTTTACCAAAAAGGCACCTGCCGATGCTGTAGCCAAACATTTTGTTGCTGTTTCCAGCAATGTTAAAGCTGTAGAAGAATTTGGAATTGAAGCCGATAATATTTTCCCAATGTGGGATTGGGTGGGCGGCCGTTTCTCTCTTTGGAGTGCAGTTGGTCTTTCAATTAGCCTTTCTGTAGGGTTTGACAACTTTAACTCACTTCTTGAAGGTGCCCGTAAAATGGATAATCATTTTAAGGAGACTGCCTTTGAAGAAAATATTCCGGTGCAACTGGCACTTTTGACTATCTGGTATAATAACTTTTTTGAAGCCGAAACTCAGGCAGTCATTCCTTATACCCAATATTTGCACAGGTTTCCTGCTTACTTACAACAGGCCATCATGGAAAGTAACGGGAAGGGAGTGGATCGCGACGGAAACCCGGTGAATTATCAAACGGGAAATATTGTTTGGGGAGAACCCGGAACTAATTCACAGCATGCTTTCTTTCAGTTGATCCATCAGGGAACCAAACTTATTCCCGCAGATTTTATTGGCTTCAGGAAGTCGTTGCATAATGAGAAAGAGCATCACGACAAATTGATGGCAAATTTCTTTGCACAAACAGAGGCTTTGCTTCAGGGAAAGACTTCTGAAGAGGTAAGACAGGAGCTTGAGAAGAAAAATATGGATGCTTCAGAGGTTAAGCGATTATTACCATTTAAAGTGTTCAAAGGGAATAATCCCACCACAACTATTCTTATAGATAATCTTTCTCCCGAAAGCATAGGGAAGTTAATTGCCATGTACGAACACCAGATTTTTGTGCAGGGTATCATCTGGAACATATATAGTTATGATCAATGGGGAGTGGAATTAGGTAAGCAACTGGCGACCACAATTCTTACCGAAATTGAAAAAAATGACGTGGGAATGCATGATTCTTCTACCAGGAATTTGTTAAAATTTTATCTTCAACAGTAACAGCCAGTTAATATTATCTTTTTTAGTTTATCAACCTCCTGGATCTCAAGAGGTTGTTTTATTATGTGCATTGTTGAAAACGCTTTCGTAATTGTGAAAAACTCTTAACCTTAAGTTAAAGGTTATATTTAAAGAAAGTTGTTCTTTTGCATCAACTTTTTAAACATAAACTAACAAAATACACAATGAGGAAATTTTTAGCATTAGCGTTGTTTTTAACGTCAGCTACAATTTTTGCTCAAACTACTTTAACTGGCAAGGTAGTAGAGGCAGAAACCGGAGTGCCTATTCCGGGCGTGAACATTAATGTAGATGGAACTGTTGATGGAACAGTTACTGATTTCAATGGTTTATTTAGTTTTGAGACAGAGATATCCGACGGAACCTTGGTTTTGTCTTATGTGGGTTTTTCTACTCTTGAAATCCCTTACAACGGCACCACCGACTTCGGTACTCTTGTAATGGAACCTAGTGCTACGGGATTAGAAGAGGTGATCATTACGAGCTACAACCTGGCAATTGACCGCAAAACACCTGTTGCTGTCTCTACGATCAGATCGGAGGAAATTGAAAATCGTTTAGGGAATCAGGAATTTCCTGAAATTTTGAAAACAACTCCTGGAGTTTATGCCACTAAGAGTGGGGGTGGATTTGGAGATGCTGAAATGCGTTTGAGAGGTTTTAATTCTGAAAACATTGCGGTATTAATTAATGGGGTACCAATAAATGGTATGGAAAATGGTCGTGTATATTGGAGTAACTGGGCAGGACTTTCAGATGTGACCAGAATAATGCAAGTTCAAAGAGGTCTTGGTGCTTCCCGTGTTGCGGTACCTTCTGTAGGGGGGACCATAAATATTATTACAAAAACTACCGATGCTGAAGAAGGTGGAAATGTTTTCATGAGTGCAGGAAACGACGGTTATAAAAAATATGGTTTTACACTTTCTACCGGACAGCTTGATAATGGCTTTGCTGCAACTGTGGCTGCTTCTCAAACTACAGGGGAGGGTTATATTGATGGTACTCCATTCGAGGCATATTCATACTTTGTGAATATCGCTAAAGATTTTAGTGAAAATCACAAATTATCTTTTACAGCTTTTGGAGCACCGCAAGAACATGGACAGAGGTTTGATGCTGAATTAATTTCTACTTATAGACAAAGTGACAGAGGAGTTAAATTTAACAGGGATTTTGGTTACAGGAATGGAGAAGCATTTAATGCTAGTTCAAACTTTTATCATAAACCTCAAATGTCTTTAAATCACTATTGGACAATTTCTGATGCTACGTCTTTATCTACGGCAGTTTATGCATCTTACGGTACAGGCGGAGGTACTTATATGACCGGTGTAGATAAAAGTCTCATTGGAACTTTTAATAATCCGTCCGAATACAGGTTCGGTTTCCTTCAGCCTTTAAATTATGACATGATTGTATCCGAAAATATGGCTCGTGGCGCGTTGGGATCAGAGACTATTATAGTTGAAAGTCGAAATGATCATGAGTGGTACGGAGCATTGTCAACACTTTCCACAGATCTTACACCAGATATTGAGTTTATAGGTGGATTAGATTTTAGATATTATGAAGGACAGCATTGGCAGGAAGTCAACGATCTATTAGGAGGACAATACTTCCTGGATGACAATAGTGATGTTAATAATCCGAATAATGTCGCCCTGGCGGGAGAGAAAATTAACTATTATGACAAAGGTTTCGTTCTTTGGGGTGGAGGTTTTGCTCAAGCTGAATATTCCAGAGACGATCTGTCTGCCTTTGTTTCTGTAGCAGCATCCAATACCTCATACAAGAGAAGAGACTTTTTCAATTTTGATCCTTCAGATCCTGCAAGGGAAACCGATTGGGTCAATTTCTTCGGCTATAGCGGTAAAACCGGAGCTAATTTTAATATAACCAACAATCATAATGTGTTTGCCAACATCGGATATTTTGAGAAGGCTCCTTTTTTAAATGCCGTTATTAATTTTACCAATGAGGTGAATGAGGATGCACCAAATCAAAAGATTTTTAGTGCAGAACTGGGATATGGGTTTAGGAGTGAGAAATTATCGGGTACGCTAAATATCTACAGAACAAATTGGTTGGATAGAACAGAAACTCGTTCTTTTAATCAACCTGACGGAACTACCGGATTTGCAAATATTTTGGGTATTAATGCCCTTCACCAGGGGGTTGAGCTTGATTTCACATATAGGCCGATGGAAAGACTTGAGATTACCGGTATGGCATCCATTGGTGACTGGAGATGGGAAGATGATGTAACAGGTGTGGAAATTTATGATGAAGCTCAGGAATTACAGGAAACCATCAATATTTACATTGCCGATCTAAAAGTAGGTGATGCAGCTCAGACTGCTTTTGGTTTAGGTGTAGATTTTGAGGCCATTGAAAATGTTAAACTTCGGGCAAATTATAATTATTATGATAATTTTTATGCTGATTATAATCCGGTAAACCGCACATCCGAGTTGGTTGGTCAGGCTTGGCAGGTTCCTGCTTATGGCGTCTTGGACCTCGGGATGACATATACCTTCGATTTTGGAGGTTTTGAAACAGTATTCAACGCCAACATGAATAATGCACTTGATACCGAATATATTGCTGACGCAAGAGATGTTAGCGGAACTTATGAAGATGCCAGAGTATGGTATGGTTTCGGAAGAACCTTCAACCTGGGAGCAAAAATTAATTTCTAAAAAAGCGGAAGATGAAAAAAATAACTTATTTATTAATTATGTTCCTTGGGCTGTCTCTCACAGGCTGTGAACCCATGGAAGATATCCACAATGAAGTAGATTCGACTTTAGGTGAGCCTATTGTACAAAGTGCAGTTGCTATCGAACTAACTGAAGATGATTATACGACAGATGTAGAAGAAGGTGGTCTAGGTTTAAGTTTCCCGAATTTTAATTCTGTTGAGGACGCAAGAGCATTAATACCGCAGTTTTTATCTGCCAATTATCCCGCTTGGGGAAGTGGTTCTCTAGCTTTGGTAACTTTTAACGTCTATTCACCTCTTGTAGTTGAACAGGACACAGTTACTTCTGCGGGATATGAAGCAATTGGTCTTGATGTAGAATATTTCACAGGATTTGGACAAATTGAAAATTTTCTTGAATACCAATTTCCTGAAGTCAGTGAAGGTACATTTGTGGAGCTTACATATAATGTTCTGGCAACAGAGATTCCCTATACCCTTACTAATGGTGATTTCGACTTGATAGAAGATGAACTGGAGAATGCTTATCCTGAGCCTGCTTCAAGTGCTGCCAACTTTAATAATTTTGATAGAAGAGAAGGAAGAGATGCGTACTGGAGTAATGAAATGATTCTAGAGGCCATTAATGTGGTTCTTTCAGATGAATTTGATGATATCGAGGGGCAAACATATAGTGTCGCGTATCCTATTTATGATGGGGATGCAGGAACCGAAAGTATGAATGTGCGTTTCGATGGCAATGCTTATGTGCTTGCAGGTGGTACCGCTTATGATGTTTCAAACGATGATTTTGATATAATAGGAGCTGAGTTTGCTGATAAATATGAAGATCCTGCTTCAAGTGCGGCCCAGTATAGCAACTTTGAAAGAAGAAGTAGTAATGCGGCTTATTGGAGTGATGATATGATCCTTGAAGCTTTGAACTATTTATTAAATGAAAAGTATCCAAACGCTACAGAGGGTGAAAAATTTGACGTTACCTATAGAACTTATGATGGGTCATCAGGCGAAGAATTAATTTCTTTAGTTTTATCAAATGGAGAATTTGTTGTAGACGAGGAAGCGTTTGTTTCTACGATTGAGCAAACTACTGGTTATTCCTTTTTAAATAATAACTGGAGATTACCAGTGACTGTACAGCCTGAAGATTACGTCGCAATGGGACAAAGATTTCCTAACTTTGACGATCAGGATGAAGCTATTTATAAACTTGCTACCTACCTAGAACTTCAATTTCCTTATGCAGAAGAAGGTGACATAATTCCAGTGGCATATGAGTTCTATAGTGGCTCTACCAATACTAGATACGCAAATTTCATATTTGAAGATGGAGAGTTCGTTCTTGTGCCAAGCGTCATTGAAGAAAGTCTTCAATTTGGACATAATGGTATAACTTGGGAACCAGATAATACCATCGAATACACTTTAACTGAAGCAGATTTTGAAACTGTCGGAGATGCGCTAATTGACGTATACCCTGATCCTGCAGATAATGCCGGATATTTTGGAAGTTTTAATAGGATTCCGGGTAGTACAGATTATTGGAGTGATGAAATGCTGCTAGAGGCGATAACAATTGTATTAAATGATCTAGAACCTAATCCTGAAGAAGGTCAAAAATATGTGGTTTATTTTGCGACGTACACTGGTTCGCTTGACAGAGAATCTCTCAGCGTGATTTATCAGGATGGTGAATGGGTTTTAAATGAATAGGAGAATTCGAGAATAATCGTAAATTTAAAAGGCCTCTCACTTCTTTAGGTGAGAGGCTTTTATTTATAAAATATACTTCTAATATTTGGAAAAAGCGGAAAAATGAGAGAAATGAGAAAATTATTGTGTTTGGCAGTAGTGTTTGTAATAATAGGCTGTAGTAATGAAGATGATATTACCGAATTAGCACCACCAATTGATCCCCCGGCAGAAGAACTACCTGTTGCTGTTGATGACGAGGTTACCACTATAGAAAATAGTTCCGTCAGAATGACTGAACTTCTCACCAATGATACAGTCTATGATTATGCCAGGATTACCAATTTTGATAGTGAGACTGAAGAAGGTGGTACTGTCGTAGACAATCGAGATGGATCATATACCTATAATCCCCCTCAGGATTTTATAGGGGAAGATACTTTCACTTACACCCTTTGTGATAACGCTTCTACACCCAATTGTTCAACAGCAACTGTGAATATACAAGTTACTGCTGCTTCACCTGTGGCTGTAGATGACGCTTATGAAACAGGAGAAGATGAAGAGCTTATTATTAAAAATCATTTGTCAAATGATACAGTAGTGGATAACGCAGCTGTTACTTCCATTGTAAGTGAAAGCGGAAATGCAGTTGTTACTCTGGAAAATGATGGAAGTATAAAATATATTCCCAATGAGAGTTTTGCAGGTGAAGACACCTTTAAATATTATCTCTGTGATGATGACGAAGAACCTACCTGTTCTACCGCAACGATTACCATAACTGTTGTTGACGAAGGTTCACCTGTAGCTGTGAATGATGAAGTAGTGGTAGACGTTGGAGCTACAGGAGTAGTATTTTCAAACTTATTATCAAATGATTATTTGACAGATGATGCTGTGCTTACTTCAATAGATGCAGCTAGCAGTAATGGTACTGTCGTTTTAAATAATGATGGTACGGTAACTTACAGTACAGCGACCGGCTTTAAAGGAGAAGACAGCTTTACCTATGAGATTTGCGATGATGATAGTCCGAATCCAACCTGTTCTACTGCAACAGTAGCAATTTTTGTTGTTGAGGAAGTGGCGTTTAATATTCCGGCAGATCTGCAGGATTATTATTCCGAAGCTATCCTTTCGCAGAACCCGGATCTTTTAAAATCGGAACTTGCCAATCTTACTGAAGAGCAACATGTGAATAAATTAGAATACTATATGCGTCATGATTATCTTTATGATGCAGATGCCAGTTTCTCAGATCCCGAATATGTTGTGCTAATGTATACTGGTGAATTGAGGCATTGGTCAGAATATCAGGAAGGTGACGTGAGCGAAGGAGAAACTTTTAATACAGAGCATATATATCCTCAGTCGAGATTAGCTTCACAAGAAGCAAAAAATGACATGCACCTTATGAGAGTGGCCGATATTGAAATTAATGAGGCCAGATCTTATTATCCATTTACTGAAGGAAGTGGTGACGCCAAACTTGTAAATGAGAACAGCTGGTATCCCGGAGATGAATGGAAGGGCGATGTCGCCAGGATAGTATTGTATGTGCATTTAAAATACGGAGAACCATTTTCGGATGTTGGGAATCTTGAAATGTTCCTGAAATGGAACGTCGAGGATCCCGTTTCTGCTTTTGAAATGCAACGGCAGGAGATCATTGAAGGAGCACAGGGTAACCGCAATCCGTTTATTGATAATCCATACTTCGCCACGCTCATTTGGGATGGTCCTGAAGCAGAAAATCTGTGGGAGTAAAAATTCTATATTGAAGCCGCTCCAATAATGGAGCGGTTTTTTTATTCAAAAAAGTTATCTTTACCCAAAACCAATAATTATGTACGAAACTGTTTCCTTTCTCCACTCCTGGTGGGCATACCTGGTCCTCCTGGTCCTCATAATCGCAACTGTAAAATTTATCGTAGGTATTTCCTCAAAGCAGGAATATGGAGCGACAGATTTTCGCTTGGCGTTGTTTACTCTTATTGTCTCACATATCCAACTATTAATCGGGCTAGTTCTTTACTTTGTTTCACCTTATTTTCAGGCTTTTGGTGAGGCGGGGATGGGTGAAGTCATGGGGGATTCAACTTTGCGCCTCTACCTGGTCGAACACCCACTTATGATGATCATCGCCCTTATATTGATCACGATTGGTTATTCAAAGCATAAGAACAAGCGCCTGTCTAATCAAAAATTTAAAACCCTTGGGATATTCTATGGAATTGCCCTGGTTTTTGTTCTTTCGAGGATTCCATGGTCTGCCTGGTTCTAGTCTAATTCCTTTATTAGCAGGATGTACACGGGGAAATGATCGCTAAATCCCCCCGTAAACCCTGAACTGCCAAAGCTGCGGAAAGGATAATTTTTATAGGGTCCTTTAGCAGTAACCAGAAATGGCGGATTAAATACATAGGCCCTGAAAAATGTAAATTTTGAAGGGTCTTTTTCTATTAGAGATTGAGACAAAATAATTTGGTCAAAAAAATTCCACTGATCACGGTAGGCCGAAGTTCCTGTTCCGCGTAAAGCAATTGCAGCAAAGGGATTATATAAACCTCCAAATTCGACCTGTTCCTTTCTTGCCTTTGCGCCTAATATTTTCTTGAGACTATTATCATGTGGATCATCATTAAAGTCCCCCATATTGATAATCCGGGCGTAAGGATCTTTTCTATGAAGAGAATCTATAATATTTTTATTCAGCTTTGCCGCATTTTCCCTCTTGTAGTTGCTCGCCTTTTCACCACCGCTTCGGGATGGCCAGTGGTTCACTACAACATGGATTTCCTCCCCATCCAAAGATCCCGTTACCACTAATTGGTCCCGGGTATAATCTCTTTTAGAAGTGCTTTTACGATCATAGATCAAAAGAGAATGATTAACCGAATTCTCTGCCACAAATATATCCGGCCTGTATAAAAGGGCCACGTCTATTCCTCTTTCATCTGGCGAATCAAAATGAATTATCTGATAATCGTAGGGAGCCAAAAGAGGCATATTGACGAGGTCTTCTAACACCTGCAGGTTTTCTATCTCACTCAGACCTAAGATTGCAGGGGGAGCCTTTATTTGATCATTACCTATACTATTTATAGCAAAGGAAAGGTTCTCCTGCTTTTTATAATACAATTCCTCTGTCCATCTGTTCTTTCCTGTCGGGGTAAAATCCTCATCGAAAATTTGAGGATCATCTTGAGTATCGAAGAGGTTCTCTACATTATAGAAAGCAATACTTACCACACTGAAATCTTTTACTTCCTGTGCGAAAGCAGTAAAAAAGATACTTGAAAAATAAAAGAGAATGAGAGTCCGGATAATATTATTAACCACCTGAATTTTAATTTGTTAAATATTATGGGGAGGTGGTCAAAGATAAAATAATAAATGTATTATTGCGCCCTAAATGCCTCCCCCGTAATGTTTTATGAAAATATTTTCTTTTGGGAGGATAATATTTCCTTTTCTTTTTTTCTCCATACCTGCTGCTTTTAGTCAGGAACTTAAAGGTACTGTGATTGACCAGATTTCAGGAAAGCCTCTGTATGGAGTTTCTGTGAGGCTTTCTAATACCACTTTAGAGGCAAGTACAGATGTTGATGGAAACTTCTCTTTGTCTGGAACACTTCCGCAGGGAGAGCACATTCTATCACTTTCCAAAAATGCTTTTTTTGAGAAGCATTTTCCTGTGAGGATTTATTCTGAAAGTATTGATCTGGGAAAGATCGAACTGGAACCCAATCTGCCCGAGATGCAGCAGCAAACAGAAATTATTTCCCTGGCCGACCACGAACTCGATGAAGACGGGGGTTACGCAAATATTTCCGGCCTTTTACAAGCTTCCAAAGATGTGTTTCTCAATGCCGCGGCCTTTGATTTTAGCCCTGCTTTTTTCAGGCCCCGGGGCTATGATAGTGAATATGGGAAGGTACTCATAAACGGTGTGGAAATGAATAAAATATATAATGGAAGACCATTGTGGAGCAACTGGGGAGGATTGAATGATGTACAGAGAAACCAGGAATTTTCTAGAAGTACTACCCCTTCCGATGTTTCTTTCGGCGGCCCGGCAGGTACAACTAACATCATTATGCGGGCCTCACAATATCAAAATGGAGGTAAATTTTCCTATGCAGTGGCAAATCGTTCCTATTCAGGAAGGGCAATGGGGAGTTACCACAGCGGGCTACTACCCTCCGGGTGGGCCTATTCTTTGTCCCTGTCAAGAAGATTCGCTCAACAAAGGTTTGTTGAAGGTAGTTATTATGATGCGAACTCTTTTTTCGCTTCAGTAGAAAAGAAATTTAATGATTCACATAGCCTGAACTTTACCGGGTTCTACACGCCGAATAAAAGAGGTAAAAATTCTCCCAATACTCAGGAAGTTTATGAAATTAAGGGAAATACTTATAACTCGTATTGGGGCTGGCAGAATGGAGAAATTAGAAACTCGAGAATAAGGGAAGTAGAGGAGCCTGTTCTCATGATTAACCATTATTGGGCAGTTTCAGAGGATTTGGAAATAAATTCCAGTGTGGCTTACCAATTTGGTACAACCGGAAACAGCAGGATCGATTATGGGGGCAGCCGCTTGTATAATTCCGGTTCCGAAAGCATATTTTTAGGTGTTGGCAGTAATCCAGATCCTGCTTACTACCAGAAGTTGCCTTCATACTTCCTCAGGTTGGAAAATAATCCTGATTTTCGGGGAGCCTATTTGGCCGAACAGAATTTTCGCAACTAGGGACAGGTTAATTGGGAGGATTTATATCTTGCCAATGAAGCGGCTACAGTTGGGGGTGGCAATGCCATTTATGCACTTTATGAGGACAGGACAGACGACCGACAATTCACTGCCAGTTCAAATTTCAGGTATTCCTTGTCTTCTCAGGTGGTATTTACTGGAGCACTAAATTTCCGACAACTTAACAGCGAAAACTTTGCATCGATCCTCGATCTTTTTGGAGCTGCTGCTTTTCTTGATGTTGATTCTTTTTCAAAAGGCACTGAAGCCCAGAATGACCTTCAAAATATCAATAAACTAGTAGCAGAGAGTGATATTTTTAAATACCATTATGATCTTAACGCAACCAATGGTGGAGGATTTCTTCAGGCAGAATTCAATTTCAGAAAAATAGAAACTTATGTAGCAACGCAGGGTTCCTTTATTTCCTACCAACGAACAGGTTACTTCCAGAACGGTAATTTCCCTGACAATTCTCTCGGCAACAGCAATGAGCTGAACTTCGGAAATTATGGTTCAAAAGGCGGTATAACGTATAAGATAAACGGCAGGAATTATCTAAACACCAATTTGGCATATTTTACAAAACCACCGGCTCTACGGAATACCTTTTCAAATGCGAGGCAGAACAATGACGTGGTAACAGGCTTAAGAAATGAGAAAATTTTTACGGCCGATGCCGGTTATACGGTTCGTTCACCTTTCCTTACCGGAAGAATTACCGGTTTTTATGGCACTTTTAAGGATGTGACAGAAGTATCGTTTTATTATGCAGATGGTCTCTCGGGATCGGGAAGGGAGGTGACGAATGCCTTTGTTCAGGAAGTAATGACCGGGATTGACAAAAGACACATTGGCCTTGAGTTTGGTCTTGAAATTCCGCTTACCACTACAGTTAAAATTCGCACCGCCGGGTCTGTTGGAGAATACATTTATAATAATAATCCACAGGTGTATCTAACCTCTGATGATTTTACGGAGGTGAGGCACATGGGCAAAACATCATTAGAAGGTTACCGACTTCCCGGGGGACCTCAGCGGGTAGTCCAGGCGGGGTTTGAATACCGGGATCCGGCTTATTGGTGGATTTCAGCTTCTGCGAACTTCTTTTCGAAGACATTTATTGATGTGGCACCCCTGCCCAGAACCCAAAATTTTAAAACCGATGTAGATGGTCTTCCATTTAATCATTATGATGAGAGGGTAGCTCAAAGACTGTTGCGGCAGGAGGAATTCGAAAGTTATATGCTGGTAAACCTTGTAGGCGGTAAATCCTGGAGGCTTAAGAATAAATTTGTTGGCATTTTTGGCAGCTTGAACAACATATTGGATTCTACCTATAAAACTGGTGGCTATGAACAATCCAGAAATGTTAATTATGATTTGCTTAAAGCCGATATGGAAAGAGAGCAACCAATTTTCGGATCCAAATACTGGTTTGGGCCCGGTACCACCTACTACGCTCATGTTTACTATAGATTTTGAAAAAATGAAACGAATTTTGCCATTTTTGAGCTTGCTGATCTTAAGTGCCTGTGCACCCGAAGATGATTATTCAATACCTGAATCATCCGTGGATCCCGGTGTAGAAACTAATATGGACCTGCAGGCTGTTTTAGGATTATTTTTTCAAGATCAGGAGAGGGTGGTAACCTTTGATCAGGACCTGATACTTGAGGCGTATGTGGTTTCCAGCGACGAGGCAGGAAATTTTTACAAGGAACTGGTAGTTCAGGATAAACCACAGGATCCAACAGCGGGTATTAATATCAAAGTCAATATGGGTTCATATTATCAGTTCTATAACTTCGGAAGAAAAATTTACATCAACCTTAACGGCCTAAGTGTGGGTCTGGCTAATGGAGTTGCTGCTCTGGGTGTGGCTGAGGGGCAGCAAATTGTAAATATTCCGCAGTCGATGGTTTCTCACCATCTTACCCGAAGTTCTGAAGTTGTGGAAATCGAACCTAAAGTTATACAAGCTTCAGAATTTAATGACAATCTGGAAAATCTCTATGTGCAAATCAATAATGTGCAATTCAATAAACTCCTGACCGATCCTCAAAGAACTGCAACTTATGCTGCCGAACAGAACGATGAATTTGATGGGGAAAGACTGGTGGAGAGCTGTAAGGGAGATTTCCCTTTCATCTTAAGCACCAGTACTTATGCCGATTTTGCAGCTTTAAAACTGCCTTCAGGTTCAGGCAATGTGAGAGGAATATTGACCCGGGATTTTTACGATGAGCTTTATACCATCTACATGAACTTTCCGGGAGATATTGACTTTGGAAAAAGTCCTCGCTGTGATCCAGAAGTAGTTGATTGTGGTCTGGCTACTTCAACCGGTAGTAAGATCTTGTTTGAAGATGACTTTAGCTCCCAAAAGAATAATAAACCGGTGGAAGGGAAAGGCTGGAAAAACATTATTCAGGAGGGATCTCGTGCGTGGGAAGCTTTTACGGCAAGTGGAGCGAATGCCTCTTTGGGCCGCTCGGCCAGGATGCGACCTTCAGGTTCGGGAGATTCCCGTAGTATAAGCTGGTTGATTACTCCCAAAATTAATTTTGACACCAATAGCGGAGAAGTTCTAAGTTTTAAAACCTCCACCAGTTTGGCTAATGGTAGTTTTATGGAAGTGCTTATTTCCACTAACTGGGATGGAATGGAAGAAAACCTCCTGGAGGCCGAATGGAAAATCCTTCCTTCAGCTTATGTGGCGCAGAACAATGACTTCTTTGGCGACTGGATCTCTTCGGGCCTTGTGGATCTTTCCTGCATCTCCGGAAAAGGTCATGTCGCCTTCAGGTACACCGGCAGCGATCACTCCTATTACAATGGAATATATGAGCTGGATGATGTTATGATCACTGCAGAATAATACAAAAAGAGAAAACTTATCTTTGCACGAAAATTAGAACAGTTGCAACAAGAATTTTCTTTCCAGGTCTCTCCTGAAACTGCCGGTAATGCTGATGCTTTAAAACACCATCTTTCCAGGGAAAAGGGTCTTCCGTTTTCTGAAATAAGACATGTGGAGGTATTGAAAAGAAGCATTGATGCCCGACAGAAAAAGATCAAGGTAAACCTGAAGGTACAGGTATACCTGCAGGAAGATTTTAAAGAAGAAAAGATCACCACTCCGGAATATAAAGATGTCTCTAATGCCGACGCAGTGATCATAGTGGGTGCCGGTCCTGCCGGACTCTTCGCTGCCTTGCGCTGCATTGAACTGGGAAAAAAACCCATTGTGATTGAAAGAGGAAAGGATGTCCGCGCCCGCCGCCGGGACCTCAAAAAGCTGAATATTGAGCATGTTGTAAATGAAGATTCAAACTACTGTTTTGGAGAGGGCGGCGCAGGAACTTATTCAGATGGAAAGCTCTACACCCGAAGCAAAAAACGCGGAGATGTAAAAAGGGTTCTTGAACTGTTCGTCGCTTTTGGAGCGACAAAAGAAATCCTGGTGGAGGCACATCCACATATCGGGACCAATAAGTTACCTGCTATCATACAGGATATAACGAAAACTATTAAAAAATATGGCGGAGAGGTGCTTTTCAACTCCCGTGTTACCGATCTTCAGGTAAAAGATGCAGAGATACAGGGGGTAACTCTGTTGGACGGAAGAAAAATAACTGCCAAAAAAGTCATTTTAGCCACCGGACATTCGGCAAGAGACATTTTTTTTCTGCTTTACAATAAGAATATTCATATTGAAGCAAAGCCCTTCGCTTTGGGGGTAAGAGTGGAGCATCCACAGGTTTTGATCGACCAGATCCAATATCACACCCCAAATCGGGGAGAGTTTTTACCTCCTTCCTCGTACAGCATAGTAAAACAGGTTGGCGGCAGAGGAGTTTACTCCTTCTGCATGTGCCCCGGAGGAATTATTGCGCCTTGTGCAACCTCTCCGGGTGAGATTGTAACCAATGGATGGTCGCCCAGCAAAAGAGATCAGGCGACGGCAAATTCGGGAATTGTGGTGGAAATAAAACCATCGGATTATGCCATTTTTGGCACTTCACCGCTGGCAGCTCTCAAATTTCAGCAGGAAGTGGAACAGAAAGCATGGTTAGCCGGCGGAAAAACCCAAACCGCTCCGGCACAAAGATTGGTCGATTTCAGTAACGGAAAAATTTCGGGAAATCTTCCTGAAACGTCCTATAAACCGGGAATAACTTTGGTTGAACTAGGGGAAGTTTTACCTGGTTTTGTTCACAAAAGCCTTCAGAAGGGCTTTGTAGAATTCGGGAAAAGTATGAAAGGATACTTCACAAACGAAGCAGTAGTTCACGCTACTGAATCCAGAACTTCCTCGCCGGTGCGTATTCCCAGAGATCCTGCTACTCTTGAGCATGTCCAGATAAAAGGTCTTTATCCCTGTGGAGAAGGTGCAGGATATGCCGGCGGAATTGTCTCAGCAGCTATCGATGGAGAGAAATGTGCTGAAAAGGCAGTTTTGGCGATGGGTTAAACGAAAAGACCTTACAGGTCTCCGAAACCTGTGAGGTCTGGAGTGATCTAAATGTTTAAATAAAGATTCTATTTCAGAATCTGTCTTGGCTCTTGGTTCTTTTAGCGAAGCGGTTTTTAATCTTTCCTCAGTAGAGTAATATCTATTCCTTATAGGCCTCCGCATAAGGAGACCAGATTTCATAAATAGGATCTCCTTTAGAGCTTTTTCCGCTGTGATGCCACTCACCATCATTTACTTCATAATCAAATCCCAGGCTGGCTCCAACCCTGCTATCATCTCGTGAGAAAAATTCAATATTTTCTATGTATTTTCCATCTTCTGCGGAATAAGTCCCACCGCCGGTTCCAGAAAATTCACCTGTTGCTGAATTAAATGCCACCCATTGAAAACGATCCCCACCAAGGATTTTAATAGTTCTTCTGTCACCGGGAGTGCTGCGGCTCATTTCACCGTTTCTTTGTCTGCCTGTGATTACCCAATTTCCGGATAAATCGTCATACTCACGGGATATTCGTTTCCAGGTATAGGTGCTGCCATCCTGAGCCGTAAGAATAAATAAATTTTGTTGTAGCTCTGTGTCAAAATCTTTTGTTTTCCCGATTACAGAGGTATCCTGCGTATCAAAATCGTAAGTTTCCCTGTAGATCTCATCAAAAGAATATTCACCTCCGGTCGCACTTATAAATTTGTTCGTTCCGGTTTCCCTGGTGCCCTGAGCAAAATAATTGTCCATATAGATCCGTACGGTTTCCCGGTCATTAACCGGTTGATCATTAATTTCTATAAGTTGCCATGAACCTTCCAGATCCTGGGCAGCACTTACGGTAAAAAATAATAGTATGGGTAAAAAAAATAGTTTTCTCATAGGTAAGATATTAGATACCTAAAAATACCACATTTTCAGAAATTATTCTTCCTCATCTGTGTACGTATCGTATTCCGGATAAAGGAAATTGTTGTAGGGGAATCTGGTAATATGAATCTCCCGAACTGCATCGTACACCTTTTTCCTAAATTCTTCCATGTTCTCCTTGTTAAGTGCAGAAATAAAGAGAACATTGTCTCCCAAACGATTCATCCAGGTGTTCTCCCATTCTGCCAGAGTGTAATGGGAACTGGTTTTTTCGGTCATTAGATCATCTTCCTCAATCTTTTCAGCTTCATAAGCATCAATTTTATTGAAAACCATTAGGGTAGGTTTTTCAGCACTTTTAATCTCTGCCAGGATCTGATTTACCGAAGCAATATGATCCTCAAACTGAGGATGCGAAATATCCACTACGTGCAACAATAGATCTGCCTCCCGAACTTCATCAAGTGTAGATTTAAAAGACTCTACCAGTTGAGTGGGCAGCTTCCGGATGAATCCAACGGTATCTGTAAGTAGGAAAGGCAGATTTCTAATCACCACCTTTCTTACCGTAGTGTCCAGGGTCGCAAATAATTTGTTTTCAGCAAAAACTTTACTCTTGCTTATTACATTCATTAAAGTTGATTTCCCCACATTGGTATAACCCACCAGGGCAACCCTCACCAGCTGTCCGCGATTACCTCGTTGCACTTCCATTTGCTTATCAATGGTCTCCAGCTTTTTCTTTAAAAGGGAGATCTTATCACGTACAATACGTCTGTCAGTTTCGATCTCTGTTTCCCCGGGTCCTCTCATTCCAATACCACCTCGTTGGCGTTCAAGGTGAGTCCACATCCCGGCAAGGCGGGGCAGTAAATATTGATATTGTGCCAGTTCTACCTGCGTACGGGCGTAGCTTGTAGTGGCGCGCTGGGCGAAAATGTCTAGAATAAGGTTTGTTCTGTCCAGCACCTTACAATTTAAAACGTGTTCAATGTTTTTTTGCTGGGCCGGGGAGAGTTCATCATCAAAAATGGCAGTTCCAACTTCATTTTCGTTAATGTAGTTCCGCACTTCTTCCATTTTCCCGGAACCTATGAAGGTTTTCGGATCCGGGCGCTTCATTTTTTGGGTGTAACGCTTCACCACTTCCCCTCCTGCGGTGTAGGTCAGGAACTCAAGTTCGTCAAGATATTCTTCGAGCTTTTCTTCGTTTTGCTCCCGGGTGACGATCCCAATTAAAACTACTTTTTCGTATTCTAAATCGTTTCTTTCTAACATAAAAGATTGGCTATATCCACAAAGTTACACAAATGATTAGTACAAGCCGAAACAAGTACTAAACGGCGGTCTTAAACATTCGCCAAAAATAAAGCTGCTGAAGATTTCTTTTAAAAATACCCTTTTTAGAAGGTATAGGTAATACCGGCACCAAAGACTTCCCTTAATTGGAAAGCACCTACAGTATTATCATCGTAGATTGCCTGAAAAATTAAACTGGCAGTAAGGAAATCATTAATAGCCATATTAAGTTCCATCAGGTAATCCATATCTATATTTCCGGGAGAATCGAGATAATTTGAATAAAGGCTTAGAGAATTTGCTACAGAGACGTTTTCAACCAGTTCAACTTTTGCGTATCCCGTTAAGGAAGCACCAAATTCAAAACGCATGGTTTCTCCTTTATCAACTCCATAGTAATCTCCATCGACATATCCCGGGGCACTGGTAAAATCACCATCCACAAAAATAAACCGTAAAGTTGCCGGTGCGATATTAAAATGCAAATCGTCACTTTTATGCCAACCAATTCCGGGTCCGGATTTTAAAAAGGCCGGGGAGAAAAAATGGGAGTTTTCAGTGCGAGTAATCTCTCCTGTTTCAGGATTTTCGGAAAAAACATATCCACTGTCAAACTGCGACTGGAAATGGGCGAAAAATGAATAAAACCACTTGGTTTCTTTGATCTGTTTTCCCACAATTGAGTTTATTTCAAACCTGTCACTGGTCTTCCTGATAAATTCATCGGTTTTAATTTTGGTGAGTCCATAGGTGGCCCAGATTTTATTGTCCCAGGTGATATCATCCATCAGGTAATTGAAGCCGTAATTGAAAGTAAGATTTCCTGCGAGACTTGAAGTTCCTCCCCCGGCCCATTCTTCATTAAAAGCTGATTGGTTAAAAAGGAGTTGAACATTTCCTTCTGTAGTCCAACCTTCTTGCTGTTCTTCTGTTTCCTCCCCTTCCTGGGCCGAAACCGAAAAAACATTAAAAAATAAAAAAATGAATAGTAATTTTTTAAACATTCGCAGGAATTTTAAGTCTATACTGCTTTAGAAGAGTTTTATTAAAAAATTGTTTTTATGAAGGTTTAAATTTCTTTTCTAGTCCTTTAGCAAAAGGATCTTTATCTCTTTCTAATGATCATTATTGTTTCTTAAACAGGGGCACAGAAGAACAAGCTTCACCATACATGATGCTCCTGGCTACCGGCTGAAGTTTATTAATTAATAATAAATATGCATTCTGAGGCACGGGTTTCCTCGAGCAGCCTTTAATGATCACCGGTAGATCTGAATATTTAGAAACATCCAGTTCCTTTAAAACTTCGGTATAAAGTACTGTTTCCAGGGTTTCTAAATTTCCTACTACCGCCTTCTTCGCAAACGAAACGAGATAGGTACTCAAAAGCATGTAAGCCCATCCGGGAATTATAGCATCTGTGGAGCAGGTAAGAGCAACATATTTTCCTTCATATTGTGACCAGTCATAGGCTTTTGCAGTGGCTCTGAAGTCTTTTTCCCTTAGAACAAGCCCTTCCAAAAGCCAGTCTTTTATGTCAAAAACCACGCGCTCGCCTGCAGGATAAAGTTCCTCCAGGTCAATGGTCACAAGTTTGCTGTTGGCTACCCGGTTTACAATTTCTTCAGACATCAAAGTTGAGATCAATTAGGTGTTGGATTAAAGCATTCCGAGCTCCAGTTTAGCTTCTTCGCTCATTAAATCCTGGCTCCAGGGAGGATCAAAAGTAATCTCCACTTCGCAATCCTTTACTTCGTTCATGGATTTGACTCTTTCCTCCACTTCCATAGGTAGTGATTCCGCTACCGGACAGTTAGGAGTGGTAAGTGTCATAAGGATCTTGATCTCGTTGTCTTCGTTTACCATCACATCATAAATCAATCCCAGTTCGTATATATCAACAGGAATTTCGGGATCGTAAATGGTTTTTAGTACCGTTACAATTTTTTCTCCCAAAACTTCCGAATTCTGTGCGTGTTCCATTTTAATTCAATTGCGTTTGATATGCCACAGCATACATTTTTAACTGCTTTATCATACTTACCAGGCCATTGGCACGGGTAGGTGATAAATGTTCCTTTAATCCTATCTCATCGATAAATGTCGTATCTGCCTCAATAATGTCTTTCGGATGTTGATTGGAATAGGCTCTAATGAGAATAGCAATAATTCCTTTTGTGATGATTGCATCACTGTCGGCTGTAAAGATCAGGCGGTCACCTTCGAGATTAGCGTGGACCCACACTTTGCTTTGACAACCTTTTATGAGGTTATCTTCAGTTTTATATTTTTCCTCAATGAGGGGAAGAGACTTTCCAAGTTCGATCATGTGTTCATACCGCTGCATCCAGTCGTCAAACATTTCAAACTCGTCCACGATCTCATCCTGTATTTCTTTGATATTACTCACTTTGGTCAATTTTTATTAAAGTCATTAAAGGTACGTCATTGTTAGAAAAAACGACAATTTCTTTCCCATTATGATCCAGCCGGGAAGCCTTTTCAAGGGAAGAGAGAATTTGTTTTTCAATTTCCATTTTCCCCTCGCAAAATTTCCTTGTATTCATGGGGGTGGAAAATTCAACATTGTTTCCCTGCTGATTATAATGAGCTGAAAATCTATTACACCCGGCATTTCCCGAAAGTCTGTTACCCACAGGACTAAAATTAAAAATTATATCGTTGGGCAGGGATTGATCCCCCTTAATTTCTGTAACCCTGTAATCTCCATCCAAAGGTTCTTCTGCTACAGTATCTGCTGCATTTGCGCATGAAATTAGTATCAGGGAAGATATGAAAAACAAGATTTTCCTCATAACCTGATCTTTTAAGATAACATTGTTTTTGCTCTTTTAACGGCTTCTATAAATTTATCGATTTCCTCTTTAGTATTATAAAATGAAAAGGAAGCTCTTACTGTACCGGGAATTTTATAATAATCCATTACAGGCTGCGCACAGTGGTGACCGGTACGAACGGCGATACCTAATTTATCGATAATAGTTCCTATGTCGTATGGATGAATGTCTCCTATATTAAAAGATATGACTGCCGTTTTTTCTGCGGAAGTTCCATAAATCCTCAGTCCTTCTATCTCCAGAAGCTTTTCTGTAGCATATTCCAGCAATTCGTGCTCGTATGTAGCGATATTTTCAAAGCCAATGGCATTCATGTAATCCAAAGCGGCTCCAAAGGCAATTCCGCCGCAGATATCCGGAGTACCGGCTTCAAATTTGTGAGGAAGATCTGCGTAAGTAGTGTTTTCAAAGGTTACGGTGGCGATCATTTCGCCTCCGCCCTGGTAGGGGGGTAGTTTCTTTAACCACTCCTCTTTACCATAGAGCATTCCTACTCCTGTAGGTCCGCACATTTTGTGAGCTGAAACCACGTAAAAATCCACATCCAGCTCCTGGACATTGGCCTTAATATGTGGGGCTGCCTGGGCTCCGTCCAAGAGAACAGCGGCACCTACATTGTGAGCTTTCCGGATAATTTCCTCAACAGGATTTATGGTACCCAAAGCATTGGAAACGTGATTTACAAAAACAAGCTTTGTCTTTTCAGAAAGAAGTTTTTCATACTCCTCCATGTTTAGGGTACCGTTGTCATTCATTGGAATAACCTTCAGCTTTGCACCGGTTTTCTCGCAGAGCATTTGCCAGGGAACAATATTGCTGTGATGTTCAAGGGCCGAAACTATGATCTCTTCGTTTTCCTTCAGGAGGGAAGAAAATCCGCTGGCAACAAGATTAATCGCGTGTGTAGTTCCCGACGTTAATATGATCTCATGTGATTTATCCGCGTTAAAATGCTTTTGCACCTTAATTCTTGCCTGCTCATAAGCGTCTGTAGCTTCTTGTGACAAGGTGTGTACCCCGCGATGAATGTTTGCATTATAGCGGCTATAATAGTCAACTATGGCATCTATTACCTGCTGCGGAGTTTGCGATGTTGCCGCATTGTCGAAATAAACCAGGGGTTTTCCATTCACCTCGCGGGAGAGGATCGGGAAATCCTTTCGGATAGATTCGACATCAAAATTAACTTTGGTAGAGGCAACTTTCATTAAAATGATTTTAAATTGGGGCTATAAGCTGTAGCCTACATTAACGCCAAGTTTTAAAGCAATTATTTTGGTGATCCTCGCCTTAAGTTCGGGAATTTTCACACTCTCCAATACATTATTGGCAAAGGCATACATTAACAGTGCCCTGGCTTCTTTAAGGGGGATTCCGCGGGAACGAAGATAGAACAAGGCATCATCGTCCAATTGTCCAATAGTACAGCCGTGGCTGCACTTCACATCATCGGCGAAGATCTCCAGTTGTGGTTTAGAGTTAATCGTCGCTTTATCATCAAGGAGAATATTATTGTTAGCTTGAAAGGCATTGGTTTTTTGAGCCTCCTTATTTACAATGATCTTTCCGTTAAAGACGCCTGTAGAAGATTCTCCAAAAACCCCTTTATAATCCTGGTGACTTTCACAGTTAGGTTCGATATGATGCACAAGTGTGTTATGATCTACATGCTGTTTTCCCCCGATTACTGTAATACCCTTTAAAGTAGAATCTATACGCTCTCCTTTTTGATAAAAATTGAGATTGTTACGCGTAAGATTTCCACCAAAGGAAAAAGTATGAACTGAACAATTACTTTCCCGGTGCTGCTCAATGAATGTATTATCGATCAATGAAGCCTGGTGGTTGTCATTTTGGATCTTGTAGTAATCAACAATAGCACGTTTGTCGGCGTAAATTTCAGTTACCGAATTCGTCAAAACAGGATGATCTGTAAGACTTTGATGCCTCTCTATGATCTGTACATGAGAATTTTCCCCCACGACAATAAGGTTTCTTGGCTGTACCAAAAGTGCCGACTCATTTCCTGTAGAAAAATTGATCACCTGGATAGGCTTATCGGCCATCGTGTTCTTCGGGATATTAATGAAGGCGCCTTCCCTTGAAAATGCTGTGTTGAGCGAAGTAAGGCTTTCCTTTGGCGCTACAGTATTAAAGTAATTGTCAATAATCGGCTTGTACTTCGAACTGTTTAATGCAGAAGACATAAGGCAGGCATCAATCTTTTCGTGTGTTGTTGCCGACAAATGAGAAGCATAAATTCCGTCTATAAAAACTATTTTATAGGTATCAATGTCATCAATAAAATATTTCTCAACATCCCGATAATCAATGGTGTCCTCTTTTTTTGGAAACACTGTATAATCATGCTTCAATACCTTGTTTAACGAAGTGTATTTCCATGCTTCCTGCTTCCTGGTGGGAAATCCCTTTTCTTCAAAATCCTTGATTGCCCGGCTTCTTATTTCGTGGATGTCTGTATGCATATCCACATTCTCTTCAAAAGCCAGAAATGAGGAAAGCAATTTATCTTTTAGCTCCATTGTTCTTTTTTCTTACTCCCCAAAAAGGGGAAAATTAAAAGGTTTTTCTCCTGCGTTCTTACGCTCCTACTTCTTCTTTAATCCAGTCGTAACCTTTTTCCTCCAGCTCGTAAGCCAGTTCTTTTCCACCAGATTTTACAATTTTACCGTCAAGCATCACGTGTACAAAATCTGGAATGATATGATCCAGTAACCTTTGATAGTGCGTAATTACCAAAGTGGCATTATCTGGTCTCCTGAGTTTGTTGACCCCATTGGCCACAATTCGAAGAGCATCAATATCCAAACCTGAATCTGTTTCGTCAAGGATAGCCAGTTTTGGCTCCAGCATCGCCATTTGAAAGATCTCATTCCTTTTCTTTTCCCCTCCGGAAAAACCTTCGTTAAGCGAGCGGGAAAGAAATTTGCGATCGATCTCTAAAAGTTCAGATTTTTCACGGATTTTCTTCAGCATTTCGTTAGCCGGCATATCTTTCTCGCCTCTGGCTTTTCTGTTGGCATTGATCACAGTACGCATAAAATTGGTCACTGTGACCCCGGGAATTTCCACCGGATATTGGAAAGAAAGAAATACACCTTTGTGAGCTCTTTCTTCAGGATCAAATTCGGTAAGTTCCTCCCCTTCAAAAATGATTTCTCCGCGGGTCACTTCATATTCTTCTTTTCCGGCAATTACAGAAGAAAGTGTACTTTTCCCGGAACCATTAGGCCCCATGATCGCATGTACTTCTCCCGCATTTATTTCGAGATCAATGCCTTTTAATATTTTAAGACCTTCAACTTTGGCGTGTAAATTCTTTATTTTAAGCATAATTTCTATATTTCCTGAAGTTTCAGGGTTTATCTATGTCTTTTTTTAATCTTGGAGTACTTGCAGTGTCGGGAACTTTGGCTGAAATTTCCAGGATTTCTTTAATTTGAACCAGCTCTTCCCAACCATTCTGCCCGGGATTTTGAACTATTTTTGCTTTTACCTTTACCGGAATCATGTCAAATTCATCCCTTTTAAACGGGGCCACACTATCCGCCAGTTTGCGGCTTATGGAATCCATTTGAACCCCGTATATAAAATCTTTACCCTTTAGTACTCCAGCATCTGAAAGAAAAATAAAATCTCCGTTTATTGTAGGAATACTGTCCTTGATCACCTCAGTTTGCTGTTCGATCTCTTCATGCGCAGACTCTTCTCCACACCCCGCGAACGTTAAAACAACTGCCAGTAATGCTAAATAAACTAATCTCATAACTTCTTATCCTACAGATCCTTCAAGGGAAATTTCCAGTAATTTCTGTGCTTCCACTGCAAATTCCATTGGCAATTTATTTAGTACTTCCTTGCTAAAACCGTTTACTATAAGAGCAATGGCTTTTTCGGTGTCGATTCCTCTCTGGTTACAGTAAAAGATCTGGTCTTCACCAATTTTACTGGTGGTTGCCTCGTGTTCTACTCTAGCCGATTTATTTTTCGTCTCGATGTATGGGAAAGTATGCGCCCCACATTTGTTACCCATTAAAAGGGAATCACACTGTGAAAAATTTCGGGCATTTTCGGCTTTACTATTGATTTGTACAAGTCCCCGATAACTGTTCTGGCTTTTTCCTGCCGATATACCTTTTGAAATGATTGTGCTTTTGGTGTTTTTCCCAATGTGGATCATTTTTGTTCCGGTATCTGCCTGTTGATAATCGTTTGTTACCGCAATAGAATAGAATTCTCCTACCGAATTATCACCTTTCAAAATACAACTCGGATATTTCCATGTCACTGCCGAACCGGTTTCCACCTGGGTCCAGCTAATCTTGGCATTCTTTTCACAAATTCCGCGTTTGGTAACGAAATTGTATACTCCACCTTTTCCTTCTTTATCCCCGGGATACCAGTTCTGGACAGTTGAATATTTTATTTCGGCGTCATCCAGAGCAATCAGCTCAACAACTGCAGCGTGTAATTGATTCTCATCCCTCGATGGCGCAGTACAACCTTCTAAATAACTTACATAACTGCCTTTATCGGCAACCACTAAAGTTCTTTCAAACTGGCCGGTTCCTGCCTGATTAATCCTGAAATATGTCGACAATTCCATTGGGCATCTTACACCTTTCGGAATGTAACAGAAGGACCCATCACTAAACACTGCTGAATTTAATGCAGCATAAAAGTTGTCCCTTTGAGGGACTACAGTTCCGAGATATTTTTTCACAAGTTCCGGGTGCTCCTGAATGGCCTCACTCATCGAGCAGAAAATAATTCCTTTTTCGCCAAGAGTCTTTTTGAAAGTTGTGGTCACAGAAACTGAATCCATTACGACATCTACCGCCACTCCTGCGAATTTTTTCTGCTCATCAAGAGAAATTCCAAGTCTTTTAAAAGTGTCCAGTAATTCCGGATCAACTTCATCAAGGCTGTCGTATTTTGGCTTTTTTGAAGGCGCAGAATAGTAGGAAATGTCCTGAAAGTTGGGTTTTTTATAATGTACGTTAGCCCAATCTGGTTCTATCATCTGCTGCCATGCCCTAAAAGCTTCAAGGCGCCAGTTGGTCATCCATTCCGGCTCATTTTTCTTGAGGGAGATTGCGCGTACTATATCTTCATTAAGCCCAACAGGGAAAGTATCAGATTCAATATCGGTATAGAATCCATACTTGTACTCTTTACTGTCGAGCTCTTTCTTTAAATCATCTTCTGTATATGCCATCTTCTTATGTTCCTGGTTTAAAGTTCAAGGTTTAAGGTTTTTCATCCTCTAAACTTCGTTCGTTTTAAATCACTTTTTTGCAGATAGTTAATGAAGGAGCTTATCTGCTTGCTCAATAAGATCAGTTTTTCATAAAGAAGATCAAATTCTTCTTTTGTTATATATTCCCTGTCCGAAGCACGATATAATTGGGATCGTGTTTCTCCACAGGATGCTTTTGCCACAGCAAGGAATTGAATAAATTCCCTGTTTCCATTCCTTTCAAATCCTTCAGCAATATTATCCATTATAGATCCTGAAGAACCATTAATTTGGTTGTAAAGTTTATAATCAGATTTAAGCTCTGTATTCTGTTTAATTCTGAAGATGTCATCGCAGATCTTCCGGGCACTTGTCCCAATCTCCAGATCTTCAAAACTTTTTACTGTCGCCATTAACCTTGAACTATAAACCTTGAACTTTGAACTAATTAGAGCGAAAAGCTTTCCCCACATCCACAAGTCCTGTTGGCATTAGGATTATTAAATACAAAGCCTTTGCCGTTTAAGCCACCGGAGTATTCCAAAATGGTTCCTGCCAGGTATAAAACGCTTTTCTTGTCTACCACAATCTTTACATCATTATCTTCAAAAAGTCGGTCTTCTTCTGCCTTCGAATGATCAAACTTTAGCTCATAAGAAAGACCCGAACAACCACCGCTCTTCACTCCCACGCGAACAAAATCCTGCATAGCATCAAACCCGTCCTCCTGCATGAGCATGGCAATTCTTTTTTTGGCACTTTCACTTACCTTTATCATTGCTTATAAAGATTAATTCTAAATTAAGTGCAAATATAATACAAACAATAGGTTTAACCATGGTAAAATCTATCAGAAAAAAGAATTAGTTCATTAGCATCCGCTATTTGCTGTACTTCCAGGGCTTATGGGATTTTTCAATGTAACAGGTTCATTTTCAGAATTAAATGAAAAAATTAGTGTTGGGTTATCTTCCAAAAATGTGTTTTTGACCACATCCTTCTTTGAATGAACATTTAAGCCCTAATTTTGCAGAAATTTATGTATTAAGATTATGTTTGAAAATAGTCGGGAAAGCAGAACGAACCTTTCGGAATATGGAGAATTCGGTTTAATTGAGCATTTGACGCGCAATTTTACCATTACTCCTGAAAACACTTTAAAAGGCATTGGTGATGACGCTGCTGTGCTGGATTATAAAGATGAGAAGGTGGTCATTACTACAGATCTTCTGGTTGAAGGAGTACATTTTGACCTGGCATATATGCCACTGAAGCATTTAGGATATAAAGCGGTGATGGTTAACCTTTCAGATTTGTACGCAATGAATTCAAAAGCCCGACAAATCACAATATCTATTGCTGTTTCCAATCGTTTTCCTGTCGAGGCCCTTGAAGAACTTTATGCTGGAATTGAACTTGCGGCAAAGCTTTATAAAGTAGATGTTGTTGGAGGCGACACTTCCTCATCAACCTCGGGAATGATCATAAGTGTTACCGCCCTGGGTGCAGCAAAAGAGGAGGAGATTGTTTACCGGAGCGGAGCAAAGGCTAATGATCTACTGGTGGTAACCGGAGATCTTGGAGCTGCTTACATGGGCTTACAGATTTTAGAGAGGGAAAAGCAGGTATTTAAGGTGAACCCAAATTCCCAACCCGATCTCGATCCTTACACATACCTTATTGAGCGACAATTAAAACCTGAAGCCCGCCAGGATATTCCGCCACTTTTCAAAGCATTGGATCTCCAGCCGACATCCATGATCGATATTAGTGACGGATTATCTTCTGAAACTATCCACCTGTGTAAGAATTCGGGAACAGGAGTAAATCTTTTCGAGGAGAAAATCCCGTTGGATCCTTCGGTTATTTCGGTTTGTGAGGAATTTGAACTTGACAGTACAACAATTGCACTAAGTGGTGGAGAAGATTATGAGCTTCTTTTTACCATTGATCAGGGAGATTACGACAAAATAAAAGCCAACCCTAATTTTACTGTAATTGGCCATATGACTGAAGAGAGCGAAGGAATGCACCTGGTAACCCGTGCCAATCAAAAGATTGAGTTGATCGCCCGCGGCTGGAATGCAATGAAGAGCGAAGATTAAGAAGCCCTGGAAAGTCCTTTTTGCGCAAATATTTTTCTTGAACATCTGCGTTGGTGAATCTTGGCGATATAAGCATTAGTCTCCCTGAATTTAGGAGTGAGCTTGGCTATAAAACCTTGAGCAGTATCAGTCACTTCTTCTCCGCAGCGGGTGCATTTATACTCCTTGATATGATCTGTAATATTTTGAGAAACCGTAAAACGGTGATCAAAAATGGCGCAAATCCAAGCCTTGGGAGAAAACAAAAGGGGCTTTTTATATTCCATTGTTAGAGAATTTAAAAAAAGTTTCAAAACGGAAATTAATAAAACTTTCTTAAAAATCGACAAACAACGTTAATTATTCGACGAAATACACAAATTTATAAATCGTTCTTTACTTTCAATGTAGGAAAGATGGCCACCCGGAAAGATAATAAACCTGCATTGACAGGCTTTTGCCAAATGCTTTAGGTCGTGTATATTAACAAGAGTATCTTCTTGTCCTGCCACTATAACTTTATTTCCCGAATAACTTTTGAGAACTGAAGTTTTACTTGTACGAATTTTCATACCTTTTAAAGCAGCTGTAATTCCCTCTATTGGGAAAGTCATTGCATCTTTCTTTAATTTCTCTATTTCTTCAGCAAATTTCCTGGTGTTGCTGGGTGAAAGCAGGTTGTTAATGGCCATGCTTACATAGGCCTGTTTGTTTTTTTGAACCAACTCGATTGATCGATCCCTTATTTCTTTCTTCTCTTCAGAATCTGCCTGAGGAGTAGAATTGAGGAGCATAAGATCATTAATTATTTCAGGATGTTTTTCCAGAAGTGCAAGGCTCACATAACCTCCCATGGAATGACCAATGAAATTAGCCTTTTTCACACCTGTAGTTTTCAGGATTTCATAGACTACTTCAGCCATCAGTTCCATACTGTGTACTGCCCCAATACATTCCGACTTTCCATGGCCCGGCAGGTCTATGGTGATAATTTTTCCGTAGCGGGAAAATTCCGGCAGGAACTCCTCCCAGATCTTTGAAGATTCCAGAAAACCGTGAAGCAGGACCGTAGCCTCTCCTTCCCCAACAACCGAATAATAAATTTCTGCTTCCTTAAAGTCTAGAATCATTGGATTTTGAGTTAAAGGTTAGTGGTTATTAGTTAGGTTCCTGACTCCCTTTAACTAATAACCATTAACCAATATCTGAAGTTAGCTGTTCATGATCTCCTCAATCTCATCGGCCTCTATCGGAATGTTGCCCATCAGATTAAAGGGTTCCCCTTTTTCCTGAATGACAACATCATCTTCTAACCGAATTCCGAAGCCTTCATCGGGAATGTAAATGCCCGGTTCTACGGTAAAGACCATATTGGCTTTCATTGGCTCATAAAGGAGACCGTAATCGTGCGTGTCCAGTCCAATATTGTGGGAAGTGCCGTGCATGAAGTATTTCTTATAGGCTGGCCAGTCTGGATCTTCATTTTGGACATCGGCTTTGTCAAGGAGACCGAGTCCAAGCAATTCCGAAGTCATTAGTTTCCCGACTTCCTTATGATATTCGGCCCAGTCGGCACTAGGCACAAGCAATTTTGTAGCGTCATTTTTTATTCTGTTCACTGCGTTGTAAACCTCTTTTTGGCGCTTTGTATATTTCCCTGAGACGGGAATGGTTCGGGAAAGGTCACTTGCGTAATTAGCATATTCGGCACCGGTATCTAGAAGAATGAGCTCTCCTTCTTTACACTGCTGGTTGTTCTCAATGTAGTGGAGCACATTGGCGTTATTTCCACTGGCGATAATAGGTGTATAAGCAAAACCTTTTGAGCGGTTTCTTATCATTTCATGCCAGTATTCGGCTTCAATTTCGTATTCCCAAACTCCCGGTTTGACAAATTTTAAAACTCTGCGGAAAGCTTTCTCAGTAATATCACATGCTTTTTGCATTAGATCCAGTTCGATAGGATCTTTTACAGAACGCAGGCGCTGCAGGATCGGATTACTCTTCGCTACACGATGAGCGGGAAATTGTTCCTTACACCATTTGATGAATCGGGCTTCCCGGGTTTCGGTCTCAACATTTGCACGGTAATGCTCATTTGTATTAAGGTAAACTGTGTCGCACTGAGTCATGACTTCAAAAAATACTTTTTCAAAATCCTTCAGCCAAAAGACATTTTTGATACCCGATACTTCCAAAGCTTTTTCTTTCGTCAATTTTTCACCTTCCCAAACGGCAATGTGATCGTTAGTTTCTGTGAGGAAGAGCATTTCTCTATGTTTTTCTGAAGGAGCATCGGGAAACAATACGAGTATGCTCTTATCCTGGTCTACTCCGCTAAGGTAGAAAAGATCACGTGCCTGCTGGAAAGGCATTGTGCTGTCGGCCCCGATTGGATAAATGTCATTGGAGTTAAACACCGCCAAACTGTTCGGCTGCATTTTTTCAGTAAAATTTTTCCTGTTTTTAATGAACAGTTTGCGGTCTATTTGATGATATTTCATGTTTGTTTTTTAGCGTGTGCAACAAATTTAAAAAATTAAAAGCGAGAAGCCTTGGGAAGGGCTAAGGAATAGTGGTTAATGATAAACTCGGGATAAGAAGAGCAAGGCTTCGTAACAATTCAAATTTATCCTTTTTTCTTTTGATCTGACAAGTTTGAATTTCCCGATTTAATATAGTTCCTGGTTATCACTGCGAAACGGCTCATATTTTTCAGTACCACAGTAATTATCAAAGTGTAAAAGGGTGAATGTAAGTGTATTATCACATTGATGTGAACTTTAAAAATAGAGTCTGTGCAGCTTCTTTAAATTTATTCTAAATAAAGACTAATTCAATAAGGTTTGTTTGCTAATGATGTGAAAGGGCGTATTTTTGTTTTCATTTATTAAAACAATCATAAATTTTATGGCAAAATCTGCGCTATTAAAGTCATCGCTTGCAAAGAAGTACTGGATGGCTTTCACCGGCCTGTTCCTTTGTTTATTCCTGGTTGGGCACCTGGCAGGTAACTTGCAGTTATTGGCCTCGGGAGAGGGGGCAAGAGATCAATTCAATGAGTACGCCTTGTTCATGACCTCAAATCCTGCAGTAAGAATATTGTCTATAGTTACTTTTGCGAGTATACTTTTCCATGTGATCGATGGGATCATTATTACAATTAACAACAGGAAAGCGAGACCTAAAGGGTATGTGAGTTTTAAACCCTCCACAAACTCCAAATGGTCTTCAAGAAACATGGGTGTTTTGGGAACAATAATCCTTGCATTTATTGTTATTCATTTGATTAACTTCTGGGGAGAAATGAAATTCGGGGAATGGGAAACGCGGGATGAAAGTAACATTGAAGCGGTTCATGTTATGGAAAATGGAGTAGCTGTTGTGGAAATGGAAGAGCAAGATCAAACCTCCAACCTTATATATACGACCGAGAGTGGGGCTGAAGTAAAAGACCTCTACACCATTACTATAAAAACTTTTCAAGATCCAGAATGGGGCCTTATCTGGGCAATTATTTACTTGATCGCGATGATCGCTATCGGGTTCCACTTGTACCATGGTTTTGGAAGCGGATTCCAGTCTCTGGGAATTAACCACCCCAAATACAACACTTTTGTGAGAAGAGTGGGAGTTGGTTTTGCCATTATTGTGCCGTTATTATTTGCCATTATTCCGTTCTACATCTATTTTGTACTGGATAAAATTTAAGCTATGGGAGTATTAGATTCAAAAGTACCACAGGGGCCGCTGGCCGAAAAGTGGGTCAATCATAAAAATAAGATCAACCTGGTCAATCCTGCCAATAAGCGGAATATAGATGTTATTATTGTAGGGACAGGACTGGCCGGCGGAAGTGCTGCCGCTACTCTGGCAGAACTTGGGTATAACGTAAAAACATTTTGCTATCAGGATTCTCCCCGACGTGCGCACTCAATTGCCGCACAGGGAGGAATTAATGCCGCAAAAAACTATCAGGGAGACGGAGATTCAGATTTTCGTTTGTTCTATGATACGGTAAAAGGAGGGGACTACCGTTCGCGGGAATCCAATGTGTACCGCCTGGCAGAGGTTTCAGGAAATATTATAGACCAATGTGTTGCGCAGGGGGTGCCTTTTGCGCGTGAATATGGTGGTCTTCTTGACAACCGCTCCTTTGGAGGGGTGCTAGTTTCCAGAACTTTTTACGCAAAAGGTCAAACCGGACAGCAGTTGTTGTTAGGTTGTTATTCTGCCATGAACAGGCAGATCAACCGCGGAAAAATAAAATCCTACACCCGTCACGAAATGTTGGACGTAGTTCTTGTTGGAGGAAAAGCCCGCGGAATTATTGCCCGGGACCTTGTAACGGGAGAGATCGAAAGACACAGCGCACATGCTGTGGTGATCGCTTCAGGCGGATACGGAAATGTATTTTTCCTTTCCACCAATGCGATGGGAAGTAATGTTACTGCAGCCTGGAAAGTGCACAAAAAGGGAGCATATTTCGCAAATCCTTGTTTTACTCAGATCCACCCGACATGTATTCCGGTTTCGGGAGAGCATCAATCTAAATTGACGCTTATGTCTGAATCCCTTCGGAACGACGGTCGTATCTGGGTTCCAAAGAAACTGGAAGATGCCAAAGCAATCCGCGAAGGAAAACTGAAACCAACAGAACTGGCTGAAGAAGATAGAGATTATTACCTGGAAAGACGTTATCCTGCTTTTGGTAACCTTGTGCCGCGTGATGTGGCGTCAAGAGCCGCAAAAGAACGATGCGACGCAGGTTTTGGAGTAAATAAGACAGGTGAGGCTGTTTACCTTGATTTTAGCGCTGCCTTTATGCGCTACGGAAGAGAGGCTGTTTCTACACAAAAAATAGATAATGCTTCCGAAGAAGATATAAGAGAACTTGGAAAAGCAGTAGTTGAAGCCAAATATGGTAACCTATTCCAGATGTACGAGAAGATCGTGGACGAGAATCCATATGTAACTCCTATGAAGATTTACCCCGCTGTTCACTACACAATGGGAGGACTTTGGGTAGATTACAACCTTCAGACTACAGTCCCGGGACTTTATGCTGCCGGGGAAGCCAACTTTTCAGATCACGGTGCAAACCGTCTTGGAGCTTCAGCACTTATGCAGGGACTGGCCGATGGATACTTCGTACTACCATACACTATGGGAGATTATCTTGCGAACGATATTAGTACCGGAAAGATCCCAACCGATTCTCCTGAATTTGAAGAAGCCGAAAAGAACATCCGTGGACAATTAGAACGTTTTATAAACACTAAAGGAACAAAGTCTGTAGATTATTTCCACAAGCGTCTTGGAAAGATCATGTGGGACAAAGTCGGAATGTCACGAAATGCAACCGGATTAAAAGAAGCTATTTCAGAAATAAAAGCATTGAGAGGAGAATTCTGGAAAGAGGTACGTGTTCCGGGAACTATAAACGAAATGAACCCCGAGCTTGAAAAAGCCGGTAGGGTCGCCGATTTCCTTGAACTCGGAGAATTATTTGCCAAAGATGCACTACATAGGGAAGAATCTTGTGGAGGCCATTTTAGAGAGGAATTTCAAACAGAAGAAGGGGAAGCTCTTCGTGACGATGAGAACTTTATGTACGTCGCTGCCTGGGAATATACAGGAGAGCCTGCAGATGCAGTTTTACATAAAGAAGAATTGAAATACGAGAATATCGAAGTTAAAACGCGTAGTTACAAATAATTTGAAAATTTGAAAATGAGGCAATTTGAATTAACTCATCATCAAATCTTCAAATCTTCAAATCTTCAAATTAAAGATATGAATCTTACACTAAAAATATGGCGTCAAAAAGATGCCGCTTCTAAAGGAGGAATACAAACCTACCCACTGGGAGGTATTGAGGCCGATATGTCGTTTCTTGAGATGCTTGATGTTTTAAATCAGGAATTGATAGACAAGGGAGAAGAGCCCGTGGTTTTTGACCACGATTGCCGTGAAGGAATCTGCGGAACATGTAGCCTTCAGATTAATGGGGAGCCACACGGGCCGGACAGGGGGATTACTACCTGTCAGCTGCACATGAGAGCGTTTAAAGATGGAGACACCATTACTATTGAACCTTTCAGAGCAAAGGCATTTCCGGTGATTAAAGATCTTGTTGTTGACCGTACATCTTTTGAGAGGATTCAGCAGGCAGGAGGTTATATTTCTGTGAACACTTCAGGAAATACCCAGGATGCAAATTCAATTCCTATTCCTAAAGACCAGGCAGATGCTGCTTTTTACGCCGCTACCTGTATTGGATGCGGAGCCTGTGTCGCAGCCTGTAAGAATGCCAGCGCTATGTTATTCACTTCGGCTAAAGTTAGTCAGATGGCCCTATTGCCACAGGGAGAAGTTGAAGCCGATCGTCGCGTACTTGCGATGGTGGAGCAAATGGACAAGGAAGGTTTTGGAAACTGCACCAATACAGGTGCGTGCGAAATTGAATGTCCTAAGGGAATTTCCCTTGAAAATATTGCCCGTATGAACCGGGAGTACATGAGAGCCAGTGTAAAATAACATTTTTGACACCTCAAAATTCTGAAGATCCCGGACTTTGCAGTTCGGGATTTTTTTTGGAACTTATTGAAAAAACAAATGGCAACCGTTAGTAATATATCTTCTAAACTTCCGAAGCACGAGACCAGTATATTTTCAGTCATGTCAAAAATGGCTTATGAACATGATGCTGTTAATCTTTCTCAGGGTTATCCAAATTTCGATACAGATAAGCGGCTCAAAGAGCTGGTTTATGAGGCTATGCTGGATGGATATAACCAATATGCACCTCTGGCCGGGATTGCACTGCTAAGGGAGCAGATCGTTAATAAGATCGAATCGCTGCACGGTAAAAAATATGATAAAAAAACCGAGATTACGGTGACAAACGGTGCCACCCAGGCTTTATACCTGGCCATTACTGCATTTGTCAATCCGGGAGATGAGGTTATTGTTCTAAAACCGGCATACGATTCCTATGAGCCCGCAATTAAATTAAATGGAGGAATTCCGGTACTTGTACAGCTGGAAGGAGAAGAATATAAGCTGAATTTTGATTCCATAAAGCAGAAGATAAGTTCAAAAACCCGAATGCTCATCATCAATACGCCTCACAATCCCAGCGGAAATGTGTTTAGTAATGCGGAAATGTTGCAGTTGGAGAAGTTACTCGAAGGAACAGATATCATATTGCTGAGCGATGAGGTTTACGAGCACATTACCTTTGATGAGGCTAAACATCATAGTGCTTCCGCTTTTCCTAACCTCTCAAAAAGGGCAATTATTTGTGCTTCTTTTGGAAAGACTTTTCACAACACCGGCTGGAAAATGGGCTATTGTGTAGCTCCCGAAGAATTAATGGCCGAGATTTGGAAGGTAATGGAGGTTAATGTTTTTTGTGTTCATCATCCAACCCAAAGAGCTTTTGCAAAATATCTCGAAACACCAAAGCATTACCTGGAGTTGGGTGAATTTTATCAGGAAAAGAGGGATACTTTCCTAAACCTGATCAAAGACACAGCCTTTAAAGCAATTCCTTCAAAAGGAACCTACTTCCAGTTACTGGATTATTCAGAGATAAGCAATGAGTCCGACGTGGAGTTCTCACGTAAGCTCATCAAGGAATTCGGGATTGCCAGTATTCCGGTTTCAGTGTTTAATAAGGATCAGGTAGACTACCGGCAGTTGCGATTCTGCTTCGCAAAGACCAATGAAACATTGGAAAAGGCTGCAGAGATCCTGAAAAAGATAAAATAGGCTTACTCCTCCTCGTGTTTTCTGAGGCTGTCATTGATATATGCCCTAACAACTTCTGTAGTGACTCCAAAGATGACATGAGCAATTAATTCATTGGCCTGGGTTTTAAAAGGTACTTTATCGGGACTTTTTTCAAGCCCCATGAGAGGCAAACTGGTTTCATGAGTAGAGGCCCAGGTAGTGGCTCCAAGTATTGCCCCATCAAAAATATTTACTTCATCCTTATCTCTTTTTCCGTATCCATAAATGGCGCCAACGGTGGCACCTAAAGGAAGATTGACAAGCTGCTCAACAATGGCTTCATTCTCAAGCTTAATTGGGGTACCTACTAATTTAGTAGAAAACTTATCCATTACCTTTATTTGTGCAGATCTCTGGTCGATCTTACGTACCTCAAGAAATCGCTCAACACCTGCCTTGACAGCTGTACCTACAAGACCTGCTACAAACCCTGCAAGTATTCCACGGGAAGTACTGGAAGGAAAAGAATCTTTTTCTAAAAATGACTGTAAACTCATAACTTAATTTTTTCTCATTTAAAACTATTCAACTTCTCCCGCCAATGCAAGCATTTAACAAGCATTTAGCAGGGAAAAAGGGATTTTTCATACCTTTACGTATGGCACAAATTCTAAACACCGCACTCCTTCAGGCAAACCTTGAATGGGAGAATATTGAACAGAACAAAGCACTTTTTGAAGAGAGGATAAAAGAACTTCCGCAGGAGACAGATTTAATTATTCTGCCTGAGATGTTCTCTACCGGATTTTCCATGAATGCGGAAAATCTGGCTGAACCTCATAAAGGAGAAACTTTTCAATGGATGCAAAAAATGGCATTGGAAAAAGACGCAGCTGTGACAGGAAGTTTGATAATTTCTGAAAATGGCAATTTTTATAACCGACTTTACTTCGTGCATCCGGACGGTACCTCTCAAAAATATGATAAACGTCACACCTTTACCCTGGCTAAAGAAAATGAGACCTATGCTTCAGGAAAGGAGCGTCTTACTGTGGAATTCAAAGGGTGGAAGATTTGTCCCCTGGTGTGCTACGACCTGCGTTTTCCTGTCTGGGCACGTAATACCGAAGATTATGACTTGCTTATTTATGTGGCTAACTGGCCGGCTGCCCGCGTAGCAGCATGGGATACACTTCTAAAGGCCCGGGCCATTGAAAATATGAGCTATTGTATAGGTTTGAATCGTGTGGGCCGGAATGGAAGCGATCTCAATTACGTAGGACATTCGGCAGTTTATGATTGTCTAGGAAAGCAGATCTCTTCCAACCTGAAAGAAGAAGAATTCACCGAAATCGTAGAATTAAACAAGCGGCATCTAATTGACACCCGTTCTCAATTGAAGTTTTTACAGGACCGGGACCGGTTTACGGTACATTAATAGGAGCAGCTGCAGGGCTTGCATCAAAAGGGTATGTGTCATCCCAGTTTGCCCTTACGTCAATGGGTACGGGGTAATACACCACAGTTTCCGGTTGTTTTCTTCCAAGAAAACTACCGGTGTCCCACACCCGGTTCTCGTTGCGATCATATATTAACCTGAGCAAGTACTGACCAGGCTTAAGATTTTCGAAATTAATGGTATTACTACCGGTGGAATATCTCTCGGCTATAACTTCACCTTTTTCTGTTGTGACTTGTACAATAACTGGAAATTCTTCAACTCCCGTGAGATTGACGATAAGGTTTCCAAGATCTGAAAGAGCAGGTGTTCGTATCTGTGATGTAAGAGTGTCATTAATCCTTCCGAAGAAATCTGTAAAAGCACCCGGTAAGGCTGTTACCCTATAAGTCTGTTTTTCGGCTTTTTCAAAGTCAAGGCTGTAGACATTGTTCCACCTGTCGTAACTTCCTGTAAAAGGTACAGGCATGCTGTCACTCCGGGTTATACTCACCAGGGAATCCATAATTTCCTCCAAAGGAACAGTAGGGCTGATTTTTAATTCCTGATGAAAGCCTAGGGTAGATTGCGGCTCAAAGTTAAACTGCAGGGTATCACGTTTTGCTGTTCTTAATCTTGCAATTAATGTATCAGTAACTCGTGGTGTCTGAGCGATAAATTTAATGGTGTCCCGTTCTTCAAATGGTTTGTACCAGTAATGTAAAGTATCTGTTTCAGGATCCTTAGTTATTCGATCCTCAAAGTCTGGAGGTACATTTAAAGGGGTAATAGAAATGCTATCGGCCAGCATAAGTCCGGTATAACCAAAAATAATATGCTGTTGCCCCTTTACCTGGGGCCTTTCAAAATTTCCTTCCAATACTTCGGTAAAGAGAGTTAGCCCAAATTCCTCATCTGTGGGAATGGTGATATAATCATCAGCAAAGGCAATTTTATCCGTTTGGGGTTCAAACGTGTAATTGTTGTTCACATCACGCATAGCTACCAGCTGATAAGTTCCCTGCTTTAGATTATTTAACTGAAAAGTAGTGGCACTATCCAGCGTATTGGTAACATAGCGGGGAACACGTGAATAAATAACTGAATCCGAATAAGTAGAATCTACCTCATATAGCATCACAGAAATAAAAGGATCTGGTGCCCTGAGAATTGCATCATTTACGCTTCCTCTTATGGAAAGGGAATCAATATAGGGTCCTGTCGAAAATGCATAAGTAAAAAAACTAAGAGGGTTCGCCTCATTGTTATCTGTAATACTTCTTCCAAAGTTGATTGTGTATGTAGTACGCGGTTCCAGAGTATCATTAATTTCAAGCCGAATTGATCTGCTGGCGGTCCCTAATGGAGTTATGTCGGGCCGGGGATCCATGGGAGGAGAAATAATAATTTGTCGCTGTGGATCTGAAAGTTTAATGTATTCATTAAAATGGATCCTTATTTCATTAGCGTCAAAGTTAGTAGTGAAATTCTCCGGCCTTGCCTTCACGTATCGGGGTGGTTCTGTATCCAGGGGTCCACCGTCTGGCGTACCTCTTTTTGCGCAGGCCGAAAAGGCGAGAATAAGAGATAATGTGAGCAGGAAGTGTACGCCGGCACGTTGCATAAACAGAAATTTGGTACAAAGAAACAATTTATTCTTCTAATCCTGAAGTTCTAATGCGTAACAGCCATTGTTGCAATGCTTATCCTCAGATTTGGAATTTTTAAAAGTTTTTGGGCGCAGGCCTCAAGGGTGGCACCTGTGGTAACCAGGTCATCTACCAAAAGCACGTGAGCATTCTCAAGGGAGGAAGAATTATGAATAATAAAAGTTTCATCTATTGTTCCCCAGCGGGCGAGCCTTTTCTTAATTGTCTGGGTTTTTGTGGCTGTTATTTTAAGCAGAAGGTCATCCCGGTAAGGTACTTCCAGAGACTTTGCTATTTCCTGTCCAAATCCCGCCACCTGGTTAAACCCTCTTATTCTTAGTTTTTTACGGTGTAAAGGGACAGGAACAACTACCGTGATTTCCTGCCAGGCAGATAATTCCTTCAATTCACTTCCCAACCAGGCTCCCAAAAAAGGACCTACTTCTTTATGGCCCCGGTACTTGAGGTTGTGAATAAGCTTTTGAACCATACCTTTCTTTTCAAATAGCAGGAGGGAAGTTGCATTTTCAACGGGAATTCTTCCGTAGAAAATTTTTTCCACAGGATTATCTTTTTCCAGGTGGTGATCGGCTATAGGTAGTTCATGAAGGCAGGAGGTGCAAAGAATATTTTCATTAGTATTTAAAGTGGTTTCACATGAACAGCACAGCTTTGGATAGAGAAGGTTAATGAAATCGTGAAACATTTGTTAACAAATTGGTCTTAGCCTGATTAAAACTCCTAAATTTACAAAAGTAAACCGTTAAATATCATTTGTTATGACAGACCAAAAAAGTAATAATGCTTTAAAGATCCTTACCGGGGTTTTGACAGTCGCTTTGGTTGCATTAGGAATTTATACTATTAAATTTTATAACGAGGAAAAAGAGAATCAGGAATTATTGCAGCAGGAAAAAGCTGTAATTGAAGGAGAACTTAACGATTTAATCGTAAAATATGATGAGGCTATTGCCGAGAATGAAGGGCTCGATTCTGAGTTAACTGAAGCCAGAGGCAGAATAGTTGCACTTCGGGATTCGGTACAGGATATGGAAGCTAACCTTGTTTTAATATCAAGGTATCGCCGGGAAGTGAGTAATCTTAAGGCCGAAAAAGAACAATTGTTTAGAGTGGTTGACAGTTTAAGCAACCAAAATCTGCGGCTTATTACAGAAATCGACAGCACGAATAACATGTTGCTGGAAAGAACCAGAATTTCCGATTCACTCCAGGTCCAGACTCAGACAATGGCTTCCCAGATCGATCGCGCGGCTCAATTAAAGGTTAGCAATTTAAGAGGAGAAGGAGTAATCGAAAGAAACAGCGGCAGGCTGGTTGAAAATGACCGTACGCGGCGGGTTGATAAAATAAGAACCTGCTTTACCATTACCCCGAATTCTTTGGCCACTGCCGGAGATAAAGATTTATATGTCCAGGTTTACAATCCAAATAATGAGTTGGTGGGAGATCAAATTGCCGTTCAGCACGAAGGCGGTGTCATGGTATATAGCGCTGCAAATGAGGTTTACTATGAAAATGAAGAACTTGATGTGTGTATTTTAGCTAATACCAATCCCGATCGGCTTATTGAAGGATCTTATAAAGTGCTCGTTTATGAAGGAACTAATCTTATAGGAGCCACCGGATTTAGTCTTAGATAAAACAATTGACAATTAATCCTACCGCCCTGTCTTGGATCGGGGCGGTTTTTTTATTTTTGCTCTATGGCAAAACAAGAAGATTTTTTTAAATACGTAATTTCCCATGCTAAAGAGTATGGGTACATTTTTGCTTCTTCCGAAATATATGACGGCTTAAGTGCTGTTTATGATTACGGACAGAATGGAGCAGAACTTAAAAAGAATATTAGGGAATACTGGTGGAAGAGCATGGTGCAACTGCACCAGGAAATTGTTGGAATTGATGCCGCTATCCTTATGCATCCCACTACCTGGAAAGCATCGGGTCACGTAGATGCTTTTAATGATCCTCTAATTGATAATAAAGATTCTAAAAAGCGGTACAGGGCCGATGTTCTTGTTGAAGATCATGCCGAAAAGATCCTTCAGAAAGCGCAAAAGGAGATCGAAAAGGCGCGAAAACGTTTTGGAGAAGCTTTTGATGAGGAGCAATTTATAAATACTAACGATCGGGTACAGCGATATCTGTCCGAAAGAAAAGAGATCCTGGAACGCCTGGGTCGCTCCCTTACAAATGAAGATCTTAAAGATGTGAAGGCTCTTATTGAAGAACTGGGCATTGCCGATCCCGAAACAGGTTCTAAAAACTGGACCGAGGTAAGACAGTTCAATCTCATGTTTGGAACCAAACTGGGAGCATCTTCAGAAACTGCTTCCGATCTTTACCTTAGACCTGAGACCGCACAGGGGATCTTCGTTAACTTTTCTAATGTGCAAAAAACCGGAAGGATGAAAGTTCCTTTTGGAATTGCCCAAACAGGAAAAGCTTTCAGAAATGAAATAGTTGCCAGGCAATTCATATTTAGAATGAGGGAGTTTGAGCAAATGGAGATGCAATATTTTGTACGTCCCGGAGAAGAGCTTAAATGGTATGAGCACTGGAAAGAGGTGCGTCAAAAATGGCATTTTTCACTAGGCTTGGGAGAGGAGAATTACCGTTTCCACGACCATGAAAAACTTGCTCATTATGCAAACGCCGCAACAGATATTGAATTTAATTTTCCTTTTGGTTTTAAGGAACTTGAAGGTATCCATTCCCGAACCGACTTTGACCTTAAGGCACATGAAGAATTTTCGGGTCGTAAGTTGAGGTTCTATGATCCGGAACTTGGAGAAAACTATGTGCCGTATGTAATCGAAACATCAATTGGGCTTGACAGGATGTTTTTAGCTGTACTATCGGCTTCTTTAAAAGAAGAAGAGCTGGAAGATGGCAGCTCGAGAACTGTTCTAAAATTACCTGCAATATTAGCTCCTGTTAAGGCAGCCGTTCTGCCTCTAGTTAAAAAAGATGGTTTACCCGAAATGGCACAGGAGATCATTGAAGATTTAAAGTGGGATTTCAATGTGCAGTATGATGAAAAAGATGCTATTGGTCGCAGGTATAGACGTCAGGATGCCGCCGGCACTCCAATGTGTATCACGGTAGATCACGATTCTCTTGAAGATCGTACAGTAACTGTGAGATATCGTGATTCCATGAAACAGAAGAGAATTCCAATTTCTGAAATTTCAAAAATCATTGCAGAAGAGACAGATTTCAAACACTGGTTGAAGAAGTAGCTTTTTTCTGTTTAATTTGAGTTAAAAAAGAACAATTCGGCCCGAATTGTTCTTTTTTTGTTTCAGCTTATGTTAATTTTCTAAATTTATAGGTTAAAGGTTCCTCTTATGGTGAAAAATTATTTTCTTTTTTTACTCATCTTTTTTGTTGGTGTGCAGGTTAAGGCCCAAACTAAAGAAATATTGGGGCCAATTTCCCAGGGACTGGCAGAGCCATCTGTTTCTGAACCTCTTTCGGCCAAAGAACTAATTCCATCTGTTAGTATAAGAAAAGAAGTAAACCCAAAAAACCGAACTGCCAACAGGGTGGTACCCGGCAAAGGCTATCCAAAAAGTACAGATGCCGCCCTTCAGGAAAAGCCCGGTTCAATTCCTATGAAACAGGCAATTCTCTCTTTCGATGCTGCCAATCTCTTTCATACTCCAACAGATCCCACAGGGGCTGCCGGCCCCAACCATTATGTCAATGCGTATAATTCTGGTTTTTCCGTTTTTGATAAGCAGGGAAATATTCTTCTTCCACCTACAGATCTTTCATCGCTGGGAGGAGAATTTCAAGGAGAAAGACTGGGAGACCCGATAGTTTTGTACGATCAATTTGCTGACCGGTTCCTTATCACCCAATTTGCAGGTTGTCCTTTCAATCCTTTACGCGGCTGTCCTAATAAAACAGATTCAACCAATGCCCTGCTGGTAGCCATTTCACGAGGTCCCGATCCCGTGAATGACGGTTGGTACACGTATAGGTTTGCTACAGGTACCTTTCCAGATTATCCGAAATATTTCGTGTGGAGTGATGGGTATTATGTTACCACAAACCAAGACCTTGACGACCCGGAAATACATGAGGTGGTTTATGTGCTTGAAAGGGATAGGATGTTACAGGGAGAAGCCGCACGACATGTAGGTTTTCCTCTTCCCGGAGTGAGAAATAATGGATTTTATAGCCCTGCAGCTTTTAATGCTACGGGGAATGAACCACCCCCTCCCGGAAATATGCCTGTAATTTTTTATCAGGATGATTCCTGGATGGGGGTAAATTTTGATCATCTTAAAATTTGGCATGTTAACGTGGACTGGAACAATTTGCAGAACTCGACGATAAGCGAATCCCAGGAGCTAGGCCCTTCCCAGGGTCTCACACCTTTTAAAAGTACTTTTGACGGCGGTGGATTTTCAAACTTACCGCAACCTTTTGAAAATGCCGATCTTGATGCATTACAAGGTGCGGTGATGTATCCTACCTCCTATAGGAGGTTCGAGACCCATAATTCGGTTGTTTTTAATTTTGTGGTAGATGTAAATCCTTCCGTTGCAGAGCATGCAGGAATAAGGTGGTATGAATTGCGCCAGTTTGGAGATAATCAACCCTGGGTAATTTATCAGGAGGGGACATATGCGCCCGACTCCAGTGACCGCTGGTGCGGAAGTATAAATATTGACAAACATGGAAATATAGGAATGGGATTTACTTTGGTAGATGATAATCCTGAAACTCCCATGCTTCCTACTCTCAAATTTACCGGTCGATTTTTTAACGATCCTCCTAACCGAATGACTTTAAAGGAGGTAACGCTTGTTGAAAGCACGTCGCCAAGTGAAAGTAACAGGTACGGGGATTATGCTCACACGAGTATTGATCCTGTAGATAATGAAACTTTTTGGTATAACGGGGAATACTTCAGGCCGGGTTCCCGCTTAAACCGGGTGGGAGTGTTTAAGCTGGCACCAGAGTTTTCACAAGATGTAGGAGTAACCGAGGTAATTTCTCCTGTATCTGCCACTCTTTCTACCAGTGAGAGTATTACGGTGAGAATAAGAAATTTTGGGAGCCAATCACAATCTAATTTTCCCGTTGCTTTTCAGTTGAACGATGGAGAGGTAGTGAGCGAGATCTTTAGCGGTACAATTCCATCAACCGACCAGGTAGAATTCACATTTTCTGAAACTATAGACCTTTCCACTCCTGGAGAAGTATATGATCTAACAGCATATACAGAATTGGAAGGAGACATGAATCTGGCGAATGATTCTTCGTCTGTCCGTATAAACCATCTGCCACCAAGGGATATAGGCGTCACCAGAATTGTTCATCCCGAAACGGCATCAGACCTGGGTGTAGAAAATATTGTGGTAACCATAGAAAACTTTGGAGGAGAACCTCAGAATAATTTCCAGGTAGATTATGTTGTCAATGGTGGAAATCCTGTGATCGAAACTGTGAATGAAGTTTTGGAAGTAGGCTCTCAAATTACCTATACCTTCAATAGTCCATTTGATTTTTCGGCTAACGGGAAGTATATTATTGAAGCATCCACCTTTCTTGAAAATGACAGCGATACAGAGAATGATGGAGTGATAGAAACTGTTGCACAGCTCAATTGTATCCCCGAAGGTTCATCCTGTGCTTTTGGCGATGGGATCAACAGCTTTTATCTGGAAGATATTGTAAATGAAAATATATACTGTGATGATGGTTATAATAACTTTCTCGAGATCTCAGCAAGGCTTGATGTGAACAGGGAAACTTATTACGTAGGAATAAGATCCAATAGCAGCAGCGAATTTTCGATGTGGATAGATTTCAATGATAATGCGGTCTTTGAGCCCGAAGAGCAACTAATTACATCTGGTGATATAGCTTCTTCTTCTGTTGTAACTGAATTTGAATTTACCCTTCCTGAAAATGCACCCTTAGGAGAGCACATTTTACGGGCAAGAGCCGGAGATGTTAGCTCAAGATATGAAGGGGATCTCAACGATCCTTGCAGTGTAATGGAATTTGGCACTACAGAAGATTATACAGTGGTCTTGGTTGATGGTATTGAGGAATCTGAAATTCAGGAAGGGGAATTTGTCATTAGTTCTTTAGAAGGGGATATTTTCGAGCTCAATTTTTTCGCAGCATATCAGCGCCCGCTCTGGTTAACTGTACATGATATGCTGGGACAAAAAGTTGTGGAATCAATGGTAAAGAAAGGAGCAATAGGTTATGAATATTCACTTGACATGTCTTACGCCGCAACGGGAGTTTACTTAGTGCGTATTGGTACACGGGAGGAGGGGAAGGTACAGCGCATTATTGTTCATTAATCCCGGAAAACTCCGCTTTCATTCCTTCTGAAAAGCCATCCAAAAATGCTATTTTTGGGCAGTATAAAATTCAGAAGAATGAAGATTATTTCCTACAACGTAAATGGAATAAGGGCTGCTATAAAAAAAGGCTTTTTAGACTGGCTTGATAAAACCAATGCCGATGTGGTTTGCCTTCAGGAAATAAAAGCTACTCCAGATCAGTTTGATCAGGAACCCTTTGAAGACCTGGGCTATAAATACAATTCCTGGTTTCCTGCTGTGAAAAAAGGTTATAGCGGGGTGGCAATACTCAGCAAAGAAGAACCTAAAAATGTAGTTTTTGGAACAGGAATCGATTATATGGATTTTGAAGGCCGCAATGTTAGAGTAGATTTTGAGGATTTTTCGGTAATGAGTTTGTATTTACCTTCGGGGACCAATATTGCCCGGCTGGACCATAAACTTCAGTATATGGCCGATTTTCAGAAGTATGTGGATGAGTTAAAGCAGGAAATTCCGCACCTGGTGATCTGTGGAGATTATAACATTTGTCATGAGGAGATAGATATTCATGATCCTGTGAGGCTTAAAAACACTTCCGGATTTTTACCTGTGGAAAGGGAATGGATAGGGAACTTTATTAAAAGTGGATTTGTGGATTCCTTCAGGCATTTCAATTCAGATCCCGGTCAGTATTCCTGGTGGAGTTACCGTGCCGGCGCTCGCGGAAACAACAAAGGCTGGAGAATTGACTACAACATGGTGAGTGAACCATTAATGGATAAACTAAAACGGGCCGTGATTTTACCCGATGCCAAACACAGCGATCACTGTCCTGTTCTTCTCGAATTAGATTACAACTAATTTCCATCTTATGAAAAAACATCTTTTTTTAGCTTTTTTAAGCAGTTTGATCTTACTTACCTCTTGTGTTTCTTCTAAGGTTTATAAAGATCTTGAAGATCAGCACGCTCAATTACAGGAAGACAACCGGGAGCTTTCACAAGAGTTTGATGACCTGCAGGTGAAACACAGGCAAAACGAAGCCGATCTTGCAGCTTTGCAGGCCGAATATGAGAAAACTATAGCTGAAAGAGATAGGTTACAGCAGGAGTACAATACGACCAGAGCCAGTTATGAAAAATTGACATCTTCATATGATGCTCTTGAAGCGAATAGTTCTTCAGCCCTTTCCGAAAATTCCAGGAGGAATCGAGAACTTCTGGCAGAACTTGATGCTAAAGAAGAAGCCCTGCTTACCGAAAAAAACCGATTAGAAAAGTTGCAGAAGGATCTTACGGCAAGGTCTCAACGCGTCGATGAACTGGAGAGCCTTATAGCTGCAAAAGATGCTAAAATGAATGCTTTAAAAAATGCCATTTCCAAGGCCCTTGTAAACTTTGAGGGCAAAGGTCTTACGGTTGAGCAGAGAGATGGAAAGGTTTATGTTTCCATGGAAAACAAACTATTGTTCAGCTCGGGGAGCTGGGCAGTGGGACCTGAAGGAAAAAATGCCGTGCAACAGCTGGCATCAGTCCTCGCTCAAAATCCCGATATTGCTGTTCTTATAGAAGGGCATACAGATAATGTACCATATAGCGGTAGTGGTCAACTGACTAATAACTGGGATCTTTCCACAAAAAGAGCTACGGCTATCGTTCAGTTACTGCTGGAAAATTCCGGGATTAATGCTGAAAACTTAACCGCTGCAGGTAGAGGAGAATATGCTCCAATTGCATCCAATGACACAGCCGAAGGGCGCGCTAAGAACCGAAGAATTGAAGTAATTCTTACTCCTAAATTAGATGAGATAAATAAGCTGCTTCAGGAACCTGATTTCGAATAGAATAATTCTTACCATGGTGCCGCCAGACTTTTATGAATGAAGAAATTTTCATTCTGAATCCTGGTATGATACCAATTCGTTGTCTCACCGAGTAGTTGCAGCGTATCATTTTTGCTCGCACGCCCGGCTATTTCAGCTTTCGAAGAAGGACCTTTTCGAAGGTTCGCGGTGCCGGTTGCCCGCAAATATTCTGTAGCTGAAGTCGAAGTAAAATCTTCCGGGGCGGGAGGCTGATACACATAAGGCAAAGGATCCTGAGCTCCCCTAAATCCTTTGTAAATTCCGAAGTGAAGGTGCGGCGGAGTAGTTCTGGCATTCCCGGTATTGCCCACAAGACCCAAAGTGTCACCTGTAGAAACTTTCATTCCGCCACGAGCAATAATGCTGTCGAGGTGGGCATAATAAAGGGAATTTCCTCGTTTCGCATCCCATAACCAGACCTGTTTCCCGCCGAGACCTTTATTTGCCGTTGAGGAAACCCGGCCTTCTGTGACCGCAACGACAGGAGTTCCTTTGGGCGCAAAAATGTCTATTCCCTCATGACTTCTTCTCCCTCCATCCCGTGCTGCACCCCAGTAACTTTGAATTTCAGAATTTCCTTTTTCGGCTACGGGAAAGGTATAGACCGGTTCCTTATAAATTTTGATCGCAAATTCTGAAGCGGAATTCATTCCCGGTTGAAGGAGTACCTTAAAAATTCCCGGCTCCTCAGTTTCATGCTGAATTTCCGTTTCTCCAAATCCGGCCGACTTGATATGTTTATAGTTTACTACTGAATCAATAACTTGTTGGTAAAGATCGACGAAAACAGGGATATTGAGAGAATCGGTTTCTACATCTATCCGAAGTCGTTCTCCCGGGGTGAGGGCAACATTATAACCAAACACCTGAAATCCGGAAGCAGTGAATTTACCGGCTTCCGAATATGGAAGCTGAACAGCTACACTGTCTAAAAGGGCATTTTGAAAAGTTCTTTGCCACTGCGCATAAGCTGCCGGTTCGTGAGAATAATCCTTTTCATATTTTTCCCTGGTGGTTGGTTTTACAAAGAGATCTTTTACCCTGTTCACTTTGGAACAGGACATAATCATCAATATGCTGAACAAGAGCACAGTAATATATAGATTTCGGGGAATTCTCACATCGGGTAAAAGGCAGAAACTGTGCCAATCACCCTAAAGAAAAATCGCACTTAGAAATGAGTTTTTAAAAGGGTTAGTGGTTCTACAGGAAAAGCTTCATTATTTTATCTGTCTGCTGGTCGCTGCCCACCATGTAAGGATGAGTTCCGGAAATCTGAAAATTATTTTTTAGGTAGAAGTTGATGCCCCGAATGTTTTTCTCCCATACTCCGAGCCAAAGATATCTCATTCTTCTCTGGATTGCCATTTCTATTACTGCATCCAGTATTTGTTGTCCAATTTTTTGATTCTGAAATTCCTGCTTCACGTAAATTCTTTCGAGTTCCATCCCATCTTCTTCCTGAAGATCGGTTTGTGCATCTCCTAAGTTGATTTTGAAATATCCGACTGTTGAATCCTCCAGTTTTGCAAAATAAAATTCCGAAAGTGGATTTAGTAATTCCCTGCTAAGGTTATCTTCTCCAAAGACAGAATTAAGATATGCTTCAAGATCTTGTGGGTTATTTTCTGCCCCAAAGGCGTCTACAAAAGTTTTTCTACTTAATTCTTGAAGCTCCTGAAGATCTTTAGGAGAAAGTTTTTCAAAAATGACATTTTCGGGTAACATTATTTTTTAATTTTTTCATGTGAACGCAGGGTTAACCAAATAAATAGCTCACTACGTCTTCTATTTTTGAAACTTTTTGAATTTTAATTTCAAAGTTATTCTTCGGGAACTTATTTTGAGCAGAAACCACAATACTGCTAAACCCTAATTTTTCAGCCTCCAGAATTCGCTGTTCCACACGGGTCACCGGTCGTACTTCGCCTGCCAACCCGATTTCAGCTGCAAAACTTATGTCTTTGGGTATTGCGATATCTTCATTTGAGGAGAGTATTGCTGCTACCACGGCAAGATCCAGCGCCGGATCATCTACAGAAATTCCGCCGGTAATATTCAGAAAAACATCTTTTGCGCCCAATTTAAATCCTGCTCTTTTCTCTAGAACTGCCAGCAACATATTGAGCCGTTTTGCATTATATCCCGTAGTTGACCTCTGGGGTGTTCCATAAACTGCAGAACTTACCAGCGCCTGTATTTCGATCATAAGTGGCCGCATTCCTTCCAAAGTGGCCGCAATAGCGGTACCGCTTAGGTCTTCATCATTTTTGGAAATAAGAATTTCTGAGGGATTACTTACTTCTCTTAATCCATTGCCCTGCATTTCATAGATCCCCAGTTCATTTGTGGAACCAAACCGGTTTTTATGGGCTCTAAGGATCCTGTAGACATGGTTGCGATCGCCTTCAAACTGCAGCACAGTGTCCACCATGTGTTCCAGTACTTTTGGACCCGCTATACTTCCTTCTTTGGTGATATGGCCTATGAGTATAACAGGAGTAGCGGTTTCTTTTGCAAACTTAATAAGTTCTGCCGTGCACTCCCTGATCTGTGAAATGCTGCCCGGCCCGCTTTCTATGTAGTCGGTCTGCAGAGTTTGAATGGAGTCAATAATGACAATTTCCGGCTCCAGTTTTTCTATTTGCTGAAAAATATTCTGGGTTTTTGTTTCCGTCAGAATAAAACATTTATCAGAATCCGGATTAATTCGCTGTGCCCGCATCTTTATTTGTTGCTGGCTTTCTTCACCTGAAACGTAAAGGGTTCTATAATTAAGATTCAGGGAAATTTGAAGCAGAAGCGTACTTTTTCCAATACCGGGTTCTCCGCCCAGGAGGGTGAGAGATCCCGGAACAATTCCTCCTCCAAGAACCCGGTCAAGTTCATGGTTGTTGGTTTTGAGCCGTTCTTCCTTTGAAACTTCAATTTCCGAAATACGTAAAGGCTTGGTGGTCCTTTTAAGGTTTGGAGCCGCCTCGGAATTCCAGGGTTTATTATCAGATTTTTGTATAACTTCTTCGACAAGAGTATTCCATTCCCGACAGGAATTACACTGGCCTTGCCATTTGCTGTGTTGCGCACCACAATTCTGACAGTAGTACAGAGTCTTTATTTTGGCCATTAATGAGTTACTTCAAATGAGCTGCTAATAACCGAAATCTTGTTTAATTAAATCAGCTTTTTGAAGCATAAAATCCATTGTAACGAAGGCCACTTCTTCTTTACCGTAGGCCCCCTGAAATGTTTTCATGGCCTTCTTTGGTTGGCCATTGGCTTCATAAGAACGACCTTTATAATAATCCCCCAATGCCATATGGGGATATTGTTTTTGGGCCAGTTCCCCCAATCTTTCCAAATCTTCCCACTTCTCCCGGTACTCAAGGGCCTTGCCAACTGCCAAAAAATCATTAATGCGAACAAGCTTTTCTATTCCAAAATTGTTGTTGATGAGTTCGTATTTTTTCACCAGAAAATCATACGCTGAATTGTCCATTATCACCAACTCGTCATACTCCTTTAAACCGATTGGTTTATAGGACGCAAAAATATGTTCCAGTGCTTTTGGTAGTGCATTTCCTATAAGAGTGTAATGAGTAGCAGCTTCAAAATCATCAAAGCGATAATGAAGTTTTTCGTTTTCTATTAAAGTTAATTCTTTATTCAGCTCTCTTATGTGTTTTTTTAGCTCGGGAATGTCATTTGAGCCGGTGGCGAGGTAAAACCACCGCGGAGTCTGGGTGGTTGAAAGTATTTCTACAAGCCTGTTGCTCATTTCGGGTGCCAGGTCAGGGCTCAAATTAATGTATGCCTGAAAAAGCGGATCTGGTTTGAAAAGATAATAATTAATGAAATTAGAGGTGAGGTCGTGACCTGCAATAGCTACAAATCTTGAGGTGCGGTATGTATTGTCAATAAAAGGCAACAACTCCATGCCTAAAAATTCAAAAAACTGAGCTCCTTTTTTTTCCGGAAGGAAACGCTGTGGATCGTAACTGCTATCATCATTTCTGCTTTGCAGCTGGTTTACCCCTACAACTATGGCTTCGGGAATTTCATCCCAGTAAGAGTAATAATCAACATTCCCAGCCATAGGTTCAAAAAGATAGTCACCGTCAAGAACTAGAATGACAGGATACTTCTTTTTAGTATTTTGGTCGTAATCACGGGGCAACTGTATCTTCAATTCCCGTTCTTTTCCAAGTTTTGAAGAGTTAATTGTTTTATAAAGGGTTTGCGAAAAACTTAACTGTACAGCTAAAAAAAGAAAGATAAAAATGTATAATTGTTTCATATGCAATAGGTTTTTTTCCTAAAGCAATATAGATATTATTTCTTTTGATTGTAAAGAGGAAGAAATAAGAAGGAAAGTCCGCCAAGGATTACTACCATCAAGGTCTGTGAACCCCACATGATCCACCCGAATGCTTCCCCTGCGGGTTGGTTGATTCCAAAAAGCAGCAGTACGGCTCCCATTGCAATAGGATAAACACCAATTCCTCCGTTAGTAGTGGTTATGGCAAAAGTGCCTACAATAAAAGCAGCCATGAAGCCAGCCATTGATAGAGAGTGAGTTTCGGGAATAGCAAATTTTATAACATAAAACATCAAAAGGTACATTGTCCAGATGAAGATGGTATGAAAAATAAATTCTTTTTTCTTTTTCATCCTCACGATACTGCGCATTCCTTCCAGAAGACCACGTGCAAAATCCTTAATTTTAACCATTAAAGGATGGCTGGATCTTCTAACCAGGTTGAGAAGAGCAACACCAATAATGATCAAAAGAAGAAATATACCTATTGAAATAAATGGATTGATATCGTTATCCTGAAAATAATTGATTAAACCTTCAGTTTGAATAAGAAATCCGAAGGTAGAAATTAATAAAACCATAGCCAGGTCTGCAATTCTTTCAGACACTATGGTGCCAAAAGCCTTATCAAAAGGGACTTTTTCATAGCTGGAAATAGTTGCACCCCGCAGCACCTCTCCCGATCTTGGCACCCCAAGGTTAGCGAGATATCCCACCATTACGGCCATAAAACTATTTGCCAGTTGTGGCTTATAACCCAGTGGCTCTAACAGGAATTTCCAGCGGTAAGCCCGGGAAAGATGTGATAAGATTCCGAAAAAAACACTTAAAATAACCCATTTTTGATCGGCAAGAAGAATGTTGTTCCATAATTCCTCGCGTTCTGCGGGAGTTGCACTGCTAAGGGAATACCAAATCAAAAAAACTCCCAGTAACAGAGGGAGGAAAGTTTTTGAAAATCTTAAAAGCTTTTTCTTCAAGAGTTAATTGAGGAGGTTTGTTTCTTCGTTAGGAAAAACCAGAGAAGGCTTAAAGTTTTTAGCTTCTTCAATATCCATGATAGCATAAGTAATTAGGATCAACACATCTCCTTTTGCCACTTTTCGTGCGGCAGCCCCGTTTAGAGTGATCTCACCGCTATTGCGGGGTCCCGGAATGGCGTAGGTTTCCAGCCTTTCCCCATTATTATTATTCACGATCTGCACTTTTTCACCCTCAATTATGTTGGCTGCATCCATAAGATCTTCATCAATAGTTATACTGCCGATGTAGTTAAGATCGGCCCCCGTAACTTTTACCCGATGAATTTTTGACTTTACAACGTGGATTTGCATACTGCTAATTTAAAGCTATATTATCAATTAACCTTATGTCACCAGCATAGGCAGCAATAAAGGCTCTATATTTTTTGTTTATTTCTTTTTCCTGAATACTCACCAGGTCCTCTGCATTTGCTATTTCAAAGTACTCCAGGACAAGGCCGGGTTGAGATTCAAATTTTTCTGTAACCCATTTACTCATCTCTTTTGCACTTTTTGTGCCAAATTCCTCTTTTACCTGTTGCAGGATTTGGTAAATAATAGCTGCTGTTTGTCGTGCTTCGGGGCTTAGCCTTTCATTACGGGAGCTTCTGGCCAATCCATTGGGTTCCCGGTAAATTGGGCAGCCAACTACTTCAACGTTCAGGCCCTGTTTTTCTACCAGTTTTTTAATGATCTGTAACTGCTGATAATCTTTTTCTCCAAAAAAGGCTTTGTCGGGTTCAACAATTTCAAATAATCTCTTAACAATGGTTCCCACCCCATTGAAATGACCTTCCCGGTATTTCCCTTCCATTTGATATTCCAGCCCATCAAAGGAGAATTTTTCCGAAGATATTCGATCTCCGTACATTTCTGAAGATGGAGGAGAAAAGACAATAACTTCTCCACTAATTTGTTCAATTTGCTCAACATCCTTTTCCAGGATGCGCGGGTATTTCTGAAGATCGTCCTGATTATCAAATTGAGTAGGATTGACAAAAATACTTACTACAACCTTATCACATGTGGAAAGCGCCAGTTTAATTAAAGAGAGATGCCCCTCGTGTAATGCTCCCATTGTGGGAACAAAACCTATACTTTGCCGGGCCTTTTTTAAAGCTTTAACCTGCTTCTTTAGAGCTTCCTTCTCCTTTAAAATCTGCATCTTATTCCAAAATTAAGGGCCTGCAAACTTAATATAATACTGGCAATCTGCATAAAATTTTGTATTTTTGCGTGTTTTTATTTTACAACAGCATTAAAGTGATCCTATGAAAGATAAGAGGATATTATACGTATCATCTGAAGTTATTCCCTACTTACCCGAAACAGAAATTTCATCTATGTCTTTTGAAGCACCGCGAATGGTTAATAACCAGGGTGGGCAAATACGCATTTTTATGCCGCGTTTTGGGAACATCAATGAAAGGAGGCATCAACTTCATGAGGTTATAAGACTTTCTGGTATGAATCTGGTCATCAATGATCTCGATATGCCGCTTATCATTAAGGTGGCGTCAATTCCAAAGGAGAGGATGCAGGTTTATTTTATAGATAATGAAGATTATTTTAAAAGAAAAGCCACACTTACAGATGAAGAGGGGAATCTGTTCCCAGATAATGACGAAAGAGCTATTTTTTTTGCTAAAGGGGTCATTGAAACTGTAAAAAAACTTAACTGGTCACCAGATATTATCCATGTAAACGGGTGGTTGTCTTCCCTGCTGCCGCTTTACCTTCGCAATTATTACGGGAATGAACCTTTATTTAGTGAGGCAAAAATTGTGACTTCGGTGTACAATCAGGATTTCGAAGGAACGTTAGATAATCAAATGCACAAGAAAGTTTTATTTGACGGTCTTGAGAATGAGCAGGTAAAACATTTGAAAAAGCCAAACTACGTAAATCTTATGAAAACAGCTGTAGATAATTCAGACGCTGTTGTTATTGCAGGGGATAACATTCCTGATGAACTAAAAAAATATTTGAGTAAACTTGCTAAGCCAGTCTTAGGCTATAAGAACCGGGAAGAATTTGCCCAGGCTTATCAGGAATTCTATACCAAACAGGTACTATCTTAATTAGAAAAAATTCGAATGAATTTAAAGAATACGATGTTGAGATTAGCAACAGTTGTAGCTGCTGCTTTTTCATTAATTGCTTGCGAAGACGACTTTGATGCCGTAGGCAGCAGTGTTATTGGAGAACCCGGCTTTAATGCCGATCTTTATGATGATGCGTTGCTCACTGCACGCTCTTATGATCTGCCCCCCGTGCAAACCAATAATTTACCGCTTAATCTTCTGGGGGTTTATAGTGATGAAGTATTTGGCATCCAGGAAGCCAGTGTGCTTTCTAACCTGTTGCTTACTACAGCTAATCCATCTTTTGGAACCGAGCCGGTAATTGACAGTGTTGTTCTTGCAATCCCTTACTTTTCACATGAAATCGTCGAGGATGAGGAAGTGAAATATGCTCTTGATTCCATCTACGGCAATTCTCCGATTAAACTTTCAGTTTATGAATCGGGTTACTTTTTGAATACCTATGATCCTGAATCAGATTTTGAAGAGGCTCAGAAATATTATTCTAATCTGGAGCCCCAGATCATGAGCTTTGCTAATCCTGATACTCTCTACGAAAACAAAAGCTTTATTCCTTCGGCTGAAGAAAGAGAAGAATACACTGTAGATGCAGCAGGCGAAACCGATACTGTCACAATGGCGCCTGCCCTTAGGTTAAAACTGGACAATAATTTTTTTCAGAGTAAGATCATTGATAAAGCAGGAAGTTCAGACCTGTTGAACCAAGGTAATTTTAGAAATTATTTTAGAGGTCTTTACTTGAAAGCCGATGAGATTGACAATAGTGGTACGATGATGCTGCTTGATTTGCTGCATCCAAATGCCGGTATTACAATTTATTACAGAACTAAAGTGATAGATGCAACCGATGCTGATGAGGATGATGACGTAGAGGAAATGATCGAAGTTAGAAGGTCCTATACCTTGAGGTTTGGTGGGGTAAGGGTAAATACTTTTGAGCAGGAGGTCCCCCAGTTTGATAGTGAAAATCTTTATTTGAAAGGAGGGGAAGGTTCTATGGCAATTATTGATCTGTTTTCCGGTCCGGATGCCAATGAAGACGGAGTTTCTGATGAACTGGAATTCTTAAGGGAAAATGATTGGCTTATCAACGAAGCGCATCTTGAGTTTTATGTAAACCGTGATTACATTAGTGACGTCAATGAAGCCGAAAGGGTTTACCTGTACGATTTAGAGAATAATTCAATATTAGCCGATTATATTCTGGACACCCCGGGAAGGCCTAATCAAACCTCTTCGGGTGTAAACAATCGTCATTTGGAGCCTTTAAAAAGAGACGAAGACGGTAATGGAATTAGCTATAAAATTAGGATTACCAACCATATTGACAAGCTTCTAAACAGAGATTCTACCAATGTGAAACTGGGATTGGTGGTAACGCAAAACGTAAATTTAATTTCTCCTTATAAAGTGCTTCCGGCTGCAAACCCGGAGGTAGAAAGTGTTCCCGGTGGTGCCCTGCTTACTCCGGAGGCGACTGTTCTTTACGGACCAAATGCAGAAAATCAGGATAAGCGCCTCAAGCTAAATATTTATTATACAGAACCAAAGAATTAGAATATGTGTGGAATAGTAGGATATATTGGTCACAGGGAAGCCTATCCCATTGTGCTAAAAGGACTCCAGAGACTGGAGTATAGAGGATATGACAGTGCGGGAATAGCACTTTATGATGAAAAAGAATTAAAAGTAAGCAAGACAAAAGGAAAGGTTGCCGATCTTAAGGCAAAGATGGAGAGTGAAGTCGATACTTCAGGAACTTTGGGAATTGGTCACACCAGGTGGGCAACTCATGGTGTACCAAATGACGTGAATTCCCATCCTCATATCTCAAATTCCGGAAATCTTGTGGTCATTCACAACGGGATTATTGAAAATTATGAAAGTCTTAAAAAAGAACTGACAAAGCGGGGTTACAAATTTGAATCTGATACAGATACAGAAGTACTGGTTAACCTTATCGAAGATGTTATTCTTAAGGAAAAGGTTAAACTTGGAAAGGCGGTTCAAATTGCTCTCAATCAAACAGTAGGTGCATATGCCATTGCTGTTTTTGACAAAAGTAAACCTAATGAGATTGTGGTGGCTCGTCTGGGAAGTCCATTGGCTATTGGCGTTGGTGATGATGAGTATTTCATAGCATCAGATGCTTCTCCCTTCATCGAATTTACCAACAACGCCATTTATCTTGAAGACGGTGAAATGGCAGTAGTAAGACGTCACAAAGGGGTGAAAGTGAGAAAGATTTTTGATGACTCCCTTGTTGATCCTTATATACATGAGTTGCAACTCAATTTGGAGCAAATAGAAAAAAATAATTTTGATCACTTCATGCTCAAGGAGATCTATGAGCAGCCAAGTGCTATAAAAGATACCTACCGCGGAAGATTACATGCAGAAGAAGGCATTATTCGTATGGCAGGAATTGATGATAATCTTGAGCGTTTTCTCAATGCCCGTCGAATAGTCATCGTAGCCTGCGGAACTTCATGGCATGCAGGACTGGTCGCCGAATACATTTTTGAAGATCTTGCCCGAATTCCTGTAGAAGTTGAATATGCATCTGAATTCCGGTACAGGAATCCAATTATTAATTCAGATGATATTGTTATCGCTATTTCCCAAAGCGGGGAAACGGCCGATACCATGGCAGCTATAAAACTTGCAAAAGAAAAAGGAGCTTTTGTGTTTGGAGTTTGTAACGTGGTTGGATCTTCCATTTCCAGAGAAGCTAATGCCGGAGCATACACTCATGCAGGTCCCGAAATTGGCGTGGCTTCAACAAAAGCGTTTACCACTCAAATCACAGTGCTTACTCTAATAGCTTTGAAACTTGCTAAAGCTAAAGGCACAATTTCAAATACAGATTATCATATGCATCTGCAGGAATTGGAAACTATCCCGCAGAAGATAGAGATAGCTTTAGAAGAAAATGACCATATCAAAGAAGTTGCTTTTAAATATAAAGATGCCCGTAATTGCCTCTACCTGGGCCGTGGCTTCAACTTCCCGGTTGCTTTGGAAGGAGCTCTCAAACTTAAGGAGATTTCCTACATTCACGCTGAAGGTTATCCTGCTGCCGAAATGAAACACGGGCCTATTGCTCTTATTGATGAAGAGATGCCGGTAGTGGTCATAGCCACGAGAAAAGGACACTATGAAAAGGTGGTGAGCAACATTCAGGAGATTAAATCCAGACAAGGGAAGATCATTGGAATTGTAACCGAAGGTGATACCAGTGTGCGGGATCTTGCGGATTACGTGATTGAAGTACCCGATACAATTGAGGCTCTTACGCCACTTTTAACAACGATACCATTGCAGTTGCTGTCATACCACATTGCAGTAATGCTTGGGAAAAATGTGGACCAGCCCAGGAATTTGGCGAAATCGGTAACGGTGGAATAGTAATAGGATCAAGCTTAGAAATAGAACAAAATAAATAAAAAAGAACGCCATTAAGCGTTCTTTTTTATTTAGCAGTTAATTATTAGAGGTTTTTTAATAAAAATCCATTTGATCTGAATTCTCTTTATGCCTTTTATACTTATATACTTAAGGGTTGGAGACAGGAAATGAGTGATTATCAGAGAAAGTAAAAGAGCAAAACTTTTTTTCAAAGCAGGAAAAAAGAAATCAAGTGTTCCATATATATTTAAGTAAATAATAATGAAGAGAATAATCCGGAAAAAAGATGTATCTGTAATTTTTATCATGTTTTACTTTTCTGGCTTCTGGAACCCAAAAATTGTTTTTAAAGATAGACATTTTCCCGTTGTAAGGCCTTATGGAGGAATCAAAAATGTCTTTTTTAGGAAATATTTTTCCGAAGCAAAACTTCGACAGCCTGCTTTCCTAAAAAAGTTATTATTTCTCTTATAGACTTTTATACAAAAAAACTATCTTTGCAGCCTGAAAAAGGCAATGGCTTTTTATCATTTTGAAAAAGTTGTTAGAGGTTCTTTTTTAGTTATTTATAAAAAAACAATATAAAGGAATAGATAATGTCTAAAGTTACAGGTAAAGTTGCACAGGTTATCGGTCCTGTTGTTGACGTAAAATTCGACACAGAGAATGCTGAACTGCCAAGGATCTTTGATTCTCTTGAGATTGCCAGAAAAGATGGATCAATATTGGTTCTAGAGGTACAATCTCATATTGGTGAGGACACAGTAAGAACAGTTTCTATGGATTCTACCGATGGTTTGAGCCGTGGAGTCGAGGTTCTTGCAACAGGAGCTCCAATCCAAATGCCAATTGGAAAGGAAGTGTTTGGTCGTTTGTTTAACGTGATAGGGGATGCAATCGATGGCCTTGGAAACCTGCCGAAAGCAAATGAAAAAGGACTTCCCATTCACCGTGAAGCGCCTAAATTTGAAGACCTGTCTGTTTCTACAGAAGTATTATATACCGGGATCAAAGTTATCGATCTAATCGAACCTTACGCAAAGGGAGGTAAAATTGGCCTTTTTGGAGGTGCAGGGGTTGGTAAGACTGTATTGATACAGGAATTGATTAATAACATTGCAAAAGGTCACGGTGGTCTTTCTGTATTCGCAGGAGTAGGGGAAAGAACACGTGAAGGAAATGATCTTTTGAGAGAGATGCTTGAATCAGGTATTATTAAATACGGAGATGATTTTATGCATTCTATGGAAGAAGGAGGATGGGATCTTGAAAAAGTTGATAAAACAGCTTTACTTGATTCAAAGGCTACCTTCGTTTTTGGGCAAATGAATGAGCCGCCGGGAGCACGTGCACGAGTTGCCCTTTCTGGGCTTACCATTGCTGAATACTTCCGTGATGGAGCCGGGGAAGGACAGGGGAAAGACGTACTTTTCTTCGTAGATAATATTTTCCGCTTTACACAGGCAGGTTCTGAGGTATCTGCACTTCTTGGACGTATGCCTTCTGCGGTGGGTTATCAGCCTACACTTGCAACAGAGATGGGTGCGATGCAGGAGCGTATTACCTCTACCAAGAGTGGGTCCATTACCTCTGTTCAGGCCGTATATGTACCTGCAGATGACTTGACCGACCCTGCACCTGCTACTACTTTCGCTCACCTTGATGCAACAACGGTACTTTCACGGAAAATTGCCGAACTTGGTATTTACCCTGCGGTGGATCCACTTGATTCTACTTCAAGAATTCTTACTGCTGATATTCTGGGAGCAGATCATTACGATTGTGCACAAAGAGTGAAAGAGTTATTACAGCGATATAAAGAACTTCAGGATATTATTGCCATCCTTGGTATGGAAGAACTTTCTGAAGAGGATAAACTTGCAGTGTCACGTGCCAGGAGAGTACAAAGATTCCTTTCTCAGCCGTTCCACGTAGCCGAGCAGTTTACAGGACTTAAAGGAGTTCTTGTAGATATTAAAGAAACAATCAAAGGTTTCAACATGATCATGGACGGGGAACTTGATCATTTACCCGAAGCTGCTTTTAACCTAAAAGGTACTATCGAAGAGGCTATTGAAGCCGGGGAGAAAATGTTAGCAGAGGCCTAAGCAGAGAAATCCCAATAAACAAATTCCAAAAGTAGGTGCTATTGGAATTTGGGATTTGAAATTTGTAATTTTTGAAAATTATGTATTTAGAAATAGTTACTCCTGAAGCAGTTTTACTCAGTGCAGAAGTTGATTCGGTAAGTGTGCCGGGAGTGGAAGGGCAGTTCCAGATGTTGAACAATCACGCCCCAATCGTTTCGGTGCTTGCAAAAGGTGAGATCAAGGTATTTACTCATTCTCATCCGGTGAGTTCAGATGATCTTGCTAAGAGCTTCAAAAGGGATGCAGGAGACAGTAAAATCCTCATTCTTTCCGTTGATGGTGGCGTTGTTGAAATGAAAGACAATAAAGTCATCGTTCTGGCCGACTAAGCTTAAAGAAATTTTTAATAGGAAAACCTGTTGTGAAAGCAACAGGTTTTTTTAGGTTTTATTTATTTCATTCGACTAATGCCGCTCCTCCGGAGCTCCTTAATTCGAGGTAATTTTTTTACCTATAAATATTTCGCTCCTCTGGAGCTACTCCTAAATATTGGGCTAAATCCCAGAGGAGATAGAATTTAATCCTCCGGCTAAAGCCGTAGGCAATTCATGTTCCTATTGTACAAAAGTGACTCAATTCTGGACAATTTGAGCCTCAGAGAGGCGGCATGTTTATAGGAGAAAATCATAGTATAAGGATCAAGCTCCAGAGAAGCGATTTATACATCCGTCCTAAAATTCGCTTTGAATAAATCTCCATGAACTTGAGGCAGTGGAGAAGATGGTATTCAAAAATGTGTTTTAGCCCAAGCTAACGGCTAACCGCTAATAGCCAACAGCTTAAATTTTTTATTTAGCCGACAACCATTCCTCCCTCGCCGCAACAGCCTTTGGTGAAGCATTTTCATCAATGGTTATTTTATAAATAGGATCTTCTTCTAAAATGACAATTTTCTTCATCTTATTGCCGTGACGTTCAATTTTCAGCTCAAGAGTATCTCCCGGACTATATTTTTCCAGTTCCTCTTTCCAGGAATTCTCAGTTGTCAGGATATTTCCATTGATCGAGATAATTTTGTCTCCCTTGCCAAGACCTGCTTTGTAAGCAGGAGTCTTTCTCTGAGGATTACCGCTTATAAAAAAACTGTCTTCGTCACTTGTTAGAGAGGTGCCAAAAAAGGCATTTTCTGAATCTCTTTTTATTTGCAGACCAACGTCGGCAAAGAGTTTTTCATAATCTAGCATTTTGCTGTTGTAGATATAGTTTTGAAAGTAATTTTCAGCAAATTCCTTTCCGGCGTAATTGGTTAAAGCTCTTTCCAGATCTTCCAGGTCATATGGAATTTCCGGTTCGCCGTAGGTTTCCCACATCAGTTGCATGAATTCATCCAGGTTGTGCCCTTTTTGACGTAGCTTTAAGTCGAGTGCCAGGCCGAGCATGCTTCCGTAGGAATAATATGAAATGAAGGTGTTTTCCCTATTTACAGGATCAATGGAAGCGGCTGCATCAACAAAGGGCGCCTGATAACTCATCTCTACCGGGCTGAAGTAATCCCTGGCCGGAGAATTCCAAACGTAATTGAAGGTGCCGTTGAGACTTTTGGCGTATTCTTCCGGGGTGTAGATTCCGGCGCGAGCCAAAGTAAGGCCGGTGTAGTAACTGGTAAAACCTTCGGCGAACCACAACAATCCGCTCATATTGGCTTCAGTGAAATCAAATGGCTCCAGAGATTCAGGACGAATTCTCTCCACGTTCCACGCATGGAAGAATTCGTGTGCTACTGTTCCAATATTCCGCTCCATTCCGCCTTCTGCCAATGGTAGCGAACTGGTAAGGATTGTGCTGTTTCTATGCTCCATGCCGTCACCGGAAACGTTTGGCATATAACAGGCCAAGAAAACATACTTATCAAAATCAAACTCCGGTAATTCTTCAAAAATCGCTTTTTGCTGCCTCACAATCTCCTTTACCTGTTCCCAATATTCAACAAATTCCTGCTCGGTCCCCGGATGATGTAAGATAAATCTTATCAATTCTCCATCAAGTTCAAACTCCCTGCTGTCAAAATTGCTGATCTCGGTTGGGCTATCCATAAAGTAGTAAAGATCTGGAGCGTAATATTTGTTCGCTTCGAGCTGCTTCAGCTGGGTTGCTATTTTCCATTCAGGGTGATGTTGGGTGTTAAAAGTGATTTCTACAGGACGTTCTTTTAGAGATTCAGAATACATAAAAGTCGCCGGAATATTGAGATGAGCATGAGTTTGATCTATTTGTGTATAAGTGCCATCGGCACGGTTTCCGAAGAGAATATATTCCAGGTTCACTGTGCCGTCATGTCCTGTAATAGTCCAGGAATAGGGGTCGGGACGAATGATCTCCAATTTTTCTCCTTTTGAGTTTGTAGCTTTTACTCCGTAAACATTCTTTGCGAATTCATGCAAGGCATAGCGACCGGGAGAGGTGCGACTCATTCGTACCGTAAAACTATCCTGCTCAAGATCGGGAAAATAGACCTTTACGTTTGCCTCGTGATGTTCAGCGTTTTCAAAGGAAATGTTATAGGTATTAGTCTGGCCAAAACAATAGGAAGTAAAAAGAAGAAAAAGAGCTAAGATTCGCATGATTATTTTTTTTGCTGAAAATAGAAAAATTTCTGCAGACCGCTGCTCCTGAAGTGACTATGGTATTTGAGCAGGAACAGGAACTTTTATTTTTGGCAAAGTAACTGAGTTTCAGAACTAAATATTTCTGCTGCAGAAGCTGCAAATTTTATAAATATCAAAAAATGATATTTCTATCCGAATTTTTTCCTGAAGAATTTGGATCAAATTTCAAATTCAGGGTTAGTAAAAAGACTTCAGGGGTTTAAATCCTCAGTTTTTCCTGCTATATTTGTGTTTCCAGATTATTTGAACGTTCCCTATGCTTACAGCTATACTTTCAGGTTTTATCTTTTCCATTTTTCTGGTCTTCGCCGGAAAGTTTTTTAAAGGTAAACTTGCTGTACTTTCTTCGCTCGTTCCGCTCGCATTGTTTATTTATTTCCTGTCGTTTATCCCACAAGTGGCTAACGGTGAAGTAATACGACAAAGCCATGAGTGGGTCCCCAGTCTAGGGCTTAATCTGGATTTTGCCCTGGATGGGCTTTCCCTCTTATTTTCTCTTTTGATCACGGGAATCGGATTCCTTGTATTTGCTTATACCGCAGCATATTTAAAAGGACATGATTACCTTGATCGATTTTATGGCTATTTGGGTATGTTCATGGGTGCTATGCTGGGGCTGGTGCTGAGTGATAACCTTCTCTCCATGTTCATATTTTGGGAACTTACGAGTATTAGTTCCTTTTTCCTGATTGGTTTTAATAATACAAGTGAAGCCTCTCGAAAATCGGCTGTACTTGCACTTGCTATCACAGGTTCCGGAGGGTTTTTATTGCTGGCAGGCGCTCTCTTACTTGGTGGGGTGGCAGGCACTTACAGTATTTCTGAAATGGTTGGTCTTAGCGATACCATTATCCAGAGTGAATACTACGTCTGGATCGTCATTCTGATATTTGGCGCAGCTTTTACAAAATCGGCTCAGTTCCCCTTCCATTTCTGGCTTCCGGGAGCGATGAAAGCACCAACGCCTGTCTCCACCTACCTTCACTCGGCGACCATGGTAAAGGCAGGAATTTACCTCTTGTTGCGATTTACACCTGTATTGGGAGGAGAAGACATCTGGAACACCACTCTTATTACAGTGGGCGGAATAACCATGTTCTATGCTGCTGTTCATACGCTTTTTAGGACAGATCTTAAAGGTGTGCTGGCTTATTCCACGATTTCGGTTCTTGGAATTTTAGTTTTTCTCATTGGTCTTGGTACCCAGTATGCTTTGACAGCCGCAGCTGTCTACATTATCGTTCACGCACTTTATAAAGCAACTTTGTTCCTGGTCACAGGAATTATCGATCATGAAACGGGAACACGTGATGTTACACGTCTTGCCGGATTACGAAAAGTGATGTTGCCTGTTGCCATAGCAGGATTCCTTGCCGCTTTATCAAGTGCAGGAATGCCTCCTTTTGTAGGCTTTGTTGGGAAAGACCTGGTCTACGAATCCACGCTTCAGATGGGTTCCTGGTCTGTAGTACTTACTGCGGTAGCCATTGCCACGAATATTCTTGTGCTGTATGCCGGTTTTGTCGCCGGAATTAAACCTTTTACAGGCAAACTACCTGAAGGTTTTTCAAAAGTTCACCTACCTGGTTTCCTTATGTGGCTTCCCCCGGTGATCCTGGCTGTACTTGGTTTGATCGTGGGTATTTTCCCCTCCTTTATTGATGGGCCCCTTGTGAAGCCCGTAGTCGATGCCGTAGGGATGGATGGAAGCGCAGTGCAATTAAAACTATGGCATGGCTTTAATTTAGTCCTGGGGTTAAGTGCTTTAACACTTGCTGTAGGATTTCTGCTGTACTTCTTCTTCAAGCCCTCTAAAAATAAAGAAAGAAAAATTGCCCGCTATGATTTTATGGCACCAATCACACTCATTACAGGCTTCGGGGATTCCTTTACAAGATTTTCAAACTGGTGGACCCGCATCTTTCAAAATGGATTTCTTCGGAATTATGTATCGACGATAATTCTCTTCCTGGTGGTTTTAGTGGGATATTCATTGTTTACAGATCACGACGGAATTCCTATAGACTTCTCTTCTTTTTCGAGGATGACTTATTATGAGATGATCATCATGGGAATCATGTTCCTGGCAATTATTTTTGTTGTGGGGGCGAGGTCGAGATTGACAGCCGTTGTTGCTATGGGTGTGGTGGGATACGCTATTTGTCTCATGTTTGTGATCTATAGTGCGCCAGATCTTGCAATGACTCAATTTTCCATAGATACTCTTACGGTAATACTATTTGTACTTGTCCTGTCAAGTTTGCCCAAGTATTTGTCAATTTCAGATTATAAGATGAAAGCTATTGATGGCGTCCTTTCTATTTCGTTTGGAATACTAATAACCCTTGTAGCCTTGGAAGTCCTTGGCGAACCCGTAGATAAGGAAATTAGTAATTATTATGCAGATAATGCCTACATCCTGGCTAAGGGTAAAAATGTTGTGAACGTTATCCTGGTAGATTTTAGAGGGGTTGATACTTTTATGGAAATCGCGGTATTAACAATAGCTGCTATTGGGGTTTTTAGCTTGTTGAAACTTAGGTTGAGAAGAGATGATAGGGAATTAAAAGACTAATAGGATGAAGACATTGATTTTACGTACCGCCTCAAATTATATGTTGCCGCTACTATTGGTATTTTCTGTATTTATACTACTGCGGGGTCATTATTTACCCGGCGGAGGTTTTGTAGGGGGATTAATTGCTTCTATTGCCTTTGTTCTCCATGCTTTTGCTAACGGGCTGGGAGATACACGAAAGTTATTAAAGTTTCATCCCGGTTTTCTAATGCCTGCAGGTCTCTCTGTAGCATTCCTTAGTGGGATCTCACCTATTATATTTACCGGTGAACCTCTAATGACGGGGATATGGTATCCGGATTCTCTGCCTATTGTAGGTAATTTGGGATCGGCTTTATTTTTTGACATTGGTGTTTATCTGGTGGTATTGGGAGTGACCCTAACCATAATTTTCTCAATTTCTGAATCTGCTTAAGCTATGGAAGTCCTTTTAGCCATCATAGTTGGAACTCTTTACGCTGCGGGCATTTATATGATCCTGAGACGCAGCCTGGTGAAGCTCATCATTGGGATCATCCTGCTGGGAAATGGAGCAAATCTGCTTATCTTCCTGCTTGGGCGCATAGCCAAAGGTGCACCCCCTATAATTCCGGGGGATTCAAAAGTTTTTCTGGAAGCGTATTCAGATCCGCTTCCGCAGGCCCTTATCCTTACTGCAATTGTCATAAGCTTTGGGCTTCAGTCTTTCGCCATTGTTCTTGTCAAAAGAGCACATAAAGTTGTGAAGACAGATGATCTTGATGAAATGAATGCAACAGACGAATACTCATGATCCAACAGTTAATCTTTTATCCCCTAATTGTTCAAATGCTCCTGGCGATCGTCCTGATGTTCGTTTGGAGCAGAATTGGCTGGCAGAGAGTAATAAGTATAGTTGGCAGCGTCCTTAACCTGGGAGTGGCTGTATGGCTCTTTATTTCAGTTTGGCAAAACGGCACCCAGGCCGTACAGGCTGGTAACTGGGAGGCACCTTTTGGAATTACATTTGTGGCCGATACTTTTGCGGCTACACTAGTCCTGTTGACTGCTATAGCAGGTTTGGCTGTTTCCAGTTTTTCAGCAGGTTCTGTAATTTCGCCACGTTTAAAATTTGGTTTTTTTCCCATTTTTCATTTTCTGCTACTGGGTCTTAACGGGGCCTTCCTTACAGGGGATATTTTTAACCTTTATGTGTGGTTTGAAATTATCATTATTACTTCCTTCGTGTTGCTTACGATTGGAGGAGAAAAAGCCCAATTGGAAGGGGCTGTAAAATATTTCACTCTAAACGTTTTGGCGTCAATAGTGTTTCTTACCGCTATTGCGGTATTGTATGGACTCACAGGAAGCTTAAATATGGCCGATCTCGCCTCTAAAGTAGCTGCTGTAGAGAACCGTACCCTGGTGCAAGTGAATGCGCTGCTGTTCCTGGTAGGCTTCGGAATAAAGTCGGCTTTGTTTCCACTTTATTTTTGGTTACCCGCATCCTATCACACGCCTCCTTCGGCAGTATCTGCGATCTTTGGCGGACTTTTGACCAAAGTAGGGGTGTATGCTCTAATTCGGGTCTTTACTCTCATCTTTGAAGTTGATCCATTTCTTGAGAATGTTCTGTTGGCCATTGCAGTCCTTACATTATTCAGCGGGGCGGTAGGAGCAATTGTACAGAACAACATCAGGAAGATCTTTTCATATCTCGTTATATGCCATATTGGTTATATGATTGCAGGTCTTGGGATGATGACTGAGGCGGCCATCGCCGGAGCTATCTTTTACATCATTCATGATATCATGGTTAAAACAAACCTTTTCATGGTTAGTGGTGTGATATATAAAATAAAGGCAAATCATAACATCAAGAAGTTAGGAGATTTTTATGCAGATCATCCAAAGCTGAGCCTGTTATTCGCAATACCACTTTTCTCTTTAGTAGGTATTCCTCCATTGTCTGGTTTCTGGCCTAAGCTTTCTTTAATTTCTGAAGGGTGGAATACTGAGAATTTTGCTGTGATCGCCGCAATTCTTTTTGCGAGCTTTATCACGCTATTTGTAATTGTAAAACTTTGGGGAGAAGTATTCTGGAAGACCGGGGCCAAGTTGCCTGAAGTGAGAAATTTTCCTTATTTTAATAAATTGAGCAAGTTCCGGAAGACTCAAATGCTGGCTCCTATAATTTTCCTGGCTTTTGTGACTCTTTATCTCGGTTTTGGCGCCGGGAATATTCAGTCCCTTGCCGAAAGGATAGCATTCGAGCTTATGGATAATCAGGAATATATAAACACGGTATTAAGAAAATAGAAGAAATGAAAAACCGGTTTTTAGCAAACTTACTTCTCACTTTTATCTGGGTAGCTCTTACCGGAGGCTTTACTTTTCCCAATATCCTGTTCGGATTTCTTTTAAGTTACTTCATTCTTTTTGTGGTCACCAGAGGTAGTGGTAGGGCCAGATATTTTCGCTTAGTCCCAAAGCTCGTTGCGTTTGTTTTTTACTTTTTGTACCAATTGTTAAAAGCAAATTTACAGGTAGCCTGGGAGGTGGGAACACCAAAATTGCACATGACTCCAGGAATTGTTGGAGTACCGCTGGATGTCAAATCAGATGCACAGATTACCCTTTTAGCCAATTTGATCACCCTTACTCCAGGGACTTTAAGTCTGGACGTTTCGGAGGATAAGAAAATTCTTTATGTTCACTCGATGTATATTACCAACAGGGAAGAATTTATTGGCGACATCAAGAATGGATTTGAAAAACGCATTTTAGAGATCTCTTCATGACATTAGATAGTTATTTATATTACGTGATTCTTCCTGTATTATCCCTTGCGATCCTACTGGTGTTTTTCAGGTTCGTTAAAGGTCCGAGTATATCCGACAGGGTAGTGGCAGTAGATCTTCTGGTGACTATTGGAATAGGAATAATTGCCGTCTACAGCATACTTTCCCATCAACCCACATTCCTGGATATAGCTTTGATCCTGGCTCTAATTGGATTTTTGGCTACTGTGGCATATTCATTTTACATTCAGAAACGAAAGAATAAAGACGAATGATAGATACAATTATTGGTATTATAGCAACTTTAGGAACTCTTTTCGTACTACTTGCGGGAGTTGGAATTCTGCGCATGCCCGACACTTATCTGCGTATGGCCGTGACCACGAAGGCTGCAACTTTGGGTATTGGCCTTATTCTGGTAGCCGCTGCTATTTATTTTAATGATCTTTCGACCACAACACGCGTATTGGCAGTAATAATCTTTATTCTATTGACAGCCCCTGTGGGTGCACATCTAATAGGAAAAGCGACTTATATTAAAGGTAATAAACTATGGGAAAAATCTGTAGTGGATGACCTGGCAGGAAAATACAGAAAAACCGGAAAGAACACCAGTCTGCCGCGCAATATGGATCATGAGCACAAGGAAAATTAATCATCAACCTTCTCTTCATCCTTATGACCAAAGAGTTTGGCGATAAACCTGTCTACGGGATTAAAAACTACATTTACAAAGACAATTATAACCACCAGTAAAAGTAACTCCGGATATTGACCAATTGCGGCCAGGCAACCGGCAGCGGCACTACACCAAACTGTAGCAGCAGTAGTAAGCCCTCTCACAATGGTTCCTTTATGCAGAATTACACCGGCCCCAATAAAACCTATTCCGGTAACTACCTGGCCAATAACACGCGTAGTATCGACATATTCGTCCCCTTCAAATGTGAGGGAAGTGAGAACAAAAACGGCAGCTCCAAGGGACACCAACGCATTTGTTTTAAGCCCTGCATTTTTATTGTGAATTTCCCGTTCGATTCCAATGAACATTCCGGCAATTAAAGCCGCACCAATTCTATATCCGAATTCAATTAGCTCCATATAATATTCTTAATTTAGCCTTCAATGTCGAAGTTACCACTAAAAATAAATAAAAGCCTCGAGAAGAGGAAAAGCAACGGATCCTTTAGAGAATTAAAACCATCTAAAAATCTGGTGGACTTTTCCTCAAATGACTACCTTGGTTTTGGCAACAATGAGAATATTCATAGAAGATCTCGTCAAATTTTAAAACAGAACAGTGCCTTGCTAAACGGTGCGGGAGGATCGCGTCTTCTTACAGGAAACCATATTCTCTATGCTTCGGCTGAAGAACTTGTGGCATATTTTCACAAAGCCGAATCTGCACTTATCTTCAACTCCGGTTATGATGCAAATCTTGGAATTTTTTCATCTGTGCCGGGGAAAGGAGATCTGATTTTATATGATGAGCTTATCCATGCCTCCATTAGGGATGGGATTAAATTAAGCGCTGCTAAAGCCACAAAATTTGCTCATAATGATCTCGAAGATCTCGGTAAAAAAATAAGCAGGCTCAAAAAAGGCATTTTAGGAGAGGTATATCTGGTGACCGAAAGTATCTTTTCAATGGACGGTGACTCCCCAGATCTTCATGCCCTTGTTGCTCTTGCTGAAGAAAAAGAATGTTTTTTAATTATTGATGAAGCTCATGCCGTAGGAGTAAACGGTGCCGGACTAATTGCTGAAGCTGATTTGCAGGAGAAGGTTTTTGCCCGGCTGGTGACTTTTGGAAAAGCTTTGGGAGCTCACGGAGCCGCTATTTTGGGTTCTAAAGAGCTGAAAAATTACCTGGTAAACTTCGCCCGAAGCCTTATTTACAGCACCGCTCTTCCTCCGCATTCCCTGTCCATAATCATTGCTGCATATGAGGAACTTCAGGGCGTTGGGATTTCAAAAATTGAGAATCTTCAGGAAAACATCGAATACTTTAAAGCTGAGGTGTCAAAAAGGGGCCTTCAGAAGCATTTTTTAGAGAGCGAATCGGCAATTCACTGTTGTATCCTTCCGGGGAATGAACTTGTAAGAGCGGCATCAGGTAAAATTGCGGAAAAAGGATTTGATGTGAGGCCAATTCTTTCGCCTACAGTGCCCGAAGGTTCCGAGCGGCTCCGGATTTGCCTTCACAGCTTTAATTCAAAAGCCGAAATAGCAGAATTGACCGAGGTCTTAAAAAATATATTATGAGTGAGATTTTTTCTACCGTTGCTGTGTTTCAATACTCGGCGGAAGCCCAGATCATCAAGGGTCGGTTGCAAGCTGAAGGAATCGAGACCTTTTTGGCCGATAATCACACTATAGACACAGATCCTTTGGTGAGCAATGCAATTGGAGGAGTAAAGCTTAAGGTGCATAAGAGAAACCAGGAGCAGGCTTTGCAAGTTCTGGGATCTATCAATAAATATTCTGTTGATGATGATGGGGAACAAATTTCCTGTCCTAAATGTCACGGCAAGAAGGTGGAGCTTTTCTCTAATATGAAAGGTTTGCAGTTCTTCTTCTTTCTTAGCCTCTCTTTCTTGATTTACGTCCTGCCAATGCGTATCAAGAGAGATTATTATTGCGCAACTTGTAATCACAAATTTAAGTTCAAATGAATCAGGCATATTTTATCACCGGGATTGGGACCGAAGTCGGAAAAACCATTGCCGCGGCAATAGTTACCGAGGCTCTTGAAGCCGATTATTGGAAACCCATTCAGGCTGGAGACCTGAATAACTCCGATACTCACAAGGTGAAAAAGCTTATTTCCAATAAGAAAACCGTTTTCCATGAAAATGCATTTGCTTTAAAAACGCCAATGAGTCCACATGCTGCGGCAGAGATTGATAAAGTGAAAATTTCAGCAAAAAAGATAAAGCAGCCAAAGACGAAAAATGCGCTGGTCATAGAAGGTGCAGGAGGCCTATTGGTGCCAATCAATGATATGGAAACGATCGCCGATCTCATAAAACCCGACCATAAAGTGATCTTGGTTTCAAGACATTACCTGGGCAGCATTAACCATACATTATTGACAGTGGAAGCTTTGAAAAGCCGAAACCTCACCTGTGCCGGAATTATTTTTAGTGGAGAAGAAAATTCTTCTTCAGAAGAAGTTATTAAAAAAATGACAGGCCTGCCGGTAATTGGCAGAATTGAACAGGAACCTTATTTCGATCAAAATGTCATTTTAGAGTATGCAGATAAATTCAGAAAAAAATTAAAGGAAAATGAAGATTGAGAATCTTTCGCAGCGGGATAAAAAGCATTTGTGGCATCCTTTAACACAGCATAAATTATCCGGCGATATGCTGGCAATAGTAAAGGCAAAGGGTGCAGTTTTGTATGACGAGCAGGGGAAGGAATATGTTGATGGAATTTCCAGCTGGTACACTGCAGTCTACGGTCATTGCAATGAAGACATCACGAACAAAGTTGCTGCCCAGATGCAGCAGCTGGACCAGGTGGTATTCAGCGGCTTCACCCACGAACCGGCTATTGCCCTTTCTGAGGCTCTTATCAAAATCCTTCCTGCCAACCAGGAGAAGCTTTTCTTTAGCGATAATGGTTCCACGGCCACCGAAGTGGGAATTAAAATGGCGTTACAATATCACCACAACCACGGTAGAAAGCGCAAAGTGATGCTGGCTTTTGAAGAAGGTTTTCACGGCGATACTTTTGGGGCCATGTCGGTTTCAGAGCTTTCTGTTTATAATGGGGCTTTTGAAGAACATTTTATTAAGGTACTGCGCTTGCCCGTGCCGGTAGGAGAGAACAACGCTGAAGTTTTAAACCTGTTCAAAAAATTTATTTCTGAAGAAAATCTTGCCGGCTTCATTTATGAACCTCTAATTCAGGGTGCCGCCGGAATGAAATTCGTGGATCCTGAAGGTTTAGACCAAATCCTTAAAATTTGTAAGGAGAACAAAATCCTGACAATTGCCGATGAGGTGATGACCGGCTTTGGAAAAACCGGGAAAAACTTCGCATCAGATTATTTGCAGAACAAGCCTGACATCATTTGTATGTCAAAAGCTTTGACGGCCGGTCTCTTGCCAATGGCGGTAACCTCCTGTACTGCGGAAGTGTTTAATGCCTTTTATTCAGATGAGCTTTCCAAAGGACTTTTTCACGGGCACACTTACACTGCGAATCCTCTGGCTTGTACGGCTGCATTGGCTGGAATAGAATTACTTACTTCCAAACAAATGCAGGAAAATATAAAACGGGTGATTGATTCACATAAAGCTTTTAAGAAGAGGATCCAGGGTCATCCAAAGGTTAAGAACACAAGGCACCTGGGAACCATAATTGCCTTTGAGCTCGACGTTAAAATGGAGCGTTATGGCAGTCTGCGTAACCGGCTTTTCGAACATTTCATGAGCCAGGGGATATTCCTGCGGCCTTTGGGAAATACTATTTATATTGCTGCTCCATACATTACTACAAATGAACAACTGGAGAAGATTTACCTCAGTATTGAGGCTGCCCTTGATAAATTTTAGAACCTTAAATTTTTTCTTTTTTCGCCCCTCAATTTTTGTATTTTAGAATGAAATTCAGAAGTATATGATGCATCCAGATACAGAAGTTCGTTTTATAAATGATGTCATTGGCTATGGCGTGGTGGCTAAAAGGTTCATTCCCCGTGGTACAATTACCTGGGTGCAGGATGATCTCGACCGGATCCTTACAGTAAATGAGGTGGAAAAAATGCACTCTAATGTACAGGAGCAGGTAGAAAAATATGCCTTTCGAAATAATAAGGGTCAACTGGTGTTGTGCTGGGATCTCGCCAAATACGTCAACCATAGTTTTAATGCTAATTGTCTTTCTTCAGCTTACGATTTTGAGGTTGCGGTACGGGATATTCAGCCGGGGGAGCAATTGACAGATGATTATGGTTATCTTAATATATCCGAGCCTTTTAAGGCGGTTGACGAGGGCACAGGACGCGATACAGTTTATCCCGATGATCTCTTAAAATATCACCAGAAGTGGGACAGACAACTTAAAGAGGCTTTTGAAGATTTTGAAGCGGTAGAGCAGCCGTTAAAACAATTTGTTTCCTCTGCCGTCCTTGAAAAGATCAAAACAAGTCTTGCGAAAAATGAGCCCCTGGATTCCATTTTAAATTTGTACTACGCAGAAAAATAATAGTCAGAGGATCCAAAAATGTAGATTTTACCTCTTAATTTTGCTGAAAATTCTACTTTGAAAATCCCCATCTCTATTACCTCTGTAGCTTCCGTTTCTGCACTTGGATCAAAACCGGATGAGGTGTGGAAAAATTACCTTTCACCAAAACATTTTTTAAGGAAGCATGATTTCAACGGAAATAAATCCTTTGCAGCTTTCCTTCCTGATTTTTTAAAAGAAGAGCTGGAGGGGTTGCGGGATGAAGATCCCAATTATAAAAACATTGATAATTCCGTGCTTTATGCCATTCAGGCTTCACGACAGGCAATTAAAATGGCAGGATGGGAAAATGGCGAAAACATTGGGATCAATATTGGAAGTTCAAGAGGGGCGACCGCTCTTTTCGAAAAGTATCATCAGGGTTTTTTAAACCAGGGCAAAGCAGAAACCCTGGCGTCGCCGGCTACCACACTTGGAAATATCTCCTCCTGGGTAGCACAGGATCTCCAAAGTACAGGTCCGGAAATTTCTCATTCGGTTACCTGCTCCACCGGACTTCATGGGGTGCTGAATGGAGTTGCATGGTTAACAACAGGCATGGCCGATAAATTCCTTGCAGGAGGAAGTGAAGCCTCTTTGACGCCTTTTACTATGGCACAGGTTAAGGCAATGAAAATTAATGCAAGAGAAGATCTTGATTATCCCTGCCAGGCCCTCAACCTTCAAAAAGGGCAAAATTCAATGGTGCTTGGGGAAGGAGCTGCTATTGTTTGCATGGAAGCCGGAGAGAAAAATAATGCACTTGCCTTGATCAATGGGATTGGTTATGCGACAGAAAAGCTGGAACACCCTGTATCCATTTCGGCGAACGGGACTGCTTTTCAGAAAAGTATGAAAATGGCCCTTGGAACCATGGCTGCTTCAGAAGTTGATGCTGTGGTAATGCATGCACCGGGCACGATCAAAGGAGATCTTTCAGAATTCAATGCAATAAAAGCTGTTTTTGGAGAGCTGCTTCCCGCAATGACAACTAATAAATGGAAATTAGGACATACCTATGGAGCATCGGGCGTATTAAGTTTAGAACTGGCAATTATGATGCTGCAGTATCAAAAGTTCATTCCGGTTCCTTTTATTTCCGAAGTAAGGGAACCTATTGAGCTAAGGAATATAATGGTTAATGCTGTAGGATTTGGAGGTAATGCAGTATCGGTTTTAATAGGGCTTCCGAAGTAAAAACGAGAAAACTTTTAGGGTTAAGCCACGTCATACAAAGGCTTTTCATTATTTTTGAAGTAAATATTGGTTAATGGCAACAACGAGACACAACTGGACCAAGGAGGAAATCCTTGAAATATACAACAAACCTTTTATGGACCTGCTTTATGAGGCAGCCACTGTTCACCGTCAAAATCACGACCCGAACACCGTGCAGGTTTCTACTTTATTATCTATTAAGACCGGAGGTTGTTCCGAAGATTGTGGCTATTGCCCGCAGGCTGCAAGGTACCATACCAATATAGAAGGTAATGATCTAATGAGCGTGAGCCAGGTAAAGGCACAGGCTATGCGAGCCAAAGAAGCGGGAAGTTCCCGGGTGTGCATGGGAGCCGCCTGGCGAAATGTGAAGGACGGGCAGGAATTCGATGACGTGCTCGAAATGGTTAGAACTATTAATAGGTTAGATCTGGAAGTGTGTTGTACTCTCGGGATGATTACTGAGAATCAGGCTAAAAGACTTGCTGAAGCGGGATTGTATGCCTACAATCACAACCTGGATTCTTCGGAAGAATACTACAAAGAAGTAATTTCTACCCGTGGTTACCAGGATCGACTCGATACTATTGAAAATGTGAGAAAGACGGCTGTTACTGTTTGTAGCGGTGGAATAATTGGTATGGGAGAGAGTGCAGAAGATCGTGCAGGTATGTTGGTGGCCCTTTCGACGCTTAACCCACAACCGGAATCTGTGCCTATCAATGCCCTGGTGCCTGTTGAAGGAACACCCATGGCCGAACAGCAGCAGGTTTCTATTTGGGAAATGGTAAGAATGATCGCTACAACAAGGATCGTAATGCCCGAGACCCAGGTGAGACTTTCTGCCGGAAGAACCCAGATGAGCAGGGAAGGACAGGCTATGTGTTTCTTTGCGGGTGCAAACTCTATTTTTGCAGGAGATAAATTGTTGACTACCCCTAATCCTGATGTAAATGAGGATATGGAAATGTTCAAAACTCTTGGCTTAAATCCTCAAAAACCTTTTGTGAAAAAAGCACAGCCGGTTACTGTAGACGCAGAGAAATCGGAATACATGGCTCTTGGTGAGAAACCAAGATGGACAAGGCCCGGGCATATTATTGAAAGAAATCTTGCTGCCCAGGAAAAATCCAAGCCTAAAGCCTAGGTTTAAGGTGCTACAGGGGAACCGGTCGAGGTGGTATAACCAGACGAGTGATGAATGGAAGAATGGAATTAGCACAAATACCCCGGGAAAAAAAGATCTCTAAAAAAGACTTTTTAGAGAGGTATGTAAAGACACAAAAGCCGGTGGTGATCGAAGAATTAATCGAGGACTGGCCGGCTTTCAAAAAGTGGAATTTCGATTATATTAGAGAAGTGGCCGGAGAAAGAACGGTGCCTCTCTTCGATGGAACTAAAAACATTTCTTCAAAATATAAATTTAATCAGCCGCATCTTCACATGAAGATGGCAGATTATCTTGACCTGCTTAAACAGGGGCCAACCAGTTACCGAATCTTTCTTTATCACCTGCTTCGGGAGGTACCTTCCCTCCAAAAAGATTTTGAATATCCAAAAATTGGGCTTCGAATCCTTAAGCAAATCCCAATGCTGTTCTTTGGAGGAGAGAATTCCCGGGTTTTTATGCACTATGATATTGATTTTGCCAATATTCTGCATTTCCATTTTCACGGAAAAAAGAGGTGTATTCTTTTCCCGCCCTCAGAAACAAAGCATCTTTATAAAGTGCCACATGCATTAATTACCCGTGAGGATATTGATTTCTTGAATCCAGATTATGGAAAATTCCCTGCATTGAAAAAAGCTAAAGGAATGGTGACGGAACTTAATCATGGAGAAACTCTTTACATGCCCGAGGGTTACTGGCATCAAATGACCTATCTTACTCCGGGATTCTCTATGAGCCTGCGAGCTGCACCTCGGAATCTTCAAAACCTGAGTAAAGCTCTGTACAACCTTTTCTTTATGCGACATTTTGATAATGCGATGAGAAAATGGAAAGGCCAAAAATGGATAGACTACAAGAACAAACAGGCTATCAAAAAGACCAACCAGAGGTACAGAGATTTTTAAAATGTATCTGGATTATCAGTTTTAAATTTGTTGTTAACTCCTGTTAATCTAAGCCAATTGTGGAAATTTTAGTTTTAAAACCTAATTATAATTCTGATATTAAATAGGTTACTTAATTAAAACTAAAAAGATGACAAAAGAAGAGAACAAAAAAGCACAGGAACAATTCGGAGAAGCAATCAACAGTGGGAATCTTGAAAAATTGCGGGATCTCGTGGCGCAGGATGTGAAGGACCATGATCCTGCACCCAATCAAGGACCCGGACCGCAGGGTTATATTGACTTTTTTACAATGATGCGTAATGCATTTCCCGATATGCAGGTAGAAGTGGAAAAGATGGTCGCAGATGAAGATAATATAGCGTTCGCGTATACTCTAACCGGAACTCATAAAGGTGATTTTATGGGAGTAGATGGAACCGGCACACTAATAAAAATAAGAGGAATGCAAATCAGCCGTTTTAAAAATGGTAAAATGGTAGAAAGGTGGGGAAGTAGTGACGAACTGGGGATCCTAAAACAAATAGGAACTGAATTTAAAATAAAAAAATCCTAAGAGGTTAGTTCTTCCACTACTTCATAAACAAGTGAGGTTTCATAGCCTTTTCGGAGCAAGTAATCACCAAGTTTTTTTCTCAGTTTAAACTTGTCGGATTCAGATAGGAGGACGAGTTTTTTTTCAGCGAGTGAATAGAGGGTGTCTCTGTAGTCATTTTCATTAATCTCGGTCATCGCGAGCTTAATGATAGGTGAGGAAATATCCTTAAGCTTCAGCTTCTGTTTAATCTTGTGCCGCCCCCATTTCTTGATCCTGAATTTACCCCTCACAAAGCTGCGGGCAAAACGTTCTTCATTAAGAAAATTCTCCTGCATTAGCTTAAGAATGATCTCTTCACGAGCGGCAGGGATCATGCGCATATCAATTAATTTATCCTCCACCTCTTTCTGTGAGCGATCGCGATAGGCGCAGTATTGCATAAGTTTTAGAGCAGCCTCTTTGACGGTATAGGATTTTCCGGATTCGGTATTCAAGATTTTAAAATTGAAAATTTAAAAATAGTTTTTTTTGAGATGAGGCAGTCTTAGTTCTTGATGGCGAAGCGGTTTTTCTGTCAAAAAAAAACGCCTCCCAAATTAATGAAAGGCGTCTTTAATGTTATTGAATCATTTCCCCGTCAGTGTCGTGGAAGTGATATTCAAGATACGTGTAAGCATCTCTGGGTACAATTTTAACCCACTTTTTGTGATCAAAGAACCACTTGGAGCGGGGTGATGGAAAACCTTTTGTTAAAAAGGCTGCTATAAAAGGATGGGCACTAAGCGTAATCTTTTTATAGTCTTTTTTTAGAAGCTTTTGCAGATCCTGGTTGATCCGGTTCACCAAAACAATTGGAGCTTCAATTTCTTCCCCATTCTTGTTGGGGTTTTCTTCTCTTGTTTTGATGTTCATTTCGGGTCGAACCCTCTGCCTTGTAATTTGTATAAGACCAAACTTACTGGGCGGCAAAATCTTATGTTTTGCCCGGTCGTCACTCATCTCCTCTTTAAGATGGTCGTACAAAGCCTTTCTGTTCTCGGCTTTGTTCATATCTATGAAGTCGATTACAATTATTCCTCCCATATCACGGAGGCGTAATTGACGAGCAATCTCGGTAGCACTTATTAAGTTCACCTCAAGGGCTGTATCCTCCTGGTTTTTAGATTTGTTTGAACGGTTACCACTGTTTACGTCAATGACGTGCATAGCTTCGGTATGTTCAATGACCAGGTAAGCTCCTTTGTTCATAGAAACAGTGCGGCCAAAAGTAGTTTTGATTTGTCGTTCGATACCAAATTTTTCGAAGATGGGTATATTTAAGTCGTACAATTTTACAATGGATCCTTTTTTTGGAGCAATCTCGCTCACATAATCTTTAATTTGTGTGTACAAGGTTTCATCATCAACACATATTGAGGTGAATGAATCGTTAAATACATCTCTCAGAATAGAGGATGCTCTGTTCAATTCGCCCAATACTTTTGAAGGTTGAGGTGCTTTGTACAGCTTTTTACACATTCCTGTCCAACGACTCATTAAATTCTGAAGGTCGTTATCCAGTTCTGCTACTTTTCTGCCTTCAGCTACGGTACGTACGATAATGCCAAAGCCCTTTGGTCTAATGCTTTTTACCAGTCGTTTAAGGCGATCCTTTTCTTCTTTGCTTTCTATCTTTTGAGAAACAGAAACCCGGTTGGAAAAAGGAACCAGCACGATGTAACGGCCCGGAAGTGAAAGTTCTGAACTTATTCTGGGACCTTTGGTTGATATAGGCTCTTTTACTACCTGTACCAGTAGCGATTGATTTGATTTTAGGACATCTGCAATGCTTCCATCCTTATCAATATCTTTTTCTAAAGGAAAATCCTTGAGGGAATAATCCTTTAATTTACCTGTGCTTACACGTTTTATGAACTTTAACAAGGAAAGTACCTGCGGACCAAGATCGTGATAATGCAAAAATGCATCTTTCGTATAGCCTACATTTACGAAGCCGGCATTTAAACCGGGAACAGTTTTTCGCACTTTTGCGAGGAGAATATCTCCAACTGCAAAATTACTGTCGTCTTCTTCCTTATTGAGTTCTATTAGTTTTCCATCTTTTAATAAGGCAAAATCTACAGCAGAGGAACCGGTTCTAATAATTAACTCTTTGTTCACTCTAAATTGATTTTTATCCCGATTGATCGGGATGGATTAAACAATAAAATTCACAGGGTTTTTAAAATCCTGAAGAAATTTAAGCTCAGAAAACTGAATTTAAATCTCGATTTCAAAGAACTTTTTAAATAAAAAAAGTAGTGTGAAAACTACTTCTTTTTCTTGTGGCGGTTAGCTCTCGCTCTTTTTTTACGCTTGTGCGTAGCTACCTTATGTCTTTTTCTCTTTTTACCACTTGGCATATTGTGACTTTTTAATTAATAATTTTATTTTGGTTCTGCCCTGGGGCAGAAAGTTCTATTTTACCTCAACGTTAGATTTAACGCCTTCAACAAATACTTTGGCTGGTTTAAAAGCCGGAATATTATGTGCCGGAATTTTTATCGTGGTATTTTTAGAAATATTTCTTCCGGTTTTTTCTGCTCTTGTTTTAATAATAAAGCTACCAAATCCTCTTAGGTAAACATTGTCACCAGCCTCTAAGGAAGTTTTTACTTCTTCCATAAAGGTCTCAACAGTAGCCTGAACATCTCCTTTTTCCATTCCAAGTTTCTCGGAGATTTTTGCCACGATATCTGCTTTAGTCATTTTCGTATAATTTAATAAATGGGGTTTGTAAATTTTCGAGGGGCAAATATATGAATTAAATCTGCAATTTTTTAATCCTAACCCATTAAATAGTAAGAGAATAAAGAATTATCATTGCACCACAGAATTTTTATTGATGTCTTTTAGTAAAGAGCTGATAAAGTGGTATTTAGAGAACAAGAGAGATCTCCCGTGGAGGGCTACAAAAGATCCATATCAAATATGGATTAGCGAAATAATTCTACAGCAAACCCGTGTTGAGCAGGGTAAACCGTATTATTTCAAGTTTCTTAAAGCTTACCCCACTGTATTTGCTTTAGCCAATGCTTCCGAAGAAGAGGTGCTTAAATTATGGCAGGGGCTTGGTTACTACTCTCGCGCCAGGAATTTACATTTCACTGCACAATATGTCGCTTTTGAGCTCGGCGGAAGGTTTCCTACTTCTTATAAAGAACTGGTGAAGCTGAAAGGAGTGGGGGATTATACGGCTGCTGCCATAGCTTCTGTTTGTTATGATGAAGCCCAGGCAGCTGTAGACGGAAATGTTTACCGGGTACTGGCACGTATCTATGGGATTGATACTCCTACAAATTCTTCCCTCGGGATTAAACAATTCCGAAATCTGGCTCAGACGCTTATAAGTAGGGAAGATCCGGCGAATTTTAATCAGGCTCTTATAGAGTTTGGATCAGAGCAATGTAAACCTCGAAAACCATTATGTGCTTCTTGTCCTTTTTCTGCTCAATGCGTAGCTTTTAACCAGAACCGGATTTTGGAACTCCCTGTGAAACTTAAAAAGCAAAAGGTTAAAACAAGACATTTTAATTATATCGTGTATGTTTCTGATGAAGGCAGGACAATTATGCAACAACGCCTCGGAAAAGGAATTTGGGAGGGTCTTTATGAGTTTCCGCTGGTGGAGACAGCTACAGAAGCCAGTCAGCAAAACCTTGTGCAGGAAGTTTCAGCCAAATATTCTATTACCGGTAAAGAACCTGTTTTGTTTAATGAATTACCCATTATCCACAAACTTACGCACCAGCATATCCACACAAAGTTCTGGATTATGGAGTGCAGTGAACTGCCTGAGAATGCTCTTTCTATAGCCGAAGTAAATAAATTACCGGTCCCCGTTTTAATAGAAAAATTTATTGATACCTTTGATTTTTAAGCTCTTTAAAAAAGAACTTTTTAAAAACCACATTTTTGGAAGGTTCTTGCAGAGCTTTTTTTCCTTAATTTTAAAAAAGTAATTAAAATATTTTATCATGACCGGAACCTTAAATAAAGTAATGCTAATAGGCCACACGGGAGATGATGTGAAAATGCATTATTTTGAAGGAGGAGGATCTTTAGGTCGTTTTCCATTGGCTACCAACGAAGTCTACACGAACAAAACGAGTGGAGAACGCGTAACTAATACCGAATGGCATAATGTTGTGGTGCGAAATAAAGCCGCGGAGATTTGTGAAAAGTATCTTAAAAAAGGAGATAAAGTATATATAGAAGGTCGTATTAAAACCCGGAAATGGCAGGATGATAAGGGAAATGAAAGATATTCTACAGAAATTCACTGCACAGATTTCACATTTTTGACACCTAAAGATTCCGGTAGTTCAGGAGAGCAATCAGGAACTTCTTCGGGTCAGCAGCAATCTCAGAGACCAAATCAGAATCAGTCTCAAAATCAGCCTCGTCAAAATACGGCGTCGAATCAATCCCAAAGCTTAACGCAGGAGGAGGATGATGACCTGCCGTTCTAAGTTTAATTAAAAAAATAAAATTTGGATCCTGATCCTGCCAGTTATATTCCACTTTTTGTCGACAATCTCTCACAATTCTTTGGTGTTGTTGTAGCCTTACTTTTACTTATGTCCTCCGCCCTCATCTCGGGTGCCGAGGTAGCCCTATTTTCCCTCACTCCTTCCGATTTTGAACCCGAGGAAGCCAAAAGAACTGCTAAAGAGCAGATCGTAATAAATCTACTCGATAAACCTAAAAAGTTATTGGCTACCATATTGGTTGCCAATAATATGATCAATATTGCGATAATCCTGTTGTTTGATAACCTTACCGACGAGGCTTTTGCCAATTTAAATACGGTAGTGATGGGTGTTGACCTGCAATTTCTCCTTGAGGTGGTCGTAGTGACATTTTTAATTCTTCTTTTTGGAGAGATCCTGCCCAAAGTTTACGCCAGCAGGAATAAAGTAATTTTTTCCCATTTCATGGCTTATCCTCTCAAAGTACTCGATAAATTGTTTTCTCCCCTGAGTATTCCCATGAGGGCCGTAACTATAAAAATTCATGAACGATTGGGTAATCAACGACCGGGTCTAAGTGTAGATCAACTGTCGCAGGCGCTAGAATTGACGAGCCAGCATGATACAACAAAAGAAGAACACAAGATCCTTAAAGGAATAGTTTCCTTTGGTAATACAGATACCAAACAGGTAATGCGACCCAGGATGGATATATTTGCACTAAATGAAAACCAATTGTATAATGAGATAATTTCAGAAGTCATTGCTAATGGTTATTCCCGAATTCCCGTTTATAAAGACAACATAGATAATGTTACGGGAATTCTTTATGTAAAAGATTTGCTGCCGTTTCTGGAGGAAGAGGATTATGAATGGACCTCTCTTTTAAGAGAGCCTTATTTTGTGCCCGAAAATAAAAAACTGGACGACCTTCTTAATGATTTCAAGAACAAAAAGAATCACCTGGCCATTGTAGTAGATGAATATGGTGGCACAAGCGGTCTTATTTCCCTTGAAGATATAATTGAAGAAATAGTTGGAGACATAAGTGATGAATTTGATGATGAGGATCTAATCTTTTCAAAATTAGATGAGAATAATTATGTTTTTGAAGGCAAGACTCCCTTGAAAGATTTTTATCGGGTAATAAAGCTGGAGAATCCAGAGTTGTTTGAAGAGAATAAAGGAGAAGCCGAAACCCTTGCTGGTTTTCTTTTGGAAATCTCGGGAAATTTTCCCCGCAAGAACGAAATAATTCTATTTGATAGTTACAGTTTTACAATTGAAGCCGTAGATAAAAAAAGAATTAAACAAATAAAGGTAAGTATTACACAGGTATGAAAAAGTTAATTGTATTAATTTTCCTGGCGGGGCTGATTTCATGTGAAGATGAAGTGCAGCCAAAACCAGGTGCATACCTTGCTCTGGAATATCCCGAGGCTCTTTATTCCAGCTTTTCAAAAGAGGATTGTCCTTACCAATTCGAAAAAAATATTGAGGCTGAAGTAGAGCCTTCAAGAGCAGGTAATGAATGTTGGATCAATCTTGAGTACCCTGAGCTAAAGGGTACGATCTTCATAACATATCAGCCGGTGCGTAACAATCTGGATTCGCTTCTTACTGATGCTCAAAAACTGCCTTTACAGCATACTATCAAGGCCGATGCGATAGAGGGTTCAATATATACTAACGAATTTAACCGTGCGTACGGCATGTTTTATCAGGTGGAAGGAAATGCGGCATCCCAGGCGCAGTTTTACCTCACCGATAGTACCAGCCACTTTTTAACAGGATCTGTATATTTTCAGGCCCAGCCCAATTTTGATTCAATTTTACCTGCTGCGGCTTACCTTAAAGAAGATATTAAGCATCTTATGGAGACGGTGCAGTGGAAGAAAGAACTTCAGGATTAATAAAATTTAGTTTATTCCTTTATTTTTGCGGGCCTAAAGCCCGGAAATGCCTAATAGTACTTTAAAGTGGATTTATCTTTGCCTACTAGCTGTGGTGTGGGGCAGCTCTTTCATTCTGATAAAAAAAGGCCTTGTTGGTCTTACTGCCTTGCAGGTGGGTTCTCTGCGTACAATATTTGCTGCACTATTTCTGGCAATTATTGGTCTTAAGTCCTTAAGACATATTAAGGGAAAGCAGTGGATGTGGATTACTTTTTCGGGGTTCTTCGGAACATTTTTTCCTGCGTATCTTTTCTCCTTTGCTGAAACAGAAATTGACAGTGCTGTAGCCTCAATATTAAATTCAACCACACCTCTGCTCTCCATGTTGGTGGGAATAGCACTTTTTGAAGCTGGTTTTGTAAAAAAGAAATTTGTGGGTGTAATGGTGGGGCTTGCCGGAACAACAGCTTTAATCTGGAGTGGTGCCACCGTTAATCCAGACCAGAATTACTGGTATTCCCTCCTGGTCATTTTAGCTTCCCTGTTCTATGGATTTAATGCGAATGTAATTAAAAAACATCTTCAAACTCTGCCGGCCCTGGCGATAACCACTGGAAATTTCATGGTGATCGTTATACCCGCCCTTATTGTTCTCGCAACTACAGGATTTTTTTCAACCGAAGTTCTCTCTGCCCCAAATGTGTCGCTGAGTCTCTTTTACATTGGGATATTAGGAGTGATAGGCACAGGGGCTGCACTTATTTTTTTCAATAAGTTAATTCAGATTTCAGATCCTGTGTTTTCAACCTCGGTAACTTATCTCGTTCCAATTGTAGCATTGGGCTGGGGAGTTTTGGACGGTGAGAAATTCACCTCCATTCAGTTGCTTTCAGGTGTAGTTATAATTATTGGTGTCCTCATTGTTAATAGCAGGAAAAAAAATAAGTAGAATACTTTTGGTATATTTTTAACTATTTATTAACTTCACAATGCTGTTGAACCTGAAAGCCCTATATAATGAAAAAGAAAATATTTTTTAGTTTCTCGTTGTTTGTCGGATTCTCCTTACTAGTTGCATGGCAATTTGCTGCCGCGGAACTTGCTGATCTTCAGAAAGAAGTAGAAGTTCCAGTTGAGAAAAATAAGACAGAAGTGGCTGTGTCTCAACCGCAAGTCCCCTTATTTATATAAGCAGCTGTGAATCATTTAATTTAAAGAATTGTTAATCTAATTACCTTTTTTGGAAGGTGAAAATTATTAATAATTGAATTGGATATAAAAAAACCGGTGCATTGTAGCACCGGTTTTTTTGTTGAATAGAATTATAATTTTACTCAAAGTCAGCATCTGTCACTTCCTTATTAAGTATGACGTCGCTTACTTGAAAATCTAGAGTCATTGGACCCATACTCTGAGATATCCCGAACGGGAATTTTACTCCTTCTACTTCCTGATAGTCACTGTAAATAATAGGAATGGTCATCGTTTGTGGCCCCTGCTTCATAATTTTTACCTGCATAACCTTCAGTCCGCTATCTTTACTGTAGTAGTTGGTGGTATTCTCATCCATTTTTACAGCATAAGCTTTTTCTCCTTCTACATCTTCAATACCCTGCAGAGTCGCATTTTCAACAATTAATTCAGGAAAAGGATGAGCTTCTGCCTTAGCAGCGATCACCTGCTCTTCGGTAAAAGGAAGTTTTTGTCCCTGTGCAGCAACAAAACCTGTTACCCCATTAAAGACCTGTTTCTGTATTACATTTCCGGCCATAGATACCACGGTCGAAGATTTCCCGGTTGAGGTCACTTTGGTCTCCAGATCCATTTTTTGACCTTGCATTTCGGCTTGTGCGATCATATAGACGGATTCTACATCTTCTACAGCATCTTTTCCTCCAATAGCTTGTATGTAGTCATTAAATACTGTGGAAACCGTTACCGACGGATCTACTTTTTGATTATAGTTCGGCTTTTCAATAGCGTTTGCATATTTATCGAAGTACTTTACAGGGATGTCTTTTCCATTGTAGGTAAGCTTCTCTAGATTTTCGGCCACCTCGCTACCTTTACCAACCACAATAATACGTGCATTGTCTGCCAGGTAATACTTTTGGGCTACTCTCTGAATATCCTCTGCAGTTACTGCATTGATCTTTTTAAGATAAGTCTGGTAGAAATCTTCTGAAAGCTCATCGGTTTCGATGTTTAGAGCGTACTCGGCGATAGTAGTTGGGCGTTCAAGGGCCAGTACAAAGTCACCTGTGTATTTGGCTTTTGCATTTTCCAACTCTTCGCTTGAAACCTTTTCGTTTCTTATCCTGTGCAATTCATCCAAAAAGGCAACTACGGCGGAATCTGTTACAGCATTACGTACACTGGCACTCGCTACAAAACGACCAATATATTTGTCGTCTCTTGTGCTTGAATATGCGCCATAAGTATATCCCTTGTCCTCACGCAGGTTAAGGAACAATCTTGCTTCACCACCTCCACCAAGGATCTTGTTAGCTATAAGTACAGGAAAATAATCGGGATCTCCTTTTTTAAGTTGGATGGTGTTGGTAACCTGTATCTCACTCTGTACCGCGTTTTGAAAATCTACAAAATTCACCTCGGTTTGATTAAGATTCTTTACTTCCGGAAGATCGATTGCAGGTAGCTCATTTTTCTCCCAGGAACTGAAGTTCTTCTCAATCAATTTTTTTGCTTCAGAAGGCTCTACGTCTCCAATTACCACCAAATATGCGTTCTGAGGTACAAAATAGTTCTCGTAATATTGTTGGACATCTTCCAGCGTTAACTCCTCTACACTTTCTTTTGTTGGGAATTCCCCGTATGGGTGATTCTTTCCATAAGTAAGCGCAGAACTTACTCTGCGTGCATTTGAAGCTACATTTTTCTCATCGACTATCATACTCTCAAGCGTTCGCTCTTTCTCAATTTCAAATTGCTTTTGGTTAAGATCAGGGTTAAGAGCTCCTTCAGCCATTAGCTCCAGTACTCTCGGAAAATACTTTGAAAGAGTATTTGCTGATGCTCCGCGGGAATTAAAGCCTAAGGTGGCTCCTAAATAATCGACCTCTTCGTTGTATTTTTCCTTTGGGATGTCCTTAGTTCCTTCTCCAAGCATGGAGGCCGTGAGAGATGATACTCCGGCATTTTCTCCTTCAGAATGTGGAGGGTTGTCCATGGTAAGGATCATAGCCACCCGGGGCAATTTATGATTTTCAACTACTAAAACCTTTAGTCCATTGTCGAGGGTAAAAGTTTCTGGTTTTTCAAGATTGATCTCGGGTGCAGGTCCCGCCTCTGGAGGAGTACTGCGATCAATTTGAGCCTGAATTCCCGTCGTAGTAAGGAATAAGACTGCTAATGCAAATATTTTATTCTTCATTTTATCCATTTTTATATTTGTTATTCAGAATCTTTCTTTGGAAGGTACTCTAACTCGACACGTTGATTAGGACTAAGATATTTTTTTGCAACATCTCTAATCTCTTCTCTTGTAATCGAACGGTAAATATCGATCTCCTCATTAATAAGATCTACATCTTCATATAGCATCTGGTAAGTTGCTAAAGAATGAGCAATTCCTGCCACACTGCTGTTTGAATTTACATACCTGTTCTCGAATTTATTCTGAAGCTTTTCGTATTCTCTCTGGCTTATAAGTTCGGTTTGTAACTTTACGATCTCTTCATCGATTTCCCCCACAAGAGTATCAAGGGAAGTTTCACCTAGTGGAAGAGCAAGTAGTACGTATTGGCCATAATCTTTTTGTGTTATATTTAAAGCGCCTACCTCAAGCGCCTGCTTTTGATCATCTACCAGTTTTTTGTACAAACGGGAAGATTTACCATCAGAAAGTACCGAGGATACCATGTCGAGTACAAATGCATCTCTCTCGGTCATTCCCGGAGTTCTGTAGCCCAACATTACTGCCGGGATTTGGATATTTGGGTCATAAGCCTTAGCTTCGATTGTTTCAGAAATAGGTTCTTCTTCTGGAAAGTTTCTAACAACTTCTTCTCCTGCCGGAATAGGTCCAAAATATGCTTTTATTAATTTTTTTGTCTCCTCAACGTCAATATCACCTGCCACGACGAGAGTGGCGTTATTTGGCTTGTAGTATATATCGAAAAACTCTTTGAATTCATCAAGAGTTGCAGCGTCCAGGTCATCCATGTAGCCTATGTTTGGGTCTTTGTAAGGATGTGCCTGGAAAACATGGGAAGAAATTTCGTTTACCCAATTCCCATAAGGCCGATTATCATAACTTACTCTCTTTTCTTCTTTAACTACTTCGTTTTGAGTATCTACTCCAGATTGTTTAATCACCGGGTGTAGCATCCTTTCTGACTCCATCCATAGACCTAATTCCAGGTTATTCGAGGGGAAAATCTCGTAGTAATAAGTGCGGTCATTAGAGGTGTTGGCATTGTTTGTTCCCCCGTGAGAAGAAACCATTTTGAACCATTCTCCCTCGCCTATGTTTTCTGTGCCTTCAAAGAGAAGGTGTTCAAAGAAATGGGCAAAACCAGTTTTGTTATTAATTCGGTCCTTGCCACCTACATCATACATAACAGCAGTGGTTACCACCGGTGCTGAATTATCTTGATGAAGTATTACATCAAGGCCGTTATCGAGCGTGTATTCGACAAATTCAACTTCCTGAGCTGTTCCCGTTACTCCCAGGAACAGGCCAAAGGCAGCTAATTTAAGTTTGTTGATCATTATATTGTGGTTTATTATTAAATGCGTTCGATAAGTATGAATAAGACGGGATTTGTTACAAAGATTCAGGATTTTATAATAGATTTGAAGATATTCAAAAATCTAAATTAACAAGCTGTTAAGGTATATTTCCTCTTATTTTTTGGAAATTTATAAAAAATCATAAAAAAACCAACTCCATGAAAAGATCATCTGTTCCATTAATATATGGAATTTATATTGCCATTGCGTTAATTGCCTACTTCTTGTTACTGTCTCTTTTTGACTTACACGAGAATCCGGTTTACAGCGTCTTCAACATGGTCATAACGGGAGGGGGAATATTTCTTGCCATTAAAAAGTACCGTGATAAAAAATCTGGAAAATTTAAATATCAAAAAGGTTTTATGGCAGGTTTAACCGCCGGATTTTTAGCTACTATTATTTTTACCGCTTTTTTTGCCATATACACCAGTGAACTTAATCCAAATTTTTCAGAAGAGTTAATAACTATGTGGGAAACCGATTGGTTTGTAAACATTGGGATGCTCGTATTCACTGTTGCCCTTATGGGTTTTGCGACTTCTCTTGTAGTTACCCTTGCCATAATGCAGCTATATAAACCAAGCTGGAATACCTCTGAAGGACAAAAGCATACATATTAAATAAAGCCTTTGCAAATTAATTAATTAGGAGTATATTTGCACCCGCCTTGAAAAAATTCTTGGCGAGAACATAAACCCTTAATTAAATACGCTATGTACGCAATTGTAGAGATAGCAGGGCAGCAATTTAAAGTTGCAAAAGACCAGAAGGTATTTGTGCACAGGCTTGCAGGAGAAGAAGGAGACAGTGTTTCTTTCGATAAAATTCTTCTAACAGGTGATGGTGACAATATTACCCTTGGCGCCCCAGCTATAGAAGGAGCATTGGTTGATGCAAAGATCACCAGGCACCTGAAAGGAGACAAAGTAATTGTCTTCAAAAAGAAAAGAAGAAAAGGTTACCGTGTTAAAAATGGTCACCGTCAATCTTTAACCGAAATTTCTATTGAAGGAATTTCAGTAAACGGTAAGAAAGCCACTTCAGCTAAAAAAGAGGAGTCAAAATCTAATAAAGAGGAAGCTTCTGACAATGACCTTAATAACAATTCAGTTGTTGAATTAAGAGAAATGGCTAAAGAAAAAGGGATTGAAGGATATTCTTCAATGAAAAAAGCCGAATTGATAGCTGCTTTAAGCTAAAAGTTTAACAGTAAAAAGTAAAATAAAATGGCTCACAAAAAAGGAGTTGGTAGTTCCAAGAACGGTAGGGAATCTGAATCGAAACGCTTAGGTGTGAAGATCTTTGGAGGACAGGCTGCCATTGCTGGGAACATCATCGTTAGACAAAGAGGTACTGCTCACAATCCAGGCGAGAATGTATATGCAGGAAAAGATCATACTTTACATGCCAGAGTAGATGGTATTGTAAAATTTACCAAAAAGAAAGATAACAAGTCTTACGTTTCTATAGAACCGTTTCAGGCATAGTATTGTTTCTTTTTAAGAATATATTAAACCCTTCTGATTTTTTCAGAAGGGTTTTTTTATCTTTATTGAAATCATTATTCCCGGGAAATGGATTACATCACAATATATTCAACAAAGGACGACAATGAAGTTGCTGTCCTAAAGAGGGTCTACAGTGAAGAAGGAATAAATTACCGGCTGGACGATACAGACGAGATAGGGGAGGTGAAAAGAATCCAGGTTGTGGAAAGAGATAAAACTAAGGCCAGGGAGTTGCTGGATCAAACGGGTTTTCTAGCAGCGAGTCAGGCTCATGCCCCTGTTCACAGGCGAATGACGGGTAAGAAATGGATCTTCATCTTTTTGGCTGCGTTTATTATAATTGTAGTGGCTATGGTGATTCTCATGTTTATGAATGTGGATTAGTAGTTTTTCTAAACTTAAACATTAAATATTAAAAATGGCTTATACAACTGTCTACGAAACCTCAGAACAAAATCAAATAGCTCTGCTTAAAAATATCTTTGAGCAGAATAATGTGAGGTGTAGGATTCTCGACGAATCAACTAACAGTAATTTCCCAATAGGAGCGAGGGTGCAGGTACATGAAAATGATGTGGTAAGGGCCGAAGGATTATTGAAGGAAAACGGCTTTTTGCAGGATCCTGATCCCCTGGAAAGCTCGGTATCCAGATCTAAATTTTGGCTGTGGTTTATTGTTGCCATTATATGTCTTGTCGTGGCAGCTTTCCTGATTAATATGTTAATGTCTTAATAAGACCTTTTCTGTTCTATATGATTTAAAGAAATTGCCCCACTTCATAACACCTGTTAATCTGAATAAAAAGAGTCAAATTCTTATATATGAATTTGTCACTACTTTATAATTCCACTAGCTCTACTGAAGTTTCCATCATTCGGAATTTATTCGATGAGAGTGATATACCGTTTTTTACACCCGATGTCTTTACAAACAGCGCCTCTTGCATGACGGGAACGGTAGCGAAGACATGAGCGTCCCGGTTCCCGAAGATCAACAAGAGCAGGCCGTTGCTATTTTAAAAGCCCGTGGATTCTCCTAAAACAAATACCCTTCAAAAATGTCTTTTTTGAAGGGTATTTATGAATAAGAATTTAAGATTAAATCTCAAATTTAAAATCTAATATCTATAGTACTCCGGTTTAAACGGACCTTCTACAGTTACGCCAATGTAATTAGCTTGTTCTTCAGAAAGCTCTGTCAATTCCACACCAATTTTTTCAAGATGTAATGCGGCTACTTTTTCATCCAAATGCTTCGGAAGCATATAAACTTTATTCTCATATTCTCCGTTGTTTCTCCAAAGCTCAATTTGAGCCAGGGTTTGGTTTGTAAATGAATTACTCATTACAAAACTCGGGTGTCCTGTGGCGCATCCAAGGTTCACCAATCGACCTTCAGCAAGAAGAATAATATCTTTCCCATCGATGGTATATTTGTCAACCTGTGGCTTGATCTCAGATTTTGTATTTCCATAGTTTTCGTTTAACCATGCAACCTGGATCTCGTTATCGAAGTGCCCGATGTTGGCGACAATAGTTTTATCTTTCATCGCCTTGAAATGCTCAGCACGAACAATGTCTTTATTTCCTGTAGTAGTGATCACAATATCTGCTTTTGGAAGTACGGTTTCCAGTTTCTTCACTTCAAAACCGTCCATTGCAGCCTGTAAGGCACAAATTGGATCGATCTCTGTAATGGTAACAATAGAACCTGCACCTCTAAAAGAAGCGGCGGTGCCTTTTCCTACGTCTCCGTAGCCACAAACCACAACTCTTTTACCTGCCAGCATAACATCTGTAGCACGACGAATTGCATCTACAGCACTTTCTCTACATCCATATTTGTTGTCAAATTTCGATTTCGTAACCGAGTCGTTTACATTGATTGCAGGCATAGGAAGAGTTCCGTTTTTCATGCGCTCATATAACCTGTGAACACCTGTTGTGGTCTCTTCAGAAAGACCTCTTATCCCCTCAGCAAGTTGCGGATATTTATCCAGGACCATGTTGGTTAGATCACCCCCATCGTCGAGGATCATGTTAAGTGGTTTACGATCTTCTCCGAAGAAAAGCGTTTGCTCGATACACCAGTTAAATTCTTCTTCATTCATTCCCTTCCATGCATATACCGGAATACCGGCATCGGCAATTGCAGCGGCAGCCTGATCCTGGGTAGAAAATATATTGCATGAGCTCCAGGTAACTTCGGCACCAAGTGCTACAAGAGTTTCAATTAGAACAGCGGTTTGAATGGTCATGTGAAGACACCCGGCAATGCGTGCACCTTTTAAAGGCTGCTCGTTTCCATACTCTTCGCGCAGGGACATAAGCCCCGGCATTTCGGCTTCTGCCAGTTCTATCTCTTTTCTTCCCCATTCTGCCAGGGAAATATCTTTCACTTTATACTTGGTATAAGGTACTGTTTTCGTCGACATATTATTATATTTGATTAAACATTTTTCAAAGTGCAAAAGTACAGAATATCTAAGAGTTAAGTATGCCCCTTTACAAAAGAATAACAATAAATCCTGCCACTAATGTGCTCATTTGGAAGATCGAAGAGCCGCTGGAAGCGTTAAGTAAAGGAATGGAACTCACACCTTTATGCAGAAAAAGAGTAGAGGGTATGAAAAGTGAGCTTCACCGTCGGGGTTTTATGAGTGTGCGGCACTTGCTTGCCCAAGAAGGTTATAAAGACAGCGACTTATATTACGATGAGGAAGGAAAACCACATCTACGGGATGGGAAGTATATTTCTATCACTCACTCATTTGGCTTTTCGGGTATTATCGTGAGTGACCGTGAGGTGGGGATTGACATAGAAAAGCAACGTGAAAAGATCCTTTTGATCGCCCAGAAATTCACTCCCCTTGAAGAATACAGAACTCTTGCCAATACCGATGCATTGATCAGGAAACTCACAATTGTGTGGGGAGCAAAGGAAGCTGTTTATAAACTGTACGCACAGCCAAAAGTGAGCTTTTTGCAGCACATCAATATTACCGATTTTGATTTCGATGATTACGAAACCACCGGAAAAGTTACTTTTAACGGCGAGACAAGCTGGTACGACTTTGATTTTCTTGAATTTGAGGGCTTTACCTGTGTTTATGCCTTCCGAAAAGTCAATTAATGCCTCACATTCTCCACGGAATCATTACTGCTGAAAAAGCCGGACAAAAACTCCTGGCCGTCCTTATAGATCCTGAAAAATTTGATCCAGCCAGTGCGCAAAAATTTCTTCAGAAAATCCCCTTTTTGACTACCCATATTTTTATAGGTGGCAGCACAGTAACTTCTGAAGCACTGGAGAATTGCACAGAAGCCATTAAAGCAAATACAGGACTTCCTATAGTTTTATTTCCCGGGGATCACCGGCAAATTTCAACCAAAGCCGATGCTTTACTTTTCCTTAGCCTCCTCTCGGGAAGAAATCCCGATTATCTCATTGAACAGCAGGTACGGTCTGTATCGTTTATTCGGAAAACGAGGCTCGAAATTATTCCCACAGCCTACCTTCTTATTGATGGCGGAAAAGAATGTGCCGTACAACGGGCGAGTGGCACTAAGCCCCTTCGGCAGGAGGATGTGCAGCTAATAGTAGATACTGCCCTGGCCGGGAAATATTCCGGAAAGCAATTAATTTATCTTGAAGCCGGCAGCGGAGCGGAAATCCCGGTTGCTCCCTCAATTATTTCCGAAGTAAAACGAGCCGTACAAATTCCTGTAATCGTTGGCGGCGGAATAAGATCCCGGAGCCAATTTGAAGCAGCCTATGAAGCCGGTGCCGATATGATCGTCATTGGAACTGCCTTTGAAAAAGGGGATTTTTTTCTGTAGTTTTTCCTTCAGCCAGAGCGAAAGTTCCTTAAAAGGTCTGTTTTACGTTCTAATCTTCCTAATTTTGAAAATACAAAACCAAAAATTATGCAAATTTCAGTAGAACTTGCTCTTACCCCCCTTCAGGATGATTTCGAAGCTCCTGTTAAAGCATTTATTAAAAAACTCCGCAGTTCGGGATTAATAGTTATGGAAAATCCTTTGAGTACCCAGATTTATGGAGAATATGATAAAGTGATGGAATTTTTAACAGAAGAAGTCAGAGAATCCTTTCAGGCATCAGATCATATAATCTTAACCATTAAAATTGTAAAAGGAAACAGAAACGACTATGCAGCCGATTTTTGATTTCTTTTTTCAGCAGTATTCAGATTATCCTACGCTCTATATTGTCCTGGAGATCATTGCGGTGATATTTGGGTTTCTTTCAGTATGGTATTCCAAGCAGGAGAATATTCTGGTTTATCCTACCGGGATTATTAGTACCGCTATTTTCGTTTATCTCCTTTGGCAGTGGGAGCTTCTGGGAGACATGATGATAAATGTTTATTACTTCACAATGAGTATTTACGGTTGGTACGTTTGGACTCGAAAGGTGGATGCAGTGCATTTCATTCCCATTACAAAGACCACCAAAAAAGAGCATTTTTGGAGCCTTCTTATTTTTATTGCTACTCTGGCTTTTACCTTTGGTGTCTACGAATATTTTGACAAATGGAATAATTGGACCGCATACGTAGATACTTTTACCACAGGAATTTTCTTTGTGGGGATGTGGTTGATGGCACGTAAAAAACTGGAAAACTGGATTTACTGGATGGTAGGAGATTTGATCTCTGTGCCGCTGTACTTTTATAAAGGTCTTACCTTTACCAGTTTTCAATACTTTTTATTTACCATAATCGTTTTTTACGGATATAGAACATGGAAGAAGAGCTTAAGCAGCGGCGGGCACGTGGTCTCATAAGGATCGTCCTTTTTGGACCTGAATCTACAGGAAAAACTACTCTGGCCCAGCTGCTGGCGTCTCACTACCAAACCGAATGGATCCCGGAATTTATGCGGGAATATCTTCAAAAAAAATGGGATGAACAACGAGAGATTTGTGAACCCCATGATCTTCTCCCTATTGCCAGGGCCCAAATGGCTCTGGAAAATAGAGCTGCAGCTACGGTTGGCGAACTTCTTTTTTGCGACACAAATTTACTGGAATTAGTGGTCTATTCCCGCGCCTACTATAACGAGACTGTAGACCCGACGCTTCTTAAACATGCGTTAAAGGCCCAATATGATCTCTATTTTTTAACGTATATTGATGTTCCCTGGGTTGAGGATGATCTGCGAGACCGCCCTGAAGACAGGGAGAAAATGTTCGCCAGGTTCAGGAAAACCCTCGATGAGCACAATCTGCCGTACCGGGTGCTGAAAGGGGACTTGCAGCAGCGGTTTGAAACGGCGGTAAAAATTATTGATCAACTAAAAAAACATAAAATTGGACTTTAACGAAAAAGATGTTTCCCTTTTCAGGGAAAAAGGAATCTCTCCGGAAAAAGTAGAACAACAAATTGAGATATTTAAACGAGGAAATATTGTTGTAGACGTTCGGGAAGCAGCTACCGTAAAAAACGGAATTCTCGCTGTTACCGAAGAAGAGCAGAACGAACTCACCCACTTGTATGAATCACGAAAAAACGATCTTGACATCTTAAAATTCGTACCTGCATCTGGAGCGGCTACAAGGATGTTCAAAGCCTTTTATAACTTCTTGAAGGAATTTGATCCCGAAAAAGATGATCTGGATGAGTATATAGATCAAAAAAATGAGCATAGTCTGGAGATCTTCTTTAGCCGGATAAAAGATCTTCCTTTCTATGAAAAAGTGAGAGAACAGGCTATTGAAGCTGAAGCAGGGTTTGAAAAAATGACGGAGGATAAACAGCACTATCTGTTTGTAAAGTATATGCTGCAGGAAGATGGACTAAACCTTGGGGAGCAACCAAAAGGACTTGTTCCATTCCATAAATATGAAAATCATCTTGCCACAGCCTTTGAAGAGCATTTAATAGAGGCTATAGATTACGCAGCTTCCGGAAAGAAGGTTAGAATTCACTTCACGGTAGCTGAGGAGCACCGGGAAAAATTTGAGGAGGAAGCAAGAGAGGTTGTGCCCAGGCTGGAGCGGGAAACCGGTAACAGTTTTGAAATTACCTATTCCTATCAGGATCCAAAGACCGATACGGTGGCAGTCACAATGGAAAATGAACCTTTCAGGGACGAAAGTGGGGAAATATTCTTTAGGCCGGGAGGTCATGGAGCTTTGATACAAAATCTCAATGAGCAGGAATCAGATTTAATTTTTATAAAGAATATTGACAATGTAGTAACTCCTTCAAACCGGGATTTACTTTCTTCTTACAAAAGAATGCTGGCAGGAAAATTACTTGAGTTACGGGAAAAAAGCTTCAGGTTCCTCAATCAGTTGGATAAAGGAGCAGGAGGTGCTCAACTTCAGGAAATGGGAGAATTCCTTCAGAAGGAATTAAATGCCGGTCTTAATGTTAATTTTGAAGATCTCAATGAGCAGGAGAAACCTTCGGTAATTAAAAAACTCCTCAACAGGCCGCTCAGAGTTTGCGGGATGGTAAAAAACGAGGGAGAACCAGGTGGCGGTCCTTTTTGGGTAACTCATAAAAATGAAGAAATCTCATTACAAATTGTAGAGAGCTCTCAAATAGATCACGACAACTATCAGCAAAGTAAGATCGCGCAGGAGGCAACTCACTTCAATCCTGTAGATGTTGTTTGTTCTACCCGGGATTACCGCGGAGGCAAATTTGATCTTGAGAAATACGTTGATGAAAAAACGAGTTTCATTGCTAATAAAACAAAAGACGGTAAAGAGTTAAAAGCACTTGAATTGCCTGGCTTGTGGAACGGTGGTATGGCTCACTGGAACACGATTTTTGTTGAGGTGCCGGTTGAGACATTTAATCCTGTGAAAACCGTGGCAGATCTTCTCAAACCTTCACACCAGGTAAAATAGGTGGATGAACAGCAACTTATACGGGAAGCCGAATACAAAGCGGTGAGAAGCTCGGGTGCCGGGGGTCAAAATGTGAACAAAGTCTCTTCTAAAGTTGAATTGCACATTAGGCTGGAAGAAACAAAAGGTTTATCTGAAGAAGAAAAACAGCGCGCCTTGAAAAAATTGTCTTCAAGGCTAACAAACTCCGGAGAATTGATCCTGCAGTGCGATGAATCCAGAAGTCAGCACAAAAATAAAGGAATCGTCACCCAAAGGTTTCTGTCTCTCGTAAAAGAAGCTTTGACTAAACCGAAAATTCGAAAAAAAACGAAAACTCCAAGAGCGGCGAAACTCAAACGACTAAGAGAGAAAAAGAAACTTTCAGAAAAAAAAGCAACCAGAAAGGATCCCCTAAAAGAGTAGAAATGGGGAGAATTTCCACACGAGGCTGGGGAAATACCTCAATCATATTTAAACTTAAGCTTTCTTAAAAAATTGCCAAAGACCTTGTTTTACAGGGGCTTTTTTGTCGATGCAAAAAATTGGCGCGGTTTTACCAATAGATTCATCAAACAAAGTAAAATTTAGAATTATGAAAAAGATATGTCTTACTGTAGTAGCCGCATCTGCAATGTTGTTTTCGGCACAGAGTCTTTCAGCCCAGGAAGTTCCTCAAACTCCGGTTGAAGTAGTTGAAGTAGAAGAAACTGTTGTTCAAAGAGCACAGGAAGATTTCAGGCAAATCGAAATTCAGGAATTACCTGCCGAAGTACAACAAGCCGTAGAGCGTGATTTTGCCGGAGCTACAATTGCTGAAGCTTATGTGAAAGAACATGAAGGAGAGCAAAAATTTAAAATAAAAGTTCGCACTGTAGATGGTGAGGACAAAGAACTTTATGCCGATGCAGAAGGTAATTGGATCGATATGGAGAAAAAAGAAGAAGCTAAAGATGATTGGGAAAAATAACCCGATCGTTTCCATCACTCAAAGGAGAAACCGACTCCTGATGGCAGTTATCCCGCCGAACATGTGTTATTAGATTAGTTAATTTTCGGAAATTTTTTCGAAACAAATTGAGGGAATCTGAAAAAATGGAGAGTATTTTACCCATATGGGAAAAATTCGAAAAAGGGAGCTAAAACCATAGCTCCCTTTTTTATGCTTATTTTTGGTATTGAGGGGCTTAAAAATTCTAATTTTGTCAATATCTAAGAACACTCATGGCCAAAATCCTTTTAGTTGAAGATGATGTCGCATTTTGCACTATGCTTAAAACTTTCCTTGTAAAAAAAGATTGTGAAGTAGATGCAGTTTACACGGCAACAGAAGCGCTCAATCTAGTGTCAAAAAATAAATATGATGTAGTAATAAGCGATGTTCGCCTGCCCGATAAGGAAGGCCTGGAAATTTTGCAGGCTGTTAATCAAAAGGGGGAAAAAACGGGAGTGATCATGATGACCAGTTATGCCGAAATTAGCATGGCTGTAAATGCCATTAAAGAAGGTGCACTGGATTACATAGCTAAACCATTTCACCCCGAGGTTATCATGAAGGCTATCAATGACGCCCTGGAAAGCCCGGACATTCCAAAAAGGTCGGGAGTTAAAAAAATTGAAACTTCTTCTTCACAGGATACTTACATAAAAGGAGGTAGTGAAGCCTCGGCAAAATTGAATAACTATATCGACCTGGTAGCCCCTACCAATATGTCTGTTCTTATTATGGGCGAAAGTGGAACAGGAAAGGAACAAATTGCAAAAAGTATTCATCAACAAAGCAAACGTGGTGCTGCACCCTTTGTAGCTGTGGATTGTGGAGCAATTCCCCGGGAACTTGCCTCCAGCGAATTTTTCGGTCATGTTAAAGGTTCATTTACGGGTGCGGTGACAAATAAAACCGGTCATTTTGAGGCTGCAAATGGAGGTACTTTATTTCTTGATGAGATAGGTAACCTAAATTATGAACTGCAGGTGCAATTACTACGGGCTCTACAGGAGCGCAAGATCAAACCTGTGGGTAGCAATGAAGAAATTCGTGTAAACATAAGGGTAATAGCTGCCACGAACGAAGATCTTTTTGAAGCTGTCAAAAAAGGCGATTTTCGAGAAGATCTCTATCATCGTCTCAATGAGTTTTCGGTAAAGGTGCCATCTCTCAAGGAGCGCAAAGAAGACCTGATGATTTTTGCCAATTACTTCCTCGATAGTGCTAATGAAGAGCTTGAAAAAGATATTTCAGGTTTTTCCGATAAAACCATTTCAGCTTTTAAAAAGTACAGTTGGCCAGGAAATCTCCGGGAATTGAAAAACGTGGTGAAACGTGCTGTTTTACTTTCCGAAGGGGAATATATATCTTCTTCCTGCTTACCTTCAGAAGTACTTGCCGCAGAAGATAAGCCCGAAGAACATGATTACAGTCTTTTTAAAAACAGGAACGAGCAAGAAATGATTCTGGATGCTCTGGAAAAAACCCATGGGAACAAAAGTAAGGCGGCGAAACTTCTTTCCATTGACAGAAAGACCCTGTACAATAAACTGAAACAGTACGGGATTAACCTGTAATCTCTTCCTGAAGACTTTCCAAAAGCTCATTTATCTCTTTGGCCAGGGAGGGAACATCTACGTTCTTGTTTTCTTCTCCATTAAGATTCTCCAGGATAACCAGTTTTTCTACCAAAAATGGTACCTGCAACTGCCGAAACATTGGCAACATTTTATGAGCAACGGCAGAGATCTGAACTCTTTGACCTTTTTGATCGGCCATTTGAAGTGCGAGCAGGTTGGACCGGGTACTCTCAATAAATGCAGTTAAAATAGCATCCATAGCCTGCGGGTCTTCTCCTGCAAAATTCATAATTTCATCAAGGGTATAACCCTTACCCGAATAATTGTGAAAAGAAATGGGTGGGACTTCTGGTTTGATCTCCAGGTGTAGTAGGTCCCCAATGATTTGAAGTAACTCCTGAGAGGAGTAAGGTTTTAAAAGACTACCATTAAATCCTTTTTTAAGATAATCTGCTGCATTTACATCTGGTTGACCGGAAAGGGCAATAACAGGAAGTTCCTGTGTGGCTGGATCTTTCCTTATTTTACTAAGAAGTTCAAAACCGTCCATCCTGGGCATTTGTATATCCGTAAGTACCAGGTTTGGCGGAGAAGCCTTAATTTTTTCCAGGGCTTCTTTGCCGTCTTGAGCGGTACTATACGACATGCCGGCATTACGTATTAATTCTTTTAGTAATCCCAGTTGTGCCGGTTCATCATCAACTATAAGAACTATAATTCCCGCAGGATCTTTAACGATTAAACTTTTTTCAGGGACTATCTGTTCGTGGTTAGCGGCATATTCTATTGGAATTTCAAGTAAGAAGGTGCTACCCTCTCCCGGCTCGCTTTCCAAACTAATTCTTCCTTCTAAGAGATCTGTAAGTTTTTTACTTATAGCCAGTCCCAGACCGGTGCCACCATACCGTTTTTCTATGCTGCTGTCTTCCTGTGAAAATTCTTCAAAGACTTTTTCTTTTTGTTTTTGTGAGATCCCAATTCCCGTGTCCTTTACTTCAATACACAAAATGGGATTATTTTTCGCTTGCCGAATCCAGGCCTTCACTTCTACACTTCCCTGGGGAGTAAACTTGCAGGCATTGTTCACCAGGTTAGTGAGGATTTGCTTAAGTCGAAAAGGATCTGTGATCACCGGGCGGTCCAACTCGGGTGCAATATTTACGCGCACCTCTACTTCCCTTGGTTTTTCAGGTGGGACGGCATTTTCTACAGTTTCTTCAATGAGATTTTTGGGGTTAAAAGCGAGTTCTTCAATAGACATTTTTCCGGCTTCTAATCTCGAGATGTCCAGCAAATCATTTACAAGGCGCAGAAGATAATCTGATGATCTTTTAAGTTGCCGAAGGTACCTGTTCTGGGATTTATTAAGTCCACTTTTTTCAAGCAGTCCGGTGTAACCGATTACGGTATTTAACGGAGACCTTAGATCATGTGTGACGGTATTCATAAATTGTTCACGGCTGGAGAGCAAAGATTCTGCATAGGTTTTGGCTGCCTCAAGTTCCTGCCTGTATTGCTGACTCTTCGAAACATCCTTTACTACCAGGAAGACAAAGGTTAAAATGACCAGAAGGCTCGCAATTCCCAGGAACAGGATGATCCTGGAAGTATCTTCTACAGTATCCTGCCAGGCTTCAACCTGAGTCATTGATGCCATTCGTTCTTCAGCCTCCAAAGTACTTAGGAGGATTCTTAGCCTGTTGTTAAGTTGGATTTCATTGGCCAATAATTGATCCTCTTTATCCTTCAATTCCTGCCGGTAAAGTCTCTCTTGTGTTTCCAGTTGTCCTAAAACTGATTTGACGGAATTCACCAAAGAGTCAATTGTTATCCCCGGCGGATCAGGATTTTGTTCATTGGAATACTCTAAAAGTTTTATGAGTAGTTGCCGCTGGTGGGGCTGAAGATCCTTAAAACGCTGGTCATAATTTCGGCTTTCAAAAGTTTCGTCTACTCGTTGTAATTCTGAAAGGACCCGGGCGTAATAACTATCTGTTTCCCCACGGGCACGCAGTTCCAGCAATTCCTCCAGGTTATCTGTCTTTTGGCTTAGAAGCATGTTTATGCTGTCTATCTCCCGGTCGAGAGAACTGTCTGTACGGTAATTCTGAAGAGAGGCGAGGCTGAGTTTGATTGAATCAATCTTAGCGTTGTAGGTATCTAGGCCTTCCAGGGTTCCGGTTTGAATAAGCTGCCTGCTAAGACTTTCAGCTTCATAAAGTTTTGTGGCAGCTTCACCTACCAGCAGGAGCTTTTGATTACCGGTATTACTTCTTTCAGTTAAACTTGTGTAGCCGGTGACTTGACCATATATGAACCAAATGGCCAACCCCATTAAAGTTGCCAGAATGATGTAACCGGCAAAGACTGTGAATGTTATGGATGCCTTTTTCTTAGCCATGATTTCTCCGAAAGTATAAAATTAAAAGCTTTCTTTTCTAAACTTTCAAAAATTAGGTTAAATCAAAAAAAAGCATTTACCTTTGCGCCGTCTCAAAGGGGTGCTAAGTCTTGCGGAAGCAGGAGGAAGCTGAGATCATACCCAAAGAACCTGGGCAGGTAATGCTGCCAAGGGATAGGCGCAAGGTGCGCCGTGCAAGTATCGTACTCCTGTTAACCAATTGTGGTTTTCAGGATTTTTTAATTTATAACAACAAGAATAACAGCCCCTTTTATTCGTAACATTTTTAATTACGAATGAAACACGTCTTCTTAATTTTCAGTTTTTTTCTTGCCGCAGTTACCGGTTTTTCACAGGAATTTCAAGTTTCGGGAACAGTCACAGACGGCAACACTCCTCTCGAAGGTGTGCTTGTAAAAGTGGAAGGGATTTCCCTGTACACTCTAACTTCAGCAACAGGAGAGTATTCCCTTAGCCTGGAGGAGGGAATTCACAATCTTATTTTTTCCTTCGGAAATAAAAAACGTATCCGTATTGATCTTTCCGAAGATATGGTGCTCAATGTAGACATGAGCGATGCAGAAGAAGTTCTCGATGAGGTATTTCTTTCTGCGGTCAGGGTTTCTGCCAATTCGCCAATCACCTACAGCAATTTGTCTAATGAGGAGATCGAGGATCGCAACCTGGGGCAGGATATTCCAAGCCTTATGCAGTACATGCCGGGTGTGGTGACTACCAGTGATGCCGGTGCGGGAATTGGCTACAGCAGTATTAGAGTGCGAGGTACCGAAGCTCGAGGAATAAATGTCACCATTAACGGAATTCCCTATAATGATGCGGAGAGCCAGGGAACCTTTTGGGTGAATCTAGGAGATTTTGCATCTTCTGTAGAAAACCTGCAGCTGCAAAGAGGTGTGGGTACTTCCACCAATGGAGCCGGAGCTTTTGGTGCCAGCATCAACCTCCTTACAGACAGGTACAGCTATGAACCTTCCGCAGAAATTGCCAATAGCTTTGGTTCGTATAATACCCGAAAACACACCGTTAAATTTAGCACAGGATTGTTTGATGATCACTGGGAATTCAATGGAAGAGCTTCAGTGATTAAAAGTGACGGCTATATTGATCGTGCGTCAACAGATCTTAAATCTTATTTTTTCCAGGGTTCTTATGTGGGTGAGACAACACTTGTAAAGGCCCTTACCTTTGGAGGTAGTGAGGTTACTTACCAGGCATGGGATGGAATTGATGCAGATCAATTAGAGGAAAATAGGAGGTTCAATCCTGCAGGAGCTTATGAGGATGATGAAGGAAATCTTAAATTTTATGACAATCATGTTGATGATTATAAGCAGGACCATTTCCAGTTGCTCTGGAATGAGCGTTATGGCAGTGGCTGGTCTTCAAACATCGCTTTGCATTATACTTATGGACGAGGCTTCTACGAATCTTATCGCGCCGGGGAAGATCTTGTAGAATACAACCTTCAACCCTTTACTGCCAATGGAGAAGAGATCACAGAGAGCGATCTAATCACGAAAAAGTGGCTTGTGAACGATTTTTACGGCACTACTTTTAACGTGCAGTATACCAATGAAAACGTGGAAGTAATTGCTGGTGGTGCCTGGAACAATTACGAAGGAGACCATTTTGGAGAAGTGATCTTTACCCGGTTTGCACCCAGTCTTCCTTTACACCGGTATTATGACAACAAGGGTCAAAAAAGTGACTTTAATATTTTTGGAAAGGTAACTTATGCAGTTACCAATGATTTGGCTTTGTATGGGGACTTGCAGTTAAGAAGAATACATTACGAAGTAGACGGTTTTGAGGAAGAAAATGTACCGTTCATAGTAGATGATACTCATACCTTTTTCAATCCCAAGGCGGGGTTAACTTACGAATTTTCTGAAGCCAGCCGCCTGTACTTTTCTTTTGCCAGGGCTCACAGAGAACCTAACCGTACAGATTATGAAGCAGGAGATCCTGAACCCGAAGAATTAAATGATTACGAGTTAGGCTGGAGATTAACATCCAGCATACTGCAGCTGAACTCTAACCTGTATTACATGGATTACCGCAATCAACTGGTGTTGACAGGAGAGTTAAATGATGTGGGGGCTCCTATTAGGAGGAACAGTGGAAATAGTTACAGGCTGGGGCTTGAACTTGATGCTGTTGTGAGGCTACATTCAAAATTCAGCTGGAGACCTAATATTGCAATAAGCCGAAACAAGAATGATGAATGGTTCGCTAGCTGGGACGGAGAGCTGCGCAGCTTCGGAAAAACTGATATTTCCTACTCTCCCGGGATCATTGCCGGAAATATTCTGGAATACCGCCCCATTGCTGGATTGGAGATTAAATTTCTTACAAAATACATAGGGGAGCAGTATATGAGCAATTTGGAGAACGAGGCATCTTTACTGGAAGACTATTTTATTAATGACTTTAATCTTCAATATACCTGGAGGAAAGCTCCTCTGTTTAAAGAGGTTGTATTCACAGGACTTATCAACAATATCTTAAGCGAAGAATATGTGTCGAACGGCTATTATTACACCTATGATTACGAAGGAATAACTTATGATGGCGCGGGATATTATCCACAGGCTACACGAAACTTCCTGGTGGGAATGACTTTAAGATTTTAAAAGAGAATACTATCAAAAAAAGGCATTTTTAGAAATCTCTCCAAAATGCCTTTTATTATTAATTCGAGATCTGGAGTACACTACCTGTTCTCTCTGCGCGATAAGGCTTCAGCATATATTCTCCGGTACCGGCAATTTGTTCTCCTGTAATTATTGTATAAATATTTCCGTCGCCGCAGGAACAAGTCGCTTCTGTGCCATTCACAATAAGAATTGAACAAGGTTGGGGGATATGATTTGGGTCTGTAAGCTCATAAGCCAGGTACTGGTCATTATTGAGGTTGAAGATCACGATCCCGTTGATGCCATAATTGCGGGTGACGAATTTATTTCCGGGAAAATTAAGCTGATTGTATTCGGGGAGACTCAGGTCAAACTGTATCGAAAAATTGAGGTGTGGCAAATATGGATTTTGTCTTATCTCATTATCAGAAGAACATCCAAAGAAGATGAAAAAGAGGGGGGAAAGCAGGGAAAGACGCTTCATTAATGGTTTTTTCAAAGCTACGGGATTATAATTGTTCTGGATATTTTAATTTCTTATATTTGTTACAAATCCCGTCGACGAATGGGATTTTTTCTATTTATATAAACGACGAAGTTATGAGTAAAGTATCATATTATTCCGCAGAAGGCCTTAAAAAACTTAGAGACGAACTTAATCAGTTGAAGGATGTTGAACGGCCAAAAGCCTCACAGGCAATTGCCGAGGCACGTGACAAAGGAGATCTGAGTGAAAACGCGGAGTATGATGCAGCCAAGGAGGCTCAAGGTCTCCTTGAGATGAAAATTGCAAAGATGGAAGAGATATATGCCAATGCAAGATTAATTGATGAGTCGCAGTTGGATACTTCTAAGGCTTTAGTGCATTCTACCGTTAAGATCAGGAATCTTACTAACAAGGCTGAAGTGAAATACAAGCTGGTAGCACAAAGTGAAGCCGATCTCAAGTCGGGGAAAATATCTGTAGACAGCCCTATAGGAAAAGGTCTGCTTGGGAAAAAAGTTGGAGAGATTGCCGAAGTGGAGGTGCCTTCCGGGACTATGAAATTTGAGATCCTGGAGATCACAAGGGAGTAAGACCTTCCAAAAATGACATTTTTAAGATCCTTTCTTCGGAAAGGATTTTTTATGCTTAAGAATTATCCTTAAAATCTTAACTTGTTACTTTAAAACCCTAAAATATGCCAACAATTTTTACAAAGATCGTGAACGGAGAAATTCCTGCGTATAAGGTTGCAGAAACCGATAAATTTTTAGCTTTTCTCGATGTGCGGCCGAATGTCAAAGGTCACACTCTCTGTATCCCAAAAGAAGAGGTGAATAAAATTTTTGACCTTGATGAGGAGACATATATGGGCCTTATGGCTTTCTCCCGAAAGGTGGCTAAAGGAATAGAAAAAGCTATTCCCTGCAAGCGCGTAGGAATGGCTGTGGTTGGGTTGGAAGTACCGCACGTGCACGTACATCTTATTCCGCTTAATCATATGGGTGACATGAATTTTGCTCAAAGTGTTTCTTTGAGTGAAGAAGAATTCCGGCAGATTGCAGAGGACATAAAAAATAACATCTAGTGGATCTTTCAGAATACAAACTTTCTCTTGAGCTTCGCATCGACTTTAGTGATCTCGATATGTACCGGCACGTGAACAACCTAACATTTATCAGGTTTTTGCAGTCAGGCAGGGTCAATTTTTGGGAAGCTACCGGGCTGGGCAAAATTTTCTCTGAATCAAACAAAGGAGCAATTCTGGTTTCTACCCATTGCGACTTCAAGAAATCCCTTTTTTATCCCGGTACAGCTATAGTAAAAACTAAACTGGCCTATATCAAGAACAGTAGTTTTGGTCTTGACCAGTTGATCCTGAATGAAAATGGAGAAGTATGTGCAGAAGGCAGGGATATAGCCGTTTTTTTCGACTTTTCTGAAGATAAGGCGCTGCCAATTCCTCCCGAACTAAAAAGAGTTATGCAGCAGTTTTAGTTTTCTGTAGCAGGATCTCTATAGTAGTTCCCTTATTGATCTCGCTTTTCAACACGCGGATTCTTCCCCGGTGGTATTTTTCAATGATCCTTTTGGAAAGAGACAATCCAAGTCCCCAACCTCTTTTTTTAGTGGTATAACCGGGCTCAAAGATCTGTTTGAATTTACTTTTTGGAATTCCTTTCCCGGTATCGCTTATCAGGATATGAACATTTTTAGGATCCTGTTTCAGCTTTATTTCCAGTGATCCTTTTCCTTTCATAGCATCGATGGCATTTTTCACCAGATTTTCAATGGTCCAGCTATAAAGCTGAGCATTCAGGTTTACCATGATTTTTTCTTCAGGAAGGGCAAGGTGGAATTTGATGAGTTTTGAGCTTCGGGCTTTGAGGTAATCAAAGGAGTCCCGGGTTTTTTCAACAATATCTTCTGGTTCGAGCGTGGGAGCCGAACCAATTTTGGAAAATCTTTCAGTAATTGTTTTAAGACGATCAACATCTTTTTCTATTTCTGTTATATAGGAAGGATTTACCTTTTCTACCTTCAGGATCTCTGTCCAGCCAATGAGTGAGGAAAGTGGAGTGCCAATTTGGTGTGCAGTCTCTTTTGCCATTCCTGCCCAAAGCTTATTTTGTTCACTGCTTTTGGTGGTCCTGTAGAAGAAATAGATCACTGCAATAAAAAGAATAATGATTAAAATAAGGGCCAGCGGATAATATTTCAATTTGGTAAGCATAGGGGAATCGCCGTAAAAAACCTGGTTCACGCGTCCTTCGCCCAAATCCATTTCTATAGGTTCATTGGTCCCCCTTAAATCACTAAGATAATCCTGAAGTTTTTCTTCACTCGACATAACCTCCTCGGGAATATTCATGGCGTCCTCTATTTCACCATTTTCGTTTACGAGGATTGTGGGTATACTTGAATTGCTGTTGATGATCTCCAGGTAGAGGTCTAATCCGGTATCTGTATCTACCTGGTCCAGGTAGACCTGTGCAGATGCCCATATATTCATCTTCACCCGCTCCTCCTCTTTGATTCGCTGAAAAAAGGCAACGGCATTCCAAACGATGAGACTAACTATAACTAAGGAAGAAAGGATTATGAACCAGCGGCGAAAGTTTCGTTTGTCTGAAAACCTCATGAAGGCAGGGCTTAAATTGCATTAAATATAAGCGTTTTATGTAGATTATTATTGTGCGGGTGATTTTTCATCTCTTGACATGTTTCGTTACCTTTGACAAAATCCTGAGTATGCTTTCCATAGATCCCAAAGAAATTCCGGTTCCAAAGTTACACCAGTACCTGCTTGGAGCAGTAGGACCAAGACCTATTGCTTTTGCCAGTACTGTGGATGACCAGGGAAGGCCGAATTTGTCACCTTTTAGTTTTTTTAATGTTTTTGGAGCGAATCCTCCTATTCTTATTTTCTCGCCCGCCCGTCGTGGAAGAGACAACACAGTAAAACATACCTATAACAATTCCAAAGCTACAGGCGAGGTGGTGATCAACGTGGTGAATTATGACCTTGTCCAACAGGTCTCTCTTTCAAGTACAGAATATGACGAAGGCGTTAATGAATTTGTAAAGGCAGGGCTTACCATGCTGGAATCTGAAATTGTAAAACCTTATAGGGTTAAAGAATCGCCTGTACAATTTGAATGCAGGATCAATGAGATCGTGGAAACCGGAAGTGAAGGCGGTGCTGGTAATCTTGTAATTTGTGAGGTGCTAAAAATGCATATTCACGAAGACATTTTAGATGAAAATGGCTATATTGATCAGCACAAAATTGACCTGGTAGCAAGGATGGGTGGCAACTGGTATACCCGCGCCACGCCGGGAATGTTCGAAGTTCCAAAGCCGTTGCAGACTCTTGGAATAGGTATTGATGCCATTGCCGAAGAGATCCGGAACAGCAGGTATTTAACCGGTAATGATCTTGGTAAACTGGGTAATGTGGAACGGCTGCCATCAGCAGAAGAAGTTGAGGAGTTTATGAATGGAAATTCTGAACTTTCAGAATTAGTGAAGCAGGGGAACGAGGAAAAAGTCTATTCTAAAGCAAAAGAATATTTAGAAAAAGATAATCCGGGGACCGCCTGGAAAATATTATTAGCAAAAAACGTTTGATATGGAAGTACAAGGAAAAATTAAAATGATTGGACAAACCCAAACCTTCGGAAGCAACGGGTTTAGAAAGAGAGAAGTAGTAGTAACAACAGAGGAGCAGTATCCACAACACATAATGGTGGAATTTGTGCAGGACAAATGTGAGCTTCTGGACAACTACGCTGTAGGTCAGCCTGTGAAGATAGGAGTGAATCTACGTGGACGCGAGTGGGTGAACCCACAGGGAGAGACAAAATACTTCAACTCTATTCAAGGGTGGAGAATCGAGAATCTTGCCGCTCAAAACCAGGGCGGATCTGCGGTACCTCCTGCAGACCAGTTTGAACCAGCCAATAATCTCAATGACGAAGATTACGACGATTTACCTTTTTAAGGTAGAGAGCAGGAAATAATAAAAGCCTCGTTTCGAAAGATCCGGGGCTTTTTGCATTGAATGTTTGATTAATTTTCACTTCTTAAAAAGAGTATTATACCTTGAAATTCTTAGGACCACAAGACGATTTCCCTTCAACTAGAGAAGCAACAGAAGAAGGTTTACTGGCTATTGGCGGGGATCTGTCACCCGAAAGACTTATGGCGGCTTATTCCCGCGGGATCTTTCCGTGGTACGAAGAGGGGCAGCCAATCCTTTGGTGGAATCCCAATCCCAGAATGGTGCTTTTTCCGGAGAACCTCAAGGTATCAAAAAGTATGAAACAGCTGTTGAAAAAGGAAGCTTTTGAGGTAAGTTATAATTCAGCTTTTTCAGAAGTAATAGACAATTGTGCGATGATCAAAAGACCGGGACAGCAAGGCACCTGGATAACCCCTGAAATGAAAGAGGCTTATCTCTCCCTTTACCAAAGAGGTATAGCAATTTCAGTCGAAGTTTGGAGAAATAACGAGCTCGTAGGTGGTCTCTACGGGATTTACCTCAGGGACAAAAAAATCTTTTGTGGGGAAAGTATGTTTACAAAAGTGAGCAATGCATCGAAATATGGGTTCATACATTTGGTAAGGGAGCTAAAAAAAGAGGGACTCAGGTTAATAGATTGCCAGATGTATACTCCACATCTCGCTAGCCTGGGTGCAGGAGAAATTCCCAGAAGTCTGTTCCTTAAATATTTAAATTAAAGCTGTAAACTTGCTCCACTATATATGTAGAATTCGCTTACTGGAGCACTGGTATAATTTTCCCGTCGCAGTTCTGCCCCAATCCTTAAATTCAGATTTTCAAAAGAAGAATTTCCAATCAGGAAAGCAAAGTAGTGACCTATCTGCGGCCGTAGATCTTTTATCATGCTGTAAAGAAATTCGGTTGAAAGGCTAAGGCTAAAATTTTTATTAAGAGGTTTAGAAATGCCAAATCTGTATCTTACTCTGTAAGTCGTGAGCTCGCGGAAACGCTGTTCAAATCTCAGCCTATGCGCAGGAGTTAAGAATATTCCCCGATGTTTATAGCTAAACTGCTGAGTGATTCTTAATTCATCGTGACGGGAATCTTCAAAAGCCTCTATAAACCGGTAACGTATGCCAAGGCCCCCGGTAGAATTTTCGCCTAGTCTATAGGAGGTAAGGTGATTTAATTCAAGGTACTGTTGTTCATTTTTCTTTATTTGCTCTCCGTTTGCTTCACTGTAGAAAAGATACCTGTTCGCAATTCCAAAGGAAAATTTCCATTCATTGTGTGAGGGAAGAGTGACATCAAATTCCGGCTCCCAAAAGAGAGTTTTCGGAGTTTGGCCCTGTGCTATGTTTAAACCTCCTAAAAATGTTGCTGAAAAAACAAGCATCGAAAAATGCCATTTTTGAAACATCATATTTTTAATTTTTTGAAAGATCTCTCACTTCAAGGTGCCTAAAGCATTTGGTCACATGATCATTGACCATTCCGGTAGCCTGCATATGAGCATACACAACCGTTGGTCCCACAAATTTAAATCCTCTCTTTTTTAAGTCTTTGCTAAGGGTTATACTAACAGGAGTGGTGGCCGGCACTTCTTTAAAATGTTGCCATTCATTTTGTACAGGCTTGTAATCGACAAAGCTCCAAATATACTCTGAAAAACTCCCGAACTCCTCCTGTACCATAATAAAAGCTTGTGCATTTGTAACTGCAGCACGAATTTTTGCGCCATTTCTTATGATGCCACTATTTTGCATGAGGTCATCGATTTTTTCTTCAGGATAATTCGCCATCCTTTGATAATCAAAGTTATCAAAAGCTTTTCTAAAATTTTCCCTTTTTCGAAGAATAGTGATCCAACTCAATCCCGCCTGAAATGTTTCCAGGATCAAAAATTCAAAAATTGCAGCATCATCTTTTAAAGGCACGCCCCATTCCAGGTCGTGATAGGCTTCATACAAAGGGTCACCCACGCACCAGTCGCAACGGATCTTTTCTTCCATTAATTCTGAAAATTATAAGTTATTGTGCCGGGTTGGGAATCCCTGCCCGCAAGCCTGGTAAATTTTGCGTTTGCTGCATATTCCATTGCCATATTTTCAAGGCATTCATTAGAAGTGGAAGAAGCATTCTTATTAATTGAGGTCTTCACCACGTCTCCCGAAGAATTCACAGTAATGTTTACCACGACCCTTCCACGGGTATCGCAGGTATAAATAGGATTAGGAATATCAATGGCCGTTCTTCCCAGGAGAGAAAAAGAAATGGAGCTGTTTCTCATGGAGCCTGGTTGAATGGAAGTTTCTTTACTGCTGTTATTTCCTTCTGAAGCTTTCCTTCTTTCCTCTGTTTTGCTATTTCTTACGACTACCTGGCCTTTTGCAGGTTCTGTAGATTCTTCTTCTGAAGCTTCCTGTTCCGCGGCATTCTTTTCAAAAATTTCATCTAATCTTGATTCAAGATTTCTCTGACTTTCTTCCTGATTTTGATTGAAAGCCTGGTGAGTTTGCACCGATGGATTTGGAGGTTGAGGTTCAACCGGCTCCTGTTCTTCGGGCTCGGGTTGCTCTTCTTCAGCAACAGGGGGTCGCAATTCATTTAGTTCAATAAGAGTTTCCCGAATCTTTTTTGATTCGTTGGAGATGTTGATGTTGTACATGGACAAGATCAAAATTGAAAATATAAGGGTGGTAATGATCAGTGCCTTATGTCGGTCGAAAAAATCCATTTTTTAAGTTTCCTCCTTAAGGGAAAGATACTCATTTACAAACGAATCCACTGTTAAGGCATTTTCAACTTTATAATCTCCGATACGAGTTCTGCGAAGGGAGGAAAGATATGCTCCGGTGTTAAGATGCTTCCCAAAATCAAAGGCGAGACTACGAATATAGGTGCCTTTGCTGCACACCACTCTAAAATGTACTTTTAGAAGCTCAATTTTGGTGATCTCAAATTCTGAAATGTTCACAGTACGGGTTGGAATTTCAACCTCTTCTCCACTTCGGGCGTACTCATAGAGCCTTTTTCCGTCTTTCTTTAAGGCTGAAAAAACAGGCGGCCGCTGCTGAATATCTCCCAAAAAGGTTTTTGTTGCTTCATGAATTCCTTCCGGAGTCAAATGTTCCGTAGGAAAAGTTTCATCTACTTTGGTTTCCATATCAAAGGAAGGCGTCGTTGCTCCAAGAGTAAAGGTGCCGGTGTATTCTTTTTCCTGCCCCTGAAGGCTTTCAATTAATTTAGTTGATTTTCCGGTACAAAGAATGAGTAATCCTGAAGCCAGTGGATCTAAAGTTCCGGCATGGCCAACTTTGATCTTTTTTATCCTGAAGTTCCTTTTTATAAGCCATCTCACCTTGTTCACCAGTTGAAAGGAGGTCCATTCCAGTGGTTTATCGAATAACAGGATCTGTCCGGCTTTAAATTCTTCTTCAGTCATTGTTAGGTGGCAAAGTAATATTCATAAGTGATCGCTATAACTCCTACTATGAAGCAATAAATAGCGAAGTAGGAAAGTTTGCTCTTACGAACCAGGGAGATCATCCAGGTACAGGCTGCATAACCTGCAATAAATGCGGCAATAAACCCGGCTAAGAGAGGCATGGGTTCAATAGTTGTACTGGTAAGATCTCCGCTTAAGAGATCTTTAGCGATCTTTCCTAAAATTAACGGAACGACCATAAGAAAGGAGAAACGGGCGGCTTTTCCCTTGTCATTACCCAACAGGACAGAAGTAGAAATAGTGGCTCCACTTCTTGAAATTCCGGGTAAGATAGCTATGGCCTGTGCGATGCCAATAACGATACTGTCTTTGTAACTTACAGGTTTACCGGTATGTTTTGCCCTGTCGGCTAACCACAGCAACAGGGAAGTGATCAAAAGCATAAAACCAACAAAAGTGAGATTTCCTCCAAAAAGAGATTCGAGTTCTTCTTCAAACATCAACCCGATAATGACTGCGGGGATCATTGAGAGAATGATCTTTACAGAAAATTTAGTTTCATCATTCCACTTAAATGAAAATAGACCACGGAAAATTTCGGCCACATCTTTCCTGAAAACTACAATTGTACTCAAAGCGGTTGCAAAGTGCAGGACTACGGTGATCATTAAGGACTCCTCCGGCATACTTTGGTCTCCTAAAAGAGCTTTTCCGATTTCAAGATGTCCGCTTGAGGAGACAGGCAAAAATTCAGTAAGTCCCTGGATTATTCCAAGAACAATGGCATCAATAACTTCCATTATTATTTTTGAGGGTTGAGAAGAATAGCATAGATTTCAATGGCAAAACCAATGAGCACCAAAGCAGGTGCGAGACGTATTCTTCTAAAATTGTAGATTTCGGGATTAAAAACATTGGGATCGTCGCTACCGCCACCGGCCATAAGGATAAAACCCAAAGCAATTACAGCTAAACCAATACCCATTACGATGTAGTTTTTCTTTTCGAAAACAAAACTGAGATCCTGCTTGTGTAAAGGCTTTTTATTCTTGTTCATTTTGTCTTTGTTTTTAGCCACCTGTGCCCGGATTTTATTAAGGTGTCAAAAATAGCATTTTTAAAGCTGTTTTAATAATAAAGCTCATCGGTCTTTAAGTTCAGGAATCTTTGGGTGGCAAAGAAGGTGCTTAGCCATGTTATTACTGCTCCCATTAGAAAAATTCCAATGAACAATGCAGCCAGGATACTTGTATCACTTAAAAGTTCCAGTTCAGGAAAACTCTTGTTCATATAATAGAGGACAATGGCCATGCCTATTAAAGCAATAAACGCTCCTATCATTCCAAGTTTTACACTTTTAAGAATAAAGGGCCTCCTGATAAACCTCTTTGTAGCCCCCACCATTTGCATCGTCTTAATAATAAATCTTTTGGAATAAACAGAGAGTCTTATGGAGCTGTTGATCAATAAAACAGCTATAAAAGTAAAGATGGCACTAATGGCCAGGATCCAGAAGCTTATTTTTGTCACATTTTCATTGAGAAGGGAGATTAGCGGTTTATCATAAACCACTTCGTCTACAAAACCTTTTGCGGTCAACTCTTCTGCTATTGTATCAATTTCCCCGGAGCTTATATAATCAGCTTTAAAATAAACATCAATTGAATTCTGGAGGGGGTTATAACCCAAAAACTCCATAAAATCTTCCCCTATTTCCTTACTGTGAGCCTCGGCGGCCTCTTCTTTAGTGACATAGGTTGTTGACTTGGTATATTCGGCTAAAGCAAGACTTTTGTTTAGCTGGGTGATCTCCACTTCTTTGGCGGTATCTTTCAGGTAAATAGTAAGAGCGATCTGTTCCTTAAAATGATCGGCTATTTTTTTGGCGTTGAGCACCAGAAGCCCCAGTAATCCAAGTAAAAAAAGGACCAGTGCTATACTGATCACGACCGAAAAATAAGAGGAAATAAGACGTCTTTTTTGATACTTTTCAAAAGATGAACTCATAGGGCGGCTGCGTAAATTTGTGTAAAAATAAGAAAGTAAATCAATCCCTTTCTTTAAAACGATCAAACTTTTCACTTTCGTACATTAAACGTATTTTTGCCCTGCTCCGGAAGGTTTCCGGAGGTGTAAAATTGTGACGCTGAATCATTAAAATGAGGTACGACTTCAATCAAATTGAAAAAAAGTGGCAGGAGTACTGGGCAAAAAACCAGACTTTCCAAGCTGAAAACAACTCCGATAAACCAAAATATTACGTGCTGGACATGTTTCCCTATCCATCGGGAGCAGGATTGCATGTGGGTCATCCACTTGGCTATATTGCCAGTGACATCTATGCCCGTTATAAGAGGCATAAAGGGTTTAATGTACTTCACCCGCAGGGATACGACAGTTTTGGACTTCCGGCCGAGCAGTACGCTATTCAGACGGGACAACACCCTGCTTTGACAACAGAGGCTAACATTAACCGCTACAGGGAACAGCTGGACCAGATAGGTTTTTCTTTTGACTGGAGCCGCGAGGTACGCACCAGTGAACCCAACTACTATAAATGGACGCAGTGGATCTTTATTCAGCTTTTCGATTCCTGGTACGATCATGATGCTGAAAAAGCAAGGCCAATCTCTGAACTGGAGGAAATATTTGCTTCGGAAGGAAACAGCGGTGTAAATGCGGCGTGTGATGCTGATGTTGAACTATTCTCTGTATCCCAGTGGAACAGTTTTTCTGATGAAAAAAAACAAAAGCTTCTTCTGAAATACCGCCTTACTTATTTGGCCGAAACGGAAGTGAACTGGTGTCCGCAACTGGGAACCGTTCTGGCCAATGATGAGATTGTGAACGGAGTTTCGGAAAGAGGTGGATATCCCGTCATAAGAAAGAAAATGACCCAGTGGAGCATGAGGATTTCAGCTTATGCTGAAAGACTGTTGCAGGGACTTAATGACATCGACTGGACCGAAAGTTTAAAGGAGAGCCAAAGGAACTGGATCGGGAAATCGGTGGGAGCCTTAGTAGAATTCAAAGTTCAAAATTCAAAGTTCAAGATTCCGGTATTCACCACAAGACCTGATACAATTTACGGGGTGACTTTTATGACCCTTGCTCCCGAGCATGAGTTGGTGGAGAAGATCACTACTCCCGAGCATAAAGAAGAAGTTGAAGCTTACGTCCAAGCAACCGCAAAACGCAGCGAGCGCGAACGAATGGCCGATGTGAAGACCATTAGCGGAGTTTTCACGGGAGCTTATGCCGAACATCCTTTTACTAAAGAGCCGGTGCCAATCTGGATTGGAGATTACGTATTGGCAGGATACGGTACAGGGGCTGTCATGGCGGTTCCATGTGGGGATCAAAGAGACTACGAATTTGCGAAACATTTTGATCTGCCAATCAGGAATATTTTTGAGAATGTAGATATTTCTGAAGAAGCCTTTTCGGGCAAGGAAGGAACTGTGATTTCAAATTCAGAATTCCTTAGCGGACTTGAATATAAAGCGGCTCTTCAAAAAGCCATTCTAGAGCTGGAGAGAATCGGGCAGGGGAAAGGAAAAACAAATTACCGGTTGAGGGACGCGGTATTCAGCCGACAAAGATATTGGGGAGAACCTTTCCCGGTTTATTACGTTGATGGCCTGCCAAAGATGATCGAAAAAGAGCATTTGCCGCTGCGTCTTCCCGAGGTAGAAAAATACTTACCTACAGAAACAGGGGAGCCACCTTTAGGAAACGCTACAGACTGGGCTTGGGACGCAGAGAAGAATGAGGTAGTAGAAAATTCGAAGATCGACCATAAAACTGTTTTTCCTCTTGAATTAAACACGATGCCGGGTTGGGCGGGAAGTTCCTGGTATTTGTTCAGATACATGGATCCTCACAATGAGGAGCGGTTTGCTTCTGAAAAAGCGCTGCAATACTGGGAAAATGTAGACCTGTACATTGGCGGAAGTGAGCACGCAACCGGTCATTTGTTGTACTCCAGGTTCTGGACAAATTTCTTAAAAGATCGTGGTTTTTTGGCCGTTGAAGAACCCTTCAAAAAATTGATCAACCAGGGGATGATCCTGGGGACCAGTGCTTTCGTGTACAGGTCGGAAGGAGAGAATAAATTCTTATCCAAAAATTTGGTCGAGGGGAAGGATGTGCAGCCTATTCACGCTGATGTTTCCATGGTAAATTCATCTGATGAGCTGGAAATAGAAGCTTTTAAAAAATGGAGACCCGAATTCGCTGATGCAGAATTCATTACCGAAGATGGTAAATACATAGTTGGTCGGGAAGTAGAGAAGATGTCCAAATCTAAATACAATGTGGTCAATCCCGATGACATTTGTGATAATTACGGAGCTGACACATTAAGGATGTACGAAATGTTCCTTGGTCCGCTGGAACAGGCCAAGCCATGGAATACTGCCGGGATCACGGGCGTGCATAACTTCCTCAAGAAGCTTTGGAAGCTTTATCATAATGAAGACAACAATCTCAATGTGAGTGAGGGAAAAGCTTCAGCCGATTCTCTAAAATCCCTGCACAAGACTATTAAAAAGGTGACAGAGGATATAGAGAACTTCAGCTTTAATACTTCCGTTAGTACTTTTATGATTTGTGTCAACGAACTTACCTCTCAAAAATGCCATTTTAGAGAGGTGCTTGAGCCGCTTACGGTACTTATTGCACCTTATGCCCCGCACATTGCCGAAGAACTTTGGCAGAAGCTGGGACATGACACTTCGGTCACTACGGCAACCTATCCCGTTTATGAGGAAAAATACCTGATTGAAAGCACGAAGGAATATCCGATTTCATTTAACGGGAAGATGAGATTTACCATGGAACTTCCGCTGGATATGAGTCCGCAGGAGATAGAAAAGACCGTGATGGCGCATGAGAAAACCCAACAGCAGCTTGACGGGCGCACTCCCAAAAAGGTAATTATAGTGCCCGGAAAAATCGTCAACATTGTGGGTTAGAAGCTTTCCGAAATTCCGCAGCAGCAGCGGAATAAGACATAATTTCAGTTTCAGGAAAAAATGAAAATTGGCTGGATTTTTGTTATTAAGATTTAAATTAAACAACTTTTAAAACTATGATAGGATATTATATCATTGCCGGACTCATCTTTGTAGTGAGTCTTTATGTTAGTAATAAATTAAAGAGCAAATTTAAGCACTATTCAAAGGTGCACCTGCAAAACGGGATGAGTGGTCGTGAGATTGCCGAAAAAATGCTTAGGGATAACGGGATCAATGATGTTAAAGTGATTTCTACTCCGGGGCAGTTAACAGATCACTATAACCCTTCTAAGAAAACGGTTAACCTTAGTGAAGCAGTGTATACTCAAAGAAATGCCGCAGCGGCAGCAGTGGCAGCTCATGAAGTGGGACATGCCATTCAACATGCCAACGCTTATAGTTGGTTAAAAATGAGAAGTCAGCTGGTGCCCGTGGTACAGGTGGCATCTCAATTTTCACAGTGGGCAATTTTTGGAGGTTTGATCCTTATGACCATGGTTTCTGTAGGAGTGGGACAAACGGTATTGCTTATAGGTATAATTCTTTATGGGATGGGAACACTTTTTAGTTTTATCACCCTTCCGGTAGAGTATGATGCCAGTAAGAGAGCTCTTGTTTGGCTTGAAACAGAAAACATGTTGAATGCACAGGAACACAATGCGGCAGAGGACTCCCTTAAATGGGCCGCCCGTACTTATGTAGTAGCTGCGATTGGTTCTCTTGCAACTTTGTTGTATTTCCTGAGTATTTATTTGGGTAGAGAATAACGATCAACTTATAATACAAGTAAAAAAGGACGCCAAATGGCGTCCTTTTTCTATTAAATGAGATTAATTATTGATCTAGTCGTGCTTGATACGTTCGTCAATGAATTTAAGAGCAAGACCATCTGTTCCCATAAGGTCAAACATTTCCAGAATTCGACGGAACTGATTTTCTTCCTCCATTTGTTCCTGTATAAACCATTGTAGAAAGCTTTCAGAACCATAGTCCTGTACCTTTCGACATTTCGTGACGATATTGTTGATGGATTTCGAAATTTGAATTTCCTGGTCCAGCGCCGTTTCGAAAATATCCTGGAGGGAGTTGTATTCATGGCTGATGTTGCTCACCTGGGGAGAATAAGCGGTACCTCCATTTTCATTTATGAATTTAAAGATCTTGAGCATGTGCTCCCGCTCTTCTGCCGATTGCTTGTAGAAGAATTCTGCGCTATATGAAAATCCATTGTGATCACACCATGAAGCCATTGCCAAATAGACCGAGGAGGAATGTGCTTCTTTGGCGATCTGTTCATTGAGCAGATCCATTACATCTACATTTATTCCTATTTTCTGTCTTACTATATCTTTCATATTTATTCTTTTTTTAAAAATACGAAAAGAAAACTGCTTTCTTAGAAAGCAGAGGAATTTATACTTAATCTAAATTTTAATATAATTAATGAGCGACAAGTGAGTTTAGCTCCAGGATTCCAAAAGTAGCTTTAATAAGTTGCTTTAAATCAATTACTTGTAAGGTGTCAAAAACAAACAAATGTTCCCGGTTACAGAGTGATAGAATTTCAATACCGCCGGAATTTAGATCCATGTCAAAATGAGAAGAAATATCAATTGCCTGCAATTTTTGCCGGATAGCCAAAAGTTGACAAAAACTTAGTTTTATCTGTTTATGCCCAAAGTCGATGTAAAAGCTACGACTGTGATCGCACTGGTAGGAGGCAAAGAAATATGACTTGTACAGCAGGTTCATTGTCGACAAATGTATATCTTATTCAGAATTAGTCCAAATTAAAAGGTTTAAAATTCTCAGAACCTGATAAGGATCAGGGAAAACAGAACAAGATCAATTTCCTACCTCTCCAAAAGGGTTATATCCCAGGTATTCTTTCTCCTCTTCTCTAAAGGTGATCCCATTTTCTGCGAGCTCTTTCAAAATTGGATCATAGACTTCTTTTGTAATAGGAATTTGAACTCCGGGAGTGGAAATAGTGCCGTTGAGGATTTTTAGTGCAGCAATAGCCACGGGTAGCCCTACTGTTCTCGCCATTGCAGTACTGGTTTGGTCCTCACCAATGTTTACCATAGTTGCATCTATCTGCTTCTTTTCTCCATTGATCTCAAAACCGAACTTGTGGTACATTACTATCATATCCTTATCATCGTTAGAGAGGCTCCATTTTTCCATCAGGATTTTCTGAAGAATTTCTGCCGGGGTTGCATTTTTGAGACCAACTTTTTTATTAGAATTAAAAATATCCAACTCCATTAGTTTATCCCACATAATATCATCCTGATCAATTTTCAGATTATGACGAAATTTTAGTTCCACCGAATCTGTAGGAGAATATGGTAAAAAGGAATTTATAAAATCCCGGTAGCTCATTTCTTCGGAATTTTCCATGGTGTAGCTGTCATCTGTCATTCCAAGCTGTACGAACATGTTCCAGGCACGGCTGAAGCCTACTCGTCTAATTGTACCACGATACAGGGTTAGGATGTCATCAAGGCCGTAAATGTTTTTATACTGGAGGGAGTTGCGATTAGCATAAACTTCAAATTTCCCATAGTCTTTTACATGAAGGAATTCGGTTCTTCTAAAGAGACGGTTGTATGGAATATATTTGAATTTCCCCTCCTGCAGGAATTTGGCAACTCCGCCCTGTCCTGCTACTACCACGTTTCGGGGATTCCAGGTGAATTTATAGTTCCACAAGTTTGTGTCACTTTCAGGAGCGACAAGTCCGCCGGTGAAAGATTCAAAAAGCAGCATCTTTCCTCCCTTTTCGCGTATACGGTCTATAACCTGCATAGCACTCATGTGATCAATACCGGGATCAACTCCAATTTCGTTCATAAAGACCAGTCCTTTCTTTTTTACGGCCTCATCAAGCTGTTTCATCTCCTCACTTATATACGAGGCAGTAACCAAGTTTTTTCCTAAGCTGAGGCAATCTTTTGCCACTTCAATATGAAATCTTGCCGGAAGCATGGAGATTATGATATCTGAATCTTGAATCGCCTTTTCCCTTTCTCCACTGTTAAAGATGTCAAGGGAGATAGCTTTCGCCCTGGCATGTTTACCGACCATTTTTTCGGCATTTTTCACTTCCAGATCTCCAATAATGAGCTGAAGGTTTTCAACTTCAGATTTTTTAAGTAAATAATCGATAAGTACAGAGGTAGATTTACCTGCACCAATAATGAGAATTTTACGCATAAGGCTTAACTTTGGCTTTGTTTGTTGTTTGTTTGGACAACGAATTTAATTAATTGATCGCGTCTTTAAAAATATAGTATGAACAAGAGTTTGTTGATTTGGGGTACAATTTTTGGCATAATCGCGATAATTCTCGGGGCTTTTGCCGCTCACGGTCTAAAGCCGCTCTTGGGTGTTGAAAAAATGCAAACATTTGAAACCGGAGTACGTTATCAAATGTATCACGCTTTATTCTTGTTATTCCTGGGAGGGTTGCCTGTGGCTTCAGAAAAAGTTAAAAGAATTTGCTTCTACTTAACACTTTTTGGGGTTTTCTTTTTTTCGGGCTCTATCTATCTTTTGGCTACCAATAGCCTGACGTCCTTCGATTTCGGGGTAATTGGCCCAATTACTCCCATAGGTGGAACCTTATTGATTGCTGCCTGGATAATATTGTTAATTAGCTTCTTTAAGTTAAAAAATAAATAAAAGAAAATAGCTCCGGCTGAATATTTATAAAGTTTTCTACTTTTGTTCCCCTAAACAAATCACACAACTAAACTTTTTATGTTGGCTAAAAAACAATTTACGAAAACGATTGCGCTGGAAAAGTATGGTATTAATAATGCCGAAATTAACTATCAGCTTACTCCTCAAGAACTTCATGAAATTACTATTGAGAAAGGACAGGGAGTTGAAGCTTCTTCGGGAGCCCTGGCTGTGAATACGGGGGAATTTACCGGCCGGTCTCCCAAAGACCGTTTTATTGTAGAAGATGATATTACAAAAGATAAAGTATGGTGGGGAAATATAAATATTCCTTTTGATCCCGATAAGTTTGATGCGTTATACGACAAAGTGACCGACTATCTTTCAGGAAAAGAAGTATTTGCCAGAGATTCTTATGCCTGTGCAGACGTGGACTACCGGCTTAATATTCGGGTAATAAATGAATATCCGTGGTCAAATTTGTTCGCCTACAACATGTTCCTTAGACCAGACGACAGAGAACTTGATAACTTTAAAGAGGATTGGTTGGTGCTTAATGCTCCAGGTTTTATGGCCGATCCCGAAGTTGATGGAACAAGACAACATAACTTTGCAATTTTAAATTTCACTAAAAAAATTGCTTTAATTGGTGGAACCGGATATACCGGGGAGATTAAGAAGGGTATTTTCTCTGCTCTTAATTTTATTTTACCTGTTGATAAAAATACGCTACCCATGCACTGTTCTGCCAATGTAGGAGAGGATGGAGATACAGCTATCTTTTTTGGACTATCGGGTACAGGAAAGACTACTCTTTCTGCAGATCCTGAAAGACGGCTTATTGGGGACGACGAACATGGGTGGACAAAAGAGAACAAAGTATTTAATTTTGAAGGAGGCTGTTACGCAAAGGTGATCAACCTTACGGAGGAAAACGAGCCGGATATCTACAGGGCCATTAAGCCCGGAGCTATTCTGGAAAACGTAGTACTTGATAAAAATGGAGATGTGGATTTTGAAAGTACAGATATTACACCCAATACCAGGGTAAGTTATCCTATTCATCATATCGATAATATCCAGGAGCCTTCTATTGGAGAAAACCCGAAAAATATCTTCTTTCTTACTGCAGATGCATTTGGGGTACTGCCTCCAATAAGCAAATTAACACCGGGGCAGGCCGCATACCATTTTATTAGTGGTTATACAGCAAAAGTTGCGGGAACTGAAGACGGGGTTGACGAACCAATTCCAAGTTTCTCTGCGTGTTTTGGTGCACCTTTTATGCCGTTGCACCCCACACGTTATGCCGAGATGCTGAGTGCAAAAATGAAGGAGAATAATGTAAATGTCTGGCTGGTAAATACAGGTTGGACGGGAGGTCCTCACGGAGTTGGTTCCAGGATGAAACTCCGCTACACGCGGGAAATGATCTCCTCTGCACTGGAAGGAAAACTTGATGATGTAGAATATGTTGAGCATCCTGTTTTTGGTTTACAGATGCCGGTTGAATGTGAAAATGTTCCTTCTAAAGTATTAAATCCACGAAATACGTGGAAGGAAAAGGAAGCTTATGACCAGAAGGCGAACCAACTTGCCAATTTCTTTCAGCAGAACTTCGAAAAATTTGAAAAACAAGCTAATAAAGAAATACTTTCAGGCGCTCCCAAAGTATCATAAAGGAGAGAATAGTGCATAAAAAAACCGGCAATTGCCGGTTTTTTTATGCACTATTTAGAAATCTAATTAGGGCTTTTTGTTTTGTTCCTTAATATATTTTTCTAGAGCCATAGTCATAGAAGGGGTTTGAGGGGTGGGAGCCTGTATGTTCACCACTAATCCATGGTCTTTGGCTGCCTTCACTGTAGTGTTTCCAAAAACTGCAATCTTGGTGTCATTTTGTTTAAAATCCGGAAAGTTCTCGAAAAGAGATTTAATTCCGCTGGGACTAAAGAAAACCAGAATGTCATAAAACACCTCCCTTAGGTGTGAAAGGTCACTCACAACCGTCTTATAAAATATTGCTTTTTTCCAGTCAACTCCCAATTTATTCAGGGTTTTTGGTACGTCTGGCTTCAGCATATCTGAAGATGGTAAAAGAAATTTTTCGTTTTTATACTTTTTAATAAGTGGAGAAAGTTCAGCAAAAGTCCGTTTACCTACATAGATCTTTCGCTTTCGGTAAACAACGTACTTTTGTAGATAATAGGCTACTGCTTCACTTTGGCAAAAGTATTTAAGAGTATCGGGCACCTTAAATCTCATTTCTTCAGCAATTCTAAAGAAGTGATCAACTGAATTACGGCTGGTGAGAATAATGGCTGTGTAATTTGAAAGATCAACTTTTTGTTGTCTTACATCCTTTGAAGAAACTCCCTCAACGTGAATAAAGGGAATAAAATCTATTTTTACTTTCTGTTTTTCTTCAAGATCAAAATAAGGAGAATTTTCAACCTTCGGCTCTGGTTGAGAAACCAAAATTGTTTTCACTTTCATACACTTTTTTTTTATTCACCCTGGAACTTGGTAACCAGCTTATATAAAATATAATAGGGCCCAATTTCAAGAGCGCAAAGATACAAAATAAAATAAAACCAATTGCTCGAAATGTACTGCCGGTTTTTAATAATGACGCTTAGTAAAGTGACTAAATTTATGAGTAAGATGAGGCCTAAAAGAATGTAAAGCACCAGCCGGGTTGGTTCCCAGGTATATACAAAGAACACGCTTACCGGGAGCAGTATTAAAGCCATAAAATTCCGGTAACTCAATTTATAGAACAGATAATAATCCATTTTGTTATTTACGGAGATTACATCTGCCAGGATCTTTTCGAGGGAAAATTTCAAAAGAACAAAAGTTGTATATGCAGTAATGATTCTCAGAAAGATTACCATTGGCCGGTCGGGGTAAGTTTCTGTAAAAGTGAGATAAAAAATAAAGATAAAAAGCCCTGCAGAAAAAACATTTACAGCAAACAGCAAGAGGTTAAAGGGATGAAAAAGGTTAGGATCTTTTCCCTTTAAGAGAAGATATTTGTCTGTAGCGAACAGCATACTGAAGTGGGCAAACCGTTGAGAGAAGGTATATTTCGCAATAACCAGCAGTCCAAAAACCAATACCAGTACCAGGGTAATCCAGTCTTGTGAAACCGCATGTCTTTCTATAGCTTCCAATAAAAACAGTTTTCTACAAAGGTAGGATTTATACGATTAAAAGAAGTTTGAAACTTCATCCTAAACTTTAAAAATAGTTACATTTGTCCAAAAGAATTTTATGCCAGATGGGATTGTTATTATACCCACCTACAACGAAAAAGAGAATATTGAAAAGATCATTAAAAATGTCTTTTCTCTTCAGCGCAATTTTCATGTTTTGGTGGTGGACGATAATTCTCCCGATGGAACCGCAGGGATTGTAAAATCCCTTCAGCCGGCCTATAAAGATCAATTATTTTTAATTGAAAGAAAGGGAAAGTCTGGTTTGGGCACTGCTTACATTAAAGGTTTTGAATGGGTTCTGTTAAGGGATTATAAATACGTTTTTCAAATGGATGCCGATTTTTCCCACAACCCCAATGATTTGATACGGTTGTATAACGCCTGTAGGCGGCGAGGAGCCCATGTTGCTGTAGGATCCCGTTATAAAACCGGAGTGAATGTGGTGAATTGGCCAATGAGCAGGGTATTGCTTTCCTGGCTAGCGTCTAAGTACGTACGTTTTATTACGGCCATGCCCGTGGCAGATACCACGGCAGGTTATGTATGTTATAAAAGAGAAGTACTCGAGAGGATACATCTCGACAAAATACAGTTTGTAGGATATGCATTTCAAATCGAGATGAAATTCAAGGCTTATCTGGCCGAATTTAGGATCGTTGAAGTTCCGGTAATATTTACCGACAGGACTCGCGGAACTTCAAAAATGAGTGGATCAATTATTTGGGAAGCTGTGTTTGGAGTTATAAAAATGAAAGTAAAAAGTCTGTTTAACAAGATGACGATATAATGAAGAAGGTATTAATTAAGAATGCAAAAATTGTCAATGAAGGTTCTATCGTTGAAGGGGATGTGTTTATTGAAGATGGAGTTATTACAGAGATTGCATCAAGTATAAGCGCTAAATCTGCAAATTTGAATATCATAGATGCCGAAGGGAATTATCTTCTTCCTGGATTAATTGATGATCAGGTGCATTTTAGAGAGCCTGGTCTAACCCACAAGGAGACGATTGAAACCGGTTCTAAAGCAGCGGTGGCAGGAGGAATTACCTCCTTTTTTGAGATGCCCAATACTCAACCCCAAACCACTACAATTGAACTGCTTGAAGAAAAATATAAAATAGCAGAAAGTTCCTCTTATGCCAACTATGGATTTATGTTCGGTGGAACTAATGATAACCTGGAGGAGATAAAAAAGATTGACCCTAAAAAAGTTCCTGCTTTAAAACTTTTTCTCGGCTCGTCAACCGGGAATATGCTCGTAGATGACGAAAAAGTGTTGGAAAAGATCTTCAAGGAATCTCCTGTATTGATTGCCGCTCATTGTGAGGATGAGAAAACAATCCAAAACAATTTACAGGAGTGTATTGAGAGATATGGAGAGGATATTCCTATTGAGCTGCACCCTAAAATCCGCAGTGAAGAAGCATGTTTTATATCTTCATCAAAGGCCGTGGCCCTGGCTAAAAAAACCGGGGCTAGATTACACGTGTTCCACTTATCTACTGCAAAAGAGCTTAAACTATTTGACAGTAAAAAACCACTGAAGGACAAAATGATCACTGCCGAAGTTTGCGTGCATCACCTTTGGTTTAATGATAGTGATTATCAAAATAAAGGAACCTTTATAAAATGGAATCCTGCTGTTAAGACCGCAAAAGATCAGGAGGCTTTATTGAAAGGGTTAATAGAAGACAAAATTGACGTGATTGCGACAGATCATGCCCCACATACCCGCGAGGAAAAGAAAAACGTATATACAAAAGCCCCAAGTGGGGGACCGTTGGTACAACATGCATTACCTGCCATGTTACAAATGCATCACCAGGGCAAAATTTCTCTTGAGAAAATAGTTGAGAAAATGTGCCACAATCCTGCCATTCTTTTTAATATTGAGAAAAGAGGATTTATTAGAGAAGGATATAAGGCAGATCTTGTATTGGTAGATCTTAATGCACCCTGGGCAGTGCAGCCGGGGAATACCATTTATAAATGTGGCTGGTCTCCGTTTGAAGGTACTACCTTTAAATCACGGGTAACTCACACCTTTGTCAATGGGAATCTTGTCTATAAAAATTTCAATTTTACTCCTTTTGTAAAAGCAGAGAGATTAAAATTTGATCGCTAGAATGAAGAAATTATGGGGAGTTTTGGCTGCTTTAATAGTTCTGGTTTCTTGCCAGGATATAAACCGCACCCCAAAACCAGATAATCTCATTCCCGAAGAAAAGATGGTAGAGGTGCTTACCGAGCTTTCTCTGCTTCACGGGGCAAGGAGTTATAATATGAGATTAAGGGAAGAGAAGGGGATAAATGCTTATTCCTACCTCACAGAAAAATTTAAGATTGACAGCATACAGATCGTCCGGAGTAATGAATATTATGCCCAAAATTATAAACAGTACAAAAGAATATATGAAAAGGTAAAGGAGAGACTGGAGTTATTGATGGCCGAATTCGATTCAATCCGGGAAATAGAAGAAAAGAAAAGAGATTCTTTGAGAAATATCAAAAAGGATTCAATCATTCCCCGTGATTTTAAAAACGACTCTCTCCTGCCCCAGCCAACTGGTCGGGAACGTCCCTTGCCTGTATCAAGAAGTAGAATGCAACAGTAGACCTTACTTCTGAACATCTTTCCGGAAGCATGCAGCAGTTTTTTCAATAACTTTCAAAATGGGTTCAAATTCAAAGCCAGTTTGTTCCTTTATTTTTGCTGAAGAATAAAAAGTACTGTCAAAAAGGCTTTTTAGGGACCTCATCTCCAGTTGTTTTTCTTTACTGGAAAACAACCCTGAAAATTCCTGCCAAAGCCATCCTGTGAATACCATCCATTTCTTTAGTTTTTTCGAGGGTAAGGGTTTATCCAGGATTCTGGCTGTCATATAGAAAACCTCTTTAAAGGGTAAATTTTCTGAAACTACAATAAATTCTTCATTTTTGACAGGGGAGCTCATTAGCTCCTGCATTGCTTTGACTACATCCCAAACCCCTACAAATCCCGTAGTTTTCGGAATGTAATAATCGAGACCCTGTTCAATTTTTTTAAAGATCTTACCACTTCCACTGTCCCAGAATCCCGGTCCAATAATCACTCCGGGATTGACTATCACTACTGGCACACCTTCCTGACTTGCCCGCCACACTTCCATTTCTGCACCATATTTTGTGATCGCATACATGCTGTGGTTGAGCTCCTTGTTCCAGAAGGATAATTCTTTTATTTCCTTTTGTCCCGGCTTTTTGTCTAAAGAGGCAATGGAACTTACAAAACATAATTTCTCCACCTTATTTTTGATGCAGAAGTTGACAATATTAGCCGAACCTTCAATATTTACCTTCCTTAATTCGGCATCTTTAGAGGTGTCAAAAGTGACCAATGCGGCGCAGTGATATACCCGGTCAACATTTTTGAAAATGTTTTTTAAAGAAGGAACATCTGTAATGTCTGCTATTTGCCACTCAATAGAGGAAAAAAGACGGTTAGCCTCAGCTTCAGAATTTGTATATAAAAAGACATTTTTGACATTTTGTAAACTTTCTACTGTACGGTAGATCGCGCGAACATGTTTTCCTGTCTTTACAAGATCAAGCAGTAAATGTGAACCTACTAAGCCTGTGCCTCCGGTAACTAAAATCATGAGGTAAATATAGCTAAAACCACTTAGGAAAAATGAAGCTTTATGGTATCTTTACGGCTGTTTTTACTTCAAAAGAAAGATTATGAATAAGAATTTTGTAGACGAATTGCGCTGGAGAGGAATGATTCACGATGTAATGCCGGGCACCAAAGAACATCTTATGGATGGTCTTAGGTCTGCCTACGTAGGAATTGATCCTACTGCCGATTCTTTACACATAGGACACTTAGTTGGTGTGATGATGCTCAAACATTTTCAACAGGCTGGACATCGCCCGGTGGCTTTGGTGGGTGGCGCTACAGGAATGATAGGTGATCCTTCAGGCAAATCCAATGAACGTAATCTTCTTACCGAAGCTACTCTTCTACAAAACCAGAATGCCCTTAAAAATCAGCTGTCAAAATTTCTTGATTTTGAAAGTGATGCAGACAATGCAGCGGTGATGGTGAATAATTATGATTGGATGAAAGATTTTAGTTTTCTTGATTTCATCAGGGATGTGGGAAAACATATTACTGTCAATTACATGATGTCCAAGGACAGCGTGAAAAAACGTTTGTCTTCAGATTCTTCAGAAGGAATGTCATTTACCGAGTTTACCTACCAGTTGGTTCAAGGTTATGATTTCCTGCATCTATACAGAGAGCTGGATTGCACGCTGCAAATGGGTGGTAGTGACCAGTGGGGGAATATTACCACAGGAACCGAACTCATTCGTAGAATAGGTGACGGAAAAGGGTACGCTTTGACCTGCCCGTTGATCACTAAAGCCGACGGCACTAAATTCGGTAAAACCGAAGCCGGAAATATTTGGCTCGACCCTTCACGTACTTCACCCTACAGGTTTTACCAGTACTGGCTCAATACCAGCGATGAAGACGCGGAAAGATTTATAAAAATATTTACTTTTCTTTCAAAAGAGGAAATTGAGCAACTCGTTGTTAAACACAAAGAAGCACCGCACCTAAGGGAGTTGCAGCGAAGACTGGCCGAAGAGATTACGGTGATGGTACATTCGTACGAAGAGTATGAGAATGCCGTAAAAGCTTCTGAAGTTCTCTTTGGCAAAAGTACAGCCCAGGATCTTAAAAAACTGAATGAAGCTACTTTCCTGGATGTTTTTGAAGGTGTGCCTCAGGCAAAGGTTGATCGTGAAGACGTGGAGGCAGGATTGGATATGATCGCAGCACTTTCAGCAAAAACAGAATTCCTTAACTCAAATGGAGAGGCCCGGAGAGCTTTAAAAGAAAATTCAATTTCGGTGAATAAAGAAAAAGTATCGGAAGATTACGTCATCACGACAGATGATCTTTTGAATAACAAATATGTGATTATCAACAAAGGGAAAAGAAACACTTATATAATAAGGGTGGAATAAATAAGAAACCCCCTTACCGTTGAGGCGAAGGGGGCTCCTAACTAACCAACCAATTATGAAAACATAATCTAACCGTTAAGTAAGTCGGCAGAAATTCAGTTCCTTACAGCGGGAATGTCTTTTTTTTTTGTTAAAAAACCATTAGGTTACATCCTCTAATGTCACTGTGGTCGAAACGGCCTAGTATTTCAGTCTTTCCATTGTCGAAATTCTTTCCCAGATCCTGTGTTGCGATAAAGGAACAGGAGTTGATATTTGCCAGATCAATGACGTTTATTCCACCGGATTTTTTCTTGGGTAAAAGGGTCAAGGCATCTTCGGGATCACGAATGAGGATTTGCATCCAGGGAGGGCATTCAAAAATGCCATTTTTGAGAGCATATGCCTGGGAAAGGAGTTCGGTCATTCCATACTCACTGTGAATCTGTTCCACACCAAGTCCCTGCTTCAAGGTCTCATGCAACTCTGCCCGAATCATTTCTTTTCTGCGACCTTTCATGCCCCCGGTTTCCATTATAACGGTATGCTTCAGGTCCAGGTTGAATTTTTCGGCCAAATCGAGTAAAGCAAAAGAAACCCCAATGAGCAAAGTTTTTTGTTTCTTTTGCTCCAGAGCCTTCAGGTTTTCGACGAGGGTATCTAAGTTGTGGAGGTAAAAACCACTTGCCGGATTTTTGCTCTTCGCAATAAGATCCTGCACCATGTAGATTAGTGATGAACCTTCCCGTTCAAGATAGGACGGAAGAAGTGCGAGCACAGCATAATTTTCCACATTGCCGTAGAAATGTGTGAAACCCCTGCGGAAACTTTCCTCATATAATGAGAGATCAGTTACGTAATGTTTGCTGGTTTGTTGTCCCGTCGTACCACTGCTGCTGAAGATGATCTCTTCCCGGTTACCAGAAGAAATGATCTTGTGAGATTTAAAAAATTCAATTGGTAAAAAAGGAATTTTTTTTAAGCTGTTAACATTTTCAGGGTTTCGGCCTAGTAAATCGGAAAAGCTTCGGTAGACTTCATTTTTCAAATATTGATATTGGAATACCTGCAGTGACTTTTCTTCAAATTCCGCGGCAGTAGTAATGGAAAAAATGTCTTGAGGCTTCTTCATGCTGAAGCCGCAAAGTTAAAGAATAATTTAATGGATATTTTTATCGTACTACCAACTTACGGGTGGCAGAGCTCTTGCCTTCCTGGATCTTCATTATGTAGACCCCGGGTTCAAGATTGGAAATATTTAGTTCATTTCCTGTTAACTGGGAAGAAAGGACATTGTTGCCCAAAACATTATAAATCTCAACTCTTTTAGCTTTTCCTGCTTTAGTATTAATATACACCTTCTGGCCGGTAGCAGGGTTAGGAAAAATTGAAAGACCATCAATGGGAACTTCTTTTGCAGGAGGTTCGGGTGGTGATACCTGTGCAGAGGCCGGGTTCGCAAAGAGCAAAAAACCAATGATCATAAGAGGGTACAAGTAGAGTTGTTTCATTTTCAATACGGTATCATTTCAAAATTACAATAAAAAATTCAAAAACCGCACCAAATTTTTCTTGGCGAACTGTTAAATGTATAATTGTGTGCAATAAAACAGAAAAGGCTACCGTTGGGCAGCCTTCTCTTCGAAAATCAACTTAGTAATTAGACCCCCTACAATCTAATTTTTTAGTCAACCCAATTAAATAATTCTACATCAACAGTTGGTGCGGCATCGTAAGCAGCATCAACATCTGCATCTTCTCCTTCGATCTTAATTCCGGATAGATCTGTTCTTCCCTCCTCTGTGATATCAATATTAGTTTCATATCCGGATAATGAAAGACCTGTTATGGTTGCTCCCGAAAGTTTTTTGAATTGCAGCGCAGTTCCACCGGTAGTAGAAACAGCGGTAAAATTGGTAATGGTAGGATTTCCGTTTTCTCCATCAGCTTCAATAGCGGTAGAGAAATTCTCAATAGTGTGATATATATAAACATTTTCTACGGCACCATCCCATCCTTCGGTCCAGTCTACAGCGTCATCTTCGTTATTTTCAAGATAAAGATTAGTGGCAGATACAGAACCTCCGTAGAACTCTACTCCGTCATCGGCTCCGTTCATGATAGCAATATTCTCAATTGTAGTTCCGGAACCAACAGCATAAAGAGAAAGTCCATTATATTGTGATTCTGCATCGATTTGTGCACCGGCATCAGAAAGGATAAGATATTTAATTGAACCCGAATTGTCTGCAGGATTTGAGCCACCGTAAACAAGGTTTGCGACTTCGGCAGTTACATCTATTCCAGCTGTAGTTTCGCCATTACCGGCAATAAGGAGACCTCCCCAACTTCCAGCCTCACCCGAGGAAGAAGACATTACAACAGGATTAGAAGCTGTCCCCAGAATATTTATTTTACCTCCTTTTTGCACGGCGATATATACCCCGGTTGCAGGATTGTCGTCATTAACATCTGTATCGGCAATAAATTGTGTTCCGGCAGGAATTGTAAGAGTAGCACCAGATAGTACAGAAAGTTCTCCAGTAAGATGATAAGTTTCAGAAGCGTCCAAAGTCAAATCTTCGCTTACTTCTCCCTGGAAATCATCTGGATCCAATCCTTCTTGTACCGGGGGAATCGGTTCAATATTGTCATCATCACTGCTACAGCCTGTGGATACGATTCCCAAAAAGGCAAAAAGCATTAGGTAAATTGTTTTAGTTACGTTTTTCATAATTTAAAATTTAAAGTTTAATGATTAAAATTTGTTGTTGTTATATGGTTAAAACGAATAGCTTACTCCAAGGCTCAAAACAGCCCCCCGTGTAAAAGATCTTACCGTTTCTGTATTTTCAATGCTTGTAGTGCTTGGTCGAATATTCTGCACGCGTTCAATTTCAGGGTTCAGCAGGTTTTGTCCGCGGAGTTGCAAGCCCCAGTGCTCACCAAGATCCTGGCTCATAATAACATCTAGTGTCACAAAGCCCTTTTCTATAATTTCATCGTTGTAGAACACTTCGGTCTGAGTTTGTACTTCGGGTGCGCCTAGAGCATAGATCTTTTCTGAAGCATAATTGGCAACAATTGCTGCTGTAAAAGGATTAACTCCCTCTGTCGAGAAATTGAGAGATCCATTGAATATCCAATCTGATGCTCCCTGTAATCCCACTTCTGTTTTGTTGTTGTACTGGAATGTTCTTATAAAAGTGTCTCCACGATAAACATCTTTTAGATCCTGTTCATGCCACATCCTGGAGGCATTAAATCCAACCTGCATGTCGATACCATTGGGATTTTGGTTTTTAATTACATCCAATGATGTTCCAAGTTCGATTCCATATACATTCGCCTCCTCCCCGGCATTGAAATATGAGAAAATTCCTGCGGCCCCTCTGTCCTGTACCCGGTTAATAGGATCTTTGATTTGCTTGTAAAAACCTGTGACAGAAATCAATTCTCCGGCACTTGGGAAGAATTCATATTTCAGATCAAAATTAAGGTTTGTGGAAGCCTCCAGGTTTGGATTTCCCCGCGTGATCTGGCCCGTTGGTGATACATAATTGAAAGGAGCGATTTCCTTAAATTCGGGTACCGTAATTGTTCTGCTTCCCAAAAATCTTATGTTTGAATCCTCGGTGGGTGAGTACTTTATGTTGAGGCTCGGATATATATTGTCATAGGATTTGTTTGCAAACTGGGGTAGTGATGAAGGATAATTATTCACGTCAAAATCAACATTTATCTCATCTACCTGGTATCTTGCACCGGCATTGAAATTCCATTTCCCCAGCTCAAGATTGAGGTTTGCAAACCCCGCATATGACTGAAGACTGGCATAATACACATCCGGTGTTAAACGACGGAGCCTAAGATCGCCATTCTGAAAGTTTTCAGTGGTAAATACACTTGAAAGGTTGTCAATAGAAGAAGGATTAACAGAGTTAAAATCATTTTCTGTGACTCCAAAAAATCTCCAAATAAAATCTCTTTCTTTATTTCTATAGTTACCTCCTGACTCAAGAAAAATATTTCGGTTTTCATTTTTTACAAAAGTGAATCGATCCTGTAAAAAAGCATTGATTTCCACATCATCGATCTTTTGATAGGATTTTCTTTGCTGAAAACCGCCCATTCGTCCAAGTTGCACAAAACCTTCTCCATCTATATTGACCTCGTTTCTAATTCTGTTCGGTTCATCGGCATTAACCAAATTATAACCTACTGCCCACTCCAGTTCATTTCTATTCAAAAAATTATGAGTTCCGTGAAGCTGATTTATCCATAACCTCGTTTGTTTTGTATTCTGGTCACGAACAAACTGGTTTAGATTTTCTGCAGGTGAGGTCTCTTCGAAGACCACTCCCTCTGCATTTCTTCCACTTTCATAAACTTCATCTGTAAGTTTGTTTATAAACAGACTTGTAGCTTTTATTCTGTGGTTGTCGTTTAGCCTGTAACCCAGGTCCAGAAGCCCGGTGGTATTGTCGGTCTTTCTGAAGATTTCCACGTCAGAGAAGAAGTCATAAAGGTTATTACTTCGGTATTCCCTAAAAATTCCCTCATTGTATTCAAATGATGTTGACTGTAGTCCTGTAAAAAGCACTCTTAATTTTTCACCAACTTTCGTTCCTGCGGTCAAGGAATACCTGCGGTTTATTGGAAATTCATTTGTTTGAGGATCCCATGGCTGATTGTTTATTGCATTTTCAGTAGGGATGCTTTGACTGTAGAATCCCAGCGTTACGTCTGCTTGGTTTGGGGAAACTTTGAATCTGTCGAACTGTCCCAGTACATTTGTGTTAATTCCGGCACGTATTCCCAGATCCAGCTCATTAACTCCGGCAAGTTCTCTCGAAGAAATATCTATAGTCCCCGAGGCCTGATCTGCTGAATTTTCTACAGAATAAGTTTTACTAATACTTACGTTCTGGATAACGCTTGTAGAAAACAATCCGAGATCAATGTTTTTCCTTTCTACATCATCTGAAGGAATGGGTAAACCATTCATTGTAGTATATAGATAGCGATCTCCCAACCCTCTAACGAAAAGATCTCCTGAAGCTTCACTGGTAGTTACACCTGAAATTTTTGATGTAGCAGTGGCAACATCAGAAACTCCCATCTTGGCGAGTTGTTGTGCTCCAATACTTTCTTTTATTGCAATAGCATTCTTCTGTTCTAACAGTAGTGCAACTTCAGAATCTTTTCTGGAAACAGTATTAATTACTACTTCATCAAGAGAGGCTGCACTAGACCCCAATTCAGTATTTATTTGTGTTACTTTTCCCGGAACAACCTGTACATTGGGAATTTCCAGCTGTTCGTATCCCATGAAACTGATAGCAATAGTGTAACTCCCGGGTTGCAGATTCTCGATTTGGAATAATCCATCGAGATCAGTGGTGACACCTGTGCCTGTACCTTTAATTATAACGTTTGCAAAGGGTAAAGGGTTACCCTGCATTTCTTTGTCGGTCAATTTTCCGGCAATAATCCCCGTAGGGATAAATTCCTGTGCCGCGAGGTGCATATTTGAAAGAAACATTGCGGCAGCAATTAAAAGGATTTTCATGTTTGTCGATTTTCTCTGCCGCAAAGAAAGAGGACCAATGTAATGTTGCGGTTAGGTGAAAATTACCAGTAGGTCAACTAAAGGTTATGGGGAATTAAATTTTAAGTTAAGAGAAGGTTATCAATGTTGAAGGGCAGAAGGGTACATAATAATTATCTTTACTTTTACGAGGTAATTCAACCACAACCAATGAAAACAAATGACATCTGTATACTGCTGGTCGATGACGAGCCAGATATTATAGAGATAATAAGATATAATCTCGCTGCTGAAGGTTATCGGGTAATAACCGCTGAAAATGGTAAACAGGCTTTAAAAGTTGCAAAGGAATATCGTCCTCAACTAATCATATTGGATGTTATGATGCCCGAGATGGATGGAATGGAAACTTGTATCCAAATGAGGAAAGATCCCGAACTGTCAAATACTCTTATTACTTTCCTTACTGCCCGGGGAGAAGATTATTCCCAAATGGCAGGATTTGATGCCGGGGCAGATGATTACATTACTAAACCTATTAAACCCAAGGTGCTGTTAAGTAAGGTTAAGGCTTTATTGAGACGGCTGAGTGAAGATAAGGGTAGTAAAGCTGAAATTCTTACTGCAGGGGATCTTGAAATAAATCGGGAGGAGTATAAGGTCACCCGGGGAGATGAAATTATAATTCTGCCACGCAAAGAATTTGAATTATTGTACCTTTTAGTCTCACAACCGGGAAGAGTATTTCAGAGAGATGAAATCCTTGAGCGGGTGTGGGGGAATGAGGTGGTTGTTGGTGGTCGTACCATTGATGTGCACATTAGAAAATTAAGGGAAAAAATAGGAGACGAAAGTATAAGGACCATAAAAGGTGTGGGTTATAAGTTTGTGGAATAATGGCAAAAGGCTTCAGGCGATCATATAAGTTTGCAGTAAAGACTTCGATTTACGTTACACTTTTTCTTACAGGGATTTCGGCCATTTTCCTTATTATTCACGACGCCTATTCCGAATGGTCTTTATTAATATATGCTATTTCCTGCTTTATATTTGCTTTTTTGATCATCCAGTACCGGGTGGAATTCTTCATTTATAAAAAAATAAAGAAGATTTACGAAAATGTGAGTATGCTCAGTTCAACCCCTTTAAAACCGGAACAGGTTACCACCGATATGACCACTTTGTCCCTGGAAGTCCAGAAGTTTGCTGAAGGAAAAAAACTGGAGATAGAAGCCCTCAAGGTTCGGGATTCCTATCGAAAGGAATTTATGGGTAATATTTCTCACGAATTAAAAACTCCTTTATTTACGGTTCAGGGTTATATCGAGACGCTTCTTGATGGCGCAATGAAAGACAAAACTGTGCGAAAGCAATATCTCAACCGTGCTGCCAAGGGTGTGGAACGGCTGGTTTATATAGTCCAGGATTTGGATATGATTACAAAACTCGAGACGGGGGAGTTACGGTTAAACCTTGAGGTTTTTGATATTGTGGAGGTTATCCAGAATGTATTTGATCTTCTGGAGATGAAGGCTACAAAGAAAAATATTACCTTATTGTTCGAGACTCCTTATGCACCGGTATGGGTAAAAGCCGATAAGGAAAGAATGCAGCAGGTGGTTACCAATCTTGTGGTAAACTCCATAAAATATGGAAAACACGATGGAACCACCGAGGTAGCTATTGAGGAACATTCAAAAAAGAAAATTATTGTTAGAGTCAGTGATAATGGAGAGGGGATCCAAAAAGAGCATATTCCCCGACTTTTTGAGAGGTTCTACAGGGTTGATAAAAGCGGTTCTCGTAAAGAGGGAGGTTCAGGACTTGGCCTGGCTATTGTAAAACACCTGCTCGAAGCCCATAAGGAAAGGATTTCTGTGGAAAGTACATTTGGGATGGGAAGTGAATTCTCATTTACTTTGAAAAAGGCTAAAAAGTCGGGAGTAATCGCAGATAAAACCGGGGTCCTTTAGTCCGGTAAAATCCCCTACTTTTTCCAATTTCTCAAGGTCAAAATCTTCCTGTCTGCAAGATGGAGCAAAACCTAATTTCCTCATTCTTTCGGCCAGATATTCCTGCTCAAATTGCCCCGGAGTGGGAATAAAAAAAGCCTTTTTTTCAAGTTTTGCGAGATCCATAAGCGTAGTATAGCCAGATCTTGCGATCACCACTTCACTGCTGTTAAGTGCCTGTTCCAGTTCCTTTCCAAAAAGGTAATTTTTGATGACCATATTCGGCGCAGCCATTTTGGGTTGTTCGTCACTTACAACTCCTCTTACAAAGAGGATCTTTTGTGCTGATTTTTGTAACTCCCTAAAAAGTATTTCTTCCAGCAGACTCCTTTGCGGCTCGGGTCCGGAAAGCAAGACCATATAATCATATTTTTGAGGGACAGTCTCCTTGTTGAATCTGCTTATGATCCCCATATATTTTACTGAGTTGGTCCTCATCTTTGAATGTCCTAAAAAACCGCTAAGGTTGGGCTTTCCGGGAGAATCAGGGATCCAGCACTCGTCATATTTCCTTATATACCGTTGGTGAAGTTTGCTGCTTAGAAAAGTTGTATTCCCCGAAAGCACATTTAGTTGGTGAGTTATAAAAATATTAGGTAGATGTTTGTAACGCACCCCAAACCGACTATCAGAAATAATTCCGTGGAGATTAAGTTTCTCAACAAGTACACGGGTTGCTTTTTTTTCCTTTTTGATATTTTTCAGGATGTAAGGACTGTCGAGAAGTAGCTTCCATTTTAAAAGGCTACCCCTACTGGTATAGGTGATATTATAAGAAGGTAATTCAAAAGCTTCTAAATGCGGAAATTCTTTTTTAAGCAATTCAAGTGCTGCTCCATCTGAAGCAATGATTGGAATAAAACCTTTTTCCTCCAGCTTTTTTATAAGCGGGATACATCGGGTGGCATGTCCCAAACCCCAATTGATCGGAGCAACCAAGATCCTTCTACTTTTCATAAAACAAATATATATATGAAAGGCCTGTGGGGGATTTTATTTATTTTTACCAAAATATTAAATTTTCTTGTGGGAAGTAAGAATAAATTAAAGAGGTTTAGGGAGAATGAAACTTTTTCCAATGTTGTGCAACCAACCAGGGAAGAAGTTTTAGAGGGAAATTTTGAATACAGGAATAATTGGAGCAGTGACTTTTTTAGGAATGAAAAACCTCTTGTATTGGAATTAGGGTGTGGAAAGGGAGAATACAGCGTTAATCTGGCTCAGGAATATCCCGATAAAAATTTTATAGGAATAGACATAAAGGGAGCCCGATTTTGGAGAGGTGCGAAAACAGCTCTGGAAGAAGGACTTGAAAATGTGGCATTTTTGAGAAGTCAGATCGAGCTGGTGGATCTATTGTTTGGTGAAAACGAAGTAGATGAAATCTGGATCACTTTCCCCGATCCCCAGATCAAATACAAGAGAACCAAACACCGCATGACGAACTCTGAATTCCTACAGAAGTATAAAAAGATCTTGAAACCGAAAGGTGTTGTCAACCTGAAAACCGATAGTGAATTTATGCATGGCTATACACTGGGTCTACTTCACGGGGAGGGACATGAAGTAGTGCAGGCCAATCATAATGTATATAAAAACACCTACTCCCCCAAAGAAGTTACAGGTATACAGACATTTTATGAAAAGCAGTATCTTGAACAGGGAAAACCAATAACTTACGTACAGTTTAGAATAAAATAAGCACTCTTGGAGGAAACCCGCATTTTCCTTATTACTTATTTTGCAGCCTTGCTGGGGGTTGTTCCTCCCGGGTTGGTCAATATGAGCGTGGCTAAGACCTGTCTCAAAAGGGGAATGACCAATGGTATTTATATGGCCTTAGGAGCTTCTTTTGTAGTATTGCTTCAGGCTGCTATCGCTATCGTTCTTGTTCGTTATATTTTTGACAATACTTATATAACTAGCATACTTTTACGCGCCGGCTTTGTGATCTTCTTAATTATGATGTTCTATTTTTTGATAATGGCACAGCGAAAGAGAAGGGAGGTTGAGGTTACACCAACTTCCGGGGTGAAAAGTATTTTTAAAGGAATGATAATAGGCGTTTTAAACATCTTTCCTATTCCTTTTTTTGTGGCACTTGCTGCTGCCCTTAATGTTAACGGTGATATTGAATATCACTTGCTTAATAATACCGCTTTTGTACTTGCGGCGTCTATGGGAACTTTTACAACACTTTATCTTTATGCACTTTTTTTCGCTAAAATAGAGTCTGAGGGTACTTTTTTTGTAAAATATTCCAATTACTTTATGGCGGCCCTCATGCTTATTCTGCTAGTGATAACTTTTCTAAGGATCTATACACAGTGACGGAAATCTCATTTTTTGATAAAGTTTATCTCGTGGTAAAGCAAATTCCGGTAGGGAGAGTGACCAGTTATGGAGCGATCGCTAATTATCTTGGTGCAGCCGGCAGTGCAAGAATGGTAGGATGGGCCATGAATAATGCCTCCAAAATGGAAGATATCCCTGCACACCGGGTGGTAAACAGAAATGGTCTACTTACCGGCAAACATCATTTCCCCGGCTCCAGAGTGATGGAGCAAATGCTGGAAGAAGATGGGATTAAAGTAGTCAACGATAAGATCGTGGATTTTCAGAGGTTTTTTTGGGATCCGGAGAAAGAACTTTAGCCTATCTTCCTATTACATTATTCGATCATCAAAATTGGGGTAATAACTTCGTAATCTTAGCTTTTCCGCTTATATTTGCATTTAGAATGAATCTATATAAGATTTAGGAATTACAAGTTGCTTAGCATGAAATTTAATAGAAAAGATATATTGAAAGCTCTTGAAACCATATCGGTATCAGGGGAAGGAAAAAATATGGTTGAAAGTGGTGCAGTTCAGAACATTATGACTTTCGGAGACGAGGTTGTAGTTGACCTCTTGCTTACTACCCCTGCGCTGCATATTAAAAAACGGGCAGAGGTGGATGTAATGAAAGCGATCCACGAGCATGTTCACCAAAAAGCCAAAGTAAAAGTAAATATAAAAGTTCAGGCGCCCGAGAAGACTGAAATCAAAGGAAAAGCAATTCCGGGGATTAAAAATATAATTGCAGTTGCTTCAGGAAAAGGAGGGGTAGGTAAATCTACTGTGACTGCAAATCTTGCTGTTAACCTCGCAAAAATGGGATTTAAGGTGGGTCTTTTAGATTCAGATATCTATGGTCCATCTATGCCCATGATGTTTGATGTGCAGACAGAGAAGCCGCTTTCGGTCAACGTGGATGGGAAATCAAAAATGAAGCCAATAGAAAATCACGGGGTGAAATTACTCTCTATCGGTTTCTTTACAAAACCTAATCAAGCCGTGATCTGGAGAGGACCAATGGCGGCGAAGGCTTTAAATCAAATGATCTTTGATGCAGCCTGGGGAGAACTGGATTTTCTTTTAGTCGATCTTCCTCCGGGAACCGGTGATATCCACCTGTCTATAATGCAGTCACTTCCTATAACAGGAGCTGTAGTAGTTAGTACCCCGCAAAATGTAGCTCTTGCCGATGCTCGCAAAGGTGTGGCAATGTTCCAGCAGGAATCTATAGATGTTCCGGTGTTAGGTATCATCGAAAATATGGCTTATTTTACTCCGGAAGAATTGCCAGATAATAAATATTACATTTTTGGAAAAGAAGGAGCTAAAATGCTGGCAGAAGACCTAAATGTGCCTTTCCTTGGGCAGATTCCGCTGGTACAGAGCATTAGGGAAGCAGGAGATATTGGACATCCTGCAGCATTACAGGATAACACACCATTTTCAAGAGCTTTTGAAGTTCTTACCCAAAATGTAGTACAGGAAACAGTTAAACGTAATAATAGTTTACCTCCTACCGAAGTAATAAAAATCACCACTATGGCCGGCTGTAGTGCAGTTAATAAATAGTCATGACAAGCGAAGAAGTTAGGTTGAATGTAGAAAGGGCCCTCGAAGAGATAAGGCCATTTTTAAGAAATGACGGGGGAGATATTTCCCTCATCAGTATTGAAGATGACGATCGGCTGGTAAAAGTACAGCTGGAGGGTGCCTGTGTGGGTTGCAGCGTAAATACAATGACTTTAAAATCGGGGGTAGAAATGACTATTAAAAGATACGTGCCTCAAATCGAAAAAGTGCTGAACATCGAAAAATAGCATTTTCGGCACGTTCTAAAAATGAAGTAATGATTAAAACAGATATGTTAATAATCGGCGCAGGGCCTACGGGCCTTTTTGCCGTATTTGAAGCAGGATTATTAAAATTAAAATGCCATTTAATTGACGCTTTACCACAACCGGGGGGGCAGTGTTCAGAGATCTATCCAAAAAAGCCGATTTATGATATTCCTGCCTTTCCCGAAATCCTTGCAGGTGACCTGGTAGATAACTTAATGGAGCAGATAAGACCTTTTGAACCCGGATTTACCCTGGGAGAAAGAGCAGAAACTATAGAAAAGCTGGATGACGGTTCATTTATAGTTACCACGAGCGAGGGTACAAAACATCAGGCGCCGGTGGTGGTGATCGCAGGTGGCCTGGGCAGTTTTGAACCTCGTAAACCACCTATTCCAAATATTGCAAAATTCGAGAATAATGGGGTCGCTTACATGATCAAAGAACCTGAAGATTACAGGAATAAGCGCATAGTTATAGCCGGCGGGGGAGATTCTGCTCTTGATTGGGCGATCTATCTTTCTGAAATTGCTTCGGAAGTTTCCCTGGTTCACCGGAGAAATGAGTTCCGCGGAGCATTGGATTCCGTCGAAAAAGTTTCAGAGCTTTCAAAAATCGGAAAAATAAACCTTATTACTGAAGCCGAAGTTGTAGGTTTGAATGGTGCTGAAGGATTGGAATCTGTAGTCATACGACAAAAAGGAGATGCTTCCGAAGAAGAAATAAAAGAAACAGATTATTTTATTCCGCTATTCGGACTTTCACCAAAACTTGGACCTATTGCAAACTGGGGTCTGGAGATCGAAAAAAATGCCATTAAAGTGGATAACAGCTATGATTACCAGACAAACATCCCGGGAATTTATGCCATTGGAGACGTAAATACCTATCCCGGCAAACTCAAATTGATCCTGTGTGGTTTCCATGAAGCTGCAATTATGTGTCAAAGTGCTTACCAAAGAATTTTTCCTGAAAAGAAATACGTGATGAAGTATACTACAGTGAGTGGAGTCAACGGCTTTGATGGCAGCAAGAAAGAAGCTAAACGAGAAGTAGTTAAGAGTATTAATTAATTTTAAATCGAGACCTCACAGGTTTTGAAATCTGTGAGGTCTTTTGATTACACCATGTCAGACATTAAAATAACCATCATCGATCGCGAAGGAGAAGCTCACCTTGTAGATGCACCTACAGATATGAATATGAACCTTATGGAAGTAATTCGTCTCCATGAACTCGCTCCCGAAGGTACTATTGGCATTTGCGGCGGAATGGCCATGTGCGCTTCCTGCCAGTGTTACATATTAAACAAGGATCATCTTCTGCCCGAAAAGAGCTATGAAGAGGAAGATATGCTGGACCAGGCTTTTTTCACGCAGGAGAACAGTCGGCTTAGCTGTCAGATACCAATGGATAAAGAACTGGAAGGACTGGAGGTTAAAATTGCTCCCTTTAATTCTGACTGATACTTTGTGGAAAAAGGGTTCAATTTTTGCCCTTTTTGGATAGTGAGTAATATCCAGGCAGCATGATATGTAATGTAATTGTTTTTTATTCCAGTAAATCGAAAGATTATCTTCAACTTGACGGAGTGATTTCTAAAAAGCCCCTGAAGCTGAAGAGTGAATGCTGCGAAAAATATAAAAAGGGCAAGCGCTGTAAACGCTGCCCTTGTTTTGATCTTATGTAGCTGTTTTTGCTTTTTGGTAAGCACTCAATTTCTGAGGTCCCTCCAGCACTATTCTTATTACTTTTAAAAATCCTTCCTCAGTGGTGGCTATCTGCCATTTCACAAGAGTTATTGCTCCGTTTTCAATTTCAAGTCCCGTGATCGATCTGGGATGTACACAGCTGCCGTCATTGAAATAAGGAATTTCCCCCGGCCGCGGAAAACGTGGTCTGTGCGTGTGGCCGGTAATTGTGAACTGGTCATTATTTTCTACGATCCATTTTTTGGTCCTGCGCTCGATCTTGTTGAGTTCAATATTGTTTCTTGCCGGACTTGTAGGATCACCAATGCCAAAAATTTGTAGCTGTCTCCACAACACCCTTACAAGAAACCTGTTAATTTTCCACATGTAGTAATGAAGCCAGTCTGCCTGATGTCCATGAACCATTAGTATCTCCTGCCCGGTGTGTTTATGTTCCAGCACAAGGGCTTCAGGAAAGGTGATACCCGGAAAAAGCGGTAGTTCTTTCTCTGTCCCCGTGTCATAGTAGGTATAAAGATGCTTTTCGACATAATCCTGATCGCTGTAAACCATGTCGTGATTTCCCACTATACGGAAAAGCCGCCCTTCTGTAAAGAACATTCGCATCAACAGGAAGACATCTTTATGGGCTTCAAAAATGGATTTAAAGGTGAGGTTTTCCCACAGCTCATCCCCGTCACCCAGTTCACAGTAGGTAAAACCATTCCTGTAATAATGTGCGAGGGCATGAAAATAACTGTTGCGGTTGTTCGCGAAATCATCGGCGAAACTGTTGTTTCCACGGTGACAGTCGCTAAAGATGATAAATTTTGAATCATCATCAAATGGTATCCGGAATGCTTTGTCGTACGCCTGGTTTAGTCTGCTTCCGGAGGACATTTTTTCTAATTTGGTTAAAATTATTGAAAAGCCGAAATCCCTGTAATATCAAGTCCCGTGATCAACAGGTGAATGTCATGTGTACCTTCATAGGTAATCACGCTTTCCAGGTTCATGGAATGACGCATGATGCTGTATTCCCCGGTAATTCCCATTCCGCCGAGAATTTGCCTTGCTTCCCTGGCAATCTTGATCGCCATATCCACATTGTTTCTCTTGGCCATAGAAATCTGTGCAGAAGTTGCGGTGCCTTCATTTCTCATCACTCCAAGTCTCCACGCCAGTAATTGTGCCTTGGTAATTTCGGTGATCATCTCCGCCAGTTTTTTTTGCTGAAGCTGGAAACTTGCAATAGGTTTTCCAAACTGCTCCCGTTCCTTTGCATAGCGCAAGGCTGTGTCATAACAGTCCATTGCTGCCCCAATTGCCCCCCAGGCAATTCCGTATCGGGCTGAGTCGAGACAACCAAGAGGAGCTCCCAAACCGCTTTTTTCGGGCATCAGGTTTTCCTTGGGAACTTTTACATTATTAAAGACAAGTTCTCCCGTAGCACTCGCACGCAGGGACCATTTGTTGTGAGTTTCGGGAGTTGAAAAACCTTCCATTCCGCGTTCTACAATAAGTCCGTGGATTCGTCCATTTTCGTCCTTTGCCCAAACTATAGCAATGTCGGCAAAGGGAGCATTGGAAATCCACATCTTTGCTCCATTGAGCAGGTAATGATCCTCTTTGTCTTTGAAGTTGGTGGTCATTCCGCCGGGATTGGATCCGTGGTCGGGTTCAGTGAGTCCAAAACAACCCATCATTTCTCCTGAAGCCAGCTTCGGAAGAAATTTCTTCTTTTGTTCCTCAGTTCCATACTTAAAGATTGGATACATCACCAGCGAGGACTGCACAGAGGCCGTAGAACGGACTCCACTGTCTCCGCGCTCTATTTCCTGCATGATAAGTCCGTAAGAGATTTGATCAAGACCTGCGCCGCCGTATTCTTCAGGGATGTAAGGTCCAAAAGCACCAATTTCAGCAAGACCATTTATTAATTGCTTCGGAAATTGGGCTTTTTGAGCCGCTTCTTCTATAATTGGAGATACTTCCCGCTTTACCCATTCCCGGGCAGCGTCACGTACCATTTTATGTTCGTCGGAAAGTAATTCGTCTAGATTATAATAATCTGGAGCCTGAAATTGATCTGCTTTCATTGTAGTTGTTTAATGTTTGTCTGGAAGAGTAAATTTAAGCAATCAGAAATTAGGAGCAAGGTAGAATTGAAGCGGAATTCCTTAAACAATAGCTTCCGAAGTTAATTCTCTATCTTGTCCGGCCAAATGATGCTATTTTAATGAATAAAATTTATTTATTGTTGCTCACAACGCTGACTTTTGGATGTAATGAGAACAACAAAAAGGAAATAGCTATAACCGATCCGGTTGTTGAAATTTCTGAAGAAGGAAAAAAGGCCCGGCAGGAAGAGATCATAAAAGAACACCTGTATGAGTGCGCAGGGAAATATCCATTGTATTCCCGGGAAAGGCAGAAATGTCTTGATGCAGGACTCGAAAAAGATCCCACTATAGCTTACTTATGGCAGCAAAAAGCGATGCCACTGTTCAAGCAGGGAAAATATGAAGTGGGAATGGAGTACATCGATAAAGCTGTTGAAATCAATCCCGAGCGTTGGCAGCCGTACAGGGCCTTCATAAAAGTCATTTTTGCTAAAACCTATAAAGCCGGAATAACAGATTTCGAAGATCTACTGGATAAATATGGAAATGCTTATGTAATGGATCACACCTATAAATTTCATATTGGACTTTCATATCTGCAGTTGAACGAATTGGAAAAAGCGGAAGCCATTTTTACCGAAGATCTCCGGGAACAGGTAGCGCAATGGGGAGAAGACGGGGAACATCACCTTGATCTTTTCTACTACGGAATCTCAAAATACGAACTGGGAAATTGCGAAGAAGCCATTGAGGTTTTCGATAAGGCATTGAAGATCTATCCTACTTTTGCCGAAGTGCAATATTATAAAGCCATTTGTCTTTATAAACTGGAAAGGCAGGAGGAGGCAATGAGATTGATGGAAACGGCGCAGGCAAATGGTAAGGCGGGAAATACCATCAATGAGGATAATGTGATCTATGAAAGATATCCTTACCAGGTGAGGTGGTAGATATGATTTTCAGACATAAATCCAAAAGATGCTGAAACAAGTTCAGCATGACGGGATTCAAAAAAGGCTGACTGCACGTCACCCTGAATTTATTTCAGGGTCTCTACAGTCAGCTGCAATACTTCAACCCTTTCCGGGTTCAAAACCCTGAAAGGGTTAGTGTTAATTACATCTTCAAATAAAAATCTTTTACCAGCTCGATATATTCCGGGGTGTATTGATGTCGGGCAGTCTCTATCACCAACTCATCTTCTTGGGGAGAGGTTTCCAAAAATGCCATTTCCACCAGACTTCTTTTAATTTCAGATTCCGGAGTACCTTTTACGCGGGTGATACGCTGCGGGAAAAGTCCGAAGTCACTGGCGAGGTAGCGGAATTTCTCCTCTTCGGAATTGGGAAGAACAACATTAAATTTTCCCTTTTTTGAGAGGAGTAAGGAAACTCCCTCTAATAGTTCCTCAAACGGAAGTGCCTCTGCAAACCGCGCCTGGTCCCGCTTCGAATCTCCCGAAGAATAATCGGCAGAATAAAATGGCGGATTCGAAACTATCAAATCATATTTATCTTCATCCTGCATCTCTTCTACGAATTCATCAAAAGCCGCATGGTAACAGAAAAGCCTGTCGCCCCAATCACTGTTCTCAAAATTCTCCACGGCCTGTTCGTAAGCGGCTTCATCTATTTCTAAAGCATCAATAAGTTCGGCATTGCTTCGCTGCGCGAGCATGAGTGCAATCATTCCTGTGCCGGTGCCAATGTCTAGAATAGAGATAGGTTCATGTGAAAGAGAGGCCCAGGCGCCAAGTAGCACTCCGTCGGTACCGACTTTCATGGCGGTACGGTCCTGGTGAATAGTAAATTGTTTAAATTTGAATGGCTTCTTCATAAATTTTAATATACAAGTAAGCCAAATAACAAGCACCAAATTCCAATTCTGCTAATTGAAGAGTCCTGTTAAATTAAAATCACAGCGCCAACTCTAAGTGTCCAAAGGTCAAGACTTTTTAATAATGGCAGATAATATTTTCCGAAGTTCTTCTGCCTCCTGCAGAACTTTGTCTATATCAAACTCAAGTTCGGGATTGGATGATTTTAGTAGCTTTAACCAATAAGCAGATTCTTTAGCTTCTTTTCTGGCAATTTTAAGGCGGAAAGAAAAGTCTTTGTCTCCCAGTTTTTCATTAGCTTCAATATAATTTGCACCCACAGAACCCGATGATCTTACGAGCTGCTTTCCATCCTCTAGATTGGATATGGTTTTGTGAAGTTTGGAGATCAGTTTTCGGCAATCTATTGCAAATTCAAATGTCCTTTCCTCCAGATCGTAAGGCTTCATATATTAGGCTATACATAAATATTTTCAACGCAAGTAGTGTGTTGTTTTTTTCTACCCCCTTCGGAATTTGGGTATTGGTGCTTGGAATTTTAATACGGTTGGAATTTGGGATTTGAGAGTTGGTGCTTTTGATTTATAAATATAAATCAATCAATCCTTCCGGCGTCTTCACATAGATCACCTTGTTCTTCTTATCCACCTTTACAAGGAATTGATCATTCATTGGGATAAGGATTTGTCTCCCATCCTTTTCGATCTCAAACAAAGCCTGAGTGGTAGTATCATTAACTCCGGTGAGGGTCCCGACTGTTCCGTAGTTTTCGTCTTCTACGGTGAAGCCAACTATTTCGTGGAAATAGAATTGATCTTCATTAAGTTCTGGCAAAAGGTTTAACGGAAGATAGAGGTCGCATTTCATAAGATCATCGGCGTCTTCTTCGGTGTCTACTTCTTCAAATTTTGCCCGCAGCAGATTGCTCTTTTGGAGCGAGCTTCTTTCAATAAAAAATGGAACCAGATTGTTGTCGTATTCGACAAAAACTGATTCCATTTCTAAATAACTTTCAGGTTCATCGGTATCGAGTTTTATCAACACCTCTCCCTTAAAACTAAATTTACTAACGATCCTGCCAAGGTAGAAACACTCTTCTTTTGTCATTGCTCGTTAGAATGAAAAATTAAGAACCTGCCTGGTCTTGTTTTTCTTCAGTTTTAGCTTCTTCTGCAGTAGCGTCATCCACTTCGTTTGCAGCAGCAGCTTCCTGATCTTCGGTGGTTTCCTCAACTTCAGGTTGTGCAGCGGCAGCAGTTTCGGCTTCGCGTTTTGCATTTACTTCTTTCTCAGCTTCAAGAGCTTTAGCTTTTTCAGCTTCCTGCTCTTTTGTTAAGTTTTCTTTTTTAGCTTCTACTTTACCTGCTTTTTCCTCAATCCAGGCATTGAATTTCTCCTCAGCTTGCTCTTCGGTTAGAGCGCCTTTTCTTACACCACCTGCAAGATGGTTTTTAAGTAAAACTCCTTTGTAAGAAAGAATTGCCTTTGCAGTTTCTGTAGGCTGTGCCCCATTCTGTAACCATTGTACAGATTTGTCAACATTGATCTCAATAGTTGCAGGGTTAGTAGTTGGATTGTAAATACCTAATTTTTCAAGGAATCTACCATCTCTTTTTGCGCGGGCATCCGCAGCTACGATCCAGAAAAAAGGTTTTCCTTTTTTACCGTGTCTTTGTAATCTGATCTTTACAGGCATAAAAATTAATTTGTGGGGTTCCCGACCCCGATTATTAATGAGGGGGCAAAGATACTATTATTTTTTATTGTAAATTAAGCAGTTAGTGAAAATTTATTTTTTGGATCCCGGTGATTGATTTCTGAAATTTTTTCGGCTACGTTAAGGAGTGCTAAAGCCTGTTAAACATTGGGTTAGGTTGGTTTTGTGTCTTATATTTAGAAAGAAAAAAAGTTGCTAATCTAAAAAAAGAGAATAATTATGAACACAACGAAAGAACAGGCAGCAAAACTTAATGAACTGCTGGAAAAAAATTACGATTCTGAAATGGGCTTTAAGAAAGCCGCTGAAGATGTAAAGAATAATGACCTAAAAGAATTTTTCGAAGTCAAAGCCAAAGAGCGATATGACTTTGGGCATGAGCTCAAAATTGAAATAAGAAATCTTGGCGAAGCCCCAGATAAAGGTACGAGCGTACAAGCGAAGGCGCACCATGTGTGGATGGATCTAAAATCTGCTTTTACCTCAGATAAAGAAGAGGAAATATTAGAAGAAGTAGTGCGGGGAGAAAAACTGGCCGTAGAAGATTATAACAAAGTTATCAAGGATGACGGTTTTGCTCCTTCAACTGCAAACCTTCTCATCAAACAGCGAAATGCCATTGAACGCACTTTTAATGATGTAAAGAAACTTGAAGAAGCTTTTGATTAGATAAATTTAGAATGGAAATAGAAACCCGGTCTCTTCGTCCGGGTTTTTTTATGCTTCAAAAATGGCATTTTTAACAGGTTATTTCGTTAATAATTCCTGAAAACTTTCCCCGCCGTTACCTGAAATAATACTTATTTTTACCTTTTTAAAATTGCTCCTAATCTTCCGCTTTGTGCTTATAATCAGTAATAAAGCTTCTAAAATACTATTTTATGTACCTTATTTTTGATACTGAAACTACCGGTCTTCCCAAACGCTGGGATGCTCCTTTGACAGATGGTGATAACTGGCCGCGATGTATACAAATCGCATGGCAGTTGCACGACGAAATGGGGAGGGTAGTTGAACATCAGGATTATCTGGTACAACCTGAAGGCTTTAATATCCCTTATGATGCCGAAAAAGTCCACGGAATTTCAACCGAACTCGCTGCCGAAGAAGGCATCTCTCTGAAGGAAGTACTTGAAAAGTTTAATATTGCTCTTTCCCGTTCAAAATATGTTGTAGGACAAAATGTTGGTTTCGATGTCAATATTATGGGGGCAGAGTTTCACCGGCTCCAAATCGAGAACAAGCTGCTGGAGCTTCCGGTACTTGATACATGTACAGAAGTGACCGCTCAACTCTGCTGTATTCCAGGGGGAAGAGGAGGGAAATTCAAATTACCCACCCTTACCGAATTGCATGAATTCCTTTTTCATGAACCTTTTGCTGAAGCCCATAACGCAACAGCCGATGTTGAAGCAACCACCCGTTGTTTCCTGGAGCTTATAAGAAAACGTGTATTTACTTCGGAAGAACTGGATGTAAAGCCCGATTATTTTGAGAATTTTTCAGAGGTAAATCCACAGCCAATTCAGCTAATAGGGTTGAAGCATATCAATCTGAAAAAAGCTTCCGAAGAGATCAGGAAAAGACTTCAGAAGAAAAAGGACAAAGGGATATCTTCAGAAGAAATTAAGGAGAATCTTGAAAAACTGGATGAAGTTGCTTTTTCGCACCTGCATAACCATAGCCAGTTTTCCATTCTACAATCAACCATAAGCATAAAAGACCTTGTGAATGCAGCGGCTAGCCAAAATATGCCTGCGGTGGCGCTTACAGATCATGCAAACATGATGGGCGCTTTCCATTTTGTGAAGGAGGTGGGCGCATATAACAAAGGCATAAAAGCTCAAAATGCTGTTTCAATAGAAAATAATGAACCGGCCACGGCGCGGGAACTTAAAGCAATAATAGGTTGTGAATTTTTTGTGTGTGAAAATCGAAAAGATAAAAGCCGAAAGGACAACGGTTACCAGGTGGTGTTTCTTGCAAAGAATAAACAAGGTTACCACAATCTGGCAAAAATGTCATCTTTAGCTTACACTGAAGGATTTTATTACGTTCCGAGGATCGACAGGGAAATAGTGGAGCAGTATAAAGAGGATCTAATGGTTCTTACCGGAAACCTTTATGGGGAAGTGCCAGGAAAGATCCTTAACGTTGGAGAAAATCAAGCTGAAGAGGCACTATTGTGGTGGAAAGAACAGTTTGGTGATGATTTGTATGTGGAGTTGATGCGTCATAAGCAGGAAGATGAGGACAGGGTAAACCCTGTGCTTGTGGAACTGGCGAAGAAGCATGAAGTGAAATTGGTGGCTACCAATAACACCTATTACTGCGAACAAAAAGATGCCAATGCACATGATATTTTACTTTGTGTTAAAGACGGAGAAAAACAAGCCACTCCTATAGGTCGGGGCCGTGGCTACCGATACGGGCTTCCAAATAATGAGTATTATTTCAAGAGTGGTGATGAGATGAAAGCGCTTTTTAAAGACTTGCCGGAAGCCATTTCCAATGTTCAGGAGGTTGTAGATAAGATTGAACCTTACGAGCTGGCAAGAGACGTCTTGCTTCCCGCTTTTACTATTCCTGAAAGGTTTGTCATGGCCGAAGATGCCGTTGACGGTGGAAAACGGGGAGAAAACGCATACCTAAAGCATATTACTTATGTGGGAGCCGAAAAACGCTATGGGGAGATCACTCCTGCAATTAAGGAACGCCTTGATTTTGAGCTTTCGGTAATTGAAAATACGGGCTATCCCGGTTACTTCCTTATCGTAGAAGATTTTATTAGAGAGGCGCGGAATATGGATGTTTCGGTGGGCCCGGGAAGAGGATCGGCTGCCGGTAGTGCCGTGGCTTACTGCCTTGGGATCACCAATATTGATCCTATTAAGTACGATCTTCTTTTCGAGAGATTTTTGAATCCGGACCGTGTAAGTATGCCCGATATTGATATCGATTTCGATGATGAGGGTCGAAGCCGCGTAATGGATTACGTGATCAAAAAATATGGTGCAAACCAAGTAGCGCAGATCATCACTTATGGTACCATGGCCGCCAAGTCTTCAATAAGAGATACTGCAAGAGTGCTTGACCTGCCGTTGAACGAAGCCGACAGAATCTCAAAACTCATCCCCAATACTAAGCTGTCCAAGATCTTCGGAATGGATGAAAAGGCATTGAAAAGCAGTTTCAGAAGTGAAGATCTGGACAAGATAAACGAGCTGCTCAATATTTCTGAAGGAGATGACCTGGAGGCACAAACCGTCAACCAGGCGAGGATTTTAGAGGGTTCGGTAAGGAATACGGGTATACATGCCTGTGGGGTGATCATTACTCCCAGTGATATTACCAATTTTGTTCCGGTAGCGGTTGCCAAAGATTCAGATTTATATGTGACCCAGTTTGATAACTCGGTTGTTGAGAGTGCCGGACTCCTTAAAATGGACTTTTTAGGTCTTAAAACGCTCACACTTATTAAAGATACAGTGAAGATCGTAAAGGGTCGACACGATATTGATCTCGACCCTGACAGTTTTCCCCTGGATGATGAGAAGACTTACGAGTTATTCCAGCGTGGAGAAACAGTGGGAATCTTCCAGTATGAATCTCCCGGAATGCAGAAGCACATGAAAGACCTCAAGCCAACGGTCTTTGACGATCTTATCGCTATGAACGCGCTGTACAGGCCTGGACCAATGGAATATATTCCAAGTTTTATTGCCCGTAAACATGGACATGAAGAGATCGTCTATGACTTGCCGGCAATGGAGGAATACCTAAAGGAGACCTACGGAATCACAGTCTACCAGGAGCAGGTGATGTTACTTTCACAAAAGCTGGCCAGCTTTACAAAGGGTGAAGCCGACGTGCTGCGGAAAGCGATGGGGAAAAAGATCTTCTCGCTTCTGGAGGAATTAAAGCCCAAATTTCTGGATGGTGGGGAAGCAAACGGTCACCCGCGGGAAGTGCTGGAGAAAATCTGGAAAGACTGGGAAGCTTTTGCTTCTTATGCCTTCAATAAATCCCACTCTACCTGTTATGCCTGGATCGCTTATCAAACAGCATATTTAAAAGCCCATTATCCTGCGGAATATATGGCAGCAGTACTTTCCAACAATATGAACGATATCAAGCAGGTTACCTTCTTCATGGAAGAATGTAAACGAATGAAGCTGAACGTTCTAGGCCCCGACGTGAATGAATCATACTACAAGTTCTCTGTTAACAAGGAAAATGCCGTCCGTTTTGGAATGGGAGCTATTAAAGGAGTTGGCGCCGGGGCGGTAGCAACAATCGTGGAAAATCGTAAAGATAAAGGTTCTTACAAGTCCATTTTTGATATGGCTAAAAGGATCGACCTTAGGGCAGCCAATAAAAAAGCTTTTGAGAATTTAGCGTTAGCCGGCGGTTTTGACAGCTTTGGAGATACGCATCGTGCCCAGTATTTTCATGATGAAGGCGACGGAATCACCTTTTTAGAGAAAGTGGTGAAGTATGCTGCCAAATATCAGGAAAATGAAAATTCGGCGCAGGTTAGTCTTTTTGGAGATGCCAGTGAAGTACAAATTCCCGAACCAGTAGTACCTCCCTGTGAAGAATGGGGAACTATGGAAAAGCTCAAAAGAGAACGTGAAGTGGTGGGGATTTATCTGTCAGGACATCCTTTGGATGACTTTAAAATAGAATTAAAAAGCTTCTGTAATGCTGTTTTGGCAGACTTCCAGAACCTTGAAGATGCCTTGAACAAGGAGCTTACGTTTGGAGGGGTGATAGGCGATGTGCAACACAGGGTGAACAAGCAAGGGCAGGGATGGGCCACTTTTATTGTCGAGGATTATTCAGATTCATATGAGTTCAGGATGTTCAAAGAAGAGTATTTGAAATACCGGCACTTCCTTGTGCCAAATTCATTTATTCATGCGAAGATCTTTATCAGGGAAGGGTATCCAAACAGGGAAACCGGAAGAAAAGGTGATCCAAGATTGCAATTCAATAACATTCAGCTCTTGCATGATGTAATGGAGAATTATGCAAAAAAACTTACTATCCAGCTTAATATTGATGAATTGCAGGAAGACAAGATCGATATCCTAAAAGACCTTTTTAGGAACCATAGCGGAGAGAATCGCCTAAATTTTGTGGTTTATGAGATGAAAGAAAAGATAAAGTTACACATGCCCAGCCGAAAACAAAAGATTAGGATCTCTCAGGAATTATTAAATGCCCTGGAAGAGCAGCAGGTGCTCTATAAGTTAAATTAGGTTTAATACCTCCTCAAAATAAAATTTGGTAGAGGTATTATTTTTTTCAGAAGGCAATTGATAATTCAATCCTTGGTCATAACCATCCCTGCTTAAGGTTACTTAGTTAATTCGAGATAGACTAAACCAATTGCGAAAATTGCTGTAACTAGAATAAAAGAAAGGATAATTCCAATGATTATCTTTTGAACAAATGAAAAACCTTCGGTTTGGTTTTTCCAGAGTTGTGTGAATACTGTCATGGCAATGTTTTTAAGGGGTAAAAATGTTTGAATATATTTGATTTTGAATTACTTAGTATTAAAGATAAAGAAATCTTAAATAATCAAATCAGAAATTTTTGTCAAAACGTTTAAAATCAAAAATAATAGATGAACCAATATTCTCATAATTGAATCGAAAGAAAAATCTTACAAAAACTTAGGAGTTTTGGTGTTAAATAGGAGGCAACAATGAGCAGATAGGGAAATCTGATTTTCTTCGACTATAGAATCCTTATTATTTTGACTATTTTTGTGTATAATAGAAAAACGAACTAAAACAACAAATATGGCTTTAGAAATAACTGACGCAACTTTTGAAGAAAAGGTACTTAAGAGCGACAAACCTGTAATGGTTGATTTTTGGGCAGCATGGTGTGGTCCTTGTAGAATGGTAGGTCCTATTATTGATGATATAAGCAAAGAGTACGAAGGAAAAGCAGTGGTAGGAAAGCTGGATGTAGATGCTAACCAGGAGTTTGCGGCCAAGTATGGTGTTAGAAACATTCCCACCGTCCTTATCTTTAAGAATGGAGAAGTAGTGGGTAGACAGGTTGGAGTTGCACCTAAAAATACATACGCAGAAGCATTAGATCAACTATTGTAGTTTATCTGATATTCAAATATTGAAATTGATCCGGAGGTTTTTCTCCGGATTTTTTTATGTCTATAATTCTGTAACTTAGAGATCAAATTTAAGAAGATGCAGCTAGAGCAGGAAATACATAAGGTAGGCGGATTTCTGAATCTTGAATTACTGGCAACCCAAATAGTAGAGGGATTCATATCTGGACTTCATAAAAGCCCCTTCCATGGATTTTCATCGGAGTTTGCGGAACATAAGGTTTATAACCAGGGCGAGAGTACACGGCATATAGACTGGAAGTTGTTTGCCAAGACCGATAAGCTTTATACAAAGCGATATGAAGAAGAAACCAACCTTCGCTGCCATTTGATCCTCGACAACTCTGCTTCCATGCATTTTCCCGAAATGAAGGGTCAGAGCCTTCAAAATCTGAACAAGGTCGGATTTTCGGTTCTGGCCTCAGCTTGTCTTATGCAAATCCTCAAAAAACAAAGGGATGCTATCGGCCTAAGTATATACAGCGACCGGTATGAATATTATGCACCCGAAAAAGGTAGTGAGAGACACCGCAGGATGCTTTTACATGTACTTGAGGAAACTCTGAGTCAGCCAAAAAATAAAACAGAAACGTCTACTTACACCTATCTGCACCAGATAGCCGAAAAAATTAAGCGACGGTCCCTTATTTTCTTCTTTTCAGATATGTTCCAGGATGAGGTAGAGGAGGAGAAACTTTTTGAAGCGTTAAGGCATTTAAAATTTAATAAGCATGAGCTGGTCCTGTTCCACGTGCTTGATAAGGAAAAGGAATATAATTTTAATTTTGGTGAGGATCCACAGCGGTTTACAGATGTGGAAACCGGTGAGAAAATGGATCTTTATGCTGACAATGTAAAAGAAAATTATCAAAAACAAGTGGAAGCCTACTTTGATAATCTTAAACTGAAGTGTGCGCAGTATGGTATTAAATACGTTCAAGCCGATATTAATGCCAGTTTCAATAAAATTCTGTCCACTTACCTGGTTGAACGTCAGAAGTTTGTTTAACTGGTAAAAAATACTTTCAAATAAGTCTAAAAAAGGTTTGTGGAATTTAAAATGTACTGTATATTTGCCCTCGCAATAAAGCAACGGTCTGGTAGTTCAGTTGGTTAGAATACCTGCCTGTCACGCAGGGGGTCGCGAGTTCGAGTCTCGTCCAGACCGCAAATTGCAAAGAAGCTCCTCTAATCGGGGAGCTTTTTTTCGCAATAAAGAGTAGTTGTGTTGTTTGGGGTAAATCGTTGATTTACCTGGGTTTAGAAGTAAACCAATGAGAAGCTTTTCCCTTTGAGGGAAGGGCTTTTTTGCTTTAAAAGCCTTTCTGATTATTCTCTTCTTCTCTACATTTCCACTTAATTTCTTCAATAAAAGGTACCAAATGAGGTACCCCCTCCAATATAAAAAGGTACCCCCTTATACAATGTATTACTAACTAAAAACCAAGAACATATGAAAACACTTTTTCTAATAATCAATCAAAAAATCAATAAAGCAGGATTGACACCTATTATGTGCAGGATAACTTATGAGAAATCACGAAAGCAATTCTCTACAGGATTATTTATTAATCCTGATTATTGGGATAGAGAGAAACAGAAGGTTCTGGATAAGGCAGAAAATTCAGAATATGTAAATAAACAGATAAGCCTGATTAAGCAAAAACTTTGTCAGGCTTTTTTAATACTCCAAATTCAGCAGGGAAGTTTTGATGTTGAAGATATCTTAAAAAGGTACAATGGTGAAGAAACTAAAAAGGAACTTGGTGTTATAACTGCCTATCAGGAGCACAATAACTACTACAAAAAACTGGTAGGTAAAGACATAAAAGAAGTGTCTTGGCAAAAGTTTGAGAACACGAAAAGTCACCTGCAGGAGTTTGTAAAGTGGAAATTTGATCAGAGGGATATAAAATTGAATACTCTGAAACATCAGTTTATACAAGATTTTGAATACTACCTCAGGACAGTAAAGGAGATGCAGCAAAGCACCATTAATAAAACTCTTCAGAGGTTTAAGAAGATGATCAATTTTGCTATAGCCCAGGATTATTTAGATAAGAATCCTTTCCTCATGCACAAACCTAAACCAGCAAGAAAAGAAGTTGTCTATCTAACCAAGGCTGAGCTTTCCCAGCTACAAAATAAAGAAATGGGGAATAAGAGGCTTGAAGAGGTAAAAGACTGTTTTGTATTCTGTTGTTACACTGGTTTAGCTTTTAAAGAGATGAGTAATCTTAGAAAACAACATATTGTAAAAAGTAGAGATGGGAGGAATTGGATTAAAATGAAGAGACAAAAAACTAATAAGTCTATTTCAGTTCCTTTACTACCCGTTGCTCAGAAACTAATTGAAAAATATGAAGGAAAAGTAAATGGAGAAAAAATATTGCCATCCAAAACTAATTCTCATTTCAATGCTTATCTCAAAGAAATAGCTAATCTCTGTGAGCTCAAGATTAACCTGACTCACCATATAGCAAGGAAAACTTTTGCCACTACTGTACTGCTTCTAAACGATGTTCCTATGGAAGTTGTAAGTAAACTCCTAGGTCATTCCAGAATAGGAATCACCCAAGCTCACTATGGGCAAATATTAGAAGAGAAGGTGCAGGAAGAAATGATGAGATTGTCAGACAAATTAAAGTAGAAAAATGATAGGCACCTAGAGATAGGTGCTTATCCTTTAAAATCAATCAATTACAAAAATTTTCTTAGATTTCAAGAAAAAAATATTGATTCAAAAATTTTGAGCACAAAGTTCTTTGTTAATAACTTCAAAAGAATTAAATATGAATTATGCTGTAAAAATTTATCCAGTCTCTAGACATCAATCTACAATTGTCAAACTTATTCTAAGAATCTTAGGTTCTAACGAGATGCAAAAGGCCAAAGAATTAGCTAAAAAAGGAGGAATTATTAGCAAAAACCTTAATAAAGAAGCTGCGACACAAATTGCAAACCAACTTCGGGAGCTGGGGGCTCAGGTCGAAATTATTGAAATGAATAATGTCGAGCCAATACCTGTAGAAGATAAGAGAAATGATCAGTCAAAAGGTTTAGATAATAATATTAAAGTAATTCTTAATAGCAAAAATACCACACTTATCGTAGAAACAGATTCAGGTTATAAATTACAAATAAAAGAAAATGAAAATTCTCTTCTTATAGAGGATCACTTAGGTAACAAAATTAATTTAAGCCAGAACGGAATTAATATAAAATAACTTCGCCAGTTCTTTTTTACAGGGAGGTAAAATCAGAGTATTTATCAAGCAGTTCCCCTTCTTTAAAAGTTCTTTTAGCTACTATTTTATTCTGGTTGTTGCAGTATTCTATTTCTATAAAAAACTTGGCTAAGGCATAAAGTAAGAACCTTGATCCTCCCTCAACTTTAATATCTAGGAATGTCCCTTTCTTGAATACGGTGTCATACTGAACCTGCTCAGATAATCTTGAAAAGTCATAAAGGGTCATAGTTGATAAATTTCAGATTAACTTCTTAAATTATATAATTTCTTTCAATTATAATGCTATATTCATAAAATGAAATTAAGTCTATATTGTTTTATAGCTTTTTTGCCGTTTTTGGGTTTTACCCAAACCTATACTTCACCCTATACACAACACTTCCCTTCTGGTGGAATAGAAGGTATTAACCGCACAATTATATTCCAAGAATCAGAAGTACAGATTATAACTGAGACTCCTGAGGGTAAGGATATATATGTGCTTAATATTCAGCAAGTTTCCTCGGAACTATTAAAGGAATCTGCTGGGGAGGATACTATATTTCATTGTGTCACCAGGGACGGAAAATTCCCAGCTACAATAAGAATACCCTACCAAGAAAAAATAGAAATTATAGATGTTATAGAGCCTTCTCTGGATGGGGAAGGGGAACGTTATTATAGATTTTTAGTGGATTAGGAAAGATCGAAGAGATCCTTTATATCTACACGTAAAGCTGAAGAGATAGCATTTACATTCCCTACAGATGTATTTATTATTCCTCTCTCAATTCTGCTGATTTGGGAGATTTCTACGCCAAGATCATTGGCTAGTTGTGCTTGTGTAAAACCCTGAGCTCTTCTTACTCTGCGCAGATTTTTACCAAATGCTAATAAAAATTCTTTTTCACTTAAATATTCCACGGGTTAAAATTCGTGGAGCATCAACTTTATTTGATAGGCATATTTGCCTATTTTTAACATTATCTTATTTCAATTTTATCCGCATGAACCTATTAAACCTTTTCAAACCTACGCCACAAAAATTAGAAAGAAGGAACCAAAAGAGAATATTTCAACTTCTGTACGAGTTTGCTAATTCTCCACAACTTGATGATCTAATAACTTCAGATAAACCCTTCAGAACTATCACCTTTTGGAGCAATCCTGATACTGCCATACCAGATTTTTTTTACGAATGGATTGATAGGAAAGGACTTAAAATAACCAGGAATGGAGATCAATATTCTCTATTAAATAATTCTTTTACTTGGCGTGTAACCAAGTATAAATTCAAGGAATTTCAAAATTATTATTACGGTTATTACTTTGAACCAAAATTTGAAGTTTCATCAAAACCATTTAAGAAGGAAATTTTACATCTAATTATTGAGATTGAGAGAAATTATCCTAAAAAAGTGGAACACATCCATTACAACCATGAAAAGCAAAGGATAGAGGGTTGTACCCTGAATGAAAATAAGACAAAAGAAGACCTTGATATAGTTTTTATTCAGAACCAATTAAAAGCACGGTTAGAGTCCTTGAAGCAATTTGATGTTAACCAATATCTAATGAGGACGAGTATGGCAAAATTCAATCCCTATATAGTTGAGGTCAGGAGGAATCTTGAGGGGCGCTTTCAAGAAATAGCAGAAGATTACTTGAAGAAATTAGCTAAATATAATATCCCTGTTGAAGGTGTACCTTTTAAAAAGGAATTAGAAAAAGAAGCTAACTACTTAGCTGAAAATTTACTTGACGATTATGACCTCTATGAAAATGGATTAGAGCGTGGAGATTTGAGAAAAGCTATAGATGCAGCAAAAACAAAAACAATAACTAAATATTTAAATATATGATTTGGATAATTATTACAGCAATCATTCTATTTTTCTTGGGTAAAATGATGTTAAGCTATCAAAAAGATAATGTTGATTTGCAAGAGAAAAGTCTTCAAGAAAAATTTCATGTTCTCATTAGTAGGCTAAATGAATATGCCTTCAATGGGGGAGGAATAATTACTCCTATAGATAAAAGAGAATTTAATTTATACAGAGAGGGTTCAAATCAAATAATTAACTTCATGTACAGCCAAGGCACCTTAAACATTACCTGGAGGTACAAATATTTTCAAAAAGAAGTAGTGCACAAAAAACATTTTCTTAACTGTCGCAATCTAAGTCTCTTTGAACAGGGAAATATGGCTTCAACTTTAATAAAGGAAATGGTGGAGGTAATAAATGAGCATAAAAGAAAAGTATTACCGATAGATACAGGAGGAGACATTTTTAAACCTGATAATTCCATTGAATTAGAAGAAAAGGAGCCATGTTTAATTGACTTATCAAAAAGGTATAAGGAAGCGGTAATAAGTTTACTCATTGTCCTAGCAGGAAGTGATCAGGAATTAACAAAAGGAATTCGGGAGGAGGAATTTGAAGTTATTAATAAATACGCTGATGAATTCTGCTTAACTGAGGAATTTACGCTATTACAAGACCTTGGGCTGGCGAAGATTCTTGAGATGTTGAAGGCTCTCTCTGATTCACAAAAGGAGGAGTTAGTAGATTTAGTATTAGAACTATTGAAATCGGATGGTCCTATAAACAAGATTGAAGAAGAACAAACTGATTTTGCTCTTATAAAAATAGATGTGCCAGGTCATTTGCTGATATATGTTTAAAAAAAATTATTTTTTTCTAAATTTCTCAGCGAAAGAGTATTATAATCTATAATACTACCCCCCTCTAAATTAAAAGTTGGTCATACCCCCCTTGCATTATTGTGTAGCTGGGGAGGTGTGACTTCTTTTCTCCTGTGAAACCTAACTTTCAGCCCCTACTCTCTTTCACCACCGGGGATATATTCTCCAAACAACATAAAAATTGATAAAACTATGGTTACAATTATTAGTTACAAATCCTTTGAAAGAGAGGATGGAGAAAAATTTTATGCACTAATTGTGCAAGGAGGTTTAGAAGCTGTCAAGAGTAAAGAAACAGGACAGAATTACTTCACTGCTAAGACAGCTCAAGTTCCCTGTACCTTTGATGAAGTCACTTGTAAATCTTTAGTAGGGTCACAGATCCCAGGTACAATAAAAAAGATTGAAGTGGAGCCTTATGAATACACAGATACTCAAACTGGTGAAGTCAATACTTTTTCCCAAAGAAGTGTTTTTATAACTGAAGAAGAAGAAATTGTGAATAGAAACGTAGAAAAAGAAGCAGTGGTTTAAAAACGACTGCATAAAAAAATAAGAAGGAGTCTATAATGGCTCCTTTTTTTATGTCTAATAATGTCATCTATAAATGATCATAGGGTCGGTGACACCTAATAATTTTTATATTATGAAATTACAACAAGCGCAGCGAAGTCAAGTAAAGCTAAGAATTGGCTTGAGCGGTCCCAGTGGTTATGGTAAAACCTATTCAGCCTTACTACTTGCTTTTGGGGTAACTCAGGATTGGAGCAAGATAGCTGTCATTGATACAGAAAATAATTCTGCAAGCCTTTACTCTCACTTAGGAGGATACAATGTTTTACCTCTTGAAGAACCTTATACTCCATCAAGATACATTCAAGCAATTAAAATATGTCAAGAAGCTGGAATGGAAGTGATCATAGTGGACTCGATAAGTCATGAATGGTCGGGAAAGGGGGGGTGTCTTGAAATGCATGAGCAACTTGGGGGGAGGTTTCAGGACTGGAGCAAAGTGACTCCTGAGCATAATAAATTTATTGATGCTTTAGTGCAGTCCAGCTCTCACATAATTGCTACTACTCGACGCAAAGTGGATTACTCTTTAGATAGAGATATGAATGGTAAAACCAAAGTTATGAAACTGGGAACTAAAGAAATTACTAGAGAAGGTTGGGAATATGAACTTACAGTCAACTTTGAGTTTATCAATGATAATCATTTGGTAAAAGCTTCAAAAGACAGGACTGGATTGTTTATGGACAAACCTGAATTTGTCATAAACGGAGCGACTGGTAAGAAACTAAAGAACTGGTGTAGTGAAGGAATTTCTCTAGACAATGTGAAGAAAGAAATTGCACAGTGTCATCATTTGAAAGGACTTAAGTATATCTATGAGAAATATCCTGCTCTCGCAAAAGAAATTTATCCGATAATTATGGAGCGCAAAACAGCAATTGAAAGCACTAATGCGCAGGTTATTGAAGAAAATAAAATTGAAAAACTCTAAACTATTGAAGATGGAATTAATCACAAATAACCCACTACATATAAATATAGTAGATGAAAAGGAGGTCATACACTCCTCTAATAGCAGCTTTATTGAAGCTAATACCAAAGAAGTTACTCTTGAACACCTGCGGAACGATTGTATAATACCTGTATTTGCAAAGGATAATGAAAGTACAATAAGTCATTATCAGTTTGTGCAGAAGACTAGAGAAATAGCGCAAGATCTCTTCCCTGAATTTGAAGTAGCAGAGCCTTCTATTAAGACTTCTCACATTATTAAAGGCAGAATACCCTCTGCTATTGGAAAGCCTGCTAAAGAGCTTCTAGAGCATGAAAAGACATTGTATTATGAACGCTGTGCCTTTGTTATGGAAATTCCATCTGTAGTTGAAAACATTAACGGGAATAGCTTAGCATTAAGCATTGGTGGAGTAAGAGCTTACAATCAAGAGAATTTGTTTAGTAAGAAGAGTCCAGAGAAATTTAAAATTTTCATTGGGTTTAAGAATATGGTCTGTACTAATCTCTGTATATCAACCGATGGATTAGCAGATCAGGTGAGAGTGAATAGTATAAATCAATTGTCAGATGCAGTAGAATTATTACTAAACAACTATGATCGGGAGAAGCACTTAGGATTAATGGAAAGAATGAGTAGGTATTGTCTAACTCAGGAACAGTTTGCTCATTTTGTAGGTAAACTAAGAATGTATCAGTTTATGCCAAAATCCGAGCAGAGCTTTTTATATCCTGTCGCATTAAATGATAGTCAAATCAACACTGTGGTGAAAAATTACTATCACTGTCCTAACTTTTCTTGTAGAGAGGATGGGTCAATTGATTTGTGGAGTTTATACAATTTGTTCACAGAAGCAAATAAGAGCTCTTATATAGATAATAATTTTGAGAGGTCTGTAAATGCGTATGAGTTAACAAATAACCTCGTTAATTCGCTGCAAAACAGGTCTGAGAACTACTTCCTGCTACATTAATTATATAGCTGTTTTGTAAAATGAATGATAAACAGTTAGCAGAGATATTGAAGTATAGCTCGCCCCAAACATTATATATAGTTACTTGGAACAATCTTTTAAAGATCCTTTACTGCCCATTTGAGGTGATAGTCAGACAGCAGATTGGAGAATTAACTAAGGATGAAAAAGTTTCAGTAGAAGCCGTAAAAGTTACTACTAAATTGAAGACTGTATATATTGTTAGAGGGCGAGCCTATTTCTATTGTCATTTTGAAATAATCGACAGAGTGGAGCCTCCCTAATACAAAAGAAAAGGAGTTTAGGTCATATTTTGTATAATCAAACTTTTGAGTGTGTTTTCTCCTGAACAAAAAAACCACTGAAAACGTAGAATTCGAAAAAGGCGGTTTTATCCCTTTTCTTTCTTAATCTTCTTAAAAGATTAGGAGATCAATCCGTCTTTTTTTCTAAAAGAGAATAGAATCCTTTGTCCACCAAAGAATAGGAGAGCAGCGCATGACTGTTTAAATATCTTTTCTTTAAATTTTTGAATTTAATTTTTTCATAAGTCATGGTTAATCCAGAGTAATGCAGAATTATAGAATCATTATTGGCTTTAATTATGTCAGATTCCTCTTTTATTGTAGTAGCATTTTTACTATTGGGAAGCTGAGATTCGAATAGGTAAGAACTAATTTTTCCATCTCCCTTTTTTCTTTCCTGTGGTTTTTCTTTCATGTAAAAGAGACCTTTTATTATCCCAATAACAAGGTTAGATGGGTAATCTATTATCTTTCCATTTGAGTTAACATTAATTTCACTCAAAATTGGATCTTTAAATATTTTAACGTGCTGTGAAAAATAGTCTTTAAGATAAGCTTGTAATTTTTCGATATTAATATACTCTTGTCTAATGCAATATTTGTAACAGAATCTAATCAAGTTAACTTTAAAATTCATTCCCTTGTCCTGTTCCAAAAGCTCCATGTTCAGTTCTTTTTTATAGATTAGTTCTGGGTGATAAGACGAGGGAAAAAATTTGATTTCAAAATATTGATGTAGAAGCTCATTTACATGGAAAGAAATAAGCGTGGACTTTCTTTTATTTTTTGCTGTAGTTTTCAGAAAATACAAGCTTTTGGCAACATTTCTAACTTCAGAATTTATTTGAATTAGATCCTTGAAAATGCTGTCAATAAAATCGGTCTCTTTAAATAGAATACCATACTTGGGGGCTATCTCTTTAGGAACAGAATTAGCATTAAACTCTCCTTTCAAAAGAGTCTTAATTTTAGTTTGGATGTAAGTATTCCGCTCCGAATAGGCAAATAGATTAAAAAGTAAGATTTTATAATTTTGAATGGAGTGATCAATAACCTCCTCAAATTTCATTTTTAATAGAAATTCAATTTCTCTCTCTTCATCTAAACTTCCTGAAAATTCGAAATCATATTTATTTGGTATATGGACTGGGAAGACATCATCAAACTCTTGTAGTGCTATTTCTAACTCGTCAGGGTCATTATAAGTTTGGTTTAATTCCTCAATAAAATATGCCTCTTGTATAACCATCTTTTTAATTAGGGAATCAAGTAAATGAGATGGGCTACCGTCAGAATCTTTATAATAAAAGGAACTCTTCTGGGCAAACAAATATTCAAATCTGTTATGTGAATCTATGAGATACGGGAGAACCATGTTAAAATAAAGTCTTTGGTGGTTCCTTTCAAGATTAATTTCTTCCCTTTTAGCTTTTACAGAAAATTCAGCTTTTTGATATTGTCTATTTACTACGTCTACTTCAATATCCATTTTTTTTCTAAACCTTTTGGAGAATTGCTTTATTTCAACTGGATTATGTTCGTGAAGCATTAATGCTTTACCAATCTTTTCATTTAATACATTAGCACCTGTACTTATCACGTTGGTAGTAATTAAAAACTGTATGCCGGAGGGAATATTACTATCAATAACTAGGCTTTCATAAATTTCACTGTCCTTGCGTGATGCAGTTAAAACAAAAGCTTTACAATTGAAGTTTGACTCAATTAGATGTTTAAATTTTTCACATTCCTTTTTGTTTTTGATGTAAATAATATTCAGGTGGTCCTGAGGGAATCTTTCCAGACATTCCTCAGCAAATCTTTTAACGTGGTTGGCAGCACTATCTTTAGAATATTGAATATTTATCTGAGCCTTTTTATTTCTCTTGATTATCTTCAATTCGTTAAGCCCAAGAATATATTTAATGGCTTCGTAAGGAGTACCACTCATTGCTACAATCTTTGCAGAAGTTTTTATAAGGACTTGAAAAGTGGAAAAGAAAAATTGCCTAACATATTCTTTTTTATAATTATAAAGGAGAGAATGCGCTTCATCTAAAATTATTATATCTTTTGATGTAAGCCCATCTCCAATCAATTTTAGACTGTGATAAGTTGAAGTGACAATTTGGTCCTCCGAATTTAAACTCTTCCTTCTGCTCTGATGATTTAATTCAAGATCAATAGCAATACCCTTTTTCAAAAGTTCATTTTTGAACTGATTTTGTATTATTAAAAAGGGACTGCAGTAAATTATTCTTCCTTCCTTTTTATTTTGTACTTGGGAAATACAGAGGTCTGCGAAAAATTTAGTTTTACCACTACCCGGACTTGCATTGAGAAGGACTCTTCTGCTTAGGTCTATAAAAGACAAAATGTTTTCCTTCTCTTCAGAAATGTATTGTTTAATAAAAATTTCTTTAGTTTGATCCTGGTCTTTTTTTAAACTCATTTTTAGCTAAGAGTAAGGATTAAATTTTACTAACTAGCTCATTAAGCCGTTCATCTAACTCTAACATTTTTGATTTATCTGAATGATGTTTATGAGCTAATTTGGAGGTCTCCATCAATTTTTTGTGAATTATATTTTTATTATCAAATGAAGGGATATTTAATTGTGGTCTTATTTTAAAAGTTCTGGAATCTGACGAGTTATAAATGAACCTGGCTGTAACAGGGGCATTAAAAATTGCACAGATGTAATGTGCTTCATCTAATGTTATAAACCTGCCATTCTCGTCTTGAGTAATAGTTACAGCATGGTTTTGAAACTGCGGACGCTTCAATTCCCCCCAAGGTGTAATTAAATCTGTTACAACGGCTGCCTGCCATTTGGAGTTATCCCTAAAAGCTACGTAATTTTTAGCGAAGCTATAATCCCCAACTCTGGCAAGAGCATAAAATTCATTATTATGTTTTGAGCCAATAATCTTGGAATTGTAGTCAGTTTGTGAAGTTAGAACTTCTTTAAACTTTGTAAAATATTTAGCTAAAAGTTTGGACTCTTTTGTTAGCTCCTTAATTCCAATGGGGCTTCTTTTATTGTTTTCATTATATGGAAATGGTACAAGATATTTTGGCTTTTTAATATGGAATCTCTCAATATCAACTCCTTTTACCAGAGGGTGTAAAAACTTTTTTTCTAGCAGAATGGTTTGCTGTGGAATTTTATATTTAGAACTTTTCTTTTGGAAATTCTTGACAAACACTTTGTCCTTTTGTGGTTTCATTTTAGAATCATATTCCAATAGAAATAATTCTTGGGGATAAAATTCTACACCTTCTCTTCCTACATAAGAAGTAGATCCTGAAATTTTCTTGAAATTATTAAGCTCTAAACTCGAATCAGCATAAGAAAAAATGGTATTATCTTCATTGGCATGACCAATCAGCCCTATTTCTTTTTTAAATAGATGCGACACTTTGGAAAATTGAGTGACATTTACATATTTTAAAAGATTCTCCCTACTGTTTTTTATGTAATGGGTGGCAGGAATTCCTTCTGAATAGTCAACTTCTTTGGCAGAAAAGAAAAAAGAAAGAAATTTATGTTGTACCGGTTTGAAAGGATGTCCAGCTTTTGTCCAGTCATATATTTCCTGTAAATACAGTTTCCTTTCATTATCCAGGTTAAACTTTCTAAAACCTTCATAGGTTTGTTGGAAGAGTAATGATTGTGGCATGAGGAAAGCTAAATTTCCATCAGGCTTTAACCAATTTTCAGCACATACATTTGAAATTAATGCACACACGTTTAAGTTAATTCCACCTGTGATACTGTCCCCCGAAAAGAGATGTCTAGACACACATAAACTTTTAATTCTTTCTCTGTAACCGGCAGGTAAATTTTTCCAATCTATCCAGGGTGGATTTCCTGCTATTATGTCGAATCTACCCAAGTTGGCAGTGGTTAAAAAATTAGTCACTATTCTTGCCCATATTCCATTCCAATCATTCTTCTCCAGTTCAATAAATTGTGAAGCTAGAAGTTTAATGTTTTCAATTACTACTTTTTGTTGATCTTTAGGTGAAGTTATACTCAATAATTTAGTGACGATGTTTTCCTCATCTAAATTGTGGATATCATCTTCTATAGAAGTCATTATTTTTGAAAACTCCTCAGGATTATCTACTATACTTTTTGGTAGTATTATTTCAATTCCACCTTTAATTGTCTGGATTTTGTAGTATAGACAGTCCACCCCTTCAACTAAAGTTTGTGATGGCACGTAAGAGGCATCTCCTAAATAAACGGGTATTTCAAATTCATCACCATCTAAAATGAGGGGAGAAATATTTATAAAATAATTAATTCTAGCTGTCAGAACTGCCAAAGGATTTAAATCAATTCCCTTTACCCTGGAAAGTATAGATTTCAGCCTTTCCTCTCTTGATAAGTGTGTGGTTTCTTCTAATACCTTCCTTATCATAGTGGTCAAAAAAGTTCCTGATCCAGCACATGGATCAAGAGCGGTCCATTTAGAATTATTTGACTTATTAATTGCTTCTTGAATAAGATGATCAGCAAGCCAAGGTGGTGTATAAAATTCTCCAAGGCTATGTCTTACCTTATCAGGTATAATATTCATGTATAAATCTTTAAAAAGATCAAACACGTTTATTACATCATCAAAAATAGCTTTATCCTCATAAGGTGTAAGAATTTGAAAAATTTCGCCTACTAAATTTCCTATGTCACTATTCCATTGTTCAGGTGTACTATACCAGGCAAAGAAGTCTCCTTCTAGTAAGTTCCCTATTCCCAAATTTCTGAAAACTGCGCCTTCCTCTAATTCATTCATCTGGTGCCTTAATGAATTGGAGTCGGAAAGGGCTAACTTATTAAATTCAATTAATGACTCATCGAACCTAACTTTACTTATTACCTTATAGGCTATTATTTTAACAATAATGGCGTATGTAGTCTGGAGGGCATAGAGTGTAAGATATTCATCATCTTTACTTTTAAATTTTTCATTGACTATAGCCTCTAATGCCGATCGTCTCTCCTCTATAGCTTTCTGCTTTGATTTATCATCATGAGCTAGACGGAAAAGTTCCTTCCACTCCTGAAAAAGCATTTTAGATTTTCCTGTAGATAAAGTTTTAAGAGTGTTGTAAAGAACTAAAGTCAATTGTTTAGCTACACTTTCTTCTGCAGGGGAACAGAAATCTTTGACCAGATTTTGTGGAGTTAAGGCAACTTTTTCAAGTAAAATAATATTCTTTATAAGACGGTCAAGATGCTTCGCCTTGATTGGCTCAAATGCACCAGTAACAACTTGTCCATCTTCCATGGAAATAAATTGACACTCTACTCCATCTGTCACCAATCCAAGATAATCTGTCTCTTCCTCCTTGAAAAGTCCATTTAGGTATTCTTTTAGTTGCTTTGAAGCCTTATTTTTTTTGCCAACATTATTAAAGGTAGAGGGTTGCTTAAATTCTATTACTAGAGCTCCTATTTTACTGTCTATTCTCCCTTTGGAAATATGTCTCTCAGTATGGACAGACTTCTCTTTCTGGGGATAATAGGTGATACCCAATACATTTTTAATAAAAGCGAAAAGTTCCAATTCAAAAATGGAAACTACTGTTGCTTCATTTTCTGCAGATTTACATGCTTTAACTATATCGGAGGATACTTCTTCTAAGATGGAGGAGTATTCATCTGATTTAATTATGAATTCTAAATTTTTTTGTTTAAGCTTTTCTAGATTGTTCATTTATCGAAGTTTCCCTATAATATAATTGTAGAAGTAGTGGATGATGAGGCTAAAATAATTAAACTAAGTCTCCCAATTATGGTAGGTTTAAACTTATTTCCTCAAAATATTTTTTTTGTAGATGGCTAGTTATAGAGAGGAAAAAGGGACCTACTTCTTCTTTTTTATTGTAAATGGATGGTAATAACTGGGTTGCAAGGAAAACCGTCAGTCTCGTCCAGACCGCAAATTGCAAAGAAGCTCCTCTAATCGGGGAGCTTTTTTTCGCAATAAAGAGTAGTTGTGTTGTTTGTGGTAAATCGTTGATTTACCTGGGTTTAGAAGTAAACCAATGAGAAGCTTTTCCCTTTGAGGGAAGGGCTTTTTTACTTTGTGTTCGTTTTATAATCCTTTTTTACATGCTGTTGGAAAAGGGTTTTTTTGGTATTCTCAGTGCGGGTTAAATTTTTATTAAAATGAAATGTTTTTTAAATACTCTTTTCAAATTTGCGTTTGTTAAATATTAACGGCACAATTGTGCTAAAAACCATAATTATGATTTCAATGAACAAATTTAAACCTACCATTTATTTGCTGTTTTTAAGTTTGATGTTGTCTTGCTCGGCAGACGATGAAGCGGAAAATGTTTCTACAACCGAGACTTACTCCACTGAGGTTTATTTAACCGATTCTCCTGTTGACAATACTGGAGTGCAAGGGATTTTCATAACAATTGCCGAGGTAAGAGTCAATGGAATGGCTCTGGAGAGTTTCCAAAGAACCACTTTGGATGTAAGCAGTCTTACTGAAGGAAATACCGAATTATTGGGACATGTTGACCTTGAAGCGGGTAATACTTCAGAAATTGTACTGGTATTGGATGACGCAACAGATGCCTCAGGGAATACTCCTGGGAATTATGTACTCACTGCCGACGGCGAAAAGGAAGTCCTTATTCCTGCACAAAACAGCATTGTTATTAATGATCATGCCGAAATTTTTGCTACGGGGGAGAATCAACTTATCCTCGATTTTGACCTCAGAAAAAGTCTTCGCTACGGTGCTGAAGGAGGTTATAGTTTTGTAAGTAGTGCTCAACTTTCCAATAGCTTTCGTGCAGTGAACAAGTTGGAAACTGGAACTATAACAGGAAAAATTTCTAATCGTACGGCGACTGGTGCGGAAGCTGTTGTTGTTTATGCTTATGAATCAGGTTCCTACAGTGAAAGCGAAACCCAATCAAACGCAGATGGATTACTCTTTTCAAATGCCGTAAGCAGTACAGCGGTAAATGATGCTAATGGAAATTTTTCCCTACATTTCCTTGAAGAAGGGAATTATAAGCTTGTATTTGCTTCCTATGAGGATGAGGACAATGACGGAAAACTGGAATTGCAGGGAGAGCTGGATATGAATCTAGAAGGGGAGCTTGCTCTGAATGAAATAACAGTAGAATCAAATTCAACTGTAAATCTCGATTTATCCATAGAAGGATTTTTGAATTTGTAATTAATTTAATGACACAAAGAAATCCTTAATAATAAGGGCTGCCTAAAAAGCAGCCTTTTTTTATTTGAAATTTTTTCGTTTAGTCAAGTTGTCAACTTTTTCATCACTTTCTGTACCCCATACAGTACCCCAAAAATTTTGCTGTACCCCACTTTCAAAAATTAATAACCAACTAAAACTAAAATAATATGAAAATTACATTTTTATTACAAAAAGGTAAGACTAATAAAACAGGATTAGCACCCTTACGTTGTAGGGTTACTTTAGAAAAAAGAGTTAAGCAATTCTCCACAGGAATCTTTATTAATCCTGATCACTGGAGCCAGGAAAAACAGAAAGTTTTAGATACTGGTGAAAGTTACCAAACAGTAAACTCTCAGATAAGCCTGATTAAGCAAAAACTTGTTCAGGCTTTTTTGATGCTCCAGATTAAAGGAGATTTTTTTGATGTAGATGATGTTTACAAAATCTACTGCGGAGAAGATGCCAAAAAGGAAATGGGAGTTATAGCTGCATATGTGGAGCATAACAATTATTACAAGAAACTTGTAGGGAAAGATCTTAAAGAGGTTTCCTGGCAGAAGTTTGAAAACAAAAAAGGTCACCTTAAAAAATTTATACAGTGGAAGTTTCAGAAAAAAGAGGTGAAGTTGAGCAGCCTAAAATTCCAGTTTATTAAAGATTTTGAATACTATCTAAGAACTGAGGAGAATATGCAGCAAAGCACCATCAATAAAACTCTACAAAGGTTTAAGAAGATGATCAATTTTGCTGTAGCACATGAGTATCTGGACAAGAACCCTTTCCTGATGCATAAACCTAAACCAGCAAAAAAAGAGGTTGTATTCCTTACAAAGGATGAGCTTTCCCCGTTACAAAATAAAGAATTTGGAAATAAGCGGCTGGAAGAGGTGAGGGATTGTTTTGTTTTCTGTCGTTACACTGGCTTGGCTTTTAAAGAAATGAGTAATCTCAAAAAGGAGCATATTGTAAAAGGGGAAGATGGAAAAAAGTGGATTCGAATGAAACGGCAGAAAACAGGTAAGACTATTTCTGTTCCTATGTTACCTGTAGCTCAAAGAGTTTTCGATAAGTACAATGGTGTCTTAGCTGAAGGAAGAGTTCTGCCTGCTAAAACAAATGCTCACTCCAACGCTTATTTAAAGGAAATAGCAGATCTATGCGAGCTGAAAATTAACCTGACTCACCACATTGCTAGAAAAACTTTTGCGACTACTGTGCTGCTCCTAAATGATGTTCCAATGGAAGTTGTAAGTAAGCTATTGGGATATTCTCGTATTGGGATTACACAAGCTCATTATGGTCAGATTCTGCAAGAAAAGGTAGATGTGGAAATGAAGAAACTAATTTCAAAATTAAAAACTGAGATTTAGAAAAAGAAGGCACTCTCTTGAAGGGTGCTTTCTTAATCTATGGAAGTGAAATTAGAATATTTGTTCAATGATTCACCTTCTTTAAAAGTTCGCTTCTTTGCCTATTCTGAGTTTGTGGGAATATTCTACTGCTGCAAAAAATTGTCCAGGTGATCTAAAACAAAAAGGGACAACCTGTCAATGGCTATCCCTTTCTTTAAATTCCTCTTCAGGTTTTATACGTCAAGATAGTACAGTTTAAAACTGTTCCACTCATATCTGCTTAAGACACCGTTATCATTAGTATCCCAATTGTTAAAGACATATTCGGCAAGCTCGTGTTCACTTATGTAGTTATCACTATCTAAATCAACATCTGTGAAATAATCAGTATCATATATCACCTCATAATATTCATCATAGTCTATCAAACCATCATCATCAGTATCAATAAACGCAATTTCATTTACTAAATAGTCATCATAGAAATAATTATATCCTATCAGCCATTCCTCATCAGAAAGAAAACCATCATTGTCTGTATCCAATCCTGCAAAAGATTCCCTAAAAAAACCTTCCTCTATTACTCCTTGAGGGTCAGCTCCTTCAGCCCAAGCAGAATAATACTCACTTGTAAATTTATCGACAAATTCTTCCTTTTCTATAAGATAGTCATCGTCCTCATCCCAAGTATCAAAATCTTGTTGTGCAAACACGCTTGTTGTACATAGTATGAGAAAGCTGCTTAAAATGTATTGTAAAATTTTCATAGTTTTTATTTTAATTAGACTTCTCCTTAATTTAAAGAATTTTGTCCAGGCTACCCTGTTTTATTACCTGTTTAACTGTGATTTAACCATACTGTTAAAGAATAAAAGTCTTATTTAAAGTCATTGAAGAGAGAGACAATTGCCGATGAAAAGGTTATTGAGGAAATGAACATTTATCCACCAGTGTCAGAAATTTCTAATAAAGTATATTAGAAAATTTCCTATTTGGTTTTGTTTTTCCTTATGTAGGATTTGTGAACGTAGCCACAATTCCCAGCTATACATACGAGATAGTAACCTCTAAATAAATCAACAACTTGAACGGTAGTTTTTTTGTTAAGAGTCAGGATTACTTCTCCCTTTTTATCAGGTTCCTTTCTCAGAGCTGCACCCTCTGTACCATATGCTCCTACTGGTTGAGAAACATCTTGAATGGGAAATTCATTGATTTTTTCACTAATTGAAGTTAAAGAATCCTGAAGAATAATAATGTTGTGTTTTAGCTCTTGTCGCTTCTCCTGCAGTTCTTCAAGAGTGGCGGTTTGGGAGTGGGACAGAGAGGAGAAAAATAACAGAATGAGTAGTGGAAATTTCATATTAATTAATTGTACTAAAAGAACCGCAAAAACTTTACCAATACTCAGTGCCTGTTAAGATCTATTAACCATGGTTGTGTATTTTTACCTTTTTAACTTTTGCTTAAAGAAATTAAATTTTCTATTTTAGATATTAGCAAGTAATTAAATAAACTATTAAAAATGAATAAACTAAATATAATTTTCACAGTTTTAGCATTTGTACTTGTGAGCTGCGATGATAAATCAGCCGAACTCCGCGAAGAGTACGACACCTTGTTAGGAGAGAGCCAAAGATTGACGGAGGTTCATCAGGAACTTTCGGAGGCAAATGAGCTACTCGGTCAGGAACACTTGGAGTTAACAAATCTAATCGATAATCTCAGCGAGGAGACCGTGGGACTCCCAGACCTGGCTGAACATGAAGTGATTCTTCAAAGACATGAGGCAATACTGCAGGGCCACCAAGCGCTTCTTCAAGGTCATGAGGAACTAAAAGACGGTTTTGGTGAGCTTACTCCAGAAGAAATGGAGGCACAAATTGATAAAATGAGAGAGGACCATGAGAGATTGGTGGAGGGGCATGAAGAGATGACGGATGAACACGAGGAGTTGCGACAGCAACATGAGGAACTAAGAACTGAGTTGAGCACTCTTTTAGAAGAAATAGATATTTAGCATTCAGTTGAACGAGTATAAGAGCCTGCACCACTAGAAGCAGGTTTTTTTAATTTTCCATTTTGGACCTTTTGAAGTCATAGAGGAGAAAACTGGAAAATTTCTATCAGTTCCAGTCTTACCTATTGCTCAGAAACTTTTAAATAGGTATGAAGGTAAGTTAAAATTATAGGTCATTCCCGAATAGGCATAACACAAGCTCATTACGGCCAGATCCTGGAGGAGAAGGTTAGTGAACAGATGGCACGATTATTTTCTAAGCTAAAATGAACAATTTAACTGTTTTTATGGAAAAAGGGAGACCATTCCTGGACCTCCCTTTTCGTTTAAACATTTAATCACAATCACATTAAAATTTTCTATTAAGCATACTCAGGCAAAAAAGCTCTCTTGCTTATAAGGGTATCTGTGTCATCTTATACCCATTTAGATTATGTAAGACAATTAGAACAAAGAAAGTGGAAATCTTTTAAGAAGAAATTAACTGAAGGTTACCAAAAAAATAAAGAACACCTATAACGAGGTGTTCTTTTAAAGCTTTTACTTTAATTAAACATATTTAGTTCCTTCCTTGGCTGGGTCTAATTTGCCCACATGCCACAGGTAAAGTTACAATGTAATCATTAACAACAACGATCTCACCATCAACTTCTTGAGTAAGCTCAGCTGTCATCCCGTGTAGAACAATAGCATTATTCTGGAGTGGTGTTATAAACATATTTTCATCCACTGTGTAGGTTTGTGTAAATTCTATTGTTCCATCCGGTGCGGTAGGGAAAGGAGTTAGTGGTAATAAAACTGGACCATAAAAAGGGAGTCCCTCACCCAATTCAACGAATCCGTCGCCATCCGAATCGGCAGAGGATGTAGGACACTTCGCATTTTTATTATTTTCTTTGAACCCATGGATATGTTGGGGATGAGGCATGTCTGGTTCTAATCCTGTGGCGTAAATCTTTACAGTTAACTGATCTCTCACAAGCGAAAGTTCGGCCGTCCCTTCCACCCCTGAATTGTTTAGCTCATCCAGATCTACTGTGTATTCTTTAGCTATGACAGCATTGTTGGCTTTCTTTTGCTTTTGTTCAACCTCTAAATTTATCTGGCTGTTAAGATCTTGCATTACTTCTTCATCAGGATCTGAGCATCCAGCCACCATTAAAAGGAAAGAAAAGAGGAAGAAAAAACGGAAAGTAGACATAAAATTTTTCATAGTATTTGTTTTTTGTTATTTAAGCTAAGTTAGTCAAACTGGTTTATATTCAATTAATTAGCTAAATTTTTGGGGATGATTTAGTCTTTGTCTTATTTAATTGGCAGTTTTTAATATTAAAAAAGCTGAAAGAGGGAAAAAGAGTACAAAGGTTTTTAACCTGCAAAGAATTAATTCAATGAGAATTTAAAACAAAGGCTATTCAATAATTTAATTTTAAAAAAAGAATGAAAAGTTTTTCTTTTTAGGAAGGGCTTTTTATACATCTCTCCTTTTGGTCAAATCGTTAACTTTTTCTCTCCAAAAAGGTAGCTAAGATCCTGCACATGAAGATTGAATCCTCGACAACGGTCAAAGTTAGCTCTCTCAGTTCTGAAGGGAGAGATTGTTCAGAGAAAATAATGATTAAAGAAAAAAGACCTACAGTTATAGCTATTAGTAGAAGTAATTTTACAGGGAAGATACAATTTCGGCTATTTATTACTTTAGAACAATATTTCACAATCGGAAAGTGCAACTGCAACAAAGAAAACCAGGAGAGTTAAGCATAACCCTAAGCAGAGATGTGTTATTTTCGATTCTTTTTTTTGAGTGCCTAAAGAAAATTCTTTTAATTCTTCCTGTGTCTTTAGATCAGCGAGTACTTTATCAAAACTGAGATCTTTTGCTGCCAGACCTCTTTGGGTAAGAACCACCCGATCATCTATAATATCTATCAATTGATACTTTAAAAGCTCATTAAAATTTTCTGCCAGTGACTCTTCAGCTAAAATAGGAAGAGGATCTCCTTTTTCAATTAATTCTATTATTTTTTGTGTCGGTTTCATTAACGCCTTAACTATTTGTGAATCAATGGACAAAGTTAATTCAGCATTAGCATCAGAAAACTGACTTAAATCATAATCAAAGGAAAATGTACAGGAATAGCATCAAAATTAACATAGGAGGTTATAGGCAAAACTATTTTCAATATCGAAAAGAGAGTCATTTTACTACATAAAAATCTTTATGTTCATCCAGGAACCTCTTTTTAAAGTGTGCCAAAGAATAATTTTTCAGTAGTGCTAATTTCAGTCCATGCCGAAATTAGCAGGAGTCAAGGTGCAGATGATTTTATTGCCAATTACGGCCAGGATGAGCTGTTGCAAAGATTTCCGAAACAAACCGCGTAGATCTTATAGGATGATATATTCCAGAGATCACTTTGGCCATGCCATTTACAAAGCCTCTCTTGTAAAACCTCTCTTTGAACCGCGGACGCAACTTTTCGAAGTAGTATTATGGAATAAAATTGAAAGGTCTAAGGTTATCATATTCTGCTCCGGAACTTAGCGCCCAGAACTAAAAAAAAAAGGCTGTCGGGGAAAATTAATATTAATTTCCCCCGCAGCCTTTCACTATCAACAATTATTATTGTTTAAGACAATTTAGCCTTGATCTGATCTTTATTATCTCTTACAAGTGTGTAGGCGTAATATCCAGCTCCCGCGATAGCACCCCATTTAAGAATACTACCGGTCATTTGAAAGCCTTTTTTAGCAGCCCATAGCTTTACTACTTTTTCACCTGCATCTTTTGCATTTTTCTTCAAGTCCATTTTATTGGTTTTTTTAGATTCCTTTACAAGGTCGTGAACAAAAGACATATCCTGCGTTAAAGACTTTCCAAATAACAGTTTTTTAACCCTTTAAGCCTTGCCGGTAGGCTTTATCATAAGTTCGTTTACATTAACGGTATCAGGTTGGGTAATCGCATAAAGAACTGCATCGGCAATATTCCCCGGATCTAATTTGGGCTCATCTTCAGAATAATCTTTTTCATCCAGAAGTTCTTTATCTGTGATATCATTCCTGAGATTCGTCGCCACTGTTCCCGGTTCGATCGAAGTCACCCGAATATTAAATTCGGGGGAAAGTTCCATACGCATTGCACGGGAAAGGGCGATAACCGCAGCTTTTGAGGCACCGTAAACCGCGCCACCTTTGAAAACTTCAATTCCGTCAACAGATGCGATGTTTACAATATGGCCATTCATTTGATTTTTCATGGCCGGCAGGACAGCATTTATACACCGTAAAGTGCCCTTTACATTGACCTCAATGGTCTCCAGCCACTCCTCCAAATGTTGATTTTTAAGGTATGTGAGTGGCATCACCCCGGCACAGTTCACCAGGATATGTATCTGACCAAATTCATCCCAAATATCTTTAAATGCACCCTGTACGCTTTCTGAATCCTTTACGTCCATTCGTACCACGAGGCTTTTCTGTTTTAATTCCTCCTGTAAATCTCTTAGTTTGTCTACACTGCGGCTGGCCAATGCTACTTTGCATCCAGCTTCAGAAAGTGCTTTGGCTATTGCTCTGCCTATTCCACTGCTGGCGCCGGTAACTACCGCTACCTTATCCTGTAATTCCATAAATTTTTTCTTTTGTTTCTCTTTAAGATAAGACTTGTGGTCTATTTACAGAGGCTTAATAACAGGATTTTAACTTCTAAATTTTCTGTATCTTCTGAATAGAAACTGAAAAATAGAATATCGTAAAAGGAGATGACTAGTCCTCGCTGCACTTCGGCAACAAAGACGGTTCAAAAATGGCCAGGATTTTGATTTTGAGTATTGGTGCTTGTAATTTCCAGACTTATTTCTTCCTACTCATATAGATATTCATAAAAAGATTGTGCGCCATATTTCTTGCGCGGTTCTTGGCTAGGATGGCTCGTTCTCCTTCAAAAAGTTCATCGATAGTCTGGTACCACATATTGAGCCATTCTCCAAAATGTGCCTGTTCAATATTGTTATTGAATTCCTCATCCACCTGCTTGTGCGCTCTCATTGGATTTCCCCTAAACTTGCTTACCAGGAAAAGATTTGTTTCCCAAAAATCTGTAAGCTTCTCGAGATGAGCAGGCCAATCCTCAATAGTATCATTGAAGAAATGTCCAATATTTTCGTTGGCTCTCACTTTATTATAAAAAGTAGAAACCAGGAGGAAAACATCCTCCCGGTTTTGTAGATCTTTTTTCATCAATTTTTCTCCTAATGCTTAATAACGCATTGCGACATTTATCAAAAGCAGGATGGCGCTCACGAGCAAACTTATGATTAAAGTATTAAATACAAATTTGGGTTTAAATTGAGCCAGAACTGAAGTCATATAAATCATACACACTGCAACCACTAAAAATAACTGTAGCATTTGAACAAGATCATGCCCATTCATAAGGATAACCATTGCTGCAGCCGCACCCAAACAGGTAGAGAGAATTATGGCTACCGCCGAATATCCAACGTAAAGTTCTTCAAAATCTTTGTAAAGTGTGTTGTAAAGTTTCATATCCTTTTCTATTTAATTATGCTGTAAAATTAAATTTATAGGCCGGGAGAGAATATGATTAGGATCATAAAACAGGACATTTATGTCCCGGTTAGAAATCTTAAATATTTGAAAATGAGGTTCTACCGATAAACTTTTCTTTTCTTTATCTGTAATTCTCCCTTTTTTTCGAGGGATTTGGTGGCCCGTATCACTGTCTCGACCCGCAAACCCGTTAGATCGGCGAGTTGTTGACGGGTAAGATTAAGCTTGTAATTGAACTCCCCTTCCACCTTATCAACATGTTTTAGATAATCGATGATGCGTAGGATTCTGTGTTCCGGTTCCTGGCTTGAGATTTCTGAAACCATGATAGCCTTGTAGTAAAGTCTCTTTGCTAGAGTAGTGGTAATTTTAAGGTGAACCGTGGGATTTGAGGAAAGCAATTGCAGAAATTGTTCTTTTGTTAACTGAAAAACTTCTGCATCTGAAATGGCTTCAGCATTTGCCGGATATTTCACATTGGCCAGTAATGGTGGTTCTCCAAAGCTTTGACCGATGGAAAAAATGCCCTGTATGAACTCTTTCCCTTCTTCATTGTAGTTGTTCATTTTTATTTCTCCTGAAGCTACCTGGTAAAAATTGAGCGCGGACTCTCCCTCCCGGAACAACTGGTCTCCCTTAGAAAAGGCCACTTTCTTTGCACCGTGATTTAACAGCAGGTTTTCGTCTATCATATATCTACTGGTGGGAGTTTATAAGCTGAACAAGGTCTGCCTTTGGAATAACCCCAGATTGACGCCATAATTGTTCACCATTTTTAAAAAGGATAAGGGTGGGTACCCCACGCACCTGATATTTCTCTGCCAGGGGCTGGTTCTTATCCACATCGATCTTCACAATCTTCACCTTCTCTCCCAAATCTGCTTTCGCATCTTTAAGGATAGGGGCGAGGGCCTTACATGGTCCACACCAATCTGCGAAGAAATCTACAAGTACCGGTTTATTGTCGTTGATAATTTCACTGAAGCTACTTTTCATTTTTTTCTTTTTTAAGCCCACTAAAGGTACTCAAAAATGGCATTTTTGAAAAGTCTTTTAGTTACCTGATTTTGTTCATGCGGTGCCAGGCTTCCTCTTCCAGTGCTTCTCTATGATTTGGGTGCGCGATTGATATTAAGGCCCTGGCACGTTGTTTTAAGTTTTTTCCGTAGAGATTAACTACCCCGTATTCTGTGGCAATATAATGAACATGTGCTCTTGTGGTGGTTACTCCTGCGCCTTCTTTAAGGTTGGGAACTATTTTCGAGAAGCCCTTTGAGGTAATTGATGGCATTGCAATAATAGCTTTTCCGCCTTCAGAAAGTGATGCGCCGCGAATAAAATCCATTTGTCCGCCAACACCTGAATACTGGTAGGTGCCAATAGTATCGGCACAAACCTGTCCTGTGAGATCAATCTCAATAGCACTATTAATGGCAGTGACCTTTGGGTTTTTCCTGATTATTGCCGTGTCATTGGTATAAGCAGCCTCTTTAAAATGGATCATTGGGTTATCATCTATAAAATCATATAACTTCTGGGAACCCAAGGCAAAACAGGTTACGATCTTACCGGTTTTAACTTCCTTTTCTTCGCCTGTGATAATTCCTTTTTCTATAAGAGGTAAAACTCCGTCAGAGAACATTTCGGTATGTATACCCAGACGTTTATGGTTCATAAGGTTATTGAGTACAACGTTCGGGATTCCCCCAATTCCCATTTGTAGAGTGGCACCGTCCTCGATAAGTTCGGCTACATTTTTTCCTATTTGTTTTTCAATTTCTGAAGCTTCTGCAGGTTCATGGGAATGAAGAGGATTATTTCTTTCAACCGCTGCGGTGATGCGACTCACGTGGATTATCCCGTCTCCATGGGTTCTTGGCACCTGTGGATTAATCTGTGCAATGACCTTTTTGGCTGTCTGAATTGCAGGGAGCGTAATATCCACGGAAACTCCTAAAGAGCAAAAACCATGTTTATCTGGAGGAGATACTTGTATAAAAGCTACATCCAGAGGTAAAATATTCTTTCTGAACAGGAGATGGATCTCACTTAGGAAAATTGGAATGTAAGCTCCATATACGGAATTTATGGCGTCCCTGACGTTACCGGCGGCAAAACAGCTGTTAAGGCAAAAAGATTCCCTATAAGGAGGTTGGGTATACCGGGCAGGTCCTTCGGTATGTATATGGAAAATTTCAACATTTTTAAGTTCTGTGTGTCTGTCAACAAGTGCTTCAATCAGGATATTGGGGGTCATAGCCGCTCCCTGAAAAAATACCCTGTTACCAGAATTTACGTGTGATACAGCTTCGGCAGCAGATACTATTTTCATGCTTTTATTTTTTTACAAGTAAATCAAAATTGATATCGATTTCATCTTTGACAACGATCATTCCGAAAAGCTTTTTTGGAGCCTCCAGGCCATAGTCCTTAATGTTAAGGTGGAGGTTTCCGGTAAACTGTGCAATTGCTCCATCTTTTATGATTACCGGTACTTCATAGTTATTTCGTTTTCCGGCAATGGTGATTGTTACTGTTGCTATCCCCTGTGTAGGAGAGGATAGGATCACCTTGTTCATCTCCAAAAGGATCCTTGGATATTCTTCAGTTTTTAACAGGTCGTGGAAATCCCGGTTAATCCCTTTGCTTCCGCAGTCAAAGCCGCGATTATTGAGAGTGAGTACAGCCCCGGTAAATTTTATTTGATTTCCGGTTTTTTGATAGGTGACCACTTGTGATTCCTGAAGGTGGGAGGTATCGAATTCACACTGAAATTTAGCAATGTTGGAGTCTCCTATTATGGTAAGGTCACTGGAGGGGAGAATGGTTACTCTTTTTTTTGTATTCTGTGCGTGTGTGATTGCAGCACAAAAAAGTACCAGTACAACAAACGCATTTTTTTTCATAGTTTATAAATTTAAAAAAAAATGGGGGAATTTTAGTTCCCCCATTTCCGGCTAAGTCAAACGAATCTTTTATGATTAGAAGCTAATAACAGCTTCAATGTTAAATCCGTTGAATTGTGCATCGTCATAAAGTTCTCCGGTAGGGAAGTCGTTATACTGCTGGTTTACGTACTCTACTTTGGCAACAACGTTTTTGGTCATGAACCATCCACCGCCTACGTTGAAACGATTTACAGAAACCTCGTCATTCCTTACAGTATTGTAACGTGTACCTACATAGAAGTTTTCGGTTGCTCCAAAGCGGTAGATAAGCTCACCTGCATATTGATTCCAATCATCACTTTCATCTGATGCATTTTCATAGATTCCAAAGAATTCAAGTCCGCCTACTTTGATGAATGGGTTGATCATGAAAGCAGTTAACTCTGCTCCACCGATAGGGTTAATTCTTCCAGCTCTAAAAGTGCCGTCCATTACATTGTAATATCTTGTTCCTGCACGGTCACCGGCGTAAAGGTATTGTGTGCTTCCGCGTCCACCAATTGGTCTGAAGTTAGAGTGAAAGACAGATCCTGTTAATCTAAATCTGAAATCTTCACTTATTTGCTTGTCAAAACCAATCTTTGCAAGGTATGAAGGATCTCTGTCGCTTGCTATAGAACTCTGGTTGATAGTACTGTTTGTAAAACCTGCCATTGCTAGCCAGGGGCCGTTGAAGTAGTACACCTCTGCACCAACTTCGGTAGTAAAGCTATCCATTAAATAGTTTCCAACGAATGGGTTGTAAAGAGCCATGGCGTTATCACTTCTCCTAAAGTGTGCATCCCCATAGTTGTTCTCCATGTGACCAATTTTCACCCTCCAGTTGTCCATTAGGCCACCCAGATCTTCGCTTAGCCAGTCAAGACCATCGATTTGAATATATCCACCTTTCACATATGTTTCATTGTGGTGTAGGGAAGATAGATAGGTAGTAAGGTGCATTCTCATTCCTTTAGCCAGCATAACATCCAATGTAAGGTTGGCGGTAGGAAGGTTGAAGTTGGTCCCAAGGTCGGCAAGTTCAGGAGCACCTGAAGCATTTTCCTGGCGTAGTCCCTGAAGCTGGATTGCAAAAGCACCACCTACTCTAACTTCAACACCGTCGAAATCTTCAACTAGAACATCTTTGTTAGGTTCAAAATTGTTGATCCCCAATTGGCTGGGAGGTCTGAAGTTTGGGAAAAGTCTGTCATTTTTTTCCTCTTCTTCCACGACAAGGACGTCTACGTCTTGTGCTTGTGCTTGTAAGCCCATCGCCATGAACAAAGCGATTCCGGAGTATTTGATAAAATTTTTCATCTTGATAATTTAAATGTTGATAGTTGAAATTTGAATTAGAATTAATTAGTGAATACAGATTGAAATTTGATGTTTACTTCATCTCCTGTAGTAATCGTTCCAAACATTGCAGTTGGAGGGTCTACATTGAATTCGGTCATTTTAATTTTTTTGTCTCCCGAAAGGGTAATTTTGTTCCCGCTTACTTTAGCGTCAAAAACAAGATCAACCAATTTTTTTGTCCCGGCTATGGTCATGTAGCCTGTGGTGGTGACCTTACAGTTGGTCGTGGAAGTACAGTCAATGTTTTTCACATCCTGTAGTTGAAAAGTGATCCTCTGATGATCATCTGTGCCAAGGGCTTTGTAAGCGTTTTTATCCATTCCCCCTTTGCCACTTTTAAGACTTTCTGCAACCACTGCAAACTGAAGTCCTTCAATTTGTACCAGTTGTCCATCTTCTAATTGTGCTTTCATACTTCCCTGGAAGCTTTCTGCCTTCATTTCCCAGTCGTGGATATTAGAAGTCCCCAAAACTTTAAGATCTGAAGCCTTGCTATCTACATTATATGATTGAGCCATCATTGTTTGCCCTGTAAAAGCCATTACTAAAAAGCTTCCGAGTACTAACCAAAAATTCTTTTTCGTTCTCATGATTTTTGTTTTTAATTATGATACAAAGATGGGGTAGATATGCAGGTTAAGGTATGACGCGGGTCAGCTTTCGATAAGATTCTTATGCTCGCATATTATTAACTCAGGTTTTTTTGATTTTTAAGGTAACATCGGTAAAATGAGTATGTTACATCGGTAAAGAGTAAATTCTACTCCTAAAAAACTGATAATTCTCATATTTCGAAACAGATTATTTCTTCAAAAAGCCTTAAAAAAGGTATTGAGGCTACTGAATTCTATTCTAGTTGTAGAAATAAAAAAAACCGGATGCACATTCCGGTTTTTGAAAAAGCCTTATACTAAGAAATTATAATAAGATAGCTTGAAGAAATTTAGTGACAGCCGGCTGCGGCATCTACTATTGCAGTCGTAGGGGCAGGAGACAGGTACGGGATATCGAGTCCCATTCCTCTTATAATAAAAAGGAATCCGATAAGGATAACAAAAGCAGGAATTAAGCGCTGTACTTTTCTTCTCATGTTACCTCCCAGAAGACTGCTAAAGTAAACGGCAGTGGTCATGAGAGGGATAGTACCCAGTCCAAAAAGAAGCATATAAAGACTTCCTGTAAATATTTCGCCTGCGGCAATTGAACCAAAAACTGCCATGTAAACTAGTCCGCACGGTAAAAAGCCGTTGAGAAATCCAATTGTAAAAAAGGTATCGGGCGTTCTTTTCTTTAATGCGGCCCCAAGGGAGGATTTGATTCTTCCGACAAAGCGATATAAGGGTTGAGAAAAATTGAATTTTTGAACCTTTTTTGATGGGATAATGATCACCAGGATCATGAGAACACCGACACCTATAGATAATTGTTGCTGAATTCCGAAAAGGTCCAGACTCTTTCCAATTAGACCGAATAAAAGTCCAATAATGCCATAAGATAATAGCCTTCCAAAGTGATAGAGAAAGATCTGGACAAATTTTAAGACTTTGTTCTCACGGGATACCGGTAGCATAAAAGCAATGGGTCCGCACATTCCAATACAGTGAAAACTTCCCAGAATTCCTAATATGAATGCAGAATAGAGCACTTAATAATTGATGTCTTGTTTAAAATAATATTTTTCATCCCGGTATTCCCAGTCAATAATGATGTGCCAGCGGCCGCCTAACAAGCTCTTATCAGGTACGAGCAATTGATGTGAGGACAATGAGAGAGGAATCTCAGAGTCCAGTCGCTTATTTGACGGCCGGTATAGGAACACCTTTCCGGTAATTTCTTTAGCATCAAGTTCTTCTGGAAAGGTTACAGCCAATCCTTCAGAAGTTTTTTTCAGGTTTATATTCTCAGATAATTTTGTAGCATTCCGGGTTTTATCTAATTGTTCCTGAAATGTCAACTCATTTTTGTAATATTCTTCTACAACCAGATCATGGCTGTAAGCTTCATCTGTGAGCATGGTGACCACAAAAAACATGATAAAGGCTATAAAACTTATAATGGCCAAAACAATTGATGTACCCCAGGATATTTTCATGATCTTATTTTTTTATTACGAGGAAGATACTGTCTTCCTGTGGTTCGACTGAATGGAATTCTCCTACCGGAATTATATGCTCGTCAAAAAGGGCAAGTTCTGTTCTCTTTTCGCCGGCTATATAAGTAATAGCTCCTTTGATTACAAGAATCCTTGCGGGAATATCGCTCTTATGTTCTTTAAGTTCCACATGCTTATTTAAACCAATGGCCAGAACGTGTGAACCTTCTTCCTGTTCAAATTTTCTAACAACCGGTTTGATGGCTGTTGGTAATTCCGATAATATTTCTTTTACTAGCATCTTTTTTTGTTTAAAAGTTACCTGAAGCTTCTGGGCCCCATGAAATTTGTACTGGTGGTTTCAATTAATTTTTCTCCACTGTAAATTCCTATTTCCACACTGTTCTTTTCATCCTTTAAAAGAGCTTTTGGGATTTCGATGAATAAAGTCCCTTCTGCAAGTCCTTTTTCAGGAACTATGATCCTCTCATGAGTGACAGATTCTATACTACCCTTGTGAGACAGCAATTTGAAATGTACATCTTCAAAACTACCTGTAGTCTTATTTATTAGCTTGAATGTGTAAACATTACTAATAATGTTATTCTCTTGTGTTTCATAAAGCTGACCCGGAAGTCTCAAAACGGTAGCCTCCACATCTGTTCGTATAAACAGCATTCCGGAGAGGATGCCTACAAGCACAAATAATATGGCTGCGAAACCTTTCATTCTCGAATTGAATCTCACCTTCTCTTCCTTCTCAATATTCTCTTCTGAATAGAAGCCTATTAGCCCTTTTGGAAGATCTACCTTCTCCATTATGATATCGCAGGCATCTATACAAGCTGTGCAGTTAATACATTCCAACTGTGTGCCGTTCCTTATGTCTATACCTGTTGGACATACCTGTACACATTGAGAACAATCTATACAATCTCCTTTCCCTAACTCCTGCCTGTCTTCGTTCTTTTTAAACTTAGACCGCCCAAGGCTTCTTTCTCCCCTTTTATGGTCGTAAGCAACTACTACAGATTTTTTATCCAGAAGCACACTTTGAAGCCTTCCATATGGACATGCTATAGTACATACCTGTTCCCTGAACCAGGAGAAGATGAAATAGAATACTCCTGTAAAAATTAACAATGCAATAAATGTGCTCAGGTTTTCCAGCGGTCCCTCAGTTACATACTGTAGCAGCCTTTTACTTCCCACCAGGTAGGCCAGAAAAACATTTGCAATTCCAAAAGAGATTAGAAAGAACAAAAACCATTTGAATCCTTTCTTTTTTATTTTATCACTTGTCCACTCCTCTTTATCCAACCTCATCTGGGCGCCACGGTCTCCTTCAATCCAATATTCGATCTTTCGAAAGACCATTTCCATAAAAATGGTCTGTGGACAAATCCACCCGCAGAATATTCTTCCAAAGGCAGAAGTGAAGAGGGTGATAAACAAAACCGCAATGATCATTGCTGTTACCCCAAGGTAAAAATCCTGAGGCCAGAAGGGTTGGCCAAAAATGTGGAATTCCCGCCCCAATATATTGAACAGCATGAATTGATTTCCATTTATGTGAATAAATGGGGATGCAATAAGAAAAATTAAAAGGAACCAGGTTAACCAGGTTCGGTATTTATAAAAACGGCCATCAGGTTTTTTAGGATATACCCAGGCCCTCTTGCCTTCGGCATTCATAGTGCCAATGCGGTCCCTGAAGTTATTATCCTCTGTATCCAATAGTTTTTCTTTAAAATTTAAGTTCTGGGTCTATTCTCCTGTCCACACTTCTCCTTCTGCATCCGTAGGATTTGCCGGAGTTGTTCCCTGCAGGCTTATAATGTAACTCGATACCTGCTGTATTTCTGTTGGATTTAAAATGGAGTTCCAGGCCACCATACCTTTACCTGCACGTCCTCCTTCAGCAATGGTGTTATAAACATTTTTAATTCCACCTCCAAGGATCCAGTGTTCATCGACAAGGTTGGGTCCAATTCCACCACCACCATCGGCAGCATGACAGGCCATACAATTTGTCATATAGATAGATTCTCCTTTTTCAAGTTCTGCAGCATCTGTAAGCAGTACTACGCTTTCGGCATCAATTAGATCGGGTGTGTTTTTTCTATACTCTTCAATTTCGATCTCTGCTGCCAGCATTTCCTGTTCAAATTCGGCTGTTTGGTTCTCGCCGCCCAGGATGTGGTAGTAGGCCATATAACCTACAGCAAAAATAATTGAAGCGTAAAAACTATATAACCACCATGGCGGGAGTTTGTTATCCAATTCCTTGATTCCGTCATAGTTGTGATCGAGTTCGAGATCTCTTTCTTCAGAAATTGGACGGGTTCCCATCATTTTCCGATAGATCTCTTTCATATCATATTTCTTCATTCTCTCCTCGTGAGCAGCCATATAGCGCTCTTTAGCTTCGGGAGATAGAGATTGGAACATAATGTTCTCGAAAGCATCTAGAATAAATTCCGCAGCAATTAATACTAGCAGGAAAATAAGGAGCACGACTGCCAGAAGTGGATATTCCACGAAGGCAAAATTACCCCCTGAATCTACAAAGTATTCCAGGGCTCCTGCAATGATCAAGAAAAATATTGGGATTCTTATCCAGGCCGGGATTGCATGTCTCATTGGTTCTGATCGTTATTATCGTTTTCTAATGGAATTTGTTCTACAGTGTTGATGTAGTCTTTTTTGGCAGTAAAGACCCACCAGAAAAGAGCTACAAAAAAGAGGAAGAAAATGAGCAGTGAAATAATAGGATATATCTCTATTCCGGCAATGCTCTCCATATGTCCTTTTACAAATTTTAACATGGTAATTTAATTTGAGGTTGTTGTATTGACCACTTTAATATCTGTTCCCAATCGCTGCATGTAAGCAATAAGAGCCACTATTTCCCGATTTTTCATTTCAATGAAATCCAGCCCGTTCTCTTCTGCATATTTCTTATCGGCTTCATATGTGGCAACAAAGTCGGGATCGGTATAGAGGTTCTGCTGGATTTGAGCAGCCTGTTCTTCCATATTAGCCTGGGCACTTGCGATCTCAGCTTCTGTATAGGGAACGCCTAACTGTACCATCGCTTCCATTTTGTCCTCAATATTTGAACGGTCGTGCTCATCGGTAATAAGCCACTTGTAGCCGGGCATGATGGATCCTGAAGAGGTACTTTGTGGATCATACATATGGTTAAAGTGCCAGTTATCTGAATATTTTCCTCCCACCCGCATCAAATCGGGTCCGGTTCTTTTACTTCCCCACAGGAAGGGGTGATCATAGACGTATTCTCCGGCCTTTGAATATTCACCATATCGTTCCACTTCACTTCTAAATGGTCGTATCATTTGAGAGTGGCAGGAAACACATCCTTCTCTTATATAGATGTCTCTTCCTTCCAATTCCAGCGGAGTGTAAGGCTTAACACTGGTTATAGTGGGTATGTTAGATTTTACCAGAAGGGTAGGCACGATTTGGATAATTCCTCCTATAAGGATCGCAATGGTCGCAAGAATGGTGAGTTGTACAGGTTTTCGCTCAAGCCAGGTGTGGAAACCTTCCCCGGCCAGTCTTTTGTTGCTTATCTTTTGTAAAGGAGCAGCTTCTGCCAGTTCATCTGTAACTTCAGTTCCGGCTTTAACTGTTTTATACATGTTGTACAGTAAAACGAACATTCCTAAGATGTACATACTTCCTCCAATGGCCCTGAACCAGTACATAGGCATAATTTCGGTCACGGTTTCAAGGAAGTTTCCGTAAACAAGAGTTCCGTCGGGGTTAAATTGTTTCCACATGGAAGCTTGTACAAAACCTGCCACATACATTGGCAAAGTATAAATAATGATCCCGAGGGTGCCAACCCAAAAATGAGCGTTAGCAAGTTTTATTGAGTAAAGTTTTGTCTTGAACATCCTGGGGACAAGCCAATAGATCATCCCAAAGGTGAGAAATCCGTTCCAGGCAAGTGCTCCTACATGTACGTGAGCAATGATCCAGTCTGTATAATGGGCTATGGCATTTACGTTTTTGAGGGAAAGCATAGGCCCTTCAAAGGTCGCCATTCCATAACCGGTGATCGCTACTACCATGAATTTAAGAACAGGATCTGTTTTAACTTTATCCCATGCTCCCCGTAGGGTAAGAAGCCCGTTGATCATACCACCCCACGACGGCATAAGAAGCATTACTGAGAATGCGACTCCAAGGTTCTGTGCCCAGTCTGGCAGGGAAGTATACAATAGGTGATGAGGTCCCGCCCAGATATAAATAAATATTAAGGACCAAAAGTGAATAATAGATAGTTTATAGGAGTAAACGGGTCTGTTTGCTGCTTTTGGAACAAAGTAGTACATAAGCCCCAGAAAAGGTGTGGTAAGGAAAAATGCCACAGCATTGTGTCCATACCACCACTGTACCAGTGCATCCTGAACTCCTGCGTAAGCAGAATAACTCTTAAACAGACCAACCGGAATTGCGAGACTGTTGAATATATGTAGTACAGCAACAGTTACGAAGGTGGCGATGTAGAACCATATTGCAACATATAGATGCCTTTGTCTTCTTTTAAAAATGGTAGCAATGAGGTTCCAGCCGAATACAACCCAAACCACGGCAATAGCGATATCAAAAGGCCACTCCAGCTCTGCATATTCTTTGGAACTTGTAAAACCTAAAGGTAAAGTAATTGCAGCGCCAACAATGATAAGCTGCCATCCCCAAAAGTTGATTTTACTAAGGATATCACTGTACATCCTGGCTTTCAACAATCGTTGGGTGGAGTAATAAACCCCGGCAAAAATGGCATTACCTACAAAGGCAAAGATCACTGCATTTGTATGGAGAGGTCGTAAACGACCAAAACTCAACCAGGAGATTCCATCGGTCAGGTTAGGAAAAATGAATAAAAAAGCTAAAAGTAGCCCGACGAGCATTCCAATTACTCCCCAAAGAAGAGTAGCGTAAATGAAATTTTTTACGATTTTGTTGTCGTAGTAGAACTGTTGCAATTCCATACTTAATTGTCTTGATTATTTTTTTTGGGTTTCTCTTTTACGAGCTCATCCTCAAATAAAATGCGCACAGAAGGGGTATAGTCATCGTCGAACTGGCCATTTCTAACGGCTATAATGAAAACAACGAAAAAAAATACCGCTACAATAATGCTTATTGTAAGGAGTAAATAGATGACGCTCATACCTATTTATATATTCGGGCAAAACTAGCAGGTATGTATTTTTCGAAATATGATCTTGATCAGGTTTTGCCTGAAAAGAAATTCTAAAAAATTCAGTTAGATATGATTAGCCTCATATTCAGGAGGGAACTTAATTCGGACATTTGTATCTGAAATTAAAAATTAAACACTTCTGATCATGAAAAATTTCAAAACTTCAAAAAAGAGATTTGTATACCTTTTCTTTCTTGCTGCGCTTGTTGCAGGGGTCCTTACCTCATGTGAGAAAGCTGTGGCTGCAAAAGAAAATCCTGAACTTATGAAGGTGTATGGAGAGAGCGAAGCCGAAATGACTGCTCCGCCCATGGTGCCAAGACCTGTTGGAAAAAGAGCGGCTACCAAACTCATCGTTAATATGGAGGTGGTAGAAAAAGAAATGGAAATGGCAGACGGGGTTACCTATAACTACTGGACATTTGATGGTTCGGTTCCGGGAAGCTTTATCCGTACGCGGGTAGGAGATGAGATTGAGTTCCACTTCAAAAACCACCCTGATAGTAAACTGCCTCACAATATTGACCTGCACGCAGTGACAGGACCTGGGGGAGGAGCCGAGTCTTCTTATGTAGCTCCAGGACAGCAGGCAACTTTTACATTTAAAACCATGAACCCAGGTCTTTACGTTTATCACTGTGCTACCGCACCGGTGGGAATGCACATAGCGAACGGGATGTATGGACTTATTCTTGTTGAACCGGAAGGGGGACTACCTCCCGTTGACAGAGAATATTATGTAATGCAGGGAGATTTTTACACAGAAGGTGAGTTTGGAGAAAGAGGCTTGCAGCCTTTTGATATGAACAAGGCAGTAGATGAGGATGCAGATTATGTGGTATTCAATGGAAAAGTCGGAGGACTTACTGGTGAAAACGCATTACACGCCAAAGTGGGAGAAACCGTGAGACTGTATGTAGGAAACGGTGGTCCAAACCTTGTATCTTCTTTCCATGTGATTGGGGAGATCTTTGACAAAGTATATGTTGAAGGAGGAAGCACAATTAATGAGAATGTCCAAACTACTCTCATCCCCGCAGGAGGTGCTGCAATAGTTGAGTTTAAGGTTGATGTACCGGGAGAGTTGGTATTAGTTGACCATTCAATCTTTAGAGCCTTTAACAAAGGAGCTTTAGGTATCCTTGAAGTAGAAGGAGCTGAAAATGAAAAAGTTTTTGGTGGAAAAATAAGTGAAGGTGTTTACAATCCCGGAACTTCAGTTACCGGAATTGTTGAAGAAGTTGAAGATTCAGCACCCGTAGCGGAAATGTCAATGGCCGATAAAATGGAGAGAGGTAAGCAGGTCTATACTCAAAGCTGTCTTGCATGTCACCAGGCAACCGGTGCGGGAATACCAAATGCTTTTCCTCCCCTTGCAAACTCCGATTATCTAAATGCCGATGTTCACAGATCTATTGAAGTAGTTAAGTTCGGATTAAGCGGAGAAATTGAAGTAAACGGAAATGTATACAACAGTGCCATGCCTCCACAGAATATCTCCGATGAAGATGTGGCTGCGGTCCTTACCTATGTCTATAACAACTGGGGCAACAACAAAACTGAAGTGACCCAGGAAATGGTGAAAAAAGTAAAATAATTCAAAATGAAGACTATAATCAGATTGGCCGTTTGTATCGCAATAATGATCCAGAGCCAGGCATATGGCCAGTCTGGTTCCATGGTCAAAATTGAAGGAGGGGAATTCATTCCTCTTTACGGCACCGAGACTGCTGTAAAAATAAATGACTTTTATATGGATGTTTATCCTGTAACTAATGCAGAATTTCTCGAATTCGTGAAGAAGAACCCAAGGTGGAAACGCTCTGAGGTGAAGAGGCTTTTTGCAGATGAAAGTTATCTTAAAGACTGGATAAACGATGAAGCTTTTCCTTCAGATCGTTCTCCAAATGCCCCTGTTACCAATGTATCGTGGTATGCAGCTAAAAATTACTGTGAATGTGAAGGGAAGAGACTTGCAACGGTAGATGAGTGGGAGTATGTAGGAATGGCCAATGAAAAGCAGCCCGATGCAAGAGAGGAAGAAAATTATAACAAATATATTTTGAGCTGGTATGAAACTCCCAAAACCTATAAGAATGAAATTGGGAGCACCTTCAGGAACTATTGGGGAGTGTATGATATGCACGGTCTCGTCTGGGAATGGACTTCAGATTTTAATTCCGTAATGATTGGTGGAGAATCCAGGAAAGACAGTACCGGTGATAATAACCTCTTCTGTGGAGCTGCCGCTGTTGGCGCCACAGATCTTATGAACTATGCAGCCTTTATGAGGTATGCCTTCAGGGGAAGTATGAAAGCGAAGTACTCCAGCAAAAATCTTGGGTTTAGATGTGTCGAGGATGTAGAGAAAAAGGCCCTATAAAAATTGAAAAGATGAAAAAGTATTTATTATTTATGCTGTCGCCGTTCTTGTTTTTGTCCTGTGACCAACCGGGGGAAGAAAAGGGACAAATTGAGGATTCAGAGAAGGTCGTTGCAACCCACACTGTGGACTTCAACAAGGAATTGCCCGATCTTTCGGTTTATCATTTACCCTCTACCTGGACTACACAGGATAACAAGGATATTCAGCTGGAAGATTTGCGGGGAAATGTGCTCGTTATGGTAATGATCTATACTTCCTGCAAAGCTGCCTGTCCACGTTTAATTGCGGATATGCGCAATATAGAGAAGCAGGTGCCTGAAGAATATCTTGGTAAGACAAAATTTATCATGGTGAGCATAGATCCTGAAACCGATACTCCACAGATGCTCAATTCTTTTGCTAAGGAAAATCTAATGGAAGATGATCACTGGATGTTCCTTCGCGGTACGCCCGAGGACACCAGGGAATTCGCAGCAGTATTGGCTGTGAGTTATAAAAAGATTTCTCCCATTGATTTTTCACATTCCAACATCATTAGTGTTTTTAACGAGGAAGGGGTGTTGGTTCACCAGCAGGAAGGTCTTGGCGTAGATAATACCGAAACTGTTGAAGCCATTAAAGCTGAAGTTTCAAATTAGAAATTAAAATGATCAGATAATTGAAGCTGTCTAATATATAAGGTGGAGTCATTCTGAATTTATTTCAGAATCTATTAGAACCTGAAACAAGTTCAGGTTGACAGAACTCCGTTTTAGACAGCTTCTATTTACTTGAAATATTTATCTCTGATAGCATTAAGTTCCAAGTCTTTCCTTAATCATAAAAATTGAAGATTCAGACCTTCATTTCCATTTCACAGAGAACATAACTCGATACCCGAATATCCTTCTCAAAATGCCTTTTTTGGAATCCCGTTCTTTCATAAAATCTTAAAATGTTCTCTTCAGAAGCATTTTTGGATACCCCGGGAATAAAACTATTATTCATACCTTTAAAATAATTGTATTAAAAATGTCGTTTTCATGACCTCTTGTTTATGGAATTATTATTCAATCTACCGGAATAGAAAAATTATCTATCCCTTACAGACTGTGCGAAAAATAGAGAGTAATCGGACTCAAAACAACAGGACCACTTGCATCTTGGCAATATGGATAAAGTATATATGAATTCTTTTTTGAAAGAATGAGGAGAGGGGAATTTTAGGAGCTACATCAACAAGAAGCAAGTAGGGGATTGCTGTCTCGTTGGCTCTCCCTGTCATGCGACAGGGAAACAAATAATCACACTTCTAAAGTAGGTGTTTTTTCACCTCTCTTACAAAAATTTAAATAGGAATTTTTGAAATTTATACTATGTTCGTTCTTTTAGCAGGTGCGAACTTATATTCTGCGGCCAATAATATTAGTGCAAATTGTAGCAAAAGCAATGATGCTAATGGAGCTAAGCGGCATAAGAATGGCTGCAATAATGGGAGATAATTGCCCGGTAACTGCAAAATAAAGTCCCACCACATTATACAGAAAGGAAAGTGTCATACTTATTTTGATCACCGTCATCGCCGATTTTGAGGCCTTGATGAATTTATAGAGACTGTCGAACCTGCTCGCGTCGAGAATAGCGTCACAGGCAGGGGAGAAAACATTTACATTTTCTGAAATTGCGATTCCTACTTCGCTTTTTGCCAGTGCCCCGGCATCATTAAGTCCATCGCCCACCATAATTGTCTTTTTCCCCTGTTGTTGCAGGGAGGCAATGTAGTCGAGTTTATTTTCTGGTTTCTGGTTAAAAAGCATTTCGGTTTTTGCAGGTAGTAATTGTTCCAGTCTGGTTTTTTCCCCTTCGTTATCCCCCGAGAGGATAGACAGATGGTAATTTGGTGCCAATTCAGCAAAGAGCTTTTTTACCCCTTCGCGATACTCGTTATAGAAGATGTATCTGCCCTTGTACTCGTTGTTAGCACTAATGTGAACTGAAGTGTTGAGGGTTTGTGCCGCTACTGTACTGCCTACAAAGTCGGCTGAACCTACTTTCATGGCTTGCTTCTGGTGCATTGATTCTATTCCTTTCCCGGTGATCTCGCGGAATTCTTCGGGCGGAGTGATATCATATTCGGCCAGCATATCATATAAGGTGCGACTTAACGGGTGATTGGAAGCACGAAGAGTATTTTTCAGAAGAGATTCTTCTTCCGTAGTAAGCATTATGCCCTCGTAGCTAACGCTGCTTTTTTTGTTGGAGGTGATGGTTCCTGTTTTGTCAAAAATCAAAGTATCGGCCTTTGCCAGTTGCTCGATCACCCCGGCATTTTTTAGATAAAATTTCTTATTTCCGAAGATCCGCAATAGATTTCCAAGCGTGAAAGGAGTCGACATAGCCAGGGCACAGGGACAGGCGATAATGAGTACTGCTGTAAAGACATTTATCGCAGTGGCAAAATCTAAAAACGCCCAGAACCCTGCAGCCGAGAAAGCAATAAGCAGCAGCACGATCGTAAAGTATTTGCTTATATGATTGATAAAGGAGGTGAAGGAATCTTCTTTCTTTACCTGGAAAACGTCATTGCTCCACAATTTGGTGAGGTAACTTTGAGAAACCGATTTTAGGGCTTCCATTTCAATCATCCCTGAAACCTGACGCCCTCCCGCAAATAATTTATCCCCCGATGCTTTATGTACGGCCTCGGCTTCACCTGTTACAAAGCTGTAGTCAATACGGGCATTCCCATTGATGAGGATCCCATCTACAGGGATAAGTTCTTCATTTCTTATAAGAATACGGTCTCCTTTGTCAATGTCGTGTACATGGATACTTTCTTCCCTCCCATCATGATTGATGCGGGTAATACCAATGGGAAAGTAAGATTTATAATCCCTTTCAAAAGAGAGAAAATTATAGGTCTTTTGCTGGAAAAATTTTCCGAGGGTAAGGAAAAATACGAGACCTGTAAGACTGTCAAAGAATCCTGTGCCCCAGTCGAAAGAGATTTCTAATGTACTACGCACAAAAAGGACAAGAACTCCCAGGGCTAAAGGCACATCGATATTGAGAATCTTTGCCCGTAAACCTTTGTAGGCCGAGATAAAATAATCCCGTGCCACGTAAAAAACAACGGGAAGGGAAAAGGTAAACATAAGCCATCTAAAAAGACCTTTATACTGCTCCAGCCAGTATTCATTGACTTCAAAATATTCGGGAAAGGATAAAAACATTACATTCCCAAAAGCAAAACCTGCAACGCCCAGTTTATAGATAATGCTCCGGTTGATTTTCTTTTTTCCGGTTTCACTATCATCCAGACTTATGTATGGCTCGTAGCCAATGCTGCTAAGAAATAACACCAGATCCTTTAAATTCAGTTTTTCTGAATTATAAGTAATGCGAAGGTTTTTTTTAGGAAAATCTACTTGTGAGGTGGTGATTTCGGCTCTTAGCTTGTTGAGGTTTTCAAGGATCCAGATGCAGGAACTGCAGTGAATATGGGGAATGTACAGGCAAATTACCTGCAGCCTTCCATCATTGAATTCCAGTAGTTTCTCTGCAATTTTTTCGTTGCTCAAAAAATCATACTTTCCATCGAATTTTGGTGGTGCCGCACCGGGTGCAGCTTCCATATCATAATAGGAAGTGAGGCCGTTCTCTGAAAATATTTCATAAACGGTCTTGCAGCCATTGCAGCAAAAAGACTTGTCATCGAAATTAATACATGACTTAATCGCATCACCGCAGTGATAACAAGAAAGTTCCTCCATAAAAATTGCTCGTTTCGTACCGGGTACAAAGGTTGAAAATGAGCGGATTGGAAAATATGACGTGGATCAGGTTTTCGAAGGTTGCCTAATTTATATAGTAGTCATGACATTGAGGTCATTCCTTAGGGTGACTGGCATACTTCTCGATTTCAGAATTAAGTTCGGCCCCCAGAAGAATAATGAAACTGGTGAGGAAAAGCCATAAAAGCATTACTACCACTGCTGAAATAGACCCATAGACTTCTCCATAACTTCCGAAGTTCTTTACGTAAAAAGAGAATCCCCAGGAAGCAATTAACCACAGGACGGTGGCCAGTAAAGCCCCCGGAAGCACCCATTTAAATTTTGAGCTTTCTTTTGCCGGGGCATATTTATAAATAGCTGCAAGAAAAAAGATTACAATTGCTGCCAAGATCAACCAGCGACCATAACTAATAAGCGTTTCTATGCCCGAAGGTAGTCCTAAATGTTCCACAATTGCCGGGAATATCACAATCACACCCATGCTTATAATAACCAGAATGACTGCTGCCAGTGTAAATAGAAGAGTAAGGGCATTCTGTTTGATAAATCCGCGGTCGTCATTAGTCCCATAAGCTATGTCAACCCCGGTAAAAAGTGATTTTGTTCCTTTGTTTGCACTCCAGAGACTAAAAAGAATTCCCAGGGCCATGCTCCATCCCAGGGCGGAGCCGGAGGTAGAAACTATGTCCTCAAGTTGTTTTTCTAAAATTTCCAGAGCTTGATCTGGCATCACAGAGGATATATTGTCAAGTTGTTGCTGAATACTTTCAGGATCCATTGCGAGTCCATAAATGGAGACTAAAGCTCCAATTGCAGGAAATACTGCGAGAAAAGCATAAAAAGCTACTCCGGCGGAAACTATGGAAACATTATTTTCTCCTATTTCATCCTTTACCCTTAGAGCAATTTTTTTCCATCCTGAAGATGAAATTTCGGAAGGTTTATCAAATTTTTTTGGTGGTAGATAATCATATTTCATAACTGATTTTTCTGATATTCTTTAAAATAAGGAAAACCGGTGGTAGATTAAATTTTTGTTTCTATAAACAATTGTTAATTCCCCTTTTCTTCCGGTTTAGGTTGTCTTTTCTTCTTAAAATGGCCCACAACAGAAGGTGCGGTAAACCCATGGATTACAATAGATATTAAAATTATATAGGCAGTTATAGCGTACAGCTCATTTTTGTGATCAAAGTAATCGAAGGTGACGAAAGCCCATGAGAGGTAGAAGATAGAACCTATTCCTCTTATACCAAAAAAGCTGACGGCTAATTTACTTTTGAAACTTTCCTTAAAACCTCCCAGGGCAATAAGCCCTGCAAGAGGCCTTACAAGAAGCACGAATATAAAGGCGAAAGCAATTCCTTTCCAGTCGGTAAGAGTAAGCATCCCATTCATTATGGAACCCCCAAAGAGGAGGATGTAGATCACCATAAAAAGATGTTCCATTTCCGTAATAAAATCGTGGAGTTTTTTCTTGTAATCCTGACCAACTTTTTCATAGTATCTAAGGCTAAAACCCGCAAAAAATACGGCGAGGAAGCCGTAGCCATGAATTAACTCTGTAGCACCATAAGTCATGAATGTAAGGGAAAGAGCCAGGAAACCAACAAATGTTTTTACTCCGGCGTACTTGTAAAGGCGATCCATCAAAGTTCCGATCAACCACCCAATAAACACTCCCGCAATTACACCTATAATCACTTTTAAAATTAATTTATCCCAGAACCATTCTGAAAAACTAAAAGCAGCCCAGGTTCCTGCTTGGGCTACAAGAACTGCCAGGTAGGTAAAGGGATAAGCGATTCCGTCATTTAGGCCTGCTTCGGCGGTTAGAGTAAACCGTATGTCATCGTGGTACTCTTCTTCCTCCATGGGATCATCCAATTGAACCTCTGCAGCCAGGACAGGATCTGTTGGTGCAAGTACCGCGGCCAGTAATAAACTTGAAGGCACACTCAGCAATAGGAAATACTGCCCCAGGAAATAGGCAGATATCATGCAGATAGGCATGGTTACAAATACGAGGAGAAGGGGTTTACGCCAGGCCTTAAAAGAATAATTCTGCCCCATCTTTAGACCGGCTCCCATAAGAGAAATAATTACAAGAGCTTCTGAAAAATACATAAGATCCCGGTCATTCCACAGAGGATCGGGCCAACCCAGGGGTAATCCAATGGCAAAAAGTCCGAATCCTATAAGTAATAGTACAATTGGGGAACTAATCCTGAGTTTTTTGGAAAAAGACGGCAGCCATGCCATAATAATGGTAGCAAATCCAAGGCCTGCCAGAATCAGGTAGTGTTCTTTCATCATAGAAAAATAGGATTTATTCCTTTTTTAAGTTCCTAAAGGAATGTTACTTCTTTACCAATGATTAGAAAATTCAGGATTTTAGGATATTATCCTAGACCTTAGTAGGATATTTTCCAAAAAATATTAAATTTGTTAGTATGGGAACAGATGTATCACAAGAAATCAAAAGGTTTAAGGAGGTAAGGGATGAAAATAATTTTACTCAAACAGAGTTTGCAGGCTTGCTGGGTATCAAAAATTCTACTGCCGATATAGAGAGGGGGCGCACTAAACTCTCCGGTAGAGTAGTGGCCGAACTTTTGCGGCAATTCGGGATTAATCCTATGTGGTTGTTTGGGGAGAGTAATCAAAAATATCTTCAAGTCACAAAAGGAGATATAAGTCCCAAAGTGGTTAGCCTTAACAGTGCAGAGGAAGAGAACATTGTGCTGGTAAATGTGAAGGCGGCGGCAGGTTACCCGCATAACGTGCAGGATGTGGAGTGGTATCAGCAACTGCCTGCCTTTGATATTCCTTTACCTGAATATCGGAATGCCACTCATAGGGGATTTCAGATTGAAGGTGACAGTATGTTACCCAATTTTAGACCGGGCGAATGGGTATTGGGCAAGGCGGTTCCAACGATTGAAGAAGCGAGCAATAACAGGGTTTATGTTGTTGTCCTTTATGATTCGGTTTTGGTAAAAAAAATTCAAAAACTACCCGATCCTTCCAAACTTCTACTAATTTCACTAAATGAAGAGTACCTGCCTATTGAGGTGCGAGTGAATGATATCCAGGAGTTATGGCAGGTAAATTCCAAGCTAACCTTTAATCTGGATGCACCCTCAGAAAGCAGCCTGCTTAAACAGTTACAGCAGTCAATGGAAGAATTAAAAAGTGAATTTAAAACTATCCGCCATTAAAAAAAGGAGGCCTGACATAAGCCAGGCCTTTTGTGGGGATCACCAGATCCCTGGTTATAGTTCGTTAAGTTCCGGGGATATTATTTAGTTATCATCTCCTATTTTCTCAATTTCTTCATCTATTTCTTTGTTGACTTCGGTATCTACTTTCCTGGCTGTTCTTTCAAGGATGCCTTCATTTTCTTTTTCTGCAACTTCTATGTCTTCCTTCTCCACTCTTACTTCGCGCACAATTGTTTCATTGTTTACTTCCTCTCTACAGGATGTAAAGGTGAAGGTCGTTAAAACTATGGAAACTATTAAAAATCTAAATTTCATAATATATTAATTTGGGTTTGAATCGGTGAAGGTAGAGGACTCATGCATCACTTATTTTAATATTGGCAACGAATTATGATTCAACTTGAAATAAATCGTAAAAATTAATATTTAGCTTAGTATTTAACCCGTAAAAAAAAGAAGCCGCCTAAAATGATTTTAGGCGGCTCCCGTGTAATGCTAATTTTAGTAGTGATTACCAGGTGTCATAGTAGACAGTATAGGTGTTATATTCGTCCTCATCCCAGAATCCATCATCATCTTCATCCCAAAGGCCGAAAAGACCATCTCCCCATTCATCGTTATCTACTAAGCCATCATCGTCCAGGTCATAATCATTAAACCAGTCAGAATCGCCCCATCCTTCATACCATTCATCCTCATCAAGAAATCCATCGTCGTCAAGATCGTATTCTGCAAAATCACCTACAGCACCGTAGTCCCCGTATAGGTTGTTATAGCCTTCATTCCACTCATTCTCACCAATAAGACCATCGTTATCGGCATCTACCCAACCATAGTAGGTGGTATAGAATTCGTTATCATCCAGATAACCGTCTGAATCGACATCCCAGGTGGCCCAATCATCGTCATAGGCTTCTCCAAATTCATCTGAATCCCATAAATTGTCATCGTCGAGATCATATTCTCCAAAACCGTCATCCATAACCTCTTCATCAAAAACCTCAGTTTCCAGATCGTCCTCAAGTATTTCTGTTTCTCCGACCTCTCTTTCGGCATCTTTACAAGATAAAAATGCACTGCTTGCAGTAAATAAAAATGCAAATGCTAAAATAAATCGTTTCATAATATTCTTTTTTAAGTTTATATGTAGTACTGTGAAAGGATTTTCCTTTCACAGGTATTTCTTTTTCTAAAATATCCCTTCAAGTGCGAGCATCCCACCTATTGCCGATGCTGCGGCCGAAACAATTCCGGTCGCTACCAGCCACCATGCTGCAGTTGCGGCTGCTTTTCTTGATTCTTCGGCAGCAATTAGAGCCTTGTCTTTGGCTTCAGCCATTTTCTCGTTCACTTTGATTTGTACATTGTAAGCTTTTTCAAGAACAGTATCTCTGGCACTTACAATTTTATCAGCTATAGGCTCTGCTTCGCTGCGGCTAAGAGAAGTTTTGTTCGTGATCATAGTGATCATCTCCTCCTTATTATAATGCTCCAGTTTATATTTTAAATCTGGACCGGCTCCTGAATCCTGGAAAATCGAAGTGAAATCTGAGTATATTCTGTTCAGATCAGACTTTCCGCTTGAGAACATGCTCTTAACTTTGGCTTCAACATCTCCTTCTTTCTTCTGCAATCGGCTTTTCTCTACATTAGCATCGCCTTTCTTCTCATTAAAGAAAGAACTCACTTTATTAAAGACTTTTTCCACCTGAGAGATCTTTTGATCTGCCTCCTGTTCACTCATATTTTGCGATGCAAGAAGTTGAACAAGGGTATTTCGATCCATTGCACTCGCCTTTGCTTTAGCAATATTACTGGCTTCTTTAGGTTCGTTCAGAATTCTTTTAAGGTCCTGTTCCAGTTTATCCGGTTGCAGTTCCTTATTATCTGTATTCTTTAAAGCTTTTCTGATCTCTTCCTGATACTTATCTATTTGTTGTCTGTCAGCCGGAGTAAGATCTTCAATACCTGCTTTAGCTTTTTCTTCCGGAGAACCATCCCCCTGCGCAATGTTTTTAATATTTTTGACATGCTCTTTCACGGCCTCTTTATCCTCTTTGGAAAGAGTACTTTTATCGGCCTCTTCAAGAATTAATTTCTTTACTGAATTTGGATAGTCGAAATCAGCTTTTTCAGTAACCTGAAGATCCGTCAGCAAATCCTTAATCTGTTTCTTAATATTACTAATGTCTACCTTTTGGGGTTTTAGTTGTTGAACATAATCTTCAACTTTTTTATCGACATCATTAGTAGAGAACAATTTTTCCAATTGCTTTCTCATTTCTTTTGCTTCTGTCCTGGCCTGGGTTTTAGCGACATCTTTAGCCACACTGGCATCAGATTGTGAGAACGCTGAACCGGCAGACGAAAGACCTTGTTTTACGGCCGATGCAAGACCACCTACGAGAGAGGTCACCATACTTGCTTCAAGATAGGTTACTAACATGAAAAAAGCAGCCCAAATTACCAGTCCTAATGTGGCTCCAATAAAGTTGGCACCTATAAGACCAAGTTTTACAGCCAGTAAGCTGGCAAAGAAAAGCGCTATAGAAGTGGTGATTAGAGTCCATGCTCCAAGTCCTGTGGATACTTTTTGTCCCACATTCATTCCGTCATCATCGTCATCATCATTATGCGCCTTTTGACGATCTTTGGAAGAATCTTTATGTCCTTTTTTCCGGATGTTTCCTACTGCTGTAATTCCTCCTGCTACGGATAATGCAGTTAGCAAAAGCTGGAACCCGAGCGCCAGTAAAACTCCGGCAACTACTACTATGAAGAAGTTGGTGTCTTCAAGAAAATAGGCTGCACCGGTTTCTTCCTGTGCTAAAAGTTGTGTGGGAATTAGTGTAGATAGAATAAGAATACTTTTTTTCATATCTGATTTTTAATTGGTTATATTCCAATTTAGGAATATTCCTCAGCAGATGTTTCTAAAGTAATCTTAAAAGGTGTCCTATTTAAGGATAACTTATTATTTGATAGGGCATACGTTAAAATTTTCGAGTAAAAATTAAGAATTAAGCTTTGGAATAAGTTTCATGTAAATCCTTTCACAAGCTTGTTTAGAAAGAGGTTTTTCATAATAATCAATCACCCGGGAATATTGGATAGCTTTTTGACGATCACTTTCATTCATAGAAGATGTGACCATTACTACAAAAATTTTCTCTCTTAGAGGGAAACTCTCAATTTTTTTAAGAAATTCCCATCCATTGCATTGAGGCATATTAATATCCAGCAAAATTAACAGGTAACGGGAGAAATCATGGTGGTGAATGTACTCCAGTGCTTCTTCAGCACTAAGAAAATCAATCACGCTGGAGGAGAGCCTGCTTTTTTTTATAAGCACCTTGTGAAGGAATAAGACGATTGCATCGTCATCAATTACAACAACGTCAAGATTCATATTTAAAGGTGAGTCATCGGCGGGGAAGCCGGGAATTAGGGTTGTGAATATGAATTAAAAGCAGGCCCAAAGATAACAAAATAAATCCTCCTTTTTCTATTCTATGCTAAAAGAGGACTTCTTTAAATTCCCAAAGTTTATAGATAAAGAGCAAAAGAAAAATGGAAGTCACCACGAATTCCATAAAGGTAGAGGCGAGTAACCCAACAAAGGAACCCGAGGCGGCTCTTAAGGCAGTACGGGAATCGGCTTTATTTAAAATTTCACCTAAGTATGCTCCTATAAAAGGAGCGATAAGAATAGCAAACGGAATAGGTATGAAGATCCCTGCAAACAACCCGATTGTAGCTCCAAACATACCTTGTTTGCTGCCTCCAAGATATTTTGTTCCCAATGCAGGTATGGCATACTGCAGTGCAAATATTATGATGGTGATAACCAGGGTGAACCCCAAAAAGGTATAGTTAACTGGAATTACCGACGTGAGATGCAACAACAGTAAACCGCCCCAGCTTACGGGAATTCCGGGTAACATAGGAAGAAAACTTCCGAGTATACCAATAAGCATTAAAATGGCTGCCAGGGCCACCAAAATTAGGTCCATATTTAAAATTTTTCAGCTAAGATAGAGAAAGAAAAAATAAATTTAAACTAAAACATTAGTTTAAACTAAATGATTAGTTGTATATTAGCAGAAACATACAGGGAATTATGAAACAACTGACCAAAGCTGAAGAAGAGATCATGCAGATCCTTTGGGATCTTAAAGAAGCTAATGTGGCTTCAATTATAGAGGAAATCCCTGAACCCAAACCCGCGTACAACACAGTGTCTACAATAGTTCGCATCCTGGAAAATAAGGAATTTGTGGACCATCGGAAAAAGGGAAAAGGCTACATCTATTTCCCGCTGGTGGAAAAGGAGACTTATACCAACCAAAGTATGAATAAACTCATCGACGGATATTTCGACGGTTCCTTTAAGAGCATGGTGTCCTTCTTTATGAAAAAGAACGAAATGGACACCCGGGAACTGGAAGCCATTCTTAAGGAGATCAATAAAAAAGAGAAATAATGCTGCACTACATTTTACAGATCATCGCTTTTCAGCTTGTTTTTTTACTGGTATACGAGCTATTACTAAAAAAAGAGACTTTTTTCATCTACAACCGGGTTTATCTTTTGATCACGCCGGTTTTGGCCATGATTTTACCATTGCTGAAATTAGAGTTTCTTCAACAGGCCATTCCTCCTGAAAATATGATTGTCTTGCCGGAAATTTTTCTCGGTGAAAATTCATCGGCTGTCACAGGTCAGGAATCTAAGGGTTCTGCTTCAGCTGCAGCGACTCTCAACTGGTGGCTGCTTGCATACTGCGCGGGATTCCTCTTTAGCCTCGGAGTATTCTTCAATAAGTTCAGGATTCTCAAACAACTATTTTCTCATAAACCACTGGTGAGCAATCATGAGATGAAGATAGTGGAGGTACCGCAATCACAAATTGCCTGTACCTTTTACAATACTGTCTTTCTTGGCGCCCAACTTTCTGAAAAAGAGCGGGAGCAAATTCTCTCTCACGAATTGGTCCATGTGAGGCAGAAACATACGCTGGATTTGTTGTTTTTCGAAATTCTTAGAATTGTCTTATGGTTTAATCCTCTTGTTTACATTTACCAGAACAGAATTTCGACGCTACACGAATTCCTCGCCGATGCCGGGGTAGTCAAGAATGTCAAAAAACAGGTCTATTTCCAGCAGCTGTTAAACTCAGCATTTAATACAGAAGATATTTCATTTATCAATCAATTTTTTAATCATTCAATCATCAAAAAACGAATAGTTATGTTGCAAAAAAACAAATCAGGATCAGTTTCAAAATTTAAATTTCTAATCATTCTGCCGCTAATGCTGGGAATGTTAACTTATGCTTCCTGTAGCAGTACGAAGGGACAGACACCAATTGTTGCCTCTCAGGTTGCTCCGCCACCGCCACCGCCACCGCCTGCCCCTTCTGCAACTGTGGAAAGAGTGGATGATACAATTGAAGATCTTCCCATACCGTTTGCCGTTGTTGAGCAGGTTCCAATATATCCCGGGTGTGAAAATTTGACTACGAATGAGGAGAGGAAAGAATGTATTTCGCAGAATATTAATCAATACGTTAATAAAAATTTTAATACTAATCTGGGCAAAGAATTAGGTTTAACCGGTTTAAACCGGATTTACGTTCAGTTCAAGGTATCTGAGTCGGGAGAAGTTGTAGATGTAAGGTCAAGAGCACCTCATCCCGATCTTAGTGCAGAGGCAATAAGAATTGTAAATAATTTACCGGATATGCAACCTGCCATGCACAGTGGAGAAGAGGTGGCCGTTCTTTATTCTTTGCCAATCGTTTTTAACATTCCCCAACCAGCTTCTTCAGAAAAGGAGAAGCAAGAAGGTCAGAATTAAGTAATAGATGAAATCATTTATTTTTCTTTTATTATTATTTATAGCCACTAAAGCCGAAGCTCAAACTTCGGCTTTAAACATTGCCGATATCCTTTATGCAGTAGGCAATTATTCCGAAGCAATTGAGGAGCTGGAAAAAGTAACAAAGTCAGAGGCTGTTTTGCTGAAACTTGCCCGGGCCCAAAAAGCCAGTGGTAAGACAGCTGCTGCTCTTAACAACTACAAGTCAGTCTTAGAATCCAACCCCGGCCGTGTGCTCACTGCCGTAGAATATGGGAAGTTGCTTTCCTCAACCGGAAGACTTAAAGAAGCCGACAGCATTTTTTTACTGCTTGCAAAAGAATATCCCATGAACGCAAACTTTCGTTATCAAATGGGATTAGTAAAGGAAAAACTGAAGGATTCTACTGCTATGAAACACTTTAACCTCACGATTTTGCTTCAGGATGATCATCAACAGGCGTTAGCAAAAGTGGCAAAAAGTGAACTGATCCAGGGTAAATTGGCTCGCGCAGAAAGATTAAGCAAACAGGGACTCGAAACAAAACCTTCCAATCGTACCCTGCTCTCCATTTTAGCCCAGGCATATTATTTTCAGAAGGCATACGAACTGGCAATAGAAGAATTTGAAAATCTGGTTGCAATGGGTGAAGGTAGTGAATTTATTCACAGTAGACTTGGAACTTCATATTTTCACCTGGACAATTTTGACATGGCCATATCACATTACAATTCGGCACTGGATTATGAAAATGAAAACCATGCCACCCATTACAGGTTGGGGAAACTTTATGCTCTAATAGGGGAATATGAAAATTCTGAAGAGCATTTGCTGCAGGCGATTTTGCTTAAGGATATGATTTTGGATGAAGAATATACCAGCCTCGGTCTTACTTATAAATTTTCTGAAAAACCAAAAGAGGCGCTGACCTACTTCAATAAAGCACTTGAAGAAAATCCCGATAATGAACGGGCAATGTTTGAACGTGCCATAGCAGCCGATTCTTATTATAAAGATCTCGAAACCCGGCTAAAACAATACCAGGCATATCTAGACAAATATAGAAGTGGCGGCACCAGACAGCTTGTAAAGTTGGCGCAGATAAGAGTAAAAGATATTAAGGAAGAAATTCACATGCAAGCTTCAGTTTCAGAGGATAAATAGAAGGATTAATTTGTTCAGACTCCTTTATTTCCACTATTTTTGGAACAAGTTCCTGTTTCCGAATGAAGAAAGTTTTACTCATTTTATTTTTTCCGCTGTTGCTCGTCTCCTGTGAAGAATTCCAGACAAGGAAAATCTCTTCGGAAGAAATTCTCATTGAAGAAACACGAGGCTTTAACTGGCATGAGGTTGATCAATATCCTGCTTTTTCCGACTGTCGTAGTATTACTGAAGTCGAGGCCGCAAAGGCCTGTTTTGGGGATAAGGTGGCTCAATACTTTTATTCCAGGCTGGAGGCCAAACAACCTGTAGTGACTGAAGCTTTGGACGATACGCTCTACCTCTACCTCAGGATTTCTGAAAAAGGAATGCCGAAAATAGATTCCATGGAGATTGATTCCTTAGTGCTGGACCAGCTGCCCGAAATAAGATCATGGCTTTCCCAAAGTGTTGATTCCCTGCCAAAGATCTATCCGGCGACCAAACGCGGGATTCCGGTAAAAACTTCTTTTAGAATGCCGGTGGTTATAAAAGCTGAATAAACTTAAAGGCTGTATTTATATCCTACTGTAAAATCGATGGGAAAATTGCCGTTACCATCAAGCACGACAGAATATATATCATTGTAGCCAACGGTAATAAAACTGTTTGGGGTAATTTTTATCTCACTGCCTATCCCAAAGCTAAAGGGAGCAGTAAAAGTGAAGCCACTTTCCTCACGTACGTCCACTATTTCTCCCATTTCGTTAGTAAGTGAGATCGTTTCCTGTGAATAGTAAAGGGTAGCCAGTCTTACATCTATATGTAAGTCGAAACCTTTAAAATACAGCGCCTTGAACCTGTAATTCAGGGAGAAGTGAGTGGCGCTATAGCGATATTCGTTCTGGTTAAAATTGTGCCGCAGCTGTAGAAAAGCTGAATGTCGTGGTGCCAGGTTTGGATCATAGAATTCATATTCCAAACCGGCTACGGGTGCCAGGATGTTATTTGGATTATCTGTATAAATGTTGTTAGAGAGTCCGGTAAAAAGACTGATTCTTTGCTTTATATCATCTGTGGATTCATTCTTTACGTAATCTTCTTCTACGAGCGAATTATATGTGTTGGCGAAGTGTCTTAGACTGTAAAGCACAAACTGTACATCCCTCGTCTTAATTTTAGCATCTGCCGTTAGTTCTGCCAGCTGTTTTTTGTACAGCTCATTTCCATTAGGATTAAGCAGTTCTACCATTCGGTTTTCCTTTTGTACAAAATAGCGGTAATTGCGACCTTCTTCTGTCCAAAAAAGAGTCAAAGGCCCCTTCACTTCCCGGTTGAGTTGCAAAGTGTCATTATTAATGATATAGATTTTCTGTGCGGTCATGGAAAGCGCAAGACAAAAAAATATACCAAATAAAAGGATCTGCGATTTTAGCATTTTTGAAAATCAATGAAATTAAAGATAATAAAAAATTGGCCGGGGCTCATTTTTTAAAGTAGCGGCCCTTCCATTGATATCCTGAGAAAAGAGAATAGATTGCAACTGCACTACTAAAGAAAGGATAGATCAAGCTGCTTAAAATAAAGGTTTTCATTGCTCTTTTCCGGTTAAAAAATTTTGCACTGCTGTAGATAAGTAAGAAGTCCAGGAGGACTTTCAGCAGGAAAATGACCAACAACAATAAAGGTTGAGCCAGATCCAGGAGCACAAAAATAAAGAGAAATAAAATTAAGACATTCATTAACAGCACAAGCACCCCTAGTCCTCTGGAGTAAAAACTTTTATAAGCTGAAGTTTTTGCAGCCCATCGCACTCGTTGAAAGAATAGCTGCTTCCAGGAGAAATTGGGGGCAGTGGACACTACAGCAACAGGGGATTTCAAAAATGCCGTTTTGAACCCTTTTTCCTGAAACTTCTCCAGCAGGAAAATATCATCCCCGCTGGCGATCTCATTATTTCCTTGAAATCCGTTAACTATTAAAAATGCCATTTTTGAATAGCAAAAATTTGCTCCGTTGCACATGAATGGTTGATTTACCCCGAAGCCTCCAATGGTTGCCGCCTGTAGGCTAAAGATATCCAGCTCCTGAAAGCGCTTCAAAAATGTCATTTTTGCGCCTGTATATTTTACGGCCACCGGGGCGGCAACAGCAATTGCATTAGTCTCCGAAATGAAGGAATTGTATTTCTGTAGCCAGAACTGTGGCACCTCACAATCGGCATCTGTGGTTAAAATATATTCGTTGTTTGATGTCGAAACTGCCAGCTCTATAGCGTCTTTTTTTGGACTACCCGATTTTCTGAAGTTCTGCAGTAACCGGATGTTGAACTGAGGATTTCCCTTCCGGAATTCCTCCCATGATTCAGCCGAACTGTCTTCGGAAGCATCATCAACTGCTATAATTTCAAACATTTCGAGAGGATACCTCAGCTTCAGAAGAGATTTGAACAACAGGGGTAGATTTTCAGCTTCATTCCGGTAGGGAATGACTATCGAAAAAGTGGTTTTGGGAGCTGAATTTTTTCCGCAAAAATAGGAGGCCTTTGAAAACCCGTACAGTAGGAATAGCATTGCCAGAGAATAGAGCAGCGTAATGATAACCGCTGTCGCGATCATGCTGTTCTGTGCTTTGACTTTTTGTACCTAAGTACATAATAACTGCCGGCAAGACCGGGAAGACCAAAATTCAGGATCCAAACCGTAAGGACTACGGTAAGTATGATAATTTGGGGTACTTCCAAAAAGCCGAAGATCCAGACTGCAAATCCTCCTTTTATAAAAGCATCAAAAATGATCATAGTAGGAATAATGGAAGCAAGAACATAGGTGCTGAAAACGGCGGATATAAGCAAAGGATAGGAGACATCCACTTTAAACTGCAAGAGCAGGAAATAAAACTGATGGGTAAAAATCAAAAATCTTATGCTCGCGAAAATGATCGTTTTCCACTTTATTTCTTCAGAAACATTCTGGAAAGATTCCTCCAGCCTCTTAATGGAGTACCCCTTAATACGAATCCTGAATTTTTTCATCGCCACATAAAGAATAAATGGGGCAAATAATAGACATGATACCAGGATGATATTAAATACGGGCAGTGCCAGGTCGAGGGAAGTAATGAGAAACAAAAGGCCTGCAATTCCAAAGAAATAAGTTGCAAATAATTGAGCAGTATTGCCCAGGAAGTTGAGGAAAATGATCTTCCTCCAGGCTGCCCGGGTGTAATAAAGACACTTGGCTCCATATTCCCCTATGCGACTGGGGGTGAAAATAGCAGCAGTAAAGGAAGCCAGACTTTCGCGGGTGGCAACTTTGAATGAGTTTTCCCGTACGTGACTGCTTAAATTTTGCCATTTCAGGATCTCAAAATACCAGTTTAAAATGGTTAAGATTACTAAAACTATCAAATTGGTAAATGAAAAGATCCTGTAATCCTCGAGTATTTCCACAAAACGGTCGAAGTCCATGGCCTCATCACGAGTCACTTTATACCAGATAAAAGATACTGCGGCCAGGACCACCAGGATCTTAAGAACTAGTGAGAAGAATTGATTAGCTTTGTGCGAGGTTATTCGCATGAAATAATTTAAGAACCGGATAAATTTCCGGCATATTTTCACCGGCAGGTTTGAACTTGCAATATTACGAAGCTTTTGAATACCGAAAAAATCATTTTAGGAATTGATCCCGGTACCACGATAATGGGCTTCGGACTCATTAAGGTGGTAAACCGCAAAATGTCTTTCCTGCAACTTAACGAGCTTCAGCTTCAAAAATATGATGATCCCTATGTGAAGCTCAAGCTCATTTTCGAACGCACCATTGAACTTATTGATACCTGGCATCCAGATGAGATCGCGATTGAAGCCCCTTTCTTCGGAAAAAACGTGCAATCCATGCTTAAGCTGGGCAGGGCGCAGGGAGTGGCCATGGCGGCAGGCTTGAGTCGGCAGGTTCCGGTAACGGAATATTCTCCGAAAAAGATAAAAATGGCGATCACCGGAAACGGAAATGCCAGTAAGGAACAGGTCGCGGGGATGTTGCAAAGTCTACTTTCTTTAAAAACTCTTCCTAAGAACCTTGACGCCACCGACGGACTCGCAGCTGCGGTATGTCATTTCTACAACTCGGGGAAGGTGGAAATTGGGAAAAATTACACCGGCTGGGCCGCTTTTGTAAAACAAAATCCCAAAAAGATCAATAAACAATAATCAATGAGCAATGATCAACATGTACGTCCCTGATATAGGTTGACCACTAAATCAACTTATATGAAGTCAAATGTTCGATTATTGAGTAAACATCGTAAGTTCTCTGATGAGTTCAAAAGACAAATTGTGAATGAGTATGAAAGTGGCAAGTACAGTGTATTTCAACTTTCTAAGCTTCACGGAATGTCACGATCTATGATTTATAACTGGATCCATAAATTTTCTACCTTTAATGAGAAAGGTTATAGAGTCGTAGAAATGAAAGACAGTAGTAGTAAAAAGATGCAAGAGTTGGAAGCCAAAAACAAAGAACTGGAGGCAGCTTTAGGACGTAAACAGATACAGCTGGATTATCTTGAAAAGATGATCGAACTGGCCAAGACAGAGCTTGATATTGACATTAAAAAAAATTACAGCACCCCACAATTAACTGGTTCAGGCAAAACAAAGAAAAAGTGAGTTATTCCATGAATCAATTCTATGAAGGTGTCGGGATCAGTAAACAAGCTGTACATCAATATGCACGACGGCAAACTCTGTTTGATCATCGCTTGATGGAGTTAATGTCGGAAGCCGATGATATTCGTAGAGATCATCCTGGTTGTGGGGTGGAGAAAATGTACTATACTCTAAAGCCCGGTTTTATTGGAAGAGACCGTTTTGTAGAGACTTTTATGGAATTAGGTTACCGTCTCAAAAGAAAGAGAAATTACAGGCGCACTACTATCGCCGGTAAGATCTACTACCCAAATAAAATCAAAGGTTTAGAGATCAATGCACCTTCGGTGGTGTGGCAAAGTGATATCACCTATTATAAAGTAGGAGATAAGTTTTATTACGCAGTCTTTATTATAGATGTTTACACGAAGAAAATAGTTGGTTATGAAGTCTCCGATCACATGAGAGGGACAGCAAACCTAAAGGCTCTAAAGATGGCTTTAAAAAACAATAAAGCTCCAAAGATCCATCACTCAGATCGAGGAAGCCAGTACACTTTTAAGTCTTCCACGGATCTTTTAAAATCCAATACTACTACTATTAGTATGGCCTTAAGTGCTCAGGATAATGCTTATGCCGAAAGGATTAACAGAACAATAAAAGAAGAGTACTTGGATCACTGGAAGCCACAAACCTTTAGCCAACTTAAAAGTCAGGTAAACAAGGCAGTGAAAAACTATAATAACAAAAGATCTCACGATCATTTAGAGAAAAAAAATCCTGAGGAGTTCATTAATTATTGGTCAACCCTCAAACCAGAAGAACGACCTGTAATTACTATTTTTGATAATGAAAATTAATATCTAAAATCGGTCAACACTAATCAGGGAAGTTCAACAAAATAGAAGGTTATGGAAAGAAAAGAAAATGTACTGGATGAAAAGTCTTTTGATTTTGCGGTAAAAACTGTGAAGCTTTATAAAAAGATAAATAAGGAAGAAAAAGAGTATGTGCTGCCGAAGCAGTTTCTAAGGTCTGGAACTTCCATAGGTGCGAATGTTGCTGAGGCCAATGGTGCAATTTCAACTGCAGATTTTTCTTCCAAAGTTTCAATTGCCTATAAAGAAAGTTTAGAAACTAAATTCTGGCTACGATTGTTTGAAGCTACAGATTATATTGGAACAGAAGAATTCCAGGAAATGTTTGACAAGGCCGACGAGCTTTCCAGGATCATGTACAGTATCTTGAAAAAGACCAGGATCAACAAGTGAAGTTCCCGACCTTGAGATCATTATTTTACTCCCATTGATTAATTACTAAATGTTACCTGTTAATTGATCATTGCTAATTGTTAATTGATGTACATACACATCCCCTTCTGCAAACAAGCCTGTCACTACTGTGATTTCCACTTCTCGACTTCGGTAAGAAAGAAGCCGGAGATGGTGGAGGCGATTTGCAAGGAATTGCTGTTGCGGAAGGAGGAGATTCCGGGAGAGGTTGAGACCATCTATTTTGGAGGGGGAACGCCATCGCTTCTTTCTTCGGAAGATTTGCAGAAAGTCTTTGAAGTTATTCAGCAGAATTTTTCAGTTTTAAAAGATGCGGAAATTACTCTCGAAGCAAACCCCGATGATCTTACCGAAGACAAAATAAAAATGCTGGCAGCTTCTCCGGTGAATCGGCTGAGTATAGGAGTTCAATCTTTTTTTGAAGAAGACCTGAAGCTCATGAATAGAGCGCATAATGCTGAAGAAGCTTTGGAGTCCATCAAACTTGCAAGGAAGTATTTTGAAAACATTTCTATTGATCTTATTTATGGGATTCCGGGAATGAGCAACGATCGCTGGAAAGAAAACCTGAAGATTGCCCTTGCTCTTAACGTACCTCATATTTCCAGCTATGCATTAACTGTAGAGCCCAGAACAGCTCTAAAAAGCATGATCGAGAAAGGTAAAATTTCTCCGGTAGAGGAGGAATTAGCTAAAGAGCAGTATGAGATCATGATTGAAGAATTATTGATTGCAGGCTTTGACAATTATGAATTTTCGAACTTTGGGAAACCTGGATTTTTCTCCAGAAATAATACAGCTTATTGGTTTGGAAAACCATATTTAGGAATTGGACCTTCTGCGCACTCCTTGGTTGGTTTTCACAGGAAATGGAACATCAGTAATAACACACTCTACATCAAAACTCTTCAAAAAGGGGATATTCCGGCAGAGGTTGAGAAACTTTCCGTTTCCGATAGATACAACGAACTGGTGATGACCCGCCTGCGTACAAAGTGGGGCGTTGCGGTAGAGGAGGTGGAAAGGAGCTTTGGCAGAAAATATAAAGATTACCTGCTTCAGGAAGCTGCAAAATTAATAGAAGAGGGAATGTTGGAATGGAACGATAACAGACTGCAGGTCTCCAAAAAGGGCAAATTTTTAAGTGACGGTATTGCTGCGGAATTATTTTGGGTGGAGGACTGAATTCAACCGTGACCCGTAAATGGTTAACGGGTTTGGTGGAGCCAGCCTGTATAAAGAGATGCTGAAGCAAGTTCAGCATGACATGGTGGTAAGATCGTCACGATCGTCACTCTGAATTTATTTCAGAGTCATTTCAATCTGAATTCTGAAAGAGATGCTGAAACAAGTTCAGCATAACAAAAAAAATTTGAATATGAATACAAAATAGAATGCAGGCAACAATCCATTATAATAATCAAAACTTTATCCTCGACCTCTCAAAACCCCTGGACATATCCCTTAGTTTAAGAGGTGATGTAAAAAATCCAGTTGCATGGTACCTTAAAGCTCCTAAAATTGAGCCCGTGCAAGAAGGGAATTGGATAGGGAAGATAAGCAAAGGCGGATCGGTGAATTTTAATAATATTTATTTCAATCCGCACGGGCACACCACCCATACCGAATGTGTGGGTCATATAACACCGGAATTTCGCAGCATCAATGAAAGTCTTAAAACCTTCTTTTTTTCTGCCAAATTAATTTCTGTTGAACCTTTAAAATCGGGAGGCGATGAAGTTCTTACAGAAGAGCAGCTGAAAGCACATTTTAGGGAGGGAGAGGCGCAGGCGGTTATTATTCGTACACTTCCAAATAGCATTGCCAAACGCAGCAAACATTATTCTCACACCAACTGGCCATATCTGCAGGAAGAGGCTGCAGTTTACCTTCGGGAATGTGGCGTAGAGCACCTGTTGATCGACCTGCCTTCTGTAGACAGGGAAGAAGACGGAGGGAAGCTGCTGGCACATAAAGCTTTTTGGAATTATCCAAAGAATACCCGTTTTGATGCAACGATAACTGAATTAGTTTATGTACCGTCGAGGATCGAAGACGGATTTTACTTTCTTAATCTCCAACCTGCATCTTTTGAGAATGATGCTGCACCATCAAAACCGGTACTCTATAAACCCGAAAAAAAATGAATATAATCTTGAAGCTTGAGGAACTGGCAATGCTGCTTCTGGGGATCTGTGGCTTTAGTTTCCTGCATTACGAATGGTGGGTTTTCCTGATCCTCTTCCTGGTACCCGATCTCGGAATGATTGGCTACGCATTTGGAAATAGATCCGGAGCCTTTTTGTATAACCTTTTTCATCATAAAGGTGTAGCGATTGTGACTTTCCTCGGAGGTTTATTTTTCCTGGTTCCGCTTCTGCAGCTCATTGGCATCATTCTTTTCTCTCACGCAGCATTTGACCGGATGCTTGGCTACGGTCTTAAGTATGACAAAGGCTTTAAATACACTCATCTCGGTCCAATAGGGAAGTCAAAATTGACAAACGGAGAAGACCCTCAACTGTCCTGAAGTTCTTATCTTTGAGCTATGGATGTAGAAGCCTTCAGGATTTATTGTCTCGAAAAGAAGGGCGTGACAGAAGAACTACCTTTTGGTCCCGATGCACTGGTCTTCAAAGTATCTGGCAAAATGTTTGCCCTTGCTGCTTTAGAGAGTGATCCGTTTAAAGTAAGCCTTAAGTGTGATCCCGAAAAAGCACTTGTTTTAAGGGATGAATATCCCGATCATATTGAAGGAGCCTATCACATGAATAAAAAACACTGGAACAGTCTGGAAACTGAATGTCTCCCGCCGCAGCTGGTGAAAGATCTTACAGACCATTCTTATTCCCTCGTCGTTTCGGGGCTTCCAAAAAAACTTCAGCAGGAATTAAAAAATCTTTAAAATTACAAATGCAGGATCCCGCAAATTTTTATAAAGCACAAATCGATAAATATCGGACTCATCTCCACGCCGCTTCCCGAAAGCTTGGACTGTCCAGTTTATTGCGCTTCTTTGTGTTCCTGGCCATGGCCTATGCCGTTTACGCCTTTTGGGGAAATACTACGGCAGTCGTTGCTTCCCTTCTCGTTGGCATCACGATTTTTGTGTTTCTGGTTTCACGACATTCCGATCTTCGGTACGAGCGGGATAAATTCCGGGAGCTTATTCGTATTAGTGAAACTGAATTGGAAGTCCTGAAACGAAATTTTCACAATCTGCCTACAGGAGCCGAATTTGCTGATCCTCTGCACCCCTTTAGTCAGGATGTTGATCTCTTCGGAAAAGGTTCATTTTTTCAGTACCTTAATCGTACAACTCTGGTTGAAGGCAAGGAAAAGCTGGCGCAGTTGCTGCTTTCCAATGACATTGACCAAATCCTCCTGAAGCAGAAAGCCATAAAGGAACTTGCCGAAAAAGCCGATTGGCGACAGAATTTTTCTGCCCTTGCTACTTTAGTAAAGACCGAAACCCGTACTGCAACAATAACAGGTTGGCTCAATAATTATAAAACTTTCGTACCCGGTTTTATGAAATGGTTTCCATGGCTTTTTTCCACGATTTCAGGAATTGTGATCACTGCTTTTTTTATGGATATTATTGGTGGGATCGAACTTGCGATCTGGTTTTTTGCCGGACTCCTTATCACAGGTTTTTTCTTGAAACGTATAAATTTACTCTCTTCCAGCGTGAGCAAGGTACAGGATACTTTTCATCAATATTACCAATTGCTCGCCTTGATCGAAACTACCAATTTTTCTTCAGAATTGTTGAACGCTCAAAAGGAGCAGATCGTTTCTGAAAAGCAAAAAGCTTCGGCTATCCTGAAGCAGTTTTCCAAAGCCATTGATTCCCTTGACCAACGTAACAATATGATTTTTGGGGTTCTTGGAAATGGATTTCTGCTTTGGGATCTGCGCTATTCCTGGAAACTCGAAAAGTGGATAAAAGAAAATGGACAGGTAGTTCAAAAATGGTTTAGGGTGATAGAATTTTTGGATGCGTACAACTCCCTGGGGAATTTTGCTTTTAATCATCCCACATATGTTTTTCCCGAACTTCATCACGATTCCCATATTTCTGAAGCCACGCAACTCGCTCACCCGTTACTTGATCCCGAAAAGCGTATAGCCAATGATTTCTCTATTGAAAAAGAGCAATTTTTTATTATCACCGGAGCAAATATGGCCGGGAAAAGCACCTTTTTGAGAACGGTAAGTCTGCAGATCCTTATGGGAAATGTGGGGCTTCCGGTTTGCGCTGCCTATTGTCATTACACACCCATTAAACTCATCACCAGTATGCGTACTACCGATTCGTTGACAGATGATGAGTCCTATTTCTTTTCGGAATTAAAGAGATTAAAATTTGTGGTGGACGAGATTAAGACGGATAAATATTTCATCATTCTTGACGAAATCCTGAAAGGTACTAACAGCACTGATAAGGCAATCGGCTCCCGGAAATTTATCGAAAAGCTGGTGGGCTCTAACTCTACAGGCATTATTGCAACTCATGACCTTAGTCTCTGTGAAGTAACTGAAGTTTTGCCGCAGGTAAAGAATTATTATTTCGACGCTGAAATTATCAATAACGAACTCAATTTCGATTATCGCTTTAAAGAAGGCATTTGTCAAAATATGAATGCTTCCTTTTTGCTGAAGAAGATGGAAATTGTTGATTAGCCCCTAACTTCCGAAGGGGGAGCTGCGTTCCGGAAAACAAAAAAACACAAAACAAAAAACTAAATCCGAAGGATGTCATACAATATACATTTTAGAGAGTGGATAGTTTAACACAAATAGTACTCGGTGCCGCTGTAGGCGAAGCAGTGCTCGGCAAAAAGGTCGGAAATAAAGCGATGCTGTACGGGGCAATTGCAGGAACAATTCCCGATCTTGATACTTTTATTGGTAATTTCACCGATACCATTACCGCAATCGAGATTCATCGCGGTCTTTCTCACTCCATATTTTTTGCCATAATAGCGGCACCTGTTTTTGGGTGGCTCATCTCAAAAATTGAAAGAAAAACAGGCGTAGGCTGGAAAGATTGGTCCTGGCTTATGTTCTGGGGATTGTTTACACATCCCATTCTGGACGCTTTCACCACTTGGGGAACTCAACTGTTTTGGCCGCTGGACATTCGGTTGGCGTTTAAGAGCATTTTTGTGATCGATCCCCTGTACACGCTTCCCTTCCTGGTATTTCTGATTCTAGCCATGCGGCGGAAAAAAGAGGATCCAAAAAGGGCAAAATTTAACCGTCTTGGATTGATAGTAAGTACTTCTTATCTCATGCTAACTCTGGTCTTAAAGTTCATTGCTCATCAGCAATTCGAACAGGACCTGGAGCGACAGGGAATATTCTACGCCCGCCTGGACACGCGTCCCACTCCGCTGAACACTATTTTATGGGCGGCCAATGCCGAAGCTGAAAATGATTTTCTCATTGGCTATTATTCCTTCTTTGATGAGGATATGGCAAGATTCGAAGCGGTGCCAAAGAACCATCATTACCTGGGGAGTCTCAAAAATGACAAAAACGTGCAGCGTTTAATAGACATATCTAAGGGCTGGTATACTATTTCAGAAAGAGATGGAGAACTTTATTTTAATGATCTGCGTTTTGGAAAGCTAAATCCTTCAGATGAAGATTCGGGTTTTGCTTTTAGCTATAAATTAATCCCTGAAAATGGAACTGTACGCGCAGAGGAGGTCGAAAAAAACCCCGGAGACGGGAAAAAGATCCTTACAGACCTTTGGCAGCGCATTAAGGGTAATTCAGCTTCAGAATAGTTTTATATTTACAACTTCCGCTAATAAAATATTGAATGAGAACCACTTTTATCCTAACTCTCGCTTTTTTTCTTGGTACAATCACATCTCACGGTCAAAATCCTTCCGAAGCTTTGCAACAGGTAATTCAAAAGGTGGATGCATACGATGGATACGATCAAAAAACCAATCCGCTGGGGCTTTATACCAAAGAATATTACAAAAAAGAAGCTGAATTTGCCCGGGAACTACTGGAGGAATTACAACAGATCGATAAGGAGAAACTTTCAGAAACTGAGAGTATTTCTGCGGAATTGCTCCGGTACAAACTTCAGGAGACTATCGATTTTTATGAATATGAGGCTTATTTGAATCCGTTACTTTCAGATGCCGGGTTTCATGTGAGTTTGCCGTATCATGTGAGGGATTTCAGCAACTATCAACAAGTTAAGGATTATCTCAATAAGTTGAATGCAGTTCCTGCTTTTGTCGATCAACACCTGGTATTGCTTCGGGAAGGCATCGAAAAAGGTAATTTACAGCCCGCAGTTATTTTTAAGTGTTATGAGGCAACTTATGATGACCAAATTGTGGATGACCCACAGGAAAGCTACTATTATTCGCCATTTTTGAAGCTCCCGTCAATACTTACCCAACAACAAAAAGATTCAGTCTTAACAGCAGCAGAAATTGCGGTTTCCAAAAATGTTGTACCGCAATTCAGGCGTGTAAAGCACTTTTTTGAAACCGAATATTTACCGGCGGCCAGGGAATCTTTAGGAGTTTCAGAAACTCCCGGCGGAAAGGAATATTATCAAAATCGGCTGAATTACTATACAACTCTTGATCTTTCCGCAAAGGAAATTCATGAAATGGGTCTTAAAGAAGTGGCAAGGATCAATGCCGAAATGAAAAAGATCATTGCTGAAGTAGGTTTTGAAGGTAGCTTTGAAGATTTCATTCATTTTCTGAGAACGGATGAGCAATTTTATGCTGAGACAGGAGAGGAACTTCTAAAGGAGGCAAGGGATATCTCTAAAAGACTGGATGCGCAGCTTCCGAAGTTTTTTAAAACACTTCCACGCAGGCCGTACGGAGTTGCACCGGTGCCCGATGCAATTGCCCCAAAATATACAACGGGTCGCTATGTGGGTGGCGGAGATGACACGCAGCCGGGATATTATTGGGTGAATACCTACAACTTATCAAACCGGCCACTTTATGTGCTTCCGGCCCTTACTGCCCACGAAGCCGTGCCCGGTCACCACCTGCAAATTTCACTCAACAAGGAATTGGGGGATAGTATTCCCAAATTCAGAAGGAACTTTTATTTGTCGGCTTTTGGAGAGGGTTGGGGGCTTTATTCTGAAGCCTTAGCCGAAGAAATGGGTATTTACCGAACTCCTTATGAACGTTTCGGAAAACTCACCTATGAGCAATGGCGCGCCGGCCGACTTGTAGTTGATACGGGAATACACGCTCTGGGCTGGACCCGCGCACAGGCAGTGGAATTCCTTCGTTCCAATACCGCACTTTCCTTACACAATATCAATACTGAAGTAGACCGGTACATCTCATGGCCGGGACAGGCGGTTTCGTACAAAATAGGCGAGATGAAGATCCGTGAATTGAGGAAAAAGGCTGAAGAGGCTTTGGGGACAGACTTTGACATCAGGGAATTCCACGAGGTGATCCTCGAGCAGGGAACGGTGACGCTGCCAATTATGGAAGAAAGAGTGGAGGCCTATATTGAGAAGGAAATAAAGCGATAAACAATTTTAAAGTCTAAATTCGCATTTCATTTCAACCCTCTCCATGAGCCTCGAACAAGAATTATTTCAAAGAAGCGGATCTCAATGTGAACTTTGCGGTTCCAAAGAAGATTTACAGGTATACGCTGTGCCCGATTCTCCTGCCGATGTAGAAAATCATATTTTGATTTGTGGAACCTGCAAAGAACAAATTGAAGATCCTGAAAAAACAGATCCTAACCACTGGCGGTCTCTTAACGACAGCATGTGGAGCCCTGTTCCTGCGGTGCAAGTGATAGCCTGGCGATTGTTGAACAGGTTAAAAACTGAAGGCTGGCCCCAGAACCTTTTAGATATGATGTATATGGAAGAGGAGCAGCTGACTTGGGCTAAAGCCGGACAATCAACCGGAGAAACATCTGGAGGAGTGGTGCACAAAGACAGCAATGGTGTAACAATAGAGGCAGGTGACACTGTCGTTCTAATTAAAGATCTTCCGGTGCGGGGCTCCAGTATGGTGGCTAAAAGAGGAACTGCTGTGAGAAGAGTTTCATTAGTTCATGATAATCCGGAGCAGATAGAAGGTAAGGTGGAAGGACAGCAGATTGTGATCCTGACGAAGTTCGTGAAGAAGGTTTAGAAGTAGAGCCGGGGAATTCCTTTAATCCATTATTTATAAGTATTCCAAAACCTTCAAGGGCTATTTGAAGAGAAACCTACAAGGTAAAAAAGGACCTTGCAGGTTTGGAATGGCAACTAATACTCACAAAATCGCACCGGTTCCCAATACATGTTCGATCTGGCAATCAGCCACTACTTATTATCAGATAATCTTACCGTTTTTCCGGAATTCCTTCTCTCTACCTTCACACTAAGATTTTTTCCATTATTCTCCTGTACAAATTTTAGAGCTTCCGCCCCTGAAACTGCTTTTCCATTATAGTAAAATTCGGCTCCCTCTTCGATCCAGTTTTTAACGGCCTCTACCGGTGATGGGGGAGGTGGTGGTGGAGCTGGTATGCTTATGTTTTCAGCCGGTGGTGGTGGAGGCGGTAATGGAACATCTCCGTCTTTAGTTAGAGGAGGAACCGGTGGAGGAGGTGGGGGAGGAACTTCTCCAGTACTTTCCCGAACAGCCCGGTTTTTCCCACTGTCTTTATCTTCTACTATGGTAATTATATAATTAGGATTTAAAGTTGGGAATTCTTCAGATCCTTTTCTCTGCTCCCGAGTCATAATACTGTAAATGTAATTCATCCTTTCCCAAACCTCTACTTCTACAAGAGCATTTTCATTTTTGTTGTAGTGCTTTGCCCATTTATTGTATTCGGCCACCATTTCGGGTGAGGCTTTTTCCTGAACCTCATTAATCGTAAACATTTCGTTTAGCACATTGTTTCCCTTAGTACTATCCTCTCCAAAAGAACATACAGTAACGCTGCCTTGAACCCTTGCCTGAAGCACTATTTCCATAAGTTCCTTCATAATTTCTTCCGGGGCTGCGGGAGAAGTATTAATTGCATAATTGGTATACTGTTCCGGCTTTAGGCTTTCCCTGATTTCATTCAGAGTCATTTGTTTCCCCTCTACGTGAATAATTCCTTTTTCATCTACGGAAATTTCTACTGTTTTGGAAACAGGATTTTCCGAAGCAATTGTTGTTGTTTGTAAGGTTTCGGTCTTTCTGTCACTGAAGCTGTAAAGAACTGCCGCTAATAAAGGAAGCAATACCAGACTTCGCGCCCAGATCATCTCTTTTGAAGTGTTTGTTTTCATAACTGTAATTCGTTTTTTGATTGATTGATAATTGATTGGATTAACGAGGCTGCTGTCAAAGGCACTGGATGAGAATGCCAACAAAGTCTTCTGGTAATGTGCGGGTATAATTCCTTCTTTAAGAACAGCACGGTCGGCAAGGAATTCGTGGTTCAGTTTAATGGCTTTTTTAACTATGTAAAGCAGCGGATGAAACCAGAATATTATTTGGAGCAGCTCCATAATAAGGATATCAGCGCTATGTTTTTGCTTGGCGTGAGCCTGTTCATGCTGAAATACTTCCTTCGGAATTTCCTGCTTCTCATATTTTACTTTGTTTAAAAAAATGTAATTCCAAAAGGTATGAGGTGCCAGATTTTCCTGAAGGAGTACATTAGTAGTTCGTCCACATCTGATCCTGGGATTTCTTTTGATCCTAAGGAGGATGATGTTCAGGTTCAGGATAAATTTGATGCCAAAGAACAGGAAGCCGATTCCGTAGAGACTCCACAGCAAGTAGGACAAAATAGAGGTTTCTTCTACGGAAGAAGTTGCACCGGCGATTTCAGGTTGAAATATTAGTGCAGAATTCCCGGGAACGGGTTCCATATGGCTGGTAAAGGTGATCCACGGAATTATAAAGGAAACTAAAACTGCCGCTAACAAATACCATCTTTTAAAGACATGCATATTTTCCTTCTCCAGGAGAAATTTGTAGAAAACCATCAGGATGGCAAGGCAGGCAGCCGATTTTAAAAGATACATTTCCATGACTATTTGTTTTTAATTTCCTGGTCAATTAAACTTCTAAGATCCTCCAGTTCCTCCTTACTCAGGTCGGTTTCTTTTGTGAAGAAAGAGGCAAATTGGGAAGCAGAATCATTGAAAAAGTTCTTGATCATGCCATTGACCTGCTTGGAAAAATAGTCTTTCTTCTTTACCAGCGGAAAGTATTCCCGGGACCTGCCGTACTGTTTGTAATCCACAAAGTTTTTGTCCTGCATCCGCTTCAGCAAAGTAGCCACGGTGGTTTGAGCCGGTTTTGGATCGGGATAGGCATCGATCAGATCTTTCATAAAAGCTTTTTCCTGTTTCCAGAGGATCTGCATGAGTTGTTCTTCGGCTTTGGACAATTGCATTTGTTCTACAACTTTAGATGGTTATCTACAAATGTAGAATAAAAATTTAATTCTACAAACATAGAAGAAAAAAAATTTAAGACCTCACAGGTTTTCAAAACCTGTAAGGTTTTAAAGAATAAAACCTACCAGATCAAAAAAAAGCCCTTGCAGGTGAGATTGGTGCAAATAATCGGAAAACTGGTAACAGGTGAGGGAGCAACAAAAAACCCTAACAGGTCTCTGAGACCTGTTAGGGTTGAAATTTGGACAACCTCTGTCAGGGCGTCAAGCCGCTGACAGGTTTCGAAAATTTTACTGATCACTAATCACCGACCACTGATCACTTTTTCTCCGCCTGCTTTAGCTTTGTGAAATGCTTATAGAAAAGCGGAATGGTCTCAATCCCCTTCAGATAATTCCAAATCCCGAAATGTTCATTAGGGGAGTGAATTGCATCTGTGTCCAATCCAAAGCCCATCAGGATCGTCTTGCTCTTCAGCTCCTTTTCAAACAGAGAAACGATTGGTATACTTCCCCCGCTGTGCTGCGGAATTGGATCTTTACCGAAGGCTTCCGCATAGGCATCATTGGCAGCCTGATATTCCAATGTGTCGATGGGAGTTACATAGGCTTGTCCGCCATGATGAGTGGTCACTTTTACTTTAACTGATTTTGGTGCCAGGCTCTCAAAATGTTTGGTGAACAATTCACTGATCTTTTTCCAGTCCTGATCACTTACCAGGCGCATGGAAATTTTAGCATAAGCCTTTGACGGAAGGACAGTTTTAGCACCTTCCCCTGTATATCCTCCCCAGATTCCGTTAACATCGAGAGTCGGTCTTATGGAGGCACGTTCAAGAGTGGAATAACCTTTTTCCCCCTGTACATCTTCAACATTCAGTTTCTTTTTATAATCGGAAAGATCGAAAGGAGCTTCAGCCATTTTTGCTCTTTCGGCTTCGCTATATTCCTTCACATGATCATAAAACCCCGGAATGGTGATTCTGTTGTTCTCATCCTGAAGTGAAGCGATCATCTTTGAAAGTACATTAATTGGATTGCCTACCGCCCCACCGTAAAGTCCGCTATGGAGATCACGATTTGGACCGGTTACTTCCACTTCCATATAACTTAACCCGCGAAGTCCGGTGGTGATTGAAGGAGTGTCTTTGGCGATCATTCCGGTGTCGCTGATAAGGATCACATCGTTTTTAAGTTTTTCCCTATTCTTCTCTATAAACCAGCCAAGGTTTTCACTTCCTACTTCTTCTTCGCCTTCAATCATGAATTTGACATTGCAGGGAAGCTGATCATTTTTGGTCATATATTCCAGTGCCTTGACGTGCATATACATCTGGCCTTTATCATCGCAGGCTCCCCTTGCAAAAATGGCACCTTCGGGATGAATTTCAGTTTTCTTTATCACCGGCTCAAACGGCGGACTTTCCCATAGGTCAACGGGATCTGGGGGTTGTACATCGTAATGTCCGTAGACCAAGACGGTAGGCAGATCTTTATCAATAATCTTTTCTCCAAAAACTACGGGATGACCCGGAGTTTCATGAATCTCGGCAACATCACATCCCGCTTCAAGCAGGCGCTGTTTTACGGCTTCTGCAGTTTTTAAAAGATCATTTTTGTATTTGGAGTCGGCACTGATTGAAGGGATTTTCAGCAATTCAATGAGTTCGTCCAGGAAGCGTTGTTTGTTCTCTTCCACGTATTTATTAATGTCTTGCATAAGGTAATTTTTGTAGAAGAGTAAAGGTAAGAATTAGAAATGAGTATATAGCATTGAGATAGTATATTGGAGCGATAGCCGAAGACATATCACCACACGCCATACTAAAATCTCCTATCTGGAAAATAATTTTTCCCAGAGCAGAAAAAAAATTATTTTTCCATTTGCAGATTCAAACTTATACTTATATTTGCATCCGCTTACAAGAAGCAAATTTATTGAAATTACCAATGCGGGCGTGGTGGAATTGGTAGACACGCTAGACTTAGGATCTAGTGCCGCAAGGTGTGGAGGTTCGAGTCCTCTCGCCCGCACAGATTGAGGAAAGCCGACTTTAACGAGTCGGCTTTTTTATTTCGGGTAATAACTGGATAAACACTTCTAATTCTTTTTCCTGTGTTTTACGCTCCCTTCTTTCAGTTTCTTTGCAATTATGGGCTTAAGAGATTCCAAATGCTCATTTTTCATTCTACTATTCTTAATTTTAAGTTCAGATTCAGGGTTTAAGAAAAGTCACAGAACCTACTGCCAAGGAATCTGCAGGCTCCCTTTTACTTGTAAAAGAAATCCACCCGCTAACTTTGGAATGCACCGGCACATATCCAGTGATCATTTGTGCACTCTCCACCACCTGACCATCACGATAAAGATTTAAAAAAATATGGACATTTTTGGCAGTTTCCCCTCCGTTGTTCTCGATGTCTATCTTAAAAGTATATCCGGGCAAACTTGATTGGAAAGAAGAATGCACTTCAAGAGCGGGGGGCTTTTTTTCTTTATTTATAATTTCCACGCATAGGTAAGAAATTAATGATATCAGGATTAAAAGTCCGATAAAAAAGGTTATTTTTTCTAAGTAATTTTTTTGGTCTTTCATGTAATTTTTATCCGATTAACATCCTTCCGGCAGAAGCTCCAAGAGAACCAGGAATTGCCAGGACAACAGTTTCTGCTATTATTACGCTCCACCCGAGATCCCTGGTGCGCCCGAAGAACCACAGTAATAAAAGAGAGATTACCAAAGCACACACATAGCTTATGACTAGATGCACCATCATTCCGTAGCTGCCCCCTTTGAATGAACCAGTACCTTTAAAATCGCTAAAAAAGAGGATGACGGCGCTAAAGCATAGAGAAATAATAATCATGGCAAGCAGGCGGGGGGGGTCCGCTAATTATTGCGATCTTCAAAATTTCTTCTGTTGGTGCAACCGCAGAGGCAATTAAAACAGCACCACAAATTGAAAGAACAATCATTTGGAGGATTCCTCCTCCTTCTTTTGAACCCTCTCTTTTCTTTTCTTGCCCCAGTTGAGCTGTTCCTACAGAAACTCCTATGGCAACTATCATCGACTCTACAATTACTTTTCCTGCTATTTCGCGAAGAGGCATGGTGAGGCTAATTTTATTAATGAGCAGGAGAAATAGAAATGCAACCGTGAATGCAATGGTTATATCTTCAATAGATTCGTGTAGAATATCTTTTAAGGAAGCATCTTTTCGCATCCCGGAGTGCTTATTGTATCCTAGAAGTAGCAGGAAGGTGAATGCAACAAAGGCAAGAAGCTTTTCCGGGGAAGCAGTAAAACCGGTCCACCACACTTCCATCGTATAAAGAAGGGGGAGACTGAAGAGGAGCCCACCAACAATACCTCTGCCGTATTCTTTAGCTGTCTCTGAAATTTTCACTTTTAATATAACTTTAATTTGAAATTCGAACGTATACCCTCATAACCCTAGACCGAATTAATTATAACTCAAAACATTTTGAAATACTTTAGAAAGACAATATACATTTTATAAAAGAATTCTCATTTTTTCCCTTAAAGTACCAATAGAGTTCTATTCTTTGAATTTACAGATCGTTCAGACGTTTTAATTTATAGGATTTTTCTCTACTTAGGAAAACAGAATTTTCAAGTATTCTTGAGCTGAGAAAGAAGTCGTTTTATGGTGATCCAGTGAAACCTTTTATAAAATTTTTTATTCCTGCTCCTTTCATTTTCATAAGCTTAAAAGTAATACTGGCGAAAAGGATTAGAGTTCCAACATCCATCAAATAAACCAGTAGCAGGTGCCAGGGTTTGTCATCAGCATCAAATCCATAAATAAACTTGAATCCGAACCAAATAGGATAAACAGAAATATGTGCCGTAGCGGCTAAACCGATTAACTCTCTTCTTCCTGCATCATCCACGGCTCCCAGTCCTGCTGCAATCCCTATTGCCATGGAAATGAGAAAGCTAAACAAAACTGTACTTTCCATAAAAGCCGTCCATTCAATCCCCGGTTCAGTGAGTAAACCCATCGCCACTCCTCCCAGTATAATTAAAAGGGTTGTGACGGCAAAACCTATTAAAGCCTGCCGAAATAATTTCCATTCCTTCATACCTGCACTGAGCCCAATGCCAAGCATGTGATGATGATAAGGAAGAAAAAGAAGGCCCGCAATTACCAATGGCATAAAACCTTCTCTCATTCCGTAGGCAACCAAAAATGCCGACAGAAATACCCTTCCTAGCAAGCTAACGGTAACTTTGCAGAATTGCCATAATTCTTCATACACATCTGTAGTAGGCCTTGTTAGAGGCTTGGTTTCTTCTTCGGGCGGTTCAGAGGCGAAAAGTGATTCTGGATGTCTTACCGTGAAACTATAAGACGCAGGGTTGTAAAATGAAGCAATCATTAAAGACTCTACGAATTCCTTAACTTTTGGAGTATTGGATTGAATATCCACAACATCGGCCGATCGTGGCGCACTTTCTTTCTGATAAAGAGTGGTTTCTGAAATTGCCACAGTAGAAATTCCTTTTTGAAATGCCAATTCTGCTACTTTTTGACCTTCTCCTTTTGGTGTTTGAATGGTGACTAGTCTCATTGAATTCAGTTGAAAGTTATCATTGATTTCTTTTTCTTCAGAACTTAATTGTTTTAAATTTTTAAGATAAAAATATCTCTCTCCAGCCTATACTAAAGGAATCACAAAGTTGATTTACTAATGGTTATGATGAGGTCTTTTTCTCAAATCCGGTTTTAAGGAAGATAATCCTTAAGTTGCTTCACGATTGAGTTCTTCTGTGCTTTACCCTAAAAAAAAATTGAGATTCTTCAGGTTTATAGTTTAAAGAATAAGATTTTAAATTTTTGTTCAGGGCTGCTGATGAAGTTTATTATTGTAGACTGTAGCCACAGTGAGAATGAAGAGAAAGGACTTGATGAACATTCACCAAAAATTTACTCCACAATATAAATTCTTCGCTTTCTAAAGTTATTTTTTATCTCAAATTGAACATTAACCTTAAGTACCTTTGCATTTTTTTAACTTAAAAACTATTTCTCACCCGCTCCTTTTTATTACTTTGCCTTTCTAATCAACAAAATTTTAGTTTTATGAGAAAGTTAATGTTATTATTCGCTTTATTATTTACCGTAAGTACTTCATTCATTTCCTGTAGGGAAACTCCTGAGGAGGAGAGAGCAGAAGAAGCGGCAGAAGCTGTAGAAGAAAGAACAGATGAAATTGAAGAGGCAGCAGATGAAATTGAGTCTGAATATTAAATCAGAGTCTGAAAACAAAATTTAGAAACTAATTGTCATTTTCTAAATTTAAATTTAAAAGGCCCAAAGGGCCCAAGTCTTGTAAAATCTTTAGAAGTACTTAAAAAAATGAAAGGTTGCCGATATTCGGCAGCCTTTTGTTTTTAAGGATTATTGGCTGCAAGTGTTCAGTATTAAGGTTCCTGTATTCTTCGGTAGACATATTTTAGTACTACCTCTCCTACCAAATATTTACATTTAAAAAGAGTGAAAACCTGAATCATTTTTGAGGGAGATTTATTAATGATTCTACGTTATTTGATTTTCACCGGTTTCTTCTGTTATTGTAAATTTAAAAATGACTGTATTTATTTTTATACCCGTCAAAGATAAGGGCCTGTAATTACCTTAATGATAAATTTTGAATAATTACCCTAAATTGTTATGGGGTGTATTTAAAATTTGTATAAGTTTATCATGAATTTGAGGTGCGGAATTAAACAATGTTGTAATCCACCAAAGCCGCCCTTCGTAATGAAAAATTTCAGAAGGTTAGATGCATGCAATAGCCGAAAGAAATAAATCAACTGATTAAATTTATTGATAACATTTATAATTTGTGCTATGACAACCTATGTAACTAAAGGTGAAATAAGATTTCTCTGGAAAACCTCATTAAATATCATGATTGCAGAGTGTAGAATAAATAAAAAGGTTCCGGAAGGATTGATAGAACTTATAAAGCATAACCTTTATGTAAAATACGTTTGTTACAATCCTGCGACAGATTCTATTGAAATTGGAGTAAATGAGTCAATGCAAAGAACTGCTACTTATCCTATAATCAAGGTTTACCAATTTCCACTAAACGAAGTAGAAGACAGGTTGAAGGATTCATACCAAACCAAAAGAGGGGATTTGGAATTTTATGCGAAAATATTTAAAGGAAAAAGCTCCGAAAACAGGATGTTTGTCCTGTAGATCCTTTATTTTTTTATCACCACCTTGACCTGTCCGGAAACCAGTAATTAATTATTAAAAATAAATGCTATGAAAAAAGGATTTTTAATAGATATGGATGGAGTGATCTACGGAAATGACACTTTGATCCCCGGCGCCGATAGATTTATCGAACAGCTACAGGAAAGAGATATCCCATTTCTTTTCATGACCAATAATAGTCAGCGTACACCACTGGATGCGGTGAACAAGGTCGCAAAAATGGGCATTCATATCACTGAACAGAATGTATATACCAGCGCCATGGCAACAGCCTCCTTTCTTTCATTTATGAAACCGAACGGAAGTGCTTATGTTTTAGGCGAAGGTGGATTGATCACAAGCCTGGCGCGGGAAGGTTACAATCTTGTTAATCAACGACCCGATTTTGTTGTGGTGGGGGAAGGCCGGAATTTTACCCTCGAAATGGTGAACTCCGCGGTAGATATGATCCTCTCCGGTTCGCGTCTTATAGCTACCAATCTTGATCCCTCGCCTAAAAAGACGGGCTGGACCAATCTTGGAATCAGGGCCGTAGTTGCCATGATAGAAGAAGCTACCGGGAAAAAGGCATTTTCGGTGGGGAAGCCCAGTCCGGTCATGATGCGATCTGCGCGTAAGTACTTAGGACTTGAGGCAAAGGAGACAATCATTATCGGAGATACTATGGATACAGATATCCTGGGCGGAGTTCAATTAGGATATACCACAATTCTTACCCTTTCCGGAATTTCGAGCAGAGAGAGCCTTGACGATTATGCTTTTAAACCGGACATTATAGTAGACTCTGTGATGGATTTAAATCTGGAAGAAGCTTTGAACTGGCATAATAAGGCTTTTGCCTAGTGTGGTTGTATAGATAATTTTTATTCTTTACAGTTTTCCAATTTGGAAGCCCTTCAGTCCTATCGGCAGCAGGGCTTTTTTGGTTGTTTTAATAGCTTCTATCAAACTGCACTATTGTCAAAAATGGATCATCAAAGATCACCGGACGCTGTCGGAAACCGCGTCGTCCATAGTGGAGCTAAATTTTCATCTTTCTTATGAGCAAGGAGTTTTGTATTTTGAGCTCCCTAAAATTCAGCTTATATGAAAAAATTATTTCCCCTGTTTCTCTTTTTAGTATTAGGGACTTCAGTCTCAGCCCAGAAAACACCGCTGGAACTCACTGATTTCTTTGATCTTGAATTTGTATCCGATCCGCAGATCTCTCCCGATGGTAAAAAGGTCATTTACGTTAGGAATTTCAAAGACATAATGACCGATAGTAATCATTCCAATCTCTGGATAGTGAATGCCGACGGCAGCCAGAACCGGCCGCTAACCTCAGGAAACCAGACCGATATTTCTCCACGCTGGTCACCGGACGGGAGTAAGATCGTCTTTCTTTCAAATATGCAGGATGAGAAAATGAAACTCTTTCTAATGTGGATGGATACCCGGGAAACTTTTCCGTTGACCAATACTTCCCAATCTCCCGGAAATGTTAGCTGGTCCCACAAAGGAGATCAGGTCGCTTTTACTATGTTTGTTCCTGAACAAGAGGAATCAATTATTCAACTACCGCAGAAACCTGAAGGCGCAAAATGGAATGAAGCTCCTATATATATTGATGAATTAAATTATCGTGGCGACGGCAGCGGATATTTAAAGGCAGGGAATGATCAAATTTTTGTACTGTCCACCGATGGCGGAACTCCGCGACAGCTCACCACTGCAGAAGAGAATCTTGGAGCCCCTGCATGGTCTGAAGATAACACAAAGCTGTATTTTTCGGCTAATCTACACGAGGATGCAGACCTGGAACCTAATAATTCTGAAATTTATGAGCTGGAAATAGCGTCCGGAGAAATGAAGACACTTACTACGAGAGTAGGGCCGGACAGTAGCCCAAAAGTTTCTCCTAAAGGTGACCTTATTGCATTTACAGGTTATGACGATGAATATCTGGGATACCAGATGAGTGAGCTTTATGTGATGGAGCCAGATGGTTCCAACATACGCCACCTTTCTACAGACTTTGACAGGGACATTGAGAATATACAGTGGGATGGAAAGGGCAGAGGTCTTTACTTCCATTATAACGACCATGGCAAAACTAAAATAGGTCACATAGATCTCAAAGGAAACACCGAAGTGGTCGCAGATAATTTGGGCGGACTCTCCCTGGGCAGGCCTTATAATGCAGCAGCTTTTTCAGTTTCGAAGGACGGAACACTTGCCTACACACTGGGCACTCCTGAACATCCTGCAGATCTTGCCATAAAGGAGGGGCGAAACGTGGAGCGGATTACGGCTTTAAATGATGATCTGTTTTCCTACCGCGAACTGGGTAATGTGGAAGAGATCACCTGGAAATCCTCTTTTGATCAAAGAGAGATTCAGGGTTGGCTGGTAACACCTCCCGACTTTGATCCCAATAAGAAATATCCATTTATCCTGGAGATCCACGGTGGACCTTTCGCAAGTTACGGCTCAGTTTTTTCCGCAGAGGTACAGGCGTTTGCTGCAGCAGGTTATGTAGTGCTCTATTCCAATCCGCGGGGAAGCAGTGGCTACGGTGCCGAATTTGGAAATCTTATCCATCACAATTATCCCAATCAGGATTATGACGATCTTATGAGCGGTGTGGATGCAGTGATCGAAAAAGGTTTTGTTGATGAGGAGAACCTGTTCGTAACTGGTGGCAGTGGGGGCGGAGTATTAACCGCATGGATCATTGGGAAAACCGATAGGTTTAGTGCTGCCGTGGTAGCCAAGCCGGTGATCAACTGGTACAGTTTTGTATTGTATGCAGATAACCCTGCTTTTTTTACCAAATACTGGTTTCCTGCCAAGCCCTGGGAAGATCCTGAACATTATATGGAGCGGTCTCCAATATCTTATGTGGGAAATATTACTACACCTACAATGCTATTGACGGGAGAGGAAGATTACAGAACTCCTATAGCCGAATCTGAACAATTTTATACAGCTCTTAAACTTGAAGGTGTGGAGGCAGCCATGGTTAGGATTCCCGGTGCATCACATGGAATTGCCAACAAGCCGAGTAATCTCATAGCTAAAGTAGCTGCGATTCTTGCCTGGTTTGAAAAATATAAAGAATAAATGCCTTTTTAAAGAAAATAAAAGTCAACAGAACTAAAAACAACCAGATCCTGCTCATCTAATGAGCAGGATCTGGTTGTTTTACATAGAATCAGAGGACTTTGAATGCAGCAGGAAATGGAGAAGCAGAAATATAGTCTTGATCTATCTGAAAATTTCCTAACCTGATAATTATCATAGTTTAAATCAATTTTATTTGTCAATTTTCCTAATCCCCTTCAACCTGAACTCCCCAATGGAATATAAGATCTACATAGCAGGAGGAATATTGACAATTCTAGTCGTGGCATTATACTGGCTCTTGTTAAACAGGAACAGCAAGTAGTTTCTCCGGGTCTGAAATATTGAAAGAAGTACTTCTAATAAACTAAATTTTTCAATTAAGAGAACTTGGCAGGATACCATAGTATTTTTTAAAGGCGACCGTAAAGTGCTGCGGATTTTTATACCCTACTTTGTAAGCAGCTTCCGAAACCGATAATTTATCATCTTTTATAAGTGTTTTTGCACTTTCCATTCTGAGCCTGGTGATATACTTAAAAATGGTTGTGGAATACACTTTTTTGAAACATTGCTTCAGTTTTGAAGTATTGAGTCCGGCTATGGGTGCGAGTTCTGCAATGGTTATGAACTCCCTGAAATTTTCCCTGATGTGTTCTTCCACTCTCAGAATTCCTTCATGTTCTGTTTTTGAAAGATTTTTATCTTCAATTTCAGAAGTATTTGAAGTGTCATCTACGAGAAAATTCACTAGCAGGGCTGTGATCCTGGCTTCCAGGTAGATCTTTTTAATATGTCCACAGTACCAACAGCTTATTATTTCTCTAATGTGTTGTTGGAGTTCGGCTGGGATGGGTCTGCTTTGTTCCCATAACAGGAATGCGCGGTTCTTGTTTAGCCCGGCTTTTAATTTTGAAGATAATCCACTGTAATCGAAACCAATTATTTTCTTCAGGAGTTCTTCCGTGAATAAGACTTCCAGGGTTTTTCGGGAAGGGGCTTTAAAATTAAGGCAGCCTTCGGGCCTGGTTAAATAGAAGATATTGAAGTGTCCTGCGGGAATGGACATAACAGGAGCGGCGGGATCTGCCGGAGTGTAGTTATAGTCTCCTTCCAGCTCAAAATGAAGCTTGAAAACCGGGGAATTTCCGGAGATGTTCATGGTATAACCTGCGGGAACCTGTAGATCCTGAATAACTAAACAGAAACGGTCAAGATGCAGTTGACGGACATTTCCTTTTATTTCCACCCTGTCAATAATTATAGTTTCTTCATTAAAAATTTCGGCGCGAAAATCTTTGCTGAAAGTTTTCACCACAGCATTTTCTTCAAAAAGAGAACTCTCTAACCTTAATTCCATGTTTTAATTATCTGTGTGACTTCTTTGTACCTCCTTTCCGGCGAAAGACCGGCCGGAACATTATTCCTTTCTCGTAAGTAAAAATTCCTTTTGCGTTATCCGGGAGCTCTTCTGCTCCTGTACCTTTGCCAAAGGTAATTATTTTTATTAAATCTAAATAAGCACAATTCTTGAAATCTCTAATAATCTATTTTTTCCTGGCTTTCTTTTACGGTTTTTCAGTGGCACTAATGGCTCAGACGGCGCAGAGTTCTTCAGAAAAGCTCAAGGCAGGTGCTAATGCTGTTTATAAGCTTACCGGCCATGTGAAAGATCATAATGGTTATTCTTCTGCCAATGTTGAGATAGTGCTTTCCAACACAATTAGAGAATATAAGACTGTTTCAAATACTTCAGGCTATTATGAAATTGAGGGGCTTTCTTCCGGAGCCTATATCCTGGAGATTAAAAAGGCTGAATATTTAGATTACAAAGAAGTTATTATTGCTAGGGAGGATATAATACTCAATTTGCAGATCAACAATGCTTCAGATTATGAGCTGGAAGAAGTGCTCCTGAACATAGAATCTGTCAAATCTGAAATCGAGAAAAAGGGCTTTGCCGTAAATGTGATTGAGACGCAGGAAGCTGCAGTGCGAAATATTCAAACCAATGAGCTCCTAAACAGGAGTGTTGGAGTAAAAATTCGGCAGGATGGGGGTTTAGGGGCTTCTGTAGATTATAATCTCAATGGAATGTCCGGTAACTCTATTCAGCTCTTTATTGACGGAATTCCAATCTCTTCCTATGGCTCTTCCTTTAACCTTAACAGCATAAGTCCAAGCATGATCGAAAGGATTGACGTCTATAAAGGTGTGGTTCCCGCCGAGCTGGCTTTTGATGCTTTAGGAGGTGCCATAAATGTCATTCTGAAAAAGGATTTTAGCAGCCAGATCAATGCTTCAGTTTCCTACGGCTCCTTCAATACTACTCAGGCGAACTTCAATGCTGTGTATCAGGCAGAAAATTCCGGGTTTTTTGTGAAAGCCTCAGGATTTTATAATCATTCCGATAATGATTATGAGGTTTGGGGAAGGAATGTCTACAACATCCTGCCCAACGGGAAGTATGACTATGTAAAGGTGAAGAGATTCAATGACGAATATTCTTCTTACGGCGGAATTATCGAAACGGGTGTCAAAAATGTCAAATTTGCAGATCTTTTTTCTGTAGGCTATACAGCTTCCGATTCTTATAATGAAATTCAGCATGGAACTTACATGACGATTCCCTATAAGGGCAGATTCATGGAAGCCGATGCCGGAATTGTAGATCTCACTTACGAGAAATCTGATCTTTTGATCAAAGGTCTGGACCTTGATTTCCATGGCTTGTATAGCGAGCGTAAAAGAACCATCAATGACACCGTAACCTGGACCTACAACTGGTCTGGCGAATTAAGCAGGGACCGTAGGACGGGAGCGCCAATTCCTTCGCAGCGGGGAGCGCAGCAGGGGCCTCTAACAATTCAGAATATTTACAGAGATATTTACTCTTTTAGAGGCGGACTAGGGTATTCGATCGATAATAATCATAAGGTGAGTTTCAACCATGTACTTTACAATATTTCCAGGGATGAGAATAATGAACTGTGGAATGGAATAAGGAGGGATTTTGTGGAGACGCGGAAACTGGAAAAAAATGTCACTTCTCTTTCTTATGAATCCCGGTGGTTAAAAGAGGCATTAAAAACTACCATTTTTGGAAAGTATTATCAGCAGGAAATTGAGAAAATGGATCCTGTTGTAAGAAGGATAGATGGTGAAGACGTGAGGGTAGAAGAACATTTTAGCCGGGAAACCAGCCACACCGGGTATGGAATGGCGGTATCGTACCTGGTCAATTCGGGCATAGCCGTTTTGGGTTCCGCAGAGAGAGCTATCCGGCTGCCTTCAGATAATGAAACCTTTGGGGATGTGGGAGAAAATATTGTGGAAAACCCAGGAATTGAACCTGAAAAAAGTAACAATTACAACCTGGGATTAAAACTCGGACCTTATAAAATAAGTGACCACAGCATCTCTCTTTACGGCTCAGGCTTCCTGAGGGACACGCAGGATAAGATCGTAAGGCAGACTCAAACCACACTTAACGACGCGATCCAGACAGCTCCTTTTGAGAACCTGAATAAGACCCAATCTCAGGGTTTTGATGCAGAGCTGAATTATACCTATAAAAATAACCTGAACCTGCTGGTGAACATGTCAAAATTCAATACCAGGATGAAGGCCAAATATGATAGCAACGGGAATGTGTTGTTCAATTATAATGCACAACTTCCCAGTGAACCATTTTTAACAGCCAATGCCGCGGCACAATACTCTTTCAGGAACATCTTTCAAAAGGGATCCCTGCTAAACATATACTACAACTATGCGTATGTGGAATCTTTTTACAACGTCTGGATCATTAATAAAAGAAGTGGTCTGGAGAATTCCCAGGTTCCCGAACAGCATATTCAGGATGTTGGATTAAGCTATGTGTTTCCGAAGAAGAACCTCATAGTAAGTTTTGATGCCAACAACATCTTCAATGAACAGGCCTATGACAATTTTGCGGTTCAGAAACCCGGAAGAGCATTTTACCTAAAACTCAATTACTCAATCAATAATTTCTAAATAATGAAAAAAATGAAAAATAGATTTACAAAAGTACTCGGTTATGCAGTTGTAGCCGGACTGTTAAACCTTTCAACAGGTTGCAGCAGTGATGATCCCATCACTCCGGACCCCGAACCAAATCCCGGAGAAAGCAGGTGGTTTACCATTGCAGGAGCAGTAATGGATGAAACCCCGGGCAACGGTAATGGGGGTACCGTGATATATTCTATCTCAAAAGAAAACGCCCAAGATCCTGACTATGCTATCAATGTTTTTGAGAACGGATTCCAGGTTAGATCTCAAAGGACGGCAAGATTACAGTCTTCGGTAGATGGTTCTACCATGTTCAATATTGCCTACGGAGGCGACAATGGAGGAGAATTTTTCAAGTACATGGTTAATGGAGGTGACAATTTTGAGCAAACAGGGGGTCTGGTCAATATTTTACAATATGCTGGAACTTCTCCAAGATGGGTGAAGTTGTTCGATGGAGATAAAACAGGAGTGGCCGTTAGCGTTACCAGACCGCAGGTGAATGAAGGAGAAACTTATAAGTTTACAAGAGGTACTGCTACAATAGTTACCATAGACATGGAGAACGTAGAGATCTCAAATAATATCTCTTTTGAGATCCCTCTTTCTGCAGAAGAAGAGGCAGCAGGCCACCATATTTTTAGGCTGGATACGCCGGTACTTAATGCTGCAGGAGATAAATTGGTCATTGGAATCTGGATGGGAAAAACAGATCCTGCCACAGGAGAACGTGACGCGAACGCCTACGAAAGACTTGGTTCAAAAGCACTTGTGGTAGACTATCCATCTCTTGAGAATCCTAAAGTGATCACATCTACCTTAGGATTTGGGGATACCAGCGGTTACCGTAGCTTTAACAGCTTCCTGGCCGAGGATGGTAATATCTACCAGGCTACTCAAAGAGATCCGGGCGGGTCACATATTCTAAAGATCAATTCAAACAATGAATATGATAACAGCTATGACTTTAGCCTTGATGAAGCCCTGGGCGTTGAAGGAGCCTACATCCAGAGCTGGAGATATGTGAAAAACGGAATTGCTTACGTGATGTACACTCATGAGGGGGCAGCAACCACAGGTTTTAATGCAACTACGCAACAAAGTTTCCTGGCGAGGGTAGATCTTAATTCAAGAACAGCCGAGAGAGTAAATCTGCCTTACGAGCCGGATATGTACTTCTTCCAGTACCAGGGCTTTGTGGTAGACGGGGATAATGTTTATGTGACTGTTTCTCCTGTAGGAAAAGATGGAAATATCTATATCCTGAATAGCGTAACCGGAGAAGCGACCAAAGGTGCGCAGTTGCTCAATGAGCCGGGCAATCACTTTATCGGGGTGTTTTAAATAGAAACATAAGAATAAAAAAATCACACAGTTCCGGCTGCAGCCTCTGGTTGGTGGCCGGAATTTTAAATTTCCTTCAATGAAGAATAAAAAGAAAAAATACGGCTTTAGAAAGTTATTGAATGACCTTCATTTATGGCTTGGCCTTGGCAGCGGGATCATCCTTTTTCTTGTATGTTTAAGCGGAACGGTGCTCACTTTTGAGAAGGAGATCAAAAGTTTTTTTGCTAAAGATTTCCAGGTCTCCGGCACGAAGGTCATGAAGATTGAAACTTTAGCTGAAGCCTTGCAGAAGGAAGGAGAAGTGTCCTCTGTAAGCATACCTGCGGAAGCCGGGAAAGCCTATGAATTTAGAGTTAAGACATCGCCCGAAGATCGCCGCGGCACCACCTTTTACGTAGATCCTTATACCGGCGAATACTTGCAGTCTAAAAAATCCTCCCTTGACGGATTTTTCATGTGGAATTTCAGGATGCACCGCTGGCTTCTTTTAGATTCAGCTATTGGAAGACCCATTGTTGGGATAGCTACGATCATCTTCCTTTTCCTAGCCTTAAGCGGGGTAGTGCTCTGGTTTCCAAAAAAGCTGAAATGGAAGAACATGAAAAGCGGCTTTAAGATTAAAACTTCTGCCAACTGGAAACGTATCAATCACGATCTTCACAACACACTTGGATTTTACGCCTGCATTTTTCTTGTGATCATGACCCTCACGGGGCTCTTTTGGAGTTTTGAGTGGTACAGGGAAGCAGGAAGTTCTGTGCTGGGGACCAAAGTATTTAACAGGGGCGGAGCCCCTTCCTTTATTTCAAATGATAATATAGGTGCGGGAGATGAAGCCTCCCTGGCTTCTATCTGCAGCATTTCTTCTGAAGAGCTGAATTACGACGGCACCACCACCATCTCATTTCCTTCGGGGGAGGACGGAGTGTATAATATCAGGAAGACCAATGATAACGGCTGGTCTCCCGTGACGACAGATCAGCTGGTTTTAGATAGAGACGGGACTGTTTTAAACAAAGAGATCTTCAGTGAAAAACCTCTGAATGTACAGATAGCTTCCCTTATCAAGCCAATTCACACGGGCGAGATCTTCGGGACTTTTTCCAAGATCATCTATTTCCTCGCCTGCCTCATCGCCACCAGTCTGCCCATCACCGGAACCTTAATCTGGCTGAATAAAATGAAGAAGAAGAAACCGAAGAATAGAAACAAGAAACAAGAGCCAGGAGTCAAGACTGTGTTTTAATAAGCCACTATATTTGGTGCCCGGAATCTGATGTTTACCGGTTGCGCAAAACTTTCAGGTCCAATTAAAAGGGGAAGCTTGAAGTCACTGAATTAATGGCAGAATAAGATAAATTGTGCAGAGGACAAAATTTGGGCTAAAGCCCTGTTATAATTTTTCTTAAAAACCCCTGGCTAAAGCCAGGGGCAATTCAAAAGCAGGGATAACCAAATATTCTGAAATTTTCGGGGATTAGCCTCTCCGCCTTGCCTTTGCCTAAAGGCAGAAATTTAAACTTCCATAGAGATAAGAATTTTTTTCTGAATTGCCTTCGCCTTCAGGCGGAGGCGTGTATAAATATTTGAACTAAGGGCTTTAGCCCAATTCAATTCAGTTTTATTATTTCCTTGAACTTCTCTCTTTTCCACTTCCCTTCCTCCTTCCAACTTCTAAAATCGTATTTTTACGGGGCTATGAAAAGATCCCTCAGTTACCTGTGGCCACTAACTAAAAAATACAATTCCAACTACAGCGGAAAGCTGGAAGTCACCTGGATCAATGGCCGCAAAGTGCTTGATAGCAGCAACGCCAATTATTCCTATGGTGCGCTGCAGGAGGTGCTGGACCGCGGCTTCGCAGAAGTTCGTGCAGACCGTGCTGCTCCCGTTTTACTTCTTGGCCTGGGTGGAGGAAGCGCAATCCCCCTGCTTCGGGAGAAATACGGCTACTACGGCAAGATCACTGCGGTAGAACTGGATGCTGCCGTTATTGAGATTGCAAAAAAGGAATTTGAAATTGAAGCACATCAACCCCTCGAACTTATTTGTGCAGATGCCGGGGAGTATGTAGAAGCCTCGCCGGAGAAATTCGGATTCATCATCGTGGACCTCTTCCTGGATCTGCAGGTACCCGAGCAGTTCTTTTCAAATGTCTTCTGGAAAAATGTAGCTTCCTTGTTAACACCATATGGTAAGGTCCTCTTCAATTCCGGTATAAACTCCGCTCACGAAGAGCAGATCTCCTGGCTTCTCAAAAATGACCATTTGGACATCAGTTTTTTCAGAAAAGATGAAGTTTACGGCAGTAATACGTTATTGTTTGGGGAGAAGGCCTGAACAGTCAGTATTAATAAACTGTGAATCTGAATTGCCGGTATGATCTTTATTTTAATAGGATCATCTTCCTTTAGGAAAAAATCAGTTGATGTAAACCACCAGGTTTTGACGCTTCAAAAATTCCTGCGGTTAAATATTGGAGCGGGATTTCTTAGGTATGGCTTCATTCCTTATCCCGAATTTCTTCAGAATATCTTCCATTAGACACCACTGCGTTAGGGAAGACTGCAATAAATTGATTCCCACAAAGGCTGTAAACCATAACCAATTGATGTTGACGTATACTGCCAGCAGCAGACTTATAAGAATGAAGGTTCCGGCGATACCGCGTATTACTCTGTTTAGCATAATCTTGAATTTTAAATTGTTAATTGTTTATTGATCATTGTTAAATCGATTGTTCTATAGGGACTACTACTGCACGAACAGGGTTATTGGTCTCCAGGTTATTGTTAAATTCCCGTACTGTGTTAAAGAATTCGCTGATCTTCTCCTCATCTGTGAACGAAAAGAACATGGAGGATTCATTTCCTCCCTTTTCTCCGGGAAACCAACTCTGAGTAGCGACCAGGTTATTTCCGTTCTTATAGCCATCGATCTCTGAAGAGCTGAAGGCTTCAATATTCGCTTTTTTAAATAGCTTTAGTACGTCTTTTTGAAAAGCTGCTACGCTTGTTACTATTAGTAGTTTCATCTTCTTGGGTTTAATGTTCAAGGTTCAAGGTTTCGGTTCTTGGTTGTCGTTTTTCGGTTTTCGGTTGTTTTTACTGTCACCTCGAGCGGCGTCAAGAGGTCAATAATTTCAAAATCTTTTTTCGTTTTTTCCCCACCCTAAAGGGAGCCGAAAAAATTATTGTGAACTGTATTTTTTATTTTTTCATTCCTTCGTACTTCTAACTTCGTATTTCGTTTAACCCCCCGCCCTCCATGAAAAATTCATGGTTATTTTTTGTGATTTATTTGTCATTCGTCACACTTTTCTGTCAGGTCGAGCGAAGTCGAGACCTCCTTCATTACCTCTCGACTCCGCTCGAGGTGACAATGTAACTCGTTTCCGCCTCCCTTTAGGGAAGGGGTAAAGCGGAAAGGCTACCCACAACTCACAACTCACAACTGACAACTGACAACCCGCAACCCGAAACTCACAACTCATAACTCATAACTCTGCACTGGATAACTCCGTTTCTCTCTCTTCCACAACCTCCGGTTTCTCCTCCCTGTCCTCATACTTCTTTCTCTCGATCATGTAGTACACCAGTGGCACTACCAACAGGGTTAGGAAGGTTGAAACTATGGTTCCTCCCATCAGCGAGATGGCCAGTCCCTGGAAAATTGGATCGAAGAGGATCACAAAGGCTCCTATTACTACCGTTCCTGCGGTTAAAAGGATTGGCGTGGTCCTTACGGCCCCTGCTTCGATCACCGCCTGCTTCAACGGAATTCCGTCTTCCAGTCGCAGGTTCACGAAATCAATGAGCAGCACCGAGTTCCGCACCATGATCCCGGCGAGCGCGATCATCCCAATAAACGAAGTAGCGGTAAAGAAGGCGCCCATGATCCAGTGTCCAAGTACGATCCCTATCAGGGAAAGCGGAATGGCAACCATCATCACTATAGGTGCCTTAAAGTTCTGGAACCAGCCCACGATGAGGATGTAAATGATCACGATCACTCCCAGAAATGCAATTCCCAGATCCCGGAACACCTCCAGGGTGATCTGCCACTCTCCGTCCCATTTTACAGTATAGTCATCTTCATATTGCGGCTGACCCATATACAGGTCACTGATCTCATAACCGGCCGGCATGTCGATCTCCTTCAGTTTTTCTTCCATTCCAAGGATAGCGTAAACAGGGCTCTCGAGTTCCCCGGCCATATCGGCCAGCACATAAACCACTCGTTTTTGATTTTTACGATAGATGCTCTTGTCCCTTACCACCTCTTTTGGCGTTACCAGATCGGCAATGGGGATCATTTGACCACTTTGGGAAGCGATCTGGATATTCATGATATCCTCAACCGAAGATTTTTCCTCTTCATCCAGGGTAAGCACGATTCCCACCCTTTGGGTAGCTTCTTCATCATAAAGCTGCGTAATAGCTCTTTCCCCCATCGCGGAGTTCAGGGTATAAACGATCTGCTGGGGAGCAATGCCATTGAGCATGGCTTTTTCCTTATCTATTTCGAATTCGTACTCTTTTTGATCGGCTTCGACCATCCAGTCTATATCTACCACATCTTCGGTATTATGAAGTATGGTCTGGATACTGTCAGCAAGTGCGATCTGTGTCTCATAATCGGGTCCGTAGACTTCCGCTACTATGGTAGATAATACCGGAGGTCCCGGCGGAACTTCCACCAGCTTGATGTTGGCTCCGTATTTATCTCCTATCGCCTGGATATCCGGACGCAGCAGTTTTGCAATGTCGTGACTCTGCAAATCACGATCTCCTTTTGGCAACAGGTTCACCTGGATATCGGCAGTGTTACTAGCTCCCCGAAGGTCATAGTGACGTACGAGTCCGTTGAAGGTAATGGGGGCAGAGGTGCCAATATAGGTTTGGTAATTTACTACCTGTTCGCTATTGCTAAGGTATTGACCTAGCTCTTTGGTCACCACGGCTGTTCTCTCTAAAGTTGTTCCTTCAGGCATGTCGATCACCACCTGGAATTCGTTCTTATTATCGAAAGGCAGCATTTTCACTGCCACGTCTTCCGTAAAGAACAAGGCAACAGAACCCAGCAGGAGTAGGGCAGTTAAGCCCAGGAAGCCCCAACGGATCTTCTTGTTGTCGATAAGTGGCTCTTCAATGCGCCTGTAGATGCGGTAGATCATGGAATCTTCAATCTTCTCTTCAGGCTTTTCAGGTGCTCCTTTTTTGGTCTTTTCCCTAAGAAAAATAAATCCGAGGTATGGCGTGATCGTAAGTGCCACGAAAAGGGACAGGATCATCGCGATAGAAGCACCAATTGGCATTGGGCTCATATAAGGTCCCATCAGTCCGCTTACAAAAGCCATTGGCAGCACCGATGCGATGACCGTAAAGGTCGCAAGGATTGTTGGGTTTCCTACTTCGTTAATGGCATAGAGTGCGGCCTGTTTGAAGGGCAGGCGTTTCATCTTAAAGTGCCTGTGCATGTTCTCGGCAATAATGATCGAGTCATCCACCACAATACCTGTTACGAATACCAGAGCAAACAAGGTGATCCTGTTCAGGGTGTAATCAAGCATGTAATAACTAAGCAGCGTAAGGGCAAAGGTGATAGGTACCGAAAGGAATACCACCAGTCCGCCACGCCAGCCCATGGCCAGCATCACTACCAGGGTCACCGCTATGATCGCGCCAATAAGGTGCAGCAACAGTTCCGCAACTTTGTGCGAAGCGGTTTCCCCGTAGTTTCGGGTCACTTCCACATGCACATCTTCCGGAATAAGGTTCGTTTGCAGGTGTTCCACTTTCTCCAGGATAACATCGGCGATCTTCATCGCATCGGCTCCTTTGCGTTTGGCTACAGATAAGGTTACGGCAGGATATTCCCCCGGATAATTTTCCGAAGCATTTATTGCCTGTCCAAATCCAAAATTCACATAGGATTTTGAGATCTCAGGCCCGTCCTGTACCGTTGCAATTTGCTTCAGGTACACCGGCTGACCATTATTCAGTCCCACGATTAGGTTTTCCACATCCTGAGGGGATTCCAAAAAGCTTCCGGAGCTAACCAGAATTTCACTGTCATTCCGGTCAAAACTTCCGGAGGAAAGCTGCTGATTGGAGGCCTGGATCTTTTCAGAAACCCCCAGCATATCCAAGCCACTGGCCGCCATCCTGTCTTTGTCCAGCACCACGCGCAGTTGCCTGTCACGGCCCCCAATGGTGTTCACAATAGAAACATCTTCCACCTTTTCGATCTCATGGCGCAGCTCATTGGCCATTTGCCGCAGCTGGTAATCATCATAATTTTCGCTCCACAGAGTGAGCCCCAGTACCGGAACATCGTCAATAGCCCGGGTCTTCACCAGCGGCTGGGTCACATTTGGCGGGAACTGGTCCATATTCTTCATGAGCTCGTTGTAGAGCTTCACATACGAACGTTCAATATCCTCGCCCACGTAGAACTGCACGATCAACATCCCCTGTTCCTCCATGGAAGTAGAGTAGACATACTCCACACCCGGAATGTTAGAAACCATCTTTTCCAGGGGCTTAATAATGCGCTGTTCCACCTCGGTAGGGCTTGCACCCGGATAGCCTACAAAAATGTCGGCCATGGGCACATCGATCTGCGGCTCTTCCTCGCGGGGAATGAGAAACGACGCGTACACCCCCACGATCATGAACACGATCATGAGCAACACCGTCAATTTCGAATTTATAAAGCCTTTGGCAATCTTGCCTGCTAATCCTTCTTTCATATTATTTATGGTTCTTTGGGCGTTTCCCCACCTTCGCTTAAGCTTCGGCGGGGTCAGGCTTTCGGCGCTATCTCCCTTCCTGCGGTCGGGAGGATAACTGCCTCAATCCTTAACGCTGCTTTATTCCTTTACACTAACTTTTGCTCCGTTGAACAATTTTCCGTCTGCCGAAACTATATAGGCTTCCTCAGGGTTAAGTCCGCTAAGAACTTCTACACGGTCTCCGTAAGTTCTTCCCAGTCTCAGCCATCTTAGCATCGCGGTATTTTGCTGACTCACGGTATAAACTCCTTTCAGGTCCCCGCGGGTAATGATAGCCTCGGTTGGCATCATTACCACTTCGGCAGTGCTTTCCTGCTTCTCTACCGGAAACCTCACCGTGGCATACATGCCTGATTTTAAATTGGCTTCAGAATCTTCAAGAGCTACTTTAACCAGGTATTGTCCGCCGGTGTTACTGGCCGAAGTACTTACTTCGCCCACTATTCCCGGAACGGATTCGTCAACAGATTTTACCATGACGTCTACTTTGGTTCCTGTTTCTACCTTGGAAATACTGGATTCCGGAACTCTTGCAGTCACCTCAAAATTCCCGGGGGCTTCTATGGCTAAAAGCGGCTGACCCGGATTCGCCATAGTGCCTTCTTCGGCAAATTTGTTGGTGATGACTCCGCTAAAGGGAGCACGTATGTTCACGTAAGCGAACTGGGAGTTCACTTCATTTTTCATTTGTCTGGCAGCTTCAAGCCGTGCCTGCGCCATCACGAAACGCGCGGTCTGGTCGTCCATTTCTTTCTGGGAAGCCGACTGCTCTTCGTAAAGCGCCTTAAAACGTTCGTAATCTTTTTTAGCGTTGTTAAAAGCGGCTTCAGCTTCGGTGATACCAGCGTTTACCTGGGCCCGTTTTGCCTGCAGGTCGCTGTTATTGATGGAAACCAGCAACTGTCCTTTATTTACACGGTCTCCCACATCCACGGGAATGTCATCTACAAACCCCATCATGCGGGTGCTAAGGGTGGCGCTGTTCACCGCTTCGATCTTCCCGCTGGCAGTAAGAAAACGATCTCCCGCCCCCGCCGGATTCTCCACCTGTACGGGTACAACGGGACTTTCATTTACCGCCTGTTTTTTATCATCGCTGCCACAGCTCGTCGCGAATAATCCCAGGGAAGCTAATGCTAGTGTGTATATTGTTTTTTTCATTTCTGTTGGTTCAAGGTTTAAAGTTTAATGTTCAAAGTTTTTTTAGTTCTCGGTTATGGGTTTTCAGTTGTTTTTCGCTGTCACCTCGAGCGGAGTCGAGAGGTCTTTGTACTCTTCACTCCCTTTTTTCCCCCGGCCCCCTGAAGGGGGAGAAGGGCATTCTTGTTCAAATTTTATTTTTGTTTCCAGAACCACTTCGACCGTCGCTCCTTTCAGTCGCTGGCTCAGTGTGACATTTGTTTACTTATTCTTTTTTCGTTTGCCCTCCCGATAGCTATCGGGACTAAAGGGAGCCGAAAAATGTATTTTTAGAGTGGTATTGGAATTTGGTGCTTGGTGCTTGGATTTTTTTACTCTCCACTTTCCTCTCCCCACTTTCCACTATTCTGTACTCTCTGTTAAAAACTCCAGGTATGCTACTGCATAATTATACTCATACACCGTCTGGAAATACTCCAGCTGCTTTTCTGAATATTGGGTTTCGGCGCCAAGGAGGTCTGTTGTTTTTTCGAGACCCTGTTCGTAACGGTTATTTCTTATTCGCAGGGCTTCTTTGGATTGTTCCAGGGCCAGTTGGGTGAGCTGCAGTTTGTTCTCTGCATCCTGTAAAGCGCGGGTGGCGCGGTTTAGTTCCAGCTGACTCTGTTGTACGTGTTGTTCCAGTTCCAGTTCTGCCTGCTTGAATTCGGCTTTGGATTGTTGGGTCTTTCCGAAGCGCTTGCTGCCGTCAAAAACATCCCAGGTCAAAGCGACTCCGGCCAGGTAGCCGTTAGCATCTCCCTGGAAGATCTCGTCATCATAAAGTTCATAGCTTCCAAAGGCATTAAGACGGGGCAAAAATGACATTTTTGAGGCCGTATACATTTTCCTTCTTGCATCGGTGGCCAGTTCCATTGCTCTTATGTCGGCACGGTCGGCGGGAAGGGCAGGAGCGGTTGCGGAATTCAGCTGCACGCTAAGGGAATTCTTTGGCAGCAGCACGGCGTCAATCGAGTCGCCCATGAGGAACATGAGGTAATCGCTCGCGTTCTGCACGTTGCTCCTGGCGTACTGCAGCTGGTTGTTCACCTCGGTCACGCGCACTTCCACGGCCAGCACATCAGAGCGCTGCAGATAGCCCTGCTTGAAGTTGTTCTCGGCTAGTCTCAGGTTCGCCTGTGCTGTTTCCAGCGCCTGCTCCAGTACGGTCACCGCTTTGTGAGCGAGCTGCAGCTGCATATAGGCTTTTTCGGTTTCGAGTTTCATGTGGTCGCCGGTGCGAACGCCCTGCAGTTCTGTAGCCTGCATCTTGTTCTTCGCAGCACCACGCTCCCAGAAGCCATCCAGGTTTACCAGCGGTTGCTGCACTTCCACTTTGGTAGCGAAATTGTCGATGCGGTCGGGGTTGTTAAGGCGGGCGGGATCGAAATCACTTTGGGTGATGCGCTCCTGGTTCAGTTTGGAACCAAAGGCCATAAGGGGATTATTGGTGGTCATTCCGGTATGGGAGACACTTATGTTGGGTAGAAAAACTGCGTTGGATTGTCGGTACTGCGCCCGGGCTGCAAGGAACTCCTGCTGGGAGATCCTTAGCTGACTGTTATTATCCTGCACGCGTTGCAGCACTTCTTCCTTTCCAATGGAAACTGTTTCCTGCGCCTGTAACAGGAAGCCAAAAAACAGTATGGGAAAAAGGATAAGGGTTCTTGTTCTTTTCATCTCTTAAAATTTGTGAGACAAAAATACCCTCAGGAAGTGCTGCTATCAGTAACATTTGTTACCTAGCAATGTAGCATTTGTTACAGAAGGGGTGGGGGAAAATGTTTTTTAGAAAGGCTTATAGAAACCGAGAGGGAAAAGTTGAAAATAGGTTTGATCCTTATCAATTCCCTGTTTCTAAAATTTCTAATTTAATGTTGATGGTGGTAACGGTGGTGGGGGCGGGGTGTGGTTGAATTTATCAAAAACTAATCCCGTTTGATCTAAATAAGATTGATATCCATTCAAAAACCAATTGTTAATATGATCTGGACGGGTAAGTATTTGTGAATTCTTGTAAGTCAAATGTCCATCTTCCATTTTCACAGTAGAATTTAAAATTAAATGATATTTTCCACGGTGAAACTCTTCTCCTTTTCTTTGAGGTTCAACTGTTAGCGAGAATATAGTTAGCTCCAGTTCGTCGGGATTGTTTGTTAAGAAGTAGAAGGGGAAAATGTGGCTCTTAGCCTGCATATTTTTTAGAAACTCAACTCTATTATCCAAGATGAAATTTTTAATTTGCACTGAGTCAGTTGCCGAAAGGTTAAACTTCTCTACTAATTTTAGAAAATCATCGGAATTATTAATAAACAGGAGAGTTTCTTTTACATCTGCATTTATTCTATCAAATTCCTTTTGGCTCAGACCTTGAGCAATAATACTACTGGTAAAAAGAAATACCAGTACCGTTGTAATTGTTTTCATTTTTTAATTTTTTCCAACGGTTTCGCTTATCGCCAGTTGGCGGAGTAAGGGACGCGGATTTGTCGGATTAGTATTAATTCGTTGGTCAAGTTAATTATTTTCCTTCTAACGCTGCCGCTTATTGGTGGTGAACCGTTGTTGGCTGCTGGTGTTTAAGCGGATTGAACTTCTTCAACTCCAATACTTTTCAGTAATGCTTCATACTGCTCTTCGTCTTTTTCTTCAATTTTGTTAAGAATAAATTGAGCAGTTTTTTTCATCTCCGGAACATCAATTGGTGTCATACTTCTCTCAAACAAACCTTCTAAATGAGAATATTCATTATTAATTCTATCTGTCATTGATGCAGCTTGGCTATTATTACCAAAGAATCTTTTTAGTTTGTCATCCCTTTCTACAGCGTTTGGATATTTGTAAAATAGAAATGCTTCTAAGAATTTTCTGGTATTGTTTGCGAAATTATAAAATAAACTATGTTCTGAGGTATCAGAATCTGCCTTAGCGCATTGATAGATTTGATGAAACAGAAAATTAAATTCTGTTACATAATCTTTTAAATACTTTGGCATATCGCAGATTTTACTTTCATTATTTTCCCTTGTAATGAGAAAGTAATGACTAAGGTTTTTATTAAGAGCTTTTGGTAATCTTTTTAGATATTTTAAAAAATCTAAATTATGTGTAGAAATGAAAATTTGTTCAAATTTATCATTTATTATTATTTCAGAATTTATTAAGCTGTAAACGAAGAAAATATGGTTTGAATCTAAACTGGAAATTGGATCATCAATCCAAATTATTGGTTTTGTCCCCTTGGTTTCAACATCATCCAATTTGGCCATAAAATAGCAAAACGCTATTAAACTGCATTCTCCTTCACTCAAGTGATGAGCTTTTTTACCGTCTCTTATAATTTCGAATTTTATCTTTTTTTCTTCGTTCTCGTCTGGATGCTCAATTGCTTGTAGAGTTAGAAATTCGTGACCAAAAAAATTATTTAAAAACTCGTTTACCTTTAAAGCACCTTTTTCTTCATCATTCATCAATCTTTGCTTGTCCAAGATTAATTTTTTTAAATCTTCAATTTTATCGAGAATGGCAATTTTGCTTGCTTTATCGGTCTCGAAAATAGATTCCAGTTCATTTATTGTTTCTAATTCTTCATCATATTTTATAGTTTCAAGAAAATCAGCAACTTCTTTTAATCTTAAATCTTCCTGAGCTTGTAATTGATCTTTTTTAAGAGACGAAGAATAGCTGTTCGATTCCGTTCGGAGTTTATTGTATAAATTTTCTAACCAGATTAACCTATTTGCACTAGTTGTAAACGCCGTTATTTTTTTAGGATTTAATATATCATTTTTTCTCTCTTCTAAATCCTTCTTTAGTAAATCGAACTCGTTTTGAACTCTTGATATTATATCAATTTTAATTCTTTCTAGCTGTTCTAACTTGTTATCAAATTTACTGTAGAACTCGTTCTTGTCAATTTCGAGGTAATAATCTAAATGCTCTTTTTCAAGATCGATTGATCTTATTAATTGATCTATTTCTGATTCTAATTTATCTGATTCTTCATCAAAATGTTTATCTAATTTTTTCCATCTTTCATCTGAAATTTCGTTTCCGCAAAAGGCACATTCTTGTAACTTATTTTCGTGTAATTTTTTTCCTTCTTTGACCCATCTATTAAGAATACTATCTTTTACTAATTCTGTAATTTTATTGGAATCTCCAACCTTTCTTTCCAAAAGTTCTTTTGTCTGAATTAATATTATATCAAATTTGGTTTTGTGGAGTTTAGGATCAGGAATTGCTGTTTTTATTTTTTCCTCTAGTAATATTAGCAGTTCTTTACTTTGGTTATTTCCAATTCTTTGAAAATCTTCTTTTTGAACTGACTTGATATCTTTTTCTAATTTGGAAATTGAATAATTTTGATCACCGAATTTAGCTGGTTGATATTTTATTCCAACTTTTCTATCAGTTGCTTTATCGCTTAATTGAGCATTCAATTTTTTTGATTCTCGTCCAAAATTATCTTGACTGATTTTTAATTGCTCTTTTGCTTTTTTGTAGTCTAAATAAAGACCTGTTTCCTTTTCTTCCTCGTCAATACCTAATTCCTTTTTTAGATCTAATATCTCAGTCTCGAGCGAACTATTTCCTCCCAAAATTGCAAATGGCAAAACACTATCTTCGGGATTAGAAATAAACTTTAAATTTTCTTTGATAAAATCTTCATTGAAAACTCTAATCTTTCTTTGATGTTCAGTTAAATTAGATTGAGAAATATCCTCCCCATCCTCAAAACTAACTAGGAATTCTGGGTTTTCATATTTATTAGAAATTTCACCAACTTCAAGTGATCTTAAAATCCTGGAAAGAGTGGTTTTCCCGGAATAATTTCTACCATATAAAATATTGATAGGTTTGAAATTAATCACAGTATTACCTTTATCTCTCAAATTACTATCCCAGTCGAAACTTTTAAAGACAGCGAGATTTTTAATCAATTTGATTTTTTTGATCATTAATTAGAAATTTATTTTTTCTGATCACTTGCAGCCAACTTGTTATATCACCAAAATCCTCAGCCATTATTCTTATTAGCGGCGGGATGACAGCAGGATTTTTGGCGCTCCTGTAAATTTATTAAAATTTTGTTAAGGAGCAGTTACGGGAAACCGTAAAATCAATGACCAATTATCAATGAACAATGAACAGAAATTCTTCTTGGACGGGAGATTTTTCTGTCGCCCAAAAGCTTATGGAAAATGACATTTTTGGCACCTTTTCTTTATGCTCTCCTTTTTTGTCTCTGTGCGCTTAGTGTGAAAATAGTCCGCCGTGGACGGTAGTGGAGGTTTGACCAGGTCGAAGCTGCGCTATCCCGGTCGCAAAATAAAAGCCCTTCAAAATAACATTTTAAAGGGCATTAATTTATGTGATAACGATATTATATTAGATCCCTGATCTTTTAACCAGGACGTCTCTCTACTCAAAAGGAGACTGTTTTACCTCTTCACGAACATCGGCTGAAAGGCTTTTTAAATAAGCTACTATGTCGTCGACTTCACTTTCAGACAGGTCATTGGCTGTTTGCAGTTCTGCCATTATTTCAACCGCTCTGTGTAAACTTTCTACCGAGCCGTCGTGAAAATAGGGATAGGTATGTTCAATATTGCGTAATCCGGGTACTTTAAAGAAATATTTTTCCATCTCATTCTGGCTGATCTCATATAAACCTAAATCAATGGTTTCCGATTCTGTATGCTTCCAGTAATCTTCATACAAACCAAATTTCTGAAACATTTGCCCTCCCATAGCAACTCCGCTGTGGCAGGTAATACAACCGGCATCGATAAATCCAAGGCCTCTTTTCTCCCTTTCATTAAGAGCTGTTTCATCTCCTTCCAGATACCTGTCAAAACGGCTTTCGGGCATCAGGGTCTTTTCAAAAGCACCAATTGCGTTGGCTACATTCTGAAACGTAATTCCCTCCTCCCCATAGGCTTTCGAAAACATTTCCCGGTAGAGTTCAACTTCTTTCAGGCGATTCACCAGTTGTTCTTCGTCCTTAATATTGTGTTCCACCGGATTTAAAATGGGTCCCATGGCCTGCTCTTCCAGAGTTTCGGCGCGACCATCCCAGAATTGCATTTTATGCAAAGCAGCATAGAGTACAGTAGGTGAATTACGATTTCCAAAGGTTCCTTCCACATCTCCGGGAGAAAATCTTTTGTTATCCACTCCAAATGTTTCCATGTTATGACAGGAATTACAGCTGATATTTCCCTCTCCTGATAATCGCGTGTCGTAGAATAAATGCTTCCCCAGCTTCACCTCATTGGAATCCGGTTCTTCCATTTCAACAGTAGAGAGCGGTTGAAAGAAAGTTTGTGCATCAGTTAAAAGTTGATACTCATTCTCGTCCAATTCGTCTAAGGTCTTTTTTTCATTGTTTTTACAGGAAATGAGAGGTAAAAGTAAGATTAAAATAAAAATGCGTTTCATAAATCAAAATGTTTAGCCGTTGGAATAATTTCGAAATTATTAAGAGATATGGTTTTAAAAAATGATAGAAATCAGGTTAGAAGTGATGAACTGGTCTTTTGAAAAAACAGATTTGAAGATGTGGTGATTTGAAGATTTGAAGATAATGGGAAATAAATTCCAAATTACAAGCACCAAATTCAATGGGAGGTAAATTTCTTCGTGTTCTTAATTTTTTGCCTTTGTGCGCTTAGTGTGAAATTTTTATCCCTGTATAAAATCCCTTTTCAGCAAAGAATAGATCTCACTGTCAAGAAATTTGCCGTTGTAGTAATAATTCTCCCTGAAATAAGCTTCCTTCACAAAACCCATTTTAAGCAGGAGTTCGCGGGAGGTGGTGTTGTTGGGGTTGATGTTGGCTTCAATGCTGTGGAGCTGCAGATCCTTAAACCCAAATTCGATCACCGCACGCATGGCTTCTTTCATATAGCCGCGGCCCCAGAAGTCGGGCATAAGCGTATAGCCTATCTCGGCCCGGACGTTGGTCCTGTCGATATTCCGCAGGATGATATCCCCTAAATAATTCCCGGTTTCAGCTGAGGTTATTACCCAGAAAAAACCTTTCTTCCTTTCATAAGCTTTCGGATTTTTGAGGATAAAGGCTTCGGAAGTTTGGACATCATCATGAGCGTCTGAATCCATATACCGCATCACCTGCGCATTGGATCGCGATTGCTGCAGGTGGGGCGCATCTTTCAGCTCCTGCTTCCGAAGCAGAAGTCTCTCCGTTTGCAGCTGCGGAAATTCCTCAAAATATTGCTCGTTGATCATAACAGGAGTAAAGATAGGATTTGCCTCTGTATTATTTACCCCGGAAATTTTCCGAAGCCCGGTTGGAAATCCTTTCATAATTATTTTTTATCAATATCTTAGGCCGTAGTAAAAAACCAGTCCCTATGCGATTTCCCCTTCTGTTATTATTGAGTCTTTTGTTCCTGTTCAGCATACCTGCCGCTGCGCAGCAGGATTATTTCTTTCCGGATAAATCTAGTTTTGATCCCAATATTCCCACCCCCGAAGAATTCCTGGGCTACGGCATAGGCGATTTCCACACCCGACATGACCGCCTCGTAGCCTATTTCTATGAGCTGGCAGAGAAGTCAGACAGGGTGCATATTCAGGAAATAGGTCAGACCTATGAACAAAGGCCAATGATCGTTGCGACCATTACCAGCCCTGAAAATTACAACAACCTGGAAAACATAAGACAGGAGCATTTGCGGCTGACAGAACCTTCAGCTTCCATCTCTTCCTTTGAGGAGATGCCGGTGATCATTCAGCTGGGATATAACGTCCACGGGAATGAACCTTCCAGCAGTGAAGCAGCTATGCTCACCGCCTGGTATCTCACTGCTTCAGAAGATCCCGAAGTGCTGGAATATCTGGAGAAAGCAGTGATCTTTGTAGAGCCTGTACTCAATCCCGACGGAAGGGACCGGCATACCACCTGGGCCAATATGCACCGCGGTTTTCCGCCGGTGGCCGATCCTCTTGACCGGGAACACAACGAAGCCTGGCCGGGCGGAAGGGTAAATCATTACTGGTTTGATCTTAACCGCGACTGGCTGCCCCTGGTACACGTGGAAAGCAAAGCCCGTCTTGATTTTTACCATAAATGGTATCCAAATGTGGTGACCGATTTCCATGAAATGGGCACCAACAGCACCTATTTTTTTGAACCTACAAAACCTCATGGTTCAGAAAATCCTATCATTCCGAGGGAGAATTACGATCAGCTGAATAATCTGCTGGCTCCTTATTTTGCTGATGCAATGGATGAGATCGGATCTCTGTACTTCACCAAAGAAGTCTTTGATAATTCCTATCCCGGTTACGGTTCTACCTATCCCGATATTCAGGGTGGGCTGGGGCTTGTTTTTGAACAGGCGAGTTCCCGCGGGCACCTGCAGGAAAGTATTCATGGCGATGTCTCTTTTGCCTTCACCATTCGCAATCATTTGGTGAACAGCCTGGCCACGCTTAAGGCTACGGTAGAGAACAAGGATATTTTCCTGCGTCACCAGAAGGATTTCTTTGAATCGGCCATTGAGCAGGCGCAGGAGCATTCTGCAAAGGGATATGTATTTTCGGATGGTGGAGACCCTAATCGCGCGAAAGCTTTTATGGATCTCCTGTTAAGGCACAAGATCAGGGTCTATGAAGCCGGCGGGGATGTAAAGGCCGGAAAAAAGAATTTTTCCGCAGCAAATTCCTTTATAGTTCCGGGAGAGCAGCCGCAGTTCAGGATGGTGGCCACCATGTTTGATACAATCACCAAATTCCACGACAGTCTGTTTTACGATACAACTGCCTGGTCTATGGTACATGCTTACGGCTTGCCGACCTCACCACTGAATTCCCGGCAGCTTCGGAATGTGAACCTTGGGCAGCAAATCGATTCCACTTTTTTAAAGGCGGAAGAGTTTCCGGTTGAAAAAAGTAATTACGCGTACATTTTTAACTGGGAGAATTATAATGCACCGGCGGTGCTTCAGGAGCTTCTGAAGCATGATCTCATCACCAAAACTGCATTTAAACCCCTGAGTCTGGAAACGGAAAACGGACTTAAGGAATTCAGCTACGGAAGCATTCTGGTACCGGTGGTTATGCAAAAGATGCCTTCAGCAGAAATTCATAAACTCCTGAAGGGGCTGGCCCAGGAACATCAGATCGAGATAGAAGCTGTAAGCAGCGGACTCAGCAGCACCGGAATTGATTTGGGCAGCGGGAATTTTGAAAAAATTATAAAACCCAAACCTTTAATGCTCGTTGGGGAAGGAGTTTCCCTTTATGAAGCGGGAGAAGTATGGCACCTGCTGGACAGCAAATTGAACATGCCGCTTCCAAAGGTCGACTTACTGGATTTCAATCGTATAAAACTTCAGAATTACAATGAATTGATCATGGTCAACGGAAGTTACGGCCTGCTGAAGGAAAAAGAGGTAGAAAAGATCAAGACCTGGGTAGAGCAGGGAGGAACGCTGATTGTTCAGAAAGGCGCCGTTAAATGGGCTGCGGAAAAAGGCCTGCTTCCCGAAGATCTTATCATTAAAAAAGACAGCCTTGCTAAGGAGGAAATAAAAAAGCAACGGTTTGACTTCGCCAGTGCAGCCGAAAGAGAAGGTTCTAAATTAATTGGAGGATCCATTTACCGCACAGATCTGGATACAAGTCATCCCCTCGGTTTTGGATATAAAGACAGGGAACTTCTCGTTTACCGCAACAGCAACCTGTTCGTTAATCCGGCGGAAAATCCTTACAGCACAGTGGCGGTGTATAAAGGAAACCCGTTGGTGAGCGGATACATTTCAGAAGAGAACCTGGAGAAATTACCGGGTACGGCCTCCATTTTTGTTCATGGTCTGGGTGCGGGAAGAGTGATCTCTTTTGTTGATAATCCTAACTTCAGGGGGACCTGGTATGGTACAAACAAACTGTTTTTTAATGCGCTGTTCTTTGGGCCGCTTATCGATGTTCCAAATTTGGTGGAGTAAATAACTGCAGAAAAGGGCTTTTTTGAGATGCCTCAGGATTTTTCGAAAAGCCCCTTTTCTCTCTCTATAAAATCCTCAAGCTTCGTCGGTTTCCTGCCTGTGAGCTGCTCATAGACATTGGAGATTGGCGGTTCTTTCTGAAAGCGGGGCAGAAAATGCAGCATGATCATTACCAGGATCATTCCCGTTGGCATTCCCTCTCTTTTTTTAACCCTGAAGAATTTCAGCGGATTCACATTCCTGTAGCTAATGGGGTGATTTAGATTATTGTTCATTATAGAACTTATCTCTTTAAAATTCAGATTCTCCTTTCCGGTGATCTCCAGAATTCTGTTTTTATAATTCTGGAAATTATCCAGTACAATGGCTCCCACCTCAGCTATATTATCAATATCGATCCAGTTGAATTTCGCATCTCCTGCAGGCAGAATAATCTCCCGCTTTTGTTGAATGTCATCAAGAAGGGTGGTGGTAAGGTTCTGCATAAAATAGGAGGGGCGGAGGAAGATGTAGTTAAGGCCGTTTTCTATGATTAGCCGTTCCATCTTGTTATGCGGAATAACTTTACTTTTTTCAGCTCCCTGAACTGATAAAAATACGATCTCCAAAATACCCTTTTTGAGCATCAAATTAATTAAAGGTCTGAAGTGTTTATCTACATTAGAGAGGTGTGGCGGGCGCAAGAGGAAGACCCTGTCAATTCCGGTAAGAGCATTATCAAAAGTTTCGGGGTCTTCAAAATCAAAGGGAACGTAATCGAGTTGCGGGTATTTCTGAAAGATCCTTTTGGCCCTGTCGATATTCCGCACCCCTGCAATGATCCTGTTTTGGGTGTTTTGCTCAAAGAGATACCGGATGACTTCAGAACCTATATTTCCGGTGGCTCCTGTAATTAAAATATTGCTCATTTGTAAGTGCTTTACAGGTAATTAACTTTCCTCAATATGGCAGGAAAAGCTTCCCGGTACTTCGTGTAAAATTAAATAAAAATTGTTCCTGGGGGTTTTTCAGAAAGCAGAGCTTCCGCAGAAGCGGTGCCAAAAGTGGCACTATTAAGAGGTATTTTTTCTTTGTTGCTGCACACTTCCGGAGTTATCATTCTGTTCTTCGCGGTAATTCCTTATCTGTATAAATCGGCTTCAGATTGTATCTGCAGTTAAATTGTGAGGCTTCTTTTAATACTCATAGAAAAGAACATTAAAAAATTTCAGAATTCTTTTCGGAATATGACAAGTATCATGTTATAAATTTTGAGTTGAATATACTTTTACATGGTAAAATAGTGAGGTTATGACCAAACCTTCCAGAAAGAAGTCTTTATTCCGTCGTCTTTTGCCTCCCAAAAAGTGGGGGTTAGCTGCGGCCTTATCAATGGGGGCTTTCCTTGGCCTCGGGTTTTACGTGTTAAAGCTTAGTAATGCCACTTCTTACCTTTCCGATGATCCAAAAGCCTGTATTAACTGTCATGTGATGGTGCCTCAATACCTCACCTGGAACAAAAGTTCTCACCGGGAGGTAGCCAGCTGCAACGATTGTCACGTGCCGCAGGACAATGTCTTTAACCAATATTATTTCAAGGCCATGGATGGCCTTTATCATTCTACCATTTTTACCCTTAGAGCAGAACCTGAAGTGATCGTAGCCAGGGAAACTTCTGCAGAAGTGATTCAGAACAACTGTATTCGCTGCCATGATACACGTATTACAGATCCTAAGCTCATGGCAACGGTAGACAATCACGATTTTCACAGGACAGACCGCACCTGCTGGGAATGTCACCGGGAGGTGCCTCACGGCCGCGTAAAGAGCCTTTCGGCAGTAGGATACCAGATAGAACCTGTAGAGATGCATGTGCCCGAAGACAGGGATGTAATTCCTTCCTGGCTCAAGGATTACATAGCCGAAGAGGAGGAGCAGGATACTGTTCCTTCATTACAACCAACCACTCCCAATTGATATTAATCGCCTTTATGTTTAGATACTAACCTTAGACTTATGAAAAACTGGATCATTTTTATAGTAACTGTTATAGCCGTTTTCCTCCTGGCGATGCTTGAATATACCATCATGGACAGGAGAGCTGAAGCACGTTTTGCTTATCAGCCAAAGGTAGAGATTGAGGGTATTGAACCCCGGGATTCTGTGTGGGGACTTAATTATCCACGACAGTACCAATCCTATAAAAAAACAGCCGATACCACATTTAGGGGGTTGTACAGTACCAGTGGTTTTGCCGATGTTCTGGATGATCAACCCGAACTTGTGATCCTTTGGGCAGGATATGCTTTTGGTAAGGATTATAATCAGCCACGGGGTCATGCGCACGCTTTAACAGACATACGGGCTACTGCCAGAATTGGTTCTCCATGGGATAAAGGCGAAGGTCCCATGCCCAGCACTTGCTGGACCTGTAAAAGTACAGATGTGCCAAGGCTTATGGATGAAATAGGTGTAACTGAATTTTACAGCCATAAATTGTCCGATTTTGGGAGTGAAATGATCAACCCAATTGGTTGTGCAGACTGCCATGATAGTGAAACCATGAACCTTACCATTACCCGCCCGGCTCTTGTTGAGGCTTTTGAGGCAATGGATAAAAATATTAGTGATGTCTCACATCAGGAAATGCGTTCCCTTGTTTGTGCACAATGCCACGTGGAATATTACTTCGCTAAGGATTTACCCGGCAAAGAAGGAGCAGCTTACCTTAAGTTTCCATGGGACGGTGGGCTAACAGTAGAAGCCATGGAAGAATATTACGACAATATCGAATTTGCAGATTGGGTACACCCATTAAGCAGGACACCTATGATAAAAGCTCAGCACCCCGATTATGAAATTTTCTCAATGGGAGTACATGCCAAAAGAGGAGTGTCCTGTGCAGATTGTCATATGCCGTACAAAACGGAAGGCGGTCAAAAATTCACAGACCACCATATAGGTTCTCCCCTTTCTAATGTTGAAAATTCATGTTTTGTGTGTCACCGGGAAGATAAAGAAGACTTAATTACCGATGTTTATGAGCGTCAACGTAAGATCAAGGAAGGAACGGGGTATTTGCAAATACAGCTTGCAAAGGCACATATAGAAGCAAAAAGAGCCTGGGAACTTGGAGCTACAGAAGAACAAATGGAAGATATCCTCCTTAAAATAAGACATGCCCAGTGGCGTTGGGACTTCTCTGTAGCCTCTCACGGAGCAGCTTTTCATGCGCCGCTTGAAACCAGCAGGATTGTTACTTCTGCTACCGGAAAGATCCAGCAGGCTCGTATTGAACTCACACGAGTACTCGCGGAACTTGGGCAAATTGAACCTGTTGACATGCCCAATCTAAATGATAAGGATATACTTCAAAACTACATAGGATTAGATATGCCTGAAGAACTGGAAACCAAGGAGAAATTTTTACGGGAAGTAATTCCTCACTGGATCAAGGAAGGTAAGGAAAGGGAAGCTAAAACCTTGCCCGTAAAGAGGGTAAGTAGTAGATAAATATAAAGTTTGTAGTTGCCGGCCGGCCTGAAGATAACAGTTACCGGAATTTTCAGGCCGGCCTTTTTTATGAAAATTTTTGGCAGTTCCTCTGCCGTTGATATTTAAAAATTGCCTGTGATGAAAATAGGAAAAATTCTGTTGTCCACGAAAGTGTCTTTTTTACTCATTATTGCTTTTGCAGGTGCAATGGCAGCAGCCACTTTCATTGAAAATGATCATGGTACGTCCGTAGCCCGCGAACTTGTATATGAAGCCTGGTGGTTTGAAGTAATTATGGTATGGCTTGCCATAAATTTTATTGCCCATATTGGGAAATACAAATTATTTACAAAAAAACGCTGGCCTCTGGGGGTATTTCACATTGCTTTTGTGCTCATGATCCTGGGCGCCGGAGTTACCAGGTACTTCAGTAATGAGGGGATTATCCATATTAGGGAAGGAGAAACAAAACACACCTATTTCTCGGCAGATAAGTATCTGCAGTTAAGTGAAGCCAAAATGGAAGGACACAATCTGCGGTTTGAGAAACCTCTTGAAATAAGTTCCTATGATTTTGAACCTCAAACGGTAACTGCTACTCTTAATGATAAAACTTTTAAGGTTTCTCTCGATAGATATGTCAAAGGAGCACGGGAAGAATATCTTCCCGGAAAAGATACCCTGGTAGATATTGCCCTTGCATTTGGGGCAGACCGGGAAGATCACCTCATTCCGGTGGGAGAAGATCTTCCGTTTGGAAAAATGATGCTGTCTACTTCCAAGGAGGGACCGGGAAATATAAAAGTTTTTAAGGAAAATGGGGAATGGATGATCTCCAGTGAAGGCAATATGCATGTGGTAGAGATGACCACCCAGGCTATGGGAGTGCTAAGAGCGGGAGAGGTTTCTCCGCTTCAAATAAGACATCTTTATCAGGCAGACAGTTCGGCATTTTTAATCCAAGGGATCTATGAGGGCAGGCAGCTTGTGTACTTTGCCGAAGAGGATGAAGCGATAGCAGAAGAGCTTCCAAGTATGGTAAGGTTAGAAGTGGAAGATGGAAATGGAAAAGAATTGTTGAGCACTTATACCCCTATAGTAAACAGAGAAACACAAAAGCACGTATTCTTTGCAGAAGGGGAGAAATATACACTTGCTTTTGGTCCCAGAGAAGAGGTTTTACCCTTTGCACTAAAACTTCGCGCCTTTGAACTGGAAAGATATCCCGGTAGCCAGAGTCCTTCCAGCTATGCCAGTGAATTGCAGGTGATTAATGAGGCCTCAAGTTTTCCATACAGGGTCTATATGAATAATGTACTTGATCATAAAGGCTACCGCTTTTACCAGGCTTCTTATGATACCGATGAAAAAGGAACAGTGCTTTCCGTGAGTCAGGATCGTCCCGGGACTTACATCACCTATTTATCCTATACTTTGCTCACCATTGGAATGTTCTTTACCTTCTTCGTGAAGGGCAGTAGATTTAGTATTCTTAACCGCAGGATCAAAACGCTGAACGAAAAAGGGCCGAAATTACCTGGTGGTATTAAAACTTCTGAAGAAAAGTCTGTCCCGGAAAATGAAGTGATGCCCGGCTTTAGGATTCCAAAAGCAACTGCTCTTACGCTACTGGCCATACTCCTTTCTCTTTTTTTGGGGGTAAGTGTCTACGGACACGGGCAGGTGCCCGATGTAAGACAGGCAGTAGTGCCACTTTCACAGGCCGAGGCTTATGGTAATCTTGTGGTTCAGGATCTGGATGGACGAATGAAGCCTCTCAATACTCTGGCTAATGAGATCACCAGGAAATTAAGTGGCCGTTCTACCATCAGCATTGAACAACCGGAAGGAGAGATCACCCTTACCGCCGAACAATTTTTACTTGCCGTGCAGCTTGATCCCGGTAGATTTAGTGCGCTACCATTGATCAAGGTAGATGAGAAAAAGGGGGCAGCGATTTTTGAAACCCTGGGACATGCTCCGGTACAAAGTATTAGTTTTCAGGAATTAATTGATCCCGATGGGAAATATCGCCTGCAGGGAATGGTAGAGGAGGCTAACAGGCTCAAACCTTCAGAAAGGAATGAGGCAGATAAAGAATTATTAAAGGTGGACGAACGCTTTAATATTTTCTATGCCATACTGAGAGGGGATTTCCTCAAGCTATTTCCCAACAGGCTGGACGAAAATAATACCTGGTTTGCCGCCAACCAGCACAACATGGGATTTGATGAAGAGGATGCGCTGTTCGTAAGAAGTATAACGCCCATATACCTGTCTGCACTCAATAAAGGGATCGCTTCGGGAAATTATGGAGAAGCAAGTGAAGTGCTTTCTTATATACGTTTGTTTCAGGAAAAGGCGGGAGCAGAGGTTCATCCTGGAGAGGATAAATTAAATATTGAAATCTTATATAACAAACTGAATCTTGGAAACCGACTCTTTGGAATATTCTGGATCCTTGGAACGGTCATGTTAATACTGGCAATCATAAAATTATTTTCCCAGCCAAAATGGGTACGCTATACCTGGATTGGAGGTCTCGCGGTGGCGTGGGCCGGATTGGCCCTGTTTACCATTCATCTTGGACTGCGCTGGTACATCGCAGGCCGTGCTCCCTGGAGTGACGGCTTTGAGATGCTGGTTTTTGTCGCCTGGTGTATTCTCCTCTTCGGATTGATCTTTGAGAAAAAATCACATTTTACAGTACCGCTCGGAATCTTGTTCTCCGGGACCCTGCTCTTTGTGGCCTTCCTGGATTGGCTTAATCCCGAGATCACGAACCTTATGCCTGTATTACATTCATACTGGCTAAAGATACATGTGGCAGTAATTGTAAGCGGATACGCCCCGCTGGCACTGGCAGCTTTACTGGCACTTTTAAGTTTACTATTGTTGATTTTCAAACCTCTGAAACCTTCAGCAAAATGGTGGAAAAGTATGCAGGAATTGAGCATGGTGAACGAAATGTCCATTACTATAGGGCTATTCCTTTTAGCAGTAGGAACCTTTTTAGGAGGAGTTTGGGCGAACGAAAGCTGGGGCCGCTATTGGGCATGGGATCCAAAAGAAACCTGGGCCTTGATTTCAATCATGGTTTATGCTTTTGTTTTACACCTGAGGCTTATTCCCAAATTAAAAAATTCCCTGGTGCTAAACATCGCAAGTCTATGGGCTTTTTCATCAATTATTATGACCTCCTTTGGTGTAAATTATTATCTCTCTGGCTTACATTCTTATGCTTCGGGAGATCCTGTTCCTATTCCGCAATGGGTTTACTGGATGACCGGAATTCTGCTGGCCATAACTGTAATTGCCATTGTACGTTATTATAAAATGTCAAAGCAGGAGCGAAAGAATTTATTAGCTGTCTAAAATGGCACTTTTGAAAAGAACAAACCTTCCATACGGGAAGGTTTTTTCTTTTAGTATTTGAAGATATCCTGCTCTTCTTCGTCTGCTTCATCTTCATCCTGCCTTTCGGTCTTGGTTTCGATGCGGTCTTCCTTTCTCGCTACAGGGATGGGAATTCCACCGCCAATACTAACGCCTATAGCCGCCAGCAGCATGAATGTCAGCAGCGAGAAAAGCCGCAGCATCCTCTTAAAGTTGCTCATTTATTCTGAATTGAAGGTTTATCCGCTGCCGGGTTGTTCAGCGGAAATCGTTTCTTCTAAACCGGTTCAGAAAAAAGAGGAACTTCAGTAGAAATTTTTATAAGTGCCCTAAAATGGCATTTTTGGAGAGAATTTTTGTAATTGGTGTAGTTGAAATTCTGAAGATTTTGTCTCAGCTGCAGCAGTTGTTCCTCCGATTTAAGTATTACAGAAAAATCAGAAGCGATGTAGCGGGACCTCTGGAAATCTGCACCTGAAAAGAATGCCAAAAAAACCTGCTGTTTTCCCCTTTTTTGGTGTCGATTTCTCTCCTACCCATTCGGTTTGAGCAATAGCAGCAACGGTGTCCGGATAATAAGGCTGAAAGGATACGGAAGCCAGGAGGAGCAACAGCCTCAGTAAGGGCTTAAAAAAGCACATGGTCTCTTTGTTGGACCTCATGTTTTAAAATTAAGCTTATTTTTTCAGTTTAAATAATGCAGGTCTTATAAAAGGTTTCACACAAAACATAAAGAGACAAAAGAAGAGCATTAAGAAAAGTGTTGTGAAAATCTCATGATGGGCTATGAAATTTTATGCAAGGACGGACCGCCAATGTTTCGTCAAGACCGTGAAGAAGATCTAATTGAAAAAGTTTCCCGCAGATTCCGCTGATCATCGCAGAACAACCATTTTCACTTACCTTTTTGGAATTTGGTGCTTGTAAATTGGAATTTTTTTTGCGCTAGCAGGAATGGATTTGTATTGAGAAAACCAATCACGAAAGAACTATCTGGAACCTCTTTGGGTAAAAAATCGTGTAGCCACTGATCACTGACCACTAACCACTAACTTCACATGCTTCCCATCAGCAACATGAAAAACACCAAAGCAATTCCCACCGAAATTAAAATGGGCTTGATCCAGCTTTTCTTTTTATAGGGAAAGTCGCTCCCAATAAATTTATTCCAGAAGAACTCATTTAAAATAGCGGCACCAATAACATTTGCTATAATGGTCATGGAGGGGGAGAGGCTAAAAGCCTGCATTACTAGTGCAGTGGCAATAATATACACAATCCCAAACAGCAATACCCATCCGGCTTCTTTTTTCTTTCCAAGGATCCTGAGATTTACGACCAGAAGAGCAGCTGCAAAAATGGTGGAGAAAAGAATGGCAAAAATAAGAATTAAGGTTTTTGAGTATAAGCCAGGTAATTTATGATCGTGATTCTCTTCCTCTGGGATCATTATTGTGGTTTTGATTAAAGACGGTAAATTTAAAGGTTTTTCACTGAAAAGCTTTTAAAAGGAACTATTTCTGCCATTATTTAGAGCATTTTTCTCTAACTGACGTTCATCATATTTTTCCTCATGCGGGTAGTATTATTTTGTCTTTTCTAATTACTTCAAATCTTTCTCTCATGGGAAAAATAAAAAACAGGTGGCTTATAGCCGCATCTGCAGTTGGTATCCATATTTCCATTGGTTCTGTTTATGCCTGGAGTGTTTTTACAAAACCTTTGATCCAGCAATTTGGATGGGAACTTGCCGATACTCAATTCACTTTTAGTCTCGCAATTTTCTTTTTGGGAATTTCAGCGGCTTTCCTTGGGCATTATCTTGAAAAGAAAGGTCCACGAAAATCTGGGCTGTTAGCTGCAATCTTCTTTGGGATCGGTATCGCCGGTTCCGGTTTGGCTATTTATCTTGAATCTATTTACCTGCTCTATCTTTTTTATGGCGTCTTTGGAGGTATAGGTCTTGGGTTAGGATATATTACCCCGGTATCCACCCTGGTAAAATGGTTCCCCGATAAACGTGGACTGGCTACAGGTCTTGCCATAATGGGCTTTGGTTTTGCTGCGCTTATTAGTAGTCCGGTGATAGTTTATCTTATAGATGTAGTAGGAATCGCCAATACGTTCTTTATCATGGGAAGCGTTTATTTCATCATCATACTTCTTTCCTCTTTATATCTTGCGCCGCCACCTAAAGGGTGGGTACCGGAAGGTTTTCATGCTGCCGCAGCTTCAGGGAAGAAAAAGGTGCAACAGGATCTTTCTCAGTTAACAGCAAATGAAGCTGTGAAGACAAAGCGCTTCTGGTATTTGTGGCTTATGCTTTTCATCAATATTTCCTGCGGAATTGCAATTATCTCTGTTGCTTCCCCTATGGCGCAGGAATATGCAGGCATGACAGTTGTAGCAGCGGCAACAATGGTGGGGATTATGGGATAGTTTAATGGAGTGGGACGCATTGGGTGGGCGAGCTTATCAGATTTTATTGGAAGACCCATGATGTACACCATCTTTTTCTCCATTCAGGTGGTAGCTTTCTTTTTGCTTCCCACTGTTTCAAATGCACTTGTTTTCCAGGGGCTCATATTTCTAATCCTATCCTGTTACGGAGGTGGGTTCGCTACTATCCCTGCCTATATTGGTGATGTCTTTGGGACCAAACAGCTCGGAGCTATTCATGGCTACATTCTAACTGCATGGGCAGCAGCAGGAATGGCAGGTCCATTGTTTGCAGCCTGGACCCGAACAATATCCGATAACTACAATGTTACTTTATACTTTTTTGCCGGCTTGCTTGTCGTTGCTTTGATCTTTTCTTTCCTCATCCGGATTGATATCAAAAAGCTTAGAGAATTCAATACAAACAAGAGTATTTCGGCAGAGCCGGCCTCTCCCATTTTGGAACCTGTGGAAACCTAACTGTTCAATAAATAAATTACCTAAAGGAGCGGGAAACCGCTCCTTTTTTTGCTCTTTTTCACAAGTATAATTTCCTGGTGAGAGCTCTTTAATTCTGTGGTCAAAACCTTCAGGATCAATCTTTGAAAGTTATTTATTAACTAAAACGTTTGAAAATATTTCTTAGGTTCTGGCCGGCGTAAATTATGATTTTCGTCATGTTAACAGATGGATTTCTGTCGGTAATTTGCGTAGAAATTAAACAGAAGAGAATCTTTTAATATACTGGAGAATTCTCTTCAGCTAAAAACAAAAACTATGCTTAACCTATCTCAAGAAGTACTTGCGCTTCGCGAAGGAGCCTGGAACAAAACGATCGATGTCAGGGATTTTGTGACATTAAATGTAAGTCCATATTACGGAGACGCTTCTTTCCTTGTTGGGGCCACAGAAAGAACAAAAGAACTGTGGAGAATATGCCTTCAGGCTATGAAAGAGGAGAGGGATAGGAATGGCTGTAGAGCTATTGACACAGAAACGATTTCAGGTATTACCAGTCATGGGCCTGGATATATTAATAAGGACCTCGAGGTAATTGTAGGTTTGCAAACCGATGAGCTTTTAAAAAGAGCCATGAAGCCTTTTGGCGGAATTCGTGTGGTAGAAGGAGCTGTGGCCGAAAAAGGTCAGCAGGTAACACAGCGTGTTAAGGAGATCTTTGATTATACCAAAGACCATAACAACGCTGTGTTTGCTGCATACGATGACGAGATAAGAAATTATCGTTCCCAGGGAATACTTACCGGCTTACCCGATAATTATGCCCGCGGAAGGATCATTGGAGATTACCGCCGTCTCGCCCTCTACGGAATTGATCGTCTTATCGAAGCTAAAGAAGAGGATAAACGACTGGTGGACGGCGAAATGACAGAACACAAAATTCGTCTTCGTGAAGAGATCACAGACCAGATCATTGCTCTTAAAGACATCAAAAAAATGGGCAGCATGTACGGGCTCGATCTTAGCAGGCCGGCACAAAATTCCCGTGAAGCTGTACAATGGGTTTACATGGCCTATCTTGCCGCGGTTAAAGAGCAGGATGGAGCAGCCATGTCTCTTGGGAATGTTTCTTCCTTCCTGGATATCTTTATCGAAAGAGATCTTGCTGAAGGTTTTATTACCGAAGAGGAGGCCCAGGAATTCATTGACCAGTTCGTAATGAAACTTAGAATGGTACGCCACCTTCGTCCTGAAGCTTATGATGAGATCTTTGGGGGAGACCCTACCTGGGTGACCGAAGCTATTGGCGGACAATTCAACGATGGAAGAACAAAAGTATCTAAAACCTCTTTCAGATTTCTGCAAACGCTTTATAACCTTGGTGCTTCACCGGAACCCAACCTTACGGTGCTATGGTCACAGGACCTGCCTGAAGGTTTCAAGGAATTCTGTGCACAGGTTTCCATAGACACTTCTTCCATTCAGTACGAAAATGATGACTTAATGAGGCTCGTAAGAGGCTCTGATGACTACGGAATTGCATGTTGTGTTTCTTACCAGGAACTTGGGAAACGTATCCAGTTCTTTGGAGCAAGGGTGAACCTGCCAAAGACCCTTTTAATGGCTCTTAATGAAGGGCGGGAAGAGAACTCTGGTCAGACTTTACTGGAAGGTATTCCTTCTATGGAAGATGAATATTTGAATTACGATGAGGTAATGTCAAATTTTAAAAAGTCAATGGTTGAAGTGGCCAGGGTATACTCCAAAACCATGAACATCATTCACTACATGCACGACAAATATTACTATGAGAAAGCACAACTTGCATTTGTAGATTCAGATCCGGGGATTGAAATGGCTTATGGAATTGCAGGAATTTCTATCATTGCCGATTCCCTTTCAGCAATAAAATACGGAAAAGTCAAAGCCATCCGAAACGAAGAAGGTCTTACTGTAGACTTTGAAGTGGAAGGAGATTATCCCAAGTTTGGAAATGACGATGAGAGAGTAGATGAAATAGCCCGTGAGATTACCCGTTTCTTTTCACAGGAACTGGCTAAACACAAATGTTATAAGAATGCCTTCTCTACACTTTCTCTGCTCACCATCACCTCCAATGTGATGTACGGCAAGAAAACCGGAGCCACCCCCGATGGCAGAAAAGCAGGCGAAGCTTTTGCTCCCGGAGCAAACCCAATGCACGGCCGCGATGAACATGGAGCTATAGCCTCCATGAACTCTGTAGCAAAACTGGATTACCGGGATGCGCAGGACGGAATTTCCAATACTTTCTCTATTGTTCCAAAATCTCTTGGTAGTGACAGGGAAGCACAAGTCGAGAACCTGGTAGGTTTACTGGATGCGTATTTTGGACTAGCCGGGCATCATCTCAACGTTAACGTGCTAAATCGTGAAACTTTAATGGATGCCTATGAACATCCCGAAAATTATCCTCAGTTGACTATAAGAGTTTCAGGTTACGCGGTGAATTTCATCAGGCTCTCAAAAGCACACCAGCTGGAAGTGATCGCAAGGACCTTCCACGAAAGAATGTAGATTTGAGTTTTTGTTTTTAATTGAGCATCAGGAGATTTTCGCCTTCCCCCAAACGAGATCTCCTGATGTTTTTTTATTAATTTTCATAAAAGAATTTGACATGATAAAGGACGGTTTATTGATCCCTCAGGAAGTAGCACAGTTGAATTCCCCAACTTCCCAACAGCTTAGGGTACATTCCATAGAATCTTTCGGAACTCATGACGGTCCCGGAATAAGAATGGTGATCTTCGTACAGGGATGTCAGTTTCGATGCCTTTATTGCGCCAATCCCGATACTATGGATGTTAGGGGAGGCCATTTCCTGGATATCGAAGAATTAGTAAACCGTGCTGTAAAACAGAAGCCTTATTTCAGGAAAGCCGGGGGAGTAACAGTTTCGGGTGGAGAACCCCTTTTACAGCGTACAATTCTTAAAAAACTGTTTGACAGGCTGCACGAGGAAGGAATAAACACTGTACTCGATTCTAACGGCCGACTTATAGATCAACATGCAAAAGACCTGCTGGAGGTGACAGACCTGCTAATGCTGGATGTAAAGCATTTCAATAATGAATGGCACAAAAAGCTCACCGGATTATCAAATACCAGCACCTTTAAGGTTGCCGCACACCGGGAATCTACAGGAAAGCCTATGTGGTTAAGGTATGTTCTCGTTCCCGGCTGGAGTGACCAGGAGGAACATCTCCATGAACTTGGAAACCATTTCAAGAATTATAAAACCATTGAGCGTGTGGAAATCCTGCCTTATCACCAATTAGGCGTTCATAAGTGGGAAGCTCTTGGCATGGAATACAAGCTGAAGGATGTAAATCCACCCAATGCCCAAAAACTGGAAAAAACTGCTTCGATCTTCCGCAGTTACTTTAAGGATGTGCGGGTGAATTAATAGATTTATTTCGTAGGTCTTCATGAGATATACTTTTAAATAAGTAATCTTTGCAACGGCAAATTACTTCCGAAAAATGCCATTTTTGAAAGATTTTTTGTAGCTGATAAATTAATTAAATTTAGATATTTAAATGTCTTCACTTCTCGACTTCCTAAGCATTGATTATGTTGCTCTTTTTATAATCATTGGGTTAGGAATCATCCTGGGAAAGGTTTCTTATAAAGGCATGTCTCTGGATTCTTCTGCCGTAATTTTTGTGGCGATGTTCTATGGATACATGATGTTTTCCCAAGGGGTGGAGTTTGCCCTCCCTGGAATTATTCAGCAAACGGGACTGTTACTTTTTATTTTCACCATAGGAATGCAGGCCGGACCCACTTTTTTTGAGGTTTATAAATCCCAGGGCATGAAACTAATAAGTATGGCATTTTTGACGGTGCTGGTGGGTGCCATTTCCACCTTTGTTCTGGCAAATATTTTCGATGTTGACCACAGAATCTCTGTAGGATTGTTTGCAGGAGCTTTGACCAGCACTCCCGGTCTTGCCGCTGCTATTGAAGCTACCGGTTCCTCCCTGGCATCTATTGGATATGGTATAGCTTATCCCTTTGGAGTTGTAGGGGTAATTCTTTTTGTAAGGCTGGCACCTAAAATCTTTGCTACCAACATGGCTAAAGAAGAACAAAAATATACAGAAGAAACCCAGATCAAGATCCCGGAGGTAAGCCATCGAAATTTTATTGTAACCAATGAAAATGCCGATGGAAAAACTATTAAAGAATTAGACATTAGACTTATGACCAAGGCGAATATTTCCCGGGTGATGAGAGCAAATGAAACTTCTATCCCTCCGGCAGCAGATCTTGTGCTGCGCAAGGGTGACCTGGTAAGGGCTGTGGGCACAAAGAAAGCACTTAAAAGAGTGGAGTTGCTTCTGGGGAAACCAACGGATATCGATATCCCCGAAAGCGGGATGTTTGAGGTAAGATGGTATGTGATCTCCAAGCGAAACGTAGTAAACAGAACTTTGGGGGAATTGAATTTAAGGGAGAATTATAGAGCAACTGTTACAAGAATTCGGAGAGCAGGTATTGATCTACCTGCCAGGCCGTCGGTTAAACTGAGATTTGGAGATCGTCTATTAGTTTCATCAACTAAAGGAAATGTCAATGGTCTCAGTTTACTTTTCGGCGATAGTATGAAGGAAGTGGAAACAACAAGTTTTTTACCTGTGGCGCTGGGAATTGTAATAGGATTGATCCTGGGCGCGATTGAAATACCACTTCCCGGAGGCACTAATTTTTCCCTGGGGATCACAGGAGGTGTATTACTGGCGGCCCTTGTATTAAGCAGAATCGGAAAAACAGGACCAATCCTGTGGAATCTTCCCGGTACCGGCAATCACATCCTCCGGCAGTTTGGGCTTCTGCTCTTTTTAATTCCGGTGGGCCTGGCAGCCGGGAGCCAACTGGGACCTACTATTCAGGAATATGGTCTGAGCCTATTTGCCATTGGGGCGGGAATTACCCTGATTCCTATGATCACCGTGGTCCTGGTAGCGAGAATTCTTCTTAAAATGAACTTTCTGTCAGTATTAGGATCTTTGACGGGCGGAATGTCGAGTACTCCCGGGCTGAGTGCTGTTGATTCTATGACCAGTAGTGAAGGTCCGCAGGTAGCTTATGCTACTGTTTATCCATTTGCATTGGTTGCAATAATTATTTTTACTCAAATCCTGGGCTACATTTTGTAAAAACCGGTGCAAAAGGATTTTTTGGCCGTCGGTGGATTTTATAAATAGAGGAATTTAATTTAAGAATCCAATTCTTTGTTACTGGATTTTTGTGCTCCAGGTGGGGGTATTAGTCATCTTTGATAACCTTCTTATTTCCTGTTAGAAACCGGCCAGGAAATCCTGCAGCAGATCCTTTAACACGATTATGATGAAGAGGATAAACATGAATTGCTACAAGTATATTAGAATTAAGAGGAAAAATTCCTACATTTAAAAACCTGCAGTATTGACAAATCAAAATATTGAATATGACAAGACCTTTCAACACCGTAGATATGTTTGCTCTTTTGGTGGGTTTTCTTTTTTTAATACAGGGCATATGGAATTTAATTGATCCTCCGTTCCTTGAAATTTTTACATCAAACCTGCTGCATGCGATAATTCATGTTGTGTTGGGGATCATTGGTATCTGGACCGGTTTAAGAAGTGGTGCGTATATTTTTCTTTTATTCCTGGGAATACTTTTACTTACATTAGGTATTCTATATTTCCTTGAGCCCGCAAAGGAACTTCTTATCGAGCTTTTCAACGTCAATGTGGCAGTAGCCTGGCTCAACATAGGGGTAGGAGGATTATCTCTATTAGCCGTTATGGTGGGAGGAAAACCTCCTCAAAAAGTAAGTCCACGCAGTTACTAAATCTTTCACATGAAAAAGTCCCTCGGTATAATTGGGTTTCTGCTCGTGTTGGCCTTAGGAGTCATTATTTATATTTATTATCCCCGGCTCAATTTGATCACAGGTTTTGCAGCAAAGAACATTTGTTCCTGTGTCTATGAAGCAGAACGGGAGCCAGAATCTGTAGCTGCGCAGGATAATAATTTTGATCCTGTGAACCTTAGTGAATTTGAGGTGATGCCGAAAAAATTGGCTGCATCGGCCACTGTTTTTGGATTAAAGGAACGCACCGCTGTTTTTAATCCCGGATTGGGTTGTACTTTGCTTCCTCCGGGTGCGACCGTGAATGACCTGCCGGAAGAAGAACCACAACGGTTCAAAAATTCCAACTCAGATCCCTATCCATATGGTCACGGAACACCTTTAGATACTACATTTTCTGAGGTCAATTATGACCAACTGGAATTAGCTCTGCAAAATGCTTTTTTAGAGGATCATAATACCAGGGCTGTTGTGATCCTTCACAAGGATCATCTTTTAGCAGAAAAGTACAGCGGGGAATTTTCAGAAACCACTAAACTTTTGGGTTGGTCCATGACCAAAAGTGTAACTAGTGCAATGCTTGGGGTGCTTGAGAAACAGGGAAGGATTTCCCTGGAAGAAGATCACTTGTTCCCCGAGTGGCATGAAGATGCACGGTCACAAATAACCATCAACAATCTCCTGCACATGAACAGCGGATTAGCCTGGGAGGAAGATTACACAAAAATTTCTGATGTTACCAAAATGCTCTTTCTTGCCGAAGATATGTCCCAGGTGCAGCTTCATAAACCTCTTAAAGGGGAACCGGGCATTATCTGGAAGTATTCTTCCGGGACATCCAATCTTCTGTCGGGTTTAATTCGGGATCAGTTTGAAACTTATCAGGAGTACCTGGATTTTTGGTACAGGGAGTTGATCGATAAAATAGGAATGCATTCCATGACTCTTGAAGCAGATCTTGCAGGTAATTATGTTGCTTCATCCTACTCCTGGGCCACAGCGAGGGACTGGGCAAAATTTGGATTGCTTTATCTCAATAGAGGACGCTGGAAGGGAGAACAGATCCTTAATGAGGATTGGATTGATTATACTCTACAACCTGTTGAAGGCTCAAACGGTGAATATGGTGCCCACTTTTGGCTCAATGCAGGAGGAATATATCCCGATGTGCCCCGCGATTTATTTTCGGCAAACGGATACCAGGGGCAGTATGTTTTTGTAATTCCGTCTAAAGACCTGGTAGTAGTTCGTTTTGGACTTGCAGAGCATCCCGAATTTGATGTCAACGTTTTTCTCCGGGAAGTGATCGCAGCTGTAAATTCTGGTGCTGAGTTATAATGTACTGCTAAAGTTCTGCTAAATTTTCGCACTCTGGAAATTTTCAGATGAATACCACGTTTTAAAGCACATAACATTCTAAACTAACTGCTATGAAAAAATTAAAAATTCTTAGTCTGGCATTTGTGGCCATACTTACATTTAATTCCTGTTCCGGTGATGATGATACCGAAGATCCAGGAACAGATGTAGATCTCAACCTAACAGCAGAGCTCTCTGATGATTATATAAATGCCGCAGCTTTGCCACAGGCCGTTCTTGGTTACATTAGCGAAAATTATCCCGATAATACCATTCATGAAGCTGAAATTGAAGACAATGGTAATTATGAGGTAGAACTTAACAGTGGGACAGAATTGGTTTTTGATTCACAGGGGAATTTCCTGGGAATTGATGACGACGACGATGATAATTTTGGTGATGAGGATATTTCTCCGGGAGATCTTTCTGAAAAAATTCAGGATTTCATTAGCACTCACTTCCCCGGAACCACGATTGAAGAGGCTGAAATGGAGAACAACGGTAATTATGAAATAGAACTCTCTAATGATGTGGAACTCATTTTTGACGCAAATGGAAATTTCCTTGGCCGTGCAGATGATGATGATAATGATGACAGAGATGACGATGACATAGCGGTTTCAGAATTGCCGCAGGGGATTCTCGATTATATCGCTGCAAATTATCCGGACAACGACATCATTGAGGCAGAAAGAGAGGATGATAATACTTATGAAGTTACATTGGACAACGGAGTTGAACTAGAGTTTGATGCCGACGGAAATTTCATGAGTGCAGAGGATCATAATGGAGATGACGATGATGATGATGACGACGATAATGATGACGACAGCAACGACTAATTGTGAAATAGAATAGAATAAGAAAAGCTGCAGAAATTCTGCAGCTTTTTTTATGTTAGGATATTATATTGTGAAATCCACTCTTCATTAGTGAAAAATAATATTCGGGTTAGAAAGCACTCCTTTCCCCATTAGGTATGATCCTATTGGTTGTCAATTATTAAGAGCAGCAGCTAAATTTTTGTTAAGACTAATGGGATAAAAAATGTAATTTATACATTTAAGATCTTAGAGATCTAAAATGAAATTTAAAATTAATAAAGCTGTTCTACTTTCTGTTCTTGTTTTTGGTATGATAACAGTGATCTGTTTGAGCTATTTGTTTTCGCATATTTAACACGAGTCTTTAAATAATTTGTATGAAAAATCCGGAGGTTTCTCCGGATTTTTTATTTCGGAGGCTAAACTCCCTATGGTCTAATTTCCTTATTTAAAATTATGAGAAACCTGGAATCTGGCAATTATTCCATTATCTCGTAATGAATGGGCTTAAAGGTTCCATTGTTACTGTCTTCGGCAGAACAGGCCGTTAAAGCTACTATAAGATCCATTTCGGCCTCAAAGAGCACGTAATCTCCGGCTTTACTCATCGGCGGGTCCACGCTCAGTCTTCCCTGCTCATCGAACTGAACATTCATGAAGATATTGAACGCGGTGGGAACATCATCGGGTTCTATTCCGAAGGGAGCAAGATTAGTGTAAAGGTTTTCAAAGCAGCTGGGGTGATATTCGGGATTGTTATACATGATCCTGAAGGTTTCCGGACTACAAGGCGCCAGTAGAAAATCATTTCGTCCGTTTGTATCTTCCAGGATCTTCATCATTTTATTGCTTCGGTTGCTCCACAGCCAATCTTCTTTTGTGATCAGAATGCTCTCCTCAAAATCCAGGGTTTTTCCGGAAGAGATCTTTTCACGGGGATCTTCTGCATTGAACAACACCATATCACTTACCTGCTCGCCCTGTGGATCAATCACCTTCAGTTTTTGCCCTTTTTGAAGCTTAAAGGCTGCGCCGCTTTGTTTTTTAATGATCTGTACCATGTTCTTTTATAATATTTTTACTAAGGCTTAGGTCCTGTCGTTCTTCCAGGTGCCGGCATACAGAATGCACATCCTGTTTATCAAATCCCTGATGTAATTTTGCAATGGCCTGCACTTTTACCGGTTCACACCAAAATCCCGTGATTAAAGGAAGATGGTCTTCCAACATATCCCTTGGCAGGTCATTGTAATAAATTGGATTTTGCTGATCTTTCTCAAATGTTTTAACCAGATCTTGCAGGCTCTCTTCCAGCTCTTTTCGCGATTGAAGTTTCAGTTTGACATTTACGTGGACTGCCGAATAGTCCCAGGTGCTAATATTGATATCCTTATACCAGGAAGAAGAAACATAACCTTGTGCCCCATGGAAAATTAGAAGGGCTTCAATACCATTTTTGAGATATTTGTATTGTTCACTGGCTTCGGCTATGTGGCCGTATAGAAAGAATTTTTCCGGAGTACCTTTTAGAAGCACGGGAATGTGAGTAGCAAGAAGATCTTCCCCATTCAAAACAAAGGTTGCGAAGGGGTGATGTTGAATAAAATCGAAAATATATTGAGGATCCTGTTTAAGGTATTTCTGCTGCCGGAACATGTTTATTTTTTGTGGTTAAGAAAAGGACATTTCCATTCTTCTCCAACTTTTCTTCCACTATACTGACGTGCTTCGCTCCGTTCCCCGAAATCTTCCAACATTGGATTCATATTTCCCTGTAATGCAGTATCCCGTTCCCTGATTTTGTCTCTAACGGTGTAATAGGTGTTCATTTCCCTTAGTTTCTCAAACTGCCAGTGAAGATTAAAAGCAATAGCTGGATAAGGTGCCTGCCTCGCCTTTCTTGAACTGTTGGGATGTAAACCCACAATATAAAATGCCTTGCCCCCGAGACTAAAACTGAAATTTTTACTTTCAGGATCGGGGCTTACCGCTTCGTCCCATTTTACGTCGTCGATCTCATGCAAATGCTGTAGTTGCTCCCAGAGTGTCTTTTCAAATTCTTTTTCGGTATAATTCTGTTTTCCTTTAAATCCAGCTAAAAAAGTTAAAAATTCATTGGACTCAAAATCATAAGCAGCAATGTATTTCTTCAGGTCGGTCATAATAGCCTTTGCGGTTTCCCTGCTTCCGAAGTTATCGTATTCATGAAAGTCCACCTTGTCCATGCTGAATACGGTTTGGGCCATAATACACGGATGATCTTTAGCTATGATAAAATCTTCAAATTGAGATTTGGAGGCTGAAGCCTGGTCAACCTCGGGGGATGAAATTCGGGACATAAATTTGATTTGTGTAAAAATAAACCCTAAAAGTCTAATTCGCTCTTCGTTTAAGAATCCCTTAATTGAGATTTAAGTAAGATTAACAGCTTAATGGGGAATGAGTTACTTTTTCTCCCGATAGCGGTAAATTAGAAAGAGCATAAAACTGTTTAGCATAAATGCGACACCATTTGTAGCAATTATGGGGATGTCTTTTGTAATTATCCCATATACCACCCAAAGAGCCAACCCAGTAATGAGCACGAAAAACATCCCGGGAGAAACGTCATCCACCTCCTTTGTTTTCCAGGCTTTCCAAATTTGAGGAGTAACTGCCGCAGTTGTAAATACACCAGCGAAAAGACCCAAAATCTCTGTCCATCCTATCATTTAAGCTCCTACTACTTCGCCTCCGTTCACATGTAACACCTGTCCCGTCACATAACTGGCATCCTTACTGGCAAGAAAAACATAGGCCGGTCCTACTTCGCTCGGCTGGCCGGCTCTTCCCATGGGCACTTTTTTACCGAATTCAGCTACATGATCGGCATCGAAGCTGGCGGGGATCAATGGGGTCCAGATAGGTCCCGGCGCTACTCCGTTAACTCTGATATTCTTCTCGGCCAGCATTTTGGAAAGGGAACGGGTGTAAGCCGTAATGGCTCCTTTGGTACTCGAATAATCCAGCAAATGTTCACTGCCTCTGTAGGCTGTGACTGATGTAGTATTGATAATACTATCCCCGTCGGTAAGGTGTTTCAGAGCTTCTGTTACAGTATAGAAATAAGGATAAATATTTGTTTCAAAAGTTTTCCTCACCTGGTCTGAAGAGACTTGTTCCGGTTTTTCCTTGGGGAATTGCATCGCAGCATTGTTTACCAGGATATTCAAGCCACCAAATTTATCTACCGTCTTCTGCACTATTTCCCGGCAAAAAGCTTCATCCTTTAAATCTCCTTTTATGGTGAGACATTCCGAACCGGCTTTTTCAATCATCTCCTTTGTCTCTTCGGCATCTTTGTCTTCAGAAAGATAAACTATAGCCACTTTTGCACCTTCTTTGGCAAAATGAACGGCCACACTTTGGCCAATTCCGCTATCACCACCGGTAATGAGGGCAACTTTCCCTTTCAGTTTGTCGCTACCCTTATAATCTTTCCTGATCACTTCGGGCTCAGGTTGCATTTTTTGCTGTTTTCCGGGTTGTTTTTCCTGCTTTTGCTTCGGAAGGTCTTTTGGTTTACTCATGATTTCAACTTTTTGAAACTTAAAGTTATAGAACACTTTTAAGGTTGCGGAAGGTTTAAGAAAGATTTAGTGCAGGTTTAAACAAAAAATAACGTCTTATAGAAATCTCTACCTTTGCCGCTGAAAAATAACATTTTTGGAACCTCTTTCTTACGACATAATAATCATTGGTGGCGGTGCAGCCGGATTCTTTGCAGCCATCAATGCTGCGGAAATTGCGCCTGAAGCAAAAATCTGTTTACTCGAAAGAGGAAAGGAGGTACTTACCAAAGTTCGTGTCTCGGGCGGAGGCCGCTGCAATGTCACTCACGCCGAATTCCTTCCGAAAGAGCTTACTCGGAATTATCCAAGAGGAGAAAAGGAACTGCGCGGACCTTTCCACAGCTTTATGACCGGAGATACGATCGAATGGTTCGAGAAAAGAGGCGTACCGTTGAAGATCGAAGAAGACGGGCGAATGTTCCCTGAATCTAATTCTTCGGAAACTATCATTGATCTGTTTTTAGAGGAGTCAAAAAGGTTAAAAATAGACGTGCTTACAAAACAGGCGGTACAAAGCCTGAAGCAGAATAATGAGCTTTGGGAATTATCCACTTCTCAGGAAAATTTTACCGCAGAAAAGGTTCTTGTCGCAACCGGAAGCAACTCAAAAATGTGGGAGTTACTGAAGGAACTTGGCCATACCATTGTTCCCGGTGTACCTTCCTTATTCACTTTCAAAATTACCGATCAAAGAATTAAAGATCTCCCCGGGGTAGCTACAAATGCGGTAGTTAGGCTCAAAGGTGAAAAGCTGGAAACAAGTGGGCCGCTATTGATCACGCACTGGGGCATGAGCGGTCCGGCAATTTTGAAACTTTCAGCTTGGGGTGCGAGGGAACTCAGCGACAGGAAAAATTTCGAGATTGAAGTTAATTGGCTTCCTAAGCTTTCTTCCGAAGAAATTGTCGAAGAACTGCAGCGTCTAAAAAAAGAGAATGCAAAGCAGCATCCGCAGAAATATACACAATTTGATCTTCCAAAGAGATTGTGGCAAAGTTTAGTTCATGCTTCAGGAATTGGTGCTGAGGTTCGATGGGCCGATCTCAACAAGCAGCAGCTTGAAGAACTTACTATTCAGCTCACTTCGGGCATTTTTCAGGTGCATGGGAAAAGCACATTTAAGGAGGAATTTGTGACTGCAGGAGGTGTAGAGCTTAAAGAAGTAAACTTTAAAACTTTTGAAAGCAAGATCTGTAAAAACCTGTTTTTGGCAGGTGAAGTCTTAAATATTGATGCCATCACCGGCGGCTTCAATTTTCAGAATGCCTGGACCGGCGGATTTCTCGCAGCCAGAGCTATGAGTTCCGATTCTGCTGTTTGAAAACCATCTTGTTGAACCAGGAAGTGGGCAGGATCTTTCGGGCTAAAAGAACCACTCCGGCTCCCTTTCCCGTAGGATAACGCAGTTTTTGGCTTCCATCTGTGACAGCTTTGAAAACTGTTTTTGCAACTACCTCAGGACCGGGTGCTTTTTCATTCCTTTTCTTCATTCCGCTGAGAATGTTTCTCTCCATTTTTTCGTAACCTTTCACGTCATCATTTTCAAAGGTTTTTAGAGAACGGCCATGGAAATCGGTTTTGATAGCTGCGGGTTCAATTAATTTTACCTTAATGTTGAATTGCCTTAGCTCATATTGCAGGGCCTCGGTAAAACCTTCAAGTGCCCATTTACTGGAACAGTAAAGACTGTACAACGGAATGGTAAATCTTCCCACAACCGATGAGGTGTTGATGATCATTCCTTCACCTTTATTCTTAAAATAAGGGATAAATTCCCGGATAAGTTCCATGACTCCAAATACATTGACTTTGAACTGCTGCAACACCTCTTCTTCCGAGGATTTTTCGAAAGCACCTACAGCACCGAAACCGGCGTTGTTGAACAAAACATTTATACCCGGAAAATCCTTTTCGACTTCAGAAATTATATTTTTTAAATGTTCTTTCTTGGTGACATCCAGCTTGTAAAGTTTCAGGTTCGAAAGTTCCTTTAACTCGGTTTCCTCTTCAGGGGAACGCATTGTGGCTGCCACATTCCAACCTTTTTCGGCAAAAAGTTTAGCCGTTGCCCTTCCGATTCCGCTTGAGGCACCTGTGATAAGAATAGTTTTACTCATAAAATTTTTTTTGTTCTCTCGCCAAGATAGAAAATTAATGAGTTCGACAGGAGAAGGCTTTATCAGGAAAATCTATCTTTGTGTAAACTGCACACATGACCGAAAAAGATTTCATTCCGCAGCCCTATTCTGCAGTAGTGGAGGAGGGAGAGGTGACCTGGCAAAGCCCCAGCAATATTGCCCTCGTTAAATACTGGGGGAAACTGGAAAACCAGCTTCCGGCGAACCCTTCAATTAGTTTTACGCTAAATAATTGCCGTACCACTACCACTCTAAAATTTCAGAAAAGAGAAAAATCAGATTCAGGATTTGATTTTGAGCTGTTGTTTGAGGGGGAGAAAAAAGATTCTTTTCGTCCCAAGATCCAGGAGTTTCTGAAAAGAGTAGAGCCTTTTTTGCCATTTTTGAAAGATTATAAATTCAGAATTGAAACTTCAAATTCTTTTCCACACAGTAGTGGGATTGCGTCCTCGGCCAGCGGAATGAGTGCTTTATCCCTTTGCCTCATGAGTCTGGAAAAGCAACTCGACCCTGAAATGAAGGAAGATTATTTTATTCGAAAAAGTTCATTTTTGGCAAGGCTGGGATCGGGCAGTGCCTGCCGCAGCATTGAAGGGGATCTCGTAGTCTGGGGGATGCACAACAGCATTTATCAAAGCAGTGACCTGTATGGAGTGCCTTATAGAGGTGAAGTACACGACAATTTTAAAAATTACAGGGATACAATTTTGCTCGTTGATAAGGGAGAAAAACAGGTGAGCAGTACTTTAGGACATGGACTTATGAATGACCATCCTTATGCCGAAACTCGTTTTAGGCAGGCACACGACAACCTGGATAAGCTGAAAAAGATCTTTCGCAGTGGAGATTTGGAGGGTTTTATTAAAATAGTGGAAAGTGAAGCGCTTACTCTGCATGCTATGATGATGACGAGTCAGCCATACTTTCTCCTGATGAAGCCCAACACTCTCGCGATAATTAATAAGGTTTTTGAATTCCGTCAGGAAACCGGGCTGCATCTTTGTTTCACCCTGGATGCCGGAGCCAATGTGCACCTGCTGTATCCCGACAGTGAAAAAGAGGAAACTTTAATGTTCATCAAAACAGATTTATCGAAGTACTGCCAGGGCGAGCAGTATATAGAGGATCATGTGGGTAACGGAGCAAAGAAATTGGCCTGAAAATTGACTTAGATCATATCATGTAATGAATTACATTTCAGTTAAATGTATATCTTTGCTAGGTTAAGGGAATTGAAATGCCGACTGTACTTGTTGAGAGAGGTTTTAGGTTCTTTTTTTACTCTAACGAGCATTTACCAAAACACATACACGTTGAGGGAAAAGGAGGAGAAGTAAAAATTGATCTGGAATCGCTAAATTTAATGTACAATTATAATTATTAAAGACAGGATTTAAATGCTGTTTTGAAAATTATAAAACAAAATCGGTTCTATTTTCTTAGAAAATGGGATGAGTTTCACGGAAATGAAAACAGTTAAGACTGACATAAAAATTAGGGATGTGTTCTTCAGGGATGAGAAAGTTTTCTTTTCTTTAGAAGATGGTCGTGAAATTGGCGCTCCTTTAGAGTGGTATCCCAGACTTTACAAAGCTTCTAAAGAAGAATTGTTGGATTTTTCAATTTCCCCAGGTGGTTATGGGGTGCATTGGAACCGTGTGGACGAAGATCTTTCTGCCTACGGAATGTTAACTCATAACCAGGAAAAAAATACCCAGTCACTATGAAAGGACCTTTATTTTATTCAAAAATCTTACTCTTCGGAGAATATGGGATCATCAAAGACTCCAAAGGTTTATCTATTCCATATAATTTTTATAACGGGGCTTTAAAGGTGGATGAAAATCCTTCAGAAGAGGCACAGAAATCGAATGAAAGCCTTAAAAGGTTTGCAGACTATCTCAAAACGCTTCAGCAGGAAAAGCCGGAGTTGGTGCAATTTAACCTTGAAGAGCTAAAAACGGATATAGAGAAAGGCATGTATTTCGATTCCAGCATTCCGCAGGGCTACGGAGTGGGAAGTAGCGGCGCTTTGGTGGCTGCAATTTATGATGAATACGCAGTTGAGAAAATCACCGTTCTTGAAAACCTTACCCGGGAAAAACTTCTAAAGCTAAAAAAGATCTTTGGAGAAATGGAATCCTTCTTCCATGGGAAATCTTCGGGCCTTGACCCTTTAAATTCCTATTTAAGCATTCCGATTCTTATAAATTCAAAAGACAATATTGAACCTGCCGGTATTCCATCACAAACTCAGGATGGAAAAGGTGCAGTGTTCCTTCTCGACAGTGGATCTGTAGGGGAAACTGCTCCCATGGTAAACATTTTCATGGAAAACATGAAACAGGAGCCTTTTAGATTAATGCTTAAAGATCAATTTGTGAAACACACAGATGCCTGTGTGGATGACTTTTTAAAGGGGGACGTAAAATCCCTTTTTGGGAACATGAAGAAATTGTCACATGTTGTACTTGACAACTTTAAACCAATGATCCCTGCTCAATTTCATAAACTCTGGAAGAATGGTATTGATACTAATGATTACTACCTGAAACTTTGTGGATCTGGCGGCGGCGGTTACATTCTTGGGTTTACAGAAGACATTGAAAAGGCAAGAAAAGCATTGAAGGATTATCGTCTGGAAGTAGTCTACAACTTCTAAAGGACTCGTCCATGGCTTCGATTTCCAAAAAGCGGCTTCTGCTCAAGATTCTCAGCTTTATTTCGGTCATTAGAGGCTACAATATCCTGGTGCTGGTAATTGCCCAGTATCTTACTTCCATTTTCATTCTTGCGCCCGATCTCCCAATGAGACAGGTTCTTTTTGATCCCAATCTTTTTTTCATGGTTCTGGCTACTGCATCGGTTGTGGCTTCTGGCTACATCATCAACAATTTTTACGATAGCGAAAAAGATCTCATCAACCGTCCTCAAAAAACAATGCTGGACAGGTTTGTGAGTCAGCGAACCAAACTTTCAGTTTATTTTATACTCAATTTGGCGGGAATTTTTTTTGCAAGCTACATTTCGTTTAGAGCTGTGGTTTTCTTTTCCATTTACATTTTCGTAATCTGGTTCTATTCCCACCGGCTTAAAAAGATATTGTTTTTAAATAATTTACTGGCATCGGTTATCACTATCACACCATTCTTTGCCGTTTTTCTTTACTACAAGAATTTTGACACAGTTATCCTGGTCCATGCTTCTTTTCTATATCTCATAATTCTTATGCGGGAAATGGTAAAAGATCTGGAGAACATGAAAGGGGATCTGGTCCAGGGATACAGGACCATTCCCATTGTGTACAGCGAAAATTTGAGTAAAATGCTGCTTACTGTGCTGGCATTCCTTTCCATGATTCCCGTTTATTTCCTGATTTACGAATTTGAGATTGGCAAAATGGATTACTTCTTTTACGGAGCTGTGGTTTTACTGCTGGTTTTCCTCCTTATTCTTTACTTCAGTAAGGCGAAATGGCAGTATTTGCTGTTACACAATCTGCTGAAGTTCATCATCGTTGCAGGGGTTTTTAGTATTCTGCTTATCGATGTTGACGCGTTGTTGAGTAGAGTTTTTTGAGACTTTATAATTTATTATTTTTTTTAAACAAAAGATTTTCCCTTCGGTCATTAGAAATTCGTTTTAATTCATATTTGTTCATTTTTTTGCTTGTCCAAAAATACGAACCAAAAAAAGGACACTTTTTTGATAGGTGTTTCCAATTTTGCTCCCGCAAAATTAAAACCGCGCTCCCCCTGCTAAATTTTCTCCAAGGCTTCAAAAATTTTTAACGCCGGTGTAGCACTACACTTACAAAAAAGACACTTTAAAAGAATAATTTTGGTAGAAGTAATTGGTTTTGGGGTCCGGTAAAAAGAAGTTTTAAGATGTACATAAAAGATTCAGACTTTGGAATTTGGTGCTTGTATTTTGGAATTTAATTTTCCTCATCTTCAAATCTTCAAATCTTCACATCCTCGAATTACATTTTTGGTACTTGGAATTTATTTGAAAAATTACTCTGATAAATCAGATTTTTGACACCCGATGTTATTGTTAAACAAACTAGTATCTTTGCACAAAATTATTTTGATATGAGTAGAAACGAAAGGTCATCCGGAAGCAGGGGAGACCGTTCCTCCGGGAAATCTTCCGGAAGACAGGGTGGCGGGGAGCGTACAAAATCTCATGCCCGCGGAAATGCTCCGGTAAACCGGAATGAAAAGGATCCTAAAAATATGTCGCGTGGTAATGCTCCTCTTAAGAAAAAACAGGGAGCAGCTAAAGAAGACGGGATTAGACTGAATAAATATATTGCGAATTCAGGAGTATGTTCCAGAAGGGACGCCGATATTTATATTGCCGCAGGAAGCGTGACAGTGAACGGGCAGGTGATTACAGAAATGGGTCATAAAGTGCAACTGAAAGATGAAGTTAAATTTGATGGTCGCCGTATTAATCCCGAAAAACCCGAATACATCCTTCTTAACAAACCAAAAGGATTTTTCGTGACAGGTAGTCTGGAGAACAAGAACAGGACTGTTATGGATCTCATTGCCGGCGCTTCAAAGTCTAAACTTGATCCTGTTGGCAAACTGGAAACCCAGTCCACAGGTTTATTGCTTTTTACGAACGATGGGAGATTGGCAAAGAATCTTGCCAATCCAAAGAATGGAATAAGACAAATCTACCATATAGAACTGGATAAGGATCTGGCTTATGATGATCTTCAAAAAATTAAGGAAGGTGTGAAGCTGGAAGACGGAACTGCTAAAGTCACCGAAGTAAGTTATGTGGAGAACAAACCGAAGCGGGAGGTTGGTATCGAAATAAAAAGCACAAAATCTCATATTGTACAGCGTATCTTTAAAAGTCTTGGATACGAAATTGTGAAGCTGGATCGCGTGGTTTATGGCGGACTTACTAAAAAGGATCTCACCCGTGGGCACTGGAGAGTGTTGAGTAAACAGGAGGTGATCAACCTTACAAACATTTAATATTGTTTAAAAAATACATGTAAGATCAAGCCGAAAATCTGTACAGGGAGAAATGAAAAAATTCCTTTGACTTTCCGCCTTTTTAAAACATTTGTTTTAGCTTAGCTAATATGATGAAAGAAACACAACTGGGGCTCTCCCATTGGTTGTTAGTATATTCCATTCCGGGCTGTTTTGGCCTTAACAAACTTTTATCACCTTAATTTTTTAGCATTGGCTTATAATTTCTACTTTTTAACCTCTAAAAATATTAGTAAAAATTGAATACGAAGTACATCGATTTAATCGACCAGACATACTATTTCCCTCAGGAAGAATTTAAGGTTGAAGAAGGTGAGTTACAGTTCCATGGTATAGACCTTATGGAGCTTGTCAAGGAATACGGGGCCCCGTTAAAATTCACCTACCTCCCAAAAATTTCAGAAAATATAAATAAAGCCAAAAAGTGGTTTGCCGATGCTCTGGAAAAGCATGAATACCCTGGCAGTTACAACTACTGCTACTGTACTAAAAGCTCTCATTTTGAGCATGTTCTTAACGAGGCTCTAAAGAATGATATTCACATCGAAACTTCGGCTTCCGTAGATATTAATATTGTTGAGAATCTTAAGAAAAATGGTAAGATCACCAATGACACCTATGTTATTTGCAATGGTTTCAAAAGGAATGGTTATATCACCAATATTGCGAATCTCATCAATAACGGCCATAAAAACTGCATCCCCATTATAGACAATTATGAAGAGATCGATTTGCTCTCTGAAGCTATTGACGGGAAATACAAGATCGGGATAAGAATTGCTTCGGAAGAGGAGCCGAAATTTGAATTTTATACTTCAAGGTTAGGAATTGGTTACAAAAATATTGTTCCTTTCTTTAATAAACAAGTGAAGGATAATGAACAGGTGGAGCTGAAAATGTTACATTTTTTTATCAATACCGGAATTCGGGACACTGCTTATTACTGGAATGAATTGCTGAAATGTCTTAGAGTTTATATAAACCTCAAGCGTATTTGTCCTTCCCTCGATAGCCTGAATATTGGTGGTGGATTTCCGGTAAAAAATTCACTTCACTTCGAGTATGACTATAAATATATGGTCGAGGAGATCGTAAACCAGATCAAGATCGCCTGCGACGAAGCTGATGTCGAGCCACCTCATATTTTTACAGAATTCGGTTCCTTTACAGTAGGGGAGAGCGGCGGAGCGATCTACGAAATCTTATACCAGAAACAGCAGAATGACAGGGAGAAATGGAATATGATCAACTCATCATTCATTACAACATTGCCCGATACCTGGGCAATTAGCAAGAAATTTGTTATGCTGGCAGTAAACCGATGGAATGATGAGTATGAGCGGGTTTTATTGGGCGGATTGACTTGTGACAGTGACGATTATTATAACTCGGAGCAGAATACCAATGCTATTTATTTACCTAAATACAAACGCGATAAACCGCTGTACATAGGGTTTTTCAATACAGGTGCCTACCAGGATACTATTGGCGGCTTTGGTGGATTACAACATTGTTTGATTCCGCAGCCGAGACAGATTTTAATAAACAAGGACGAAGACGGAAATCTTGAAACTACCTTATTCAGCGATCAGCAGGAGCCTCAGGACTTTCTAAAAATACTCGGCTACGAGAAATAATTTAATTTTATTTTTTTTAAGTTTAACTAACAGAAGCAATTAGAACACAACAATCGCTAATAAAATGAGTAAAAAGAATTACGCCGGCATCCCGGACAAGTATGCACGTTTAGATGACGCAAAAGTAGTTTTGATCCCGGTTCCCTATGATGGAACAAGTACATGGGGTAAGGGTGCCGACAAAGGACCTGATGCTTTTTTGGAAGCTTCAGAAAATATGGAGCTTTTCGATATCGAAACCCGTACCGAAGTCTACAAAAAAGGAGTATATCTTGCCCCGCCGGTGACCGAAGATGCCTCTCCGGAAAAAATGGTGGAAGCGGTTCATAAGACCGTAAAGAACTATATCAAACAGGATAAATTCGTTACAATTTTTGGAGGCGAACATTCTGTTTCAATAGGAACAATCCGTGCTTTTAATGAAAGTTTTGAAGACCTTACCGTTGTACAGATAGACGCTCATGCCGACCTTCGTCCTGAATATGAAGGTTCAAGTTGCAACCACGCCTGTGCCGTGCATGAGGCAAGTAAAACAACGAACTTACTGCAGGTGGGAATACGTTCCATGGATATTTCTGAATTGGATCATATGGACGAGAATCAGGTTTATTGGGCTCATGATCTTTATGAAGACTGGATGGATGATGCGATTGGACAAATGACTCCAAATGTTTTCATTACAATTGATCTTGATGCATTTGATCCTTCGATCCTGCCATCCACAGGAACGCCTGAGCCCGGTGGAATGTTCTGGTATGAAACTCTGGAATTTTTAAAGTTGATGTTCAAAAAGAAGAACGTAGTAGGTTTCGACATCGTAGAGCTTAATCCGAATAAAGATGAAAGATCATCAGACTTTTTAGCGGCCAAGCTTTATTACAAAATGTTGAGCTATAAGTTCAAATATTTAAATCATAACGACGAAGACGAAGATGAGTAAAGGAAACGGAGCAATAACACAATTTTTAGATACACATTTCAAACACTTTAATGCCGCGGCTCTTGTTGATGCCGCAAAAGGATATAGAGAGCAACTGGACAAAGGAAACAAGATGCTCGTCACCATGGCGGGAGCCATGAGTACCGCCGAAATCGGGAAAAGTTTTGCTGAAATGATCCGTCAGGACAAGGTGCATTTTATCTCCTGTACAGGGGCGAACCTGGAAGAGGATGTGATGAACCTTGTGGCACACACACATTATGAAAGATTACCACATTATCGGGATCTTACTGCGCAGGATGAATGGGATCTACTTGAACGCGGATTAAACCGTGTTACCGATACGGCCATTCCTGAAGAAGAAGCTTTTAGAAGAATTCAGAAACATATTGTGAAGATCTGGAAGGATGCCGAAGCCGCGGGAGAAAGATATTTTCCACATGAATTCATGTACAAGCTTTTGCTTAGCGGCGTGATGGAAGAACATTACGAAATAGATCTTAAGGATTCATGGATGTATGCAGCAGCTGAGAAGAACCTGCCAATGGTAGTTCCCGGTTGGGAAGATAGTACCATGGGGAACATATTTGCTTCTTATGTAATGAAAGGTGAACTAAAAGCCAGCACTATGAAATCCGGTATCGAATACATGGGCTTCATAGCTGATTATTACATGAAAAATACCGACAAAGGAATTGGTTTTTTCCAGATTGGTGGAGGTATTGCAGGAGATTTCCCAATTTGTGTGGTCCCTATGTTGTACCAGGATATGGAGATGCATGAAATTCCTTTCTGGAGCTATTTCTGTCAGATCTCCGACTCTACCACCAGCTACGGAAGTTATTCCGGAGCGGTACCAAATGAGAAGATCACCTGGGGTAAACTGGATAAAGACACACCAAAATTTGTAATTGAAAGTGATGCTACAATCGTGGCGCCGCTGGTTTTCGCGTATATTCTCGGAATGTAAGGAAACATAAAATTTTATAGATCAATCCGGCATCTGCAAAGGTGCCGGATTTTTTTATTCTTTGTGGGGTAAATACTCCGAGGCTTGCCTCGTTAGTAAATATTGTAAAGTTTGAAAAAGTGTTCCACTAAAATGCTCCGTGGGCTTGCCCGCGGAGAAATTTTACTTAGGTATTTTTTGCCACGAATACACGAATAATTTTTAAGCCAAAGGCCCTTGTTTGTTGTTTGTCTCCTCGAGCGGAGTCGAGAGGTCCTCCGCTAATCCTTTATTAAAACGAAACATCTCTTATTCTTATAGAATTTTCTTCGTGATCTTCTTTAAAATCTTAGTAAGCTTTGGGGGAAATGGAACCCGCATTTATCTGCGCACATCTGCAAACTCAGCGGGAAACCTTTGCGCTCTCTGCGGATAATTTTTGGGGCCTTTGCGAGAAAATTTCATAAACCATCACTCCAAAAACAATCACATATTCCAAGGCAATCAGCCACAAATTTTCCCAGTATTCGGGTTGGGAATAAGCAAAATAACTCAGCACCACCAAGAAACTCCACACCTGAACGAATCTGTACCTCGTGAAAACCGAAAGCAACAAGGGGGTGGCCAGATACCACGGATGTACAGTTGTGGCTAAAAACAAATAGATTACCATGGCAAACATCATGCTGGCAAGCAAACCCTTCATTTCAGCATTTCGTTTTAAAGTCGATAACAGCAGTACCGACAAAAATACTACCCCCGCCAATACCGGACCGGCATAGCCAATGATGTTATAACCTTCCACCCGGTAACCAATCCACCTGATGAGGTAATAAATACTGGCATTAAACTCAAACTTTTGAAACCACAAGTTTATACTGGTAAAGAAATTTTCTGCAAAAGCCCCTGAAAGGAACGGCAGAAAAAACAAGAGAAGTAAAATTGCCGTTATTGCATAATATCTCAATGCTTTCTTCCATCCAAGTCTTCTAAAAAGTAATGGTAGAAATATGAGTGGAATTAATTTTACTGCGACTGAACAGGAAAATAAGAGGGCGCTAAAAAGCCATTTTTGACGCTGTAGTAAATAAAAAGCTGCCAGCAGAAAGAACAACATGACTCCTTCAAAATGCAAATTTCCGGTGAGTTCGATAATAATCATCGGATTCAGCAGGTACAGGAAGATATTACTTTTGGGGAGGTTGAGGTTTTTAAGGATTTGGCTTCCGAAGTAAAAGATTCCGATATCGGCAGCGATAATAAAGATCCGGAGCCAGATGACGCTCCCGAGAATACTACTACCGCCGAGGGAAGCGGCCAGGGCAAAGAATATCTGGTTAAGTGGCGGATAGTTAGTTGGATTTCCGGCGCTGAGGCTTCCCATTCCTTCAAACAGTTCCCCGGCTCCCGAAAATGGCAAATTTCCTGAAGCAAAGTATTCAGCCGGAGTAATTAAATAAGGATTAATCCCCTGCAGTAACAGTTTGCCATCCCAGATAAATCTGTAGAAGTCCTGAGACAGATTGGGAATTGCGAACAGGAAAAGCAGCCGGAAAATAACTGCAGCAGCCAGCAGTATCTTTAAGTTATAGCGCTGCATCTGAAAAAACCTCCAACTTAAAAAGAAGAGTCCACCGTAGAGGGTAAAAAGTTTAAAAAAATCGGTCCTCTCCAGGTCGTAGGCGAACGCGAGGTAAAAAGCGCAGCAGCTTAAAAAGATGAGGATTGGAATCTTGTGGAGGTGCAGAAATCTTCTCATATTTTTTGGACCTCACAAATTTTCAAAACCTGTTAAGTCTGATTTTTTATCCGGGAAAATTCCAATGTTCAAAGATGCTAAAATCACATAAGAAAATCCGAAGAACATCATGATGTGGAATGGCAGCAGACTGTAGCTTTCAATTCTAAATGCTGAAAATATCCCGAAGGCGAACAGTAGCATCAATAGTATTTCCAGAACCAATTGAAAGCTGATCTTTACAGGGATTTTGACGGTCGTTTCCGATTTACTGCCCAAATTAAATTTTGGGGTCCTGATGAATTCGCTCTTTTTTCCGAAATGTCCTTCCAAAATAGCAATACTGTTGTGCAGGGAAAGTCCCATGGCAATAGAAAAGAAGGTGATGAATATTCCGATGAATTTAAACAAAGAGAGAGGGTCTTGTTGATGCGCTTCTTTATAAGCTGCATAATAAGTGACAAAGAAAATCACCGGGCTTAAAATGAAGATTATCATTCCGGTGAAGATCCCGGCGTATGCAGGATCATCAAGTAAGAAAAGTACAGGGATGCTAACTATTCCCATTAAAAGCACTACTAAAAAGAAGCTGCTGTTGAGCAGGTGGAAAAAGCTATGGAAACGGGTTCCAAAACTAACATTTGTGTTCCAGAAAACCTTCTTGTAGTTTTTCTGAAAATTCTCTGCCGCTCCTTTATTCCAACGGAATTGCTGGGAACGTGCGGCTGCAATAGTAATGGGTAATTCTGCCGGGGTTTCCACATTTTCAAGATACTTGAATTCCCAGCCTTTGAGTTGCGCCCGGTAGCTGAGATCAAGATCTTCGGTGAGGGTATCACCTTCCCAGTTGCCTGCATCCAGGATGCAGCTTTTTCGCCAAACGCCTGCGGTACCATTGAAGTTGATGAAATGATTCCCATAGTTGCGGCCCGTCTGTTCCAGGATAAAGTGATAATCCAGAAGAAATGCCTGCAATTTGGTAAGCAAAGAATAATCCTTATTGAGATGTCCCCAGCGGGTTTGCACCACGCCAAGATTTTCATTTTTGAAATAGGGGATGGTTTGCTTCAGCCAGTCCGGCTTCGGAAGAAAATCGGAATCAAAAATAGCAATAAATTCGCCCATTGCAGTTTCCAGTCCGGCTTTAAGGGCTCCGGCTTTAAACCCTTTTCGATGGCTTCTGGTGATGTGCTGAATGGGGAAGCCTTCAGCTTGTAATTCAGAAATAATTTCCGCAGTAAGAGCAGCGGAATCATCTGTAGAATCATCCAATACCTGGATTTCCAGCTTTTCCCGAGGATAAGCTGTAAGAGAAATGTTCCGAAGCAGGCGTTCTACCACGGGCTTATCGTTGTAGAGTGGCAGCTGTATTGTGACAAAAGGAATTAGAGAAGGATCTGAAAAATCCCATTTTTGAGAGGAATCTTTTTGTTTCCGGCTTTTGAGGAAATTGATAAGAAGGTGCAACAGGGAAAGGCTGTAGAGAAACACTACGAACATCAACAGTGCAAAAATGATAAGAATTGCTGTTCCCATTACTTGAAACTGTATTTAAAGATCCAGGTGAGGATCTTGACCCCTGCCATAAAAGCACCTTTTACGGTGCCCGAAACTTTGGATTCGCCAATACGATTGCGATAATGCACCGGCACTTCTTCATAGCTGTAGTTCTTTTTTAACGCTTTTAGCTGCATTTCCACCGTCCAGCCGTAGGTTTTATCTTCCATTTCCAGAGCCAGCAACTTATCGTATTTAATAGCTCTAAAAGGTCCAAGATCGGTAAAGCGGGCATTGAATAACAACTTCATCAGGTTTGTTGCCAGCCAGTTCCCGAAAATCTGCGGAAAGGTCATCGCGCCTTTTTCCCGCCAGCGTTTTACCCTTGCTCCAATCACCAGATCTACATCCCGTTGCAGGATCGGCTCTACTATCTTTTCCAGTTCCTGCGGATAATCGCTGTAATCCCCATCTAAAAATACGATAATTTCGGGCTTTTCCGGAAGTTGTGCCACGTAATCCATGCCTTTTAAGCAAGCGTACCCATATCCTTTTCTCGGCTCTCTTAGAACTGTAGCCCCTGCTTTAGCGGCATTTTCCCCGGTGGCATCTGTGGAATTATTGCTCACCACGATCACCTCGTCCACAATTTTGGGTATATCATTTACCACATGACCAATTGAATCAGCTTCATTGTAGGCGGGAATAATGACTTTTATTTGAGGCATTTTCAGCAGGATTTTTTGCTGAGCTAAAGGTCAGGAATTGAAAGGAGAACTGTTGGGATCGCGGCTAGCTTTTTTCTGTTGTTGGATTAGGTCCAGAAGATCTACGTCATTTCCTAATAAAACCGCATCGGAATTGATCCTGCCATCGAGGGAGCCGTTTTCCAGTTTCAAAACTCCTCGCGGACAAACCGCACTGCATATTCCGCAGCCAACACAACTGGAGCGTACGATATTTTCCCCTTTTTGAGCATAAGCCCGCACATCAATTCCCATTTCACAATAGGTGGAGCAGTTTCCGCAGGAGATGCATTGACCTCCGTTAGTAGTGATCCTGAATTTAGAAAACAGCCTCTGCTGCATTCCCAACACTGCCGCCATGGGACAGCCGAAGCGACACCACACCCGGTTTCCAAAAATGGGATAAAAACCAACGCCTATTACTCCCGAAAATGCGGCACCAATTAAGAAGCCATACCACTGCCGAAGAAGGTATCCATAGGTCATTCCGCTGAAGTAGAAAGCGGCAATTATTGCCAGCACAATTACTAAAGAGATAATGGCACCTTTTTTAGCATCACTGGCTAGCCTGTGCCTTTTGAATATCCAGATTACTCCAAACAACAGCACCAAAAAAGCTGCCGAACCGAAAAGAAAAGAATTTTTATCAAGCCAGAAATGTTCCGGATTCTCATTAAGGAAGGAATAAACCACTGCAATAGTCATAACTACAACCAGTACCAGAATGGTGTGAATTATATATCGTTCAAATTTCCAGGAGGCGCGGCTTTTGTCAGACAAATGACGGTAAGGATCTCCTGCAGTTTCAGCGAGTCCGCCACAGCCGCAGACCCAGGAGCAGTACCATCTTTTTCCATAGAAGTAGGTGAGAATGGGGGTGATCACAAAAATTGAGGCAATTCCGAAGAAGAGCATTAGCAGGCCGATATTTCCTGCTGTAAAAAATTCTGATAGTCTATATCCTGCAAAAAGGTCATAATTGAGTGGCCAGATGTTCACCGGGTTAAAGTACGGCTGGTTGAGGCGAATGAGGAGCTCCGGGATAAGAAATGCAAAACCTAGCTGGAAAAACATTACAGAATAGGTTCGGAGGACTTCGTACTTATTATGTCGGTATTTTAGCAGAAATTTGTAGCCAAACGCCAGGATCGCCAGAGTGTAAAGAGTTCCGTAAACAAACCACTGGCTGGCAGGTTGTCCGCTTACCAACCTGCTTAAAGGGTCAAAAAGAGCTACGAGACCGCCGTTAGGACCGTCTGGGTTATATCCCAAATATAGAGGGAACCAATAAAGCACAATATAGAACAGGGTAAGCATGATCCCGGTTCCCCAGGCGAGAATGCCACGGGCGGTCATTGACCTGAACCAAATACCGTCGTTCTTAATTCCTGCGGACTTGCCAATGTATTGGTCATTAGCAAAAATGATCACTCCCAGTGCTATGAGCGCAATAGCTCCCCATAAAAAAAATGAAGGAAGTTGCAGGTTAAACAGTGCCAGGACCAAGATGAATATTCCTGTCCAGCCAATTCCCGTAGCTACCTTTTGAGTAGTAGATAGCTTCGCGGGTGGTTCTCCCGTGAGGGACATGTTATGTTGGGTTGTGGACATCGAGGGTTAGGTCTGGCTGTGCATCATATTCTGCTTAAAACTACTAAAAATCTCCTTTTCGTGGCGAGCGTAAAATTCGGGATCAAAGTTCGCCTGGCAAAGGTTTTTTAAAACATATTCCAGATCCCGTTCCTCGGTTAGCCACCGATCAAAGACTTCGTGTTGCATTCTTATTCCAAATGTATTGATCCCAAAAAACCTGAAAGTCTCTGGATGATAAGCTATTGTTATAGCCTTTGTTCCATTGATATTTTCCCAGTGGAGGTGCTTCTCATTTTCTCCAGGATTTGCACTTACGTAACCGTAAGTCTGAAATTCAATATCAAAAAACTTGGCGCTGTTGAACCAGTGGCCGGGATTGAATTTGAAGGGTTTTCCGCAGATGGTCTGCGCCACAGTTTCCCCCATCATCCGGGCGGTGTACCAAACGGCTTCAATGTCCTTCCGTCCTTTAATGGAAGTTCTTCTCTGTGCGCAGTCTCCAATGGCATAGACCTCCGGAATGTTGGTTTGCAGGTATTCATCTACCAGAATTCCCTGGTCAGTTTCAATTCCTGAACCTTCCAAAAAATCAATATTCGGTGTTACACCCACAGAAATTCCAAGGAGATTACAGTTGATCTCTTCTCCCGAATTAGTTTCTATGGAACTTACTCTTTCCTTGGTGCCATGGATCTCTTTTAATTCTGTTTCGTGCTTTAACATGATACTGTGGCTCTCGATGTGCCGGGAAATCAATTGCGCATCTTCCAATGGTAGCACGTTCTGCCAAAACGCTTTTTCCCTGATGAGCATAGTCACAGAAATATTTCTGGTATGCAGCATTTCAGCAAGTTCTACTCCTATAAGTCCGCCGCCGACAATTACAGCGCTTTTGCAGTTCATCGTATTCTTTTCCAGAAGTTCCAGGTCCTGTTTTGTAACCAGTCCCTGTACGCCCTGGAGATCTTCGCCCTTTATTCCAAGGAAACTGGACACAGATCCGGTAGCCAGAACTAGCTTGTCGTAAGACATCTTTTCCTCACCTCTCAAAAAGAGCATTTTTGAAGCGGATTCTATTTTATCGACAAAAGCATTTTTTAATTCAATGCGATTCTCCTCCCAAAACCAGTCTTCATAAGGCTTGAGGTGTTCCCAATTCATGTGACCCATGTACACATACATCAGCGCGGTACGTGAAAAGAAATAATCACTTTCCGCAGAGATCACGGTGATTTTCTTATCAGAAATCCGTCGAATATGTCGTGCGGCTGTGATCCCTGCGATCCCGTTACCAATAATCACCACATGTTCAGGGGCTGACATTATTCCGCAGGTTTTAGTTCAATACGTTTGATAAGTTCTCGAAAAAGAGTGATCATTTGGGGTTCAGCTTTACCGGCAGTTTCAATAATATCCTGAATATTTACCGGTTGCAGATCATCTGGATTACCTTCATCTGTAAGGACAGAGACTGCAGCAATCGGAATTTTAAGGTGATTAGCCACAATTACTTCAGGTACTGTACTCATCCCAACCGCATCGGCACCTATAGTGCGTAAAAAGCGGTATTCTGCTCTTGTTTCCAATTGGGGTCCAACTACAGATACGTACACGCCTTTGTGAAGGGGAAAACCGTGTTCTTTTGCGATCTCCTGTAGGATTCGGCCGCTTTGTTGATCGTAGGGTGCGCTCATGTCGGTAAACCTTGTTCCAAGCTGCTCCACACCTCTAAAGGCCAGGGGAGAACCGCCCTGCAGATTGATGTGATCATCTATAAGCATGATCTCTCCCTTTTTAAATTCAGGGTTTAAAGAACCTGCAGCATTGGAAATAAGAAGTTTTTTAATTCCCAGACGTTTCATAACCCTCACAGGAAATGTCACATCCCACAGGGAATAGCCTTCATAAATATGAAAGCGCCCTTGCATTACCACCACTTTTTTATTCTCAAGTTTTCCAAAAATGAGCTTTCCCTTATGAAATTCTACAGTGGCAGTGGGGAAGCCGGGGATGTGGTTGTAGCTTACTTCGGCAATGACTTCCAGTTCATCAATAAGTTTCCCGAGTCCGGTACCAAGGATGATCCCAATTTCAGATTTGTCGAAGCCTCTTGCTTCAAGGAATTCAGTAGTATCTTGTAACGACTTTAGCATTTACTTTTTTGTTTTAAATATCCATTTGTTTGAAGTCCAGGGCCAGGGAATTTAGACAATGCCGCTCCTCTGTAGGCACTCCTTCGTAAGGAAAGATATGTCCCAGGTGAGAATCACATTGAGCGCAGACAACTTCCACGCGCTCCATGCCATAGCGGTTATCCATCTTGCGTTCTACAAGTTTAGGATCTATTGGAGCATAAAAACTTGGCCAGCCAGTACCCGAATCAAATTTAGTATTAGAACTGTATAATGGTATACCACAGGCACCGCAATAATACACTCCTTCTTTTTTATTATCATAGTAAGCGTTTCGAAATGCGGGCTCTGTCCCTGCCTCGCGTAAAATGTGAAATTCTTCTGGAGTCAGGATCTCTTTCCATTCCTCTTTAGATTTAGTGACATTGCCAACCTCTATAGTATCGGCTTTTACAGGGTCATGCACCTCTGTTTGAACCGGTACTTCTTCCGCCTCGGTCATCACGGTAGTACCTCTTACTTCCTTTTTTTCGTCGTTACAGGCAAACATTAAAGTTACCACAACTAAAAAACTCAACATTCTCATCTTCTTCATAATCTATCTTATTTAATTAATTTCATTAGTTCCGAATGGGATCTCATATCTTCAAAAGTATCAATATCATTGCGCACTGGCAACAGTTTTAGCTTTTCATGCGACAGGTCTTGCAGGGTTAGATCCAGTACTTTTTCTGTGCTCCATTCCTTATTTATAAATAATTTGGGGGTATGTTTAGTCATTCCCAGAAGATAATATCCTCCATCCTGTGCCGGTCCTATAACATAATCGGAATCATTAAGTGTAAAAAATGCCATTTTTAAATCTTCTTCTGAAAGATCATATAAATCACTTCCGATAATTACCAACTTGTGATAGCCTGCCTTAAATGCTTCGGAAAAGGCTTTCTCCATACGTTCTCCCAGATCTCTTCCCTGCTGAAGTTTTTTGCTGAAATTCTCTGTTTCCCAGATATCTTCCTCCGGAATTTCTTCCGAATAGCAAACCCATTTCGTTACCTGAAGGTTCCTTGTAATTTCAGCCGTATGCTGCAGTAAATACTTATAGATCTTCAACGCTGCTTCGTCGCCAATTCCAACTGCAAGTCGTTTTTTTACCTTTCCGAGTTCAGGATTTCTGGTAAAAATAAGTAGTAGATCTTTGCTTTTGTCAAGTTGATTTTTCTTCATATTAAGTTACACTTCCCTGGCAGCTGCTCCCTGCACCTGCTGTGCAGCCGTAGCAATGTTGTGAAACACGTATCTCTCTGTCCTGAAGCAGTTCAGGTTCAAAATCCTTCAAATGCTGTACCCTGGACTCCACTTTTAATCCCAGCATCTGGTTAAAGTCGCAATCATATAACCAGCCGTCCCAACTTACAGAAATTGTGTTGGTGCACATCACATTCTGCACCGCTGCAGGATTAAATGCCTCCACTAATCCGGTCATGTAGTCCTCATAATTTTCAGATGCGATTAAATACTCCAGAAAGCGGCTAATTGGAAGATTGGTAATACAAAATAGTTCATTGAAGTCAATATCGAAATCCTCTTTTAAAGCACTCTTAAAATCCCGTTCCAAAGCCTGCTGATTTGCCGGTAAAAATGCCCCGGCGGGATTATAGACCAGGTCGAGTTTGAGTCCGCTGCCTTCCCGACCGTACCCTACAGCATTGAGCATCTTTAAAGCTTCAATGGATTTATCGAAGACTCCGCTGCCGCGCTGTCTGTCTGTTTTCTCCTTTTTATAAAACGGAAGAGAAGAAACCACATGTACATTGTGTTTTTTAAAGAACTGTGGCAGGTCGTAATATTTCTTATTAGCTACAATAATTGTGAGGTTGGAACGAACAATAAAGTCCTTAATTCCGGCTTTGGAAGCTTCCTCTACAAACCATCTAAAATCGGGGTTCATCTCTGGTGCGCCACCGGTAAGGTCCAGCGTATGTGCTCCCGACTTTTTAATTACTCCCAGGCAAAGCTGCATGGTTTCCCGGGTCATAATCTCCTTGCGGTCGGGACCGGCATCCACGTGGCAATGAGAACAAACCTGGTTGCACATATAACCAAGATTGAGCTGCAGGATCTCAAGCTTTTTTGGCTTCAAAGGATATGCTCCCCCACCGGCAATCTTATCCTTAAATAGCGGTAATTCCCCATCCCCAAAAATCCCGTTGCTAAGATATTTGAGCTGCTCCTCCGGGTCGGAGAGGTTGTTTTTTCGGGATAAGAGAGATTTTGTGGGCATGTTATTTTATTATTGTTGTTATAGGAACGCAGAGATGGCATGTCTGGTGGAGGATAAGTCTATCCACCTCAGCCGTTCCGGCTTCCCTGGATCTGAGATCCTTCCTTTGTCGGGATGAGCGACTCCTACGTCAGCCGTTCCGGCTTCCCTGGATCTGAGATCCCTCCTTTGTCGGGATGAGCGACTCCTACGTCAGCCGTTCCGGCTTCCTGGGATCTGCTCACATTGACAACTTGTCGTACTTATTCATCATCTGGACCCCGTGGACCAGAGTGGCACCACCTTTTATTGCAGCACCTACGTGGATGGCTTCCATCATTTCTTCTTTTTCTATTCCGCGTTGGAGTCCGTCTTTTGTGTAGGCATCAATACAATAAGGGCACTGTACCACGTGGGAAACTGCAAGTGCTATTAAAGATTTTTCCCGGGCGGTTAAGGCTCCTTCTTCGAAAACACTGTTGTAGTACTCAAAGAACTTGCTGCCTAGTTCCTCATCCCATTCAGATATACTCCCGAATTTCTTAAGGTCGGCGGGATCGTAATATGTTTTTGACATAGCTTTATTTTTGAGCCCCTAAGATAAGAAGTGCCGGAGAACCATGAAGCTTCAAAAAATAAAACCTTTCAAAAATGCCATTTTAGAGAAGCCTATGCAAAAAGATCTGAGAAGAACAGCAGCCCCAGCACCACTATGGCAATGATCACAATGATCGCGATCAAACCGAGATTACCACCTTGTTTTTCCTCGGTTGACTGATTGACATGATATTTTTTATCAGTTTTTTTATTCTCTACGGGAGTGGATTTTTTATTTTCTGTACGATCGTTAGTTTCCATAATAAAGGCTTTAAAACATTAAGGTACAAAAATGCTCTTAGATACTGCGTTTATGAATATACGGAGTGACAGAATTATGAAAAGTTTAGAAGTTGCAGCCTTAGTGTAGCTTTCGCCATTTAATTTTTTCCAGAACTTTCTTAAGTTGTTGCTCAGGAATTTCCTTAGGGACATGAGGTTGTTTTTCTAAACCTTCAGGAGTAAACGGGTATCCAAAAATGTCCATTAGCGCTCCTGCTTTTTCTGAAGCTGTATGAATTTCTTCCGAAGAAAACTTATCCACCCATTTCATACTTTTTCCTTTACTCAGATGTCGCGGACTGTCTTCCTTCATGCTGGAAAAACTCACCTCCTCGGCTATTTTTTCTTTTTCTTCAGTAGAAAGTTTTATACCCAGATTCTTAAGAAGGGAATTATATTCATTATGGAAATCCTTCAGCAAATTTTCATAGAAAACGAAGTGAAGATCCAGGTCATTTTTGTGAAGCAGGTAATTTCCGTAGAACCAAACCCACTGTTCCAGAAGACGCTCATATTCCGCAGAGAAGTATTCTTCAACCGAGTTATATGAAGAAGGATAATGCTGCTTCATATATGGCGTAAAGGCGAATTTAGCGGCAGAAAGAGCTGTATCACGGGGATCCCTTACGATGCATACTTTCCTGTCAAAAAAGCTGAAGACTTCGGAAGTTTTATTGCACCAGGTGGAGTGTGTCCAGGCGAGAGTGGCTTTTTTTGAATATGCAGATATATTCGGCACCGGTTCCTTCAGGAGGGAACTTACTCTAAAATATACTCCGTTTTCCTCAATGTCCAGCATATCTGTTCCCGCCTGATCTTTAAAGCTGAGGCTTTCTTTCTTAAGGTGTTCATACTCTGGTCTCGACTTTATGTAGTAGGAGATATGATCTCCTTTTTGTTCAAGAGTTTTCCTGAGAATTGTGTTGAGCCAGAAGCTTCCGGATTTTGGCGCGCTTACCTGCAGAATGTTCATGTTATTATTTTGGAGTGAGAAGTTAAACAAATAATTGTAAAACTTATATGTCCTTTGCTGTAGCCATAAGGGAAATTTAAATTGATTTCGTGGGGATGGCACGGTACTTGGGTTTCAATAGCCAAACGATAAAATTTTAATTATGATAAGAATTAACAAATTGGCAGGACTTGTAATGGCTTTTATGATGTTAGGTAGTACTGCCGTATTTGCACAACAGCTGCCACAGCAACAACAGCAACAAACTGAAATATCTGATGCTGAATTGACGAAATTTGTAAAAGCACTACAAGGCATACAAGTGGTTACACAGCAGGCACAACAAAAGATGATGGAGATGGTGCAGGAAGAAGGAATGGAAATTCCCCGCTTTAATGAACTACACCAGGCTACGGTGAATCCTGAGGTTGAGGTAGTGGCTACTCCTGAAGAAAAAGCTGCTCATAAAAAGATTATAGGAGAACTTGAAGGCATGCAGGCAGGAGTTCAGGAACAACTGGAGAATTTGATCACTGAACAGGGACTTTCCCTAGAAAGATATGAGCAAATTGCCATGAGACTTCAATCTGATACTCAACTTCAACAGAGAATTCAGCAAATGCTACAGGGATAATTTATCTCCTGAATATTATGAAGCGGCAGTACTGCCGCTTTTTTTTTTGTCCTGATATTTTTGCTTGTTTGTTAGCAGCATCCCAAAAATAAACTATGTGCCTATAAAGTATAGTTAAATACTTTTGCCGGACCATTGCTTTATTTAATTTTAATGAACAGTAAATCAGGATAGTATAGTATTTTTCTGAATTATTGGTGCTTTAAAAAAGAAAAACTTACCAGTATGTTAGCAATGAATTTTCGTGGTCCCCGTAGGGTCCGTGCCGACCGAGATCGTCCCTTTCCAGAAATAGAACATCCTGAAGATGCAATTGTAAGAGTGCTAAGGAGCTGTATATGTGGCTCTGACATTCACCTGTATAATGGTCTTGTGCCCGATACAAGAGTGGGCAGCACCTTCGGACATGAATTTATTGGAGAAGTTGTCGAGCTGGGATCGGCAGTACAAAATCTTAAAATAGGGGATAGGGTATCTGTTCCATTTAATATTGCCTGTGGTAAATGTGCTTTTTGTAAACAAGAGGCCTATGCCCTATGCCACGAGGCAAATCCACAAGCAACTGCTGTGGGAGGGGTATTTGGATATTCCCACACCGCAGGAGGATATAATGGCGGGCAGGCAGAATATGCCAGAGTACCTTATGCCGATGTAGGCCCTACAGTAATTCCCGATTGGATGGATCTCGATGACGCTGTATTGCTTACCGATGTGGTACCCACCGGTTACCAAGCTGCAGAAATGGGTGGTATTCAAAAAGGTGATACCGTGGTAGTTTTTGGAGCCGGACCTATTGGAATTATGGCTGCAAAATGCTCCTGGCTCTTTGGAGCGGGCAGGGTGATCGTTATTGATGAGCTCGATTACCGATTGGAATTTGTAAAGGAATTTGCTCAATGCGAAGTGTATAATTTTAAGTCCCTGGAAGATCCTGTCGTATTTATCAAGAAGATTACAGATTCTTTAGGAGCCGATGTTTGTATTGACGCAGTAGGAGCAGATGCTTCGGGAAATGCCTGGAATTCTCTACTGGGAAGGAAATTAATGTTACAGGGTGGAAGTACTACGGCGCTTCACTGGGCGATTAATGCTGTCAAAAAAGGAGGTATTGTTTCTATTGTAGGGGTGTATGGTCCTATTGATGCATTGGTGCCAATTGGCAATGTGCTGAACAAAGGAATTACCATAAGGGCAAGCCAGTGTTCTGTGAAAAGACTGGTACCAAGATTGATCGACCACATTAAAAATGGAGTTATTGATCCCAAACAAATGATCACTCACAGAATTCCTTTGGAGGAAGTTGCAGAAGGATATCACATTTTCTCCAATAAGCTTGACAATTGTATCAAACCTGTGCTTATCCCACCTTCAGCTCAGTAAAAAATATTTAAGAATTAAAAACAGAAGATATGTCAGACGAAACACGGCCTGCTACTTTCAGAAATGACAGGGGAGGCGACCATAGTCATATAAAAGGATGGGGAATCGATGCAGATCCTGCAAATGACCCTACTTATCCTATGAAGAGAAGAACAGACGAAGAGATTGAGGGCTATTCATGGGACCGCCCTGAACAACAACCTGTAGATATAGAAGTGCTTCATTCCATAGAACGACCAAATGTTACTGCCGTTTTTGGCACCTCAGTTCCACCCTCAGGATTAAGTGGGATGATAAGAAGAGAAGCTTTTAAATATAGTGAGAGCAGTTATGGACACTGGCTGCCTTTGGTGCTGGCAGATAGGATTGGAGAAGTAGAAGGGATTATCGATGATCTTAAAAAAGGTCATATCCCTAATTTTTTTGCAGAAAAAGGTTTGAAGTCCGAATGGAAATATAATCGTAAGAACTTTGTCTTAAAATCGGCTGTCGTGGCAGCTGCACTCGCGGGAGCTTATCTCTACCTGAATCGGGACAAGGAAGATTAATATCAATTATATTATTAATAAAAATCCCGGTTTGATCCGGGATTTTTATTTTAAAAGAAGTTGTAAAAATAGCATTTTTGACACCATACCATAAAAGGTGCTTCTGCGGTTTCCGGCTAATCCCTGAGGAAACTCTTTAACTGGTCATAATTGCTTATCTCTATTGATCTTTTTTCTTTTTGATTTAAATTTTCGATTTCCGGCGGCAGCTGAATTTTTTTATTAAGGACAGCTTCAACTGTTTCAAGAAATTTGACTGGATGAGCTGTTTCAAGAAAGACTCCGAAATAGTCGTCATGCTTTTCCAGAAATTTTTTGAGTCCTAAATAACCTACAGCACCGTGTGGATCTAAAATATACCCGGTTTTATCATGCACATCTTTTATAGCTTCTCTGGTGTGTCCATCGCTGAAACTATAAGATGATAAGCTCTTCTGAAGATCACTAAAATTGTTGCTGAAAATTTCTAAAACCCGAATAAAATTGCTTGGATCACCAACATCCATAGCATTAGAAATGGTTTGAACGCTGGTTGCCGGCTCATATTTCTGAGTTTTCAGGAAACGCGTTACCACGTCATTCTCATTATTAGCGGCTACAAAATGGTGAATCGGGAGACCCATTTCTTTAGCCAGGAGTCCGGCGCAAATATTTCCGAAGTTGCCACTGGGTACCGAAAATACTAATTTTTGATCTTCCTTTTTCACTTGTTGGTATGCAAGAAAGTAGTAAAACATCTGCGGCAACCAGCGCGCTACATTGATAGAATTTGCAGAAGTAAGTTTCCTTTGCCGGGTAATTTCAGGATCCAAAAATGCCGTTTTTACCATTGTTTGACAATCATCAAACGAACCATCCACTTCTAATGCCTTGATATTTTGTCCGAGCGTTGTAAGTTGTTTCTCCTGGATCTCACTCACTTTGCCTTTCGGATACAGGATAACCACATCAATACCTTCCACTCCTAAAAATCCTCGGGCCACGGCACCTCCCGTGTCGCCGGAAGTCGCTACCAGAACAGTCACTTTTGGAATATTACCCTTTTTAATAAAGTATCCTAGAGTGCCCGCCATAAATCTTGCTCCCACATCCTTAAATGCTAAAGTAGGGCCATGGAACAGCTCCAGAACTGCTAAATTCTCTTCTATTTTTTTTACTGGAAATTCGAAATCCAGGGTTTGTTTTATGATCTTTTCTAACTCGGACGGTGGAATTTCATCTCCTACATAGGGGCTAATGGCTTCCATTGCGATTTCCGTTTTTAGCAGGGAAGAAATTTGTTCAAAGAACTGCTTTGGCAATTTCTTTACTTCCTGAGGAAAATAGAGACCTCTGTCTGGCCCCAGACCATTAAGAACTGCATTTTCAAAATTTGAAGTATGACTTCTATCGTTTAAACTGAAATATTTCATTGGATAACTTTTACGCCTTCATTCCCTATTTTAGAGAGGTGAAGATCAAAATCAATTTCTTTTTCCTGGTAGAACTTTTGAATAGATTGCCTTACATTTTCTGCTGAAATTTCGCCTTTACACAGTGCGAAAACTGAAGGCCCCGAGCCCGATATGCCAAATCCCAGTGCCCCGCTTTCCCGCGCAATTTTTTTCAGTTCGTCAAAAAACGGGATTAAGATTGAGCGCACAGGTTCTACAATTTCATCTTGAAGACTTCTGCCGAGAAGATCGTAGTCATTGGTATATAATGCGCTCACGAGTGCACCTAAATTTCCCCATTGATTTATTGCTTTTTGAAGACTTATACTCTGTTTGATAATGGAGCGGGAGTCTTTTGTTCTTACTTCGATCAAAGGATGCAGAATGACCATCCGAAGATCCGGAGGGTTGGGTAAAGACAAAACTTCCAGGGGCTGGTAACTTTTTATAAGACTAAATCCACCTAAAAGTGCAGGCGCTACATTATCTGCATGTGCATTTCCACTTGCCAATAGTTCCCCTTGCATGGCAAAAGGAAGCAATTCGAGGGGAGAAAATGGTTCGCCCAGGAGTTTATTGGCAGCAAAAACAGCTCCAGCCGAACTTGCTGCACTACTGCCAATTCCGCTTCCCGATTTTATTTTCTTGTAGATCTCCATATCAAAACCCTGTTCAGATTTCAATTCCTTCAGGAGCGCGCGAACGGCCACTCCTGCAACGTTTTTATCCGTTTCCATTGGAAGATCCTGTCCGGTAATTTTGGTGATCTTAATCTCTCCGGAAGAATTTTTCCGAAGCAGCATTTCATCACCTACAGATTCCAGGCAACAGCCTAAAACATCAAATCCGCAGGATAAGTTTGCAACAGTTGCCGGAGCAAATATTTTTATCTCCTCCATGATTTATTTTTTTCCGATCCTAATGATATCGGCGAATATTCCGGAGGCAGTTACATCTGCACCGGCACCTGCTCCTTTTACGATCAATGGCTGCTGGCTGTAGCGATCTGTAAAGAAAAGAACGATGTTGTCACTTCCGCTTAAATTATAGAAAGGATGTTCGGGTCCAACTTCCTGCAGTCCCACAGTGGCGACACCATTTTCTAGTTGAGCAACATATTTTAGCTGGGCATTATTTTTTGCAGCACTTTCATAGATCTCTTTAAATTTTGGCTCATCCTTCTTAAGCACCTCAAAAAATTCTTCGTTTGTGGCCGTGTCCAAACTTTCTTTAGAGAGGAAACTTTCATTACTGATGTCTTCAAGTTCCATCTGCAATCCGCTTTCACGGGAAAGGATTAATATTTTCCTGGCAACATCAACTCCGCTGAGGTCAATCTTCGGATCGGGTTCGGTATAACCTTCTTTCATGGCTTGTTCAACTACTTTATAAAAAGGTTCGCTCGCATCGTAATTGTTGAATACAAAATTGAGACTTCCGGAAAGTACTGCCTGGATTTTGGTGACGCGATCTCCGGAAGCTACCAGGTTCTTGAGCGTGTCAATAATGGGAAGCCCTGCTCCAACATTTGTCTCATATAAAAATGAGGCTCCATACTCCCTCGACAAATTCTGAAGTTTTGAATATCCTGTAAATTCTTGTGAGCACGCAATTTTGTTACAGGTTACTACTGCAATGGAATTCGCCAGGTACTTGTCGTATAAAGATGAGATATCCGGACTGGCTGTGTTATCAACAAAGATGCTGTTGCGAAGATTCAGTTCTTTAACCTTCTCTAAAAAGCCTTTTTTACTCGCTTCTTCCCCATTTTCAATCGAAGTTTTCCAGTTCTCGAGGTCCAGACCGTTCTCGTCAAAAACCATCTTTCGGGAGTTTGACAAACCGATAATCCTCACCTTGAGCCGGAGCTTTTCTAATAAATATTGTTCCTGGTTTTTTAATTGGTTCAGCAGCTTACTGCCAACATTACCAACTCCGGTGATAAATAAATTCAGTTCTTTAGAAGGAACTTCAAAAAATTGTTCATGTAATACATTTAGTGCTTTTGTCACATCTTTTTTAGCAATTACCGCCGATATATTACGCTCTGAAGAACCTTGTGCAATGGCTCTAATGTTAATATTATTATTACCCAAAGCGCTAAACATTTTACCACTCAGGCCGTGATGACTTTTCATGCGGTCGCCTACAAGTGCGACTATAGCAACATTATCTTCAATTTCAATTGTCCTAATCCTTTGGTTTTGAATATCAAGATCAAAAGCTTCATTAAGTGCATTTTTTGCTGCCTGTGCCTCATCTCTTTTTACGGCAATACAAATACTGTGCTCAGAAGAGGCCTGGGTGATCAAAACAACATTGATGTTTTCTTGGAACAGCACTTCAAAACAACGTTTTGAAAATCCAGGAATTCCAACCATCCCGCTCCCTTCAATATTGATTAAGTTTATAGAATCAATATGTGTGATGCCGGTCACCCATCGAAAGTTTTCTTTACTTCCTTTGGATATCACGGTTCCGGTTTCTTCGGGTTTAAAGGTGTTCTTAATATTAATCTGGATTTGTTTTTCCAAAAGAGGCTGAAGGGTTGGAGGATATAAAACTTTTGCACCAAAAGTTGAAAGTTCCATGGCTTCCTCGTAAGAAATATTTTTTAAAGAATAAGCCTGCGGAACTATCTTAGGATTAGCTGTATACATACCGTCGACATCTGTGTACACCAGGAGAGATTTTGCATCCAGTGCGCCGGCAAAAATGGCTGCAGTAAAGTCAGACCCGCCACGTCCTAAAGTGCTGGGTACTCCTTCTTCATTTCGGGCTATAAAACCGGGAGCGACAAACAGTTTGGATTTATTTTGTGCGAAGAAATTTGTAATGTTCTCATACGTCTTCTTATAATTCACCTGAATTTTTTCATTGAGGTTTTTGCAAACGATCAGGTCCCTGGTATCTACAAATTGGACTTCGTCGCCAAGACTTCTGAAGTATGCTGCAATAATTACAGATGATAAGATCTCCCCAAATCCCGATATGACGTGCCGGGTTCGATCCGAAAGCTCATTTAGAAGATAAATTCCTTCGTAGAGTGTCTCCAGGCGATTAAATTCATTTTTTACTCTACTTAAAATGCCGCTTTGATCTTTTACGGGGATAAGTTCTTTTACAGCATTGAGATGCCTTTTTTCATTTTTTTCGAGCAGATCTTTATAAGTAGGATCTTCATTTGCGGCAAGTTCAGCCATCTGTAAGAGCTCATTGGTAACTCCTCCAAAAGCTGAAAATACGACTATAGTATTATTTGACTGGGCGTTTTGCTGAACAATTTTTGCGACGAGTTTTATATTTTCTGGAGAGGCAACAGATGAGCCCCCGAATTTCAGGATATTCATATAATTGGTTTTTGGATAGTAAATGATTTTTGTGTCTTGTAGAAATACAAGAGGATATGCGGACGGAATTATATTAGCTCTCTACCCCAAAGGGGTAATCATTGTAGAAATAATCATCGTAGCAGCAGCCCCTAATGTAGAAGTAGTAATATTAAATATGGACTGTTGGTTGTTCATGTACGATTAACTACTGGTGAATATATTCATTATTGTTAATAAATGAAACAAAAACCAAAATTTTTTGAACAAAAATTAGAAATTTTGTTTTCCATTAGCCTTTTTTAAGGACCAAATCTATAGTAAGTACAGCTTTCGATTATAGAAACAGTTTGCTCTTGATTCCTGAAAGCTTTATTTGATTCCGCGTTCTTGCCGGATTTGTCATAGCAGGAAAATGAGGGTAATATTAAATAGGATAGACTACTAAGGAAATACTAATTAAGCTTTTCATAAGTGTATTTAGTATAGCCTTAACGGAGATTTCATTCTTAACCGCCTACTTTGCTTGAAACAAAAAAATAAAAAATTATGAAATTGAAAAGATTTTACCTTTTAATGTTGCCAATGATCCTAAGTCTTGGATTAGTGGCCTGTAGTGACGATGATGACAACGTAGACCCGGTAATTCCGCCCTCAGGTAGTATAATGGTAGATGATGACCTGATGCTACAGGATGGCACATTGACTATAAATTCTGTTAGCATGAGTGATGCGGGATGGGTAGTAATTCACCGAGACAACGATGGAGCTCCCATGGTTCCTGAAATTATTTCTGTACCAATGATGGTAGAGGAAGGTACAACTGCAAATGTGGTGATTGAACTTGAAGATGGAGAAGTAGTCCAGGACGGAGAAACTCTTTGGGTGATGCTGCACACGGACGACGGACAAATTGGAGTTTATGAATTTAATGGAACTAATGGTTTGGATGCTCCTATAATGAATGAAGCAGGAAATATTGTAACTGAATCTTTTACCGTTACAGTAGATATGCTTACAGTTAGTGATCAGGCTCTTATAGATAATAGTATAACTGTTCAAAATGTTAACCTTGACATGGACGGATGGGTTGTGATTCATGCTTCTAATGAAGCCGGTGACGGACCAATGGTGCCTGAAATTATTTCTGAACCTGAATATGTAGAAGCCGGAAGTAATTCAGATGTTGTTGTAACTTTTTCCGAGGATGCTAATGTTTCTGCAGGAGATACTGTTTGGGTAATGTTACATGAAGATACCGGAACTGAAGGTGTTTATGAATTTGACGGTAGTAACGGCCTGGATCTTCCTATAAGTGATGAGGACGGGGTAGTTGTTGTTCCTGTTACTCTTCAATAGTTAAAATTGAAAATAAAATAAAAAAAGGGCTGCCGATTTGGCAGCCCTTTTTTTATTTTACTCAACATCACTTCCAATGCCCGATTCTTTCGATAGGCAGATCCCCGGCTGAGTAAATTCATGTGTGAAAATTAAATCATTGCATAAAGATTGAAGGTGGTGGCCTTTTCTTCACCTTTTTTGATAATTATTGTAAGCTAATCTTTGTATTTTAACCTGCACAAGTAGTGTATGATGCGATTAACAAAACCCACTTTATTACTGGATCAGAATATCTGTAAAAGGAATATTAGAAAGATGGCCGATAAGGCTAAAAAAAGCCATGTAGAGCTGATCCCTCATTTCAAAACCCATCAATCGGCGACGGTAGGAGAATGGTTCCGGGAGAAGGGAGTGAAAGCAATTACAGTAACTTCAGTAAAAATGGCCGAATATTTTGCCGGCTATGGATGGAATGATATTACTATCGCATTTCCCACAAACATTCTGGAAATTGAAAAAATTAATAAGCTTGCAGAACGGATTGATCTGAAAATTTTTGTGAATAGTGAAGAGACAGCTGTCCTACTAAAGACTGAGTTAAATACTTCGGTGAAATTTTACATAGAAGTAGATGTCGGAGATGGACGGTCTGGAATAAATGCTGAAAATTCCTCAGCAATTTCTAAGATCCTGGAGGTGACTAGGGGTTCTAACTTACTTTTTTTAGGTTTCTATACTCATGCCGGCCACACCTATAATGCCTCTTCGCCACAGGAAGTTGTGAAAATTGCAGAAAAAGTAAATGAAAAACTAAGGTCTCTAAAAAGACATTTCAGGAAGGAATTTCCTCACCTCAAAATTGGTCTGGGGGATACGCCCTCCTGTAGTATACATGAAGACTTTGAAGGTATCGACAGTATTCATCCGGGGAATTTTGTGTACTACGATATTGTTCAGCATAGAATTGGTGCCAGTGCTATTGATGAGATTGCCATATGTCTGGCTGTACCTGTTGTGGCAGTACATCCCGAAAGAAATGAGGTTGTGGTTCACAGCGGCTGGGTGCATCAGGGGAAAGATTCACTTATTGATTCAGAGGGGAAAGCTTTCTATGGGCTGATAGTTCATTTAACAGAGAATAATTGGTCAGCTCCCATTCCCGGGGCGCAGGTAAGTAAAATTTCCCAGGAACATGGCGTGTTTAACCTGCCGGGGGATGTTATGAACGACATAAAAGTAGGAGATGTGCTGGGGATCCTGCCGGTACATGCCTGTGCCACTGCTGTAATGATGGGTGAAATTTATACGCTGGAGGGAGAGAGATTGACAATGATGCCTCGATAATGCAATTGTTTTTTAATTCTAAACTATTTCAGGGGATCCTTCAAAATTGGTCCATATCCTTCTTCGTCTTTTCTTTTTATGGAATTAAATTTAAAATAAGTCAATCCTTTCCACAGCCATTCTACAGGACCTTGCTTAAACCGGATTAACCACCACCGGCTGAACTTGAATTGTAGATAGAATACCCCAACGCCCATAAGAACATTGAGGGCAGGGGAGGATCTGTCGAAAAGTCCTAAGCCAAAATGATAAAATAACAGCAGACCGAAAACGGTTTGCATTAAATAGATCGTCAGTGCCATTCTTCCCATTGCAGCCAAAGGCTCCAGAATTTCTTTAAAATACCTGTTCCTGAACAAAAGAGTAATTCCGGTTATAAAGAAAATAGTAAGGCAGGCATTATAGATGCTGAACAGGAAGCTGGCCGTCCATTGTAATTCGGGTATAACTTTTATTCCAGGAATGGTCACCAGGTCGAAAAGATACATGAGAAGTCCCAGGAAAAGCAGGAAAAGAACAGCTCTTTTTGCGTATTCGTTCCATCTTTTAAATTGAAGAATATGCTTTTCAATGGAGGTGAACAAGCCGGTACGGCCGGCATACAATCCCAGGAGGAAATATCCAAAGGTCATCAACAGTCTGCCACTCTCCACTTGATACTGGATCTTCGCTGGCCATGATCTCCAGTTATCCTTTAGAACTGTGAATAATTCTTCATGTTTGACCAGGCCATAATACCTTTCTGCCTCCCCTGCCATCGGGAACTCAACCTGAGCATTGGCCACTTCAGTTTGAAAAACTTCGTATAGATGAGTGGGCACATTGGTGATTAGAAGCAGGGCAAGAATAAGAATAAACCTGGGAGAAAGATTCCGGAAAAAGATTAATAGAACTCCCAGCACAGCATAGATAGCCAAAATATCTCCCCTCCAAAAGAGGTGATGCACAAGGCCTATTAGAAAAAGCAGGAAAAGACGCCAGATATATATTCCCAAATTGGCCGATCCTGATTCTTTCTTCCTGAAATGCAGGTAAAAACTCAACCCGAACAAAAAAGAGAAAACGGAGAAAAATTTACCAAATACAACAGCTCCAAATATGCCCAAAGCTATTCCATCGGCTGTACTGTCATATTTGGTATAGACATCTGGTGGCAATGCTGCACCTGTGTACCAAATCACCATATGGGCGTAGAGGATACCCGCTAGTGCAAAGCCTCTTAATACATCTATAGTATCAATTCTTTTTTGTGGTCTTGTGCTTTTGGTTCCTCCCATATCCAGCAGCTCTCAAGATAGAAACTTTATATAATTCTGTCTGAACCTTTCACATAGTTTTAATGTGCCGGAATCAAAATTTAGATGTTATAAAAAAGATCATCAAAAATGACATTTTGGAGAGGTTATACTCTAAAAGTTTTTTAAGTTTAAACCGGAGAATATTCCTTAACCTTTAAAAAATTATAAATTGGTTTAGGTGGTGAATTTTTTCCAAAGTCCGGTAATCAGCTTTATGAGCAACAAAACTACAAATCCTACTACAACTCCTGTAATGAATTCCATGAGTATGCCCGGAAGATTTTCAAACAGGTCGTGCAGGTAATGAATATTATGCACAAAAATCCCACCCGAAACCAGGAGCAGAGCTATGGTTCCAATGATCGAGAGACTTTTAATTACTTTAGGCAGCGCACTTACAAGGAACCTCCCAATTTTATCGGAAAAACTATTTTCTCTTTCGTTAAGAGCGATAAGTTTTGCGCCGTATTCATCCATCCTTACAATGAGTGCAACTATACCATAAACTCCTACAGTGGCTATTAAAGCAATAATTGTCACAACCAGGACTTGAGTGAGCAAAGGTTCATTTTCAACGCTTCCAAGGGCAATAATTACTATTTCCACAGAAAGAATAAAATCTGTAAGGATTGCTGATTTAATTTTCTCTTTTTCCCTGCTTAAAACTTCTTCTTCAGAAAGTTTTTCAAGTTTTGGAGCTTCAGCCTTCTTGGCATGAGGGAACAGATATTCATAGACCTTTTCAGCACCCTCGTAGGCCAGATATAATCCTCCGATAATTAAAATAACAGTAATAGCGGCAGGCACAAAGGCACTGAGTAGGAATGCCAGGGGCAGAATAACTACTTTGTTCAGAAATGAGCCTTTAGTGATTGCCCAGAGAACAGGTAGTTCCCTCGAAGACATAAATCCTGATGCCTTTTCTGCATTAACAGCAAGATCATCACCTAACAGACCTGCCGTTTTCTTTCCGGCGACTTTTGACATCATTGCAACATCGTCCATTAAAGTGGCGATATCATCGAGAAGGGCGAAAAATCCAGAGGCCATAGATTTATTTTAGTTCAGGGAGCAAGATAAGTGGTTTTATTAGAAAAAAGATGTATAAATTAAGTAGAGCAGGAGAGTGAAAAATTTCTCTGTGTCAACTGCTTTCAGCAGTGGAGAATCAACAAATGATTCTGGTCTCTATTATTTTTTTACCTTCTTCTTTTTAAAATTGGCATCAGGCTATTAATAAATGTCAATAAAAAATTTCAAATCGCACCTATGAAACCTTTTCACAGTTTTACATTTCTTCTTATATGCTGTACATTTTGTGTATTTAGTCAGGAAAATGAACTTTATCTACAGGCTGGTTCTTTATATGATAGTGAAAGGAATACTATCTTGAAAAATCGGGTCATTCATGTAAAAGACAATAAAATCTTCCAAATTGGTAGTCCGGAAATTCTTCCGGAAAATGCTGTGATTATAGACTTAAGTGAGTTTACTGTACTACCGGGTTTAATAGATGCTCATACTCATGTCTTTTTTTCCCAGGAACCGCAGGAGGATTTTGCCGAGAAAAGTGTAAGTACGCTTACCCTTGAAAGCACCGCGCTTAGAACCCTACGGGGAGCAAAAAGAGCCAGGTCTTATCTTGATGCGGGCATTACGAGTATAAAGGATTTGGGAAATTCAGGGCTATTTCTTGATGTGGCTTTACGCGATGCGATTAACGAAGGCACCGTTGAAGGTCCGCGTATTTTTGCATCGGGACCCATCATGGCTGCTGCCGGTGGCCAAATGTATGGAGTTTCACATGATCACCAGGAGCTGGTAAATCTTGAATATCGAATTATTGAAAGTGTGGCAGATGCAAAGAATGCTGTTCGGGAACACATCAATCAAAATGTTGATATCATTAAAATTTGTGCTGATAATTTGCCGAATAATATTCGTTTAACGGTTGAAGAAATGAAGGCTATTGTTGAAACTGCCCATTCCTACGGAATTACTGTTACAGCACATTCCGTTACCAATCAATCGGCTTGGGAAGCGGCAATAGCAGGGGTGGATGGCATCGAACACGGTTTTATTCTCGCAGATTCAACTTTGAATTTAATGGCAAAAAAGAATATTTATCTCGTGCCTACAGAAAATAGCAGAAGTTATATGAATGCCTACTACACCCTTGCAGGAAGAAACCCCGCAGAACTTTCGTGGTTGGATAACTATTTTAATAAATCCGGTGAAAGACTGAACAGAGCAATAAAAAGCGGGGTGACTATAGTCGCCGGTTCAGATAATTACACCTATATTCAAATTTCTGCCGGTGCTTCTTCCAAAGATATGTTACGGGCCTACTACGAAGCGGGAATGGAGCCTTTGGATATTTTACAGTCTGCTACTTTTCTTTCTGCTAAACACTTCAAAAAAGAAAAAGAAATTGGGATTCTCCAGGAGGGTTCGTTTGCTGATATTATTGCCGTAAAAGGAGATATTGAAAAGGATTTTTATAATACTATGGAAAATGTGGTTTTTGTGATGAAAGACGGCAAGATTTATCTGGAAGATTTAGATTAAATATTGCGGGTACTTGTTGGTTTGTCTTTGACCTATAATTAGTAATAATCATTCCTTTTTTAAGAAGAAACAGAATAATCAAGACAAATAAATACACTATACTCTGGATCCTGAATCAATTTTATTTTGTGATTTTAAGAAAAATTATAGTTCTTAGACATTCAGGCGCAGGTGCAGGGGATTTTCATAAAAAATTCAGGCAGGAGAAAAATCGGACATTAAAAGTTAAGCAGAAGCCGTAGTAAACTTGCTAATAATTCTCTGTTCTTTCTACTTGTGTTTCTATGGATCATAAATTATGAATAAGAAATTGAGATGGTAAAAGAAGGAATGCCTGTAAAGGCCAAAAAGAACAGATGGCTTATAGCGCTTTCTGCAATTTGTATACATCTTTCAATAGGTGCTGCATATGCGTATAGTGTTTACACAATTCCATTGGTGGAAACCCTGGGCTGGACCGTTGCTTCAGTTACCATAGCTTTTACTGTAATGATGACTCTGGGTGGAGCTTCAGCAGCTGTTTTTGGAAAGTTTGTAGAAAGAAGTGGTCCTAGAAAATCGGCCATAGTTGCTGCAGTATTATTTGGAATTGGGCAGGCAGGATCGGGTTTTGCCGTATCGATTGATTCTCTTGAGCTTTTTATTCTTTCGTATGGATTTCTTAGTGGAGTTGGACTCGGCATAGGATATATTGCTCCGGTGTCGACCCTGGTAAAATGGTTTCCAGATAGACGGGGACTGGCAACAGGGATGGCAGTATTAGGCTTTGGAACAGGTGCCCTTATCACGGCCCCCGTCGCGGCTGCTCTTATGGAAAACGTGGGTATCTCTACAACCTTTTATATTTTAGGGACAAGTTATTTTATTTTGATGCTGCTTGGAGCCCTATATATCGCTCCGCCTCCACGCAACTGGATGCCGCAGGGTATGAAAGAAAAAAGCATCAGGGGCGTACGAAAACTCAATGATCTTTCTTCTCTTACTGCAAAGAAAGCAGTGAAAACAAGGCATTTTTGGATGCTATGGACTATTATGCTCATTAATACCAGTGCAGGTATTATGATGATCTCTGTGGCTTCACCGATGGCCCAAACCATTGGCGGACTCTCTGCCGCAGCTGCAGCGGTCATGGTAGGTCTTATGGGGATCTTTAACGGTGCAGGACGTATAGGTTGGGCAGCAGCATCTGATTATCTTACACGGCCTGTGGTGTTTATTATATTTTTTGTAATTCAACTCGTCGCTTTTCTTACCCTGCCTAACACATCCAGTGCTTTGGTCTTTCAGGCGCTTATATTTTTGGTGGTGAGCTGTTATGGAGGTGGGTTCTCCAATTTACCGGCATTTATCGCCGATCTCTTCGGAACCAAAGAGCTCGCTGCTATTCATGGTTATCTTTTAACCACCTGGTCTCTGGGCGGACTAATCGGTCCCACTTTGGTTTCCCAAATTTATGCCGGGACAGGCAGCTACATACCCGTTTTTCATGTCTTCATCGCATTAATTGCAGTGGCTTTGGTCATAGCCGTCCTTTTGAAGTGGGATGTAAGACGCATTAGAAAACGACAAAAAGAACCTGTAGCCACAGTCTACGATGAAACTCAGGGTTAATAAATGTTCAGTGTTTCTTGCTGTGTAAACAGTTTTTCGTGCAGGTAATTCCTAAATTATGAAATCAAAACACTCTTTTTAGGCAGGACGATCATCCCAATCTTATAACCACTTGTCACGTCATAACTTTCTCCTACAATAACATCTTTATTTTCATATTTCCTCGTTTCTTGTATAATCCATGTGGATGTTTCAAAAAATTACAGATGTAGGGAGGGCTGTAATTTAACAAGAGACCCTTCTGCCATAATTAAACTTGAGAGAAAATCACCTGTTAAATCTTTAATCAAATAAGAAAAGGATCTGAAGTCTGATTGGCAACCTAAAAAACTTCTGCTGAAAGTGTAATAAATTAGAATTTGAGCCACTAAACAAGAAAAGTATAGTTTGAGCAGCGATTTTTATAACTCATCAATTTTACCATTTGCCCCCATTATCATCAAGATTTGCCGTGCATATACAGATTCACAGGAAGATTATGAAGACTACTACCAGGAAGTCTGTCTGCAAATATGGAAAAGCAGAGATAACTTTAAGGGAAACTGCAAATGGTCTACCTGGATCTACAGAATATCTCTAAATGTTTGTCTGACTCTACTGAAAAAGAAAAATAAAAGCCAGATGCTTCCTGCTGAAGATAAAATAGTCGGGGAACCACAGGAATCACAATATTTTTCAGACAATGACCTATTTCAACTTTATGAAGCAATTAAAAAATTGTCTGAAGTAGACCGGGCAGTGATCCTCTTATATCTCGAAGAAAAATCATACCAGGAAATTTCTGATATCATAGGAACCAGCTCGAACAATATTGGAGTTAGAATAACAAGGATTACAAAACGACTAAAAAAATTATTAGATGGAAAATTCGATTGAAACAATATGGACCAAAGGATTTTTGAAAGAAGAGGTTCTGGCTGCACCCAGGATAAACAATTTATATCAAAAGAAGTCCAAGCTTCTTATTGAGGAGCTCAAAAAAACCTACAGAACCGATAACAGAGGTATAATACCATTGGCAATCCTGGCAGTAATTGGATTTAGTGTTGCTGGTCATGTGATCGTGGGCTTATACGTTATGGCACTAATGATGGGTATGTTTTTTCTAAACAAGAACAAACTGGTTTCTCTCGAAGAAATTAGTATTGAATCTACAACCTATGATTATTTGCTGAAGTACCGGGAAATGCTCTTTCACCTGAAAACTTTCTACACCCGTCTGTTAGGATTTGGCCTTCCCGTTGCCGGATTATTTGGATATTTTCTGTTCTTCCGGAATAGTGCTATCCTTAAAGATCTTCTTCAGTTAGAGGAAATATACATTATAGGAATTCTCCTGGGAATTTCACTGGTTCTTTCGGCACTGGGGATCCTGGCTTACCGGATCAGCCTTCAGCTTATGTATGGCAAATTCCTCCTAAAACTTGAGGATATGATAGCAGATATGAACGAACTCCGGAAGTAGAATTAAACTGTAGAGCAGTAATTTTCATTTCCCTTAGCACATTGGATGACCCGGTTCAAAGAATTACTAAGAGGTGTCAAAAATGCCATTTTAGAGGGGTAACCAGGAAATGCTCCCCTATGTTTTTTCTTTTTTACGGGTAATCCTTTTCAGAATAGTGGAGAGGATCAAACTGAATAAAACAAACCCAATAAAAATGATGAATCCGGGCTGCAATGAAGTTTTATTGGTAGAAATACTTACCAGGGATTCAGTTTCCATATTAAGATCGGACAGCTGGTTGTCCAGTATGCCCTGGAATCCTATATAGGCCATAAAGACTGCAATTACGTAAACATCTGCCATGCTCCACTTACCCGATTTAAATGCAAAGAACCTCAGAATCTCATTTTTCCTTAGCTTTTCACTTCCGGCGAGATAGATTTGAGTAGAAACTAATTTGGCAACAGGAAAAACTATACTGAAGACTAGAATAAGAAGCCCCACGAAAAATGAATCCACTTTTCCCGTTTCAAAAAGGATATCGATTACCTGCAGGATGCTTTTACTCTGAAAAAAGATCACCTGGTCATTAAAAGTTATTTCTTCCCCGATCAGTAAAAAATTTACTTGTTGGAAACGTGCATCTATTTCTATCATAGGGGCAGTGAGCCCGGCAAAAAGCACAATTAATGATACCAGGACAGAAATGATAAATAAAGGAGTGTGTAAAGGTCTTTGATTCCGAAGTAACCACCAAATAAGCAGAAAAACCACAATGATTCCGAGAAGGATGTAGGTGTGGTAATAGGTTTGCGCCTCCAGTTTCCTGAGATCATCTGAAGTTTTTCGGTTGAAACTTTTTTGGTCTTCTACATCATATTTTTCCAGAAGTTCATTTATACGCAAAACGGCAACTTCAGAATTTGCGTGGGTCATATCACTATACTCCTGAAGTTTGCTTTTTATGACGAACTTAAGTGCTTCTTTATTTTCAGGCTTCTGAATTTCATCTACTATTGTCTGGGCGAACATAGGTACAAGAGCCCTAATCTTTTCTTCGGGAACCAGGGCCCTAACCGCAAACTTCCTGAGTTTCCCCTTCAGGCTCTTTTGTTTGAGGTTCATCAAACTATCACCTTTGTCGATCCCGGTGGTTAAAATATTCTCTACCTGAAGTACTAAAGTGTCTTCCTGTTCGGGGGTAAATTCAAATTCGTCAATACGGTTCAGGACCATATTGGTCAAATGATCCCGCCATATATTCACCGATAAAATTCCGTGGGTAATGCTGTTTAATTCGCTGTAATCCTTTTTTATTTCGGCTGCTTCCGAAGAAAATTTGTATACGAGATAGCTGCTCCACGCAGCAATTGCGAGCAGGGCACCGGTGACAATCACAAGGAGAATGCGTTGTAGAGATTTAGACATTAGGACATTGATAGATAGTATTTTATAAAATGTACTCCTATTATCCGGAAAAAAATCATTTCCTAACGTTTGGCTGTATCAATTTGGGAACTTTTGGGAAAAGAGGTGGAAAATGCGTGAGTTTGTTTACTGGCTCTTGGATGAAGATGCTGAAACATGTTCAGCACGACGATGGTTTGTGAGCATGTAGCGGTTTTCTCTCCCGCTTCACCCTGAATTTATTTCAGGGTTTTATAGATGAGGTTGTTGAAACAAGTTCAGAATGACGGAAACAGGTGTCAAAAATGGCATTTCAGAGAGGTATTTTAAAGCACCTTAAGTTATTCTGTGATGCCGTACCTTCTATACTTTTTGATCAGCTTTTTCACGCCTTGCATTGAGAGTGTTTCCGCATTATTAACGTAATCCCAGCTATTGTCGTCTTCGCTTTTTGTCACTTTTGCAATAGCGGCTACATTACTTTCGGAGAGAAGCTCCTGGGAATTGAGGTCATAAATCTTTATGGAAATACCGGCTTCATTTGTTTGTGTAGAGAAGCCTACTGACGGGGCATGAGCGAAAGAACCCATTTCATTTTTAATCATATTTGACTCCACAGTAATTAGGAAGTCCATCCCGGTTGCCTTTTGCAAATACTGAAGTTGTTCCGTTGAAGGATCCTGAGGCATGTATTTTGGAACTTCTTTCCGTTGGCTTAGGTCATCAATAGAGACAAGGGAGTCGCCAAGAACTTTTTTAAAACCTTTAAGGGCTACTTTTTTAATGCGCTCTTCATTATAGTTGGTGTAGGGCCGGTTAAGTATCCACTCTCCTTCTGAAAAGTCTATCATTCTTCCTTTTTCAAAGTGATAATGATATTTTGTGTTGCCACAGGAAGTGAAAAGCAGGAGAAAACCAGCAAGGATCAAAAAGGGAATTTTTTTCATAGTTTTTTAGAACGGATTGTTCCACCCATCCATTGCTATCTCCAGAATATAATTCAGCAGCACCAGGAATAATATTGCCTGGAAAAGGTAGGCGATGATATTTAAGGCCTTTCTGTATTCCTTCAAGATTATTTTATTGACTTTTAATTATTCCAGATAAGTTAATGGGTAAAATAATACAGCGCCTTCCCACTGAAATATCCTGCTGTTAAAAATAGTAGTCCCAGAACAACTATTCCTACGATAAGCCATAGAGTTTTGTCTGCAGAATTTTTAAAATCGGGCAGATAGGTGCCTAATAGTTTTTTCATAATACCGATCATTAGGTTTTTAGGTTAGTACAAAAATCAACTTTTTGTTACACTATTTAATTAAAATCAAATTCTTCAGAATGTATTTTTGCTTTTGGAACTTTTAGAGCTCGGAGTTCTTTGCAGATTGTCTTTCTCATACTTTTTGGTCCGCAGATGAATATTTCTTTGGTGTGGATTTCAGGATGCTCACTGGGTTTAAAATAACCGTTGATTTCTTCAGAGATCACCTCTACATGAAATCCCGGCATTTTTTTCTCCAGGGCTTCAAATGTTGACAAATGTATGGCCGCAGCAATATTTTTCACACAGTAATAAAGCTCAACTTTTAGAGAATGATTGGGAGTGTTAAGCAGGTAATTTGCCCAGCTCAGGAAGGGTGCAATTCCAACCCCGCCTCCAAGCCAAACTTGCTGCGCATTGGTGCTAGAGTAAAAAAACCTTCCATAAGGTCCTTCGAGCAAAGCAGGGGTGCCGGGTGCTACTACTGAGTACAACCGATTTGTGTAATCTCCGAGAGATTTCACCATAATCTTAATTCTGGCGTCTTCGGTGCGGTCACAAATAGTAAAAGGATGACTTTCTGCAGGAAGATCTTCAGAAAGGAAAGTAAAGAAATAAAATTGTCCAGGTTGAAAAGAAATTTTAGTATTCTTTCTTGGCTGAAGTTCTATCTCAACTATGCTGTCATTTAAATATTGCACTCCAATTACAGTAAACTGGCTTTTCTTTTTTACCAGATCAAAAAATACAGATTTGTAGAGCCAGGCCGAGATCCCGCTCGCCGAAAGCAAACTTAAGTAAATCCCGAGTAAAAGATTTTCAGAAAAGGATATTCCCTGGAAAAATAGGTGCGCCACTCCCAGAATAAAGAAAAATCCCATGAATTTATGGGAGATCTTCCACTTATCATACGGAATCTTTATGACAAGTGTGAAAAATATTAGTATTATCATTCCCCAAAGCGCCCAACTTCCCAGGTTTATTGCCAGGCGACGGTGAAGAGGGAGCAGGTACCATAAAGCTTTGGAAAAATCCTGAGGGATCCATCTAAGGGCTAAAAAAACTGGATGTGCCAGGATGCAAAAGAATGCAGTCTTCCCCATCACGCGATGAATTTTGAAAACCTTATCCAGGCCTCCAAACCAGTTTTCAAATATGCTTAAACGAGAGGTTAGAATTAAACTGAGAGAAAATAGTGCGAAGCCTGTAAGGGAAGACAGTTGACTTGCATAGACAAGGAATGGGCTGAAATTGTGCTTTACGGTAGTTTCGGGATAAGAGATCATCCACAACGGGATAACCAGGAGCGCAATTCCCCAAAACATCCAGGAACCGTATTTTTTTTCAATCAAGAGACCTGTGCGCGGCTTGTTTGTGAGTTCATAGGACAACATATCTTATTGATTTGTGATTTCATATCAATGCACAGCAGTATAAATGCTGTTTGTAAGATGTCCAGAAGGGTGGAAAGGAATCTTAAGATCTTTGTGTTTCAACACATCGATTAGCACTTTAAAATTACAATTAAAATTAATAGGTTGATATCTAAAATTCAAAAAATCTTCCCGAAAAAGATAGGCAGAATTGACCTTTTTAGAAGGTCAAATTAACATTGCGAGATTATGACCTTATGAAGAAGGTTAACAGTTCTATACCTCGTCATTCTGCATAGCCCCCCTTCTAGAATAAGCAAGAATTCCCTTGGATAAGTTCATTTATGAACAGGGGCCATAATCCATGAAAGATTGGAGGATGTTTGGAGCCGGAAGTATTTAGGTAAGGGAATAGAAAAGGAGTGAGACCGGACGCTGAAGGAGTGGGGGCTGGTACTTAATTGTGTTATTTAAAACCAACATGAATTTTTATTCTATATATTCTGGATCATTACTTTTATACATTTTTTAAGGATATAACAAGGTAAAAATGGCTAAAAAACCTTATTTTGATGGCTAAAATAAACAAGAAAAATATGAAATGTCCCAATGATAATACTACACTAATAATGACCGATAGGAATGGAGTAGAAATTGATTACTGTCCCGAATGTCGTGGAGTCTGGCTGGACAGAGGTGAATTAGATAAAATAATTGAACGATCGGCGCCTCAGGCTCAGGGAAATACGAATCAGCAGTTTCGCAATGATAAAAACTACAGTTCACGGGAGAATTATCCTCAAAGGCCTAAGAAGAAGGAATCATTTCTTGGTGACTTATTTGATTTTTAATTGAAAACTTGATGGTTTTCTGAAGTAGTACCAGCTGATTTCATCAATACTTGTATTTCAGATGATAATCTTTGGAATCATTGAGGATTTCTCATAATGAGGATAGATAATACTTTCCCTGAATCTGTTTGTTCTAAATTTTGTTGAACTTCTGGAATTATATTTTTTTAAAAAAGTACAGGAAATGGCTTAGAAATTCTTGAATTATTTAGTCATTAAAAATCAATTTTTTCCTGAAGGCTTAACTCTATATTCTAATAGGTCAGCAAGTAATTCAGGATGATCTATTATTTCCTCAATAAATTTCCTGTTCTTCTTTTTCTTGATAAGCCCTTTCAGGTAAGTTGCTTCTTCTTTCGAGGTACATTTGAAAATTAATTTAGCCTCCCAATCAGAGGCAGCTTTGGTAAAAGCTTTAATCCTTTTGTGACTGTTGTGCAGTTCAATTCTGGTCGGAACATTATTTGTTTCACCCGTAAAATATTTGTCGGTTGTAGGGCTGTATATGATGTAAAGAAAATGCATGTATAAAAGGTAAGGAAAAAAGATCCATTCTTCCTCTTCAGATTAACCAGAATTTTTACCTGGTCCACAACATTTAGGAATGATCCTTAAGATAAAAAAGCCCTCAAATTTGCATTTGAGGGCTTCTGCTTTGCTTGTGGTGCCTCCAGGAATCGAACCAGGGACACAAGGATTTTCAGTCCTTTGCTCTACCAACTGAGCTAAGGCACCAGTGCTTAAAGCGGCTTACCTTGTAGTAAGCGGGTGCAAATATAGATTCAAATTTATTATCTCCCAAAGGAAAATGGAAAAAAATGCTTTTGTAATTTAGCTTTTTCAAACATCCACAATGAACCTCGTAATTGATATAGGCAATAGTATCGCTAAACTCGCTGTCTTCCAGCAAGATAAAATTTTGAAGAAAATTCCCATTGGCAAATCCGGCTTAAAAAAAAGTATAGCTGAAACCCTCCAGTTACACCCGGAAATCAAAAATGTTGTTGTTTCCAATGTATCTTCAGCAGAATGGGAGCTTCCAATGGAGGTGAGAAATCAGGTGAAGGTTGTAGAGCTTTCCGTAAGCACTTTATTGCCCTTTAAGAATAGTTATGGCACTCCTAAAACCCTGGGGAACGATCGAAGAGCACTAATGGCAGCGGCTGTAAAACACCATGCAGGAAAAGACGTTCTGGTGGTTGACGCCGGAACTTGTATTACCTACGATTTTAAAACGGCTGAGGATGAATATTTGGGCGGTGGAATATCTCCCGGGTTAAAAATGCGATTTTTAGCCCTCCATAATTTTACCGCAAACCTTCCGTTAGTAGAAGCAGGGGAGGTGCATGAATTAATTGGTACTTCGACCACTTCTTCAATAACTTCGGGCGTAATGAATGGTACTGTCATGGAAATTGACGGAATAATTAATGGGTATAAAGAAAAATATCCCAATTTAATATGCATTATTACAGGAGGAGATGCAACTTCCTTGTCTGGAAACTTAAAAAATGGCATATTTGCGAACTCCAATTTCTTATTGGAGGGTTTAAATTATATTCTAGAATTTAATATCGATCAATGACAAAACGATTGTTTGTAATCGTATTCATTTTATTTTCAGTGATTACGACTGCTCAGGAGCGAACTTCCTCACCTTATTCCTTTTACGGTTTAGGCTTAAATACCTTTAAGGGAACCGTTGAAAATAAATCTATGGGTGGTCTTAGCATAATATCAGACAGTATTCATGTTAACCTTCAAAATCCCGCAGCGTACGGTAGGCTTAAGTTAACAACCTATGCAGTCGGATTGAGCAACACTTCCGTAAATATGGAGTCGCAGGATGAAAACTCCTGGAGGAATTCCAGTTCCCTTGATTATCTTGCGGTAGGAATTCCTACCGGAAAACTGGGCTTCGCTTTTGGACTGGTGCCTTACTCCTCTGTGGGATATAATATAAATGATGTTGACGAAGCAGGCGGAGTGGCCAGTAGATACTCCGGAAAGGGAGGTCTTAACCGCGTTTTTCTTGCCGCGGGTTATGCGATCACACCAAATATAAGCCTTGGCGCAGATGTTAATTATAACTTTGGAAATATTCAAAATAAAAGTATTTTGGTGCGGGAAGGTATACAGTTTGGTTCACGGGAAATTAACAGAAGTGACCTTAGTGGCTTCACCTATAAAATCGGACTGGACTACGAAAGGATGCTTAATGAGAGCTTTCAGTTTAAATTGGGAGCGCATTTTACGCCAGAAACTACCTTAAAAGCAGAAAATAAAAGGGAACTTGCAACTTTGCTTTTGGGGAGTGAAGGTCAGGAAGTCACTGTAGATAAACGGGAAATAACTCCCCCCGACTCAGAATTTGTTCTACCCTCCAGCCTTAGCGTAGGAGCAGGTATTGGGTTGCCAAGAAAGTGGTTTGTAGGGGCCGAATATGTGACTACTGCAGCAGGGGATTACAGTAACAGGGCTTTTGCCATTGAAGGTGCTTCTTTTGAACAGGCAGCAAAATACAAAGTGGGGGGTTATTACATCCCCAATTACAATTCTTTAACCAGCTATTTTAACCGTATTGTTTATCGTGGAGGACTGCGTATGGAAGAGACGGGGCTTCACCTCAACGGGGAATCTATTGATGAGTTTGGCATAGCTTTTGGTTTAGGACTACCAGCAGGAAGGATGTTAACCAATATCAACCTGGGATTTGAGTACGGACAGCGCGGTACCACAAGTTCGGGGTTAATTCAGGAAAACTTTTTTAATGCCATGATAAGCTTCTCGTTAAATGACAGGTGGTTTATCAAAAGAAGATTCGAATAATCACAAACTATTAATCAGGAATAAAACTTAAATTATGAAAACCAAGGTTATACTATTTCTTTCCGGGGTCTTTCTGGGTACAGGAGCCTTGCAGGCACAGGCTAACCAGGAGTGTGCCACTACGGCAGCTCTTGCCTATAGTGATGCAAAAGCAAAAAACTATGATGCGGCATGGACCAGGATCGAAACTTTAAGGGAAGAATGTCCTTCATATCATATAGCTACTTATCAGTATGGAGAAAGAATACTAAAAGATAGACTGGAAAAAGCACCCGATGCCGAGAAGAAGGCTATCGCACAGGAGTTAATTGAAATATACAGAGAGCGTTTGCAGTACTTTCCTTCCAAAACTGATGAAGGAGATGTGAATGCCGATATAGCACAGCTTACCTATGACGTAAAGTTGGGGACCACAGAGGAGCAATATGAGGCTTTTGATAAAGCTTTTGAGCAAAATCCAAACAGCCTTAATGCGAAATCCCTGTACACTTATTTCTACCTGTTGGTAGAGTTGCAGGATGCTGGTAAAAAAGATCTTCAGGAAGTATTCGATAAGTACGATGTTGTGATTGCAAAACTGGAGCAGCAGGAGAATGAAACAGCAGAGTCTTTGGCAAATCTTATAGAAAAGCAGGAAGCCGGAGAGGAATTATCAGCTAAGGAGAAAGCAAGACTTAACGCTTACGAGAAAAACCTGGTAGCTTATAGTGCCGTTAAGGGTAGTATTAATGCCAAATTGGGTCAACGTGCAGATTGCGATAATCTTATTCCGCTTTACAGCAAAGACTTTGAAGCTAATAAAGGTGATACGGAATGGTTGAAGCGAGTGAACAGCAGGTTGTCTGCAAAAGATTGTACAGAAGATCCACTTTTTGTAAAAGTGTCTGAGGCCTTACATCAACTTGAACCATCTGCAAGTTCTGCATATTCTTTAGGACAGTTAGCTGAATCTAAAGGGAATACTGCAAAAGCAATGGAATATTATAACCAGGCTGCCGAGTTGCAAGAAGATCCATCGGTTAGGGCGAATATCTATTATAGAATTGCCAATAACCTAAAGGAAAAAGGACAGTATGGAAACGCAAGAAATATGTACCGAAAAGCGATTGCTTCCAAGCCATCACTTGGTAGAGCATATCTTCAAATTGCGAACATGATAGCCCTTAGTGCAAACAATTGTGGAGATACAGCTTTTGAGAAAAGAGCAGTATACTGGAAAGCTGCCGAATACGCCGAGAGAGCTGCAAGGGTAGATCCTTCAATAAGTGGTACTGCTAATGAAACAGCAAGCGCTTACAGAGGTAGAGCACCGCAGCGCCAGGATATCTTCCAGAATGATATGCAAGGTAAAACCATCAACATAGGATGCTGGATTGGAGAAAGTGTAAGAGTACCTAACCTGTAATATGAATTTTACATACGGGAAAATTTTAAAAAGCATTGTTGCAACCCTTGTTGTAACAATGCTTTTTTCTTGTGAGGGTAATTTAAAGGGAGTGCAGCAGATGGATATCCCCGAGGATGCACCACAATCTGTTGGAACGGGAATTAATTTGAAGTATATAGATTCTGGTAAGGTCGTGGCGACTTTAAAAAGCGAAACCATGAGAGATTTCTCAAACAAAGGTTTTCCCTACCGGGAATTTCCGGATGGTCTAACTGTTGAATTTTTTGATGAAGATCAAAAGAAAAATACTGTTACTGCAAATTATGGAATTGTATATAATGAAACGGGACTTATAGATCTGCAGGGGGATGTAGTGGTGGTGACAAGTGACAGTACACAACTCATGGCCGATCAACTTTATTGGGATCAGGCCAGGAACTGGGTCTTTACAGATCATCCTAACACCATTAGGTTCAGGAACGGAGCAGTCAATGAAGGACAGGGTTTTGATAGTAATCAGGAATTCAGTAATTTCCGTTCAAGGTCCAATGTAGGGGTGCAAATCTTAGAAGAAGACAAACAATGATGAAATTTTCGAAATTTTTTGAATTTGCCTATTTGGCAGCGGCTGCGTTTTTTCTTTACGAGGCTATTATGATTTGGGATGAGCAACGCAATCAAGCTTACCTTTTTCTTTTTTTTGTTGTGGTTGGAATCTTTATGTTTTTCTTTAGAAGACACTTCAGGCATAAGTACGGTAACAGGAAGAAATAGGTTTTATGGCCTTTGAAATAATTATCATCTTATGCTCCCTCATCCTTTCAGCTTTTTTCTCAGGGATGGAGATCGCATACGTATCTGCCAACAAGATACATGTGGAGATCGAAAAGAAGCAGAATGATTTCTTAGCACGTATCCTCACCCGGCTTACTCGCAAACCATCCAAGTTCATAGCCACCATGCTTGTGGGAAATAATATTGCCTTAGTTATCTACGGGTTTTTTATGGGTGACCTGTTGATGAAGTTAATGGCGCCGGAAAATTTTTCCAGTGAAATTGTAGTCTATCTGCTTACAGATCTTAGTCTTATTACCCAAACCATTATTTCTGCACTTATTATCCTGCTTACTGCGGAATTTCTCCCCAAAGTATTTTTTCAGATTTACGCCAATTTCCTTCTGAAGTTCTTTGCAGTTCCCGCTTATTTGTTCTACCTGCTATTTAGTTTTATCTCCTCCTTTGTGATTTGGATATCAGATTTGGTGCTGAAGCGGTTCTTTAAAACTCAGGGAGACGAAGTGCAACTGGCTTTTACAAAAGTCGAATTGGGAAATTACATTTCTGAACAAATGGAAAAAGTGGAGCATGACCAGGAAGTTGATTCCGAAATCCAGATTTTCCAGAATGCGCTCGAATTTTCTGAAGTGAAATCCAGAGAGGTAATGCTCCCCAGGACCGAAATTGTTGCAGTTGATATTACTACAGATCCCCGGGAACTGGTAGAGACCTTCACAGCCACAGGGCTTTCAAAGATCCTTGTTTACCGCGAGAATATTGACGACATCATTGGTTACATCCATTCTTTTGAACTTTTTAAAAAGCCAACAACCATAAAATCGATTCTGCTGCCGGTGGTCTTCGTCCCTGAAACCATGCTTGTAAAAGATGTTCTTAACATTCTTATCAAGAAAAGAAAGAGTATTGCCGTAGTTATTGATGAATATGGTGGCACTAGCGGGATGATGACCGTAGAGGATATTGTAGAAGAGCTGTTTGGAGAAATAGAAGATGAACACGACCCTGTTATTCTCATAGAAGAAAAATTGGAAGAGAACAGATATCTTTTTGCGGCGCGGCTGGAAGTAGATTATCTTAATGAAAATTATAAATTGAATATCCCCATTGGAGAAAATTACGAAACCCTTGGGGGGTATATTCTAGATCATACCGAGGAAATTCCTCCTAAGGACGGAATCGTTGACATTGAAGATTTTACCTTCTATATCAAGGAGGTGTCCAACACAAAAATTGAACTGGTGGAGGTGATCTTGAATCCAAAGGATTAATTTTTATTTTTTCCCCACATTTTGCAGATTTATAGTTTTTTAATAAAGCTAAAAACGTTATTTTCGCCCCCTATATTTTTGAATTAACAATTAGATAATGGCAGTATTAAATTCAATAAGGCAACGCTCGGTATTCTTAATCGTGATCATTGCTTTGGCACTTTTCTCGTTCGTATTGGCCGATGTGATTAGGAACGGAGGGATGGTTTCCCAAAAATCTCAAAACACTATCGCTACCATTAATGGTGAAGACATTGAAAGGGAGCAGTTCGCCCGGCAGGTAGAAGCTGTTCAGCGTAATATGGGGCAAAATGCAACTACTTCCCAGGTAGTGGCCCGTGTTTGGGAAATGAATGTGCGAAGAGCTTTAATGCAAGAGCAGTTTGAAGAGCTCGGTATTCGTGTGGAAGAGGCCCAGGTAAAGGAAATGATGAGGTTAGAACTTGGGAACAATCCCAGTTTCACAAATGAAGCTGGAGTCTTTGATGAAGCCAAATTAAGAGAATATGTAGCTACTCTAAAGTCTACTTCTCCTCAGGCATACCAGCAGTGGGTAGAATATGAAAACAACCTGGCAGAAACTGCCAGAGAGCAAATTTATTTAAATCTCGTAAGAGCAGGAGTAGGTGCTACTCTTTTGGAAGGTGAGCAGGCTTACCAGTTTGATAATGATAATGTAAATATGGAATTTGTGTATATTCCTTATTCAACTGTTGAAGATGCACAAGTAGAGGTTTCTAAAGCCGAAATTCGTGATTATATTGAAGCTAATCCGGGAAAGTTTGAGACAGAACCTACGCGTGATATTCAGTACGTGCTTTATGAAGAAACACCATCTGTAGAAGATGAAACGGAAGTTAAAACAGAACTTCTGGGGCTTCTTAATGAAAGAGTGGAATTCAATACTGCGACTAACGCGACCGATACAATCGAAGGATTTGCAACAACAGGAGATTGGGAAACATTTGTGAATGAAAGGTCTGATGAGAAATTTCAGGATAGATTTCTGTTTAAGAACCAGTTACCTGCAGAGCATGCCGATTCTCTTTTTAATCTCCATGAGGGTGAAGTTTACGGACCATTTAAATTTAATAATTCCTGGAGAGTTGCGAGAGTAGTGGAAACTGCGCAAATTCCGGATTCTGTAAAAGCCAGACATATTCTTGTAACCTGGCAGGGCTCTCCCGTTGGAGGGGAGGTGACCAGAAGCAAGCAACAGGCAGAGCAGCTGGCAGACAGTCTTGCTAACGTGGTAAGAGCGGATAGAGATGAATTTGCCGATTTGGCTTCTCAATTTTCAGCCGATGCATCTAATAAAGAAGATGCGGGAGAGCTTGGATGGGCAGGTCCCGGTACATTTTTACCAAGATTCAATGATTTTATTTTTGAAAATTCTGCCGGAGAGATCGGTGTTGTTGAATCTGAATTTGGTTATCACGTGATTCATATTCAGGAGCAAACAGATAGAGAAAAAGCAGTGAAACTTGCTACTGTTTCAAGAACTAGCGAGCCATCAGAAAAAACAGCTAACAATCTTTATGCGGAGGTAACAAGATTTGAACTTGGGACTCAGGATGCTAATTTTAGTGACCTTGCCAAAGAGAGCGGTAAAGAAGTGAGGCCGGTTATGGAAATTCAGGAACTGGAAGAAAATATCCCTGGAATTGGTGCGCAGAGAACAATAGTTCAATGGGCTTTTGAAGATGATGTGGAAGTGGGTGATGTACGAAGATTTGAAGTTCCTTCGGGTTATGTGGTTGCACAGGTAACTGCCGTTAACGAAGGAGGATTAAAATCTGCAGAGGCGGCTTCTTCAACTGTAATTCCAATTCTTCAGAAACAAAAGAAAGCCGAGATTATTAAGTCAGAAATAAGCGGTAACACTCTTGAAGAAATTGCTCAGAATCAAGGTGTACAGGTGAACACGGCAAGTGCTGTGAACCGCAATAGTCCAACGCTTCCGGGAGTGGGCAGCGAACCTAAAGTGGTAGGAGTTGCATTTGGGCTTGAAAGTGGGGAAACAAGCAATCCTGTAGCGGGTGAAAAAGGAGTTTTCGTAGTAGAAGTGCTTCAAAAGATCGATGCGCCTCAAATGGAATCTTATCAACCTTATGCTGCAAGAGAAGCTTCTGCGCGTAGAACAACTGTGAATACAGAAGTTTTTGAAGCTCTTAAAGAATCTGCAGAAATAGAAGATAATCGTGCAAGATTCTACTAAGGATCTGCCGGTAAATTATACAAGAAGGCCCTTCATTTGAAGGGCTTTTTACTTTTGGTACAAATATATTGTTAGTTAAGATAACCTATTTTTCCAGGTTGGGCTAGTTTGGACTTCGAGGACTGGAATAATGGTCGAAGCCGGCATGGAAAAAGCTTCTTTTAAAGAATAATTTCAGAATAAGGCAGAATTGTAGAGTAGCCTTTTCTTTCGAAGTACATTAAATCTTCGGCTGTACCTGTGGCTAGTACAAAATCACCACCCCAGCCGCCTAGGCTTTTTACTGCTCCCGGATAATCGGGGAATAACCGGTTTTTCACCTTTTGCAGGCCGAGGAGTTGAGAAATAATGTTCTCATGTACTTCCAGTAAAAGTTCAAATTCCAATAGATCTTTGCAGTTAACGATAATATGGGTAAGTGCAGAGATCTTTTCTATTGCAGTGTCTAAAGCTTTTTTATCCTGCTGCCTGTAATGCTCAATTGAATGCCGGCTATTCTGTTTTTGATTGAGATGAACAAAAAAGAGTTGATCTTTAAATGGTGGGGCAAATGAAGTCTTTAAAATGCTGTTTTGTGATTCGTTTTTTTCAAAAGTTACAGGTGTTTTTTGCATGGCAACCGCTATATCATACCCGCTACCACCAAAAGTGCTTTCCAGGAGCTTGTATGGATCAATTTGCATCCATTTTGCAAGGTTGGCTATTAAAGTAGAAGACGTTCCAAGGCCCCAGTGTCGTGGGAAATCTGTTTTTGTATTAATTTCATAGCCGTGATTGCATTTTAGAATTTCGGGTGCCATTTTTGCTGCAGAGAAGAGTGTCAAAAATAGCATTTTTGACACCTCATTATTTTGATGCTTCTGAGGAACTTCTGAATTTTCAAGATCTGCGATCTCAAATGTGTCCTGAAACCATATCTCCCCTTTATGGTCCAAACTTTTCCATTGTATTACTGGATCTTCAGTTTTTTTCACCTCCAGGGTTTGACCAAATTTTGTTGGTAATGCAAAAGCTGTGGCTCCATCGAGTACTACATATTCTCCGCTTATCAGTAATTTTCCGTGGCTGTAAAACTTCTGCATTAGTTTCTTAACTTATTAAATTGTTCCTCCACTGCACTGTGTGAAACCTTATTGGTCTTAAAATGATTTACTAACACCTCTTTTTCATGAACAGTTGCCTGCAATTGATTGAGTATGTTCATGAGGTGCATTTTCATATGTCCCTGTTGTATCCCTGTGGTAATAAGTGATTTTACAGCCGCGAAATTTTGAGCCAGTCCTGTTACTGCTACTATCTTCATCAAATCCTCGGCCGAAGGTTTTTGAAGGATCTCTAAGGCGATCTTTGAAAGTGGATGTAAACCTGTAAGGCCTCCCACAGTTCCCAAAGCCATTGGAATTTCCATCCAAAACCTGAACCGTCCATCCCTCACATCGACGTGAGAAAGGCTGGTGTATCTTCCATCTTTCGAAGCGTAAGCATGAATTCCGGCTTCCACAGCTCTAAAATCGTTACCCGTTGCCAGGACAACTGCATCAATTCCATTCATGATGCCTTTGTTGTGGGTCACCGCACGATGAGGTTCTGCCTCGGCAATTTTTAAAGCCCTTACAAATTTTGCTGCAAAATCTTCGCCGCTCATTCCATGATCGGCCAGTTCTGTGACGGGGCAGGAGACTTCGGCCCTTACGATACAATCGGGAACATAATTGGAAAGGATGCTCATTACTATCTCTATTTCCTTTTCTGAAGCATCAAATGCTTCGTGACTTTTAGCTTCGGCCTGGAAGGTCTCAGCAAAACGTTCAAGACAGGAGTTAATGAAATTGGCACCCATAGAATCCTTAGTTTCAAAGGTGCAGTGGAGCTGATGGTAGTTTACCAAAAGATCAGTTTTATCCCGAAGTTCGATATTCACTACTCCGCCACCTCTTTTTTCCATGTTCCGGGTAAGAGGAGTAACGGCCTCCAGTAATTGTGGTTTGACTTTCTTAAAAAAATACTGAAGCTTCTCCCGGTCCCCAGAATACATAAAATGTACCTGACCAATTTTTTGGGTTCCCAGTACTTCGGCTTTAAAGCCACCGCGCGAACCCCAAAATTTAGCAGCCTTGCTGGCCGCAGCAATTACCGAACTTTCTTCTATAGCCATAGGGATGGCGTAAAGTTGGTTATTGATGAGGAAATTTGGTGCAAGCCCAAATGGGAGATAATAGTTCGTAAGTGTATTTTCTGTGAACTCCTCGTGGAGTTGTTGCAGGCTGGAATTGGAGTTCCAGTATTGAGTTAATATCTCTCTGGCCTTTTTATTGTTCGCCAGGTAAGTTTTGCTAAGCCATTCAATTTTTTCCTCCTTTGAAAGCCTGGAAAAGCCCGAAATTGGATTGATCATTACATTATTTTTGGAAGCCCAAAGATACAACTACTGAAACAAACGCTGAGGGATATAAAAATTTGTAAAAACACCAAAAGATACTTTGACCTTTTTTTCTTTTTCATCCCTTTACCTCATTAACATCTTCTTATGATTTAACACGAAAATTCCTGTTTTTTAGCCGAATTTTCACTAAACTTGGCAAGCAAAATTTTTAAACGCAAATAATGAAGTTGACCCACGGGCTTTTGGCCCTTTTTCTTTCGGCTACAACGGTACTCACTGCACAGAAAAAAGAAATCACACTTGAAGATATTTGGGGAGGCACTTTTCAACAGGAAAGAATGGAGGCTCTGCAATCCCTGGATAATGGAGAGGAATATGTGGTGCTTAATTTTGATCGCAGCGCCGGCACCTCGGCCATTGACGTTTACTCCTATAAAACAGGAGAGAAAACACGTACTATAGTGAATAGTAAGGATCTTGAAGAGATCCAGTATTTTTCTAACTATGAATTTAGTGAAAATGAAAACAAGCTGATATTAGGAACAGAAATAGAATCAATCTACAGACGTTCAACCCGCGGAATTTTCTACGTTTACGACCTGCAAAACGGGGAGCTTAAAAAGATTTCCGACCAAAAAATTAAAGAGCCTACCCTGTCACCCAATGGGGAGAAAGTGGCCTATGTCTTCGAAAATGACATATACGTTAAAAACCTTTCTTCGGGGGAAGTAACACAAGTTACTACCGATGGGGAAATGAATAAGATTATCAATGGTGTGGCTGACTGGGTGTACGAAGAAGAATTCTCTATTGTTCGCGCCTTCCAATGGAACAAGACAGGTGAGAAAATTGCCTTTTTAAAGTTCGATGAAACTGATGTGCCTGAATTTTCAATGGATGTATACGGACAGGATCTTTATCAAACTCAGACCACTTTTAAATATCCTAAAGCAGGTGAAGAGAATTCTGAAGTAAGCCTCCATATTTATGACCTTCAGCAAGAAGAAATTTCAGATGTTGATCTTGGAGATTTTGAAGATTACTACATTCCGAGGATAAAATGGACCAATGATGCAAACATTCTGAGTGCTCAGGTTTTAAACCGCCACCAGAACGTTTTAGATCTCTTGTTCGTAAATGCTGAAACAAACGAAGCTAAGGTGGTGCTCACAGAAACCGATGGGGCCTATGTGGACGTGACCGATAATTTGACATTTTTGGAGGACAACAGCTTTATCTGGACCAGCGAAAGGGACGGCTGGAACCACATTTATCTTTATGACAATACAGGAAAATTGAAGGAACAGGTCACCCGTGGAAATTGGGAAGTGACTGATTATTACGGGCTGGATCCAAAGACAAAAACCATTTTCTACCAAAGTACCGAAAATGGAAGTATCAATAGGGATGTTTTTTCGGTCAAAACGAGCGGAAAGAATAAAAAACAGCTAACAGAACAGGTGGGGCAGAATAGTGCTGACTTTAGTGCGGACTATACCTACTTTATTAATACTTATAATAGTGCTACTACTCCATACGAGTTTTCTTTGCGTAGAGCGAAGGATGGAGAGATGGTAAGGGAGATTCTTAACAACGAGGAACTGCTCTCACAAATCGCTCAGTTTACCTATACACCCAAAGAGTTTACAACCCTAGAAGTGAATGGCAATGAACTGAACATGTGGATGATCAAGCCCCCAAACTTCGATGAGACGAAAGAATATCCTTTGTTTGTAGCGCAGTATTCAGGCCCTGGTTCACAGGAAGTGGGAAATCGCTTTAATAGCACAAACGACTACTGGTATCAAATGTTAGCAAGTAAAGGTTACTTCGTGGTGGGGATTGATCCCCGTGGTACCGGTTTTAAAGGTGCTGCCTTTAAAAAGGTAACTCAGAAAGAACTCGGAAAATTTGAAGTCGAAGATATTATTGAAGCAGCCAGGATCCTTGGCGCTCGTGAATATATTGATGAGGACAATATGGGAATATGGGGCTGGAGTTATGGAGGCTTTATGTCTTCAAATGCTCTGCTAAAAGGAAATGATGTTTATAAAATGGCTATTGCCGTTGCACCTGTGACCAGTTGGAGATTTTATGACACAATTTACACCGAACGGTATATGACCACTCCCCAGGAAAATCCTTCCGGTTATGATGAGAATTCACCCATTAATCATGTGGAAAAGTTAAAAGGAGATTATCTGCTTATCCATGGTACGGGAGATGACAACGTTCATGTACAGAACACTATGAGAATGATAGAGGCGCTGGTACAGGCAAACAAACAGTTTGACTGGGCAATTTATCCCGATAAGAATCATGGTATCTATGGTGGTAATACCCGTTTGCACCTTTACACTCTTATGACCAATTTTATTGAAGAAAATTTACAAGTTAATTCCAATATCAAATCATCCCTATAATGGCACAGGCAGCAACAGCACCTCAAAACCGTGAATTATTTGGTCACCCGGTTGGTCTATATGTTTTATTTTTCACAGAAATGTGGGAACGTTTTTCCTACTATGGGATGCGTGCCATCCTGGTACTTTATCTTGTAAGTGCTACAACTGGAGGTAATGCGGGTCTGGGATGGACAGGAAGTGAAGCAATTGCCCTTTATGGCTGGTATACCATGCTTGTATATGTGGCTTCGATCCCAGGAGGAATAATTGCCGATAAGCTGCTTGGACAGAAAAAGGCGGTGCTATGGGGAGGAATTATTCTGGTACTGGGACACGGGATCCTGGCAGTCGAAGAGATGTGGGCTTTTTACTCCGGTCTGGGATTAATAATAATAGGTGTTGGACTATTAAAACCCAACATTTCCACAATGGTAGGAGGCCTGTATCGAGAAGGAGATTTACGTCGAGATAAAGGGTTTACAATTTTTTACATTGGGATAAATTTGGGAGCTTTTCTTTCCAGTATTATCGTGGGGTATGTTGGTGAAGAGATTGGATGGCACTGGGGCTTTGGACTTGCAGGAATAGCCATGGCATTTGGTCTTCTGGTGTACATGTGGGGACAAAAATATCTTATTGAAGTAGGGAATTTATTATCAAAAGCAGAGCGTAGTGAAGGAGCCTCTATGGGTGGGATGTTTAAAGAATTACTGAAATCGCCTCTTCAGTTAGTTATCACCTCTATCTTAATGATCCTTTCCGTTTATTACCTAATAGTTGAATCCATTCCTTATGGATTACTGTTTATCTTCCTGACTCTGGTGACGGCTCTAATGTTAATGGTATATAAAGATCTTACGACGCAAGTTATGAAGGATAGATACGTCGTCATGATCCTGTCCTTCCTTTTAGTGGTCGTTTTCTGGGGAGCTTTTGAGCAAGCCGGTGGATTGATGAATATTTACGCTCTTGACAAAACCGACAGAACTTTTTCTTACTCTTTACCGCTTATCGGTAGCGAAGTTCCTGCCACGTGGTTTCAATCGCTAAATGCTCTGTTCATTATCATTTTCGGAGTTGCAGTTGCAAACTTCTGGGCAAAAAGAAAACTTAAGAACAAAGAGGCATCTTCAATCTTTAAGATGGCAATTGGAGTTATTATCATGGGCTTTGGTTTCGTCTTCATGGCAATGGCTGCAGAGAATTATGTGCCCAATGAAACTAAATCGGCAATGTACTGGCTTGTTCTTGCCTATCTTTTCCATACCATTGGAGAACTTTCTGCTTCGCCTGTGGCACTATCATTTATTACCAAACTTGCTCCCGTAAAGTATGCTTCCTTAATGATGGGAGTTTATTTTGCGGCGACGGGTCTAGGGAATAAAGTAGCAGGACTCATTGGGGAATTTTCTCAAGGTGAGCCCGTGGTTGTGATTCTAGCAGTAGACGGATCGGAAGTATCTGAAACCTTTCAGATAAATGATTCTGTTTTTGCTAAAAATCAGGATTTTAGAATGACAGGTGAGATTTATGAGGAAGATGGACAGATCCGGGTGCGCGAAATGAACACTGGAGAGCCCATCTTAGATTACGTTGCCTTCGATGACGAGGAGAATAAAAGTTTAATTCTTGAATCCCTTCGCGAGGAGGAAGTTACTGAACAAGATCCCTACCAGGTTGTCATTGACTTTAAAAAGAGTGAGGATCTAAGTGAGTATAGCGGGAATTTCATTATAGATGAAGTACAGACCGATATGGAATATAGAACCTTTTGGGGGATTACCATTTTCACAACCCTTTTTGGTTTAATTGTGATCCTGCTCCTAAAACCTCTTAAACGTCTTACACACGGAGTTGAGGATGAAGAGAGAGAGCTACCACAACAGGAGAATTTTGAGCTTGGAGACGAAGATCTTGTAGATAAAGAAGATAAAAAAAGAAAAAAATAATGGCAGCGACGGTTCCAGCGGCAGAGAACGATTTTTTTAAATCCAAAGTCTTAGGCCATCCCGCCGGCCTGTTTGTTCTTTTCTTTACAGAAATGTGGGAACGCTTCTCATTCTACGGAATGAGAGTGCTTCTTATTAACTTCCTTACAATGGCTATTGTTGGAGTTGATAATCCCGGCTGGGGTTGGAGTGCAGAGAATGCAGGTGCTCTTTTCGGAACCTATGCAGGATTGCTTTACCTCACTCCAATTGCGGGTGGTATTATTGCGGATAAAATTACCGGCTATCGTTGGGCAGTAGTTATTGGTGCAGCGATTATGACTTTGGGTCATGCTTCTATGGCCTTTGAAACAGAATTCTCCCTCTACTTTGGTCTTGCCTTGCTTGTGATAGGTACAGGTTTTTTTAAGCCGAATATTACCTCTATCATTTCTGAAATGTATGACGGCAAACCTGATAAAAAAGATGGTGCCTATACTATCTTTTATATGGGTGTAAATGCCGGCGCATTCTTTGGAATGCTGCTGTGCGGCTATCTGGCCGAAAGGGTAGGATGGAGCTGGGGCTTTGGTCTTGCCGGAATTTTTATGTTATTGGGAACCCTGCAGTTCTGGCTTGCAAAACCGCTTTTTGGAAATATAGGTGGAGTACCAGATAAAGCTAAACTGGCCGAAGAAAAGCGCAAAGAAGAAGCATCGGGGATAAAGGACCATTCTCATAACCCGTTTACCCTCCTGGATAAAATCCTTATTGTTGCAACCTCGGTAATTGGGTTGCTTTATTTGATTAATGATCCGGTTTCCAGGATTGGCAGTTTAAATCTTCTGCCTGCAGTTATGCCATTTGACTTTCGGGGAGAGCCTTTTTCGGGGCCGCTTGCATTAGCTTTAATTGGGCTTGTATTGTTTCTCTTCCTTGTAATTTCAAGAATTTCCCGCTATGCAAAAATAGTTCGTGACCGAATGATCGCGGTAATTATTTTTGCCTTTTTCACAGTATTTTTTTGGATGTCATTTGAGCAAGGAGCTACATCACTTATCATTTTTGCCCGTGATTCTGTAGATCGTATCCTGACTGGAACCGGTGCTACAGTGTTTAACGTATTTAATACGCTTCTGACCGTGGTTCCGTTGATGATAATCACCTGGGTGCTCTTCTTGTTGTGGAAGCAGACATACAAGCGTGTTTTAGGTTCTAACATTGTGCTGGTCATTTGTTTTGGGCTTATTTGGGCAGTAGTGATCTGGATGTTGGTGAGAGATTTTCAGGGAGATAAGACCGAGATCACCGTTTCCTGGTTCAGTATTATTAACTCTTTCTTTATTATTGTCTTTGCTTCCTTCTTTTCAAAATGGTGGGAAAGCAAGTATAATCCTTCCGCAGCATGGAAATATAGTTTTGGTTTGATACTCTTAGGATTAGGATTTGGATTGCTGGCTTTTGGTTCCCATGGAGTTGCCGAAGGTGCAAAAGTGAGTATGGTTTGGCTTATTCTGGCTTATCTATTCCACACCCTTGGTGAACTTTGCTTATCACCGCTCGGGCTTTCTTATGTAAGTAAACTGGTGCCGGCGAGGATGATTGCGTTTATGTTCGGGATGTGGTACCTGGCGATTGCAATTGGTAATAAACTTGCTGGTTCTTTTGGAGGAATGATCAATAAAATTTCTGAAGAGTACAGTTTATCTGTCTTCTTTCTTATTTTCACTGTAGTTCCAATAGGCGCAGGAATATTGGTCGCTCTTTTAAATCCTTTACTGAAGAAATTGATGCACGGGATTAAATAAATAATTCTTAAAAATTTATTTTTACGCCCTTCTCTGTGGAGGGCGTAAATTTTTTAAAATTAGGAACGACTATTGCTAAGGAGAAAGAAAAAGCATGGAAAAAATTATTCTCAGCATTGTTATTTTGCTTTTTATGGCACCCGCTGTGGTTTCCCAGGAGATTAGGTGGATGACCATGAATGATGCACTTGAGGCTCAAAAGAAAAAACCGAAAAAAATATTTCTTGATGCTTACACCACGTGGTGTGGCCCCTGTAAATTACTTGATAAAAATACTTTTTCTAATGAGGATGTTATCAAGTATATAAACAAACATTACTATCCTGTAAAATTCAATGCCGAAGGTGTAGAAGTGGTAAATTACCGGGAGCACACTTTTACCAATCCGGAGTACGACCCCCTTAGGAAAGGACGCAACAGCACCCATCAGTTTGCCCGGGCCATGAAGATCACGGGTTATCCCAGCCTTGTCTTTTTTGATGAAAAAGGAGCTCTTATTGGTCCCATCCCCGGCTATAGAAATCCGCACCAACTCGAATTGTTTCTTAAGCTCTTTGTTGATGAGGATTACAAGAAGATCAACAGCCCTGAAGCCTTCCAGACTTATTCGGCAGGATTTGAAAACGAATTTAAGGTTTCAAACTAAATTTTAATACCCTTCCCTTTCTATACCTCATTTAGATTTTAATCGTTGTAAAATCTTTTTCTTTTATTCAATAATATATGCTCCATTTTCCCCGGTATAATGGAAAAAAACATCGTTTTCCGCAGCAGTTATTTTCCATCTTTTTATAAAAGAAGGGTAATTGCTGCCATCGGCAATGATAACTTGCGGCTTATTGTCTTTTAAAACCCGTTCCAGGTTCAGTCGGGGAGAACCGGTGAGAAGCAGATAAGGTTTGGAGGGAATTGTTTGTGGAAGAATTCCGGAGCTGTCAAGTACTATCAAAAAATGCTCTTTTAGAAGGTATACGTTCTCCAGGTTTTTTTCTTCCAGGTTTGAAAATTTTTGGCCTACCATGTAATTCCGGAGAAGTTTCAGGTCCCTTGCAGTTGCCGGAAGATCATGGTAGACTTCAAGTTTCTTGGAATTCTGTTTTGCAATTATGCTGCTTCGGCTTTTATGGAAGATAATTAGCTGCTCGTCCTGTTGAAATTCAGAAAAAAGATAAATTACCTGAAGAACGACCACACTGAAAAGAACGGCTATGATTCTTTTATACTTGAAAGTTCGCCATAGCAGAAAGATTAGGAAAAAGAAAAAATACCAGCCAAACACCTCGGACAGGTTAAATGGAATATCCTTAAAAAGAAATTTTTCGTGGCCTGCAATCCAGTCTACTGTTCTAATAAGAATTTTAATGATGTACTCATAAGTGATGGCAAGAAAAGAAGGCAATATATTTATAACAGCCAGAATAATTACCAGCACACCCATCATAAGGATGAGGCCCAGAAATGGAAGGATGAGCAGGTTTGTAAGGAAGAAAAGTCCGGGGAACTGGTGAAAGTAATATAGACTGAGAGGTAGAACTCCCACCTGAGCGGCAATTGTAACTGTAAGCAAATCCCAAAAATATTTCATGATCCTGTTAGGGGGAGAGTATAGACGGCGCAACAAAGGTTGAAAAAGTATAATGGAAAGCACTGCAAGGTAGCTCAACTGAAATCCTACTTCGAAGACCCATTGTGGCCTAATGAGCAGTAGCAGCATAAGGGACAGAAAAATGGAATTTAGTGAACTTGTGCGCCTGTTGATCTCCAAACCAACCGCCAGGAAACTGAACATGGTCACCGACCTCACCACCGAAGGAGAAAGTCCTGCAAGCACAGCGAATCCCCAAAGGCATACGATGATACATAAAGTCTTTATGATTTTGCCATTTTTGATCCTTGTAAGAGGTTTGAATAGCCAATGAAGGAGCAATAAAATAATTCCCACATGCAACCCTGAAACCGCAAGGATATGAATGGCTCCCGATGCCGCAAAGTTGTTGTAGGTTTCGGCAGAGATATCCTGCTTTTGACCTAGTAAAAGAGCCTGCACTAGTGACAACTCCTCCTTTCCAAAATTATTTTCTTTAAGAGAAGTTGTAATTTTCTTTCGGAATTTTGCGGCTGCAATCTGCAGTCCGGTTTCAATATCGGGTAATTTAGTGTAGATCCCTTCCCGGAAATCGGTTTGGCGCCAAACTCCTTTACGGGACATAAAAGTTGAATAATCGAATTGGTGAGGATTGAGTGGAGAAGCAATAGGTTTTATAGACGAGGAAAGCAGGATTTTCTCACCTTCCAAAAAGGGGTTTTTAAGACTGTCTTTTGGAATAAGCAATAAGAGCTTCCCATGCGACGCTTCTCCATTTACCGATTCAACTTCGGCTATGAATTTATTACTGTAAAGATCCGGCTTCAGGCCTTCTTTGATGCTGAGCTTCAGGAGGGGGATTTCTTCCGAAGAAACCTTGTTAAGATAATGTTGTGGCTGATTTTCCGGCAGATGAAGACTGGTAACAAAAATTCCGAGGAGAAAAAAGAGGATCAAAACACTACTTCCGAAGAAAAGATCGGGGAAAAGCAGCTTCCTAGCCCTAAAGTAAGCGAGACCAAATAAAAATAGTCCCGGCAGCAGTGTCAAAAGTGCCAGTTCCAGGGATAATTCCAGAAAGAATCCGCTGCAAATTCCGAGTAGCAGCAAAAGAGTAAGCCGAATAATTGCTGTGTTCAAATTATTATCTGTCAGGGATTTACCCTAAGATAATAATTTAAAGAATGCGGCGGGCCATTACAAAATGTTCCCTCCAGTAGTTCTCATCAAGGGCCGAAATAATCACACCTCGCGAGGTGCTGGAATGAATGAAAAAGATCCTGTCCTCATCAAGTTGCACCACCAGGCCAACGTGGTTGATGTTCTTTTTTCGTCTGTCAGTTATAAAAAATAACAGGTCTCCCGTTTTTACCTGAGGTAGTTCTAATTGCTCCCCTAGTAATGCCATGTCTCGAGAGGATCGTGGCAGCTCAATATTGTTCGCTAAAAAACAGGTGTAAACGAGACCGGAACAATCCATGCCTTGAGGAGTAGTGCCGCCATATTTGTAGCTTGTTCCTAAAAATTGAAGGGCATGATCAATGATACTGAAGGTTTCTTCTTTCAGGTCTTCTACGAACTCTTCATCGGGATCGTAAAAGTCGGGAAGCTCTGCGTATTCGCCATTCCTTTCTTCTGCTGACTTCTGCAAAGTCGAAGGGGTCTTCCCGGCACCACAGGAGGTCAATGAAATGATAAGGAACAACAGGGTAAATTTCCAGATCTTCATATTCCTGAAATCTTTTTATAAATAAGCTGCGCCGTTTTCTCACTTGCACCTTTCCCTCCAAGTTTTTGCTCCAGTTCAAAATAATCTTCAAAAACCTTTTTCCTGTGCTCCTCATCTAAAATTCTGCAGAGTTCTTTTTTGAGGTTCTGGTGGTTAAAGTCATTTTGAATGAGTTCTTTCACTACCTCCCGTTCCATAATTAGGTTCACTAAAGAAATATATTCAAGATTGATCACCCGTTTTGCAATTTGATAGGATATGAAGTTGCCTTTGTAGCAGACTACTTCCGGAACTTTGAGTAATGCAGTCTCCAGAGTGGCAGTACCTGAAGTCACCAGGGCCGCAGTAGATATTTCAAGAACATCGTATGTGCGGTTCATTACCAGGTGTATATTTTTCTTCTTAATGTATGGCCGGTAAAATTCCTCTTCCTGGCTTGGGGCTCCGGCAATTACAAACTGATAATCTTTAAAATCTCCCGTCACACTGAGCATGGTTTCAAGCATTTTTGCAATTTCCTGCTTTCGGCTTCCGGGGAGTAAGGCAATTACTGGCCGGTCATCTAAACCATGTTCAATTCTAATCTTTCGGATATCTGCGGGAGGGCGATCTCCAATAGCGTCTATAAGTGGATGACCAACGAAATTGACTATATAGTCATGCTTTTCCTCATAAAAACCTTTCTCAAAAGGCAGGATGACGTACATTTCATCTATATCCCGCTGAATGTCTTTGATCCTGTTCTCTTTCCAGGCCCAAATTTGCGGTGAAATGTAAAAATGTGTTTTATATCCTTCCTTACGTGCCCATTTTGCAATCCGCAGGTTGAAACCGGGATAATCGACAAAAATGATCACGTGAGGACCCCATTTTTTTATGTCTTCTTTACAAAAGGAAATGTTACGAAGGATTGTGCGCAGGTTCATGATCACTTCAGCAAAACCCATGAACGCCAGGTCGCGGTAGTGCTTTACAGGTGTACCGCCTTCCTGCTCCATTAGATCTCCACCCCAAAACCTGAATTCGGCTTTGGGATCGATCTTCTTGAGTGCTTTCATGAGGTTCGCGGCGTGTAAGTCACCCGAAGCTTCTCCTGCAATAATATAGTACTTCATATTAAGTGAGCTTAATTACTGCAATGACTACTGCAGCAAGGAGAGAAGCCATTAAAACTCCCCGGGCACGATAGATTTTTTCTTTCTTCAGAAAATAGAAAAATGGAAGAAAATTAAGGATCGCCCCGGCAGTTATGAGAGTACTAATAAAACCTCCCTCAATTGATTCCTGAATAGTATCTATAACAGGTAAATCAGAAAAGATAAGAATGTATATGAGCATCCCGATGAGGTTAGCTGCAATGCCAGATAAAAAACCGATGAGGATTTCCTTTTTAATCATTTAGATCCCATGTATTTAGATCCCTAAGGAATTGATGTGCCGTAAGGTCAAATTGAACAGGTACAACCGAAACATATCCTTGTGAAAGGGCATATTCATCACTGTCTTCTCCTTCGTCTTCATTGATGAATTTTCCCGAAAGCCAATAATAATCGCGCCCCTGGGGATTCGTCCTTTTATCGAATTCCTCTTCCCATCTTGCATTGGCTTGTCGGCATACTTTGATGCCTTTGATCTCCGATTCTTTTAACTTCGGAAGATTTACATTTAAAACTACGCCTTTTGGAAGACCATGTTTTAGAACCTGCCTGGTTATTCGTTTTACAAATTTTTTGCATGGCTCAAAATCGGCATTTAGGGAATAATCCAGCAGGGAAAAACCTATTGCCGGAATCCCTTCAATTCCCGCTTCCACAGCGGCACTCATAGTGCCCGAATAGATTACATTTATGGACGAGTTGGAGCCGTGATTAATTCCGCTCACACATAGGTCTGGCTTGCGGTGCAGGATCTCCTGAGTGGCAATCTTTACACAATCGGCAGGTGTCCCAGAACAGCTGTATTCTTTATGTTTATAAGTTTCTTTAACCGTAATTTGATCACAAAACAGAGTGTCGCTTATGGTAATGGCGTGCCCCATTCCGCTTTGTGGGCTATCGGGCGCTACCACGATCACATCTCCCAGCTGCTTCATTACATCTATGAGGGCTCTTATTCCCGGAGCCGTTATTCCGTCGTCATTGGTTACTAAAATGAGCGGTTTTTCCTGAGACATTTATGAAAAATTTATGGCTGCTAAAATAAATTAATTTCCTGAGGAAAGGCTTATATTCGTAAATTAACAAAAAAGAAGAAGACTATGGAAGTTGGCATAGTTTTTAATGTACTACAGTAATACTAATGACGAAAATACAAACCATAATGAAAAGGAACTATAAGCTACTGGTGCTGGTTTTGCTGTTTGCCGCAGCTTCTTGCAGTTTTACCACAAAGACATTTAACGATCCCAATAAAGACAAAACCTTAATTGAATTAATTTCTTATGTTCTGAAGAATGGACACTATGATGCGAAGGAAGTAAATGATTCCTTTTCTTCAGAAGTATATAAAGATTATCTCGAAGCTTTAGATCCACTAAAAAGATATTTTTATGCTAGTGATATAGAAGAGTTTAAGCAATATGAAACCCTTCTTGATGACGAGATAAAGAATAGTGAGATCAACTTCTTTGATCTTACTCATACCCGATTATTAGAACGTATGGCCGAAGCTGAAGGGATTTATAAAGAAGTCCTTGAGCAGCCTTTCGATTTTAGTAAAGAAGAGGCTTTAGATACAGATTACAGCAAACGTGACTATGTGAATTCTCAAGAAGAAATGAAGGAAAGATGGAGAAAACAATTAAAGTTTTCGGCGATTTCAAATTTTTATGATCAAAAGAAAGAGCAGGAACGTGAATTAAAAAATGATCCCGATTTTGCTGTAAAGACGGATGTTGAGCTTGAAGAGGAAGCCAGGAAATTGACAAGGAATTCTTTGAACGAATACTTTGACTTTAGCCAGGATCTTGAAAGAAAGGATTGGTTCTCTGTTTATGTAAATGCTATTGTAGAGGAATTTGATCCACACACCTTCTATTTTGCACCACAGGACAAGGATCGTTTTGATCAGGCGATGAGTGGAAAGCTGGAAGGTATTGGTGCCCGTCTTCAAAAGAAAAATGACAATGTCAAGATCATGGAAGTAATCTCGGGTGGACCTGCCTGGAGAGGAGAAGAAGTTGAGGTAGGTGATGAAATTATTAAAGTGCAGCAGGAAGATGAAAATGAGGCGGTTAGTGTTGTTGGAATGAGACTTGACGATGCTGTCAATTTGATTAAAGGCCCTAAAGGCTCTAAAGTGATACTTACTCTTAAGAAAGTTGACGGGACAATTCAGGAGGTTGATATTATTCGGGATGTTGTAGAGATTGAAGAGACTTATGCTAAGGCTGCCAAAGTTCAAAAGGATGGCCGCTTGTATGGGGTGATTAACTTGCCAAAGTTCTATTTTGATATGGAAGATTATTCTGAAAGAAACGCAGCTTCCGATGTTAAGAAAGAAATTATCAGACTTAAAGAAGAAGGAATGGACGGGCTTGTGCTCGACCTTAGAAATAATGGGGGAGGGTCTTTAAAGACTGTTGTGGATATTGCCGGGTTGTTCATTAAAGAAGGACCTATAGTTCAGGTGAAATCAAAAATTGGAGGACAGGAAGTTCTTAAAGATAAAGATCCTTCTATCCTTTGGGATGGACCGCTTGTGATTCTCGTAAATGAACTTTCAGCTTCAGCTTCAGAAATTTTGGCTGCCGCAATGCAGGATTATAAAAGAGCCGTAGTGATTGGTAGTAAACAAACTTATGGTAAAGGTACTGTTCAAAATGTCCTAAACCTTAATGATTATGTTCGTAACAACAACCTTGGGGATTTAGGAGCATTGAAGATTACAACCCAAAAGTTCTATAGAGTTAATGGTGGTTCCACCCAGTTAGAAGGTGTTAAAAGTGATGTGGTGGTGCCCGATCGTTATTCTTTTATCGATATTGGTGAAAAAGACCAGGAGAATCCGCTTCCATGGGATCAAATCGAGGCAGCATCTTTTGAGGAATGGGATGGTTATATTGACTTCGAAGAAACACTATCCAACAGTCAGAAAAGAATGGCCCGAAATGAGCATATTGAGTTAATAAGGGAAAATGCAGAGTGGATAAGAGATCAACGGAATAGTACTTCTTTCCCACTGAACTATGCAGAATATAGCAGTGAAATGGAGCTAAATGAAGAACAAGCGAAAAGATTTGACCAGATTTCTGAATACCAGTCAAACCTAAGCTTTGAATCTCTGCCCTACGAAAGACAATTGTTTAGTGTAGATACTGTTCTTGCAGAGAAGAGAGAAAGATGGCACGATAACCTGGCCAGTGATATTTATATGGAAGAGGCTGTACATGTGCTGGAAGACATGAAGATGAATAACATCAAGAAATCAAGTCTTGCTGACATTAAAAAGTAAGAAGAAGAAAAATTTATTATCAAAAAAGGGCTTTTCTAAAGCCCTTTTTTTGTGCGATATAATGATCAGGAATTTGGGTATTCATATTGGCCAGTAAATTTAATCCTGATCCTTAGAAGCGATTTCGTGAAGTATACGTCGTGTTCATCTTAAAGGAATTGACTACTGAGTTCAAAAAAGAGATTTTGTACAGTGAATAATTAACCAGAGTCCAGAACTGAAATAATTCTGAGCAGGGGTATATAGCGAAGGGCCTATTTTCCTGAATTTAAAGCCATATCTAATTTCTCAAATCTTACCAGAATGACATTCTCTCGGAGTCTAGCTTAATAAAAACAAAGAGGAGAATCGTAAAACCCCATAATCCTGAACCTCCATAGCTAAAAAATGGTAGCGGGATTCCCACGGTAGGGAAGATCCCCAGCACCATACCTATATTTACAAAGAAATGCACAAAAAGGATCCCGGCAACGCTGTAGCCGTAAACACGATTAAATTGGGATTTCTGTCTTTCAGCCATATGGATGATCCTGAGCATTAAGAAGATGAAAAGAAGCACTACAACAGAGCTTCCTACAAAGCCCCATTCCTCGCCCACTGTACTAAAGATATAGTCGGTATCCTGTTCGGGAACAAAGTTTCCTTTAGTCTGAGTGCCTTCAGTCCAACCTTTGCCAAACCAGCTTCCACTACCTACTGCTATTTCACTTTGATTAGTGTTGTACCCTATTCCGCGGTTATCTACCTCTTTTCCGAGCACTATATTGAATCTGTCCCTGTGGCGCTGCTCAAAAATATTTTCAAAGATATAATCGACTGAAAAGGATAGGGCAACGGCCATGATAAGAATACTTAAATAAACCATAATTCCCGTTCTCTTTCTTTTTGTGAAAAAATAGAGAAAGATCACCAGGCCAGTGGCACCAATAGACACCCAGATGGGACTTAGGACGAGAGTAAGTATGAAAACGAGAATCCCCAAAGTTCCTGTAATAAGATAAGCTCCTGAAAGACCCTCCCTGTAAAGTGGAAAGAAAAATGCTGCAAAAACCATAGCGCTCCCTGCATCGGGTTGGGGCAGAATGATCAATGCCGGCAGAGCTATAATTATAAATGCCTTAATCTGATCTGCCCAATTGCGAATATTCGTTTGAATATCACTAATAAATTTAGCCAGGGCAAGTGCCGTGGCTACTTTGGCAAATTCTGCCGGTTGTATTGTAAAGCTGCCTATAGCGTACCAGGATGTAGCTCCATTAATGGTCTTTCCAAAGAAAAATAATCCGATAATGGAGATTAGGGAGAAGATATAAATGACGCTCGAAAATCGTTCGTAGAACTTTGCTTCCAGTGAGAGAAGAATAATAATTAAAAATATACTGAGAAATATGAACAGCATCTGCTTTCCATAAACTTTATCAAGGTCAAAAAAGGATGTGGCGGTATCGTCCAGAGATGCAGAGTATATATTAACCCAGCCTATGATTACCAGCAAGAAATAAATGAGGATTGTAAGCCAGTCAAACTGGGAGATCGTCTTGGGCATAATTACTGGTTAATTCTAAAAGGTTCCCCAGTGAGAGGTTTTGCGTACTCATCTTCCAGACTGTGAGTAAGGATCCAGTCCTCCATGTCTGTACGGGTAATCTCTCCTTTTAGATACTTCTCAATTATTAATCCGGCAATTCGGCCGGCGTAGCGTCCTCCCCAATATCCATTTTCTACAAAAACTGCTAATGCAATCTTTGGGTTATCTACAGGGGCAAAGGCAACAAAGATCGAGTGATCTGTTAGTTGAACTCTTTTCCCATCGATCCTGGTAAAGTTCTCGGCTGTTCCGGTTTTACCTGCTATCTCTATGCCGGGGATACGGAGTGCAGCTGCCGTACCCGATTTATATACTTCGTGCATTCCTTCTACTACCGGTCCAAAATGCTCGGGGTCTATGGTAGTGATTTTCTTCTCGGTGAATTCTTTTTCCTTTATGGAACTTCCTTCAATTTCTTTTAGGATATGTGGGGTGTAGAACCAGCCACGGTTAGCAATTGCCGCGGTCATGTTGGCCAATTGTATAGGTGTCATTAGCACTTCTCCCTGCCCAATTGCATTCGAAAGGGTCGCTGTTGAAAACCACTTATAAGTAGGAAAATTGTAGATCTGGTTGTAGTAGTCTGAAGTAGGTATCTTTCCCGGCCTTCCTGTAGACAAGTCAGAACCGAGATAACCACCCAGTCCAAAACTTTCCAAATGATTAGCCCAGGTATCTACACCTTCCTGAGGAGTAGGATATTTCTCTATAATTCTACGGTAAACATTTGCAAAATATGCGTTACAGGATTGTGCGATTCCCGGAACCATGTCGAGTGGACCGGCGTGTGGGTGGCACCCCATTTTTCTGCCTCTTCCATAGAAATATCCTCCATGACAGGAAAAACGTTCCTCGGTAGTTACCACATCCTCTTGTAGGGCGATTAATGCATTAATTGTTTTAAACGGCGAGCCTGGAGGGTATTCTGCTAAAAGTCCACGGTCAAAGAGTGGCTTGGAAATCGAATCCAGCCACAGTTTTGTGAAATTTTCAGATCTTTTACGACCTACAAGGGCGGCGGGATCATAATTGGGAGCAGTAACCAGCGCCAGGATCTCTCCTGTTGCCGGTTCTATAGCAACAATACCGCCTCTTTTGTTTTCCATGAGAATTTCACCGTATTTCTGAAGCTCTGCATCAATAGTAATAGTGATGTCATTCCCTTTTTTTGGAAGAGTGTCAAAAATGCCTTCTTTATAAGGTCCCAGGTCACGGTTAAATCTATCTTTTTGAATATATTTTACACCTTTTACCCCTCGCAATAGTTCTTCATAGTAACCTTCAACACCTTGTCTGCCTATGAGGTCACCAGATATATAATACGGATTTTCACTAACGATACGCTGGTTGACTTCGGCAATGTATCCAAGCACATTAGCGCCGTGCTCTGTATAATAGTCCCTCAATGATCGTTTCTGAATGTAGAATCCTTCATATTTACGCATTTTTTCGGCGAGGTATGCATATTCGCTTTTTGTGAGCTGAGGAATTACTACCGAAGGCAGGCGTGGAGAATAAATTTTTGCTTTATCCAGCCGCTCTACTAATTGGTCCGGAGTAATGCTTAATATATTACAAAGTTCTGTGGTGTCGAAAGGTTTGAGGTTGCGTGGAATCACCATGACGTCATAAGAGGGCTGGTTAGAAACCAGGAGCTCTCCATTGCGATCATAAATAAAACCGCGTTGTGGATAGTCATAAACAACTTTAATGGCATTATTCTCAGAGAGTCCTACAAAGGAGTCATCCAACACTTGCAGGTAGAAAAGCCTGGCCAGAAATATAATTCCGGAAGTGATGACTATTATGTAGAGTAGAATTTTTCTCATCTGGATCGTTTGTTGAATAATGCAAGCGTTAGGAAGACCAGAATTATTGTAAACACTGCAGAAAAAATTGTTTTTTTAAGAAGTAGCAATAAATGTGCAAAATTGAAAAATTCCAATAGAAACATTATAAAATGATGTACCAGCACAAGGATCATTACATAACTTATTCTTGCTCCAGGCTGTGTACTGGAGAATTTAATGGTTTGGTAATCATAACTCACTCCAAAGGAAAAGCGCAGGATGACAGGACGAATGTAAGCGGCTACCACACATGCTGCAGCATTGATGCCGCCGCTGTCTTCAAAGATGTCAATTCCCCAGCCCAGGAGGAAACTTAAAAAAATAAAAAGTGTTTGATTACCATTAAAGGGATACAGGATAATAAAGAGAACATACAGGTAAGGATTAACGTAGCCAAGAAAATTAATATTATTCAACAACAGTACCTGTACCAATATGAGCACTACGAATCGGAGAGCATTGGTGGCAATAACACTATTCATCCTTGGAAAGATTTTGCAGAGCTTTTATTTCGCTCTGGCTGGTATTTTCAATGACATAAACATAACCAAGGTTGGTCATATCATTAAATAATTCAATGTTTATGTTGTAATAACTTTCACTTTGATCGAGAGAAAAGTTTTTAATTGAGCCGATAGGTAAACCTTTGGGGAAAATAAGAGAGCGTCCTCCCGTGATAATAGTATCTCCTTCGGCTATTGGTGCAACAGAGGGCACATCGGTAAGTTGGACAACGTTTGGATCATCACCATTCCAGATTAATGTTCCAAAATGGTTGGAGTTTTTAAGCTGGGCATTAATCCGTGAGTTAGAGTTGAGAATGGAAATAACTGTAGAATAATTTGGTGAAACATTTTCTACAATTCCCACAATTCCCCTGCTGGTCACTACACCCATATCCCCTTCAATTCCATCTCGTGCCCCACTCTTAAGGGTAAGATAGTTGTTTACTTTCGCATAGTTATTATTAATGACTTCTGAAGCTCTAAAAATATAATCGGCATTAAAGCTGCTCGTATCCTTATAAGTCTGAATTTCCAAAGAATCTTCGAATCCGGCAAGGCGGGTACGGAGTCTTTCATTCTCTTCCAGCAAACGCAGGTTGTACTCTTCGAGGTGAAAATAACTGTTGATGTTGCTTGTCCAGCTATAAATCCCACCACTCATAAAATTGGCAGAACTAATAAATTTACTTTTTTGATAAGAGTGGGACTGGATGGTCAGGAACAGGGAAAAAGTCAGCAGCAATAAGAATAGAATATTGTTCTTATTGCGAATAAGAAAATTAATTATTTGCTGCATAAGCTACTCCTACTTTATCAAGATCCCCTTGTAACGATGAAGGGTTTTCAGGCAAATTCCTGTCCCGCGAACAACTGCCCGTAAAGGATCTTCGGCGATATAAACGGGAAGATCGGTCTTTTGTGATAGTCTCTTATCCAGACCACGCAGCATGGATCCTCCACCGGCAAGGTAGATCCCGGTATTGTAAATGTCGGCTGCAAGTTCCGGCGGAGTTTGTGAAAGGGTTTCCATCACTGCATCTTCGATCCTTAGGATCGATTTATCCAGGGCCTTGGCAATCTCGCGATATGAAATGTTGACCTGCTTTGGTTTTCCTGTAAGCAGATCCCTTCCCTGTACATTCATTTCATCTGGCGGCACCTCTAGATCTTCGGTGGCAGCACCAATCTGGATTTTAATTTTTTCAGCAGTACGTTCACCAACATAAAGGTTGTGTTGCGTACGCATGTAATAAACAATATCGTTAGTGAAAACGTCCCCTGCAATCTTTACAGACTTATCGCAAACAATTCCTCCAAGCGCGATCACTGCAATCTCGGTAGTACCACCCCCTATATCTACAATCATGTTTCCTTTTGGCTGCATAATATCCACTCCAATTCCAATTGCCGCAGCCATTGGTTCGTGGATTAGATAAACCTCTTTCCCATTAACTCTTTCGGCACTTTCTTTTACTGCACGCATCTCCACCTCTGTAATTCCCGATGGGATACAAATCACCATCCTTAAAGCAGGTGTGAACATCTTCTTTTTAAGAGCGGGAATTTCCCTAATGAACATGGTAAGCATCTTTTCGCTCGCATCAAAATCGGCTATTACTCCGTCTTTTAAAGGGCGAATAGTTTTGATATTCTCATGGGTTTTTCCCTGCATCATCGCAGCTTCTTTCCCTACAGCTATAATCTTACCTGTTGTACGGTGACGGGCAACAATAGAGGGACTGTCCACCACAACCTTGTCATTGTGTATAATAAGAGTATTCGCAGTTCCTAAATCTATAGCAATTTCTTCAGTGAGAAAATCGAAAAATCCCATGTTAAGTTAATTAGTTGAGGTTTGGTAAATGTAATAAATTTAATGTTTAAAATGCCTCGTGCCGGTCATTACCATTGCAAGATTGTTTTCATTGCAATAGTCAATACTAAGCTGGTCTTTAATGGATCCACCGGGTTGAATTACAGCAGTGATTCCTGCATTATCTGCAATTTCAACACAATCGGGAAAGGGAAAAAATGCATCACTCGCCATTACTGCTCCACGGAGATCAAACTCAAAGGATTTTGCCTTGTCAATACTTTGCCGCAAGGCATCAACCCTGGAAGTCTGCCCCGTTCCGCTCGCCAGTAACTGATTATTCTTTACCAGAACTATAGTATTGGACTTAGTATGTTTACAAATCTTTGAGGCAAACAACAGGTCATTTAACTCCTGTTGGGAAGGTTTATTGTTGGTTGAAAAGGTTAATTCTTCTTTAATGTCGGTTTTTAAATCCTTGTCCTGTACTAAAATTCCATTCAAGCATGTGCGTACAAGCTGTTGCGGCAGTTCTGTTTCCTTCTGAACCAGTAGCACCCTGTTTTTTTTGCTTTTTAGAATATCCAGAGTTGCTTCGGAATAACCGGGAGCTATGACAACCTCACAAAAAAGTTCATTTATCTCTTCGGCAGTTGCTTTGTCAATTTCGGTATTGCCGATCAGAATTCCGCCAAAAGCTGAAACCGGATCTCCTGCCAGAGCATCTTTATACGCCTGAAGCAAAGTTCCCCTCTGGGCCAGTCCGCAGGCGTTGTTGTGCTTTAAAATAGCAAAAGTGGGATTTTCATTCCGGAATTCATTCATCAGGTTTACCGCTGCATCTACATCGAGCAGGTTGTTATATGAAAGTTCTTTTCCGTGCAGCTTATCGAACATTGTAGAAAAGTCCCCGTAAAAATGCCCTTTTTGATGGGGGTTCTCGCCATATCTCAATTCCAAACCTCCGTTATAGCTTTTCTTAAAGGCAAATTCTTCGGTATTTAAATAATTGAAAATAGCGGTATCATAGTGAGAAGAAACATTGAAAGCTTTGGCCGCAAATCTCTTACGGTCGCTCAAGCTTATTTTTCCCTTGCCTTCAGAAATGAGCTGCAAAAATTCAGCATAATCATCAACTGAAGATACGCAGGTAACGTCTTTAAAGTTCTTGGCAGCTGCTCTAATCAGGGAGATACCGCCGATATCTATTTTTTCAATAATATCTTCTTTTGAAGCACCAGAAGCTACTGTTTTTTCAAAGGGATAAAGATCCACGATCACAATATCGATCTGCGGAATTTCATATTGCTCTAGTTCAGCTTTGTCCTGCTCATTTTCGCTACGGTTCAAAATTCCGCCAAACACCTTTGGGTGCAAAGTTTTAACCCTTCCGCCCAGTATAGAAGGGTAAGAGGTGATGTCTTCAACCGGTACCACGTCTATTCCCAGATCTTTAATAAACTTTTCGGTTCCTCCCGTGGAATAGATGGTAATATTGAGTTCATTCAGCTCTTTAACAACGGGTTCCAGCCCATCTTTACTAAAGACAGAAATAAGTGCAGATTTCGCCGATTTAAAGTCGCTCATTGTGTTGGTTTTGTTGAGGTTGCAAAAGTAATTATTTCGATATTAAATTAAAGGGCTGCTGCCTTTAATTATATATTTATTTTGTAACGAATTTTCAAAGCCGGCGTCTTATTAAGGGCAGGTTTGTAATAACACAGAAAAAGTACGATGTTAATATATTTAAGGGTTCTTAAAGAGAGTTTTTTTTTCGCTATTAGCGCTCTGGTAAACAATAAACTACGAACCATGCTGTCTCTCCTGGGAGTGACCATTGGAATCTTTTCTATAATAGCAGTACTTGCGGCGGTAGATTCACTGGAAAAGGAGATAAAAGGCAGTCTTAGCTCGCTGGACAATAGTACCATGATCCTTACCCGCTTTTCCTTCGGTCCAACCGAGGTGCCACAATGGAAAAGAGAACAGTTTCCCGACGTGAGTTATGAAGAATACGAATATCTCAGTCGCTCTGTCCCCGATGTCTCAGCTATGGCCTATGTCCTAAATGTGCCCCAGGAAAATATTAAATACAGTGATAAAACTGCATCAAATGTTGGAATAGGCGCAGTTTCCTCAGAATATTATGATATTGAAGCTTTGAAAATTGAAGAAGGCAGGTTCTTTAATATGGCCGAGGCAGCGAGCGGTAGCCCTGTTATTGTCCTTGGTCATGATGTTTATGAGAATCTTTTTGGAAACAGCAATGCACTGGGGGAACAGGTACGGCTCTATGGAAGAAAATTTACTGTAATAGGGGTCCTGGAAAAAAAAGGAGCCAGTCTCTTTGGAGGAAGTCATGACACGAATGTTTTTGTGCCGGTGAACGTGGTAAGGAGGATATACGGCGGAAGTAACCGCGGTACATTTCCGCAGGTGGTCATTAAGCCGTCTCCCGATGTTGACAGCAATGAATTAATAGCTTATATCTCTCAACAACTACGCAATTTCCGGGGATTGAGACGGGATGATATCAATAACTTTTTTGTGAATCAGCTGGAAGGATTTACAGATCTTATTGATAACATGACCGGTCAGCTGAATTTCTTTGGATTAATCATTAGCGGTTTCTCCCTCCTGGTAGGGGGTTTTGGAATTGCCAACATCATGTTTGTAAGTGTGAAGGAACGCACCAACCTAATTGGGATCCAAAAATCACTTGGAGCCAAAAACAAGTTTATCCTTTTTCAGTTTTTGTTTGAAGCGATCATTCTTTCGGTCATTGGTGGATTAATAGGGCTATTTCTGGTTTGGCTTGGAGTTCTTGTCGCGTCTCAACTGACCGACAGTTTTGAATTTGTCCTTTCCCCCTGGAACATGTTTATTGGTACTGCGGTATCGGCAGTTATTGGATTAGTGTCAGGAATAGTACCGGCGATTTCTGCTTCAAAACTTGATCCTGTCGAAGCGATTAGAACCGGGATGTAAATTTTGGTCCTACTTGGTATAACATAATACTATTTTATGTAGATTTGTTTTTCAATCAATTAATCATATAAACAAAACGAACATGAATAAATTATTAATCTTACTAACTTTTAGTTGTGCTCTCATTGCCGGAGCACAGGACTTTGACCGGCAAAAAATGGACAGCCTCTTTTCCGTCGTTGAAGAAAACAACAAAGGGATGGGTAGCTTCGCTATTCATAAGAATGGGGAGCCGGTTTACAGGGAAGCCATTGGCTATGGTGATATAGCTAAAAACATTGAAGCAGATGCCCGTACAAAGTATCGTATTGGATCAATTTCCAAGACGTTTACTGCAGCCTTGATCCTGCAATTAGTAGAAGAAGGAAAACTGTCACTGGATACCAAATTGTCCAGGTTTTATCCTAATATTCCTAATGCTGAAAAGATTTCCATCGAAGATATGTTAAGACATCAAAGCGGACTTTTTAATTTCACCAATGAGAAAGCTTATTTGGATTACATGGAACAACCTAAATCTAAGGAGGAGCTTCTCGCAGTTTTCAGAGCACATGAACCTTCGTTTGAACCAGGGGAAAAGAATGATTATTCAAACACAAATTATGTACTTCTTTCTTTAATTCTGCAAGATGTGGAAAATGACAGCTATGCGGAGGTGCTTAAAAAGAGAATTTTGGAACCACTCAATTTGGCCGACACCTACTACGGAAGTAAAATAAATTCAGATCACTCCGAAGCTTATTCTTATCAAAAGAAAAAAGATTGGGAACCTGCAACCGAAACCGATATGAGCATCCCCATGGGAGCAGGCGCAATAGTTTCCACTCCTTCAGATCTTAATTCCTTTTTTACAGCCTTGTTTAAGGGAGAAGTACTTAAGCCAGAAACCTTGGAAAAGATGAAAACTTTCGAAAATGGATATGGAATGGGCCTTTTCAGTTTTCCCTTTAACGAGAAAACTTTATATGGCCATACCGGGGGAATTGACGGATTCAATTCTATGAGCATGTACTATCCCGAGGAAAATTTGGCTGTTTCCTATATTTCCAACGGTACAGATTTTTCACCAAATGAAATTTTAATTGGCGCTATGAGCATATTCTGGGGGTTGGATTATACGCTACCCTCTTTTGAACCAGTTATAGAAGTTCCGGAAGAAAAGCTTAAAGAATATGCAGGAACTTATGGAAGTAAAACATTTCCTTTAAAAGTGAATATATTTGTGGAGGACGGAACTTTAATGGGACAGGCCACGGGACAACCTTCCTTTCCATTAGAAGCTTATGATGAAGATAAATTCCAATTTATAAGAGCCGGATTAAAACTTGAATTCAGTCCACAGGAGGATAAAATGACACTGCTGCAGGCCGGCAATACTTATGAACTTTCCCGGGAATAGATAAATCCTGGAAGGACAAAAAACAAAGGGTGTCAAAAATGTAATTTTTGGCACCCTTTGTTTTTATAATTCTCAGGCTGTCCCTTTACCTCCTGTTATGAGCTACTCTCCCTTTGGGAGAGGCGGGGGCGTGGGTTTATAGAATTTCAGCTACCTTTTCATTCACAAATTCCAGGAATCGTTCATCTTCTTCGGTAAAAGGATCGGGTACATTGGAATCAATATCTATCTGACCGATATTTTCTCCATTTTTGAACAAAGGCACCACAATTTCAGCTTTGACGTGAATGCTGCAGGCAATATAATTATCCTGAGCACTAACATCGGGCACAACAAAGTTCTGGTTGGAAACAGCAACCTGCCCGCATATGCCTTTTCCGAAGGGAATAATAGTGTGATCTGTAGGTTCACCTGCAAAAGGCCCTAACTTCAGCTCATTTTTGTCACCGTTCTTAAAGTAGAATCCCACCCAGGTGAAATAATCTACTTCGGCTTTCAGAAGTTCACAAACCTTAGAGAGTCGTTCGTCGACCTGAGCTTTATCATTGGCGAGGATTGCAGTAACCTCTTGTTTTAATTTTTCAAATGACATTGTTTACTTTTTGAGCAAAAGTATTTAAAAAATCAGCTTTTTTAGTCGGTATAAATAAATACTTTTGATAAACCCATTAGCAAAAATTTGCGACAACTTCTTCAAAGATACGCCCCTGTAGTCCGGTTCATTTTTACCTTTTTGGGTACATATCTCCTGTTGGCATTTTTGTATAATGTATATCTTCAAAATTATGAGTCGGCAATATATTACCCCGACTATCTTACCCACCTTGTGGCGGTGCAAAGTGAAGTGGTGGTTTCGGCTTTTGGGTATAATTCTGAAGTAACTCCCGGTTTTCCGGAGTCTAACATGCATCTAAAGGTCAATGGGTTCTTTGTAGCACGAATTATAGAAGGCTGTAATGCCGCCAGTGTAATTATACTATTTGTCTCCTTTATGTTGGCTTTCTCCGGCAAAATTAAAACCACTTTTTATTTCACTCTGGCGGGTACGGTAATTATTTATGTGACCAATATTCTTAGGATTGCCTTTATGGGTATTGGAATTTATGAACTTCCCGAATATGCCCATTTCCTGCACTCAATAGCTTTCCCATTGGTCATCTACGGGGTTGTTTTCCTTTTATGGGTGCTTTGGATCATCATTTACACTAAAGAAATTATACATGAAGGGAGTCTTTAAGATCATTATAATTCTTGGTCTTGTTGGGGTACTTGCCCTAATTAGGATTTATGAATACCAGTATTTCTACGATCCTTTCATGTATTTTTTTGAAAGGGCTTATCAAAGTGGAGAGACCATAAATTATACATTTGAAATGTTTTTTAATGTCTTTTTACGCTTTGTACTTAATACTTTGGTCTCGCTTTTGATCCTATGGGTAGCCTTCCGGAGTTGGGGGATCATTAAATTCTCAAGTCTTATTTATACAGCATTTTTTGTCGTACTTTTTCCCGTTTTCATTTATCTTATGGAGAATGTTCGGCCGCAGGAATATCTCGCTGCTTTTTATGTACGCCGATTTTTAGCTCATCCACTGCTTATTCTTATTTTACTGCCGGCTTTTTATTATTACAGGCTTAGTAGAAGTGTGAATATTGAGAAAAAGTATTGATAAGAGTTTTTTTACTAAATTTGCATCTTAATGAAGCAATTTTTTCACAGATCGGCCTCTTTTGCAATGGCATTTTTGGTGCTGTTCTCTACCGTGTCCTTTACGGTGGACAAGCATTTCTGCGGAAAAGTCTTAGTAGATCAGGCTGTTTTTTCTGCAGCAAAGACCTGTGGAATGCATGCAGATATGCCTGCTTCGACTGAAGATGAATGCTGTGATGAAGAAAAGGTTCTGGTAGAGGGACAAACGGAACTTAAGGTTTCTTTTGATGATCTTGACCTGGAACAACAGGTTTTTCTCACCGGCTTTACCTACTCGTATCTTGATCTTTTTATTGAAGAACCACAGGGAGAAACACCATTTTCAAATTATAAGCCTCCTTTACTGGTTTACGACATTCAATTGCTCGACCAGACTTTCCTTATTTGATATTTAAATTGATTTTTTAAATCCTGCCTGTCGGGGTTGCTGTGTTCATTCACGTTTGATCAATTAAATTTCAAAGAATGCTTTCAAAAATAATTCATTATTTTCTTTATAACCGGCTGGTAACCATGCTGCTGCTTATTTTCATGATAGGCTGGGGAGTGGTCACTTCGCCGTTTGACTGGAATTTCGACCTATTGCGGATCAATCTCAAAAGTTGTGGAGGAATTGAAGTAAAGCTAGATATTTGCAGAAAAACTAGAGGTGGATAATTACCTGGATTTACTTAAGCTTGTATTGCCGCAATTCCTTGTAGAGCATTTTGATTTGATAAGAAGTAGAAAAGAAAAAGAAGTACTTCACCTTTACTTTGAGGAACGCAATACTCCTCCTCAGGAACATTCCTCAAAACTTTTAGTGTCTAAAGGATTCCATAAAGAAGTTACTATTCAGGATTTTCCCTTGCGAGGTAA
>NZ_AUKI01000017.1 GCF_000424665.1 Salinimicrobium terrae DSM 17865
GATTTCCAGTATATCCAGCCAGGGAAACCCACACAGAATGCTTTTATTGAACGATTCAACGGCACCTATAGAAGAGGAGTTTTAAATAAATACATTTTTGAAGACTTGAATCAGGTAAGAGAACAAACTCAAATCTGGATGGATGATTATAATAATCAAAGACCACATGATGCATTAGGAAAAATGGCACCAATAGAATATGCTGAATTTAATTCTCTATTAGCGACTACAGATAAAACCAAAAACAATAATTTTATCCCATCAAGCAGTTCTAATTAGGGGAAGCTTACACGTCCTTCCATAAATTATTTTTTAAGTATAAAGTTGTACAAGAAACAACGGGAAAAATAAGGATTGAAAACAGTGGTCTTTGATGCCAAAGAGCACATTATTTATTTGATTTTTGCCAACGGGCCGCTTAAGCAAGTGCGGAGTTGGAACGGAATTAACTTCTAATTTCTTTTTTGAAGGTACTCAAAAGTGGCATTTTCCGTTCATCTTTTCATAAAGCTCTGGTAATTGTTCTTTGAATGAAAGTCTACAGTCACAGGATCTAAGCTGTGACTTCCCTCCAGAAGCTCAATGATCTACATTTTTCAGACAAATTTGTGCTTCTGTTCGAGTTTCGAAGTCGTCGTGTCACTTTTTTCTGAATCTACCTTAGACCTTATTGCACAGGAAAAGATTTAAACATATTCTTGAGCTGTTTCTTCCAGGATTTCTACTCCTGTTTAGCGCGAAAAAATGAGGATTGGTTCAAACAAAGATAGAATCTTAATTCGAACAGTTAAAGATCAACCTTGCAACGTAATTGGTTCGATCTCTAATCACCATTTCAAGATCATGGGAGAATACGAATAGGTCGTTTTATTTCAAGAATCTAACCAGGCTTTAAAAGAGGACACTCTCTTCGCACTCACTATTTGTTGAAAATCAAGAGGTGGAACCAGTCTGACTAACAGACGATTTTGAAAATATTGCTCAACGACAAGTACAGCCTTTATATTGACGATAAATTTGCGGTTCAACCTAAAGAATTCCTGCTTGTCAAGCTGTTCCTCAAGTTGATCTAGAGTTTGATTTATCAATAATCTTTTATTCTTAAGTGTGTAGAGGAGTACAACTCCCTCCTCTGCTAAAAAGCCAGCAATATCTTCGGTTGGTACGGTTAAGATTGTCTGGCCCTGTTTTACACTGAATCTCCTTCTAGTACCATTCTTGCCTCCTATTTTTCCGATTAGCGACTGCAGATTGCTCAAAGATGTCTCTAAGCTTTTTGCATTTAATTCCTCATACTTATGGAATGCCTGCTCCAAATCCTCTTTGATCACAGGTTTTAATAAATAGTCCACGCTATTCACCTTGAAAGCCTCTAGAGTGTGTTGATTATACGCCGTCGCAAATACTACTGGAATTCTCAGAGGAACATTTCGGAATATGTCAAAACTACTTCCATCTCCCAGCCGAATGTCTGAAATAATGAGATCAGGATCGGGATTGGCCTCAAACCATCCGATAGATTCTTTTACTGATTTTAGCACCTTCAAAATTCTCGCCTCCGGACGTATTTGATGAACAAGATCAGTAAGGCTTTCAGCAGCTAGTTCTTCGTCTTCAATGATCACGATGTCCATTCTTCTTCTAGTTTTAGCAATGGGAGTTTTACTTCAAATTCGTCAGGCGATTCTTTTACTATCACCTCCTTATCAGTCGCCGCCCTATATCTACTAATAGTGTTGTCAAGACCAAATCCTAGAGATTCAATTGGATCGATTTTTCGCTGGATCTGATTTCGGACGACAATGTGTTCTCTTTCAACCAGAACCTCAATGATAAGAGGTTCTTCGGACGAAAAAGAATTATGTTTGATGGCATTTTCTACAAGGACTTGAAGAGCAGTTGGCATTATCCCAGACTTCAATTCATCAGCCGGAATGTCGAACTTGAAGATGAGACCTTTACCGAATCTGGTCTGCATCAAAAAGGCGTAAGAAGTCAGAAGCTTCATTTCTTCCTCAACTGATATGACCGTTCTCCTACTACTTTCGAGTATCACGCGATAAACCACGGAAAGCCTATTAATGAATTCATACGCCTTTGTCGGATCCTTGAAAACGAGCGAACGCAGAACATTCAGACTGTTAAATAAAAAATGAGGATCGATCTGATTTTTTATGGCCTGAAGTTCAGATTTCAAATTCTCCTTCTGTAGCTTCTCCGTCTTGAGAAGCTCTTCACTGAGTCTTTTTCTTGAACTTTGTCTCTCGATAAAGTAGTAGATAAACAAAGACAAAAAGGCTGCCATAGTGAGATTCAGCCTAACCCCTTGAGGAGTGAATTCAACAGTTGGAATAAAAAGGTATTGAGGGATAAAAGTAAAGATAACACTGTACGCTATACTGATAAGTACTACACTTGATGCCTCCAGCAGTAACTTCCAGCCTGAAGGAATTTTCAACCCATTCGAGTTAAAAAAAGCGGCGATTTTTTCATGAGTCCAGAAAGTGAAAAGAAGAAAAAGAAAGAAAAAAATTAGTTCCTTCATTGCCTCAATCTGAAAAAAGAAAATCGTCCCAAGTTTTATAAAAACTAAAACGTAGAACAGTAGAACTGCGGCCAAGGCGGATATCGTAACTCTTCTTAACATTATCAATTAAAATTCATTTTCAGTAGTTGGGGAAGGAGTAGTTATATTGAATTCCCGGTCTGAAATTCAGCTTTGGACATTCATCCCTCATTTTCTTTCATTCATTGAGCCTTTTTCTTCGTTCAACATTTTTTCTTTTTAAGAACCAACATTGCAATTGATCTTTGTTGAATAATCGCTCTCGAATCATGAGCAAAATTTAAAAAAAGAAATTATGAAAAAAATTCCATCTTTCTGTCTACTAGTGCTATCGACTATGATAATGGCAGGGCAATCTGGGAACGTTCCGAAAATAGCAATAAAGAACGTAAATATTATGAACACTAAAGAAGGTACTCTCCAACCAGATCAAACAGTGATAATCCAAAATGATAAAATTTCTGAAATAGGACCAACGGACTCTATGGAAATAAAGGACGGATGGAAAATTATCGATGGAAATGATAAATACCTGATTCCAGGTCTTTGGGATTCTCATGTGCATTTGAGCTATTTAGGCCCTGAAGTTTTACCCGTTTTAGTAGCTCATGGGATAACAGCAGTTAGAGATTTGGGGAGCATTCTACCTGAAGTACATCAATGGGAAAAAAGAATAAAAGATGGCCAGCTTTTAGGCCCTCGAATAAAAGCTACAGGTTATAACATAGAAAGTGGAGAATGGTTAGATGCCGCTAATAAGATTATAAACTCCTCTGACCTCTTGAGGAGCTACGGAATTTTCGAAGCCGCTCCACGGCTGAGGGTCGAAAATTCCCAAGATGCTCAAAGAGCAATAGATTCGCTTATTGATCTCGGCAGTGATATCATCAAATTCCGAAATCTAAAAAGAGAAAATTTTATTGCACTTGCGGCATATGCTGAGAAAAAAAATATTCCTTTAGTAGGTCATTCTCCTAAAGAAATAACCTTAGGGGAAGCGGCAAAGGCTGGCTTGGCAAGTGTAGAACATAGCGAAACCATTCTAAACAGCTTTCAAGGAATGGATAGTCTTCAAAGGTTGGAGGAGTATCAAAAAATAAAAGAAGCGGGAACTATGTTTTCTCCTACTATGATTGCAGACTACAAGACAAAACTGTCTACTGGAGAAGAGATGTTGGAGGCCATTACTGATACAATAGGAGAAAAAGATCCAAGAAATAGATTGATAACTCCGCCTCTAAGAAAGATGTGGAAATTTGCCTACGAGACCCGCTCTCTAGGCAGCTCAACGGACTGGGGCCCTTTCTTTGAAAAATCTGAGAAGTTATTAAAAGAATCAGCTCAGTCAGGAGTGGAATTTTTAGCTGGAACTGATTTAGGAGTTGTGCTAGTTTATCCAGGGAGTTCTTTACACGAGGAAATGATACTGATGCAAGAAGAGCTGGAAATGTCCCCAGGAGAAGTGTTGAAATCAGCAACCCTAAACCCTGCAAAATTTTTTGGAATGGAGGATATTTTGGGAACCGTAGAAGCTGAAAAATACGCTGATCTGGTCATTCTGTCCAATAATCCTCTAGAGGATATTAAGAATGTCAAGGAAATTGATGGGGTCTTTCTGAGAGGCAAATTTTTTTCAAGAACAGAATTGGATCAGATTCTGAAGAGTTCTGAGGAAGACATAAGTAATGAGATTAAAAATTAGGCAACAACTGAATCCCACAACAAAAATAAATCCAATGAAAAAATTATTTTGCCTATGGTTTGTCATTTTTGCTGTCAACCCTAGTTTCACGGCCCAGGAGATTTTGACTGAAAGAAAAGAGAAAGTTATTGATTCTCTGATGACGATCTACATGACAAAGAACAAAATTCCCGGTGCCTCGGTGTCTGTAGTGAAGGGGGAGGAGATTCTCCTTTCGAAAGCTTACGGAATGGCTGATATTGAAAACTTTGCACCGGTGACACCAGGAACTTTATTCAGATTAGCTTCTGTTTCCAAACCCATCACTGCTGTAGCAGTAATGCAACTAGTGGAACAGGGGAAAATTGATTTAGATGCACCTGTCCAAAAGTATGTTCCCGATTTTCCTCAAAAGAAACATCAGATTACCGTTAGACAGCTTTTGGCACACACTAGTGGGATACGCCATTATCAAGGGGACGAATTTCTTTTTAACAAGGTTTACAGTTCACTGAAAGCTGCACTTGACATCTTCAAAAATGATTCGCTACTTCATAAGCCTGGCGCCCAACTGACTTATAGCACCTATGGATATACTCTTTTGGGAGCCGTTATAGAATCGGTCTCAGGAAGAAAGTTTACAGACTACCTGCAAGAGAAGGTGTTTATTCCTGCTGAAATGTCCAGAACAATGGAGGACAATCCCAGAGCGATAATTTTCAATCGTTCCGAAAATTATGACACAATTTCTGGGGGTATAGTCGTGAACTCGGATCCTATCAATTCTAGCTACAAAATTCCCGGTGGAGGATTGATCTCTAATGTTCAAGATATTTCGAACTTTTTGATAGCTCTAAATATGAATCGCTTATTAAGTAGAGAAACATGGGAAAAGATGACTACAGAAACCGAAACGTCTAACGGGATATCAACTAGTTTTGGCCTGGGCTGGATCCTTGGTTTTCCACCTTTGCCAGGCTTCCCTCATTTACCTGACGCTGTCTGGCACGGAGGCGTTCAGCAGGGATCTACTACGGCAATTCTCCTTCTGCCGAAGGAAGATCTCGGTATAGTTATTCTTTCCAACTCTGGAGGGTTTGGAGATGAGGTTTCTTACGCTATAGCACAAATCGGCGATATGTTGAAAAAGGGGATCTAATGACTAAGGAGGGTTTGATAATCCAGAGGTTATGGAAGTCGTAGATACCCGTACATATCCCGCAATTGTGATCAATGAAATGGGAAAAAGGAAGGTGAAGCTCTTTCTTTACAACTTTGACTGAAAATTCATGTGTCAATATTTGCCGAACTTAATCTGAAGCAAAAAATGGTGAAGCAAGATTTATCATATATTTTGTCACCTTTCACGGTTCTACGGGAACATCTCAAAAGATCTTTATTTAAACAGGAATTTTAAAACTGAACACGAAAAGAAAATTATCAAATGAAAAATTACCAAATAAAAAATTATCTCTTGGTTTTTATAACTGGATTCATGGTACAATCCCTGACTTCACAGGAAACTGAAGAAGATTTCATTAGGATAGCAGGAAAAATAGCATCTGCGTCAGATGATATTCAGAAAGTCTGGCCAGATTTCTGGTCAGAAGATGAGCCTTTCTTGTTTATGAAACACGATAGTATTGTGCATGTTTATAATGTTATCAATCCGGAAGGGGACTATGAAAAAATAAAGGCTGAAAAATTACCACAGTCACTGAAGGATAAGGCTTTTAGAAAAAAAAGTTATCTGCCTGAGTATGTGGATTTAAAACATACCTTCCCCGGCCAATATAAGGTCGGGAAAGTAGAGGTATACGCGCTGGAGCCGAAAGGGAGTGATGATTTCCGAAAAATTGATTTTTACCTTCATGAGTCTTTTCATTATTTTCAAAGACCTAATTGGGAAAAAACTGTCGGAGATACAGTCAGCATAAGAATGGGGCAACCCATTCTTGATACGATTGTGCAGGTTAAAAATGAAAAGTTCATAAACCTTTTAAACCTGGAAAGGAATCTTCTTGCTCAAAGCTTAGAAACATCTTCAGAAGACAGCATAAAAGAAAACCTAAAGAAGATCATGATCATCCGCGAACGCAGGGATGCTATGATTCCTGCAAGGGCTAAGGATTTAATGGAGCGGTATATAAGAAGGGAAGGAAGTGCTACATATACCGGCTTACAAGCTTCGGCAATGGCCAACAATTTTCCAAAGGACAGCGTTTATGCGGAAATAAAGCAAGGGCTTTTAAAACCTTTTTCAGAGTTTCCTTCTTTTCCTATGGAAGAACAGCGGTTTTTGAGATGGCCGCATTATGCTATTGGTGCCTCAATTGCTCTCCTAATGGACAAAATTGAAATTCCGGGTTGGAAGAAAGAATTAGCCGAAGGAAAAACTTTTTACCAGATTCTTCAGGAGAACTTGCCCATATCCAAAAAAGAGCGAAATACTCTGGAAAAAGAAGTCACCAGGAACATAAAAAGCTTCTAATCCGGAAGCGGATCGGTAAATCCCCAGAGATTCTATGGCTTCTTAAAACAAATTGAGAATGAGAAGAGGAAATTCATCTTAGTCAGATGGCAGCCTTGTATACCACAGAAGTAAAAATAGCAATATTACTTGTTTAAGAGCCACAAAAAGTGACACAGTCAAAAATGAAAAAACCGTAACTACTTGACTACAAGCTATGTTACGGTTTATTTCAGTGGTCCCACCTGTACACCACGTATTTTTATTCTATTTTACTCTATTTTCTTTGTTTATGCAGGTCGATGGCAGTATTTACAGGGGTAAACCTAACAAGGCAAAACAGGTAAAACAAGATCAAATCAAATTTATTCGTCCCCCCATTCGTCCCCTAAAGGATTTTTGGAATATATTTGACCTATGGCAAATGCAAAATTTATCCTCAAAGAACCAAAGTCAAAAGAAGAGACTTTGATCTATATGCTGTTCAGGTATCAGTATAAAAGATTTAAATATTCCACAGGTGAAAAGATTCTTCCTAAGTTCTGGAATGTAGAAAAACAGAGAGCAAAAGAAACAAAACAGTTTAAGGAATATCCAGAATTTAATGCTCGTTTAAATAATTTTGAAACTGCTATTAATACCGCTTTTCGAAAACTTCTTAATGACGGGGTTCAGCCTAACAATACAATTCTAAAAGAAGCATTTGAAGCAGAATTATCTGGCAACATTCTACAAGGAAGAAAATTAACTCTTCTAAAGTTCATCGAAAATTATATAGAAGAAAGTAAAGCTCATAAAAAAGAAGGCACAGTAAAAGTTTATACTACTGCCTATAGGTACTTAAAAAAGTATTCATCTTACCTGAATAAAGAAATTGACTTTCATTCTATAGATCTGGAATTTTACAATAATTATATTTCGTTTCTATCTCTGGAACATAAATTAGCAGCTAATACGGTTGGCAAACATATCAAGACGCTAAAAACATTTATGAATGAAGCGACGGATAGAGGTTATAATACAAATTTGGAGTTCAAGAAAAGGAAGTTCAAAACAGTTCGAGAAGAATCAGATTCAATTTATCTCACTTTAGAAGAACTGGAAAAATTTGAAAAGCTTGATCTCTCTGCCAGTCCTCGATTGGAAAAAGTAAGGGATCTGTTTCTTATTGGTTGTTATACTGGTTTAAGATTCTCGGACTTTACACAAATAAAGCCTGAAAATATAATAGTTGAAAAATCCATTATACAGGTAAGAACACAAAAGACAGGAGAAAGAGTTTCTATTCCTCTACATAAAACTGTAAAAAAGATCCTAGCTAAGTATGATAATATATTACCTAAAGCCTATACAAATCAGGTAATGAATAGATATTTAAAAGATGTCGCTTCTTTAGCAGGATTAAAAGAAACAGTAGAAACAACAATAACCAGAGGTGGAAAAGTAGAAAAAATGCCTTCTAAAAAATTTGATCTTGTTTCCACTCACACAGCGAGAAGAAGTTTTGCAACAAATCTTTATTTAGCAGATGTACCCAGTATCTCTATTATGAAGATTACCGGTCATAGATCGGAAAGATCATTTTTACAATATATTCGTGTAACCCAAGAACAAAACGCAGATAAATTAGTAAATCACCCATTCTTTAATTAATGAACTTAACCACATTATCAGAACTTAAAAAAGCTTTTCATTCTGCCCTTGAAGAAGCAACAGACAAACAATATTTAATTGAAAATGAACTAAGGGAAATAAACAATTTTATTAGTTATGTCCCAATTCCAAAAGTTCAAAAAAGGCTTTATGTCAAGTATCATTCCGTTCAAAAGGGAACAGAAATTTTTGATTTAAATATTCCCCAGGCACAACGAAAAGATTTTACTGAAGCTTTTAATTCTATCTTAAGAACTGGAGAATTTCAAATTGAAAAAAGTTTTCACGAACCTAACGAAGCATTTGAAATAAGGCTAAATATAAAAAAACAGGCTTTTGAATTTGCAGAATATTACAGGTGGTTGAATGAATTAAAAAGTTCACCGCAAAAAGCAAGTAAGAAAAATGTTCTTACCCATAAACAAAAACTTCTTGCTTTGCATTATTTGGGATTAGATACGAGTAAATTTGATAACTCCGCAGTTGCCAAAATACTCTCCGAAATTCTTGAACTAAGTGAAGATAATACAAGACAGTATCTCTCATACATCTCGGCAGGAAGAAATAATGTTAGAACAAAAACAAATCTTGAAAAAGTTAATCAATTATTTGAAGAACAAGGATTAACAGACATTTCTAAAAAGATCAAATCTGATATAGAAAAAATTTAATCTCAGGTTGTAGTTACTACACTACTTACTACACGCACCACCTCGCAACATATTTGCGCCATTAACAAATCAAATAAGATTAAAAATGGCAAAAGTATTATTGCACACATTCGAACTCTCCGATATAAAAAAAGTCGTTGAAGAAGTTCTAGAAAGAAAACTAAAATCTTTCATTCCTCAAGAGAAAGAAAAACTTACTCTCTTATCTCGAAAAGATACTGCAAAGCTTCTTTGTATATCTCTTCCCACTCTTCACGATTGGACTAAGAATGGCACTATCAAAGCTCACAGGATAGGGAACAGAATTCTCTATAAACTGGATGAAGTGAACGAAGCTCTTAATCAGATTCAATCATCTAAAACAGGAAGGGGGTTCAGATGTTAAAAAAGAAAAACGATTATTCGGTTATAGTCTATTTTGAAGAAGGTACTAAACCTAAGAAATGGACTTATGTACACAAGCTGAACGGGTTTAAAATGTTTCTTACAAAAGAACACCCAACTTGGCAGTATATGAATGTCTACAACAGAAGAACACGTGCTTTTATGCGTCGGTTCCAGAGAGATAGTTTCATTCCGCCATTCATTCAAGAGTAGTTCTTTTTTTTTAACCTTTAAATACAGCACCCTTAATATCTACCCTCGATTAAAAACCTTTAAATGGTATTTATTAATGTGCAACGATTCAGATTATGATAGTTAAGAATACTTATGGAACTAGTGTTGCTTTTTCAACTCGTCAATTCGGAGTAGTGCCTAAAGATGAATTTTCAGGATCAGCATTACAGCGCAAAAAACCAGATCCCGAGAAGAAACCAGAAAAGAAAAAAGTAGTGAGTACGGAGAAAAAAGAAATTAAACTCCGTACTCTTTCAAGAAGATCAAAACAGAAGATCAGGAAAAAAATTACCTGCTTTGCCAGATGTTATAAGCGTCTGAGTTTTGTTACTCTAACTTTCTTAAATAAAGTTTCAGATGAAGAAGCGGTAAATATTCTTAGAAAGTTCCTTGATAATGCCAAAAAGAGAAGTAAAGATTTTGAATATGTCTGGATAGCAGAACGGCAGACTAAAAATGATGCTTTCAAAGGGAATGTTCACTTTCATATGATTACTAACAAATATTGGAGAGTTGAAAAGTGGTGGAACTATTGGATAGAACTTCAGATAAAAAACGGAATTAAACCAAGAAAGAAAGATTTCAAACCCTCTTCAGCCTTTGATGTGAAGCAACTAAATTCGAGTAATATTAGATCCATTGCTTCGTATGTAACTAAGTACGTCACAAAGAATGATGCAAAGTTTAAATGTCAGGTCTGGAATTGTTCTAAGCGCGTTTCAGAGCTTTACACAGACTTCTATACAACTACAGAGTTTACGGATCAGTTTAAGCGTTTAAATGCAGTCCTGAAAGAGTTTGAAGTGAAAGACCATATAGAACGACCCTTTTTAAATGTGAAAATGATAGATCTCAATAGAAAAACATTGCCGCTTTATAGAAGACTAGATGAAAAAAACAGAAAGATTTAGTACTTTCTTTTGGAACTGTAGTCTGCAACAAATAAACTGATTAAAAATATTCCACATAACGTCTCAAATATTTTAAATACAATTTGCTTATCCTCCAAGTTTTCCAAATCATACCTTCCAATAAAATTTAGGACATTATGAAAAATTAAATTCTTAGAATCAAAATCCTCAAGAATCATCATATCGACTAAAACAAAAAATAAAATAAGACAAATTGAAGTCAATACAATCCTGAAAGGCTTTTCTCCAAATCCTCTTATCAAAAAATCTAAAATTTGAACTGTTAAAGTAAAATAATGCTTAATTAAAAGAATAAAGTATTTTGGAGTCAAAAGTGTTTTTATTCGGAAAAACAAAAGTTGGAGAAAATCTAATGAAGCTTTAAAGTTGTTTACCTCTTTACTTTTAAACTTGTAAAAATTAGAGGTAAAATTATGGGAAAACCTGGCATTCCTTGGCAGTGGTAATTGATCTTTTAAATATGTGAAGAAGTTTAGCTTTGAATAAATATTGGCTAATTTTTCCAGATAGTAATAACGTCCAGAATTTTTAAAATCTCCTTGAGTTGAATACATATGCCTAATATTCCTGAACTCTTCTTCTTTATCTTTTTTATAAGCGAATGTGGAATCAAGTACTTTTAAAGAGGAATAATGCTGGACAAAAGGCGTATTAATTAATTTCCAAGAGTGAAGTTGAGAATTAGAAATTAATCCTTTGCCCTCTATACTTTTAACATTACATTCTTTAAGACTCCAATGGGATAAAGAAGAATTTTCTACACTCAATCCTCCAAATGAAGTTTTGTATGCGGAGACAGAAAAACCAGAATTTTCTATTTTCATTCTCTCTGCAGAACCGAAATCCAATCGCATTGAACCTCCAGCTCGAAAATTGAGTAAATGCAAATAATCTAAACAAATAAATTCAAAATTTTTGTTTTCTATATTCCACCCACCCCCTCCTAAATAAGCTCCGTATTCTAGTGTCAAACCTCCTAAATGGAGTAGCTTCAATTTTCTCATTACAAATGCTTCAACATCTTTTGTTTTACTGTTATAACTCTTGCTATCAACAGATAATACAAAGGCAGAATGTTCTAAATTAGAAGGAATAATCTTTTTTATTTTCGCCCAATTATAATATGGTGTCACTTCCTTCTGAATTTTAAAAGAGCCATAAAAATGTTCATTGTTGACCAGAGATTTAAAAAGTTTTTCATCTTCAATTATTCTCTTCGGGTCTTCCATATTTTCCTTCTCAAACAAGACTATTTTAACCTTACCCGAATTAAATTTTAAAAAACGTGCAGGACCAAAAAAAATTAAATCTTCATCGGATAGCCCCTGTTCCTTCTGCCATTCATCAAACTTTTGTAGGTTCTCTTTTAGAAAACGAACAATTCGAGGAAAGTCATAGTGCCTTCTCCATTCATTAAAATAAGCAGGTTTTAATTTCCATAGTTCCATCGGATCTATAACAGGAAAAGTTGTATTATCAGTGGTCTGGAAAGTGGGTGTTAATTCTGGAGGTAAATTCATAGAGGAAATTTACAAAACTTTAACAAATCTAAATCAATTAATGTTCTGTCAAAAGAAATACATTATAAAAGCACATCTATTCGTCCCCTTATTCGTCCCCTGAAATAAAAAAAGCCCCACAAACGTACTGTTTGCAGGGCTTTTCAGAGCTTAAAAGTGGTCCCACCTGGGCTCGAACCAGGGACCACCTGATTATGAGTCAGGTGCTCTAACCAGCTGAGCTATAGGACCGGCTCATTGGTGTTATGAGGGCGCAAATTTAGAGATTTGCCTAATACCTAACAAGCATTTTGAAAATATATTTTTGAGCAGGCTATAAATCCTCCCACACCTCATCTCCAATAGGAATATTCTCCTCCCCTGCCTTAATCTCCTCACATAACTCAACTAACACTCCATTAGCCGATTTTGGGTGTAGAAAGGCAACCAACTTATTGTCCGCGCCCTTTTTTGGTCGTTTGGAAATAAGTTCAAAACCTTCTGCTTTAAGCCGCTTCATTTCAGCTTTAATATCATCAACTTCAAAGGCAATGTGATGAATGCCTTCTCCCCTCTTTGCAAGGAACTTTGCAATGGCACTATCTTCCGAAGTTGCAGCCAGCAATTCAATTTTACTCTCCCCCGTCTTGAAAAAGGAGGTTTCCACGCCTTCACTTTTTACCTTTTCAGTTTTGTAACTTTCCGTCTGCAGTAGTTTAGTATAAAGTTCATTTGCCGCTTTCAGGTCTTTTACTGCAATCCCTATGTGTTCTATTTTATTCATTGATTCTAATTTTGTTATTAAAAAAGCAATTAGCTATTGGCTATTAGTCTTTAGCTTAGTCAATTTGTCAACGGTCAAAGGCTAAAAGCCAACGGCTATCTTTGACGAATTTAATAATTATCATTTTTAAAAATCCTAACTTTGTGTTATGGAAGAAACTAACAGACAGAAAAAAATAGGGGGCGTATTACAGCAGGATCTGGCAGATGTGCTGCAGTCCCATTTGAGGGATGCGGGAAGAACAGGAATTTTGATCTCTGTTTCAAAAGTTACAGTAACCACAGATCTTTCGCAATCAAAGGCTTACTTAAGTATCTTTCCGGCGAAAAATGCACAGGATATATTGAAAGAACTTAATATTCTTAAGCCCAAAATAAAGCATGAACTGGCCATGCGTACGAAAAACCAATTGCGAAGAATGCCCAATCTTGATTTTTACATCGATGATTCCCTGGATTATATCGAGAACATCGAAAAATCCATTAAAGGTGAAGATAATCCCATTGAGCAGCCCGATTTACTTTCGAGGCGGAAAAAATCTTAAGGCTTGAATTTCCCCTTTTACATAGCCCGCAGGTATTTGTTCTCTAAAAGCAGTAACAATGCTATCAACATTATTACCATCATTGCGGGACTGGGGGTTTTTGCAGGGGCTTTCGCCCTGTTCATTGTTCTTTCGGGCTTTACCGGGCTCAAGGACTTCAGTCTTTCCTTTTCAAACGAATATGACCCCGATCTAAAGGTGCTTCCGGCAACGGGAAAGACTTTCAATTTTTCGGCGGAAGAAAAACAGGAGCTAGAAAATATTAGCGGAATTTCAACTTTTTCAGAAGTAATTGAGGAACGGGTTTTTCTGGATTTCAGATCGAAAAATAAGACGGCCTATATCAAAGGCGTGGACGAAAATTTCCTGAAGGTGAACAAACTCGACAGCGCTGTAGGTATGGGTACCTGGTTTCATCCCGAAGAAGCCCAGGTGGTCATTGGAAACACTATTTCACACGAGCTCAACCTCGGTACTTTTGATTATATGAACCTCCTGGAGATCATGGTACCCCGCCCGGGTACCGGACAGATCCTCGATCCCACCCGGGCCTTTAATTCCAAAAGCACAGTAGTCTCGGGCATTTACAGCATCAACGAAGAACTTGACGGTAAGTATGTTTTTTCTTCTATCGGGTTCGCAAGGGGTCTCCTCGACCTCAACCTCAATGAGGTCACAGGCCTCGAACTAAAATTGAAATCCGGTGCAGATCCCGAAACAGTGAAATCTGCTGTACAGGCAGTCATTGAGGATGGAGTGGAAATAAAGAACAGAGCACAATTGAATGATGCTCTTTATAAAATGCTGAATACCGAAAATCTGGCTGTCTACCTCATCTTCACGCTGGTATTGATTATTGCCCTTTTTAATGTTGTTGGTTCAATAATCATGGTGATTCTGGATAAACGGGATAATATTAAAACCTTGCATAGTCTTGGTGCTACGCCGGGACAGATCAAGAATATTTTCTTTGCACAAGGTGTTTTTATGACCTTGCTGGGCGGGAGCACAGGACTTATTTTTTCAATTGTGCTGGTCTTTTTGCAGCTGCAGTATGACCTGGTGATGATCACTCCCACCCTGCCCTATCCTGTTGCGATTACGTGGGAAAATATTGTTGTAGTCCTCCTAACCATCTCGGCCCTTGGAACTATTGCTTCCTATATTGCGGCAAGCCGAAGTAAAAAGGCTTTGAGAGCTTAGAATAAAAAGGTTCTAAAAAAAGTTCTTCAAAATTGCCCCTTTTTGACACCTCTGTAAATCCGGATTTTAGACAAACTCGTAACCCGAGAATTCCTTTTCCACTTCATCAAAGGCAGCAAAGACATCGGCAGCATCGTCACTGGTCACCATCTTTTGTCGGTAATCCTTAAAGTGCGGAATTCCCTTAAAGTAGTTGGTATAATGCCTACGGGTTTCGAACACACCCAGTTTTTCACCTTTCCAGTCAATAGCCATTTGAAGGTGACGTCGTGCTGCGTCAAGACGCTCTTCCATTGTTGGAGGATCAAGATGTTCCCCGGTTTTGAAGTAGTGTTTCACTTCCCTGAAGAACCAGGGATAACCAATACTGGCCCGTCCTATCATAGCACCGTTAAGACCATATTGGTCACGCATCTCCACAGCTCTTTCGGGCGTGTCTACGTCCCCGTTTCCGAAAATAGGAATATGCATGCGTGGATTGTTCCTAACTTCGGCAATTGGCGCCCAGTTGGCTTCGCCCTTGTACATCTGCACACGGGTACGGCCGTGAATGGAAATGGCACTTGCTCCCACATCTTGTAATCTTTCGGCCACCTCGACGATTTTAATGGAATCCTGATCCCAACCCAATCGGGTTTTAACTGTTACCGGAAGTTTTGTATGCTTCACCATGGCTTCAGTAAGAGAAACCATTAGCGGAATATCTTTAAGGATCCCTGCACCGGCACCTTTTGAAACTACCTTTTTGACCGGACAGCCATAGTTGATGTCAATAATATCGGGACCCGATCTCTCTACGATTTCCACCGATTGCAGCATGGATTCCAGGTTGGCTCCAAAGATTTGAATACCAACCGGCCTTTCTTTTTCGTAGATATCCAGCTTCATGACGCTTTTTGCAGCGTCGCGAATTAGCCCTTCTGAAGAAATAAATTCGGTATAAACCACATCGGCACCCTGTTCCTTGCACAACGCACGAAACGGGGGGTCACTCACATCTTCCATTGGTGCTAACAACAAGGGAAATTCTCCTACATCTATGGTTCCAATCTTTGCCAAAACAAATGTTTTTCAGGCTGCAAAAATAATCAAATTAATTCAGTTCGAAAGATAATTGGTTGAATGTCTGGTGGTGCACAGTCGAGACCTCAATCATCTTTAGTGATCCTATAAAGAGCACTTTTACACAAAGCTCACAAAGACAAAAAATTGGATCAGGAAGAATATTGTCACAAATTGGATTTTAGAATTTATCCACCGCTACCTGAAAATCCTGAAGATTTACGACTTATTACATCCTGTAAACTCAATTAGAGAAAAAATTTTCTAAGCACTAAACATTGAAGATAACTGCCAACTGAAAAACTTTAAAATGTTTACTTTAATAAACATTATTCAATAAATAATATACATTTTTCTAAAGTCTGTCCCTCTCCGCTGCTTCTATAGCTCTCTGGTTATCACTAAGCCTGAAATTTCCGAAATTGTATTTAAATCCTACCCGTACGTACCGAGATTCTGGCTGGGCAAAGTAGCCATTGTCCTGGTTGAGGTACCTGGACCTGAGCCAGGTGTTGGTTTCATCCAGAATATCTTCAAAGTTGACGCTAAGTTCGGCCCGGTTGTTCCATAAAGTCTTCCTGAATCCCATAGAAAGTGTAGTAAAAGGATCCATGATGTAGGAACCGCTAAGGAATTTTGAGACATAAGTAAGACTTAATTCCCCAGTGAAAGTGCCGTCTTTTGAAATAATAAAACTATTGTACAGACTTCCGTAGAAACCATCTATTTCAATGGTTACAGGTACGTCTCCGCTTTCAAGGGCAAGAAAAGTTCTTTTTTCATTGAAGCCATTGACATAGGCATAAGTGTACCACCAGTTAAAAAGGTTCCTTCCGTGGCTAAACTGCATTCCGTAGGTTGTGCTTTCCAGCAAATTCACACTAACTCTTCTAATGATGAGAGCCTCATTATCCTGAAAACTCAGTGTCTCAGGGGTATTCCCACTATCAGAATAATAAAGGTCAAGGAAATACTCATTTTTCAGGGCATAACTGAGAGAGAAATTATTGCTTATAGATGCCCTTAGGTCTGGATTACCCGCGTTAAAGTCAAATTCGGTAAGGTAATATCGAAATGGATTCAGGCTTTCATACCGCGGCCGCTGAATCCTTCGGCTGTAATCAAAACCAAGGCTGTGGCTGTCACTAAAACTGTGCAGCAGGTAAAAAGTAGGAAACAATCCAAAATATTCGCGGTTGTCGATTTGTTCCATTGATCGTGAATCCCCCATGCGATCTGTGAATTCCCCTCTTAATCCACCTTTAATGCTCCATTTCTCCCAGTCCTTCGCGAGGGAGAAATATGCCGCATAGATATTTTCATCATAGAGAAAAAGATCCGACTGGTCTCCATCAAAGTAGAATTCACCGGTACCTGGGTACATTCTATAGTAGTCTATTCCACTTTCAGAACTAATAATCGAAGCTTTTAAACCGCTCTCAAAACTGGTTCCTCCAATGGGGGTAACATAATCTAATTGAGTAGTGAAAATATCTATTTTCTGTTTCGCTTCGGTAGTAAAAGCATAATTAAAAGCGGTATTTTCAGAATCTACTATTAAGGTATTTATCCCTTGATCCCTACCCTGATCATAACGGGTATAATGTGCTTTAGCCGAGATTTGCGCACCCGGATTCTCCAGTAAATGCTTATATTCAAGGTCAAAGGCTGCATTGGAAACATCCTCTTCCAATTCCCCATCGGTGATTAGGTTTCCTAACTGATTACTTCTGCCAAAAACCCTTGTAAAAACGTCATTGTCAAAGGTCTTATTTGGTGAGTAAGTAAGGCTGGAAGAGAAATTAAGAATATTGTTATCGTCGAAATTATAATCCAGCAGTACATTAGCACTATGGGCATTTGAGCGGGTGGTGCGTTCAAAATCTGTTTCCCAGCGGCTGAAAATACCTGTGCCATCCCTAAAGTTTATATAGCTCTCATCCTCCTTAAATTCCTTTCGGGGAGAGAAGGTGTAATTTCCAAAGACATTTAGCTTCTCGGTCTTGTAGTAATGGCTGGTCCCTATTTGAAACTTAGGATAGACTGCCTGCGTCCATGCACCGTTAATATTCCCTTTATAACCCGGTGCGATGCTTTTAGTGGTGACAATGTTCAGAATAGCTCCCCCTTCGGCATCATATCGGGCGGGCGGTGTGGTGATCACTTCAACTGATTTTATATTTTCTGCGGAATAGTTCTCTAACAGTGTTTGTAATTCAGAAGCTGTAAGCTGCACCTTGCGATCATTGATATAAACCTGAACGCCCTGGTTTCTCACCATTAAAGAATTTCCGGAAAGAATCACCCCGGGAGTCTTTTTGAGAATATCCCAGGAATTTCCTGTAGAAAGAGTTGTATTTTCCACACTAAAGACGAGACGGTCAACCTCTCTTTTGACTGAAGGGTTTTTATAATTGATCGAAACTTCATCCAATGTAGCTGTGTCTACCTGCAGGACAAGATTACCTAAATCTTTATTTTTCGAAACCTCTATTCTTTGCAGCAGGTCTTCAAAACCCACATAGCTTATTTTGAGCAGATAACTATCTTCTTCTATATTATTTATAACAAATTGTCCGTTTTCAGAAGAGACTGCACCTTTATATACGCTGGTAGAATCCTGCGCATTGAGCAGGATGACATTGGCAAATGCCACCGGCTGCCGTGATGAATTTAGTACGCGACCTCCGACAGAATGTTGCGAGAAACCCGAAAAAGAACATACAAAAAAGAGCAGGAACAGGGAGGAACGGGATATGATAATCATGCAAATTGGTTGGTTAGTGCTTGATAAGATTAAGAAAATCAAACAAATATAGTATTTCTGCCATTATTGTAAAATTTTCTGCAGTAACAGTCTCTAAAAAATAATTAATCTTTTGGGACTCTTAAATAAAAAATTTTCGGCCTTCTTTTTTGAGATTTTTAAAAACAAACGAGAGTTCTTTTATGAAAATATCATTAAACTTTTTTTGATTTGAAGCACGAATATGATTCCGAAATACTATATTCGATTTTAGATCTAAATCTAATTATATGTTTTTGAACACCTTTAAGAACCTGATTTTGTTTTTATTTGTTATAACAACAGCCTCTTGTAGAAATCAGGATGCTAAAGACAAAAATGTTGGTGCACAAAATTCAGAGCCCCTGCATGACCCTATAGTTTTAGGTGCCAACAGGACTGAAGCTTACCTGCCACAGTTGGAAAATAGAAAAGTAGGAATCATTGGCAATAATACAACGGTAATAAAAAAATCTCTGTCGAAATCTCCAGAAATAGAAGAGCAAGAGAAATATACACATCTCGTCGATTCTCTGGTTTCTCTCAATGTGAACGTGGTGAAGGTATTTGCACCAGAACATGGCTTTAGAGGGGTTGAACCGGCCGGCGCGAAAATAACTGACGGGGTGGATTCTAAAACTGGTCTCCCTTTATTGTCATTGTATGGCAGCAATACGAAACCTTCTGACGAACAACTTGAGGATGTGGATGTTCTTATATTTGACATTCAGGACGTGGGGACCAGGTTCTACACCTACATTTCCACACTTCACCTCGTGATGGAAGCCGCGGCTGAAAATAAAATTCCTATCATCGTTCTTGACCGGCCTAACCCAAATGGCAGTTACATTGATGGACCTATACTAGAGGCTGCCCATCAAAGCTTTGTTGGTATGGACCCTGTCCCCGTAGTTCACGGCCTGACGATTGGCGAGTACGCCCAAATGTTAAATGGAGAGAAATGGATGAATAATGGTATTCAGGCAGACCTTACAGTCGTAGAAATGGAAAACTATAATCATAACCTACAATACGCACCGCCTTTCAAACCTTCTCCCAATTTACCTAATGCAACAGCTATTAATCTTTATCCCAGCCTATGCTTTTTTGAAGGGACTAACGTGAATGCGGGAAGGGGAACTTCGAATCAGTTCCAAGTATTTGGTTCCCCTTTTTTAAATCCTGAGGTATATGATTATACCTATGTACCCCGACCAAATGAAGGTGCAAATGACCCAAAACACAATGGCGTCACCGTCTATGGTAAAAATTTGACAGATCATCCAAGTATTAACGAAATTAATCTGGACTGGTTGATCAATGCCTATAATAATACTTCAAATAAAGAAGATTTCTTCAGGGAAGGCTTCTTTACTAAGTTGGCCGGAACGAAAAAGCTGCAGGAACAAATAGAATCCGGAATGACTTCACAGGAAATAAAAGCTACCTGGAAAGAAGGTCTGAAAGATTATGCTCAAATTCGTGAGAAATACCGGATCTATGAATAGATTTCAATGACTTTTCCGCGCATCGGAGAAGTTCTATTATAAGAGCAGGTAAAGTATATAAGGCGCCGAAAAAGCCGTGATAATTCCGTTTAAGCACATGGCAATTCCACTATAGACTCCCGAAGTTTTTCCTTCCTGTAGCGCACGGGCTGTACCAATCCCGTGAGCAGCTGTTCCAAGGGCTGCACCTATTGCTCTTTTATCTGTTATTCCTAATTTCCTAAGAAATATGGGGCCAATGACATTCCCGAAAACCCCAACTGCAATCACAATTCCGGCAGTGATATCAGGTATACCTCCAATTGTTTTGGTGATTTCAATAGCAATGGGGGTAGTCACAGATTTTGATGCTAAAGATTTTATGAGGAATAGGGGCATTTCCAGGAGGAGCAGAAACAAAACCACACTCACAATTCCACAACTCCCCCCTATAATTACAGAAATAGAGAATAATTTCAAATCCCGCCGAAGCTCTTCATATTTTTCATAAAAAAACGCTCCAAGTGCAACCACTGCGGGACCTAGAAAATAGGTGAGGTACTTACCTCCTGCGTTATAATTTTCAAACCTTACATTAAAAATTTTGAGGAAGAGAATGATTCCCACAACAGTTAGTAACACGGGGTTCAGAAAAAACAGGCGCAGCTTCCCAAGCTTTCCGCACAGAAGATAAAACAATATGGTAATTCCTATTCCGAAGATTGGTAACTGCAAAAAGTTGTTCATTTTCCGAATTTTTGGAGAATGATCGCAGTGACATATAAAGTCAAAAGTGTACTGGCTATAATTGCTATTGAAATGGGAAGCCAGTAATCTCTAATGAGGTCAAAATAGACCATAAGTCCCACTCCATACGGAATGAAAAACAAAACTAAAAATTCCAGAAGTTTATCTGAAGCAGGTTTGATCTTATCAAGATTAATCCATTTCTGCTTAAGGGCGATAAACAGAAAGAGCATACCAATAATATTCCCGGAAATTGGTAGTTTAAAAACAAATCTCACTAACTCACCTATTCCAAGAAAAACCAGAATATAAAGAAATGCTTTTAGCCTTTTCAATGACACCAGGTCTTCTATATAGTGTCTAATGTTGTTCAAAAATTTGTACCTGCTCAATGGAAAAAATTTTATTCCTTTTTATAAAGTGCGTGGACAATAATACTTCCCAACCAGGAATCTATTGCCAATCCTTTTTCTATTGCTCCTTTATTGCATCGTAAAGCACCTGGTGGATCTCTGTCCTGGTATTGAGAGAATACAGCCGGTGGTTGTCTCTGGTGGGATGAACTCTGTTGGAAAGAAACAGGTACAATAAATCTGTTTCGGGATCCATCCATACCATTATACCTGTAAAACCGGTGTGGCCAAAACTTGCCGCCGATGCATCCTGTGCGGTATTTCTACTTTCTCCTTCCTCGTTATAATAAGGTTTATCAAATCCAAGGGCGCGATGGTTATCTGAATCCGTAAAGGTTCGTGCGGTAAATTTTTGAAGTGTTTCTTCTTCCAGATATCGCTTTCCGCCGTATTCACCCCCATCAAGGTACATTTGTAACAGCTTCGCAAGGTCATTGGCGTTGGCAAATAGGCCTGCATGCCCGGAGACACCTCCCATCATAATCGCTCCTTCGTCGTGTACCGTACCGTGAATAGGTTCCTGTCTAAAAAGAAAGTCATGCTCTGTAGGCACAATTTTATATGGAGGCAACTGCGGATTAAAACCCACAGAACTGGCTCCTAAAGCATCATAGAAATTTTCCTGAAGAAATTCCGGAAATGAAAGATCTGTTCGACTTTCCACTACCCTGGGCGCAAGAATAAAAAAGAAATCTGAATATCGATATTCCTTCTTCTCCCTCAAAGGAGAATCTCTAATTGCTTTCACAATTTTGTCGGGATAATCCTTCTGCAGGTACATCCCTTCACTGATCTTTATCGGGTAATCTTCTGAAGCAGTACTCTTGATAGTCCTACGTTTAAAGCTGCCGTCCTCTTTCAGAATGTTTCGCCAGAAGGGAATCCAGGGCTGGAATCTGGCCTGGTGCGTAAGTATATCTGAAAAAGGAATATCGGCCTTATTTGATCTTCTGAATGATGGAAGGTGATCGGCCAGTGTTCCGTCCAGTTCAAATTTCCCCTCCTCATACAATTTCATAAGCGCTGCCATGGAAGCTGAAATTTTTGTTACTGAAGCCAGGTCATAAATATCATCTTTTTTAACTTGTATGGTATCAAAGTAAGTATGTTCCCCATAAGCTTTATGAAAAATTACTTTCCTGTCCCTCGCCACAAGGATCTGTGCTCCCGGAGTGGCTTTCATTTGCATTGCCAGGTTCATCAGGGAATCGATACGCTTGTTGAGGATCTCAGAATCCATTCCTGCAGCTTCGGGTAGAGTATAACTAAACCGGATTTCTCCCTTCAATTCCATACCTTCCCCCGCTTTAAACTTTTCTCCCACACTTACCGGAAGTTTTCCATTGGCGCCTATACCGCCAAATATGAGTTGAGCCGCAACTTCCTGGGTTTCCTTACTATCCTGGTAAGCAACAACAAGACCTGCCGCCTCTTCGATCCCTTCTATTTTATCCATCACATAAGGATTCTTGAAAAAGGCAAAAATCGCGTTGTCTTTTTCCGCAAGTTCTTCTATCAGCAGCAGCACATTTTGATTTAGCCGTAAAGTGTTCCGTGGAAATTTACTCTGGTCATGGATCCCTGCAATTATCAAATCATAATTTTTTAATTGATTTCTAAGGGTTTTAACCATAATTTTTGAAGCGTTTACCGGCAGGTAAAAATGTGTCATTCCCGCATAAAGATCAAGGTTTTCCTGAAAGACTGTTTTATTTCCCATTCCAAAGGATACTGAGGCTATGCGTAGCGTGTCAAGATCCTGTACCGGCAATAGGCCTTCCTTGTTTTTTAATACAGTAAGGGAAGCTTCTGCAAGTCTGCGGTTAAGATACTCAGCTTCGGGAGTATTGAGTTCATCTAAAATATTTTTTACTGGCGTGGGTTCATAATGGTCTAATCCCACCCATTGCTTAACTGCCAGTATCTTTCTTACCCGGGTGTCAATCTCCTTTTGAGAAATTAAACCCTGGTTAACAGCCTTTCTTATTTCGAGTATTGCCCGGGGCACATCTTCTGTAAATTCCAAAAGATCATTCCCGGCGAGAATAGCATCTTTATCCACAACTCCGGGTTCATTGCCTTCGGTCACTCCTTTCATGTTCATTGCGTCTGTCACAATCAGACCTTCAAAACCCAATTGCTCCTTTAACAAACCAGTAATAATAGGTTTGGATAAAGTAGACGGTACTCCTGTAGAATCCAGGGCAGGGATGTTGAGATGCGCTACCATTACGCCGCCTATTCCTGCTTTAAGAATTTCTTTAAAAGGGTAAAGCTCAAGAGAATCGAGCCTTACCGTAGGATGATTTATTTGTGGTAGTGCGTAATGAGAATCTGTATCTGTATCTCCGTGACCCGGGAAGTGTTTTGCAGTGGTGAGTAATTGCTCGTCCTGCATCCCTTTCATGTATGCAGTGGCCTTTCGGGCAACGTTGTATTTATCTTCACCAAAAGAGCGATAATTAATTACCGGGTTGTTAGGGTTATTATTTACATCAACCACCGGGGCAAAATTTAGGTGCAGCCCTGTTCTTTTGATCTGCCTGGCAACTTCGGTTCCAAGTTCATACAATAGATCTTCATCCTGTATTGCGCCTAAAGCCATTTGGAAAGGGTAACTTATGGTATTATCCAACCGCATTCCCAATCCCCATTCGGCATCAATAGCTCCCAGTAAAGGCACTTCTGAAGCCTCCTGATATTCATTCATCAACTTCACCTGACTCGCGGGATCTCCCTGGAAGAAGATAAGTCCGCCAATTTTCTGCTCATTAATGAGCTCAAGGATCTCCTGCCTGTGTTCCTCTCCCCTGTTAGAATAAGCTGCTACCATGATAAGCTGCGCAATACGCTCATCGGGCGTGAGACTTTTCATAATTGAGTCTACCCATTTACTCTTGGTGTATTTTAAAAATGGAGGTTCAGTATTTTGAGCCTGCATTGGCAGGTTTATCATTATTGTAAGTAGTAGAAAAAGGGAAAAGAAATTTCTCATTTTTGAGTATTTATACTATTTATATTTTTGAAGCATACATTTACACCTTGATATAGATTCGTTTTTTATCCATCGAGTAGCCCATAAGCCACATGAAGAGCAAATATGTAACGGCAAAAAGCAGGGATGCATTATATGGATCAAGCCAACTAAGGAAAAAATTATCATATAACCAGCCTTTCATCGAGACACCATCTATCCAGATCACATTCATAAGCATTACGACAAGCCCGGACATGACGAAAATAAATAAAGGGTTCTTTCCAAAAACCTCAAAAAAATAAGTCCAACGCTTTAGCTTTATCACTTCAATTAGCCAGATTAAAATTCCTATAAGCACAAGGCTCCACCCGGTGGTGAGCCCAACATAGGAGCTGGTCCAGAGAGGTTTATTTATAGGAAACACCATATCCCAAACTTCTGCTAATAAAACAGAAATCAAGCCGGCAATTATCAGTTTCATAACCGTAGTGAAGTTGTTACCTGATTTCTGAATAAAAATTCCGGCGAAATATCCTGCGATAACATTTACAATAGCAGGAAGTGTGCTTAAAAGACCTTCAGGATCAAAAGGAAATCCAAAACCCTTCCACAAATTTTCCGAAGGAATAAATAAGAGGTCGAATTTTAAGGCTGCATTTCCTTCTTTAGAATATGGTTCCCCTGTATCTCCAAAATAATACATCAATCCCCAATATAGGAAAAGAATGATTACACATATTATGGCAGATCCCTTCAGCTTAAAATATTTTATAATTAATGAGGCGAAGAAATAGCACAATGCGATACGCTGTAAAACTCCCATAGTACGAAGGCTAGTAAGATCTTTGAGCAGTAATTCCCCGCCAGACCTGTAAACAAAGGGGAAAGCACTTAAAAAAAGACCAATAAAAAATATTAAAAAGGTCCTTTTTAAAATCTTTTTCCAAACGACAGCATCTGGTTGTGCGTCAAATTTTCGCATGCTAAAACTCATGGCATTTCCAACTACAAAGAGAAAGGCAGGAAAAACCAGATCTGTAATGGTGAAGCCATGCCAGGCAGCGTGTCGAAAAGGGGCGTATATTGTACTCCAGCTACCCGGAGTGTTTACCAAAATCATTAAAGCGACCGTAAGTCCACGCAATACATCAAGAGCGAGATACCTTTTCCCTTTACCGGACAATATTGCTTTTGTTTGATTACCCATGCTTATTTCCGAAATACTGCCCATTACTCATAAATTGTCAAAAAACCAATTCAAAAAAAATTTTATAAATAATCCGAATTATTTCCAGATCTAAAAATATAAATTTTTATTAAACAAAATATCTTTTATAAAAATTTAAGTAAAGTTCTTGGCGGTATTCTCTTTTTGTCCTATTTTTAGAGCTCATAAACCAGAACCGTATTAAAAGCGGCTAGAAAATAATGGATATTCAAAAACTACTCCTTAAAACCGAGCAGCTCAAAACTAGCAGTAATGTAGAGCAAAAAAAGCACCTGCAAAAGATAAAAATCATTGAGAACCTTTATTTCCAGGGTCCAAAAACGAATACAGATATCTGTGAACAATTTGGTATTAGTTCACCAACGTCCATAAGGCTACTTAACCAGTTAATAGATGAAGACTGGATAAAGAAAGAAGGGCAAGGAAAATCTGCCGGGGGAAGGAAACCAGATCTTTACAGGCTTAAAGAGGATAGCTTTTATGTGATGGGTATACAACTGGAGCGGTCTAGGATCAAAATGGCCATTTTTGACAATCATAATAAAAAAGTGGCCGAATTTGAAGGTTTGTTTCAGCTGGAGAATGAGAATGGCCTCGTGGATCACCTTTTTGAGGAAGCAAGTGAACTTTTAAAAAGTTCCAAAATTAATTTGGAAAAGCTTCTGGGAATTGGGGTTAGCATGCCCGGACTTGTTTCTTCTCAGGAAGGAAAGAATTTCACTTATTTTATCAAGGAGGAAGAATCGGAATCCCTGGAAATTATCCTTAAGCGAAAGTTTCAAAAACCGGTCTTTATTCTCAATGATGCAAAGAGTGCCTGTTTGGCCGAATTAAATTTTGGGCTGGCAAGTAAAAAAGAAAATGTGCTGGTCATTTCAATGGATTGGGGAATAGGTCTAGGGATAATCATAGACGGGAAGGTTTATCAGGGCTCCACAGGTTTTGCGGGAGAATTTGGACATATCCCGATGGTAGATGATGGTCTTCTTTGTCACTGTGGAAAAAGAGGATGTCTTGAGACAGTATCTTCGGGGCTAGCACTAACCAGAATGGCTCAGGAGGGTATCAAGGCAGGAGAAAGTACCAGTTTAAGCCTTTTATCCAGGAAAGAAATTGAAGGCCTGCAGCCACGAACTATTATTGAGGCTGCAAACATGGGCGATCAATTCTCTATTAATATCCTGTCGAAACTGGGGATCAACCTTGGAAAGGGTCTGGCGATTCTCATTCAGATTTTTAACCCGGAACTGATTATCCTTGAAGGAAGATTTTCACGCGCAAAACAATTCATTACTGTTCCTATTCAGCAGTCTATAAACACCTACTGCATGGCTCAACTAAGAGCCAAAACAAGGATTTCACTTTCTAATCTGGGAGAAGATTCGGTTTTATTAGGATCTGTAGCAACAGTGATGGAAAACATCTTTGGGAAACAAATTTCCCTCATAAATAAAAATTGAACTGAAGAAGCATAATAATTATCACCACTACTATAACTATGGCAAGATTAAACCTTCTCGAAGAAACACGTTTCGAAAAAGTACCTGTAACTGTTTATGAAAATGCTCAGATCGCTTCTCTTAAGGTAGCCGACCGTATTGCAAATCTCATAAAGAGAAAGCAGGATCGGGGCGAAATGGCGGTATTGGGTCTGGCAACCGGGGCCACTCCTGTGCAGGTTTACGAAGAGCTGGTGCGTCGTCACAAGGAGGACGGCCTTAGCTTTACTAACGTGATTACCTTCAATCTTGATGAATATTATCCTATGAACCCCGATTCAAGGCAGAGCTATGTGACTTTCATGAAGGAGAATCTTTTTGATCATATCGACATCAAAAAAGAGAATATTCACATTCCCGACGGCACCCTTCAAAAAGAAGATATTGCGCCATTTTGTATTGCCTATGAGAATCAAATAGAAGCTCTGGGAGGTCTGGATTTACAGATCCTGGGTATTGGTAGAACAGGTCACATTGGTTTTAATGAACCGGGATCTGCTCCAAACTCGGGTACCAGATTGGTAACTCTGGACGATCTCACAAGGCGGGATGCCTCCAGAGATTTTGGAGGAAAAGAGAATGTCCCTACCAAAGCTATCACCATGGGGATCGGAACAATATTTAAGGCAAGAGAGATCATCCTTATGGCCTGGAACAGGAAAAAGGCAACGATTATAAAAAAGGCCGTAGAAGGAGAAATTTCCGGGGAAGTGCCGGCCACATATCTTCAACTTTCAGAAAATACAGAATTTGTTCTGGATGAAGACGCAGCCGCAGAGTTGACCCGTTTCAATACGCCGTGGCTTGTCAAAGACTGTATTTGGGATGATGATCTTATTAGAAAAGCAGTTATATGGCTTTCACATGAAGTTAAAAAGCCAATCCTTAAACTTACCGATGAGGATTATAACAACCACGGAATGGCTCAGCTGGCCACAGAAAAAGGTCCGGCATATAATATCAATATTAACGTTTTTAATCAGCTACAACATACCATCACCGGATGGCCTGGTGGTAAGCCCAATGCCGATGATTCACAGCGTCCAGAAAGAGCCGAACCCGCTCAAAAGCGTTCCCTCATTTTCTCCCCGCACCCAGACGATGATGTTATTTCAATGGGAGGAACTTTTATAAGACTGGTAGACCAGGGACATGAAGTTCACGTTGCTTATCAAACATCAGGAAATACAGCTGTATGGGATACCGATGTACTGCGATATGTGGAATTTGCTATTGACTTCAATAAAAGTATTGGTGAAGACAGCAGTAAGCTGGAGAGCATCTATGATAAGATGCGGGAGTTTCTTAAGACTAAACAACCAAATCAACTTGACCTTTCAGAAATAAGGGATGTAAAAGGATTTATTAGAAAAACTGAAGCTATTGCCGGGGCTCGTTTTGCAGGATTATCAGATAAGAATATCCATTTCATGGCCCTTCCGTTTTATGAGACAGGAAAGACTATGAAAAATCCTCCAACAGATAAAGATGTTGAAATTACTATGGAACTGCTAAAAGAAATAAAACCTCACCAGGTCTTCGCAGCAGGTGATTTTGCAGATCCACACGGTACGCATCTGGTATGTTTTAATATTGTGTTGGAAGCCATGAGCCGTCTTAATGAGACAGAAGACTGGATCAAGAATACCTGGTTATGGATGTATCGTGGAGCCTGGCATGAATTCGAAACTCATGAGATCCAGATGGCTGTACCTCTTTCTCCTATGGAAGTGCAAAGAAAACGCAACGCTATTTTCCAGCACCAGTCACAAAAAGACAGGCCTGTTTTTCCAGGAGATGATGAAAGAGAATTCTGGCAAAGGGCCGAAGACAGGAATCGCGAAACAGCCAGAGATTATCACAAGTTAGGTTTGGCAAATTATGAGGCTATGGAAGCATTTGTTAAAAGGAAATATTAGATGAGAACCTTTTCAATAGTGTGGGTAGGTGCGTTCGTGTTAGCCATATTGGTTGGCTGCAGCGCCAATCCCTATTCAAAAACCAACCGGGATCATAAAAAACAAGCCCGGGAGTTTGCAAGGGAATTAAAAGCTTTTCCCCAGCAACACCTGGATGATACACTGATCAATTATGGCCCCTACCCTGTAGGCACAACTAATTTTAGCCTGCGCAAACCCAATTACGTGATCCTGCATCACACTGCGCAGAATTCTGTTGAGCATACATTAAACACATTTACACTACCCCGCACTTCAGTTAGTTCTCACTATGTGATTGGAAAGGATGGAGATATCTACCAGATGCTCAACGATTACTACCGTGGCTGGCATGCGGGAGCCGGAAAATGGGGAAATAACACCGACCTTAATTCTTCTTCTATAGGGATTGAGCTTGACAATAACGGTTTTGAACCTTTTGCTGAACTCCAGATGGAAAGCCTTCTGGAACTTCTTAAGGTGTTGAAGGAAAGACATTCCATCCCTACCGCAAATTTTATTGGCCATTCAGATATTGCACCCTCCAGGAAAGTGGATCCCAATCCTACTTTCCCGTGGGGAAGACTGGCCGAAGAAGGTTTCGGCTATTGGTATGATGAAATTGAAGCCAATCCAAAAGTGGTAGGTGATAGTATTGTTCCTTCTGAAGCTATTAGGGAAATTGAAATTGCCGGAAATGAAATTCACCAAGGCGGAAGTGCTTCAGACAGTATTCACCTCACTATAGATCCAAAGCTTGCACTGCGGGTAATTGGATATGATGTGAGCGATCTTGACGCGGCAATCAAAGCCTTTAAATTACACTTTATTCAGAAGGATATAAATTCTGAATTAACAGATGAGGATCTTAAAATCCTGTATAACCTTTATCTCAAATACCTTTAGAAAATGCGACTTCTACCACTCTTTTTCGCCTTTGCAGTTCAACTTCTCCTAAGTCACACCGCAAATGGGCAGGTCGAGGTGGAAGAAATCGATATGATCGCCCGTGAGGAATGGCAGGCAGAACCTCCCAAAATGGAAGTTACGAGGCATATTCCGCGCATGATCACCATTCACCATACAGGAACATTTAAGAATAAAGATCGAAGCATTAAAGAAAAGCTGCAGGCACTTCAAAAATTTTCTTATAGCGAAGGAGCTCTGGGCGACGGAACTCCAAAAAAACCATGGCCGGATGTCCCTTACCATTTCTATATTGCGGTTGATGGCAGTGTAGCTGAAGGTCGGGAATTGCAGTATCAGGGAGATTCAAATACAGATTACGATCTTGACGGTCATGCGCTTATTGTGGTGGAAGGAAACTTCAATGAGGAAAAAATAAATGAAGCCCAGGTAGATAAGCTTGAAAAACTGGTGCTGGCTTTAGCTGAAAAGTATAAGGTCACTGCAGAAGCTGTCTCCGGACATAAAGACCAGGCCAAAACCACCTGCCCCGGTACGGAACTTTACCGCCTGCTGCCAGGAATTCGAAAGAAAGTCGAAGAATTGAATAACCCGCGGGTGAAGATTGGCGCCGAACAACTATTATCACCAGCCTTTGCACATTTGGTGGAAGGAAAACGTGTGGGTCTGGTAACCAATCACACGGGGATATTGCCCGATGGCACTCACCTCATCGACCTGCTAAACAACAACCCGCATGTTGATCTTAAGTTGCTCTTTGGACCCGAACATGGTTTAAGAGGCGAAGAAGACACTCATGTTGCCGATGAAACAGATCAAAAAACTAAACTCCCTATTATTTCTCTTTACGGAAAAACACGAAAACCCACTCCCGAAATGCTGGAACAAGTGGATGTGCTGGTTTTTGATATTCAGGATGTTGGAGCACGCTATTACACTTATATCAAGACTATGCTCCAGGTGCAGGAAGCAGCCGCCGAAAATAATATTCCTTTTATTGTACTGGATCGTCCTAACGCTCTTTCTGCTAATTATGTGGATGGCCCGGTGGGAAGAGCATTAGATCCGGAAACTGGAGTAGGAGTAATTCCTGTTACTCACGGTATGACAGTTGGGGAACTTGCATTGATGTACAATGGTGAAAGAGAACAAAAACGACTTAAAAAGGCAGATTTGACTGTGATTCCAGTGCAGAATTACAAAAGACATCATTGGTATGATGAAACGGGACTTCCCTGGATCAAACCTTCTCCCAACATGCTCAGCCTCCAGACAGCGATAGTTTATCCCGCTACCTGTCTCCTCGAAGGCACAAATTATTCTGAGGCAAGAGGAACTATGTATCCTTTCGAACATTTTGGTGCCCCATGGGTAAAAGGGCACGAATTAGCTGACCAACTCAACAGTTATAAAATGGAAGGTGTGGAATTCCGTCCGGTTACTTTTGTTCCTGATAGTATTGTGGATGGTATTAAGATTTATCCTCCAAAATTTTTAGGCGAGCAGGTGAATGGAGTGAAAATGATGGTTACTGATCGTGACAAATTCCAATCGGCTGAGGCCGGGATCTACATTCTTCATGCATTGAAAACCCTTTATCCTGAAAATTTTAAGTGGCGACAGGCCCGCATCGATGGGCTTTTAGGAACTTCTGAAGTTAGAGAGTTGTTGGATGCAGGAAATTCCCCCGAAGATATTATCTTGAAGTGGAAGACCGACCTCGAAAGCTTCAGGCAAAAAAGAGCCCGGTTTCTCCTATATTAACCTAAAACATACCGGAATGAAAAAGGTCTTTTTCGCAATCCTGTATTTCATAAGCATCACCCTGCAGGCCCAGGAATTTAAATTCGCGTTTGTCACAGATACTCACATTGGTTCTCCAAACGGAGTGGCCGAAGAAGATCTGCAAAGAACGGTAAATGACATCAATGCCCTGGAAGACCTGGATTTCGTTCTGCTCACCGGCGACATTACAGAGATGGGAACCGATGAAGAAATTGAACTGGCAAAACAGATCATTGATCAACTGGATATTCCCTGGTACATTCTTCCCGGCAATCATGACACCGGGTGGTCTGAGTCAGGTGGAGTTAGTTTTATAAGGGAATTCGGCTATGACAAATTCGCTTTTGAACACGAAGGTTATAAATTCATTGGTTGTGCTTCCGGGCCTTACGTAAGAATGTCCGACGGTCATATTCCGAGGGATGCGATCGTATGGCTGGATGAGGTGCTTGCAGCAACTCCTAAAGAACAACCCATAATTTTTGTTAATCATTATCCACTGGACAATAGTCTAGACAACTGGTATGAAGCTACAGAACGGCTAAAAAATTACAACACCCAATTTGCCATTTGTGGTCACGGCCATAGAAACAAGGCTATGGATTTTGAAGGAATTCCCGGCAGCATGGGAAGATCCAACTTGCGTGCAGGCGACTCAGTTGGCGGATATAATATCGTAGAAATAACTCCCGAAAATGCCATTTTTAGAGAGCGTACGCCGGGAGGAGAAACTGCAGAAGCCTGGAGAAAAATTACGTTGGGAAAAAGAAATTTTGAAAATGACAGCATCTACGAAAGACCTTCCTATGCAGTAAACGATTCTTTCTCTCAAGTTGAAAAGAAATGGGAATATCATTCAAATGCTAATGTGATCTCCACTCCGGCTTATGTTGACGAATTGATAATTTTCGGTAACAGCACTGGCCTGGTGGAGGCGCTTTCCTCAGAGTCAGGAGAAGTTGTTTGGACTTATGAAACTCAAGGTGGGATATTTTCTTCTCCTGCCACGTTTAAAAATTCGGTAATCCTTGGGTCGGGGGATGGAAATATCTATTCCTTTGATGCAGCTACAGGAAAATTAAATTGGAAAACAGAAACAGAGCATTCTGTATTAGGATCTCCGGTAGTTCAGGACAGCATCGTGTATATAGGTGGAAGTGACGGAAAATTCCGCGCTCTTGATGCTGAAACCGGCAGTGAAAAATGGACTTTCAAAGGCCTTGAAGGACCTGTAGTTTCTACTCCACTTTTATATGAAGATCAGGTCATCTTTGGAGCATGGGATAGACATCTCTATGCACTGGATAAAGAAACCGGAAGTCTAAAGTGGAAGTGGAACAACGAATCTCCTAACCGCATGTTCTCACCTGCCATGGTTATCCCTGTCGCTAATGAAGATGTGGTCTATATAGTGGCACCGGACAGATATCTTTCTGCCATCGATGCCAAAACAGGAGAATCCCTCTGGAGAACAAATGAAGCTACCGTAAGAGAATCCCTCGGAATTTCTGAAGACGGAAACCGGCTATTTGGTAAAACCATGAACGATGAAGTGGTAATCTTTGAGACCAACAAAAAGGAGCCAAAAATACTGAAAAGGATCAACAGTAATTTCGGTTACGATCACGTGCCTTCCATGCTGTATGAGCAGGACGGGCAGGTACTTTTCGGCACCAGGAATGGAGTGATATACAGCATTGATCCGGCAACCGAAAAGATAAATTGGAAATTCAAGATTGACCATTCAATGGTCAATACCATAAGGATTATTGACAGCAATAGTTTAGTCGCTTCCACAATGGACGGTAAAGTGATACTTTTAACCTGGAAATAGTAAATTATGTACAAAAGAGTCTTTCATCTTCTCCTTTTCTTCTCGTTAGGAATAAATTGGTCTTTTGCACAGGAGATCAATATCCAATGGCAGCCGAGAGAAGACCTCAACATCCTGCTACCGGCTTCGGTGCAGGTTTATGATGGCTTCGGAAGTTTGGTAGATGGCGAACCTGTAAGAGGAGTTTATGCAAAAATTGACCTGGCTGATAAAAACCTGAAGTTAAGAGCCATTGGCAGCAACACCCATCGCGAAACCACAGAAGAAACTCACCTTCGAAATAATGGAATTCTCTCCATCAACGGCGGATACTTTGCCGCAACCTCTTCTGTAAGCCTTTTAATCTCTGACGGCGAACTGGTTGCTTCCGGAAATGCCGTAGACGTTCCCAGAGGAGCTTTTGGGATGATTAATGGAAATCCCGAGATCACCTGGACAGGAACTTCAGAAGATAATAATGTTCTGATTAACTACGAGACACCCGGAGCAAAAAACGGACAATCTTATTCCGCAGCTCAGGCTGTAGGTGGTGGACCTGTTCTCTTGACGAATGGAGAAATTAATGTTACTGCTAAAGAGGAAGGTTTCGGAGGCAGTCATGTGATGCGGCATCCCAGGACAGCAATTGGGTACGACGCCAATGGAAATTTGATCATGATGGTCATTGACGGCAGACAAAAAGCCAGTGCAGGAGTAACATTACCCGAACTTGCTTTTCTCATGCAAACGGCGGGAGCCAAAGAGGCGCTGAATCTGGATGGTGGCGGCTCTTCAGCAATGATAGCTGCCAGTGAGGTGGTGAACATACCTACGGACATTCCCGGCGGAAACCGCAACAGTCTCAGAAATAATGCAAGTGCCCTCGTACTTTCAGAATATATTCCTTCCGAAGGAAAAGAAGTGGTTTATTATGATACTTCAGATGATAATTATAAAGAATATGGGCTTTGGAAGAACTCTAATTCAGTAAATTATTACGGTGATACTCCCTCCCGCAGTACATCCGCAGGGCAATTTTATAACAGAGCGATCTATAAATTCAAGGATCTTCCGCAGAAAAATTATCAGGTGGCGGCATGGTGGGCAGTAAACGATGATCAAAATACTTCAAAGGCGGCTTACGTGGTGCATAGGTACAAAAGTAGTGACACCATTTACGTGGACCAGAGCAACCTGCATACCGATGGAAAATGGAACATTCTGGGTAACTTTAATGTCGGCCCCCGGGATTCTTTGGAGATCCTAGGAGGCGGTCAGGATGGCAATTTGGTAACAGATGCCATCAGGCTCGTGCCAACACAAAATTCACCACAACTTCCTGTGCGTGGAGATGTGAGGATTGCAGTGATTAGCGATTTGAATTCAGGATTGGGAGCTGCAAAATACGAGTGGCAGGTAGATAGCATAATTAAAAGGATTCCGCGCTTGTGGAAGCCCGATCTTGTAGTAAGTGGCGGGGATATGGTGGCGGGAATGGGCATTGATGATACCCTGACGTTACAAAAGATGTGGGCGGGCTTTGATGAACATATTGCCACACCTCTCAAAAATGCCAATATTCCGTTTGCTTTTACGCTTGGGAATCATGACGGCCCCCGCTCTTATGAACTGGAAAGAAAAATGACCGCTCAATATTGGAATGAAAATTTGCCAGACCTCAATTTCGTTGACAGCACACATTTTCCACACTATTACTCCTTCGTGCAGGATGGTATATTTTTCGTTTCCTGGGACGCCTCTTCTTCAGAAATAACTTCTGAGAATTTAAAATGGATGGAGGAGCAGTTTCGCACTCCTGAAGCAAAGAATGCCGACTATAGATTCGTGTTGGGTCATATGCCGCTTTACAGTGTGGCGCAGGAAAGAGACTCTAGAGGAAATGTTTTACAGGAGCCGGAAAAACTACGTAAGCTGCTGGAACAAAACAATGTCCATACCTATATAAGCGGGCACCAGCACGCCTTTTATCCAGGAAAAAGAGGATATCTTAAGCTACTCAACACCGGTGCGGCAGGCTCAGGTCCCCGTGGCTGGCTCACCTTAGAGGATCCGCCGGTAAATACGGTGACAATTATGGATATTTTTAAGGATAAAGATTCCATCGCCTACACCACTTATGAGATCAAGACGAAGGATGCGGGAGATATGAAACTGTTTGATGAAAGCAGATTACCATCTTCGGTCTTTGGAGTCAATGGACATATTTTAAGACAGGATATTCCTGTTATTACTGAAGCCAGTGGCACTTTCAATCCGGTTAACGATAAGGAAAAAGGCAGCGGTACTTTAAAAGCAGAAATCAAAGACGGAAAGCTCATTTTTAAAGGTAAATTGGGTGAGCTCTCAGGAAAACCCTTGGATGCAGGCCTCTATAAAGGCAGAAATACAGAATCTGGTGAATTTCTTACTTCCTTAAATCTAAAATCAAGGCGAAGAACTGGGACCCTTACCGGAAGTTTTACTTCAAACAGGGATCTAAAGGAATTTTTATCGGCAGGTGCTTTGCATGTAATTGTAAGGACAAAGGCAGGAGAACTCCGTGCGCAGTTATATCCCAAAAACAATAGATTCCCGCCTGCCCCTAATATTATTTCTCATGAAGAAAAGAATATTTACGGAGTACGGGACCTTCAAGCCCTGTACGAGCTTGAATGGGAAAAGGTCAACGATCCCGATGGGGATTTTGTCTCTTATCAATATGAACTGGCTACAGACAGGGACTTCAAAAATGTCATTTTCAAGGAGCTTTCCGGGCGCAGCAACAGCATCAAACTTACAGAAGAGGATTGGTTTAGTTTCCTCGGAAATGCTTCGGAAGGGCAGCCGGTAACTTTTTACCACCGCGTGACAGCAACCGACGGTGAAAACACCACACAAGGACCGGTAACTGCTCTAAGACTGATAAAAAGCACTCAGCCCCTTGACGATTTCATCGAAGTTCCCGCTCCAGAAATAAAATTTACCGGCAAGATCCATGCTTCGGGAGCCGGCTATGGTGCAGAATGGGATAACGAGGGAAAAATTTGGCTGGCCGACTATAATAATGGTTTGATCGTCAAAAACAAGGATGGAAAAGAGGTCTCTTTCTCCCCTTTAACTCATGTAAGCATAAAGGGTCAGGAATTCAGCCTGAGGCCAGTCAACGGCATTGGAGTTGACCTCGACGGAAATATTCTCGTAGGCAGAAACCGTCATCTCCTTAAGATCGACGCCAAAACTGGAAAAGGCATTGCTGCCTGGGAAGTTCCCGAAGGAGAAAGAGCCATTACTGCTCCCCGGGCATCAGCATCGGGAGAAATTTATGCCATGTCACTATTTGGGGATGATCCAAATTATGTGCTCAAGCAGAGCACAGAAGATCCTTCTTCCTTTGAACTGGTAAGAACCCTGGATCTTAACGATCGCATTCTTTCCCGGACTTTTGATATGACAAGGGATGGAAAAATACTTTATTTCCCCGATCCGGGAAGTCCGGTAATCCAAAAATATACTTCAGATGACGGAATTCGTTATCAGCGGGAAAAGGATATCAGCAGTACAGCATCCGGTTCCAGCGCCATCCAGGTAATGGAAGACGGCCGGCTCTTTGCTGCAGTGCGGGCAAGTGGCATCTCCCCTTCAACCTTTCATTTTCGGGATGAAAACGAGCAGAGAATGTGGACTGTAGAACTTCCGGAAGTTAATGGTGCAGAACCCCGGGGAATCGGCGTTTCTCCCGATGGTAAGACGCTCATCTTTGGAAGCTGGGATAAAGGAGGAGGATTTTATATATACAAAATGGAGTAAAGAGTTTTGTTTATTGTTTGTAGTTTAAAATGAAAGCTTTATCCCTCACTCTATCTTTTATTTTTCTACTGATCTTCACATCAACTGTCAGGTGTCAGGAGATCCGGGAGGACCGTAATATTATAAGGGTGCTTACCTATAACATCCTGCATGGAGCGACTACAAAAAGAGACAATGATCTGGATATAGTAGCTAAAGTAATCAACGATCTTAAACCCGATCTTGTGGCACTTCAGGAAGTGGATTTAAGAACAAATAGGGCGCAGAAGCGGGATATCAATACAGAACTGGCGCTAAAAACCGGTATGTCTTCCATTTTCGCCAAAGCAGTGGATTTTGACGGAGGAGAATATGGACAGTCGCTGTTTTCCAGATGGACCTTTCTAAAAACAGGGAAGATCGAGCTGCCCGGCTCTCCAGACAAAGAGCCGCGGATCGCCGCTACAGCCACCATCATCCTTCCTGCAGGAGATACCATAAGGTTACTTGGTACGCATATGGATCACCTTGAAAAAAGCCCCGACAGATTAGCCCAGGCAAGAAAGATCAATTCCTTTATAGAAAAAAATACAATTCCTACCATCCTGGCAGGAGATCTGAATGATGTACCGGGCAGTGAGGCTATCGGGATATTGGAATCCATGTGGATTTCCACTTATGACAAAGTAGCTCCCGAACCCACTTTCCCTTCCAATGCTCCCGAGAAAAAGATCGATTACATTATGTTCTACCCTGCAAACCGCTGGAAGATCCTGGAGAAAGAAGTGCTTTGCCACAAGATAGCATCAGATCATTGTGCCTATTTTGTGGTACTGGAATTACTGGCTGAGAAACGATTTTAAATTCTTTCTCTAAATTTTAATTTGAAAGATTGGGATAATGTCCTTTTTTATATATATCCTGTACCTCCGACTAAAGCTAGAGACAAACCATTTTTTGAAGTAATTGGTGATTAATGGGTTTTAAGAATAGTCCGTAGCTTCAGCCGTGGGTTAAGGGACCCATATTCCATCGAGCTTTAGCCCAAATCTTCACCACCCCCTTAAAAACAAATGATTTTACTATAAAAAACATATTTTAGACTGGTATTATTTCTTCGGTTTGGGATCAACATAAGTGCCGTATTCACTGGCATTTCCCATTCTCCAGAAATAATTGTACAGAATCTTAGATACGTCTTCCATGACTTCTTCGGCTTCACCACTAACTTTGTGACTTTCCATAATGGCTACGGCATAAGGGCGCTGCTGCAGATTAACAATAGCCCATTCTACTGAAACTCCGTTAATAAACCCCGGCTTAAAAGCTATATCAACATTTTCGGCTATCCCGGCAGCAAGACGGCTGTCCTCTCTATCGGTCATTTTAAGGATGTCAACAATTTCTTTGGAGACATTGGGATTAATAAATTCACCTTTGTACAAAAGCTGAAGAATCTTAGCCGCTTCTGCAGGCGTTGCAAGATTCTCCTCTCCTCTCGCAGAAGCCGTAGAATTCATCATTTCCCGCTGTAGCAATGTTTGTTTCATTCCTAGGCTTTGCAGAGTTTTATTGACTTTTGGAATCCCTACCAGATCAATAAGAGAATTTGTAGCCGAATTATCGCTCAGGGCAATCATTAAAATTCCGAGATTTTTAATACTTAAAGGTGCAGGATCATCAAGATTTTTAAGGATGCCGGTACCTCCCACTAAGTTGGTCGAATTGACAGGCAACCGATCTGAAAGAGAATATTTCCCTTCACTGGCCTGCTTAAAAACTTCAATTAAAATTGGAATTTTAATTGAACTGGCCTGCGGAAACTGCACATCGGGATTCCAGGATATCTTTTCACCGGAAGTGAGATCAACTGCTACCAATCCTGTGATTGCAGGAGAACTTTGAAAAATCTCCTGAAGCTTTTTTTCTGTTTTCTGCTTCAGCATTTGCGCATTATTTTCCTGGGAGAAAAGAGCTGTAGAAGAGCAAAGGAATAGAATTGCTAAGAAAGGTCTTAATGTATTCATTGTAAGTTAAGTTTTAAACTTCAGATCTTCCAGGGATTACCAAGATGAGAGTTAGTGTACTTCGAGGGATTAAATTAAAAAGCGGCCGAAAAGCCGCTTTTTGAAGATCATTCTTTGAAGTCTGTATTGCGATCTGTAAAAAGATTGCTTTCTGCCAGCCGGATTATCTTTTCGTCATCGTGACCCAATACTCTTTTGGTTCGCAGGTACCTGTTATAATTATATTCGTCAAAATCTTCTGCTGCAGTATCCATATTACTTATGTGCACCTCGCCCATGGAATGGATGAACTTATTGTCTCCAATCCACATCCCTACGTGTATAATACGTTCTGAAGTTGTATCTGTTGCTTTTCTTCCGAAGTATAGCAGATCTCCAGCAGCAAGATTTTCAAAATTCTTTGTAGAATCAACCACCACTCCGGCTCTTATTTGCTGAGAAGCATCCCGCGGAATCACCATTCCGTTAAGGAAATAGATCGTTTTTGTATAACCGCTGCAATCCACTCCTTTTGGAGAAGTACCGCCCCACAAATATGGAAGACCTTTTAGTGTTTTGGATGTTTCAATTAAGGATTCTCCAGTAGGATCAAGAGAGGCAAGCCACTGCTCGTATGGCTGCGCTTCCTGTTTTTTAATAAATGCTGATTTATCACTCGGATATTTTACCTCGTAAAATCCTGATTTTTCCCCCACCAGTTCCAGGACATTGCCCGCTACAAGATCTGAAACTATTCCGGCTTCAGCGTTCGGCTCTTCATAAGAAGAACCTGCAGTATGAAGATACATTACCTTATCTGTAGCTTTCCATTGGGCCAGTTCTTCCGGAGTCATTGGGGTGATACCACCATAATCTACCCATGCGAGATAGCCCTCGGGTGTTTGGACATAATACCAGCCACCGTCTTTCTTGTAAACTTTTAAAGGCATTCCTAAGGTCGCCTGGGTAACAAGTTCGGAAGAATGGGCCGGCTTTGATCGTAGATTAGCCACAGAAATTTTTACCACTCCCTCTGTTTTTCCTTCAAGATCGGCAGAAGGAAGAAGAGCAATGCTATCTTTATAAGAGATATTCTGTGCTTCAAGTTTTTGTTTTAAAGAAGAAACAGCCTCTGGCATATTAGATTCTCCCTTTAAGACATATACTTCTCCTTCATCATTTGCTTCCACATCAAAAAGAGCAATTCTGGAATCGGGAGCGTATTCATCCCTAACTTCTGTAATATATGGGTCTACTTCATTTTCTGCAGAAGTTTCTTCCTTTTCGGTTTTACAGGAGTAAAGAGACACCAAAAGGAGGAGTGCCAAAAAGGTCAAATTTTTAATTGATTTCATTATTTATCTGTTTAATTCTTAACTAAATATAGGTAATTATTTTTCTTAAATCCTTTCGTAAATGACGGTGTTTACTAACCCTGCTGTTTAATGATTTTCATCACAGCATCAAGATCTGCATTTTCTATTAACTGCAAATCTTCTTTTTCAAGGCAGGTTAATCCTTTTGTGTTTTTTATTGCCTGTTCTTCTGTTCTTATCCCCGGAATGACCGTTGATACTTCAGGATAGCTGAGAATATAACTTAGCGCCAGCTCAGTCTTAGTTAAGCCATATTTTTCACATAACGGCCATATTTTCGTCACCGCTTCTTTATATGCTTGAATAACTGCAGGAGTTAAACGATTATTTCTATGATCGTTATCTGCAAATTCTGCACCGCTATCAAATTTCCCGGTAAGAAGCCCGAATTGCAAAGGCATGCGTGCAATTATTCCATAACCCGCCTCTGATGCTCTTTTAATGAGCGGAAGGGCTGTTTGATTAAGGATGTTCAAAACAAGCTGAAAACCATCTACAAGCTTATTTTCGATAAGGTATTCTGCTTCAGGAAAAGGTTCGTATGTGTTAAGGGATATACCCCAGTTTCTTATTTTTCCATGCTTTTGAAGCATTTGCATTGCTCCTATACAATCTTCCTGCTGCAAATGAGTTAGACGTGCCGTGTGCAGCTGATAATAGTCAATCGCATCCCGGCGGAGTCTTTTTAAACTGGCATCACAGGCTTCTAGGATATGCTGTTTTGAATAATCTACACCAAATTTTCCTTCTCGTGCTACATTCCCCACTTTAGAGGCCACAATTACATCCTCTCTGTTTCCAAGCATTTTTCCAATTAATTCCTCGGAGTGTCCTAATCCGTAAATATCGGCTGTATCAAAAAAATTAATTCCCTGGTCCAGGGCCTTAAAAATGGCATTTTGAGAGGTTCTGTCATCTGCCTCTCCCCAGCCAATAGCTGTATCGCCTACCATGGCACCACCACCAATGGCCCATGCTCCAAAACCTACTTCGCTGACAAATAGATCTGTTTTTCCAAAACGTCGTAAGTTCATAGTTATTAATTTTTAATTTTAGAGTATAACTCTGCACCGGTCCCATTTCTATCAGGAAAATGTATTTTTTCATCATATACCTTCACCCCATCTGCAATATCATTCTTGATGAGCATACCACCGTCCATATCCACGTAATCCAGTAAAGGAAGAAGATGGCCAATTGCCGAAAGTCCTACGGTAGATTCTGTCATACAGCCAACCATAACTTTCATTCCTAAACTAGTCGCTTCGGCAATCATTCGACGTGCGGGAGTAAGACCTCCGCATTTTGTAAGTTTAATATTCACGCCATGATATAATCCGGCACATTTGGCTACATCAGCTTCTGTAATGCAGCTTTCATCAGCTATGACCGGAAGAACAGAGTGCTCATATACTTCCGCCATCCCTGCTGTATCTGTAGCCTTAAGAGGTTGTTCAAGAAATTCAACCCCCAGATCTTTCATTAAAACCGAATAATCGATCGCCTGCCGCGCCGTCCAGGCTCCATTCGCATCAACCCGGAAAACGGCTTTGCTGTGTTTTCTCAATTCACTTACGATCTCCACGTCTTCGTCGGTACCCAGCTTAATTTTATAAATTGGCCAGGGAAATTCTTTCATTTTCTGAAGCATTTTTGAAATAGAATCTATTCCAATCGTGTAGTTCGAAAGCGGAAGGTCCTTTAACTCCAGTCCCCATAATTTATATAAAGGCATACCCATTCTTTTACCATGAAAATCATGCATGGCGATATCCAGGGAACACTGAGAGAAAGATTTGTTTTTAAAATGTGGTTTTAGAATTTCCCACATTTCCTCGGGGGTTAAATGCAGATTTTCGTCAACTATTGGCGCCACGGATTTTATGTCTTTAGCCATTCCCTCCACAGTCACCCCATAATAAGAAGTGGCAGCTGCTTCCCCGTAGCCGGTGAATTTACCATCGGAGAGTTCTACTATCAATGTTGGCTGTACATCACGGCTAATGTGGCTAATCCTGAAAGTATTTTTGAGTTCGAGGTTGTAGCTGTGAGTTTTCAGTATCATTCCTGTAAATTTTTATTAGTTGAGACTTCCCTGAATAAAGCCATCATAACTTCTGAAGCATCTATTTTTTCACGGGAAATTTTTAATAATATCCTTCAAACCAAATTTAATTCTATTCCTAATTTACACCCCCTTCCTCAATAGAAAAAGACCAAGACAGGTAATAGCAGCATTTACTAAAAGTATTTCAAAACCAAATTTATAACCGTTGAACCAAACTGTGGAATTGATATCCAGTAATACCGAAATAAGCGGAGAAGCAATACACACCAGGGGCACGAATTTGTCCTTAACTTTTACTTTTGACAGTAATCCAAAGGCGAAAAGACCGAGAAGCGGACCATAAGTGAACCCGGCCACTTTAAACACCGAATTCACCACACTACTGTCATTGATCTCATTAAAGATCACAATAACACAAAACATAAGAAGTGTAAATCCAATATGTACCATTAAGCGGGTTTTCTTCTGATTTTCCTGTTTTTGCTTTGGTATGTCCAGAATATCCACGCAAAAGGAAGTGGTTAAGGCCGTCAAAGCGGAATCTGCACTGGAAAAAGCAGCGGCAATAATACCCAACAGAAAGACAATCCCGGCGAGAATACCGAAATGATTTAGAGCCAGAAGCGGATAGAGATCGTCTGTACTTCCGGGAATTTCAATCCCCTGATCCATGGCAAATTTATAAAGCAATACGCCGAGAGCAAGAAAAAGCATAGTAGAAAAGAAGAAGGTAAGAGAGAACCAGAAAATGTTCTTTTGAGCATCCCTTGTCTTTTCAATTGTAAGGTTCTTCTGCATCACATTCTGGTCCAGCCCGTTCATAGCGATGGTGATAAAAATACCGGCAAGGAATGTTTTAAAGAAGTTCCGGTCAGACCTCCAGTCCCAATCAAAAATTCTGGACATATCACTTTCGGCAATAACATTTACCACATCTGGCGCACTTAAGTTCATTTGAGCGGTGATCATGTAGATGCTAATTAGTACAGCAAGTAAAAGAAAAGTGGTTTGCAGCGTATCTGTCCATACGATGGTTTTGATCCCGCCTCTAAAAGTGTAAAGCCAGATAAGAGCAATTGTAACAAACACTGTTACATAAAATGGAATTCCAAAGGCGTCAAAAAAGGCAATTTGGAGTACCAGTGCTGCGAGGAATAACCTGAAGGAAGCTCCAATAGTTTGCGAAACAAGAAAGAAACCTGAACCTGTGAGGTATGAATTTTGCCCAAATCTGTTCTGTAAATACTGGTAAATAGAAACTAGTTGTAGCTTATAGAATAAAGGGATCAACACCAGAGCAATAACTGCGTAACCTACCATATTTCCCATTACGAACTGCAAATACGTCCATCCCGAATTCCCAACTTCCCCCGGAACTGAAATAAAAGTTACTCCCGACAAAGTGGCCCCCACCATCCCGTAGGCCACAAGGAACCAGGGCGATTGGCGGTTTGCAGTAAAGAAGGTTGAATTATCGGCTTTCCGGGAGGTAAAGTGACTTATTGCCATCAAAAGGAGGAAATAACCCGCGATAATACCAAAGACCAGTAATGGAGTCATAGGTTTAATTTCAGAATTATTGAGAAATTATAATTTGCTGTCTATTAGGATCTCTTTAAAACCACTTTCATTCCCTGTCCTATCTACTGTGGTCACTGCAAGAGCTTTTAAATATACTTTGTCTCCATTCTTCCTTTCTACAAAACGACTGAATTTAGTTTCTATAGTGTTTCGATCAAAAATCTTATAGTCCCAAATTTCTCCATATCGAAAATACACTACATACCTGAACCCGTCTTCTGCATTTGCCGGCGCTATCCATGTGAGCTTTACAGACTGCCCATCTACCATGGGCACAGCTACTGGACTTTCAGGAGCTTTATTGTCAAGCCATGGACTGGCGGGAACCAGAGCCGGTTTTTTATAAGGTCCCTCAAGGATTGCAGTAGCAAGTTCCTTGCTCTTCACCATCGGGGCAATGCTCCAATGCACCACACCGGGGCTTTTTGGCAACATTCCCCGTGTGATCATAATTTGATTTATTACTTCATCCTCGCCCAAAGCAGCATTTATTCCCGGCCATAAATGCCTTTTTTTAAGGTTTTGTTCAGACCACCATCCCAAAAGAACCGGGAAACTCTGTGGAATTTGATTTATTTTCCAATAAAGCTGTGGGGTGTAATAATCTATCCAGCCTTCATTCAACCAAAGCTTTGCATCTGCATAAAGTTTATCGTATTGATCGTATCCAGCAATAGATTTGGGATAGCCAGGCCTCCAGATTCCGAATGGGCTCAACCCAAACTTCACATGTGGCTTTTTAGCTTTAATTTCTTCATACAAATTCTCAATAAAGCTGTTCACACTTTCCCTGCGCCAATCACCACGGCTAAGTTCCCCTCCCCCGGTCTGGTAGGCTTTCCAACTTATGTCATCGGGAAAATCGCCGCCGTGGTAAGAGTCATAAGGATAAAAGTAATCATCAAAATGGATGCCGTCAATATCGTAACGCTCTACAACATCCATTACCACAGCTGTGGAATGATCTTGTGTGCCCTTTTGTGAGGGATCCATCCAATAGTGTCCATCTTTTAATTTCACCACAAGTTCAGGATTTGTTTTGATGATGGATTGTTCGCTAATGTTTTTTCCCGAAGTATGGTGTGCCCTATAAGGATTAAACCAGGCATGCAGTTCAAGGCCACGATCATGAGCAGCTTCGATCCAAAAGTGCAAGGGATCATAAAAAGGATCTGGTGCTTTTCCCTGTTCGCCGGTGAGGAAATAAGACCACGGCTCCAGCTTGCTCTCATAAAGAGCGTCCGTTTGCGGACGAATTTGCAGGATTACCGCATTAAAGTTATGTTTCTTTAAAAGGTCCAGCAGGGCTATGGCTTCCTGTTGTTGTTCTTTGGAACTCAACCCTGGTTTGCTTGGCCAGTTAATATTTGCCACACTGGCAACCCACGCCGCCCGGAATTCTCTATTGGCCTGGGGGTGATCTGCAGGTTCTTCAATAACATCCTGGACAATTGCCTCCTCTTCAATGGGAGGAACAGGGGTTGTTTGAAGTTCAGCAGGCTCTTCAGACACAGCAGGCGCTTGGCTATCTTCGGCAGGTTCACTCGAGGGAGTGGTAGTGTTCTGTTGGGTTTTACAGCCTAATAACAAGAGGAGGAAACACAAAAGTATAAAACAAGGGGTGCGAAAAAATGTCATTTTTATGAGGTGTATGGGATAAGAATAAGCGACACAAAAAAAATATAAAAAATTGCCCCCAAGGCTTTCACCAAAGGGGGCTAACTTTACTTTCCACGGATCTGGGAAAATTTACCAGCCCGGATTTTGTTCTAAATCTACCCCTTGATCTTCATAAAGTTTTATTTGATCAAGTGGGATTGGTGCAAGATATACTCTTGGATCTGTAAATTCTCGCTGCAACTCTTCTGCCGCAGCTGGAACAATATAACCTTGAGTCGCATCTGCCGGTAAGTAGATTCCATTTTCGTCTGCTAATTGCACCGCACTCAAGTCGGCGTCAGGATAATCGGTTTTATCTATCCATGCTCCCATATTTATTTCAGTAGCATTTTCAAAACCATCTGTTGTGTCAAGATCCTCAAATTGAGACCATCTTCTCAAATCATCATACCTGAAGCCTTCCATCATCAATTCGATTCTTCTTTCTCTCCTTACTTCCCAAATAAAAGATGGAACACTTGGATCTCTTTCAGGATCATCATAAACGACTCCATCAACAGCAGGTTGACCACCAATAATTTGCAAGTGTGGCAGATCTATTCCAGGACGGGATCTCAGGACGTTGACTGATATGTCAAGATCTTCCTGGGTGACCTCAGGTCCCCCCAAAGTAGCCAATTCTGCAACGGCTTCAATGTAATTCAACAGGACTTCTCCATATCTAATAATAGGTGCATCAGTAGGGTTAAGATTAGAGCTACCAATAGGTTCATCTGCGATTTCCTCATTTAAGAACTTATGAATTGCATATCCCGTTGTAGAATAATTCGATGATACTCCGTCCAATCTTAATTCATAGGGAACCACAGTTTGGTATAAACGTGGATCCCGCGCTGCCATCACAGCCTCGATCCCATGATCGTCATAAGTGGCCGGATCAATTGGAAGACCTTGTGCTGTCAAATAAGCTTCAACGGCTTCTTTTGACATTCCTGTTTGAGGTTCTTTATTCACATAACTATTTAAAGAATGAGTAAGCATTCCCGGTTCATATTCACGGAATAAAATAACTTCAGGATTTCCTGCAAGACTTAAAGAGCTAAATACATCCCGATAGTTACCTAAAGAAAATTCCCCGGATTGGATAACTTCTTTAGCAGCCCATTTTGCAGCTTCAAGATACTCTCTTGCTTTTTCAGGATTCTGAGCGTGATATTTTTGCCAGGTACCTTCGAATAAAAATATGCGGGACATATATGCAAGGACAACACTACGATCGACCATTTGTTGCTCATTGGCGACATTTTCCCTAACATTCTCAGCGGCATATTGAAAATCCTCTAAAACCTTATCCATAACAAAAGTTCTCTCATCGCGTTTTTTATAGAGCATTTCGTTATCATTTTCAGTCAATTCAGCACCATACCATGGCACATCACCAAATTGTTTTACCAGATCAAAATACTCCAGCCCACGGAAAAATCTTCCTACGCCAGTCCAATGCTCAACAGCTTCCTCTGGCATTGGGACATCTTGTACTCTGTCAATGAAGATATTCGCTTTTCTCACCCAGGCGAAAGACCATCCACCTCCCGAAACTGGTACATTTTTAAGGAAAAGTGGTGGTGCAGTTGGTGCAAAGTCGTCATTGAAGGATTCTCCCGAGAAATAATCGCCCCATGAGTAACCTGATCCATAACCTACGAAGTACGCAGGATAGAACCCATAAGAAAAAGTTTCTACATTCTCTTCGGAAGTCCAGTAAGTTTCATCTGTAAATCGATCTAACGGAGGCGTTTCAAGAAAATCTTTCTCACAACCTGTCAACCAAAGAGACAGAAAAACAATTGTTAATAATTTTGAAGTTTTCATATTCTATTTTTTTATATTATAAAGAAACCTGCAGTCCAACAGAAAGTGATCGTCTAAAAGGATACACCCTTCCAAAAGTGTTAGGATCGTTCCTTCCAGAAGGGGTTAAATCAATTTCAGGATCTACAGGAACATGTAAGTTTGTGAATTCGAATAGGTTTTCCCCACTAAAATATATTCTGAATTTATTAAATCCTAGACGGTCGATAACATTTTCTGATAACGAATATCCAAAAGTTATATTTTTCATCCTTAGATATGACATATCTAGTAGATACTTCGTCTGGGGCATAAAGTTCCTAATCTGATTGGACTGAGACTGGTCTGTTGGACGTGGATAAAAAGCATTAGTGTTTTCGGGTGTCCAGTAATCGAGTTGATGTGCGTACCAACCCTCAGCATATCTGTATCCCGGAATGACTACGGGTCCATTTGCCCACATGTCCCTTTTCCCAACACCTTGCATAAATGCGCTTAAGTCGAACCCTTTCCAGTCAGCACCAAGTGTAAAGCTATATTGATACCTTGGCGTGGTATTTCCTATGACTCTTAGGTCCCCATGATCATCAACGGTATTTGCACCATAAGTTATTACTCCATCTCCATCAAGATCAGCATATCGAATATCTCCGGGGCCGTATACAAACCAACTATTCTCATAAAGCGCCTGGGAAGGAATTCCTTCTACAAGAGTACCATCTGGATTAAAGTCATCTTCAGAAAAGAATCCGACAGTTTCATATCCCCAGATTTCCCCGAGCTCCTTACCTTCATAAAATGAATTGATACCCATTGTTGTGTTAGCAAATTTTGTTATTTCTTCTGTGAAATCTGAAAGAGTTGCTCCAAAGGTAATATTTAACCCATTGTCAAAAAGATGCCTATAAGAAAGGGCCGATTCCCACCCTGTTGTAGTTAACTCTCCAAAGTTCCTAACTGGCGACCCGGTTCCAAAAGTGCTCGGGAGAGTGACACCGGCAGTGTGCATGTCACTCACAGTTCTTTCGTACCAGTCAAAGGTGAAAGACAACTTATCGCTAAAGAATCGGGCATCCACACCAAAATCCAGCGTTGTAACGGTTTCCCATGTGAGATCTGCTGGTAAAGCTCCTGGAGTACCTGCGGTGACCATTTCCTGACCCCCTATTAACCAGTTGGAGCCGTATGAACTCATAATTCTATAGATATTACTCATATAGGAGTTCTGGTTTCCAATTGATCCGTAAGAGGCTCTCAATTTCAAGAATGAAAGGGTAGGATTTGCAAATTCCATATAGTTTTCTTCTGTAAGAATATACCCTACAGATCCTGATGGAAAAAATGCCCAACGATCCGTCGCCGATAATTTCGATGAACCGTCGTAACGGCCATTCAACTCAAAAAGGAATTTTTCCAGGTAAGCGTAATTAATTCTACCAAAGACTCCTAATGTTGCCCATTGATCCCGTGCCCCATTGACAAACATATCTCCTGTAGCCAAGTCAATTTCTCCCATTGATGGATCCATTAACTCCCTTTTCTGTGAGCTGTGGTACCAGTACTCATAATCTACCATATCTCCACCGGCCATTACTTTAATAGAGTGGTCTCCTATTTCATTTTCATATGTAGCAAAAACTTTGGCAGTATTACGGAGACTCCATGCCGAACTATACTGCACCCGGTCATAAGATGCACTACTGTAGGGGCCATACTCAAGATCTGGTCCGGTTGCCCAGAAGTTGTAGGCGTAATAAGTTCCACCCACCTCATGAATATGTTCATTCATCTTGTCATGCGTATAATCAAAATTTACTTCCAAACCTTCTAAAGGTGTTAGAGTGGCGCCCAGTCCCAGTCGAGCAAGAGCACTTGACTCTTCTGTCATAGTACCCTGAGCTACTTCAGAAATATGATTTCTAAAAGGATGGCCTTCATACGTTCCATAAGGGTAAGTTCTGGGCCAACGAGTAGTATAGTACCAGGCATCATAGGTCCTGTTTGCATCAATGGGGTATGTCCGGTAAGTATCGGAGTATAGAAGATTCGCACGGGCCTCAAACCAATCAGTTATATTTGAACTAACATTCAAGTTGAGGTTATACCTGTCATATTGATCAGGGTTTGCCGCCAACACACCTTCCTGACCTAGATAACCAAGACCAAGATAATAATTAGTATTCTCACTTCCACCAGAAACTGACAGATCATGCTTTACTTGTGGTGTCCATTCTCTAACAAATAATTCCTGAGCATCCCATGGTCTGTAAAAGAAGAGGCGGCCATCTCTAATTTCGAAATCCCTTCCCAATACCATTTCTGGTCCTAAATCCTGATCTCCATAAAGTTCTTCCCATTCGCGCATTTTCTCAATGGCCAAATCGTCAAAATACATTCCCACAATACCGTATGAAGGAAGGCCTGGTATTCTTCTTCTCACAGCAGCCAAAGACATTTCGGCACCTTCTGCAGCCGGCGCAAGCTCTGGCGTCTCTGTAGGAGTAGCCCATGAAAAGTTGTTCGAATAGGCAACTACGGGATTTGTATTTCTAACTCCTTTCTTTGTAGTAATAAGAACAACCCCCCAAGCGGCTCTTGATCCATAAATGGAAGTTGATGCCGCATCCTTCAAAACCGAAATTGATTCTATGTCTTGAGGATTAACCATATTAAGGTTATCTATCTCCACGTTATCAACAAGAATTAGCGGTTCTGCCCCCCCACCGGTACCTAGTGTACCAATATTTCCTCTCAATTTTATCGATGGAGAAGTTCCAATTCGTCCACTGGGTGAGGTAATCGTTAATCCTGGCGTCGTTCCCTGAAGTCCACTTGCAACATCTGTAATTGGACGAGCTTCCAAAATTTCAGTATCAATCGTGGATACTGCTCCCGTCAGGTTTGCACGTTTTTGACTTCCATAACCAACAACAACAACCTCATCAAGTCTTTCTACATTAGGAGAAAGAATGATTTCTTGAAAATCCTGATTATCAATAATGATTTCTTTTTCCAGAAAACCTACATAAGAAATAACCAAAGTAGCATTTTCTTCTGCGACTGTAAGGCTGAACTCTCCGTCAAAATCTGTTGTTGTACCAATTGAAGTGTTTTTGACGTATACCGAAGCACCAGGAATTGGCATTCTTTTTTCATCAATTACTCGTCCGGTTACTTCGCGATCCTGCGCAAACGTTTGCGACACGATACCCAGAAACAGAAGGACAAGAAGTAGCTGTAATCTTCTCATAATTATAAATTTGATTAATTAGGTCAATTTTTGATCTGATTATAAAATAAGTGGTAGCAAGATAATGCAATTTATTCTAAATATAAAAAACTTTATTAAAATTTCTCAGTATTATTTGAAAGACTTTTATAAAATTTTCATATAAGTTTATAAAAAGTAGCTTCAAACTTACTCCCTACTTCGGGAAAATTTTAAAACTTTCCTAACACTGCGGTACTCCTCAAGCAACCTCCTGGCTTCATCTTCATTGATGTCAAGTTCCTCCATAATCATTTTAATTCCTCTATGAACCAGTTTCTTATTAGAAAGCTGCATATCCACCATCTTATTACCTTTTACCCTACCCATCCTGATCATACTTGCAGTCGAGATCATATTAAGAACAAGCTTTTGAGCAGTTCCAGATTTCATCCTGGTGCTGCCGGTGACAAATTCCGGTCCCACCACGACTTCAATGGGGTATTCCACTTCCGCGGCCAATGGACTATTTTTGTTACAGGTAATACAACCAGTAGCTATTCCCATTTCCCTGGCTTTTTTTACTCCTCCTATTACATAAGGAGTAGTTCCCGAAGCGGCTATTCCTACAAGCACATCCTTATCGCTAATATGAAATTTATCCAGATCTTTCCAGCCCTGCTCAAGGTCATCTTCGGCATTTTCCACCGCATGTCTTAAAGCATTGTCACCACCTGCAATTAAACCTATTACCCAATCTTCGGACACCCCAAAGGTTGGCGGACATTCAGAAGCATCAAGAACTCCCAACCTGCCACTGGTTCCTGCTCCAATATAAAAAAGTCTCCCTCCTTCCTGCATCCTGGAAACCACCACATCCACAAGTTTTTTAATGGAATGAATCTCCTTATCCACTGCAAATGGTACAGTTTGGTCTTCCTTATTAATATTGTTGAGCAACTCAAGGCTGCTCATCTTCTCGAGATGATCGTAATTAGAAGCACTCTCGGTAGTTGATTTATTTTCCATGACTATTTATATTATTCTGATGAAGGTCTGAAACTGGAAAAGACTCCCGGGATGGTCTTTTCGGGACCCCAGTCTATACCCGGAGTTCTGAAGAAGTTAATATCCAATGCTCTTAAGCGGTCACCGTGTTTTCCTAGTCTTTGTTTAAAGGATTCAAAATTTCTTTTTTCTCCTGGCGTCCAACCTACTTCGGCAGCTGCCATGGCACGGGGCCAAAAGCGGTTATCCATCATTTCATCGCTTAGCACGAATTCACTCCAAACCGGAGCCTCAACCCCAATTACATTAGGATTATCATTTATAAAACTATAATTGTCTTCAAGGCTTACTCCATCCTTTTTGCACCAATTATTAGTGTTCTCCTGTCCCGGTACATTTGCATGGTCAAAATAGAATTGAGAACATAAGGAGTGGATCACCTTAAGTTCTTTCACAACACTTTCCACAGTTCCTCTCCAAACCTGACTGATAAGATTAGAACTTACTTTCGCTTTGGTCACTTCTTCCCAACCAATAGTGGTTTTTCCATAAGTTTGGACTATAGAATCTGCCTTAACCACAAATTCCTTATACCTTGGATCTTCTATTTCATCTCCACCAATATGTATCCACGGACCCTTTGTGATCTCTGCCATCTCCCCTATCACATCTGAAACAAATTGATAAATTTCTGGATTTTCCAGGCAAAATTTACTCCAGCCAACATTGTAATCCTGAAACATTTCTGGTGGGGTTGCACGTTTTGGAGTGAGATTGGAATATTCTTCACAGTTCAATTCAGGATATGAGGCCAAAGCCGCATAAATATGGCCCGGCATATCTATTTCCGGAATAACTATAATGTTTCTTGCCAGTGCATAGTCCTGCAGTTCCTTATATTCTTCTTGTGTCAGGAATCCAGATCTTCCTCTTCTCACAGAACCTTTAGAACCTATTTCTGTTAGCTTAGGCCAATCCTTGATCTCTATTCTCCAGCCCTGGTCATCGGTAAGATGTAAATGCAGACGGTTCATTTTATAAAGAGCCATCCGGTCCACATGGCGTTTCAGGTAGTCCAGACCAAAAAAGCTTCGGGCGACATCTACCATCGTTCCTCTCCAGGAAAACTCCGGTTGATCAATTATACTGGTCTGCCTTAGCACAATTTGTCCATTTAGTTTCTCATTTTCAATTGCAGCGGGAAACATTTGCCTAAGCGTTTGGATACCGTAGAAAAGCCCGGCTTTTGAAGCAGCTTTAAGGTGAACTCCTTCAGCTGTTATATCTAATTGATATCCTTCTTCACCTAAAGCATTTGCTAATGAGGCATCTTGTTCTATTTTCCAGTTTCCGCAGTTTCCAAAATTCTGAGTAGAAACTGCAAAGCCGGCTTTTGATAGCAGTTCGTTCAACCATTGAGAGGCTTCCAATCCTTCTCCCTGGTAACAAATCGTATTTTGTGAAGGAATAACGTACACTCCATTTTTCCAGGTCACCTGTGCAGGAAGAGGGATTAAAGCGGGCTCTTCAGCAAGAGCAACAGGTTGTGGGGTTTCAATAATTTCTGTTCCCCCACAGGACAAGACGACTATGGCAAGAAGTATGAAACTAAAGCCTTTAAAAATGTATTTCATGATGATATTTTTATTTGACGTGATGGAGGGGGCGGGAAAAAATTTAATTCCCATAACGATCTATATTCTCAATTTTATCCATATCTAAAAGTAAATTTGCCACTTGACGGGTAACTGCCTCAAAAAATTTCTTCCCTTTTTCTTCGGACGCTTTTTTTGGATTTCCAATACCGGTATCTGCCGAAACCATATGCCACTTACGTTCGGACCAGGCCCAGCCTTCTTTTATTGCAGTGAGTCGGGACTTTTTCTCTTCCCCATTTCCTGCTTCTTCCAGTGGAAGCACAAGATCTGGTATTAGATGCAGCATGAGGCTGGTCTCCATCTCATCTGCATGATCGCCTGCTTCTTCAAAGTACTGTTTCCGGTCTACTGCTTGAAAAAAATTTGTGGTTATAAGAAGCATTTTTGGATACCTTGCTCCCACTTCTCTCAGGAGTGCCTTAAAATTATTTCCGCCGTGACCATTCAGTAAAAGAAGTTTATGAATTCCCTGGCGGTTTAGAACCTCCACAATATCATTCAGGATGGCCAGTTGCGTGGTAGGATAAAGATTTATGCACAAATCGACATCTGCCTGACCGGTATTAACTCCAAAAGGAATATTGGGAAGTACCAGCACTTTTGCGCCGGCATTCCAGGCTTTTTTAGCAGCTTCTGCTGCTATGGCTTCAATCTGATAATTATCTGTAGCGTAAGGTAGATGGTAATTATGAGCCTCTGTGGCACCCCAGGTGAGTACCGCTACTTCAGTTTTTTGTTCTTTTATTGTTTTCCAGTTAGATTCAGCTAGAACATAAGGTCTCATGTCTTTCTTATTTTATGTCCTGCGACGGCGTAGTAAAGAATGAACAAATAAAGGGGAATGGCTACCAAGTATGCATCCTGCTTATCCAGGATCTCTGCCAGGCCTCCGTAAGCAAGGGGGATAATAGCTCCTCCAGCAATTCCCATTACCAGCAAAGAGGAAACGGCCTTTGTAAGCTTCCCTACATCTGCCAGGGCTAAAGGCCAAATTGCAGGCCACATTAGGGAGTTAGCCAATCCTAATAGTGCGATAAAAGCTACAGATAGAAAGTCTGAAGTAAATATAGCCCCCAGTGTAAATAACACTCCCAAAATTGCACATACTTTTAAAGCATTTTCCTGCTTGATATACTTCGGAATAGCCACGATACCTATTAAATAACCTACTATCATTGCTACCATTGTACCGGTGGTGAAACCTTTAGCTGTCTCAAAATCGAATCCCTGAAAAATTCCATAATCAATAATAGTATCGACAGAAATTACTTCCACTCCCACATATATAAAAAGAGTAACAACACCTAATATGGCGTGTGGATAATCTGAAACCTTTTTAGTCGTCTTTTGAACAGCATTGCCCTCGACTTCGTCTTCTGCCTCCACTTCGGGAAGACTTGATTTATACACCCAAAGAGCCAAAAGAAGTAGCACTACAATAATTCCTATATAAGGAGGAATTACCCTAAGAGCCATTTCATCCAAAGCCGATTCATTGGTGGTTCCAACAAGTTCCTCAGCTTTGTCTAATTGTAAAAAGAATCCTATGATGATGGGAGCCGCCGCACCTGCAAGTTTATTGCAAATTCCCATGATGCTTATTCTTTTTGCAGCACTCTCTGCCGGTCCCACTATAGTCACATAAGGATTTACAGCAGTTTGAAGAATGGCCAATCCACCTCCCATAACAAATAATCCTAAAAGAAAGATCAAATAAGTGCGATTCATCGCCGCAGGAATGAATAGGAAGGCTCCAACAGCCATTACCCCCAAAGCGACTGACATTCCTTTTTTGAACCCGAAATGATTTAGTGTTCTGGTAGAAATAGGTGCCATAACTACATAGGCGATGTAAAAAGCAAAGGTTACAAAATAGGACTGGAAAGTCGTTAGTTCACACGCAATCTTAAGGTAAGGAATCAGGAGGGCATTAAGCCAGGTAACGAATCCAAAGATAAAGAATAAGACTCCGATGATAATTATGGAACGTGTGGTGTTGCCGGAATCTTTAACGGCTGAATTATTTGAAGTAATAGTTGATTCTGCCATATTTATTGTTTAAATCCTGCCGGTTCAGGTTGATCAGCCAAAATGAGAGCCGCAGCTCCTAAAAGGGCAATATTTGGAATGTTTGAAGGTTGTATTACCAGTTGTTCCCTCACTTTCTTAAAAGGAAAACTTTTCATTGTAGTTTGCATTGATTTTTCAAAAAATGGATAAGCCTCACTAATTGAACCACCCAAAAGAATGGCCTGTGGAGAAAGCACATTTACAATAAGTTTGATCGCATTTCCTAAGTGTTCTCCATACTCTTTAAAAAGCTTAAGGGCGACTTCATTTCCTGTTTTTGCTTTATCAAAGGCAGTGCTACCAGTCATTCCGTGCTGCTGAAAAAATTTACCGCTGCAGTAATCCTCAATAGTCTTATCCAGATAAGCCAGGTTTCCAAATTCCCCGGCACTTGAAAATGCTCCGGAATAAAGTTTGTTGTGGATAATTACTCCGCACCCAAAACCGGTCCCCAAGGTAACTCCTACCAGATTTTTAAACGGTTTCCCCTCTCCAAACATTTTTTCACCAACTGCAAAAACGTTTGCGTCATTGGTTATGCGAACGGGTTTTTGGAAATGTCGCTCCAAGTGGTCTTTAAGATGAACCTCCTTTAAAGCAGGAATATTGAGCAGGTCGAACAAGACCCCATTCTCCTCATCTATGAGACCTGGTACTCCGATTCCTATTCCAGAAAAGTCACTGCCAGCCATCTTTTCAATTTCAAGAGTTAGATTTTCTAAAATCTGTTGTTTTGAAGCTGTTGATGAGGTGGGGAATTCAGCTTCATTAATAACACGTGCATCCTGAATAACACCAATTCTCGTTTTGGTTCCTCCTATGTCTACACCTACTACTATTTTGTTCATACAAGGATATTTACTGGCTGAAAATGTTGTAAATTATCGCATCCATTCTCCCAAATTCCTTAACTTTTCCTCAATTATGAACGGAAGACACACAAAGTAGCTCCATTTTTTTGTCACATGCAAATACTTTTATAATTTTTTAATAAAAGATATGAACAAAAATATCGCTTTTGCTCTGATTCATGACTCTTTGCGCTTTCTTATTAAATTTTCTTTTGAACTTTTTAAAAAACTATATTTGTATCTTTTAAACAGAAAGGTTTTCTGCCAAGAAAAATACATTTGAATTTGACACATGAAGAACATTCGCAATTTTTGCATTATAGCCCATATTGACCACGGAAAAAGTACCCTGGCCGACCGCCTGTTGGATTCTACAGGATCTGTCACAGACCGCGAGAAGCAGGAGCAACTTTTGGACAGTATGGATCTTGAAAGAGAAAGAGGGATCACGATAAAAAGTCACGCGATCCAGATGGATTACACTTATAAGGGAGAGCAGTATATTCTTAACTTAATAGATACCCCGGGGCACGTCGATTTCTCCTACGAAGTTTCCCGTTCTATTGCTGCCTGTGAAGGAGCATTACTCGTTGTAGATGCAGCACAAAGCATACAGGCACAGACAATATCAAATCTTTACCTGGCTTTGGAAAATGACCTGGAGATCATCCCGGTTCTTAATAAAGTGGATTTGCCAAGTGCAAATCCCGAAGAAGTTACAGATGATATTGTAGATCTGTTGGGCTGTGACGCATCAGATGTTATTCCTGCCAGTGCAAAGACGGGGCTTGGAATCGACGAGATCCTGGCGGCCATTATTGAACGCGTACCACCACCAAAAGGAAAAGTAGATGCACCACTTAGAGCACTTATTTTCGATTCTGTTTACAATCCTTTCCGTGGAGTTGAGACATACTTCCGGGTGATCAATGGTTCGATCAAGAAGGGACAACATATTAAATTTGTCGCTACAGATAAAGATTATTACGCCGATGAAGTCGGAACTTTAAGACTGAAACAGTTCCCCAGGCAGGAGATTAAAACCGGAGATGTGGGTTACCTCATCACCGGAATTAAAGAAGCCAAGGAAGTTAAAGTTGGGGACACCATTACTGATGCAAAAAATCCTACGACTGAAGCAGTTCCCGGTTTCGAGGATGTGAAACCCATGGTTTTCGCCGGAATTTATCCTGTAGATACCGAGGATTATGAGGATCTGCGGTCTTCTATGGAAAAACTGCAGTTAAACGACGCCTCATTGGTCTTTATTCCTGAAAGTTCTGCGGCACTTGGTTTTGGTTTCCGATGTGGATTCCTCGGAATGCTGCATTTGGAGATCATTCAGGAGCGTTTGGAGCGGGAATTTGATATGACGGTAATTACTACTGTTCCTAACGTTTCTTACCATGCATACACGCACAAGAACAAGGAAGATGTAATCCTGGTAAACAATCCGTCCGACTTGCCGGAGCCTTCGAGCCTGGAAAGAGTTGAGGAGCCTTATATTAAAGCCACAATCATTACAAAAGCAGATTTTGTTGGCCCTGTAATGTCGCTTTGTATCGAAAAAAGAGGAGAGATCACTAATCAAACCTATCTGACTACCGAAAGAGTTGAGTTAAGTTTCGATATGCCTTTGGCTGAAATCGTTTTTGATTTCTATGATCGTCTCAAGACAGTATCAAGAGGCTACGCTTCTTTCGACTACTCACCTATTGGCATGCGCCAATCCAAACTGGTAAAAGTTGACGTACTGCTTAATGGAAATGTAGTGGATGCACTTTCTGCCCTTTTGCACGTTGATAATGCGTACGACATTGGGAAGAAAATGTGTGAGAAGCTGAAGGAATTGATCCCGAGACAGCAATTCGATATTCCAATACAGGCTGCAATCGGCGCTAAGATTATTGCCAGAGAAACTGTAAAAGCATTGCGTAAAGATGTTACCGCCAAATGTTATGGGGGAGATATTTCCCGTAAAAGAAAACTTCTTGAAAAGCAGAAGAAAGGTAAAAAGAGAATGCGCCAGGTTGGGAACGTAGAGATTCCGCAGGAAGCATTTATGGCTGTTTTAAAGCTGAACGACTAAGAATATTAAGAGTAAAAATCTATAGAAAAGGCTATTCAAAAGCTGTTAAACCGTCATTCTGAATTTATTTCAGAATCTTATTGATCTGAGTGCGGAAATCAACAGAACCTGAAACAAGTTCAGGATGACGAACTTAACTTTGAGACAGCCTCTTTTTCTACTTCTCTTCAGGATTGGCATCTTCTACCATTTCTTCATAATTCTCCTCCATTTCCTCCTCTTCCTTCTGGATCTTCTTACCAAGATAAACTAACTGGTATCCACTATTAATTTCCACTTCGGCACTATGAGAAGGAATTATCATGAGTTCGCCCGCACCCTTCTTTACGAACAGAGGAACAATATCAGGATCGGTTTTGGAAATTTCCAGTAACCCTTCATAATGGGCCCTGCTGTTGAGTACCACCTCATGAATTGTAGGAAAACTCCTGGCCACTTCAGATAATTTTATGTAATCATCTGTATGGGAGAATAAACCTTCTGAAGGATTTGTTTCAGGATCATTCATCTCATCGGAAGATATTAACCTGAAAGAACCTTTTTCACCATATTGGCTGGTAAACTTCCTGATGGCAGTTTTATTAATATCGCTATTTCCGGTCATAGCCATTAGGTAACCCACATCATTCAGTTCAATATTATTAAACAGATCATCTTCATAAACACTGCCTGCAATGGCATCCAGCCCGAGATCTTTTGCTTTCATCACATTATCACCGTTATTATCCATAAGCACCACATGACGTTTATTGTCCTGTAAGTATTTCGCGATAAGTCGGGAAACTGAGGATGCTCCGATAATTAGAATTCCCTCGGCATCCTTTACAAAAACACCTACCATTTTTGCAAAAATTCTGGCCGTAGTGGCATTAAGGAGAACGGAAAGTAGAACCATCATAAAAACCAGCGGAGTGATATATTCTGCCCCGGGCACCCCTTCGCGGGCAAGTCTGAGACCAAAAAGCGATGCGATACCGGCCGCTACTATCCCACGTGGTCCAACCCAGCTTATAAAGGCTATTTCATTCCACTTAAGGTTTGATCCAAGGGAACTGAGGACTACACCTATTGGTCTCACTAAAAACATCACGACAGCAAACAACAGGACAGCTTTCCAATTGAAAATAAGCATGAGCTCTTCAATTTCTATATTGGCAGCTAAAAGAATAAAAAGGATCGAGATGAGTAGGACACTAAGAGATTCTTTAAAGTAAAGTAGTTCTTTAATATTTGGAAGATCCTTATTTCCCATTACCATTCCCATAACGACAACTGCCAAGAGTCCGCTCTCATGGGCAAACGTTTCTGCCAACACAAATACTCCCAGTACCGTCGCAAGTGTAAAAACGTTTAGCAAATAATGAGGAATAAAATTTCGCTTGATGAACAAGGCCAGAATATGGGCGAAAGTGAATCCAAATGTAAAACCGAACAGGATAATTTTTCCAAATTCTGTTAAAGCTGTCATGGTAAAGTTCTGTCCCCCTTCTACACGAATGAATTCATACATCAATACAGCGATAAGAGCACCAATAGGATCTATTAAAATACCTTCCCATTTTAGGATGGAGGACACATGTGTCTTGAGAGGAATATTACGCAAAATGGGTGCAATAACGGTAGGGCCTGTGACTATAATAAGGGAGGAGAACAAGAAAGAGATCTGCCAGGAAAAGCCGTAGATAAAATGAGCTGCAAGGCCTGCACCAAAAAATGTGACTACGACCCCAACGCTAATTAATTTGACAATCACGGGACCTATATTTCCTACCTCACCCCTTCTAAGGGTTAATCCTCCTTCAAAAAGTATAATGGCAATAGCCAGGGAAACAAAATAAAACAGGCTTTCACCGGGAAATACTCCTTCTTCTCCATTCCAGATAGGTTCCAGCCATTTTGTTCCGTCATCGGACAAGAGCGTAGAAACAGGACCTACAAAAAGACCAATTAGTATAAGTGGTAGGATTGCCGGAGTTTTGGTTTTCCAGGCAACCCATTGGGCCAGTATCCCCAGAATTACTAAACCTGCAAGTTCTAACATGTTTTTTAACCTAAATTGGCCGCAAAGTTAACTTTTTACGCGTTAACTGAAGAACTTCTATAGAATTGTCTGGTATTACCACTAATTTCTTCCGAAGATTCTAAGGATACACTATGATACGACTCTTATCATAGAAATACTTTTCAAGCTTTGCAGGAATAGAAGACAGGATATTTTGATAGGATGGGGAACCTTTTCGGGCAGATACAAGTATCACAATATCCTCTTCCTGCATATCTCTCCCCAGAATAAGAAAATCATCCCATTCAGAAAAGATCTTGTAATTGACAGGAGTATCGGTCTTTAATTTTTTGAATTCTTCCGAAATCGCCGTTTTAGTTGTTTCATTACAGTTGATAAGGACAGGTACACTGAGTTCCTTTGAAAGTAAGTCTATCTTTTTTAGCCATAGCAGAAAACCTGCCTCCTTCTCGGCAAGTGCCGGTACTACTGCAAAAATCCTTTTATGTGTAGCTAAAGGCTGTCCAAAATGAGTAATAAAGGAAGTTTTAGTGTTGGCCGCGATAATGCGCTCCATCTTTTTTCCTATTAATTTGTCCATTAAACCTTTATCTGAGGGCCATCCAAAAATGACAAGATCGGCAATAATTTCTTTGGCTTTTCTGGAAATTCCCTGGGCAACATTTTGATCGATGGTGGCATGAATAGTAACTTCGGCTTCGGCGGCAGATGCTTGTGAAACAAAATCTTCAAGCTTTCCGGTAGCCCGTGCGATATTAACTTCGGCTTCGGCATTATTGGGAACTACAGATAATATGGAAATAGGGTTTGGTGAGGTTTTGTCTTTAATTAAAATAGCAAATTCCAGGAGTTTATCGAAATTGAGGATGTTCGCTAGTGGTAAAAGAATGGTTTCATTTTTAAAGGAGTCGGTTTTTTGTACTTCGGAGGTCATGTTCTTTTCTACTTCCACCTTTAATTTTGTAGCTGCTCTTTGGGTGGCGAGAGTAGCCACAATGGAGGTAACCAGAATAAGGATTATAGTTCCATTAAGGATATTTTCGTCTATAATACCTGCATTATACCCCACAATGATAACCGCCAGAGTGGCTGCGGCATGACCGCTGCTTAAACCAAAGATCACCTTTCTCTGTGCTGCTGAATACTTAAAAGTTAATTGGGTGAAGAAAGAGGCAAGCCATTTACCAAGTACGGCCACAGCACTTAATGTCCCTGCCACGATTAGTGCGGTAGGACCACTAAAAATGACACTTATATCCACCAGCATTCCAACACTTATAAGGAAGAAAGGGATAAATAATGCATTCCCGATAAATTCAATTCGATTCATTAAAGCCGAAGAATGAGGGATCAATCTGTTCAGGGCAAGACCGGCAAGAAAGGCTCCAATTATAGGCTCTACACCCGCAAGTTCGGCAAGAAAAGCAGCAATAAAAACTACGGTAAGAACAAAAATATAATGTGAGTGTTTTTCATTCTCCATTTTGGTGAAGAACCACTTTGCTATTCGTGGTACAACCCAAAATAGGATAGCGGAAAAAATAGCCAGTGAAATTCCCAGCCTTTGCCAAAAAGCAGCATCCAAAGTTCCCTCGTGGTTACCCATAATAACAGCAAGAACTATAAGTACAGCAGTGTCTGTAAGAATAGTTCCTCCAACTGTAATAGCCACAGCTTCATTTTTTGACACCTTCAGCTTACTCACAATAGGATAAGTAAGTAAGGTATGAGTGGCGAACATACTGGCAGTCAAAAAACTTGCATTAAAATCGTAATTCAGCAGGTAAAAACACACCGGAAAACCAATTCCCAACGGAATAATAAAGGTAAAGAACCCAAAAAGAAAGCTTTTGTTACGATTAGCTTTGAATTGATTCATATCGAGTTCAAGACCGGCAATAAACATTATGTACAACAACCCAATGGTCGAAAACAGATCTATGGCCGAATTCTGCTCCAGAATCCCTGTCCCATAGGGGCCAATAACTATCCCGGACACGATTAATATAATAATTCCCGGAATATTCAACCTCCGCAACACAATGGGAGATACAAGAATAATGAGAAGAATGAGGGAAAATACCAGAACAGGATTTGTTAGCGGCAATTCAAATTCGTGGTGCAATATCTCCAGAAAGTCATTCATAATTTTTGTTATATAGAGGCTAAAAATAATAGATAATATGAGCCTGAAAATAGAAATCTACTAAAAATGCTATTTTTAAGGGATTTTTGGGAAAATGCAGGCTATAATAATATCATGATTTTATAAAATTTTTCTATTTTCTGCACCCGTTCAAAATGCAAAATATAAACCTGTCATTTTTAAACGCTAAATATTATCTAAATACAGTTGTTTATGGAAGAATTTAACATTCTTAATTTACTCATTATTCTGGCAGGAGCATGGGTTGGAGGTGCTGCGGCAAAGAAATTGGGTTATCCTGCCATTCTCGGAGAATTGGTTATAGGTATTATTCTAGGTCCGGCCATATTGGGGATGCTGGAAACTTCTGAAATGATAAGTGTACTCGCCGAAGTTGGGATTATTCTTCTCATGGTTTACATTGGAATGGAAATCAATTTCAGAGACCTTGGAAAGGCGTCCTGGCCGGGACTACTGGCAGCTATTGGTGGGTTTATTGTGCCTTTTGCCCTGGGTTACTACACGATAATCTACTTTGATGGAACACAAATGGCAGCCATATTCGTAGCCATTGCGGTGGGCGTAACCTCCCTGGCCACAAAGAGTCGTATTCTGGTGGATCTAAAGCTGCTAAATACAAGAATTGCCTATGTGCTAATGGCGGGAGCACTGATATCCGACACTTTGGCTCTAATCATTTTTGCCGGTCTTATGAGCTTCGTAGATGCCGGAAATATCGATACCTGGGGATTAATATGGGTAGCCGGTAAAGCCATCCTGTTCTTTATTTTCACTGCTGTAGCGGGAATATATCTTCTCCCGTTGCTGGGTAAAACTTTAAGTCGGGCAAAAATTAAGGATCGTACTTTGCATTTCACCCTAATCCTCATAATAGTTTTTGGTTTTGCTGAACTCGCCGAACTGGCAGGTCTCCACAGCATTCTTGGAGCATTTATGGCAGGACTATTTATAAGAGATGGGGTTTTCAACAGGCAGATCTCCAAAGAAATCAATGATATTTTTCACGATGTTTCTATTGGATTCCTTGCTCCAATATTCTTTGTTTCAGCAGGATTCAATGTAACTCTGGAAATCTTCCAGACCAACCTTTGGATGTTAATTGCAGTTACCGTAGTTGCCATGGTGGGAAAAATCGGTGGTACGGCACTTTTTTATCTTCCCAGTGGTTATGGCTGGCGGGAAGGGATCACAGTTGGAACAGGAATGAATGGGAGGGGAGCTGTTGAAATAATTATAGCCGGGATCGGTCTGGAAATGGGAATAATTTCACCCGAAATTTTTTCTATTCTGGTATTCATGGCGATTTTTACTACCCTCACTGTACCACTATTTCTTACCTGGACCACCAAATGGCTTAAAACCAGAGGTGAGCTTATCCATCAGGAATCCAGGAAAGGCTTTCTTATCCTGGGGGCAAATCCACTCGGAATCTACCTTGCCAAACACCTGAAGGAGGAAAATGACGTAACCTTAGTGGATGCAAACAGGGATATGGTAGAATTGGCGAAGAAAGAAGGTTTAAGTGCTGTTTTCGGAAATATATTAAAAGAAGAGACCATGGAGCAGGCTAAAGCTATAGATAAAGGAACTTTTATTGCTCTTACGGCAAACAGTGAAATCAACCTATTAGCAGCACAGCTGGCCAATGATTCTTTTTATATTCCTAAGAAAATTGTTCTTATGGACCCCAAAGAATCGGGTGCGGGAGTAGACCTGTTGGACAGGATTGATGCTTCCTCAATGTTTGCCGGTAAGACAAAACTCGAACCATGGGTTTATAAAATTACCACTCGGGAGGCTATAGAGAAGACAGTACTTGTAGAAGAGGAAATTTCAACCCGGCAGTGGGTGAAAGAACAAAAAGAACAGAATAAAGAATTCCTTCCTATATTAATTGTAAATCCCGAAGGCCATAAAAGACCATTCCAGTACCACGATACCATTAGCCCCGGTGAAAAAATAATATATTTACAATGAATTTATCAGGAACTTTAAAATCACTTTAAATTCATGAAAATACACACAATTGAGGCCGGTAATTTTAAATTGGACGGAGGGGCCATGTTTGGTGTTGTACCTAAATCTATCTGGAACAAAACAAATCCTGCCGATTCGAATAATATGATCGATATTGCCGCCACCTGTCTGCTTATAGAAGATGGAAACCGGCTTATTCTCATAGACACAGGGATGGGAGATAAGCAAAGTGAAAAATTCTTTGGGTACTATTATAAATGGGGAAATGACAATCTTGAAAAGTCTTTGAAGGAAAAGGGTTTTTCCAGGGAAGACATTACAGATGTTTTTATGACTCACCTGCACTTTGATCATTGTGGCGGAAGCATTCAATGGAATAAAGATCGTACAGGCTATGAACCTGCATTCAAAAATGCAACCTTTTGGAGCAATGAAGAGCACTGGGAATGGGCAACTAATCCCAATGCAAGAGAAAAAGCTTCTTTTCTAAAGGAAAATATCCTCCCAATGCAGGAAAGCGGGCAACTAAAATTTATAAAAAGACAGGGAGAAACCTATCAGGATTCATCTGAAATGGACTTTGGAATCCTTTTTGTAGATGGTCACACCGACAAGCAAATGATCCCTCACATTAAATACCAAGGAAAAACATTAGTGTTTATGGCCGATCTTTTGCCAACCGCCGGACACATTCCGCTACCATTTGTAATGGGATATGACACAAGGCCTTTGCTTACCCTTCCTGAAAAGAAAACGTTTCTAGAAAAGGCTTCAAAAGAAGATTTTTATCTTTTCCTGGAACACGATGCTCACAACAAGCTTATAACTTTAGAGGAAACAGAAAAAGGACCAAGATTAAACGAAGTATTTAAATTTAATGAAATATTTAATTAGAAATAAAATTATGAAAATACCTATTTACAGGCCTTTGCTAATAGCCGGATTGGCAGCTGCAATGGCATCCTGTGGAAGCTCGGCTCCCGCAATTGTTTCTACCCCTATTGAAAATATTGATGAGATGCCACTCAAAGTGGATGAACTTACCGAAGTAGAACTTCAGGGTTGGGGAGGTGCCGATCTTGTTTCAGATACTATTCCGGGAATGAGTGTTCAAAAGGCTTACAACGAAATCATAAAAAATAATAAAGGAAAAAAAGTAATTGTAGCAGTCATCGACAGTGGAGTTGATATTGAGCATGAAGATCTTGATGGAGTAATATGGATCAATGACGATGAAAAGCCGAATAACAACCGGGATGACGATAACAATGGCTATGTAGATGATATCTATGGATGGAATTTCTTAGGAGATGTAGTGGAGGAAAACCTTGAGTATACCCGAATCTATAAAAAACTAAAACCAAAATACGGTAGCATACCTACAAGTGCCGTAAAGCCAGAAGACCGTGAGGAATTTGAGCGGTACCTTGAAGCAAAGGCCGAGTATGAAAAAGAGTATAATGAGACTCTTGGTATGAAAAACCAATATGAAGGAATTGTACAGCAATTAAAATTGTCTCACGATGCTGTTTCTACCCAACTGGGGAAAGAAGATTACACTTTAGAGGAATTACGAGAAATGCCTGCAAATACAGAGGAAATGCAGCAGTATAAAGGTTTCCTAAGTCAGGTGATGAGCAATGTGGAAGGGACAATCCCGGAGGCTATAACGCAGTTGCAGGAAGCTATAGACTATTTTGACGGTCGTCTTTCTTCTCATTTCAATCTTAACCTTGATGCCAGGGCAGTAGTGGGTGATGATGTTGATGACATTACAGATACCGACTACGGAAATAATAACGTGATGGGTCCTACTCCAGACAAGGAGGATATCAAACACGGAACGCACGTAGCAGGAATAATTGCTGCGGAAAGAGAGAACAATATGGGAATTAACGGAGTTGCCAATAATGTGGAGATTATGGCAATTAGAGCCGTGCCTGACGGTGACGAATACGACAAAGATATTGCCCTGGCTATTCGTTATGCAGTAGATAATGGTGCAAGCATCATTAACACCAGCTTTGGAAAATATTTTTCTACTCACCCCGAATGGGTAAGAGATGCAATTCGATATGCAGATGAAAATGACGTCTTGATAGTAAATGCAGCCGGAAATGAAGGACTAAATCTTGATCAAAAAGCTGTTTTTCCAAATGATCAGGATCCTGAAAATCCGAATGAAATTTCAGAAAACTTCCTAACAGTTGGAGCTCTTAATTATGAGTATGGATCTGGGTTGGTGGCAGGTTTCTCCAACTTTGGTAAAACTAATGTGGACGTTTTTGCACCGGGAACCAAGATCTGGTCTACAACGCCAAATAATGAGTACGAATTTTTACAGGGAACATCCATGGCAGCACCCGCAGTTGCAGGAGTTGCAGCTATGATTCGCTCCTATTACCCAAAACTTTCAGATGAGCAGGTAAAAAGAGTTATTATGGAGAGCGGACTTACAAGTAATGCAACTGTGATCATTGGGGGAGACCCTTCAAATACAATAAAGTTCAGCGAATTATCAACTTCAGGAAAAATGGCAAATCTGTATAACGCACTTATAATGGCTGATAAAATTTCAAACTAAGATTATGAAGAAAGGAATAATAACACTGGCATTTTTTACATGTCTGACAGTAACTGCCCAAAATAACACGTCCTACTGGCAACAGGAGGCCAATTACGAAATGAACGTGGATATGAATGTTGAAAATTTCCAGTACACCGGGGATCAGGAACTGGAATATACCAACAATTCCCCGGATACTCTGAAGAGAGTCTTCTTTCATTTGTTTTATAATGCTTTCCAGCCGGGAAGTGAAATGGATGTGAGATCACGTACCATTGCTGATCCTGATTCTAGAGTAGGGGATAGAATTTCTAACCTTACTCCGGCACAGCAGGGATATCTTCGGGTAAATACCCTTACCAAAAACGGGAATTCTCTTGAATTTGAAGAAGTAGGAACTGTACTCGAAGTAGACCTTGATGAGCCAATTCTACCGGGTGAAACTGTAAATTTTGAAATGAAATTTGCAGGTCAGGTTCCGGAGCAAATTCGCCGGGCAGGAAGGAATAGTAGTGAAGGCGTAGCACTTTCCATGGTCCAGTGGTATCCCAAAATAGCCGAATATGATTTTGAAGGCTGGCATGCAGATCCTTATATAGGCCGCGAATGGCATGGAGTATGGGGAGATTATGATGTAAAAATCAACATAGACAGGGATTATATTCTCGGAGCATCCGGAGTGCTTCAAAATGCCAATGAAATTGGTTACGGTTATGAAGATGAAGGCGTGAAGGTAAACCGCAAAAGAGGAGACAAACTTACATGGCACTTTATAGCCGAGGATGTTATTGATTATGCCTGGGCTGCAGATCCCGAATATATTCATGACAAGCGCACAGCACCTGATGGTACCGTGCTGCACTTCCTTTACAAAGACAATCCGGAAATATTGGAAAACTGGAAAAACCTTCAGCCGAAGACTGAAGAGCTACTCCTGTACTTTAACGAAAAGATTGGCCCTTATCCTTGGCCTCAATACTCTGTTATCCAGGGAGGTGACGGCGGAATGGAGTATGCTATGCTAACGCTCATTACAGGAGAAAGAAACTTTGGAAGCCTGGTAGGAGTGACCGCTCATGAATTGGCACATGCATGGTTTCAGCATTTATTAGCGACTAATGAAAGTAAGCATGAATGGATGGACGAAGGATTTACAAGTTACATTGCAGATCTTGCCATGAATGAAGTAATGGATATGAATGAAGAAAATCCTCATACTGGATCTTACAGAAGTTATTTTAGACTGGCAGGTTCAGGAGTAGAGCAACCTCAAACCACTCATGCCGACAGGTACACTTATAACGCAGCGTATGGCGCTTCAGCTTATTCCAAAGGTGCAGTCTTTCTTTCCCAACTGGGTTATATAATTGGAGAAGAGAATTTGGAAAAAACCCTAAAGAGGTACTATGATGAATGGAAATTTAAACATCCAACTCCAAATGATTTTATAAGAGTGGCCGAAAAAGTTACAGGTGCAGAACTCGATTGGTATCTAACCGATTGGACTCGAACCACGAACACTATAGATTATGGAATTCAGGCAGTAGAAGATGCAGGCAATGATACTCGTGTGATCCTTGCGAGAAATGGCGTTATGCCAATGCCCATAGATGTAAAAGTCACCTATAATGATGGTACTTCAGAAGAGATTTACATTCCCTTACAAATGATGCGCTGGGAAAAACCAGGTTTCGAGGAAGATCAGATAAAAGAAGATTGGGCATGGGCATATCCTACCTATTCCTTTACTCTTGAGAAGCCAAAATCACAGATTTCCTCTATTGAAATCGACCCAAGTCAAATGATGGCCGATGTCAACAGGGAGAACAATGTTTTTTCTGAAGAACAACAATAGGTTCTAAAAATGACATTCTTGAGCCCCTTCTTTTGGAGGGGCTTTTTTATTGTCCTGTTCTGGTCGCCATAGTATTCAATAGTTTAATGTTTCAGGTCATCTCCATTTTTCCTACCAAAAACTTATTTATAAATGATAATTTTACCACATGGATGAAAGCTTCGGAAAGAAGGAAAAGCTTAAGAGCAAGATTATAATTGACAGATTATTTGCTGAAGGTAATTCTGTGAAAAAGTATCCCTTGCGTCTCATTTATCTTCCGCTGGAGAAGGCACCCGAAAAAATAAATAAAGTTGCAGTATCCGTTCCGAAGAGAAGTTTTAAACGTGCGGTAGACAGGATCAAATTGAAACGCCTATTGCGGGAAGCATATAGAAAAAATAAGTATCTTGTAACCAATAATTTACCCGGTCAATATGCGATAATGTTCATCTATACAGGTCGTGAGATCTGGAGTTATTCAGAGCTTTTCCGCAGCAGCGAGGAACTTCTTAAAAGATTTGTGGAGCAAGAAAAAATGAAGGAACATGAAAAAGACATTCTCTAAAATAGCATTTTTAGCAGCCATTCCCGTGCTGTTCTTTACTACCGTTAGTTATAAAGCAGATTTCTTCGAGATCGCAAAGCAACTGGAGATATTTACTACACTCTTCAAGGAACTTAACATGAATTATGTTGATGAAACCAATCCTGCAGAATTAATGGATACGGCTATTAATTCAATGCTTGAAGATTTAGATCCATACACTCACTATTGGAATGAACAGGAGGTACAGGCAGCAAGAATAGACAATGCCGGCGAATATACAGGAATAGGTGCCACTGTGGGTATAAAACCCGATAAAATTATCATTATAGAACCTTATAAAGACTATCCTGCAGATGAAGCCGGTTTAAAAGCCGGAGATGAGATCATTAAAATAGGCAATGTATCTATAGCCGATTTTAGTGAAGGGGCGGGAGAACTGCTAAAAGGTGCTCCAAACAGTACAGTTGAATTAACCTATAAACGTAATGGCCAGACAGAAACCACCACCCTTACCCGTGGTGCAGTGGAGATCAAAGCTGTGCCTTATTACAAGCTGCTTGAAGATAAAACCGGTTATATAGTTTTGTCCCAGTTTAACCGTAACGCTTCTGCAGAAACTATCCAGGCTCTTAAAGATCTAAAAGAAGAAGGAGCTGAAAAGATCATTCTTGATCTTCGCGGCAATCCCGGAGGCTTACTTTCTGAAGCTATTAATGTTGCTAATATTTTTGTGCCGGAAGGAGAATTGATTACCAGTACAAAATCGGCAGTTGAAAAGTACAATCAGACGTTCTCTACAACCCGCAAAGCAATTGATACTGAAATTCCTCTTGCAATTTTAATAAACGGCCGAAGTGCTTCTGCCAGTGAGATTGTTGCAGGATCTCTGCAGGATCTTGACCGGGCAGTCATTCTTGGTGCCCGAAGCTTTGGAAAAGGTCTTGTACAACGGCCTAAAGATCTTACTTATGGCACTCAGTTGAAGGTTACTATATCAAGGTATTTTACCCCCAGCGGTCGTTGTATTCAATCCCTTAATTACCGAAAGCGTGATGAGGATGGAAATGCTGTGCGTTATACTGCGAGTGATTATAATGAATTTGAAACCCGTAATGGCAGAAAAGTCTATGACGGTGGAGGTATCTCACCCGATGTAAAACTGGAAACATCAGAATTTAGTGACATCACCAATGCAATACTGCAGGAAAATGCCATTTTTGACTATGCTACAAAATATTATTACACTCACGATTTAAATTCTCCAGAAGAATTTAATTTAACAGAAAAGGATTATTCTGAATTCCTCAGATATTTGGACACTTCAGGGTTTGAATATAAGACCGCCACAGAAAAGGAACTGGAAGATGTAATTTCTGCAGCCGAGAAAGATGGTTATCAACAGAATTTATCTTCAGGTTTTGATGAAATAAAACAAACTATTTCCAGGTCAAAAGAAGAAGCTCTTACTGCCAAAAAAGCTGAAATTAAAGGTCTGCTTTCTGAAGAGATCATAAAAAGATATTTCTATAAGGAAGGTCTTTATGATTATTACGTAAAGCAAAATCCTGAAATATTAAAAGCTAAAGAAATTTTGCAGAACAAGGACCGGTATCAGGGAATCCTTAAAGGTTAATTTTTTACCATGGCGATGTGAGGAATCCCATCTTCCAGGTATCCTTCACCAATCTGTTCAAAACCATGGCTTTCGTAAAAGGTCGTGAGATATGTTTGTGCAGATAATTTAATCTTTTGAGTATGGAATTTTTCTTCTACAGCTCTTATTGAAGCTTTTAATATCTCGTGACCGTAGTTTTTCTTTCTATGTCCCTCCTTTACCACCACCCGGCCTATAGCTGCTTCACTGAAGTAGATCCCGGGAGGAAAAATTCTGGTGTAGGCAACTAATTCATCATCTTCAAATCCTAATATATGAAGGGCTTTTTCGTCCTTTCCATCTATATCCTGATAAACACAATCCTGTTCTACTACAAAAACTTCCGCCCTAAGCTGAAGTACCTTGTATAGTTCCTTAAGATTTAATTCTTCAAAAGTGGATATTTTTATCTGCATTAATTACAAGCGATCTTTTCAACACGACGGCTATGGCGACCACCGGCAAATTGAGTATCAAGGAAGACCTGCACCATTTCTACAGCCTGTTCTTTTGAGGTATATCGCGCAGGAATACTTAAAATATTGGCATCATTATGTTCTCTTGCCAGGGAAGCGATCTCTTTGGTCCAGCAAAGAGCAGAACGAACGGGCTGATGTTTATTCGCCGTCATATTGGCACCATTGCCACTACCACAGATGATAATACCAAAATCTGATCTTTTGTTAACCACATCTTCTGCAACAGGATGAACGAAATCTGCATAATCAACACTTTCTTCACTGTCGGTTCCGTGATTGGTCACTTCTATGTTCCGGGATTTAAGATAATCAACTACAGCTTTTTTATAAGTAGTACCGGCGTGATCATTACCAATGGATATTTTCATAACTCGACTTTATATTGAGCTACAAAGGTAGAAATTTGGCTTATTAACTTCTATTTTAGTCTTTGTTAATTAAATGTTACAATACCTTTAAAATTAAGGTTTTACTAAAGTTGATATTTTGTTCATAAATGAGATTAAAAAAATCAAAATCAAATTTGGTAATATGCCTAAAATTACCAATAGCAAAGAATTCCCGACACAGAGAAATAATTAATTCACTTTTTTAGACAAAGTTTTCAGCACCATTTTTTCAGTTCTACACATTAAAAAATGGTTAAGTTATTAAATCCTGGTATTCACATTTTCTTATGAACAGTTGTTAAGAAAAACAAAACTTTCAGTATTAATCAAGGCCTTAAGATCATCTGCTGCTGTTCATAAGTTGTTACCTGTATACTTCTAACTTATTTTCCAAAAAAGATTCAAAAAAGTTATTGTACATATCAACAGACTATAATACTCCAACATTTTAATTTTTTAAAAAAGAAAGAAAAAGAAATATATAATATAACTGTTGACAACTATACGATCTTAAGGGGTGCTGAATGATCATTAAAACTGTCCAGGATTTCCTGCGCCCTTGTAATATCAAGACGATGTACTTTTAAATGAATTCCCCCCAGGGCGTTGGAATAAAAAGGGAATACCCCAATCATTGTCTCATTTTGAAAAAAATATTGAATTTGTTCCTGTTCCAGTAAAAGCTTTAGAACCTGATATTCGTGAGGGTAAGTAAAAATTGCAAGAGTGATAAATTTTTCCATAGCAAAAAGCTTGCTATTAAGATACTATATTTTAGATTGAAAAAGAAGAAGTATCTACCGGTAAAGATGAAGAGTCCGGATTATTAAGTGATTTATTTATAGAGGCTACAAGAGTTAGTATCCCAACGACGAAAATCAAAACGAAAATAATTGTAATTCTGGTTGATTTACTCATGTTGTAGCTCTGTGATGATTATGAACAAAATTAATATAATTTTAAGATTAATGAGATTTTAATGTTAATTTTTTCTTATTAAAAAATGAACTTATGGTAAAGAATAAGCTATGAAAATGGGAAAAACTTCTGATTTCAGGTAGATGTTAATTATAAGGCTTAATTTTATAGCTTAATTTTAGAAATGAGTAAACAGAATAAAAAGAACAAATCAACCAATTCCGAAAGTTTTACCCAAAATATCCTCGGCATTATGCGCAAGGAATCGGGAAAGGATTTTAATTACAAACAAATTGCTGCAAAAATGGGAGTGGATGATCCTACCAATAGGAATAAGATCATTCGCACTCTTTCTCAGCTCGCCGCCAAAAAGAAAATCGAAGAAATTGATAAAGGAAGGTTCCGTCTTAATGCCAGTGTAGACCGCTACCGGGGATTTTTAGACATGACAGCAAAAGGTAGTGGTTATGTGGTAGTAGAGGAACTAAATGAAGATGTATTTATTCCTTCCAACAATATCAACAAAGCTTTTGATGGCGACGAAGTTGAAATATATGTTTATAAAAGACGGCGAAATAAAAAATCTGAAGGAGAGATTACAAATATTCTTACCAGAAAGAAAACCCAGTTTGTAGGCGTACTACAACTTCAGGAAAATTTCGGATTTGTTGCCATTCAGGATGGAAAAATGTACACCGATATTTTTGTTCAGAAAAATAAGATCGGGGAAGCTAAAAATGGTGATAAAGTGGTAGTCGAAATGGAAGAATGGCCCGAAAAGGCAGATTCACCTTTCGGCCGTATTGTCCAGGTTTTGGGTAAGCCGGGAGAACATAATACCGAGATTCATTCAATTTTAGCCCAATATGGTTTACCGCATGAATTTCCGCAGGAAGTGGAAAATTTTGCACAGGGAATAGATACCAGCATTCAGGAAACTGAAATAAAAAATAGACGGGATATGCGGGAAGTCTTGACTTTCACCATAGATCCAAAAGATGCCAAAGATTTTGATGATGCCTTAAGTTTCCGTGAACTGGAAAATGGTAATTATGAAATCGGGATTCACATTGCCGATGTTTCCCATTATGTGAAGCCGGGAACTATTCTTGATGAAGAAGCTTTTAACCGGGCCACCTCGGTTTATTTAGTTGATCGGGTGGTACCTATGTTGCCCGAAATTCTTTCCAACAATGCCTGTTCACTAAGACCGAATGAGGAAAAATACACTTTTTCTGCAGTTTTTGAAATGAACGGAAAAGGGGAGGTTAAAGATCAATGGTTTGGTAAAACTGTCACCTATTCCGATGCACGATTTGCTTATGAAGAAGCACAATATGTCATTGAAACTACAGGTGGCGATATTCCTGAAGATATCTCAATAACTGGCAAAAGCTATAGAACAGATGATGCAATAGTTACAGCTATTCTTAAGATGAACGAAATCGCTGAAATAATGCGGAAAAAGAGGATGGGCGAAGGAGCAATTTCATTTGATAAGGTAGAGGTTAAATTTGAGCTGGATGAGAAAAATGAACCCATCGGTGTTTTCTTTAAAACTTCAAAGGAAGCTAATAAACTTATTGAGGAATTTATGTTGCTCGCCAACAAAAAAGTAGCTGAATTCATTGGGAAACAGAAGCCTAAAAAGACTTTTGTTTACCGCTGCCACGATGAACCGGATACCGAGAAGTTGAATGCTCTGCAATCTTTAGTAAGCAAGTTTGGACATAAATTGAATCTGAAAGATCAAAAACAAATATCTCAATCTCTTAATAATTTATTGAGCGATGTCCAGGGAAAGAAGGAACAGAATCTTATTGACACCCTTACCATTAGAACGATGAGTAAGGCCTACTACAGCACAGACAATATTGGTCATTACGGGCTCGCCTTTAGTCATTATTCTCATTTTACCTCACCAATAAGGAGATATCCAGATGTTATGGTCCATAGATTACTACAGCATTACCTTGATCAGGGTAAATCTGCTCCCGAGGAGGAGTACGAGGCTAAATGCCAGCACAGTAGTAATATGGAAGGTTTGGCCACAAGTGCCGAACGGGATTCTATCAAGTACATGCAAATTAAATTTATGCAGGAACACAATGATGAAGAATTCCTCGGCGTTATTTCAGGTGTTACCGAGTGGGGAATCTATGTTGAAATCATTGCCAATAAATGTGAGGGCATGGTGAGGCTGCGTGATATAAGAATGGATCACTTTGATTTTGATCCCGAACAATATGCTATCATTGGCCGTAAAACAAAAAAGGTTTACCAGTTAGGTGACGAGGTTTATGTCACAGTTAAAAATGCCGATCTTGTTAAAAGGCATTTGGACTTTAATTTAATTGGAAGCAAAGATGATGTCGAAAATCAAAATTAGTAGAACCCTTTTTACCTGTTTATTTATTTTCATAGCAATTTCTGCCAAAGCGCAGGATGTAGAGGAGGATCTGGAAAGCTTTTCAGAGTTAAAAACATTTAATGCAGTGGAAGTGGAAATCATTCCCTCTACCGAAAACCGCATCGTGATCACTGGACACAGTAAAAATGATGTGAAGTATGAAATTGATGGAGACCGACTTGAAATAAGGCTCTCTCTCGACAATATCTGGTCAGAAAATAACACTCTAATCACTTTGTACACCAAAGATTTAAATACAATAGATGCCAATCAAGCTTCTATTATTGAAATTACGGACGAATTAAGGGGTGAAGAATTAACTTTCCGGGTGCAGGAGGGTGCTGTTATACTTGGCAGGGTGAAAGGCCGTAAAATCAATTCAAAATCTATTACCGGGGGAAGAATAACCATTGAAGGAGAAGCTGAAGAACAGGTGGTTGAAATTAACACCGGGGGACATTACTACGGAAAAAACTTACGTACTGAAGTAACTGAAGTTAGTGCGGGTACTGCTGGTAAAGGAGAAGTTTATGCCACAGAATATGTAAAGGCCACTGCCAGGCTTGGCGGAACTGTAGAGATCTTTGGTAGACCTGCCGAAGTTGATAAAAAGACCAGCCTGGGCGGTAGAATTTTGTAAGTAAAGTAAAATCCTATCTTTGTGAAACTAAAAGAGCTGAATGTTTCAGGATATACTGGCTGCAATACCTTTAGGATTTTTTCTTGCTTTTTTACTGGGGCCGGTATTTTTCGTACTCCTGGAAACCGCTGCTATTAAAGGTTTTAGAGCTGCAATCTCATTTGATCTCGGAGTTGTTTTTGCTGATATTGTTTTTCTTATAGTAGCTTATTTAAGTACCACAAAACTATTGAACAGGATCAAGGATGATCCGGCGCTTTTCATTTTTGGAGGAGGTATTTTGATTACCTACGGAATCATTCAATTTGTGCAGAATAAAAAGATTTTACCGCACGAAGAAGTTCCTGAAATCCAGAAACTCAACAAAAGAGATTACTTGGGACTGGCAGTCAAAGGATTCCTGCTTAACTTTATTAACATCGGGGTTCTTGGGTTTTGGTTGGGACTTATTATTGTTTTTGGTCCTCAATTGGAAATGGAAACCAACAGAATGGTCGTCTTCTTTGGAACTGTCCTGGGGACGTACATCATAATTGATATTTTTAAGATCCTGGCGGCTAAAAAGCTTAACCAAAAGCTTACTCCCGACCGCATTTATAATATCAAAAAGATAATTAGTATAATTCTAATAGTATTTGGTGTATTTTTAGTTGCTCAGGGCCTCGTTCCACAGGAAATGAACCAAATCCAGGATCAGATTGATAACATTACACCTGAATCTGGTGCTTATATTCAATACTTAGAATAAAAGAATCCAAAAATGGTATTTTTGAGAGGTAATTAGGGAAACTTCAAAAAATCAAGCACCAAATTCCAAAGGAAATTTACCAATGGGCGAATGACCAAAAATACTTTCCTAATATGGCATTTTGAAGAGGTAACTTCGAATTTCCGACCTATAATATAATGCCAAATAAGATTTTAAAATAAACTCAAAAGAAAAAGGAAGTCTTTGACTTTAATAATCCAGTCTTGCCTCTGAAACCTTCTTCCTTTGTTAAAGACAAAAACGCCCTTTAAAAAAGGAGCTTTTAGAGAGGCATCGAGCGTCACGATGCTTCGGGAGAACCGCTGTACGCCGTTAGTAAATTATTATAAATTCTTTTTAAATAAAAAAGCCCCTTAAAAAAGGAGCTTTTAGAGAGGCATCGAGCGGATTCGAACCGCTGTACGAGCTTTTGCAGAGCTCTGCCTAGCCACTCGGCCACGATGCCGTTTTTGTTACGGAAGGCAAATGTAATAAAATTTCTTTTTTCATAGGCCTGCCTTTTCGCCTACTTTGGCAATTTATAAGAAATTATCTGCTTTTACTTCTTCTTACGGTGACCATAGCTACGTTACCACCTATGGGAGGGTTTATTTTTGACACATCAACTGTTACCTTTTGCACTATGATAAGTTCCTCAAGAACCCGATTAAGGATTCTCTCAGCCACCGTTTCCAGTAATTTTGATCGTATCGCCATTTCTTCCTTCACGATCTTGTTTAAATGCACGTAATCAATAGTGTCTTTTAGAGCATCGGTTTTCGCAGAAAGTGAAAGATCTCCGTTCACTTTAAGGTCCACTCTGTAATCACTGCCTATCTGCTCCTCTTCCTTCAGGCATCCATGATAGGCGAAAACTTTTATGTTTCTCAGCTTTATACTTCCCAAAACTAATTTTTTGCGAAGATAGGAACAATTCAGAAGACAGGCATCTAGCGGCGGAATTGATGTTTATTTTCTTTAATTTTGCCTCCTTAAGATGATTCCAGAAACTATGGCTGAAGAAAAACGATCCCTCAATTTTATTGAGCAAATAATCGAAGAAGACTTAAAAAATGATTATAAAAAAGAGGAACTCCAATTCAGGTTTCCACCAGAACCAAATGGGTATCTTCATATTGGCCACGCTTCGTCTATATGCCTCAACTTCGGGTTGGGAGAGAAGTACAATGCACCGGTGAATCTTAGATTTGACGATACCAATCCAATTAAAGAAGAACAGGAATATGTTGACGCTATTAAACACGATGTGGAGTGGCTTGGCTTTAATTGGGCAAAGGAATGTTATGCTTCAGATTATTTTCAGCAGCTCTATGACTGGGCGGTGTTAATGATAAAATCCGGTGATGCTTATGTCGACAGTCAGCCTTCCGAAGCTATTGCCGAACAAAAGGGAACTCCTACTCAGGCGGGAAAAAACAGTCCTTACCGGGAGAGATCTGTAGAAGAGAACCTTGAACTCTTTCAGAAGATGAAAGATGGAGAGACAAAGGAAGGAGAGCACGTATTGAGGGCCAAAATAGATATGGCTGCGAAGAACATGTTGATGCGGGATCCTGTCATGTACAGGATTTTGCATCGAAAACATCATCGTACGGGCAATGACTGGATGATTTATCCGCTATACGACTGGGCTCACGGGCAAAGCGATTTCATTGAAGCTGTTTCTCACTCTTTTTGTACACTGGAATTCTTGCCACACAGGGAACTTTATAACTGGTTTCTCGAAAAGGTTAGTTTTGCGGAAGATTTTAGACCAAAACAACGAGAATTTGCACGTCGTAATCTTAGCCATACTATAGTAAGTAAAAGAAAGCTTCTACATCTTGTGGAGAAAGGAATAGTGAAATCCTGGGATGATCCCAGAATGCCTACTATTTCCGGACTTAGGAGAAGAGGATATACTCCGGAATCTATCCGGAAATTCGCTGAAACAATTGGAATTGCAAAAAGGGAAAATATAATTGATGTTTCTCTGTTAGAATTTTGTATTCGGGAAGATCTTAATAAAACGGCACCTCGGGTAATGGCTGTTTTAGATCCTGTAAAGGTGGTTATTACTAACTATCCTGAAGGGGAAGAGGAATGGCTCGAAGCCGAAAACAATCCTGAAGATGAAAGCGCAGGCTCAAGAGAAGTACCTTTTTCTAAAGAATTGTTTATTGAGCAGGAAGATTTTAAAGAAGAAGCTAACCGTAAGTTTTTTAGGCTCACTCTTGGAAAGGAAGTAAGGCTTAAGAACGCTTATATTATTAAAAGCGAGAAAGTGATTAAAAATGATGCAGGAGAGATCACAGAGATCCACTGTACCTACGATCCAAAGAGCCGAAGCGGCAGCGGTACCGAAGAATCCATGCGCAAGGTTAAAGGAACCTTGCACTGGGTTTCCGCAAAACATGCAATTGAGGCAGAAGTAAGGCTGTACGATAGATTATTTAGTGTAGAATCACCCGATGCCGATAAGAAAAAAGATTTTCTGGATTTTCTTAATCCTGAATCCTTGAAAGTTATCACCGCATTTATTGAACCCAGCCTTAAAAATGTTGAACCTTTGGATAATTTTCAGTTCCAAAGATTAGGATATTTTAACGTTGATAAAGAAAGTTCAGAGCAGCATATTGTCTTTAACCGTACGGTAACATTGAGGGATTCCTGGGGAGGCAAAGAATAATGTCCGTAATTATGGTATTTCCAATTAAGAATAATTTAGCATAGGATTTTAGATATTAACCGGTTATTAACAGCGGTACAGCCCTCATTGAAGTATATTTGGTTGTAGTATTAATCTTAATAACAACGAATATCATGGCAAAATCAGGAAGTACATTTTTAGCATTGCTAACAGGGGCAGCAATTGGAGCCGGCCTTGGAATGTTATATGCCCCTGAGAGTGGAGAGGAAACCAGGAGAAAACTTGGTGATAACGCGAGAAGAACTCAGGATGATTTAAATAAGCGATATAAGGAGACCTCTTCAAATCTCAGTCAAAAGGCAAAGAAAGCAAAATCAGATTTTGAGCAGAGACTTGAGGAAACTTTATCTTCAGCAAGTTATAAAGCGGATGAAATTCTGAGCAGCCTTGAAACTAAGCTTGATGAGCTTAAAAGACAGAACGCTAAATTTCAGAAGGATCGACAGAGTCTTTCCGATTCCAACACCAATACTGGAAGTGGATCCAAAGCTAACAAAGACAATGCTGATATTGATTCGTCTGTAGCATCCAAAGGAAGTAAGAACACAGGTAGTGCTACAGTCTAAATCTTATGGCATTCGAAAGAATATCTGAAAATTTAAAGGAATTAAACGAAAACATCAAAAACTTCGCACAAAGTAGTGCGGAGTATTATAAGCTGGATTTGTTTAATAAAACCATGAAAGGAGCTACTGCCACCATTAAAGGTGTGGCAATAGCTTTTTTTGGTTTATTTTTTTTACTTTTCCTGTCCATTGCTATCGCTATAGCTTTAAGCAACTGGCTGGATTCTCCAAGTAGCGGATTCTTTATTGTAGCGGGACTATATCTTCTTTTCGCTCTTTTCTTCGTTTTCTTTGGCAGTAAATTACTTATGAAAGCATTATTGCCACCTGCCTCTAAAAAATTCTTTGAGGAGCCCAAAAAAAGACCTAAAAAGACTCATCCCGAATTTACTGAACAGGTAGATTACAAGACAGATGAGGTCATAATTAAAGAAAAAGAAAAAGTCTCAGTTCAGGAAGAAGATACGGTCATTATTGAAGAAAAAGACGGAATTACAATTAAGAAAAAATAATGAGAGAATATAAAAATTTTAAGGAAATAGAAAGAGACCTTAAGCTTCTTGAGCTCCAAAAGGAGATTGATAAAGAAAAGGTATTCCTTAGCTATAACATGACTAAAGAAAGCCTTTCCCCTAAACGTATTCTCAAAAGTGCGGCTGGCAGTATCTTCAAAAATTCAATGATTCTAAAAGGAACCACCTCTGTTCTTGGTTATATTGGTGATAAATGGAAATAATTATTCCTCCACATTGTCCTCATTGTTCTCCTGTTTAGGAAGTTCCGGAGGTATGTGTCTGTTCTTACGTGCTTCTTTTTCCTTTCTTTTCTGCTCCCTGAGAGCATTTTCTTTTTTCATAGCTTCTCCAATTTGATTTGAAGCAGTGAAAGATGCGATCATATTATTAAGCATATCGCTTCCCGTTTGAGGGGAATTAGGTAATAAAATAAGGTTACTTTGTGTTTCCTCTCCAAGAGATTGTAGAGTGTCGTAATGTTGGGTAACTACAATAAGGGCAGAGGCTTCCTGTGAATTGATTCCTACATTGTTTAGTACATCCACACTTTCTTCCAAACCTCGGGCGATTTCACGACGCTGGTCTGCAATTCCCTGACCTTGAAGACGTTTGCTTTCTGCTTCTGCACGGGCCTTGGCAACGATCTTGATCCTTTCTGCTTCGGCTTCATATTCTGCAGCTACTTTTTCCCTTTCTGAAGCATTAATGCGGTTCATGGCCGCTTTTACCTGTACATCGGGATCAATGTCGGTTACGAGAGTCTTAATGATGTCGTATCCATATTCTTCCATGGCTTCATTTAATTCCCTTTTTACCGCTATTGCGATATCATCTTTTCTTTCAAAAACATCATCCAGTTTCATCTTTGGAACTTCCGCACGAACAACGTCAAATACGTAGGAGGTTATTTGATCATGGGAGTTTTCAAGTTTGTAGAAAGCGTCATAAACCCTTGCTGCGATCACCTGAAATTGGACGGAGATCTTCAGTTTTACGAATACATCATCTTTTGTTTTTGTTTCTACCAGTACATCCAGTTGCTGTACCTTTAAGTTAATTCTACCTGCTATTTGGTCTATAATTGGGACTTTAAAATGCAGTCCGCTGTTACTTATACGCTGGAATTTTCCAAAACGTTCAAGAATTGCTGCAGTTTGTTGTTTTACTGTGAATACTCCGGAAAAGAGTATTATTAACCCAAAGACTACGAAAAATGCGGTTAAAACTGTGGCTATCATTTGGTGAAGATTAATTTTAACGAAAGATATAAAATTAATCTCCTACATTTAGTCCCTCAAAAATAAATTCCTACTTATGAATTTGAAGAAAATCTTCTTTATGGCAGGTGTGGTGTTATTCTCCTTTCAGGCGAATGCTCAACGTGAAATTTGGGATGGACAGTATAACAGGCTGGGATTACAGGCTGGTGCCAATTACTTTAATATAGCAACAAATGACCTGCCGGTGACACCTAAGGTGAGCTGGACAGCGGGTTTTACTGCCCGGGCCTCTTTTTATGAGGACTTTCAGTTTATATATGGGATCAATTTTTATGATTTTCAGCTGGACATAGACGGCAGGAAAAAAGTCGAACTTACCACGCCTTTGCAGGCTATAGAGTATAGTATGGTTGGGGTACAAGGTAGTTTTCTGGGAAGTTATAAGCTCCTTGACCACCACCTAAGCATCGAGGCAGGACCGGTATTACAGGTGAATGGAAGGCTTGAGCCAAGACAGGATAAAGAACTTTGGTATCTGGCCAACTATAATATTCAGGCGATTGAAATTGAAAAAGTGACCCCCGTTAATGTAAACTTTGCGATTGGAGTTAGCGGCGGATTTGAAAAAGTGAAGTTCTGGCTACAATATCAATACGGGCTTAATAATATGCTGAAAGGTCTTGAAGATGAAAATCTCCAGGAAAAAGATGCGGGATTTACAAACCCAAAAGGCCATCTGAGTATAGTTGCTACCGGTATTACAATGTTCCTGTAGTCTGGTAGAAACTAAAATGAGAAAAGCCATTTTTGAAACCTTTCAAAAATGGCTTTTTTTATTATACATTCTTTAAAACTATAGTTTCTCTTGCGCTGTTCTTAATCTGGCAATGGTTTCATCCTTTCCAATAGCGGCAGCAATGTCAAATACATCGGGACCCTGCATTGCACCAACAAGAGAAAGCCTGAAGGGCTGCATTACCTTTCCGAAACCTATTCCTTCGGAAGTTATCCACGATTTCACCTTTTCCTGAAGGTTTCCTGCACTAAAATCTTCAGTTTCTTCCACAATCGAAATAACAGAATCCAAAACTTCAGAAGTATCTTCTTTCCAGGCCTTTTTTACAGCCTTTTCATCATAGTTTTCGGGTGCAGTGAAGAAGTAGCTCCCCAATTCCCAGAAATCGCTTAAAAACGTCACTCTTTCCTTTAGAAGGGCAATTACCTTGGCAACATATTCTTTATTTGAGTTCACACCTTGTTCTTTTAACAGCTCGAGGAAATCACCGGCCAGTTCCTGATCCTCGGCCTGCTGCATATAATGATGCTGAAACCATTTTGTTTTTTCTGGATCAAATTTGGATCCGCCTTTAGAAACATGCTCAAGGGTAAAGGCTTCTGTAAGTTCTTTTAAATTATAGATCTCTTTTTCGGTTCCGCCGCCGGCATTCCAGCCTAGAAGGGCAAGCATATTAATTACAGCTTCAGGAAAATAATCTTCTTCCCGGTAGCCGGTAGAAATGGCACCCGACTTTGGATCTTTCCATTCCAGCGGGAAAACGGGAAAGCCCATTTTGTCTCCGTCACGTTTACTTAATTTTCCTTTGCCCTGGGGCTTTAGAATAAGTGGGAGGTGGGCAAATTTAGGAGCAGTCCAGCCAAATGCTCTATACAAAAGGACGTGCAATGCAAGGGAAGGCAGCCATTCTTCTCCGCGTATCACATGCGTGATCTTCATGAGATGATCATCCACAATATTTGCCAGGTGGTAAGTGGGCATCCCGTCACTTTTAAAAAGCACTTTATCATCAAGGATTTTAGTTTCAATAGTCATTTCGCCGCGAATCTCATCCTTTAGATGAAGCGTTTCATCTTCGGGACTCTTAAATCGTATAACGTAAGGTTCTCCTGCTTCTATTTTCTGCTTTACTTCAGCCTCAGAAAGCGAAAGTGAATTCTTCAGCTTTTGGCGATTGTGCCAGTTGTAGATAAAAGTCTTTCCTTTAGCCTCATGATCCTCCCGGTGCTTGTCTAATTCTTCGGTCGTATCAAAAGCGTAGTACGCATTTCCGGAAGCGAGAAGTTTCTCAGCATATTCCCTGTAAATATATTTGCGCTCACTTTGACGGTAAGGACCGGCATCTTTTTCCTTTCCGGGGCCCTCATCAAAAGGAATGTTGCACCAGTTGAGGGATTCGATGATGTATTTCTCAGCTCCTTCCACATAACGGGCCTGGTCTGTATCTTCTACGCGAAGAATAAAATCTCCGTCGTGTTTTTTTGCAAACAAGTAGTTAAAAAGAGCGGTTCTAACTCCTCCAATATGTAACGGCCCCGTAGGACTCGGCGCAAAACGCACCCTTACTTTTTCTGTAGACATAACGCTGGTTTTATTATGCAAAGATAAAGGATTCTTTAGGTTATCGAAATGGCACTGAATATGTGGAGGTTGGAATACAATCTCGAATAAAATTGTAATTTTATGAGATTGAAAAAGGGGATGAGCATGGATAATTTTGAGATTTTACGAAAGAAGCTGGAGGCGTTCATAAAGAAGTTTTATCTCAACGAACTTCTAAAAGGCTTCATATTTTTTGTAGCCATTGGGTTGCTGTATTTTATTCTAACACTTTTTATTGAGCACTTGTTCTGGCTCAATTCTACGGGCCGTAGTATTTTGTTTTGGAGTTTTGTGGCGGTAGAGGTCTTTCTCTTCGGAAGGTTTATCGTCTATCCACTGCTGAAGTTGTTCCGCATCTCCCGAGGAATCGATTACACCGATGCTTCAAAAATTATTGGCCGCCATTTCCCCGAAGTCAATGACAAACTCCTGAATTTACTGCAGCTCAACAACAATGATCGAAAAACAGATCTGCTTATTGCTTCTATTGATCAAAAGGCCGGGGAATTACGCCCTGTACCTTTTTCTATGGCTGTAGATCTGCGGAAAAATGTACCATACCTTAAATATGCTGCCATTCCTTTGATCATTATTATACTCGTGGTGCTTTCGGGAAGAACTGAAGTCTTTTCGGGGAGTTATGAGCGGGTGGTTAATTATAAAACGGCTTATGAACCGCCTGCACCTTTTTCTTTTCAGCTGCATAACGATCAATTGCAGATCAAAGAAAATGAGGCACTAACCATCCAGGTGAGTACCAATGGAAGAATCGTTCCCGAGGATGCCTCTGTGCAATACAACGGACAAACTTATTTTATGAAGCGGGTTTCTCCGGGCACCTTTGAGTATTCTTTCGAGCCGGCTCAAAATTCTTTCGACTTCAGTCTTTCCGCAAACAAAGTTAGCTCGGGGACCTATGAAGTTGAAATTGTAGAGGTTCCAAAAATGCGGAATTTGAGGATGATTTTAAAATATCCTGCACATACGAGGTTAGGGGAGGTGATAGTTGATGGTACCGGAAATGCTACCGTGCCCGAAGGCACATTTATTAATTGGGAGCTTGAAACCTCGACGACTAAAGAAGTTGAAATGCAATTGAATGATACTCTACAAAGATTCGAAAAACAGGGAGACCTTTTTAAACTGGAAAAGCGACTGAATTCTTCGGTAAACTATGAGATAAGTACTTCGAATGATAAAGTAAAAAACTATGAAAATCTGAACTACCAGATAAGAACCGTAAAGGATGAATATCCCGAACTTGTTCTTGAACAGCAGGTGGATTCTTTAGATATGGAAATCCAGTATTTCTTCGGAAAAGTTTCTGATGATTACGGAATTTCTGCTGTTAACCTGGTAGTACAGCCAACAGAATCTCCGGGAGAGGAGAGATTGGTGCGTCTCCCTTGGGGCAAAGGTAACATTGGTGAGTTTGTCACCAGTTTCCCCGATACTCTAAACCTTGAAAAAGGTAAAGCCTATCAGTTTTATTTCGAAGTTATTGATAATGACAGGATTAACGGTTATAAAAGGGTGAAAAGTAATCTTTTTACTTACCATAAGAAGACAGATTCTGAGGAGAAGCAACAAAGACTTCAGGAACAACAAGAAGCAATTCAGGGTATGGATGGTTCCCTGGAAAAGATGAAACTTTCGGAGAAGGAATTAGAGGAATTGTCAAGGCTTCAGAAGGAAAAGAGGGAGCTTAACTACAACGACCGCAAAAAGCTCGAAAATTTTCTTGAACGCCAAAAGCAGCAGAACCAGCTTATGGAGAATTTTACGGAAAAGCTTAAACGAAATCTGGAAGAAGAATCCACGCCTCAAAATGAAGATCTAAAAAAGAATCTCGAGGAAAGACTTTCCAACCGTGAGGAAGAGTTGGAGGAAAATGAGAAACTTCTTGAGGAGCTGGAAAAATATTCAGAGAAAATACAGGAGGAGGGACTTCAGGAAAAATTAGAAGAGCTTTCTAAAAACAACAGGAATCAGGAAAGAAGTTTGGAGCAACTTCTGGAATTGACTAAGAAATATTATGTACAGGAGAAGACTGCCAGGGTAGCAGAGAAACTGGAAGAGTTGGGAGAAAAGCAGGAAGAATTAGCCGAACAAGAAAAGGCGAATACGGTGAGTGCGCAGGATTCCATTTCAAAAGAAACGGAGGAAACTTTTGAAGATCTTGAAGATCTCCAAAAGGAAAACAAGGGGCTTAAGAAGCCACTGGAAATACCTGAAAGTAAGGAAGAACAGCAGGACATTAAGGAGGGACAACAAAAAGCGGAGGAAGAACTAAAAAAACAGAATAAGCAAGGTGCGAAAAATGAACAAAAGAAAGCCGGAGAAAAACTCCAGGAAATGAGTCAAAGGATGAAACAGCAAATGCAACAGGGAGGAATGCAGCAAATGCAGGAGGATGTTGCAATGCTGCGGCAAATACTTGATAACCTTGTAACCTTTAGTTTTGGACAGGAGGAACTTATGGAAGATTTTAAAAAGTTAGGTAGTGATAATGCTTCTTTACCGGGGAAGTTGAGGCGACAGGATCTTTTGAGAGAAAATTTTCGTCATGTTGATGATAGTTTGTATGCCCTGGCGTTAAGGAATGAAATGATAAGTGAACCAATTATAAAAAATCTTGTTGATGTAGATTACAGTCTTGATCAGACTCTGGATCGATTAGCCCAAAATGATATTAGAATGGGAGTGAGCAGTCAGCAGTATGTGGTAACAGGTGCTAACGATCTTGCCTACTTATTAAGTGACATCCTGGGTAACATGGAAGACATGTTAAGTTCCTCGTCTTCCGAAGGACAGGGGCAAGGCCAACAACTTCCTGATATTATAAAGACGCAGGGGGAACTCAATGAGAAGATGCGGGAGCAAATGCAGAAGAATGAGCAAGAACAGAAACAGGGAAAGAGCGGAGAATCAGGTGAAGAAAGGAATGGAGAGTTATTTAAAATATACCAGGAACAACAAATGTTGAGACGGGCTTTAGATGAGAAGCTAAAGGAGGAAGGAAAAGATGGTCAAGGCAACGGAGTTAAAAAGGAAATGGAGCAGATAGAAAAACAGCTTCTTGAAAAAGGTTTTGATCCCGGGGTGCTACAAAGAATGCAGCAATTGGAACACAAATTGCTTGAACTGGAAGAGGCAAAATTACAGCAGGGTAGAAAACCGGAAAGGGAATCTACAACCGGTAAGGATGAGTATATTAATGAGACTAATGCCGCCAGAGATCGAGCTAAAGAATATTTTAATACCACTGAAATTTTAAACAGACAAACCTTACCTTTGCGCCCCATTTATAAGCTTAAAGTAAAAGAGTATTTTGAACGACGAGATAATTAATTTTTATTCCGAAAATGATTTTGAACTGGAGAATATTCCTGCTCATGAAAATTGGGTGAAGAAAGTGGTGGCATCTGAAGGTAAGAAAACTGGTGAAATTAGTTTCATTTTCTGCGGTGATGAATACTTGCTGGAGATGAATCAGAAGTATCTTAATCACGATACTTATACTGATATTATCAGCTTTGACTCTTCCGTGGGCAATATCCTCAACGGAGATATTTTTATTAGCACCGAAAGAGTAGCAGACAATTCTGAATCTTATAATGTGGATTTCTCTGAAGAGCTTAAGCGGGTAATCATTCACGGAGTTCTTCACCTGTGCGGATATAAGGATAAATCCGCGGAAGAAGAACAACTAATGCGAACTAAAGAAGAGGAAAAAATGAAAATGTTCCACGTGGAACAATAGAAGGAAATTTATGTTTCAGAACGAATATGATGTTATTGTTGTAGGAGCCGGTCATGCCGGAAGTGAGGCCGCAGCTGCGGCAGCCAATATGGGCGCCAGTACACTTTTGGTGACCATGAACCTGCAAAATATAGCCCAAATGAGTTGCAATCCTGCCATGGGCGGAATTGCCAAAGGTCAAATCGTAAGGGAGATTGATGCTCTTGGAGGTTACAGCGGACTCGTAAGTGACACCAGTGCGATTCAGTTTAAAATGCTGAACAAATCAAAAGGACCTGCAATGTGGAGCCCCAGGGTGCAGAGTGATAGAATGATGTTTGCAGAGCATTGGCGTTTACGACTTGAAGCAACAGCAAATCTGGATTTTTATCAGGAGATGGTCTCTGGACTTCTTATAGAAGGAGAGAAAGTTGTAGGGGTGAAAACCTCGTTGGGATTGGTGATTAAAGCTAAAAGTGTAATTCTAACCAATGGTACTTTTTTAAATGGTTTGATCCACATTGGAGATAAACAATTTGGAGGCGGTAGGGCAGGAGAAAGAGCTGCAACCGGAATTACCGAGGAACTTGTACAATTAGGTTTTGAAGCCGGAAGAATGAAAACCGGAACACCACCCAGAGTGGATGGACGATCTTTGGATTATTCAAAAATGATCGAACAACCCGGGGATGATGTACCTTCAAAGTTTTCCTATTTAGACGAAACAAAACCGCTTACAAAACAGCGATCGTGTTATATGTCTTACACCTCGCCCCAGGTGCACGAATTATTAAAAGAAGGTTTTGATCGTTCTCCAATGTTTAACGGAAGGATTAAAAGTATCGGTCCGAGATATTGTCCTTCAATTGAAGATAAGATCAACCGTTTTGCCGAGAAAGACAGACATCAACTGTTTATTGAACCTGAAGGTTGGAATACTGTGGAGATGTATATAAATGGATTTTCCACTTCGTTACCCGAGGATGTTCAATTTAAAGCGCTTCGTTCAGTTGCAGGTTTTGAAAATGTGAAATTCTTTCGACCAGGTTATGCGATCGAGTACGATTATTTCCCGCCGACACAATTGAAGCACACCCTCGAAACAAAACTGGTTAACGGACTTTATTTCGCCGGCCAAATTAATGGAACTACAGGTTACGAGGAAGCCGGTTCCCAGGGATTGATGGCAGGAATAAATGCCGCTCTAAAAGTGAAGGAGAGAGAAGAATTTGTATTGCAAAGGAGTGAGGCCTATATAGGAGTTCTTATTGATGATCTTATCACAAAAGGAACTGAAGAGCCATATCGCATGTTTACTTCAAGAGCTGAATACAGAACTTTATTGAGACAGGATAATGCCGATTTCAGGCTGACCGAAAAATCATATAAAATTGGTTTGGCTTCTGAAAAAAGGATGCAAAAGATGGAGGAAAAGAAAACAAAATCGTACGCTTTTGTAAACTTCCTGAAAGAGACCAGTGTAGCTCCGGATGAGTCTAATCTTGTTTTGGAAGCAAATGATTCTGCGCCCATGAAGCAAAGCGATAAGATCTTCAAAATATTTTCCAGACCTAATATTGCCATGCAGGATGTGCGGACTTTTAGTGGAGTAGAGGAGTATATTCAGGAGAATGATTTGAATGAAGAAGTACTTGAGCAAACCGAAATTCAGGTTAAATATTCGGGCTATATTCAGAAGGAAAAGAACAATGCCGATAAACTTCACAGACTTGAAGGAATAAAAATTCCGGGGGATTTTGACTACTCCAGGATCAAATCCATGTCCTATGAAGCACGTGAAAAACTGAAGAAAGTAAAACCAACTTCTGTATCACAAGCTTCAAGAATTAGTGGGGTGAGCCCAAATGACATTTCAGTTTTGCTGGTTTATATGGGAAGGTAAAAATGTAATAGTTCCACGTGGAACAACTGCTAATAATTTTAAATGTTTCCAATAGAATTTTCTGAAGAACCCTTCCTCGTATGTAAAGATCACACAGTAAGTGGAGAGTCTTTTGAATTGAGAAAGGCAAATGATCTTGAACTCTTAGCTACTTTTCCCCGCCCTAATCTTGATAAGCTACCAGGTTATTATAAGAGCGAAGAATACATTTCACATACCGATTCAAAAAAGAGATTTCTGGATAAAATTTATCAGCAGGTAAAAAGCCTGATGCTAAAAAAGAAATTAAACTGGATCCAAAAAGGAAAAACTTCCGGAGGGAAAATTTTAGATATTGGTGCCGGAACGGGAGATTTTTTACTGGCAGCAAAAAGACGTGGTTGGAAAGTTTTTGGAGCTGAACCCGATTCAGGAGCCAGAGAACTTGCTTCAAAAAAAGGACTGGGCCTGCAGAAAGAAACTTCTTCTTTTCAAGATAATAGTTTTGATGTAATTACTATGTGGCATGTTTTGGAGCATGTGCCCGATCTTCAGGAACAGATAACAGAATTGTATCGGCTTTTAAAACCTGATGGTCTTCTGGTCATCGCGGTTCCTAATTTTAAAAGTCATGATGCGCAGAAGTATAAAGAAAACTGGGCAGCTTATGATGTGCCCCGACACCTGTATCATTTTTCCCCTTCGGCAATTAAAAAAATATTTGCCGCACAAGGTTTTTCTCTTAGCTCTCAAAAAGGACTTTTTTTCGACTCGTTTTATGTTAGCCTTCTTTCTGAAAAATATGCTTGTGGTTCGGCAAACCTTCCTCGGGCAATAATGAGAGGGGCTACTTCAAATTTTAAAGCCAGGACCACCGGAAACTTCTCTTCCCTAGCCTATTTTTTCAGGAAAACCTAAAAAACACCTTTTACAGACGTTTTAAGCCTATTCTAGACAGTGATTGGCTCTTGGGTCGGGTTTTTCCTTTTATAGCTTCATTGGGGCTCAAAAATGACATTTTTTAATAGATAATCTACATTGTAAAGTATTTAACCATATTTTATTCCTATAGTATGAGATTTTTGCCATTTTTGAAAAGGAATAGAATTGCTTTCTTACTTTTGCTACAAACTAAATAAAAATTAAAAATGAAGAAATTAATAATGGTCCTTTCGTTAGGGGCTATGTTTACAGGATGTAACAACGAAAAAACTGCGTATGTAGATACTACTGTTTTAATTCAGGAGTATTCAGAAATGAAAGAAGTGGAAGCAGATTTCAATGTGAGATCGGAAAGTTTGAAGAGAGAACTGGATTCTGCTGCACAGGCTTTTCAGCAGGAGGTAGTGGAATTCAGAGATAACATGGCAACAATGTCTGAAGCTGAAAGACAAGCTGCCCAGGACGAGTTAATGCGCAAACAACAAATGCTTCAGCAACAACAGCAAATGCGAAGTGGCCAGTTGAGACAGGAAGGGGATGTGGTTATAGATTCTCTCATCACAAAAGTAAAGGATTTTGTAAAGGCTTATGGTGAAGAGAACGACTACACCTATATTTTTGGTTCAAATGAATCTGCAAATATTATGTACGCCGAGGAAGGTCTTGATATTACTCAGGAAATCCTTGAAGAGCTAAATGAGAGTGCTGGAGTGACCAAAACTGATGCTGCGGTTACGGATTAAGAAATACATTTCTTAAGATATAAATAAAGGGTTCCACATGGAACCTTTTTTTATGCCGTTACCAGAAAGATTCCAAAAATAATGACAATGAAGTATCCTACTATGGTAAACGCACCGGCATAGTCATTTGCTACCCGTTGTCCAAACAGGAGCATAAGCAGGGTTACTGCTGCAAGAACAAGTGCCCAAAGTGCCAGGCTTGGATTGTCATTCATATAAAGGGTAAATATAGCTATTAGGGCCAGCAGTCCTGTAATGATTTCCAGGAGAAGAATAATTCCCAAAAGCAAGGAAACCATTCCTCCCATAAAAGTGCCTTTAAAGTGGCCGGTAAGCCATTCATAATTACCACTCCAGTTCATCATCTTGTCAAGACCCGACTGGAGAAAGGTAATAATGGTAAAAACCAAAATGAGGTAAACAGGGATATTTGGAATTAAATGGTCCATAAGGAACTAGTTTTTGTGAATAAGTCGGGTTAGTTTTATAGATAGGTCTGTGAGGATGATTTTGGCATTTCCATTTCTCTCGATATGGTAGACGGCATCTTCCAGTTCTTTCGTTATGCCGGTAATATTATTCCCGGTTATAAACGGAGCAAATTTGTCTAATTTAAAGCCTTTAGTTTGCGGCTCCATAAACACGAGATCTTTTGCCTTGTAATTATACATAAGAGCCTGCCTGAAAAAATCCATACAGTAGAGCAGGAATTTTTTCTGTGGCTCTCTGCCCGTTCCGGCGATCATTTCACTCCAGGCAATTAGTTCGGCTAGAGCAGTTTTATCTCCTTTAGCTTTGAAAGCTGTTCTTACCCAGGAAATAAACCATTCCTCAAATTGCTCGTCCCCCGAGTTATGTTTCAGGATGTGGAGAGCACTATTGAAGTTGCCATTAGCGCGGTGAGCAATAGTCATCGCTTTTGGCCTATCACAGTGTTCTCTAGCAATTAAACCTTCAGCAATTACTGCTTCATTAAGGGGAGGAAAGTGCAATGCCTGACATCTTGATCGTATAGTCTGTATGATATTCTCTTCTTCTTCGGTAATGAGTAGAAATAGAGTTTTTTGCGGAGGTTCTTCTATAAGCTTTAGTAATTTGTTAGCGCAGCTATCATTCATCTTTTCGGCCATCCAGATGATCATAACCTTATAGCCTCCTTCGTATGATTTAAGAGAAAGGGATTTTACAATGTCATGGGCTTCATCCACACCAATTTTGCCCTGCTTATTTTCTATTCCCAATTTCTGGTACCAGTCAAAAAGGCTGCCGTAGGGCTCCTGTTCAACAAACTGCCGCCATTCCTCGCTAAAATGAGAAGCAACAGCATTCTTTTTGACTTTATCATTATTGGCAACAGGAAAAGCGAAGTGCAGATCGGGGTGAGCCAATTTGTTCATCTTTATGTTACAGGCTTCCAGTCCGGTATTATTCTCTGAGCCCGTATTGCCGCAAAGGACGTATTGTGCATAGGCGATCGCCATAGGGAGCGTTCCGCTTCCAGATGATCCTATGAATAATTGAGCATGAGGAATCCTGTTGTTATCTACCGTTGTAGTAAGGTGATTCTTTATGTGCGGAAGGCCTAAAACTTCAGAAAATAGCATAAGCAAAGATAGAATTTCTTCACACTTTATTATCTTAGGGAAAAATTTAATTTAAGCTAAAACCAGCTATATGAAAACTATTAGCGATTATAATTTTAAAGATAAAAAGGCCCTTATAAGAGTAGATTTTAATGTTCCTCTTAATGAACAACAGGAAGTAGGTGATACCAGCCGGATTGAAGGAGCCAAGCCCACAGTCGATAAGATTTTGAATGATGGCGGCAGCGCTATTCTCATGTCCCACCTGGGGCGTCCAAAAGGAGTAGACAAAAAAAATTCGCTACGGCACATCGTAGCTAAAGTTTCAGAAATTCTTGGCGTAGATGTGCAATTTGTAGATGAATGTGTAGGGGAGAAGGCTCAACAGGCCGCTAGAAATTTGAAACCCGGAGAGGTGCTCCTATTAGAAAATCTTCGCTTTCATGCAGAAGAAGAGAAAGGAGATGTAGGATTTGCTAAAAAACTTGCTACACTGGGAGATATTTATGTAAACGATGCTTTTGGTACTGCACATCGTGCACATGCTTCCACCACTATTGTGGTTAATTATTTTAAAGAAAAAGCAGTGGGTTCTCTACTGGGAAAAGAAATTGACAGTCTTGAGAAAGTGTTGGGAAGCTCAGAAAAACCTGTGACCGCAGTTTTAGGTGGAGCAAAGGTTTCAACAAAGATCACCGTTATTGAAAATATTTTTGATAAGATCGATCACCTCATCATTGGCGGTGGAATGACTTATACTTTTACTAAAGCGCAGGGAGGTGAAATTGGAGACTCTTTGGTAGAGGAAGACAAATTGGAACTGGCACTTGAGATCCTTAGGAAAGCCGAGGAAAAAGGGGTTAAGATACATCTTCCAAAGGATTCGGTAATAGCCGATTCTTTTTCGGAAGATGCAAGTACCAAAATAGTTTTGGTAGACGAAATCCCGGATGGATGGATGGGACTTGACATAGGACCCGAGACCGTTAAAAAATATGGAGAGGTTCTTGAGAAATCTAAAACAATTCTTTGGAATGGACCTATGGGAGTATTTGAAATGCAGCCTTTTGCAAAAGGAACGATTGCTGTTGGAGAACATATTGCTGCAGCCACGAAAAAAGGTGCTTTCTCTCTTGTAGGAGGAGGAGACTCTGTTGCAGCCGTTAAACAATTTGGTTTTGAAGATAGAGTGAGTTACGTTTCTACCGGGGGTGGAGCTATGTTGGAAATGTTGGAAGGTAAAAGTTTACCGGGAATTGAAGCCTTGAAAAGGTAAAGAGGTACGATAATTGAAGGAGAAAATCACCGCTTGTTGAGAAATGACTTTATGATGAAACAAATTTTGCCAATTTTGATGCTGCTCATGTCTGTAGCTGCATTTGCCCAGGAGGTTAAAACTGAGGCAAAGAATGTTGAAGGACAGGAGTATGGAGAAACAGGCGATACCATAAGGCTTCCCGAGCAGGATTTTTTCCTTTTGCTCGATAGTGATGATGTAGATCTTGCCAATAATGTCCCCGTTCATAAGATCGTCAAAGACTCTCTTATTTTTGCCCTTTTAGATGATCCGGGGGCAGCGATGATAGATTCCCTTTGGCAACAGGAACTTTTTGAATCCAGTTTATATATGGATCTCAGAGATTCCCTGTTAAACCAGGAATACAATGATGTAGTTTTTGATGATCTACCCACAGATACGCTGAAATTAAGACTTCAAAGGCTCAATGCTAAAACACCATTTAATGTTGAATACAATCCATTGCTTGAGAACGTCATCAAATCTTACCTAAAGAGGAATAAGAAGGGAATGGAGCGGTTAATGGCTCTGAGCACTTATTATTTTCCTCTTTTTGAGCAGAAACTTGATATTTATAATATTCCACTTGAGATAAAGTATCTCGCCATAGTTGAATCGGCTCTTAATCCCCGCGCAAGATCCCGCGTAGGGGCTACTGGTTTGTGGCAGTTTATGTATCCAACAGGCAAAATGCACGGTCTGGACGTGAGTTCTTACGTAGATGAACGAATGGATCCCGTATTGGCTACTGAAGCCGCGGCTCAGTATCTTTCAACTTTGTATAGAGTTTTTGAGGACTGGGATCTGGTTTTGGCCTCCTATAATTCTGGACCGGGAAATGTTTCCAAGGCTATAAGACGGAGTGGTGGTTCTACCAACTACTGGACTTTGAGGTCTTATCTTCCGCGTGAAACTGCAGGGTATGTGCCGGCTTTTCTGGCCACCATGTATATTTTTGAATATGCTGAAGAACACGGTTTTCAGCCACCACATCCAAGAACGACGTACTTCGAGACCGATACCATCCATCCAAAGAAGATGCTTACTTTCGAAGAGATCTCACAGGTAACAGGTGTGGAAAAAGAGATGTTACAGTTCCTCAATCCCAGCTACAAACTGGATGTCATTCCTTTCCTGAAAGATGAGAGGTATAGCCTTAGATTACCCCGAAACAGGACTGGACTTTTTGTAAATAATGAAGAAGCTATTTATGGTTACACCAAGGCCTTAAAGGAACAAAAAGAGGAGAGCGAAACGGACCTTGTACAACCGGAATCTACTATAAGATATCGAGTAAGACGTGGAGATTATCTTGGAAGAATTGCCGAAAGACACGGAGTAGGAGTAAGCCAGATTAAACAATGGAATAACTTAAGAAGCAATAATCTTAAGATTGGACAAAGGCTTTTAATCTATCCTCAGAAAAATTCAGCAACAGCCGAGAGTTCCACTTCATCTCAGATTTACACTGTGAAACACGGTGATTCTCTATGGAGCATTTCCAAAAAGTTTCCGGGGGTAACCGTACAGGAGATCAAAAATTTAAACAATATGAACAGTAACCGGTTAAAGCCGGGGATGAAACTTAAACTTTCCGGCGGATAGTCTTTCCGCCTTAAATTTTATCTATGAAAAAACTTTTAGCATTCTATTCCGTTCTTTTTATTTTAACAGGATGTGGTGATGGCCAGAATGACCCGGTAATAGTATCGAACTCCTCCGGAAATATTAATAATGTTACAGTGGTCATGGAAAACGAACTTTGGACAGGTGAAGTAGGAGAAGCAGTACGACGCCATCTCGCTGCCCCTGTTGATGGCCTGCCACAAGAGGAACCGTTATTTTCTCTGAGTCAGATGCCGCCTGAAGCATTCTCAGGTTTTGCCAGAAAGAACAGGCTCTTTTTACAGGTTCAAAAAGGACAGGAGCCGGAAATAAAAATGGCAGATGATGCCTATGCCAGGCCTCAAAAAGGGGTTTTGGTCACCGGGGAGACAAATGATCAGATCATTTCCCTTATTGATGAAAATGCAGATAAGATTATTTCTACCTTTAAAAGAACTGAACTTGCCGAGCAGCAACGTCGGATCAAAAAATCCTTAAAGAACGATGAACAGCTGGAAGAGAGACTTGGGGTCTCGTTGAAATTCCCTACTGCTTACAGATATGCTAAAGAAACGGATGACTTCTTCTGGATACGAAAGGACATACCTACAGGTAGTATGGAAATTCTTGTTTATGAGGTGCCAAGACACGTTATTGAAAAGGATACCAATATTATAGGAAACATTATTGAAATGCGGGACTCCATTGGGAATACTCACATTCCCGGAAGAGTGGAAGATAGCTATATGATAACTGAAGCTGCTTATGCGCCTTACCTCTTTGAATCTCAAATCGACGGTAAATTTGCATGGGAATCGAAAGGAATGTGGGAGGTTAAAGGAGATTTCATGGCCGGACCTTTTATCAACTACGCAGTACTTGATGAAGAGAATGACAGATATGTGATTTTAGAAGGATTTGCGTTTTCACCTTCGGCAAGAAAAAGGGAAAATATGATGGAACTTGAAGCCATTCTTAGATCTGCCAAAATTCAATAGAGAACTAAAAAACCCAACTCTTGAGTTGGGTTTTTTTAAATATCAGAAAGACGATTTTTTACAATCTCTTCTTGTCTTCTTCAGATTTACTGGCAGGAGCGTCCTCTTTGGAAGCGTCTTTAAATTCTTTAATTCCGCTGCCTAAACCTCTCATTAATTCAGGGATCTTTCTTCCTCCAAACAACAACAACACAATGACCACGATTAGTATAATTTGTGGTGCTCCAATCTGTAACGGTATAAAAACTGCACTCATAATGATCAATTTAATGTGGCAAAGTTACTAATAAAACTTTGATTCATTTGTTTATGAAAGGATAAAACCTCTTTAAAATATCTTTATTATATCTTTGCCCAAGGCAGCACGTATGACCAGAAACACCGAACATAAAAGAAATTTCAGGCAAAAACTCCTGCACAAATACCGACTTGTTATTCTTAATGAAGACACTTTTGAAGAAAAAGTGTCTTTTAAACTTACTCGTCTAAATGTTTTTGTGGTGGTAACCCTGTCGGCAATATTGTTGATTGCAGGTACAACCGTGCTCATTGCCTTTACAGGCCTTAGGGAATACATCCCCGGCTACTCCTCCACCGAGCTACAACAAAGAGCTTTGCACCTGGCTTATAAAACAGATTCCCTTCAAACTGTGGTAGAGCTTAATAACCAATATCTTGGTTCCATTAAACAGGTACTTTCGGGAGATGTTAAGCCTGCAGAATTTAACCGGGATTCTTTAATGGAATCCCACAGGTTAAATGCCGAAGAGGTAAACCTGAAACCTTCAAAAGCAGATAGCCTGCTTAGGGAAACCGTAGTGCAGGAGGATAAATATAACTTTCTTGAAACTGCCACCTCCCGAGCCAACTACGCCTTGTTTCCTCCTTTAAAGGGTCCTTTTTCGGAAGGATATAACATTAAGGAGAAGCATTTCGGAGTAGACATTGTTGCTTCTCATAACGCTCCTGTAAAATCTGTGGCCGATGGGACTGTAATCTTTTCAGGATGGACTGCAGAGACAGGGAATGTCATTATCGTGGAGCACAGTTACGGGCTAATTTCTATTTATAAGCACAATTCTTCTCTCACTAAAGAGCAGGGGGACAGAGTGCAAAGAGGTGAAGTTATAGCAACAGCCGGCTCTACAGGAGAATATTCGACAGGACCTCACCTGCATTTTGAATTGTGGAGTGAAGGACGCCCCGTAAATCCAACAGATTTTATAGATTTTGAATAAATTTTATGTCAGTTAAATCATTTGCAGCCAAAATATTCGCAGCCTACGTTCGACGCCAGATTGATGTCTGGGCTACCAAACCGGTAGAGACTCAAAAAAGGGTTTTTGAAGGCCTGTTAAAGAAAGCAGCCAATACAGAGTTTGGTAAAGATCATGGATTCAGAAACATTTCGAGCTATAGGGAATATGCAGCCCGGGTGCCGGTGAGAGACTATGAAGACTTGAAACCATACGTTGAAAAGGTGGTGGCCGGAGAAAAAGATATTTTATGGCCGGGAAAACCTATTTTCTTTGCCAAGACTTCTGGAACTACCAGTGGGGCTAAGTACATTCCGCTTACAAAGGAATCCATGCCCACTCATATTGATGCAGCCCGAAATGCCATTTTGTGTTATATCAACGACACGGGGAATTCTGGCTTTGTAGACGGGAAAATGATCTTTTTACAGGGTAGTCCCGAGCTGGACGAAAAGAATGGAATTAAACTTGGAAGGCTCTCCGGCATAGCTGCACATTATGTTCCCGGTTATCTCCAACGCAATCGCATGCCGTCCTGGAAGACTAATATTATTGAAGATTGGGAAACTAAAGTAGAAGCAGTTGTTGATGAAACCGTTAAGGAGGATATGACCGTGATAAGCGGGATACCATCATGGGTTCACATGTATTTTGAAAGACTACAGGCAAGAACCGGGAAAAAAGTAGGAGAAATTTTTCCTAATTTCAATCTGTTTATTTACGGTGGTGTAAATTTTGAACCGTATCGTGCTAAATTTGAAAACCTTATTGGTCGTAAAGTTGACAGCATAGAGTTGTTCCCGGCGTCTGAAGGATTTTTTGCCTTTCAGGACAGGCAGAATGAGAAGGGAATGCTTCTGTTATTGAATTCCGGAATCTTCTATGAGTTCATAAAAGCCAATGAATTCTATTTAGATAATCCCCGGCGATACACAATAGGAGAGGTGGAACTTTACAAGAATTATGTGATGATCATCTCTACTTCCGCAGGATTGTGGGCGTATGATATTGGAGATACCGTACAATTTACTTCGCTGGTTCCGTACAGAGTGATCGTTTCGGGAAGGATTAAGCATTTTATTTCCGCTTTTGGGGAGCACGTGATAGCCAAAGAAGTGGAACAGGCGATGCAGGAAGCTACTGCCGGTACAGGAGTTCAAATCGCGGAGTTCACTGTCGCACCGCAAATAACTCCCGAAGGTGATCAATTGCCTTACCACGAGTGGTTCATAGAATTTGAAGAAGAACCCGAAGATTTGAATATTTTTGCAACAGCTTTAGACCATTCGCTTCGGCAGCAAAATTCATATTACCTGGATTTGATCGAAGGAAAGATCCTTCAGCAGTTAAAGATAAGTCGGGTTTCCGCAAACGGTTTTCATCAATATATGAAATCTATTGGAAAACTGGGCGGACAAAACAAATTACCAAGGCTCTCAAATGATCGCAAGATTGCCGAAGCTTTGGAAAATATAAAAAATAGAAAATAATTTATGGGTAATTTAAAATTACAGGGACGCACAAGGGCTCAGGAAAGTTCTAATGCAATTGAAAGAATGTATATCACGATGCGTCATCTTTTTAACCGTGGGTTCTACAAACCTATGGGAGTGTCCGGTGAAACTTTGCGCGAATCCTTACTAATACTTAGGCCGGAGATATATGGATCTGTAGCCGAAGAAAAAGTGGAATTGCACGGTCTTTTATACGTGATGGACAGGCTCCCGTTAGGGATAGAGGAATGTCGTTTTATTAATCTTACCAGCGATGAAGGCTATGGTAATTCTCATTTTAAACCTATTGTGCCGCCAAAGAGGCGCAGGAACTGCTACAGGATTGATGAGGAGCAAATGAATATTGAGATCACCCGTGGACGATCAGAAATATATGATATTCTTACCCACTTAACTTTTCTATTTATCGAATCTCATAAGGTCATGAGACGGATTCTTATAGATGAGGAAGGAGAAGTTTCCCGGGATTGGCAAAAGCTGGAGATTGCTGTGACTCAAATGGAGCCTCTTAACCAGGCACAGCGGGAAGTTGCTCTCACTCACACAGCAAATATTTTGGGTCGCACCTTTCAGGAAGTGAGCACGATTTATCCATTTTTTAGTACCCCGTCCAGTCCCGAGAGGTTTCTGGATATCATCTATTATTTAGGTAAACTGGCAATAGATGAGATGGTCAACAACAATAAACGGATTGTGACTTTTAGTCCTGTTCTACGAGAACGTTTGGGACATCATATTCACGGCGAAATCTGGGCAAATAAGGTGAAGGAGGTCCTCTTGGAAAAAAATCTTATGAACCGTCCTCTACATATAATTAGTGCAAATATGCACAGTGTCATGAACACATTATATGCTTCGGAATCTTTAAAAACCGAACTGAAGAAAAAATCGCTTTCAGGAATTTACGAGGATCTTAGCAACAACGCCAACGGCCAGCTAAGGATGAAGGTGATGAAAAATGCAGTTTCTGAAGGAATGGTTTTCATAGAAGATACCAGCGGCGCCAATATTGATGTTCAGATATTTGACTCGGCGAAAATGTCTGAAGTTAATTCAAAGTTTAAGCTGGATCGAAAAATGAAGGACGACGAGAAGCCGGTGATCATGGTGATGGATTACGCTTTTGGAGAACAGGCTTATGAAACCATGGACGAAATGCTAAAACCATACGAATCCGAGCATGGAAAAATCCACCTCAATGTAGCCTCCATTTCGATTATGGGAAAAGCCGGAATTCTGGTGGGTGGCAAGGGAGATATTATGATTCCGTCAGCTCACTTGTTTGAAGGAACGGCCGATAATTACCCTTTTCACAATGAATTGTCAAAAGAAGATCTTGAAGGTAACGGAATACATGTATGCGACGGCTCAATGATCACTGTTTTGGGAACTTCCCTTCAGAATAAAGATATTCTTAAGTTTTTCCATGAATCCACATGGAATGTGGTAGGATTGGAGATGGAGGGGGCACATTACCAGAAAGCGGTACAGGCAGCAGCCCGTTTGAGAAAAAACATCAGTGAAGACGTCAAGGTGAGGTATGCCTATTATGCTTCAGATAATCCTTTGGAAACCGGAAGCACTCTTGCTTCAGGGGGATTAGGAACAACGGGAGTGAAACCTACTTATTTGATCACAGAGAAAATCCTTGAGCAAATATTTGAAGTTCCGAAGGAATCAGATAAAAAGAAAAATTCAGAAAAAAAGGAAACAGTAGATGGAGAATAAAAAATACACGCTGATAACAGGCGGTGCCGGTTTTATAGGTTCAAATTATATTAATCTTTTTATCGAGAATAAAGACACTCATATTGTAAATCTCGATTTGCTTACTTATGCCGGAGACCTGGGTAATCTTGAGGTGGAAGGACAGGAGAATTATACGTTCGTAAAGGGAGACATAAGTGACAAGGAACTGGTAAAAAATCTTTTCAAAAAATACCATTTTTCGCAGGTGATAAATTTTGCAGCCGAATCTCATGTGGATAATTCTATTAAAAATCCCGCTGCCTTTGTGGAAACCAATATCAACGGTACTTTTAATGTTCTGCAAACTGCCTATTCTCTATGGATGGATGGACCTTTTGAACTGAAAGATGAGTACAGGGATGCTAAATTTCTCCACGTCTCTACAGATGAGGTCTATGGAACTTTAGGAGCCGAGGGTTTATTTACCGAAGAAACTCCTTACGCTCCTAACAGCCCGTATTCAGCTTCAAAAGCAGCCTCAGATTTCCTGGTGCGCAGTTATTTCCATACGTATGGACTTCCGGTTTTGACGACCAACTGTTCCAATAATTACGGTCCGCATCAGCATGATGAAAAATTGATCCCAACGATTATTCGCACGGCACTTAAAAAGCAACCTATTCCTATTTACGGGGATGGAAAGAATGTACGTGACTGGCTTTATGTTGCCGATCATTGCAAGGGCATCAAGCTGGTGCTTGAAAAAGGTAAATTTGGAGAAACCTATAACATAGGAGGGCGGAATGAGAGAGAAAACATTTATATCGCTCAAAAGATCTCCGAAATTTTAGATAAATTAAAGCCCCGGGAAGACGGCAAGAGCTATAAAGAACTTATTACTTTTGTAAAAGACAGACCCGGTCATGATCAACGATATGCTATTGATGCATCCAAACTTGAATCGCAGCTAGGCTGGAAAGCCGATGAGAACTTTGAATCGGGCATTGAAAAAACGGTACAGTGGTATCTTGAAAAGTATAATGCATGAAGGGTATAATTCTGGCAGGAGGATCGGGCACAAGGCTTCACCCGTTGACGCTTACGGTGAGTAAACAGTTAATGCCTGTTTATGACAAACCTATGATCTATTATCCGCTGTCAACCCTCATGATGACCGGAATTAGAGAAATCCTCATCATCTCCACTCCAAAAGATTTACCGTTATTCAAGGAATTATTGGGCGACGGGAGTCAGTATGGATGTGAATTTCAATTTGAAGTGCAGGACGAACCCCGGGGATTGGCTGAAGCTTTCATTATTGGAGCAAATTTTATAGGAAATGATAAAGTGGCTCTTATTCTTGGAGATAATATCTTTTATGGATCGGGACTGGACAAGCTTCTTCAAAACAACAGCAATCCAGACGGAGGGATGATTTTTGCATATCATGTTCAGGATCCACAGCGATATGGAGTTGTTGATTTTGATAAGACGGGAAAAGTGATCTCCATTGAAGAAAAACCGGCTTCTCCCAAATCAAATTTTGCTGTTCCCGGAATATATTTTTATGACAATGAAGTAATTACTATTGCCCGCAACATAAAGCCCTCCGGGCGGCAGGAACTGGAAATTACAGATGTTAATAATTCTTATCTTCAACAAGGAAAGCTGCAGGTAAGCATTCTTGATAAAGGTACTGCGTGGCTTGACACAGGAACCTTTGATTCCCTGATGAAAGCTGCCCAGTTTGTGCAGGTTATTGAAGAAAGGCAGGGACTGAAGATAGGATCCATAGAAGAAACAGCCTATAAAATGGGTTACATTGACAAACAACAACTTCACCGGCTGGCCGAACCTCTGGTCAAAAGCGGATATGGAAATTATCTATTACAACTTGATTAAAATGCTAGAACTGGAACAAACACCTCTAAAAGATTGTTTTTTACTGAAGCCATCAGTCTTTCAGGACCACCGCGGCACCTTTCTGGAAAGTTTCAGCCAAAGGAGATTTGAAGAAGTTACAGGCCTCCAAATGGAATTCGTGCAGGACAATCAATCGTCTTCCAAAAAGGGTGTTTTAAGAGGACTTCATTTTCAGAAGGGAAAATATGCACAATCGAAATTAGTGAGGACCGTGGCGGGGAAGGTTCTTGATGTGGTAGTAGATTTAAGACCGCATTCTCCTACATATAAAAAATCATATAAAGCCATCTTAAGTGACGAAAACCATCACCAGCTCTTTGTGCCTGCGGGTTTTGCCCATGGTTTTCTTACCCTGTCAGATAAATCTGTATTCGCATATAAATGTGACCAGTACTTTCACAAGGAAGCAGATGCCGGGGTATATTTTAATGATCCCGAATTCGGTATTGACTGGGAATTTCCCGAGGAGCAACTAATTCTTTCTGAAAAGGATGCAAATCTTCCAACTTTAATGGAATTAGGCTTATGAGAATTTTAGTTACTGGTGCAGGAGGACAGTTGGGAAAGTGCTTTAAGCAGGCTTCCCAGAACTATCCCGAATTTGATTTTACCTTCAAAACATCCGATGATCTGGATCTTTCTCAATTTGCTGTTATTGGAGCTTATCTGCGAAGAGAAAAATTTGACATCTGTATCAATTGTGCAGCCTATACAAATGTGGAAAAGGCAGAGAAGGAACAGGAGATGGCTTACCTCATTAATGCAGAAAGTGTAAAAAATCTTGCACAGGACTGTGATGAAACAGGGTGCACACTCATCCATTTTTCGACCGATTATGTTTTTAACGGTAAGAAGAATTCCCCCTATACTGAAGAAGATCCTACCGAACCGCTGAACGTTTATGGAGCCTCAAAACTCCTCGGGGAACAGTATATTCAGGAAGCGGCAAAAAAATATTTGATCTTCAGGACTTCCTGGTTGTATTCAGAGATTGGAAAGAATTTTTTTAATACGATTCGAGCCAAAGCCGAGGCCGGAGAACCCCTTAATATCACAACTTCCCAAAAAGGGACTCCTACAAATGCTCACGATCTGGCTGCTTTTGTCCTGGAGCTCGTGGCAAAAAATAAAATGAAGTATGGTTTGTACCACTACAGCAATCTGGGGGAAGCCACCTGGTATGATTTTGCTAGAGAGATCCTAAATTTGATGAACTCCGACACAGAACTGAATGAAAACAATGACTTTACAACCCTGGCTGTAAGACCAATCTATAGTGTTTTAAACAAACAGAAAGTACAGGATGTTTTCGAGCTGCCGGTTCCAGGTTGGAGAGAGAGTCTTAAAGAGCTTTATCAAAAAGTATAATCTCTTTCAATAAACCATTTAAAGTTTCTTACATCCTCCTCAACCATGTCTTCGAACATGGGATTCAGAATACGTGCGGCACTTTCTCCGGCAATTCCACCTGGAGCGTGATAAGAAATGATTACATGTAATTCGGTTCCATTTTCCACATCGCGAAACTCTACTTTCCCGGCATTTTCAATGGATGAGCCTGGCAAAGATTGCCAGCCGAGCAATTCATAAGGTCGCTCTTTTACTATCTCACTTTTCCAACGCAGTGTTCCTACATGTCCCGGTAAATTTGCCTCCCAGACAGAAATGCTGTCATTGAGGCTTTCTACACTTTCCAGGTGCTCCATGAACAGAGGAAGATTCTCCAGATTCCGCCAGAAGGTGTAAACCTCTTCGCGGGGCTTGTCAACCAAAATTTTGAGCTGAATATTTACATTGCGGCTGCGGTTATCGGGTTTTGTTTTTCCAATCGCATTGTACAGAAAACAGTTCCCCGAAATTCCCCTATAAAGCAAATATCCGGCAAGAACAGCTTCGAGACTGCTTTTCTTTTCTTTTCCCAGGGCATCATAAAGAAAAAAAGCTCCCGCAAGTAAAGAGGCACCTCTTTCTGCCGGGCTAACATTAGTATATAAGTGACGTAAAAAATTCCTCATAGATGTTTTATTTTCTGTTCTTCAGCCTAATTTACTGATATTGCGATCAAAGCTTAGTTTTAGTTTTGCTTAAATTGGGTTAAATTATTCTTAAATGGGGCAGAAACGGGAGCAGCCGGTACCTTCATCAATGGCTTAAAGGGTTAATTTTATTATTTTCGGGGTAAAATCAATTAATGAAGAAAAGAATACTCATCACCGGCGCTGCCGGTTTTCTCGGTTCTCACCTCTGCGATAAATTTATCAACAAAGGTTTCCACGTGATTGGAATGGACAATCTCATCACGGGTGACAAAAGAAATATCGAGCATCTTTTTAAACTGGAAAATTTTGAATTCTACCACCATGACGTAACCACCTTTGTGCATGTACCGGGAAATCTCGACTATATACTGCATTTCGCCTCTCCTGCCAGTCCTATTGATTACCTGAAGATCCCTATTCAAACCCTTAAAGTTGGTTCACTGGGAACCCACAACCTTCTCGGGCTTGCCATGGTGAAAAAGGCGAGGATCCTTATAGCTTCTACTTCTGAAGTTTATGGCGATCCACAGGTGCATCCGCAAACCGAAGATTACTATGGAAACGTTAACACCATTGGCCCCCGCGGAGTCTATGATGAAGCCAAACGTTTCCAGGAATCAATAACTATGGCTTATCACCGCTTTCATGGCCTTGAAACCCGAATTGTGCGGATCTTTAACACCTATGGCCCCAGAATGAGATTGAACGATGGAAGAGTTATTCCTGCCTTTATCGGCCAGGCCTTAAGAGGAGAGGATCTAACTGTCTTTGGTGACGGTTCACAAACCAGGTCCTTCTGCTATGTGGATGACCAGGTGGAGGGGATTTACAGGTTGCTTCTCAGCGATTATTCAGATCCGGTTAATATTGGAAATCCACATGAAATAACGATCAGGGAATTTGCACAGGAAATCATTAATTTAACTGGTACAGACCAAAAAATCATCTATAAACCTTTACCCGAAGATGATCCAATGCAGCGTCAACCCGACATTACCAAAGCTAAAGAAGTTTTGGGATGGGAACCTGAAGTCTCCCGAAGTGAAGGCATGAGAAAGACATACGAATATTTCAGAAGTCTTGGTGAAGAAGAACTTTACCGAAGTGAGCATAAGGATTTCTCAAAGCACATTCGAAAATAGCATTTTTGAACCCATTTTTTTTGGTTGTTGGCCGGGATTTTTTATAATGACTAAAACCTGTTAATGAAGAATAAATCTTTGGTTTCAGTCATCATGCCGGTATACAATTCTGCCGGTTTTATAGCGGAAAGTATTCGCTCTGTACAGAAGCAAACTCATAACGACTGGGAATTACTGGTAATTGACGACGCTTCCAGTGACGGTACTCTTGAAGTCGTGGAAGAACTTAAGACCAATGACGACCGAATAAAGCTTCATGTACTTCCAACCAACCAGGGAGCCGGTTTTGCCCGGAATATCGGTATAAAAGCTGCTACCGGTGACTTTATTTCCTTTCTGGATGCTGATGACCTGTGGAAACCACACAAGCTGGAAAAGCAGCTGAAATTGATGCAGGAGGAAAAAATTCAGGTGTGTTACAGCAGTTATGAACTTATAAACGAGGACGGGCAAAGCTTAGACAAACAAATTAGAGCCCTAAATTCACTTTCTTTTGATAAGCTGAAAAAAGCCAATTACATTGGTAATCTTACCGGCATTTACAATGCCGGGGCACTGGGGAAAGTTTATTGTCCGCTTATCAGGAAGAGACAGGATTGGGGGTTGTGGCTTCTGGCGGTTCAAAAAGCTGGTGGGGCTATAGGTATTCAGGAGCCACTGGCCATTTATCGTGAACGTAGCGGTTCTATTTCTCAGAACAAAATAGAAATGCTACAATATAACTACAGGGTCTATCGAAAAGTGCTGAAATATTCTGCCTCAAAAAGCCTTCTTTGGATGGTTTTATTCCTTTGGGAACAATTATTCATAAAAAGAAGGCGAAAAGTAGCTTTAAAGTAGTGATTCAAATTGCTTAAGTTTTCCTCTTTTGCTTCTATTAAGGATTAGTTTATGTTCGAAGCTCAGGTTTAGTCCTTTTTCAAGGTAAACCTCCATAGCTGTCTCGATATTTTTCTTTTGTGCATCCTTCAGTGCAACTTCAGAAACATAAATGACTGTAAAAGATCCGGGCTTTGTCTGTTGTACAACGAATTCTTTTACCTGTCCGTCATTTTCAATTACGGTTTTTGTGACGTAGTAGAAGGTAAGGCCTGGAACCACTTTTCCGCTGGGCAGGACAGCAACATCATTTGTTCTTCCTAAAAGTTTCTTCAAAATGGGCTTTTTGAGACTACTGTTTTCAGAAAGAGATCCGGTGTCGCCAATATCATAGCGAATAAACGAGTGCGCCTTGTTGTAAAGTGAAGTGATCACTATTCTTCCTTCTTCTCCTGCGGGAACCGCTTTACCTTTTCCATCCAGTACTTCCACAAACATGGTTTCGCTGTTGAGTATCCATTCTTCGTCAGGATTTTGAAATGCCAGCAGTCCCAGTTCGCTGGCACCGTATTCATTTACCACGGGTACTCCAAAAGTCTCTTCTAAAAGTAACTTGTCTTCTTCAAAGAACATTTCACTGGTGACTATACACAGCCGCAGGTTAGGACAAATATCTTTTAATATTAGGTTCTTCTTTTTCAGGAACTTGGCGAAAAGCACAATAGAGCTAGTGTAACCATTAATGTACTCAAAACTTTTCTTCCTAAATTCCTGCAGGAATTCATCCATCTTCTTGTCGCTGAGGTCAAAAATTGGAAAACGATATCTAAACCCAAAGCGGTCTTTAATGCGTTCCTTATAATAACCAAAGCGATCAAGTGGTATTCCATAAAAACGTGCCTGGGCAGACCTGTCCAGATCAATGCCGAACCATTGATAGCGGTCATTAAATTCTGCCCATGAAAGGGCATGACAAAACCTGTCTTTTGCGAAGATAAAAGGATGACCGCTGGAGCCGGAGGTTTTACCAATATAGCTGTTTCGGGCATTATATCCTTTGCTGAAGCGTTCCTCAAGTGGCCTTTGCAGGTCTTTTTTCTGCATGACAGGTACCTCCTCCCAACTACTGAATTCCCGACTTCCAAAGAAATCCTTATAAAAAGAATTATTTTCTCTATGGTAATTAACGATCTCCTGCCTTTTCCACTCTACATAAGCCTTGTACTCCGATTCTGGAATATTTTTGATTTCCTCCAGGGCATTTTTGGCCTTTTTGATGGGGAAGCGGTTAAGTTGTAATGAGAGGCTAAACCAGTTCAAGAGATAAATTAAAAGTGTTTTTTACACCAATTAATTGGTGCTTCAATGTACAAACAATTATTTTTGAGGCAAGAAAGAAAATACACGTCTTATGAATATTCTCATCCTTGGCTCCGGTGGCCGCGAGCACACATTTGCACATCAGCTTTCACAAAGCCCTAACTGCAGCAAACTTTTTGTGGCTCCGGGAAATGCAGGTACCGCAAAATTAGCAACAAATAATCCTCTAAGTGTGACCGACTTTGAGGCTGTAAAAGAACTGGTGCTAAGTGAAAAAATCGAGATGATGGTAATCGGTCCCGAGGATCCTCTTGTTAATGGAATAGTTGATTTTTTTAGTCAGGATGAGAAGTTGAAGAATGTGGCAGTAATTGGTCCCTCTAAGCGTGGTGCATTGCTGGAAGGAAGTAAGGAAAGAGCCAAGGAATTTATGTCGATGTACAATATTCCTACTGCGGCTTATGAAAGTTTTACCAAAGAAAGCCTTTCCGCCGGCAAAGAATTCCTTACTACTCTTAAACCTCCATACGTTCTAAAAGCCGATGGCCTGGCTGCCGGAAAAGGTGTTTTGATCCTCGAATCCCTTGAGGAAGCTCAGCAGGAACTGGAAAATATGCTTACCAACGATAAATTCGGAAGTGCAGGAAACACTGTTGTGATTGAAGAATTTCTCGATGGAATTGAACTTAGTGTTTTTGTACTTACCGATGGAAAGGATTACAAGATCCTTCCCACAGCCAAGGATTACAAAAGAATAGGGGAAGGGGATACCGGACTTAACACCGGCGGAATGGGGGCAATTTCTCCTGTTCCTTTTGCAGATGAGGGTTTCATGAAAAAGGTGGAAGAAAGGATAGTAAAGCCGACCATTTCGGGCTTGGAGACTGAGGACATCGACTACAAAGGTTTTGTGTTTATTGGACTCATTAAAGTAGGAGAGGAGCCGTATGTGATCGAATACAATGTGAGAATGGGAGATCCCGAAACTGAAGTTGTTTTGCCTCGAATAGAGTCAGACCTTGTTGAGGTATTTCAGAAAGTCGCCAGCGGAAATTTAAGCGAGTTAAAGCTAAAGGTGAAAAATGAAGCAGCTGCTACCTTGATGCTGGTTTCCGGCGGTTATCCTGAAGCCTATGAAAAAGGGAAGGAAATCACAGGACTGGATGAGGTGGAAAACTCAATAGTTTTTCATGCAGGTACTGCTGAAAAGAACGGGAAAGTAGTAACTAACGGAGGCAGGGTTCTTGCGATCACCTCATTTGGAAAAGACTTCCCGAAGGCCATAAAAAAATCTTATCAAAATGCTGAAAAAATTCATTTTGATAAGATGTATTTTAGGAAGGATATAGGTTTTGACCTCTAGTCGAGGAAAGAATGTGCGCTGGTTTCGCGTTTTTCTTCGTTACGGTCGTTAAAAATTTTAAGCTGTTTCATCCAGTAAGCAAAAGCTGCAATTGCAATAATAATAAAGATCCAGTTTACAGCGTTTGCCAGCCACCAGCTGTCCAATTCCATATCGGCCAGGCTGTTGAACGGTGCGAACAGGTAATCTTCAAAAATGGTCTGTATCCCCTCAAAAAAATCCCTCATAGTAGTTATATTTAACTCCACAAAAATATAAAAAACCCTAATGCTAACAAGCTTTTTTAGCAATTCCCGGCCAATCAATTTTATTATAGTGGCCGTATATATTCTTATTTTTTATCTTTTTGCCAATCTCAATATCCTGTTTACAGCACCTTTCTGGATCATCCTACAGGAATTGGGCATGTTAGTCGTACTGGTATTAAGTGTTTTTTTACTCAATTTTATTTCGGGCAGAAATGAGTTAACTGGACGTAACGCATTCAAAAGTATCTTATTTGCCGGTTTTCTTTGCATGTTCACAGCTGCCTTGCAAAATAATGATATCATTCTTGCTAATTTGTTCCTGCTGCTTGCACTTCGACGGATATTATCACTTAGATCTCAGCGTGAAACAATAAAGAAGATCTTCGATGCTACTTTTTGGGTTGGGGTAGCTTCTCTATTTTATTTTTGGAGCATTCTGTTTCTGTTTGTAGTTTTCTTCGGAATACTAGTACATGTGGGACATAGATTTAAGAACTGGTTGGTTCCTTTGATTGCTCTTCTCACTTTGTTTTCGATCGTTACCAGTGTAGATCTCTTGGTCACAAATAGTTTTTACACTCTAAGTGATTGGATGCAGACCAGTAACTTTGACTTTCAGAATTTCCAGAATCCTGAGCTTCTTCTACCTGCCGCCTTTTTATTGGCTCTTACTGCCTGGTCTTCATTTTTCTATATATTGATCATTCAAAAAGTAAGTGCTAACGCCAAATCTTCGCTGTTCCTAATTTTATTATGTGCAGGAGTGGCCTTAACTGTTGCAGTTCTGGCACCTACAAAAGATGGTAGTGAACTCATGTTTTTCTTTGCACCACTGGCCATTGTGGTGACTAATTATTTTCAAAACATGAATGATAAGTGGTTCAAGGAAATACTGCTAATGTCAATAATACTCCTGCCGGTATTGCTTCTGCTGCTGTTCTAGAGCTTCAGAAGTTTGGGAATCATCCTTCAAAAAAGCCAAAAATCCGGTACCTTTGCTAAAATTGTTAATCGACATTTCCCATTCGGGAAAAGCTGTAAAAATTTCAGAAGTATGTTTTCAGATAAAGCCAATAAGATTTTCCAGGAAGTAATAGAAAAATATCACGAAATCAATACTGTTGGACAGGAATTTGAAAATCCTTACAATGAGAAGGAGCAGTTGATTGAGCACCTGTTGTTTCGAAAGTGCTGGATTGATACAGTACAGTGGCACTATGAAGACATTATTCGCGATCCAAATATTGATCCCGTTGCCGCTCTTAAGCTAAAAAGACAAATTGATGCCTCAAACCAGGATCGTACAGATATGGTTGAATATATCGACAGCTATTTTCTTGACAAGTTTAAAATCGTGGAGCCAAAGCAGGATGCCAAAATTAATTCTGAAAGTCCTGCCTGGGCTATTGATCGGCTTTCTATTTTAGCACTCAAGATCTACCACATGGATGAGGAGGCAAATCGTGTAGAGGCCGGGCAGGAGCATATGATCAAATGTCAGGCAAAGCTGGACGTGTTACTTGAGCAGCGGGTTGATCTTTCAACGGCTATAAATCAGCTAATAGATGATATCGCTACCGGAGACAAGTACATGAAAGTTTACCGGCAAATGAAGATGTACAACGACGAAGAACTAAATCCTGTTCTAAGAGGGGCTAAAAAATGACATTTTTGGATGGAGAGACCGCGCCACATTTTAGTTATACGTCTTTCGGCCATGGGAGATGTGGCAATGATGGTGCCGGTACTTAAAGCTTTTTCTGAAAATTATCCCGATGTAAAGCTAACTTTGCTCACCCGCAGATTTTTTGTGCCACTTTTTAAAGATCTTCGAAATGTACACGTCTTTGAGGCTGAAGTCAAAGGGAAACACAAAGGCATCACAGGACTCAAAAAGCTTTCTTCTGAACTTCTCGACCTGAAAATTGACGCTGTAGCCGATCTTCATAACGTATTGCGATCTAATATTTTAAAGCTGTTTTTTAAGCTGAAGGGGCTTCCGGTGCGACAAATTGACAAAGGCCGCAGAGAGAAAAAAGCCCTCACCCAAAAGACAAACAAGAGCTTTAAACAGTTGAAGTTTACTCATCAACGATATGCCGAAGTTTTCGGGAAGCTGGGATATCCTGTAAATCTCGATATGGTAGAGGTACTTCCGAAACAAGATCTAAATTCAACAGTATTAGAGGTTACTGGAGAACCTCAAGGAAAATGGCTGGGAATAGCACCTTTTGCGCAACATGCTGCCAAGGCCTATCCTGAAGATCTTATGAAAGAGGTTCTACTGGGGCTCCAAAAAGAGCAAAATTTAAGAATATTTTTGTTCGGTGGTGGCGCAGTGGAAAAAGGTAAACTTGCTGCCTGGGAAAAGGAATTTTCTAATGCCATTTCTGTAGCCGGGAAATTATCTTTTGAGGAAGAACTAGCCTTGATCTCCAATCTTGATCTCATGCTGTCAATGGATAGCGGCAACGGACATTTGGCCGCCAATTATGGCGTGCCGGTGATCACTCTTTGGGGTCTCACTCATCCCTACACCGGATTCGCACCCTTTCGCCAACCGGAATCTAATTTCCTCTTACCCGACCTTCAGAAATATCCCGCTATTCCCACTTCCATTTATGGTAAAGATGTGCCGCAGGGCTACGAGGAGGTGATGAGGAGCATCCCGCCGCCACAGGTGGTGGATAAAGTTAAAGAGTTATTGACAAAATAAAACCTCAAATACCAAGCACCAAATCCCTAAAAAGTTAAGGGTTAATGGTCTGAGACATTTATAATTAAAGAGGCTCCAAAAATGTCATTTTTGGAGCCTCTTTGTTACAAGCGATCTAAGATCTCACGTCTACAATCTTATATCTATACATCATCATAATCCACCTTTAGCGTACCTGAAGTCGGGTGTGCCTGGCAGGTAAGAATTAGCCCTTCTTCGATCTCGCTGTCTACCAGAATGGAGTTCTTTTCCATTTCGGCAGTACCTTCGGTGATGCGGGCTACGCAGCTACTGCAAATTCCGCCCTGGCAGGAGTATGGAACATCGATATCATTATCCAGAGCCACCTCCAGTACAGTTTTGTTCCTGGGCATGGTAAGATTGATCTCCTCATCATCAACTGTAATAGTAAGCTGGGTGTCTCCTTCAAGATCTGACTTAACTTCGCCTTCAACCTCGGTGTTGAAAAGTTCAAAAAGAACCTGCTCTTTTTTGATGTTATTCTTGAGAAGTACTTCAGAAACTTTGTTGATCATTTCTTCAGGTCCGCAAAGGTAGAAGCGGGTAAAGCTGGTATCTTTAAACCTGTTTTTCAGAACATAATTTACCGTGCTTTCGTCTATCCTTCCGTAGTGGCAATTCTCTTCGTTGCACCGGCTGTAAACGAATTCTATAAAAAGCCTGTCCGGATGCCCGGCCTGGAGTTTCAGTAGTTCTTTGAAAAAAATAGTCTCATCGGGAGTGCGATTTCCGTAGACCAGTACGAAACGGCTATGCTTTTCTTCCTTCAGCACGGTTTTGAGGATAGATAGCACCGGAGTAATCCCGCTACCGGCTGCAAAGGCAGCATAAGTATGTAGATGCCCGTCCTGCACCGGTTCAAAGACAAATTTGCCTTCGGGAGGATGTACTTCAAGCATATCACCGGCCTGCAGTTTGTTGTTTGCAATCACAGAAAAAGTCCCGCCTTTTACTTCCTTTACAGTGACCTTAAAGGTCTCAGCTGCTGGAGGGGTACAAAGAGAGTAGGCGCGGCGGACTTCTTTTCCTTCTATTGTGGTTCTTAACGTAACGTATTGTCCGGCCTTAAAGGAAAATTCGGTTTTTAACTTCTGTGGTATTTCAAATTCAAGGCTTACTGCCTCTTCTGTTTCCCTTATGATATTTTTGATCTTTAGCGGAAAGAATTTGCTCATTATTTGACTTTTGTCCGCAAAAATACAAAGTAACTGCGGCAATTTTTATAACAATTATTTAAAATAAATACCTAGGAGTCAAAGGTATTTTATATATATTTGATCATAATTCGTAGTAAATGGCTGATTCTGGTCTTTTTAAAGGTAGCTTGATAACTATAATCCTGAAGCTTTTGAAGGAGGATGGTCGCATGTATGGCTATGAAATTACACAGAAGGTCAAAGCTGCTACAGAAGGCAAATTCACAATAACCGAAGGGGCTTTATATCCTACCCTGCACAAACTTGAAGCCCAGGGTATCCTGGAAGTGGAGGTCGAAAAAGTAGATAACCGGCTAAGAAAATATTATAAGCTTACTGAAAAAGGAACTACAGAAACTGCCACCAAAATTTCTGAATTGGAAGAATACATCAAGACTTTACAGGAAATAATACAACTCAAACCAAATCTCGGCTAAGATGGAAAAGTTAACTACGGAAGAAATAAACTTCATAGATAATTATCTAAAAAAACTCAGGCGTGGATTTTCTCGATGTCCGGCTGGAAATGGCAGATCATGTGGCCAGTGTAATTGAAAATGAACTTGAACAGCAGAAAGGTTTGACTTTTTATGATGCCTTCAAATCTTACATGGTTCATAATAAGAAGAGCTTATTGAACAATGCCAATAGATACAGGTGGACTGTTGATTTGAAGATCTTGAAGAGAGTAGGTAAAAACCTTATTCATCCATTTATTATGGGTGTGATGACAATAATCCTGCTCACCATTTACACTTTTCAATTGCCTGAACCGGACAAAAATTTTCTCATTCCTGTTCCTTTTTTCATAATTTTTTGCGGTTATTTTGTTCCCTTTATACTAACCTACAAAATCAAAATCTCATTTCTAAAAAGAATGACAACCGTTAGTGATCTACTTAATTACATCTTTTTCCAGATATTGATTCATATCGAATTTTCACATGCCTGGCTCTATATTTTTTATGGAGCAATTTTATGGGTAAACCTTAGCGTAATTAAAACCGCTTTTGAAATGGCAGCTTATTATAAAAAGAAATATGTCGTTATATGAAAAAGCTGAATTCTTTCCAAATTGACAGCCTTTATAGCTTTACTCAGCAGCATTATGTGGACTATTATGACGTCCAAACAGAGCTCGTAGATCATCTCGCCAGTGGAATTGAAGAACAGTGGCAGGAAGATCCAGATCTTCCTTTCGAGCAGGCTCTGCAAAAGGAGTTTAAAAAGTTTGGTGTCTATGGGTTTTCAGATGTGGTGGAGAAAAGGGTGCGGACAATGGAGAAAAAATATTTCAAGCTTATCCTAAAGGAGATTTCTACTCTTTTAACCAAACCGTTTGTTGCTTTTCCTGTTATTCTGTTGTTTTTAGCTTGTTATTTCGTTCTTAAATTGGAAAACGGATTTTATTATATTACCTACGCCACCTTTGCTTATTTCCTGGTGCTGATAATTTATGCTACCAGAAAATCATATTCCTTAAAGCAGAAAAAGAAATCCGGAAAAAAAATTCTTTTACTCGAAGCTGTAATATGTAATGCAGGCAGTTATTTAGTATTTTTTTATTTACCCTTTCAAGTGGTTTCCTCTGGTTTGGATTCAGGGAGGGTAGAGAATGTTTATATTCAGGTTCTTTTATCTGCACTTATTTCGTTCCTGGTTTTGGCCAGTTATGTCTGCTTCTACTACTTACCAAAAAAGAAAGATGAAATTCTGCATAATGCTCATTCCGAAATAAAGTTTTTGCAATAGGTTTGTAACAATTTCTGTAAAGTATCACTAATACTGCTAAAGTTCTGGCCGTATGTTTAAATACTTTATTTCTCTACAGTGGAAAGCCTTTTACCGCTCGGCCAGTTTTGGTAAGAGTTTGGGGCTGAAGATTTTCATGGCATTTATTGCCATTTATTTCTCCCTGGTTTTTTTGATCTTGGGAATTGGTCTTCACCCTTTATTAAAAGAAGCTTTTCCTGCCGAAGAGCCCTTACAGATCGTTAACCGGTTTTTACTGGTTTATCTTGTGCTGGAACTTGTAATGCGCTTTATGTTGCAAACCCTTCCGGTGATGACCGTAAAACCTATGTTGTCTCTTCCCATTCCAAAAGGGAAGGTGGTGAATTATGTGTTGTTACGGTCACTTTTTTCCTTTTTCAACTTTTTGCCTCTACTGTTGTTTGTGCCTTTTGCCGTATTTACCTGGTATGAGACCAGATTACCTCTGTTATCTATGACAGCCTGGACCGTCGCTGTTGTTGGGCTCATTCTATGTGTAAACTATATCAATTTTCTTCTGAAAAAGAAATTTGCAGATGATTTAAAGGCTCTGCTTCCTTACCTGATAATTGTTCTTATTTTCTATGGGCTTGAAAGATTCCGTGTTTTTAGTATCACTGAAGTTTTTGCAACCGGACTAAATTACGTGATTGAAATGCCCTTTTTGACACTTCTGCCTTTACTGCTCGTCTTTGCTCTTTTCAAGTGGAACCAGAAGGTGCTAAAGAGTAGATTCTATTTAGATGAATCCCTTAAAGGAAAAGTCATTGAAGCCAGGTCGCAGGATTTTGAATGGCTGCGAAGATTTGGAAGTATTGCACCATTCCTGCAGCTAGACCTTAAATTAATTTGGCGCAACAAACGACCAAAGACGCTAATTTTCATTTCTCTGCTAATTATGGGCTACGGAATGATCTTTTACCCGCAGGAAAATTATCAAAATATGCAGTTCGTTTTTGTTTTTGTGGGGATCTTTATGACCGGGATTTTCATGATCAATTTCGGGCAGTTCATACCCGCCTGGGATTCATCATACTACTCCATGATGATGGCTCAAAATATTCCGCTGAAGCAATATCTCACGGCCAAGGCAGCTTTGATCACCTTCAGCATTGTTTTACTTACCATCCTCACTACTCCTTACGTGTATTTTGGTTATAATATTCTTCTCATAAATATTGTATGCGCTCTTTACAACATTGGGATCAATGTGCCGGTACTGTTATTTGCAGGATCCTATAATCGAAAAAGAATTGATTTGGAAAAAAGCCCTTTTATGAACTATCAGGGAACGGGAGCTGCACAATGGCTGGTCGGACTGCCATTACTTATTGTGCCCATACTGGTTTTTTGGCTGCTTGATAAATTTGTTTCCTTTGAAGCTGCAATCATTGTCCTGGCATCTCTTGGACTGCTGGGAATAATCTTTAAAAAGGCCATTATGGAACAGGTGACACAATCTTACAGAAAAAACAAATATGCCATGATCAATGGCTTTAAACAAACAGGAGAATAGGATGATAACAGCAACAAATCTTTCGAAAGTTTATGGCGGTACCCAGGTGCTTAATATCGAACATCTTGAGATCCCGAGGGGCCAGAGCTTCGGATTGGTGGGAAACAATGGGGCCGGAAAAACCACCTTTTTCAGTCTTTTGCTGGATCTTATCCAGCCTACTACCGGTAATGTTTTCAACAATGATATCACGGTGAGCCAAAGCGAAGCATGGAAACCTTTCACTTCTTCCTTTATTGATGAAAGTTTTCTCATTGGCTATCTTACACCGGAGGAATACTTCAATTTTGTTGGGGAACTTCGTAACCGCAATAAAGCCGATGTCAATTCCTTTCTTCAAAAATTCGATGAGTTTTTTAATGGAGAGATTCTTGGCAGGAAAAAATATTTGCGGGATCTATCGAAAGGAAACCAGAAGAAAGTGGGAATAGTTGCTGCTCTTTTAGGAGATCCTGAAGTTGTGATCCTTGACGAACCTTTTGCCAATTTGGATCCCAGTACTCAAATTAGACTTAAAGCACTTATTAAAGAATTAACGGATAATTCTGAAATAACAGTTTTAATCTCCAGCCATGATCTTATTCATGTTACCGAAGTTTGTGAGCGCATTGTAGTGCTGGACAAGGGACATGTGGTTAATGATATTAAAACTTCTGAAGCCACCTTAAAAGAACTGGAGCAATATTTTGCAGGAGCAGCGGTAAAAGTTAAAGAAGTGAATGAATCTTCTGAAAACATTTTATAAGATGATTGCACGAATATGGCACGGCACCACTACAAAAGAGAATGCAAGTGCATATGAGCAACTGGTAACTACCAAAATATTTAGGGAAATTGAAGCCAAAACAGGTGAAGGTTTTCACGGTGTAGAGTTATTTAAAAGAGAAACGGCCGAAGAAGTAGAATTCACAACAATGATTTGGTTCAAAGATCTTGAGACCATAAAAAAGCTTACAGGCGAAGATTATGAGACGGCTTATGTTCCTGAAGAAGCCAGAAAGATTCTTTCTCATTTTGATGAAAAGGTCATTCATTCTCATCTTCTTTATTCTACTCGCCAATAGTTTAGTTTGAATACCCGTTCCCGGTATAGTTCCACAAAAAATTTAACTATTTTTACCCTCCACTATAATAATTACGGCACTTATAAGTTATTGCTAGTAAGAAGAATCAGCTGATTTGAAATTATTTATAAAGGCTACTGCCATTCTATTCCTGTTAATTTCAATAACAGGTTGTTCGAGGAAAAAAAATACATTTCTCAACCGTAACTGGCATGCCGTCACAGCCGAATATAACACCCTGTACAATGGGAATTTAGCGCTTGATTTGGGAATTGAAGCCCTTAATGAGCGTTATCTTGATAACTATTGGCATGTACTGCCGGTAGAGCGTATGGAGATTAGGGAAGAGGTGTTGGCTCCAGGAGAAAATATTAATCCAAACTTTCTGGTAGCCGAAGAAAAAGCGGTGAAAGCGATTCAGCGACACTCAATGTTGATCGAAGGAGGAGAGAAAAATCCGCAGATAGACGAAGCATATCTGTTGCTGGGAAAAGCCAGGTATTATGATCAACGTTTTGTGCCGGCGCTGGAAGCGTTTAACTACATCCTGCACAAATATCCACTCAGCAATACAATTAATGAGGCTAGAATTTGGCGGGAAAAAACAAATATGCGTCTCGAATTTGATCAATTGGCCATACAGAACCTAAAAAAGATCCTGGAGAGTGAGCGTCTGGAAGAGGATGATAGAGCAGAGGCTTCGGCCACACTGGCCCAGGCCTATCTGAACATCAATGCTCCCGATAGTGCTGTGGCACATATTCACCATGCAGCTCAAACTACAGATGTAAAAAATAAAGAAGGTCGGTACTGGTACATTACCGGTCAATTATATGATGTCGTTGGGAAACCCGACAGTGCTTCTTACGCATTTGACCAGGTGATAGATCTTAATCGCAAAATCCCCCGCATCTACCTGGTGAACGCGATGATAAGACAAATAGAATTTGCAAATGCCACAGCAGGAGAGAAAGCATTGATCCTTGATCAGCTTAATCAACTTGCAGAAGATAGAGAGAACAGGCCTTACCTTGATAAAATTTACTTCCAGCTCGCAGAATTTCATTATCAACAGGATTCTGCCAGCCTGGCCATAGATTATTATAATCGGTCTCTTCGAACTCCTTCCAATAACGTTTACCTGCAGTCCCTGGATTATCAAACTCTTGGAAATATATATTTTGATGCTGCCCGTTACGAAGTTGCAGGGGCATATTTTGACAGCACCTTAACAAAACTTCCTGATAATAGCAGGGAGTACAGGCTCATCAAGAGGAAAAGGGATAATCTTGACGATGTGATCTACTATGAAACCATGGCACGTAAAGCCGACAGTATCTTGTATATAGCTTCACTTTCCGAAGAGGAACAACTGGAATATTTTCGAAATCACACAGGGAAATTAAGAGAACGAGCGGCTGATAATGCCCAACGTCCCGAACAACAACAGGCCGTACAAAATTTCTTTGAAACGAAACGTCCTGCCATGCCCGGCGTACCGAATCCCGGTTCCTCCTTTTACTTTTATAATCCTACGGTAGTTTCCTTTGGAAAACAGGAGTTTTTTAGGTTGTGGGGTGACAGGGAGTTGGCGGATAATTGGCGTACGCGACGAATAAGTGGAGGCGGCGAAGATCTCGCTACTGAGGGAATAACTGAATTGTTAGACAACGATCCAAAATTTGATCCTCAAACTTATATGAATTCTATTCCTGCAGACCCTGCTGTTTTGGATAGTATAAAGGGAGATTTAAATTTTGCCAGTTACCAACTTGGTTTGATCTACAAGGATAAATTTAATGAAAACGAATTGGCAGCCGATAGATTGGAATTTATGCTTGGAAATGAACCCGAGGAGAGACTAGAGTTGCCGGCAAAATATAACCTCTATAAAGTGTACGTGGATCTGGGAATGACTGCAAAAGCGCAATCTCTCAAGATAGATATTTTAGCTGCATATCCTGAATCGAGGTATGCGGCAATTTTGTCGAACCCTGAAAATCTTTTGCGGGATGAGAATAACCCCACAGCTATTTATGAAGAGCTTTATCATAAGTATGATGAGCAGAGATTTACTGAAGTTATTGACCAAATTAACCGGCTCACAGCTGAACTTACAGGAGATGAGATCGTCCCCAAACTGGAGCTTCTAAAAGCAATGGCCGAGGGAAGACTTTACGGCTTTAATTCATATAAAGAAGGTCTCAATTATGTTGCACTTAATTACCCGCAGTCCATTGAAGGAAAGAAAGCCCAGGAAATTTTGAGTAATGCTTTGCCCTCTTTGGCGGGAGCTGAATTTGCACCAGATACTTTATCTAATTCTTTTAAACTGGTCTATTCTTTTGAGAAAGAAGAACGTCAGGGAGCAAGCGAATTGCAGCAGAAACTTGAAGAAGCCCTGCAGGAATTAGGTTATTCCGCTGAAATTTCGAAAGATGTGTACAATCAGGAACTGGATTTTGTTGTGGTGCATGGCTTTACTACCGCAGCAGGGGCTAATTCTTTTGCTCAACGGCTGGCGGATGAAAAGAAATACGCTATTGATAAAAAATATTTTTATATTTCGACCCCAAACTACAGGATCGTACAGATCCATAAAAATATTGAAACCTACTTAAGTTCATTAAACACCCCCTACAACAATGTTCAAAAACGATAAGGCAAAATCGACAACAGAAAATAGTAAGGAGCAAAATAAGATCGCTCCCGGCACAAAGATCACCGGAAATATTGAAGCTAAAGGTTGTTTTCGAATTGACGGCTGCGTGGAAGGTACAGTCAAAACACCAGGAAAGGTTGTAATAGGAAAAGATGGCTCTGTTAACGGAGAACTTGAATGCGAAAATGCCGATATAGAAGGTAAATTTTCCGGCAATCTGAAAATATTGGGAACTTTGAGCTTAAGAAGTACTGCAGTAATTGAAGGAGAAGCTATAGTTTCAAAACTTGCTGTGGAACCCGGAGCTACTTTTAACGCCACCTGTACGATGCGCGGTGGAGTCAAAGCCATCCACAATGAAAGAGGAGAAAGAAAACAGCAACAACAAGAGAAGTCAGCTTAAGAATTGGGCGATTTTTTCCGGAATTGCTTTTCAAATGGGTGCAACTATTTTTATTTGCGCCTGGATCGGGAAAAAACTAGACGAAAATTATCCTATGGAAAAGAACTGGTTTACTATTGGTTTTGTCCTCTTTGGTTTAGTTGTATCTGTTTACGTAGTTCTACAACAGCTTAAACGCTACAATAATTGAATCCCATTTTACTAAAAGACCTCCTTAGATTTTCATTACTGCTATTTGCTGTGGCCGGGGCAAGTTACGGTTTGCATTATACTTTTTTTAATTTTCAAGATCCTGATGGAACTCAGGACCTCATAAATTTTTCCTATAAATTTAATGTTGGAATCACGCTGCTTTTTACCTCCACAATAATTTTATCCAGTGAACACCTAAAGGAACAACTGGGCTTTATTTTTCTAATTAGCGGAATGGTAAAGCTGGGAATCTTCTTTTATTTGAGCAAAACTTCCGGGTTTGTTCTTGACAAATCTGTATTTCTACATTTCTTTGTTCCTTACGCTCTCTGTATCGTGGTAGAAATCATCTACATCTCAAAAATTCTAAATCGCACTAACTTCTCGAAAGACAAGTAATTACAGCTCTTTTGCTGTAAAAAAACTATTAGTGTATATAGACTGCTTTTTTTTATAGAATTATGTACATTTGCAGCCGAATTAAAGGACTGTAATTTACCTGAAAATGCAAAAGGAAAACGTTGCGAAGTTTTTATTAGCCTGTCTTTTAATGTTTGTGAGCGTTAATTCACAAGCATTTACTGCAAAAGAGCCTCAGGAAGGAGGCGATGCAAAGGTCAATACCGAAGAAGAAATCGGGGAATATATTGATCATCACCTTGCCGACTCACATTATGTCAATTTCTTTTCTGACGGGGAAACCGGAGCACATTATGGCTTTCCGCTGCCGGTGATCATCTGGGATGATGGTTTGAGAGTATTTTCTTCCGGAGGATTTCACCATGGAGAAGACCTGGTTGAGATTGATGGGCAGCATTACCGTCTTTATCATTCAAAGATTTACAAAACAGACGCTGAAGGAACTATAACTTATGGTGAAAATGGATTCCCTTCAAATGAACGGCCTCTCGATTTCTCTATAACCAAGAATGTACTTTATATGCTTTTGGTGAGTTTGCTGATGCTGGTTATGTTCCGCGCCCTGGCACAATCTTATAAAAAGAGACCTATCCCTAAGAAATTCGGAAGAGTGCTTGAGCCGCTTGTACTTTATGTACGGGATGAGATCGCTAAGCCAAATATTGGAAAAAATTACAGGAAATACACAGGCTTCCTTTTGACAGTTTTCTTCTTCATCTGGATTCTCAACTTGCTTGGAATGACTCCCCTGGGAGTGAATGTAACGGGAAATATTGCTGTTACTATGGCGCTGGCCCTTGTCACATTTTTTATAGTTCAGTTCAGCGGAAATAAAGATTACTGGAAACATATTTTCTGGATGCCTGGCGTGCCGTGGCCAATGAAGATTATTCTCGCGCCAATAGAAGTACTTGGTATGTTTACGAAGCCTTTCGCTCTTATGATTCGACTTTTCGCGAACATTACTGCGGGACACGTTATCATTATGACCCTTCTCGGTTTTATTGTGATCTTCCAAAATTGGATTGCAGGTCCCGCATTTTTTGGATTTACAATTTTTATTGCAATAATTGAATTACTGGTGGCTTTCCTTCAGGCGTATATTTTCACTTTGCTGAGTGCCCTTTATATTGGGATGGCTGTAGAGGAACACGATGATCATCACCCTGCCGATAATGAGGATATTCCGGTATTATAGTATAAACATATTTAAGAGTAAGTTTAATTTTTAATAAATAAGTAATGGAAGAAGTTTTGAATTTAGATTTGATTGGAGCTGGTCTAATTATTATCGGAGCCGGTTTCGGTCTTGGTAAAATTGGAAGCGCTGCAATGGAAGGAATTGCTCGCCAGCCAGAAGCTGCCGGAAAAATCCAGACTGCAATGATCATTATTGCTGCACTTTTAGAAGGTGTTGCTTTTGCTGCACTTTTCGCAGTTTAATTGATCAAACAAAAATCTCAGGTCTTGCAGCGGTTGGCTGCAAGACCCGATTTATTACAAATTAAACGATAGAAGAAATATATAGAATATGGAAAAGTTAGTCAACGATTTTTCTTTTGGATTATTTTTCTGGCAGATCATTATTCTGGTCACGCTGGTAATATTATTGGCAAAGTTTGCATGGAAACCAATTTTAGATGCTCTTAATGAAAGGGAGCAGGGGATCCAGAACGCACTTGAATCTGCAGAGAATGCCCGTAAAGAAATGCAAAACCTGCAGGCAGATAATGAGAAGTTGTTACAGGAAGCACGTGTGGAGCGTGACAACATGATCAAGGAAGCAAGACAGATCAAGGACAAGATGATCGCTGAAGCTAAAGAAGATGCCCAGAGAGAAGGAGAGAAAATGATCCAGCAGGCTAAGACTACCATTCAAACTGAAAAGAATGCAGCACTTGCCGATATAAAGAATCAGGTAGCTACATTATCTGTTCAAATCGCTGAAAAGGTCATTAGAGAAGAACTTTCTACAAAGGCTAAGCAGGAAAGACTGGTTGAGGACATGCTTAATGACGTTACTTTAAATTAAGAAGATGCAGGGAAGCAGAGCAGCCGCAAGATATGCCAAAGCCCTTTTGAGCCTGGCAAAAGATAAGAAGGTCACCCGCGAGGTGAATGAGGATATGTCCCTCATCAACGAAACTATTAAGAATAGTGACGACCTTAAAGCTTTTCTTAAGAGCCCGGTGATCAAAAATACAATGAAGAAAAATGCCCTTTTGGAGATCTTCAAATCAATTAATGGGGTGACTTCAGGATTGTTCGCTATTTTAATTGAGAACAACCGTCTTGATATTCTTCCATTAGTAGCAAAGGAGTATAACCGCCTTTTCAATGAAATGAATGGCGTACAGGTAGCTAAAGTTACGACTGCAATTCCACTTACTCCTGTTCTTGAAATAAAGATTCAGCAAAAGGTAAAAGAGCTAACAGGAAATGAGGCTAAGATTGAAAACATTATCGATGAGAGCATCATTGGCGGATTTATCCTTAGAGTGGGTGACATTCAATATAACGGCAGTGTCAGCGCCCAGCTTACAAATCTTAATAGGGAATTAAAGAACAATACACACGTTTCAAAATTAAATTAAAACCGTTGTGCCCTGGTGCAACTTTTTATTCTAAATAATTATGGCAGAAATTAATCCGGCTGAAGTATCAGCGATATTAAAGAAACAGCTTTCCGGGTTTGAAGCTAAGGCTTCTCTTGACGAAGTAGGTACCGTACTGAATATTGGTGATGGTATCGCAAACGTCTACGGACTGGCAAATGCGCAATACGGCGAGTTGGTAGAGTTTGAAGGTGGACTTGAAGGGATCGTTCTTAACTTATTGGAAGATAACGTTGGGGTGGTACTTTTAGGGCCTTACAAGCAGGTGAAAGAAGGAGCTACAGTTAAGAGAACCCAGAGAATTGCTTCTATAAAAGTTGGTGAAGGAATTGTAGGCCGTGTTGTTGATACTCTTGGAGCGCCAATAGACGGAAAGGGACCTATTGAAGGTGAAACTTTCGAAATGCCACTTGAGCGTAAAGCACCGGGAGTTATTTATCGTCAGCCTGTAACCGAGCCACTTCAGACGGGGATCAAGTCTATTGATGCCATGGTACCAATTGGACGTGGACAGAGGGAGCTCGTGATTGGTGACCGTCAAACAGGTAAGACTGCCGTGGTTATTGACACCATCCTGAACCAGAAAGAATTTTATGATGCAGGGGAACCTGTTTATTGTATATATGTAGCTATTGGGCAAAAAGCCTCTACAGTAGCTGGAATTGCAAAGACTCTTGAAGATAAAGGAGCACTTGCTTATACCACTATTGTTGCTGCAAACGCATCAGATCCTGCGCCAATGCAGGTTTATGCACCATTTGCAGGAGCTGCGATCGGAGAGTATTTTAGAGATACAGGACGCCCTGCATTGATCGTTTATGATGATCTTTCAAAGCAGGCTGTTGCTTACCGTGAGGTGTCATTGCTACTAAGACGTCCACCGGGACGTGAAGCATATCCTGGAGACGTTTTCTTCCTTCACTCAAGACTTCTTGAGCGTGCAGCAAAGATCATTAACGATGATGAGATTGCAGCAAGTATGAATGATCTTCCAGATGTACTTAAAGACAAAGTAAAAGGTGGTGGGTCGCTTACAGCACTTCCGCTTATCGAAACTCAGGCGGGTGACGTATCAGCATATATTCCAACGAATGTGATCTCGATCACCGATGGACAGATATTTCTTACTTCCGATTTATTTAACTCTGGTGTGCGTCCTGCAATTAACGTCGGTATCTCGGTATCTCGTGTTGGTGGAGCTGCTCAGATTAAGTCAATGAAGAAAGTAGCAGGTACCTTAAAACTTGATCAGGCTCAATATCGTGAACTTGAAGCATTTGCTAAGTTTGGATCTGACCTTGATCCTGCAACCCTTAACATCATTGAAAAAGGTAAACGTAACGTGGAGATCCTTAAGCAGGCAGAGAATAACCCTTATCCTGTAGAGAACCAGATCGCAATTATCTTTGCCGGTGCAAAGAACCTGTTAAGAAATGTTCCTGTTGACAGGATTAGAGAATTTGAAAAAGAATACCTGGAATATCTTGATGCCAAGCACAGAGATGTACTTGATCAATTGAAAGCCGGTAAACTTACAGATGAGATTACAGATACACTAACTCAGGTGGTTAAAGAACTTTCAGCTAAATACAAGAAATAGTATTGAATATAGAGAATTGAGTATTGAGAAACTCATTTTCTGTTTTCAAAGTTGAATAAAAAGTATTGGGATTTAGATCTAACATCTAATATCTCGATACTTAATACTAAAGAAAAATGGCCAATTTAAAAGAATTACGAAGCAGGATCACATCGGTTTCTTCAACCATGCAGATTACCAGTGCCATGAAAATGGTATCGGCTGCAAAGTTGAGCAAGGCCCAGGATGCCATTACTGCGATGAGACCTTATTCCGAAAAGCTTTCTGAATTACTGCAGTCGCTCAGCGCTACCCTTGACAGTGACCAGAGCAGCAAGTATTCTGAACAGCGGGAGGTGAACAATGTACTTGTAGTCTCAATTTCTTCTAATCGTGGGTTGGCAGGTGCCTTTAACTCCAACATTGTTAAGGCTTCTAAATATGTTGTGAACCGCGACTATGAAAACAAAAATGTTGAATTCTTGACCATTGGTAAGAAGGCAAACGACATTTTAAAGAAGACCCACAAGATCTTCAGGAATGAAACCGAAATCTATGATGATCTTAGTTTTGAGAATGCAGAAGCCATTGCGCAGGAACTAATGAAGATGTTTGTAGAGGGTAAGTACGATAAAATTGTACTTATCTATAACCAGTTTGTTAATGCGGCCACTCAGAAAGTTCAGGTAGAACAGTTTTTACCTATCGTGCCGGTTGAAAAAGATGAGAATGTAACTCTTGATTATATTTTTGAACCTTCAAAAGAAGAGATTGTACTGGAATTAATTCCGAAGTCTTTGAAAATGCAGGTTTATAAAGCACTCAGAGATTCTTTCGCTTCGGAACATGGTGCGCGTATGACTGCCATGCATAAAGCGACAGATAATGCTACTGAACTTAGGGATTCTCTTAAATTATCTTATAACAAGGCACGTCAGGCTTCTATTACCAACGAAATTCTGGAGATCGTGGGTGGAGCCGAAGCTTTGAGTAGCTAAAGACTGAGCTGGAAATAATTAGCTTGAATAGTTAATAGAAATTATAGGCTGAAAATGCCCTTTTTGAAACTCCGTATCGGTTGATGCGGAGTTTTCTGTTTTAAATCGATTAAACAAATTGTTCTGAAATATGCACCACTTTAAATTATCCTTAACCAGTCTTGGATCTTGATTCTTGAAGCGAAGCGGTCTTAAATCATGAAAAAATTAATTGGTATTAAAATTGAAGTATACCTACTGAACAATAAACAATATCGCCATGAAAATATTTCTACTTTCTTTTTCAGCTCTATTGGTAATCTTCAGCTTTAGCAATTGTGCCAACGGGAAACAAGTTCAGGAAAAACCACCACAAGCCGTAGGGCAGGCATATTACACTACCTGGACAGGTGGTGTGAAAGGAGCAGGATCGGGATATAATTTATTCATTCCGGTGGAGGCAGATGCAGATATGCAGATGGATACCGTTTACTTTAGAGGGAGAAAAGCTGTGCTGGAACAAGAAATCTCAGCACCTAATCTTTATATAGCACGTTTTAAAGATCCCGGGGCAGACAAGGATTTTGTAATGCATAAAGATCCAAAAATGGAATATGGGAACCAGGTTCCGGCGATGATCGAAAAAATTCCCTTTGAACTTGAAGAAGGGGAAGCGATTGTGCGCTACACCAGGAATGGTAAGGAAAAATTCTTCAGGCTTAAGGATATTCAGAAAAAGGATTCAGAAGAAGTGCGGTTAAAAAACCCTCAAAACATTCGGCATTAATAGTACATTTGTGAGGAATTCACAAGTAGGAACTATTGGCGCTTTTTCAGAAGCTATTTAAACAAACCTTTATTTACGGAGTTGCCACAGTGGTACCCAGGATGTTGTCTTTCCTGCTCACACCGCTGTACACCGAATATCTTCCAAAAGAAGAATATGGTGAAGTTTCCATTGTTTTTGCCTGGATCGTTTTTTTTAACGTGGTTCTGGCCTATGGAATGGAAACTTCTTTTTTCCGGTTTTTTCATAAAGAAGAACATCGGGAAAAAGTTACCGCGACTTCCAGTATTTCAATTCTTGGATCTACAGCAGTCTTTATTGTTCTTGCTTTCCTATTCCGGGATTCCATAGCGGCCGCTACTAATATTGGCGCCTACTACCTCAATTATGTTATCCTTATTCTGGCGCTCGATGCTCTGGTGGTAATTCCCTTTGGCTGGCTTCGCGCAAAGGAAAAGCCTGGCGTCTATTCGGCCATTAAGATTGGAAATGTAGCGGTAAATCTCGCGCTGAACGTATTCTTTATTGTATTACTGCCTAGACTGGCAGGAGATGGAGGTTTTTTCGACTCCATATACAAATCAGATTTTGAGATCGCCTACATTTTCATTGCCAATTTAATTGCGAGCGCTCTTACACTGCTTGTAATGCTACCTTTCTATCTTAAGTTGAAATATACTTTTGATGCAGGATTGTGGAAACAAATGATGAAGTATGGAACTCCAATTCTTTTGGCAGGTATTGCTTTTGCAATTAATGAAGTAGTGGACAAGATCCTTTTAGGTAGCATTTTGCCAGAAGGGATTGCCAAAGCCGAAGTCGGTGCATATGCCGCCTGCTACAAACTGGCACTTTTCATGACGTTGTTTGCCACCGCTTTCAGGATGGGAATAGAACCATTTTTCTTTAGCCATGCAAAAGAGAAGAATTCGGCTGAAACATACGCTAAAATTACTAAATATTTTGTCATTTTTGGAGCCCTTATTTTATTAGTAGTCATTGTTTTCTCCGATCTTTTAAAGATTATTCTTATACAGGATGAGTCATATTGGGAAGCCATGGTGGTGGTTCCAATGATCTTACTGGCCAATTTTTTCCTTGGAATTTACCACAACCTTTCTGTGTGGTACAAAATAAGCGACCGCACCCGTTTTGCGGCATATATTTCGGGAGTTGGAGCTATTCTTACCCTGGGGCTTAACTTCTGGCTCATCCCACATTACAGTTACGTAGGCTCGGCTATAGCTACTCTTGCGGCTTATGGCAGTATGATGCTGCTTTCCTTCTACTTCGGAAGAAAATATTATCCCATTCCTTACGACCTGAAGCGAATAGGAGGATACCTGCTGGTTTCAATTGGCTTTTCGGCAGTTTACTTCTACCTTTTTAGAAATAATTATTACCTCGGGAGTATATTAATCCTTATCTTTTTTGCCCTTGTTTATTACGCTGAAAAAGATCAATTAAAACAACTTCTGAAGGGGTCTTAAAAATGACATTTCTGAAGTAAATTTTTTAAAAATGAACGTAAAAATAATTAATAAATCCCAACATGAACTGCCGTCTTATGAGACCGGCTCTTCTGCAGGCATGGACCTGCGGGCAAATATTCCTGAAGCTATTAAATTAAAGCCTCTCGAAAGAGCTATTATTAAAACCGGACTTTTTATTGAACTACCGGTTGGCTACGAAGCACAGGTGCGTCCCCGCAGCGGATTGGCTGCCAAAAAAGGCATTACCGTCCTTAATTCTCCCGGAACTATCGACGCCGATTATCGGGGGGAAATAGGCGTTATCCTCGTGAACCTTTCTAACGAAGAATTTACTATTCAAAATGGTGAAAGGATTGCGCAAATGGTAATTTCCCGACATGAACATATCACCTGGAAAGAAGTGGATAATCTTGAGGAAACCAGTCGTGGCGAAGGTGGCTTTGGGAGTACGGGTGTCCAGTAAGCAGTGTTCAGTACTCAGTATTCAGATGGTTATTTTTTCCATTAGCATTGAACAATTATTAATTAAAGGCATTTTTTATAATTGAAAATTCTCCCTTTCCTTCGAAGAGGGGTCGGGGGAGAGGATGAACAACAAACTAAAAATTAAAACAAACAGAGCAGAGTGAGATCTTAAATCTCACGTCTCAAATCTAACATCTAAAACATGAAAATTATAGTTCCCATGGCGGGTCGCGGTTCGCGTCTTCGCCCACATACCTTAACAGTTCCAAAACCTTTAATTCCCATTGCCGGAAAGCCAATTGTGCATCGTCTTGTGGAAGATATTGCAAAAGTGCTCGATGAAAAGATCGACGAGATCGCTTTTATAATTGGAGAGGATTTTGGTGAGAAGGTCGAGACCGATCTTAAAGAAATTGCTAAAACTTTGGGTGCAAAAGGCACTATTTACTATCAGGATAAACCTCTTGGTACCGGCCATGCTATCATGTGCGCAAAGAATTCACTGGAAGGATCTGCGGTTATTGCTTATGCCGATACACTTTTTAAAGCCGATTTTACGTTAGATAAGGAAGCTGATGCGGTAATATGGGTAAAACAGGTAGAAAACCCTTCAGCTTATGGTGTAGTGAAGTTAAATGAGAAGCGTGAGATCACCGAGCTTGTTGAAAAGCCAAAAGAATATGTTTCAGATCTGGCTGTTATAGGAATTTACTATTTCAAAGATGTAGCGGTTCTAAAAAAGGAACTGCAGGGCGTGCTTGACAACAACATAATACGTGGTGGTGAATATCAGATCAATGATGGGATTGAAGCCATGAAACAAAAAGGAGCGAGGTTCGTTCCCGGAAAGGTAGATGAATGGATGGACTGCGGAAATAAACAAGTGACGGTAGAAACCAATACCCGAATGCTGAATTTTCTTCAGGAAGATGGAGAGGATCTTGTAGCTTCAGACGTGGAAATGGAAAATTCTGAAATAATAGAGCCTTGTTTTATCGGGGAAAATGTGGTGCTGAAAAATGCCAAAATAGGACCCAATGTTTCCGTAGGTAACGGAACAAAGATCAGCAACTCAACCATAAAGAACAGCCTTATTCAAACCTTCGCCGAAGTAGAAAATGCAAATTTATACAATGCCATGATCGGGAACTTTGCCAAATTTAATGGTGAGTTCACAGAAATAAGCATCGGCGACTATTCTGTGCTGGAATAGGTTGCGGCGCAGTTAAAAAGCATGAAAAAAAATCTTTACATAATCCCCTTTTTGGCCCTGCTACAGGTGGGAAACATTTCCTATGCGCAGGAAGTAGAAAAGCCGGTAGTAGAGATGGCGCAGGATGAATTGGGAAATGTAACAGATGCTTTTCAGGAACATTTTTTTGAAGCTCTTAAACAAAAAGCAATCGAGAACCATGAGAAGGCTATTAATTCTTTGGTCCAGAGCCTCGCATTAAAGCCAGATGAGCCAGTGGTTTACTTGGAGCTTGGAAAGAACTATAATGCCCTTGGCCAATATTCAGAGGCTGCAGTGTATTTGGAAAAAGGCCGGGAAGCAGTGCCTAAAAATGAGGGAATGCTCGAAGAACTTTATACCACCTATTTTGAAAGTAAGAAATATGATCGTGCCCTGCCGGTAGTAAAGGATCTTGCAAAGCTTAATCCTGCCTTTTCAGAGGACCTGGTGAATCTCTATATTCAAATCGAAAAATACGATGCTGCTCTAAGTTTACTGGATTCTCTGGACAGGACTAAAGGTTCAAGCACTTACCGGGAGAGCTTGAGGCGGCAGGTTTATGCACGCACTAACAATGTGGAGGCGCAGATTAGTGATCTACAGGAGAATATTGATGAGAATCCAAAGGATGAGAAGGATTATCTCAATTTAATCTTCGTCTACAGTGAAAATGATCAGGTAGAAAAAGCTTTCGAGACGGCAAAAGAACTGCTGGCAATGAATCCCGAATCTGAGCTTGTACACCTTGCATTGTATAAGTTCTACATGACCGATAATGAAGCTGAAAAAGCAGTTAATTCTATGAAGGTCCTGCTAAACAGTACTCAAATAGATGAGATTACAAAGTATCAGGCACTGAATGATTTTTTAATTTATGTAACCGAAAACCCTTCTTTGGAAGAAGATTTGATACAACTGGTACAGGTGTTCTCCGAAAAGGAAAATAATCTGAAGGTTTATAAGCAACTGGGTACCTTCTTCGAAGAAAAAGGAAATAATGAAATAGCCATTGAATATTACAGGACAGCTCTGGAGCATGAAAAGGATGATTTTGGGCTATACCGGAATATCATCAATTTAGAGGCTGAAGCGGGAAATTATGAGGAGGTAAAACTTCTTACTGAAAAAGGACTCGAAATATTTCCAACACAAACCTGGTTGTTTCTAGTGAAAGGAAGTGCACATAATGGACTAAAGGAATTTGATCAAGCTGAAAAAGTCTTGCTTACCGGCCTGGATTATCTCATTGATGATCCTGTTACTGAAAAAGAGTTTTACAGTCAATTGGCTGTCGCTTATCGAGGGCTCGATAAAACACAAAAAGCTGAAGAAGCTTTAAAAAATGCTGAAAAATTAGAAAACTAAATCTGAATGATCTACAAACGTATTTTTCCCCTAATTCTTTTATCTCTTATTTTTTTCTCTTCCTGTGGGGGAGCCAGAAAGGCTAAAATGGGTACTACTGCGCCCGAAGATGCTGCTGTTGCCGCCGTCGTAAATCAACATTACCACAATGAGGTGGAATTTGAAACTTTACAGGGGAGACTTAGTTTGAATTATCAAACGGAAGAAAGGAGCCAAAGCGTTACTGTGAATTTCAGGATGAAAAAAAATGATACGATCTGGATGAGCGGGCAGTTGCTGGGAATTCCACTGGCCAAAGTCATGATAACTCCAAATTCGGTCCAATTTTATGAGAAGATAACCAAGACTTATTTTGATGGGGACTTTAGCTTGTTAAGCGATCTATTGGGAACACCCCTGGATTACGAAAAGGTTCAGAATCTTTTGCTGGGACAAACTATTTATGATCTGCGGGATGAAAGATATAAGTTAACGGAATCTGCCCGCGGGTACCAGCTTGAGCCTGAAAGGGAGAACTTTCTAAAACGCTTGTTCCTTCTCGATGCCGGAAACTTCAAAGCCCTGGCTCAACAATTGGGACAGGAGCGGGAAAACAGGAGCGTGACAGTCACTTATCCCGACTATCAAAAGGTGCAGGGGCAACTTTTTCCTTTACAAATCCAGATCAATGCCACTGAAGGCGCGGAAAATACACGCATTGATATGACTTTTAGAAACATTGAATTCAATGTTCCGGTTTCATTTCCTTTTTCAATACCTTCGGGCTACGAAGAAATTAGCATAGAATGAAGATAAGGGTTCTACTACGGCATATCTTTTTTACAGGATTTTTATTATTGAGCCTTCAGGGTTTTTCTCAGGAAAAAAATCGGGAAGAGCTCGAGCAGCGAAGATTGGAATTGCAGGAAGAGATTAAGAGGATCAATTCTCTTCGTACTTCCAATCTTAAAAAAGAAAAATCTATACTTACAGAGGTTGAAGATCTCGACCAGCAAATTCGTACTACAGAAAACCTTATCCGTGTCACAAATCAGCAGGCGAATCTTCTCACCCGCGAAATCAACACAAACCAGAACAAGATTGGAGAGCTTCGCAAGGAGCTTGAACAACTTAAAGAAGACTACAGCAAAATGATTCGCCGGTCTTATAAAAGCAAATCCCAGCAAAGCAGAATTATGTTCCTGCTTTCATCAGAAAACTTTCTTCAGGCGTATAAAAGGCTTCAGTATATGAAGCAGTACGCCAATTACAGACATGACCAGGGAGAAGAAATAAAGATTCGTACAGAAGAGCTTCAGAAATTAAATCAAAGTCTGGCAGAACAAAAAAAGACAAAAGATCAGCTAATTGTTGAAAATCGTGAGACGCGGGCGCAACTTGAAAAGAGTAAAAAGGAACAGCAGGGACTAATTGCGGAGGTTCGAAAGAAGGAGGGGCAATTTGCTTCGCAGTTGCGCAAGAAACAACAGGAGATAAATGCTATTGACCGTGAAATCGAAAGGATTATTGAGGAAGCAATAGCGGCCAACAATAAAGCCGAAGGTTCTACTTCCCGCAGTGTTTTCAAACTAACTCCTGAAGCAAAAGCACTGGCAGCCGATTTTGAGAAAAACAAAGGACAATTGCCCTGGCCGGTAAGAACGGGAACCGTAGTATTGCGTTTTGGAACTCAGCCGCACCCTATTGTAAAGACTGCTACTATGAACAGTAACGGAGTAAGAATAGCTACCGATCCAGATTCCAAGGCCAGAGCAGTATTTGGAGGCACTGTGAGTGAGATTATTGCAGTAAGAGGTTCGAGTCTCATGGTCATGGTGAGACATGGCGATTACATCACAATTTACAACCATCTTGAATCTGTCGATGTCCGCAAAGGACAACAGGTTTCCCTGGGCCAGGATCTTGGTGATATTGCGATCAACAAGACCGATGGAAGAACTACTCTATACTTCGTGATGTACAAGAATAATCAGAAGCTAAATCCCGAAGAGTGGATCTATCAAATGTAGTTATGATTTAGTGAAAAGTGCTTTTAATTCTGTAGCGTCGGCCGGTTTCATTTTTCCCGCGAGTACAAGGCTCAATTGTTTACGACGCAAAGCAGCCTCATAACGTTCCTTTTCCAGTTCAGTTTCTGGTTCTAAAGCTGGAATCCGAACAGGGGTACCGGTTTCATCTACGGCAACAAAAGTATAGATAGCCTCATTGGCTTTGCTGCGTTCCCCGCTTTCCCGATCTTCTACCCAAACATCTATAAAGATCTCCATTGAAGACTTAAAAGCGCGTGAGACCTTTGCTTCCACTGTAACCACGCTTCCCAGGGGCACTGCTTTATTGAAAGCTACATGGTTAACTGAAGCTGTAACTACTATCCTGCGGCTGTGCCGGCGTGCGGCAATACTGGCAGCACGATCCATTCGGGCAAGTAATTCCCCTCCAAAAAGGTTGTTTAACGGGTTTGTTTCGCTTGGTAGAACAAGGTCTGTAAGGGTGGTTTTTGATTGCTCGGCAGTTCTGGCTTCCATTATTAAAATTTTCGGCAAAGGTAATGTGCTTTAACTAAAGTAAGGCGTTAAGGAGGTATTAAAAGGTATGCAGTGCACAAGTATTCAGCAGGCGATCACGGATCAGTGTTTAGAAGAATGAAAAAAGGAGTTGTCCCTGGAATTTAAAATCTGATGTTTTGAACTTCGTACTTCTAAACTCTTAATTCTAAATTAGAATTACAGTTCCTGTACAAGAAGCCAGGCTCCCGGATTGCTCTTTTTGACCCTGTAAAGCTCATTGATAGCATCTCTGCGCGATTCGTGACTACTTGAAATGACCTGGTGCAGGCCAAACCTGTTTTCGCCAATTTGACGGGCTTTAAATCCCTGGGCTTTCAATTCCTCCACAGATTTAGTCGCATTTTCGGCTTCTCTAAAGGCACCTGCAACAATGTGGTAATTTCCGGTCTGTTTTGAGACTTTTAAAGTAACCGCAGGAAGCGGATTGTCTATTACAAAAGTAGCTTGCTGAATTTGGCTTTCAAGTTTATTTACAGCTTTCTGCTGTTCAGCAATATTGTGTTCGTTAATCTGGTCGTTATAAATATTTAATCCGGCAGCGCCGCTAAGCCCAAAGGCGACAAGTCCAACAGCTGCGTATTTTAACCAGCGCCCCGATCTTCTTTCGGGAGTAAAGGCAACAGGAGTTTTCTCTTCAAGTTCCTGAGCTTTTTGTTTATATACTTCTCTTGAAACTTCACTTCTGGTAAAGGAACTTAGACCAAATGCCTCCTTTAGGAAATTGGACTGGGCAGCTGGTTCAAATTGAAGTTTTTCATCTTCGGTCAATGTGAAAGTACCAACATTTGATAAGTTCACCATCCTGTTTTTTTCAAGGATGAGATTGAGGTCGTGAACAAATAAATTGATCTGTTCAATAGCATCATCATAAGAAATCTTTTCCGCTTCAAGGATGTAGTTTGCCAAAAGACCGTCATTTTTAGCCAACTGCCGGTTAAAGGAAACGGTTTTTTTAGGCGGATAAAACTCCTGAGTAGATGGATGTATTCCTGCCGAGTGCTGGTGAGTGATAAAAGCTCCAAATCCCGGTAGGATCACGCACTCGTATCGGTATAATAGATCTTGGATGTAATTTGCTACTGCCATTGAAACAAATGTAGAAATTTTATTTTTCTGAAAAAATAGCCTTCGCTAATTTTATTAACAAATTTTTATTCTATTTTTCAGCCTTTGTTTTAGCCATGGAAGTTTCTGATTTACAGTTTGTTTTAGCCTTACAGCATGTCCCAAATCTTGGAGATGCTTCAGCTAAAAAACTTATCAGGCACACCGGTTCTGCCGAGGCTGTTTTTAAGGAAAAAAAATCTGCTTTACTCAAAATTGATGGCATAGGCAGTACAAAACTCAATGATCTTTTCTCTACTAAAAATCTCCAGGCAGCCGAGAAAGAGCTCGAGTATATCTCGAAAAACAACATTGAAACTTTATACTATAGAGATAAAGATTACCCCGAAAGATTAAAACATTGTTTGGATGGTCCCATTCTGCTTTTCAAGCGGGGAAATATCAATCTTATCAACAGAAAGCTTATCAGTATTGTCGGAACACGTAAAGCTACAACACAAGGCATTTCTTTTTGTGAAAAATTAATCGAAGACCTGGCGCCGCTGGATCCTGTCATAGTATCTGGTTTTGCTTATGGGATAGATATTGCAGCACAACGGGCTGCCATTAAGTATAATTTGCAAACTATAGGATGCCTGGCGCATGGCTTAAACCAGATTTATCCCGGGGTGCATCAAAAATATGTAGCAGGAGTACAGGAAAATGGAGGGTTTTTAACCGATTTTTGGAGTACAGATACATTTGATCGTAACAATTTTCTCAAAAGAAATCGCATAATTGCCGGTGTAAGCGAGGCTACTATTGTTATAGAAAGTGCCGAAAAAGGAGGATCTCTCGTGACTGCAGATATTGCAAATTCCTATAACCGGGAAGTATTTGCAGTTCCCGGTCGCCCTACAGATCTGCAGAGTAAAGGCTGTAATATGCTTATTAAATCCCAGCAGGCCCACGTGCTAACCTCCGCGGCAGATATTGTTTACATCCTTAACTGGTTACCTGATTCTAGTTTAAAACCGGTGCAAAAGCAACTTTTTGTAGAGTTGGAAGAGGAGGAACAGGCACTTTATGGTTATTTGAAGGATAAGGGTAAGGAGCAACTGGATCTCATTGCTCTTAACTGCAGCATCCCGACTTTCAAGGCCGCAACCCTTTTGCTCAATATGGAACTAAAAGGAGTAGTTCGACCCTTACCGGGGAAACTTTTTGAAGTGGTTTAGTACCCTAATTTTTCTCTCACCCGCAACAGCACCTCATCGGCTACTTTTCTCGCTTTTTCGGCTCCTACAGCAAGTGCTTCTTCAACCTTTTCGGGATTCTCCATGTAGTAATTGTATTGGGCCCGTTCTTTTTCAAAACGGGTGATCAACAAATCATAAAGCGCCTGCTTGGCATGGCCATAACCGTAACCTCCGGCCTCATATTTCCGGCGTATTTCGGCTGTTTGCTCTTTAGAAGCTACTAATTTGTAAATATTAAAAACATTATCTGTATCAGGGTCTTTTGGATCCTCCAGTGCTGTGCTGTCGGTTTGAATGGTCATGATCTGTTTTCTAAGCTGCTTATCGGGCAGAAAGAGGTTGATGATGTTTCCTTTAGACTTACTCATTTTCTCGCCGTCTGTACCCGGAACATACATGGTTTCTTCAGAAACCTGAGCATCGGGCATTACAAACGTTTCGCCCATTTTTGCATGGAAGCGTGAAGCTACATCTCTGGTCATTTCCAGGTGTTGTAGTTGGTCTTTCCCAACCGGAACAATTTCAGCGTCATATAAAAGAATATCTGCAGCCATTAAGATAGGATAATCAAAAAGTCCGGCGTTTACGTCTTCAAGTCTGTCGGCTTTATCTTTAAAAGAATGGGCAAGAGTTAGCCTTTGATAGGGAAAAAAACAATTGAGATACCACGTAAGTTCTGTTACCTGCGGGATATCGCTTTGTCTGTAAAAGACTGTCTTTTCCACGTCCAGACCAAATGCCAGCCAGGTCGCTGCTGTTGAGAGGGTATTCTCCCTGAGAATTTTAGGATCCTTGATTTGGGTGAGGGTATGAAGATTTGCTATAAATAGAAATGAATCATTCTTTGGGTTGTTCGCCATTTCTACAGCAGGGATTATAGCTCCTAAAATATTCCCAAGGTGAGGAGTGCCGGTACTTTGTACTCCCGTAAGAATTCTTGACATTGGCTTTCTGTATTTTTCTACAAAGGTATCTTTTTTAAGGAATACCTTCAATTCAATTCCTTACTTTTGGCCACATGCACATACTTAGGTCTTTCCTGGTTGTCTTGTGGAGAATATGGTTCTACATTTTAATGGCCATTCCCATAATTGTATTTTTTCCTTTTTTGCTGCTGTTTACTTCCCAAACAAAATTCTATCCTCAATTTTTTATGATCGCTCGCTGGTGGGCGTTGTTCATTTTATATGGAATGGGATTTTTTCCAAAAATAGAACGCGAGCAGAAATTTGTTAAAGGTAAGAGTTACATGTTGGTAGCCAATCATACTTCAATGACCGATATTATGCTCATGCTTGCAGCTGTAAAGAGGCCTTTTGTTTTCGTCGGAAAAAAAGAACTGGTTAAAATCCCCCTTTTCGGATACTTTTATAAACGCACATGTATTCTCGTTGACCGCGGAAATCAAAGAAGCCGGAAAGAAGTTTTTGATAGCGCCCAGCGTCGTTTAAATAATGGTACCAGCATTTGTATCTTTCCTGAAGGCGGCGTTCCCGGTGATACTTCGGTCCTACTCGATTCTTTTAAAGATGGAGCTTTTAGACTTGCAATTGCTCACCAGATCCCTATTGTTCCTTTGGTATTCCACGATAATAAAAAACGGTTCCCTTACATTTTTACAAAAGGAAGTCCGGGAAGGATGCGGGTAAAAATCAAAAAATTTATACCTACAGAAGGCTTAGGACAGGAGAATAAAAAGGAAGTCCGGGAAAAGACGCGGGAGGTGTTCCTGCAGGAATTGAAAGCTCATTAGGGTGCTTAAAACTTGTAGCTGAATCCTGTATAGACGCCCAAAAAGTAAGGTTGTACATCTCCCGTTGGAGTTTCAAAAGTCCTTATTTGATATTTAAACATGGGCTCAAGATTAAGCTTAAATTTTTCTGAAAGATTATAATCCAGGCCAAGACCAAGGTTGGCACTAAAGCTCAAATCACTTAAATTATCAGCTTTTCCTGCAGCAGAGGTGTTGCCAGAGTAAAGAATAACTTCGTTTTCTTGCAAAAAAAGTGTACTACCCCCTCCAATAAGATTTAGTTCAAAGTTTCTTTTAAAAAGATTTATTTCCAGTTCTACGGGAACCTCAATATATCCCATCTTCTGGTTTAGATTCCCTTGAGTAAAAATTCCTGAAGGTGTACGATTTGCACTACTACGAGTCCTGTTATTGAAAGTACCTGTGACCATTTTGATCTCTTGGCCATTTACTTTATTCATGGAAACATTCCTCACAAGGTAAACTCCCGATGCCGAGCGATACCCGTTACCGCTGGCACTGTAGCTAAGGTCTACGCGGCTCACACCCGATCTAATTTTCACTTTGTTTGTAAGGTTCAAAGCCAATTTTACACCGTATGAATAAGTCACCTCTGCCTCTCGATGGTCATTAATGCCTACATCTAATGGATTTGAATTACCCATTTTCCCGTAGTAGATAGGCGTGGCATGAGTAGAGACTTCAAAATAATTTTCGGACTGGTTTAGCGCAATTTCTGTTTCTTCGGAAGTTTTTAAGGCGTCGAAGATCGAAGGCTTAAGGTCTTCGGGAATGGAATTCTGTTTTTCTTTCTGAAGCGGAAGTTCGGCTACCGCAACCGGGATTTCAAAAATTGCCTTTTTGGAACCAATTTGTGAAGCGGTTTCTTCAGTAGATCTTTGTTCTTTCCTGTCAGTATTAAGAGTAATTACCTTGGTCGATGTGGTATTCAATCCCTTGTCAGGCCGGGCATTATTAACAATAGCCGTTGTTGCTTCTGAAGGGATTAATACCTCTGTAGAAGTTGGGCGCGCAATAACAGGCGAAGTAGCAGGTTGTAAAGTTTCTTCTGTCTCTTCATTCGCTACCGCCGAAGAAGATTGTGCCGGAAGGATCCAGTCGCCCAGCATAAGTAGAAATGCCAGAAGTGCAGCAACACCTGCGTAACGGTACCACAGAGGCACGACTGCTCTGCGCTTTTTCTTTTCCTGAAGCTTAGCTTCTATAGATTTCCAGACAGCCTCGCGCGGTGCCGCTTCAAAATCCCGAAACTTCTCCTGATAGAGCCGGTCTATGTATTTTTTTTCTTTCATTATACAGAGCGGGCGGCTATTTTATAAAAACTGGTTTCAATTTTCTCTTTCAGGATCATTCTTGCCCTTGCCAGGTTTGATTTTGAGGTTCCGGTTGAAATATTTAGCATTTCAGCAATTTCTTTATGAGAAAATCCGTCAAGTACATAAAGGTTGAAAACCTGCCGGTACCTATCGGGTAATTGTTGTATGATTTCCAGTAAATAATCTACAGATACTTCATCTTCTTCAACTTCAATTTCAGGTTCTTTAAAATCATCTCTAATAATCTCAAAGACTGTTTGTTTTCGATATTTTTGAAGGGCGGTGTTGATAACAATTCTTTTCATCCAGCCTTCAAAGGAACCTTTGTTTTTATATTGAGGCATACTTTTAAAAATCATCAAAAATGCATCCTGGAGATTATCTTCTGCTTGTTGATAGCTTGAAGAATACTTAAGGCAAACAGGAAATAATTTGTGCGCAAACATCTTGTAAAGCTGCTCCTGCGCCTTGATGTCCTGCTTTTTGCATTTTAGTATGAGTTGCTTGATGCTCAATATTAAGATATTTAAGTGCTGTTGAAAAATGGAAGTTTAAAAACCATTTTTGGATAGCTATCCTGTTGTTCTTTAAGAATTAAAGGAATTTTAAATATAGGAATTTCAGGTGGTTCTGCAACACAAAATACTACCGGAAGGTGTTTTTGTGATCGTCTTAAATCTTGAGGGGGGAATATTATTGTAAAAAAGGAAGATCGGGAATCGTGAGAGGATTCCCGCCTTCCGGAGGAATTAGCCTTTAAAATTTCCCTCTTTACATTTCCATTATCAAAGTATGAGTCGCAGCTATTAATCTGGTATCGATCTTTCATAATGGCGATGGTAGGTTGGGTCTCTATAAAAGAGATGCACAAAACAACAAATGGTTGCGTATGAAAAAGAAAAAATCCCGAAATTTTCGGGATTTTAATGGTCTTTTATGCTTTTGCGACTTTCATTGCTGCCACAATTTTAGTTTCGAGCTCTTCCATAAGATCGGGATTATCTTTCAGCAGTATTTTAACAGCATCGCGACCCTGCCCCAGTTTTGTGTCTTCGTAACTAAACCAAGAACCACTTTTCTTGATGATCTCGTAATCTACTCCTATATCGATGATCTCCCCAATTTTTGAAACTCCTTCGCCGTACATGATATCAAATTCGGCTGTTTTAAAGGGAGGTGCAACTTTATTCTTAACCACCTTCACTCTAGTCTTGTTTCCCTGAACTTCGCTATTGCTATCCTTGATCTGTGTAGAACGACGAATATCAAGACGAATAGAGGCGTAAAATTTAAGAGCGTTTCCACCTGTTGTAGTTTCAGGATTCCCGAACATTACCCCAATCTTCTCTCTCAACTGGTTGATGAAGATCACCGTACAATGAGTTTTACTAATTGAAGCTGTAAGCTTTCGAAGTGCCTGGGACATAAGACGGGCGTGTAATCCCATTTTTGAATCCCCCATTTCTCCTTCGATCTCACTCTTTGGAGTTAAAGCAGCAACAGAATCGATTACAATGATGTCAATTGCTCCTGAACGAATCAGATTATCAGCAATTTCCAGTGCCTGCTCCCCATTATCGGGCTGTGAAATGATAAGATTTTCAAGGTCGATCCCTAATTTTTCAGCATAAAAACGATCAAAGGCGTGTTCTGCATCTATAAATGCAGCTATACCTCCGGCTTTTTGAGCTTCGGCAATTGCATGTAAGGTGAGGGTCGTCTTTCCCGAAGATTCCGGCCCATATATTTCGATAACTCTTCCTCTTGGATATCCTCCAACTCCCAGCGCAAGATCAAGACCTAAAGATCCACTGGGGATCACATCTACATCCAGAACACTCTGGTCACTCATCTTCATTACGGTCCCCTTTCCGTAGGTTTTATCCATCTTGTCAAGGGTGAGTTTGAGGGCTTTTAATTTTGCTTCTTTTTCTTTCTCGTTGCTCATTTAATTCGGCTTCTTTAATATGATATTGCTGCTAAAATACTATAAGTTTTTAATAGTGCATAAAATTAATACGCAACCTTTTCTCCTTTTGTGCATCTATTAGGTAAACCAACTAATAACTATATGAAATTTTTAAAACGAAATATTATTTTAAGTATTTCGGGCAGTTCAGCAGTAGTTAATCTTAGCTGCAGCTGCCGGATGGACGGTGGCTAACGTTATTCTTATTTTTAGTTGAAGAATTAAAAGTATTAATAACGAATTAGCCGTTCGAAAAAAATGCCCCGATACGACATCCGGGCATTTTTTCATTTAAACCCTTATCTTTGCGCAAAATTTCTTTAACCTTAAATCATTAGTATAGCATGCAACTGTACAATAAATTAAGCTCTAAAGAAAGGGAAGCACTACTTGAGGAAGCCGGGGAGGACCGGCTCACGCTCTCTTTCTATCAATATGCTAAAATTGGGAATCCGGAACTTTTCCGGAACCATCTCTTTATTGCCTGGGATCAAATGGAAGTCCTGGGAAGGATCTACGTAGCTCATGAGGGTATTAATGCGCAGCTCTCTGTTCCTGCCAAGAACTTCGGAAAATTCAAGGAATTCCTAGACGGAATTTATTTCCTCGAGAATGTTCGCCTTAACATCGCCATTGAACATGATATAAAATCTTTCCTGAAGCTGAAAGTGAAAGTCCGCGACAAGATCCTTGCCGACGGACTCAACGACACAACCTTTGATGTGACCAACAAAGGAGTTCATGTCGATGCGAAAAAATTTAATGAACTCATAGATGATCCAAACACGATCCTTGTGGATATGCGCAACCATTATGAAAGTGAAATTGGCCATTTCCAGGGAGCGATGACGCCCGATGTGGATACTTTTAGGGATAGTCTTGACGTAATAGAAGAAGATATTAAAGATCATAAGGTAGATAAGAATCTTGTGATGTACTGCACCGGCGGAATTCGCTGTGAAAAGGCCAGTGCTTATTACAAGCACAAAGGATTTAAGAAGGTTTATCAACTGGAAGGCGGAATTATCGAGTACGCACGTCAGGTTCAAAACCTGAAACTGGAAAATAAATTCCTCGGAAAGAATTTCGTTTTTGACCACCGGAGGGGAGAGCGTATAAGCGAGGACGTTATTTCTAATTGTCACCAATGTGGAAAACCTTGTGATACGCATGTCAACTGTGCAAATGAGGCATGTCACCTTTTGTTTATACAGTGCGAGGAATGTGCTGAGCAAATGAACACCTGCTGTTCAGTGGAATGTAAGGACATTGCTGCCCTGCCTTATGAAGATCAAAAAGCCATGCGAAAAGGCAAAGGGAACAGCAACAAGATCTTCAAAAAAGGCAGATCTGAAGTGCTTAAATTTAAAAGCTGACAATTAGTTGCTCAAGAGTGCGTTCCATAAATATTGGTATATTTACCTCAATAGTTTTTAATTAAAACACAATTCGGGAACAGGATTTTCTGAGCCCAGAATTTCAATATATAAAGTATGGGATGTAGTAGTTGTGCTACCGGCAAGGACGGGCAGCCAAAAGGATGTAAGAACAACGGGACCTGCGGGACAGATGGCTGTAACAAGCTTTCTGTTTTCGACTGGTTATCAAACATGGAACTTCCGCAGGGAATGGAGCCATTCAATATAAGTGAAGTCCGTTTTAAGAATGGGCGGAAACAATTTTTTAAAAATACAGAGAATTTAAGCCTAAGTATAGGTGACGTGGTAGCTACAGAAGCCGCCCCGGGGCACGATGTAGGAGTTATTTCCCTTGTGGGAGAATTAGTGCGCGTGCAAATGAAGAAGAAGAAAGTGCGGCAGGATAGCCCTGAAGTACTTAAAATCTATAGAAAAGCCACTCAGCGCGATATAGATATCTGGCAGGAAGCCAGAGACCGGGAAGAGAAAATGAAGGTCCGTGCGCGTGAGATAGCGATAAGACTGAATCTTCAAATGAAGATAAGCGACATTGAATTTCAGGGGGATGCTTCAAAAGCCACCTTTTATTACACTGCTGAAGAAAGAGTTGACTTTAGGCAACTCATTAAAGAATTTGCACGGGAATTCAATACCCGTATCGAAATGCGGCAGATAGGCTTCAGGCAGGAAGCTTCCCGTCTCGGCGGAATTGGTTCCTGCGGAAGGGAATTGTGTTGTTCGACATGGCTTACCGACTTCCGAAGCGTAAATACTTCCGCAGCAAGATATCAGCAACTATCTTTAAACCCGCAAAAGCTTGCGGGACAGTGTGGAAAACTGAAATGTTGCCTTAATTACGAACTTGACACTTATCTTGATGCTCTCAAGGATTTCCCAAAGACTGAAGTGAAACTGTACACCAAAAAAGGTACAGCAGTGTGTCAAAAAATTGACATTTTCAAAGGATTCTTGTGGTATGCTTATGAAGGCGACTGGAGCAACTGGCATACGCTTACTGTAGACCAGGCTAATACTATTATTAAAGCCAATCAAAAAAAGGAGCCGGTAAACAGTCTTGAAGAATTTGCCGTAGAACTGCAGCTGGAAGAAAAGCCAGATTATCATAATGTAGTTGGACAGGATAGCCTTACCCGTTTTGACTCAAAAGGCTCCGGAAAGAAAAAGAAAAAAAATAAACGCAAAAAGAGAAAACCTCAGAAGAATGAGTAAGGCATCTGTTTTTTTTCTCATTTTAGGAGTTTTATTTTTTTCTGGTTGTGATAAGACCCGTGTTTTTGATGAATACCAGTCTATTCCGGGAGAATGGCACAGAGATTCGGTTGTAGCAATTAATTTTGAGGCACCGGATACCCTGAATAATTACAATCTTTTTATCAATCTTCGGAATAATTCAGATTACGACTTCAGTAATATTTATTTGATCACAGAACTTAATTATCCAAGGGGTAAGGTTATAACCGATACCCTTCAATATGAAATGGCTGCGCCTTCAGGAAAATGGCTTGGCACGGGCTTTGGTGATGTAAAAGAAAGCAAGCTTTGGTACAAAGAAAATTTTCGATTTTCTGAGCCCGGGGAATACCGGGTAACAATACAGCAGGCAATGCGTAAACGGGACAGTATCCATGGGATTGAAACTCTTGAAGGTATAACCGAAGCAGGTTTTAGAATAGAAGATATTAAACAACAACAATAATAGATGGCAAAAACATCTGGAAAAGCAAAAAAAGAGGCTGAGAAACAGAATACCTATAGTCGATATAAATCCTGGTTCTGGGCCATTTTTGCAATAGGAATTTCGGCGATTGTTCTTTTGTTCCTGCTTGCGAGTTGGGGCGTATTTGGAACTATGCCTACTTTTGAAGAACTGGAGAACCCCGAAACCAATCTGGCAACAGAAATTTTTTCATCAGATGGGGAGACTCTTGGGAAGTACTACAATGAAAATCGTACTCCGGTAAAGTATGAGGACCTGCCTCAACATTTGGTAGACGCTCTTGTTGCTACCGAAGATGAACGTTTTTATGACCATTCGGGAATAGATGCCCGGGGGACTTTACGTGCCGCTGTTTATCTTGGGGAAAGAGGTGGCGCAAGTACCATTTCGCAGCAGTTAGCTAAACAACTTTTTACACAGGATGTTTCCCAGAGCTTCGTAGGACGGGTTATGCAGAAATTTAAAGAGTGGATCATAGCCACCAGGCTTGAAAGACAGTATACCAAAGAAGAGATTATAACCATGTATCTCAATAAGTATGATTTTATTTATCAGGCTGTGGGAATAAGATCGGCTGCAAAAATTTATTTTAATAAAGAACCAAAAGACCTCACCCTCGAAGAATCGGCTGTACTGGTAGGAATGTTAGTTAACTCAGCATATTACAATCCCGTGCGGCGACCTGAGCTGGTAGAGCAGAGAAGAAATACTGTTTTGGGGCAAATGGAGAAAAATGACTATATCACCGAAGAAGAAAAAGATTCCCTTCAACAAATCCCAATGGAGATCACTTTTACTCCACAAGGTCATGATGAGGGGATTGCCACTTACTTCCGGGTTTATCTTCAGGGATTCATGAAAGACTGGATTGAAAAGAATCCAAAACCCGATGGTGGAAAATATAACATCTATCGCGACGGACTAAAGATCTACACCAGCATTGACAGTCGTATGCAGGAATATGCAGAAGAGGCAGTACATATGCACATTGCTAATCTGCAAAAGGAATTTGACAAACAGAACAAGAACAATAAGACCGCTCCTTTTAGGGACATATCAAATGAAGAGATCGAGAAACTCGTTACAGATGCAATGCGTCGTAGTGAACGCTGGAGGATTTTAAAAGACAAGGGTCTTTCTAATGAAGAGATTATTAAATCTTTTGATACACCGACACAAATGGAGGTGTTTTCCTGGAAAGGAAATATCGATACCCTTATGACCCCCAGAGATTCGATCTTTTACTATAAATCTTTTTTCCAGGCCGGGATGATGTCTATGACTCCGCAAACAGGAGAGGTAAAAGCCTGGGTAGGAGGAACCAACTTCAAGCACTTTAAATATGACCACGTAAAACAAGGGAAGAGACAGGTAGGTTCTACCTTTAAACCTTTTGTTTATGCAACGGCTATTGATCAGCTACACCTTTCTCCTTGTGATACGCTGCCAAAGAGCCTTCATACTATAGAAGCAGGTAAACATGGGAATCAAAATGACTGGACCCCTAAGAATAGCGGGGGAAAGGACGATGATTACGTGGGAATGGTTAGTCTTAAAAGAGGTCTTGCAGAATCGATTAATACCGTAACTGCAAGATTAATTGATCGTACGGGGCCTAAGCCTGTAATTGACCTGGTCGGGCAGCTTGGGATTGACACCGAAAATATTCCTGAGGTTCCTTCTATTGCCTTGGGCACGGCAGACCTTAGTGTTTTCGAAATGGTTTCGGCTTACAGTACTTTCGTAAATGAAGGTGTTTACGTGAAGCCGGTGATCGTGACCAGGATTGAAGACAAAAATGGAACTATTCTCTATCAACATGTGCCTCAAACCCGGGACGTTCTTAGCCAGGAGGCTGCATACGTTACTCTTAACCTTCTGGAAGGAGTAACTCAATACGGTTCGGGGACCAGGTTGAGAGGTGACTGGGCTGTAAACGATCCTTATTATAAAAGTGTGGTCACGGGTTATCCCTACAATTTCCACCGGGAGGAAATCCCTATTGCTGGTAAGACCGGAACTACTCAAAATCAAAGTGACGGCTGGTTTATTGGGATGGTTCCAAATCTCGCTACTGGCGTATGGGTGGGGGCCGAAGACAGAGCCGTTCACTTTGGAAATATTAGATATGGACAGGGAGCCGCGATGGCTTTGCCAATATGGGGAGTCTACATGAAGAAGGTATATGCCGATAAAGATTTGACGGTAGAAAAAGGACCTTTTCCGCGTCCCGAGGTACTTACTATTCAAACAGATTGTAGTTCTTATGGTCTAGATGATAGTAATGAAGAAGATCGCCTGCCAGACGAACTGGATTTTTAAAAATTACAGGAAATTTTTTCGAAATAGTTAGTAGAGGGTCCTTTGTATTGCGAAGGACCCTTAATTTTTTGTATTTTTCGAAATAAAATTACCAACAATGATTAATAAAACTGTACGGGATGTTTCTGAAGCACTTGAAGGGGTTCATGATGGCATGACTTTTATGCTCGGCGGCTTCGGATTAAGCGGGATTCCCGAAAATGCTATTTCTGAACTCGTGCGTCTCAACCTGAAAAATCTTACCTGTATTTCCAATAATGCGGGTGTTGATGATTTCGGACTGGGCCTGCTACTTCAAAAGAAACAGATCAATAAAATGATCTCTTCCTATGTGGGAGAGAATGCTGAATTTGAGCGGCAAATGCTCAGCGGCGAGCTGGACGTGGAATTAACGCCACAGGGAACGCTTGCGGCCAAGTGTCAGGCTGCACAACAGGGATTTCCTGCTATTTATACACCGGCTGGCTACGGGACCGAAGTTGCCGAGGGAAAAGAGACCCGGGAATTTAATGGGAAAATGTATGTACTTGAGGAAGCTTATAAAGCGGACTTTGCTTTCGTTAAAGCATGGAAAGGAGACAAAGCCGGAAATCTCATTTTTAAAGGAACAGCCAGGAACTTTAATCCCGTGATGTGCGGGGCTGCGACCATCACAGTGGCCGAAGTGGAGGAGCTGGTAGAGCCGGGCGAACTTGATCCAAATCAAATCCATATCCCGGGAATTTTCGTTCAGAGGATTTTTCAGGGGAAGGATTATGAGAAACGCATTGAACAAAGAACTGTAAGACAAAAGTAATTTGAGAATGAGCTAATTTGAAAATTTGAAAATTGAAAAAAGTGTAATATGAGAGATGATAAGGACAATCTTATAGTGAAGAAAACATTTGACTTTGCTCTTGAAACAATTGATTTTACTGAAAGATTGAGAACTCTTCACAAGTATGAAATGTCATCTCAATTGTTCAGAAGCGGAACTTCAATTGGCGCAAATGTCCGGGAAGCACAAAATGCAGAAAGCAATACCGATTTTATACATAAATTTAAAATTGCCGCTAAAGAGGCAGATGAAACAAATTATTGGCTGAGGTTATGTAAGGCTTCTTCTCATTATCCTGACCCTAAACCAGAATTATTTTCGGAACTTCAATTAATCTCCCGAATCACCTCAAAAATTATCAATTCAAGTAAAAGAAAAAGAGAATAGGAAGATAGGCTGCACTTAAAAGGGCTCATCTTCAAATCCTCAAGTTCACAAATCTTCAAATCAATAAAATGTTAGATAAAAACGGAATTGCAAAACGCATAGCTCAGGAAGTCAAAGACGGTTACTACGTTAACCTCGGAATTGGTATCCCAACTTTGGTAGCCAATTTTGTGCGGGATGATATAGAAGTTGAATTCCAGAGTGAAAATGGAATTCTTGGAATGGGGCCATTTCCTTTTGAAGGAGAAGAGGATGCCGATCTTATAAACGCGGGAAAACAAACTATCACAGCCTTACCGGGTGCAAGTTATTTTGATTCGGCTATGAGCTTCGGGATGATTCGGGGTCAGCATGTTGACCTCACTATACTTGGCGCTATGGAAGTGGCGGAGAACGGCGACATTGCCAATTGGAAAATTCCGGGGAAAATGGTAAAAGGAATGGGCGGTGCTATGGACCTTGTAGCCAGCGCCGAAAACATTATTGTAGCCATGATGCATACCAACCGTGCCGGAGAATCCAAACTGTTGAAGAGATGCACTTTGCCACTAACAGGGGTAGGATGTGTTACAAAAATTGTAACCAATCTTGCCGTACTTGAAGTGACCGACAAAGGTTTTAAGCTCCTGGAAAGAGCGCCGGGCGTAGGTGTTGAAGAAATAAAAGAAGCTACTGAAGGAACTTTGATTGTAGAGGGAGAAATTCCGGAGATGCAGATTTAAATTAGGGCGGACCTGCAAGGTTTCCAAAACCTTGTAGGTCTTTTTATTCCATAATGAAGACCTGCAAGATCGAAAAAAGACCCTGCAAGTCTGCTGCAGGGTCTTTTACATTTTACTTCTGAACGAAGATTTTAATCCAGAATAGAAGTAGAATTTTTCTCTAAATTCACCAGAAAATCAATTGCCTCATTAAATGGGATGATCTTCCCTCTGGAGTTCACTTGGGAAAAGTACTTGTGCCAACCGGCTTCTTCAATTCCTTTCTCTAATTCTTCTACCGCTTCCAGGGAGGGAAGTTTCCATATCGCGAAATATCTGTAATCACTTCTATGAGGAGTGTGTTCATCATTCAATGCCCAACCCAGATTTTCCAATCCCGCACGACTCATTTCCTGTATTCCGTCCTTAACTTTGTTCATATAAGAACGCCGGTCTTCTTTTGAAAGATCCATCCATTCCTTGGTTACATTCCATTGTTCAACGTATAAGTACATAATTCTCTTATTAAATTACACAAACACGAGTCTCAAAAATGGTATTTTAGAGATCTCTTTCTTAAATATACTAAAAGTTTGGAAGGCAGTAGGATAAATAACAGTTCCTTAAGTAATCTCTATGTGCATGATCTCGTGATCTTCAAGAAGTGGCTCTTGTCTTAGTCTAAGGATGACCTGGGCTATAGCTACCACGTCCCTCTCACAGTACGAAACAATCCTGTCAACATTTCCTTCCTCATAGAAGACTTTGCAGACTTCACTTCCATCAATATCCTCTTTTGGTGAAGGTATACCGAGAACATTGCAGAGTAATTTTAAAGAAGTATAGTGCTTGTAATCTCCAAACTTCCATAACTCTAAGGTGTCAAGGTGAGGAACTTCCCACGGCCTTTTCCCAAAAAGATTCAGCTTGTTTGGAAGTTCTATGTTGTGGATGAGCATTCTTCTCGCGATGTATGGAAAATCAAATTCTTTCCCGTTATGCGCACACAGCAGGTGTTGAGGCCCTCCAAAATGGCTTTCCAGAAGGGATTTAAAAGCTATAAGCAGCTCTTTTTCTTCTCCACAAAAAGTAGTCGTCCTGAATGTCCTCTTCTCTCCCTGAAAAGCAAAATATCCTACCGAAATACAGATGATCTTTCCGAACTCTGCCCAAATCCCCGCCCGGTCATAGAATTCTTCGGGAGTAAATTCTTCCTTGCGTTGATATTGAGATTTTGCTGCCCATAATTTCTGCTTCTCTTCAGAAAGTTCGGCAAAAGTGGCATTTTCGGGAACTGTTTCAATGTCGAGGAACAGCAGATTGCGTAATGCGATTTTCTTGATCATGTGCTTCAAGAGTTTTTAACACCTCCTCAAGATAAACATAAAAATCATTTGGATGTTCTTTGTCATCGGGAACTTCACCTCCTTCTTGCCCCAGCCGCACAATAATTACATCTTTCTGCGGAAGTACAATTACATATTGGCCCAGAATTCCGCGGAAGTAAAACACTTCCTGCCCCTTAAAATCCTTCAGCCAAATTCCCAATCCGTAATGAGGATAATCCTCCAGTTGCGGCCGAATTGATTGGGCCACATAAGCTGAATCAAGCAGCTGTTTCCCTTGCCATTTTCCGAAGTTATTGTATAGCTTCCCGAAACGGGCAAAGTCCCGGGCATTAGAGGCGATGCAGCAAAAGGCTTTTTCCATGCCGCTTTCCTCACTGTCCAGCTGCCAGAAGGCATCCTCTTTCATGCCCATAGGTTTCCAGAAGCTCTCGCTCATATATTCCGAAACATTCTTTCCCGTCGCTTTTTCCAGAACCATCGCCAGGAGCTGGGTGTTGCCACTCAGATATTTAAACTCTTCCCCCGGCTCCTTTACAACTTCAAGATCCATGATCATTTCGCGTATATCATCATCGAGATAAGCTTTGATCGTCATCGAAAATGGATTGTAGTAGCTTTCGTCCCAGTTAAGGCCGGAGAACATGGAGACGAGGTGGCGCAAAGTCAGCCGTTCATCAAACTGCGGAAAAAAATCTGCCACAGCCTGATCCAGGTTTTCTATATGACCTTCAGCAATAGCTTTTCCAAGTAGAGCTGCCACGAAACTCTTTGCCATTGAAAAGGAATTGGTGTGCGAAGTGGAGCCATAACCTTCAGAATAGCTTTCATACCAAATGCTGTCATTTTTAATAATCAAAAAAGCCACTGTTCCTGCCTCTTCGTTCTTTTCCTGAAGTGCTTCTGTAAGCGAAAGTTTGTTGTAGTTCTTATGCTGTGGCCAGGGTTGTGGCTGTCCGGCTTCAATTTTTCGGTTGTCGAAAAACCTGTGGTCATCTATATGAGCACTAAGGTGCCCTTGCAGATAGCTGGACTGGATCCCTTTGAAAATATAGTCAAAGTTGAAAAGAAATGCAACCCCCACGAATAGGATCAAAAAAAGAAACGTTCCAAAAATGGCTTTTTTGAGACCTCTCATTGAAACAGGCTTTGTTGTTTGTGAGGCTGTTCATGGTCGAGCAGCCATTTTTTTCGCCATAATCCGCCGGCATATCCGGTAAGATTTCCGTTGCTTCCAATAACCCTATGACAGGGAATAATTATCCAAAGCGGATTCTTTCCATTAGCTGCTGCCACAGCCCGTATCGCGAGTGGATCTCCGAGATTTTTTGCCAGATCCATGTATGAAACTGTTTTTCCATAGGGAATGTTTTGCAGTGCCTGCCAAACTCTCTTCTGAAATTCTGTTCCCTGGGGATTTAATTTTAAGTCGAACTCCTTCCGTTCTCCTGAAAAATACTGCTGCAGCTGTTCGATTGCTTCCTGAAGTTCCGGTGCTGAGGAGGTAGAGGACTCGGCTGCTTCTTCAGTAAGAAGTAATTTAGAGATCCCACTTTTATCCCCCTCTAAAATGGCATTTCCAAGAGGAGTTTTAAGGAAAGTTCTATTCATTACTTTTTTCCTTGTCACCCGGTTGATCCTGCTTTAAAAGTCCCAATTTCTTGGCTCTTTTTTCCCAGTTCTCCCGCGCCAGTACCTGCATATTCTGGACGTTGTCACTTTCATCCATAATCTCCAGTCCCATAAGAGTTTCAATAATGTCTTCCATGGTAACAAGACCTATTGTGTTTCCATAATGATCAACTACCATTGCAAGATGTGTTCTCTCCTGAATGAACCTGTCAAAAAGTTGTGGGATGGGTGTTTCCTCAGGAGTCATAAGAATTTCTCTTTTTAAGATTTTTAGAGGCTCAGGTCCTTTCTGATCCAGCATTTCTTCAAGGATATCATCTTTTAAAACGAAGCCCGTAATGTCATTCACCTGTTTGTCATAGACCGGGATGCGGGAAAATCTAAGGTTACGGTGCTGGCTGTGAAATTTTTCAATGCTGGTGTTTTCGTCTTCTGTTATGGCGACGGAAAAAGGGGTCATCACGTCTTTGGCTTTTACTTTTTTGAAAATTAGCATGTTCTTGATGACCGTAGTTTCCTGCTCTTCGAAAACTCCTTCTTCTTCGGCTACATCGGTTATTGCGATGAATTCTTCCCTGCTCATGGAGCTTACATGAGCCGATTTTCCAATAAGTCGCGTGGTGAGCATCATAAGCCATAGAATGCCGGTGTACTTCAGCGGAAAAACAAACGCTTTAAGCGATTGTGCCGTAAAGTTCCCCAAACTTTTCCAGTAGGTGGCCCCTATTGTTTTCGGTATTATTTCAGAAATAATTAAAATTGCAAGAGTCATAACTACCGAAACGATCCCAACTGCATTACCGCCGTCACCAAACACCTTCTCTGCCTGTACTCCCACCAGAATGGCCCCAACTGTGTGAGCTATGGTATTTATGCTTAGGATAGCGACTAGGGGTTTGTCAACGTCCTGCTTAAATTTCGTCAGGGTGTGAGCATAAGCTTTGCCCTCCCTTATTTTGATCTTCAAATGAGATGGGGTAAAACTAAGAAAGGCTGCCTCTAAAATCGAGCACATGAAGGAAAAAAAAATGGCCAGTACGGCATATAAAATGAGTAATTCCATTCGGGTCTTTAGGTTTCAAAGATGTTTAAAACATGATCGCGACAAGATCATCTTCTGTAATTTTACTGAAATATTCTTTAAGGTTGAATTGGGACAGTTTTTCCCTTATCATTTTTTCTTCATGACGGGTATTCTTCAGCGCCTGTTCAATTGGACCAATATCCTTGAGGTGAAAAAAGTCACCGGTGATCTTTACCTCCTGGATGATTCCATTTGTAACATTCATGTTCATTTCAACGGTTCCGCCCGGCGTACGCGCACCCTGCCTGAAGTTGTAGTCTGGGGAATAGCCGAAGTTCCATTCCCAGGTGCTGTATTTTTCATCCCTTATTTTTTGAATTGTCGCCAGGTCCTTTTCGGTAAATTCATACATACGGGCATCTGCAAAAGTGGAGGTGATATGGTCCATCACCCGGTCTGTGAATTCATCGAGTGTGATCTTTTTGGGCAGGTGGTCGCTGATATTGGTTACCCGGTTGGGTACAGATTTCACTCCCCGATCCTTGTACTTCAAAGGATTAATCTTTAAAGCGCCACTTATATCTTTCATTTCTGAAGAAAACAAAAGTGTACCGTGGTGTAAAACCTTGTTTTTAAAGACATGTTCTGCATTACCAGAAAATTTTTTACCGTTGATAGTGAGATCATTTCGGCCTTCAAATTTTGCATCCACTCCAAGCTGTTTAAGAACCTCAATAATTGGTTTGGTGTAGCGTTCAAAATCGATCATCTCATAGCTGTCGCCGGTTCGGGTAAATGAAAAGTTGAGATTTCCCAAATCATGATAAACTGCACCGCCGCCAGACAAGCGCCTAACAACTTTAATTCCTCGTTCTTTTACGTACTCATGGTTAATCTCTGCCTGGGTGTTCTGATGTTTTCCTACTATGATTGCATTATCGTTTCGCCATAGCATAAAACAATCTTCTTCAATATGTTTGAAAATATATTCGTCTGTCGCGATATTAAAATAAGGATCTGTAGAATGATGTTTTATGCAAAGCATGTTCTGGTCTATTTCTCTCAAAAATAATAAAGCCAAACCGGAAACTTCCCAAAAGAGAATTAATTCTGCATTTTTCAATAGATAAACTGAAAAGATTAGGCGCGATCAATCCTATTAACCGCGCCTTTTCCTATTAACATTCTTTCCCGTCTATTCTTTACTGGTTTTCTTATCTACCTCCTCTTTCCAATCCTTGCCCACTGCCGATAGATATTCCGAATAGTTCCAGGTGTCAAGGCTGGAGTGAAGGTCAGGATCTTTTTGAGCGACATAAGTTTCATCTTCGGGCGTTGCGGTAACTTTGAGTCCGCAGCTTTGGAGCATGGAGATAATTCCCTGGTGGTTTGGAGCCCACCAGTTGGTAGGATCTCCTGCAAGTTTGTGCTCAATAAATGCCATTTTTGGCCAGGCGTTTTCTTTCATGATCTCCCGCTTGTGGAATTCGACATCTTCCGGAATTTCCATTTCCTCCTGTCCCGGCAAGGAAAGCGTTTGGAAGACCATCATTTTTTTGACCTTTTGAGAGAGTATATCCATGGCAAGCATAGGATATCGCAAGTGATAAAAAACTCCCATGAACCACACCAGGTCAAACTGTTCTTCGGTATGGGCAAGATCGTAAACCTGCATTTGCTTAAATCTTATTTTGTCATCTAACTCAAATTCTTTGGCGGCCCATTTTGCCTGTCTCAGGTAATGTTCGTCAAGATCTATGGCCAGCACCTCTGCGCCACGTTTTGCTAGTTCCAAAGAGTAAAAGCCGGCGTTGCAGCCTATATCAAGCACCTTCCAGCCTTCAAGATCTTTGGGGATAGCATCTTTGATCTTTTCCCATTTAAATTTCGGAAAATCCCCAAGAAAATGATCGGGTGCGGTTTGGGTGCCGTCGGGTAGGTGGATATTATGAAACCAGGGTTCCAATTCTTTTATTTCTTGTTGGGTAGACATAAATTTTATACCTTTTCTGAAGGTTTGAGTACCTCCTTTACGTAATTAATCAATTCTTTCGCTCTTGCACGTGCCGTGTGATATTTTAGAACTTTTTGCCGTGCATTTTCGCCTATCTGCTTTCTCTCCTCTTCAGAAATGCTTCGGAAGTATTCTTCCGCTTCTTCGCTGTTGCGGGCAATTAGAATTTCCTTTTCCTGCTCGAAAATACTGTGGATCCCATCCCAATAATCTGAAATAATCGGTACCCCGCAGGCGGCGGCTTCAAAAAGTCTGACGCTCGGGGAATAGCCGGCTTTGATCATATCTTCCCGGGTCACGTTTAGTGTGAACTCCTGAGAGTTGTAAAAATCCCGGTGTTCAGCCGGAGGCAGGTGATCTATTCGCTCCACGTTTTGGGACCAGGGAAAATCTTCGGGATATTGAGGACCTGCCACTACAAATTTTTCAGAAGGGAATTGTGCTGCCGGTTTATTCAGTAGTTCCTGTACTGTGGGTTGCCTGTCATCACTGTAAGTGCCGAGGTAGCCCATTTTCCATTTTTTTTCCCGGTCTTCAGGATAATAGAGATCGGGATCAACAGAGCAATAAAGGGCTCTTGCCATTGGGGAACCGTAGTGGTTTTCCAGATGCCGGAGAATGGGACCTCCCGAAAATGACAAATACATGTCATATTTCGGGATAATTTCAGGATCCAGGTATTCGTAATCTTTTCTTTCAAGTTTCGCCAAAGTAACCGGAGTATCGATATCGTAAAAAGCGGTTACTCCGTTGGCTGTTTCTATCGCCCAGTTTCCAACTTCCACGCCTTGCTGCACATAAGAGCCAACGATCACCACATCGGCCGCTTCTACTTCTTCTTTATAATCAGATTTCAGCTCTTCATTGGTTTTGTAAAGGCCAACCCGACAAAAATCGGGATTGGGCATATCACGATGTGGAGCGTACCACGGCACATCTTTCTCCAGGAACAGGATATCATGTCCCAGCGCCTTGAGCTCCTTAAGAAGCGCCCGATACGTTGTGGCATGGCCGTTTCCCCAGGATGAAGTAACCGAAAGTCCTATAATTACAAATTTCATTATTTAGTGTTTTTGTTCTTCAGGTTGAAGTTTTTCAGAAATAACCGACTCCAGCAATTCTGCACGGTGTTCGTATGTGTGTTCAGCTAAAACTTTTTCATAAGCGGCTTTTCCTATTTTTTCGGCTTTTTCCGAAGTAAGGCCGGTAAGGATCATTTGTACTTCTTCGCCGCTGTTGGCAACCAGGATTTCTTTTCCGGGTTCAAAAAAGGTTTCAATTCCTTCCCAATAATCTGTGATTAAACAAGCTCCGGCACCGGCGGCCTCAAATACGCGGGTGGCAGGAGAGAAACCATATTTTGCCATACTGTCCCGGCTTATATTCAGAACGGCTTTGGGCGTGCAGTTAAAGGCGTTGTGATCTTTGGTGTAGACGTGCCCAAGATAATCTATGTTTTTAGGCATCTTTTTATCCCCCCAGCCGCTGCCTCCCAGGAGAAACTTATCATCGGGAAGGGTTTGTGCCGGCTTGATGAAAAATTCTTCTACTCGTTTTTCGCGGTCGGGGAGACGGTTACCTAAAAATGCCAGAGTGCCGTCGAATTTTGAATTTGGATCTACAGGAAAATGTGTGTCTGTATCTAAAGCGTTATAAATGGGAACACATCTTTTTGCGCCATTTCGTTCGTAGGCATCAATGACTGGTTGGCCGCCGCCATAGGTAAGGACGAAATCGTATTTTGGCACCAGTGCATTAAACGGATCTGAAGGATCGGACTCAATACGATCCAAGGTTGCCGGCGCATCAACATCCCAAAAGATGATGAGGTTGTCCTCCTTCTTTAACTGTACTACAGCATCTTCAAGAAAATCATCAAAAGCGCCAACACCGCTGGCTTTAATAATAACATCTGCTTCTGATGCTTCCCGGAGCAGCCCCTGTAGGGTTACTTTATCTTCAGGATAAACTTTTACGGTGCACCATTCGGGATCTTCTATGTCCCTATGTTCCTGTCTCCCGTAAATATCGGGTTCGTAAAATGTCACTTCATGCCCCATTTTGTGTAGAGCCTTAACAATTCCACGATAATATGTAGCCGCCCCGTTCCAATAAGCAGATACTATACTGGATCCAAAAAAGGCGATTTTCAGGTTTCTTTTCATGCTTCCTGGTTTTTGTGGTTGATAGGAAAGATCTTGTCTTGGGGCAGGCCAAGCTCCTGTAATATTCCCTCAAGAGCATTGACTCTGTGGGCACAGGTGTGTTTTTCAAGGATGGTCTTGCGGCCGTTTTTTGAAAGACTTCGGGCAAGCTGTGCACTTTTAATTACTTCAGCAAGCTTATAGCCCATGTCATTTCCATCTTTAGCGATTAAGTAATCTTCTCCCGGTGTGAATAAATTTTCTGCATCATCCCAGGGAGAGCAAATTAATGGAATGCCGCAGGATAATGCTTCAAATGGCCGGATAGTAGGGATTCCCGGCAACATTTCCACATATGGCCGTCGTGGCACATGTACTGTAACTTTATATTTGGCAAAAACCTCCGGCACTTTGTAATTTGGAAGCCATCCGCCGTATTCGATCCCGGCATCTTCCAGTGCTTTCCTGGCTTTTTCGGGATAACGTACGCCGTAAACTTTTGCCTTCAGCTTTAGTTCTTTTATGGGTTCAATAAGAAACTCCATGAGTTCCTCGGTTCTTTCCCCATCGCCCCAGTTTCCTATCCACACAAGGTCTCCTTCTTTCTCTTCATCTCTGTTCGGACTAAAGAAATCGGCATCGGCAGCTTCGTGCCACGTCCAGACTTTATCTACCCATTTTCTCTCCTCATAGATCTTCTCAATCACATCACCAAAGACAAGTGCGCCATCAAAGTGTGAGAAATCAAATTTTTTCATCTCTTTTTCTGCTGAAACAGCACGGTGATGGGTATCGTGAAAGAGCAGTTTAAAACCGAATTTTTCTTTCTGCTTTCCTATTTCGGTGATAAAATTGGGCTCATTCCATTCGTGCACGAGCACAAGGTCGGCCTTACCAAGTATATTTTGATAGTTCAGTTTTTTCTCGGGATTGTAAAACTGCGGATTCAGTGACGGATAATACTGCCGGAATTCATCCAGCCGCTCGGCACCGTGATCCTTCAGCAGGTTCTTGAGGCTCCAGCCACCTTCGGGTTCATAGACATCAACGTCGTGCCCCCGCTTTTGAAGTTCCTTTACAGTTCCCCTCAAAAAATGCGCATTCCCATGATTCCAGTCGGAATAAAGAGAATGGTAAAACATCACTATTTTCATACACTCATCAATTTTTCTTCTTTTTCCAGGATTTCCCGGTAAAGGTCATAGTAAGCCGTTCCCATTTTTTCTGCGGAATATTCTCCTGCCCGGGCTCTGGCTTTTCCTGAAAGTTCTTCCAGAAATTGAGAACTTTCGAGAAGATGGGCTATTGTTTTTTCTGCTTCGGCTTCATCTTTGGGATCGAAGAAAAGAGCTGCATCATGCCATAATTCTTTTAAAGTTTCCAGCTCGCTCAGGACCAGCGCACAGCCATTCCCTGCAGCCTCAAGAATTGCGAGGCCAAATGGTTCATAGCGGGTTGGGCTAACAAAAATGCTCGCCCGCTGCATCCATTCCTGAACTTCTTCAGGAGATAATTTCCCCAGAAATTTGACATTTTTGAGACTACATTCTTTTCCTGTATTAGGATTTACAGCGTCACCGGCCACATATACCGGCCACGGTAAGCGTTCTGCAATATTTGAAAGCAGGGAGAGATTTTTGGCTTCATCCCACATCCTGCCCAAACAGAGAATGAATTTCTCCTGAGGTTTTGTAACTTCCGAAGGGAGGATTCGTCCGTTGTGGATCACCATAGTTTCCGAAGTAAAAAGATGAGCATCCTGCGCACTCTTCAAAATTGCTTTTGTAGGTGCAACTACAATGTGAGATTCTTCAAGAGATTCCTTAACGATTTGGGAATATCGATCCCAATCTTCCGGAGCATTTTTTCCTTTTACAGCCTGCCACCAGGTGCGCACACAGGAGTGGAAAACCGTAATCACTGGGGCCGTCCACTCTTCTTCTACGTGAGCGTAATTGTTGAAGTGCACCAAATCTGGTTGTGCAGTCTGGTAAATGCTGTTAATCCATTTTCTTGACTGCTCTACATCTTCCCATGGATCTTCCATCCATTCAAGCTTGTAATCGCTTTTATAGCAGGTCACATTCGGAATTTTCTCGGCCTCTACCTGCTGTGCCGGCGAAGGCCAGCCACCAAGGGCTACTAAATGCACATGCACATCATACTGCGCCAGAGCCCTGCAGAGTTCGAGTGAATACACCCATACTCCTCCTACCGTATCGGTAGTCATCAACACCTTCATCTTCTTATCTCCCATATATGCGGTCTATTACTTCGGCTGTTTTTATAAATTCGGTGGCTGATTTTTCATCGAACCGGTTGTTCTCTAATAAGTTTTCTACCCAGACTACTCCGGCCCGTCCACTCCATTCGTCGGGAGGGGATTCGAGAGTTTCAGTTTGGGTGCCGTGATATTTTTCGGCTTTAAAATCGTAAAATGAGCCATTGATATTTTTGAAAGAAGCTCCACCTTTAGTTCCGTAAAATGTGGCTTCTATTATGGCGTCTTTTCCTGCGGAAACATGCCAGGAACATTCCAGGTTGATCACCTGATCTTTTTCTGAAGTGAGGTTAACACTGGCGAAATCTTCCACGTGCTCCTCAAAAGAAGTCAGTTTTTGTCCCTTATGAAAAAGGTGGCTTCTTACATCCTTTATTTCCGGAAAATCAAGGCTCCACAGCGCGAGATCTACCAGATGAATTCCCAGGTCCATTACACAACCACCTCCGGATTTTTCAATGTCGTAAAACCAATCCTTATCGGGCCCGTAGGCATTGTGAAAAGTGAGATCTACAGCATAGATATCTCCTATTTCCCCTTTTTGGATGGTATCATACACCGCTCTAAAAGCTTTTGTGTAGCGATATGAAAGATCAACGGCCAATAGTTTGTCTGCCTCCCTGGAGGCTTGAACGACCTGCTTTACTTCTTCGGCTGTACGTCCTAAAGGTTTCTGGCAGAAAACTGCTTTTCCGCGTTTTAGAGCTTCCATACTTTGATTCGCATGCATGGCACTGGGCGTGGCAATGACGATACCGTCGAGGTTTTCTTCAGCAAAAAGTTCTTCGGGAGAGGTCTTCAAAATGGCATTTTTGGCACTCTTTTTAGCAGCATCCGAATTTTCAGAATTTGGTTCTGTGATCGCTGTCGCCTGGGCACTCGTATTGTTTAGAATAGCTTCCATTCGGTTGCGGCCAATCCAGCCCACGCCCAGAAAACCCAGGGATAATTCTTTATTGGTTGGTTGAGTCGTAATCATTCTTAATTGACAATTAATGCTTTTATAAAGCCGTCGGGTCTTTCGGTCAAATGTTTGTACGCCTTATCCATTTCTTCTATGGAAAAGCTATGGGTAAAAAGCGGATAAGGATCCATTTTTCCTTCTTCCACTGCTTTTACAGCGGCCTTAATTCCTGAAATGTATTGCTGAGGGTCCCTCTCATGTGCACTTATCATGTCTATTCCTCTCCAGTTGAGCATTTGCACATTTAAACTGCGCATCCCGTCCTGATGGAATCCTGCAACAATAAGTTTTCCTCTTGTGCCTGTAAGTTCAATTGATAGATTGAGCGGCCATTCTTTTCCCGTACATTCAATGACTCGTTCGCAGAAATCTCCTCCTGTGAGCTCGTTTACCTTTTCAATAATTTTGTAGTGATCATCCATTTCAACAAGATGATCTGCTCCCGCTTTCTTTGCAGTTTCCAGAGAAAATTCTCTTCTGGAAACGGCAATAACTTCGGCTCCTGCAGATTTTGCCAGCTGAACAAGCAATGTTCCTAAAAAGCCACTACCAACGATAGCCACTTTTTGCTCTTTTTGGATGTCACTGCGGTCAAAAATATTCATGGCACAGCCCAATGGTTCTCCCGGAAAGGCTTTACCAGCGAAAGAGTCAGGTAATTTCACCACGCTTTCCTCTTTCGCAATGTCATGTGTAGCGTAAGCTTTATAAGTCAATGCTGTAACCCTGTCGCCTTTTTTAAGATCCTTTACTCCGTCGCCAACGACATCAATTATACCCCAACCTTCGTGGCCCGGCTCTCCGGCTGTTACAGGATAATCGAACCAGTCTCGACCTTCCCAAACCGGAATATTGGATGCGCAAACCCCCGATCCTTCCAGTTTAATTCGCACCTCTCGGTCTCCCGGTTCCGGAAGATCAACCTCCTTTACGGTAACTTTTTGAGGAGCTTCTACGACTGCTGCTTTTCCTACAGTTGCTTTTTCTGAACCAGGACTTTTTTCTTTTACCGCTTCGGCTGAACTCATATGGCGACCTGTTTTTTAGAATTCAAATTTTCGGGCAATTCGATGTTTCGATTTTCACAAAGCCATCTTACCAGCTGCTCTACACCTTCATCTACTTTGTATTGTGGTGCCCAACCCGTTGCTTCTTTAAATTTATTGGTGTTAGATACATAATAGAATTGGTCACCTGTACGCCAGTCTTCAAAGCTTACATCCATCTCTTTCCCTGCCTTCTCCCGTATGGTATCAAGAATTTCAAGAAGGCTTACTGTGTTTTCAGGTCCGCCGCCAATGTTGAACGCTTGCCCCGCAAGTTTGTCAATGTTCTTATGTGCCAGCATAAAAGCATCAATCAGGTCTTCAACAAAAAGTATATCTCTTACCTGTTTACCATTGCCGTAGATGGTTATTGGCTGGTCTTCAAGTGCACTAATCAAGAAATGTGCAACCCATCCCTGATCCTCGGTTCCAAACTGGTGAGGTCCGTAAATACAGCTCATTCTGAAAACTGCTGTTTTCAAGCCATAGGTTCGTGAGTAATCAAGAATGTATTGATCTGCGGCACCTTTTGAGCAACCATAAGGACTGTGGAAGTCCAGCGGAATTTGCTCATTGATACCAAATTTCTTGATCTTATCATCGGAAGGATAAAACCTGGTTTCATTCTCCACCATTTCCACATCCTGAAGATTTCCATATACTTTATTGGTAGAAGTGAAGATCAACGGTGGTTGATGTTTACTCTTTCTTATTGCTTCCAGCAAGTGGAAAGTACCTTTGAGATTCACATTGAAATCGTGGACAGGATTTGTTACCGATGAGGTTACTGCAACCTGCGCGCAGAGGTGAAAAACTTCGGAAGCATTATTCACGCATTCCTGAAGTATTCTTTCCTCATTAATGTCTGAGATCTGAATAAGCAGTTTATCACCATATTCCTGCTGAAGCCACTGCAGATTTTCTTCTACTCCATCCCTAAAAAGGCTGTCATAGATCATCACCTTTTTTTCTTCCGAAAGGAATCTTGAGGCCAGATTGGTGCCAATAAATCCGGCACCTCCTGTTATAAGAGTATATTTTTCTTTTTCAGAAATTTTGTATTGCTTCTGGATGTAATCCTGCTGTCTTACTTTTTCAACACCGGCATTTTCAAGAAGTTTATATAGAAGTTTTTTAGTGCCATCGGTTTTCTTAAGTCCAAAATGATATTCTCTTTCATCCAGGTGAAATCCTCCTACAGTAGAATTCTTTGGGTCCAGATCTTTTAGGGAATACCAGTAGATCCTGTCGGCATTGGCATTAAGCACATTTTTAAATTCCTGATACTGTTTTACTTCGTCATTCTGCCATGTAGAAAATCCGACTTCAGAGATCCATATTTCCTGTTTATGACCAAACTTCTCCAATACTTCCCTTACCGCTTTAATATTGACCTCCCAGCCTTTCCATTGTTGATCGAACACATGGGGAAAACCATGGATTCCCACAGCGTCAATATAATCCAGCACCTTTTGTTCAGCCATCATTTGCAGCCAGTTGGGATCTATAGGACTCATACCGCCAAGCAAAGTCTTTTTTCCTCTTTTTTGCGCCCAATGTGCAGCCATTCCTATCATGGTGGAGAATTTGTTCCAGGAATAGTCAAGTGTGAAGTCATACTCCACCTTATTATTCGGTTCATTCCATAGTTCCACCCATTCAAAATAATCCCCGTAACGGGTGATCATAGCATCAATAAAATCGGCATAGGCCTTTAAATCTTTAGGTGGAGCCGATGTTTTAGACATTTCCCCAATCGATGGAGGGGTATAGAGAAAACATGGTAATATTTCTACGTGCGGGCTAAGCTCGGCAAAAAGCCAGTCGTACCATTCTTGTGTACCTTCTACGTACCAGTCTGCCCAGGAAATTCCTGTTCGTAGGTGCTTAATTCCCAGCTTATTTAAATCTTTGATTGCAGCTTTTACCTCCTCATACTCTCCCGGTCTAAACCATTCGAGAATTCCAAGAGTCGGCGTATCTAGATCTGTATTATTCTTTACATTCATAGTTCTTCTTTTATACGGTGAGACCTCTGGAGGATAATTCATCGCTGGCCTGACTAACATTGTCAGTAGCTATCTGAGTTTTCAGCCATTCGGCCAGCTCAAATAATCCTTCTTCGAAATTCACTTCAGGTGAAAAGCCGAGCTTCTCTCTGGTCTTGGTGGTATCGGCGAAACAATGTCTTATATCCCCAACTCTGTATTTTCCGGTTACTTCAGCTTTAATGTCTTTTTTGCCCATTACTTCTGCAAGTTTATCGGCAATTTCAAGAATAGTATATTTGTTACCGCTACCAACATTAAATACCTCCCCATTTGCTTCCGGCTTTTCCATAGCCAGCCTTATCGCCCGCGCTACATCTTTTACGTGGATAAAGTCCCTTTTTTGCATTCCGTCTTCGAAAATCATAGGCGGATTGTTATTCAACAGGCGCGAAGCAAAGATTGCAAGTACGCCGGTATAAGGATTGGAAAGCGCCTGGCGGGTCCCATAAACATTAAAGAACCTTAGAGCGGTGGCAGGGAAGTTATAAGCCTTTCCTGTTATAAGCGTCAATCTTTCCTGGTCATACTTTGAAAGTGCATAAACCGATGACAGGTTTGGAGTTTTAGTCTCGGGGGTAGGAACAGGTTCCAGCTCTTTACCATTGCTGTCATACATTTCCCAGTTGCCTTCCTTAAGATCTGAAAGTTTTCTATCGCATTGCATGCGTTTTTCACCTTTCTCGTCCAAATAAAGACCTTCGCCATAGATGCTCATACTGGAAGCGGTTACCAGTTTTTCAACGGGATTTTCCATTAAAGCTTCCATGAGTACCGCAGTTCCTACATTATTAACATCTGTATAATCTTTTATTTGATACATGCTTTGTCCCACTCCAACCATAGCAGCAAGATGTATTACGGCATCAACACCTTCAAGGGCTTTTTCAACAGCCGCTTTATCACGCACATCGCCGATTTGCAGCTCTACATCTGGGTTTAGGTAATCGGGTCGGGAAGCATCCTTCCCGTGAACCTGTTCTGAAAGGTTATCAAGCGCCCGCACCTTATAGCCTTTGTTTAGAAGTTCATCTGCGAGATGCGATCCTATGAATCCTGCTCCTCCGGTTATTAGTACTTTCTTCTGCATCTGTTATTTTTTGGTTGGTTAGAAGTTTTGTAAAGTTGGTCTTGTTATGATCTTATTTATGCTTGTTCCTTTTTTCTTGTTGAGCGCATACCACACATCATCTGCAATCTCTTTTGGATCTATAGCGCCCATTTCCATCTGCTCCACCGTATTATTTCCTGAAATCTGGTGCTTATAAAAAGTAGTATCTACTATCCCTGGACTAACAACTGTGACATTTATATGCGGGAGTGTTTCCTGCCTTAAAGTCTCTGCAATTACCTCAAGTGCTGTTTTAGAAGCGGCATAAATTCCTCCATAGGGGTGGGGCTGATTTGCAGAAACTGAAGAAATAAACACCACATTCCCGCTTTTTTGAGATAACATATGAGGTGTAAAAGCTCTTATGCATCTAAGGGCGCCCATGACATTGGTATCAAGGACTTTTTTCCATTTTTCCGGATCTCCTTCGGTCAATTTTTCCTGAATCCCCTGGCCTGCATTAAGAATAAGAAAATCCGGGTGCCCTACATTTTTTATGATCCAGGAGTAAAGATCATTAATATCTTCTGCCTTAGTTACATCACATTTTTGGAATAGAATATCGCTATCCTGTTCCACGGCTTCTGCGAGATCAGCCACGACAACTGTTACATGTTGGCTGTTTAATTTTTCGGCTATTGCTTTTCCTATTCCGTTACTGCCACCGGTCACTAGCGCTATTTTAGAAGAAGCATTCTGGGCCATTTATTTCATTTTTTTACTTCATAATGGAAGCAACTTTTTATAAATTTTTTCGGCAGGAAATCAAAAAGGGGAGGTAGAATCCTGTAAAAAAAAGGCTGAGATAACTCGCCGATCATTTATTCAAAGGTACATGAGGAGCCTGTGAAATTATACTAAAGCAAACTTAAAAGATTCATAAAGACCTATATTTTACTGGGGGTTTCGAGAAGGATCAGCAACCCCGCCTTACAAAATGTGCGTGAGAGAATTCTTAATAAATTCAGAAATAACGGTGTGTTGAAGAAGCTCATAAAATAAAGAACAGGAGGCCGGTGGCTCCTGTTCTTTACTTCTTCTTTGGGAAATTTTTATGAGTGGGAGTATTTCTGAAGGGTTTTTCCCCAATATATTGCTCTGTCCAGACGTTCAGCTTTTTGGGTCACCGGGTCTTCTTCCTCTGCGTAAAAAATTAGTTTTTTTTCTGAATGATCTTTGGTTATTACCACAAGGGAAATTTCTCTCATCTCATCTAATGAGGATGTCATTTTGCCATCTTCGTCAGCTTTGTGTAACTTAATTTTTAAGATATTCTTGAGATCAATAACCTGTAACTTAGCCTCCTCACCAGATCTCAACAGGATAAATTTCTTTGCTGTTTTGTCCAGGGCCAGAGACAAACCAAGAACACTTTCGGTTTCGTCCAGTTTGTATCCTTTCTCACCTGCCAAAAAGGCCAGTTTCTTTGCCCTTTTTTTGTCTTTAGTAGACTGGGTGTAAACCAGAAAACCAACGGGAGCTATAAACAAGAGTAGTAGTCCCAAACCCATAAGGGTTGATGCTGTATCCATTTTATATATTTTTAATTGTGAATTCGTTTAATTTAATTTTCAAGGTTCTGCAAAAGGTTTGCAGCGCAATTCACAAGAAAAAATGTTTCGGGAAAAGTTGGATTTGAAGATACTTCCGTAGATCTCTTCTAAAGTCCAGGTAAGAACCTTCAGAATAGACAAACAGGATCGCATCAAAGGAATGAGGAATGACGGAAGTACTTCCATAAAGAAGCCTTTTTAGAAGCTCCGGAATCTCCTGAAATTGATTTTCGTGATAAGTAACAGAAAGAGGATGAGCAGGTACGATTTTTTCAGAAGAAAAGGGCTGCTCTTTCCGCACTTCCGGAAGACCTGAAGCATGAGCTAATCCCCCGCCAATGCTGAAAAATATCAGCGCGAGGACCAGTTGACTAATGAATATTTTTAGCTGCTGCACAAGCTAAAAGAAATCAAAAAGTGGTTCCTTAAAGTAATTTAACAGCGTCTTTTGCAAAATAACTGGCGATCATTTGGGCACCGGCTCTTTTAATGGCAGTCAACTGTTCAAGCATTACCGCATCGTGATCCAGCCAGCCTTTTTCGGCCGCCGCTTTCAGCATGGAATACTCGCCGCTTACCTGATAAACTGCCACCGGCACGTTCACTGCATTCCTGATATCCCGAACAATATCCAGGTAACACAATCCAGGTTTTACCATTACGATATCTGCGCCTTCTTGCACGTCCTGCAGCGTTTCTTTAATAGCTTCCTCCCGGTTCGCAGGATCCATTTGATAAGTCTTTTTGTCGCCAAATCCCGGTGCAGAATCCAAAGCATCTCTAAACGGCCCGTAAAAGGCCGAAGCGTACTTAGCACTGTAGCTCATAATCCCGGCATTCGGAAAGTTCTCCTGCTCCAGTAATTCCCTAATTGCTTTGATTCTGCCGTCCATCATATCGCTTGGAGCGACAAAATCGGCACCTGCCTGCACGTGCGAGAGAGACATTTTAGCTAATACTTCTTTAGTAGAATCATTTACAATTTGCCCGTCTTCCACAATTCCGTCGTGTCCATAAGAAGAATATGGATCAAGAGCGACATCTGTCATCACCAGCATTTCTGGTACCGCCTCCTTAATTGTCTTTACCGCCCGCTGCATAAGACCTTCCGAATTAACAGCTTCGGTTCCCTTGTTGTCTTTCAAATTATCCGGGACTTTTACAAATACCAAAACAGATTTTAGCCCAAGATCCCGAAGTGCTTTTACTTCTTTTTCTAAGAGGTCAAGACTATACCTGAAGTAATTGGGCATTGATGCGATCTCTTCCTTTACATTTTTTCCTTCCACCACAAAAAGAGGCACAATAAAATCATTCGGAGTAATAATAGTCTCCCGCACTAAGCTTCTTATGGCTTCGTTAGTTCTAAGTCTTCGGTTTCGTATCAACATAATTTAAGATTCAATATTTATAATGCAAGATTCTCAGGTTCAGAGGTGAGGGAAATAACTGAATACTGACCACTGACCACTGATTACTAAATCCATTCCCTCGGATTTTCCAGTACCTCTACCAGTTTCTCTTCTTCACTTCCCGGCTCGGGATGATGGTCATAAACCCACTGTACGTGTGGTGGCAGGCTCATTAGAATACTTTCAATCCTGCCATTGGTTTTTAAACCAAATAAGGTACCCTTATCATGTATTAGGTTAAATTCTACATATCGGCCACGTCTTATTTCCTGCCAGTTGCGCTGCTGCGGAGAATAAGGAAGGTCTTTTCTTTTTTCCACAATGGGAAGATAAGCTTTTAGAAAGCTATCACCTACATCGCTAACAAAAGCATACCAGTATTCGCTACCCATACTTTTGGAAGGTCTTAAATAATCAAAAAATAATCCGCCAATGCCACGGGCTTCGTCGCGATGAGAATTCCAGAAATATTCATCGCATCTTTTTTTATAATCGGGATAAAAACTTTGATCATGTCTGTCACAGGCTGCTTTACACACCTGATGAAAATGTACAGCATCCTCTTCAAAAAGGTAATATGGAGTAAGATCTTGCCCACCGCCAAACCAGCTATCTACTGTTTTCCCGCTCTTGTCGTACATTTCAAAATAACGCCAGTTGGCATGAACCGTTGGCACCATCGGATTTCTAGGATGCAGAACAAGACTTATTCCACAGGCGAAGAAATCAACGTCTCCCACGCCGAAATGTTTTTGCATTGCCGGTGCCAGAGGTCCATAAACTTTAGAAATATTTACCCCGCCCTTTTCAAAAACAGCCCCGTCTTCTATCACCCGGGTGCGGCCACCCCCTCCTTCTTTTCGTTGCCACAGGTCTTCTTTAAAGACTGCTTTCCCATCAACAGCTTCAAGATTGGCAGTAATTCTATCCTGCAGGTCCTGAATATATGCGTAGAATTTTTCTTTCATAATGGAGTTTTCAGCTTTTCGATAAAAACTAGATTTTTTTTCACTTCCTGAATTTCTGCTAAACTTGACACTTTTACTGCTTCCGAAGTTATCTGTTTCAGAATTGATGTAATATCTTCTTCATTTACATCTGCATCAAGAAATAATTCTCTTCCTATTTTGTTGTTATGGAGGTCCATCATTTTTTCAAGACCATCATTTGGCGAAAGCCGCTCATGAAGATCTGTGATTTTTTTGCTCCAGTTCATCGCATTTTCAGGGGTCCGGGCAACCTGCAGACAATATTTACAGATCAAATAATTCCAGAGGGCATGTCGAAAAGCATTTGTCCTGTTGTTCTTATGATGTAATTTTCCATACAGGCGATTGCTTATTGCTACTGTAATTTTAGTTGCTTTATATGTAGGATGAAGGTATAACGGACTTTTTAAAAAAACTTTACAAAGAACGAAAAGTTCCCTGAAGTTAAAGGCAGCTATTCTCCTTCCTATTACCACTTCTAAATAGTCTTATATTCTTTTACGGCTTTAACAAAGGCAATAGCATTTTCCACAGGAATATCCGGCAGTATGCCATGTCCAAGGTTCACGATGTATCGGTCTTTGCCAAATTCGTTAATCATGTGGTGCACCATTTCCTTGATCTGGGAGGGTGGAGAATACAGACGGCTGGGATCGAAATTACCTTGTAATGGTATTTCTCCACCTGTTAGTTTTCTCGCCATTTGTGGAGAGCAGGTCCAGTCAATGCCCAGGGCCGAAGCACCTGATTTCGCCATAATATCCAGAGCAAACCAACAGCCCTTTCCGAACGCAATTACAGGAATTTCAGATTTCAATGCATCAATAATCTGCTGAATGTATTTCCAGGAAAATTCCTGATAATCTTCAGGAGATAGCATCCCGCCCCAGGAGTCAAAAATTTGAACCGCATCTACTCCCGCATCAACTTTTGCTTTTAAATAAGCGATGGTAGTATCGGTGATCTTTTGTAGCAGCGTATGAGCCGCCTGAGGATTTGTAAAGCAAAATTTCTTGGCGATATCAAAGTTTTTGGAGCCCTGTCCCTGTACCGCATAGCACAAAATAGTCCAGGGACTTCCCGCAAAACCTATCAAAGGCACCTCGTCATTGAGTTCCTTTTTAGTCATTTTTATGGCTTCCATTACATAACCTAATGTTTCATGCACATCGGGTACAATGACTTTTTCAACATCGGCAGATGTCCGCACAGGGTTTGGAAGCCATGGACCTAAACCAGGTTTCATCTCTACTTCAATATTCATCGCTTGAGGAATCACCAAAATGTCGCTAAAAAGTATAGCGGCATCTGTTCCTACCTGGTGAATAGGCATAACTGTTATTTCTGTAGCTAGTTCAGGGGTTCGACAGCGTGTAAAGAAGTCGTATTTCTCCTTCAGCTTCATAAAATCGGGCAGGTATCTACCTGCTTGTCGCATCATCCATACCGGTGGACGTTCCACCGTTTCACCTTTTAAAGCTCTAAGGAAAAGATCATTTTTTATCATAATATTAATTATTCCAGTGTTAGTTGTTCAGATAGTGAAATTCTTCTAATATCATGAACTTGTTTAAAGTTTACAACACCTCCAAAAATGTTACAAATTTCATTGATTTTCAGAATTTTAGAAGAACCGTCCAATACTCCTTTATAGGAAGAAAAAGAATAGTTTTCGAAATCAACTCCAAAATGGATTTGAGGATTTAAGTTTACGTAGATAATCAGTTGTTTCAGGTATATTTCACTATCTATTTTTATTCTCTTGAAATGTTTTTCAAATAAACTTCCACTTCTTTGCTCCATCTTGTTATATGCCTTAGCATAAGAATTAAAGAAATTAGAAAAGGCTTGAGTGACTTCCTTTGGTTCATCTCCAATTCTCACCACAAGATGGAAGTGGTTTTGAAGAAGGCAATATGCAAAAGTGGAAACTTTTTGAGATAAATGTTTGTTGTACTGCCTAAGGAAATAAAGTTTGTTTTCCTCATTAGAAAAAATGTTAGATTTATTTATCCCTCTATTGTAGATGTGGTAAAAAGAATCTATTTCTAATACTTCGAGTTTCATTTTTCTCTTTTTCCAGACCTGCAAGGTCTTTTTTTTTGACCTTGTAGGTCTTGGTTTATATTCCTTAGAGAGACCTACAAGGTTTTGGAAACCTTGCAGGTCTAAGGTTGGTTTATGTAAATGTTTTCACCACTTGTACGATCACATTTTCTATGGATGGCGTTGTGGCGATGACAATATTGTTTGTAAGTTTCCTTGCTTCGGCGGCAGTTGTTGTCCCTATACAAAAAGCTATGCTGTCCTGCATTGCATTCTCAGAACAATAGCTTCTCACCGCACTGGGGCTAAAAAATAATACTCCGTCAAAGGTACGATCTATTTTTTTTGACAATTCGTGAGTATCGTAGACTTCAACTTCAATAAAGTTGACGCCGGCCAGGTTTAGTCTCTCGGGAAGATCTGGGTTCCTCTTTTTTCCGCAGAAGAACAAAAATTGATCAATCCTGTGGTTGTTGATTATTTCTGAAGCAAGATTTGCTCCGTAATTTGCCTTTTTTGAGACTTTAAAACCGTTCTGTTTCAAAAATTCTGCTGTTTTTTCTCCTACGCAGAAAATATTCTTTTCCTGAATTTCTTTTTTAAGTGGATGGTTCAGAATGGATTTTACAGAATTTTTACTGGTGAAGATGAGGTTTGGGGGTAAATTCTTTATCTGGAAATTAATGGGCACCACAGTGATAAAATCCATTTCTACCAGTCCAAAGCCACGATTAAGAAGCAATTCCCTCTGTCCCGGACTCAGTTTTTTTGTCGACAACACAGAGGCTGTCCTGCCCCTGTTAGAGAGCTGTTTTGGAAAACCGTCGCCATCTTCTGTTTTTGACAAATCAATTCACTTTAACGGTAAATCAGCCTTTGGTGTTACTAACCTCTTTTTTGATCTTTCGCATGAGTTCTTTTCCACCGGCCTCTAGCACCTCCTCTGCACAAGCTCTTCCAAAGCCTTTATGATCTGAGACAGGTAATTGTTTTTCTACTCCAATTCTCTGCTGCCCGTCCAGGCTGAAAAGTGCAGCTTTGAAATAGATCTTATCGCCCTCAAACGTCGCCAGAGCCCCAATAGGCGCGGTACAACCTCCTTCCAGAACTCTAAGAAATTCTCTTTCAATATGTACGCAGATCTGGGTTTGCTCATGATTTAAGGCAGTCAAAGCTTTTCTGCAAAAGTCATCTTCTTCTTTTGCTACCACAAGCATGGCGCCCTGTGCCGGGGCCGGGATCATCCAATTAAGATCAATAAAAGAATCTGGTTTCAGGTTGATGCGTTCAAGACCTGCTGCCGCGAAGATAGCCCCGTTCCAGTTGTTGTCCTGCAACTTCTGCAGGCGGGTATTGACATTTCCTCGAAGATCAACAATTTCGTGGTTTGAATATTTGTGGAGCCATTGAGCCTGGCGTCGAAGACTTCCAGTTGCAACTATTCCTTCATCATTAAGAAAATCTGTGCCTTTATGAATCAAAATATCCTGAGTATTTGCCCTTTTGAGAACCGCAGCTTCTACAATTCCTTTGGGCAGGGCAGTGGGCACATCTTTCATGGAGTGTACTGCTATGTCAATTTCACCTGTGATCATTGCCACATCAAGGGTTTTTGTAAAGATCCCGGTGACCCCAAATTCATATAGGGGTTTGTCAAGTACCAGGTCACCCTGAGATTTAACAGGGACCAGTTTTGTATCATGCCCCAGCTTTTCCAGGGCATTCTTTACGGAATTTGCCTGCCAAAGAGCCAGTTCACTGTCGCGGGTACCAATTCGGATCACCCGGCTCATCTCTTAATAGTATCTTCGAGTTGAAAAACCTTTTGGATCAACTCCAGGCTTTCATCTGTAGAATTCGAATCTCCCTTAAGGTGATTGGCAAATTGGTTCATGATCTTCTGAATAATTCGATCTCCCAAAACTTCTGCCTGGCGGTCATTAAAATTTTCAATTTTTCGGCGTTGAAAATCCACTTCGGCATCTTTCATTGTCCTGAGTTTCTTTTTCAAGGCTTTGATAGTAGGTGCGAATTTTCGGGTTTCCAGCCAGGAATTAAAATCATTTTCCATTTCGGCAATGATCTTGTGCGCGTGCGGGATAGCTGCTTTTCTTCGCTCCAGGGTCTCATCTGTCATCTGTGAAAGGTGATCAAGATGTATCAATTTAACTCCCGGAAGATCTGCCACCTCATCTGAAACGTTCTTTGGAATAGAAAGATCCAGGATCAACAGGTCTTTCTTATTGTAGATACATTCTTTCGATATAGTTGGATTTTGTGCTCCTGTTGCAACGATTAAGATATCAGCTTGTCTTATTTCTGCCTGTAGATCTGCGTAATCTTTAACAGTGAGGTCAAATTTTCCTGCTATTCTTTCAGCTTTATCTTTTGTCCTGTTGATTAAAGTTATCTGACTGTTTTTAGTATGCTTTACCAGGTTTTCACATGTATTTCTACCTATTTTTCCGGTTCCAAATAAAAGAATTTTCTGCTCTGCCGGATTTTCGTAATTCTTTAAAATGAACTGAACCGAAGCAAAACTCACCGAAGTAGCCCCAGAAGAAATATCGGTCTCATTTTTAATCTTTTTACTTGCCTGGATTACTGCATTTACCAACCGCTCTAAAAAGGGATTTGAGACTCCTATATCCTTTGACTGGCTAAAGGCCAATTTGAGCTGACTAATAATTTCAAAGTCTCCCAAAATCTGGCTGTCAAGGCCTGTTCCAACCCTAAACATATGAGAAATGGCATCTTTATTCTTGTACACATAAGCCACCTTTTCAAATTCCTCAACTGTACCATGAGTATGTTCACAAAGTAACTTGATCAATTGGAAAGGGTGCTGGGCGAAACCGTAAATTTCGGTCCTGTTGCAGGTAGATGTCACGATAAGTCCGTCGATACCTTCAGCCTTTGCCTGCTCAAGCAAATTCTTCTTGCCGGTTTCGTCCAAACTAAAATGACCTCTTACTTCTGCATCAGCCTTTTTGTAACTAAGGCCTATGGTATAAAAATGTTTTCCTCTAGAAATGTTGTAATCTTCCATGTACCTGAATAGGATTCTAACGAGCAAATGTAAGATAAGGTTAAAGTAAAAAACAACGCTCAAAGTACATTTTTTGTCGCTGCACGTGATTTTGATCCAAAAACTGATCAAAATCATATTTTTGAGCTACTTTTACCTATGAACTGTGGAAACACAACAAATTTGTTTAGAACGTTTCTAAATAGATGCAGATAAAAAATTCATTTCACTATGCAGGAAAATGTCGCTCAAAGTACCTTTGAAAAATCCCGATTAGAGGAAGGGTTTTATTTGCTCCGGTTTCAAAATGCTTCTAAGGAGCCGGTGAAGATCCAGAGAAATATCAATAGCAATTTTATTCAGTTTCACTTTTCAGGGAAAGGAGAAGGGAGATTTTTCTTCAATAACGGCAATTATAAGATTCCGTTGTTAGAAGAGAATGCGCTACTATTGTACAACCCAAAAAGAGACCTGCCTATAGATTTGGAACTGCAGCCCGGCAGCTGGGTGATCTCCATTGTGATCTCCATTAAAAAGTTTCACGCCCTGTTTTCTGAAGAGGCTGGATACATAAGTTTCCTTAGTCTTGAAAACCGCGACAAACAATATTATAAAGACAGTCCTCTTACTCCGGGAATGGTGATTGTCCTCAACCAGGTAGTGAATTATAACGTGGTTCCCTCTATTAAAAACCTCTATTATAAAGCCAAGGCTTACGAATTGCTAAGTCTTTACTTTAATCGTTCTGAAGAACCCGATATAGAACAATGTCCTTTTCTAAGCGACGAGGAGAATGTGCTGAAAATAAGAAAAGCTAAAGAAATTGTTATAGCCAACATGGCCGAACCGCCTTCCCTGCAGGAACTGTCGCGTGAAATTGGCCTTAGCTTAAAAAAACTCAAAGAAGGGTTCAAACAAATATATGGAGATTCTGTCTTCAGCTTTTTGTTTGATTATAAAATGGAATATGCACGAAAATTACTGGATTCGGGGGAATATAATGTAAATGAAGTAGGGCTGAAAGTTGGTTATAGCACTTCCAGTCATTTTATTGCAGCTTTTAGAAAGAAATTTGGCACTACTCCAAAGAAGTACCTTATGTCACTTTCTTCGGAAGCTTAAACCATAAATTCCTTCAATGGAACCATTTTTCTAAAGCTTCCCTGATGCTTTTTGGACCGAACTTAATAATTGTATTTTTGCATCAAATTTAAATGATGAGTAAAGGAGTATTACTGGTTAACCTTGGATCACCCGACAGTACAGACCCTAAGGATGTAAAAAAATATCTCGATGAATTCCTGATGGATGAAAGAGTTATTGATGTTCCTTATTGGGCACGTACTCTTTTAGTGCGGGGAATAATTCTCAATACCCGTCCGGAAAAATCGGCAGAGGCTTATGAGAGGATCTGGTGGGAAGAAGGTTCTCCGTTAATTGTTCTTTCTGAAAGGCTTCAGGAGAAAGTTGATTCTCTTACCTCTGTGCCAATTGCTCTGGCTATGCGCTATGGAAAGCCCTCGATAAAAAGCGGTCTTGAGGAGTTGCAGGCAAAAGGTGTTGATGAGGTGCTTATCTTTCCGTTGTATCCGCAGTTTGCCATGGCGACTACAGAAACCATTCTGGTTCTAGCCGAAGAACTTCGGAAAGAGCATTTTCCGCAAATGCAGTTTACGTCTGTTCCCGCCTTCTATAATCACGCAGATTATATTCGGGTGTTAGGCACGAGTATTTCCGAAGCATTAAAAGGAGTGGAATTCGATCACCTTTTATTTTCCTATCACGGGGTTCCAAAAAGGCATATAAGAAAGAGTGATATTACAAAATCCCATTGCAAAATTGACGGCAGTTGTTGCCAAACTGCTTCTGCGGCGCATCAATTCTGTTACCGGCACCAGTGTTACGAAACCACAAAACTTGTAGCCGAATACCTTGGACTCGAAAAAGGGAAATTTTCGGTGTCTTTCCAATCAAGGCTTGGTTTTGATCCATGGTTACAACCCTATACCGACCGGACTATTGAAAGAAAAGGGCTTGAAGGCGTGAAAAATCTTGCTATTGTATGTCCGGCATTTGTTTCCGACTGTCTGGAGACGCTGGAGGAGATTGCGATGGAAGGAAAAGAGATCTTTGAAGAAGCAGGCGGTGAGAAATTCACAGTAGTACCATGCCTTAATGATCGTGAGGACTGGGTGAAGGTATTGGCGCGTTGGATCGATGAATGGGCTCACCAAAATGTGGCTGTATAAAACCATTTTTGACCCCTTATCACAGTTTGGTTTAAAATAAAACCTTCAGTATAAATTGGAATACTACAATTACATCAAAGCCCTTCATCTTATTTTTGTAATCACCTGGTTTGCGGGTTTATTTTATATTCCGAGGTTATTTATATATCATATTGAGGCTACAGAAAAACCTGAACCCGCAAAAACCATCTTGAGCGATCAATTGAAGATCATGACCAGAAGGCTGTGGTTTATTATTACCTGGCCGTCGGCTATTCTGGCAACTTTGTTTGCAGTTTGGCTGCTTATCCTGGTACCGGGTTGGCTGGAAATGCCATGGATGCATGTGAAACTGGCTTTTGTACTTCTCCTGTTTGCTTACCACGGAAAGAGCCACCACATCTTTAAGCAGATGCAGCAGGACAACATAACCTGGACCTCCAATCAAATGAGGCTGTGGAATGAAGTCTCAACATTAATTTTATTTGCAGTAATTTTCCTGGTGATCCTTAGGGATGCATTGAACTGGATCTATGGTGTAATAGGAATATTTTTACTCGCTGCAATGTTGATGCTGGGAATCAAAATATATAAAGGTGTTCGCACCAAAGATCAAGATATTTAGAATGGTTTAATAATTGTTGGTTATTTTGCCATCTTAAAAATTACCCTTTTGAAATTTTCCTTAAGAACCCGAATTTTTCTGTCCATGATTGTGCTGGTCTTACTGGCATCAATTCTAATTGGAGGAATTACGGTACTTCAATATAAACAAGAAGCCAAGGAGTACCATACCGAAAGACTTGAGCGAAAAGAAGAGGCTATAAGGGAACATATAAAATTTGTTGTGGAGAGCACCACATACGAGGTGAGCGAGGAGAATGTCTATCTCATATTAAAGGAACGGGATAAGATTCATGAGATCTCCCAGGTGCACAATATGCCGATTAATGTTTATAGTCTTGATGGGGATCTCATTTTGAAATCAAATCAATCTTTTTTTCCCGATACTACAGATCTAAGACTGGAAAGATCGGTACTTGAGCAGCTGCAGTCTTCTTCAAGAAAGCGAATAATTAAGCAAACCATTAAGAACGATAAAAGATTTCAATCCTCTTATACTTTTATAACAGACAATAAATTCAGGCCGCTGGCTATCCTGAATCTTCCATACCTCGAAGACGATTATTTTATTACCCGCGATCTTCAAAATTTCCTGGTAAAACTCACCGAGGTTTATCTCTTTATGCTGGTACTGGCAATCCTTCTGGCATATTTCCTTTCCAAGTATATTACCCGAAGCCTTAAAACAGTTTCCGAAAAGATCCATCAAACCCGTCTGGATAAGAAGAACCAGAAAATTGAAATTGGCAATGTAAGTGAGGAGATCTACACCCTTGTAACTGCATATAATTCCATGATAGATGAGCTGGAAGAAAGTGCCGTGAAATTAGCCACAAGCGAGCGAGAGCAGGCCTGGCGTGAAATGGCGAAACAAGTAGCTCACGAAATTAAAAATCCGCTTACCCCAATGCGTCTCAGCGTGCAGAGTTTCCAGAGGAAATTCGATCCCAATGATCCGCAAATGCAGCACAAGGTGGATGAATTCAGTGATACGCTTATCACCCAGATCGATACTATGAGTTCAATTGCCTCGGCTTTCTCCAATTTTGCCAAAATGCCTGCCCAGCAAAATGAAACGCTGAATGTTCCAAAAATAGTAAAACTGGCCCTTGATATTTTTAATGAAGAATATATTCTTTTCTCTTCAGAAAAAGAGGAGATTGTAGCTAAGTTCGATCGTACACAGCTTATTAGGGTGGTAACAAACCTGGTAAAAAATGCCGTACAGGCGGTGGAAAGAGAAGAGAACCCTGCAGTCCTGGTATCGGTAACCGAAGAAAATGGCCGTGCCTGCTTAATAGTTTCAGATAATGGCGTGGGAATTTCTGAAGAAAATAAAGACAAGATCTTTGAGCCAAAATTCACAACCAAATCCAGTGGAATGGGTCTGGGACTTGCGATGGTTAAAAATATTGTGGAGAGTTGCGGCGGAAGCATCCAGTTTTCCTCCAAATTAAATAAAGGCACTATCTTTAAGGTACATTTTCCAAAATAACTAAAAATGAATTTCGAAAATATTCTGTTTGAAGAGAACGAAAACATAGGCTACATTACGATTAACAGACCTAACAAACTCAATGCCCTTAACAAGGCTACCATTGCCGAACTTAACGAAGCATTTGAATCTGCCCGTGAAGATCATGATATTAAAGTGGTGATCCTCTCAGGAAGTGGTGAAAAAGCCTTTGTGGCCGGTGCGGACATTAGTGAATTTGCCGATTTTTCAGCTGAAGAAGGAAGACGGCTTGCTGCTGAAGGGCAGGAGAAACTGTTTAATGTGGTTGCCAATTTCCCGAAACCGGTGATTGCAGCCGTCAACGGATTTGCCCTCGGCGGCGGACTCGAACTTGCTATGTCTGCACACTTTAGAATTGCAAGTGACAATGCAAGAATGGGTTTACCTGAAGTTTCTCTTGGCGTAATTCCCGGGTACGGTGGTACTCAACGGTTACCGCAGCTTGTGGGTAAAGGAAAGGCCATGGAAATGATCATGACTGCCGGAATGATCGATGCAAAAGAAGCACTTGAATACCGGCTCGTAAATCATGTCACTGCGCCAGAAGATTTAATTCCGTTGGCTGAAAAGATTGCAGCGAAAATCATGAACAACTCCATGACAGCTATTGCTGCGGCGATCAAAGCAGTAAATGCTAATTATGAGGCAGGAGTGAATGGTTTTGAAGTGGAAATCGATGAATTTGGGAGCTCCTTTGGTACTGAAGATTTTAAGGAAGGTACTTCCGCATTTCTTAATAAACGAAAGGCCAATTTCTCCGGAAAATAGGAAATTTTCCTTTTAATAGGAAAATTTCCTATTTTTGTTCCTTATGAAGAGGAACGATTTTATAAAAGGAAGGGGAGCGCAGCACCAGGTAAAGAACAGGTTTGATGCCCTGTCCTATGAAATGAGAGATGATTTCCTCAATTATTGTGCCGCCGAGGGCGAGGAGGCTACCTCTTCAAGAACAACCTTGATTGACACCTTTCCTAAAACTATAGTGAATAAGGTCACCAGCCCCGATGTGGGTCTGGAATACTCCCTTAATCCATACCAGGGCTGTGAACATGGATGCGTTTACTGTTACGCCCGAAATTCTCATGAATACTGGGGCTACGGTGCCGGACTCGATTTTGAGCAGAAGATCCTTATAAAAAGAAATGCGGTTGAGCTTCTGGAGCAGAAACTTCGCAGTAAAAGCTGGAAAGCTGTGCCTATTGTTCTTTCCGGAAATACAGATTGTTATCAACCAATTGAACGAAAACTGGAGATAACAAGAAGGTTACTTCAGGTATTTTTGAAGTACAGGCATCCTGTTGGGATTATAACCAAGAACGCCTTGATACAGCGCGATATTGACGTTTTGCAGGAACTTGCACAAGATAATCTAGTGAGGGTAAATCTATCTATTACCTCCTTAGATGAAAAGACCAGGCAACTTCTTGAACCAAGGACTGCCAGCATAAAGAAAAGGCTGCAGACAGTGGAGCTTTTAGCTTCAAAAGGTATACCCGTGAGCGTGATGATGGCACCAATTATTCCTTCTATTAATAGCCATGAAATCCTGCCGCTCGTTAAAGAAATTTCTGAAAGAGGAGCCTGTGGAGTAGGTTATACTGTGGTAAGGCTGAATGGTGCCATAGGTGAGGTGTTCTCAGCATGGATTCGGAAAGCTATGCCGTCTAAGGCGGAAAAGGTCCTGAACCAAATAGCGGAATGTCACAACGGGAATCTTAACGACAGTCGCTTTGGCACCCGAATGAAAGGAGATGGGAACATTGCAGAACAGGTCGCCCAGCAATTCACAATTGCAAGAAAGTTATACCTCAATGATCGGCAAAGATCTTCTCTTAACTGCGAACTTCATGAGCAATATAAGGATGGCCAAATGAAACTCTTTTAGAAATTCCGGTTTCGGGGGGGAATTCCCCATTCTTTATAAAACTGTTCCATAAATTGCTCCATGAACAGATGCCTTTCTTCTGCCAGTTTTTTCCCGGTTTTGGTGTTCATTCTGTCTTTTAAAAGAAAAAGCTTTTCGTAAAAATGATTTACGGTAGGCGCTGTAGATTTTTTGTATTCTTCCTTGCTCATGTTGAGGTTGGGAAGAATTTCGGGATCGAAGATGGCTCTTCCCTTGAAACCCCCGTAGTTAAAGGTGCGTGCAATACCAATGGCTCCCAGTGCATCTAGTCGGTCGGCATCCTGCACTACCTGAAGCTCAGGAGAATTAAATTCCTGTTTTTCATTTCCTCCTTTGAAGGAGGCCCAGTTGATTATATTTACTACATGTGAAATAATCTCTTCCGGAACTTTTTTTTCAAGCAAAAAATTTCTTGCCATTTTTGGACCTAAAGTTTCATCCCCCTTGTGAAACTTATAATCGGCGATATCGTGGAGCAGAGCTCCCAGTTCTACCACAAAAAGATCGACTTCTTCGCCTGCCGATATTTCGCGTGCGTTCTTTAGCACCCTTTCAATATGAAACCAGTCGTGGCCACCTTCAGCATTTTGTAATTTCTGCTTTACAAATTCGGTCGTGTGGGCAATGATTCTTGTCTTATCCATGGGTTTCAAAAATGTCAAAATCCAGACTAAATTATGTCGCGGGTTATGATTCGTTCTACTTTTGCTATGAGGGCTTCGGGATCTTCAGAATTTGCCAAAATAGGGTCGTGAACCTTGAGCTTGAGATGAACTCCTATTCCCATAGGAAAGTTTCCGTAGCGAAAAAGTTTCCAGCTGTTGTTTATTGTAACAGGAACAATTAATGACTCGGGCATTTTATTAATTAGAAGCTGTAAACCTTTTCCGGCGAATTTTTTCGGTGCTCCAGTACGACTTCGAGTGCCTTCAGGAAAGATGACTGCCGAACGGTTATTCTTGTTAAGATAATCGGCAAAACGGCTCATTTTCACTAGTGCTTCCCGGCCGTTCTTCCGGTCAATAAGGAGATGACCCCCATGCCGAAGGTTAAAGGAAATACTTGGAATTCCTTTTTCCAGCTCCTTTTTGCTCACAAACTTTGGATGCTGCCTTCGCATATACCAGCCAATGGGCGGGATATCAAACATACCCTGGTGATTCGCAACAAAAATACAGGGCCTGTCGGTGGGTAAATTGTATGGATTCTCAACTGAAAACCGGCTGCCAAGAAGATTTAGGCAGCGCAGAAGAAAGAAATTGAAAATGTCCACGCTCTTCTTGTGAGCTTTGTACCCACCCAACTTTAATGAGAGCCACTGAATGGCATGAAAAATCAGCAGCGTGAGAAAAAAGAAAAAATAGAATACTACTGTAAGGGGATAGGAAAGGATTTTTTTAAAGCTCTTCATTTTTACTTCTTGCAAAAGGCTGCAATTTCTGCAAATTAATCCTGTTGTGCAAAATAGTATAGTAAGGAATGTTTTTGAAAAGATTTACCGAATTACCAGTCCAGGCAGGATTTCAGAAAAATGCTGTTTTTGTATCAATTATTGGAAACTTTGGTAAATCTTAAACTTCTTGAAGTTGCCACAAAAAAAGCTGCCAAAATCTCATTTTTGACAGCTTTAGTATAGTAAAAGGCGTTTTTATGACTGAGTTCTTAGCAAAACTCGTTATAAGCTTCTGTAAGGTTATCTGCAATAATTTCTGCAGGTCGGCCTTCAATGTGGTGCCTCTCGAGCATGTGAACTAATTCCCCGTCTTTAAAAAGCGCCATAGATGGTGAAGATGGAGGAAAAGGAACCATGTAATCACGGGCCTTGTCTGTTGCTTCTCTATCTACTCCGGCAAAAACCGTTACCAGGTGATCTGGCCGGTTAGAATTTTGTAAAGACATTCTTGCTGCAGGACGGGCATTGGCAGCGGCACAACCGCATACAGAATTCACCACTACCAGGGTAGTTCCTTTCCTGGCAATTGCCTCATCAACCTGCTCTACTGTATGTAATTCTTCAAACCCAATACTGGTGAGATCTTCACGCATTGGCTTCACTAATTCCGGTGGATACATATATCAATTATTTATAATTAGAACTAAAGATGCAAAGATACCAAATAAAACTTAGAGCATAAATTATGGAAAGTTAAAGCCTTGAATGGCTCCTCTTTCACAAAAAACCCGTGTAAAATACTATCTTTGCAGCCCAAACTTCTGGAATGATTAAATGGTTTGCCGCTTTTGTCGGTTATATGTTTTTTGGATTACGGGGCGCCATCCTTGGATTTATCATAGGTAGCCTTATAGATTATCTTACTTCTGCCGGCCGAGGGGGATCTAGGATTTTTGCTGAAGAGGAACGGGTTACTCCGGGGGATTTTGAACTTCATCTTTTGACGCTCTCGGCTATTGTAATAAAAGCCGATGGACAGGTGAGTCAGAAGGAGATGGACTACGTACGGAATTATTTTGTGCAGGCCTATGGAAAGGAACGGGCAAATGCTGTTTTTCGCACCTTTAATGATGTGGTAAAAAGCAGGGAATTGGACGAAGCGAGAATTGCACAATTCCTGGTTGTTCGCACAAAATACGCGGCAAGACTTCAAATTGTTCACTTCCTGTTCAGTATTGCAAATGCAGATGGAAGGGTGAGTGAGGCCGAAGCACGAAAAATAAGACAAATCGCAGGGCATTTGCGCATTGGGGTGAAAGATTTCGAAAGTCTTTACGCCATGTTTTTTAAAACTACAGATAATTCCTATAAAATCCTGGAGATTGAGAAATCTGCTACCGATGCCGAAGTGAAAAAAGCTTACCGGGAAATGGCAAAAAAATATCATCCGGATAAATTGGGACATATGGATGAAGCTTACCGAAAAGGTGCCGAAGAGAAATTCAGAAGAGTACAGGAAGCTTACGAACAGATTCAAAAAGAAAGAGGGATCTAATTAATATATATTTTCGAATCCTTATTTCCAAAAAAGGGCATTTCAGGCATCTTATCTGAAAGCCCTAAATATTATTTAAAAATTTAGGCAGCCCTAAAAATTTAATTATATTTGCCTTAATCATTTTTTAAAGATTTCCAATTCTATGACCAGTTTTTCTGAAGAAAATTATCTTAAAGCAATTTTTCATTTGGAAAAGACGAGCACCGGCGGGGTGAGTACAAACGCCCTCGCCGAAAAACTGGAAACTAAAGCCTCTTCTGTGAGTGAAATGGTAAAAAAGCTTTCCAAAAAGGAACTGGTAGCTTATAGAAAATATCAGGGAGTGAGTCTAAGCGACAAGGGAAGAGAAGCTGCCGTAGAAATCATACGGAAGCATCGATTATGGGAGTACTTTCTTGTGGAAAAATTAAATTTTAGCTGGACAGAAGTTCATGATGTGGCTGAGCAGCTTGAACATATCCAGTCGGAGAAACTGGTTCTGGAATTAGATAAATTTCTTGGATTTCCACGCAAAGATCCACACGGAGATCCCATTCCCGATACTCAGGGAAATTTTCAGTCACTGGAAAAGGTGCTTTTGGCAGAGGTCGAGCCGGGACAACAGGGCCTTTGTGTTGGTGTGAGGGATTCTTCAAGGGAATTTCTGGAATATCTCGATAAGAATAAGATTGCATTAGGTAAAACCATCGAAATCATTGAAAGGGAAGAATTTGACCAATCACTACTAATTCGACTTGAAAACGAAGAACTCCATATTTCCAAATCAATTGCCAATAATCTCTTTATAAAAATTATATAGTATGAACTCCATTATAGAATACTTTGAAAGTATAGACCCTGTACTGGCTGCGTTTTTAGCAACTCTTTTCACCTGGGGCCTCACAGCATTAGGGGCCTCACTTGTATTCTTTTTTAAGAAAATGAACAGGGCGTTATTTGATGGGATGCTGGGTTTCACAGGTGGAGTCATGGTAGCGGCAAGTTTCTGGAGTTTGCTGGCACCCGGTATTGAAATGAGTGAGGGAGAAGGATTCGTTAAAGTTATTCCGGCTGTGGTGGGTTTTGGTTTTGGGGCCCTTTTTATTTTTGGCCTTGACAAAGTCCTTCCACACCTGCACGTAAATTTTAAAATGGCCGATAAGGAAGGAGTGAAAACTCCCTGGCACAAATCTGTTCTGTTAACTCTGGCAATCACTATGCACAATATTCCAGAAGGACTCGCGATTGGAGTTTTGTTTGGTGGTGCTGCAATGGGACTTGAGGGAGCAAGTATTGGAGGTGCAGTTGCTTTGGCTATGGGAATTGGCTTACAGAACTTTCCTGAAGGTTTTGCGGTAGCCATGCCATTGCGAGGACAGGGGATGAGTAGATGGAAAAGCTGGAATTATGGACAACTTTCTGCTATAGTGGAGCCAATTTCGGCAGTTCTAGGAGCCTGGGCAGTTATGACCTTTGAACCTATATTACCTTATGCGCTATGCTTTGCCGCAGGGGCGATGATCTTTGTCGTTGTTGAAGAGGTAATTCCCGAAGCTCAACAGGATCGATTTACCGATATTGCTACTATGGGATTCATCGGCGGATTCATGGTCATGATGACGCTGGACGTTGGGCTGGGTTGATTGTAAATCATTAATCTACCTTTTACTCACAATCTATTGCTTTTCCAGGAGCATTAGAAAAAATACCTGGAGCGGAATTTGCTACACCTGTTATTCTCAGCGGTCCTTATAGTATGAAAAATAAAATAATAATTTCCTGCCTTTTAATATTTCCCATCCTGCTTTGTGCTCAGGAAAAATCGGGAGAAAAAATTTCCCGGGTAAATTTTTATCTTGAAGCGGGTCATAAATTCAAATTGGATCAGACTTCCGTCAGGTTTTTAAATGTAATTTCCGATTCGCGTTGTCCGCGGCAGGTCACCTGCATCTGGCCCGGGGAAGCGAAGGTTAAGCTGGGAATAACACTAGACGGAGAATATTTTGAAAAAGAAGTGGTGGTAGGAACCGGGGGAGCAGACTTTTCACTTTCAGAAGCTCTCCAACTACAGGTCTCGCACTTGCTGCCCTATCCCGAAACAGGAGCAGGAATAGCTCCGGAAGAATACAGTATTAGGTTTGCAGCACTTGTTTCTGAATAGGATTAATGACAGCTTCCGCAGCTGGTTTCACAAGTCTTATTGCTTTTCTTTTTACTTCCGAAGATAAATTTGGGCTTATAAACAAACTTGGTGAACATATATCCTACTGCTAAAGCAAAGGTTATAAAGACCAAGATTTCCTGAAATATTTCCATAATTATTTTAATATCTGAAATGCGAACAATGCTGCGATGTAAGCAATTGCCGTCATAACTATTAATTGTAACACCGGCCATTTCCAGGTGTTGGTTTCTCTTTTTACGATCGCGAGGGTACTCATACATTGCATTGCAAAGGCATAAAATAAAAGTAAGCTTACCCCACTTGCAAATGTAAAGAGAGGCCCCCCCAGAATATGATTTGTTTCCGATGCCATTCTTGATTTAATGGTTTCTTCTTCGTCACTCCCTACGCTGTAAATTGTGGCCAGGGTACCCACAAAGACCTCCCTGGCAGCAAAGGAGCTTATGAGGGCAATACCAATTTTCCAATCATAACCCAATGGTGCTACTGCGGGTTCTATAGCTTTTCCAAGATTTCCAATATAGGAATGCTGAAGTTTATAGGATGCTACCAGTTCATCGACTTCTGCTTCGGGAAGATAGGTCTCACTATATTTAGCTTCTACTATTTCACGGGCATTACTAAAATTCTCGCCGGGACCGTAACTCGCCAGGACCCAAAGAATAATTGAAATGGCCAGAATAATCTTTCCGGCGCCGAGAACGAAAGCCTTTGTTTTCTCGACCACATTGATTCCAACATTTTTAAACATTGGCAGCTTGTAATTAGGCATCTCAATTACAAAGTAGGAGCGGCTTTTTATTTTCAGAATCTTGTGCAGCACCCACGCAGAGAAAATAGCCATTCCAAAGCCAAGCAGGTAGAGTAACATGAGCGTAAGCCCCTGTAGATTTAAACTCATAAAAGTTCGCTCCGGGATTACAAGTGCAATAATAATAAGGTAAACCGGGAGCCTGGCAGAACAGGTAGTGAAAGGCACCACAAGAATAGTGATCAACCTTTCCTTCCAATCTTCGATGTTTCGGGAGGCCATTACTGCCGGAATAGCACAGGCAGTGCCCGAAACCAGTGGAACCACACTTTTTCCACTAAGACCAAAGCGCCGCATGGTTCTGTCCATTAAGAAAACTACCCTACTCATATAGCCGCTTTCTTCAAGAATGGAAATAAATAGAAATAGGAAAGCAATTTGAGGTATAAAAATTACAATTCCCCCCAGCCCGGGAATGACGCCCTCGGCAATCAAATCGGTAAATGGTCCTGCCGGTAAAGTAGCACGGGATATTTCACTCAGCTTTGCAAAAGAAGCATCAATAAAATCCATGGGATAGCTAGACCAGTCATAAATCGCCTGAAATATGAGTAGCAGGATTGCAAAGAATATTACATATCCCCAGACTTTATGGGTGAGGATCCTGTCCATTCCAGCCCTTAAACCTTTGGCGGCATTGACATCTACAGTCATTGCCTTTTTAAGGACATTGTTAATGAACTGGTATCTAAGGATGGTTTCCTTCTGCTGCATCCTTTTAAGGGTACTTTCATCCTTGGTTACAAAACCTTCACTGAGGGAGACGTTTTGGCGGTTAACATTTCCAAAATTTACATCCTGGGTGATTACCAGCCAAAGTTTGTACAGGGATTGGTTTGGAAAAGCATTTCTCAACCTGTTGAAATAATCCGGATCCATCGAGGATGCGTTCAAACACGGTTCTGTAGAGATATGCCTGTAATTTACGATGTACTCCTTAAGCTCCTCTATCCCGGTGCGTTTTCTTGCACTCACCAGCACCACCTTGGTCTTTAATTCGGCTTCGAGAGCGGGAACGTCAATAGAAATTCCCTTGCGTTTCATCCTGTCGGCCATATTGATGACCAATATGGTCGGGATCTCAAGATCTTTGATCTGGGTGAAAAGCAGCAGGTTTCGCTTTAAATTTTCCACGTCACTTACTACTACCGCCACATCGGGATAATCCTTGTCGTTTTTATTGAGCAGGAGTTCAATGACCACATTTTCATCAAGAGAAGATGCATTAAGGCTATAAGTTCCCGGAAGATCGAGAATGTGCGCCTTGACGTTCCGCGGAAGTTTACAAATTCCTTCTTTTTTCTCTACCGTTATTCCGGGATAATTCCCCACCTGTTGATTTAATCCCGTAAGCTGATTAAAAACAGAAGTTTTCCCGGTATTAGGATTCCCTATTAATGCGACATTTATCTGTTTGGCCATAATCAGGGAATAATTTCAATTTCAATTTGCTGGGCAGTTTCTTTTCTTATTGCCAAATGGCTGCCGTTTATGTTGAGGTAAAGCGGATCTCTGAAAGGAGCTGTTTGTACCAGCTCAACTTCATTCCCTGGCAGGCATCCCATCTCAAGAAGTTTTAGTGGAATAACTTCTGCAGAAATATCCTTGATTATGCCTCGTTGGCCCCTTTTAAGATCGGCAATTGTAGTGGTCAATATTTATTTAGATTGATTTTAAACAAGGCAAAAATAAGGCAAAAACTACTATTAGAAAAACCTGCATTCACAAAAGAAAATTTTAAATGTATTTCCTTCTTCAGATTCAGTTACTGGTATTCTTTTTTCAGGATCTCAATATCCTGCATAAGGTCGTCAATTGCGTTACTATCTGTACCGTCGTAAAAACCTCTTATTCTGCTTTTCTTATCGACAAGAACAAAGTTTTCGGTATGGATCATATCAAATGGTCCACCATCTCCATCACTCTTTGCAGCCAAATAGGATTTTCTGGCAAGGTCATAGATCTCCTTTTTGTCTCCGGTGACGAGGTTCCATTTCTCATCATTTACTCCTTTTTCATTGGCATATTTACGTAATACAGGCACACTATCATGATTTGGAATCACTGTGTGAGACAGTAGAAGTACCTCCTTATCATCTTTTAACTCCTCCTGGATCTTGAGCATATGCTCTGTCATTATTGGACAAATAGTTTGACAGGTAGTGAAGAAAAAATCGGCTACATAAATTTTATCTTTATAAAAATCCCGGGTTATTGTATCTCCGCTTTGATTGTAAAGCTCAAAATCCTCAATAGTATGATATTTCCTTACTTCCTGCATGGTGCTGTCAACAAGTTCAGCATTAACCATATCGGGTTGGAAAACCGGAAGTCTTTTCTCGGGTGTCAGGATGTTATAAATAATTATAATGATGATCGCCGACAGCACAAAGAGAAAGATTCCGAAGAACTTGTATTTCGCAAAAAATTGGAGCATAAAATTTATTTCGTACAAAATTACGATTCTAATTCGTATTTTTTGGACCCCAGGCTACTAAAATTGACTGATCCTGAACCTACTGAATTTTAGACTTTTTTGAGAACCTTTAAAAGTTTACTTTTGTGCGATTTTAATTTACCTAGATTGCTATGGATCCCTTTTTTATAAAAGCACTTCAATTAATACTAAGTTTATCAATTCTTATCGTTCTGCACGAGCTTGGACATTACTTACCAGCGAAAATGTTCGGGATTAAAGTGGAAAAGTTTTTCCTGTTTTTTGATGTGAAATTTGCTCTTTTTAAAAAGAAAATAGGAGATACAGTCTATGGAATTGGGTGGCTTCCGCTGGGTGGTTATGTGAAGATCGCCGGTATGATAGACGAGAGTATGGATAAGGAGCAAATGGCACAAGCGCCAAAACCCTGGGAATTCCGCAGCAAACCTGCCTGGCAAAGACTTATTGTGATGATAGGAGGGGTGACCGTGAATATTGTTCTTGGATTTTTTATCTATATGATGGTAGTGTTCACATGGGGTAGTCCTTATATTGCTCCCGAAGACATGCCAAACGGTTTTGCCGTAGATGACACGTTCAAAGAATATGGATTTCAGGATGGGGATAAGGTTCTGGCAGTAAATGGAGAGGAACTTAAGAATAGTATTGATATCAACAAATACCTTTTTTTACGGGATGTCAATAATATTACTGTAGAACATCAGGACGGGCAAAGAGAGACTATTTCTGTGCCCGAAGAAATAGGATCTCAAATGTTTGAACAGGGGGTGATGCAACCCTTTGTGCCTATGACAATTCCAATATTGGATTCTGTAGTGGCGGGAAGCCCTGCAGATCTTGCCGGTTTAAAGAAAGGGGACAGGATCATTTCTATCAATGATATTGAAATTGGATACTGGCATCAATTGACCCGACAGGTTGAGGCAAGTAAGGATCAGGAATTAAGGCTGGTCTACAGCCGTGAAGGAGAATTTGAAAGTGTAGAACTGGATGAAGTTAACGCAGAAATCCTGGAAAATCACCTTCAAACGGTTTCTCTTACTCCAAATGAGGAAGGGAATTTGGGGGTGTATGTATTCCCACAATCTTCTATCAAGGTTAGCAGGGAGCATTTTTCATTTGCTGAAAGTATTGAAAAGGGATTTGATTTGGCTTACTGGACGCTGCACGATTATGTAGCCCAGTTCAAATATGTATTTACCAAAAAAGGAGCAACCCAGGTAGGGGGATTTGGTGCCATTGGTGGCCTTTTTCCCGATGCATGGAACTGGCAGGCCTTTTGGATGACTACCGCCTTTATTTCCATAATTCTTGCTTTTATGAATATCCTGCCTATTCCGGCTCTTGACGGTGGGCATGTTGTATTTCTTCTTTACGAAATGGTAACGGGCAGAGCTCCAAACGAAAAATTTATGGAATATGCACAGCTCGTTGGTTTTGTGATTTTGATCGCGCTGGTGTTGTTCGCTAACGGCAATGACATTTACCGCTGGCTGTTTGAATAAAATTTTAATTAACTGATATTAAGTGAGGCCGGAAAGTGATATTTTCGGCCTTCATTTTTATCCCTCGTTATGAAAGCATTTTTTATCTCTGCTCCGGAATACCTTCGGAAAATGACCTTTTTGACAGGTATTATTTTATTGATGTCCTGTTCTTCAGAAAGTCCCGATAATCCTGCTCCGCCTGAAGTTGAGCCGCAAGCCGAGAACATCGTTATTTACTCCATCAATGATCCTCACGGAAAGATTCAGAATTTTGGCAGGATCAAGGCTATTATTGATAAAGAAAAAGAAACTGAATCGCAGGTTTTTTTCGTCTCTGGTGGAGATATCTTCTCCGGAAATCCTATTGTAGACTATCATCCCGAAAAAGGCTTTCCTATTGTTGACTTAATGGGAAAAGCCGGTATGGATGTTAGTGCTCTTGGTAACCATGAATTTGATTACGGGCAGGAAGTGCTCCAAAAGAGAATGTTGGATGCCACTTTTCCGTTCCTGTGTGCAAACCTGGAAAAGAGTTCAGGAGGTTTTACGATTCCGCAGGGAAAGGTGATCCTGGAAAAAGACCGATTTAAAATTGCGTTTATAAGTGTAGTTGAAACAGGTTCGGCAGATAATAAGCCGTTGTCTCATCCTAAAAAGCTTCAGGGACTGGAATTTACTGAAGGGGTGAACGCCATGCAGAAGTATCAGGATGATTCTGAAATAATGGCAGCCGACCTGGTGGTGGCCCTGACCCATTACGGGAAAAATGGCGACAAAATGATTCTTGAGCAGCATGATTTTGTCGACCTGGTTATCGGAGGTCATAATCATGCCATTTATAGCGAGCAGGTGGCGGGAAGATATATGGTGCAGTCGGGATCAGATCTCAAACTTCTCACTAAATTGAGTCTTACCGTTCAGAATGGAGAAGTCACCCGCTACACCCATGAACTCATTTATCTTGATGAAGTTACTGAAACTGATAATGCAATGGAGCAGTTAATCTCGGAGTACAACAATAAACCTGAATTTTTTGAAGAAATAGGCACCTCTTTAAAAGATCACAATACTCCTGAAACGGCCTGCTTCTATACAGATGCCCTTCGCACTATTACCGGTGCCGATATTGTTTTCCAGAACTATGGTGGAGTTAGAGCAGGATTGGAATTTGGCAGTATCACACCTTTTGATATTTACACGATTGATCCTTTCCAGAATGGGCTGGATTCTTTCAACATGACTGTAGAACAGCTGGAAATTTTCCTTAATGCTTCTTATGCTCCCTCCCTGGCATATTCCGGAATAAAGATGGAGCAAAGAAATGGAAAGGTTGAGCTTATTGCAGATGATGGAAAACCGTTACCCAATTCTACAGAAATAACCGTAGCTTTAAATGATTACCTGTCGAATGTTTACATGCAGGATTTCCGGGAACCCACCAGTACTTATGAAAAAACTACTGCCGAATATCTAATCGATTACCTGAAGGAATACCAGTCTGTAATCGATAATGATGGCTGTAACCGCGGAATTTAATTTCTTACAAAAATATCATTTTTTAAGAGAGAGATTAAGAAGAGCCTGAATATTAAGAACCACCCGAACAGGTGGTTTTTTGCTTCCCTGGATCCAAAAGTAATGAGAGTCGGGACAGATTTCCCATCCAATGAATATTTAGAACTAGAAATGCCATCTAAAAAAAGGCAATTACAAAGAAAGCTTCTCCTCCTGGGCTTTCCTTGACTTTGTTGCTCTTCGCTCGGGACAGGCTTCTCGCCCAAATGTATTCAGAAACAAAAATGCCATCTAAAAAAGATGGCATTAACAAAGAAAGCTCCTCCTCTTGGGCTCGAACCAACCCCGATAGCTATCGGGGCTCTGATTAACAGTCAGGAATATTTTGCTCTTAATTTTGTAATCAACTCGGGAAATTTCTTGAGATTTTGAATATAGACTTTACTTTTCATTTGCTTTACGTGCCTCTCAATGGCAAGTGCCTGCCGTTTATTATCGCATTGAAAGTGAAGGAAAACCTCCCAATCATCTGTTTTGCCAGTAAATTTGGTGGTGGGTGCCGTTATATGAAAATCCATTCTACGGTTTAAATTGGAAGTCACACCTGTATAATGTCGACTAAGCTTTTTAGAGAATAATATGTATACCCAGTAGTTCATTTTAGAAATAAGAAAGGCCACCTTTTCAGATAGCCTTCCATTGCTCCTCCTCTTGGGCTCGAACCAAGGACCCTCTGATTAACAGTCAGATGCTCTAACCAGCTGAGCTAAGGAGGAATTTCAATATGTCTTTAGTGGAATATTAAGGTCACTAAAACCCCTTTAAATCTTGCTCCTCCTCTTGGGCTTCCCTCGATCCCGAAGTATCGGGACTCGGGATAAACTTCTCGCCCAAAGAAAATTCGTTTCAAAATCTTGCTCCTCCTCTTGGGCTCGAACCAAGGACCCTCTGATTAACAGTCAGATGCTCTAACCAACTGAGCTAAGGAGGAATGTCGCAACCATTTTTGCGGTTGCAAATATAGTTGAAAATTTCTATTTCACTAAAGAAAGAGCCAAAAAAGTACTTTCAGAAGAAAATTTTTTTATTTGTTTTTCCTGGTTTCTAAATAACCGAAAATCTCATGTACAATAATCTTCTTAATTATAAATAGCCTGGATAAACTCCTGATACTTCTCTACAATTATTTTCCGTTTTAATTTAAGGGTGGGAGTCAATTCCCCCCCTTCAATCGTCCATTCGTTCGGGATCAAGCGAAATTGTTTCACCTGTTCTACCGGATTAAAGTTCAGGTTATATTTTTTGACAGATTCACTTATCAATTGTCGGGCTTCGATGGCATGCAGAACTTTGTCATTACCGGGATACGGAATTTCCTGTTCCAAATACCATTTTTTAAGGGCTTCAAAGGCCGGAACAACAAGAGCACCAACAAATTTCTGAAGTTCCCCTACGACCATGATCTGTTCGATCCAGGGACTCTCGACCATTTTATTTTCAATGGGTTGGGGAGCCACAAATTTTCCGCCACTGGTTTTGATCAGCTCTTTTTTCCTGTCGGTGATTTTTAAGAACTTACCGTCTATAAATTTACCGATGTCGCCGGTTCGCAGCCAGTCGCCTTCCATAACTTCTTCGGTAAGATCGGGACGTTTAAAGTAACCTATCATCACGTTAGGACCTTTACAGAGGATCTCACCGTCTTCTGCTATCTTTACCTCGACATCCTTCAGCAGTGGACCAACGGTACCGAACATCCTGTTCTTTTCATTATAACGATTTCCGCTAATGATGGGTGATGCTTCAGTTAAACCATAACCTTCCTGGATCACGATTTCAGCTGCAGTGAATATTTTCAGCAGACGCACCTGGCATGCAGCCGCCCCTGTAATGATCGATTTCACTTCCCCTCCCAAAGCTTCTCTCCATTTACTGAAGATTAGCTTGTTGGCCAAAGCGAGCTGTACTTTATAGCTTAAGCTTTGTGGTTGATTAATTTCAAATCGTTCTGCCAAATCCAGAGCCCAGAAAAAAAGTTTTCTTTTGACACCTGTAAGTTCATTTCCCTTAGCAAGTATACCTTCATAAATTTTTTCCAGTAGCCGTGGGACCGTAGTAAAAAGAGTGGGTTTTACCTCTTTAAGGTTTGCGGCTATTGTATCCATGCTTTCTGCATAATAAACAGCTGCACCGCTGTAAAAGAAACAGTAGGTGGCCATACGCTCAAATGCATGATTGAGGGGGAGAAAACTTATCACTCTCTTACCTTGAACTCCTACTTCCTGAATAACATCGGCAGCTCCAAGGGAATTACTGACAATATTGCGGTGTGACAGCATTACACCTTTTGGAGTTCCGGTTGTTCCCGATGTATAGAGAATGGTAACGAGGTCTGTTTCTTTAATGACAGTTTTGGACTCATTTACCCGCATTTTTATTTCGGAGGTGGGGTCAATCATCAATTCTTTAAGCATAGGGATTCCTTCTACCTTTTTGAAGGAATAGACCTGTTTTAGAGCCGGTAATTCATCTTTGATCTCGATTATTTTTTGATAAAGAGCTTCATTGCCTACAAAAACGAGTTTAACGCCAGCATCTTTAAGAATGTATTGTAATTCGTTATTGGTAATATTTGGATATACCGGAACGGAAACAGCACCAATCTGCTGAATTGCCAAATCCACCATCATCCATTCGGGGCAGTTTTGGCTTAGGATTCCAATTTTGTCTTTATCTTCTATGCTGCCGTCACCTCCAGAAACCCCCATTTGTAAGAGTCTGGCACTTATTTGATCCACTTTTTCACTTACTTCAAGAGTGCTGTATTTTCTCCATTCTCCTTTTTCTTTGGCAGCAAGCATATCGGATAAGGGAAAATTTTCAAGCTGGTAATTAAGGCAATCAAAAAGCCGCTTTGGATTTTGTTTTGGTGACATGGATCCTTTTATCTAATGATTTAATAAAACTTATATTCTCCGGATTGATTGAAGCATCACCCGGAAGTGCAAAAATATTATATATTAAAATTAATAGGCATAAATCTTTTAAAATTAAGAAAGCCGGCAATGTGTAAAACTCTGCCGGCTCAATAAATTTCTCCAAAGACTTCTAACTCTCTTCTCCCAGCTCGACTGCCCGGTCGAAAGCAGCGTAGGCTGCATCTTTGATCAATTCCTTTACATTATTGTCATCCATTGAATCCAGTGCTGCACGAGTAGTCCCCCCTTTTGAGGCGACACGATCCATCCATAGCGTAGGTGACAAATCATTTTGATTGAACAATTCTACCGCTCCCTCGAAAGTCTGGCTTACAAGTACACGGGAATCGTTTTCCGAAAAGCCCATTTTTAATGCTGCTTCCAGCATAGAATTCATAAAGTAAAAAACATATGCGGGACCACTACCCGAAATCCCCGTGGAAGCATCAATAAAATTTTGATTTTTTACATGAATGGATTCTCCTGTAGTATCCAACAGGTTTCTTATCATAAGCAGCTCCACTCTGGAAACTTGTTTACTTTCGGTATATGAGGTAACTCCTTTCCCTACCTGTGCGGGAAGATTTGGCATCGCTCTTACCACTTTTTGTATTCCAAGTCCTTCCTGTATACGACCAATGGTGACTCCGGCCATCAGGGAAACAGCGATTTGTTCCTTATGCATCATCGGTTTCATTCTTTCAAAAAGTTCTTCACTGTGGAAAGGCTTTACAGCAAGAAAAATAACATCGGCTTCGGGTAAAGCATCTTCGAGTTTTTCATGTACATCAAAGATCCTCATATCCTTCAGTAAAACAATTTTATCCGGGGAAACATCATAAACCATGAGTTTCCGCCGGTTTAAAAAAGTTGATGAGGCCATGCCTTCAGCATAAGTGAGACCCATATTTCCTGCTCCAATAACTAAAACTTTCATTACTTCAATATTTTCAAGGTTTTGTGCAAAGACTGTACAGGACCGGCTAGAATTTAATTTTTTTATAAACTTTCTGCAAAAATATCCACTAACACCATTAATAATCAACGATCTACAGGATATATAAAATTTAGGTAATGACCGCCATTTAGTCAACAACCTGAAAATCCGTCAGTATCCGAAAAAAACAGCAGGAAAAGCAATGGGTTTAATTGATATATTTGAGCATAAAAGATTTAAACATCAAATCCCATGAAAAAAATTTTAGGATTATGGACTCTGTGTCTGCTCCTGTCCCTGCAGTTTTCTTTTGCACAAAGCAATGATGAGATCATTCAGAATATTATTCAGGAAGCTGAGCAAAACTCCAAACTTGAAGAATTGGCGCATCAGTTGCTTGACAGCATTGGGCCAAGACTGGTTGGAACTCCTCAAATGAATAATGCACATAACTGGGCAGTAGAAAAATTTAAAAGCTGGGGCATTCCGGCCGAGAAGGAGAAGTGGGGCGAATGGCGCGGCTGGGAACGTGGCATAACTCACATAGATATGATTGAGCCGCGTGTGCAAAGTCTGGAAGGGAGACAACTTGCCTGGAGTCCTTCTACCGGAAAGAAACCTGTGACCGCAGAGGTGATTACCCTACCTGAAACAGTTTCCGATTCTATGGCTTTTCAGCAATGGCTTCCAAATGTCAAAGGAAAATTTGTCCTTATATCAATGCAGGAGCCTACCGGAAGACCAGACTACAACTGGGAAGAATTTGCGACCGAAGCTTCTTTTGAAAAGATGAAGCGTGAGCGACAGGTGCAGAGTGAAGCCTGGAGAGATAAATTTCGCACCATGGGATACACTTCCCGCACTTTGCCCGCTGCCCTGGAAAATGCCGGAGCTGTGGGGGTGATCACTTCCAACTGGTCTGAGGGTTTTGGTGTGAACAAGATCTTTGGTGCCTATACCAAAAAAGTACCAACTCTGGATCTTGCTCTCGAGGATTACGGCTTGCTGTACAGGCTCGCAGAAAATGGCAGCAAACCTAAGATTAGAGTTACTGCGGAATCAAAAGAGCTGGGAATGGTGCCAACTTTTAATACCATCGCCACGATAAAAGGCACCGAGTTGCCTGAAGAATATGTGATACTCTCTGCCCACTTTGATTCCTGGGACGGTGGTACCGGCGCGACAGATAATGGAACCGGTACCATTGTCATGATGGAGGCGGCAAGAATTCTTAAAGAACATTATCCAAATCCAAAGCGAACAATTATTGTAGGTCTATGGGGTAGTGAAGAGCAGGGGCTTAACGGTTCCCGTGCCTTTGTAGAAGATCATCCTGAAATAGTAGAAAATACACAGGTTGTTTTTAATCAGGACAACGGAACAGGAAGAGTTGTAAGAATTTCAGGGAATGGACTTTTACATGCCTATGACTACCTGGGAGACTGGCTTTCAAAAGTACCCGATACGGTGGCAGATCACATTGAAACCGATTTTCCCGGAAGACCCGGTCGTGGGGGATCTGATTATGCTTCCTTTCTTGCAGCGGGAGTTCCTGCATTTAACCTTAGCTCCCTTAACTGGTCCTACTGGAATTACACCTGGCACACCAATCGGGACACTTATGATAAGATTGTTTTTGATGACGTAAGGAACAACGTGATCCTTACTGCAGTATTGGCATATATAGCGAGTGAAGACGAAGACATTACTTCGAGAGAACAAATTAAATTGCCCGACAATCCGCGCACGGGGGAGAAGGAAACCTGGCCGGAGCCGCGCTCTCCCAATCGAAGAGGCGGAGTTGAATAAATAAAGAACCTAGAGTCAAGAGCCAAGAATTAGGACTCTTAATAAAGCTGCAGAAAGAACCTGTCACTAAAGTGTCAAAAAAGGGATTTTCTGCAGCTTTTTATTTCATATTTAAAACTCTTTTGCCTTCTGCAACTTCTCTTCTGGCTTGCTCAAAGAGGGTTTTATCGCCGCCCACCAAAACGCGGGTGAGCCTTTCCATTTCAAATAGGTATTTTCGGCCAAAACCGGGATCATTCTTTACAATATCGGGCGTATTGTCAATTACATCGGCCAATTTAATAGTCTTCGCCTCTTTGCTAATGTTCGCCTGCCGTTCGACTTCCTTTTCCTTCCGGTCTTTACGGTTAAGGTGTGGGTGTTTTACCTTAATAAATTCATCTGTAAGTTCCTCTACCAGTTTGGCAATTTCCTTTCCGAAGTTATCTTTAATTTCTTCAATTTCTATCGGGGTATCTTCCACCACATCGTGCAGGTAGGCAGCGCAAATCATTTCTGGAGTATGAGGGACTGTGCGAACAATTTCTGCTACACGTTTGGGGTGTTCTATGTAAGGCTCTTCACTATATTTCCGCATTTGATCCCCATGTGCCTTTTGTGCAAACTCTAAAGCTTCTTCTTCCATTCCATTTTTTATTAAAATAGTAATTTCTTCTGAAGCAAAGAAAAAGCCATAAAAAAAGCTGCCCGTAGGCAGCCTCTAAAATGTTATTTTTGAAACCTATTTGTTAAGCGGTGCTCCTACAGGAACCGCGCAATCATGGCCTGGTTCCCCGTGCGGAGGATTGACATTTGGCGTTTGATCTACCCTAATCGGGGAAACCGAAGTTGAAGGCAACTGGCTGGTGGGTGTAGGATTGGGAGTGTTGCCGGCAGTTTCATTGAGAGGAGCTCCCACAGGAACCGCGCAATCGTGACCCGGAAGACCATGTGCAGGATTAACCTTTATTTCTTCATTGCCTGCGGCCTGGGTGCTGGTTTCAGAAGTTTCCGGCGGAGTAGAAACAGCTTTAGCAGTTTTCTCTTCGTCCTTGCAGGAGACCACCAGGATCAATCCCAGAACGATTATAATGTAATTCAACTTCAATTTTTTCATTTTCAATTATTTTATAAGGTTTAGCAATTCATCTTGTGGAATATTCAGGAGGCCTGAAGTGGGTAATCTTCGGGTCATTTCCTTCCAGTTTTCATCTTCTTTAAATATAGCCTCAAATAATGGTTTGGCTTCGTCCGTCCAATATTGCATTTCCAGGTTTTCGGGGAACAGCTCCATGGCATTACCATATTCTTCCAAGGCTTTTTCTACATTATTGGCTTCCATAGCCAAATCACCCCGATTCATAAATTCATAGGCCCGGGCAACTTTCAGCAGGCGCTCAAGCTCTACCAGGGGTTCCTGGTGGTCGTCCACGCGCAGATCAATTTTCTTTTCTTCCCATGGATTTTCTACCTTTTCGGGACCAACGACAAGGAGAGCAGCTGATTGACTTCCCCGTAAATCTCCGCCAGCAGCCTCGGCAGCCTGTAAGACTTTCAGAACTCTTTCAGCTAAAGGTAATCCGGTGTTTTCAAGAAAAGCTTTTTGCATAGCAGGTACTACAGTGGCATTGAGCATCATATTTGCCTGGACAGAATAATTTTCCCCGGTGATATGTTCTGCGACTTCCACACATAATTCCCCTGTATGTGCCGCGGTATTTCCCGAAGTATCCAAAAATGCAACCTGCCGGTACTCTTTCCCTTCATCCTGCGCCAGGAGGATCCCTAAAGCTTCAGAAGGATTTTTACCCTGTTCCATAAGTTCCAGCCCTTGTGGACCATAGGCGGGGTTGACAAAAGATTGGGTTGCCACCACTCCCACGCCCGATTTCCCCCAGGTAACAATTGACCCAACAGAAAACCAGTGGCTTTGTACTCCTACGGCCATTTCCCCGGTTTCGGCATCCCTGGCAACTATAGAATAGGTATGTGCAAAGGCATCTTTCATTACCTCCGGGTTTTGGGCCGATACCTGAGCTAAAGAGATCAGGGCCAAAAGAGTAAAAAAATATTTTTTCATATTCGAGTTTCGAAACTCAAATATAAGGTAACTTCTAAAAAGTATGATGTAAACTTACCTGTAATTGACCTTTGTTTAAATTATCGGTGGTTTGCTCCATGTAACCCAGTTGTAGCTTTAAATTATCCCTAAGGGAATAACCCAGGGCTCCATAAAGTCTGTTTCTGTCAAAAAGCTCCACCGTTCGGCCTTCTCCAATATGCCGTTGGCCGTTTATAAAAAGTTCATTATAGATCGCCAGATAAATGGCATTTTTCGATAGATCATTTTGGTTTAGTGGAAGGGTTAGTGATAGGTTGTACCTGTACCGGGTGCGAAAATCCTGAGTCTCAACCCACCGCTGTTCATACCTGAATCTATGGTTCAGGAAAAACTTATTTCCAAGTTTCTGCGGTAGGTTGGCCTCCTGGTAAACCCTGTGTTCCCCTGAAGTAGCATCACTTTCTCCAAAAGCTCCCGAGGTAATGTGGCCATAGCCCAGAACAAATTTTACATTGGCGGCCGAAGGGCTGTAGGTAACCCCTCCTCTAATGAGCAACTGCTCCAAATCTCCTCCCAGATTCCAGTTTCGGTACTGGATATCCCCCTGGGCACCAAACCTGCTCTCACCAAAACCTGTTCCCCAGTTATAAATATACCAGGCACCGGTCTGCTCTTCATCTACTTGTGCCTTAGATTGCGAAATAGTCAATAAACAAAAGGTTAAAAGGAAAAAATATCTGATATTCATAATTTTCATAACTTTTTTGTGCAAATATAACGGTGAGAAGTCTTGATTCCCACTGAATAGGGTTTTTTAACTAAGGAGTAGAATCATATTGTGGAGAGGCAGATGAACTTTTGATCTAATAAGCCCGTAAATTGTAGAAACATTTTTATTTTTGTCATCTTTTTAACGGAGACTGGTTTTAATGGAAATTCTTGGCCTCGTAGTTCAATGGATAGAATAGAAGTTTCCTAAACTTTAGATCCAGGTTCGATTCCTGGCGAGGCTACTTATGACGGTTTAAAAGAGTTACAAAACCCTGGGAATCAATTAGATTTTCAGGGTTTCCATTTTATTAGTGTCAATCGATTACATATGATGTTAGAGAAAATAGTTCACAAATTGTCAACATAATTTGTCTTATTTTTCTATCTCAATGGTCTTGTGTATGGATTCATCTGGTGATTGGATTCTCGTAGTGTCTAATCAAAAATTTGAATTATGCGAACAGATACAACTTTTTCAGTTCTGTTCTGGATCTATGCGAAGCGTGCAAAAAATAATTGCATCCGTCTTTTGCCAGGATTAACGCTAACAATAAGTAAATCACCAACGGCCTTAAGGGGGGTTATTACAGAATTCAAAATTTCTACAAAAGAAGGGTTCTGCAACTTCAGATGCCTGAGGCTACTTTAACATTTGTGCAACTTATCAAAATCCCGGTTGTATTAACGGTGTTTTTATTATTCTTAGATAAAGAAGCTGTTGCTTAAGGTTTGGAACTTCCTTTTAGGAATAAGGTCGTCAATGTTATTGAAGAAGATGAGTTTTGTAATACTTTGAAGGATCCTTCCGATTTCCAGTAGAGAAAAATTACGTAAAACAAAAATTACTTTCAGTAAAGATGTCGCCTTGAAAGCAGTAATTGTGGAAAGAAAGAACCTGCCTAAATATCTCATTTTGAAATGGTAATCACGGGTCTTACAAATACTGAAATACCACTTGATGACTATAAAAATATGGTGTTGCTCGAGAATCTTCCTGCAGGACTTAAAAAAATCCGATGCCCAATCTGATCTTTTTTATTCTGTCTCTAATGATTAAACTGATTCTATAAAATTAGATATTGCGGTTATTAAAATTTAGATGTAATCGATTACAACAGGTCATTAAGATGTTAAAATAAAGTGTATAGTTTAAGGGAATATCGAAGTAGTAACTCCCTTTTAAGGAAAGACTTCCTTTGAATTAACGAAGTATTAATTTTTTCTATCCAAAAATTTGTTTTATTGATTCTTTTTAATAGGTTTGTGTAATCGATTACATTCATGAATTTAATAATTGAAGGTGTAGTAAATTGCCACTTTATTAAAAAGATTCATTAGGAAATAAGTAATTATCAATTAAGTTTTTTTGAAAAGGAGCATCTGATCAAAAAAGCTGTGATACTCATAGGTTACGAAAACGATTTAGTTTGTACGTCCCCTGTTTTACTCTGGCTTTTGTGCTGGATAATTTTTTTCATCTTGTAAAGTAATAACCAATTTTAGTTTTGAATTATGAACATGAAACCTTTTGATCTCTCTTCAAAAATCTCTCTTTTCCTGCTCGGTCTTTTCCTTTTTATAGGAGGTGGTGTATGGGCTCAAGATGGGATTATTGTAAATGGTGTTGTAGTCGATTCGGACACCCATGAACCTCTCCCCGGTGTAAATATTATTGAAAAAGGAACTATTAATGGTACAATGACCGATTTGGATGGGGAATTTACTATTGAAGTTTCAGGCCCTGATGCTGTATTGGTATTTACTTATGTGGGATTTGAACCTCTCGAAGTGGAAGTAAATGGGAGAACCAATATTGAGGCGATTCTTCAATTAGATTCAGCTTCTCTAGATGAGGTTGTCGTGGTTGGGTATGGTACTGCTAGAAAATCGGATTTAACTGGATCTGTTGTGTCGATTTCCGGAAGTGATATTCAAGAGCAGGCAAAAGCCAGTGTAGCAGATGCTTTAACAGGTCGACTTGCTGGTGTACAGGTGATGGCTACCGAAGGGTCACCTGATGCTGAAATAAATATCAGGATTCGTGGAAACGGTTCTTTAACTCAGGATAGCTCCCCTTTAATCATTGTAGATGGTTTTCCCGTTGGTAGTATGAGCGACATAAGTCCAACAGATATAGCAAGTATTTCTGTGCTTAAAGATGCTTCCTCTACCGCTATTTATGGTTCAAGAGGAGCAAATGGAGTTGTTATTATTACCACTAAAGACGGAGTGCCTGGTAAAATTTCTGTGAATTTAAACACATTTTATGGTTTTCAAAAAATTGCTAATACTATTGATGTGCTTTCGCCAGAGGACTTCGTTAAATGGCAATACGAATACGCCCTACTCAGCGATCCGGAAAACTTAGATTCTTATGAACGATATTTTGGATTGTGGCAAGATTACGATCTATATCAAGGTGTAGAGGGAAATGACTGGCAAAGACAAATTTATGGTAATATGGGGGAAGTTCAGAGTCATGACCTAGCAGTTAGGGGAGGTTCTGAGAAAGCAAATTACAATTTTAATTATGCCCATTATGACGTAAACACCATAATGGTGGGTTCTGAATACACGCGGAATAACCTGTCTTTGGCCCTTAAAAGTGAAATTAACGAAAGATTAGATTTGTCCTTTACTGTCCGGTATTCTGATACAGAGATCACCGGCGGTGGTGCCAATGAGCAGAATGAGATTTCTTCTGCCGATTCACGATTGAAATATAGTGTTCAATATTCTCCAATTCCAATCTCCGGACTTACAACTACAAATACTGATGAAGCTTTAGCTGGCTATCTGGTTAATCCATTTGTAGCTACAGATGACAACCAAAGACTTCAACTACGGAAGAACTTTAATACATTAGGAAGTTTTGGTTGGGAAATACTTGATAATGTGAGATTTCAATCTGACTTTGGTTTGGATTATCGTACAGATCAAGATTACCGCTACTATGGACGTTCAACTTATTATTCAAACAATAGACCTTCAGCAGATAATCAAGGATTGCCTTCTCTCGTTTACAGAGATCGTACCCGTGAAACTTTTAGGAATGCTAACACTATTAATATTGACTTTAATAAGTACCTTAATGAGGACCATGGATTAAAATTACTTTTAGGAGAAGAAATGATTGTGACTGAGAGCAACATAGAAACTTCAGAGATTCAGGGTTTTCCAAAGGATTTTGACTTTGGAACTACAAGAAGGTTGACTACCCAGGGAACTCCCCAGAGCGTAGATAATTTTTACAGTCCTGATGACAAACTATTATCATTCTTTGGGCGTGTTAATTATGAATTCAAAAATAAATATTTATTGACGGCTACTTACAGAGCCGATGGTTCCAGTAAATTTTTGGGAGAAAACCGTTGGGGTTATTTCCCCTCTGCAGCAGTAGCATGGAAATTAAAAGAAGAAAATTTCCTGAAAGATGTAGATTGGCTTAATGCTCTTAAGTTAAGATTTAGCTATGGTGAAGCCGGTAACAACAACATACCATCTGGCCAAACAGTACAAAGTTTTCAGTCAAGTACGACAACTTATCTAAATGAAATTCCTACCTACTGGGCAGCTTCCAGAGTTTTGGCTAATCCCGATCTTAGGTGGGAGACTACCGTTACACAAAATGTTGGTCTTGATTTTGAAGTTTTCAGAGGGGCAGTCATAGGTAGTGTTGAAGCGTACAAAAATTTAACTACAGATTTATTGCTTGCATTTCGTACTCCTGGATCGGGATATGAATATCAATATAGAAACCTGGGAGAGATCCATAATTCCGGTGTAGAAGCTTCATTAAATTTTTATCCTATTACTAAGGAAGATTATGGTCTGAGTTTCTCCATAAATACATCAGCAAATAGAAATAAAATTAATTCTTTAGGAACATTAGAAGATTATCAGGAGTCTTCCGGATGGGCTTCATCTCAAATTGGCGGAGATTATGCAATTTGGGTTGGAGAACCAGTAGGAACGATGTATGGTTATAGAAACGATGGGCGTTATGAGGTGTCTGATTTTAACTTTGATCCCGTGACGAATTCTTATATCCTAAAAGAAGATGTGGTCGATGCCAGTGATGTAGTGGGGGAATTAATGCCGGGAATGTTGAAGTTAAAGGATATAAATGACGATGGTGTAGTAGATATAAATGACAACACAATCATCGGAGATGCTAATCCTGATTTCTCAGGTGGATTCGTTTTAAATGCTTATGCCTACGGATTCGACTTTTCAGCAGCCTTTAACTATAGTCTGGGAAATGATGTTTATAATGCAAATAAGATTCAATTTACCACATCCAACGAAAATAGCAGGTATAGAAACTTAAGTTCAGCAATGGCTGATGGTGCAAGATGGACGTACCTCAACCCGGAGACAGGACAGCTTATAAACGATCCTGAACAGCTTGCAGCTGCAAATGCAAATACAACTATGTGGTCCCCTTATATGCGGAGTTACGTATTCAGCGATTGGGCAGTAGAAGATGGTTCCTTTCTTAGGTTAAACACAATTACTTTAGGTTATACAATTCCTAATTCGCTAATGGAGAAAGCTAATATTTCTAAATTGAGACTTTACGCCACGGCAAATAATGTTTTTGTACTTACGAATTATTCCGGTCTTGACCCTGAAGTTTCTACCAGGAGAAACACACCACTTACTCCGGGAGTAGATTATTCTCCATTTCCAAGAAGTAGACAAGTGGTGTTTGGTCTAAATATGAATTTTTAAAATTGATGAAAATGAAAAATATAATTAAAGTCTGTTCGGTAATTATTTTGATGAGCCTGGTAGTATCCTGCGAGGAAGACTTTTTAGGCGATGATTTTCTGGAAGCTCCGGCCAAATCAACTCTGGACGAATCAACTATTTTTTCCACCGTTGACTTAGCAAAGGGAGCTGTAGATGGAATTTTGGAACCCATTGGGCAGACAAATTCTTATCGAGGCCGCTTTATTCCTTATTACGGTTTTAATACTGATACCGAATACAATTATAGCGCAGGAGATGAAGGTTCGGATGCAGACCTGGTTTATTACGATGCGAAACCTAATAATTCCAGGATGAATACCGATAATAATGTCTGGGCAATGATGTATCAGGGAATTGAACGTGCAAATATTGTTATACGAGGCTTGAGAAATTATGGTAATCCTGAACCTGGAACCGAATTTGGACAGTTACTGGGAGCAGCCCTTACTTATAGAGCTGTTTATTATGCAGACCTTATGAAAGCCTGGGGAGATGTGCCTGCACGTTTTGAACCTATTACCTCTGAAACCCTTTATTTGCCAAAAACAAGCAGGGATACCATATATAAACGACTCATTGCAGATTTAGGAGAGGCTGCTACGTTGGTAGCCTGGCCTAATGAAACCGCGGCTACCACTTCGGTAGAACGTATTAATAAAGCATTTGTAAAAGGATTTAGAGCACGCCTTGCGCTGGTTTCGGCAGGCTTCCAACAATATCCTGACGGAGTACGAAGAAGTAACGATCCAGATCTCTCTGTTCAAAAGATGTATCAGTTGGCGCTGGAAGAAAGTCGTGACGTGATTAATAGTGGTACAGTTTCCCTGATTCCTTCCTTTGAAACTTTGTGGAGAAATTATAATCAGGAAATCACGACTGCCGGTCGTGAATCATTGTGGGAAATTCCCTTTGCGGATGGCCGTGGTAGGGTTTTATTTTCTTTTGCCGTTCGTCACCGTAGTGTAGATCAGTTTACCGGTCAGCCGAGAGGTGGTTCAGCGGGACCTACCCCAACAGTTTATTATGATTTTGATGAAGATGATACTCGTAGAGATGTAACCGCTGTACCTTATCAATGGGGTACTGCTATAGAAGGTATTGCTCAGCAGGAACTTACCGGGATCGATATGTGGTATTTCGGTAAATATCGGTATGAATGGATGAATCGCTATGTTACCTCTACAAACGATGACGGAGTCAATCTAATGTATATGAGATATGCTGAAGTTCTATTAACTGCTGCTGAAGCGGCTAATGAACTGGAAGGACCGGGAGCGGCGGCACCATATCTTAAGGAAATTCGCCGTAGGGCTTTCCCTACCGAACTACATGCGGAAAAAGTAGATGCCTATGTTGGGGCGCTTGGTTCTAAAGATGAGATGTTCAATGCCATTGTAGAAGAATATAAATTTGAATTTACAGGGGAAATGGATCGGAAAATGGATCTTATTCGCTGGAACCTGCTAGGCGAAAAACTGGATGAAGAAAGGGAGGAATTGGAAAACCTGGAAAATAGAACGGGAGATTATGCCAATGTGCCAACCACGCTTTATTACAGATATGCAGACGACGGTTATACACTCCTTGTCTATGGGCTCAATAGAGGAGAAACCGGAAATCCGGGACCGGAATGGTCAGCACACCCATGGGATCAGCCACTGGATGAAATAATAAACACCCTTTACAAACCGGGAGTAGACCCGGATAACAGACAGTTTTGGCCAATTTGGCAAGTCTTTATTGATGCCAGTAATGGTATGTTAGTTAACGATTACGGTTACTAGAACCCAACAAATCAGATTTAAATTATTAGTTATGAAAATAAGAGATATCTTAAAAAGTTTACTTATAGCTATTCTTCTTGCAGGTACCTTGGTAGGTTGTGATTATGATAAGGAACTTATCGAAGAGCTTCCTATAGAAAGGGAGTTTGCGCCGGTAGCTTTAACTGCACATGTAAGAAACCAGGTGAACGTTGAATTAAACTGGACAGTCGAGGAAGACCATCACAGTTATATCGTGGAGATTTCAAATGATTCAACAAGCTTCGATAATATTGTAAGAACTATTGAAGTTACTCCAGATGAATTGCCGGTTCTTATACCGTTAGAAAGTGAAACTTTTTATTCTATTAGAGTAAAAGCTATTAGTGATGATGGGCTCAACGATTCCTCCTGGGCAACTACCAGAGTGCGTACCTTAACCGAACAAATTTTCATAGAAGGTGAGGATGGTGACATCAAAGCTAAAGAGGTAACCCTAAGATGGGTGCCTGACAGCCAGGTAACTGAAATAAGCCTAAGCCCTGGTGATATCACTTACACCATAACGCCAGAAGACATGGCCAGCGGTGTAGCAACCATAACAGGCCTTACTTCAGAAACTGAATATACTGCCACTCTGCTTAACGAGGATCAAATTAGAGGTCTTAAAACATTTACAACCGGAATTGACATTGGTGATGGAATATTAGTTACTCCAGAGGACGATTTATTACAAATGATCGCAGATGCCGAAGCAGGTGCTATTCTTGTTCTCGAGCCCGGTGATTATACAGAGCAAACAGGAACTGTTACTCTGGACAAATCTTTAACCATTAGAGGTTTGAGGAGTTACGATAAACCTCTGCTCCAATTGAATTTTGAAATTGTTGGCGGAGCTGAAGTTGTAGAATTGATTGATCTTGATCTACAGGGACTTGGGGCAGGATCCTCAGATCTACAGGATGTTGTGAGGTATACAGGTGCAGGGAATTACAACTCGCTTTTAGTTAGTGGTTGTTATATCCATGATTATGCACGTTCTTTTATTGCAGGAAATGAAACCGATGCAATCCTTCAAAGCCTCACTGTGGAAAATTCAATTGTTTATGACGTCTTTACCTCAGGTGGTGACTTCATAGACTTCAGGAATTCTGATGTACTTAATGTAAACCTGTTAAATAGTACGTTCTATAATGTTGCTCCAGATCGTGACTTTATACGAATGGATGCGAGCGGCACTTCCAATAATAGTGGGGTAACATCGAATATTGTAATCGACAGTTGCACTTTTTATGCCGTTGCAGATGATGATAGTAGAAGATTGCTATATGTGCGATTTGTATCGAATGACGTAACGGTGAGAAATACTTTGATCGTTAACACTGAATCAGAAGGATTTGCAGATAGAGAAGGAATAGATGAATCTCCATCTTTTAGTAATAACAATTACTTTAATGCTCCTGGGTTCTACGATTCATCTCAGTATATTTTTGATAACAATAATTACACGACTTTAGATCCGGGATTTGTAGATCCAGCTTCAGGAGATTTTACTATTACAAATCAAGCTTTAATAGATAATAATGTGGGGGATCCCCGCTGGAGATAATATGGAAGTTAACAAGTAATATCAATAAAAGGGGTATGCATTGTAATGATGCACACCCCCTTTTTATTTCCTAAAGCAGGAAACAATTTAAAGTTTTAATTCCTGTCTAATTACTAATAAGGCTTTCTGTACCTATTAATATCAAATTGTTTTTAGATAGAATAGCAGTATGCATTCCCTGAAACCAGGGTATAGTTCATTTAATTTAAATCCTAATAGCATGATGAAACAACTACACTTCTTATGCCTCTTCCTCTTTTTGGGGATTCTTACGGGGTATTCCCAGGACCAAACGTCAAACCTGCCCGACGTCTGGGATTTTGGTGCAACTCAACTCGACGAGGCTCAGTTCGACAATATGTTGACTGAAGATATCATCAACTCATGGTATGATGAATCCATTACTCCGGGAACCGCAGGTCATAATCTGCCGGATTTTACATCAGGTGATCTTAGTTTTGTTGGAGGCGGAAGTGACCGTTTACGAACCTCCAATACGAATTTGACACGATATGATGATGACATTGATGATTACGAGGAGTTCAAAGGAAGAGTTTATATCAATTCATCTGGGGCTACCGGCAGGTATTTCAGTCTTGAATTAGATGAGGGTGACCAGGTAACCATCTATGCCCTTACCCAAAATGGTAACGGCAATATTCATTTTGAATATATGGCTGATCCAACCCTACAAGATGATGTAGTAGCTGTAGGAGAAGAACTAACGGAATTAAATTTCACAGCAAAGGCCGCAGGAACATACAAAATTTATGATGATACCGATAAACCCAGTTATTTTAGGATTGTACGGGAAAGTGTTGCCCAGGAAGTTGGAAGCGGTGGGAGCAGTGGTCTCAGTGACGTCTGGGATTTTGGTGCAACTCAACTCGACGAGGCTCAGTTCGACAATATGTTGACTGAAGATATCATCAACTCATGGTATGATGAATCCATTACTCCGGGAACCGCAGGTCATAATCTGCCGGATTTTACATCAGGTGATCTTAGTTTTGTTGGAGGCGGAAGTGACCGTTTACGAACCTCCAATACGAATTTGACACGATATGATGATGACATTGATGATTACGAGGAGTTCAAAGGAAGAGTTTATATCAATTCATCTGGGGCTACCGGCAGGTATTTCAGTCTTGAATTAGATGAGGGTGACGAGGTAACCATCTATGCCCTTACCCAAAATGGTAACGGCAATATTCATTTTGAATATATGGCTGATCCAACACTACAAGATGATGTAGTAGCTGTAGGAGAAGAACTAACAGAATTAAATTTTACAGCAAAGGCTGCAGGAACGTACAAAATTTATGATGACAACGATAAACCCAGTTATTTCAGGATTGTTCGGGAAAGTTTTACTTATACTACACTAACCGGTAATATAGATGTAGCCAATGCTGAAGGAATACCTTCAGATTACACTATTGTTTTTACCAATGAAGCCGGTGACACCTGGAGTTCTTCAGTGTCCGGGGGTGCCTATAGTGTTGATCTACCTGCAGGTTTTACATACGATATTTCGCTTGAAGGAGCTGAGGGTTATTCTATTAGCAGTGAGTCTAGTCTGGAAGTAACAGAAAGTACCGCTTCATTTGACATCGACATAATGAAAGATGGAGCCTATAATAAGGATCTTGCCGATGTGTGGGATTTTGGAGCTACCCAGCTGGACGAATCTCAGTTCAACAATATGTTATCCAAAGAGATTATTAACTCCTGGTATGATGAATCTATTACTCCGGGAACTGCGGGACATACTATGCCCGACTTTACAGCTGGTGATCTTAGCTTTACCGGAGGGGGAAGTGACCGTCTAAGAACCGTAAATACGAATTTGACACGATATGATGAGAACATCAATGATTACGAGGATTTCAAAGGAAGAGTTTATATAAACTCCAGAGGCGCTACAAACCGGTACATGAGTTTGAATCTTAATGAAGATGATAAAGTAAGCCTTTGGGTGCTTGGACAGGATGGTGCTGGTGAGCTTCATTTTGAATATGTCGCGGATCCTGAACTACAGAATGATGTTGTAAATGTGGGGGGGGAACTTCAGGAAGTAAGTTTTGTTGCAAAGGCTAATGGAACCTACCACATATATGATACGGCCGACAAACCCAGTTATTTTAGAATTGTTCGTGAACCTGCCACTTATGTCAACTTATCTGGTAATGTTGATGTTGCAGATGCTCCGGGAATTCCTGAAGACTATTCAATAGTATTTTCTATTGAAGAAGGTAAAACCTGGAACGTTAAGCCATCTGCCGGTTCCTATCAGGTTGACCTGCCAATAGGTTTCGACTATAATATTTCCCTGGAAGGAGTTGATGGTTACATAATTTCTAATGGTACTTCCTTAGAAGTTACTGAAAGCACAACTACCTATAATATCACTATTGAAAAAGTTGAAATTTATTCTGTTACCGGATCAATTAGCGGCCTTGGGGAGAATATTGAAGATTTAAATTTAATATTTACTCCAGATCCTGATGCTGATGCGGTTTATGTTCCGCAACCAATAATCGATATAGATGCGGCCACATATTCTGTAAAACTGGAACCCGGTATTGCATATACCATAACCGGAGAAGGAGTGGATGGATATTATATTCCTGACAATATTTTACAAATAACCGGTGAAACTGCCAGCAATATAGTTTTTGAAGCTGAACCGGATGGGCCTTATGGCGATATCGACGATGACGGAATTTTGAATGGAGATGATAATTGTGTCTCTATCCCTAACCCTGATCAGGCAGATGCTGATAATGATGGGATCGGAGATGTATGTGAAGACGATGATGGAGACGGTATCATAAATTTTGAGGATAATTGTCCAGATTCTCCCGAAGGTGCCATTGTAGATGTATTTGGTTGTGAAATATTTAACCTGGCGGCAGATAATTTTAATATATCTGTCCATGACGTAAGTTGTAATGGAAACGGTGACGGTTCTATAAGCGTCAGTGCAGAAGATACAAGTTATACTTACAATGTTTCATTATCCGGTGCAGGTACGGGATCTTCAACCTTATTATCTTCCAATGAATTTTCAACAGAATTTGAGAGTTTAGCGGCGGGAACCTATGATATCTGTATTACAGTAGATGGACAAGCTGGGTATGAGCAATGCTTTGAGGTAACCATAGAGGGACCGACTCCTTTAGAAGCTTATTCTTCTGTAGATTATTCAAATAATACTGTGGCCTTTTCCTTAGATGGGGCCGATCTTTACAGGATAGAGCACAACGGCAAAATAATCACCACAACCCAATCAAGAGTGGTTATAGATCTTGAAACAGGTACCAATAAGTTTTCTGTTTTCACAGATTCTGAATGTCAGGGTGTTTTTTATGAGGAGGTTCTAATGTCTGAAGAGGTTTTATTGTTCCCAAATCCAACCCGGGGTGATCTTAAAGTATACATTAATGGGATAGATACCAAAATAAATGTTGTCCTGACCGGTCTTAACGGGAATACATACATTTCTGAAGAAATGGAAATTCCTTCAGACAGAGTAATTCCACTTGACCTTACCAATTTTAGACAAGGAGTATATTTTCTTCAATTAAAATCTGCCACGGTAAGTAAAACTATAAAAGTCATTAAATCATGAGAAATTCAATAAATATATACTCTGTAAAACTGCTTCTCATTTTTCTTATGGGTTCTCTAACAATTTCGTGCTCCAAGGATGATGATGCTGAGATCATTGCACCTCTAACTCCCGGAGAGGCAGAACTTGTACTTCCGCTGAACAATACACAATGTGAAATAGGGGATGTTATAGCCAATATGGCCGAGGTGGCTTTTGAATGGAATGAAGCAAGCGATGCTGAAATGTATGATCTTGTGATCACCAATTTGAATACTCAGGAAGTCACACTTCGTCCTAATCTTACCACTACCTCGCTGGTGGTAAGACTTGAGAGAGGGAATCCATACACATGGAACGTTGTCTCAAAAAATTCAGGAGAAGAAACCACTACCTCAGATTCTCATAGGTTTTATGTAGCCGGGGAACCAGGAACTAACAACGCACCTTTTCCGGCTACACTGGTGTCACCTGCTTCAGGTGTTACAGTATCTCCCGTTGATGGTATGGTTACCTTAAATTGGGAAGCTGCTTCAACAGATATAGATGGAGACCCATTAACTTATACCCTTTTTGCAGACAAAGTAGATGGTAACCAGGAACCACCTGAAGAATGGAAAGGTCTTACTGTTTCTTCTATGGAAGTAGAAGTGGAACCTAATACTATTTACTACTGGCGCATTGAAACCAGTGACGGTAAGAACACAGCATTCAGCAACACGCTTTCCTTTAGAACCGGAGAAAATACTTCCTCAGTAGAAGGTACAGTGGTAAGTACTTCTCAAGAGATCTTAGATGCTATCTCTGCAGCCGTTCCTGGTGAAAATATTTATATCCGTGGAGGTGATTATATTTTTGATTCTACCATAGAAATTAATACTAGTGGTAGTGCAGGTAATGTAATCTCATTGTTGGCTCATCCTAAGGATGACACGAGACCAAAATTCGATTTTTCCTCTATGTCAGAAAACTCCTCCAATAGAGGAATCCAATTAAATGCCAGTTACTGGTATATTAAAGGGATCGATGTTTACAAAGCCGGCGACAATGGATTAAATATTACCGGTAATAACAATATGATTGAATTCTGTACTTTTTCAGAATGTGCAGATACCGGGCTTCAGCTGGATAGTGGTGCATCTGACAACACAATTTTAAATTCCGATTCATATTTTAACGCCGACTCTACTCTTGAGAATGCCGACGGATTTGCAAGTAAATTAGACGTGGGTACCGGCAATAAATTTGTGGGTTGCAGGGCGTGGCAAAACCTTGATGATGGCTGGGATGGCTACTTAAGGAATGCAGATAACGTTACTACAATCTATGAGAATTGCTGGGCCATAGAAAATGGGTTTTTAAAAGACGGTACCCCGAGCGGTGGTGACGGGAATGGATTTAAAACCGGAGGAAGTGATGATAAGGATTTAAAACACGACGCTATTTACATCAACAGTATCGCAGTTGGTAATGCATCTGATGGTTTTGATCATAACAGCAACAGGGGTGAGGTGATCTTATATAACTGCATAGCCTACGATAATGGCAGGAATTATGCCTTTGGTAGTACAAATCCCCTTGAAAACCTGGTCATAAAGAACAGTGTTGTCCTTGGAGAAGTGGGAAGCATAAATGCAACAAGTCTCGATGTTACAAACAACAGCTGGATGGAAGGTTTTGAGACTACCCCTGATGATTTTGTAAGCATAGATTATTCAGAGATGACAGGCCCGAGAAAAGCCGATGGAAGTCTTCCTGATGTTAGTTTTTTCCATCTGGAGGCAGATAGTGATTTAATTGACAATGGAGTTGATGTAGGCTTGCCGTACAACGGTTCAGCACCAGATCTTGGAGCATTTGAATATTAAGCTGTATAGTTAGTTAATAGGAAAAGCTTTTAGTTTAATGTATGTATTATACTAATAGGCATTATCAATTGGATTTTTAATGATTCGGTTGATTTTGCCTATTAAATTTAAGTTGCTGGTGTTCCTGAAAGCGAAAAGGTCTGTATTATATCAGTCTTTTAAAGTCTTCCAGAATAATTTCCGAAGAGAAAAAAATTAAAAAAAGTATGCAGATTTCGTTTCAGAAAATAAAAATTTTGTTTGCCGTTCTACTATTGAGCCTGCCGGTGCAGGCCCAGCAGCTGGCTTTTCCCTCAGCCGAAGGGTTTGGCCGTTATGCCACAGGTGGTAGAGGCGGAATAGTTTACACTGTAAATAACTTAAATGATGATGGTGAAGGCAGCCTTAGAAAGGGCATTTTAAAGGATGGACCCCGTACCATAGTTTTTGCTGTTTCAGGAACTATAGAGCTGGAGAGGCCGTTGGATATTAATAAAGGAGACCTCACTATTGCAGGACAAACCGCCCCTGGTGATGGAATAACTATCAAAGGCTATCCTTTGGCTGTAAAAGATGATAATGTTATCATTCGTTACATGCGCTTTAGGATGGGAGATGTCAAAGAAGTTGCCGATGATTCCTTTAAAGGAAGAGGTGTCAAAAATGTCATTTTAGACCATTGTTCCGTCAGCTGGGCAACAGATGAAAATGCTTCCTTCTATCAAAATAAGGATTTGACCATGCAGTGGTGCATTATTTCTGAAGCACTAAATAGTTCTGTACATTCCAAAGGAGATCACGGTTACGGCGGAATCTGGGGAGGTGAAAATGTTTCCTTCCACCACAATCTTATTGCCAGCAACTACAGTAGAAATCCGCGCTTCAGCGGATCAAAGACTACAGAGAATCTTGAAGGTGAATTCGTTGACTTCAGAAATAATGTGATCTACAATTGGGCAGACAATAGCATTTACGGAGGTGAAAATGGCCGTTATAATATCGTCAACAATTATTTCAAGCCGGGTCCCGCAACAGAAGATCCTGAAAGAATTGTTGAACCCTACGCTCCTTACGGAAAGTTCTATGTCCATGGAAATGTTGTTGAAGGCTCAAAACAGGTGACAGAAAACAATTGGAACGGCGGAGTGGAGGGGGATGATCCTGAAGCAGCACGTGTTCATGAACCTTTTGACTTCAACAGTAATGTCGACACTCAGAACGCTCGTACTGCCATGGATTTGGTAATGAAGAAGGCCGGTGCAAGTTTAAAAAGAGACGCGGTAGATATTAGAGTGATCAATGAAACCAGAAGCGGGAAAGCCACTTACGGCAACGGAATTATAGATTCCCAGGAGCAGGTGGGAAGTTGGCCAAAGCTGAAAAGCGGAACTGCACCAGAAGATACCGATAAAGATGGTATGCCCGATGCCTGGGAAAAAGCAAAAGGTTTAGATCCTACTGAATTTAACGCTAATGGCCACCAGCTTGACGATGGTTATACCAACCTGGAGGTTTATTTAAATGATCTCGTTGATGAGGATTCAGAAACTGCAGCGGTTGTAGCCCCAATTTATGATTATGTAGTGGCTGCCGATGGATCGGGAGATTTTGAGACGGTACTGGAAGCTATCGATGCAGTGCCCGATTTCAGAAAAAAGAGAACAAGGATCTTTATCAAATCCGGGACTTATAAAGAGAAACTGGTGCTTCCAGCTTCCAAAACCCATGTAACTTTTATTGGTGAAGACAAAGATTCCACCATTCTTACCTACGATGATTTTGCACAAAAACTGAATTCTTTTGGAGAAGAGATAGGTACTACCGGTTCTACTTCTTTCTATATTTTTGGAGATGGGTTCCACGCTACCAATCTTACTTTTGAAAACAGTGCAGGTCCTATTGGACAGGCTGTCGCAGTACGAGTGGATGGAGATAAGGTCATTTTTGACAACTGCAGGTTTCTTGGGTATCAGGACACGCTTTATCCGCACGGTAGGAACAGCAGGCAATATTATCGCAACTGCTACATAGAGGGAACTACAGATTTCATTTTTGGATGGTCTACAGCCGTGTTTGAAGATTGCGAGATTTTCTCAAAAGAAGGTGGGCATTATATAACTGCGGCATCTACTGAAGAAGGTGCAGAATTTGGTTTCGTTTTCCTTGACTGTACCCTAACGGGAGATGCGCCCAAAGAAAGCGTTTACCTGGGAAGACCTTGGAGACCCTTTGCACAGACCGTTTTTATTAACACAAGTATGGGCGATCATATAAAAAAAGAAGGATGGCATAACTGGAATAAACCTCATGCTGAAGGAACTGTATGTTATGCTGAATTCGAAAATGCAGGACCGGGATGGGCACCATCAGAACGAGTTGACTGGGCTATTTTGCTTACTCCCCAGGCAGCCAAAAAATATACTGTAAAAGAAATTCTTGGAGGATCAGACAACTGGGATCCTTCAGAAATTAAGAACCTCTAAATAGAATAAAATGATGAATACTTTAAAATCGGGAATCTACTTATTTTCTTTGTTCATGGTTCTTGGAGCCTGCAAAGGGACCGAAGAAAATACACTTGCCACCACATCGACTCTTGAAGACGAAGAGCAAAAATACTCTACCTGGATGGCCAATTCAGAAATTAAAAGAAACCCCAAAGGATGGACCCTGGACTTTAATGAAAAACCTAAATGGGAATATACCCACGGGCTCATCATGACTTCCATGGAGAAACTGCATGATGCTACAGGGGAAGAAAGATATCTTGACTACATCAAGAACTTTGCAGAATTCATGATCAATGAAGATGGGGAAATTAAAACCTATAAGCAGTCCGATTATAATATTGACCGCGTACAGGGAGGAAGATTCCTTATTGGTTTATATGAAGAAACCGGGGAAGAAAGGTATCGCAAAGCAGTTGAGATTCTAAGGGAGCAGATGAGAGAACATCCAAGGACTTCGGAAGGTGGTTTTTGGCATAAGAAAATTTATCCTTCTCAAATCTGGTTGGACGGGTTATATATGGGTTCTCCATTTCTCGCCCGTTATGCCGAAACCTTTGATGAACCGGAACTTTTCGATGACGTGACTAACCAGTTTGCATTGGTAAACAAATACCATTATAGCGAAGAATCTGGTCTTTTCCATCACGCCTGGGATGAAAGTAGAGAGCAGCGTTGGGCAGATCCTGAAACCGGACTTTCTTCAAATTACTGGGGAAGAAGTATTGGTTGGTTTGCTATGGCCGTTGTGGACGTTTTGGATTTCCTTCCGCAAGGTCACCCCGATAGAGAAAATATTGTAGACATAGCGCAAAAACTGGCCGAAGGAATTGTGAGGTATCAGGATGAGACCGGGGTTTGGTATCAGGTGATGGATCAGGGAGAGCGGGAAGGAAATTATCTGGAGGCTTCAGCGTCCAGTATGTTCGCATATTTCCTCCTTAAAGGAGTAGATGAAGGTTATCTTGATCCTAAATACAGAGAAGCCGGAATCGAAGCTTATGAAGGAATTCTCGACCAGTTTATTGAAGAAAATGAGGATGGAACCATTAGTCTTACAGATGTAAATGGAGTTGCAGGCTTGGGAGGAGATCCTTACCGCGACGGCTCCTATGAATATTACATTAATGAAATTATACGAGATAACGATCCTAAGGGAGTGGGGCCATTTATTCTTGCTTCCCTGGAATATGAAGAACTTGAATAATAAATAATAGAATCAGTCAATATGAAGCTTACATCAAAATACTTAGTTTTTTCATTTATTCTCGCAGTTATAGTAGGCTGTAAGGAAAACAAAGAAAACGAGGAGAATCTTATTGCAGAAGATATCGCTGTCGAACAGCAGACTTACGCTGAACTTTCCGTAAAAACCGGAGGACAATGGGAAGGCCGGGAATACGTCGGCGGCACCTTTGAAAATGTACAGGAGTTAACTTTACCCGAAGACCATACAGATCATTCATACTACATTAGGTATGAAGGCCCGGGTTGGGAAAATCCACAAGTGGGATACCGCCTGTACCTTGACTGGAGAAATGCAATAGATGTTTTCGGAAAGAAAACAGACACAATGGTCTTGCCACAAGTGGGCCAGGACGGTTTCGATTCTTACCACGAGGAAGCTCCCTGGGGTATGGATATTCTGAAAGCAGGAAAATCTCTCGGAATTGGGAGCTACGGAAGATTTATGAACGATACTGTGGCACATTTCAGGAGCGTTGGCAACACCCGCGCACAGGTTTCTAATTCTGAAGCTTCTTCTCAAGTGGAAATTGAATATTCAGATTGGGCAACGGGTTCAGACACCGTAGATCTCACTACAACCCTTACAATTTTCCCTGAAGGTAGATTTACAAAAGCGACTTTAGATCTATCTGAACCTCTGGAAGGTTTAACAACGGGGATCGTAAAATTTGAAAATATCGATCTGCTTCAGAAGGAAAGTGATGGAGGAGACTGGGCGTACATCGCAACCTATGGAAACCAAACTCTGGTAAACGATCAGGATAAACTTGGGATGGCACTTTTTTATAAGACAAATGAGGTTAAAGAAGTTAAAGAAGGTCCGCATGACCACCTCGTTATCTTTAACGAAACAGCAGAGCCTGTAACATATTACTTCCTTGCAGCCTGGGAACAGGAGCCGAGTGGGATCACTACGCAAGAAGCATTTATGACCGAACTTGATGAGCACCTGAATACCCTACAGAACGCAGGAAAACTGGAATAGCATGAAGAAATTGAGAATAATATCAGCAGTATTGATTTTTTCTCTTTTTGGAGGATCTACAGCCACTGCTCAGGAAAATGAAAATTTTACGTCTGAGGTTTGGGTGTCAGATCAGGGGGATAGTACTTATAAAAATCCGATTCTCCATGCAGATTATTCAGATCCCGATGTGGTGCGGGTGGGAGATGATTTTTATATGACTTCCTCTTCCTTTAATGCTGCACCGGCTTTGCCAATCTTACATTCTAAAGATTTAGTGAACTGGAAGCTGATTGGCCATGCTTTGGAACGTCAGGTACCAGATGAGCATTTCAGCACTCCGCAACATGGGAATGGCGTTTGGGCTCCGGCTTTTCGTTATCACGAAGGTGAATACTACATCTACTGGGGAGACCCGGATTTTGGAATTTACATGGTAAAAACAAAAGACCCTGCGGGGGAATGGGAGAAACCCGTCCTGGTTGAAGCAGGAAAAGGACTAATTGATCCTGCACCACTATGGGATGAAGACGGGAAAGCTTATTTATCTCATGCCTTTGCAGGAAGCCGTGCAGGAATCAAGAGCATTCTGGTGGTGAAGTCCATGAACTGGGAAGGCACTAAAACCACAGGAGCCGGAAAGATCGTTTTTGACGGTCATGAAGATCATCCAACAGTTGAAGGAACCAAGTTCTACAAAAAGGACGGTTACTACTACATTTTTGCTCCGGCTGGAGGTGTTTCCACCGGTTGGCAGCTCATTTTGCGCTCTAAGAATCCATATGGCCCTTATGAAGAGCACGTTTCTTTAGCACAAGGCGATACCGATATTAATGGCCCTCACAAGGGAGCATGGATTGAGCTTGAAAACGGCGAAGACTGGTTTCTTCATTTTCAGGATAAAGACGCTTATGGTCGAATAGTTCACATGCAGCCTATGACCTGGAAGGATGGCTGGCCCACGATGGGAGAAGATAAAGACGGAGATGGCACCGGGGAGCCGGTTATGTCTTACCGTAAACCAAATGTGGGGAAAACCTATCCTATTGTCACTCCAAAAGATTCAGATGAATTTGAAGGCAATGACATAGGTCTTCAATGGCAGTGGCAGGCAAACCCGAAAGCTACCTGGGCGTTCGCCAATCCTTCAAAAGGACAGTTGCGTTTGTATACTCAGCTTTTGCCTGAAGGTGCGTCAAATCTCTGGGATGCTCCAAGCCTGTTGTTGCAGAAATTTCCTGCAGAAGAATTTACAACCACTACAAAACTGACTTTTAATCCTAATGAAGATCTGGAGAATGAAAAAGCCGGACTTATAGTAATGGGAAGATCGTATGCCTATGTTGCTTTGGAAAGCAGAAAGGACGGAATTTATGTTGTTTTTGCTGAAGCAGAAAATGCAGATGAAGGAAATCCGGAGCAAAAGAAACGGCTGAAAAAGCTTTCCGGCAACGAAGTTTATTTCAGAGTGGAAGTGGATAAAGGAGCCAGAACTACTTTCAGCTTTAGTGAAAACGGAAAGAACTTTTCAAAAGTAGATGAAGATTTTACGGCAAAAGAAGGGAAGTGGGTTGGTGCCAAAGTGGGATTATTTGCTACCAAAGAAAAAAAGATCAACGATTCCGGTTATGCCGATTTTGATTGGTTCAGGTTTTCCAAAAAGTAATTAAAGAAAAAGTGATGAAAAAACACATATTTAGAGCCTTAGCTGCAGTTTTGCTCCTGATTTTTGGAACACACTCAGCGGAGGCGCAGGTAAGTCTTCAGGAGATGTATGAGGGGCTGGAATTCGACATGCCCCGGGTTAAGGAAACTTTTTTTCCCGATTATTCCAGGCCTATAACCGATTTCGGTGCGCAGGATGGAGGCATCGTTAAAAATACTGAAGCCTTTAAAATGGCAATTTCAGAAGTAAATTCTAAGGGAGGAGGACGAGTGGTTATTCCCCGCGGAATCTGGTTAACAGGTCCCATAGAACTTAAGAGTAATATTAATCTTCATCTCGAAGACGGAGCACTTCTATTATTCAGCAGGGATTTTGACGATTATTTCCTCATCAGCACAAGCTTTGAAGGGCTTAATACAATGAGAAATATTTCTCCCATTTATGCCAACAATGTGGAGAACATCGCCATCACCGGGAAAGGAACTATTGACGGAAACGGAGATGCGTGGAGACCTGTCAAAAAGGGCAAAATGACGGCTAAGCAATGGAAGACCCTTATAAATTCCGGCGGAGTCCTTTCTGAAGATGAAAAAATGTGGTTTCCTTCAGAAAAATCTAAGCTTGGTTACGACCTCTCTACAGACCAGAATGTTCCCGATCTGGAGGGAATAGAGGCACATCAAAAAGTAAAAGATTATCTAAGACCGGTAATGGTAAGTATTGTGAACAGTAAACAAATACTTCTTGACGGTCCTACATTTCAGAATTCACCTGCCTGGAACATTCATCCGCTCATGAGCGAAGATGTCATCATAAGGAATTTAAATGTTCGCAATCCTTGGTATTCCCAAAATGGAGACGGTCTGGACGTGGAATCCTGTAAAAATGTGCTTATCTATAATAACACATTTGACGTGGGCGATGACGCCATTTGCATTAAATCGGGCAAGAATAAGGACGGCAGAGACAGAGGCATACCAACAGAGAATGTGGTGATCAAGAATAACATAGTATACCACGGCCATGGAGGTTTTGTAGTAGGTAGTGAAATGTCCGGCGGAGTAAAAAATGTGCATGTTTCCAACTGTACCTTTATGGGTACTGATATTGGCTTAAGATTTAAAAGTACCCGCGGAAGAGGCGGAGTTGTTGAGAATATCTACATTTCTGATATTGATATGATCAACATTCCTGCTGAAGCTATAAGATTTAATCTTTTCTATGGCGGAAAATCCCCTATTCTGGATGACGACGAGGAGGCAAAGGAAGAAGTCCGTGATGAAACTCCTATGCCGGTAACCGAAGAGACACCCTCCTTCAGGGATATTTTTATGAAAAATATCAGAGTTGTAGATTCTCAAAAAGCTGCATTTTTTATGGGATTGCCCGAAATGAATGTGAAAAACATAAGGCTTGAAAATTCTGTTCTTGAAGCAGAAGAAGGAATTACTGTTATAGATGTAGAGGGGCTTGAATTGATCAACGTGAAAGTGATAACTACCGGAGATGATGCGGCACTCACGCTGTATAACACGAAAAATGTAAATGTAAAGGATCTTTCTTTTGTTGAAAATGGCCCAACGCCTGTACGCATTCTGGGAAAGCTAACTAGTAATGTGAAGTTAGAAAAAGACGATTTTACAGCTGTAGACACGCAGATTCAGAAGGCTAAGGAGCTTCCGGAAAATGCACTAATTCTCAATTAAAAACTATGAGTTTCAAATCCTATCTCTTCTTGATACTTTTTCTTCCGCTTGTGTGGTTTCAGCAGGAAGAACCTACCACAGTGTACCTTATAGGCGACTCCACCATGGCCGACTATAGTGGCGACTATGACAAGGACAAAGATTATATGAAGACCCGCTATCCCTTAATGGGCTGGGGGCAGGTGTTTCAGGAAAACATGAGCAAAGAACGGCTACAGCCTTTGTCGCACATAATAAAATCAGATTCAGTAATAGTTGACGATCGCGCACGGGGCGGTAGAAGTACGCGAACATTTTTTGAAGAAGGAAGATGGTCTTCTGTGTATAAAAATCTACAAAAAGGGGATTTGGTGCTAATGCAATTTGGTCATAATGACGCGGCTGAAAACAAACCTGAACGCTTTGTTACTGTTGAAGGCTACAAGGAATACCTGCGGCTTTATGTCAATCAAACCTGCCAAAAAGAGGCTGTTCCCGTTATTCTTACTCCGGTGAGCCGGAATTATCCATGGGAAGATGGGAAATTAGGAAATGTGCATGGGGAATACTACACTGCCGCTGTAGAAGTAGCAAAGGAGCTGGATGTTCACCTCGTAGACCTTACACAGAGATCTATGGATCACTTTACTGAAAAGGGTAAAGATTATGTAACCGAAAACTATTTTATGAATTTCGGGCCCGGAATTTATGAGGCTTATCCTGATGGCAGCAGCGATAACACCCATTTTCAACCTGAAGGTGCTAGGGCAGTAGCCCAATTGGTTTACGAGGGTTTATTGGACCTAAAAGATTAAAAAAAGATTTCCCAAAAATGACATTTTTGGGACGTAATATTTAACTTGTTTGTGGGATTTTAACGCGGAAGAAAACCTTTTGGCTAAAAAAATTTTATATTTGTGTAATCGATTGCACAAATGAAAATCCTGCAAAGGATGGAGCTGAAATTAAATCTTCAGTTCCTGAAGTGAAAATAAAGTTGAACAGCAAAAAATATACATCAAATGACTAATTCAGAATTGCGTTATGCGCATCATCCAAATGACGTTAAACAATATACAACCCAGGAACTAAGGGAGCACTTCCTTATTCCGGATCTCTTCAAAAATGATGAAATCAACCTTACATATTCCATGTATGACAGATTCATTGTTGGAGGGGCTTTTCCTGTTAATAAAGACCTGAAACTTGAAACCATCGATGATCTTAAAGCTGAAAACTTTTTAGACCGCAGGGAATTGGGGGTGATCAACGTTGGAGGAACAGGTGTGGTTGAAGTTGACGGCAAAGAATATCAATTAGCTTATAAAGAAGCTCTTTACGTAGGAAAGGGCACCAAAAATGTCATTTTTAAGAAATCAGGCGGTGACCAGCCGATTTTTTATCTGAATTCTGCTCCCGCACATAAAGAATACCCGACCAAAAAAGTTGGAAAAGAAGATGCTGAAGTAGTACATCTTGGAGATGAGAAGTACGCCAACAAAAGGATCCTGAACAAGCTTATTGTAAACAGCATTGTGGAGACTTGTCAATTGCAGATGGGAATGACCGAGCTTGTTGAAGGTAACGTTTGGAATACAATGCCTCCACATACACATGAGCGCCGTATGGAAGCCTATTTTTACTTCAATCTCGAAGAAGGGCAAACCATCAGCCACTTTATGGGGCAACCCGATGAAACATGGCATATTTTTATGAAAAATCATCAGGCTGTATTATCTCCTGAATGGTCGATTCACGCCGGAGCGGGGACTTCCAATTACACTTTTATCTGGGGAATGGCAGGGGAAAACCTGGATTATGGAGATATGGACAAAGTTGATCCCGATAACCTGAAGTAATATGAAATTATTTGATCTAACCGGAAAAACAGCATTGGTTACTGGTTGTAGCCGTGGTATTGGCTTTGCAATGGCTCAGGGTCTTGCAGAAGCAGGAGCAGATATAATAGGAGTTTCTACCAGCCTGAAGTCAGAAGATTCAGAAATAGGAAAAGCAGTAAAGGCTGCAGGAAAGAAATTTTCAGCTTATCAATGTGACTTTTCAGATAGAAAAAGCCTCTATGCTTTTATTGAAAAAGTGAAATCTGAAAATCCAGCCATAGACATTCTGGTAAATAATGCCGGAACCATCATGAGGAAACCTGCCGCCGAGCATCCCGATGAATATTGGGATAAGGTTATTGAGGTGAATCAAAATTCTCAGTTCATTTTAACCCGCGAGATCGGGAAGGAAATGATCAAGAGAGGAAGTGGGAAAATTATTTTTACAGCCTCCCTTCTCACTTTCCAGGGTGGAATTACGGTTCCTGGCTATGCGGCCTCAAAAGGTGCCATAGGACAGCTGGTAAAAGCTTTTGCCAATGAGTGGGCATCTAAAGGAGTTCAAATAAATGCCATTGCTCCGGGATATATTGCTACAGATAATACTGCAGCATTAAGGGATGACGAAGATAGAAGTGCTTCAATTTTAAGCAGGATTCCCGCAAATAGATGGGGACAACCCGAAGATTTTAAAGGACCAGTAATTTTCCTGGCATCAAAAGCCAGCGATTACATGAATGGTTCTGTAGTACTGGTTGATGGCGGTTGGATGGGGCGCTAACACCACCAAAATTTGAATAAATATTAGAGAATGAAATCCAATAAATTTATTTCCGAAGACTTTTTGCTTTACAGTAGTCAGGCGAAAGATCTATATGACAATTACGCTAAAGAGCAGCCAATAATAGATTATCACAATCACCTTTCTCCGAAAGAAATTGCGGAAGACAGGAGGTTTGACAATATTACCCAGGTTTGGATTGCAGGAGACCATTACAAGTGGAGGGCAATGCGTACCATGGGTGTAGATGAAAAATATATTACAGGTGATGCATCCGATAAGGAGAAGTTTATGGCCTGGGCAAAGACAGTTCCTCATACTTTGAGAAATCCGCTTTACCACTGGACGCATCTTGAGCTTAAGAGATACTTCGGAATTGATGAGCTTCTGAATGAAGAGTCAGCCGAAAGGATTTATAATGCGGTTAATGAAAAACTTCAGCAACCTGAATATTCCTGTCGCGGACTCCTGAAGAAAATGGGAGTGGAGACACTTTGTACTACCGAAGATCCTCTGGATACTTTGGAGTTTCACAGGCAATTGGCAAATAATGATTCCGGAATAAAAGTTAGTACAGCTTTCCGTCCGGATAAGGCCGTTCTTATAGATTCTCCTTCTTTCAATTCATACGTTGATCAACTTGGAAAAGTTGCCGAAACTTCAATAGGATCATATAAGGATCTGCAAAATGTTTTGAAAAAGAGAATAGAATTTTTCCACGAGAATGGCTGCAGGTTGTGTGACCACGGATTAAATGCTATTTCTTTTGAAGAATTTACAGATTCTGAAATTGAATCAATTTTTTCAAAAAGGAGAAAAGGTGAAGAATTATCTGAATTAGAGGCAGATAAATTCAAGACTTCCATTCTTACTTTTCTCAGTGAAACTTACCATGAACTCGGTTGGGTACAGCAGTTTCATTTAGGAGCATTAAGGAACAACAATAAACGGATGTTAGATGAATTGGGCCCCGATACAGGTTGGGATTCAATAGGAGATTATTCGCAAGCCGAAAAAATATCTCAGTACCTCAATCACCTTGATGGAAAGGACAAGCTCACCAAAACGATTTTATATAACCTCAACCCGGCCGACAACGCTGTTTTTGCCAGCATGATTGGTAATTTCAACGATGGCAGCATAAAAGGAAAAGTGCAGTTTGGCTCCGGCTGGTGGTTCCTTGATCAAAAACAGGGAATTATCGACCAACTCGATGCGCTTTCAAATATGGGACTGGTAAGCGTTTTTATTGGGATGTTGACAGATTCAAGAAGTTTCCTTTCATTTCCGAGGCACGAGTATTTCCGCAGAGTTTTGTGTAACTTGTTCGGGGAAGAAATGGAAAAAGGAGAATTACCTCAGGATATGGAACTTGTGGGGCAAACTATTGCCAATATAAGTTATAAGAACGCAAAGGAATATTTTAATTTTTAAAGCAGCTTTGCCGCGTTCTTCATCACGGGATACAAAGCTGAAATATTGATTTATAAAATTTAGATTTATGAAAAAAGTAGTGACTTTTGGAGAAATAATGTTACGCCTGGCCCCACCGGAACACCTTCGGTTTTCCCAGGCATCAAGTTTTGATGTAGTATACGGAGGGGGTGAATCCAACGTGGCAGTATCTCTTGCCAATTATGGAGTGCCGGTAGATTTCGTTACCCGTTTGCCTAAAAATGATATTGGGGAATGTGCTCTTATGGAAATGCGCAAAAGGAACGTTGGAGTTGATAAAATTGTTTTTGGTGGAGACCGTCTTGGAATTTACTTTTTAGAGACCGGTGCAGTTAGCCGTGGAAGTAAAGTAGTTTATGACCGGGCGCACTCGGCTATTTCTGAAATTAAAAAAGGAATGATAGACTGGGATGACGTTTTTGACGGTGCAGAATGGTTCCATTGGACAGGAATTACTCCGGCTATTTCCCAGGGAGCAGCCGATGCCTGCCTTGAAGCTGTAAAAGCTGCAAGTGCAAAAGGTATTACGATCTCAACCGATCTTAACTATCGTGCAAAGTTGTGGAAATATGGAGTAGAACCGGAAGCTATTATGACCGAGCTTACTTCTTATTGTGATATTATTCTCGGAAACGAAGAAGATGCCGAAAAGCACTTCGGAATTAAGCCTGAAGGATTGGATATTACTACCCAGGGGCAACATGTAAAAGCTGAAGCTTTCCTTTCTGTTTGTCAGCAGATGATGGAGAAATTTCCAAATGCTAAAAAGGTAATTACCACATTAAGAGGATCACTTTCTGCTTCTCATAACACCTGGGCGGGAGTTCTTTATGATGGGAAGACTATGCTAAAATCCCCGGAATATGATATCACGCACATCGTGGACAGAGTAGGAGGAGGAGATTCCTTTATGGCCGGATTGATTTACGGGCTTCTAGAATATCCTGAAGATGATCAAAACGCTTTGAATTTTGCAGTAGCTGCATCAGCATTGAAGCACACCATCAAAGGTGACGCGAATCTGGTGACGATAGATGAGGTTAAAAAATTAATGGGTGGTGACGCCTCTGGTCGTGTGGCCCGATAAATATTATAAGGTATGGCTCAATATTCAAGAATAGAAGTGGCATCTGTAATGAAAGAACAGGGGATGGTTCCCTTGTTTTTTCATTCTGATGTTGAACTGGGGAAAAAAATACTTAAAGCCTGTTACGATGGTGGGGCACGTTTACTGGAATTTACCAGCCGCGGAGATTTCGCTTTTGAAGTTTTTGGTGAACTTAATAAATACGCGATCAAGGAACTTCCCGGAATGATCATGGGAGTAGGTTCTGTCACGGATGCCGGTGCTGCCTCGTTATACATGCAATTGGGAGCGAATTTTATTGTTACTCCGGTTTTAAGAGAAGATATTGCGGTAGTTTGTAACCGCCGAAAAGTGCTTTGGTCTCCCGGTTGCGGATCGCTAACAGAAATTACACGTGCAGAGGAACTGGGCTGTGAAATTGTGAAGCTTTTTCCTGGAGGGACTTACGGACCTAATTTCGTAAAAGGAATAAAAGGACCACAACCATGGACCAGCATTATGCCAACAGGTGGTGTTTCCCCAACAGAAGAAAATCTGAAAGGCTGGTTCGACGCTGGTGTGATCTGTGTGGGAATGGGATCTAAATTGATTTCCAAAGAGGTTATTGCCAATAAAGATTATGATGGACTTGAAAAAATGGTTAAAGAAACTCTGGATCTTATTAAAAGTCTCAGAAATTAATATAGAAATAAAGGCTACGGGTAAACTTTATTCGCAGTCTTTTAATTTTTTGCTAATGCAGGAAGAAGCTTCAGAAATTAAAAAGATCGTCACCTTTGGTGAGGTTTTAATGCGTTTGTCACCATCAGACAATCGGAAGCTTTTGCAGGCAACGCAAATGGATTTCTTTTTTGGAGGTACCGAGATGAACGTGGCAGCTTCCCTGGCTAACATGGGAATTGAAGTTCATCATGTGACCAACGTCTCAAACGATATAGTAGGGGAGGCGGCTTTATCTACCCTCCGTAAGTACGGTATTGGAATATCGGCAGTCAAAAAGGTCAATTTTCCTTTGGGTTTATATTTTCTCGAGGTGGGTTCCGCTATGCGTTCCAGCCAAATCGCCTACAACCGGTTAAACAGCTGCTTTGCCAATATCAACCCAGATCAGGTAGATTGGGAAAAGGTTCTGGAAGGTTGTAATTTCATGCATTGGAGCGGAATTTCCCCGGGAATTTCAGAAGGAGCTTATCAAACCTTAAAGGCAGGTTTAGAAGTAGCGCGGGATAAAGGAGTAATAGTAACGGCAGATCCTGCATACAGGAGTAACCTGTGGAAATATGGCAGGAATAGCCATGATGTTCTTAAAGAGCTAGTTTCTCTATCCACAATTTTTATTGGAGGAGTACGCGAAATTAACGAGATCCTGAAAACAGAATTTTCAGAGGATGAAGAAGGTTTCATCTCAGCCAGTAAGGCCCTAATTGCAGAATTTCCGAAGATTAAAAAAGTATTTGACAAAGTACGAACCAGTGTAGATGCTTCCTGGCAAAAGATTTTCGCCCAGGCCTGGAATGGAGAAAATTTTCTTTCAACTACAGAATTGGAAATAACTAGTGTAGTGGATCGAATAGGTACGGGAGATGCTTTTGCGGCAGGTCTTCTTTATGGTCTTCAGCACTTTGATGATGAGGAAGCTCTTTCTTTTGCCAATGCCGCCTGCGCTCTCAAACACACACATGTTGGGGATGTAAACCTGGTGAGCGTAGAGGAAGTTATGGAAGTTGCCAAAGGAAAAACCGACGGAAGAATAAAAAGATAATATAACAACTTACCGGGATTTGCCTTGTTAGTTTTATAACATCAACAATACTATAAAAATGAAAATCCTTTTTAACAGAAACAGAATTTATTCTTGTTTTTTTCTTGTTCTCCTACTATCGCTAGCCGGATGTGATGAGCAAACCGAGACAAAAATAATCAAACTGGGCCACGGGTTGGACACTGCACACCCGGTGCACAAGGCTATGGTCTTTATGTCCGAACGTCTTTATGAGAAATCGGGAGGAACGATGGTGATTGATATTTATCCTAATCAGCAATTAGGTTCCGAAAGAGAAACTTTGGAACTTTTACAAATAGGGAGTCTTGGAATGACTAAAGTGTCTACCGGTGTTCTTGAAAATTTCGTTCCGAGCCTGCAGCTGTTTGGTTTACCATTTCTGTTCCGGGACCGGGAACACCGGTTTGAAGTGCTGGAAGGCGAAATAGGAGAAGAATTCCTGAATAAAAGTATTGATAAACGTTTAAAAGGACTCACTTTTTATGACGCGGGCAGCAGAAGTTTCTATAGTAAAACACCTGTAGAAACACCCGAAGATCTTGAAGGGTTAAAACTTCGGGTTATGGAAAGCAATACTGCCATTAATATGGTAAAACACCTGGGAGGTTCCCCTACACCAATTGCCTGGGGAGAACTTTACACCGCCTTGCAGCAGGGAATCGTAGATGGAGCTGAAAATAATTTGCCAAGTTTTTACCTCTCACGGCATTATGAAGTGACTAAATATTTTGTTGTAGATGAGCATACTGCACTTCCCGATGAGTTATTGATAAGCACCGTTGTGTGGAATGATCTCAACCCGCAACAGCAAAAGTGGCTAAAAGAGGCAGCTATGGAATCTTCAGAATTTCAAAAAGGAATATGGAAAGAAGCAGAAATGGAAGCCATGGAGGAGATACAGAAAGCAGGAGTAAAAGTCACATATCCAGATAAAGAACTTTTTCGGGAGAAAGTGAAACCTATGTATGAGGAATTTTTTCGGGATCCTGAGATGAAAGAATTAATCGAAGCAATTCAGGCAATCAAATAAGCATGAGAAAAAAAATAGACAGAGTCCTGGGTAGCTTTTTGGTGGCACTTCTTGTCCTTATGGTGTTAGCTGTATTGTGGCAGATCTTTTCAAGATATCTTCTAAACTCACCCAGTTCCTTTACCGAGGAACTCGCGAGATATCTCTTTATCTGGATAGGAATTCTGGGAGCTGCATACGCTTCAGGACAACAAACCCATTTATCAATCGATATTTTACCGCCAAAGTTGAATCCCAAAAACAGGATTAAACTAAGAATATTTATAAATATTCTGATCATCTTATTCAGTTTGACCGTGCTGGTTATAGGAGGAGGAAATCTTGTATATGTAAATGATCTATTGGGACAGTCTTCGGCAGCGCTCGGAGTACCATTATCCTGGGTCTACAGCATAGTTCCCATTAGCGGATTGCTGGTCATTTATTATAAAATACATGAAATAATTAATTCAAAAACGTATTTAGTATGATGTCAGAGGTTTTAATATTAGTGCTTTCCTTTGTGATCTTATTGGCAATAGGGGTTCCCGTTGCCTGGTCTATCGGGATTTCATGTGTACTTACTATCCTTGCATCTATTAATACCATTCCCGCTTTTACAACTGTTGCTCAGCGTATGGCTACAGGACTGGACAGTTTTTCGTTGCTTGCGATTCCACTTTTTATCCTGGCGGGACAAATAATGAATCAGGGAGGGATTGCAAACCGGCTCATTGCCTTTGCCAAGGCCCTCATGGGGGCTCTGCCGGGTGGATTGATCTATGTAAATGTTGTTGCCGCTATGCTTTTTGGTGCCATTGCAGGATCTGCTGTAGCCGCAACTTCAGCTATGGGTGGAATTTTGGGGCCGGCAATGGAGAAGGAAGGATATTCAAAAGAATTTGGTGCGGCAGTTAACATTACGTCTTCAACTACAGGGTTGGTAATTCCGCCGTCTAATGTGCTCATCGTTTATTCCCTTGCCAGTGGGGGAGTATCTATCGCCTCATTATTTTTAGCGGGATACCTTCCGGGTATTCTTATGGGGCTCGCTCTTATGCTTGTTGCAGCGGTATGGATCAAGAAAAAGAAGTATCCTGCCGGGGAACCTACGAATCTTAAGCATATTGCTGTTACTTTCTTACATGCCCTTCCCAGTTTGATGTTATTGGTGGTAGTTATCGGAGGTATCGTGACAGGAATATTTACTGCGACCGAGGCTTCAGGGATCGCTGTTTTATACTGTTTAATTCTATCTTTTATAAATCGCGAATTAAAGGTGAGTGATCTCCATAGCGTGTTTTTAAGCTCTGTAGGAACCACTGCAATTGTAATGTTACTCATCGCAACTTCCATGAGTATGTCCTGGGTGATGTCTTATGAAAATATTCCGCAGGCAGTTAGTGACGCTTTGTTGGGCTTGAGTGATAACATCTTTGTAATTCTTCTCATAATAAATTTACTCTTGCTCTTTGTGGGAACCTTTATGGACATGACTCCGGCGGTCCTGATCTTCACTCCCATTTTCTTGCCGGTAGTAACAGCATTGGGCGTTGATCCTGTGCACTTCGGAATTATGATGGTAATGAATTTATGTGTAGGATTATGTACTCCTCCCGTTGGTTCGGTGCTCTTCATTGGCGTTAGTGTAGCCAAAACCAGTATTCAAAAAGTGATTAAACCGCTAATACCTCTGTACGTGGCGATGTTTATAGTGCTATTGCTAGTCACTTTTGTGCCCGAAATTTCTTTGTGGTTGCCGAGATTGTTTGAGTAAAATTTATTTAAAAAGATTAGAAAAATGAAAAGATTAAATAGAGAAACGGCAGGAGTCACTTCAAACCTTCCAATAAAAGTCATTCAATTTGGAGAAGGGAATTTTTTGCGTGCATTTGTCAATTATCTTATTGATAAGCTAAATAAAGAAGCAGATTTTAATGCAGGTGTTGCCGTTGTTCAACCCATAGATGCAGGCTTGGTTGATATGTTGAATGAACAGGACGGCCTTTATAACCTGTTTATGAGAGGAGTTAAGGGCGATAAGGAAATTCAGGAGAAAAGGATGATCAGCTGCATTCAGAAATCAATCAATCCTTATAAAAACTATTCCACTTATCTTGATCTTGCCACCGGAGAGGACCTTCAGTTTCTTATTTCCAACACTACGGAAGCAGGCATTGCATTTGATGAAACAGATGAGCTTGAAAAAGTTCCTCATAATAGTTTTCCCGCTAAGGTCACTGCACTTCTGTGGAAGAGATACCAGCATTTCAACGGGGCTGCCGACAAAGGTTTGACCATTATCCCGTGTGAACTCATCAACCACAATGCAGATAATCTTAAAAAGATCATTTTGCAGTATGTTGATCTTTGGAAGCTGGATAATGACTTCCGAAACTGGATAGAACAGAGCAATACCTTTCATAATACACTTGTTGACCGGATTGTTCCCGGATATCCCCGAGCGGAAATTGACGAATACCAGAGTCAGCTGGAGTTTGAAGATAAACTAATTGTTACAGCTGAAGTATTTCTGCTTTGGGTGATTGAAGGGGGCGAGGCATTAAAAGCTAAAATTCCTTTTGATAAAATTGATGAGAATGTTGTCATCGTTGATGATATTCAGCCGTATCGTACGAGGAAAGTCAGAATTCTTAATGGTGCGCATACCACTATGGTGCCTTTCGCAATCCTTAGCGGAAAAGAAACTGTGAAAGAAACAGTTGATGATAATTTCACCGGAAAGTTTGTCAAAAATGCCATTTTTGAGGAGATAAATCCAACCCTGGATCTTTCTGAAAATGAATTGGACTCCTTTGCTTCCGAAGTGCTGGACCGTTTCAGAAATCCTTTTATAAAACATCAGCTGGCAAGCATTGCTTTAAATTCGGTATCGAAGTTTAAAGTGCGGGTTTTGCCCAGTTTACTTCAGTTTCAGGAGAAAAAATCGGCTTTACCGGTGCGACTGACCTTTGCTTTTGCCTGTTTATTAAGATTTTACAAAGGGACCTGGAAGGGCCAAAAATTGCCGGTTCAGGATGATCCTCAAATCATCGAATTCTTCAGTAAAGCATGGGAAATTGAAGACTTAGATGCTTTTGCTGAAAAGGTGCTTAATAAGGAAGATTATTGGGGGCAGGATCTTACGGCTATACCTGAGCTAAAAGAGCAGCTCGTGGTGGCATTGCAGGAGATGGAAGAAAAAGGCGTGGAAGAAGGATTTAGATCCTTCCGTGAAAAAACAACAGTGAAAAGTTAAGGAATATGCAGACGAAAATTATAAAAGTTCATCCCGGAGATAACGTAGCGGTTGCTCTCGCAAATTTGTGGAAGGATGAAACCCTACAGTTTGAAGGTACAGAGATTGAGGTGCTCACTGATGTTGAGGCCAAACACAAAATAAGTTTGGTGGACCTGGCAGTGGGTGACAAGATCTATATGTATGGGGTCCTGGTAGGTACTGCTACCGTTCCCGTAAGAAAAGGTGAAGTTCTAACTGTCGATAATGTAAAGCATCAGGCCGAACAGGCGCATCAAAAAACTGAAACTACTGGCTGGAATACGCCAGATGTTTCTCACTGGAAAAACAGAACTTTTAATGGTTATCACCGCCCTGATGGGCAGGTAGGGACAAAAAATGTATGGTTGTTTTTTCCGTTGGTTTTCTGCGAAAACAGAAATATAGAACTTCTAAAAGAGGTTTTTGAGAAGGAACTTTCCTTTAAAAAGCCTTCCCGGGAACGTTTACTTCTTCGAAAGCTAATTCAGGGGGAAGAGGTTCAGGAAACTCTGGTGCAGGAAGAAGAGGAAAATGACATTTTTGACAATATAGAAGTGAAATTCATCACCCATCAGGGTGGCTGTGGTGGAATAAGACAGGATTCAGCATCCCTTGCGAGGCTGTTGGCAGGATATGTCAACAATCCGAATGTGGCGGGAGCAACCGTACTTAGTTTAGGCTGTCAAAATCTACAAATTGATATTTTTAAACGGGCGCTGGAAAGGATCAATCCTAATATAGAAAAACCGGTGCTGCTTTTTGAACAGCAACAGGAGGGGACCATAGATGATATGATGAGTAAGATCATCAGCCAGTCTTATGCAGCAATTAAAGAGGCTAACGAGATTAGGAGAAAACCTGCACCGCTTTCGAAGATCAAATTAGGTTTAGAATGTGGGGGTTCAGACGGATTTTCGGGAATATCTGCAAATCCCGCTTTAGGTTATGCTTCAGATTTGCTTTCGGCATTGGGAGGTTCCCCTATTCTTTCAGAATTTCCTGAACTATGCGGAATCGAGCAGGAATTGATCAATCGCTGTGTCACCGATGATCTTGCTGAAAGATTTCTGAAATTAACGAGAGCTTTTGAAAAATCGGCAATTGATGCAGGATCTGGTTTTGACATGAATCCTTCTCCCGGAAATATTAAAGATGGTTTAATTACAGATGCCATGAAATCTGCCGGGGCAGCAAAAAAGGGAGGTACATCTCCAATTCAGGATGTTCTGGATTACGGAGATTATGTAACAAAACCGGGTCTTAACTTACTTTGTACTCCCGGAAATGATGTGGAAAGTACCACGGCCATGGTGGGGGCTGGTGCCAATGTTGTTGTTTTCACCACCGGACTTGGAACGCCCACCGGAAATCCAGTCGCGCCCGTAGTCAAAGTATCTTCGAATACTACCCTCGCCCGTAGGATGCCCGATATTATCGATCTCGACGCGGGAGGAGTTATTAAAGCTGAAAAAACCATTGAAGAAATGGGTGAGGAGATTCTTGAGTTTATTATTAAAGTGGCCAGTGGTGAAGTAACAACCAAAGCTGATGAGCTAAATCAGGATGATTTTATTCCCTGGAAAAGAGGGGTGTCTTTATAGAAACCTTTTCCTTTTTCTAAAGGATTTATTGAACTGCCACTTTTAGAAGGCTCCTGTCTGAAGAATTCCTAACAACGAGTTCGGGAGAAAGAACTACTTTTTTCTCAATAGTTAACTTTTGGGTGCTGTCCACTTGTTCAAGGAATACCTGTGCCGCAATCTTTCCCATTCTCAAGGGAGTTTGATCAATTGTGCTTATCGGTAATTCCATATATTTTGTAAAAGGTTCATTACTAAAGCCTGAAATACAAAAATCTTCGGGAATGCGTATCCCGAATTTCCGGAGTTCCTGAATAGCTCCCAGCGCTGTGTAGTCACTTGCAGAGAATACAGCATCGGGTTTTTTCTTTAGCTCCCACATTTTCCTGGCTGCAGCTGCGCCCGACTCTACGCTACTAAGGGTGGTAAAAATATAATCTGGATCTGCCTTTAAGCCATTGTCTTTAAGAGCGTTAACATAGCCGTCGTGACGATTTTTATAGATTTCGAGATTAAGATCTCCTGCAAAATGAGCAATACGTTTACAGCCCTGGGAAATAAGATGCTCTGTCGCTAAATAGCCTGCCTTAAAGTCATCAATTACTACTGAACTCACTCCCGGGATGTCTAACTTTCTATCAAAGAAAATCAAGGTTTTTCCTTCATTTAAAACTTTTCTGAAATGATCGGTTTTATTGGTGGTCTTAGAAATAGACATGAAAATACCATCCACTTGGGTGTTTAAGAGTGTATTAACCTGCTCTACTTCGGTCGCCATTTGTTCATGAGTTTGGCAAATGATCACGTGATATCCGTGAGGGCCCAGCTCTTCCTCAATTCCCCTGATAATGGAGGAAAAAAAGTTCCTGTTAATGTATGGAACAATTACGCCGACATTTTTGCTTTTTCCGCTCTTTAATGCCTGGGCAAGACGGTTTTGTTTGTAATTCATTTCCTTGGCTGCTGCAAAAACAAGCTCTCTTGTTTTACTGCTAATCTTAGGATTGTTGTTTAATGCTCTTGACACCGTAGCAGCACTCACATTAAGTTTTTTAGAAATGTCGTAGATGGTAACCTTACCGTTTTCTTTCATGGAATTGTAGTCCTTATAATGCAATAAATTGCATAACAAAGATATCAAAAAATGCAGTGACAGTGGCCAATTTGTTAAAAATTAATGGATTTAAATGAAGAGTTCTTACTTAAGTCTGAAATTTTGCCAAAGAACTCGTGCTATTAACCAAGTTTTAAAAACAAAATCTTGAAAACCCAGAATAAAACTCTTATTTTAGTGCAATCGATTACACCTAAACTAAGATGTTTGGGTATTAGAAATAAAACTCTATTTCAAATGAAAAATCTATTAAGATTAGCTTTTGGCCTTTTTATTGGCCTTTTAATCGTTTCCTGTAAGAACCAGAATGAACCTGTTGCCGTGAGTGCACCGCACCCGGCAGAAATTGATTTTGACGACCCATGGGCGCGTGCAGATGCTATAGTGGAAAGCATTATAGTGCCTGAGTTTAGAGATGAAGTGTTTAATATTCTTGACTACGGTGCATCGGCTGATGGTGTCATTAGCAGCGATGCTGCTTTTGAAAAAGCTATTGAGGCATGTGCCGAAGCCGGCGGCGGTGTAGTGCTCGTACCTGCGGGAGTATACCATACAGGTCCTATCCATCTAAAGAGCAATGTGAATCTTCACCTCGAAGAGGGTGCAGAAGTAAAATTTTCTACCGACCAGGCAGATTATCTACCGGTAGTTCATACCTCTTTTGAAGGTATGGAGCTTATGAATTATTCTCCATTAATTTATGCGTACAAACAACAGAATATAGCTGTTACGGGTAAAGGAACCTTCAACGGACAGGCTGGAAAGGATAACTGGTGGCCCTGGAAAGGTCAGGAAGAATATGGTTATAGGGATGGAGATGTCAACCAGCTGGATGCCCATAACCTGCCGCGCTTAAGCGAGATGGTGGAGAAGGGTACTCCCGTAGCAGAGCGTGTTTTTGGGGAGGGCCATCAATTCCGTCCTACTTTCTTTGAACCTTTTGAATGTGAAAATGTTTTAATTGAAGGTGTTACTTTTATAAATGCGCCGTTCTGGGTGATGCATCCTATCAAATCAAACAACGTAACGGTTAAGGATGTGAGTGTAATAAGTCACGGTCCAAACAACGATGGTTGTAATCCTGAATACAGTACAAATGTTCATATCACCGGTTGCCTTTTTGACACCGGAGACGATTGCATCGCTATTAAATCGGGTCGCGATAATGATGGTAGACGCGTAGGTATTAGCAGTGAAAATATTGTCATAGAAAACTCTACCATGAAAGATGGTCACGGAGGGGTTGTCATGGGGAGTGAAATTTCGGGCGGCGTACGAAATGTCTTTGTCCGTAATTGCACCATGAACAGCCCCAATTTGGATCGTGCCATCAGGATCAAGACCAATACCCGAAGAGGTGGTACTATTGAAAATATATTTGTTAAGGATCTTGAAATAGGCCAGGTAAAAGAAGCGGTGTTGAAGATAAATACCAAATACGCCATCTATGATAATCAGGAAGGGGAATTCCTTCCTACCATTAGAAATATCCTTCTCGAGAATGTGGAGGTAGAGAACGGGGGCGAATATGGAATTCTTATTATAGGGAGGGAAGAGTCTCCCGTTAGGAATGTGAAACTTAAAAATGTGACTATTAAAAGTGTAGAGGAGCCACTAAAAATAGAGCACGCGGAGGATCTTATATTTATAAACACTGTGATAAACGGAAAAGAGTATTAGGAAAAATCCACAGGAGTCCATTTTCGTTTCTTATAATTATTAGATAAGTGAAATCGTATTATACCTTTTTAATCCTTTTAACTTCCTGCTTCACATTTCAATCAGTGGCTCAGGAAAGGGAGGTAAAACCGTATAGTATTGCGACCACTTATGAAAAACTGAAGAATGAATATCCCTGGATTTCTCCTGTGGAATCACAGATTTCAGAAAGAATAGAGGCAAGTGAGAATGTGGTTTATAAAAGTACTTCGGAAAAAGATCTGGCTGCCGATATTTATCTGCCAATGGCTGAAAAAGGAGAAAAATTCCCTGCGGTTTTATTAATACATGGAGGAGGTTGGCTCACAGGAAGCAAAGAGAATTTACGACCCTTGGCACAGCAGCTGGCGGCTGAAGGCTATGTTGCCATAACTGCCGCTTACCGTCTTGGCACAGAAGCTACCTATCCTGCAGGTGTTATAGATTTAAAAGACGCCGTAAAATGGATGAAGAAAAATGCAGATCAATACAATATAAACCAAGATAAAATTGCCATTTTAGGAGCTTCAGCAGGGGCTCAACTGGCAACTTTACTGGGAGTAACTCCAGATTCCGAAACCTACAACTCCGGGAACTCTGAATTCTCAGATGAGGTACAGGCTATTGTCAATATCGATGGGATCGTATCATTCATTCATCCCAAAGCCGAAGAAGGCTGGATGGCTGCTACCTGGTTGGGAGGTTCAAAAGCCGACAATTTTATTACCTGGAAAGAAGCCTCACCTTTGGAATATGTCGACGGCAATACTCCTCCCACTTTGTTCATCAATAGTTCATATCCGAGATTTCATGCCGGGAGGGATGAGATGATTAAGATATTGATTGAAAACAATATTTACCACGAGGTGCACACTTTAGAAAAAACTCCTCACGCATTTTGGCTGGTGCATCCCTGGTTTGAAGAAACTGTTGAGCTTACCACAAACTTTCTCGATAGAATCTTTAGAAATTCCTCTTCAGCAAGAGAAAAAAACAGGGAAATATCAGTTTCAAAAGATGGCACTGCAGATTTTTCCAGTATTCAGGAAGCAATAAATTCTACGCGTGATCTGGGTCCCGGAGAAGTGGTTATCAAAATTGCATCCGGTATTTATAATGAGAAGTTGGAAATCCCTTCCTGGAAGCACCAACTTTCCTTGATTGGGGAAGACAGAGAAAATACAATTATTACAAACGACGACTATTCAGGAAAGATTGATTCACAAACAGGAAAGGAACTGAACACTTTTACTTCCTATACCGTTCTGGTGAGAGGTAACGATATAAAGTTTGAAAATCTTACTATCGAAAACACCTTTTGCGGAAAAGGACAGGCAGTTGCTCTTCACGTGGAGGGCGACAGGTTTGTTATAAAAGATTCCAACATTCTCGGCTGCCAGGACACGTTATACACAGCTACAGAAGGAAGCCGGCAATTATATTTAAACTGTTTCATTGAAGGAACTACAGATTTTATCTTCGGGGAAGCAACAGCGGTTTTTATCGAATGTACCATTAAGAGCCTGAAAAATTCCTTTATCACTGCCGCAGCAACTCCCCAAAATCAGGAATTTGGCTTTGTTTTTTTTGACTGTAAGTTCATGGCTGCCGAGGGAGTAAATGAAGTATACTTGGGCAGGCCGTGGAGACCGTATGCAAAAACCGTGTTTATCAATTCATATCTGGATGATCATATTCTACCTGAAGGCTGGGACCATTGGCCCGGAGATAAGATGTTCCCGAACAAGGAAAGAACTGCCTATTACGCCGAATATAATAGCAGCGGTCCCGGCGCTTCTCCCTCAACCAGAGCTATATGGTCTAATCAATTAAGTCCCGAGCAGGCACAAAAATACATTCTTAAGAATATATTTAGTGACGGCAGTGACTGGTACTGGGCCTCAAGAATTATGAATGAATAAAATTTTGCTTGGAAAAAATTTAACTTCTGTTATTGCCTTTTGCAGGAAGCATTTCAAATCTTTCTGCCTGAATACCAAGATTAAAAAAGCTCAACAATGAAAAATATAATTCTGTCCTTTATGATCCTTTGTACATTGACGATCGTGGCGCAGGAGAAGCCGACTCTCTTTCTCATTGGCGACTCAACAATGTCTGATAAAAAGGATCCTGAAGAAAATCCAGAGCACGGCTGGGGACAAATGCTTCCGGAGTTGATGTCTTCGAATATAAATATTGACAATCATGCCGTAAACGGCCGAAGTACCAGAAATTTTATTGCTGAAGGCCGTTGGGAAAAGGTAAAAGAGCAACTGAAACCGGGTGATTTTGTGTTTATCCAATTTGGACATAACGACCAGAAGGTAAACGATCCGGAACGCTATACCAATCCGTTTACTGCTTATCGTTACAACCTTGAGAAGTTTGTAAAAGAAACCAGGGATAAAGGAGCAACTCCGGTTTTATTTAGTTTCATTGTGCGAAGAAACTTCAATGAAAATGGAGTACTGGTAGATACTCATGGAGAATATCCTTTGGTGACACGAATGGTGGCTAAAGATCTTAATGTTCCATTTATTGACATGCAGTGGCTTACCGAAAGGCTGGAAACCGGGTACGGCCCGGTGAAATCTAAACAACTCCATCTTCATCTTGAGCCGGGAGAGGACCCTTATGAACCTGAAGGCATTCAGGACGATACCCATCTTTCGAAAAAGGGAGCTACTCTTGTTGCAGGTCTGGCCCTTCAGGAGATTGCAAGACAGGATCTGGAATTGAAAAAATATGTAGAGCAGGAAGTGTTGGAGCAGGAAATTCTTGACGGGAGATTTTACAGTCATCAAAATTCATCAGCCCAAAATATAGGACAGGTTTCCTGGAGAAAAGCACAAAATCAGGATAAGCAGTGGTACGCCTCTCAGGAAGCACAGCGAATTGCCGATAACGTTTTGCTATATCAGCATAATAATGGAGGTTGGAAAAAAAACATCGATATGGCAGTGCCTCTTTCGGAAGCAGAAAAGGAGGATTTAAGGGAAGAAAAATCAGATAAAATAGGAACTTCTATAGACAACGGAGCCACTTTTAGACAATTGCGCTACCTGGCCAAAGTCTATCATGCAACTAAAAAAGAGGAGTATAAAAAAGCTTTTTTGAAAGGTCTTGATTTTCTCTTTGGAGCACAATACGAAAGTGGAGGTTGGCCGCAGTTTTACCCTCTTAAAAAGGGATATTACGAGCACATAACATTTAATGACGGTGCAATGATCGGGGTGATGGAATTACTTCGGGAAGTAGCGCTGGAAGAGGAACCTTATAAATTTGTTGATCAAAATCGAAAAGAGAAGGCGCAAAGATCAATTGAGAAAGGACTTGAAGTCATTCTGTCCACGCAGGTAAAAGTGGATGGGGAGCCTACCGTGTGGAGCGCCCAGCATGATAAGGACGACTATTCTCCTGCCAAAGCCAGGGCTTATGAATTGCCATCTTTAAGCGGAAAAGAGAGTGCTGGGATAGTAGAATACCTCATGGAAATTGAAAATCCTTCAGAAAGAGTAAAAACCGCAATTCGTAGTGCAGTTAAGTGGTTTGAGGAAAAAAAGGTAATGGGCCAGAAAATAGTATGGATTGAAGACGCAGATGCTCCTGAAGGTAAAGACAGGATTATGGTAAAAGATCCTACCGGCGGCCCGTTATGGGGGAGATTCAATGAAATTGAAACCGGTAGGCCGATCTTTGTAGGTAGGGATGGAAAAATAAAATACCACTTAAATGAGATAGAAAGGGAGCGCAGGGTAAATTATAATTATATAGATAATTATGCTGAAGATCTCCTGAAAGAAAATTATCCCGAATGGGAACAAAAACATACCTCTCAAAAATGATAAACGGGAACATATTTTTTAAAGAAGCTGAAGCTGAATGGGAACCTGCAGGAGAGGGAATCTTGCGGCAAATTACCGGCTACAATACGCAGTTAATGATGGTCAAAGTGAAATTTGAAAAAGGCGCGGTAGGCTATGTGCATGATCATTTTCATTCCCAGGGCTCTATTGTGGCTTCAGGAAAATTTAAGATAACTATTGATGAAACAACTGAAGTTTTGGAAGCAGGCGACGGCTTTTTCGTGCCTCCAAACGCCAGACACGGGGCCGAATGTCTTGAGGCAGGGGTGCTAATTGATGTATTCAGCCCGGTGCGGGAAGATTTTCTGTAGTTGTCCTAATTAAAATTTCTCTGTATCTTAAGGAGGGGAAGGAGTAATTACATGACCTTCCAAAGAGGGCAAAATTTGATCATCTTTTCCAGCCGGATTAATGGGAACATCTGCGGAAGTTTAAAAATCGGTAGAATAGAGATTTGCTTCAGAAACAATAATCAGGAGTAAAATGAGTAATTTAAAAGATAAAGTCGCTGTAATTACCGGAGGGAATGGTGTTCTCGGTGGTGCCATTGCAATGGGACTGGCAGCCAAAGGAGTTAAAGTTGGTATTCTTGGCCGAAGCGAAGATACTGTACAGGCAAGAGTGAAGGAAATTGAAAACAATGGCGGAAAAGCCCTTGCACTGGTGGCCGATGTTCTCGACAAAAAGCTTTTGATCGCTGCAAAGGATAAAATAGAAGCAGCTTTTGGCAAAGTAGATATCCTGGTGAATGCTGCCGGCGGAAACCAGAAAGGAGCCACCATAACTCCCGATCAAAGTTTTTTTGACCTGGATCTGGATTCGTTTGATAAAGTAAATCAGCTTAATTTTAAAGGTACTGTGCTGCCCTCTCTGGTTTTTGCCCGCGGAATGGTGGAGCAGAAAAAAGGTAGCATTATCAATATTTCTTCCCTTGCTGCACAAAAAGCACTTACCAGGGTAATGGGATATTCTGCGGCAAAGTCGGCAGTTGATAACTTCACCAGGTGGCTGGCTGTAGAAATGGCTCAAAAATACGGAGATGGAATCCGAGTAAACGCAATCGCTCCCGGATTTTTTATTGGGGAACAAAATCGTGATCTTCTTTTAAAAGAAGATGGAACTCTAACCTCCCGTGGAGAAACTATTGTTAAGCAAACGCCTATGAACAGATTTGGTAAGCCTGAAGAACTGCAGGGTGCAGCCAACTGGCTGGCTGGTGACGGTTCCTCTTTTGTAACGGGAACTGTGGTCGCCGTAGACGGCGGTTTTGGGGCTTTTAGTGGAGTTTAAAATTCAGAAATATGGGAGTATTAGGAAAGTATTCATTCGGAGTAGGTGACAGGTTTGGGAAAGAAGGCAGAGCGCAACTTGAAGCCATATTGATGATCCGAAAGGAGGGAGTGGAGGTAACTCCGGTGTGGAACAAGTCGAACCGCGAACATGAAACTGTTGGTTCGGAACCCCAAAGTCTTCGACAAGAAGCAGATAAAGCAATCAAAGCCGCCGGTTTTGAAGGTGCATATTTCGTTGATGCAGATCATATCAATTTTACAACCGTAGATCCTTTTCTGCCTTTCAGTAACTTTTTCACAATTGATGTAGCAGAATTTATCGGCAAGCAGGCTCCAAAACAGGAAGAAGAGAGATTTCTAACTTTCTTCAAAAAGTATGCTGGAGAGCTCGCTGTTCCTGGGATAGAGCGAAAAATGCAGATCTCTAAAACCCACCTTCGGGAAATGCTGAACAAATTTCTCCTGGCTGCAAAGAATGCCGGTGAAGTTTACTCATATATTCAAAAGAATAAGAAAGAGGAGATCCATATAGAAGTATCCATTGATGAGGTGGAAAATCCACAATCTCCGGTGGAGCTTTTTTTTATTTTAGCAGCCCTGACTTTTTATAAGGTTCCGGTAAATACAATTGCTCCCAAATTCACAGGCAATTTTTATAAAGGCGTGGATTACGATGGAAAGGTGGAGAAATTCGAAAAGGAATTTGAAGAAGATCTAATGGTGATTGATTTTGCAGTTCAGGAGTTCGGTCTTCCGCAGGATCTTAAGATCAGTGTGCATACGGGGAGCGATAAGTTCTCATTGTATCCTTTGATTCACAATATAATTGAGAAGCACGATGCAGGTTTACATCTTAAAACCGCCGGCACCACCTGGCTTGAAGAGCTCATTGGTTTGGCGGAAAGTGGAGGAGAAGGATTTGATTTCAGTTTAGATTTATATAAAGATGCGCTGGAACGCTACGACGAGCTAACAAAAGATTATAAGTCGGTACTGTCAATAAATAAATCTAAATTGCCAACTTCCGAAGAATTCTCAACCGGAAAACAATTCGCAGATGCACTTCGTCATGAACCCAATTCACCGGATTATAATCCTAACTTCCGGCAGTTGTTACATTGCGCCTACAAAATAGCAGCAGAAAAAGGAGATCAATTTTTTCCTCTTTTAGAGAAGTATAGAGAAAGAATAGGAAATAACGTGACCGACAACCTCTATAGAAAACATCTAAAACCACTGTTCCTATTGAGCACATGAATTCAGCATTAACGCCTGAAAAAAGTTGGGAATGATAAGAAAATCAGGCCCTATTCAATACTTAATAATAAAATCGGATTTGTTATTAAATCCTTCAAAGAAAAAGATACTGCTCTTTCTACTAATCGAGCTCATAGACTTCCAAAAAGGTTTTAAGGGTACATTTAGATATTTCGCTTAAGAAGCGGCAGGTTGTGGTGTCGGCTTTATATTCCTGTTCAAGTGCGATTATTTAGCATAGAGGGAAATAGTATAATCTTTAAGTTCTACTATGTTTTCTTCTAGGTTTTCAAAAAACCATTTTGAATTATAATTCCCGGAATAACCTATCTTGTAATTTGCCACCAAATGCTTATTTTTATTATGCGATGTAAAAAATTTATTTAGATGAGTTCACAAATCGTCAACACTTTCGAAACTCATTTCACAAACTCAGCAGTCATGCAAGGTATGGGGAAAAGGTTCGATTCCTGGCGAGGCTACTTATAACGGTTTAAAAGAGTTACAAAACCCTGGGAATCAATTCGATTTTCAGGGTTTATTTTTACAGGAACTTATCAAATTTACACCTTACCTGATTTAAAAAAGAGCGTTAAAATTTTCACAACAATATTAATATGTCTTACATTTAATATCCTTTATGAAGAATGTGAAGCATAGATGTAACCGTGAGTGAATGTTAACGGTTCTCTTGCTTTAACTTTCTTTATTAGCCATAGCTTTTAGAAGGTGGTAAATTTTTGAACGCAACTAATTTTAGGAGCACCAAAATCTGTTTTATGAAACCTGTGGTATTTGAGGCAGGTCTTTTCTTTATAGGTATTGCTGCATAGAATCTTTACTATGAGATTAGTAGGTATAATTTTTCTCCTCTTCTCCTCAAACTTTTATTCTCAATCGTTTGAACAGAAAGGAATGCCCCAGACCCAATATCGATTTTCACATCTGGGTATTTCAGATGGTCTCTCTACAGGTTCAGTAAACTGCTTTTACAGAGATAGCAAAGGATTTTTGTGGATTGGAACTTCTTCGGGATTGAATAGGTTTGACGGTTATAACATTGAGATCTTCAATCCTGATCCTTCAGATACTTTAATTCTACAATCAAAGGATTACCACAAGATTTTTGAGGGGCCTTTTGGTAATCTGTGGGTTCAAAATGTCCTGGGTTTTAGCATTTTTGATTCTACTACGGAAAAATTTTCAGCAAATCAATTTGATCTACTTAAGAAAATGGGACTTCCTCAAAAGGAGGTAAAGGAAATGTATAAGGATTCAAAGGGAAATTACTGGTTTCTTCAGGAAGGAGAAGGAATTAGCAGATATTCAGCCAATACTGGGAAAGTCGATCGATATACCTCCTCCGGAGAGGAAGGTTCCGTAAGCACTAACGATATTTCATGGTTTTCTGAAGATTCGAAAGGGAACTTTTGGTTTATTCACACAAACGGGATTTTCGAAAAACTGAATGGGAAGACCCATGAGGTAGATTATAGGAATACAGAATTTTATGAAGCATTTGGAGGTGATCTTTACGATTACCGGCTAATTGTGGACAATGATAATGACCTTTGGATTCATCTTCATGAAGATTTTGGAATCTTTCATTTTGACGCAGAGAAAGATCTAATCAAAAACTATAATAAAAACACTACACCAATTAGCCTCAACAGCAATTTGATTAGGGATGTGGTAAAGGACCAGGATGGAAACATATGGATAGGGACAGATCATGGGGGGATCACTGTCATAAAAAAGGAGGACCTTACCGTTGATTACATAGTCACAAACCCCGAAATAGAAAACAGTTTATCCCATAACAGTCTAACTTCTTTATATGCCGACCCCAATGGGATCATTTGGGCAGGAACTTATAAAAATGGAGTTGATTATTATAATAAGAACATTAAGAGGTTCGCTCATCACCAGAATTTAATTTCAAATCCCGGCAGTCTCCCCTTTAACGATATTAACGTATTTGCAGAAGATGACAATGGCAATATCTGGATAGGCACAAATGGGGGAGGGCTTCTCTCTCTTGATCTTAAAACATGGAATTACAAGCAGTACCTGCACGACCCCGAAGATCCCACCAGCATTTCAAATGACGTTATTGTTAGTCTGCTTTACGACTCTCAGGGAAATCTTTGGGCAGGCACCTTTCTTGGCGGACTAAACAAATTTAATGGCAGAGAATTCAAGCACTATAATAAAAAAGATAAAGATCCCATAGGGATAGGAGGAAATAGCATCTGGGAATTATTTGAGGACTCCAGGGGGAATATTTGGGTTGGAACTCTCGACGGGGGTGTTGATGTTTTTGATCCCAAGACAGAAGAATTCCGGAACTCCAGTGAAAAAGGAGGGGTGTATTCTGTGCATTGCAATTATATTTCCGCAATAACAGAAGACCAAAATGGAAATATCTGGATTGGCGGGGTCAATGGTATAGATGTAATAAATCCTTTGACCGGAGAGTCCAAACATTTTCTAAATGACCCCAAGGACTGTGGAACTTTGAGCAGTAATCAGGTGCTATCCATTTTTAGAGATAGCGATGATAAGATATGGGTTGGGACACAGGAAGGACTTGATCTTTATAATCCCAAGACGCAGACGTTTTATCATTATACGGTTTTAGATGGACTACCGGGGAAAAAAGTGATATCGGTAAATGAAGATAATGAGAAGAACCTTTGGCTTTCCACGTCTTACGGTTTAGTACAGTTTAAAAAAAATAAAATTGAAAAAAGCACCGGCAGGATAGCTCCCAATTTTCAGAATTATGATGATGAGGATGGTCTTCAGGGGAAATTGTTTAATGAAAATGCTCTTTTCAGAACTAGGAACGGAACTCTCCTTGCAGGTGGACTTAATGGCTTCAACATGTTTAATCCTGAAAAATTTACTTTCAATAATGAGCCTCCCAATGTTGTTTTTACATCATTCGAGCTTTTTAATAAAAAAATAAAACCATTTCAAAAAATTAATGGAAGAGTTCTTCTGAACGCACCTATTCATCAAACGTCGGAGGTAAAACTCCAATATGATGAAAATCTTTTTTCGATAGAATTTGCAGCACTGGATTTTCTTCAGCCCTCTAAGAACAAGTACAGATACAAGCTGGAAGGGTTTGACCAGGAGTGGCAGGAAGTAGGAAGTAGCGATCGCCGTGTAACCTATACCAACCTGGATCCCGGCACATATGAATTTCAAGTGCAGGCTTCAAACAATGATAAGGTATGGAATATTGAAGATGCCAGTCTTATGTTAACTGTGTTACCTCCTTTTTATAAAACCACTTATGCCTATGTCGCCTATTTGTTTCTTGGAATCCTCATTTTACACTTTTCCAGAAGAAATATCATTAGGCGGCAGCGCAGGAATTTTTTATTTGAACAGGAAAAACGCGAAGCAGCCCATCTACATGAAATGGATTTGATGAAAATAAGGTTTTTTACCAATATTAGCCATGAGTTCAAGACCCCGCTTTCACTTATTATTGCTCCTATTGAAAAACTTAAAGCACGGGAGATCAATATAGAAGCCCGGGAACAGCTGGAAACTATTAATCGTAATGCTAAAAGATTATACGGACTTATCAATGAGATTTTGGATTTGCGCAAGGTTCAGAATACTCCTTTACTATCAACCTCCAGGGGAAATGTTATTGAGTTTGTAGAACAAATTGTTGAATCATTTAAAATCCTGGGAGAAAATAAAAACATTGATCTTAACATCCAATCGGAAACAAAGGAATTTGTAACCTCTTTTGATATGGACAAACTTGATAAGATCCTTTTCAATTTATTGTCCAATGCCTTTAAATTCACCCCTGAACAGGGAATTATTACCGTAAATTTAAGAATTGCAGACACTGCCACTACCTCCGGTAAAAAACTACTCCAAATTACTATTTCTGATACAGGAATAGGAATTTCAAGTGAGGACCAGGCAAAAATTTTTGACAGATTTTATAAAGTTCCACAGCCGGAAAATTATAACAGGTCTGGAAGTGGGATAGGCCTTTCTCTGGTAAAAGAATTTGTGGAGCTATACGAAGGTACCATTTCAGTACAAAGTGAGCTGGGGAAAGGTTCTGTTTTTTCTCTGAGTATTCCACTTGAAGACCTCCAGTGTCCTGACATGATCCGGGAGGAAACTGGTTCGGGGAATAAAGGGGCCAAAGTCGCGACGGTTAAAGGTGCTGTGGAGTCTATTGAAAACAGCGAAATCCCAAGGTTGTTAATTATAGAGGACGATCAAAACCTACTAACCTATCTAACTAAGAACTTCAATAATTCCTTTAAAGTTTTTGTAGCTGCAAATGGGCAGGATGGATGGAAAAAAGCATTGGCAGTTCAGCCAGATTTAATAATTTCAGATTGGTCTATGCCTGTGATGGATGGTACCGAGTTATGTACAAAAATACGCAACGACTCCAGGACCAGACATATTCCGTTCATTTTATTAACTGCCCATGCGGATGAAGAAAGTATTCTGTGTGGTTTAAAAACAGGCGTCAGCGACTACATTGTAAAACCTTTCAATCTTGAAGTACTTCATTCGCGTGTGCAGAATCTTATTTCTCAAAGGAAGTCATTGCAGCAGACTTACAGCAAAAAGATCGAGGTCGCAACAAAAAAGGTGGAGCTCGAACCCGAAGATGATGCTTTTATGCGCAAAGCTCTTAAAATCATTGACAAGAACATTGGGAATACTGAATTCTCTGTTGAAAAAATGGCAGCCGATTTGGGCGTAAGCAGGACATTTCTTTATAATAAAATGGTAACAAGGCTGGAGAAATCCCCTCACGAGTTGATTAGGGATATTCGTCTTGACAGGGGCAAAGAACTTTTATTGAAAAGTCAGCTCACCATCTCAGAAATAGCATTTGAGGTGGGTTATAACAACCCAAAATATTTCACCAAAAATTACAAGAAGAAATATAACGTATTACCCTCTGAGGTGAGAGCTCAGGTGCTCTGCAATTAATTATTATTTCTTTTAAACAGGATTTGTCTTTAAGGCTACTTCTTCCATTTTGCTTTCTTAAACTCACGTTTAATCTTGATAAGCTGCAATAAATCATACCAGGAACCCAAGGAAGGATTTTGTGGAGCATTTTATTTTTTAGGGAGAGCAATTGAGGATTCTGTACCTTCTTTTCACCTATTATAATTAAGATTATCTATCAGAAGAGATTTTCAAGATATTCTTTAATAAGACTTTTTAACCTCCTGCGCAGTCAATAATTTCTTGAATAGGGGACAATTTTTTTCAAAAAACGTGGAGTTAAAAATTGACTCAAAAATGGCAGTTCTATAAGAGAATTCGTCAATTTCTGTAACGCCCTTTAAATTTCTTTTATCATCCGTTAAGAAGAACTCAGGCAAACAAGGGCATCTTTGAATTCATTAATGTTTATAAGGGCTGCAGTGAAAGTCCGTGAACAAAAAGTCCTATCATATGATGATTTTATACTCTTATTTAAGGAGGGCATTGTGGACATTGCATCTAATTTAATAGATAAAGCGAAATCGTTTACGTTGAATGCAATATCAACCAAATCGAACCAAAAGACAATCAAAAAAAATCTAAACAATTAAATGCTTTATTAAACCTTATGTAAAATGAAGAAAAAAACTTTCACCAAATTGGGATTATTTAAAAGCTGCCTGGCCCTTCTTATAGGGTTTCTCTCAGTTTCTCCCGTTTGGGCTCAACAGAATACCGTCACCGGGACGGTATCCGGTTCTGATGGTTTGCCTATTCCTGGAGTTAATGTAATGGTAAAGGGCACCACTACCGGTACCACCACTAATTTTGACGGTTATTATGAAATTGATGTCGCACCAAATGCAGCATTAATTTTTAGCTATGTGGGATTTCAAACTCAGGAAATTCCTGTAAATGATCTTACCGAAATCAATGTTGTTTTGGAATTCGCTACATCTGAGCTTGATGAGATCGTTGTCATTGGGTACGGAACCCAGAGAAAGGCGCTGGTCACCGGTGCCAGTGTCCAGGTGGACGGGGAAGACTTACAGAATAGAAGTACAACAAGCCCTTTGCAGGCTTTGCAGGGTCAAACTCCCGGGGTGCAAATCACTTCGACTTCTGGACAGCCGGGCTCTGGTCTTAATGTGAATATCAGGGGATTGGGATCTACTGGTAGCAACAATCCTCTTTATGTGGTGGATGGAGTATTAACAGGAGATATCTCTTACCTCAACAGTGCCGATATTGAGTCAATTTCCATTCTTAAAGATGCGGCCTCGGCTGCTATTTATGGATCCCAAGCATCCAACGGGGTGGTTTTGGTAACCACTCGGGGAGGTAGAAAAAATTCTTCAAGAATTACTTTTGACTCCTATTATGGCGTCCAAAATGTAGAGAACCAAATAGAAATTCTTGACCCTTATGAGTACGGTGTTATTACCAATGAGGCGGCGCTGAATATGGGCAGGTCAGCAATTTTTAGCCCCGAGGATCTTGCTGAAATGGGAGAAGGTGTGGATTGGATAGATGAAATGCTGGTAGATGATGCAGTAACTCAGAACTATATTATAGGTTTTTCCGGAGGTAGCGAAATTTCTACTTTTTCTTCCTCTCTTGCTTATACACAGGAAGAAGGTATTGTGGGAGGTGAGGATTTTTCGAATTACGAAAGGGTCAACTTCAGGTTCAATTCAGAACATGAAATGTTTGACGGGTTAGTTACTTTTGGCGAAAACCTCACCTTTTCATATATCAACAGCAACGGGATTGCGGTTGGAAACCAATATAATAACACCCTTCGTGCAGCTTTCGGGACAACATCATTACTCCCAATGTATGATGAAGAAGGAAATTACTTCAACACCAGAGGTTCCGGTGAAATTTTGACAGGAGTGAGCAATCCATACGCAGCCATGGTGTACAATAACCAGAACGAGAACAACTCCCAGAAACTCCTTGGTAACGTTTACGCCGAAATCGAATTATTAGATGAATTAAGATTCAGGACCAGCCTTGGGTTGGATTATTTCGCAGGTGAAGGTCATTCTTACTTGCCTATATACGATCTTTCTGTTTATGCTTTTAGAGACAGGGACAGGGTGTATCAAAACCAGAGTAAAGGATATTCCCTTTTATTCGATAATCTTCTTACTTATAAGTTTGATTTAGCAGATGACCACCTTTTTGAAGTAATGGCCGGTACATCGGCCTATAAATTTCAGGGAACCTATATGAGTGGTACCAATGTCGACTTGATTTTCGATGATCTAAGACGTGCATGGCTTGATAACGCAAGAAGTAATGAAAGTGCACAAATGGATATAGGTGGTGGGCCATATGATGAAAATATGAGGATGTCCTATTTTGGAAGACTTAATTACAACTATAAGGATAAGTATCTTTTAAACACCACTTTTAGGGCAGATGGTTCTTCTAATTTTGCAGAAGGTAACAGGTGGGGTTATTTTCCATCTATTTCTGTGGGATGGATCGCTTCAGCCGAAGATTTCCTTGTAAATTCTGATGTAATCAGTTACTTGAAATTCCGTGCCAGCTGGGGACAGGTGGGAAATCAAAATTCAAGTGCTTTCCAATACCTTTCTCCGGTAAGTTTTAATAATATAAATTACATCTTCGGAAATGAAGAGGGGGTACTTACTTCGGGAGCTTTCCCCAGTAGACTACCAAACCCAGATTTACAATGGGAAACCTCTGAACAGACCAACTTTGGTGTTGACGCACGTTTATTCCAGAATACCCTTAGCCTTACTCTGGATCTTTACGAAAAAACCACTGAAGGCTGGCTTATAGTAGCTCCTGTTCCTGCCACAGCCGGTGCCGATGCGCCTTTTATTAATGGAGGTGACGTTACCAACAGAGGGGTGGAACTTGCAATATCGTTTAATAACAGTGTGGGTGATTTCAATTATAATATAGGTGTTAATGGAGCATACAACCAGAATGAAGTGGGTAACATTCCTACACCGGATGGAATAATTCACGGTGAGACAAACCAATTGTTTGACAACGCGCCCGAATTCTACCGTGCAGAAAGTGGTTACCCACTGGGATACTTCTGGGGACTTGAAACCGGAGGAATTTTCCAAACCGAGGAACAGATCAATAATTATGTAGCAAACGGAAGGCTTATTCAACCGAACGCGCAGCCGGGAGATGTTATTTACATTGACCAGAATAATGACGGGGTTATAAATGACCTGGACAAGTTAGATATTGGAGATCCTAATCCAGACCTTACCTATGGTTTCAATTTTAATGTTGAGTATAAAGGCCTTGATTTTACGCTCCTCGCCAATGGAGTGGCAGGAAACCAACTTGTGCAGTCATACAGGAATCAAACCAGTCAATTTGCCAACTACACAACTGCAATTCTAGAGCGTTGGACTGGACCGGGTTCATCAAATACAGTTCCCCGGGTGACTTTGGATAACAGGAATTATGCAAATTTTTCGGATCTTTATGTACAGGACGGGGATTTCTTGAGAATTAGCAACGTAACCCTGGGATACGACTTTGCACAACTTACAGATGAGTTTAAGGTTGACAAATTACGCCTTTATTTATCTGGTTTAAATCTTTACACTTTTACCGAATACAACGGTATGGATCCCGAAGTAGGATACGGTATCTCATCAGATAACTTTTCATTCTCCTCTGGAGTTGATCTGGGATATTATCCACGACCTAGAACTTTATTAGTAGGACTAAACGTAACATTTTAATAAAAAAAAGCATGAAAAGATTTAAAATTCCTTTCTTATTACTGCTCGGATTGCTCACAACGGTATCCTGCTCAAAGGATTTTCTTGATGCAGAACCTCTAACAGTACAAACCGATGCGAACTTTTATCAAACTCCCGAGGATGCATTCGCTGCTCTGGTAGGTGCTTATGATGGAATGCAGGCTGCCGTGGGAGGCGTAGCGGGATTGAGTTATCCCGTGGCCAGTATGGTATTATCAGACAACATGTATGGAGGTGTGGGAAATGCAGACCCATTTAATTTCCAGGCTGTAGACGAATTTGACATTAGTCGTGCCCCAACCTTCGCAAATCTATATGAACCATTATGGATTGCATATTATCGGGCGATCTACCGTTCCAATGTTTTGATTAGCAAAATGGACCAGATTGACTGGAGTGAAGATCCGGATCTACGCACACGATATGAAGCTGAAGCTCGTTTCATTAGGGCTTACATGTACTTCCAGATGGTAAAACTATGGGAGAATGTGCCACTATTAACAGAGCCTAATCCTGAAATTGTTCCACCGGCCACTCCAGATGAAATCTACGCTGTAATTGCAGAAGACCTTCTTTTTGGTGCCGAGAATCTTCCTATGGAGGATTACACTGCAATAGATGCAGGGAGAATCGATGTATGGGCTGCGAAATCTATGTTGGCACGGGTATACCTCTATTATACCGGTTATTACAGTCAACCTGATCTTGTCGGAATGGTGAGCCAGGCCGAAGTGCTTGCACATCTTGAAGATGTGATTGAGAATAGTGGTCATGGACTGGTCCCTGAATATGCCCAGCTTTGGCCTGCAGCTTCTCTGGAAGATTTTGCCGGAGAAAATAATCAGGAGATTGTATTTTCAGTGAAACATACCTTCACAAGTGATTATAATGGAAATACAGATGGTAATCACTGGATGGTCATGCTGGGAATGAGAGAATTCACTCATTACCCATACGCAAACGGTTGGGGAATCACCGTTACTCCTGAGCTTTACAATGCCTATCCTGACGGTGACAAGCGTAAAGAAGCCTCTATTATTGCAATCGAAGAAGAAGATATTCCATTTGATAAAATTGAAAATCAGCGGGAATATACCGGTTACTACACGAAGAAGTACACTCCAATGGCCACTGAAGACGGTGGAAGCCTTGCTGTGGAACTTGGTGGAACCGATTTTCAAATTGGTCAATACCAGGATTTCTATGTCATTCGGTATGCAGATGTACTACTTATGGCTGCAGAACTGGGAAGTGCAAATGCACAAAGCTACTTTGACCAGGTGAGGGAACGTGCTTACGGGGATGATTTCAATTCTTTGGCTGTGACTCTTGAGGGCATCCAGAGAGAAAGAAGACTTGAATTCGCCCTCGAAGGAATCCGTTACTGGGATCTGCTGAGAAGAGGAGTTGAAGAAGCTGCTGAAGAACTGGCGGTAAGTACGACCCTCCTTAATGGTGGTATTGAGGTGCAAAAAACAATTTCTGCATCAAATGTTATAACCACAAGGGGGTTGCAACAAATTCCCAATAATCAAATAACCTTGTCAGATGGTGTACTGGTGCAAAATCCAGGTTGGTAGACTAATTATCCTAAACTGAAATTATCATGAAAAAAATAAAAGGAATTTTAAGTTTCCTCCTGGTGTCAACGCTGGTTTTCACAGCCTGTCAGCCAGATGAGTACAGTCTGGGGGAGACTTTGGACCCCTCACAAATAGATTTTGAAGTCATTCAGGATTATGATATCGATCCGGGAGGGAACACTGTCATTCTAAAATTTAATACACCGGGAGCAACACCCGTGTGGAACTATGGAACGGGGAGATCAACCAGTGTTGTTGATACTATACGCTTTGCTTTCCAGGGAGAATATGTTATTGATCTGGATGTGATCACTCAAGGGGGTGTGGTAGATATGGAACCCGTCACTGTGACTGTAACCGAAGATAATCTTAGTTATGTGAACGATCCATTATGGACAGACCTTACCGGTGGTGTGGGAGAATCTAAAACCTGGTATCTTGACCTTAATGAAAATGGCGAATCCATTTACTTCGCCGGACCTCTGTATTTCTATGGAACAGACAATGGATGGCTTGCAGGAGGTATTGATGGTTGCTATGAAGAAGGTGGTGATTGCTGGAACTGGCAACCAGATTGGGCCGGTAACCAATGGCTAATGCCTGCGGGAGATTATGGATCTATGACCTTTAGCCTTGAAGGTGGACCATTTGTTACTGTAGATCATAACATGCTGCCGGCTCTGGGAGAACAAACAGGATCTTTTTACCTTGACAGGAATAGTTATACTTTATCTCTTACCGATGCCGAAATCCTGCACAACGAGAGCAATGATGCGTGCGTTGACGACTGGGGTAACATTAGAGTTTTCTCTCTTACAGAAGATACAATGCAACTCGGAGTCCTAAGGCGTGACGACTGCGATGGTGCTGCCATGCTCGTTTACAACTTTATTTCTGAAGAATATAAAGAAAATTACGTTCCGGTAGTTGAGGAGCCTACTATAGATGAAGGCTTTGATCCCGAATTTGCACCAGGTGAACTATTGCAAATGTTGACCGGCGGACCTTCTTCCGGAAGATATTGGGAGCTTGATGCCAGTGGAAATCCTGTAGACTGGCTGGCTTCAGGAATTGGATGGACAGAAAGTGCCGACAGCTCCAGAGATTGGGGTTGGAATGCAGATTGGGACGCAATGGCCGAAGGCTCCTGGATCAGGTTTGATCAATGGGGAGCTCAAACGTACACCAAATATAAGGATGGGCTTGAAACCTCCGGAACCTTCACCATTAATGAAGAAACCAACGAGGTTATTCTTGAAGAAGGAATGAGTCTTCTTGGGGTGGAAGGCCACTGGATGAGCCCTGCTACTAACGTTATCAAAGTTGTAAAGGCTTATGACGATTTCGAGACCAGGGGAATCTGGTTCGGTACCAGCTACAACAGCGAGACTGACGAATGGTTAGTTTTCCATTACATTTTAGGAAGTGACGGTGGCGACGGAAATGGAAATGGTAATGGTGATGGAGACGGTAACTCACAACCCACAGGATTAGATTTTGACAATTCCAAATTAGTAATTGGTGATCTTGAAGAGAATGGTAATCTTCGTCTGGAATTATTTAATGAGTATGGGTCTACCATGAATGATCCCGGTTTAGACCGCTCCCAAGTAGCTTTCAGTGACAGGATAGAAGTAACTTTCACCTTGAATGGAATCCCCACCACAGAGTCTTATGATGCAAAAATTTATTTTGCTGATGCCGATTGGTCTCCTCAGGGAGATGGAAATATTACAACTGTTAATGGAGATGGCACCTACACCGTAACCTTTGAAGCATCAAGTGCAGCTCAGGGAGCAATGGTTTTTGTCATAGATGTGGTTGGTTTAGCTGCAGATATAACCGATATGGATGCAGTCTCAGCTACCATTGAAGAAATTGTAATGTTTTAATCGGGTGATTCCCTTATAAAATGCTTAAATGCTGAAATTAAAAGAAAGAAGTTTTACAAATCTAAGGCTTCTTTCTTTTTGCTTCGGCTTACCAATATGAAGTCGGGTTTTTCTGAAAAGACCTTTTCTTAAATTAAATTTTGATGATCAAAAAGAGTTATTTTTTTCCTGCCTTATTCCTTTTTCTGAACTTTCTTTATTCTTGTGATAGTTCTTCTCCTGAAGAATTTCAAACTGAAAGAAAAACTTCTTTTAATGAGGACTGGCAGTTCAGGCTTGGAGATTCTCTCGAAAATGATGTTTCAGAAGAGGAATGGAGAACCTTAAATCTTCCTCACGACTGGAGTATTGAAGGGGAATTCAGCCCCGAGCATCCTGCCGGAGTTGGAGGTGGAGCTCTGCCCGGAGGTTTAGGCTGGTACAAAAAGAATTTTACAATTGCAGAAAGCGATAGCACAAAATTAACTACCGTAACTTTTGACGGGGTGTACCAGAACAGTAAGGTCTGGATAAACGGAAATTACCTGGGTAACAGGCCTAACGGTTATATTGGTTTTCAATACGATCTTACTCCTTACCTCAATTATGGAGATGAGCAAAATGAAATTCTCGTAAAGGTTGATAATTCAGATCAACCGAATTCCCGGTGGTATTCAGGCTCAGGAATAAACAGGAATGTTTGGCTGGGACAAACAAATAAATTACACGTGCCTCAATGGGGAACTTTTGTAACTACTCCTACCGTAAGCAAAGACAGCGCCCTAGTTCAGATAGAAGTTGAAGTGGCTAATAACTATAGCGGGGTCAAAAATGGCATTTTAGAGACCTCTTTATTTTATAAGGATCAGGAGGTAAATTCAGCGGCTGAAGAATTTGAAATTCAGGCGCAGGATACTTCCGAAGTAACTCAGCAAATAAAGGTTTTGCAACCTCAATTATGGTCGGTAGAAGACCCGCAACTTTATTCCGCAGTGACAAAAATTAAGGTTGACGGAGAAATTGTCGATGAATACACCACTCAGTTTGGGATCAGGGACTTTCGATTTGACCTGGAAGAAGGTTTTATCCTGAATGGGGAACAGGTAAAGATCAAGGGAGTCAATAATCATCATGATCTTGGTCCTTTGGGTGCCGCCGTCAATACAAGGGCTATTGAGCGCCAGCTTGAGATCATGAAAGAAATGGGAGTTAACGGAATAAGAACCGCCCATAATCCTCCGGCTCCTGAACTACTGGAACTAACAGACAAAATGGGCTTTATTGTAATGGCCGAGTCATTTGACATGTGGGAACAGGGCAAAACAGAAAATGATTACAGTAATTACTGGGAAGAATGGCATGAGCGTGATATGAGAGATATGCTCCTTCGCGATCGTAACCATCCAAGTATTTTTATTTGGAGCATAGGTAACGAGGTGCCCGAGCAATGGAGTGAACGTGGTGCAGAAATAGGACGGGAGCTGGCTCGAATTACAAAAGAGGTGGATCCTACCCGCCCTGTCACAGCCGGAATGAATCCCCCAATCCACACAGGCCAAGAGGACGTGACCCTACAGTTTGATGAACCTCAACAACCGAATGCTCTCGCCGGATCGGGTGCGCTGGATCTTATTGGTTACAATTATGCGCATCAAACTTACCCGAAACACCAGGTGAACTTTCCCAATACTCCATTTATAGCTACTGAAACTACTTCGGCTTTGGCTACGAGAGGTTATTACGAATTTCCTTCAGACACTATAAAGATCTGGCCGGTGCGCTGGGACATTCCTTTTGACGGAGGGAATCCCGATCACACGATTTCAGCTTTTGATCAGGTGAGGACGCCATGGGGCTCTACTCATGAAGCAACCTGGAAAGTCATTAAAAAACATGATTTCCTTTCAGGATTCTACATCTGGACAGGATTCGATTATTTAGGTGAACCAACTCCCTACGGATGGCCTTCCAGAAGTTCCTACTTCGGAATTGTGGATCTCGCAGGTTTTCCTAAAGACACTTACTACATGTACAAAAGTGAATGGACAGATGAACCTGTACTTCATCTTTTGCCTCACTGGAATTGGGAAGAAGGAAAAATTGTAGATGTTTGGGCATACTACAACAATGCTGATGAGGTAGAGCTTTTCCTGAATGGGGAATCTGTGGGTACAAAACGAAAAGAAGGAGATGACCTGCACGTGATGTGGCGATTTCCTTTCAAAAAGGGCACTTTGAAAGCTGTTTCCAGAAAAGATGGAAAAGTAGTTCTTGAAAAAGAAATAAAAACCGCCGGAGAGCCTGCCAAATTAGTTATGCAGCCGGACAGGAGTACCATCAAGGCAGATGGACAGGACCTGTCTTTTATAACGGTTGATATTACAGATGAAAATGGCACCCTTGCGCCAAGAGCCGATAATGTTGTTCATTTTGAGGTAACTGGCGGTGCGGAAATAATAGGAGTTGCCAGCGGTGACCCCACCAGTCATGAGTCTTTTAAAGGAACTTCACATTCCGCCTTAAGTGGAAAAGTTCTGGTGATAATCCGGGCCGGAAAAGAAGCAGGGCCGGTGGAAGTTACTGCCACTGCAGACGGTCTTCAGAAAGCAACAACAACGATTAATCTTGAATAGAAATATGAAATTTATAGCCCCAAACAATCAGAAAATGAGAAAGAGTTGGTTATCCGGCATGGCATTACTGGTAGGTACTTTAATTAGTCTCCCAGTCACGGCACAGCTTCAGGAAGTGGATATTTTGAACACTCCTGTGGACATCAGCGAAGATTTTGTTGACTACAACAATACTTTTTATTTTGCCGATGAACTAGTGGATTTTAATCCTCAAACCGGGATGGGAACAGTTAAGTACCTGCGGCACGATTACCAGACCAGGCAAGCCTTTAATAATATGCTTATGCGACCTGTGCCCGTTGAGGCTAATGAATTTCCAACGACTGAATACGAAGTCTCTCCCGAATTACCTCTCCAGATTCAATTCGTTTCTGACCGTACTATAAGGATAAAAATGGCCTCGGGACCACAATTCCATAAGCAGGAAGAATCTTTAATGCTAGTTGATGGTACTGCACCAAACCGCCCGGAACTTTGGAACTACTCAAAGATTGAAGGCGGTCACAGTTACTCCAATGAATACGGAAGAGTTGAAATTCTGGCTAAACCCTGGCATGTTAAACTATATGATGAAACCGGGAAATTGCTCACCAGTACCTTGCACAGTTCAGATGTGACGAGTACATATACTCCGGTGCTTCCGTTCTCTTATGTACGAAGGAACAGCGATTACTCTCGTAGTATGGCAGCCGTTTTGAGCCTTGAGCCGGGTGAAAAGATCTTCGGACTCGGAGAATCTTTTACTCAATTCAACAAGCGGGGTCAAAAAGTGGTTTTATGGGTTGATGATGCAAACGGGGTTCAGAATGAGACCATGTATAAACCTATCCCGTTTTACATGAGCAGTCGCGGGTACGGAGTCTTTATGCACACTTCATCTCCAATTACAGTTGACTTCGGAAAATATTTTAACGCCGCCAACAACATGATGATTGGTGATGATGTCGCCGACCTTTTCTTCTTCCTTGGAGAACCAAAAGAGATTCTTGACGAATATACCGACCTCACCGGGAAAGCAGAAATGCCGCCACTGTGGTCCTTTGGTTTCTGGATGAGCCGAATTACCTATTTTTCTGAAAAAGAAGGGCGGGAGATCGCTTCAAACCTTCGGAAATATAAAATTCCGAGTGACGTGATCCATTTTGATACCGGATGGTTTGATGTGGACTGGAGAAACAACTATGAGTTTGCTGAAGATCGTTTTGATGATCCCGTTGATATGATGAAAGACATGAAAGAAGATGGTTTTCACATATCACTTTGGCAACTACCATATTTTACTCCTCAAAATACCCTTTTTGACGAGATAGTGGAAAAAGAACTGGCCGTAAAAGACAGAAAAGGAAATATTCCTTTTGAAGATGCCGTATTGGATTTTTCAAATCCCGAAGCTGTGGAATGGTACCAGGGAAAACTAAAACATTTGTTCGATCAGGGTGTGGGAGTTTTTAAAGTTGACTTTGGAGAAGCTGCCCCGGCGACCGGGCAATATCATTCCGGCCGCACCGGTTTTTATGAGCACAACCTTTATCCGTTGCGTTACAACAAGGCCGTGGCAGAACTTACCAAAAAAGAAAAAGGTTATTCCCTTATTTGGGCTCGCAGTACCTGGGCCGGTAGCCAACGTTACCCATTACATTGGGGAGGAGATGCGGCTACAACAAATACGGCAATGTCGGCTACCCTTCGCGGGGGACTGTCACTTGGGTTGAGTGGTTTCAGTTTCTGGAGCCATGACGTGGGCGGCTTTGTAACAGCAGCGCCTGAGGGTCTTTATAGAAGATGGACTCCCTTTGGAATGCTTACTTCTCATGTGAGAAGTCATGGAGAGCCACCTACAGAGCCATGGCTTTACAACGAAAGTTTCCTTCAAGCCTTCAGGGAAGCAGATAACATGAGGTATGAATTGATGCCTTACATCTACGCCCAGGCAAAAGTAAGTGCAGAACAGGGATTGCCAATGATGCGCGCACTCTTCGTCGAATTTCCCGATGATCCAGGCTCCTGGTTAATTGATGATCAATACCTTTTCGGCTCCAGCATGCTGGTGGCGCCACTTTTTGAAGAAATTACCGAAAGGGAAGTATATCTTCCTCCCGGAAAATGGATCGATTACCAAACAGGTAAAGTGTACGACAGCGGTTGGCATACCATCAAAGCCGGGGACATCCCAATTATTGCCCTTGTGAAGAATGGAACGGTAATTCCGCATATAGAATTGGCACAATCGACTCAGGACATGGACTGGTCAAAACTAGATCTGAAGGTTTATGCAGCTGAAGAAACTAATGAGGCAACCGGAAAAATTTATTTACCTGAAGGAGATGCAGTGGAAACCATTTCGGTTTCAAAAAGAGGGAGCAATTTTGAAGTTACCGAAAATCCGTTGAATGGAAAAACCACCTTCAGAACGCAGTGGCAAAACCAGGAAAGGTAAACCAACCTTCATGGGATAGTCCTCCTGAGCTTATTTCAGGATCGCATTCTCCTGACCACCATATAAGATTAGAAGCAGAATTTTTATCGTAGTAAGCATATTTGAAGACAATTTAAGTAATAAAAAATGATCACCAGATTTATACTAATCCCCGCATTTGTTCTTTCGGTTTTTTCCTGTAATGAAGAGACAGCAAAGGTTCACGAGCTTAGTTCACCCGATGGCCAAAACAAAATAAAGCTTGAGCTCACCAATAACAATCCAAAATATTCTGTTAGCAGGGGTGAGACCGAAATAATCACCCCTTCAGAGATGGGTTTTGTTTTTAAAGACAACGACACCCTTGGGAATAATTTTGAAATCACCGGGATTGAAGAAACCTCAAAAGATGAAACCTGGGAACAGGTTTGGGGTGAAAAAAAGCAAATAAGAAATCATTATAATGAGATGGTTGTTAATCTTCAGGAGAAATCAGGAAAGCAGAGGAAACTTCAGCTGGAGTTCCGGGCGTTTGATGATGGAGTTGCTTTTAGATATGTTTTTCCGGAGCAGGGAATTGAGGACAGCATATTTATTATGGATGAACTTACCAGCTTCAACCTTAAGGATGACGGAAAAGCCTGGTGGATCCCGGCTTATCACGAACAACGCTATGAGAATTTATTTGAAGCTTCACCGGTTAGTGAACTGGATACGGTACACACTCCTCTTACGATCGAAAGCAACAGCGGACTGGCAATCAGTTTTCACGAAGCAGATCTCGAGGATTATGCCAGTATGACTTTGACTAATACTTCCGGAAATATTCTAAAGGCCGATTTAGTTCCTTGGGCAGACGGAGTGAAAGTGCGTACTACTAATTCATTTACTACTCCATGGCGAACTCTTCAAATTGGGGAAGAACCCATAGATCTTATAACTTCTTATTTGATTCTTAACTTAAATGATCCAAATACAATAGACGATACCAGCTGGATAGAGCCTGTTAAATATCTTGGGATTTGGTGGGGAATGCATATTGGGAAATACACTTTTTGGGAAGGTCCCGATCATGGAGCGTCTACTAAGAATGCTAAAGAACATATTGATTATGCCAACCAGCTGAGAATTGACCACTTATTGATCGAGGGTTGGAATAAGGGCTGGACGCCGGATTGGTACCAAAATGCGATGCATCAATTCAGTTTCACTGATGCTACAGATGACTTTGATCTTAAAGAAGTGACCGATTATGCTGCAGAAAACGGGGTGCAAATCATTGGCTACCATGAAACCGGGTCCAACATTGACAACTACCTGCAGCAGATAGACAGTGCTTTTGCATTGTACAACAAAATGGGAATTCGTGATGTGAAAATTGGCCACGTAGGTTCTATGCTAAATATGAAGGAATGGCACCATGGACAGTTCGGGGTAAATTATTTCAGATATGTTCTGAAAAAAGCTGCCGAATATAACCTCACGGTGCTTTTCCATGAGCCGATCAAAGACACAGGAGAAAGACGTACCTATCCTAATATGATGGCCCGTGAAGGTGCCCGCGGAATAGAATATAATGCGTGGAGTGAAGGTAATCCTCCCGACCATGTGACTATTTTACCATTTACTCGCTTCCTTGCGGGACCTATGGATTTTACCGCCGGAATTCTGGATGTTGAGATAAGCCAGGGCTACCCCGGAAGAAGGGTTCACTCCACTTCTGCCAAACAATTGGCGTTGTTAGTGACCGTGTATTCTCCAATCCAGATGCTGGCCGATCTACCGGAAAATTACGTAGGTAAACCCGAATTCCAATTCCTAAAGGATGTGCCGATAGACTGGGCAGACACAAAAATTTTAAACGGAGAAATTGGAGATTACATCACGACAGTAAGAAAGGATATCGACAGCGATGACTGGTATCTTGGCAGCATTACAGATGAAAATGCACGCGACCTGGAAATTTCCCTTTCCTTCCTGGATGATGATGCTAAATATGAAGCACAAATCTATGCGGATGCTGAAGGAACAGGACTTGACAATAATCCTGAAAAGGTGGAAATAACCTCCAGGGAAGTAACTGCATCAGATTCTCTAACTCTTGAACTGGGTGCCAGTGGTGGAACTGCAATAAGATTTAAGAAAATATAAGATAGCCGGGGAAAAGTCTGGTTAAGCACCGGCATCTCTAGAAATTAAAATCATGTTCAAAACTTTTAAATATATTCTTTTGTTTGTTTTTGCCCCAACCCTGTGGGCACAACAGGGCTATGAATATCCTTTTCAGGATCCATCTCTGGACACTGAAGAGCGAATCGATAATCTGCTGTCTGTGATGACACTGGATGAGAAGATTAAAGCTTTGAGTACTAATCCTTCAATACCAAGATTAGGCGTTAAAGGGACGGGACACGTGGAAGGACTTCACGGACTTGCCCTGGGTGGACCTGCAGGCTGGGAAGGCAGAAATCGGGAAGTACAGGTCACCACCACCTTTCCACAAGCCTATGGACTTGGGGAAACATGGGACAGGGAATTAATTCAAAAAGTTGCTGCGGCTGAAGGTCTTGAGGCCCGATATGCCTTTCAGAAATACAACCACGGCGGACTCGTTGTTCGTGCCCCCAACGCCGATCTCGCAAGAGATCCACGATGGGGACGTACTGAAGAAAGCTATGGAGAAGACGCATTTTTGGCAGGGGAATTAACAGTGGCTTTTGTAAAAGGCCTGCAGGGAAATGATTCAAATTACTGGCAAACCGCTTCTTTAATGAAGCATTTTCTGGCAAACAGCAATGAAGATGGACGTACTTATACTTCATCAGATTTTGATGAGCGGTTGTGGAGAGAGTACTACGCTTTACCTTTCAAAAAGGGCATTCTGGAAGGAGGTTCCAGGGCATATATGGCTGCTTATAATAAAGTCAATGGAATTCCTGCCACCGTTCATCCCATGCTCAAAAAGATCACGGTGAATGAATGGGGACAAAACGGGATCATTTGTACAGATGGTGGTGCGTTCAAGCTGCTCCTTTCAGATCACAAATATTATGAAGATAAATACCTGGGAGCCGCTGCTGTTATTAAAGCCGGAATCAACCAGTTCCTGGACGAATATACCGAAGCTGTTTACGGCGCAATCGCCAACGGTTACCTTTCCGAAGCTGATATTGATGAGGTAATCCGTGGAAATTATCGTGTCATGCTCAAGTTGGGAATGCTGGATCCTGCTGAAAATAATCTTTTCACCAAAATTGGGACCGGAAAAGATACTATCGATCCCTGGACTACTGAACAGCATAAGCAGTTGTCCTTGGAAGCAACCCGAAAGTCTATTGTACTTCTTAAAAATGATCCTAAACAGAACCTTTTACCGCTCAACAAAAATAGGATTAAGACCCTTGCCGTAATAGGTTCACGTGCAGATGAGGTGCTTTTGGACTGGTACAGTGGAACTCCGCCGTACCGGGTAACTCCTTTGGAAGGAATTAAAAATAAAATTGGTGAAGATGTGGAAATCCTTACTGCCGAGAACAATGCAGATGGAAAAGCTGCTGAAATTGCAGCAAAGGCCGACGTTGCTATTGTTCTGGTAGGAAATCATCCCACTTGTAATGCAGGTTGGGCCGATTGCCCCGTGCCAAGCGAAGGAAAAGAATCTGTAGACCGGCAGTCGCTTATTCTCGAATACGAAGACCTTATAAAAATTGTTCATCAGGCAAATCCAAATACGGCCGTAGTCCTTATCAGCAGTTTTCCTTATGCTATTAACTGGACAGAGGAGAACATTCCGGCTATAGTGCATATGACGCAGAACAGTCAGGAATTAGGCAACGGACTGGCAGATGTGCTTTTTGGAGACTACAATCCGGCAGGAAGACTCACGCAAACCTGGGTAAAAAGTATAACAGACCTGCCTCCATTGATGGACTACAATATCAGGAATGGAAGAACCTATATGTATTTTGAAGGTGAGCCGTTGTATGCATTTGGCCACGGTTTAAGTTATACCGACTTCAGGTATGAAGGAGTTGAGGTGGATAAAAATACTCTTCAGGAAGGTGAAACTGCTACTGTAAAAGTAAAAATCTGGAACACCGGGAAAATGGACGGCGAGGAAGTCGTTCAGCTCTACGTGAAGCACTTAGATTCTTCAGTAGAGCGACCTATTAAAGAATTAAAAGGTTTCCGACGAGTGCCGGTACCCGCGGGAAAAACTGTGACAGTTGACCTTCCGCTTAAAGCTGAAGATCTAACATACTGGAACGTCCATACACAACAGTTCGAATTGGAAGAAGGAAAAATTGAAATCCAGGTAGGTGGAGCTTCAGATATGGTCTCCAAAACTAAAATAATAAGCATTCAGAAATAAATATTGATTATGAGAAACAAATTATTAGCTCTTTCAGTTGGTTTTAGCCTTATCGCCTTTACAGGATGTCAGGATGGATCGGCAACTGATACAACAAATACAGAAGAAGCGAAGGAAAAAGACATTTTTGAGGGGAAACCCCTTAGCATGGAATACGAAGATGAAATTGACAGTTTAATTTCACTAATGACCCTGGAAGAAAAATCGGGAATGTTGCATGGGACAAGCATGTTTGCCACTTCAGGTGTTCCACGCCTGGGAATTCCGGAATTAACCATGGCCGATGGACCCCTGGGAGTACGTGAGGAGATCTCCCGGGACTCCTGGGCACCTGCAGGATGGGAAAATGATCATGCAACTTTCCTACCTGCCGGCGGCGGGCTCTCAGCAACGTGGAACCCTGAGCTGGCGTACACCTTTGGCAATGTCATAGGCGCAGAAACACGTGACCGCAATAAACATGTCCTACTGGCGCCTGCTTTTAATATCATCAGGACTCCGCTGGGTGGCCGCACCTACGAATACTTTTCTGAAGATCCATTTTTGAACAAGCAAATTGCTGTCCCGTACATAGTTGGGATTCAGGAAAATGATGTAGCTGCCAGTATCAAGCACTACGCCGTTAACAACCAGGAAACAAACCGTGGTACCGTGGATGTACTCCTGGACGAGCGAACCCTTAGGGAAATTTATCTTCCTGCTTTCGAAGCTGCCGTTGAACAAGGACATGCCTATAGCGTCATGGGCGCTTATAACAGATTACGTGGAGATTACCTAAACGAAAATGAATATATGCTCCAGGAGGTTTTGAGGGACGAGTGGGGTTTTAAAGGATTTGTGGTTTCAGACTGGGCTGCAATCCATAGCACGGTTAAGGCCTTAAAAGCCGGAGCAGATGTTGAAATGGGAACCAACGCACCTTTTGAGGAATACTATTTCGCCCAACCGCTTATAGAGGCTGTAAAATCGGGAGAACTTTCTGAAGATGAAGTAAATGAAAGTGTTAGAAGAGTGCTTAGGGTGATGTATAACATTAAAGCAATTGATTCCACTGGACGCGCTGAAGGCAGCCGTAATACTGAACAACACTTGAAGGATGTTTACAATATCGCTTCAGAATCTGTGGTTCTCCTAAGAAATGAAAAGGACTTGCTTCCCATAAATGCTCAGGAGATTAATAGCATAGCTGTGTTAGGAAATAACGCCACGAGAACCTATGCCCAGGGAGGATTTGGTGCCGGAGTTAAAACAAAAACTGAAGTTACGCCGCTTGAAGCACTTCAGAATAAACTACCGGAATCTGTTACAATAAATTACGCCAAAGGTTACGAGGAAAATTATGTTCCTGCGGAAGACGGAAACCAGAATTACGGCCGCCAAACTATTGATGAACTGGACGAAGCGATGGTGCAGGAGGCAGTAGAGGCTGCAAAGAAATCTGATATTGCAGTGGTTTTTGCCGGTTCCAACCGGGATTATGAATCTGAAGCAGCAGACCGTCGGGACCTTCAATTGCCATTTGGCCAGGAAGAATTTATCGACAGGATCAAAGCAGCAAACCCAAATACAGTCGTTGTAATGATTGCCGGTGCTCCTTTTGATCTTCGAAAAGTGGAAAAAGACGCTTCCACTCTAGTATGGAGCTGGTTCAATGGATCAGAAGGTGGAAACGCTTTAGTAGATGTGCTTTTAGGAAAAATTAATCCATCGGGGAAACTGCCATGGACTATGCCGATGGCATTGGAAGATTCTCCCGCTCATGCTACTAACAGCTTCCCGGGGGGCGAATCTGTAACTTATGAAGAAGGAATTCTGGTTGGTTATCGCTGGTTCGATACTAAAAATATCGATCCTATGTATCCCTTTGGCTACGGACTTTCTTACACAGATTTTGATTTTTCTAACGCCCGAGTAAATAAAACTGAAGCTTTTACGGACGATGAAACTATTCAGGTTTCTGTAGATGTTACCAATATCGGGGAACTTGATGGGAAGGAAGTGGTTCAGCTTTATGTTTCCAAAACAGATTCTAATGTAGAGCGTGCCGCTCAGGAACTTAAAGGTTTTGAGAAAGCAATGATCGCTGCAGGGGAGACAGAGACTGTGACTATTGAAGTGCCGGTAAAAGAACTTGCTTACTATAATATTGAAAATAAAAAATGGACCGTAGAACCGGGAATCTACACTCTAAAATTGGGGAATTCTTCCCGCAATATTTTGCAGGAAGTAAAGATTGAAATAGAGTAGGAAGTTTATAAAAGAAGTTTCAAAAATGCCCTTTTTGGATAGGCATTAGTTGAAGGTCAAAGGTTAACTAGTTTCGGAAGAAATAAAAATTATGCAATACTTAAAAAATACAGCTATCCTTTTCGTGCTATTGATATTGGCTTGTGGCCGTAGTAATCAGCAGGAAAGTGTTGATGAGCTTCAGAAGGAAACTTATGTTGCCGACTGGGATTCCCTTGCAAAATATGATGAGACTGCTGAATGGTTTAAAGATGCCAAATTCGGGATCTATTTGCATTGGGGAGTTCTGTCCGTTCCGGCGTATGCAAACGACTGGTATCCCAGGAATATGCACATAGAGGGTACAGATGAATATCGGCATCACGTGGAAACGTACGGAGAACATTCCGAATTTGGATATCACGATTACGTGCCCATGTTTAAAGCCGAAGAATTTGATGCCAATGCCTGGACCGATTTGTTTGTAAAGGCAGGTGCGAAATTTGGGGGGATTGTGGCGATTCATCATGACGGCTGGTCGAACTGGGATAGTGAGATCAACCCCTGGAATTCTGTTGACATGGGTCCCGAAAGGGATATTGTAGGGGAGCTGGAAAATGCCTTTAAGGAGCGTGATATGAAATTTGTCACCACCTTTCACAAGGCGAGGAACCTTCAAATTGCACAACAGGATTCTACAAAATGGCTGGATGACACCTCGTATTTTCCATACAATCCGGAGTTGCCGACTTCTTCCGAAGATTCTTTGCTGTCGATCATGTATGGCAATATTTTGAAGGAACAATTTTATAAAAACTGGCTGGGGGAATTAAAAGAAGTCATTGACAACTACAGCCCCGATCTTATTTATTTTGATAGCAAGCTCGACAAATTACCCGACTCCCTGAAGAGAGAATTTGTTGCGTACTATTTCAATCATGCTGAAGCCAAAGACAAGCAGGTGGTGATCACCCATAAAGAGGGAGAATTACCTAAATCTGTAAGTCTGGAAGACCTTGAGAAAGGACGAATGAAAGACAAGACTGAGGAATTCTGGCTTACCGATGAAACGGTTTCTGTAGGCAGCTGGAGTTACACGAATGATCTTGGCCTAAAAACTTCTGATGAAATTATTGACCTATTGGCCGATATCGTGAGTAAAAACGGAGCTTTAATGTTGAATATTTCTCCTAAGGCAAATGGCGTTATTCCGCAGAATCAGCAGGATATTTTATTGGAAATTGGAGAATGGCTGGATACCAACGGCGAAGCCATTTACGGCACACGCACATGGGAAGTGTATGGTGAAGGTCCTACTAAACAGGAGCGATCGGGAATGTTTCTGGACAAATTGACTTACACCGCAGAAGATGTGCGATATACCCAAAAAGGGGAAAACATCTATGCTATTTTCCTGGGATGGCCGGGGAATAATAAACGAGTCACTCTAAGCTCTTTTTCACAAGAAGTGCTGGGGACAAATGTTCCCAATGTTAATTCCGTTTCAGTTTTAGGTGGCGGGGAGATAGCTTATGAACTTAATGAACAAGGACTACATCTTACAACTCCTGCAAATACAATAAATGAAAAGGCATTTGTAGTCAGGATTTCAACCGGAGACTAACATTAACTTAATACTTTTAATCATGTTGAAGACAAAATTTACATCGTGGACATTCCTGCTACTAATGTTAGTAGCGGGTTTTACTTCCTGTTCGCAGGAGGATGATAACGACCCCGTAATTGTAGATCCCTCGCTCAGCGTTAGCCCTGCGGCTATGGCATTTAGTGCTGAAGGTGGGGCAAAAGGAATGCAGATATCCAGCAACACCCTCTGGACTATTACAGGAGTTCCGGACTGGCTAAGCCTTTCGGAAGTTGCCTCTGAAGGAACCTTGAATATTCAGGTTACCGCACAACCGAATGAGATGTTGGAGAGCAGAGCTGTAACTTTAACGATATCTGGAGATAATGGAGATCTTGTGGATGAAGTACAGGTAACCCAGGAAGCAGCCGAAGAAGAGGTGCCCGATGAAGGAGTTGAAGCTTCTATTCCACCGGATAATTCTGGGATGAGAGATATGACAAGTGTTCAATTATCAGATGAGATGGGAATTGGCTGGAACCTTGGAAATTCTCTTGAGGCCATAGGCGGAGAAACCGCCTGGGGAAATCCGGTCGTTACTGAGCGACTTATCGATTCAGTAAAAGCAGCAGGTTTCAATACCGTTCGAATTCCAGTAGCATGGAGTAAATTCTCAGATCCCGAGAATTTTATAATTCAGGAGCAATGGATGAATCGCGTAGAAGAAGTTGCAAATTATGTGCTGGATAATGACATGTATGCAATCATCAACATCCACTGGGATGGCGGATGGATGCAACCGACTTATGATGACCAGGATTATGTAAATGAGCGTTTAGATGCCATGTGGCAACAAATTGCTATTCACTTTAGAGATTATGACGATAATTTACTTTTTGCCGGCACCAATGAAGTTATGGTCGAAGGTGATTACGGCACTCCTACCGAGGAATATTATACCGTTCAAAACAGCTTTAACGAGACTTTTGTTAACACGGTGAGGGAAACTGGCGGTAGAAACCACTACAGGCATCTCGTAGTACAGGGATTTAATACAAATATCGACCATACCGTGAATTATGTTGTTGTTCCCGAAGATGTTGTAGACAACAGGTTATTCATGGAAGTTCACTACTATGATCCCTACAATTTTACGCTGAATGAAAATAGTACAGTTTACCAGTGGGGTGAAGACGCACCGGAATCTGAAGATTGGGCAAATGAATCTTATGCCGATAGTCAATTTGAAAAAATGAAGACCAATTTTATCGATCAGGGAATTGGAGTGATTTTGGGAGAATATGGCGCTATTAGGAGAGAGGGAGTTGAAGGACATGAAGCGTATCGGGAATATTATAATGAATATATAACCGCGGCTGCCCTGGAACACGGATTGGTACCGGTATACTGGGACAACGGAGATGTAGATGATCTCGGTTTTGCCCTTTTTGACAGGAGTACGGGAGAAGTTCTTTATCCCGGGCTACTGGATGTTTTAATGGCCACAGAAAATTAGTTGTTAGTTAGTTTCTAATTGTTGAAAAGCTTATTCTCCTCCTGTGGGGGAGAGTAAGCCTTTTCTTTTTTTCTACTTTAGTCATTCATTTTAGATTCTGGATATGCTACAAAAGATATTTAATTCACAGAAGTACGTAGTGATAATGCTTCTGCTGGTGACCACACTGGTATCAGCTCAGAACCCTTCTAATTCCGCACTTACTTCAGCAGCTTCTGTAGCGGAAGCGGGGATGAGTGAATCGCGACTGGATAAAATTGATCAAATGCTCAAAGAAGCTATTGCTGAAAAAGAAATTCCGGGAGCTGTAGCTCTAATAGCGAAAGATGGCAAGATTGTCTACCATAAAAGCTTTGGAACGGCTAATGCTGAAGGCAGTGAACTGCAAAAAGATGACATTTTCAGAATTGCGTCTCAAACAAAAGCTATAACCTCGACTGCCGTCATGATGTTGTGGGAGGAAGGGAAATTCAGGCTGGATGATCCCATTTCCAAATATATTCCGGAGTTTAAGGATCCTCAGGTCATTGAAACCTTTAATGAAAAGGATTCTACTTATACTACAAAACCGGCAGGTAAGGAAATAACTATCCGGCAGCTACTCACCCATACCTCCGGCCTGGGATATGGCAGAATAGATTCTGATGAAAAAATTAGAAAAATATACGCTAAGGCGGGGATTGTTGACCTTTTTACCACAGATAATGTAAGCATTGAAGAGAATGTGAAGAAATTAGCAGAATTGCCACTGTACGCAATGCCCGGTGAAGAATGGCACTACAGCGAAGGTCTTGATGTGCTTGGTTATTTTGTGGAAAAGATATCAGGCCAAGCATTTGACCATTTTTTAAAGGAAAGGATTTTTGAGCCCTTGGGAATGGACGATACGCAGTTCTATATTTCTGAAGAAGATGAGGATCGTCTTGTAGCCGTGCAGCACAAAAAAAATGGAGAATGGCAGAATTTTCCCATTACTTTTTACGACCCCGATTATCCTTTCAAAGGTGCAAAGGAATTCTTTTCGGGTGGGGCCGGGCTTACAAGTACTGCGGAAGATTATGCCCGTTTTCTTCAATTGTACCTGAACGGGGGTGAACTTAACGGCAACAGGATACTAAGCAGGACCACTGTAGATCTTATTCTGAAAAATCACGCAAAAGAACTTTTTGGAGATCCAAATAAAGATCACGGATTGGCATTTTCAGTCCTGAATGAAGAAGGAGCTCGAACCGGAGGTTTGGGAAGTGAAGGCACATTCGACTGGGGAGGTTATTTCAACACCCAGTATTTTGCAGATCCCGAAGAAGATGTGATTGGAATTATTCTAAAACAAACTCAGGGAGACACCGGCGATGAAACCGGATGGAAGTTCCGGCAGATGGTGATGGCGAGTATTTCTGATTAGATCAGGAAGTTGTCTGGAGAGAATTCTCCGATATAAAGAACTTCTAAAGTTGGAAATGCAGAGCTTTATTAGCCACTAAAAGATACTGGAATTATAATTTTACTGTTTAACATCTTCCATCAGCCACTTTTCCACCTCCTGATCTTCCTGTCCATGTAAAACCGAAATATCGCCTGTTGTTTCAAATACTACAGCCTTGACCTGGGAAAGTTGGATAACATTTGCCTCCCGTAGCTTCGCACGCAGGTCTCCTTTTGTAACTCTTGCTTTTTTTAAATTCTCTTCCAGAACCCGGGAACCCTTCATTAATAAAAATGGTTTATTCTCCACAAGCTTTCCGAAGGAGTCAAACCTTCTTAAATAAGCAACCAGCTGCTGTAGAAGATAAACAGATGCAAGGCCAATTATTCCTGTTACAAGATTCACAGAGGCTAATAAAAGAGTACTACCTATAATCGATCCAATCGCAATGGTCATTGCGAAATCAAAACTGGACATCTTAGAGAAGCTTCTTTTTCCTGCAATCCTGGTGAATAAAATCACAGCACAGTAAATTCCTACTGCCGACAAAAAAACGGCTAATAAAGATCCGCCTGAAATACCAAAATATTTGTCCATACCGAGTAATTTTTAGTATAAGGATAGTTGTACAAGATAATAATTCCTTTCAGTTCCAATGGGAGCTAAAGCTTTTTAGTTTTAGTCCTGATTGAGCTCCCTGAATAAAATCTTGTTAGGCACCAATAGATTAGATTCAAAAGAAATATTTAGCTGCAAAATTTAAATAATCTAACCCCATTTTGATGTCCAATTGAAGCCGGATATCCTTTTTAACTATCGAGGGCCATGAGAGCATCAAACCTTAAGATTTCGTGAAATAACGTGCGGTTAACAGTCTTGCGGGTTATTATTCAGTACTTTAAGGTTATAACCTTAAAACAGATATAATTATGAAAAGAATATCTTATAATTTTTACAGCGCACTTATAGTTTTGATGCTACTCTTTACCTCGGCCAATGTTAGTGCCCAGGATAGGGATATGCTAATGGACATGGAAAAGCGGGAAGTAATACAAACTGATGCGATGGATGCGAAAGCTGCTTTTAAAAGGGCCAATCCAGAATTGGAAAATATGCTAAATGAAGCTGCCGGTTATGCAATTTTTCCTAATGTAGGAAAAGGAGCCTGGATCCTAGGTGGTGCAGCAGGAAACGGTATTGTTTATGAAAACGGCGAAGTTGCCGGTTATGCTGAGCTTAGACAAATAGATATAGGATTCCAGTTTGGAGGAAAGGCTTTTAGAGAATTGATTGTTTTCCAGACTCAGGAAGCTCTCGACACGTTCAAGGAAGGTAATTTTGAATTTGGCGGTAGTGCTTCTGCAGTGATCTGGGATGAAGGAGCGGGTGAAGCCCTTACTTTTGAAAATGGTGCCGGAGTAGCAATTATGCCCAAAGCCGGACTTATGGCAGGTATATCTGTAGGAGGTCAGGAGTTTGACTATCGTGCAGTTGAATAAATGCCTAAGAAAACTCACTTTTTAAACCGGATCGTTTTGATCCGGTTTTTTTATGCGTTCAATAGAATCGGCTTTTGGTCTTATGTGGTTGCAGTTTTCAGGAGGATAATCTGAAGTAGAAATTAAAATCCTACTGGCTACTGATTACTGACCACTGCGTACTATTTTTAGGCTCCCTGTCCCACGTTCTGCATCAATCCGCCGTCCATGACGTAGGTGGAGCCGGTAACGTAATCGGAATCTGATGAAGCAAGAAAAACTGCAAGTTTTGCTATTTCTTCAGGTCTTCCTGCGCGTTTCATGGGGATGTGTTGCACCTGATCCTCCCTTTTTTCCCTGTCTTCAACAGCCTCCTGATTCATCGGGGTGAGGATCATTCCGGGTGCGATATTATTAACATTAATTCCTTCTTCTGCCAGTTCCAAAGCGAGAACGCGCGTAAAGTTGCGAACTGCACCTTTAGAAGCGCAGTATTCTGCTGTTCCCGGGGCAGGAATCTCTTCATGAACAGAGCTTACATTAATGATCTTTCCTTTTTCTTTTTGCTTTCTTAGCTCCTTTATAAATCGGCGGGTACAGAAAAAGGTGCCGTACAGATTTATTTTAATGGCTTTATCCCACTTTTCCGTTGGCATCTCCGCTACTTTATAACCCTGCCCGTTAATAGCAGCGTTATTCATTAAAATATTCACCTTTCCGAATTCTTTCAAAGCCTTGTCAAACATGTTTTCCACTTCCTTTTCTTCAGAAATATCAACTTTAAGAACCATCCCTTTTCTTCCTGCTGCTTCAACTTTTTGGAGGGTTTCTTTGGCACCTTCTTCATCGGTATGATATGTTACCACTACGTTCGCTCCTTCTTGTGCAAAAGCAATTGCTGAAGCCTGTCCTATTCCCGAATCGGAGCCAGTGATGAGTGCTACTTTTCCTTCTAATTTTCCCATGGCTATGTCTTTTATGCTATTTTTCAATAGCTTATGAAGCTAGTAAGTAATCCTTAAAGCAGGCGTTAAGGAAAAGGTAATTTCAAAATCAAAACTTGAAGTTAAGCATCATGCTCAGGCGATTTCCGTCACCGCCATGATAAAAGCCGATATTCCCGGTTATTGCAAGGCCGGCACTTATCCAGACGGAACCTCCGTAGTTGTTGTGCCATTGCTCTGAGTTTTCACCAGGCGTCCAGACCCGTCCATAATCGAATCCTACAGTAGCTCCATAAACAATGGGTATAAACCGGTTTTCCCATAATCCTAATGCGGTTCTAAGATCGGTACTGTGGTAAAAGGCTTGTTTTCCATTAAAACGGTGATTCCTGTAGCCCCTTAAATTTTGATTTCCGCCAATAGTGGCAGCATGGTAGATTTCATAATTATCGCCAAAAATGGCCTCTCCCCCTACTTTTGTAGCAAAGACTGCATAGCCGCTGGAGATTAAGGGATAATTAATTGAAACTGACGGTTCCAGATAAGCAAATTTATTTCCCGCACCGTCTATGCTACTCTTGTAGCCGCTGGTAAGCCTAACATCAGATCCCAGGCTGGGGAAGGCAGTTGTGTTTTTACTATAAAAACGGTAGTTAGCTTCTAGGCCGGCATATAATTGAGAGTCAAAAATGTCATTTTCGGGAGGTAATATTTCCCCGAGAAAAGTATCGGGGTCATATTCCACCTTGAATGATTCAACCAAAGTCCTTAAATCAAAAATACTTCCGGCATCGTTGCGCCAAATAAGAGCAGGCGAAAAATGCCATTCTTGGATCTTTAGCCGGTTGTAGTTTCTATTTACTTCCTTTCGAAAATATTCAGCTTCACTTCCGCTTCCGAAGTAATTGAGGGTATAATTGGGGCTGGTATACCGGGCGGTAATTCCCAGGTTCCAATTGTAAAACAGGTGTGCAAATTCTCCGTTATAGTTTAAAGAAAATCCATTGGTATCATAATAATAGTTGGCCAAAAGCTCATGTTGAGCCTGGAACGGATTATTAACCAATCCATATTTGGTCCAGATAGCTTCAGCGCCCAGGGTGAAACCTAAATCGGTTTCAAAATTTACGTAAGGAAGTGCCTTAAAGGTGCTGTATTTAAATTTTTTATAGTAAAAATTATTAATCTTGTAAGAATCCACCAGGAGTTTACGGGAACCCGGCTGCACGATCTCATTTTTGGAACTTTTAAAATCGTAGAGTTTTACTTTCTTTTTATTCTGAAAGTCGTAAACATCCTCTCCCGGACCTCCCAGTACCCTAATCTTAACGGGATCATCGCCCTCTCCTGAAACTATGAAAGTATCCTCACCGGACATTCCATAGATCCAGATCTCATCTGTCTCATCTGAATCGTAAGTGTGCATGAAGATCTCTTCGCCTTCTGATGTTTGTGTGATCTCGGTCATTCCGTCTTCTTTCCTTAGGATCTCGAATTCTTCATCTTCATCTGTACCAGTGATCACAATGAACTCATTCATACGCTCGTAATATTCGCGGGCGATCTCCATAAGATTACCACGACGAGCTTTTAGCTTTTGTTTAATATCCTCTATGCTTTGATCCTGTGCTGCTTCAGGCAATTCAGCAAAGGCAGCAGCGATTTGTTCATCTGTAATTTCATTTTGAATAAATTTCACTTGTTGTTCCCAGGTTTCCCAGTCACTCTGGAAAAGGATTTGCAAGTCTAATGGATAACCGGACCAGTTAAACCATTTTACATTGTCGATATCTTCATCATACGTCTGCATCTTTCTTAGATTTGGCACTGCCAGTTTAATGGCATCAATAAGCGGTCCATCGTATTTAGAGAAAGCCTGATCCCTGTCGCGGGGAATAGGAACAAAAAGCTTGGATCCATCTTCTTCATATTCTGCCCATCGCCAATTGTCCTGGTGACGATCCCAATCCCCAATTAACATATCAAAAAGCCGGGCTTTGATATATTCATTTCTGTCTACACCTGCTGTGGGTTCTTCCCCAAGTTCTTCCAAAAGGTCAAAGGTGCTAAGGATGTCCTGGGGTTTCCTAAACTGTGGGAAATCCTTGTTCTCGTCCCCTGCGTGTGCCTGTAACTCATAAAGCTCATCTCCATATTCATCATTATGGATCCCGAGTGCCGGTTGTCGCGGTACGTAATAGATTTCCGGTTGTATGTGAGGTAAACCCAGAGCTTCGGCGAAGTTGTCAAGAGCAAACTTCGCATAGGGATGGGAAGTAGTAAAATAATCCAGTACAAGGCGCTGGGGGAAGGTGTTGTTGATCCTGTCGCCCACAAAAGAAGTAGGGAGGAGATCTGCTTGTATATAGCGGGTGGGACTTTTGCGCAGAGCCCGGAGCGTATATTCATGTTCATCTTCATTGATAAATCGAATGGAACGGGATTGTTGACCGCCACCTTCCTTGATAGGACGTAGTCCGTCGTAGATAGTATCCAGGAGCAGTACCGGCACCTCAATATTCCTGCTGTAGACTTCGCGGTAGTGGTCTCCCCATAGAAAACGGTAAAGTCCGCTCTTGCTGGTTTCTTCGGGAGTGTAAATGGAAGCCGAAAATGTGTTCCCAATTTCCTCCCATTGGTTTTTTTCCAATTCTATTTTAGTATTTCTTTCCCTCGGAATTTCTTTACTGAAAAGTGGCTCTTCAGCTGATGCCTCAGCTTGGAAAAATTCTACTTTGGAATTGCCGTTTTTGAATACTGTAAGTTTAGCATAGCCGGGTTCTTCGGAAGCAAAGTGATCTTCTTCTGTAGCTTTGGCAGATTCAGTTTCTGCGGCGGTGGCGCTAATGATTTGCGGATTTCTTCCATTGGATAGATACTGTAGATTTTTGTGATTTCCTGAAACAAAGATCACATCGTCGAATTGGCTTGCAAGCGTTTCCACGGTCTGCCGAAATTCACGGTACAGGGGATTTTCAAATTTCTGTTTCGAAAATGGGAATAATTTGTTCAGAAATCCTGGAGTAGTATTACTCAGTATAGGATGATGTAACACTACTATTTTGAGCTTTCCAAAGTTATCCTTTAAGTCATCTTTCAATTCGATAAAGAATCTTTCCCTGGTTCTAATGTCACATTTCACATTGAATTCACTGCTAAAATCCCAATCTTCCAGGTACCATTGAGAATCAACGATGATAAGGGCGATTTCATCATTTACCTGGATCTCTTCCACAGGACAACCATCATCTGGTAAAAATTCGCGATTGCTGTTTTCCTGTAAAAAGCTCTCCAGGTCATCCAGACTTTGAGGTGCAGATTCATTCCATTCATTTTCACCGGGAGTAAAGATTACATTTCCGTTGAAGTTATTTAAAGGCTGTAGGAGGTTCTTTGTGAGAAATTCCTGAGTTTGTTCCCTTTCCTGTTCTCCTTTAGGATAGCCCTGGTTCGGAGTTAAGTTTCCCGGCAGGAGGAGGGTTGCATCTTCATCATCCTGAGAAGCTTCCGAAATTCTTTCAAAGAGGGCAGGAGTGGCCATATCGGCACCCGGTGCTGTGTTTGATAGAATATAAAAAGTATGGGAAACACTAGAGGTATCTGCTTCCTGTACCTGTGCCTGTGCGAGTGAAAAGGAGGAAACAAGAAGCAAAATCAAGATTTGATAACAAACGGACCTGAAATAGTGGTCGGGGGAAACCAATTTTTGGATCATATAAAAATTCCGGTTTAATTTTTCTTTTTGTGAGAACCTTCTGCTCCACAAAAGTTCCAATTTCTAAAAAAAAGTAACCAATCTATTGCAGTTTAACCAGTCTCTAACAATAAAAATGGGTTTTCCTAAAGGAAATCCTAACCTATAGGTGCGAAAAGTGGCAAAAAGGAGGACCTTTTAGTAATCTTTACTTTTTAGAATATCTATAAAATCCATTTCTATCTTATAAGGTGATGCTTAAGGAAGGAGTAGATTTAGATAAAAAAAGATGACTTAATTTAAATAAGGCCACTAAAATAGAATTCTCTAAAAGTTTTCTTAAATCCAAATAGGAGTTATATTTGTTTTACAGGCTTCGAATTAAATCTACCACTGTTGAGACACCTCTTTTTACTCTTTTTGTTGCTCAGCCTTACACTTGAGAGTCAGGAACTTCCACCTGTCACAAATTTTTCTCCCAGTCAATATGGCGCCGGAAACCAGAACTGGATGGTTTCTCAGGGAGCTGATAAGAAGATCTATGTCGCAAATAATTCAGGACTGCTTCAATTTGATGGGGAGCACTGGAACCTTTATGAAGTTCCCGGGGAAACCGCTGTCCGTTCAGTTTTGGCTACAGAGGATCATATCTACACCGGAGCCTATATGGAATTTGGTTTTTGGACGGCAGAAGAAAATGGAAGGCTTGAATATACTTCTTTAAAAGATTCAGTAGTTACGGGTCTTGTTGACGGAGAACAGTTCTGGGATATAAAGGAGGTGGATGATCACATTGTTTTTCAGAGTCATCAGCAGCTCTACAGCTTTAATAAGAAGACCGGAAAAGTGACCACTGTGGTTACCGAAAGAAATATTTCTAACCTTTTCGGGGTAAGGAATAAAATTTATTACCAGGTAGCTGAAAAAGGCCTTTTTGTCATTGAAGATGGAATTGGAAGATCTTTTGTTTCGGAAGATGAGATCGGGAACAAACAAATTGTAGGTTTATTTCCTTATTCGGATGATAAGATGCTGGCAATTACCCGTGATGACGGAGTCTTCATTATTACCGGGAATAAATGGGAAGCCTTGCCAATAGAAAATTATCCTACCTCTGTAAGTTTTTTTTCAGCCCTTTATCTAAGGGATGGTTCCCTTGCTCTTGGAAGTATAGGGGAGGGACTATACATTTTAGGTATGGATGGAATAATGCAGTACCACCTGTCTCAACCCACCCTCCTCAACAATACCTTACTTGCCGTCACCGAAGATTCGGAAGGGAATATTTGGGGTGGACTGGATAATGGTATAGCGGTTATTAACAAAGAAAGTCCCTTTCGCCTTTTTGTGGATACCTTCGGAAAAATTGGAACTGTGTACTGTAGCGTGGTGGTAGACGGATTGATGTATTTAGGAACAAATCAGGGACTTTATTATCAGGATGCTGAATCTGAAGGTCCCTATTCCCTAATTCCCGGCACCACGGGCCAGGTTTGGAGCCTTAATTATATTAATGGGAGCCTGTATGCAGGACATGACAGGGGGACTTTCAAAATTGAAGGAACTGATGCTGATTTGATTTGGGATGGTCTCGGGACCTGGACAGTTAAGAGAATCGGATCGGGAATTTTACAGGGACATTATAATGGCTTGAGCTATCTCGGGGATGATTCTCCAGACTCCACGGCACATTATCTTGAAGATTTCGATCTGTCTGTACAGCATATGATCGTTGAAAATGATTCGATCATTTGGATAAGCCACTATCATAAAGGGATCTTTCGCCTTGAGCTGGATGAAGAATATTCGAAGGTGGAGAACATTGAAAATTTTAAGATAGAGGAGGAATCCGGTCTGGGTCCAGAGATCTTCAGGTTTGAAGACAGCATCTATTACTCAACAGAAGAAAGGGTCTACATGTACGATAGAGGTAGAAACAGTTTTACTGCCAATAATGAACTAAACCATCTAAGCAGTGAAAACAACAGGATAAGTGGAGCTTCTGAGGTCCTTAGCGATGGTAGTTGGTGGACCTTTGGTGTTGACAAGTTATTTTTTGTCACCCGGGATCCTTTTGAACAAAAACTTGTAGAACGGGATATCCCATTGCCCCTTGAAAACCGAAATATCAGCAAAGGGTTTGAAAACATATCTCTGATAGGAAAAAACCAATATCTGGTAGGGTCTAACGGAGGGTATATCGTATTTTCTTTGCCCCTCGCAGAGATTCCGTCGGGAGAACTTGTTATTGGTGCAGTCGGGACTTCCGCCACAAGAGAAAATTACTCCTTCAATGACCTGCAGGAATCGGGGTTAGACTTAGATAGTCAAATTAATAACATAGCTTTTGCTTTTAGTATTCCCAATTACCAGAGCTTATCCAGGATTGAGTACAGTTATCGGCTACTTAATTATTCCGGGACCTGGTCGCAATGGAATCTTTTAGGTGCGGCGAAATTTGAAAATCTTCCCGCCGGTAGTTATACCTTTCAGGTAAAGGGGAGAACGAATGACAGGGAAACGGGAATAGTAAGTTATGAGTTTTCCATAGCCAAACCCTGGTATTACAGTAGTCTCGCCGTGGCCGGTTATTTCCTCCTGTTTATCCTGGGCTTGCTGGGAATACATTATACGTACCGAAGGAGGCATGAAAAAATCATCAGGGAAAGAGAGAAAAACCTGAGGATGAAAAATCTTGAAGCCGAGCAGCAGATCATCAAACTTCAGAAGGAACACCTGGAAAAAGACATGGCGGAAAAGAATGGCCAGCTGGCTGCCTCCACTATGGCGATAATAAAGAAAAATGAGTTCCTCTCCCATCTCAAGCAGGAGCTAAAGGGAGCCGAGAATCCCAAAGTAAAAAGTGCTATAAAGACTATTGACAGTGAGCTAAGGGAAGAAGACAACTGGAAGATGTTTAAAGAAGCCTTTAAGAATGCCGATAAGGAATTCTTCGACAAAATTAAAAATAAACATCCTGAACTTACTTCCAACGATCTTCGTCTTTGTGCGTATTTAAGATTAAATCTTACTTCCAAAGAAATTGCTCCGCTGATAAACATTTCTGTAAAGAGTGTTGAGATCAAACGTTATCGATTGAGAAAGAAACTAAACTTGCCCCGGGAGGTCAATTTAACAGACTATATAATCGATTTATAGCCTTAACACCACCCAATATTACCTTAACACCACCTCTACATTAAAGGAAATAAATACATTTCTATCTTTTTTTGTATTTCCTTTATTATTAAGTATTCCCTTCTTTTCATCAGTAATTTTAGGGTGTTTGGGTTATCTATACAAGCAACTTTTCTCATGTAGATTTTTTGTAAAGGCGTTTTCTGGATTTTCTTCTTGTTAAGTTAATATATTAGTAACATAATTTTAACAAGCAATTGAGTTCCCAATTTGTGTAATCCCCATTTTAACTTAACTGTGATTTCGTTTCCCGCAATTCGCAAACGATTTCGATTACCGGATGTGCTTTTGGCCAGAATCAATTCAAAATTTATGCACCAACAACTAAATTTAACAGTAAATGAAAATTAAGAATTACTTAATGATTTTATTTATGTTCGTTTCGACCATGATTTGGGCTCAAACGGAGATAATTACAGGTACAGTGATTGATGATTCGGGAATGCCCTTACCTGGGGCCAACGTGATCATCAAGGGAACCTCTACAGGTACCCTTACCGATTTTGATGGAAATTTTTCCATAGAAGCAGCTCCTGGAGATGTGCTGGTTATTTCCTACATAGGTTATACACCACAGGAAGTGGTAGTAACAGATGCCAATGAAATACAAATAAGGTTAACGCAAAGTGCTGCTGCTCTGGAGGAAGTAGTGGTGGTAGGTTACGGTACTCAAAGAAGTGCTTTAGTAACAGGCGCAACAAGTAATGTTTCAGGGGAAGATATTGCCTCTCTTAATCCTGGAACTGCTATGGAGGCACTTCAGGGGGTTGTGGCAGGTGTTAATGTTACCAGGAACAGTGGGGCACCAGGAGCAGGTACGAGAATTACAATCCGAGGTCTAGGAACTATAGGAAATTCTAATCCCCTGTACATTGTCGACGGTGTAGCTGTAGGCAACATAGATTATTTGAACCCTTCAGATATTGAATCCATTAACGTCTTAAAAGATGCAGCTTCTGCAGCTATTTATGGTTCGCGGGCAGCAAACGGTGTAGTTCTGGTAACTACAGTAAAAGGTCGCAACAATAGGGAGGCTCAAATTAGCTACGATACTTATTATGGTATCCAAAACATTTACAGAAATCTGGATCCTCTTAATGCACAGGAGTATATGTACATTATGGACGAAGGGCGTGTGAATGACGGATTGGCACCAAATGATTGGGAAGCAATGCTTAAAAACAATACCTGGTTAAATAATAATTACCCCGGATTAGGTACTCAGCTTGGGGAGGAAATCTGGACAAATCTGCAAAACGGATGGGAAGGAACCAACTGGATTAATGAAATGACGCAGGAAGATGTTCCAATGGTAAGTCATGCTATCAACATTACAGGAGGTAGCGAAGATATTATTTACTCCGTTGGTGCTTCTTACCTCGATCAGGAAGGTATTATAGGTGGTCATATTACAGATGCCGGGTTTAAGAGATTTACAGCCAGGTTGAATACCGAAATGGTATTGAAAAAGAACGATGAACACGCCATTATTACAATAGGAGAGAATTTCACCTATACCAATATTGAGAACAGAAGTGTAGCAACCGGAAATATTTATTATAATGACTTACATAATGCTCTGGTTCAAAATCCATTAATGCCTGCTTACTGGCAACCTGCTATCGACAATAACGTAAATGAATTTGGTTTCACACCTACTTTAGGAGGTATAAGCACAAATCAAACTAACCCTTTGGCTGTAATGTTTTACCGTCATAATTATAATTATGGTAAGGGAAATAATATTGTGGGTAATGTATTTTTAGAAGTTGAACCAATTATGGATTTAAAATTCAGGTCTTCCTATGGTACCAATGCGTGGTTTGGGCATAACAGATCAATGAATCCGACTTATCATTTAGGAGTACTATATCAGGATGATGTCGACGGTGCTCAACAAGGCCAGTACTTTGGGAATGACTGGACATGGACGAACACTCTTTCATACGATTTCAGAGTAGGTGATCATGAATTAAATGCCCTGGTCGGTACCGAATTACTTCAAAACCAAATCAATAATGAGGTTGGTGGTTCCAGGAATAACCTGTTATTTCCAGGCGATCCACGGTATGCTTATGTAAATAATACTCAAAGTCCTGAAAGTATCAACGACATAAATACATGGGGTGCTGACTGGGCTGCCGGTGGTGGTGGTTTGATGTCCTACATGGCAAGAGCACAATACAACTATTTAGAAAAATATCTCTTTAATGCAACAGTACGTGTAGATGGTTCTTCAAACTTTGCAGAAGGTAACAGATGGGGAACATTTCCTTCTGTGTCTGCAGGTTGGGTATTTACAGAAGAGGATTTTATGGGCGATACTTCAGAGCTACTTATTAATTATGCTAAGCTTAGAGCGAGTTGGGGACAGAACGGGAATCAGTCAATTCCTAACTTTATCTACTCCTCGCAAATTGCCTACGTATTTCCGGGATATTTCTTTGGGGATACAAAACCGGTTTCAGGAGTGACAGCCTATCCTGAAAGGGTTACGAATCCTGATGTGACCTGGGAAACTTCAGAACAATTAAATATTGGTTTAGATGCCCGTATGTTCAATTCAAGACTTGGACTAACATTAGACTGGTACAAGAAAACCACGAAAGACTGGTTAGTAGAAGCACCTATTTTAGGAACATTTGGTGCTGGAGCGCCGTTTATCAATGGTGGTGATATCCAAAATACGGGTTTTGAACTCGCAGTAAATTATAATGATAGTTTTGGAGATTTTAATTATGGCATCACTTTAACCGGAGCCCATAATAAAAATGAGGTTACGAGAATTGCCAATGCAGAAGGTATAATTCAGGGGCCTAGTCATGTTCTTTCTCAGGGAACTGCACCAATTTCTAGAGTACAGGTGGGGCAGCCAATCGGTGTGTTCTATGGCTACAAAGCCGATGGAATTTTACAAAATCAGGAGGAAGTTGATGCTTACGTTGGTCCAGATGGAACTCCATATTTTAATGATCAACGTCCCGGAGATGTGCGTTTTGTAGATCTAAACCAGGATGGGGTTATTAATGATTTGGATAAAACCTTCCTTGGGAATCCTAATCCTGACTTTGAGGCAGGTCTCCAGTTGAATCTCGAGTATAGAGGTATTTATGCTAATGCAACACTAACAGGAAAATTTGGACATCAGGTAATGCAATCTTACCGTTCTTTCTCCGATCAGTTTACGCAGAATTATACAACAGGTATTTTCGATCGTTGGCATGGAGAGGGAACTTCTAACACTCTTCCCAGACTGAGCTCTACTTCAAACAGAAATACCCAATTCATTTCTGACATTTTTATGCATGATGCAGATTATGTAAGAGTCAACAATTTAACCCTGGGCTATGATTTTGGCAATATGTTTGAAGCTGCAACGATAAAAAATCTGAATGCGTATATATCTATAAACAACTTACATACGTTTACCGACTATGATGGAATGGATCCTGAAGTACGTTTTGGACATGACACAAGTTGGGCATCAGGTATTGACCTGGGATTATATCCACAGGCAAGAACAGTAATGTTTGGATTGGGTGTTGACTTTTAATATAAAAAAATAAGAATTATGAAAAAAATAAAATATTTTATAGCTCTTTCGACACTGCTTTTTGCAGTTGGTTGTGAAGACTATTTAGAGACAGACAATATTTACGGAAAAAGTTTGGAGACCTATTACAGCACTCCAACTGATATTGAGGAGGCTATGGCCGGGGTTTATAACGCTATTTACGTGCTTACTCCGGAGGGTAGTGAACCAATTGCTGCAAACCTAATGTCAGACATGATGTTAGGTGGTGGGGGACCAGACGATGCATCTGCTAAAAGGGTTGATAATTTTATTGACCCTGCAGAAGATACTTATCGAAGTATGTGGACTCAGTCCTACAATGGTATTGCCAGAACCAATGCAATTATTGAGAAAACGGCAGAAGCAGACTTTTCTTCATACTTTCCTAGTGCAGAAGAAGCGCAGCAATTTAAAGATCAGGCAATCGGGGAAGCACTTTTCATGAGGGCGTTTTTCTACTTTAGATTAGCTAAATTCTTTGGAGGGGTTCCCTTAATTACTGCAGTGGATGACCCTAAAGATGTTCCGAGAGCGTCTTATTCAGAAACTTTTGCACAAATTGCTTCTGACTTAAAATTGGCCATAGAAACTTTGCCTTCTACGCCGTTCCCTACTATTCCGACTGCTACTTATGGTCATGCCAATAAATGGGTAGCTGAAGCTTATATGGGCCGGGTGTATTTATTCTACACCGGATATATGACCCACATGAACGACACTCCTACAAACACATTGCCTTTGGTTGACGGTGGATCTATAGGTGCGTCAGAGGTTACTGCTTATTTGGAAGATGTAATCAATAACAGTGGCTATGCTTTGGCTTCAGACTTTAGAAACCTTTGGCCATATTCTTATGTAAATATAGCTGCAGGAAATGATGAGATTTTGCCATGGGCTGCAGAAGAAGGCTTATCCTGGGTAGGTCAGGATGGAGCTAACCCAACTTTCGGTACCGGAAATTATGAATCCATGTTTGTTCAGAGATTTTCCTTTGGTGATTGGGGATGGAATAATGGGAACATCTATACAAACAGGTTGTCTTTATTTGGTTCAATACGTGGTAACTCCTTAGTTCCTTTTGGAGAAGGTTGGGGTTGGATGACGGTAAACCCAAGATTATGGGCCAATTGGGACGATGAGGACCCAAGAAAGCTAGGTTCTATTCTTCAGGTAGGAGAACCAAACCAGGGAACTGGAAATTGGTCTCTTCCTAATAACCAGGATCATTTCACCGGATTCTACAACAAAAAATACACAGCTCTTCAATACCCTAATGAGGCAGGCACTGTACAGGGAATGTTTGTACAGTTATATGGCTGGGGTAACGCAGATATGCAGTTAATGCATGCCCAGGACTTCATTTTCATGCGTTATGCTGACGTGTTGTTGATGCATTCTGAAATTACAGGTACTGCTGATGGAATGAATGCTGTAAGAGAGAGAGCAGGTTTAGATCCTATTGGTTACTCCTTAGAGGCTTTAAAGCAAGAGCGTTTACATGAATTCGCATTTGAAGGTCTACGCTGGTTTGACTTGGTACGTTGGGGAGATGTTGAGTCAGCATTTAATTATACTCTCAATGTCAGTAATTCAGGTGCGGCTGCTACTTATCAGGTTAATTACAGACCTGAAACCAAAGGCCTTGTTCCAATACCGGAAAGTGAAATTAGATTGTCTAACGGTGTTTATGAGCAAAACCCGGGTTGGTAGAAAAATGATAAATCAAAAATTTATAGAGATGAAAATTAATAAAATAGGGAGTTTGTTTATCGCTTCTTTGGTTCTGCTTTTCTCTGGCTGTGAACCGGAAGTAGATGAGATGAATTTAGACAACACCACCGATGTGGCAGGTGTAGAATTGATAGCTACCCAAAGTACTCCGGGCGGTAATAAAATTACCTTGAATATGGATACTCCTGGTGTCACGGGGTATTGGGATTATAATCTTGGTAAAGCCCTGACTAACAAAACTACCATTGTATATCCTATTCCGGGAACAGCCACTTTTACTTTTGTGGGAACTTTAGGTGCTGAATTTTTTACAAAAACAATTGAGGTTGAAATAGAGCAGCTGGATAATGCTTTAGATCAGGATTGGTATGATCTCGTTGGGGAAAACACAGCAGAAGGTAAGACCTGGGTTTTTGATGGAGGTCCCGCGCCCGATGGCGGATTGTGGTGGTTCATGTCTCCTCCAGGAGATAAAGCTGGTGCTTGGACTGTATGGTGGAATGCTGCAGGAACCTGCTGTCCACCGGCTGATGCAACAGGCGAAATGAAATTTGACCTCGGTGGTGCTGCTAATTTTACTTATTATGCCAGTGAAGGGGCTGATGCACAAATGGGAAGCTTTGTTCTTGATGTGGCTAACCAGCAGTTAATAATTAATGATGCAAATATTTTAGGAGCTGAAGCACCACGAGGAAATCCTGCTGGTGTATATCAAATAGTTTCTTTAACAGAAGACGAGTTAGTTCTATACGTTCCCAATAATGAAGGTGGAACTGGTTGGACCTGGGTTTTCAAACCTAAAGGATCTGGAGAGACTGATGGCGGATCAACCGGGACACTTGGACTTCCTTTAAGTTTTGATGGATCTGACGATTATGTTGGCTCCTCTTCTGGAGTTGATTTTAATGTAGTAACTAATCCTCAGCAATCTGGTATTAATCCTACTGCAATCATGGTTGGTGAAGTTATCATGCCCGGAGGTCAATATGATGCATTGACTATTTCTTTGGCTAATGCTATAGATTTTTCAGGCTCTAATAAGACTATAATAATGAAAGTTTATTCTGAAACTCCATATCCTGTATTATTTAAACTGGAAACCGGTGTAAATGGTGAAAGAGCTAATGAGGTTGAAGTCAACCATGGTGGTACGGGATGGGAAGAATTAACTTTTGATTTTAATAATGCGAGAAAAAGTTACATCGATGGTAACCAGGGAGCCGGAGAGGCATTTGTTCCAACTGGACAATATGATACTTTTTCTATTTTCTTGGATTTTGGAGGAACTACATCTGGTACCTTCTATATAGATGATATCGAACAAGATTAGAAAGAAAACACTGTTCAATATTAGAATTGTTAAGTTTTGATCATCAAAATCCTGGTAGTTAGCTACCAGGAGATGATCTTGACCAGGAGGCTAGTATGGCACATTTAAATATTTGTTGTACCGATATTAGTACCTGAGGGACAATCTTAAGAATAACCAGGTTTTAAAGTTAGCAGTTCAAAGTTCCAATAAAGAAATTCTTTCAAAACTAAGCTGCTGCCTATTGAATTATTATCCTTTTTCAGAAGGAAAGGATAGAATAAAAAAGAGGGCAACTGGCCCTCTTTTTTTTAAAAAAAATTCACCTCTCCTTCTTTTTTATTTATGGCATATGAACAGATATTTTAATGTTAGTAATCCTTTGTTTTCACTAGGTTTTTTCGTATTAATATTATTTTCCTGTGAAGCAAACACAGATGATGATCTTGCTTCATCATCAGAACCAATAATTCCCACTAATCTTACACTTGATATTAGCATTGTCGGTGCCGACAGTACTAATCCTTATGGTGATGGTACAGGTGTGATAAATATTGTAGCTAATGCAGAAAATGCGATCCGGTATGAATTTAGGTTTGGGAATGGAGTAGTGGTCACTAACACCACAGGAATTGTGCAACATACCTATACCAAAAAAGAATTACATACCTATACGGTTTCAGTCTCTGCTTACTCAAAAAACAACAGATCTGTAAGTACCTCAGAACAAATTGAAATTCTTGTTGAACGTCAGCCTTTTAATAATCTGGTTTTTTATGATGAATTTGATGTTGATGGCAGTCCAGACGATTCAAAGTGGGGTTATAATGTTGGAATTGGAAATAATGGTTGGGGTAATGGAGAAAAGCAGTACTATACTAATAGACCAGAGAATGTGAGGGTTGAAGATGGATTGCTTAAAATTACTGCTAAAAAAGAAAATTATGGAAACTCGGCTTATACCTCAGCGCGACTTCTAACAGAAGGTAAATTTGATTTTACCTATGGGAAAGTTGAAGTCAGGGCGAAATTGCCATATGGTGAAGGTACCTGGCCGGCTATCTGGATGCTTGGTTCCAACATAAGCACCGTTAGCTGGCCCGCATGTGGTGAAATTGACATTATGGAACATTGGGGTCATAATCAGGGTATAGTTCAAAGTGCTTTGCACACACCTTCTAGTTTTGGCGACACCAGAAACCACGGTTCTCAAAATATTGAGGATGTTTCAACAGCTTTTCATGTTTACGCGGTTGAATGGGACTCTGAGGAAATTATTTTTTCTGTTGATGGCGAAGTGCATTACACATATAATCCGGCGAACAAGAACAATGAGACCTGGCCTTTTAACAAAGACCAATTTTTAATTCTGAATGTAGCTATGGGTGGAAGCTGGTTTTCTATAGATCCCAACTTCGAGTCGTCAACCATGGAGGTGGACTATGTGAGAATATATCAATAGGTGAAAAAAGGGGCATGGAACCAGGCCTAATGAATATATATTATAACTACAACATTCAAGTTAGGTGTTTTTAAAATATTTGTGTGGGAGTAACCCCAACTAAACTAAAGCAATGAAAAAATTCATCTTTTCTGTCTTTCTCATAATGTCCTTTGCAGGATTCTCACAGGAAATTCCATCTTCTCAATTCCTTCACACCAGTGATCAAAAGATTGTTGATAGGAATGGCGAAAATGTACTTCTCAGAGGAATAGGACTGGGAGGACATATGCTGCAGGAAGGATACATGCTAAAAGTTCCCTTTTCGGGTCAGCAGTATGTGATCCGCGAACATATTGAGGAGCTGATAGGAGAGGAAAAGACAGAAGAATTTTATCTGGCCTGGCTAAACAATCACACCCGTAAAGTCGATATTGATTCTCTTAAGAGCTGGGGCTTTAATTCCGTACGGCTTCCAATGCACTATAACCTGTACACGCTGCCGGTAGAAGAAGAGCCGGTAAAAGGAGATAATACCTGGTTGGAAAAAGGCTTTGTCATGACTGACTCACTTCTCAGCTGGGCAGAGGCAAATGAAATGTATCTGATTCTGGACATGCACGCTGCACCGGGAGGTCAGGGACATGATGTAAATATTTCCGATCGTGATCCTTCCAAACCCTCGCTTTGGGAAAGTGATGAAAACCGGCAGAAACTGGTGGCGCTTTGGAAAAAAATTGCTGAAAGATATAAAGATGAACCATGGATTGGAGCCTATGATATTATAAATGAGCCAAACTGGACCTTCGAGGAAGGGAAGCACAAACACGGAATTGAGGATTCTCACAACGCTCCCCTTAAGAAAATAATGGTTGAGATCACAAAGGCAATTAGGGAAGTAGATAAAAATCATATAATTATCATTGAAGGAAATGGCTGGGGGAACAACTACAACGGGATTCTTCCGCCCTGGGATGATAACATGGTCATAAGCTTCCACAAATACTGGAATTACAACGACAAGGCTTCAATTCAGCAGTTTCTTGATTTCAGGGAAAAATACAACACTCCAGTGTGGCTCGGGGAAACAGGAGAAAATTCCAATGTCTGGTTTACAGATGCCATTAGGCTTATGGAAGAAAATAACATTGGCTGGGCTTGGTGGCCGCTCAAAAAATTAGGTTTTAATAATCCTCTTGAGGTCATAGTAAATCCGGGATATCAGAAGATTCTTGATTATTGGAAAGGGGAAGCCGAAAAACCTTCAGAAGCCCAGGCGTACGAAGCCTTAATGCAACTTACTGAGAACACCAGGTTAGAAAACAATTACTATCACAAAGGAGTTGTGGATGCTATGATCCGGCAGCCGCATTCAGATAAAGCCATTCCTTTTGAGGAGATTTTGGTTGAAGATGAGGTAGTTCTCAAAGCTGCCAATTATGACATGGGAGAATTGGGAATTGCTTATCATGACAATGTCGCAGGCAACTACTATATCTCTACGGGTGGTGACCGGCAGAGCTGGAACAATGGCAGAACCTACCGGAACGACGGCGTTGATATTTTTCCCATGGAACCCAGAGCAGATTATGCTGACGTCTATGTGGGGGATATGGAAGAAGGGGAATGGATGCAATACAGTTTCCGGGTATCTGAAAATAACAATTTCCAGTTCTCTTTACTAACAGCAGCCAATGCGCCGGGAAAAGCTGCGGTGGAGGTTAATGGAAAAATTTATCCTGCTTTTGTCATTCCCGCAACCGGGGAGAAATGGAAAGAAACTACTATTAAAAACATTCCTCTCAAAAAAGGGGAAAATCAGCTAAGATTTTTGGTGCACAATGGCGGCTTTAAACTGGAGCAGATCAAGATCTCCCGTCAAAACTAAATAATATAAAACTTACAAATGTTTAAATAAGATGAAAATCACACGAATTATACTAGGATTGGGGGTTCTTTTCACCACCGGCTGTGGGGTTAAAGCCCAGAACACAGCAGCCCTACCCACTACAGATGAAATTGCAGCGAGGGCAGATAAAATTTTGTCTCAAATGACTCTTGAAGAAAAGGTGGGACAAATGACACAAGTAACCCTGGATGTCATTGGTGAAGGTGAGAACCGCTATTCAAGCTATGAGCCTTTTACTTTAGACACGGAGCTGGTAAAAAAGGCTGTTGGCGAGTACTATGTTGGTTCTTTTCTAAATACTGCCAATAACAGGGCTCTTCCAAGGGAGAAATGGTATGAAGTCATAAATGGAATCCAAAACATCAACAAAGATGTTACCCGGCTAAATATTCCGGTGATCTATGGAGTGGATATGATCCATGGGGCAACCTATACTGCGGGGGCAACAATGTTTCCTCAACAGATTGGGCAGGCAGCCAGCCGAAACCGTGAATTGGTAGAGCGCGGTGCAGAGATCACAGCTTATGAAACCCGTGCCAGCGGAATTCCGTGGAATTTTTCCCCTGTACTGGATCTTGGAATGGATCCACGTTATTCCAGGATGTGGGAAACCTTTGGGGAAGACCCTTATTTAGCCTCCGTTCTTGGTGTAGCTATGATCGATGGGTACGAAGGGGAGGATAACAATATTGGACATCCGGAGCACATAGCCGCTACTTTAAAGCACTTTTTAGGATACCACGCAGTGATCTCAGGGAAAGACAGGACACCGGCTTATATTCCTGAAGATGCTTTGCGCGAATATCACCTGCCTCCATTTAAGGCGGCAGTAGATGCGGGAGCCCACACTATTATGGTGAATTCCGGAATTATTAACAGTGTTCCAGTCCATGCAAATTATGATTTGCTTACCACCCTTTTAAAAGAAGAACTTGGTTTTGATGGTTTGGTGGTAACAGATTGGGCCGACATTGAAAACCTGCACCGTAGGGATCGCGTAGCCGAGAGTGACCGGGAAGCTATAAAAATGGCTGTCAACGCAGGAATCGACATGTCGATGGTGCCTTATCAATATGAAGTTTTTGTAGATAATCTAATTGATTTAGTAAGAGATGGGGAAGTGGAAGAGTCGAGAATTGACGACGCAGTGAGAAGAATCTTAAAAGTAAAACTTGCTCTTAACCTGTTCGAAACGCCGGTGACCCACTACAGCAATTATCCAAAATTCGGGAGTGAAGAATTTGAGCAGGCTTCCTATGACATGGCTGCAGAATCTATTACCCTTCTGAAGAATGAGGACGATATCCTGCCATTGGGGAAGAACACCAGAGTACTGGTAACAGGTCCAAATGCAAATTCGATGCGCACATTAAACGGTGCCTGGACCTATTCCTGGCAGGGAGAAAAAGTCCCTGAATTCGCCGAAGATTACAATACGGTTTTGGAAGCAGTACAGAATGAAATAGGAGAGGAAAATGTCACCTACCTTCCCGGTGTAAGCTACGTAGAAGGAGGAAAATACTATGAGGAGGAAAAAGATCAATTTAATGAAGCAGTTTCCGCAGCAAAGAACGTGGATTACGTCCTCCTGGTGCTGGGCGAAAATACATATACTGAAAAGCCGGGGGATCTAAATGATCTATACCTGTCGGACGATCAAACAGAATTAGCCCGTGAACTTGCTAAGACAGGCACCCCCGTGATCCTGATTCTTAATGAAGGACGCCCCCGGATTATCAGTAAATTTGAAGAAGGAATGGATGCTATAGTTCAGGCTTATCTCCCCGGCAACTTTGGCGGGGATGCTTTGGCCGATGTCATTTTTGGCGACGTGAACCCTTCCGGGAAACTGCCTTACAACTACCCTCGCTATCCAAACGCACTCATTCCTTACATCCACAAACCTTCCGAAGAGCAGGCAAAAGCTGAAGGCGTCTATGATTATGAAGCCGATTACAATCCGCAGTTTTCTTTTGGGGACGGGCTTAGCTACACCACTTTTGAATATTCAGATTTTAATATCGATAAGAACAGCATCGGCACGAACGGAAATGTTACTGTAATGGTGGACGTGACCAACACGGGCGAGCGCCAGGGCAAAGAAGTGGTCGAACTTTACACTTCAGATCTATACGCGAGTAAAAGCACGCCAGATGTGAGGCGGCTTAGAAAGTTTGAGAAAATAGCCCTGGAACCCGGAGAAACAAAAACGGTGACTTTCATCCTTTATGCTAAAGATTTGGCTTATATAACACCGGAAGGAAAACCCTTGATTGAGCCGGGTGATTTTGAATTAATGATCGAAGACCTAATGCAAACCCTCAAAGTAACCGAATAGGAAATTTTGAAAATAAATTGATTTCGGTTTTTCAGGAACCTTTATAAAACTTGTTCAAATATATCAGAAAAATGAAAACTTATAAACTACTTCTTCTTGGGTTGTTCTGCAGCATTGTCGGCAAAGCTCAGGAAACAAATATTAAAAGTTCAGTGGAAAATGTTGAAACCAAGGTAGATTCTGTCCTGGCTTTAATGACCCTTGAAGAAAAAGTAGGTCAAATGGTGCAATACAGTGGAAGTTGGGATCTCACCGGACCTGCAACCGGCGATCAAAATCAGTACAGAGAAGATAGACTTAAGCAGGGGCTTGTAGGTTCCATGCTTAACGTTCTTTCCCCTGAAGCCACAAGAGAAGCTCAAAAGCTGGTGATGGAAAACTCCCGGTTAGGTATTCCTCTCATGATTGGGTACGATGTTATTCACGGGTATAAGACCATTTTTCCCGTCCCACTTGGTGAAACTGCAAGCTGGGACCTCGATGCGATGGAAAGATCTGCACGTATAGCTGCGATAGAGTCTGTTGCAGATGGAGTGAACTGGACCTTTTCTCCAATGATAGACATTTCCCGGGACGCAAGATGGGGAAGGATCATGGAAGGATCTGGTGAAGATCCTTTTTTGACCTCTAAAGTAGCTGTTGCTAAAATTAAAGGTTATCAGGGAGATGACCTGGCAGATCCTACCACAATTGCTGCAACTGCAAAACATTTTGTAGGATATGGTCTTGCCGAAGCAGGACGGGATTACAATACGGTACACATAGGAGAAAATGAAATGCATAATACCCTTTTACCTCCTTTTAAAGCAGCGGCCGATGCTGGGGTTGCCACGGTTATGAATGCCTTCAACGATCTTGATGGTATCCCTGCAACCGGCCATAGGATCCTGCAAAGAGATATTCTGAAAGGAGACTGGGATTGGGATGGGTTTATTGTTTCAGACTGGGGTTCTATTATTGAAATGGTAAACCATGGGTTTGCAAGAGATAGGAAACACGCTGCTGAAATAGCTGTAAAAGCCGGAAGCGATATGGATATGGAGGGCGGCGCTTACGAGAATGCTCTGGAGGAACTTGTAGAGGAAGGTGAAGTTGATGAAGAATTGATCAACGATGCTGTAAGGCGAATTCTAAGAGTCAAATTCAAAATGGGACTTTTTGAAGATCCTTACAGGTATTCCAATCCTGATTTTGCGGCTACAGTAGACTACGATGAACATAGAGAAGTCGCCAGAGAGATAGCGTCCAAATCTATCGTGCTCCTCAAAAATGAAAAAGAACTGTTACCAATAAAACCATCAGTTAAAAACATTGCCGTAATTGGTCCATTGGCAGATGATAAAGACACTCCAATAGGAAACTGGCGCGCTCAGGGAGAAGCAAATTCCGCTGTGTCACTTTTGGAGGGTATTAGAAATGCCGTAGGTCAAGATGTTAATGTGACTTATGCAAAAGGTGCCGATCTCGGAATGGGAGAGCGAAGTTTTTTAAAGCCTCTGAAGATAAATGAAACCGATACATCTGGTTTTGCTGATGCTATCGCAAAAGCAAAAGAAGCAGACCTTGTTGTTCTGGCTCTTGGAGAAGATGCTTTCCAGACCGGGGAAGGAAGAAGCCAGGTGGATATTGGATTAGCCGGAGTACAGGATGAGCTCCTTCAGGAAATATATAAGGTGAACAAGAATGTAGTTCTTGTACTGCAAAATGGGAGACCACTTGAAATTAGCTGGGCGGCCGAAAACGTGCCTGCCATAGTAGAAGCCTGGTTGCTAGGTACCGAAAGCGGAAACGCCATTGCCGATGTTCTCTTCGGAAAGTATAATCCTTCCGGAAAGCTTCCTGTATCTTTTCCCAGAGCTGTAGGTCAGGAGCCGCTTTACTATAACCAGAAAAACACAGGCCGGCCAAGTAATCCTACAGATGTGACTTATTCAGCTTACACAGATGAAGAAAAGACGGCTCTTTATCCGTTTGGTTATGGTCTTAGTTATACCACTTTCGAGTATGGGGATATCAATTTGTCTTCTAAAGAAATGACTCAGGAGGGCTCAATAGAAGTTACTGTTCCTGTTACCAATTCCGGAAGCAAAGCCGGTAGGGAAGTGGTGCAGCTTTATCTTCGGGACATGGTGGCCAGTACCACAAGACCTGTCATTGAGCTGAAAGGATTTGAACTGGTTGATTTACAGCCGGGCGAGACTAAAGAAGTTACCTTTACAATTACTAATGACCTTCTGGAATTTTACAATGCAGAAAAGAAATGGACATCAGAACCCGGGGAATTTCGGGTAATGGTAGGAGGAAACTCGCGGGACCTAAAAATGGATAGCTTTGAACTGCAATAAAAAGGGAGCCTCAAAAATGCCATTTTTGACACCTGATATTTAGTCTACCTTTTATTATTATAAGTAATTACGTTATGAAAATGTATATAAAACTATTCCAATCGGCGCTTGTGTTGTTTTTCTGCGGAATTTTGAATTCCCAGGAATTCCATGTCCCCCAAAGTGCCGACACCCTTTTCTTTGATGACTTTTCCGGAAGTTCTTTAGACAGGGACAAATGGAATGTCATGGGTACCGATTTTTGGGTGAATAATGAGCAGCAAATCTATGTGGATTCCTCGGCAACTGTTTTCACAGTAAAAGGTGCTGAGGCCGGTGGAGTTGATAATGCACTAGTACTAAAAGCTCATTACAGTCCGAATTACATAAACTACCGCGGAAATGATTTTGATTTTATTTCCGGAAGGATCAATACGCGTGATAAAGTGATGTTCACCTACGGTACCGCGGCAGCCAGGATGAAGTTACCTAAAGGTTCTGGTTACTGGCCCGCCTTTTGGGCCCTTGGTGGCGGAGATTGGCCGGAAACCGGTGAAATTGATATAATGGAATACGTCGGTGAAACAGATTGGATCGGGGTCGCCCTACACGGCCCCGGTTATTCCGGAGAAACGCCTCTTGTAAATAAGTTCTTCTTTCCTGAAGGCAAGGATGTGACCGACTGGCATGTGTATTCGGTGGACTGGACTCCCGAAGGATTTGACTTTAGAGTTGACGGCAGGTTGATCTATCGGGTAACTAAACCCATGGTTGAACATTACGGAAAATGGGCTTTTGACAACCCGAAATTCCTTATTCTCAATTTAGCTTTAGGTGGAGCCTATCCTTACAAAACGAACGGAGTGGAAGAGCCTTATAATGGCCTTCCTGCATCCACAGTTGAATTAATTAAGGCTGGAAAGGCAGAAGTGCTTGTAGATTGGGTTTTAATTACGCAGTAGAAGTATTGAATTAGCCAGAGATCCTCTTCAAAAATGACATTTTTGGAGAGGATTTTTTTTGTCGCCTTGCAACCTATTCAGGTTTCTAAACCCTGATAGGGTTTTTCCAGAAAAAAGTCTTGATTCTTGTTTCTTGCAGCGAAGCGATCTTAAATCTTTTTTCAGTTAAGATTTCTTCTTTCGATGAAAAACCTCTTCAGTAGTTCAGATGCTTCCTCCTCTAAAATGCCATTTTTCACTTTCGTTTTTGGGTGTAGTTTTCCTCCCATTTTTCGGTAACCCCTTTCAGGATCTGAAGCTCCAAAGACAAGATTAGAGATTTGGCTCCAGTACAAAGCTCCGGCGCACATTTGGCAGGGTTCCAAAGTGACATACATCGTGCAATCGAGCAGGTATTTTCCGCCCAAAAAATTTGCTGCCGAAGTGATAGCCTGCATTTCTGCGTGGGCGGTCACATCGTTCAGTAGTTCTGTAAGGTTGTGTCCGCGGGCAATGATTTGTTGTTTTGCAACGATCACCACGCCTACAGGAATTTCTCCTTTTTCATAAGCTTGTTGGGCTTCATCAAGAGCCTTCCGCATAAAATAGCTGTCGTCAAAAACTAATTGCATATTCAAAAATACAATTTCAAAATGTACCTTTGTCCTCCATGGCAAAAACTCTTCTTGATACTATCAATTCTCCTGCAGATCTGCGAAAAATTGCACCTGAAAAGCTTCCGCAGCTGGCAGCCGAATTGCGGAAATTTATAATTGAAATAGTTGCTACCAAAGAAGGGCATTTGGGTGCCAGTTTGGGGGTTGTGGAACTTACTTTGGCCTTGCATTACGTCTTTAATACTCCCCAGGATCTTTTGGTCTGGGATGTTGGGCATCAGGCCTACGGGCACAAGATCCTTACCGGTAGAAGAGATAATTTTCACACCAACCGGCAACTGGGCGGCATTAGCGGATTTCCCAAAAGAAACGAGAGCGAATTTGACACTTTTGGAGTGGGACATTCTTCAACTTCGATTTCTGCCGCTTTGGGAATGGCAATAGCTTCGAATTTGAAAGAGGACCTTCAGAAACAACATATAGCAGTAATCGGAGATGCCTCTATTGCCAGCGGGATGGCTTTTGAAGGACTAAACCATGCCGGGGTAACCGATGCTAACCTTTTGATCATTTTAAATGACAATGCGATAGGAATTGACCCCAGCGTTGGTGCCTTGAAAAATTATCTTACCAAAGCCAGGGTGGGATATAAACCGAAGCAAGATAATATTATCGAAGCACTCAATTTCAAATATTTTGGTCCGGTCGACGGTCATGATCTGGAAAGTCTTTTAAGCACGTTGGAGGAACTTAAAAAAGTAGAAGGACCCAAATTCCTTCATGTGATCACCACCAAAGGCAAAGGCCTTAAAAAAGCTGAAGAAGACCAGGTAAAGTATCATGCACCCGGAAAATTTCTTCCCGATACGGGGGAATTACTTCCTTATGATACAGAAGGGCTGCCGCTCAAATTTCAGGACATTTTTGGACTTACTCTGGTGGAGCTGGCAGAAAAGAATAAAAAAATCATTGGGATAACTCCCGCTATGCCTACGGGAAGTTCTCTTAAATACATGATCCAGGCTTTTCCCGAACGTGCCTTTGATGTTGGCATAGCCGAGCAGCACGCAGTTACTCTTGCTGCAGGAATGGCCACACAGGGCCTCATCGTTTACTGTAACATTTACTCAACCTTTCTTCAAAGAGCTTATGACCAGATCATTCACGATGTGGCACTTCAGAATCTACCCGTGATTTTCTGCCTTGATAGGGCAGGTCTCGTAGGAGAAGATGGAGCTACTCATCATGGAGCTTTTGATATTGCCTACTTGAGAGCTGTTCCAAACATGATGATCTTCGCACCTCTTGATGAAGTCGAACTGCGCAACATGCTTTATACAGCTCAAAACGGAGAATTAAAACATCCCCTGGCAATTCGGTATCCACGAGGCAGAGGTTTTGTGGAAGACTGGAAGAAACCTTTCCGGAAAATTCCTTTTGGGAAAGGGCGAATATTACAAGAAGGAAACTCTATTGCCGTTCTCAGCTTCGGTACTATAGGGAAGAACGTAGAAAAGGCATTAGAAAACCTTGAAGGATCTGAAGAAGTGGGCCATTATGATATGCGTTTTGTGAAGCCTCTTGATGCAGAGCTTTTGCATGAAGTTCTTTCCAGGAATAAAATTATTGTTACTGTCGAGGATGGGGTGATAAAAGGCGGAGCAGGATCGGCCATTATGGAGTTTGCACAGGCCAAAGACTATCATCCTAAAATCATCTCCCTGGGATTACCCGATCAATTTCTCGATCATGGAAAAGTGGAAGAATTACAAGAAATAGCAAAAATTGACGTTGAAAGTATAAAAGAATGTCTTCGCGGACTGCTTAAAAAATTGAAATCACCAAATGTATAAGTTCTTCCTTTGCCTCCTTTTTATGTCATGTACCTCTTTTGGCTTTGCGAGAGTAATAGATACCACTACGGTAGATACTACTACCGTAGTGAATGAACAGATCAATTACTGGAAGGAGACTAATAAAGTAGGTGTTAATCTTAGTGAGGTAGCTTTCGTCAACTGGAGCTCGGGAGGTAATAATTCTTTTTCAGCTTTAATGCACGGGCTTTTTGGAAGGAAATATCAAAAGGAACTTTTGAACTGGAATTCTACTCTTGTGGTAAAGTATGGATTCAATGCTCAGGAAGGTAGAGAACTTCGAAAGACGGAGGATAACCTGGAAATAAATTCTAATTTTGGTTACCGTAGGGATTCAATTTCCAACTGGTATTATTCGGCCAAATTTAATTTTAATACCCAGCTCACATACGGGTACCGATATCCTAACACCGAAGCTCCTATTTCAAAATTTATGGCTCCCGGCTACGCTTTTCTGGGAGTAGGAACAGAGTATTCGTCTCCCGAAGAAGATCTTACCATTTATATTTCACCGGTTACTCAAAAATCCACTTTTGTATTGGATCAAAGTTTGGCAAATGAAGGAATGTTTGGGGTTGCACCTGCCATTAGAGACGAGGAGGGAAACATTATAAGTGAAGGAGAAAAAGTGAGGACTGAACTTGGATTTTTAGTAAGCACCGCATTTGCGAAAAAGATTTTTGACAATATAGGATTAACCAACAGTTTGAGGTTGTACTCAGATTATCTCAACAAGTTTGGTAATATCGATGTGGACTGGGAATTAAATCTTGACCTTACTGTAAATGAATACGTCAAAGCCAATGTGGGATCACATCTAAAATATGATGACGACGTAAAATTTAAACAAGACCTTGATGGGGATGGAAACCTGGAAACAGGTGGACCAAGAGTGCAGTTCAAGCAAATTCTCGGGGTAGGCGTCATTTATTCCTTCTGAATAACATCCCTTAAATCTTAATTATTTTCTGAACTACAGTTTTTCCGGCACCTGTGATTTTAACCAGATATACTCCAGAAGCTTCAGTAAGGAGATTAACGTCTATGGGTTTATTGGCTTCTACTGACTCTTGCATAACCTGCACTACCCTTCCTTGAATATTATAAATATAAATAGCCAAGTCTTCGACATCCTCACCAGATACCAGTTCGTAATTCCCTTCAGAAATTGTGGGATAAACCGATATCATATTTTCTTCTACCAATACTTCTCCGCGTTCTTCAGCTTCTTCTCTGGCAGTTTTAAATTGGCCTGAAAATATTCCGCGTCCGTAGGAGCCGGCATAGACCACATTATTACCTTTTTTAAGATCCAAATCTGTAACTTTTACATCGCTCATGCCATTGTAAGACTGGACCCATACCGGTTGGCTGCTGGTGAAGTTCTCTGTAGCCCAAACTCCCAGTTCAGTTCCAACTATGACTTCATCTTCATTCAGTGGATTGGGGAGAATAGAGAGTACAGGTAAATCGGGGAGATTTCCTTCTTTGTTTATCCAGGTAGGATTTGTAGCATTTGCGTTAGCTGTGTACCATATACTTTTCACCCCATAATTATAAAAGGAGACATATAAATCATCCTCAGTTTCCCCATACTCAACATCAGATATACTTCCAACAAATTGAGGTCCCGTGAGCTCCTTCCATGTTGCATTTGAAGGATCACCGTGGGCATTCTCCACCTTAAGAAGTTTAGAGTTAATAAGGCCAAGAATAACCGTGCTGCTTTGGGTTGTAAAAGGAGAGACCGTAACAGCACTTATGGAGGTGTCTAAAAGAGAATTTTCAAGGGAACTTCGGGGTGCGACGGGAGCATTTTGTGTTATTCCATCGTTTCCTAAAACCTCAAGTTGGGTTAGATCATCGTATCTGTAAAGCACTCCTTCAGGACCATTTGAAAAAAGTATATCTAAGTTAGAATCAAGGGCCTGCGGATTTATAAAAAATCCATCTCTATCTTCATTATAGGCAATTAAAGCAAATCCTTCTTTTTCATAATTATAAAGAATTATTAGGTCGTTGTAAACCAGATTTGCTATAAGATACTCTGTATCTACCTGATCAAAAAAGGAATGAGCTCCGTCTCCTCCTAATATTCCAATCGAAACGGGATTTCCATTCTCGATCAATAATGTTCCGTTGTCCTGAGTTCCTCCCAAAAAATAATCTCCACTGGAAAATGATTCAGGAGCCACTGCAACAGAATAGAACTGGGTGGTAATATAATTTGTTTCGGGGGTGATAAATACTTTTGAAGTGCTTGCTGCTGCAAGATCTCGCGCAAAAGAAACTCCGCCGTCATGGCCAAAAATTGCCTGATTAGTATTGTCAGGTCTAAACTTCATCACGTGATGGTCTGCATGAACTTCTGAAACCGGAAGCTCGTCAAGGTTATCATTATCTGCCCATTTGGAAATCTGCTTCCAGGAATCACCGCTGTTGGTGGATCTAAAGAGATCTATCCCGCCGGCATAGACGATCTCATCATTTGTAGGATCAGATTCTATCATAAGATTATAAAAGGCCTGTCCTCTTGCAAAATCATATGGAGGGATGTCAAGATCGGCATCATTTGGTTCGTTAAGAGAAGAAATGGTTTGAAAGGCATCTCTGGTGATCCAGAGAGATGCTTCTTCAGATTGATCTTCGGCAAGAATGTAGAACTTTCCCGGATCTGTAGCAGAAGCTTCTATTTCTGTGCGATAAACATTAGGTACAACGGTAACCAGATTCCAGTTGGTGTCGGTTCCTTTTTCCCGCTTATATATTTTTCCTCCAAATGAATTTTCCACTCCGGGAGAATAGGTTGTGGCGGCCCATATATTTCCGGCGGCATCTGTTTCAAAATCATTAAAAGATTCATCCTCTATTGCCTTGTTCCATGAAGTCCCTCCATCTTTACTTTCGTAAAGACCTCTCTCAAAGTAGCCTAGCAAATTCTGCGGATTTCGTGCGTTGGCATAGAGGTGAGTGGTGACTCCAATAAAGATCTCGGTGCTGCTACCATTATCCCAGGCTTCGATATCGTTGATATAGTAAACTCCTCCTATAATCCGAATACTGGTTCCTCCGCCAGAATTTGAAAATTCTTCAACATCCAAAACTTTGGTCCAGGTGGTACCACCATCCATAGTTTTATAAACTCCCGTACCTACCACATCTCCACCTGTGTATTGTTCTCCGGTACCTGCATACCAAATATTTGGATTTCTTGGATCTACTGTAAGACAGGAGATATTAAGATTCGCCGGTAAGCCTTCTACCCGGCTCCAAATGGAATTTTCATTCGTGATATTATTATTAACCCAAAGGCCGCCACTAATCGCTCCGGCAAAGACTCTATTGCCCGAGGTATTATTAGGGTCGAACAGCAGCACCCTGGTGCGGCCTCCAACATTATTGGGTCCTCTGGAAATCCAGGGATGTTTTTCACTATCACCGGGTGATTTGTTGAATTCCTTGCTTTGCCTTTGTCTTAGAAGTTGTTCATGAAGTTCTCTTACCTTATATGGTTCAGGGTATCCCAAGGCTGGATTCATGGTAAGATATTCCATTTCTTCGTAATATTTCTTGGGCGGCAAAGCCCGCTTGATTCTCTCGAGACGTGAGTACCCTTTGTCTTTGGTAGGTTTCTTCTGCTTCAGAAAACTGGAATGTTTTTCCCGAACTTTTGAAATATTATGTGAAGTAAGATATTCCGGGATAAGATTTAGACCAAAAACTACGGCAAAAAGAATGACCGGAAGTATAAAATTTAAACGTTTATTCATAAAAAGGATCACTAGCTAACTTCCGAAGAAATCGATTCTGCAAAGTACGAAAATTAAATTTTCAGACCTTTAAATTTCTTGAATGAGGAAACAATATTACTGTCTGTTAACGACGAAATATAGCTACATAATTTTATGAGTTTATCATAAACCGGCAAATCCTCAAAATGTTGTGATTCCGGAACCAATTTTAGCACCAGTTTGTTGTAATTGGTTTGGTTCCCATTTGTGGGAAGTAGAGCACTGGTATAGGTATCCAGCAGGTGAGAAAGCATTTGGTAACCCGCGATTTCCTTGCTTACTACTTCCTCACTTTGGTAGATCTTTTCAATGCTAATGTCTATAATATCTGTAATTTGGGCTTCATATTTGCTTTTGTCAAATAAAGACTCATGAAATTCCCCTTTTAGAATAGCCTCTTCGTTGTCCATAAAAATTTCCACAGCTTCTGTAAGAAGAGTGTTTATTGCGAGAGCCCGTAAATAGCTGAGTCTGTCGGCACGGGTCTGCAGATTGTGGTATTTTTTGGTTATAATGGAATCTTTCACCAGATTAATCAGATATTCAAGCGCATATTCCTCCTGAATGAGCCCCAGGTTAATCCCGTCTTCGAAATCTATGATCGTATAGCAAATATCATCGGCTGCTTCCACTAGAAATGCTAATGGATGTCGGCAATAACTTATATTATTTCCTTTGCTTGTTAAAATAAGACCAAGCTCGTTTGCTACCTCTTCAAAAAAGGCTTTTTCTGACTGAAATATTCCGAATTTTTTATCGGCTATACGTGAGGTGGGTTTATGCGGAAGGGATTCCTTGGGATATTTTATAAAGGCCCCTAAAGTGGCATAAGAAAGTCTGATTCCTCCGGGTATGCCCGGCCTGTCCTCGGTAAGGATCTTGAATCCATTAGCATTACCTTCGAATTTAGTTAGATCCTGAAATTCTTCCGGTGAAAGCATTTTCTGAAACCTCTTTCCATTGCCATTGCTGAAATATTCTCCAATTGCCTTCTCTCCCGAATGTCCAAACGGCGGATTCCCAATATCGTGCGCCAAAGCAGCTGCTGCAACGATAGCTCCAAAATCATTCATTTGGTAGCCATGGGTTTTCTCCAGTTGCGGATGCTTCTCCAGGATCTTTTGTCCCGCCAATCGACCAAGGGAACGCCCTACCACCGAAACTTCCAGACTATGAGTAAGCCTCGTGTGTACAAAATCTGTCTTGGAAAGCGGAATCACCTGCGTCTTATCCTGCAGACTCCTAAAAGCTGAAGAAAAAATGATCCTGTCATAGTCCACTTCAAAACCTAACCGGGTAGCATTCTGTTCTTTTCTTAATCTCTTGTTGGTATCTCCTGCTTTCCTCAAGGAAAGCAGCTGCTCCCAGTTCATCATTTGGTAAATTTTTTCACTAAAGCTTCAAAAATAAACAATGAGTAATTAACAATTATCAATTAACAGGTAATAATGAAAATAAGCACCAAATTCCACGCACCAAATTCCAATTAGAGAAGTTTGTTGTTTTGTGTAGAAATCTCTTGAAATAACTTTCACGCAAAGATTGCGAAGAAAAATACAAAGAGCGCAGAAATAGTTTTTTGGAATAATTTCATGCGTCCTCTGCAAAATCTTTGCGCACTTTGCCAGAAATTACCCTAATAAGACATCTGCGCATAACAGCGAGATCAGCGGGAAAAAATTAGCACCAGAAAAATTTGATTCCCCTGGACAATTTCCTGAGCCCGTTTAGCCAAATAAATCTTCTGGCTTCGACTTTTCCTCCCTGCGGTCGGGCTCAGCTTGACATTACGATGATAATGGGTATTAGATTTAATACTAACTATTCAATACTATCAAGATCCGCACATCAAACAATCATCTCCTTCCGCTTCTTTGGAGCTGGCGATGAGTGCACGCAATTCCTCCGGACTTAAAGAAGTGCCTTCAGGAACCGGAACAGCTGAAGTTCTTGGCTCTTCCGCAGGAATTTCCTGCTTTTTCTCCTCTTTTGCCAGGGTAAACTTAATGGCATCCACGGCACTTTTGGTGCGCAGGTAGTACATTCCGGTTTTGAGTCCGCTTTTCCAGGCGTAGAAATGCATGGAAGTCAACTTTCCATAATTTGCATTTTCCATGAACAGGTTAAGCGATTGCGACTGATCGATAAAATATCCGCGGTGACGGGACATGTCGATGATGTCCTTCATACTCAGTTCCCAAACGGTTTTGTAGAGTTCCTTAAGATCATCAGGGATTACATCGATGTTTTGCACAGAACCATTGGATCTTAAAATGGCATTTTTGACATCCTCTGTCCACAGGTTTCTTTCCACTAAATCTTCCAGCAGGTGCTTGTTCACCACAATAAATTCTCCCGATAATACCCGGCGGGTGTAAATATTTGAAGTGTATGGTTCAAAAGCCTCATTGTTTCCAAGGATCTGAGAAGTAGACGCGGTTGGCATAGGAGCGACTAAAAGAGAGTTGCGAACGCCATTTTTGAGCACCTGCTTTCTCAGTTTTGCCCAATCCCATCTTCCGCTGAGGTCTTCATCATTTATTCCCCACAAATTAAACTGAAATTGGCCTTTGCTCATTGGGGAGCGCTCGTAAGTGGAGTAGGCGCCTTCTTCTTTTGCCATTTCCATAGATGCGGTAACCGCTGCGAAATACAAAGTTTCGAAGATCTCCTGATTTAGTTTTTTGGCGGCGTCACTTGTAAATGGCAACCTGAGTTTGATAAAAGTATCTGCCAACCCTTGAACTCCCAATCCCACAGGACGGTGCCTGAAATTCGAATTTTCAGCCTCTTTTACGGGATAGTAATTCCGGTCGATAACTTTGTTGAGGTTTCGGGTGACTCTTTTCGTGATCTTAAATAGTTCTTTGTGATCGAATTCATCTCCTTTGATGAACATGGGTAACGCAATAGAAGCGAGATTACAAACCGCCACCTCATCGTCACTGGTATATTCCAGGATCTCTGTACAAAGATTCGAAGAACGGATGGTGCCTAAATTCTGCTGATTAGATTTTCGATTTGCTGAATCTTTATACAGCATATAAGGCGTTCCGGTTTCGATCTGTGATTCCAGGATCTTTTCCCAAAGATCACGAGCTTTTATGGTTTTGCGTCCCTTTCCTTCAGTTTCATATTTTAAATAAAGTTCTTCAAATTCATCACCATGAATATTGTAAAGGTTCGGGCATTCGTGCGGACACATTAAAGTCCAATTCTCGTTTGTCTCCACCCGTTTCATAAAAAGATCGGGCACCCACATGGCGTAAAAAAGATCGCGTGCACGCATTTCTTCTTTTCCGTGGTTCTTTTTCAAATCGAGGAAATCAAATATATCAGCATGCCATGGCTCCACATAAATCGCGAAAGAACCTTTCCGTTTTCCGCCGCCCTGATCGACGTATCTTGCCGTGTCATTAAAAACCCGAAGCATGGGAACGATTCCGTTGGAAGTTCCATTAGTGCCCGAAATATAAGAACCTGTTGCTCTTACATTGTGAATTGATAATCCGATTCCGCCGGCAGATTGTGAAATCTTTGCAGTCTGCTTCAGCGTATCGTAAATCCCGTCGATGCTGTCATCCTTCATTGTTAGCAGAAAGCAAGAGGACATCTGCGGCTTCGGAGTTCCGGCGTTAAAGAGCGTAGGAGTGGCGTGAGTAAAATATTTTTTCGACATGAGCTCATAAGTCTCAATGGCGGCTTCCATATCATCCGGATGAATTCCTACGGAAACTCTCATGAGCATGTGCTGCGGCCTTTCGGCAATCTTTCCGTTTATCTTAAGTAGATATGAACGCTCCAGAGTTTTAAATCCGAAGTAATCGTACTGGAAATCGCGGTTGTAGATGATCGTGGAATCGAGCAGTTCTTTATTCTGCTGAATTACCTCATAAACATCATCGGCAATAAGAGGGGCTTTTTGATTGGTGCGTGGATTCACATATTCATAAAGATCGGTCATTACTTCAGAAAATGACTTTTTCGTATTCTTATGAAGGTTTGATACAGAAATTCTGGCTGCTAGCTTAGCATAATCCGGGTGAGAAGTGGTCATGGTTGCCGCGATCTCGGCTGCAAGATTATCAAGTTCGCTGGTGGTCACTCCATCATAAAGTCCTTCTATTACTCGCATAGCAACTTTTACAGGGTCTACAAGTTCATTGAGACCATAGCAAAGTTTTTTGATCCTTGCTGTGATCTTGTCAAACATGATGGGTTCTCTGCGGCCGTCTCTTTTTTCTACGAACATAACTGAAGGATTAAAGCCCCTCCCGACCTCCCCAAAGGGGAGGAGGTGTGGGCGATTATTTGGATGATGCTTCACCGAAGGTGAAGCGGGAGATTTATATGTTCCCCTTTTGGGGGTTAGTGGACTGGACCTAGAAGTCGGCGTCGAAGCTGATCTTATCTGAATCTTTGTCTTTGTTCATAACCCCGGCTTTCTGGTATTCTCCAACTCTTTTTTCAAAGAAGTTTGTTTTCCCCTGCAGGTTGATCATATCCATAAAGTCGAATGGATTCGCAGTGCCGTATTCTTTCTCACATTCAAGTTCAACCAGCAGTCGGTCGGCAACAAATTCCAGGTATTGGGTCATCAATTTGGAATTCATCCCAATAAGACTCACGGGAAGAGATTCGGTGATGAATTCTCGTTCGATATTCAATGCATCAACAATAATGGCTCTAATTCGCTCTTTTGGAACCTTGTTCACCAGGTGATTGTTGTGTAAGTGAACAGCGAAGTCGCAGTGAACGCCTTCATCCCTGGAGATTAATTCATTCGAGAAAGTCAGCCCCGGCATAAGTCCGCGTTTCTTCAGCCAGAAAATGGAGCAAAATGCGCCCGAAAAGAAGATGCCTTCCACCGCGGCGAAAGCAATAAGCCTTTCAGCAAAAGAATCGGATTCTATCCATTTCAAAGCCCAATTGGCCTTCTTCTGAATGGCAGGGAATACTTCAATGGCTTTAAAAAGCTGATTTTTTTCCTTCTCATCTTTAACGTAGGTGTCGATAAGCAGGGAGTAGGTTTCAGAATGGATGTTTTCCATCATGATCTGGAAACCGTAGAAGAATTTAGCTTCGGAATATTGTACTTCATTGACGAAGTTTTCAGCTAAATTTTCGTTTACAATACCATCTGATGCGGCAAAAAAGGCAAGAATGTGCTTGATGAAATACCTTTCATCTGAGGTTAATTTTTGGTTCCAGTCAGTTAGGTCCTGGTGCAGGTCAATTTCTTCTGCAGTCCAGAAACTTGCTTCCATTTTCTTGTACCAATCCCAGATGTCGTGGTGTTTTATGGGAAAAATCACGAATCTGTCCTTGTTTTCCTGTAAAATGGGTTCTAACTGGGCCATAGTATATTGAGTTTTGGTTGGTTGGTTAATCAAAAACGGTAGTAACAAATATTGGAATTTATGTAAGATTTTCTCCTACAGGAGCAGAAAGCTTTTCAACAAAGTTTTCAACATGACCATAGAAAATTGTTCCAGAAGTTTTGTTAAAACTGAGGATTAGTGAATTATAAATGAGAAGATTAGTGCCTGTTAAAGGTTTTAAGAACAGAAAAGAAGATGTGAGATCTCAACAAATTAAGAGGTGTCAAAAATGATATTTTAGGAGTACTCTATTTTGAGCTTTTTTCCACCTTGAGCAGCCGATTCGTAAATCTTTTCCAATACAATTATATCCTTTAATCCATCTTCGCCCGGGGCAATGAAAGGTTCATGTTGCATAATGGCCAGGGCATCATCATCCATTTGTACCGCCTGTTGATTTTTTCTCATAGGCTCCAGAAATTTTCCATCGCTGGTCCTTCCCTTTACACCGCTGTATGTTTGGAAAGGTTGCAGGTAATAAGAACCATTCCGGCATGTAACATCCAGTATATTCATACCTTCTCCAAAACTGGTACGACAGTGAGCCGTAATACCATCTGGAAATTCCAAAGTGAAGTCCATAGTTTCATCCACTTCCTTAAAAAGTTCGGGTCTACTTGTAGAAGATTTCGCAGAAACTGCAATTGGCTCCATACCCGTGGTATACCTGGAAGTGTTTAGAGGATAAACACCCATATCATACATCGCACCACCGCCCATTTCTTCTACTGCCCGCCAACCCGGATTTTGGCTAAAGAACCCGGCTTCGGCTGTTAATTCCTGAATGGGTCCATAAGGATGAGTTTCTGCCCACTTCATCATGATGCGGTTATTCTTTTCATGCTGAAGGCGATATCCTATTGCGAGTCTTACCTTATTTTTTTCACAGGCTGCTATCATTTCCCGACATTCTTCAGCATTCATTGCCATGGGTTTTTCACACCAAACATGCTTTCCTGCATTGGCAGCTATTATTGAATATTTGGCATGCATGGAGTTTGGCAGCACAATGTAGATCACTTCAATGTCATCATTGTTGGCGATCTCGTGCATATTGTCATAATTGTAAACATTAGCATCGGGAATTCCGTACTTTTCCTGCCATTGAGGAATTTTCTCAGGACTTCCTGTTACAATGCCCCGTAGTTCACAATACTCAGTCAGCTGAAGGGCAGGGGCAAGTTGGTTGCTGCTATATCCTCCTAATCCTACAAGAGCAACTCCCAATTTCTTTTTTCCTCCTGCAAAAAGTAGGTTGGGAATGGGAAGACTCAAGGCAGTTAATAATAAACCCGATTTTTTAATGAACGTCCGTCTGTTATTCATAAAGGTTGTTTTGACAAACTTAAATCTAAGAAATTCAGAAGGATATTTTTTAAATTACTTTTAAAAATCTCTTGCAACTTTCATTTTAAAACCAGCGAGGGAGAATTTACCTGCCTCCCATACTCATACTCTGATATTCGGAAGTGTTTATCGAAAAAGGGCTTTTTTCGATCCCGGTGCAGGTCATTGTCACATTTTTTTCCGGGTTCTTTTTATCCATCATCTCCATTGCCATCAATAGTCCGGTACTGTCCTTTATCCAATCGGCCTTTAATCCTTTTGGAACATTTTGTTGGTTTTCCTGATAAATGTCGGTAAAACTTACGCCTGCCTCGTCTGTAACATAGAATTCGAATATATTTTCGGCATTTTCAGAGCGGTAGCCCTGGCATTCATAGCCTAAGATCGTTTTAGTGCCAATTTCTTCAAATTCCATATTCTCATAAGAATTATCCGTTTCCATATCTTCTTCAGAAACATTGATTTTCGTAGCCATTACCATTTTGTTGCCTTCTGAATTCATATACATAACAGTCATATCTCTCTTGTTATCAAGGACTGTAAACATATTTTCGGCCTGCGGAACTTTTATTCCTACATAGGGTGCATCCTCTTTGATGTAATATATCATGTCCATTTCCCCTTCTGTGGTTTTCATTTGAAGAGTATATTCCCAATCAAAGTCATAGCTTTCAGGAATTTCAGAAGGGTTGACCATATCCATTCCTATTGTGAAATTAGAATTATTGAGCTGGGTTTCCCACATATTGTTTAAAGCCTTATCGGTTACATTGGCAGCCTTGTCAGAAATATTTTTTGTCGCTGCATCTTCAACTTTCTGTTCCACCTTCTTTTTAAGCTTTTTAAGAAATTGAGCTTCTGCTGTTGTGGTCCCTACCATGAAAAAAAGGATAAAACTTAAATAAATAAAATTTTTCATAACTGTAAATTTTTAGATTAGAACCTGTTTGGAACAGGCAGACTAAGATTATTTCAGTAATGAGGGAATGCTGCTTCAGGGGAAGAAATAAGCAGGAATGAAGATTAAAGTTACTATAATTTAAAAGAATTACAAAATGTAAAATTCTTATTTACAGTATAATACGGAGAAGATAAAGCGGATATTAATTTCTCTTGCTATGTTTTTAATGAAGTACGTAGTTTTTAGGATGAGAAAGGTCAGGGTTCTCAGCCCTTCAAAGAAATGGTATTCCCGGATACTAACCTTTTAAACTATTGTGAATATACCTGAGGTTTCTGGAGCACAGGGTTTATTGATGGTAAAGATAATTTGTTGGAGGTACGTCAGACTTTTGATTCGTTTAATTTTTCGGCCACTTTTTCAAGTTCGGCATACCAGTCTTCGCCGTACTTTCTAATAAGGGCATCTTTGACAAATTTATACACCGGGACCTGAAGTTCCTTTCCCAGGGTGCAGGCGTCGTCACAGATGTACCAGTGGTGGTAATTAACAGCCGAAAATTCTGAATAGTCCTGGGTACGCACAGGATAAAGATGGCAGGAGACCGGTTTCTTCCACTCGATATCTCCCTGGTTGTAGGCTTCCTCAATTCCGCATAAGGCAATTCCCTTTTGGTCAAAAGTGACATAGGCGCAATCGGCACCATCAATAAGCGGAGTTTCATATTCCCCGTCTTCTCCAATTACCGAAGTACCCTGCTTTTCAATCGCTTCAATTCCTTCTTTCCGCAAGTATGGCTTCACCAGGGGATAGATATCTTCAAGAATATGGGTTTCGGATTCTTCCAATGGTGCACCCGCATCTCCGGCAATGCAACATGCTCCTTTACAAGCCGAAAGATTACAAACAAAATCCTTTTTAAGGATCTCTTCAGAAATTATAGTTTTACCAAGCTGAAACATTCGGCAAATATAAATTTTTACAGGAGTTAAGTTAAGAGGTAAATCTGTTAAAATTTTTAAACTATAATTTGTATTCTTCTATTTCAAAGTACTTTTGCAGGCTAATTTTTAGAGATGGAATTAAACTTCAGGGAAATAGTAACCGCCAGTATGATCCTCTTCGCAGTTATCGACATTATTGGGAGTATTCCTATTATTATTGATTTGCGGAAGAAGGCAGGACATATACAGAGTGAAAAAGCTACTATAGTTGCAGGAATTCTGATGATCGCTTTTTTGTTTGTTGGAAAAGAGATTCTGAATCTTATTGGAATAGATGTAAATTCCTTTGCGGTGGCGGGTGCTTTAATTCTGTTCTTCCTGGCCTTGGAAATGATTCTGGGAATTCAACTTTATAAAGATGATGCTCCAGAAACTGCGGCGGTTGTTCCTCTGGCTTTTCCGCTTATTGCCGGTGCCGGTACAATGACCTCAATATTAGCATTACGGGCTGAGTATGCCACTGTTAATATTATTGCCGCCATTATTATTAATACTATTTTTGTTTACATCGTCCTTAAGTCTTCCCGGAAAATTGAAAGTTTTCTCGGAAAGCAGGGAATAAATGTGATCCGGAAAATTTTTGGAGTCATTCTATTGGCAATAGCCGTAAAACTTTTTGCTACAAACATTAAGAGCCTGTTTATATGAAAGCCCTAATTTACTTTTTAATTGTTTTGGCCCTTGGCCTTATTATTTACAACGCAACATTTTTAGATCTAGAAAATGCTTTTTCAGGAGATAGTAAGACTGCCTTAATTGGGATTCTGGCTTCGAGTATAGTGATTGTTCTTATGGTCATTCTTCTTATGTCCCGGGCTATTTCAGAAAAGAGTGGTGATTAGTGGGTTTTGATGCTTTAATTATTGGCGGTGGTGCGGCAGGACTTTCCTGCGCTCTTGTTTTAGGTTCCGGACTGTCTAAACCATATTGTGCAGGTAAAAAAGTTGGTATTATTGCTCACCAACGTGCTTCTCACCTTTCAAGCGCCCTTATAAATAATGCTCTGGGAATTCAAACCGGTACTTCAGGGAAGGATATTCTTATGTCAGGAATGCAAAAGCTGGAAACTTTTTATCCTGAAGTAGAGATTATTCAGAAAGAAAAGGTCCTGAAAATGGCATTTTTGGAAGATAAATTTGAAATCTGCACCAATAAAAATTGTTATACCTCCAAGCTGGTGGTCTTAGCCACAGGCTATGGAAAGCCGTTCACTATTGATGGACTGGAAAATTATCTTGTACCGCACAGTAAGTCAAAACCTTCAAAAGAAAGAATTCAGCTTACAAATAATGATCATCTTGTGATCCCAGACCTTTACGTAGCCGGAACATTGGCGGGTCATAGAAGCCAGTACGCTATTGCCTGCGGAAGTGGTGCAGCAGTTGCTACAGATATTCTGACGCTCTGGAACCAAGGAGAGCATACCAAGGTTCATGATAAAGTCAGGTAAACTATTTCCTGAAGTTTCTGTTAGCCGAGAGTTCAATTATTTTTTCAATTGCAGGATCTTCAGCATTGAGTATTTGCTCAAAGGCAGTGCTGCCAAATAACTGCTGGGCCATAGCCGCTTTCAGATATAGCTCGAGCGTTGGCCTGTATTCATTGAAACGCATTTCAAAATTTTCACGGCGCATAAATTCCCTGAATTCTTCTAAAATAGCATTTGTGATTACTTCCCTTTGCATAAATTTTTGGAAACTAAGATCATTGTAATATTTGCGATCCTTTTCAAGCACCTCAAAAATAAAGCTATCCATGTAACCGTTGCGCAGCATCAAGTTAAGACTCTGCTTTTCAAAATTGGTGTCTTTGGGAATAAAAATATCAGGGATTATCCCACCCCCACCGTAAACAACTTTGCCTTCTGGAGTTACGTAGCGTAAAGAATCAGCTACATGTATACTGTCTGCACTAGCGAGTTCTCCATTCTTATAGCGATTGAGGTAATCATTATAATATTCTTCGCTGCCATTGGTGTAGGGGCGTTGAATAGATCTCCCGGTAGGGGTGTAGTAGCGGGCTATGGTGAGCCTTACCGCACTGCCATCCCCTAATGACATTTCTCTTTGCACCAATCCTTTCCCAAAAGATCTTCGGCCAACAATTACTCCTTTATCATTGTCCTGAAGTGCTCCGGCTATGATCTCACTGGCGGACGCAGAATTCTCATTGATAAGTACGTAAATTTCCCCTTTTTCAAAATTACCTTCCCTGGTAGCAAATGTTTTCTCAATGGCTCCCTTTTTATTTTTGGTAATAAGCACCAGTTTATCCTCGGGAAGAAATTCATCTACGATTTTCGTAGCCTCGGCAAGGTAGCCTCCGGGATTGTCCCGCAGGTCAAGAACTATTTGATTTGCGCCTTCTGCTTTAAGTTTGTGAAGACCTGCCATAAACTCTTTATATGTAGATTCTGCAAAACGATTTATTTTTATGTAACCCAAATCTTCATTCAACATATAAGCGGCATCCACACTTTTAAGAGCTACCTTTCCACGCGTTATATTAAATTCCAGCAGCTTTGGAACACCTTTTCGGTGCACCTGAAGGACCACATTAGTATTTTCTTCTCCCTTTAATCTACTTGTAATGGAATCTTCATGAATATTAGCATCAAAAAGAGGTTCTCCATCTGCATATAAGATTCTGTCCCCTCCCTTAATACCCACTTTTTCGCTGGGTCCGCCTTCTATAGTCTGTATCACCGCAATGGTATCATTGATGCTTCTAAAACTCACCCCAATTCCCACAAAATCTCCCTTCATGCTTGCACTTAGATTCACATATTCCTCCTGTGGGATGTAAACTGAATGAGGATCAAGATCTGTAAGTATTCCATTGACGGTAATATCCACTATGCTGTCCATATCTACCTCGTCTACGTATTCATATTCGATATAGTCAATTAGGCGCGCAAGTTTTTCTTTTTTCTTATTGGTTTTTAGAAAAGGACCGGAGGTGTAACTGGAAAAATCCAGAGCTGCACCCAATAACACTCCCAGTGCACAGGCGAATCCCAATAGTAATGGCAAATATTTTTTATTGTAGTTTTTCAACCGTCAAGTTCAGTTATTTGTTCTATTTCAACCCCGGCTTTTTCCAAAAAACTCAATCCGGAGTTGTCCTTGTAATCTATACTGTAGACGAGACGCGTAATGCCCGACTGGTGAATGAGCTTGCTGCATTCTTTGCAGGGTGACATGGTGATGTAAAGTGTAGCTCCTTTACAGGATTGAGTGCTCCCCGCAACTTTTAAAATTGCGTTGGCTTCAGCGTGCAATACATACCATTTGGTATACCCATCTTCATCTTCACACGGATTTTCAAAACCGGTAGGGGTACCGTTATATCCGTCAGAAATTATCATTCTGTCTTTCACAATAAGCGCGCCAACCTGTTTTCTATTACAATGAGAAAGTTTCCCCCATTCTCTGGCGATCCGTAAATACGCCCGGTCAAACTTAAGTTGCTTAGTTTTTTGCATAATTCAAAAATACTTGTGCAATATAGAAAGCTTTTTAAGTCGTTGAAAATTTGAGCTTTACTAAGTTATTGCAAGACTAAAATTAATCCAATAAAGGAAAGTTAAATTTTATAATGCCAGATAATTTTCCTTAAGAATAGGTAGAATTATTCCTATTACAATAGCCGACACTACTAATATCCAGTCACGTCTTGTCACCCGTAAAACATTTTGTAGTAGAAAACCCAGTATTAGTACACACAATACAACAATAAGCTGTGCTGTCTCAATCCCTAACGCAAATTCCAGTAAGGGCAGGAAAACATTGTCAGTACCCGAGGCAATCATTTTAAAATAGGAGGAAAAGCCAAGGCCGTGAATAATTCCAAAAAAGGCGGTGGTGAAATATAATAAGTTAATATTGTTTTTGTTTTCTTTTTTTTTGGCATTAATAATATTGTACACAGCAGTGAACAGTATGGTAATTGGAATAAGAAATTCTACCCAGGCTGTGTTCACAAGCACAATTTTATATACCGAAAGAAAAAGGGAAATTGTGTGACCAAGGGTGAAAATGGTAACCAGCCAAAAAACCCTTTTCCAGGTGAGGAATGAATAGGAGGCAACCAGAACAATGAGAAAAAGAATATGATCATAAGCATTCCAGTCCAGAACATGTTCCAGGCCTAATCTAAAATATAACCAGAATTGCGACATAGGAAGAATAAGATAAGCGGCGAAATTTACGATTTCTTATGAAGATGGACAAAGGGCTAAAAGAGATGAATTTAATTAAGTTTAAAAAAAACCATCGGCTGGAATGGGTTTTTAAGTGCCTTGGGCGGAAATCGAACCCGCACGACCGAAATCACAGGGTATTCTTATAAAGATAAATATTCCGGAGACCACCTGCTAATGCTGATCCAACTCCCACTTTCGCTGATTGAGAAGTTGGTATCTTTTCTCGGACAACAATGATTATAAAAATCTGATTATAATATCTAAAAATATGAACCTGTTGTATTTTATTTTTTGTTGATGAGCAAAAACTTATCTCTACTACAATGTGGGTGGTTCTTAGCAGGAAAGCCAACGGGAGATCACTAAAAATAGATCTTCCTCCTAATTAAATTTATCCATTAAGAAGAAAAGCGCTGCCAAGGTATAGACACAAATGAATAGAAAATGGGATGACATGCCTTACCCTTCAAAACCTACCTACCAGCGTTTGAAGAGCTTTCATTTATATTTGTCCGAAGAAAAACAGGAGAAAAATAAAAAAGAAAATTTATGACCACAGTGGACTTAATACTCCTGGGAATAGTCATTGCTTCAAACAACCTGGCATTTGCGTTCGGTTTAGGGGCTCTGGGCACGAGCAAATATCATTTAAGGATATTGGTAATTTTTACTCTTACGGAATTTACCATACCTCTTGTTGGATTGCTCATTGGGCGGCTTATAAGTTCCTTAATCGCTGATCATGCCAGTATTGTAGGAAGTTTAATATTGGTTGGCCTGGGAATTTATACCATTTTCTCATCTTTAAAAGATAGAAATAAAAAAGATACATCAATAGAATATATAACTTCTATAAAAGGATTAGTTTTAATCGCTTTGGGTCTCAGTGTGGACAATTTGCTGGTAGGATTCAGCCTCGGATTAAGAGAAGTTAATCCTTTAAGGTTAGCCTTATTTATAGCTTTTTGTTCTATGGTATTTACTTTTGCAGGACTCAAAGGTGGTAAATACATCAAAAATAATGTGGGCAAATATGTTCAAGTTTTTGCCGGAATTATATTAATTGTTCTCGGAGCTTTGAACTATTTTGGTTTTCCCGCATAGGTGATCAAGAACATTTATTCTATAAATACATCCCTTTATGTAATCTCTGCTATCCTGGTAAACTGGATATGAAGAACCCTCTAGGGTGGGATCTTCATTAAGAATGATTAATGAACTGAGAGCCTGAATTAAAATAAGTTTTCTTAAAAAATAGGATCAGGTAATTTTAAAATCTCATGCCCAGCCCAAAAGTAAATCTCCATCCTTCATCACTTTTGAAGGTGCTAAATTCAGCCCCGAGAATTTCAGCAATGTTAGCTTTGAGTCCGCCACCGTAGCTGTCATGCCAGGTATCGCTCTCCTGCCCCGGATACCAGACCCTACCGATGTCATAACCACCAAATACCGATAACCACAGTGGCAGGACAGAAGTTTTAAGCGTATCAAAATTATAAATCAGGTTTCCTCCTGCAGCCGCTGCCTGTTTCCCTGAAAAGCGTTGTTGCCTGTAGCCGCGTAGGCCATTATTACCTCCGAGGGTTGCTGCCTGATAGAATTCAAAATCATTACCAAAATTTACAGTTCCCTGGATTTTGGTGTTGAGTACTAATTTTCGGTTCTTGGAAATAGCATTATAAAGCTCAAGATAAGGTTGAAAATATCCATAGATTTCATCTGTTGCGTCCACATTCATTTTTCCACCTCCGGTAAGGCTTATGTTGAGTCCGCTGGTAGGTGTCAGTTCTGAATCGTAATTTTCATATTCATAAATGGCTTTTATTCCTCCAAATAGTTGACGATCACCCGGCATGAATTCATCTGGAAGAACTTCGCTCTCCTTTTCCTCAACCTTTATACTTTCAAAAGTCGCCAGATATTTGATCTGGTGTCCATACGGAGATTGAAGGGTCCATCCTGCTTCTCCTGCTATTTCTTCAATCCTGATTCGGTTATACGGCCATCCTTGTTCTTCTGTGAAATTGGGCGTGTCATTTCCAAAGCCAAAGAAATTCCTTGTATGGCCCGGGCTGGAATAATAGGCACCTAAGTAAAAATTGTAATTTCCGGTGAAATTTTTAAATTCTCCCCCATAGTTCAAATCGAATCCTCTGGTCCTGGAAAAATAACGCACTGCGAGATCATGGCGACTAGTAAAAGGAAACTCTACAAGGTTTCCGAAGGTGTAAGTTCCACTTAGAGCCGGTACGAAACCATCATCGGGATTATAACTAAAACTGGGAACAATACTCATTCCCGTGGGATCCCTTCGGTCTGGATTATACAAATTAACATAATAATCATCTGTAAAAACTGTCCGGGCACCGCTCTTTTCCTTTACCACATTTCCCTGGGAACGATGATCATATATTTTAAGTGAGTTTCCGTTATCTATATCATAAAGATCATCATCCTGACCACCGACCAGCCTCACCAGGATATCACTTTTTCCTTCTCCTGTAACGTAAAATTGGTCATCATCGTCAAGTCCATAAACAATAACTTCTTTGGTCTGGTCTTCGTAAAAAGTTCTTTGTGCGACCACCTCGTCTCTGTCTCCATCTTTATTTCGGGAAATACGTATGTTGGTACTTCCATCTTCCAGCCTCTCAATATCTATATAATCATCTTTATCTGTACCTCTGAGGATAGCAACTTCTATTAGGTGGTCATAGTATCTTTCAGCAATGTCTACCAGATTATCTCGACGTCCTTTTACCTTTTCAATTAATTCATTGGTATTTTCACCCTGTATTTCTTCAGGTAAATTAGTAAAGGCTTCTTCTATTATCTCATCCGTTAATCTCTCCTGAAGAAAAGTAGCCTGGGAAATCCATGTTTCCTTTTCCAGGTTTTGAACAAGATTCCTATCCAGTGTTAAAGCCGAACGTGTAAAAGCCTCTAAATTCTCTATATCTTCTCCGTAGACAGAAAATTTAGCGCTAAGTCCGCCAAGGGAACGAAGGAACTTGAACAGGAGACCGTCATAATTTGAAAAGACCTGATCCCGGTCTCTTGGAATAGGTTCAAAAACTCTGTCTCCGTTTTCCAGTTCTATTTCTGCCCAGCGCCACTGATCATTATGCCGGTCCCAATCGCCAAGGAGCATATCGAATATCCTGGCTCTTATATAAGCTGGTTCATTGACACTATATTGTTCATCTCTTCTAAGACGGTCAAAAAGCCCTTCTGTGCTTTGAATATCATGATTGGGTGCGCCAAAACTTTCATACCCCAGCCAGTGTTCTTCCGGACGCTCTTCTATCATATAAAGGTCATCCCCGAGCTCAAAATTATAATTTCCAAGAAGAGGTTGTTTTGGTAAATAATATAGTTCCGGATTGGTATGCAGAACTTCCCCTGCTTCAGCCAAGGTTGGTACGGCAAGGAAACCATAAGGATGGGAGGCGGTATAAAATCCCCGGATCAAAGATTCCAGAACGGTTCCGTTGAAAAGTCCGGTTACGGGTTTGTTTTTATAGAGTGCAGCCTGAATAAATTGGAGGGGATCTTTTTTGATCTTCCTAAAGTTATATTCTCTGTTTAGGCTGTCTTTTACTCTCAGGGAATTTGTCTGAGTTCCTCCACCCATTCGCATGGGCTCTAGTCCACCGTAAAGTGTATCGAGATCGGCAGTACGAACAGTGACAGGTTCCAGGAAAAGATCCCGATATCCATCTCCCAACCATATGTTATCATATAGCTTAATTTCATCTTTTCTTTCCGGGTAAACCGACTGTTCAACCAGAGCAGGGAAAGTTTCCGGTAAGGTATCAATAGGATAGGTTCTATTAGCATCGTAGACCTCCTTTTGAAAAAGTAGAACAGGCTGATTTTGTTTTGAAGCATAAAAGCTTACCCAGGAAGAACCGTCTTCAAATACATCAAACACAGCAAATCCTTCTCCAGGATATGCAAACAAACCATTGTTTCTTAATCCTGCATAAGAAGAAGTAGAAGCAGCCCCAGTGACTATTTGTTTTACATGACCTTCTTCAAGATATTGTAAGGAGTGATCATGTCCCGATGCAAAAACAACTTTCCCCCATTTTTTCGAAATCGTTTCCAGCCGGTCTACCAGCTCGCTGTACCTTCTATTCTGAACATCCTGTGAAGAAAGTCCTCCACTGGTACGAAGCAGCATGGCCATAGATCCTATTAGAGGAACGGGAAGTTTTTTTTCCGAAGGTTTTAAATAAGGGGATAAATAGAAATTTCCGCCGTGTATCCCGTTAGAGAAGAGAGGGTGATGCAAAGCAAAGACTGTAGTTTTATTTTGATTCTTTTTTAATTCTGTTTCTATTTCAACAAGCATGGCTGCCCGTGTTTTGATCTCGGGACAGTCATCATTAATGGTGGGGTGATCATCCCAGTTGTTAATGTACCATTGAGAATCAAGAATAATTAGGTGTACTTCGTCGGAAATGTCGACAAACTGAATTGGACAGCCATTTCGCGGCATAAAAACATCCGTTTCATCAAGTTTTTCCTCCAGGTATTCTTCCTGTTTCTCCAGTCCCTCCATACCCTTCTCATCCCAATCCAGTTCTCCGGGAATAAAAACAGGTCTGGCAGATGAACCGTTTACTATCTTAATTTGTTGATCCAGGTTGTTTTTTGCACTTTGTAATTCTTCTGGATCCTCACTGGTCAGATTCTCAGCCCGAGAGTTGTCACCTAAGAAAACTACAAAATCCTCAACTGAGGAAACGGAATCCAGGTAATGTTCCAACGCCTTTAAACCGGAAGAGCTGGTATCCTCAACATTATATCCAACATCTCCTATAAGATAGAATGATTTAACCTTTTCCAGGTCTGTGGGATAATTAGTCTTATCTGGTGAGTAAGAGTCAGCGTATTTGGGTATATGTGATCCACAGGAATGAAGAATAAACATGACAAATACGAGAAGAGGATATAATCTAAAATTCATATATTTTTTTAAGTATCAGGTTTGAAATAGGAGGGAACCATAATAAAACAGGATAAAGAAGCTGGTGTTTAAAGAGATGCATGAAACAAATCTAACCAGCATATTTTATCCTCTTTATGACCTCTCATTTTCTATGAAAATAATATAGATGAAAAAGTGCAGCAAAAAGTTTAAATGCTGTTAAACAAGCTTTAGCCTTTGTGAAGACATCGTTAAATTGTGTATTTGTAAGACCTAAGTAGAATGTTAACCCAAAGAAAAAAGGCTGAGAAACAAATCTCAGCCTTTTCGTTATGTACCTTGGGTGGGAATCGAACCCACACGACCGAAGTCACTGGATTTTGAATCCAGCGCGTCTACCAATTCCGCCACCAAGGCAACTGGACGGCAAAAGTAATAATTTTTTATTTTATCCGGGAGATGGTGTGGTTAATTTTTTTGGGTAAATAGATTGCTCCGGAAAGACCAAGATCAACAAGCTTTTAAAAAATTAGTTCTATCTTTTGTTCTTTATTTCCGCTACAGTTTTTCCAAAGAAGAAAAACTGTTCCTTTTTGTTTGCGGTGAAAATCAAATAAATGATGAGATCTATATTATATAAAATTGTCGTTGGATTAAGCGCAATCGTTGTTATCCTGAGTATTTTATCTTTGATCCATGATCTAACCTATTGGTATGCTAAGATCCTGGATTTTCCCAGAACTCAATATTTAATCTTTTCCCTGGTGTGTCTCCTGTTGTTTTTAATCTTAAACAGGAAATGGAACGTCACTTCATATATCGTAGTTGCCGGACTGGTGGTAGCCATTTCTATTCATTCAATTAAGATAGGTCCCTATTATGTGGGCGAGAAAGTTGTTCCGGAAGTTTCTCAAGAAAACCTGGAATCTGCATCCAGTTTAAAGGTTCTTATTGCCAATGTTCTTATTACGAACAGAGATGCAGCCAAGCTTAGAGAAATAATTGAAAAACACCAGCCAGATATGGTTTTAGCAATGGAAGTAAACAGTTGGTGGGTGGAGCAATTGGACCAAATTGGTTATCCATTTGCCATAAAATATCCTTTGGAAAATGCCTACGGAATGGCGCTGTATTCCAAACTTCCTCTTCTGGAAAAGGATGTGAAGTTTTTTCAACATCATGATGTTCCATCAGTCCACACAGTGGTAGAACTGAAGTCTGGTCAAAAAATTAAATTTCATGGAGTCCATCCTGTGGCACCGTTTCCCAGCGATAAATATCCCGATAATGTTGGTCTGAACGAAGTGGCTTTGACCAAAGTAGGAAAATTAGTGGCGGCGGATAACCTTCCATCGATTGTAGCGGGAGATTTTAATGATGTCTCATGGTCCAGCACTACCAAATTCTTTGAAGAACATGGGAACTTAAAAAACGTAAGGTTGGGAAGAGGTCTTTACAATTCTTTTAGTGCTCAATCTTTTTGGATGCGGTGGCCTCTTGACCATTTTTTCGTGACAGAAGAGTTTGAGGCGGTTAAAGTCCAAAGGCTGGATAAATTTGGTTCAGATCATTTTCCCATGCTTACTGAACTTATTTTAAGAAAATAAAAACAGTCGGCCTCTACAGAAAAATGTAAATTCAAATATTAAAGGTTTAATATCTTTTTTCCAAAAGCTTAAACTACCACAGAACTATAACCTAAATAATGTCTAAAGGATCAACGATTATAAAAAACACATTTTTAGTAGTGGTAGGAGCTTATTTCCTACTTCAAGGTTTGGCAGCTTCCAAAGGATTTCTTGCTCCACTAGTTTTTGCAGTTGTGCTTGCTCTTATTGTTTTGCCGGCTGCCAGGAAGATGGAAAAGCTTATAAAATACAGGGGCCTTTCATCATTTCTTAGTACTCTAATGGTATTTATTTTTTCTTTGCTTTTTTTAAGTCTTTGTTCAATGCAAATACAGAACTTTTTTAATGACTGGTCGGTTATCAAAGAAGCCATGGCACCAGAAGTAGAAGAGTTCAAAACATTTTTGTTTGAGCATACTCCACTAAACAAGAATTCACTTCAGGAATATTATCCTTCGGGATCCATACCATTTGTTGGAGAAGGAGTTAATGAAGGAGCTAAGGCCTTGTCTTTTTTAAGATCTTCATTGAATTTCATGGGTTCGTATCTAATAACATTCATTTATACGTTCTTCCTTCTTTTTTACCGTAGTCACTTTAAAGAATTTCTGCTTTCTCTTTTCAAATCACAGAATCGAACTAAAGTGGCAAAAGTTATAGAGACTTCGGCAGGGACAGTACAGGATTATTTAATTGGAAGACTAATTCTAATGGGGATTTTGGCGGTTTTTTATTCTGTTGGTTTAGGTTTTTCGGGTGTAGACAACTATCTTTTGGTGGGTGTTATTGCTGCCATTCTTACTTTGATCCCCTGGATTGGTAATATTATTGGATTTGCCATGGCTATGGTTTTCGGCTACCTCACTTCCGGGGATATTAATGTTTTGTGGGGAATAGTGATCACCTTTACTGTTTCACAATTTGTAGAAAGTTATATCCTCCAGCCCTATATTGTGGGTGATAAGGTGGGACTTCATCCTTTTTTTGTTATTATTTTTGTAATGCTGGGGGGGGCAATTTGGGGACTCGTTGGAATGGTAGTGGCAATTCCGGTAATGGCCATGGCCACCGTAATATTCCAGAATGTGGAACTCTTGAAACCGCTGGGCTTTTTATTTGGTAAAAAACCTGATTGATTTTACCGACCGGACTTAAGAAAATTTCTCTTCAGACTACAAAGCAAGACCACCCTTTTAAAGGAAGGGGATAGCAATTATTTTTGCTGTTGCAGTACTAACTTTACTTCCGGGAGGAATTCATCAGGAGTTCAACCTGTTCAGAAAGTTGATCAAGGGTTTCTACATCTGCCTCATTTTTTAGAGAGCTTCTCGATTCCTGTAGCAGTCGTTTAGCCTCAATCGCTATGATATGGTGATATCCAGGGTCTTTTGTCTCTTGCCTCATTAATGAAGTGAACATTTTGATTATTTTTTGGACTACCACAATATCCTGACTACAGTACCTTCTCATGGGAGCATTTAAATTATAAAGCAATTCCTTAAAGGTCACTCCTCTCGTCTTAACGAAATTCTTACCATCTTTTGAAATGAAACTGAGATCGGACTTTTGCATTCTAATTCTCAATAAATCGGTGAGGTAATCAATGGCATTTAAGGCTGTCCCAGGATCATTAATACCCGGAGACATTGCTTTTACAACGACTTCTGTAATTTGCTTGAAAGCCAGTACATAATTGCTGGTAACAAGTTCCTCTCTTGAAAAATAAAATTTATTCAGTAAATCTTTAACTGCTTTTTCATCCAATTTCTTTTTTGACCTGAAGGCGGGTACACCCTCTAAAACAAACGCTCCTTTTATTAGCAGCACCTCAAGTAAAGTCTCATTTTTTTTGCAGAACGAGAGTAGATCATTCTGTGAAAAACTCTGAAAATAACCACTTTTAAAAGTCTCATATTCATACCAACCCTCAGTTGCCGGAAAGGTAGAAGCTACATCTTTCTCCTTCTCCAGGAGATAATAAAGTCTTTTCCGGGCATCTAAAAATATTTTTTCAAGAATATTAGTGATCTGAATGGTTTCTGAAATATTGTGAATAAAATAAATGAAAGCATATATCGACGTTACTGTAAATAGAATGCCAAGAAGGACAGAAAAACCGGGTACCTGGTACTTATCTCCTGTAGGTTGAATTGAAAAGAGGACGAAAATACAGAATAATATACTTGAAATATATATTCCAAGAATAATCTGGTGACGACGATCTGATATTAATCCCGGGAGGAGGCGTGGGGAATAGTCGCTCGCCGCCTGATTGAGGAGTACCATTACCATTGAAAAACTAAAAACCATCATTGATATTAAGCCGGTTATGCACGCACTCAAAATCGTTAATCCTGTATCGCCACTATTGACCACCAGGAGAGGAGCATTTTTAACCAAATATCCCGAAATACCCAGTTGTTCCAGGTACATCATTAGAAAAGCGAATACCAATCCTAATAGGGCGAATAGTGTAGGATAAAAAGCAATTTTTCCTTTAACGCTTCTGTACAGGGAAGAGATTTTAAGAAGAAAAAAATTCATCTTGTAGTTTGAAATTATTGGGGAAGTTAATCAAATCATGAAAATTGATAATAGAAGAGATCATATAAGAATTATATTTTCTAAAACAATTCAAACTTTTTTATAGACCAACGCAACCTTTTGAAAAAATGGAGTCATATAAGTAAACCAAGTAATTCTATTAAAAATGAAAAAAGTTTTTCTATTGCTTATGTCAATCACGGTATTAACCGGTTGTGAAATTGAAGATGATGGACCAGATTCTGTGCAGGTTTTAGCCGAAGTAATTGACACAAATCTTCCTGAGTCGTTCGAACCGGGAGAAGTTTACCAGGTCGAAATCACGTATCTTCTCCCAAACGTCTGCCATATACCTGTGGGTGTTCAGGCTGTAAGAGGTGGTGCTGAAGGTTCTGCAAGAAGGGACATTTATGTATCCGGGGTAGCTTCATATCTTCCAGGTGAGGGTGAATGTACTCTGGAAAATGAGGATCTTGAAGAAATAGATTCTTTTTCCCTTAGAGTAGATGAAGATGAACCTTATACGTTTTATCTTTGGACAGGCTTTGACGAAAACCAGGAGAGTATTTATACCCAAATAGTCGTTCCCGTAGGTGAGACTACGCCAACAACTTCTGTCAAGTAAGGATATAAGGAATTAAGAACCAAAATAATATTTGGTGGGTCTAAAGGAACTAGTTCGCCTGTGTAAAAAACAGGATAGAAAAGCGCAGGAAAAGCTTTATCGGGATTACTCCGAAAAGCTTTTTGTGCTGTGCCTTAAATATTCCGGGAATTACGAACAGGCAAAAGATCTTCTACAGGACAGTTTTATAAAGATTTTTCAGAACATTGAACAATTTGCCGGGAAGGGTTCTTTTGAAGGGTGGATGACCCGAATAGTGATCAACACTGCCATCAAAAAAAGCAAAAAGAACGGGATCTTTTTAAGTATAACGGGGGACATTTCTGAAGAGAATGAGGAAAACCTGGATGACGCACTTCTATCTCTGGATTTTTTGATAAAAATAATCCAGGAGTTGCCGGAAGCTTACCGGATGGTATTCAACCTTTATGTCATGGAAAATTATTCTCACAAAGAGATCGCGCAGATGTTGGGAATTTCTGAAGGAACTTCTAAATCGAATCTAGCCCGGGCACGCATTAAACTTAGAGAAAGAGTCAGGCAATACAACAGGGCAAATTCCCTAAAATCGATATAAAAATGCGTAAGAATATTGATAGCATTTATCGGGATAGGTTTGAAGGGGCAAAATTGCCACCACCGGCAGACTCCTGGGAAAACATTCTCTCCCAAATGCCTCGCAAAGAGGAAAAGAGATTGTTTCCTTTGTGGTTCACACTAGCCGGAGTGGCCGCTGTTTTGGCGATTATCTTTACCGCTTACCTGCAATATCCTCAGCCAGCTGCAAAGGAAAATTATGTGATTGGACCTTTTCCTAATGAAAAAGGGGATTTTAATACTTCAGAAGTTTCTGTAAAATTTAATGAATTGATGAGGGAATCGGATATACTTCTGCAGGCTTTGATCTTACAGGGCCGGGAGATTCATTCAGGGAATGAAAAGGTGGGAATTGCTGCGGGCAGGGAGGAGATTTCAGAAGTAAATGAGAATCAGTCCTCAGGATCCTCATCCTGGGTGCAGGTTCAAAACACTAAAACCGGGAAGTATGGAGAAAATCCCGTAGAGGGAAAAACGGTGGAGGTAATGGAGCCCGAGGAGGAGTTATCTGAGGCAGTTTTATTGGTTTCAAAAGAAGCACCCATTGTTGAAATATCAAAAAAGGAGGAGTTCAAAGAGAAATTTAAGGTGAGTACAAAGGTGGCACCTGTGAAAGGGTATGCCTTAAATACCAATTTTTCTCCAAAAGAAGCCTCCGGGGAAGTCACCTTTTCTTATGGTGTAAATGTGGCTTATGCAATTTCCAAAAAGGTCAATCTCCGGTCGGGCTTAAACAAGGTGGATCTTGAGTACAACACCCATGAGATTTCATTTAATGATGTGGCCAGTGCTGCTGCTTCTTTTAGTGAGAATATGATGGAGAGTACTACCCTTGCCTCCCCTTCAAATGGAACTCTAAATCAAAAAATGGGTTTTTTCGAGATCCCTCTGGAAGTTGAATACGTTCTGGTGGATAGAAAAATTGCAATAGGTATCATAGGAGGAGGAAGCGTATTATTTCTTGAGGAGAATGAACTTTTGCTGGATATACCCGGGAATAGGGCCAATTTTGAGGAGACTAACAGCATGAATTACCTTAGTTATACTACAAATCTGGGACTTAGTTTAGGCTACAATTTGTCCAGGCAATTACAATTCAACTTGGAGCCTGTGGTGAAATTTCAGATGAACACCTTCAGGGACAACAACGGACAAAATCCTTATTTCTTCGGGTTATATTCCGGCTTCAGCTATAGATTTTAATTGAATTAAAGTGTTCTGAATAATTGCAGGATTTCACCTTCCAAAAAGAACATTTTTCAGAAGGAATTATTAACTTGATTTACAGTATTCTTTACTTTTATTTTCTCAAGAAAGTATTTTTCACGGCCTCTTCCCCTCAAATTAATTTCTAAATTTGCAGGGCAACAACAAACAACACACCGAACCAATGCCTGAAGTATCTACCGCAGTTAAAATTTTTACCTGTAATCAAAGCCGTGATCTTGCCGAAAAAATAGCTGAATCCTATGGCTCCAAGCTGGGAAACGTTATTACCTCGACCTATAGTGACGGCGAATTTCAACCTTCTTTTGAAGAATCTGTAAGAGGTTCCAGGGTTTTTATTATAGGTTCCACTCATCCCGGATCGGACCACCTCATGGAAATGCTACTTATGCTAGATGCAGCCAAAAGAGCATCTGCAAGGCATATTACGGCCGTTATTCCTTACTATGGATGGGCCAGGCAGGACAGAAAAGATAAACCGCGTGTTCCAATTGCTGCGAAGCTCATTGCTAAAATGCTTGAAACTGCAGGCGCTACACGTATCATTACAATGGATCTCCATGCCGACCAGATCCAGGGATTTTTTGAAAAACCGGTAGATCATCTATTTGCTTCTACCGTATTTTTGCCGTACCTGCGCAGCCTGAATCTCGAAGATCTTACTGTTGCCTCACCAGATATGGGTGGTTCCAAAAGAGCTTATGCTTACTCCAAAACTATGGAAAGTGATGTGGTAATCTGTTATAAACAACGTGCCAAGGCAAACATAATTTCGCACATGGAATTGATTGGAAATGTTGAAGGCAGGAATGTGGTACTTGTAGATGACATGGTTGATACTGCGGGAACCCTTACGAAAGCTGCAGATTTGATGATGGAAAGAGGAGCATTGAGTGTTAGAGCTATTTGTACTCATCCGGTACTTTCGGGAGAGGCTTATGAACGAATTGAGCAATCTAAACTGCTTGAACTTATAGTCACCGATTCTATTCCACTGAAAAAAGAAAGTAAAAAAATCCGGGTTGTAACCTGTGCCGATCTTTTTGCCGATGTTATGAGCAGGGTTCACAACAACAGGTCAATAAGTTCAAAATTTATTATGTAAGCTGAAGAGGAGAGGTTAGTTTAGAAGTACGAATTTAGAAGTTATAAGTGGGGAGAGAAGACCATTTATAACTTCTGAAGTATTCAAAAATGCCATTTTCTTCCGGTTTAAAATAATTAGGCTTCAGCCTTTTAATAGCTGAAAAAAAAGATTTACTTTTGCAGCCTAAAATTTTTAACAATGAAATCAATTACGATCAACGGATCTAAAAGAGAAAGCGTAGGCAAGAAAGCTACAAAAGCCTTACGTAATGCTGGACAGGTTCCTTGCGTATTATACGGGGGAGACGAGCCATTACATTTTGCAGCAGATGAGATTGCCTTTAAAGACCTTGTATACACACCAGATGTGCATACAGTGGAAATTAAATTAAAAGACGGAGGAAAGTTTAATGCTGTTCTTCAGGACATCCAGTTCCACCCTGTAACCGATGCTATATTGCATATCGATTTCTATCAGATTTTTGAAGACAAAGAAATTTCTATGGAAATTCCGGTTCACACTAAGGGAGTACCAAGAGGTGTGAAGAATGGTGGGGTTCTACGATTTAACCTTCGCCGCATGAGAGTGAAGGGTCTTCCAGGAAATCTTCCTGACTTTATTGAAGCAGATGTTACTCCACTTAAGATAGGTAACAAGCTTTATGTTACTGCTTTGAAAAGCGAAGATTTCAAGATCATGCACCCCGATAACACTGTGGTTTGCCAGGTAAGAACTTCTCGTAACATTATCGCCGATACAGAAGATGAAGAAGAAGAAGTAGCGGCAGACGAAGTACCGGCAACTGAAGTTTCAGAAGAAGGAAATTCACAGTCAGGAGCAACCGACGATAAAGACGCTAAAGAATAGTATATTTCTTTATAAATTTTAAACATCCCATTCCGACAGGTCTGGGATGTTTTTTATTAAAGAGGTTTCAGGATCAAACTAACTGCTGCTTGAGCCAATGTTAACTTCTATGAATGAAGAGAAAGGTTTTTATTAATTTTATCTTTACCAAAACAAAAGTTATGCTTCGCTTCTTCGGAAGAATTCTCAGTAAAAAAGAAAATCAAAAAGAAAAAGAAGAAGTTTCCCCTATGAAAAAATTTCTAATTGTTGGATTGGGAAATATTGGTCCGAAATATCACAATACCCGTCATAATATTGGTTTCAAAATTCTGGATTTTTTGGCAGAAAAGGAGGATCTCACATTTGAATCCCAGAAACTGGGAGATATCGCTACCTACAAATTTAAAGGCCGCAGCTTTATTTTGCTTAAACCTTCTACATACATGAACCTAAGCGGTAAAGCAGTTAACTATTGGTTGCAAAAAGAAAAGATCCCGCTGGAGCATCTTTTAGTAATTACAGATGATCTTAATTTGGCTTTTGGTACTATTCGGGTAAAAACCAAAGGTAGTGATGGTGGCCACAATGGGTTAAAAGATATACAGTCCCAGTTAGGAACCACAAATTACAATCGCTTTCGCTTCGGAATAAGCGATGAATTCAGTAAAGGCAGGCAAGTCGATTACGTTCTTGGAGAATGGGATGAAGAGGAGGAGAAAAAATTACCGGAGAGACTGGAAAAGTCGGCGGAAGTCATCCGGTCATTTGGTACTGCAGGAATAAATAATACAATGAATACCTTTAACGGGAAATAAAGTAGCCTTGAAAGAACATAAAGGAGCACATGCTTTTAACAGCACTCATCATACAGTAGTCACTATTGGTACCTTCGACGGTGTACACATTGGACATCAAAAGATTATTGAAAGGCTTGTGAACACAGCCAAAGCAGGAAATTTGGAATCGGCCATTCTCACTTTTTTTCCGCATCCCAGGATGGTGCTGCAAAAAGATGCCGATATAAAATTGATCAATACGATTGCAGAGCGAAAGAGCATTCTGAAACAAAGTGGGGTCGATCACCTTATCGTGCACCCGTTTACTCAACAATTCTCCCGGCTTTCGGCCAGGGAATTTGTAAGGGATATTCTGGTACACAAATTAAGGGCTAAGAAGGTCATTATTGGATATGATCACCGGTTTGGACGAAACAGAACTGCCGATATTGATGATCTTCGGGAATTTGGAAGGGAATATGAATTTGAAGTTGAAGAAATTTCCAAACAGGATATTGAAGATGTCGCGGTGAGTTCTACTAAGATCAGAAAAGCCCTTTTAGAAGGTAGTGTGGAAAAGGCCAATCGCTTCCTGAGCTACCCATTTGCTTTAGCGGGTACGGTAGTAAAAGGTAAGGGCCTGGGAAAAGAATTCAATTATCCTACGGCTAATCTTGAGATAAAGGAGAATTACAAGTTAATTCCCAAAAATGGAGTTTACGTGGTTCGTTCTTTGATAGATGGACAGGTCGTATTTGGCATGATGAGCATCGGGACAAATCCTACTGTGGGTGGTACAGAAAAAACCGTTGAAACCTACTTTTTTGATTTAGAAAAAGATCTCTATGGAAAAAATCTTTCTATTGAAATGCTCACACGGATACGGGATGAGAAAAAATTTGAATCTGTTGAGGGGCTAAAAACAGCTATGAAACAGGACGAAGCATTCAGCACGCAGTACATTCGTGACAACTATGCTGAATAAATGGCTTTTCACCCGAATAGATAACTCTGCACTCATTGTGTTCAGAATTCTATTTGGATTATTGTTAGCCATAGAGGCTTTTGGAGCTATTTTTACCGGTTGGATTCAGAGGGCTTTTATTGAACCCCAATTCACCTTCAATTTTATTGGTTTTGAATTCCTGCAACCTTTGCCTGGAAATGGAATGCTGTGGTATTACGGCATAATGGGAGTGTTTGGCCTTCTTGTAATGGTAGGCTACAAATACAGGTTCAGCATCTTTATGTATGCTGTTATGTGGGCTGCAGTTTATCTAATGCAGAAATCTTCTTACAACAACCACTATTACCTGCTCATGTTGTTGTGCTTTATCATGATCTCGCTACCGGCGCACCGGTATGCTTCGGTGGACGTTCGGCAAAAGCCGGAGCTAAAGCAAATCAGTATGCCCCGGTGGGTTTGGGTGTTTATCGTGGGGCAATTATGGATCGTATACACGTATGCTGCTATTGCAAAACTATACCCAGACTGGCTGGATGGAACCCTGCCGGGAATTCTTATGGCAGCCCGTGAAGATTACTGGCTCGTTGGAGATTTTCTTCAGCAGGAATGGGTGCATTTTACTATCGCCTGGTTCGGTTTCTTTTTTGACCTGTTGATCATCCCTTTATTACTCTGGAAAAGGACGCGGATTTTCGTATTTTTGACAGCTGTATTTTTTCACCTGTTCAACAGTGTCATCTTCCAAATTGGCATCTTCCCATATCTGGCACTTGCCTTTACACTTTTCTTTTTTTCAACTGAAAATATCAACCGGTATTTTTTATGGAAAAAGCCACATTATTCAGAAGGGGAAGTGATAATTCCTGAACACAAACCTTTGATCATAAGTTTCATTAGCCTTTGGCTCCTGGTGCAACTTGTGCTGCCCGTGAGGCACTGGTTCATAAAGGATGATGTGCTTTGGACCGAAGAAGGACACAGGCTTAGCTGGCGTATGATGTTGAGATCAAAATCGGGAAAGATCCAGTATAAAGTAGTAGACAAAGCAAGACCGCAGGATACGATCTATGTTAAAAACAGCGAATATCTTTCCCCTAAACAGATGCGTGCACTCCCCTCAAAACCCGACATGATTTGGCAATTTGCGCAGCACCTGGAATCTGAATTTGGAGAATCTGGTAAAGAGGTAGAGATCTTTGTAGACAGCAAGGTCAGTGTCAACGGCCGACCTTATAAGCCTTTTATAGATCCAAAAGTGGATCTTGCGGCCGAAGAATGGAATCATTTAAGGCACCACAAGTGGATTTTACCTTCGGCTATAGACTAATGTTTTAAGGCTTTTATTATTTTTGTTCCTTTATCCGGGAAATGTCATTTCGGCAAATCTTCTAATTCCAAATTTATGTTACAGGTAGCCAACATCAGGGCGAATAAAGAGGCATATATTTTAGCCTTAAAAAAAAGAAATTTTAATGCTGAAGAAGTTTTTTCTGAAGTGCTGGAACTCGATGAAACCCGACGTTCCACACAGGCAGAGCTTGATGATAAATTAGCCGAATCCAATAGGCTTTCCAAAGAGATTGGAATGCTTTTCAAAACAGGCGAACACCTTAAGGCCAATCAACTGAAACAGCAGACCTCAGATATTAAAGAGATCACAAAAGAACTTTCAGAAAAGCTGGCCGCCACAACTATGGCTTTGAACCGGCAGCTGTACAATATTCCGAATGTTCCTAACGACCTGGTGCCTGCGGGGACCTCAGAGGAAGATAACATTGAAGTTTTTAAAGAAGGTGAGATCCCAAAATTGGATACAGATGCATTACCGCACTGGGAGCTGGCGAAGAAATATGATATCATTGATTTCGAATTGGGTAACAAGATCACCGGTGCCGGATTTCCCGTTTATAAAGGCAAGGGAGCCCGACTTCAAAGAGCATTAATTTCTTACTTTTTGGACAAAAATGTCGCCGCGGGTTATACCGAATTCCAGATGCCTCTCATGGTAAATGAAGCTTCAGGTTACGGAACAGGACAGCTACCCGATAAGGAAGGGCAGATGTACCATGTCACAGAAGATAACCTATACCTTATTCCTACTGCAGAGGTGCCAATTACGAATATGTTTCGGGATGATATGCTTTCAGAAAATGATCTGCCAATCGCCTGTACAGGTTATACGCCATGTTTCAGAAGAGAAGCAGGTTCTTATGGAGCTCATGTACGCGGACTTAACCGCCTGCATCAGTTTGACAAAGTAGAAATAGTAAGAATTGAAAAACCGGAAAATTCTTATGCAGCCCTGGATAAAATGGTTGAGCAGATAAAAGATATTTTACGGGATCTAAAATTACCATACCGCATCCTGAGATTGTGCGGCGGAGATCTTGGTTTTACCTCAACACTTACGTACGATTTCGAAGTTTTTTCTACAGCACAGGATCGTTGGTTGGAGATAAGCTCCTGCTCAAATTTCGAAACCTTTCAGGCAAATAGATTAAAATTGCGTTATAAAGATAAGGACGGTAAAAAGGAACTCTTGCATACCTTAAACGGAAGTGCCCTTGCTTTGCCTCGTGTACTGGCAGGAATTCTGGAGAATTACCAGATGCCCAACGGAATTAAAGTGCCCGATGTGCTTGTACCTTACACAGGTTTCGACATAATCAACTAAATAATTTTAAGCATGTTTTAAACCTCACAGGTTTCCAAACCTGTGAGGTTTTTCCTTTTCAGCAGAATAACATCCTCATTTTCAACTTCTAAATACCCATTTTAGTATCTTTATAAAAAATTGTTCCGGATGCGTTTTCTCTATTTCTTTCTCCTTCTTCTTTGCACCCAGTTTCCAGGCTTCGCACAGTCAGAGCAGCTTGCGAAGAACTATTTTGACAGGGGGGAATTTGAAAAGGCAGAAAATATTTATGAAAAACTACTTGATCAGGAGCCAAATAATTCTTCCTTTTTTTACGGACTTATAGCAACCTATCAACAACTGGAAAAATACGGGGAGGCAGAAAATCTTCTTAAAGACAAGGTCAACAATACAGCCAATGCGCCTCATTATCTTGTAGAACTCGGGCATAATTTTGAATTGCAGGGGGAAGATACACGAGCCAGCCAATTTTACAATGAAGCTTTAAGAGCTATAGAGTCGAGACCGAATTACGCCTTTTCTATTGCCCGTACTTTTGAAAAGTACAGCAAGCTGGATCGAGCGGTAACGGCCTATGAGCTTGGAATGAGAATGAATCCCGATGCCGAATATAACATACAACTCGCACGCCTTTATGGGGAGCAGGGGGAAATAGAAAAAATGTTCAGTAACTATCTTGATGTGCTGGGAAACAATCCCGATTTGCTGCCGGGGGTGAGCCGTATTTACGGACAGTTTATTACAGATGATCCTGCTAATGACGCAAATCTTACCTTCAGGAAGTTATTGCTTAAAAGGCTTCAGGAAGATCAGAATATCCTGTTCAACAATATTTTGAGTTGGTTATATATTCAGCAAAAAGAATATCAAAAGGCCTTTCAGCAGGAGAAAGCCATTTACCGCAGGTCAGATCAGGGACTTGGTCCTATTCTTCGCCTTACTATTATGGCAAGAGAGGAAGACCAGCAAGAAACTGCTTTGGAAATCCTGGATTTTATCATTGAGGAGGCACCAAATGAAGATCTTAAATTACAGGCTCATCAGCTAAGGCTGAATATCCTTCAGGAAACATTTCCGCCGGAGAAATTTTCTGAAATAGAACAGGGTTATAATGCCCTTTTTGACACCTATGGAAACAGTACTGCTTTGTTGTCTCTTTATATTGATTATGCAAATTTCCTGGCTTTTAAACAGAATCAGATTACTAAAGCTCGGGAGGTACTGCAGGGTTTCCTTGATCATGATCTTAAAAAATTTGAAGAAGCGGCTTTAAAAATGGCCCTGGCCGATATTCTGGTTCTCGATGAAAAATTTAACCAGGCTTTAATTTATTATTCCCAGGTGCAAAACCTGGTGGAGAATGATGTTATAGCCCAATTGGCAAGGTTTAAGGTGGCAAAAACCAGTTATTACAAGGGAGATTTTGAGTGGGCAACCATACAGTTGGATGTGCTAAAGTCGGCCACTTCACAATTGATCGCGAATGATGCCATGGAACTAAGCCTTTTGATAAGTGAAAATTCTCTGGAAGATTCCACTCAGGCTGCACTAAAAAAATATGCGAGGGCCGATTTACTGGCCTTTCAGGAAAGGGACAATCGGGCTATTGAAGTTCTTGATACTATATTATCAGAACATAAAGGTGAAAAGATTGAAGATGATGCCCTTTTAAAGCAGGCGGGACTATATGAGGAAGCCGGAAAATTTAAAAAGGCCGAAGAAAATTATCTCGCAATTATAGAACATTATCAAAACGGAGTTTTGGGAGATAATGCCCATTACTATCTCGCCGAACTGTATGCCGGGGAACTGAACCAGCCTCTAAAGGCGCAGGAGTTTTATGAAAAAATTATCTTTAATTACGCCGATAGTATTTACTTTATTGACGCCCGAAAGAAATTCAGGCAACTGCGGGGGGATGAAATCGAATAGCACTTTCAGTTTATATAAATTCCTCCCGGTTTTCTAAAGAATAAACAGCTTATGTATATCTACAATGTTACAATAAATATTCAGGAAGATGTTCACGAAAATTGGGTGGAATGGATGAAAAATGAACATATCCCCGAGATGCTCAACACCGGGAAATTCATTAAGGCTCTAATGACCAGGGTAATGGTTAAGGAGGAAATGGGTGGCGTGACCTATTCTGTTCAATATACAGCCCAAAACAAAGAAATGCTGAAGCGCTATTATGAAGAAGATGCTCAAAAACTAAGAGGAAAAACTGCCATTTTTGAAGGGAAATTTGTGGCCTTCAGGACCGAGTTGGAGGTAGTAAGCGAACAGTAAAAATCCCTTTTTCCATGAAAAAGAATTACAACAAGAAAGGCGGAAACCGCCACAATCCTTCTGTGCCTCATCAGGATGGTGACGTTCAGGCTAAAAAACACCTGGGGCAACATTTCCTGACCGATGAATCTGTGGCGGAAAGAATAGGAGATACTTTAAGCTATTCGGGTTATTCTCATATCCTGGAAATAGGGCCGGGGATGGGAGTGCTGACAAAATATCTGCTGAAGAAAGATACAGATCTTCACGTGATTGAAATTGACAGGGAAAGTGTTGCTTATTTAAAAGAACATTATCCTGCTCTTGAAGGAAAGATCCACGAAAAGGACTTTTTGAAGTATGACATTAGCGAAATTTTTGGGCAGGATCAATTTGCCATTATAGGGAACTTTCCGTACAATATCTCCACCCAAATTGTATTTAAGATGCTCGCGCTTCGGGAATATATTCCGGAATTTTCGGGTATGTTTCAGAAGGAGGTAGCACAACGCATTTGCGAAAAAGAAGGTAACAAGACCTACGGAATCCTTTCGGTCCTGGTACAGGCTTTTTACGAAGCTGAATATCTTTTTACCGTGCCACCTTCAGTATTTAATCCGCCGCCAAAAGTTGACAGTGGGGTACTGCGTTTCACTCGGAAAGATGATTTTTCCCTGCCTGTAGATGAGAAATTATTTTTCCGGGTGGTGAAAACCGCTTTTCAGCAGCGAAGAAAAACATTGCGGAACAGTCTTAAGATCTTTGACCTGCCCGATAATATTAAAGAAGATAGTATATTTGATCTCCGTCCGGAGCAGTTGAGTACCGGGCGTTTCATAGAACTTACGCAAAAAATTCAGCCTTATGCAATTTGAGGTAACCGAAGAATATATCGAGCATATTCAACTCCTCATTGAGGAGAATCGTGACGCCGAGCTTCTGCAGTTGCTGGATGAGGTGCACCCTGCCGATATTGCCGAGATCATAGATGAACTGGATCTCGACGAGGCTACCTATATCATAAAGTTGCTTGACAGCACAAAAACTTCCGAAGCTCTTATGGAGCTGGAGGAAGACGTACGGGAACGTATTCTCGATAATCTTTCGGCCAAAGAAATTGCCGAGGAGCTTGAGAACATGGATACCGATGATGCTGCCGATATCATGTCAGAACTTTCTGAAGAACGAAAGCAGGAGGTTATCCAGGAGATCTCAGATGAGGAGCACGCCGAGCATATCGTGGAGCTGTTGCGCTACGATGAGAATTCTGCCGGTGGACTAATGGCCAAGGAGCTTGTAAAGGTGAATGAGAACTGGAGTGTTACCGGTTCGTTGGCCGAAATGAAGGCGCAGGGTGAGAATGTTACCCGAGTGCATTCTATTTACGTGGTTGACGACAAGGGAAAATTAAAAGGAAGACTTTCCCTCAAAGATCTTCTCACCGCTTCCAGTAAGGCTAATATTAGTGATGTTTATATTGATAAAGTAGATTACGTTACTGTCCACACAAAAGGGGAAGAAGTTGCCAGGATCATGCAGAAATATGACCTTGAAGCCATTCCCGTTGTTGATGAGATGGGCAGGTTGGTTGGGCGTGTAACTGTTGATGATATCCTGGATTTCGTAAGGGATGAAGCCGAAAGAGATTACCAGCTCGCTGCCGGTATTTCTGAAGACGTGGAGGCAGATGACTCCATTCTGCGCCATACCCGTGCAAGGTTGCCCTGGCTTACGCTGGCACTTTTGGGTGGTTTCGTCTCTGTAACTGTTTTGGGTACTTTCGATGCCGCCATGCAACAACATGCCGCGCTATTCTTTTTCGTGCCGCTAATTGCCGCGATGGCGGGAAATGTAGGCGTTCAATCTTCGGCCATTGTATTACAGGGTCTGGCAAATCAAAGCCTTAGCGGTTCCCTTTGGAATCGTCTTATCAAAGAGGTCCTTCTAAGTTTACTGAATGGTACCGCTCTTGCTCTGTTACTACTTGTGGGGGGAATATTTCTACTTGGATTCGATTTCTGGTTTGGCCTTACAGTAGGAATATCTTTAATTTCGGTCATCATAATGGCTTCCCTCATTGGAACTTTTGTACCAATTATTCTGGACAAATTTGGAATAGATCCTGCCATGGCTACGGGTCCGTTTATTACAACCAGTAATGACATTTTCGGGATCCTTATTTACTTTAGTATAGCAAAGCTCATTTTAGGATTTTAGATTCACAAGGTTTACACAGCAGCTGATTTTCTTCCTGTTGAATTTGAGAGTTGGAATTTGGAATTTGATTTTTGATATGGGGGCTGCTGCGCACCGGGCTTTCCGCTGTATTTTTTTGCCTCCCAAAAAAGGCAAAAAAGATGCCGCTTCAATCCCTGCCCCGACTTCGATTTCGTAATTTAGTTTATCCATATAATATTCTTCAAAAATGTCATTTATGAAACCCATTAACCCAAAAGAAAAACTAACAAAGTTCAGTAACCACTGGCATCCGAGACAAATTGGAGTTGTAAATGACATGCAGGTGCTTGTGGCAAAGGTGAAGGATGAATTTGTGTGGCATCAGCACGATGAGGAAGATGAGCTGTTCCAGATTGTAAAAGGAACCTTGTATTTGCAGTTTGAGGATCGTACCGAAATAGTGAAGGAGGGGGAAATTATAATTGTTCCAAAAGGAGTAAAGCATTGTCCCATGACTAAGAACGGAGAGGAAGTGCATATCATGCTGTTTGAAAAGCTGAGCACCAAACACACCGGAAACGTGCAGGACAGCCTCACCCAATCTGATTATCCAAAAATCTGATTTTTTATGATCATTCTTCACGCCGACTCCAATCATCCTACTCTTTTAAAACAACTGGAAGCCGCCGGGCATTATAATGTTGAGGCCTATGAGCAAAGTCCGCAGGAAATCCTGGAAAATCAGCATCTCTATGATGGAATTGTCATACGGAGTCGGTTCAAAATAGATAAAGTATTTCTCGATGCCGCTCCTAATCTTAAATTTATCGCCCGTGTAGGCGCCGGACTCGAAAGCATTGATGTTGAATATGCTGAAAAGCGGGGCGTCACACTTTTTTCTGCCCCCGAAGGGAACCGAAATGCTGTGGGAGAACATGCCTTAGGAATGTTACTCTCACTTTTCAATAAACTTAATAAGGCCGACAGGCAGGTTCGGGAAGGACTTTGGTACAGGGAGGCGAACCGCGGAGTAGAACTGGAAGGAAAAATTGTTGGCATCATTGGTTATGGAAACATGGGAAGATCTTTTGCTAAAAAGCTGAAGGGATTTGAAGTAGAAGTGCTCTGTTATGACATTTTAGAAAGGGTAGGAGATCATTATGCCCGGCAGGTTTCTCTTGAAGAATTCCGAAGGGAGTGTGATGTGGTGAGTTTGCACACTCCCTGGACCCCTTTAACAAACAAAATGATAGACAGGAAATTCATTAATGCTTTTGCAAAACCTTTCTGGTTGATTAACACCGCCCGCGGAAAAAGTGTAGTGACCGAAGATCTTGTAGCGGCACTTCAGGAGAAGAAGATTTTGGGAGCTGGACTTGATGTGCTGGAGTACGAAAAAGGTTCTTTTGAAAGCCTTTTTTCAGAAGACGCCGAAATGCCGAAGGCCTTGCAGGAACTGCTAATAATGTCAAACGTGCTGCTAAGCCCGCACATTGCAGGCTGGACTGTGGAATCCCACCGGAAGCTGGCAGATACTATAGCTCAAAAGATCATTGAGCATTTTAAGGACCTTTGATCCGTATCGCACAGACGCACTTCAGGTTGTCTCCACCAATTTAAATTCTATTGTACGGTCAGCCCATGGGCTGACCCTTCACGAAAACCTTATATTTTAAATTTATCCTAAACTGCTGCTAACTTTTTCCCTGCCGGAATAAGGCCATACCTTTGCAGGCTCAAAAATGGCATTTTGAAAGACTATTTTTATTTCCTTAAAGGTAATTTCAGAACCGTAGGGTTTGGCTGGCTGCTCACGCTGCTTTCAGGTTTTGGACAAACTTTTCTTATCTCTCTTTATGTACCCGAGATCATAAGGTCCTTCAGCATTTCTGAAGGTGCTTTTGGAGCCATTTATGCCGGTTGTACTGTGGCTGCCTCATTTATTATGCTCACCGTGGGTCATACAGTTGATCATAAGCCGGTAAAAAAGGTTACGGCTTTTACTGTTGCCGGGCTGGCTCTGTCGAGTATCCTGCTGGGAGCTTCTCAAAATATAGTTATGCTTATTGTGGCCATCACGGGGCTACGACTTGCCGGGCAGGGACTTCTTACTCACATTAGCATGACCATCATGTCCAAACAATATGCCGCCGATCGTGGAAAGGCGCTTAGTTTTTCATCTCTCGGTTTTTCCGTTGGGGAAGCTGTTTTTCCACTGATCATCGCTTTTTTAATAAGTTGGTTTGACTGGCGGATTGCGGCAATTGCAAGTGGCGCAGCTTTGCTGCTCTATCTCATTAGGCTAAAATTTAATCGGCTCGAAAATTTTGATGAGAAGCTTTCCCAGGAGGGAAGCCCCTCTCCCTGGTCGCTTTTGAAGGATTATAAAACAGTAGTTTTTGACCGGAGATTCGGAGTAATGATGCCTGCGAGTTTCATCCTGAGTTTTGCGGCGACAGCCATTTTCTTTTATCAGTACGTTTTTGTTGAAAATAAAGGTTGGTCTGTTCAGCTCTATGCTACCTTCTTTACGATTTACGCTATAACCAGGTTTTTATTCTCCCTGTTTGGAGGAATTTGGGTGGATAAGTATACCGCCAGTAAATTATTCCGGTATTATTTGATCCCGGTCAATCTGGGGCTTTTACCTTTTGCTTTTATGGAAAGTATTATCGGAGCATTCTTATTCCTGGTGACCGCAGGAATAACCATGGGAGTTTCCGGAACTGTAAAAACAGCCTTGATCGCTGAACTCTACGGCACCGAAAAAATGGGAGTTATAAGGAGCGTCTTTACCATGTTCTCAGTAATAAGTACGGCCCTGGGGCCATTGGTAGTTGGTCTATTGATGGATGCCGGGGTCACCTTTGAAAATATAATGGTAGGTATGTTCGTGCTAATGATGTTAATAATTTTAAATAGTCAGCGTATCAGCTCTTATGAGAAAGGAACTGTCGAAGCCTCTTCATAATTGATCATTGCTCATTGATCATGCGAGCGCATCTTCTATCTTCTGCACTCTTCCCACTTCCCCTGTTTCCAGTCTAACCTTGATTCCGTGAGGATGCATCGGAGATTTGGTAAGAATGTCCTGCACTACACCTTCAGTTAACCTGCCGGTTCGCTGGTCCTGTTTCTGTACTAGGCTCACCCGGGTTCCGGGAGTGATATCCTTTCTTGTTGGTTTCATAATTTTAATTAGAATGACCCGGAATATTTACAAATAAAGACCGGTTTTCCACCTCCTGCATCGCAGTGTTAAATGCGCACCTCTAAATTCGTAATTCAAACTTCCTAATTTCCCCTGCTCAATTCGATCATAGCCGATTTAATGGGTTCTTCCCCTTCTATAGCCTCAAAGGTCATATTTTTCACCAAAGGATCTGCAAGGGACATGATGAGCAGAAAAGCCACATCATCCCGAGGGATTTCTCCGCTGTTTTCCAGTTTTTCAGCCAGTTGAACTTTTCCCATTCCTAAATCATCGGTCAGGGCACCAGGACGAATAATAGTATAATCGAGTCCGCTGTCGCGAAGATGCTGGTCGGCAGTAGCTTTGGCCTTGAGATAATGTTCCAGCTTCTTGTGTTTGGAAGGCTCATCGGCGCCCATGGAACTCAGCATGATGAACTTTTTCACCTTTGCTTTTTTGGCAGCATCAATGATCTTGATAGCACCTTTTTCATCTACTTCGGTAGTTTTTTCGGGTCCTGTCTCCCCGCCGGAACCTGCAGTGAAAATGACCTTTTCAATACCCTTAAGTGCAGGGCTTAGATCTCCCTGTTCCAGGTCGGCCAACACCCACTGCACCTCCATATCTTCAAAAATGTTCTTCTGCTCTTCCTTTCTTATCATGGCCACCGGCTCAAAACTTTGACTGTTGTTGAGGATCTCAATGATCCTTTTTCCCGTGCTTCCGGTTGCTCCTACAATTAATATCTTTTCCATTTTCTTATTTTTAATTTCTGAAACAGCAAGATAAGCATCAAAAAAGCCAATTCCAACCTGCTTTTTATTCCGAAGGCTTATTCCTGGGGGATATTCTGTGCGTTTTTACGCATTTCGGTCACCTTTCGCTCCAGTTCCTGCTGAAATTCTTCCATCACAGGGCGCACGGTACTTTCGGGCAGATCTGAAATCCGAATATACATCAACCCATCCACGGCGTCGTTAAATAAAGGATCTACGTTAAAGGCTATCACCTTCGCATTCTGCTTGATGTATTTTTTGATAAGTACGGGAAGCCTCATGCTCCCAGGTTCCACCTCGTCTATAATCCTATCAAACTTGTTGAGGTCAGCCTGGGTTTCATCAAAAATAAAGTCTTTGTCACCATCCTTCAGCTTCACTTTAAATTCTTTTTTTGGCCTGATGTATTGAGCGACATAAGGATCGTAGTAATGAGAACGCATGAATTCGATCATCAGTGACTTCGAAAAATTGGAGAATTTGTTACTTATGCTCACCCCGCCAATAAGGAACTTGTGCTTTGGGAATCTAAGCGTACAGTGGACAATCCCTTTCCAGAGCAGAAATAGCGGCATGGGACGCTGCTGATATTCTTTAATAATAAATGCCCGACCCATTTCAATGGATTCGCTCATCATTTTATGTAACTCGGGTTCAAATCTAAAAAGGTCCTGCAGGTAAAATCCGTTGATCCCGTATTGCTCATAAATTTCGGCTCCCATTCCCATCCTGTATGCACCTGCGATCTTATTGGCTTCATGATCCCACAGGAACATGTGGTAATAGTAATCATCAAATTTATCTAGATCTGTAGACAAATTGGTGCCCTCTCCAATCGCCCTGAAGGTAATCTCCCGTAGGCGACCAATTTCGTTCAGGATGTTTGGGATGATCTCCTTTTTGGCAAGAAAGACTTCGTAGTTTTTGCTTTCAAGAAGACGCTTGTCGAGTTTCCGGCAGGTTTCTACCTCTGCCATCATAAGTTCCAGTTGCGTCTCATCAATTATTTTTTTGGGAGGCTTCTGAATTTTAAAATTCTTTGGAATACCTTTTAAAAATGGTTTTTTTTCAAAAGCATTTGCCAGCATATAAGTTTTCCGGCGCAAAAAGGCCGTAAGCGATTCTACGGTAGAGATCTCCTGTATATCCTGCGGATTAATGGCATTTCCAATTCTCACTTTGATCTTTCGCTTCTTTTGGGAGAGCATTTCACTAGGCAGCTTTGCAGTACGCAAAATATCACTAACCGAAGCCAGCCTGTAAAAGAAAGGGCTGTTCTTGGCATGAAAGTAAATTGGAATTACCGGTACTTTTGCTTTCTGAATAAGCTTCATGGCTGCAGGATCCCAGGGACGGTCCACTATGGTGCGTTCATCCCGATAAGTAGAGACTTCCCCTGCAGGAAAAATGCCCAGCGGTTTCCCGTCCCTCAGGTGCATAATGGCTTCTTTGATGCCTTTGGTGCTGCTCTGGGCCTCCTTGTGCTCTTCAAAAGGATTAACGGGCATTATGTAAGGCTGTAGAGGCTCAATACGTTGCAGCAGGAAGTTGGCGATCACCTTAAAATCCTCCCGCTGGGAAAGTAACAATTTCATGAGGATCATTCCGTCAATTCCTCCCAATGGATGATTGGAAATAGTAATAAAAGCTCCCGTTTTTGGAATTCTTTTAAGATCCTCTTCAGGAATTTGAAAGTCGATTTCAAAGGCTTTCAGGATAGAATCTATAAATTGCGGCGCCGTCATGTGCCTGCGTTTATCGTATTCTTTATTGATCACCGAAAGTTTGGTGGTTCGCAGAACTATCCATCCCATGGAAGTTCCTAAAAAACCGAATTTGTCCAAATTCATGACTTTGGCAACTTCTTTTGCACTTACAATTCCCATTCAATTCTGTTTAAGTTTAAACTAGGGTATGGCTACAAGTTGTACCGTTTCCCGGGTGATTTGTTTAAGGAGCACCTTTTTGTCTTTCTCCAGCGCTGCCACTGCTTTCTCATCAAAATGTCTTATGGTGTAAAGAGATACGCCGGTGTTGTAATTTACCCTGAACGTTGCCTTTAAATGGCTTAACAACTTTTCTAAATTATTAAATTTATTATCAATACAAACCGAAAAACTAATGGCCGAATTCTGAATGAGATCAACTTTTATTTGATATTTATGGAATAAGCTAAAGATCTCACTAATATTTTTTTCCAGAATAAAAGAGAAATCCAGGGAAGATAAGGAAATGAGTACCTGATCCTTTTTGACTATGAAACAAGGGATCTTCGGAAGAATGGGCTGTCCTTTCTTTACTGCAGTTCCGGGATTTGAAGGATTCAGAAATGACTTCACAAATAGCGGGATCTCTTTTCTCTGCAAAGGCTGAAGCGTCTTTGGATGAATTACAGAAGCGCCGTAAAATGCTAGTTCAATAGCCTCTTCATAGGAAATATGTTCCAATAGCTGCGGATTTTCAAAAACCCGGGGATCTGCGTTGAGTACGCCGGGGACATCTTTCCAGATGGTGACATTTTCAGCATTGAGGCAGTAGGCGAATATTCCGGCAGTATAATCACTTCCTTCCCGTCCCAGGGTGGTGGAGAAATTGTTTTCATCTGCTCCAATAAAGCCTTGTGTTACCGTAAGATTTTCCCGGTTCACCTGCGAAAGGATCTGGGCCTGGGTTTCTTTCCACTGTACCTGGGCGTCCCGAAAGGTGCTGTCGGTGCGTATGCAGGTCCTGGCGTCGAGCAGGTTATTGTTTATTCCGCAGAAAGAGAGATACTCGCTCACGATCGTGGTAGAAAGAAGTTCGCCGTAGATCACTACCTGGTCGTATACAAAGTCATAATTGGTGGAGCGGTTATATTGCAGAAAATTCTCAAGTTCTCTAAACAATTCACGAACTTCTCCAAAAGCCGGATGGTCCTTATTTCCAAACAGGCCTGAGAGGATCGCATTGTGATACTCCTTCACTGGTTGAAGCGCTTCTCCAATATTGCCTTTTTCAAGGTATTTCTTTACAACGATCTCCATGGCATTGGTGGTTTTACCCATGGCCGAGATCACGATCAACTTTTCTTTTACACCTTCACTTTGTAGCACCTTCAAAACGTTTTGTACTCCGCCGGAATCTTTTACAGATGCCCCTCCAAACTTGAATACTTTCATACGCCGGTGTCAACATATTTTGTGATTCCCTTCTCATCCATCTGCACAGTGTACCAGTCTTTAAGTATGGTGGCTCCGCTGCGCTCATAAAAATCAATAGCATGTTGATTCCAGTCAAGAACCACCCATTCTACTCTTTTAAGACCTTGTTCCTTGGCATATGCTATAACTTTTTTATATAGGGCATTACCTAACCCCGTTCCGCGTTTTTTCTCCCGTACAATGAGATCCTCAAGGTGCAGGGTACGGCCTTTCCAGGTAGAGAAACGGTAATACACAAGAGCCATACCTTCAATTTGTCCTTCAACTTCAGCTACAAAAACATGAAACAGCGGGTTGGTTCCAAAGCCTTCCTTTTCAAGAGTTTCCACTGTGGTGATCACGGCATCGGGTTCCTTTTCAAAGACTGCAAGTTCTTTAATAAGCTCCAGTACTGCAGGCATGTCCTCTTTTCTTGCGTCACGAATTTTAGTGTCCATAGTGTCATTTTAACGACAAAAATAGAGATTTGATTTTAAGATTAGTTTACGAAAACGTTGTAGTTCTTTAAATTAATTTGCTTTAGTTTTGTCCGGTAAAGCATACTTAAAACTTCAATGGTCAAGAAAAATCAGACGTTAGGTGAGTTTATTATTGAAAATCAGGCAGAATTTCCTTTCTCATCAGGAGAACTTTCAAGATTAATTAACTCCATCAGGCTTGCTGCCAAGGTGGTAAATCATGAAGTGAATAAAGCCGGACTCGTGGATATCACCGGGGCAGTAGGAGAAACCAATGTTCAGGGAGAAGATCAGCAGAAACTTGATGTTTATGCCAATGAAAAGTTCATCCAAACCCTCACCAACAGAGAAATAGTTTGTGGGATCGCTTCCGAAGAAATGGAAGATTTCATCACTATTGCCGGTCAAAACGGTGATCACAAGAACAAATATGTGGTGTTAATGGATCCCCTGGATGGAAGCTCTAATATTGACGTCAATGTTTCTGTGGGAACTATATTTTCAATTTACAGAAGAGTCAGCCCAATTGGAACGCCGGTACAGATCGAAGATTTCCTTCAACCGGGTAATAAACAGGTGGCTGCCGGCTATGTGGTTTACGGGACTTCCACCATGCTGGTTTATACCACAGGCCATGGGGTGAATGGTTTTACGCTCAACCCGGCACTGGGTTCCTGGTACCTTTCCCATCCCTATATGCAGTTTCCCGAAACGGGAAGTATTTACTCGGTAAACGAGGGGAATTATGTGCATTTCCCACGGGGAGTGAAGAACTACATTAAATATTGCCAGGAGGAAAAAGAAGACCGGCCATATACTTCCCGGTATATTGGTTCCCTGGTTTCAGATTTTCACCGAAACATGATCAAAGGCGGTATTTATTTTTATCCCACCACTGCCAGTGCTCCACAAGGTAAATTAAGGCTGCTGTATGAGTGTAATCCCATGGCGTTTATCGCAGAACAAGCCGGCGGAAAAGCTTCAGATGGCTTTAGGAGAATTATGGATATAGAACCCGATGAATTGCATCAACGGGCACCCTTTTTCTGCGGTAGCAGAGACATGGTTGAAAAGGCCGAAGAGTTCATGGCTAAAGACCCCAAATAACCAGGTGTCAAAAAGGGCATTTCAATTATAAATTTTTAGAATAAAATAGTCTTGTTTCTTGGCTCTTGCAGCGAAGCGATCTTATTTTTCTCTCTTAAGCAGGTAACGATAATCTTCAAAACTCATTCCGCCAAAGATCTCTATAGAGCGTTTTATAATGTCTTCAGAAACTTTTTTAAAAAAACCGAGACCTATTGCATATTTTCTAAGCAACTCTTCCTCTTCCTTGTCAAGTTCATGATCGGAATAAATGATCCTAAAGAGGTCATATAATCGTTCGAGTCTTCCTTCCACCGAATTGTTGGGATGAATGGGGAAAGAATTGGGATTTTTAAGAACCTTGAGGTATTCGTCTTCTTCAATATCCAATTTTACCGCAAACTTCTTCAATTGAGCTTCCTCTCGTTCGTTAATTGGTCCATCGGCGGCGGCAAGATTAACAATAGCGGCAAAATGTCCAAGATTTCTAAGGTGTTCCCCTGTTCCAAAAAGGTCTGAGAATGACATAGTTCAATATTTTTAATCAAATATAGCAAATTGCCCAGTATTTTCATTTGGTTTTGGGGGTTTCCCCCGCCTTGGAGCGGTGGCCGCGCTTTCCGCTCATAGTCCCTCGCCTTTTAATGCTTCGGGAGCTCTCCGCTGCAATCGCTAACCCTTTAAAAATGGCATTTTCAGTTCTAATTTTTTCCTAATGCCACAGCTGGCTTGCACAAATATTCCTAACTTGAAATTATGCCACTCAAAAAAGAGAAAAAACCACTGCTTTGTTTTGATGACAAAGGGATCTACTGTGAACCTGCGGGAGTTTATCTGGATCCCTGGAAACCTGTCGATAAAGCCATTATCACCCACGGCCATGCCGATCATTCCCGGTGGGGGCATAAGCAGTATATCACCCACCACACCAATGTTCCAATAATAAAACATCGTCTTGGCGAAATTGAGGTTTCCGGTAAGGAATACGGTGAAACTTTTACTATAAACAACGTCAAATTTTCCCTTTTTCCCGCTGGTCATATTATTGGGTCTTCACAAGTGAGGGTTGAACACAAAGGAGAGGTTTGGGTTTTTAGCGGAGATTATAAAACTGAAGACGACGGAATTTCCGTCCCCTTCGAACCGGTAAAATGCCACGCTTTCATTACCGAATGCACCTTTGGATTACCCGCTTTCAAGTGGCTTCCACAGGTGCAGGTCATGAATGACATCAACAGCTGGTGGCAACAAAATCAATCTGAAGGTAAGAATTCCATCCTTTTCGGCTACTCTCTCGGAAAGGCGCAGCGCCTTTTAAAATTTTTGGATACTTCCATTGGCAGCATCTTTACCCACGGTGCCATTGAAAATATGACCGAAGTGGTGCGGCCCTTTGCAGATCTTCCTGAAACCACGAGAATAACAAGAGAAACAAAAAAAGAAGAAATTAAAGGCGGAGTAGTATTGGCGCCACCCAGCGCCCACGGCAGTACCTGGATCCGAAAAATGGTGCCGTTTGAAACCGGAATGGCGAGTGGTTGGATGGCCTTTAGAGGTGCCCGTCGTCGCAGGGCCGTAGATGGGGGCTTTGTATTATCCGATCATTCCGACTGGCAGGGGCTTTTATCATCCATTAAAGCTACGGGTTGCGAAAGAGTGATCTGCACCCATGGATATTCAGAAATTTTCTCCCGCTTCCTCAACGAAAATGGCTACGACGCCCGCACCGCCGAAACCCAGTATGAAGGAGAACTGGCAGAGATGAATCCAAAATCAGAGGATAAAGATGAAGACAATTAATAAGTGGACAGTGGTCAGTATTCAGTGGGTAGAAAAAATGTAATAAATGGAAAAGTCCAATTAACTAATCACCAATAACTAATAACCCCTTCCGGGGAGGGTCAGATGGAAGAATTCGCAGCACTAATAAGAGAACTGGACAGCACCAACAAAACCACGGTGAAGGTGGCGGCTTTGACACGCTATTTCCAGCGGGTGCCCAACAAGGATAAGGTGTGGGCAATTGCAATTCTTTCTCACCGCCGTCCGCCGCGTCCGGTGAACACAACTTTGCTGCGGACATTTGCTGCTGAACTGGCTAATATCCCGTTGTGGCTTTTTGAAGAATCCTATCATATCGTTGGAGATCTTGCAGAAACTATTGCGCTGGTGATTCCGCCTGCCGAAGAATCCAGTGAAAAAAGCTTAACTCAATACCTGGAGGAGATCATCGACTTGAAAGCGGCCACCGAAGCCGATAAAAAAGAATATCTGCATGAGAACTGGGCCGCTTTAAATTATTACGAGCGATTCGTTTTCACAAAGCTCATCACCGGCAGTTTCCGGATTGGGGTGAGTCAGAAATTAATGACCCGCGCCCTCTCAAAAGCTACAGACATTGATGAAGATGTTTTGGCCTATAAACTGATGGGCGACTGGGATCCTCAGAAAATTACCTTTCAAAAGCTAATTTTAGAGGAGAATGAAGAGGATTTTCTTTCTAAACCTTATCCGTTTTACCTGGCTTATGCCATTGAAGGGGAACCCGGCGACCTCGGAGATCCCGCTGACTGGTCGGCCGAGCATAAATGGGATGGGATTAGATCTCAGGTGGTGATTCGAAATCGGGAGATCTTTGTGTGGAGCAGAGGAGAAGAACTGGTTACAGATAAATATCCGGAATTTTCAGCCTTTTTGGAAGTCATTCCCGACGGAACGGTAATAGACGGAGAGATCCTTCCATTTCCCGATGGTGATATCGGAACTTTTAATGACTTGCAAACCCGAATCGGTCGAAAAACAGTTTCCAAAGCCCTGCTAAATAAAACACCGGTGATCCTCAAAGCTTATGACGTTTTAGAGTGGGAAGGAAAAGACATTCGGACTTTGCCTTTTTTGGAGCGGAGGAAGATTCTGGAGAAGTTACATGCGACGATAGCAACTGAGGATCTTCCTTTTCACCTTTCTGAAACTATCACATTCAGTAACTGGAAAGAAGCCACTGCCGAAAGGGAGCGGGCACGGGAGGTGAAGAGTGAAGGTTTAATGCTCAAGCGCTGGGATTCTCCTTATCTCGTGGGACGGAAGAAAGGAGACTGGTGGAAATGGAAAGTAGAACCATTGACTGTAGATGCCGTCCTCACCTACGCCATGCGCGGTCACGGCCGCCGCTCAAATCTTTTTACAGATTACACTTTCGCTCTGTGGCAGGATGATGAACTGGTGACTTTTGCTAAAGCCTACTCCGGACTTACAGATGCCGAATTCCGGCAGGTCGATGCATGGATCAAGAAAAATACGCTGGAGCGTTTTGGTCCGGTCCGTTTCGTCAAACAGGAACTTGTTTTTGAAATAGCTTTCGAAGGAATAGCCGAGTCCAGCAGACACAAAAGCGGTGTCGCCACCCGCTTTCCCAGAATTCTAAGGTGGAGAAAAGACAAAAAGATTGAAGAAGCGAACACAATAGAAGAATTAAAGCAGTTGATCCCGAAGTAACCACCCCGTCCTGCGGACACCCCTCCTTGAAAAGGAGGTGAGCTTTTGCGCTTCTGCTAGCAGAAGCTGTAAATTACTGGATCTGAAAAAATATCATTTGAAGTAAAATTTTAAATAGTAGTACAAATAGCTCCTTCCCTTGCTAAGGGAAGGTGGATCCGCCGCAAGGCGGAGACGGAAGGGTCCCAACGGCTGCTTCAAAATTATTACACAGTTAAAATGAAACGCAGAATCCACAACAGAAAACGGCTCGAACCATACCGCAAAAAGCTCCGCCACCACGGAACTACTGCTGAGGCTTATCTGTGGAAGCATTTACAGCAAAAGAAGCTGGATGGAAGGAAATTTAGGAGGCAACATAGTGTCTTAAATTTTATTGTGGATTTTTACTGCGCTGAGGAAAGGCTGGTAATTGAACTCGACGGACTTTATCACATGAATCCAACAAATGAAGAAAAAGATGCCCTAAGAACAAGGAAATTGGAAGAGTTGAATTTGAAGGTGATCAGGTTTGAGAACAGAACAGTTTTTGAAAATCTAGATTGGGTGCTGGAGGAGATAAAGAGGCATTTCGGGAGCGGACCACCCCGTCTCCGCTCCCGCGGATCCACCCCTTTTTGAAAAGCAGGGGAGCTTTTGGAACAGCTTTGCTGTTCCCATTAACTAACTGGGTTTAGAAAATTATAAGGTAGAGTATAATTTCAAATAGTAGCACAAATAGCTCCTTCCCTTGCGAAGGGAAGGTGGATCCGGCGAATAGCCGGAGACGGAAGGGTTCCATGGGAACACGGAATCACTCATTGAAGAAAAAATATTAATAGAACTAAAAATCAAAAATGCGTATCCCGCCGCAGGCGAAAGACAGAAGCACATTAGTGAATCAAAAACAACTCATAAAACTCGCCAACGACTGGTTCAAATCCCGGTCCTGGAAATCCTTTGCTTTTCAAAAGGATTCCTGGAAGGCATTTTTGGATGGTAAGCACGGACTCCTAAATGCGCCCACCGGAAGCGGAAAAACCTACGCCCTCTGGATTCCCATCGTGTTAGATTACCTCAGACAAAACCCGGATTATAAAACCAAACATAAACCGGGCTTAAAAGCTATCTGGATCACGCCGCTGCGCGCGCTTTCTGTGGAGATCGAGCAGGCGGCCAACAGGTTTGCTCAGGATCTGGGAAGCCAATTGACGGTAGGCATCCGCACCGGAGATACCTCTCAAAAATTACGTGCCGCTCAGAAAAAGCAAATGCCGGATCTCCTTATTACCACGCCGGAGAGTCTGCAGCTGTTGTTGTCCTCCAAGGGCTATGAGAAAACTTTTAAAGATCTGAATGCCATAGTCATTGATGAATGGCACGAGCTGCTGGGAACAAAACGCGGAGTGCAGATCGAGCTGGCACTTTCCCGACTCAAAACTGTGGCTCCAAAAATGAAGATCTGGGGGATCTCTGCTACCATTGGTAATTTGCAGGAGGCACGGGAGGTGTTATTGGGCCCGGGATCGAAAGCTTTTGAAAATTCTGTTCTGATCAGGGCAGATATTAAGAAGAAGATTACCGTAAAATCAATTATTCCGGAAAAAATGGAAACTTTTCCGTGGCGCGGGCATCTCGGATTACATCTAATTGATGAGGTGGTGCCTATCATCCGGAAGTCGAGAACGACGCTGCTCTTTACCAATACCCGTTCTCAGTGCGAGATCTGGTTTCAGCGGATACTTCAAAAATATCCCGAGTTTGCCGGGGAGCTGGCCATGCACCACGGCAGTATCAATAAAGAGACAAGGCTGTGGGTAGAGCAGGCGATCAGGGATGAGCAGCTAAAGGCCGTGGTAGCAACCTCCAGTCTGGATCTCGGGGTGGATTTCGCTCCGGTGGAGACGATCATCCAGATCGGCGGACCCAAAGGAGTAGCAAGATTTCTTCAGCGGGCGGGACGAAGTGGCCACCAGCCGGGAAAGGAGAGTGTGATCTACTTTTTGCCCACGCACGCCATGGAACTTATTGAAGCTTCAGCTTTGCAAAAGGCGGTGAAAAATACTGTAGTCGAAGATCGAATTCCGTATCTGAACTCTTTCGATGTGTTGGTTCAGTATTTAACGACTCTTGCAGTTTCCGACGGTTTCTTTCCGAAGGAGATCTGGCCAGAAGTGAAATCAACCTTTTGCTATCAGGCGCTTTCCGAAGCCCAGTGGGAGTGGCTGCTTAACTTCATCACTCAGGGGAGTCAGACGTTGCAGGCTTATGATGAATACAAAAAGGTGGGAATTGAAGAAAATGGACTCTTTAAAGTAAACAATCGCGCAGTTGCAATGCGACATCGACTGCAGATAGGAACGATCGTGAGTGATGCGGTACTGGCGGTGAAATATCTTGGTGGCGGTTACATTGGTACTATTGAAGAATGGTTTATTTCGAAATTGAATCCGGGGGATGTATTTACTTTTGCCGGAAAGAACCTGGAGCTGTACCAGATCAAGAACATGCAGGTGATCGTAAGAAAGTCGAACGTAAAGAATTCCCGTTTCCCCAGCTGGGCAGGCGGTAGAATGAGCTTTTCGGCACAAATGAGTGAGCTGCTTCGGGAGGAGATGTTTACAGCTTCAGAACAGGAATTCGAGAATTCTTCTATTGAACTCCAAGCTCTTTCTCACACTTTTGAAAGGCAGAAGAAAGAGTCGATCATTCCGAAGAAGGACGAATTCCTTATTGAAACTTTTAAAACCAGGGAGGGTTATCACGCCATTTTTTATCCTTTTGAAGGTCGTTTTGTGCATGAAGCTTTTTCGAGTCTGCTCGCCTACAGGATCAGTTTGCTGTCGCCCATCACTTTTTCCCTCGCCTTTAATGACTACGGTTTTGAATTACTTTCCGATCAGGAGATTGATATGCAGCAGGTGTTCGACAACGACCTGTTTTCTGCGGAATACCTGATGGACGATCTTCAGAAGAGTTTGAATGCTACCGAAATGGCCCGCCGGAAATTCCGTGACATTGCCGTAATTGCCGGAATGGTGTTTACTGGATTTCCGAATAAAATGATCAAAACAAAGCATTTGCAGTCGAATTCACAGTTGTTATTCAGTGTTTTCAGGGATTACGAGCCGGACAATTTATTGTTTCAGCAGGCGTTTAGGGAAACATTCGAACATCAATTGGAAGAAGGAAGGTTAAGGTTGGCCATGGAGCGCATTTCGGAACAGAAATTGGTTTGGAAACAATGCAAAAAACCCACACCTTTCGCCTTCCCTATCATCACCGACAGGATGCGGGAGAAATTATCTTCAGAAAAACTGGAGGACCGAATCAAAAAAATGATGGCTCAATGGGGTGACCTGTAGCTTCAAAAAATGACAAAAACACTTACTCTTAATAATCAGAATTTTATTTTACATCCATCAGGCGCCATGTTCTGGGAGGAGGAAAGTATGTTGGTGATAAGCGATGTGCACCTGGGAAAGGTGTCGCATTTCCGGAAATTTGGCAGTGCTGTGCCGCAGCAGGCAGTGAAAGGCAACTTCCAAAAAATGGACGCTGTAATCGCATTTTTCAAACCTCAGAATATTGTCTTTTTGGGAGACCTATTTCACAGCACGCTCAACAAGGAATGGCTGATCTTCGCCACCTGGCTGGAAAAGATCTCTGCTGAAGTGACTTTAGTAGAGGGAAATCACGACATCATTTCTCCGCTGAAATATGATGCCCTGGGAGTAAAAGTCACACCCGAGATTATAATGCACAATTTCCTCTTCACCCACCATCCCGAAGAAAGAGCCGGATTTTTCAACTTTTCGGGACATATACATCCGGGAGTGAAAATCCACGGTTTGGGCCGACAACAACTGAAGCTTTCCTGCTTTTTCAAGTCAAAAGATCAATTGATCCTGCCTGCTTTCGGCGAGTTCACTGGCAAACATATTCTTATTCCGCAGGGGGATGATGAGGTGTATGTGGTGACAAATGAGGAGGTGATTTGTTTGAATGATTGAAATAGAGCCAAGAAACAAGAGCCTAGAGCCAAGACTTTTTATTCTTAACCTAAATTTCACACAAAGACCACAAAGATCTAAAAGAAGAGCACGAAGAGATCTGCGAACATCAGCGAAATCTGCGGGAAATGAAAAAGAGGATACAGCCATAAGAGGCTTCGACCTTTCGGCTGCGCCGGCTCAGCCTGACAGGATCTTAAGAATATTATTGAATTCTTGCCAAGAAACTCATAACTCATAACTCCTAACTCCTAACTGTCACTTTAACTTTCCCTTAATTCCTCCTGCCTCACCCAAAACCTTTTATCTCCTTATCTTTGCACCAAATTTTTAATTTTTGAGTAAATCTTCTATTGCCCAAAGCTTTGCACAGTCGGCTCAACAGCTTGAACTGGGGAAAGCCCTTGTCCTGCCTCGAAATAATGTTCAGCTGAAAGGCCTTGTGGGGTCGGCACTTTCCTTTGTGGTGGCCAATGCTTTTGAAGAGGCTGAAAAGCCTTTTCTGCTGATCTTCAATGACAAGGAAGAAGCTGCCTATTATCTCAATGACCTCGAGCAGCTATTGGGTGATAAGAATGTGCTTTTTTATCCCGGAAGTTATCGCCGACCTTACCAATTGGAGGAAACTGATAACGCCAATGTACTGCTGCGGGCAGAGGTGCTCAACCGCATCAACTCCCGGAAAAAGCCAGCCATAATAATAACCTATCCCGATGCCCTTTTTGAGAAGGTAGTCACACGGAAGGAACTGGAGAAAAATACCCTGAAGATCAAGGTCGGTGACGAACTCTCCATCGACTTTGTGAACGAGGTGATGTTCGAGTACAAGTTCAAAAGAGGGGATTTTGTGACCGAGCCCGGTGAGTTTTCAGTCCGCGGTGGAATCCTGGATGTTTTTTCTTTCAGTAATGATGAGCCTTACAGGATCGAGTTCTTTGGCGATGAGGTGGAGAGCATTAGGACCTTTGATGTGGAGACCCAGCTGTCCACAGATCAGGTGAAGAAGATCACGGTGATCCCAAATGTGGAGCACAAGCGGCTTCAGGAGGTGCGGGAGAGTTTTCTGAAGTACATTTCAGATAAGACAGTGATCTTTAGTCAGGATCCGTCGCTGATGTTTGACAGGATCGACAAGCTTTTCAGCAAAGCCGAAGAAGCTTTCAAGAATCTTTCCGAAGAAATAAAGCACAACGAGCCCGAAGAATTGTTCTGTAATTCAGCACTTTTGAAGGAGCAGATGCAGGAGTATTCGCTGGTGGTCACCAATTCCCACCAGACCCTGAAACAAGTTCAGGGTGAAGGCGAGGTTCAGGATATAGAATTCAAAACTAAACCCCAGCCTTCCTTCAACAAGAATTTCGAGTTGCTTATTCAGAATTTGCGGGAGAACTCCGAGGACGGTTATACCAACTATATTTTCTGCGTAAGCGAGCAGCAGGCCAAGCGTTTCCATGACATTTTTGACGATATGGAGGGGGAGGTGAAGTATAAGACCGTCGTGCTTTCCATGTATCAGGGATTTATTGATGATACTTCAAAGATGGTTTGCTATACAGATCACCAGATCTTTGAGCGTTATCACAAGTTCCACCTTAAGGACGGCTACGCTAAGAAGCAGGCGATCACGCTAAAAGAACTGACGAATCTGGAAGTCGGCGATTATGTGACGCATATCGACCACGGAATAGGGAAATTCGGCGGACTTCAAAAGATCGATGTCGAGGGTAAGAAACAGGAGGCGATCAAACTGATCTACGGGGAACGCGATATCCTGTACCTAAGCATTCATTCGCTGCACAAGATCTCCAAATACAATGGCAAGGACGGGAAGCCGCCCAAGATCTATAAACTGGGCAGTAACGCCTGGAAGAACCTGAAACAAAAGACCAAGGCACGGGTAAAACATATTGCCTTTAACCTGATAGAACTATACGCCAAACGCAGGCTGCAGAAAGGCTTTGCTTACGGGCCTGATTCTTACCTGCAGCACGAGCTCGAGGCCTCCTTCCTTTATGAAGACACGCCCGATCAAAGTACCGCAACTGCCGATGTCAAAGCCGACATGGAAAACGAACGACCAATGGACCGCCTCGTGTGTGGGGATGTAGGCTTCGGAAAGACGGAAGTTGCTATAAGAGCAGCTTTTAAAGCAGTAGACAATGGAAAACAAGTGGCAGTGCTGGTGCCCACAACCATTCTGGCATTTCAGCATTATAAGACCTTTACCGAGCGCCTGAAGGATTTTCCGGTGACTGTCGATTACCTGAACCGTTTCAGAACGGCCAAAGAAAGAAGAACTACGTTGGAAGAGCTGGAGAACGGAAAAGTGGATATTGTCATTGGAACCCATCAGCTGGTGAACAAGGCGGTGAAATTCAAGGATCTCGGACTCCTGGTGGTGGATGAGGAGCAGAAATTCGGAGTAGCGGTAAAGGATAAACTGAAGACTATTAAAGAAAATGTCGACACCTTGACATTGACGGCAACGCCGATTCCGCGTACGTTGCAGTTCAGTTTAATGGCTGCCAGGGATCTTTCCACCATTACCACTGCGCCGCCCAACCGTTACCCGATAGAATCTCACGTGATAAGATTTTCAGAAGAGACCATTCGCGACGCGATCTCCTATGAGATCCAGCGGGGTGGGCAGGTTTTTTTCATTCATAACCGGGTGGAGAATATTAAAGAAGTTGCAGGCATGATACAGCGACTGGTGCCCGATGCGAAGATCGGGATAGGCCACGGGCAAATGGAAGGGAAGAAGCTGGAGCAGCTCATGCTGAGGTTTATGAACGGGGAATTCGACGTGCTCGTTTCTACCACGATCGTGGAAAGCGGACTCGATGTACCAAACGCAAACACCATTTTCATCAACAACGCGAATAACTTCGGACTCTCAGATCTGCACCAGATGCGGGGACGTGTCGGCCGAAGCAACAAAAAGGCATTTTGTTATTTTATCACGCCTCCATATTCGGCCATGACAGATGATGCCCGCAAGCGAATTACTGCTTTGGAGCAGTTCAGTGAACTCGGCAGCGGATTCAACATTGCCATGAAGGATCTGGAAATTCGGGGTGCAGGTGACCTTTTAGGAGGGGAACAAAGTGGATTTATTAACGAAATTGGTTTTGACACTTACCAAAAGATCCTTAATGAAGCTATAGAGGAACTGAAGGAAAACGAATTCAGGGATTTATATGAAGGAAAGGACACAGAGGATAAGGATTATGTGAAGGACACGCAGATCGACACCGACTTCGAGTTGTTGTTCCCGGATGATTACATCAACAACATTTCAGAAAGGCTGAACCTTTACACTCAGCTCAACAACCTGAAAACCGAAGAAGAGCTTCAGAAATTTGAAGCCGAACTGGTAGACAGGTTCGGGGAATTACCTGCCGAGGCTGAAGATCTTCTGAACAGCGTACGTATCAAATGGATCGCTTCGAAGATTGGACTGGAGAAAATCGTGATGAAGCAGGGAAAACTGATTGGCTATTTTATTGCCGATCAGCAGTCACGTTTCTACCAGAGCAAAGCTTTTACAAGAGTACTGCAATATGTGCAAACGCATCCACATAGCTGCACCATGAAGGAAAAGAAGACCCGCAGCGGGTTGAGGTTGTTACTAACTTTTGAAAGAGTAAATTCCGTAGATAAGGCTCTTAAAGTGCTGCAGCCATTAGATGTGAAGGCGGTGGTGGAAGCCCCCTAACCCCCTGAGGGGGAAATTTGAATTTTAAATACTGGAAATCGTGCAGATCTCACAGGTTTTCGAAACCTCTACAAGATCTTTTTTGATCTTGTAGATTTTTTTCATTTAGCCGTGAATTTTGCCGAAAACCCGGCAGCCCAACCCTTTCAGGGTTCCAAACCCTGAAAGGGTTCTTCTTTCCGAAAATGTAACCTTTATGGTGGTTTCAGAACAAAATTTATTTTCTCCATCGGTATGATTGGTCGATTTGAAACGGAATAAGAGTTCTCTTTTTTCAGGTTCTACTCTCCAAATTCTCCCGTTCATTAGTTCCTTCGATGGAGTTGTGATAGAGTTTTTCGAAAGGAACGCTGGTAAGACCGTGGACTACTGTCGAAGCTGTCACAATAAGACTTGGGATGATCCAGGCATCTTCCAAATTTGCTTTGTCTTATGCCAGTACCGCGTAATAAAGCGCGGCAACTCCAATGGGGCCAAACCATCCCATAATAAGTACACTGTAGATTTTTTTCCGGAACTGTGGCATGACCGGCATTAAGAGAAGCAGAGCCGGGAGCCTCCTAAATAAAAGGATGAGTACTACGATCCAAACTGCGGTCCACCCCATGCTAAACCAGTCCTGCCAGGGCAGTATGAGCCCCAGGATGAAGAACACCGGGACAGTGGTGAGTCTTTCCATTGTCTCCTGTATCCGTTCTTCTTTTAGATCCTCATTGGCGGTAATGTCTTTTGCAAAAGCAAAGCCGCCAACAAAAACAGCGATAATGGGGTTCATTTTGAGTAAATGAAATCCGCCAAGAAGAAGGAGCGCCACAGCTATTGAAAAAGACAGAAGAGTCTTTGTGTTCAAAAAACCGGCTTTATGTCCCTTTTTCATCAGAAACCCGCAACTAAATCCTACCGCATAGGCCAGAATTGCGCAGAGGATACTCTCGTACAGCAGGACTTCCGTGAACCACTGGCTAAGATCACCGTCACCTTCAGCGCCCAAGAGGTAGAGGGCCAAAAGAACTATAGGATAGGCAAAACCATCGTTTACTCCGGCTTCAAAGGAAAGGGTGTTTCTTACTTTTGCAGGTAAATATTTCTCTGCTTTTCTTCCGGTTACCAGCGTGGATGCGACCACCGGGTCTGTAGGGGTTACAATTGCACCCAATAGGAGACATTCAAAAATAGAAAATTTTGGAATAAGTAAATAAAAAACTCCGCTGCCCAGTAACCACATGAAGATCATTCCAAAGATCACAAGATTGGACAGGGAGGTGGCATTTTTTCTGAAGATATGGGTAGGTATTCGCAAAGCTGTTGCCATTAGAGCCATAGCTATGGTAAATTGGCAGGCTATTTCAAGCACCTGAAATTCACTGTGGGAATCAGTAGATTTAATAATATTTAGAATATCGGGACCCAGAAGAACTCCAAAAAGAAGGGCAAGCAGAGGTTCTGTGACGGAGATATTTTGGATCTTTTCGTAGAAGGCACCAGAAAGTATGGTAAGCAGACATATAAAGAATATAATGAGCATCAAGTCCATTCCTCGGAGTGTGTAAGAGTTTTCCTAAAGTTAAGCAGTTGGTGCTCCTAATTTCTTAAGAATTCTTTAAAAATTGCTTTTTCAGGCGGTTGACTCCTCCTTATGCCTTAAAGTTCCCTTAATGAAATGGCTGCTTTTGCTGCTTTCTTTTATCTTGGAAAATCCTGGTTCAGGAATACAATTTTACGTTATGGAAATCTTTTACTTATTTATCGGAGTTTTTATTTTAATGTTTACCATCTACGACTTCTTTTTTACAACATTGTCTGGAAGTGGTGCAGGTTTTATTTCAGAACACACGTCCATCTTTTCTGATAGGATTATACAAAAGTTGGTGAAAGTCTTTGGCAGAAGTATTTACAAAACCCATGGATTATTTGTCAATCTGATGGTTTTAGCTGTATGGATTCTACTCGTCTGGCTCGGTCTTTTCCTGGTGTACTCCTGGAATCCGGAAGCTATAACAAATAGTAACGGAAGACCAGCAAACTTTGTAGAAAGGTTGTACTACACCGGCTATATTCTTTCAACTTTGGGATTAGGAAATTTTAAGCCCACTTCTGAATTTTATGAGATCGTAACTGCGCTATTTTCCATTTTTGGCTTTATTTTCTTTACAAGTTCAATGACCTATTTTATATCGGTCTCGTCTGCTCTGGTCAACAAACGGACTTTGACTAAAAGTATTTTTAACTTAGGAAAGAGTCCCGGGGAAATAGCTAATAAAATTCTTTCATTGAATTCTTCCTATGCTTATCAACAGCTATTAAATTTACAGGAAATGATTGATAAACATTCTGTCAATCATCATGCTTACCCGGTGATTCACTATTATACAGAGGCGAAACCTAAGAATTGTCTCAGTTTGAACCTCACCCGCCTGGACGAGGCCCTGTCTATATTAATCGATTCTGAAGACGGGAGAGAACTGCAGCAAGAGCTGGAGCCGGTACGTTCATCGATCACCTACTTTCTTGAAAATCTTAGTGAAAATTTTTCCAGGAGTTTGCCAACGGTAGAGAATCCAGTTGATAAGAATCAACTCCCATATAGTGGAAACGTTCTAAAAGGGGAGGATTTGAAGAATAGAAGGCGTGTTTTAGAGAAGTTATTTAAAAGTGAAGATTTTACATGGAAAGATGTTCTAGGAAACGCGTAAAACAAACTGCTAAAGAGCTTCTCGTCCATTTGCATTTAAGATTTGGAACAAAAGGTTTAGCTGCCGGAATTTTTCAACATTTATACCGTCACACATTCTCAAACCTTCAGGTACTAATGGGATGCTGAAACTTAAAATTCCCTTAAGAAAATGTCACTTTTTACTGCTTTCCTGTATCTTGTGTAGCAGGCAGATATTCAGCAAATTCATCTGCAGCCAAACCAAGGGTTTTACATGCGACAACTTATACTCAAGATCCCAAAAGGAAATAAAGAGCAGGTATTTAAAACGGTAGAAGAATTTAATGGTAAGAATACAATTCTTCTTCCCAATGAGGAGCATGATGTGTTTTATGTTCACCTGCCCAATGAAAGCGTCAATAATTTTTTAAAAAAGATTGATGAAATTGAGGAGCCCGAGGTGAACTTTAATCCGCGGGGAGTCATTTCTTTATATCCCCCGGCCTCTGAAGCACCCGACCAGGTTGCCGATGTGCAACCTAAAAGTTCTCTGGAGATCTACCTTGGCGGGATTCAAAGTGTGGGTTCCATTTTTGGTCTTATAGGTTATTCTCTGGTAGCAGGAATTATTGTGTGGATAGGAATGTTCACCAGTACCGGTTATCTTCTTGTTGCAGCAATGCTGGTGGCACCTTTTGCCGGTCCAGCCATGAATGCTGCCCTGGGAACAGCTGCAGGGAAGTCAGACCTTTTAAAAAGCAGCTTGAGCAGGTACGGTTTGGCAATATTCACCGGGATCGTGGCCAGTTTTATTATGACCTTGTTTTTTCCGTTAACCACCCTCACCCCTTTAATGAATGAAATAAGCCAGGTTTCAAAGTTCGCCATTATTCTGCCTTTGGTCTCTGGTTTTGCGGGAGCAGTAAATATTTGCCAGAGTGAAAGAGATAGTCTGGTTTCAGGGGCAGCTGTAGGAATCCTGGTAGCCGCTTCTCTTGCTCCTCCCGTTGGGCTGGTAGGTGTAGGATTATATATGATGGACTGGCAGGTAGTTCTAAGTAGCATTTTCAGGATCTTATTGCAACTGCTGGGAATACATATCGCAGCCACTCTGGTATTCTATTTCTATGGAAAAATAAGCCCGAGAGGAGTTAGATTCTTAAAAGGAAATAAAGTAATGGGTCTTATTACTACAGGAATTGTAATAGTAGGGCTTGGAGCCATGATGTTTTGGCAGTTTAATCAGCCGCCGTTTCTCAGGAAGGCCAGTTTGAATACGGAACTTAATGAAGTTCTTGATGCCGAACTGGAAAAGATTCCCTTTATCCTGGTGCTAAACAATAATGTCACCTTTACAAATGAAGAATATCAAGATACTCCGGTGGCCACTTTTGCTGCAACTATAATGCTCAGGGATACGACCCTGGAGAAGGAAGAGGTAAAAGCAAGAGTGATCCAACACTTAAAAAAAAATATGGATTACGGTATTGATAACCTGTATAAGGTTTATGACATTAAAGTTGTTGAACGCTAGGAAACGTTATGGATGAAACTACTTTTTTATGGAACGGGATCCAACCCATAATCAGGATAATTATTGTGGGCTTTACCGCCTATGTTGCAATAGTGCTTATTTTGCGGATTTCTGGTAAGAGGACTCTTGCCAGTATGAGCGCCTTTGATTTCGTAATTGCAGTGACGGTTGGTGCTGTCTTTGGTCGTACCCTTACAACAAAAAATCTATCTATTTCTGAAGCTTTAACTGCTTTTGTTCTTCTGGCTGTGCTTCAGTTTATTTTTGCTTATTTAGAAGGTAAATCCAGGACTTTCAAGAGGATTTTCAACACTAATCCAACTCTTTTGTACTATAATGGGAAATTTCTTGAGAAAAACATGCACAAGGAAAGAATGGATGAGAGCAAGGTAAAAGGTGCAGCAAGAAAAGAAGGATTTGGCAGTATGGATGATGTTGCCGCGGTTATTCTGGAAATTGATGCCACTCTTTCTGTAATTGGAAAATCCCGGGAAGGAGAGGCCTCCACCTTTAAAGAACTACTGGATAAAAATGATCTTTAAAAATGTAAAAAAGCATCTTCAAGGTGCTCTAGCCTGGTGCCGGCTTTGTTCTTAATGATCGCAATGATGTCAAACCGTACTTCTACATCCAGATTGTGTTCATTGACGAAATAATCAATGGCTTTAACCAGTTGATTAATCTGTTTCTTTTTTACGAAATCCTGTGGATTTCCAAAATCGGGCGTACTGCGGGTTTTGACTTCTACAACAGCCAGGATATTGGCTTTGCGGGCGATGATATCAACTTCCGCTTTTTGGTAGATAAAATTGCGCGCCACGATTTTATAGCCTGTTGCCAGTAGATGGGCTACTGCCATTTCCTCCCCACGCTTTCCCAGTTCATTATGCTGTGCCATATCTCGAGTAGTAACCTTCCAAAAATGTCTTTTCTTTTTGCCCTTTTTGGAATCTTTTTTCGCTTTATTGCTGAAGTTTTCTGCAGTTAAGATTTAGTGTCATTCTGAAAAATAATGGCTCGTACCTTTAGGTCCAGATTAATAATATCTTCAGGATCTGCTTTTATGATTTGATCTCCATAAAAGCTCTTAGGTGGTGCATCTACCGGGGCTAAAAAAACTCTTACGTTAGAATCTTTCATTTTCCCGTCTTTCCAGTCCACTGCGCCACTGTAATCCCAGCCAAAGCCGTAGAAATCTATAGCCCCTTCATTAATTTCTACCAGGTCTTCATAACTCGTTCCTACCTCAATACCTTCCTTAGTTTTCCAACGGCCGTCATTTTCGGTATAAATCTGGTGTGGTTTATTTTTTGTCTTGTCGTCCCAAATGATAAGCAACTCATCACTGGTATTGGGGTATAAGATACTATAGGCCCGTTGTTCAGTTCCCTCTTCAAAAAGGTCAATTCCTTCAGCAATTTCTGCTTCAGGATATATCTTCTGCAGATCATTTTTGCTAATTACTTCTGCCAGGTTTTCAAGCTGGTATTTTTCCGCAGAATCGGCCGTAAGTTTTCTGCTTTTACAACCGGAGGCCAGAATTATAAGCGCAACTATTAATAATTTCTTCATTTTTACTTTTTTACTAAAATGCAGAACATTTGTCGCACCTGCATTGCCTTTTACTAAAATTTAACGTGTAATCCCCTGCACTTGCTTAACTTTACAGCCTTTAAATTGATGTATGAATTCACCGAAAAGATATACTATTACGGCTGCCCTGCCGTACACTAATGGGCCCATTCACATTGGCCATTTGGCCGGAGTTTATGTACCTGCCGACATCTACGCCCGCTTCATGAGAATGCAGGGGCGGGAGGTGGCTTTTGTGTGTGGGAGTGACGAACACGGAGTGCCTATCACTATAAAAGCAAAAAAAGAAGGGGTTTCTCCACAAGATGTGGTGGATAAGTACCACAAGATCATCAAAGAGAGCTTTGAAGACTTCGGAATTTCTTTTGATAATTATTCAAGAACTTCTGCGGAAGTGCATCATAAAACAGCTTCAGAATTTTTTAAAAAGCTTTACGACGCCGGAAAGTTTACTGAAGAAACGACGCAACAGCTCTATGATGAGAAAGCTGAACAATTTCTTGCGGACCGTTTTGTAGTTGGTACCTGTCCAAAATGTGGTTATGAAGAAAGTTATGGGGACCAATGTGAAAAATGCGGAACAAGCCATAATGCTACAGATCTTATTAATCCGAAGTCGGCAATCACCGGTTCCAAGCCTGTGCTAAAGGAAACCAGGCACTGGTTTCTACCTTTGGATCAATATGAGAGTTGGCTTAATGAATGGATCCTTGAGGGGCATAAAAAAGACTGGAAATCCAATGTTTACGGACAGGTGAAATCCTGGATCGATGATGGGTTAAGGCCTCGTGCGGTAACTCGTGACCTGGATTGGGGAATTCCTGTGCCGGTGGAAGGCGGCGAAGGGAAAGTGCTGTATGTATGGTTTGATGCGCCCATTGGTTACATTTCTTCCACTAAGGAATGGGCGGAGAAGACCGGAAAAGACTGGGAGCCTTTCTGGAAGAATGAGGATACCAAACTGGTACACTTTATAGGTAAAGATAATATTGTTTTTCACTGCGTTATTTTCCCTGCAATGCTTAAGGCTGAAGGAAGTTATGTTCTTCCGGAAAATGTCCCCGCAAACGAATTTTTAAATCTTGAAGGCAACAAACTTTCAACCTCCAAGAACTGGGCGGTGTGGCTGCATGAATATCTGGAGGAATTTCCCGGGCAGCAGGATGTGTTGAGGTACGCTTTAACTGCCAATGCGCCCGAAACAAAAGACAACGACTTTACCTGGAAAGACTTCCAGGCGCGGAATAATAATGAGCTTGTTGCGATCTTCGGAAATTTCATCAACAGGGTAGTGGTGCTTACCAATAAATATTACGACGGAATAGTTCCCGAACCGGGAGAATTTTCTGAAGTGGATGAACAAACTCTTGCAGAATTGAAAGCATATCCGGCTGTAATCGCGAGTTCTATCGAACGCTACAGGTTTAGGGAAGCTCAGGGAGAATTGATGAACGTGGCCCGCCTCGGAAATAAATATCTGGCCGATGAAGAGCCGTGGAAACTGATAAAGACCGATGAGGAAAGAGTAAAGACTATTATGTATGTGGCGCTGCAAATAGCTTCGGCACTAGCCAGCCTCAGCGAACCTTTCCTTCCATATACTGCTGAAAAGCTGAAGAGAATGCTGGACTACGGAAAAGCTTCTTCGGAAGCAACAGCAGTGGCATTTGAAGGTGACAGCGGAGAGAATGAATGGGAGCAAATTAATAAAGAATCTTCACTTGTACCTGAGGGACATCAAATAGGAAAAGGCGAACTGTTATTTTCCAAAGTAGAAGACGAACAAATTCAGAAGCAATTGGACAAACTTGAAGCCACAAAAGCAGCAAACATTGCCGATAATAAGAAAGCCGAACCACAGAAGGAAATTGCCACTTTTGAAGACTTTTCAAAAATGGACCTGCGGGTAGGAACTATAGTTGAAGCTGGAAAAATGCCAAAGGCAAACAAGCTGCTCGTGCTAAAAGTGGATACTGGTCTTGACGTTCGCACCATAGTCTCAGGAATTGCCGAAAGCTTTAAACCCGAAGATATCATTGGGAAAAAAGTTACAGTTTTGGTAAACCTGGCACCGCGAAAACTCCGAGGTGTGGAAAGTGAAGGCATGATCCTAATGACGGAAAATGCTGATGGTAAGCTGGTGTTCCTCAATCCCGATGAAGATGGGGTAAAGAATGGGACGGTGATTTCGTAGTAAGGTGTTCACAACTGAGCCTCTCCTGAGTGGCAGTCGAATAAAAATCTTACACTACGATGTCTCCCCGAGCGGAGTCGAGGGGTCTCTTTTGAAGATTGCTTTTATTGTTTACCAAAAGAAATCTTGATTGAGCCTCTCCCGACAGAATTACAGCGGCAGTCGAAATACTCTACTGAAAGTACGAATGTCTCCCCGAGCGAAGTCGAGGGGTCTCTTATGTTGACGGAACAGAATTTGAAACAATGAAATTGTACTATGTGTATATCTTGGAATGTTCTGATAAGTTACTCTACACAGGAATAACAAACGATATTACCCGGAGATTGGAAGAGCATAATGCCGGAGTGAATAGAAATAGCTTTACCTTTAAAAGGAGACCGGTAGAAGTAATTTTTCACCAGGAGTTCAATGATGTAAGCCAGGCAATCTGGTTTGAAAAGAGGATTAAAAAATGGAGTGTTCAAAAGAAAAGAGCTTTAGCAAATGAAGATGAAAAGCTTCTGAAACTATTGGCGGAATGCAGAAACAAAAGTCATTCCCGGAATAAAAAGAGTAATACTTAAAATGGGGTCTCAACTCAGCCTGTCCTGAGAGGTAGACGAAAATTCGGACCTGACGACATGTGTCTCCCCGAGCGGAGTAGAGGGGTTGCTCTTGTAAAATGAATCAGAATTTTAAACATATAGGTCTCGACTCCGCTCGACCTGACAATTGCATGCTCAAAATAGCCTTCCATCCCATTTACGTCTTGCCCTTGCCACAAGGTCACCGTTTCCCGATGGAAAAATATGAGCTGGTGCCACAGCAATTATTGCACGAAGGTACTTGTACCAAAGAAAATTTCTTTGAACCTGAATTCCCCGATGAGGCCGACATTCTTGCCGTTCATAACTCAACATATGTGGAGTCGTTGAAGAATCAGACATTGAGTTACAGGGAAGCGAGGAAGATAGGCCTGCCTTTGTCGAAGAAATTGGTGGAACGGGAATTTATTATCACTTCCGGAACAATAATGGCGGCAGAGTATGCCTTACAGCATGGAGTTGCAATGAACATTGCCGGCGGCACACACCACGCTTACACAAATCAGGGAGAGGGATTTTGCATGTTTAACGATCAGGCGGTGGCGGGGAAATGGCTGCAGCGGAACAAACTGGCAGAAAAGATTCTCATCGTAGATCTGGATGTGCATCAGGGAAACGGCACGGCAGAAATTTTTCAGAATGATGCTTCAGTTTTCACCTTTTCCATGCACGGCAGGAACAATTACCCATTTAAAAAGGAGAAAAGCGACCTGGATATTGACCTGGAAAACGGTACGGGTGACGAGGAATATTTAAAAATCCTGAAGGAAACTTTGCCGCGGCTTATCAAAGAGCAAAATCCCGACTTTATTTTTTACCTGAGTGGTGTGGATATCCTTGCTACCGATAAACTGGGGAAACTTGGCTGTACCGAAACCGGTTGTAAGGAGAGGGATCGATATGTACTGCAAACCTGCCATGATTTGAAGATTCCGGTGGAGGTAAGCATGGGTGGTGGCTATTCTCCTCACATCAAAAATATTGTAGAAGCTCACGCCAACACCTTTCGGCTGGCGCAGGAGATTTATTTTTAAATTTTAAGTTGCAGAGGAATAGAAAAAACCTTTCTGTTTTATTCGGTTAATTTCTTTAAGAGCGGTATTTTTAAGCTGCTTAGAGTAAGATCAGTTTAATGTTTTAATAATTCTCTTATGAAGTCCCCGATCGTCCGATGTTTTTGTTTATTGTTATTTTTATGGAGTTTTTCAGCTTGTGCTCAATTTGAAACTCAGAATGACGGTTCAGCTGAAATAAGGCTAAACCAAATAGGTTTCTATCCGGAAGGGCCAAAGCTTGCAATTGTTGCCAATCCTGATGCTACAAATTTCCGGGTGCTCTCGACAAATGGTACCGAAGTATTCTCAGGAGAATTAAGTGAGGCTAAAGAATGGCCGCATAGCTTTGAACAAGTGAAGCAAGCCGATTTTTCTGCTCTTAATACGCCCGGGTCTTATGTTTTGTCTGTACCGGAAGTTGGCTTCAGCTATCCTTTTGAAATAAATGAGAAGGTGCATTCTGAACCCGCAAAGGCCAGTCTAAAAGCATTTTACTTTCAGCGGGCTTCTACCTCACTTCCTGAAGAATTTGCCGGAAGATGGGCCCGTGATGCAGGTCATCCGGATACTGAAGTGAAAATCCACAACTCCGCTGCTACTGCAGAACGTCCTGCGGGATCCACTATAGCAAGCCCGGGTGGCTGGTATGATGCAGGTGACTATGGAAAGTACATCGTGAACAGCGGAATTTCCATGGGAACGCTGTTTTCTCTTTATGAAGATTATCCGAAGTATTTCGACACCTTAGATCTAAACATCCCGGAAAGCCGGAATAGCATTCTCGATCTTCTCGATGAATCTCTGTATAACTTACGTTGGATGATGACGATGCAGGATGAAGATGGTGGGGTTTACCATAAATTGACCAGCGCCGATTTTCATGGTGCTGTTATGCCAAAAGATGCCACTTTTCAACGTTGGGTGGTTCAGAAGGGTACGACAGCTACGCTGGATTTTGCTGCAGTAACGGCACAAGCCTCAAGAATTTATAAAGAGTTTGAGGATGAATTTCCCGGGCTTTCCGATTCTTTATTGGTGATGAGCAAAAAAGCTTATAACTGGGCCAAAGAGAATCCGGAGGTGAGATATGACCAGGACGCTTTAAAAGAGCCCGCCATCAATACTGGGGCTTATGGAGATCGCAATTTTGAAGATGAGTTTCAATGGGCGGCAACAGAATTATTTATTACTACTGGAGAGGAAAGTTATTACCGGGATGCAGAAATTGAAAACTCTTTAGCACCGGGTGATAAATTCCAGGTTCCATCCTGGCCCACGGTAAATACCCTGGCACTGTATTCGTTACTAAGAAATCGGGAAAAATATCAGAATAGTGGTTTGGTTGACATAAAAGCAGTTACTCAGCAAGTAATAAAAATGGCCGATGAGTTAGTGGAATATTCCCGGAATTCTGCTTATGCTACCCCGATGGGAATTAGCGAAAGAAATTTCTCGTGGGGCAGCAATTCTGTAGCTGCCAATCAGGGAATTTTACTTCTGAATGCTTATGCCGTAACCAAAGATGAAAAATATCTAAATGGGGCAATTGATAACCTGGATTATTTGCTGGGGCGGAATGCCACAGGTTACTCCTTCCTCACTGGTTTTGGGGAAAAATCTACCAGGGATCCGCATCACCGGCCTTCTGAAGCAGATGAAATAGATGATCCGGTACCGGGCTTATTGGCCGGAGGACCAAATCCGGGGCAACAGGATAAAGCCAATTGCGACGAATTTTACACCAGAACACATCAGCATCCGGCTACTTCATATATTGATGAACGATGTAGTTACGCCAGCAATGAAATAGCAATTAACTGGAATGCACCCTTTGCTTATTTGGCCAATGCAATAGAAGCTTTGAAATAATCGAATTTCTTCACTTCAATAGTTCTCAAGAAGCATTTAATTTCTGTCAAACATACTGTGGAGCATCAAAAAAAATAGTTTTACACCATAGATATAAAACAACAAGCGCAGGGGGTTCCTGCGCTTGTTGTTCAAAAAAGGTATTTTAGTCACCTATTTATCCGGCAGCACCAATTCCCTGCACACTACCTCGGTAACATATTTCCTGTTTCCGTTCTTGTCCTCATAGCTTCGGCTATTCAATTTTCCACCAATTTCTATTTCCCTGCCTTTTGGAACCTGTTGCTCCACCATCTCGGCTATTTTACCCCATGCTACGATATTGTGCCATTGAGTATCGGTTACTTTTTCTCCCTTGTGGTTGGTATAGGTTTCTCTGGTAGCGATAGAGAATTTTGCCAGTTTCTTTCCGGTGCTTAGGATCAGGATCTCTGGAGCTTTCCCCACGTTGCCCGATAGCTGCACATTGTTTTTCAGAGTGTTCATAATAGTATGAATTATCGTTAGAAGATCATTATTTTCCGAGAAGCAGTACCTCATTGCAAACTACTTCGGTGATATATTTTTTGATGCCATCTTTATCCTCATAACTGCGGCTGGTTAATTTTCCTTCCACGCCTATCTCCTTACCTTTAGGCACATAATTCTCAATAAGTTCTGCAGTTTTACCCCATGCTACAACATTGTGCCATTGTGTATCGGTAATTTTTTCTCCCTTATTGTTTTTATAGGTTTCATTTGTTGCGATGGAGAATTTGGCAAGTTTTTTACCCGATTCCATAGTTAAGATCTCTGGAGCGTTACCTACATGTCCAATTAGCTGTACTTTGTTTCTTAATGTATTCATGACTCGAAAATTTAGTTTCGCTGAAAATCATTAGTTCATTTCAACGAGACAAACCTACCACCGGCTTGAGGTGATAATCGGTTGATACTGATTTGTTTTCGTTTACATCCGTTTGTAAGTGTTTGTACACGAATAATCGCTGCACCTGATTTTTTCGTATTATTACAGAAGAACTAATTTTTTGCCATATGAAAAAGCTGCTATTTCTTATGTTCTCCCTGGTTTTCCTTACCGGATGCCAGAACAGCTCAAAACAAGAAGAAGAAGAAAAATCTGATGAAGATCCCTTTTTCGGAACTTCCTTTAAAGACTACCGGGAAATTGTGGTTTTAGAAAATTATGAAAAAGTAAAGGACACCTCTTTTAGCATTGGTGTCTCAGAGGGAGATTATGGGCTAATGGAACTGATGAAAAACGGCAATCATATCATTCTTTTCTATAAAATTGCCGAAAGGGACAGTGTCGTTACAAATGAATTGACTTACCGGGTAATCGATACAATACAAATTCAAAATCTTCAGAAAAATGAACATATCACTATTGGATATTGCACTCATGAGGATTACTCTGACGGGGAAATAATAGCTGTAATCGGGGAAACAGACAGTCTCTATACAACAAATATAATCGAGGCCTGGAGGGCAAATCCTGATACTGAAAAGATCGAAGAACTCAAAAACATTGAAGGAATTAAATGTCTGAATGAATTATTAGAGAGGGAAAATGCCACTATTCCTATTGAAGAAATCTCATGAACCAAAGAGCCTTCTGGAAATTTTATCGTGACTTCAATCTTTTCAACCTGGTGTTTTCAATAATTTCAGGGATATATTTCGGCTTGTTTAGCGGGTTACTTGTTTTCCTTTCTTTCGGAATGTTTATTGGCTATCTTGGCTACAATTATTTCAGGAAGAGCGAGTATTATCTTTACTATAACCTGGGTTTCACCCGGAAATTTCTAATTAAGAAGGTATGGATCTGCAATCTGATCTTTACAGTTCCGGTTCTGCTTGTTCTTTTCCTCTTCCTATGAGTCTGCTTGAGGTAAAAGAGGTTAATAAAACCTTCGGAAAAAGGCAAATTTTAAATAAAATTTCCTTCAGTTGTAAAACGGGAGAGATAATTGGCCTTTTTGGAAGAAATGGTTCGGGCAAATCTTCTTTGCTAAAAGGAGTAATGGGAACTTTAAAAATGGATTCAGGAGAAGTTTTTATTGACGGGATGAAGATCAAAACATCCGAAATTATTCCGCAGCAAATAATAGGATTTATACCGCAGGATACTTTTCTTCCGAAGGAAATGAAAGTGAGGGATATCATCCCGCTCATGTTTCCAAAAGGAGAGGAGCAGGATAGGATATTTTATTCTGACGGAGTTTCAGCATTCGAAAATCAAAAAACAGGTAAGCTTTCTGCCGGGCAGTTGAAATACCTGGAGCTGTTATTACTGGCCCACCTTTCGCATGCTTTTCTGTTTCTGGATGAACCTTTTTCCATGGTGGAGCCGCAGTATATTGAAAAAATTAAGGAGCTGCTAATTTCCTTGAAATCTACTAAAGGTATTGTGGTTACAGACCATTACTACCGTGATGTGCTTCAAGTCGCTACCCGCAGTTTTGTTCTTAAAAAGGGAAATTTGTTTAAGGTGGAGAATGAGGAGGACCTGGCAACCCATAAATATTTAAAAGTACGAAATCAATGAAACCCGCTTCAGCTAAAGAAATAAGAGACGAATTAAAACACCAGGACCGGGAGCAACTTTTACAGATCGTGCTTCGTCTCTCCCGATTCAAAAAGGAAAATAAGGAGCTGCTTACTTATCTTTTGTTTGATGCTATTGATGAAGAAGAGTATAAGCAGAAGGTGAAAACGGAAATGGATAGCGAATTTGCTTCGATGAACCGCAATAATTTCTACTACACAAAAAAGAGCATGCGCAAGCTGCTCAAAAATGTCAAAAAGTACAGTAGGTATTCCGGGAAAAAGGAAACCGAAGTAGAGCTACTCATTTATTTCCTTCAGAAAATGAATGATTTTAAACCTTCAATTCACCGCAACAAGAACCTGAAGAACCTTTACGACAGGCAACTGGAGCTGGTGAAGAAAAACCTGGAGAAGCTGCATGAAGACCTGCAGTACGATCTAAACCTGGAGCTGGAGAAACTGAATTAATATTGAGAATAAAATATTGAGTATTGAAAGGAAATTATTCTGATCATTGTTTACTCATAATTGTTAAATGAATTATGGATTTTCCAAACCTTAAAACAGTTCGTCTAAACCTGCGACAGATCACAGAAGCCGATCTGCAAAACATCTATAGCGGACTCTCCAATCCCGATGTCATCAAGCACTACGGAGTAAATTACAGTAGCCTGGATGAGACCTGGGAACAGCTGGAGTGGTATGCAGAGCTTGAAAGAACACATTCGGGAATCTGGTGGGCGATCATTTCAGCTGTAGACAAAGAATTTTGTGGCGCCATAGGTTATAATAACCTTAGCCGCGAACATAAAAAAGCAGAACTCGGTTTCTGGTTGCTTCCGAAGTTCTGGGGCAGGGGATATGTGCAGGAAGCAATGGAGGTGGTGCTCGATTATGCTTTCCAAAAGCTGCATCTTCACCGGATAGAAGCATTTGTGGAGACAGAGAATGTAAGCAGTCAAAAGGCTCTTCAAAAACAGCATTTTCGGCAGGAAGGGATTCTGAGAGATTCAGAGATTAAGAATGAGAGGTTTATAAGTGTGGCGATCTATGCAAGAATAAATTGAGCCAAGAGCCAAGACTCAAGACTTCTTAAATCTGATAATTTTAATAATATTGTCATTCAAAGCGCAGCTTTTGCGGAGCGAAGAATCTGTCGCTTCTAAAGAGATTCCTCCTTCGTCGGAATGACAAATTCAAAATGCCAATTGAAATGAAAATTTTGAGGAGTGAAAAATTTCACACACAGAGCTTACTGGTTCAAAAAACACGAAGAAATTGAGGAAGAAATGACAAACGACATGGCAGAGAAATGGAACTGAAGGATCAGGTTGGAGTATAGAGAACAAACTTCAGCATCCGTGGCTAAAGCATTCTATTTTCTAATCCCGGACTAACCAATTAACCACTTTCAGGAAATTTATTAACTTTAATAACATGGATAAAAGCTGTATTGAATGTGGAGAAAAGATCGTGGGAAGAACCGATAAGAAGTTCTGTACCGACTACTGCCGCAATTCTTACAACAACAATCTCAACAAGGACAGTAAAAACATGGTTCGCAATGTAAATAATCAATTGCGCAAAAATTACCGGATACTTGAGGAGTTAAATCCCGATGGAAAGATCAAACTTCCTAAATCAAGACTCTCTGCAAAGGGTTTCAATTTTGATTATTTTACCAGTATTTACAGAACCAAAACAGGGAATACTTATTATTTCGTATATGATCAAGGCTACCTGCCATTGGAGGGGGAGTTTTATGCACTTGTAAAAAGGATATAAAAAGAAAACCTCTCAGGTTTGGAATCCCAAAAAGCTTTAGTTTTATATTGAACAGGATTCTAAGCGGAAAAATTCCAGTTTTGCCCTTTAAGATTAAGAGCGGCTCGCAATACATCGCTCTGGCTTAACTGTCCCACAAGTTTCCCATTCTTAACAATGGGGAACCGCCTGAACTTATTTTCAATGAATATTTTTGCCGCATCCAGAACATTCATATCAGCGTCAATGGTCATGACATTACAGGTCATGCGTTTTTCCACAAGATTGTCATCCATCGGCATGTTGTAATAACGACTGTCTGATATATGCTTCATACAATCTCCTTCAGAGATTACTCCAAGGAGTTTTTCATTTTCATCTACAACACAACCTCCCGAGATCTTGTGCTTAATTAAAAGATCCATGACCTCAAAAATAGTCTGCTCTTTTCTGAAGGTCACGAGGTCTGTGGACATAAAATCTGAGACACAAACAGGTTCACTTGCAGCTTTTTCCGGTTCGGCACGTCTTCCTTGAAAACTCTTTATTCCCATAGCACAAGTATTTAATTATTAAATCTTAAAGTATAAAATTTAAACATTAATTTGAAGTGTATTGGCAATATTTTAAGATTTCCGGGAGAGTTATAAATTCTTGAATTGCTTTTAGATATATTTGACCTATGTCAAAACAAGTACAGGCAGGAGTTGCCCTTTTAGTAATTATTTCAGGTATTATTTGGAGTTTTTCCGGCACACGTCCACCGGCAGATATGAATAGGGAAGTGCCGGCAAATCAATTTTCTACTGCCCGGGCTATTGAACATGTGAAGGCCCTGGCACAGGAACCTCATTATGTTGGTAGTGCGGCCCATTCGAAGGCTCGTAATTACATTGTGAATGAACTCGAGAAGCTAAATCTCCTGGTAGAGATGCAGGAAGGATATTCCCTAAATAAATCAGGGACTTTGGTTCGCCCGCAGAATATCCTGGCGCGTATACAGGGTACGGGAGACGGTCCGGCTGTGCTCCTTATGTCTCATTATGACAGCGCGATGCACTCTTCCCCTGGGGCCAGTGATGCTGCCAGTGGAGTGGCAACCATTCTTGAAGGTGTTCGTGCTTATCTTGCTTCAGGAGAAGTACCTGAAAATGATATCATCCTTCTCTTTACCGATGCCGAAGAGCTGGGCCTTAATGGAGCCGATCTTTTTACAGAAGAACATCCCTGGGCAAAAGACGTGGGGCTGGCACTTAATTTTGAGTCCCGGGGCAGCGGAGGGAATTCTTTTATGCTGCTGGAAACCAACAGCGGGAACCGGGCGCTTATAGAGCATTTTTCAAAAGCCGGAGTGGAATTCCCTGTAACAAATTCTTTGGCTTACAGTGTGTATAAGATGCTGCCCAATGACACCGATCTCACTGTACTGCGGGAGCAGGGAAACATAAACGGATTCAATTTTGCTTTTATAGACGATCATTTCGATTATCATACTGCAACAGATACTCCCGAAAATCTGGACCTGCGTACCCTCGCTCATCAGGGAAGTTACCTAATGCCTTTGTTGGCCTACTCTGCTTCAACGCCTTTGACCAATCTTTCTTCGGAAAAAGAGATGTTATTCTTTGATATGCCCGGTTTTAACCTGGTAAAATATCCCTACAGCTGGATAATTCCTTTATTGCTTCTGTCGTTTATTTTGCTGCTTGGAATCATCATATTCGGTATGCTTAAGAGGAAACTGGAAGTAAAACAAATGCTGAAGGGATTCCTGCCTTTACTGCTGTCACTTTTTCTGGTCGGGATTATAGGTTATTTTTTCTGGGAATTGGCCCTCTGGTTCTATCCCCAATACCGGGAAATGGAACACGGCTTTACCTATAACGGGTACTGGTATATCGGGGCGGTAATTTTTCTTTCTCTTACAATTTGTTTTTATATCTATCATAAATTCAGAAAACCGAAGAATTCTGATCAGCTGTTGGTCGCTCCTCTCATTTTATGGTGGATCATAAGTGCACTGGCGGCAGCGTATCTAAAAGGGGCAGCGTATTTCATTATTCCGGTGTTGTTTGGAATTCTTCAACTGTTTATCCTTATTCTTGATCCTAAATGGAAGTTACCGATTGTGGCATTTTTAAGTCTGCCGGCTATTTTTATACTTATGCCTTTTATAGTCTCCTTTCCGGTGGCGTTGGGACTGGGGATGCTGGTGCTTTCGGCGATCCTGGTGAATTTGTTGTTTGTGCTGCTGTGGCCGGTTTTTGGAGCTTTCAGGAATAATCAGTTATTCGGATTTTTAAGTTTCCTGGTATTTTTTGTCTTGTTTGTGATCGCCCATTTTAAATCAGATTTTACTGAGGATCGCCCCCGGCCAAATAGTTTGGTGTACCTGGCCGATAAAGATAAAAATATAGCTACCTGGAATACTTACGAAGACGTACTGGATGAATATACCGCACCATATTTTGATGATGCAGTAGAGGCTCAGGAGAAACACTGGTTTGGCAGCAAGAACGGCAGCAACTTCAGCAAAACAGCGGTGGCACCAAAAATTTTGCTTCCCGAGCCGTATGTATCTGTTGAAAAAGCAGCTGTTGAGCCAGAAGGCCTGGACGTGTATAGTGTTAAGATAGCACCAAACCGCGACATTAACAGGATAGAACTTTTTGCAGACAGAGAAATTGATTTTGAATCCTTTCAAGCTAACGGTAAGGAAGCAGGAGATCTACAACCCGGTCGCAGTGAACTTCATGTGCATAAAAATCGCTGGAGGGATCGCTTGTTGTCTTATTATGCAGTGAGTAGGGATACTTTAAGACTGGAACTGAGAGTGAAGGAAGGAACCGAACCCGAAATTACTCTTTTAGAAGCCTCTTATGACCTGCACGAGAATCCGCAGTTACAGGTTGCTCCACGATCTAATGCAATGATCCCAAGACCTTTTGTGCTGAATGATGCCATTGTGGTGAAAAAGACGTTTAAACTGGAATAGAAAAAGACAGAAGAATCAAGAACCAGGAATCAGGACAGCGTCAAATGAATATTGAGATTTTGTACTTGTAATTTTACTTTATAGACATTATACATTTTAAAAACATATCCATATTAGGAACCGGTTGGCTTGGTTTGCCGCTGGCCAAAATGCTGCTTGCTGAAGGTCTTTCGGTTAAAGGCTCCACAACCTCCGCAGATAAGCTGCCGATTTTTAGAGATGCCGGAATAAAGGGATATCAGCTGAAGGTTACTGCGGAAGGAATTGAGGGAGATATCAAGGATTTCCTGACTTTGACTGACGTGCTGATAGTTGATTTCCCTCCCGGATTGCGGAGAGATCCAAAAAAGGATTATTCAGGTGCCGTAGAAAATCTGGCTGAAGCTATAGAAACTTCAGGTGTCAAAAAGGTCATTTTTGTCTCTTCAATTTCAGTATATGAAGAAACGGAAAGCTTTACCATCTATACCGAAGATACTGCTCCAAATTCGACTTCGGCTTCAGGGAAGGAGATCATTTCCGCTGAGAGAATAATGCTTGAAAATCCTCTTTTTGACACCACAATAATTCGTTTCGGCGGACTTATAGGTGCCGGGAGGCATCCTGTGAAATACCTGGCCGGCAGAAGCGGAATAACAAACCCATTGGCCCCTGTAAATCTTATTCATTTGAAGGATTGCCTGCAGGTGGTAAAAAAGCTGCTCGAAAATGACATTTTTGGAGAGGAATATAATGCTGTTTTCCCACTGAATCCGTCAAGGGAGAAGTATTACAGCGAAAAAGCAAGGGAAGCGGGACTTGAAATCCCTCAATTTGATCATTCTGAACCTTCTATCGGGAAAGTAATTTCAGCTTCAAAAGTGATGCGGGAGTTGGGAGTAGGGCTTAAGGAAGGAATTTAGAAAGAGCCAGGATCGCTGCGCTCCAAGAACCAAGAGCCAGGACCTTTTATATGAATTTTGGAATTTGGAGTTTTTTTGGTGCTGTTGATCTTAATAACTTTTGAAACTTTATGAGTGTCTTCACCTTCCTGTTTATTTAGATTTGGAGTTTTGAAAAACATCGGAAAGATCTATGAGTGCATTCGTGATTAGTAAAAGGTTAGACGAAAATTATAAATTTACCTTCGCCTCCAGGAAAGGGAAAACCATTTTCACCAGCATTGCCTGCAAGCAAAAATCAGATTGTGAGATCATCATAGAGACTATTCAGAATGACCTAGAATCTTTCACCTTCAGAAAAGCCAGAACCGGTTCGGGAAAATATTTTTTCAGGATCACCCGCGGCGGATTTGTCCTTGCCACCAGCCGCAAATTCTCTACAGAACTTATGCTCCAAAAAGGTATTGATCAATTCCTCAAATACGTTCCGGAAGCTGAGACGCTGGACTTTTCAATTAGCGACGATGTTTTTGCTGAAGTGGAAGAAGAGGAATAGATCAAAACAATTGACAGAAACACAAATGCTTAGTGTTTTAAACCTTGTTCTTTTCCAGATTTGGAACTTCGTGGCTTAAACTTACTGAGAGAAAGTTCAAACTCTCAGCACTCCTCTAAAACCTCTTGCGGCGTAATAGGATTGTGCGCCGTTGTGATAAATAAAAACCCTGCCAAACCGGAAATCTCCAAAAATGGCACCGCCGAGGTCTCTTATTTCCTTGGGAGTTTTTAACCAGCTGGAGGTTTTAGTATCAAATTCTCCCAGTTGCTGCATTTGTTTATATTCTTCTTCGGTTAGCGGTCCGATTCCCATTTCGGCAGCAAAATCGACGGCGTTGTTTTTAGGTTTATTTGCTTTACGGGAGTCGAGGGCTTCCCGATCATAACAAAAGCTTCTACGACCTTCCGGACTTTCAGCAGCACAGTCAAAAAAGAGAAATTCAGCGGTCTTTTTATCAAAATCCACTACATCGGGTTCGCCTCCGGTATCTTCCATTTGTTGAAGCGACCAAAGCTTTGCGGGATGAGCTTTTAGCTTTTCTTCTATCCTGGCCCATTCAAGATTTTTATGGCGGGAAGGATTTTTCTCAAATCTTGTTTTTAGGGTGCTGAGGAGAACTTCTTGCTGCTCCTTTGAAAGTTTTCTATTTGTTTCCATTACCAAAAAGCATTAAACTCTCTTTCAAAAATAGTAAAATGCTAAATATGAGAGGTAGTGTCAAATTCTTTCAATGTTTTTTCAAGTTGGTTGAGATGTATTCCGTACAAACTATTTGACCAGGCTACAGTTACGAAATATATTAAAATTGCCAGAATTATATACCCTACTATACAGATGATCAACATCACGGTAGACATATTCAATAGGATAAAGTTTGTAAATATTTCTTCGTCCACCTGATCAATACCCAGTATAAAAGTTATTATGGAGAAAGGCAATAAAAGACTTCCTGCAATTATCGCTGTTTTATAAACCTCTAAAGTCAGTTTAAGATCATTGATAAAAGTTAATACTGTTTCTTTACTGTTTTGGTTCATATTGCCGGTCTTCCTTAGAAACCAAGCCATTTTTGCTAGATATCCCAATGTAATAAGGCTGGTAATGAACATTAAAATGTAATAAATAGCTTCAGGTAACCGGTACATTTCCACAAAACTTGGAGCTGCAAAAAACACGGCAATGCATATCAATTGCGTGATGATTTCACCAATCATGCTTTTCCTTACTTTTTGTATAGGTAGTTTGCTCATTTCTATATCATTTATTCTATTTGGAATAGGAATGTTATCCATATTTTCGGAGTCCATTTTGGATTTTATATTGTCAAAATTCATATCCTTGTGCTTTTATAATTTCTTGTAATTTTATTTTTGTTCGGTTTATTTTTACTCTTACGTTTACTTCAGAAAGACCCAGGTTTTCAGCAATTTCTTTTCCGGAGAGACCTTCCATAAATTGAAATATCAAAGCTTTTTCGACTTTGTTTAATTCTTTTACAGCCTTGTAGAAATGCACAAGCTGCAAATCTTTATCGGTATTGTATGCATCGAGTGCTACCGGTTCAATTTTTATGGGGCCAAAATTATCGGGTTTCCTTTTCTCCTTTTTAAAAAATATTATGGCGGTATTTAAAGCAACCCTGTACATCCATGAAGAAAATTGGCTCTTCCCTTTAAATGAGTCTAAGGATTTCCATAATTGCAGAACAATTTCCTGAAACAGATCTTGCTGGTCTTCAAGATTATCAAAGTACATTCGGGACACTTTGTAGAGTATCCCTTTATGCTGATTAATAAGAGTTAAAAATTCTTGTTCAGATAATTTCATCAACAGAATTTCTAATTATATACAGGGGTGACTGTATATCCTCTTTCTTTTAAGAGATTTATAATTCCATAATCCTCTGTTAAATGAGCAGCGCCAACCGCGAATAGATTGCTTCTTTCACTCATCATCACCGGCATTTTTTCGACCCAATTCTTATTTCTGTTTATTTGCATAACCAGGGTTGAATTCTCATCCATGTAATCATCTTTTGTAAGCAAACCTACCGCTTCAGAAATATCTTCATTATTATAAGCGGCTATTGCCCTGGTGAAATCTTTTTTATAAGATTCAAATTGCATCATCTGTTTAAAAGCAAACTCCGCAGGAAAAGCCTTTTCCATCATCTCCATTTGTTGTGAAGCTTTTTCCAGGCTATAGATTGGTTTTTGGCTTTTAGTTGCTAATGATGCAAGTTCAATCTCATGATATTTCAATTGAGAACATGGTAACATTTTAGAAATTAATATGGAGTTCAAAATAGAAAGACCGTAAGCATCATAGGCGCTTAAGGGCATTTCGGTGATTTTTTTTACAAGTTTATCCAACTCATTATATTGTTCTTGTGATAATTCTTCGGAAATTTTTGTTGCATTGGTCATTGCTTCCTGTATTGCCTGCATTTCGGTGGGATCGGATAAATTTATTTCCAGTACTAATGCATCAACATTTTGAAGCGCCTGATTTACTTTTTCAGGAATTTTAAAGTCTTCCTCACACATTAAATGTAAAGTTCCCAGGATATAAGAAGGTTTTTCAAGTTCTTTGTGCTCAACTTTCCATAAAACAGAATTTTCCAGCTCTGTTTTTTCCTGAGCATTTGAAAAACTAAAGATTAAGGCAAATACTACAACCGCGGCAAATAATTTAAAATGTTTCATTTTTATATTTTTTAGAATTCTCACAGTAAGTATGTGAACCTAAAATATGTTACAAACAATAAAACAATTACGCAGGTAACCAGGAGCGGGTATTATCGAGATAATATTATATATAAAGTGTGAATCCATTTTCTGGTGGCGTACCCGGCGCTTCAGGTGCTAAAACATTTCAAATTATTACTGGCTTTACGGGAAGCGAAAAAAAAGTTCAAACTAAAGAAGAGGCTTCAAAAATGCCATTTTTGATAGTTCGTTTCTAAAGAATGATTTATTGAAATTCACTTTTTGGAACGTGTATAATCTCAATTCCACTTTTTTCCATGAGTACACTGGCATTAAAATCGGTGCATATTCCTGGTTGCAGTTCATAATTAAAAATCATGGAATCATCTTTTATCTCGCTGTTAAAACTATAATTTGTAACTAAGCTTTCGTCCCCGGAGAGTTTCGCAAGGTCAATATCATGTGTTGCGATAATTCCTGACGTTTTGAGCTTACTTACCTGATTAATAAAAGAAAAACCTCCTCTATGTCTATCTTCTGAATTTGTTCCTTTAAACATTTCATCCAAAAGGAAAAACACGTTGTTATTACTCTTTATCAGTTTCAGCATTTTTTCTATTCTACTTAATTCTGCATAAAAAGACGAGATACCTCTCTTTAAATTATCTTCTGTTCGCATACTTGAAAATAGCTTGAGGTTGGAGATCTCAGCATCTTTCGAACAGCAGGGTGCTCCGGCTAATCCTAAAACGATGTTGACACCTACAGCCCTTAAAAAGGTGCTTTTTCCTGCCATGTTAGAACCGGTAACCATAACTACATCACCCTGTCCCTGTGAGTGAAAATTATTGCTTATCCGTGTATCAGAAATTATCAAGGGGTGCCCCAAAGACTCAAAATGTACGGAGTTGTTCTTTTCTGTTATTTCCGGAAATGTATATAATGGGTTCGAATAGCAAAAACCAGCAAAACTATTTATTACCTCGAATTCACTAACTACTTCTGCCCATAATTTTAAATACGCTTTGTTTTTTGATCTCCATTTTTCTGTATCAATAATCAAATGAATATCAAGTAGCAGGAAAAGGTTTAAAAAAGGATAAAATTGGTTTCCTCCTATGGGTGCTTTTTTTATAGGTCTTTGCTGAGAAAATTCCAGTAAACTACACAGTCTTTTTATCTCTTTAAATGCTGAATATTTGCCATGTATTAAGATGGATTGTAAATCGCGCAATTTTTTTGACTTGAAACTTTCACTTTCAATTTTATTAATAAGGGTGCGGTAGCCTTCTAAAGTTTGATAATTCTTCGTTGAAACTTCGGCGATATTCTCCGCCAGGGGATTTAATTTTCTTAAAATGATAAAATTAATAAGCAAAACCAAAATCATGAGGGACAAATAAATCATCGCCTTGGGTGAATCCAGGTTAGCATAAAAAAAATACGAGCTCAGCAGAAATAGAACCGGAAGGAGTATTGCAGCTGCTTTAAATATTCGTCGGTATTTTAGTAAAGCGACCGGTGCTTTGAGCCAATCCAGCAATTTGTTGTAATCACTTTTTTTGTTTTGAAAGTGCAGGCCTGATGCCTGAAAATCCTGCCTCCAACCCAATTTTTGGGATAATTCCTTTATGGCTTCTTGCCTGTCATGTATTTCACTGTTGGGTGCAGGTTGAGACAACCATTTTGACAGAAATATCATCCCGGATTCTGTGGTTGTTCTATTGACTAACTGAAAAACAGAATGTTGTCCAAAAATATCCAGATCAGATGTGTATGGGTGATTTTGATCAATAAACTTATGTCCGGTATCAAATTCTTCCAGAGTACATTTTTCTCTTAGAATTTCAGCTTCATTTATACTTTTCAGGAATGCTGTGTGCTTTTTTAGATATGCTATATTACTGTGATAATTAATTGCAGCACCAAAACATACTATTGAAAGTGGGAAAACAATATAAACGGGAGTGATTAAATCGACACTAAATAGGTATATAAGAACGATCCCTGAAATGACAAATATAAATAACCTGAGGAATGAGAAGCGCTTTAATGCCTTACTTAGTTTAAGTAATTGGGCATCATACTTTTTTATATTATCTCTGTAAATTTTCATTTTTTTAAACTTAGAATATTCCCCTGACTATTCGAACACCTTCATAATTAATCTAATGCATGATTAATATTTCTTTAAAAATTATGCCGGCCGTCCAATAAATTGTCTGCGTTCACTGAAGCTTCAGCGGAGTTGGAAGGACCACAAACGCTTCTCACGAACTCGGCCCCTGTAGGTGTCGGCTTTTGATTTGAGGAAGGTTTAAGCATCTTAAGTTTGATTTCTTAACTTTTACTAACTAATCAGAAAGAACAAAAGAGAGGAGTAAGGTTATGTTAAGCATAGGAATATTAAATCCGTAAACATTGAAAACCCCCTCTCTTTTCTACTTCAATTTCGTTCAGTTCTATGAGACTTTGATCTCGTTTTTAAGATGTTGAAAGCAAAGTAGGCGTCCTTTCCAAATCAAGTATCTATGAATAAATGTAACCAAATTTATGGAGTAGACATCAGTAAGAATGTATTTGATGTTGTGGACTCTAAAGGAAATCATTCTCAGTTCAAGAATGATGCTAAGGGATTCAAAGCTTTTCAGAAAGCACTTCCTGGTGATGCCTTAGTTGTAATGGAGGCTACAGGGTATTATCACTACCGGCTGGCTCAATTCCTTTATGAACAAGGTGTAATGGTCTCCGTTGTAAATCCGCTGTCAGTTAAGAGATTTATTCAAATGAAATTATCTAAGGTAAAAACAGATAAATCTGATGCTAAAGCTATCTGTGAATATGCCACGGTAAATGAGGTTCCATTATATACTGCAAGAGACAAGAACCAGGCAGAATGCCTACAGCTCCTGCGCCTGATCGATACTTACTTAAAACAAAGCACAGCTATCAAGAATAAGCTGCATGGAGAGAAAACCCTGGGAAAACCATCTAAAACAGTATATCATTCTTTAAACCGCTCTCTAAAAGCCGTGCAGAAAGAAATCCAGATCCTAGAGGACCGCCTATTGGAGATCGTTAAAGAAGAACAACAGAAACAGTTAACTCTACTTAAAAGCATTCCGGGTTTAGGCAAAAAAACTGCTATTATGTTAATCGTTTTGACTGATGGTTTTTCCAACTTTGAAAACGCCAGCCAACTCTGTAGCTACACCGGAATTACTCCTACACTACGCCAATCAGGAAGCAGCGTGAGGGGTCGAAGCCGAATAACCAAAATAGGCAATACAAAGCTCAGAAACCTTTTGTTTATGTGCAGTTTTTCAGCTAGTAAACACAACAAAGCCTGCAGGGAGATCTATGAAAGAATTATAGCAAAAGGGAAAAGTAAAAAACTGGCTCTAATCGCTGTATGTAATAAATTACTCAAGCAGGCATTTGCAATTGCAAAATCAGGTTTGCCTTACCAGGAAAATTTTGTTTCGAAATTAGCTTAGAGAACCTTGTTTTTTAACTCAGTTCTTTGTTTTTATA
>NZ_KE384222.1:0-55033 GCF_000424665.1 Salinimicrobium terrae DSM 17865
TGCAGTTAACGCCAATCCTACTCCGGAGCTGGATACTGATGCCGTATGCTATGGAGTGGAATCCACCTTTACAGCGACAACAGGATTTGCAGACTATTTATTCTTCGTTGATGCAAATGAAAACGATGAGTACGATGCAGGAGAGGAAAATCTTCAGCAAGGTGTTGATAATACTTATTCAGCGGTGCTTGCAGATGGTGATGTGATCAGTGTCTGGGTGACTGACGGGAATGATTGTACTGGTTACGCTGAAGCTGCGGCTGAAGTAATACCAAATCCCGAACCTCCCGTTTACCAGACAACACAAGCCGATTGTCTTGGTGGAGATGGCAGCCTGGTGTTTATTGATGCCGGAGAAAATCTTTACTATAGTATCGATGGAGGTGATTTCATCCATTATTCAGAAGAGATTAGTCTTAGCGTAGGCACCCATATCTTTGAAATTCGTTACGACGAAGATGGCTGTATTTCAGCAGAATTTGATGTAATCATAAACAGACCAAGTGAAGTTGAAATTACACTTCTTGCAGAGGTTATTCAGCCTGATTGTGAAACATTAGAGGGCACAATTAAAATTACAAATCCAGACTTAAATCCTGATTTGAGATTTACTGTTACACATGATGGTTCTGGAATGGAATACTACACTAGAGTCCTGTATCCCGTCGATGGTTTCGTAGGACTTCCTGTAGGATCCTATTTAATCGAGGCAAAAAGCAGCGATGGATGTGAATTTGGAAGTACTACTGTTCAATTGGTTGAGCCAAATTGTCCTGAATTCACAGGCTGTACCCTTGGATATTGGAAAAACCATACTGACAGATGGTGTGGTGAATACCAGACTTGTTCAGAATATGGAGACGTATTTGTAAACGCACCCGATGAATTGGCTACTTTAACATTGCTTGAAGTACTGAATCTTGGTGGTGGAGGCATCTATAACCTTGGACGTCAATCTGTAGCTGCATTGCTCAACGCTTGTAGTAGTGAAGTTGATTATGAAATAGGAACCACTGCAGAAGTAATTGAATATGTGAACGCCAACTTCAATAATGCAGACAGTGCTGGTGCGCACCTTGATATGCTCAATAATGCCGGTTGTACTCTTGGAGGTTCCAAAGCAACATCAGCACCATCTGAAAGGTGTGATGACGAAGCTGATAGCGGAAATGGTAAGAATGGAAATAGCGATAACAATGGAAGAGGAAATGATGAGGCTAAAGTAGCTTCTTCAGTAAATGTTTATCCCGTACCGTTTAAAGAGACTTTAAACCTGAAGTTCGAGATGGAATATACTCCAAGTGTTGTAATCGAGGTATACGATATGGGAGGAAACCATCTGAGAACCTATTATGATACAAATGTCGGAGAGGGTTCTGTGACTACATTAAATATTGATTTTGCTTTAAAAGCAAATCAGATGTATGTATTGAAGATCATTACCGAAAGAGAAACTATTGTTAAGCAAATAATTTCTTCTAAAAAGTGATATAATTAGTTAATTTTAATGAAAAAGCAGCCAGAAACGGCTGCTTTTTCATTTTAGTTAAAGATCAGGCAGCAGGAAGATCTCCGTTTCCTTTAGTTGGCAAAAATGATTTCCCCATTAAATACTCATCTACAGATCTTGCTGCTTCCCGGCCTTCAGAAATAGCCCAAACTATTAAAGACTGTCCGCGGCGCATGTCTCCGGCAGTGAATATATTAGGAACGTTGGTTTGATAGTTATCTCCGGCTTTTATGTTCGTTCGGGTATCAACTTCCAAACCGAGTTGCTGACTCAAAGTATTTTCGGGTCCTGTAAATCCTAGCGCCAGGAGTGCAAGATCACATGGCCATTCCTTTTCAGTTCCTTCAATTTCCTGTAACCTGGGGGCTCCACTTTCTGTCTTTACCCACTCAACTTCAATTGTTTCCAGACTCTTTAGTTTTCCTTTATCGTCCGTTATAAATCTTCGGGTGGAAATGCTCCAGTTCCTCTCAACTCCTTCCTCATGAGAGGACGTAGTTTTAAGAGTAAAAGGCCAGTAAGGCCAGGGGCTGGCGTTTGTTCTGGATTCTGATGGCATAGGCATGATCTCAAAATTAATGACAGATTTTGCACCATGTCTGTTTGATGTTCCCACACAGTCAGACCCAGTGTCTCCTCCACCAATGACGATCACATGCTTATCTTTTGCGTGTAAATCTTCAGTAGGTTCTGAAAGCCCGTCTACTACTTCATTGTTCTGTTTCAGAAAATCCATTGCCTGTACTACTCCTTTTGCATCGGCTCCGGGAATTGGTAAATGTCTTTTCCTGGTAGCACCACCACATAAAACTATCGCATCATATTCTTTAAGTTTTTCGATCTCATAATTCACTCCAACATGGGTGTCAGTTTTAAAATTTATGCCTTCTTCTTCCAAAATTGCCAGGCGACGATCGATTATTCTTTTTTCCAGCTTAAAGTCGGGAATCCCGTAACGTAACAGGCCGCCCACCTTCTTATCTCTTTCAAATACGGTAACAGTGTGGCCCGCTCTGTTAAGTTGTTGTGCAGCTGCAAGACCTGCAGGTCCCGATCCTACTACAGCCACAGTTTTCCCTGTTCGCGTTTTGGGAGGACTGGCGGTTATCCATCCTTCCTGAAATCCCCGTTCAGGGATGTATTTTTCGATAAGTTCTATTGCTACCGGTGGTTGTATTATTCCCAGAACGCAGGCAGATTCACAAGGTGCAGGACATAAGCGTCCTGTAAACTCAGGGAAATTGTTTGTGGAATGTAAAATCTTAAGTGCATTTTTCCAGTCGTTCTTGTAAACAGCATTATTAAAATCGGGAATAAGATTTCCAAGGGGGCAGCCGCTGTGACAAAATGGAATTCCACAATCCATACACCGGGCGCCCTGTTCGTTTAGCTCCTCATTGCTTAGTTTATGAGTGAACTCCTGATAATTTTTTACCCTTTCCTGAACTGTAATTGTTTCTTCTTCTCTCCTGGGATATTTTAAAAATCCTTTTAATTTGTCCATTATTATGCTGTTTTAAGTTCTTTTTCGGCATCTGCTCTTTTCTCGTCCTCCAGAAGTTGGAGAGCTTTTTTGTACTCTACTGGCATTACTTTTATAAACTTCCTGATGTTTCCTTCCCAATCCTTTAAAATTTCTTTTGCTACCTCACTTTGGGTATAGGTGTAATGATTGTTGATCAGCTCTCTTAATTTTATTCCGTCTTCTTGATTTGGTTCTTCAAGGCCTATCATCTCCATGTTGAAGTTATGACTGTTTATCTTGTTGTCAGGATCAAAAATGTAAGCAATTCCTCCACTCATGCCTGCTGCAAAATTCCTTCCTATTGTACCTAAGATCACAGCAATTCCTCCAGTCATGTATTCACAACCGTGATCTCCAATTCCTTCAATTACAGCTTTTGCACCCGAATTTCTGACGCAAAAACGTTCTCCACCAATCCCATTAATATATGCTTCTCCATTGGTAGCTCCATAGAGAGCAACGTTTCCAATAATGATATTTTCATTGGATTTAAAAGTTGCTTTTTCCGGTTTCTTTACAGAAAGTATGGCACCACTAAGACCTTTTCCGAAATAATCATTTGTATTTCCTTCAACTTTTAGCGTTAAACCTTTTGTGGCAAAAGCCCCAAAACTCTGACCTGCTGAACCACTAAAATTTATGGTTAGCGTGTTTTTAGGAAGTCCTTTGGCTCCGTGGATCTTGGATATTTCATTACTTATTATTGCGCCTGTGGTACGATTAATATTTGAAATAGCATAATCAAGGTTCATCTTTTCCTTTCTGTAAATGGCGGGATGCGCCTTCTTTAGAATTTTGAAATCTAAAACATCGTCCAGACGGTGATCCTGTTCCAAAGTATTATACAGCGGCATATCTTCGTCGATTTTTGGCTTGTAAAGGATCTTAGAAAGATCAATGCCTTGTGCTTTATAATGGTCAATAGCTTTGTCCATATCTAATTTTTGACTTTGCCCTACCATTTCATTAATAGTTTTAAAACCAAGATCTGCCATGATCTGCCGCAATTCCTGAGCGACGAAATACATGAAGTTTATTACATGTTCAGGAGTTCCTTTAAAATTTTTCCTTAATTCCGGATCCTGGGTAGCTATTCCTACAGGACAGGTATTTAAGTGGCAGGCACGCATCATGATGCAACCCGAAGCCACTAACGGAGCAGTTGAAAATCCGAATTCTTCTGCACCCAATAGACAGGCTACTGCCACGTCTCTTCCGGTTTTTAACTGTCCGTCACACTCTACAACTATTCGGCTTCTCAGATCATTTAACAGCAAAGTCTGTTGAACTTCAGCTATACCGAGTTCCCAGGGAAGGCCGGCGTGTCTCAAAGAAGTTAGAGGTGCGGCTCCGGTTCCTCCATCAAATCCTGACACGAGTACAACATCGGCTTTAGCTTTTGCTACCCCGGCGGCAATTGTTCCCACTCCAATTTTTGATACCAGCTTCACATTAATTCTGGCTTCTCGATTCGCATTTTTTAAGTCGAAAATAAGTTGCGCCAAATCTTCAATCGAGTAGATATCATGATGTGGAGGAGGGGAGATCAAGCCGACATAAGGAGTAGAATTCCTCGTTTTGGCTATTTCGGGATTTACTTTTGGACCCGGCAAATGTCCACCTTCACCTGGTTTTGCTCCCTGGGCCATTTTGATTTGAATTTCCTGTGCGTTTGTCAGGTAATCTATAGAAACACCAAACCTACCAGATGCTACCTGTTTTATAGCAGAATTTCGCCAGTTGCCGTCGGGGCTTTTGTGAAAACGGCTCTCATCTTCACCCCCTTCTCCAGAATTACTTTTTCCTTTCATCCTGTTCATCGCAATGGCCAGGTTCTCATGAGCTTCCCTACTTATGGAGCCAAAAGACATGGCCCCCGTTTTGAACCTTTTTACAATCTCTGTCCATGGTTCTACCTCTTCAATTGGGATAGGGTTAAGATGCCGGAATTTAAACATACCCCGAATGGTCATCAGATTTTTACTCTGGTCATTTATTAGTTTTGAGTATTCCTCGTAGCTCCGGGGATTGTTCTGTTTTACGGCCTGCTGAAGTTTTGCTACACTTGCAGGATTAAACATATGTCTCTCTCCTTTTCTTCGCCAGCGGTAATCTCCGCCTATTTCCAGTTCAGTGGGGGTATTTTCATTGTCTGGATTAAAGGCTTTTTTGATCCTTTTCTGAATTTCTTTTTCTACTTCATATAAACCGATGCCTTCTATTCTCGTTGGAGTATTGGAGAAATATTTATCTACAAATTTTTGGTTTAATCCCAGGATTTCGAATATCTGGGCACCCCGGTAGGAATGAAGAGTTGAAATCCCGATTTTATTCATGATTTTCACAATCCCTTTCCCAATGGCAGTGTTGAAATTTTGAACTGCTACCTCAGGATCTTTTATTTCAATTTCTCCGGTATTTGCAAGATTGTAAATAATTTCATTTACCATATAAGGATTTATTGCACTGGCCCCATAACCAAACAATAATGCAAAGTGATGAGGCTCTCTTGGCTCGGCAGATTCAATTACAATTCCGAAAGAGGAACGGCGTTTGTGTTTTTTCACCATATGGTGCACATAGGAGCAGGCGAGTAAGGAAGGAATTGGAGCATGGGAAAAATCTGCACCTCTGTCAGAAAGAATTATAATGTTGGAACCTGCATCAACTGCTGCTGTTATTTCATTTATCATTTGGTCCAAACGTTCTTCCAGTCCGTTTAGTCCTTTTGCCGTTTCATATAAGATTGATATTGGAGTCGCTTTAAAACCTGGCTTTTGAATTGACTTTATTTTATCAAGATCTTCGTTGGAGATCACAGGGTTTTGTATCCGCAGTTTCCTGGCGTGCTCTGGAATTATATCAAATAGATTTTTGTCCTCACCTATAGAAAGGCTGATGTCTGTTACAATTTCTTCCCTGATTCCATCCAGAGGTGGATTAGTGACCTGTGCAAAAAGCTGTTTAAAGTAGTTGAAGAGCAACTGTGGTTTATCTGAAAGTACAGCTAAAGGGATATCTGATCCCATAGAACCTATAGCTTCTTTTGAAAGCTGAGCCATTGGCGCAATTATACTGTTCACATCTTCAAGAGTATATCCAAAAAGTTTTTGCCGTGTTTTAAAATCAATTTTTTCAATGGGCGTTTTATTGCCTGTATATGGAACATCTGCGAGGGGAAGTAAATTCTCTTTCAACCATTTCCCATATGGTCTTTGAGCTACAATTTTACTCTTTACTTCTTCGTCTTCAATAATTCTTCCTTCATTCATGTCGACCAGGAACATTCTTCCCGGTTCTAATCGACCATGTCTTTCGACATTTTCGGGGGCGATTTCAATTACCCCGGTTTCTGATGCCATTACGACATATCCGTCTTTGGTAAGGGTGTAACGGGAAGGGCGAAGACCATTTCTGTCCAGAAGAGCACCAATATAATTTCCATCTGTAAAAGGTATGGAAGCGGGACCGTCCCAAGGTTCCATTATACAGGAATTGAATTCGTAAAAACTCTTTTTATCCTCGGTCATCATGGGATTTTTTTCCCAGGCTTCGGGTACCATCATCATAATTGCTTCCGGTAAAGAGCGGCCAGTATGAAGAAGCAGTTCCAGGACAGTATCCATTGATGCCGAGTCAGATTTTCCTTCCGCAGTAATGGGCAGGATCTCTTTTACATAGTCTCCCAGTAATTCACTTTTAAAGAGTTCTTCCCTTGCCTTCATGCGGCTTAGATTTCCCCGCAGCGTATTAATTTCCCCATTGTGGCACATGTATCTGAAAGGTTGAGCCAGGTCCCAACTTGGGAAGGTATTGGTGGAAAAACGCTGGTGGACGAGAGCAAGTTTTGTCACCAGGTCAGGATCATCAAGATCCCGGTAATAGATATTAATGTCTTCGGGCATAAGGAGCCCCTTATATATTATGGTGTTGGTAGATAAACTTGAAACGTAGAAATAAAAAGCCTCTGAAAGTTCTGAGTGCTCAATTTTGTGTTCAGCAATTTTTCGTGCTGTAAAGAGACGTGCATTAAATTCTGTAGCAGAAATGTCGTCTCCTTTACTGATAAAGAGCTGTTGGACATTAGGCTCAGTTAAGGCCGCAATACTTCCAAGGCAGGAATGGTCAACAGGAACCTCCCGCCATCCTATTATATCAAGGCCCTGCCGAAGAATTTGTTCTTCAAATTTCTTTTTTACAATTCTCCTTTGATTCTCTGACGGAGGTAGGAAAACCATTCCCACAGCATATTCCTTTGGCTCCGGAAGTGAAAATTTACAGACTTTCTTAAAAAAATTGTGGGGAATCTCAATTAAAATTCCTGCACCATCTCCTGTTCTTCCATCGGCACTTACCGCACCCCGATGTTCTAAACGAACAAGAATATCCAGTGCTTTATGGATAATATCGTTTGTTCTTTCTCCTTTGAGGTTACAAATAAATCCTGCTCCACAATTATCGCGTTCAAATTCCGGCGAATAAAGACCCTGCTGCTCTGGTTTCATTGAAATGTATTTTTATGTGATAATCACAAAAATACATTATTTTATGCATTTAATTTATCATATGGACTAATTATATGATAAAAATGCATAAAAATTAATTAAATCGGCTTATTTTATTAAATTCGGAATTAGGCGGTACCTCAATTATGATATCCAAAATTTATCGGGTTTTGTCTATCCTAAATCCTTGATATTCTAAAAATTTTAAAAAAATAGACCTAAAATTTACACCCCCTATAACATTAGGGGGTTTAACAAATTAAAACACATATTTATTATTGATATCACATAAAAAAACAGCCTTATTGGCTGCTTTTTTATATTAAATATGAGTACACCCCCTTAATCTCTAAAAACGCTTCTTGAGATTACAATTTTTTGAATTTCGGAAGTTCCTTCATAAATCTGCGTAATTTTCGCGTCTCGCATTAATCTTTCTACGTGATACTCCTTCACATATCCGTTTCCTCCATGTACCTGTACGGCTTCGACCGTCACATCCATGGCCGTTTTTGACGCGAACAATTTTGCCATGGCGCCGCTAAGGTCATAATTTTCCCCGTTGTCTTTATCACAGGCTGCTTTCATAACCAGGTGACGGGAAGCTTCAATTGAAGTATACATATCGGCAATTTTAAAAGCAATTGCCTGGTGATTCATTATTTCTGTTCCAAAAGCCTTACGAACTTTTGCATATTCCTTTGCCAGTTCGTAAGCTCCCGCTGCAATACCAAGGGCCTGGGCAGCAATTCCAATACGTCCACCCGAGAGGGTTTTCATTGCAAACTTAAATCCGAAACCGTCTTCTCCAATCCTGTTCTCTTTAGGAACTTTTACATCATTAAAGTTTAAAGAATGTGTGTCACTTCCCCGAATTCCCAGTTTCTGCTCTTTAGGGCCAATTTCAAATCCTTTAGAACCTTTCTCAACAATGAAAGCGTTTATTCCCTTATGCTTGAGCTCGGGATGAGTTTGTGCAATTACAATATAAATATCTGCAGTGCTACCATTGGTGATCCAGTTTTTGGTGCCATTTAAAACATAGTGGTCTTCTTTTTCAATAGCTGTTGTTTTTTGTGAAGTTGCATCACTTCCGGCTTCAGGTTCAGAGAGACAGAATGCTCCAATAGATTCTCCCGTAGCCAATTTGGTAAGATATTTTTGTTTTTGCTCTTCATTTGCAAATTTTTCAAGACCCCAGCAAACAAGAGAATTATTGACCGACATCACTACAGAAGCTGAAGCATCAATTTTTGAAATCTCTTCCATAGCGAGAACATAAGACACTGTATCCATGCCGCCGCCGCCATATTCGGGAGAAACCATCATCCCCAGAAATCCAAGTTCTCCCATCTTTTTTATCTGCTCCTTCGGAAATTCTTGTTTTTCGTCTCTTTCAATCACCCCGGGCAGCAATTCATTTTTTGCAAAATCACGTGCCGCATCGCGTATCATTATATGTTCTTCAGTAAGATTAAAATCCATTCGGTATATTTTTAGAAAATGTTGAATTTTGGATGGCAAAGATACCGTTTTAGAGGTGTTTTATCAATTGAGTTGGCTATTTTTACCTAAATGAATAGAAAAAACTATAACGTTATAGGAGTAATGTCGGGGACATCCCTTGATGGCATAGACCTGGCGCATGTAAATTTTACCTTATCTGAAGGTTGGACTTATAAAATAATTACCGCGGAAACTGTTCCTTATCCTGAAGATTGGCAAAAGATTCTTTCCAAAGCTGTTCTTTATGATGAGGATCAACTGAAACGGCTTAATGAAAATTATACTCAGTTCCTTTCTGAAGTCATTTTAGATTTTCTCACTAAAAATGCCATTTTTGACCCCGATGCAATTTGCAGCCATGGCCACACCATAAAACATGATCCCGAAAATGGTTATACCTTACAATTAGGCAACCTTCCGCAGCTTGCCGAAAATTTGGGACACACAGTAGTATGTGATTTCAGGGTGCAGGACGTGGAATTAGGAGGACAGGGTGCGCCATTGGTCCCGGTGGGGGATGAGTTGCTCTTTTCTGAATACGATTACTGCCTCAACCTGGGAGGATTTGCTAATATTTCCACAAAACCTAACGGGAGCCGGTTAGCCTATGATATTTGTGCGGTAAATACAGTTTTAAATTTCCTTTCTCAGAAGATTGATCTTCCTTACGACAGAAAGGGAGAAGTAGCAGCATCTGGAGAACTAAATGAAGAACTTTTGGAAGAGCTTCAGAAGATACCTTATTACGGACTTCGTCCACCTAAATCTTTAGGGATCGAGTGGGTAAACAAGTATATTTTTCCCCTTTTTGGAAGGTATGAATCTATTCCTTGCTTGCTTAGAACCTACACTGAGCATGCTGCGGAAGTTATTTCGAATGAATTGCGGGATTCTTCCGAAGAAAAAGTGCTGGTAACGGGTGGAGGGGTTTTTAATGATTATCTCATCAAGGAGATTAAAAGGCGCACGCGAACTCAAATTGTCATTCCGCCTGTAGAAATGGTTAATTTTAAAGAAGCTCTTATTTTTGGTTTTTTAGGAGTCCTTAAATTGAGGGGGGAGAATAATGTTTTTAGCTCAGTCACTGGAGCCTCAAAAGATCATTCCACAGGTAAAATTTTTACGGCTAATGGATTTTCTAAATATTCTAAATAAATGATAAGAGAATTATTTAATTAATATCTTTTTACGAATTAATGAAGCCGGCAAGTTTCGTTTAAGATTGAAACTTACCGGCTTATTTTCTAAAAAGCGTAAACTGCCGCCAGGATAAATGAGGATAGATTATCTGTAGGTTCAAGATCTTGATTTAGAAATACATCTCTGTCTACGTTGTCCAGCCTTAACTCAGGCTTAATGATCAGGCTTCCAATGGTATAGTTTCCGGTAAGGGTAAATGCGGTTACACTTGCATCAGAATCGTATACAATTACTTCATTACCCCCATTTGCAAGTTCCTTAAAGTATTCTGCTCTGAGGCCAATAGCAAAATTATCTGAGGTTTGAAGCTGTGGATAAAATGCCGCTCCGTAAAACCCTACATCGTCTGTGTTGTTGTAGGTTGTATTTAATCCAAGGTAAAAAGCTTCCGAAACATTCCATCCGGTAGTAAGATCTATTTGAAAAGTAGGATCTAGACCCGGTGCCTGTTCGCCGTAAATAAGATTTAGGTAAGCACTTCCGGATCCGACTGAGTACCCGAGCTGGGCTCCAAAAGTATAAACTCCGAATGGATCAAATTCAGTATAATCTGTAGGGTTCATGATGGCGAACATTGCACTCCAGTTATCACTAAGAGTTATGTCAGCTTTTAAACCGGTATGGGAGAAAGGACCATAGGAGAACATGTAAGAAGTGGAGTAGTTGAAGTTATCCACCGGGGATATAACTTCATATCCCAAAAATGTATTGAAGTCACCCAGGGTTAGCTTTACATTATCAGAAATATTATAAAATACGTACAGTTGGTTAACGATGTTACTTGAGCCCATAGAAAGGAAAACTGCTTCTTCGCCTCTTGGTCCAAAAACCAGGTCGGCTACAAATCCTATTTTCTCACCTTCGTAGCCAAAAATGACATTTGCCATCCCAAGCGCAAAGCCCGGGTCATTGGCAAAAGCGGTTGCCGGTGCCTGTGGCCCGGCAATTGGAATTTCACCATCAGGTCCATATACAAATTTGTTGAGGCCATTGAAATTCGCCCGGAAATAAGTGTCCACCGAACCGTTAATGCTGAAGCCCGGTAATGTTTCTTCCAGCTCATTTGATTCCTGGCCAGACATTGTAATATTAAACAGGCCGAGCAATGCCAAAAATAAAAATTTCCGCATCTTTGTAATTGTGATTTGTTTCATAATAAAAGCATAGTTTGATTAGTTGAAATGAGTTGAACTTTGGTTTATTGAAATGAATTTAGAGGAGTGCCCTGCCAGGCACTCCTTTTTTTAATTATTTATCTGCCTTACCTGCAAATTCTGCGTAGGCATCCATGCCATGTTCATGAAGATCAAGTCCTTCCGTTTCTTCATGAGTTTCCATCCTGAGTCCTATAATAGCTTTTATACTATAAATGATTATAAAAGCAGAAATGCAGCAAAAAGCTCCGATTACAGCGACTCCAATTAATTGGTTTAGAAATTGTTCCACGCCTGCAAGAGATCCAAATATCCCTACGGCTAAGGTTCCCCAGATGCCGCAAATAAGGTGAACAGCTACTGCTCCTACGGGATCATCAAGTCTTAATTTGTCTATGAGTGCAACACCAAGTACGATGAGCGCACCGGCAATTAAACCTATTGAAACAGCATCTGTAGGAGACATTACATCGGCACCTGCAGTAATTCCTACCAGTCCTCCTAAAATTCCATTCAGAAACATAGTCAGATCGTAATTTTTATACCACGTTGTGGAAATGATGAAAGCAGAAATACCACCGGCCGCCGCAGCTAAACATGTAGTGACTAAGGTTAGGGAAGTTGCGGAAGGATCTGCAGAGAGTACCGAACCTCCGTTAAAGCCAAACCATCCAAGCCAAAGAATAAATACTCCGGCCGTAGCTAAAGGCACATTATGTCCGGGAATGGCAAGTGAGCTTCCGTCTTCCCCAAATTTTCCAATTCTTGCTCCCAAAAGAGAGATTGCCACAAGTGCAGCCCAGCCGCCTACAGAGTGAACCAGTGTAGACCCTGCAAAATCATAAAAGCCCAGTTCATCAAGGAACCCTCCACCCCACTTCCAGGAGCCTGCAATAGGATACACGATTGCGAGGTAGATAATTGAGAATATCATAAAAGAAGAAAGCTTGATTCTTTCGGCAACGGCTCCGGAGACTATAGTGGCGGCTGTTGCGGCAAACATGCCCTGGAAAAGAAAATCGGTCCAATAAGTATACCCTTCACTATATGTGAGGTCCAGGGCTCCCTCGGCTACAGGAGCGCTCAGGCCAAAGAGGCCAAAGAAATAATCGGGTATAACTCCAAGAATAAAGGATCCGGGATACATTAAGTTAAAGCCAATCACAGCATAGAGAAGTAGTCCGGTGCAAATGATGAATACGTTTTTGAACAGGATGTTGATGGCATTCTTTTGACGGGTTAATCCAACCTCCAATAAGGAAAAGCCGAGGTGCATAAAAAACACGAGGGCGGTGCATACCATCATCCATACGTTATTTGTAGTAAGTAATTCCATTTGTATAATTTTATGTTGGTTTAGTAAGTTTTGTGGATTATGACAGGGAGTGGGTCCCTCTCTCTTTGGTTCTTATTCTTAAGGCCTCTTCTACCGGTGAAATAAAGATTTTACCGTCGCCTACAGAACCCGTATAGGATGAATCCAGAATAACCTGTACCGTTCTCTCTAAAAATTCGTCAGAAACCACTAGAGATATCATCCTGCGTTGAATGTCTGTGGTACTGTACGCCACGCCGCGATAGACATGCCCCTGTGTTTCATTGCCTACTCCGGTTACATCCCAGTAACTAAAGAAGTTGACACCCGTTTCATGAAGGGCCTTTTTTACTCCGTCAAATTTTGACTTTCTAATAATTGCTTCAATTTTTTTCATAAAGACATTGTTTTGTTTTGACCGAATAAAATTATGTTAAATGTCAAACATACACTATAAAAAATGGGGTATTCGTTTAAAAAAGTGTATTTAATAAAATTACATCCCTAAAATTATAGGGGGTAAAAAAATATTATATGTTTTTTGTTGTATTGGTAATTAGAAAAGCTCAGTCGGGGGGAAAATTATATCAATTGGAGAGGGAAATGGCTTTAAAAAACTGTCTAAAACATCCAAAAACGTCAAATCCTTAGAACCGGAGGTGAAAAAATTTATAATTTTTAAAATCAGAATCATTAGGTTCATTTTTTGACTTTCTTGTCTTTATTTAAATATGTCTTTCTATATAGATATCACCATTGATAGTTTTTTATATTTGTGCGACAATTTTTAAATTATCATGAAAGAATTACTCGACTTATATCAGAATAAAGCTCCTGAAATTGTTTTTAACTGGAAAGATCCCGAAACCGATGCCGAAGGCTGGGTTGTGATTAACTCTTTGCGCGGTGGTGCTGCAGGTGGAGGGACAAGGATGAGAAAGGGGTTGGACATGAACGAGGTATTGTCGTTAGCAAAGACCATGGAGGTAAAATTCACAGTTTCCGGTCCTGCGATAGGTGGGGCGAAGTCGGGTATAAATTTTGATCCTAATGATCCACGGAAAAAAGGGGTTCTGGAACGCTGGTATAAAGCAGTGTCGCCTCTTTTAAAAAGTTATTATGGAACGGGAGGAGATTTGAACGTTGACGAGATTCACGAAGTAATTCCAATAACCGAAGATTCCGGAGTGTGGCATCCACAGGAGGGAGTTTTCAACGGCCATTTCAAGCCGACCGAAGCCGATAAGATCAACCGTATTGGCCAGTTGCGCCAGGGAGTGATAAAGGTTCTTGAAAATTCAAGATTTTCACCCGACGTTTCCAGGAAATACACTGTGGCCGATATGATCACCGGCTATGGAGTAGCCGAAGCAGTGCGACACTATTATGATATTTATGGAGGCAATGTTCAGGGGAAAAAAGCTATTGTGCAGGGATTTGGAAATGTAGGTGCCGCCGCCGCTTACTATCTTGCCCAAATGGGGGCCAAAGTGGTGGGGATCATAGATCGCAATGGTGGATTGATTAACGAGGGTGGTTTTTCTTTTGATGAGATAAGGGATCTTTTTCTCAATAAAGATGGAAACACATTAAAATCTGAAAACCTGATTCCTTTTGGAGAGATCAATGATCGTATTTGGTCACTTAATGCACAGGTTTTCGCACCTTGTGCTGCTTCCCGCTTGATTACGAGAGACCAGGTTGACAAAATGGTAGCTTCGGGATTGGAAGTTATTTCCAGCGGTGCTAATGTTCCTTTTGCCGACAAGGAAATATTCTTTGGACCAATAATGGAATATACAGATGAAAGAATTAGTGTTATTCCCGACTTTATTGCCAACTGCGGGATGGCAAGGGTCTTCGCCTATTTTATGGAGCGAAGAGTGCAAATGACAGATGAAGCCATTTTCAATGATACCTCTATTACCATAAGAAACGCTATTCAAAATACCGCCAGCCATAACAGTAACAAAACTCACATCAGTAAAACAGCATTTGAAGTTGCACTAAATAAACTGGTATGACCAGAGCTTAGGCCGGTTCAGATTCAGTTGCTGAATAGCTGTTCCGGATAATTGATTATAAAGGTGTCTTTAAAATTTCGGCCTGCGGGCATGTAGATTTAGGTGGTGCAAATAGTTTATTATATTTACTTTCATCTTCACTATTTATATTCCTGTTTTAGGTTGTATTAAATCAAAGGCTGTTTATCTTTACAATTAAAAATAGATTCTCACGTTACATAAAAAACCAGATACACAAATGCTATACTTTTTTCAGGAGGATGGTCTTGCCCAGGCAGCTCAGGAGGCAGAACCGGTAGTAGAGGAAAAAACCCTCTCATTATTTGATTTGTTCCTTAGCGGCGGAATTGGAGGGCAGGTAATAATTCTTATCCTTTTTATTTTGTTGTTTGCAGCCATTTATATCTATTTTGAAAGATTGTTTGCTATTAAAGCTGCTTCAGAGACCGATAGTAATTTCATGAACCAGATTAAAGACAGCGTTTTACACGGAAATATTGAATCTGCACGAATTCGGTGTGCGCAGGCTAATTCGCCGGTTGCCAGGCTTACTGCCAAGGGACTTGATCGTATAGGAAGCCCATTGGAAGATATTAATACGGCAATTGAAAACGCCGGTCGCCTTGAAGTTTATAAGCTGGAAAAAAACGTGAGTGTGCTCGCAACTATTGCAGGTGCTGCGCCTATGATTGGTTTCCTCGGAACAGTAATAGGAATGGTGATCGCCTTCCATGAATTGGCAACAAGTAGCGGACAAGCCGAGATGGGTGCTCTTGCTGAAGGTATTTACACCGCGATGACTACCACTGTGGCAGGTCTTATTGTAGGTATTATTGCCTATATTGGATATAATCACCTCGTAGTAAAGACAGATAAGGTAGTGCATCAAATGGAAGCTACTGCCGTTGATTTCCTTGACCTTCTTAACGAACCTGTATAGTATGAATTTACGAGGCAGAAATAAGATCAGTCCGGAATTCAGTATGAGTTCCATGACAGATATTGTATTCCTTTTATTGATCTTCTTTATGCTCACCTCTCCGGCCATAACTCCGGAAGCCCTGGATCTTGTTCTGCCAAAAGCTAAGGGCAAAACTACGACCAAGCAAAATGTGGCGGTGAGTATCACAAAAGACCTTCAGGTCTATATTGACAAGGAAAGAGTGAGCAATAGCTCCTTGGAAGCAAGACTTAAGCAGGCATTGTCCGGGGTTGAAGATCCAACCATTATTTTAAGAGCCGAAGAAGGAGTGCCAATAGAAAGGGCGGTAGATGTTATGGACATTGCAAACCGCAACCGGTACAAAATTGTACTTGCAGTAAAACCTGAATAATTTTGAATGCTTTTACCATTTTTTGGTAATTGTGGAACCAAGTTTGCTGAATAAAACAATAGAAAAATAGCAGAGTGAAATACCTGGAGACAGAACATGAAAGAAAATCAATGGCAATTACAGTGGTGCTCCACGTATTGCTGATTTTATTATTGCTGTTCTTTGGATTCAAATATCTTGATCCTCCTCCCCAAAATGGAATTGCTATAAACTTCGGAACTTCAGATGTTGGTTCGGGTATTGAGCAACCAACCGAGCCTGTGAGAACATCTCCTCAGCAAACCAGTACTCCTGTTACTCCCGTAGAAAATAATATTCAGGAAGAAGTAGTTACCCAGGACATTGTTGAGGCTCCTGTAGTTGAAAAGAAAAAGGAGGAGAAAATAGTTCAGAAGGTGGAGACTCCGGTGGAGAAGGTGGAAGAACCTGTAAAAAAACCAGATCCTAAACCTTCTCAATCTACAACAGATGCCTTGAGCAGTATTCTTAACGGACCTGTAAGTGACGGGCAGGCGAGAGGCGGAGAAGTCAATGATGAAGCTGCAGGTGATAAAGGTAGTCCCGATGGAGATCCAAACGCAAAGTCGTACTATGGTGCTGGGATGGGACTCGACGGGGACGGTAATTACCGCCTGGGAGGTCGTAAAGCCTTAAACAAAGAAAAATTTGTACAGGATTGTAATGAGTCCGGTTTGGTGGTGGTCCAGATCGAAGTAAACCGTAGCGGCGCCGTTACTCGAGCTATACCCGGAGTAAAAGGTACTACCAACAATGCTACCTGTCTTACAGATCCTGCCAAAAGAGCTGCGCTGGCTACGCGCTTTAATAGTGATCCCGATGCTCCCGTGAAACAGGTGGGGACCATTATCTATAACTTCAAACTTACAGAATAACTTGATGACCTATACAGAAACTGTTGAATGGATGTTTCAACAGTTGCCAATGTATCAACAGGTGGGAAGTTCAGCCTATAAGGTTGATTTGTCAAATATTCAAAAGCTCGTAAAACAGCTTGAATTTCCTCATCATAAATTTAAAACACTTCATGTGGCCGGTACCAACGGCAAAGGCTCTGTGTCTCATATGCTGGCTTCTGTCTTGCAGGAAGCGGGATATAAAGTTGGCCTTTATACATCACCTCATCTTAAAGATTTCAGGGAGCGTATAAGGATCAATGGAGAAGTAATTCCCGAACTTGCAGTTACTGAGTTTATCCACATCAACAAAGCCTTTTTTGAGCAGGAAAGCCTCTCATTCTTTGAAATGACTGTCGGGATGGCTTTTCAATATTTTTCAACAGAGAAAGTCGATATTGCTGTAATTGAAGTTGGGCTCGGCGGAAGGTTGGATTCCACAAATGTGATTTCCCCTGAAGTTTCGGTGATTACCAATATTGGTTACGATCACATGAACATTTTGGGGAATACCCTGCCTGAAATTGCTGCGGAAAAAGGGGGTATAATTAAAAAAGATACGCCTGTTGTTATTGGAGAATATCAGGAAGAGACTTTTCCCGTATTTAAAGAACTGGCTAAAGCAAAAGAAGCTCCTCTTTATTTAGCTGAAGATTTTACCGGAAAACTTTACTCCTCAGATCTTAAAGGATATTATCAAAAAAAGAATATTCGCACTGTTTCCATGACTTTGGAAGTATTGAAGGATCGCGGCTGGGAGCTAATAACAGAAGAGGCTGCAAAAAAAGGTCTTGAAAATGTTATTTTTAACACTGGACTCAGGGGCAGATGGGAGGTGTTGCAGGAAAACCCTAAAGTTATCTGTGATACTGCACATAATAAGGAAGGGCTGGTTTATGCCATGAAACAGCTTCAGGAGGAGAATTTTGAGCAATTGCACTTAGTTATTGGTGTCGTCAATGATAAAGACCTTATATCTTTGTTCCCGGTCTTTCCCCAAAGTGCAAATTATTATTTTTGCAGGCCAAATGTTCCTCGTGGTCTTGATGCTGTTGAACTACAAAAAAAGGCTGCTGAAAATGGCCTTTTTGGAAGGTCATATAATTCAGTTTCTGAGGCTTATGAAGCTGCGCTGTCATTAGCTTCAGTAAGGGATGTTATCTATGTTGGAGGAAGTACTTTTACAGTAGCAGAAATAATTCAATATTTTTGAAATTATTCTTTGCAGAATTAAAATTGTGATCTATATTTGCATCCGCATTCAGAGAGGGATACTTCTTAATAATGCAGAAGTTCATAAATAAGTTAGGGCAATTAGCTCAGTTGGTTCAGAGCACCTCGTTTACACCGAGGGGGTCGGGGGTTCGAATCCCTCATTGCCCACAGAATTTTAAGGCTTCCTCTTGGAGGCCTTTTTTGATTAAGGGTGATTAGCTCAGCTGGTTCAGAGCACTACCTCGACAAGGTAGGGGTCACTGGTTCGAACCCAGTATCACCCACAGATAGGGAACGTCTAACTTCCAAAGAACAGATCTTTAAGTTCAAACCTCACAGGTTTTCAAAACCTGTGAGGTTTTTTAATTTTCAGACTGTTTTAAACACCTTCTTTTAAATTTCACGAACTTCGTAGATTCTTCACATTTTGTTAAAAAACAGATATTTTCTTTTTTTTATCGATTTTGGCTTAAATTAACCTTTTCAAATTTTTCTCCGAGAAAAAGGCCTAAGTATCATCTTTATAAAAAATAAAATATCAGTAGAGTATGAAGAAGTCAGAAAAATATGCAGTTACGGACTTAGTTCACCAGGAGAGTTACCTTGCCAACGGGGAGCTTATTCCCTGGAAGGGAAAAATGGATGAAGTTTATTCTACCATTTCCACTTCCGATAAGTATGAAAAAACTTTATTGGGTACTGTGCCTCATATGGATGAGAAAACAGCTCTTGATGTCCTGGAAAGTGCATGTAAGGCATATGCCAAGGGACAGGGGAAATGGCCCACTATGAAAGTGAATGACAGAATTGCGTCTATGGAGCAGTTCGTTTCACAAATGAAGACCAAAAGAGATGAGGTGGTAAAGCTCCTAATGTGGGAAATAGGAAAATCCTTGCCTGACTCGGAAAAAGAATTTGATCGCACCGTAGAATACATTTATGACACCATTGAAGAGTACAAGCAACTCGATCGTGACAGTGCTAAATTTCTAAAAAGGGATAAAGTTAACGCTCACGTAAGACGAGGTCCTTTAGGGGTGGTTTTATGTCTTGGTCCATATAATTATCCACTAAATGAAACTTTTGCGCTACTTATCCCGGCCCTTATTATGGGTAATACGGTAATTTTTAAGCCCGCCAAACATGGTGTGTTGCTACTTACTCCATTACTGGAAGCCTTCAGGAATAGTTTCCCGGAAGGGGTGGTAAATATTATTTTTGGTAGAGGGAGAGAAGTGGCTGCGCCAATAATGAAAAGTGGAAGAATTGATGTTCTTGCTTTAATAGGAAATAGCAAATCGGCAATTGCACTTCAGGATCAGCATCCGTATAAAAACAGGTTGAGGCTCGTTCTTGGTCTGGAAGCAAAAAATCCGGCCATAATACTTCCCGATGCAGATCTTGATCTTACTATTGAAGAAGTACTATCAGGTACATTGTCATTTAATGGACAGCGCTGCACTGCCCTTAAAATTGTTTATGTGCATGAAGATATAAGAAAAGAGTTCAATGAAAGATTTGCCCGAAGAGTAGATCAACTGAAATTCGGCAATCCATGGGAGCCCGGAGTAAAACTTACTCCGCTTCCCGAACCAGAAAAGCCGGCGTACATACAGGAGCTTATCGATGATGCAAAGGAAAAGGGAGCTTCAATTCTAAATAAAAAGGGAGGACAGACCTCAGATAATTTTATATTTCCTGCTGTTTTGTATCCTGTTACTACGGAGATGAGGGTTTATAAAGAAGAGCAATTTGGACCGGTTATCCCTATTAAATCTTTTACAGATATCGAAAGTCTTCTGGATGAAATCGCAGCTTCAAATTACGGGCAACAGGTGAGCCTGTTTGGCAGAAGTATTAAAGAGTTAGCTCCGTTAATAGATACTATGGTGAACCTGGTATGTCGTGTAAATCTAAACAGTTCCTGCCAACGTGGTCCGGATGTCTTTCCATTCACGGGAAGAAAAGATTCTGCGGTGGGCACCCTGAGTGTACATGATGCTCTACGTTCTTTCTCTATAAGAACCTTCGTGGCCTCCAAGGAAAATGATTATAATAATGCAATTATCCGGGAACTGCTGCAAAGCAGAAATTCAAATTTTGTAAGTACAGATTATATTCTTTAAAGCTGAAGAAAGGAGAATAAAAAGATACGGCTGTGGTCTTGTGAAAAATGAAGAGCGATTTTTCTACAACAATTCCATTAGCCTTTCCAGTGCCATTCCGCGGGAACCTTTAATTAAGATTATGCCCTCATTGAATTCTGAAGGTTGAAACCAGATCCTAAAGTCCTCAAAAGTTTCAAACTTTTTAATTTTTGGTGAGTTTGAAGTTGTTTTATAGAAGTTAGAGCCAATAATATAAATTTTGTTTATAGGAGAGGCCGTGTAATCCTCAACCAGTTGTTGATGTTCGGTTTCGGCTTCAGAGCCAAGCTCGAACATATCTCCTAAAATGGCAATTTTGGGAGAGCCTTCCATGTGGTTAAGATTTTCGAGAGCTGCGGCCATACTCGATGGATTGGCATTGTAAGCATCTAAAATTATCTTTCTGTTATCTTTGAGGATGATCTGTGACCTATTGTTCTGCGGACTGTAATGCTTAATAGCTTTCACAATTTTTTGCGAGGGAACCCCGAAATATTTCCCAACGATGTAGGCGACTGCCATGTTGGTGCCATTATAATCTCCCGTGAGTTGGCCACAGATCTTTTCTCCGTCGACTTCAATACCGGCATAAGAATCTTCTCTAAAATATTTCAGTTGAATATCTGCTTTTTCAGAAGAACTAAAGCTGAAGGTATTGGGATATGATTTTTCCTGTCTTTGTAATGTGTCATCAAGGTTCAGAAAGAGCAATTTGTTATTGTCTTTTAGATGATCATACAACTCTTTCTTGCCTTTGATCACACCTTCCACACCTCCGAAGCCTTCGAGGTGGGCCTTACCAAAATTGGTTATGTATCCATAATTTGGTGTTGCAATATTGCACAGAAACTGAATCTCCTTCTGGTGGTTGGCACCCATTTCCACAATGCCTATTTCGGTCTCATCATTCATAGATAGCAAGGTAAGCGGAACTCCGATATGATTGTTGAGGTTGCCTACTGTGGCCACAACTTTAAATTTCATGGATAGAACCACATTAAATAGTTCTTTTGTTGTGGTTTTGCCATTGCTGCCGGTAAGGGCTAGGATTGGAATTCCCAGGTGCTTCCTGTGAAATGACGCCAGTTGTTGAAGTGCCTGGAGACTATCCTCTACCTGCAGGAATCTTTTATTTTCTCCTTTGAGCTCTTCGTCAATAACAGCATATGCAGCTCCTTTTTCAAGGGCTTCTTCGGCGAATTCGTTAGCATTAAAATTTTCTCCTTTCAAGGCGAAAAAAATACTGTCTTTTTTAATCTTCCTTGTGTCGGTGCTTATTCCGGAGCTGTCAAGAAAAAGCTGGTGGAGTTGGGATATCTTCATAAATTAAAGCTATAAAGAAGAAGCCCTAACTAAATTAGGGCTTCTTCTTTATATTTTCAGAAAATTAATTTCTTGCTGTCTTGTTTTCATTAAGAGATTTAGATCCAACTCTGGACATTGCGTTTCTAAACCCAATGTAATCGGTGGCCATATCCTGTGGGAAATATCTCCTTTGTGCAGGATCTAACCAATAAGCACGATCTCTCCAGCTTCCTCCTTTATACACCCGAACGTTGTCGTCTACAAGTGTAGTACGTCCCGTAGATTGGTCGTACTCTAGGCTCTGGCCTCCAATACTGTCTACAGTGGCAGTATGAATCGGGGAGTTATACATACGCTTATTTGGGTCTTCCATACCTTCTTCACCAAATGAGTCGTAATATCTGGATGATTTCCTGTCGCCATCCCTGAAGTTCCTCTGGTCGCTTTCATTATAATTGGTACGCAGATAAGTATCCTCAGATGTTATTGGAACCGTAGCGATTTCTCCGGGAAGATTTCTTGCTACTATTCTTCCGTTGCTAAGGGTGTCATATACTATCTCATCTTCTCCCAGAACCTTTACTGTACCATCTTCTGTAATGACGTGTTTTGTGTAGACATTACCTCGATAATAATTGAAGTCATTAAATTCATCATCTACAATTGGCCGGTAAACATCTGCAACCCATTCGGCTACATTACCTGCCATGTCATAAAGTCCAAAATCATTCGGTTCATAGGATTTGACTTCGGCAGTAATATCGGCACCATCATCGCTCCAACCGGCAATTCCGCCGTAATCTCCATCCCCCTGCTTAAAGTTGGCCATTTGATCACCACGTCTTCTGGCGTCTCCGCTTCGGGTGTACTGGCTGTCCCATGGATATTTTTTTCTTCCGCGGTAAACATTGTATTCTCTAAGTCCCACAAGGGCAAGAGCTGCATATTCCCATTCAGCTTCGGTAGGAAGACGATATTCCGGTAATAATACCCCATGTTTACGTTGTACGTAAAGATTTTTGGCATCGGTACCATCCTCAGCATTTCCTTCTACTTCAAAACGGTCTGCATTGTCACCGCCTCTCAAGAGCTCTTCATCCCCGCCATATACCTGGCTTGGTGCATTGAGATAAGTTTCTGTGCTAAAGCCCTGACCTGGTTCGGCAGCAAAGCGAGCACCTTCAGCAGTAAAACCTTCTTTCTCAAGTCGAAGTTCATTTACTCTGTCTGTTCTCCATTTACTAAATTCTACTGCCTGGATCCAACTAACTCCTACTACCGGATAGTTTGCGTATGCCGGGTGGCGCAAATAGTTGTTGGTCATGGTTTCGTTGTAACCTAACCTGTTTCTCCATACCAGAGTATCTGGTAATGCACCAATATAAATGTTTCTATACCTTTCTTCACTCGGTGGATATACTCTCTTTAAGTAATCAAGGTATTCAAGATACATGAGGTTCGTTACCTCGGTCTCGTCCATGTAGAAAGATTGTACATGTTGTTGGGTTGGAGTATTATTCCAGTCATGCATTACATCATCCTGCACACGCCCCATTGTAAAGGTTCCTCCTTCTACGAAAACCAGACCCGGTCCCGCTTCCTGTTCATCGTAATCGGCGTTGTAATTAAAACCACCATCCTTGGAATTAATATCCCAACCGGTAGCACGGGAATTATCTTTATAATCCCTGGAGTTGTTACAGCCCACCAGGCCAGCACTTAAAGCGACGGCAAAAAGAGCCCTTACAGCAACATTATTTCTCATATTCACAATATCTTTTATAGCAATTATGGCTTTGCAATATAGTAATTAACGCAAAACTATCAAGATTATTTCATTGGATAAGAAATCTTGTAGTTTCCTGAAAATCTTTATACTAACGCAGCTCTAAAATGATTTATTTTATAGTTTACAAAAACCGCTCCACGAAATCACTTGGTGTTTAGGACGCAAAAGTAATATATTTTAGAAACTATTCTATTTCTTTGAGAATCTATGTCTTGATCTGTTGTTATTTAGATTACAGGGAATACTTTATTTTTATTATAAATTTTAGGATCTGTAGGAAAAAGAGAGAATCTATATAAGCTTCTGCGATATTAAACGTTATGTTAGGATAAAAAGGAGAAAATCGCTTATTGTAACTTATTTTAAAGGTTTTCCGGTATATTTGTTAAATATTAATGAGTCCTATGAGAAAATTATCACTCTTCACCTTGTCGGTGATTTTGCTGTTTAGTGGGAAATCTTTTGCTCAGGAAGAGCGTGATCGGGTTATCACTACGGCGGCCTCCACTTTGATGATAGCGGCCGATGCCCGTGCTGCAGGATTAGGTGACCAGGGAGTGGCAACCTATCCCGATGCTTACTCACAACAATGGAATCCGGCCAAATATGTTTTTATCGAGAGTCAGCAAGGATTTGGAGTAAATTATACTCCTTATTTGAGTGAACTAGTAAATGATATTTTTCTTGGAAACCTTACCTATTATAACCGCATAAGCGAAAGAAGCGCGTTTGGTGCCAGTTTAAAGTATTTTAGTATGGGTAATATTGAAGCCCGGGATTATCCTGATGAGGTCGCGAGAATCCTTAGTCCAAATGAATTCACTCTTGATCTTTCATATGCTCTAAAGTTAAGCGAGAATTTTTCCATGGCTGTTGCCGGAAGATTTTTAAGGTCCGATTTGAAAATTGCCGAGTTGGATCCAGATGCCACTGCTGCCAATACCTTTGGTGTGGATGTGGCTGCTTTTTATCAAAGTAACCGAATTAATTTCACCGATTTTGACGGACGTTGGAGAGCAGGTGTGAATGTTTCTAACATTGGTCCTAAAATTAAATATGATGCCGGTGGACAGGAGAATTTCATACCTACTAATTTAAAAGTGGGAGGCGGTTTTGATTTTATTCTGGATATGTCCAACAGAATTGGAACCTACGTAGAGTTGAATAAACTTCTAGTGCCAACACCAAAGGATTTTGACCATGACGGTGATATTGATGCAGAGGACATACAGGAATATAATTCTATTGGTGCTATTGAGGGAATTTTCACATCTTTTGGTGATGCTCCAGATGGTTTAAGTGAAGAATTAAAGGAAATAACATATGCTGTGGGAGCAGAATATGTTTATGAGGAGGTCTTCTCTCTTAGGACCGGCTATTTTTATGAAAGTCCCGAAAAAGGTTCCCGGGAATTTATTTCCTTTGGTGCCGGTTTTAGACACACCGTGGTAGACATCGATCTTTCTTATCTCTTCTCAACTTCTGAAGTTGTGAGTCCTCTGGAAGGCACTCTGCGATTTGGACTAACATTTAATTTTGGAAGACAGTACGAACAGTATTAACAGGAATACCAATATATCACTGTTTCTGATTATTAATTAACTTTGTACCTCAAAATGAGGAATAAATAAACTCCCGGGCTCTTTAGTTACGGGAGCTTTTTTCTAGAGAAATACCACGAATGAAAACAATTACAATTAGTGCCAATCTTGAAGTTTACGATAGTGAAGCAGAATTACCCGGTGATGTACAAAATTTGATGAAGAAGGCAATAGAAGCCCGGGAAAAATCTTATTCTCCGTACTCACAATTTAAAGTAGGAGCGGCAATTCTTCTTGAAAATGGAGAGGTGGTAACGGGAAGTAATCAGGAGAATGCATCCTATCCTGCAGGTTTATGTGCCGAGAGAACAGTGATTTTTTATGCAGGGGCAAAATACCCCGGGATAAAGATGCTTAAAATGGTAGTGACAGCACGATCTGAAAATCATCCTGTAGAAGTTCCAACCCCACCCTGCGGCTCGTGCAGGCAGGCAATAGCCGAATATGAAGTTAAACAGGAACAACCCATAGAGATCTTTTTTATGGGTGAAAAAGGGAAGGTGGTAAAGGCACATTCTATTTCAGATCTTTTGCCGCTCATCTTTGACAATAGCTACCTATAACGTTTTCGGTTTTTTTAAAAGAGAAACTGTTTTTAGTTCCTTTTGAAAATAGTATTTTTGTGTTTCGCTTGGCGCAAGCATTGCTTAGCCTTAAAAATAAGTAGTTAATGAAGAAAATTACAAAAGCCACTTACCTTAAGTGGTACGAGGACATGTTGTTTTGGCGGAAGTTTGAAGACAAACTGGCCCAGGTATATATTCAGCAAAAAGTAAGAGGTTTTTTACACCTGTATAATGGACAGGAAGCCATTCTTGCCGGTGCTTTGCATGTGATGGATCTTTCAAAAGATAAGATGATCACGGCCTACAGGAATCACGTCCAGCCAATTGGAATGGGTGTGGATCCAAGGAAAGTTATGGCCGAGTTGTATGGAAAGAAGACGGGGACTTCCCAGGGTATGGGTGGTTCCATGCATATTTTCTCAAAAGAACATCGTTTTTACGGGGGGCATGGTATAGTAGGAGGACAAATTCCTCTTGGTGCCGGTCTTGCCTTTGCAGATAAATACTTCAAGAGAGATGCAGTAACATTAACCTTCCTTGGAGACGGTGCTGCGAGACAGGGGTCTTTACATGAGACTTTCACTATGGCTGTAAAATGGAATTTACCTGTTGTTTTCTGTGTAGAGAACAACGGTTATGCTATGGGAACCTCGGTTGCACGTACTTCCAAAAGTACAGAGATCTGGAAACTGGGTCTTGGTTACGACATGCCCTGTGGTCCTGTTGATGCGATGAATCCTGAGAAAGTCGCCGAAGCTATGGATGAGGCTATAAAAAGAGCTCGTAAAGGTGAGGGTCCAACTTTTCTTGAATTAAAAACATATCGCTATCGCGGTCATTCCATGAGTGATGCGCAGCAATATCGTACAAAAGATGAGGTGGCAGAGTATCAAAAAATAGATCCTATTACCCAGGTTAAGGATATCATCAAAAAGAACAAATACGCTACAGATAAAGAGATCAAGGAGATCGACAAGAGAGTAAAAGATCTTGTTTCTGAATGTGAGAAGTTTGCAGAAGAGTCTGAATTTCCGGAAATCCAGCAGTTGTATGATGTCGTATATGAGCAAGAAGATTATCCGTTTTTACCCCATAAATTATAATCAGTTATGGCAGAAGTAATTAAGATGCCACGGCTAAGTGACACCATGGAAGAAGGTGTTGTAGCCAAGTGGTTAAAGCAAAAAGGTGACAAGATTGAAGAAGGGGACATTCTTGCCGAAATCGAGACAGATAAGGCAACTATGGAATTTGAATCCTTTTATGAAGGCACCTTGTTGCATATAGGAATTGAAGAAGGAGAAACTGCACCTGTTGATGCACTCCTTGCTATAGTGGGAGAAGAAGGAGAGGATATTTCCTCACTTTTAGATGGTGATGGAGGATCTGCTAAGGATGCTTCGGAAGGTAAATCGGAAGAAAAGGAGAAAGATAAAAAAGCTGAATCTTCAGATGCTGAGGAGGCTTCAAATGAAGAAGATACTTCTGAAGAAGATGAAATTCCTGAAGGAGTAGAAGTGGTTAAAATGCCGCGTCTCAGCGATACTATGGAAGAAGGTACTGTTGCTTCCTGGCTGAAAAAAGAAGGAGATGAAGTGGAGGAAGGTGAGATCCTTGCCGAAATTGAAACCGATAAGGCTACCATGGAATTCGAATCTTTCTACACCGGAACTTTGCTGCATATAGGAATTCAGGAGGGAGAAACTGCACCTGTTGATGCGGTTCTTGCTATAATAGGACCGGAAGGAACCGACGTTTCTGCATTGTTAAAAGGAGGCGGGGCTTTAAAGCCCGCAGCTAAAAAGACTGAACAAAAAGAAGATAAAGAGGAAACCAAATCAGAAGATCCTGCAAAAACTTCAGAAAGCACATCAAGTTCAGACGGAAAGCGAATTTTTGCTTCTCCTCTAGCAAAGAAGATGGCCGATGATTTAGGTATTGATCTTTCCGACGTAAAAGGTTCGGGAGAAAATAATCGCATTGTCAAAAAGGACATTGAGAGTTATAAGCCTTCAGAAAAAACTGCAGAAGCTAAACCGGCGGCCGCTAAACAGGAACAGCAGGAGCAAACTTCGGCGGTGCAAACCTACACTCCTGCAGGAGAAGAGAGCTTTGAAGAGATTAAAAACTCTCAAATGCGCAAGACTATTGCCAAGAGACTTGCAGAATCTAAATATAACGCGCCACATTACTACCTCACGGTTGAGGTGGATATGAGCAATGCTATGGCGAATCGCAAGCAGATCAATGAAATTCCGGATGTGAAGGTTTCCTTCAACGATTTGGTGATCAAAGCTTCTGCTATGGCATTGAGGAAGCACCCAAGAGTGAATTCTCAATGGACAGGTGATACTACTAAAATTGCAAAGCACATTCACATGGGAGTTGCGGTTGCCGTAGATGAAGGGCTGGTAGTTCCTGTTTTAAAATATGCAGATCAAATGTCACTCACTCAAATTGGTGGTAATGTTAAGGAACTTGCAGGAAAGGCGAGAAACAAAAAATTACAGCCCCAGGAAATGGAAGGCAGCACTTTTACAGTTTCAAACCTTGGAATGTTTGGGATCACTGAATTTACGAGTATAATTAATCAGCCAAATTCAGCAATACTTTCTGTTGGAGCTATAGTTGAGAAGCCTGTGGTAAGGAATGGAGAAATTGTGGTTGGAAATACTATGAAGCTCACCCTGGCTTGCGACCATAGAACTGTAGATGGTGCTACAGGAGCGCAATTTCTGGAAACCCTTAAAACTTACATCGAAAATCCTGTGACCATGTTGGCATAAGGAAAGTTGTTACTAACAATGAAAAATCCCGCTTTTCGCGGGATTTTTTTATCTTTAGCCACATGAGAAATAATTACTTATCAGGAATATGGGGTTTAGGATTCTTTTTTCTTTTTGGTTGCGGTCAAACTCAGCAAATTGCTGAAAATTCTGAACCGGAGATTGCCACCAGAACGGATGCTTCCACACAAATTGCTTTTGAAGAAGCTATAACGGAAGACGATATTAGCAGTATCCTGAAGTATCTTTCTTCCGATAAATTAGAAGGTCGAAAAACCGGTAGCGAAGGAATAGAAAAAGCCGCTGATTATATACAGACGATCCTGAGAAAGAGCGGCGTAAAACCCTTTTTTGAGACCTATAGGGATTCCTTCCAGGTGAAGGGGATGACCGGTTTTAATGTTGTGGGATTGGTTGAGGGCACAGATCCTCAGTTAAGGGATGAATATTTAATTATTGGTGCACATTATGACCACGTGGGCCTCGTAGAACCTGTAGATGGGGATTCAATTGCTAATGGAGCCAATGACAATGCGGCAGGAACTACGGCTGTACTTGAATTGGCTGCATATTTCGCAGAAAACCCTCCTAAAAGAAGCATTTTGTTCACACTTTTTTCTGCAGAAGAGTTAGGCCTGGTAGGAGCGAAACATTTAGCAAAGAAACTGGAGAGAGAAGCTATTGACCTGTATGTGATGTTTAATATTGAAATGGTGGGGGTGCCTATGGTAGATAAAGATTATTTAGTTTACGTAACTGGTTATGAAAGATCAAATTTAGCTGACAAGTTTAATGAGTATTCAGATGCTAAGATTTTAGGATTCCTTCCGCAGGCTAAAGAATACAACCTTTTTAGAAGGAGTGATAATTATCCCTTTTTTGAGAGATTTAACGTACCGGCTCAGACAATTTCGACATTTGATTTTACCAACTACGAGTATTACCATCATGTGGATGACGAGTTTGAGGAAATGGATCTTTCCCACCTTGAAAATGTCATTGAATCCCTCATTCCGGGATTAACGGCAATGGCAAATACTCCCGAAAAGGAAATCAAGATGAACACAAAATGAAAAAAATAATAATTACAGGTACAAGCCGGGGGATAGGTCTTGAGCTGGTAAAAATATTGGCAGGTGAGGGACATAAAATTCTGGCCTTGTCCAGAAATACGGTGCCGGTTGAGGAGCTAAACCTACAAAATGTACAAGCTTTTCCCTTTGATATTACTTCGGAAGATGATCTGGATAAAGCATCTGGATTTGTAAAAGAGAATTGGGAGCAAGTAGATATCCTTATTAACAATGCCGGTGCAATTGTAAATAAACCTTTCGAGGAAACTTCTTCCGCAGAATTTGAACAGGTTTATAAGATCAACGTCTTTGGGGTAGCAGCTCTTACTAAAAAGTTGTTGCCGTACATGAAAAGGGAAGGACATGTAGTGACGGTGAGTAGTATGGGGGGAGTGCAGGGGAGTATGAAATTCCCGGGGCTTTCTGCTTATAGTTCCAGTAAAGGAGCGGTCATAACCCTCACAGAGCTTCTTGCTGAAGAATATAAAGAATCAGGACCTTCATTCAACGTCCTGGCTTTGGGTGCAGTGCAGACCGAAATGCTGGAAGAGGCCTTTCCCGGGTACAAAGCTCCATTGCAACCTGAAGAAATGGCTCAATACATTGCAGATTTTTCCCTTACCGGAAACAAATTTTATAATGGGAAGATGTTACAGGTCTCCAATAGCACTCCCTAAAAGGAATGAAGGATATTCTCGAGAAATATATTCCCACCCATGCTGTTGAGCCAATATTTGCCTTAATTAAAGGTAATAACATTCACCTCAAGATCGTGAACGAAAGAAAGACCCGTCATGGCGATTATAGAAACTTACCGGGAGGAATGCATCAAATAACGGTAAATGCAAATCTCAATAAATACCGGTTTCTTATCACTCTTGTGCATGAAATCGCACATCTACTGGCATTCGAAAATTTTGGAAGACATATTAAACCACATGGGGCAGAATGGAAAAGGAGTTTTCAAAAGCTTATGCTGCCTTTCATTAGACCAGAGATATTTCCTGCTCAATTACTTCCGTTAATTGCCCGTCATTTTAAAAATCCGAAAGCGAGCAGTGATACAGATGCTCATCTTTCTGTAGCTTTAAAACAATTCGATGAGGACAACGATAAAAATTACATTTTTGAGATTCCGCGTGGAGGTATCTTCAGGATCTACAATGGTAAGGTTTTTAAAAAAGGAGAACGAAGAGTTAAACGTTATGAATGTCTTGAAGTCAAAACGGGTAGAATTTATCTTTTTCAACCTAACGCAGAGGTGGAATTATTAAAAGCAGCCAATTAAAATGAAGGAGAATAATTTTGCAGTTATAATGGCTGGCGGAGTAGGTTCGCGATTCTGGCCGGTGAGTACTGCGGCAAAACCTAAACAGTTTCGGGATTTATTGGGAAAGGGGGAAACTTTGATTCAAACGACATTTAGACGGCTTACGGGTCTTGTGCCGCCACATAATATTTATGTGCTTACAAATTCGATCTATGAGCACCTGGTGAAGGAGCAGTTGCCGGAGGTGAACGAGGAGCAGATTGTACTGGAACCGGTAATGAGAAATACGGCACCGGCAGTTTTGCTAGCTGCCCTTAAGATTAGAAAAAAGAATAAAAATGCCACGATGGTAATGGCCCCCAGTGATCACTGGATAGAAAATGAAGAGGCTTTTTCTAAAGATATTAAAACTGCTTATGAAGCCGTAAGAGATCAAGAGAAAATTGTTACTTTAGGAATTAAGCCTACCTTTCCAAATACGGGTTATGGCTATATTAAATTTGATCCTGCGGCCACAGAAAAAGTAAAACCCGTAGATACTTTTACCGAAAAACCTTCCTACGAAATTGCCAAAAGTTTTCTTGAAAGTGGGAACTACTTATGGAATGCCGGAATTTTTATTTGGAGTGTGAATTACATTATTAAGTCATTTAAAAAAAATCTTCCCCAGACCTATAAATTATTTTCTAAAAAGGAAGATCTTCTCAATACGACTTTTGAAAAAGATTTTATATTGAAGACCTATTCCTCAGCAGATAATATATCTATTGATTATGGAATATTGGAGAAGGAACAGGGGACAGTATATGTTATTCCGGCTTCATTTGACTGGAACGACTTGGGAACCTGGGGTTCTCTGTACGAAGAGAGTTTGCAGGATGAGAACGGTAACGTGGTTTTAAATTCACGTCTTTTTGCTGAAAACGCAACGGGAAATTTGGTTTCTTCAGATAAGAATAAAGTTGTGGTTATTGAAGGTATAAAAGATCATGTCATTGTTGACGAGAATGAGATCTTACTCATAGTGCCGCGGGCAAAGGAGCAGGATATCAAGGGTATAAGGGATAGAGTGCAGAAGAAATTCGGTCAAAATCTTGGGTAGTGAATGGAAAGCAATTCAGAAAGTAGTACGGTAATACCAGCAGGAAATGAGAACAAGGGCAGAACTGTCCTGAAGGAAATAAAGGAATTCCTGCGGGAACTCCTGGACATTCACGATGATACCGATCGGGAGACTACCATGGAGACAGTTAAACGGGATATTTCCTTTAAAGGCCACAACGCCTGGATTCTTGTTTTTTCCATTTTTGTGGCTTCCATTGGCCTCAACGTAAGTAGTACAGCGGTGGTAATAGGTGCGATGTTAATTTCTCCTTTAATGGGGCCTATCGTGGGAGTGGGATTTTCTGTAGCTATAAATGACATTGATACCCTTAAACGCAGTTTGGTCAACCTCGGAGTAATGGTGTTTCTAAGTGTGCTTACAGCATATTTATATTTTCTTATTTCACCTATAAAGGAAGAAACACCCGAACTTGTTGCCAGGACCTATCCTACTATTCTTGATGTTTTAATTGCAATATTCGGAGGCTTGGCTCTTATTGTGGCAAAAACTAAAAAAGGGGCCATCGCCAGTGTTATCATGGGCGTGGCAATTGCCACAGCCCTTATGCCGCCTCTTTGTACAGTTGGATATGGTCTTGCCATCGCTAACTGGAATTATGCCGGGGGAGCATTATATCTTTTCTCCATAAATTCTGTTTTTATCGCTTTATCCACGTTCTTAGTGGCAAAATTGCTTAGGTTTCCACTCGTTAAATATGCCAACAGCAAGCACCGCCGAAACACAGCCCGACTCGCTTCTCTCATTGCCGTTCTTGTGATGATTCCCAGCATCATATTGTTTGTGAACCTGCTAAGGGAGCAGGTATTTGTGACCAAGACTAAGGACTTTGTGCAAGAGGTGATCAATAACTATCCGGGAGCAGAAGTTGTGAGATTTAGTCAGGACTACAAAACCAAGGTTATCGAGATATACCTGATTGGCCGCAGAGTTCCTGATGATCAAATTGACCTGTGGATTCGGGAGATCAAACAAGTTCCGAATTTTGAGGATGTGGTACTTGAAGTGCATCAGAGCTCCGATCAAAGTTCAGAAATGGCGAGTCGACTTTCGACCGAGGTCCGGGCGGGAATTCTGGAAGATCTGTATGTCAGAAACCAGGAACTGGTGGAAAACAAGGATCAAAGAATACAACTACTGGAGGAAGAATTACTCAAATACAGAAGTGCCGGAATTCCGTTTGCAGCTATTGCTAAGGAGGCCAAAATCAATTACAGTGCAATTCAGGAAATGAGCTATGCCAACAATGTTATCACAAATTTCTCCAGAATAGACACTATTCCAACCATTAACGTAAGATGGTCATCCAACCTTGGTCCTGCAGCCAAGAGATCCGAAATGAATAAGCTTGAACAGTGGCTCCAGGTACGATTATCTCTCGATACTCTGGCGGTGAGATCGGTTAATTAATTTAAAGTCCCTGTTGTTGGGCTTCACGTACTTTTTTAAACAAGTCTGAAGAATAAACGAAGTCGGTTACAGTCTCATCTTCGGTTTTAAAAATTTGTGATTTATCTCCTTTCCAGGCTAAAACCCCATCTTTTAAAAAGGCAATATTTTCTCCTATTTCCAGGAGAGAGTTCATGTCGTGCGTAATGACCACTGTAGTTATATCATACTCCACAGTAAGCTCATGTATTAAATTATCAATAACGGTGGCGGTGTGAGGATCCAGACCTGAATTTGGCTCATCACAGAATAAGTATTTTGGGCGATTGACGATTGCACGGGCAATAGCTACACGTTTTTGCATACCCCCACTTATTTCTGCAGGAAATTTTTTTCCGGAATCAACAAGATTTACTCTTTCAAGAACTTCATCAACCCTCTTTTTTAATTCTCCCTTTTTCTTTTTTGTGAACATTCGTAATGGGAACATTACATTTTGTTCAACGGTCATAGAGTCAAATAATGCTCCGCCCTGGAATAGCATCCCCATTTCCTGGCGCAGGTCTCTTTTCTGTTCATCAGTTAAGTCGGAATAAGCTTTTCCATCATATTCAATAGTGCCTTTTTCCGGAGTGAAAAGTCCAAGCATACATTTCATCAACACGCTTTTCCCTGACCCCGATTGTCCTATTACAAGGTTTGTTTTTCCCGTGTCGAATACAAAGTCAATCCCTTTAAGGATGTGCTCATCACCAAAACTCTTATGTAAATTCTTTACTTCGATCATTAGCTTAGTAGTAATTGAGTGACTACGTAATTTGTGACAATAATAACAACACTGGTCCATACAAAAGAGGTAGTACTTGCTTTTCCAACCTCAAGTGAACCTCCTTTCATATAAAAACCATGATAAGAAGGTACAGTAGCCAGGATCATGGCAAAAAGAAAAGTTTTAAAGAATGCGTAAAATAGATGATACGCATCAAACTCTTCCTGCAGGCCTTGCATAAAAACATCTGCCGGAACAAATCCTCCCATCACTGCTGCCGAGTAAGCTCCCATAACTCCCAGGAACATGGAAATTGCGATAAGAAAAGGGTACGTAAGCATGGCAATGATCTTAGGGAATACCAGATAGTTGAGAGCGTTAATACCCATCACTTCAAGGGCATCAATCTGTTCTGTTACCCTCATTGATCCAATACTGGAAGTAATAAAGGAACCCACCTTTCCTGCCATAATTATAGAAATGAAAGTAGGGGAGAATTCCAGAATAATGGATTGTCTGGCCGCAAAAGCAATGAGCGTTCTTGGTATTAAAGGATTATTTAAATTCAGTGCAGTTTGTAGTGCTACAACTCCTCCAATAAAGAAGGACAAAAATGCCACGATCCCTAAGGAACCAATAATAATTTCATCTATTTCCTTGAAAATTAATTCTTTTAAAACTGTGCGTTTGGTCATTCTTCCAAACACTCCTTTTAACATTAAGAAGTATTCTCCAATAGACTGCAGGTATCTCATTCTATGCTTTTGTGGCGGCTAAAATACTAATTTTTTATGCCAATGTATTTAAGCTTAACTTAATCTTAAAACTACTTAAACTTTGTATTTTTACAAGATAAAATTTTTACCATGAGATATATCATTCAGACTTTTATTTTAGTCTTTTTCTTTTCAGTAGCAAAAGCTCAGGAAACCCCTCAGAGACCGTTCGGGCAACAAAAAGATCTTTTCGCTACTCCGAAGTTGGTGGTTGGAGTTGTAGTGGACCAGATGCGCTATGATTATATTACCAGGTTCTGGAACCACTATGGAGATGATGGTTTTAAAAAACTTATTTCTGAAGGTTTTAACTTGCGAAACAATCACTTCAATTATATACCTACTTACACAGCACCGGGACATGCTTCAGTTTATACCGGGGCTGCTCCCGAAACGCACGGGATTATTGGGAATAACTGGTACAACAAATTTGAAAAGGAGTATGTATACTGTGTAGAAGATTCAACAGTGGAGCCCATTGGGACTAATGATGAGGCTGGAAAAATGTCTCCTCACCGGTTGATCACTACCACAGTAGCCGATGAAAATCGCCTGCACACGCAAATGAGAGGTAAAACTATTGGCGTAGGGATAAAAGACCGCGGGGCGGTCCTTCCTGCTGGTCACACTGCCAACGGTGCTTATTGGTTCCATGGTAAAAATGAAGGAAAATGGATCACCAGCTCATTCTATACGCAACAACTACCTCAATGGGTGCAAAATTTTAATTCTTCAGGAATAGCAGATTCCTACCTTAAGCCATGGACCACGCTTGCAGATATCAATACTTACATTGAAAGCGGAATAGACGTAAATATTTATGAAGGTGGGTTTGACGGTAAAGCAGATACCGGTTTCCCTTACGACCTGGAGGATCTAAAAGATCAAAATGGGGGATATGACATTATAAAAGATACCCCTTATGGTAACAGCTTAACAACAGATTTTGCCATTGCGGCAATAGATGGAGAACAACTGGGGAAAGATAATGATACAGATTTTCTAACCATCAGCTATTCGTCCACAGATTATATAGGTCACAATTTCGGAGTGAATTCCAAAGAGATCCAGGACGCATACCTTAGGCTGGATCAGGATCTTGCCCGACTTTTGAAATCTTTAGATGAGCAGGTAGGAGAGGGAAATTATACCTTATTCCTCACTTCAGATCATGGCGGAGTTCACGTTCCGGCTTACCTGGAGTCAGTTAAAATCCCTTCAGGATACTTTGATTTTGACAAGTTGAAAGAAGATCTAAATATTTTTCTAAGCGGAATGTACCAGAATGAAAACCTGATTGAGCATATTTCCAACAATCAAATTTTCTTTAATTATGATGAGGTATGGGATATGGAAGTTTCTTCAGAAGAACTTCAGCAAGAGATTACCCATTTTCTCCTGCAATATGAAAAGATCAACAAGGTATTTACACGAAATCAATTACAATCGGCTAGTTTTTCAGAAAAGATCGCGTCGGCTGTTGATAATGGATTTAACCAAAAGCGAAGTGGGGATATTGCTTTGGTTCTAAAACCATCAGTAATCTCTTATTCCCGTACAGGTTCAACACATGGTTCAGGGAACAACTATGACACTCACGCACCTCTTATTTTCTTCGGAAAAGGTATAAAAGCGGGGAATAGCCTTGAAAGAACAGAAATAGTGGACATAGCACCAACGATCTCGGCCTTGCTGGGAATTTCCTTTCCTAACGGTGCCACGGGAAGACCTTTGTACATGGTATTTGATAAGTAATTAAAAAATTTTTGATAGCATCTTCTTATAACGGAGCCTTCTAATGAAGGCTCCTTCTTTTTTATCTACCAAAAATGGCATTTTTGAAGCCTTTGCTCTGCGGAAGCCTTGCAGGTAATCGAGTGCGAGTTTAGGATCTCCTTTTTTCATGGCTAGCTTAGCTGAAGCTATTGCAGTGATAAAATAGCCGTATCGCAGCTTATAAAAGGCCTCGCCCTGCTTCCATTTAGCTGCTTTACTGTAGGTGAAGCCCGTGGGTCGCAGGTGTTTTACTACCAAAGTAGGATCGGTATGAATTTTCCACCCGTGATACTGTGCCAGTAATTCATCAACTGTATCCCATCCCATTGAAGGCTTAAGACCTCCAATGTTCTTAAAACAGGCTTTCCGGTATGCTTTTAAAGCCCCACGAATATGATCTTTACCGGTTAAATTCTCCAGCTTCCAAATGCCATTGTCTTCCAAATGGCAAAAACCGCCTGCCATCCCTATCTTAGGATCTTCTTCAAAGTGCCTCTGAATACTCTCCAGGTAATTTAATGGAAAGATAAGGTCGGCGTCAAATTTACAGATGATGTCGTAGTTGCTATCCAGTAGCTCAAGGCCATGGTTAAATGCATTGATCACCTTACTGCCGGGTAAATGTGCTTCGGAAGAAGTAGTGCTTACGAGGGAAATGAAAGGAACTTTTGCTGAAAAAGTTTTTACGACTTCGGCAGTGTTGTCTGAGGACTGGTCATCTACCACCACGAGCTTATCAGGTTTCAGGGTTTGTTCTGAAAGTGATTTTAAGGTTTGACCTATAAAATCTGCTTCATTGTGTGCGGGAATAACGATGTAAAATTTCAATGCTGCAAAATCTTTGAGCTAAATTACAATTTTTAGCTATCTGTTTCAGTAGGAGTGTGAGATCGGGATGATTTTAAAATTAGTAAGGTGGAGAAAAAAATTACCGGTAAAACAGAGGTGTCAAAAATGGCATTTTTTGACTAAACCTTTCTTTCAGCATAAACTGCATAATAGCGAGGAGTGAACTTCCTAAGCAATGGTCTTATTCCCATTTTCTTTACAGGATTGGTCCACTTATGGCGCTCCTTTATTTCCCATCCTGCTTTTTCAAGAAGCCAATCAAATTGCCAGTCTTCGAATTCATGAAAATGACGATCCCACTTATCAGTTTTGCTACGATATGCGGAAGAAAACCAAAGGTTCAAAGGAACACTTGCTACCAGTTTTTCGGCGCGAATATCTTTAAGTATATTAAAAGGAGCCACAAGATGCTCAAAAATTTCAAATGCAGTGACAATTTCTGCAGTAGAAGTTTTAACGCTTGTAGAATCGAGGTCGAGATCTTCTCCCCCTGTATTCGTGACGCTGTAGCCGTACTCTTCCATCACCTGAGTAAATGGATTTCGCACTCCAAGATCGAGAATATAGGCAGGAGCAGGAGCAACTTTTGTCAAAAAATCTATAGTTTCTTTATATCGCTTGTTCGGAAAAGTCTTCTCGTACATTTAAAACTGGTACACAATTGCATTGATATTCATTCCGGCACCAACACTTGCCAGGATCACAACGTCTCCCTTATTAATGCCTTGATTTTCCAACTTTCCTTTCAGGATAAGGTCCAGCAAGGTGGGAACGGTTGCCACAGAACTATTTCCCAGTTTTTCTATGGTCATAGGCATTATGCCCTCGGGTGGTGTAGTTTGGTATAGTCTGTAAAAACGTTTTATAATGGCCTCATCCATTTTCTCATTTGCCTGGTGAATAAGAATTTTTTTCACGTCAGAAATGTTCTTACCACTATTTTCCAGACAGGATTTCATTGCATCGGGAACATGACTTAGAGCGAACTCATAGATCTTTCTTCCGTGCATTTTAATGTAACGTCTGGAATCTTTGACTTCCCGCTTATTGGACTTTCCGAAGAAAATAAAATTAGATTCTTCAAAGGTATAGGAAGCGGTTTCGTGTGAAAGAATTCCTCCTTCTCCATCGGCTGCCTCAATAACTGCGGCACCGGCCCCGTCGGAATAGATCATGGAATCCCTGTCGTGCTTATCAATCACACGGGAAAGGGTTTCGGAACCAATAACGAGGCATTTTTTAGCCATGCCGCTCTGAATAAAAGCTTTGGCCTGAATAACTGCTTCAACCCATCCAGGGCAGCCAAATAATATATCATAGGCTACGCAACGCGGATTTTTAATGCGAAGTTTGTGCTTGACACGGGAGGCGAGGCTGGGAACGGTGTCACTCTGTACATCATTATGAAGCACATCTCCATAATTATGAGCAACAATGAGGTAATCCAGCTCCTCGGGATTTATTCCGGCATCCTCAATAGCAGTATTGGCAGCGAGATATGCAATGTCTGAGTTATTAAGTTCTGAATGAATATACCTTCGTTCAGCAATTCCCGTTATGGCTTTGAATTTTTCGATTATAACGGTATTGGACTGTTCAAAAGAGGAACCATCTTCATATAAAAATTCATGCTTTTGAAAGTCAGAATTTTTTTCAACTTTGTTTGGGATGTAACTTCCAACCCCTGTTATTTTTATACTCATTGTCTGTCTGTTATACGATCGACATTTTCCAAAATTAATAAATGAATAGCCGTCTTTCCATCTTTTTTGCTTTAGGACACCAGATTTCTAGCATCTTCAAAAAGACTGTATGAATAAAGTTTAATAAAATTAAAAACCATACCAAAAATTATCTTTCGTTAAGAAGATGTTAAGATAACAAAAAATTAAAAACCGAAGGTGGTATGCCTTCGGTTCTTATTTATTTAATCTTCCATGTATTCTTCAATGGGAGCACAGGTGCAAATAAGATTACGGTCTCCATAAGCTTCATCTACTCTCCTAATAGCAGGCCAAAATTTATTTTCAGTTAAATAATCCATTGGATAAGCAGCTTTTTGACGGGTATAAGGAAAATTCCATTCATCTACAGTCAGCATTGCCAAAGTATGCGGAGAATTTTTGAGAACGTTATTCGGCTCATCTTCCGAAGCTTCATCAATTTCTTTTCGGATTGAGATAAGAGCATCACAAAATCTATCCAGTTCAGCTTTGCTCTCACTCTCTGTAGGTTCGATCATAAGCGTTCCGGCAACAGGGAAAGAAACTGTTGGGGCATGAAAACCATAATCAATTAGTCTTTTTGCAATATCAGTAACTTCAATTCCTTTGTCTTTAAAAGGGCGACAATCTACGATCATTTCGTGAGCTGCCCTGCCACGTTCACCACTGTAGAGTGTTTTGTAATGCTCTTCGATACGGGCTTTAATATAGTTAGCATTTAAAATTGCAAATTGGGTCGCTTTTTTAAGCCCATCTGCACCAAGCATTTTTATGTATCCATAAGAAATAAGACATACAAGAGCCGATCCCCATGGCGCTGCAGAAATTGCAGTAATTGCTTCATCACCGCCGGTCTTCACCACAGGATTTCCGGGTAGGAATGGCACCAGTTGCTCAGCCACACAAATAGGACCAACTCCCGGGCCACCACCACCATGTGGAATAGCAAAAGTTTTATGCAGGTTAAGGTGACAAACATCGGCGCCAATGACTCCGGGGCTGGTTAAGCCTACCTGAGCATTCATGTTTGCACCATCCATATACACCTGTCCGCCATACTCATGAACGATGTTTATGATCTCAATGATGGCTGACTCGAACACTCCGTGAGTAGAAGGGTAAGTCACCATCAAAGCTGCAAGATTATCTTTGTGCTTTAAGGCTTTTTCTTTAAGGTCTTCAACATCGATATTTCCCGATTCTGTCGATTTTGTAACCACTACTTTCATGCCTGCCATTACAGCCGATGCGGGGTTAGTTCCATGAGCAGAAGACGGGATAAGACAAATATTCCGGTGTGACTCTCCTCTGGATTCATGATAAGCACGAATTACCATTAACCCTGCATATTCTCCCTGTGCGCCAGAGTTTGGCTGAAGGGAAGTACCGGCAAACCCTGTAATTTCAGTAAGCTGTTCTTCAAGTTTTTTAAGGACAATCTGATAACCCTCTGCTTGTTCAATGGGTGCAAACGGATGCAGGTTCCCCCATTGCGGATAACTTATTGGTAACATTTCAGCAGCCGCATTCAATTTCATGGTGCAGGAGCCTAATGAGATCATGGAGTGAGTGAGAGAAAGATCTTTGCGCTCAAGTTTTTTGATATAACGCATCAACTCTGTTTCTGAATGATAGGAGTTGAAAACTTCATTCTTGAGAAATTCAGTTTTACGTTCTACTGAAGCAGGAATATGATTTTTTTCTGAAAGCTTTGAAACTGAAATTTTTTCCTTTCCGGCAGCTTCAGCAAAAATTGCAAGAATATCGTTTACATCATCCAGATTCGTAGCTTCATTTAAAGAGATAGCAACAACATCTGATGAAGGATAATAAAAGTTTACTTCATTTCTTTCAGCAATTTCTTTGATCCTGTTGGCATCAGCTTTGATGAGAACGGTGTCAAAGAAAGAAGAATTAAGTTGGGAAAACCCGAGTTTTTCAACATTTTCAGCAACTGTAACCGCAGTACTATGAACCCGGTTAGCAATAAATTTCAAGCCTCGGGGGCCGTGGTAAACTGCATACATTCCCGCCATGACAGCAAGAAGCACTTGTGCAGTACAAATATTTGAAGTAGCTCTATCTCTTTTAATGTGCTGTTCGCGGGTTTGAAGAGCCATCCGGAGTGCATAGTTACCATCGGTATCTTTGGTGACTCCAATAATTCTTCCCGGAATATTTCGTTTATATTCTTCTTTTGTTGCGAAATAAGCCGCGTGCGGACCTCCGTAACCAAGAGGAATTCCGAATCGTTGTGTGGTCCCCACCACCACATCAACTCCAAATTCTCCCGGAGCACGAAGTTTTATAAGGCTCAAAATATCTGCAGCAACTGCAGTTTTAATATTATTTTCTTTTGCTTTAGCAACGAATTGCGAATAGTCATATACGTGACCCATTCTTCCAGGGTATTGAAGGAAAGCTCCGAAAAATTCATTTGAAAAATTAAATTCTTCATGATCTCCAATCACAAGTTCGATTCCCAGTGGAGTCGCACGGGTTTGAAGTACATCTATTGTTTGTGGAAGAACAAGTTCAGAAACAAAGAATTTGCTTACTTCATTCTTCTTCTGGTCCCGCTCTCTTACTTCAAATAACAAGGACATAGCTTCGGCTGCTGCAGTACCTTCATCAAGCAAAGAAGCATTTGCCAGTTCCATTCCGGTAAAATCGGCTACTACTGTTTGGAAATTTAGCAAAGCTTCCAGTCTTCCCTGGGCTATCTCGGCCTGGTAAGGAGTGTAAGCTGTATACCAGCCTGGATTTTCAAGAATATTCCGCTGAATGACCGGGGGAGTAATAGATTGGTGGTACCCAAGACCTATGTAAGTTCGGAAAACCTTATTTTTGGCTGCCAATGAAATACTGTGAGCAATATACTCATGCTCGCTCATGGCAGGGGCAAGTTCAAGATCTTTTTTAAGGCGGATATCATCGGGGAGGGTTTCATAGATTAGTTGATCTAGGGAATCAACACCAATGGTCTCCAACATATCCTTTAGATCATGTTCCCGTGGGCCTATATGACGTGTGGCAAAAGAAAAAGTATTCATCAAATTAAAGTTGTGTTTTGAACGGCGAAAATACACAATTTGAACCTAATTTTTAATGATTTAGAACAGCAAGATGGGTAAAGTTTTTCCTTGCTTTAGGCAACACTAAAATAGTTGTGAAGAGGATTTTTAATTTCTATATCAACAGCAGTACACATGTGGCTTTGGCAGTAGTTTCCCTTAGTCTCATCACTATGTTGCAATTTGAAACAGAAGTCAATGCTCCGCTGCTTCTATTTATCTTTTTTGGAGCTGTTCTTGGATATAACTTCGTGAAGTATGCAGGGGTGGCTGGTTTGCATCACCGAAACCTTACCCGTGGGCTTAAAAATATTCTGATTTATTCCCTTTTCTGTTTTATCGGATTAGTCGTCACAGCTTTTGTGGTTGATACAATAATTTTATTCTTGAGTGCTATTTTTGGAGCTCTTACTTTGCTCTACGCCCTGCCGGTATTCAATAAAAAACGAAATCTAAGAGGAATTTCGGGAATCAAGATTTTTATTATTGCCGTTGTTTGGGCGGGGGTTACTGTTATTCTTCCGGTTGTTGGTGTCAAAAATGATATTACAGGAGTCCTTTTTCTGGAATTTCTTCAGCGTTTCTTGTTGGTCTTAGTATGGATTCTGCCGTTTGAGATTCGGGATTTAAAGTTCGACCTGGAACAATTGGGGACCATTCCGCAGAGGGTAGGAGTGACCTCAACGAAGATTTTGGGGATGAGTATTTTAGTGGTGGTAATTGTGCTTGAATTCCTGAAAAGACCAGCCACATGGGAAACTATAACAGCAGTTGTAATTATTGTGGCGGTAACCTCTCTTCTTATTTGGAAATCAAAAGAAAATCAATCGCGATACTTTGCTTCTTTTTGGGTTGAAGGAATCCCGGTGCTGTGGTTACTGCTTTTTTTGCTGTTGACTAATTTGAGAGTGTTCGCTTTTGATCTTATTTTTTAAATGCTCTTTTTCCTGAGATGAACAGGTTTTTAAATCTGCTTTTTTAAGCAATCCAGAAAGTTTCTTATTGTTTTTGTGGTAATCTTTACAGGTTCTGCAAAAGTAGAGGTGGAGCTTAAGTCTTATTTTCTCCCGGAGACTTGTCTCTTTATATTCGGCTTTTGTGCAAAGTTCTGCCGCTTCTGCACAACTTAATTTCATAAGACTTATTCCCTTCATGCTAAAACCAATTTTTCTCCAGGCACTTTGCCAGAGAAGTTCTGGCTCTGTGAATAATTACCCAAAGGTTAGACGGACTAATATTAAATTCATTACAAATGGCTTCGGTATCTACGCCATCAATAGTTTTCATTTTGAAAATTGCCGCCTGTTTCTCATTAAGTTGATCCATGCATTCCAGGATCGCCAGGCCCAATTCCCGATTTTCCATCTGGTCTTCGGCTGTCATGTCGGTAAGGTCAGCAACTTTTTCTTCAAGCCAGTCCCCTTCATTGTCACTGTCGGGAAAATTCATTTTCACCTCTGCCTGCCCTTTTGCAGAATTGTTTTTGCGGTAGTGGTCAATGATCTTCCGCTTCAAAATTGAAATAAGCCAGGTTCTTTCAGATGCTTCTCCTTTATAATTTTTCATCGACTTTAGACCTGCCAAAAAAGTTTCGGAAATAATATCATTGGCAACCTCCCGGTCATTTACCCGCGTGATGGTATAGTTGAACAGGTAATCTGCATACCGGTCAACCCATTTATCGGGATGTAGGGAGTTTTCTTCCATTTTTGGCAGGTGGTGTCTCTCAAAAATAGGAAAAGATTTAGTTAAACCTTCTTCAAGTTTAGCTAAACCTTTTCCTGTAACTGCGGAAGAAGTTAAATCCTTCTGAAAATTATTTCTTCGGAAGCAATCCGGTCCGACGTAATAAGGCTTCCGGAGCAGCCTCTCTCCCCCTGAAGCGTTTGTACAACGTCAATGGATGTTCGGTTCCTCCCCGGGAAAGTACCGTCTCCCTGAATTTATTTGCAGTTTCCCTGTCAAAAATGCCATTTTCAGTAAAGAATTCAAAAGCATCGGCATCCAGGACTTCCGCCCATTTGTAAGAGTAATATCCTGCGGCATAACCACCCTGAAAAATGTGAGAAAATGATGTACTCATACAATTTTCCTTCACTTCGGGATAAAGCTGTGTGGATTCAAATGCCTTTTCCTCATGAGCTTTTACATCTTCAATGTCTGAAGGATCCTGCCCGTGCCAACTCATGTCCAGCATTCCGAAGCTCAACTGTCGCAGCGTTGCCATTCCCTCGTGAAAAGTAGCCGAATCTTTTATTTTCTGAATTAGCTCATCTGGAATGACTTCCCCGGTTTCGTAGTGTTTAGCAAAGAGCTTTAAAGCATCTTTTTCGTAACACCAGTTCTCCAGCACCTGACTCGGAAGTTCCACAAAATCCCAAAACACATTCGTTCCCGATGTACTGGGATATGTTGTATTTGCCAGCATGCCGTGCAGCGCATGGCCAAACTCGTGAAAAAGTGTGGTGACTTCATTAAACGTTAGTAAGGAAGGTTCCTCATCTGTAGGTTTTGTAAAGTTGCACACAATCGAAATGTGTGGTCGTTCTTCTTCTCCGTTTTGCCTGTACTGTGATTTATAGGATGTCATCCAGGCTCCGCCGCGTTTCCCTTCCCTTGGATGGAAATCAGCATAGAACAGAGCGATCTCCTTATCGTTTTCATCCGTCACTAAATAGGTGGTAACTTCAGGATGGTAAACCTCTATTTCAAAAACCTGCTGAAATTTTAGTCCATAGAGTTTTTCGGCTACCATGAAAACCCCGTTGATGACGTTGTTGAGTTCAAAATAAGGTTTGAGCTGTTCGTCATCCAGATCATAAAGTTTTTCTTTCAGCTTTTCTGAATAATAAGCCGCATCCCATTTTTCGAGCCGGTCGATCTTATCAAGGCCCTTAGCGAAATCTTCAAGTTCTTTAAATTCTTTTTTGGCAGCAGGTTTAGCTTTCTCCAAAAGCTCTTCCATAAAAGAATTTACTTTTTCCGGAGTTTCGGCCATACGCTCCTCCAGCTTAAAATGGGCATAGGTGGGGTAACCGAGAAGATTCGCTTTTTTGTGACGAAGTTTTACAATCTCTAGAACATTTTCGCGGTTATCCAACTCATCTCCATGAAACCCTTTTGCGCCAAAAGCCAAAGCAAGTTCCTTTCGTAACTCCCGGTTTTTCGCATATTTCATAAAGGGAATATAGCTGGGGTAATGAAGATTGAAGATCCAGCCATCTTTATTCTTCTCTTTTGCAAGCATTCGTGCGGCAGTCCTTGCACCTTTAGGTAAACCCTCAAGTTCTTCTTCACGAGTGATATGAAGTTCATATTTATTAGTTTCTGCGAGAACATTTTCTCCAAAGTTCAGGCTTAGCGTAGCAAGTTTTTTATCCAGTTCCCTGAGTTCCTGTTTTTGCTCCGGTTCAAGGTTTGCCCCGTTACGCTCGAACATTTTGTACTTCTTGTCCAGTAATGTGGTTTGTTCCACGTTAAGGTTGAGGGAATCCTTTTGGTTGTAAACTTTCTTTACCCGCTCGAACAAATCCGGATCCTGAATAATATCATTTTTGAAGTCGGTTAAAACAGGGGAGATTTCCTGTGCCAGTTTTTGGATCTCATCATTCGTTTCCGCCGAATTGATATTAAAAAAAATACTCGTAACACGATCAAGTTTTTCTCCTGCAAACTCAAGGGCTTCTATTGAGTTTTCGAAAGTAGGTTCCTCTTTTGATGCCGTTATTGTGGCAATATCGGTTTTAGCCTGCCGAATAGCTTCTTCGATAGCAGGTTTGTAGTGTTCGGTCTTTATTTTCATAAATGGAGCTGAATCAAATTGCTCCAAAAGCGGATTTCCCTTTGTCATATTCACTCTTGTTTTAGCCTAAAAGAAATTTGTTTAACTAAATTTTTGGAAAAAATTCGGAAAGTTCTGAAATATTCCTTTACTTCACATTTCCAAAATATTTAAGACAGTAGCTTTTAGGTTTTTGATTAATATATTTAGAATGGTTAATAAATACTATTAGAACAACAAAATGCTACTTTAAAGCCACGTGAAAACGTGGCTTTATTTTTTTACATTTTTTGCGCCTTCAATGACTTTCTGCTTTAGGCTCTCCTTGTAATCTACAATTTTTTGAAGGACCTGAATGTCGGCACTGCCAAGGATTTGTGCAGCAAGGATTCCTGCATTTTTTGCGCCGTTTAAAGCCACGGTTGCAACGGGAACACCTCCGGGCATTTGAAGTATGGAAAGGACAGAATCCCAGCCATCGATCGAATTGCTTGATTTTACAGGTACTCCAATCACGGGAAGAGGAGAGAGGGATGCGACCATTCCCGGAAGGTGGGCTGCGCCTCCTGCGCCTGCGATAATCACATTGATCCCACGGGTATGGGCGTTCTTACCATAATCAAAAAGCTTTTCGGGGGTACGGTGAGCGGAGACAATATCAACTTCTGTCTCTACTCCAAAAGATTCTAAAATGTCAATTGCTTCCTGCATTACCGGCATGTCGCTGGTGCTGCCCATGATGATCCCTACTTTGCTCATATATTTAATTTTAGAATATACAGGTTTTTAATTCTATAAAAGCTTTTTTTATTATTCACTTATGACTTCAATCGTCTTCTTTACTTCTTCGGCAATTCTTCTTGCTTCAGCAATATCTGTATTTACAATCGTTACATGTCCCATTTTTCTAAAAGGTCTGGTGATCTTTTTTCCGTAGATATGAGGAGTCACTCCTTTTAGCTTTAATATCTCAGAAATGTTCTTGTAAACCACCTTCCCTGTATAGCCTTCTTCTCCCACCAGGTTTACCATAATACCTCCGGTTTTGCTCTCGGTTTCCCCCAGCGGAAGGTCCAGAATGGCCCTTATATGTTGTTCAAATTGATTTGTAAACGCTGCTTCTATGCTGTAATGACCGCTATTGTGCGGTCGCGGAGCTACCTCGTTTACCAAAATTTCGTCGTCGACTGTCTGAAACATTTCAACGGCAAGCAAACCTACATGTTGATATGCTTCGGAAACTTTTTCGGCTATTTTTCGGGCCTTTTCAGCTACGGAAGCTTCAATTCGCGCCGGACAAATCACATATTCTACCTGATTGGCTTCCGGATGAAATTCCATTTCTACTACCGGATAGGTTTTAACTTCTCCCGAAGGATTTCGTGCCACAATTACTGCAAGTTCATTCTTAAAAGGAATGAGGTCTTCGGCGATGCAGGGAATTTCGGGTAAATCTTCAGCAGTATTTGCATTTCTCACCACAGCAACACCTTTTCCGTCGTAGCCTCCCGTGGTACTTTTCCAAACCACAGGCATGGAAACTTCCCCTTTTTGAAGACCTTCCAAAAATGCCATTTTTGAAGAGTATTTCTGGTAATCGGCTGTGGGAATTCCGTGGTTTTTAAAGAAGTCTTTTTGGATCCCTTTATCCTGAATCTTTTTCAGGGTTTGCGAAGAGGGATAGACTTTTACTCCTTCAGCTTCCAGTTTTTCCAGCGCTTTTACATTTACCCCTTCAATTTCAAAAGTAAGAACATCTGCTTTTCTTCCAAATTTGACTACAGTGTCAAAATCCATAAGATCTCCTAGTGTAAACTCATCACAGGCAATCCTACAGGGAGCTTCAGCACTGGGGTCAAGAACTACAGTTCTAATATCGTATTTTCGGGTTTCGTAAAGAAGCATTTTTCCCAATTGGCCTCCGCCAAGAATTCCGAGGGTGAAATCTGAAGAAAAATAATTAGCCATTAATGCAGTGTTTCAGCAAAAATAATTTTAAAAAACTGAAAAGCCGCAAGATTCAGGTATAAATGCGCAGGGTTTGCAGTCCTGAGTTGATTGGAATATGTATCTTTGGTTCCCAAAAATATTTTTGTTTTGGTACAACTACATGATCTAAAATTTACTCCTTTTATTTCTGAAGCCGAGATAAACACGGGCATAGAAAAAGTGGCCGCGCAAATAAATGCCGACTTTGAAGGAAAAAATCCCTTTTTTCTTGGAGTTCTCAATGGGGCTTTTCTTTTTGCAGCAGAGGTGATAAAAAGGTTTAAAGGAGACTGTGAGGTAAATTTTGTAAAGTTAAGTTCTTATCAAGGTACCGGGACCACAGGAAAAGTGGAATCCCTTCTTGGGCTTACAGAGTCTTTAAAAGGTCGTAATGTGGTTGTTATTGAAGATATAGTTGATACCGGTAATACCCTTGAAAGTATTGATAAGATCCTTAAAAATGAGGAAGTGAATCAATACAGGATCGCCACTTTATTTTATAAACCAGCTTCTTATAAGAAGTCTCTCACCATAGATTATGTAGGAATAGAAATTCCAAATGACTTTATTGTAGGATATGGGCTGGATTATAACGGTCTGGGAAGGAATTTAACCCAGGTTTATAAACTTAAAAATAGCAAAATGACAAACCTCGTGCTGTTTGGACCTCCTGGTGCAGGAAAAGGTACCCAGGCCTCAATTCTTAAAGATCATTATAATCTTAAACACATTTCTACAGGAGATGTTTTTAGATATAACATCAAAAATGAAACAGAACTCGGGAAGCTTGCGAAAGCTTACATGGATAAAGGTCAACTAGTGCCCGATAGTGTTACTATTGACATGCTTAAAGCTGAAGTAAGGCAGGCAAAAGAAGGAAATGGTTTTATCTTTGACGGGTTTCCACGCACTGTAGCACAGGCCGAAGCCCTTGAGGAATTCCTGAATGAAGAGGGGACCGAAGTAAGTGCTATGATCGCGCTTGAAGTGGATGATGAGATTCTTGTGCAGCGTTTGCTTGAGCGCGGAAAAACTTCCGGTAGGCCAGATGATGCCAATGAACTTGTGATTCGAAAGAGAATAAAGGTTTATTATGAAGAAACTGCCATTTTAAAGCAGTTCTATTTAAAAGAAGGGAAATATTACGGCGTAAACGGCGTGGGGTCTATTGAAGAGATTACTACACGTTTAAAAGAGGCAATAGACCAGCTGGTTTAAGACTGGTAGGTAAAGTAAGATATCATGACTGAAGGGAATTTTGTTGATTACGTTAAGATTCACGTAAGCTCCGGAAACGGAGGAAAAGGATCTGCTCATCTACACCGGGAAAAATATGTTGCCAAAGGAGGACCCGATGGGGGAGACGGTGGCAGGGGAGGTCATGTGATCATCAAAGGAAATAAAAACCTCTGGACCCTTTTCCATTTGAAGTTCAAAAGACATGTAAAGGCGGAGCATGGGGAACATGGTAGTAAACAACGAAGTACCGGTGCCGAAGGGCGGGATGAAATCATCGATGTGCCGCTCGGGACAATTATCCGTGACACTGAAACACAAAATATACTTCACGAGATAACCGAAGATGGGCAGGAAATAATTATTGCCGAAGGTGGAAAAGGAGGCCTTGGAAACTGGCATTTTAAATCATCTACAAATCAAACTCCGCGATATGCTCAACCGGGAATACCGGGAGAGGAGCATGATGTAACTCTTGAACTAAAGATTCTGGCCGATGTTGGACTGGTAGGTTTTCCAAATGCCGGAAAATCGACTTTACTTTCCGTCATCACTGCCGCCAAGCCTAAAATAGCCGATTATGAATTTACGACTCTTAAACCCAACCTGGGGATTGTTGAGTATCGCGATTTTAAAACCTTTGTAGTAGCTGACATTCCTGGTATCATTGAAGGTGCTGCGGAAGGTAAAGGAATAGGTCACAGATTTTTAAGACATATTGAACGAAATTCCACCCTACTATTTCTTATTCCTGCAGATGCTAAAGATATCAAGAAGCAATATAAGATCCTGGTCGATGAATTAAGGCGTTATAATCCTGAAATGCTGGATAAAGACAGGTTAGTAGCAATTTCCAAAAGCGACATGCTGGACAGGGAATTAAAGGATGAAATGAAAGCCGAACTTGATGAGGTGATGGAAACTCCTTACCTGTTCATTTCATCTGTTGCACAACAAGGTTTGACCGAACTAAAGGATAAACTTTGGGAAATGCTTAATAAGGAGTCTGTTTAATTCCTGTTAATCTCTTATTATTCAGAGGTGTTTTCTTTAACTTTAGATAAAACACCTTATGAAACTTCTGAAAATTTCCCTTTTTTGCCTGATGATTTTTTCCTGTGGTGGACCCCAGGCGGTATATGACTATGATGAACAGGCCGATTTTAATACATATTCTTCCATTGCCATTTATCCCGAAATCCAGACAGGTCTTAGTGAGCTAGATGAGAGGAGGCTTATTTCCAGTGTTGAAAATTCTCTTGAAACCCATGACTTGATTGCCCCCAATAGCCCCGACCTTTACCTCAATGTTTACACAGAGCAATATCAGGAACCTAGCAGGACCAATGTTGGAGTAGGAATTGGCGGTACGGGAAGGAATGTTGGAGTAGGAGTGAGCGGAGGAATCCCTTTAGGAGGGCCTGAGACGTTTCTAAGACTCACTTTCGATCTTGTAGATGTGCGGACAGATGAGCTGGTTTGGCAAGCTGTAGTAGACAGCAAATTTGATTTCAACGCAGCCCCTCGTGAAAGGCAACAACGCTTCAATAAAATAGTTGAAGAAGCTTTGGAAGGTTACCCTCCAAAAACTTGAAATAAATTCTTTTTGAGTTCAGAATACAAAATAAAAAGGCCCCGATCTCTCGGGGCCCTTCTTTTGGCTGGTTAGTTAGGAGGCCTAGTTATTATTATCATCCTCTGCAGCTTCAGGCTTATCCTGGAAGAAAGGAGTTTCTGCGCTTATCTCAGTGAATTCACTTCTCCTGTTGATAGCATACATTAATTCCGTACACATGTTAGGTCTTACACAATCATTAAGTGGAACCTCTTCTCCATATCCTTTAGGCACCAAACGGTTTCTGTCGATCCCTTGAGCAACAAGATATTCCAACGTAGATTCTGCACGTGCCTGGGAAAGTTCTAAATTATAAGCGTCACTTCCTCTTGCATCAGCATGAGAACCTATCTCTAATCTTAGTGTTGGATAATTCTTTAAAATCTCCACTATTCTGTTTAACGTAGGCTCCGACTCAGGCTTAATAGTTGCTTCGTCAAAGTCAAAATAGATATTATCTACGTTAGCAATTTGCCTTCTTCCGGTTTCAGGATTAATTTCTACTTCTTCAATTGGAAGTACAGGCGGAGTGTATTCCTCTCTCGAAAAAGAGTACAGATTATCTGAACCTCTTCTGTTTGAGGCAAGGTATCCTTTTTCTTCTCCTTCTTTTAGAACAAAGGCGAAGTCATCAAACTCGCTGTTTAAAGAATTCCCCAGATTTTGAGCTACTCCAAAAGAACCGTTTTCTTGCCTACTAAGATAAACATCCAGGTTTCCATAGCCAAGATGCCCGTCAGACGTGAAATACAAGGTTCCGTCATTAGCGATGTAAGGGAATTGTTCACGGTGAGCAGTGTTTACGTTAGGACCAAGATTTACCGGTTCGCCAAATGTACCGTCTTCATTAACAGCAACGCTGTAAATATCAAAAGAACCTAATGAGCCCGGCATATCACTTGCAAAATATAATGTTGAACCATCCTCACTTAGCGTAGGGTGCTCTACAGAATACTGATCGCTGGTGAAAGGCAAGGCTTCGATGTTGGTCCACTCTCCATCAACTAATTCAGCTCTATAGATCCTGATGGTTGCTACAGGAACTTCTGCCCAGTCAACTTTTACTCTACGAGAGTTAGTGCGATCAAAGTACATGGTTTGTCCATCGCTTGAAAAAGCAGCTGAACTTTCATGAGTGTCTGTGTTGATCTTGTCATTGAATAATTCAATGTTACTCAATTCTCCTTCGTCATTAATATCGGCTACATAAAGGTCGAGGTAAGGTTTTCTGTTCCATGCATAAATTGGCCGATCCTGATTACGGGTAGAAGCGAAAACTATTCGATCTCCCATAAAGGTAATTCCAAAGTCTGAAGATGCAGCATTCTGCATTACCTGATTTGTAGTGTAGGTGTGCGATACCGCAGTGTCTAATTTGGTACTCCAATCCTCAAAATCTATAGTCGTGTTATAGTATTGACTAAAGTACTTATCGGCATCTTCGTCTTGTCCTGTAGCACGTAAAGCGTGTGCGAACCTAAAGGTATATTCAGGTGCAATAGTGCCGTCATCGTACTTCAGGAAAAGGTCACGATAAGTCTCTGCAGCATTACCCATTCTATTTGTAAAGAAATAGGAATCTCCTAATCTCTGAAGGACTTCCTGATCCTTATCCTGAACTAACCTGTATGCCTCTGAAGCATCCATATAAGCTCTTTGCATGTAAAGGCGGTTAGCTTTCTTTACTTGCGAACTCTGGGCCAGGGCCGAGAACCCAATAAGGATCGCTAAAAGTGTCGTATAAAATTTTTTCATGTTTTTTAGGTTTTAGAAGAATCTTGGGGATACGTTGTAACCTTTTGAAAGGCCAAGAAGGTCAAGGTCAAATAGGACCATGATCTCATGAGTGCCATCATTGAAGTCACCGAGGTTTCCTGTAGTATAATCATAGGCATAACCTATTCTAAGTTCAGGAGTGACTCGGAAGTTCACAAGTCCACTTACAGTTTCATCAAAGCGGTAAGCAGCTCCTACTTCAAAACGATTATAAAGTAACACGTTTGCGGTGATGTCAACAGAAAGAGGTGCACCTTCTACGGCACGTGCCATAAAAGCAGGCTTCAGTTTTAGATTTGGATTTAAGTCGAATACATAACCCCCTGTCAGGAAGTAATGAATGTTCTCTTCTCCTAAACGAGCCAATCCTGTTTCATTTTCCAAATGCTTTGCAGTAAAAAGGTTGGGAGCAGATAAACCTACATAATATTTATCTCCAAACCAGTAAGCACCTACTCCAAAATTTGGGAATACCTCGCTTATATTCTGTGCCGCAGGATCGACTACATCGCTTCCTGTTTCCAGTGTTGAGAGGTTGGCATCAAAGAAAGTTACTCCTGCCTTCACACCAAACGATAGTTTGGAAGTTTCAGAAACAGGTAAAACGTAAGCCACATCGGCAAATAAGTTGTTTTCTTTAACGATTCCACCAATTTCATCATGAACGATGGAGATTCCTGCTTCCAGCCTGTCAGTAAGCCCTGTATGAGCAAAAAAATTAGCTGTTTCAGGGGCTCCGTCGATTCCGGCCCATTGGTTTCTGTAAATACCACCAACGTTTAGTATGCCCAGATCATCTATTGCATAAGCGGGATTAATTACGCTCATGTTGTACATGTATTGGGTGTACATGGGATCTTGTTGTGCATTACCCTTTAGTGAAAAAAGGGCAATGCAAACAATTGTAAAAATTTTTATAAAAGAATTTCTCATGTGTTTCAAATATTTCAAAATTATCTGCTTAAGTACAATCTACCTTGAGTAGGTGCGGTTTGACCATCGTTGTAATACAGGATGTAGAAATACACACCTGCAGGTACTACTCCGCTTCCAAACGAACCTTCGGTAGAGGTTCCATCCCATCCTGCGTCTTCTCCAGCCTTACCAATGAATACCGGCTCACCCCATCTATTGTAGATTTCTAGCATGTGATTAGGATATTCAGAAGAGATACCTAAGATGACAAACTTGTCATTAATACCATCTCCGTTTGGAGTAAAGATTTCAGGAATTACAATTGGACAGAAATCAGCGGTCACCGCTAATCTTTCTGAACTTTCACAACCTTCACTATTAGTAGAAGTTGCGTAATAAGTAGTACCATCTACAAGAGTCATAGTTCTACTTAAAGGATCTGTACTTGTTGCAGTAGCATACCAGGTTATTTCTCCATTAGCAGAAACACTCTCTTCAAGATCGGCAATTGTTCCATTAATAGGAGTACACTCACCGTTGGCAACAAGAGTAGGAGCATCTGAAACAGAGAGAGTAACAGTCACAGTGGTAGCTAAAGATTCGCATCCTGCAGCATTTGTCTGCGTAACGTAATAAGTACCTTCAGTAAGTACCTCAGTTTGGTCTACTTCAGTTTCAAGAGCCTCATCAGAGTAAACAGTGAAAACTGCATCAACTTCTCCGGTGATTACCAAGTCGTTAATAGTTGGATCATTAGCAGCACAATCATCAAAAGCGGCCACTGTTGGAGCAGCTGGAGTGTTTTCTTCAGTACATCCTGGTTCTACAGTTCCTACAATCACAGTAACTGTGGCTGAAGCTGTACATCCATTTTCACTAGTAACAGTATAAACGTAAGCACCTTCTTCATCGGTGGCAGGATCAAACGTTCCGTCCACTTCTTCTCCGTCAAAAGTCCATGTTCCACCTGTCGCCGGAGTTCCTTCTAATTCTTCGAAAAGATCTACTGTCTCTGTCGCATCTTCTTCAAGGTTCACAGTAGCACTTCGACCAGCGCTCAGGTTAGGAAGAATGGTAATGTTTAACTCTACAGAATCCTCACATTGACCATTACTTATTGTATAGGTAGTTGAGAAATCTCCAATTTGATCGCCACTATTATATCTGGCAACAAGAGATTCAATCGACGGATTAAATGTTCCTGTTGTTGGAACACCTTCATCAAGGAAATTTAAGTAGAAATTCCTTACAGCAGTAGTGTTTGGGAACATCGTTCTCACTTCAGAATTACAAACATCCTCCGATTGGTCGGTACCTGCATCAACACCTTCTAACACCTGAATGGTGAAAGTTTCAGAATCTTCGGTTCCTGGAGTTACACAGTCAGCAGAGTCATCTACTGAATAAGTAATTGTATAGGTGTCGATTCCAGTTGAAGGATCAAACATTCCATTAGTTACTCCGGTTCCTGAGAAGGTTCCTCCCATAGTTGCACCAGATCC
>NZ_KE384222.1:55659-361021 GCF_000424665.1 Salinimicrobium terrae DSM 17865
CCAGATCCAGCTAAGTAGTCGCTAAGATCGATCATACCATCTGTGGAACATACCACCTGGGGTGCTATATCACCAGCCTCTGCAGGCTGCTCATCGATTATTGTTACGACCAATTCGGCGGAATCTTCACATGCAGTTCCTTCACCAACTGTATAAACCGTTCTAAAGTCACCAAAATTGTTTTCTCCGTACTGCTCTATTAATGCTTCAATAGATGGTTCAAAAGTACCACCTTCAACACCACCTGCTAGAGTGACGTAGTAAGCGCGTACATCCTCAGGAACCTCCTGAAATAAAACAGGTACCTCTGTTATACAAATTGTTTGTGAATTGTCTTCAACTACATTTTCACCTTCTGAAATTGTAATCGAAAAGGAAGCTGTATCCTGATCTCCTGAGGCAACACATGCTGAGGAATCATCTACCGTATAGGTTACGTTATAAGTTCCTGGTCCTACTGTTGCAGGATCAAAAGTTTGATCTAGGTCACCTGAAAAGGTGCCATCCTCCATTGCTCCAGCTGTTAAGAACTCAGCAAGATCTTGTGGTCCTTCTGTAGTACAGAAACTCAAAGTTCTGTCGTCTCCGGCGTCTGCAGGTAATTCATCTGTAATGGTAAGGATTAATTCTGCCGAATCTTCACATGAAGTTCCTTCTCCAATTGTATAGACAGTTCTGAAATCACCTAAGTTATTTTGACCATATTGAGTTATTAATGATTCAATAGAAGGTTCAAAAGTACCACCTTCGGCACCACCTGCCAGATCTACAAAGTAAGCTCGAACATCTTCAGGGATTTCCTGAAATAAAACAGGTACATCTGAAATACAAATAGTTTCTGAATTGTCTTCAACTACATCCCCTTCAATGACTGTTAAGGAGATTTGAGCAGAATCTTCGCATTCAGTTCCTGCACCAATAGTATAAACCGTGGAAACCTCAATTGGCCAGGTGCCAGCTTGATACTGGGAAATGATTGATGTTAAAGGATCTCCACTAAAAGTTCCATTAGTGTCTCTGTCTCCAATCCATTCTGCCAAGAAGGCTTCAGGATTTTGTGTAGGATCAGCAGAAAATTCAGCTATCAAAGCTTCTATTTCAGACTGGCAGAAAACTAAGTCTGCATCATCACCTGCATTCCCGCCCTCGAGAACTGTTACCTCTATTTCTGCAGAATCTGCACATTCACCTGTACCTCCACTATATGTAGTGCTGTAAGTTCCTGTTCCATCTCCGCTATTGAAAGCAGCTGTTATCTCAGCGATAGTTTGTGCAGAGAAAGTACCATTGGCATCAGCATTTTCGCTTAGTAAACTGCGAAAGAAGCCTTCAGCACCTTCTTCAGTAAGAGTATCAGGTAGCTCTGAACGGCATAAGGTTGTAGTAGTATTATCTTCTCCGGCATTAAAGTCTTCCTCAATGGAAAATGATAATTCAACGCTATCTTCACATCCCTGCTCACTAGTAACAGTATAGGTTGTTGAAAAACTTCTAACTCCACTCTGATATTGTGAAATAACTTCGTTGATGCTTAAATTAGTAAAAGTTCCGTCAGTAGGAACACCAGATTCAAGTTGCTCAGTAAATAGTTCTCTTACCAATTGCTGCGGAGCAGTAGTTGCAAGTCTATTGTCAATTTCAGACTGGCAATAGATGCCATCCCCAATCTGTTCTCCAGCTTCTATGCTTTGCACCTCAACAAAAACTGCTGTTCTTTCATCACTTTCGCAAGGAGGAAATGGATCGTTTCTGTCATTTACTATTTGAGATGCATAATAGAACTGGCCATTAATAAGTTGAGTGTTATCAGGTAATGGAGAATTAGCATCCATAGATCGATACCATCTTATAGCCTGTGTATTGTCATACGTGCCTTCAGCCTCTAAGTCTGCCACTGTAGCTCCCTCACAAAAAACTTGGGGAGACGTTGCTATTGGAGGATTAGGATCTATAGGGTTGTATCCCACAGCAGCCCTCAAAGAAGGGCAGGCGTCTGGATTGGTAGTAGAAACCTGTCCAACAAAATAACTTTGATCAGGTACAAGTTCACCCTGAGCTTCGGTAGTTCCAAATTCGGTAGTATAAACTTCTATTTCATAACCAGGCTGAGCTACGAAATAGTCGGCCAAATCATCTGCGGTAAAATTTGTAGACGAACAAGGAGTAATTTCGAAACTAGGACTGTTTGGAAAAATAGTGTTCGTCGGCCGCTCTACCACCTCTACAGTCGCAGTTACCGCTATACGATCACAATCTCCGGATGGTCCACCAACATAATACGTAACACCGTCGGTTAAAAGCTCATCTCCGGGAATGGGTTGAGTGTCATTTTCGTTATCATCTGTTTGATAAACGGGATAATTGCCATTAGTAAGACTGCTTACTGTTTGCAAATAACAGAAGGGATTAGCAACAATATCTCCTTCCGAGGGGCAGGTCTCTTGCCCATAAGAGGGCAAACTTCCAATTAATAGATTAAAGGCAAAAAAGAGTAATGGTACTCCCTTTTTACCCAGAGTAAAAATTCGCATAGGCTTTAAGTATTAAATTTAATCGATTTGCATTAAGGTTTTGGGTCCAAATATAAAATAAACATTCATTATGAAAAACTTAAACTCCTGTTAAGTGAAGGGTTTAAGTGAAGTGCAGTTTGCACCTTTATCTATCCTTTATGTCGCTGAAGTAGGGGTGGTTAAAAGTACAATATTTTCGGTAATAAAACATTTTTAGGAGTTTTTTTACAAGTGAAAAGTTAAATAAGTTCTTTGTCGAATAATTCCAACTCACAGTTTGACATAAGAACAGCGAATTTGTTACAAAATTAAAGAAGTTTTTTCCTGGCTTCAGCCGCTAAACTTTCTTTCCAATCTTTATATTTACTCAAAATTTGGGAAATGCGGCTACATTTTATAGCAATAGGTGGTAGTGCAATGCATAATCTTGCTCTTGCACTGCACCAAAAAGGGTATAAGATCACAGGAAGTGACGATATGATTTATGAACCTTCCAGTTCCAGGCTTAGGAAAAAAGGATTATTACCAGAGAAATTTGGATGGTTTCCGGAGAAAATAAATCCCAATCTGGATGCTGTTATAATCGGGATGCACGCTAGTGAAGACAATCCTGAACTTGCTAAAGCTAAAGAATTAGGAATACCGGTTTATTCCTATCCTGAGTTTTTGTATGACCAGTCAAAGCATAAAACCCGGGTTGTTATTGGTGGTTCTCATGGTAAGACTACCATTACCTCTATGATTCTACATGTTCTGAATTATCATCAAAGGAATGTTGATTTCATGGTAGGTGCGCAGTTAGAAGGTTTCGATAACATGGTCCACCTAACAAAGGAGAATGATTTCATTGTTCTTGAAGGAGATGAATATCTTTCCTCTCCTATAGATCGTCGTCCAAAATTCCATCTTTATAAGCCCAATATAGCACTGCTAAGCGGAATTGCCTGGGATCACATTAATGTTTTTCCCACTTTTGAAGAGTATCTGGAGCAGTTCAGAATATTCATAGATTCAATAGTCAAAGGAGGAATCCTTGTATACAATGAAGAAGATCCAAATCTTAAGAGGTTGGTGGAAGAATCAACTAATACCATCAGGAAACATCCTTACAGAACTCCAGATTATCATGTAGAGAATGAAAAAACTCTGTTACATACGCCCGAGGGGGACATGCCAGTTGCCATTTTTGGCGAACATAACCTGCAAAACCTGGCAGGTGCGAAATGGATTTGTCAGCACATAGGAATAGACGAAGAAGACTTTTACGAAGCTATTGCCTCTTTTACCGGAGCCTCAAAAAGATTGGAAAAAATTGTAGAAACAAGAGGAGCTGTGGTATATAAGGATTTTGCACACAGTCCGTCAAAAGTGACGGCTACTACAAGAGCCGTAAAACAGCAGTACCCTGATAGGCATGTTATAGCATGTCTTGAATTACATACCTATAGCAGTTTAAATTTAGAATTTCTTCTGCAGTACCAGTCGTCATTGGATGCCGCCGATGAAGCCGTAGTTTTCTTTTCTCCTGAAGCCGTGGAAAATAAAAAACTGGAACCTATTTCAAAAGGGCAAATTTTCAATTCTTTTTCAAGAAAAGATCTTATGGTTTATACAAATCCCATAGAGTTTGAATCGTTTCTCAAAGAACAACAGTATGATAATAAAGTACTTTTGTTAATGAGTAGTGGGAATTATGGAGGTTTGGATTTTGAAGAAATCAAAAAGTGGATATCGTAAAATGGCATTTTTGGAATAGCTCCATTTTGTTATCTTTAGAGAAACTGAGTTAATGGATTCTCAAAAATCATCATCCTTTACTATAAAACAATGGGCAGAAGGAGACCGTCCCCGGGAGAAACTTCTTCAAAAAGGGCGGGAATTTCTCAGTGATGCCGAATTGCTCGCAATTTTAATTGGCTCCGGGAGTAGGAATGAGTCGGCAGTTGAGGTCTGCAAAAAGGTGCTTTCTAAAGCTGGAGATAATCTTAATGAATTAGGACGATTCTCTGTAAATCAATTAAGGGAGGTCAAAGGAATTGGAGAAGCAAAGGCTTTAACTATTGTGGCGGCCCTTGAACTGGGACGTAGACGCAGATCTTCTGAAGCACTGGAAAAGAAGAAAATTTCCTCAAGCTCCACGGTATTTGAACTCATGCAGCCTAAAATAGGAGAATTACCTCATGAGGAATTCTGGATCCTGTATCTCAACAATTCAAACAAGGTAATCCAGGAGTTGCCTCTTAGTAAGGGAGGAATAACAGGAACTTTAGTGGACGTGCGGCTGGCATTTAAACAGGCATTGAACCTGGGGGCTACTGCGACGATCCTGGTACATAATCATCCATCGGGAAACCTTAATCCGAGTGGGGCAGATAAACAACTTACACAAAAATTCAAAGCAGCCGGTGAGTCTCTTGATATTAAGGTTTTGGATCATCTTATAATAACCGAAAACTCCTACTTCAGCTTTGCTGATGAAGGCTTATTGTAAAAATTCAATTATGCTGCTGGTATATACCCAGAAAATCACCCCAAGAATAACATATGTTTTTAAACATGTGTGTACACAAATTCTTGGTATTCCGGTAAGTTTCACCTCTAAAATTGAAGAATTTGTAGCACATGAAGGCATGAAACTTTCTTATGGAAAGCAAAGCCTTGCCAATGAGGTTTTTATTCAAAACGTAGATCTTCTAATGGAGCAGGGAGTGAATGATCTTGAGGTAAAGGTACAGGATTGGGATGATGTACCCTGTATCTTCGCAGTTGGAGAGGCAAGTTCTATTCCCTTTGATATTTTTGCAGCCTCTTTTTACCTTTTAAGCCGGTATGAAGAATATCTTCCGCATGTAAAGGATAAAGAGGGAAGATTCCAGGCCAGCGAGAGTTTGGCATTTCAGGAAGGTTTTTTAGAAAAGCCGGTGATTGAGATCTGGGCGCGAAAATTCAGCGATGTCCTGACAGATAAATTTCCCAATCAAAAATTTCCCACAAGAAAATTTCGCACTCAAACCATAATTTCGGTAACAGAGGCTTATTGTTATAAAAAGAAGGGAATTGTAAGAGTAGTGCTGGGACTGTTGCTGGATCTTATTAGATTTAAACCTAAATATATACTGCACCGGTTGCAGGTAATGACGAAAATGAAAAAGGACCCTTATGATATCTACACCAAAGTCATACGATTTTTAAAGAATTACCAGGTTCCTATGAAGTTTATGTTTCAGGTAAGTGATTTTTCAACCTATGATCGAAATATTAATTACAACCGCCTGGAGTTACAAAGTCTCATAAAATCTGTTGCCGATTATGCCGAAGTAGGGCTACAGCCGGGATTTTATGCCAATCAGAAATTCTCAGTTTTAAAAGAGGAAAAAAGACGAATGGAAGAGATTGTTAAGAGGCCGGTGGAAAGTGCAATAAACAATCATTATAACCTGTTGCTGCCAGATACTTATAATCATATGGTAGAACTTGAATTTCTAAATGATTTCTCTATGGGTTATCCTGAAGCTGTGGGGTTAAGAGCAGGGACCTGTACTCCCTTCCTATTTTATGATCTTAATTTCGAAATCACTACCCCTTTACTAATTCATCCCTACGCTATTAATTCTGAAGCTTTTAGTAAATTAAAAGAAAATGAAATAGAGTATAAGGTTCTGGAAATAAAACGACAAATATCTATGGTTGACGGAAATTTAATAACTGTTTTTACCAATAAAGATTTTTCTGAATATGCCAATTCGAGAAGGAACTTTTCAATTTTAAAGACACTTAATGAAATTCAATAATATTCGTCACATTTTTTTTGATCTTGATCATACATTATGGGACTTTGATCGTAACTCCGGGTTAGCCTTTAATTCCATATTTGAAAAGCACAAGATCAAAATAAGACTGGAAGAGTTTCTGGCTGTATATGCCCCTATCAATGCCGATTACTGGAAATTATATAGAGAAGATAAGGTCACTAAGGATGACCTTCGATATGGTAGACTCAGGGATTCTTTTAAAGGAATGAAAGTGAACGTTTCAGATTCCAAGATCAAGCAGTTGAGCATAGATTATATTGATCATTTACCCAATCATAATCACCTTCTTGAAGGGACGGTTGAAATTCTCGATTATCTTCACCCACTCTATGAGCTGCATATCATTACCAATGGCTTTAAAGAAGTTCAACATAAGAAAATGGAAAGTTCGGGAATACTGAAGTATTTCAGGACCATTACAACTTCTGAAGATGTGGGTGTAAAAAAACCTAACCGAAGGATCTTTGAGGTAGCTCTGGAAAATGCAACAGCCAACGTGGAGGAAAGCATTATGATAGGAGACAATCTTGAAGCAGATATCCTAGGAGCAAAGGATTTTGGGATGCAGGCAATTTTATATAACTATTATAAGACCAAATTTTCGGCAGATCATTACCAGGTAATGGAAATGAAGGAATTAACTCGCTTCCTGTAATAAGGACATTCCAAATCCGTTAGATAAAGAATTGTATGAAGATGCCCCTTATAAATTACTTGTCTAAAATAGTATTTTTGTCCCTCGTTCTTGTGTCTTATTCATGTGTGAAGGACGTCGATCTCGACCAGTACAATGAAATCGTCCTTTCTCCTGAAGCTGCAATAGATCTTATCTACTTCGATCTTACTGCCGATGAATTTACAGGAGAAAATGGGAGTGGAGTGACGGCTAGCGACGAGACAAGACTTGATTTTCTTGATGATGACTATATTCAAAACAGTCTGGTGCGGGCCGATTTTAACTTCAGATTTACAAATACATTTCAAAGTCCCTTAACTGCAACTATAAGGCTGGTTTCGCCTTCAAATTCGGTTCAGCATACTATAGAAGTGCCTATTCCCTCCGGAAGTCTGGGTGAACCTGCGACGATAGATTACACAGAAATCATTGATGAAAATCAAATAAATAGAGTAAGAAGAAGTATAAAAATGTCTGTTGAAATTATAAGACATGACCCTACGGCCATTGAAGGATCTTTGCAGTTGGCTTCTAAAGGATTTTACTACTTTGAATTCCAATCATGAGAGTAATATTCTTCCTCTTCATATTGACATTTTACCTGGCCGCACCTGCCCAGAATAAACAGCTCCTGTATAATTTTGATGATTTACCTCAAAACCTATTGATCAACCCTGGAGCCGAAACCTATTTTGATATGCACATTGGGATACCCTTCCTGTCTCAAATCCACTTGTCAGCAGGATCTTCGGGTGTTAGTATGTATGATATATTCAAAGATGATCAAGGCTCTATTAATGCCAGAATAAAGGAATCCTTACATAAGCTTTCCCGAAATGACTTTTTTATGGTAAACCAGCAACTGGAAATTTTTTCTATAGGGTGGCGGGATAACAAGAGAAGGTATTACACGGCGGGTGTTTACCAGGAGATGGATGCATTTGTATATTTTCCTAAAGATCCCGCAGTGCTCGCTTACGAGGGCAATAAGGATTACATTGGCAGGAATTTTAACTTTTCAGATGCTGCTTTCACTGCCGATTTTCTCAATGTATTTCATGTAGGGTTTACTAATTATTATTCTGAAGATCTAAACTACGGCTTTAGAGGGAAAATTTATTCCGGAATTTTTAATGCCTATAGCGTTGGTAACCGGGGCATCTTTAGGACTGAACTTTCTCCTGAAGGGCCAAACCTGTACCGTCATTATATGTCCGGTCTTGATATGGTAATTAATACATCGGGTTGGGCAAATGTAGTAGACTCGAAAGCCTCGAATAAAGAGGTCATGACCAGTCTCCTGGAAAGTGCACTTTTAGGAGGTAATATTGGTGTGGGATTGGATGCAGGCTTTACCTGGTATCCTTCAGATCAATATCGCATTACCGGGAGCTTACTGGACATTGGTTTTATGCGCCAAACAAAAAATGTAGAGAATTATCGATACTACGGTGATTACCAAACCCATGGGATCGAGTTGCTCTTTCCCGGCACTCAGGAATATTGGGATGAATGGGAAGATGATCTTGACAGGAACCTCAAGGATGAAACCCTTACCAACTCCTATACTACATGGCGTCCTGTGAAATTGAATGCCTCTGTAGATTATGGTTTTCATGAAAATGCTGAGCCATGCAATTGCTATCGACCCATGGGGAGGAGGAGATATTATAATCATCTCGGAGCTCAGTTTTTTGCTGTAAAACGTCCCCGTGGTCTTAATTATGCTACAACGTTATATTATGACAGGACTTTTAATGAGAACTTTAGAGGAAAGGTTACATATACTGCCGATTCTTATTCCTTTTCCAATATTGGCCTATTGGTTTCTGCCAAACTTTCGAATTTTAATGTTTATCTTGCTGCAGATAACCTGCTGGATTATACAAATTTTGCAAAGGCCCAAAACGCTTCATTACAGATAGGTTTCCAGCTTATGTTTAGCAGAGAATGAGGACGATAATTTTCTTTTTTATAGTTGGATTAGGAGCGGTTGGAAATATTCTAGGACAGGATTTAAGCCGATATCAGTATGTGCAGGTGCCACAGGAATTTGATTTTCTTAAGTACCAAAATCAGTATGAATTGAATGCACTCACAGCTTTCTTATTCGAAAAGTATGGTTTTGAAGCACTTTATGAAGAGAAAATTCCTGGAAATGTGTCTCCTTGCGATGTGTTGAAGGCGAATGTCCATGACAAGTCAGGGCTTTTTCGCTCAAAACTATATATTACTCTTGAAGATTGTAAAAGTGAGATAGTTTTTACTTCTGAAATAGGCGTGAGCAGAGAAAAAGACTACCAAAGATCATATCATGAAGCTCTGAGAGAGGCCTTTACTTCATTTGAGGAACTTCGGAAGAATCCTGATGTAATTATTGATCCTGTACCAGGAGGAGTGGTTTCAGCTGAAAAAGCTGAACCGGCCGAAGTTGTTATAGATCCCGTCCCATCCCCTGAAGATGCCCAGTCCAAAAATCCTGAAGTGATTGTTGACCCGGTAATTACTTCAGAAGAAATAGAAAATGCTGCAGAGGAAGAATTTTCAGTAAAATCGGGGATTGACGAATCAGAAGATATCCCGAAGTTTATGAATGGAAGCATGACTTACAGCTTGCAAAGGACTCCGTCTGGTTTTGACTTGTACAGAGAAGGGGAGGAGGAGAAATTTGGAACGCTATTAAAATCAGGAGGAGGAGAAAACTTTTTATATTCTTCAAAAACCATCTCCGGAACTGCCTTTTTTGACACCCATGGAAATCTTATGGTCGAATACCTCGACCCGAATACGCAGCAACTCGTTAGCGTAAAATACGAGCGAAAAGATCAATAACCATATTTGCCTTTCCATCTTTTTTGCAGAAAATCCCTTTGAGCCTGTTCCCGCTGATTATTTCCCGGGCGAAAGAACGTGGTGTTGATTATTTCCTTTGGAAGAAACTCGGCTGCAGCAAAGTTATTCTCATAATTGTGGGCGTACTTGTAATCTTCTCCATAACCCAGGTCTTTCATGAGCTTGGTTGGAGCATTGCGTATGGCCAAAGGTACGGGAAGGTCGCCGGTCTTTTTTACTATGGATTGGGCCTCATTAATGGCCATATAAGACGCATTGGATTTTGGAGATGTGGCCAGATAGATGCAGCACTGGCTTAAAATGATCCTGGACTCGGGGTGACCAATAGTGGAGACTGCCTGGAAAGTGTTATTGGCCAGTATCAAAGCTGTAGGATTTGCATTGCCAATATCTTCTGAAGCCAAAATGAGCAGGCGCCGTGCAATAAATTTTACATCTTCCCCACCTTCTATCATGCGGGCGAGCCAATAAACGGCCCCATTAGGATCGCTACCACGAATGGACTTAATAAATGCCGATATTATATCATAATGCTGTTCCCCGGTTTTGTCGTAAAGTACAGTATTTTGCTGAACTTTATTCAGGACCATTTTATTGGTTATTACCACCTGGTCCTCCTCCTCTGAAGTTACTACCAGCTCAAAGATATTCAACAATTTTCTTGCATCTCCACCACTTAGCCGTAGGAGAGCTTCAGTTTCTTTTAATTCTATATTTTTTTTGAAAATGATCTCATCCTCTTTCATTGCACGGTGAAGCAGGGCGACCAGATCATCTTTGGAAAAAGAGTTGAGAATGTAAACCTGGCTTCGCGAAAGTAATGCAGGAATTACTTCAAAACTGGGATTCTCTGTAGTTGCCCCTATGAGGGTTATCCATCCTTTTTCTACAGCTCCTAATAATGAATCCTGCTGAGATTTACTAAATCGATGAATTTCGTCAATAAATAAAATTGGATTCTTGGTGGTGAAGAGTCCGTCGCTTTTTTTGGCCTTTTCAATTACCTCTCTCACATCTTTCACCCCGCTGCTAATTGCGCTTAAAGTAAAAAATGGCCGACCGGATTCTCGCGCAATAATATTGGCTAAAGTGGTTTTGCCCACTCCCGGAGGCCCCCAAAAGATAATGCTGGGAATGATATCCCGTTTAATCTGCTTTCGCAAAGCTGCTTCGGGTCCAACCAGATGCTGCTGACTCAAATAATCATCCAGAGTTGTGGGCCGTAATCTTTCTGCCAATGGTTTGTTCATTCGGTAAAAATAGTAAATTGAGAAATGGTGCTGAAATGCCTAAAGGTTTTGCTTTATTTAGTGACGAACTGGCAGGGTAGTGGAAATGTGGAGTCAAAAATGGCATTTTTGGAAGGAATTGTTCCTTTGAAAATAGGGTGGTGAAATTTTTGTAAAGGGAGAAGTATGAAAGTTCAGAAAACTACAATACAAGAACCTTTTGTTTTCACCACAGGTGTAGTAGGTTATCCATTGCTATTTGTGCTGGCAATTTGGATAGTATTCTGGATGGAAATAAGATTTGGCTGGGACTTTACAAGATTTGGAGTTTATCCACGAACAGTGGAGGGGCTAAGGGGGATAATATTTTCACCTTTTATACATAGCGGAATAAAACACCTTTTTCATAATACAGTTCCACTATTTGTACTGTCGTTGTCGTTGTTCTACTTTTACAGAAAATTAAGCTGGAAGATCCTCTTTTGGGGCCTGTTATTATCCGGGGGTCTTACCTGGTTGATTGGAAGACCTGCTTTTCATATTGGAGCGTCGGGAATGATTTATGTTCTGGCAGGTTTTTTGTTTTTTAAGGGTATTTTTTCAAAATATTACAGATTAGTGGCTCTCTCCTTGATTGTTGTATTTCTCTATGGCGGCTTGCTTTGGTACATTACTCCCATAGATCCCAAGATCTCCTGGGAAGGACATTTGGCAGGATTGCTTTCGGGCCTGGTTTTTTCATTAATTTACAGAGCAGATATCGCACGTGCACCAAAATTTGAATGGGAAAAGGAAACTTATAAAGAAGAAGATGATCCCTTTATGAGACATTTTGATGCCAATGGAAATTTTATTGAGAATCCAGATGGGGAAGAAGAGCCGGAATACATTTACCATTATAAAAAAGGTAGAGAAGATGATAGAACCCCCTTAGAATAGCTCCATAACCTATAATCTGAAAAAATATTACAGCCTTTGCCTTACCACCTCATATAGAAAAGCACCACAAGCAACTGAAACATTAAGGGAGCCAATAGTGCCCTGCATAGGAAGCTTTGCTTTTTCATCCACCAGCTTAAGAACAGATTCTGAAATTCCCTTTCCTTCATTTCCCATTACAAGAGCGACCGGTTGCTTAAAGTCTACAGAATAGAGCAGGTCGTTTGTTTTTTCTGTGGCTGCTACTACCTTAATTCCTGAACCTTGCATGTAAAAAATGGCATCTTTTATATGATTTACCTTTATTAGAGGAATTTTAAATATGGCGCCGGCTGAAGTTTTCACAGTATCGGCAGTTACCGGAGCACCACCTTTTTTTTGAATTATGATTCCATCTACCCCACAACATTCGGCTGTTCTGATCATTGCTCCAAAATTGCGGACATCATCTACCTGGTCCAATAACAGGAATAAGGGAGCTGTTTCTTTTTGTAGAGATTTTTCTACTACAGTCTCAAGATCTGCAAATTCAACTGGAGAGATTTTTGCGACTACTCCCTGGTGATTTCCCTTTACCAGGCGGTTCAGCTTTTCAACTGGTACATATGAAATATTATATTCACCTGATTTTGTTTTTTGCTGTAACTCTTGAAACAATTGTCCGCTAAGGCCTTTTTGGATAAAGATCTTATCAATCGTCTCGTTATTTTGAATGGCTTCAATGACGGCGCGTATTCCAAAAATGGTGGTAGTATCTTTCATAGAGCAAATATAGATATTAAGCAGTACTTGAAAAATAGTTATCTGCTTAATGACTGGTTCGTAACTCTAAGATTGACGTTTATTCTTAACAGACCGAAAGGAAAGTTCCACGAAATATCTGTTTTCAGAATAAAAAATGCTCTCATTATTTATGGGAGCCTTTTAGCTTTTAAATTTATTCACATGACTTATTGGGTAACCCCCGGTACTTGTTCTCATATAAGTTAAAGTATAGTTACTGACTCCTAAGAATGAATCGACATACTTCGGGTACGAATGCATGTTTTCCTGAAGCGTATCATAAATATAACACCGCGATGTTGAGACTGTAGTGAATGGTTTAAGCAAAGTCTTCTGAAAATTAATTCATTAAGATTTGAATAATTCGGTTTTATTTCTACCTTTGCAGACCTTTTGAAAAAGGGGTTATATCAAATAAATAATTAGTGTAAAAGAAATTATGCCAACAATTTCACAATTAGTACGAAAAGGAAGAAGCACAATTACCAAGAAGAGTAAATCGGCTGCTTTGGATTCGTGCCCTCAAAGACGGGGAGTTTGTACTCGTGTTTACACCACTACACCTAAAAAACCTAACTCTGCTATGCGTAAAGTAGCAAGGGTAAGGTTAACAAATGGTAAAGAGGTGAACGCATACATTCCCGGTGAAGGACACAACCTCCAGGAGCACTCGATAGTATTGGTTAGAGGCGGAAGAGTTAAAGATTTGCCAGGAGTTAGGTATCACATTGTACGTGGTGCTCTGGATACTGCCGGTGTTGCCGGAAGAACCCAGAGACGTTCCAAGTATGGTGCTAAAAAGCCTAAGAAGTAATTTATTTCCACGGCAAGTAACAATTAACTTATTACAAAGAAGAAATGAGAAAAAGACAGGCGAAAAAAAGGCCACTTTTACCAGATCCAAAGTTTAACGATCAGTTAGTAACGCGTTTTGTTAACATGATGATGTGGGATGGTAAAAAATCTGTTGCCTTTAAAGTTTTCTATGATGCTATCGCTATCGTAGAGGAGAAAAAACAGGATGAAGAAAAAACTGCACTTGAACTTTGGAAAGATGCTCTTTCTAATGTTATGCCTCACGTAGAAGTACGTAGCCGAAGGGTAGGTGGTGCCACTTTTCAGATCCCAATGCAGATTAGACCAGATCGTAAAGTTTCGACCGCAATGAAGTGGTTGATCTCTTATTCCAGAAAACGTAACGAGAAATCTATGGCCCAAAGACTTGCGGCTGAGGTTCTTGCTGCTGCTAAGGAAGAAGGTGCGGCTGTGAAGAAGAGGGTTGATACCCATAAGATGGCTGAAGCTAATAAAGCATTCTCTCACTTTAGATTCTAAAAAATGGCACAAAGAGATTTAAAATTTACTAGAAATATAGGTATTGCTGCGCATATTGATGCTGGTAAAACCACTACTACAGAGCGTATACTTTTCTATACCGGTATTAGTCATAAGATAGGTGAGGTGCATGATGGTGCAGCTACTATGGACTGGATGGAACAAGAGCAGGAAAGAGGTATTACAATTACTTCGGCTGCTACGCATTGTAAGTGGACTTACAGAGATCAGGAATTCACAGTTAATATAATTGATACTCCGGGTCACGTGGACTTTACTGTTGAGGTAGAGCGTTCATTGCGTGTTCTGGATGGAATGGTTGCTTTATTCAGTGCAGTTGATGGTGTTGAGCCACAATCTGAAACTGTTTGGAGACAAGCCGATAAATACCGTGTTCCCAGACTTGGATTCGTTAATAAGATGGACCGCCAGGGAGCCGACTTTTTTAACGTGATCAAGCAGGTTAGAGAGATGCTTGGTGGAAATCCTGTTCCACTTCAAATTCCTATTGGAGACGAAATTGACTTCAAAGGAGTTGTTGATTTGATTTCCAAAAAAGCAATTGTTTGGAATGAGGAGGACTACGGAATGACGTATGAAACCATTGATATTCCTGCAGAACTTGAAGAAGATGTTAAGAAATACAGAGCCGAATTAGTTGAGGCAGTTGCCGAATACGACGAGGCTTTAATGGAGAAATTCTTCGAAGACGAGGACTCTATTACTGAAGATGAAATTATTGCTGCGCTTAGGGCTGCAACAATAGATATGTCTATTATTCCAATGATGTGTGGATCTGCCTTTAAGAATAAAGGAGTTCAGGCGATGTTGGATGCAGTGATGCGTTACCTTCCTTCTCCTGTAGATGTTGAAGCTATTATTGGTGTTAACCCTGATACAGAAAAAGAAGAGAGCCGTAAGCCTCATGTAGATTCTCCTTTTTCAGCTTTAGCTTTTAAGATCGCTACAGATCCTTTTGTTGGTCGTTTGGCTTTCTTTAGAGTTTATTCGGGAGCGTTGGATGCAGGTTCATATGTTCAGAACAACCGTTCCGGAAAAAAAGAACGTATTTCACGTATCTATCAGATGCATGCAAATAAACAACAGCCAATTGATAGAATTGAGGCTGGGGATATTGGTGCGGCTGTAGGATTTAAAGATATTAAAACCGGAGATACCTTAACAGATGAGAAACACCCGATCGTTCTTGAATCGATGTCTTTCCCTGAGCCTGTAATTGGTATTTCTGTTGAGCCTAAAACTAAGGCAGACGTAGATAAGATGGGGATGGCTTTAGCAAAACTTGCTGAAGAGGATCCAACTTTCCAGGTTAAAACTGACGAAGTTTCTGGACAGACAATTATTTCAGGAATGGGTGAACTTCACCTTGAAATTCTTGTAGATCGTTTGAAAAGGGAATTTAAAGTCGAAGTTAATGAGGGGCAGCCTCGTGTAGAGTATAAGGAAACTGTTACTAAGCCGGCAGATCACAGAGAGGTTTACAAGAAGCAATCTGGTGGTCGTGGTAAGTTTGGTGACATTGTATTCACATTAGGGCCTGCAGATGAAGACTTTAAAGGTCCGGGACTGCAATTCGTTGATGAAATTAAAGGTGGTCGTATACCTAAAGAATTTATTCCTTCAGTGGAAAAAGGATTTAGAGAGGCGATGAAAAACGGACCTATGGCAGGTTTCGTAATGGACACTTTAAAAGTAGTTCTTAAGGATGGATCTTTCCACCCTGTGGATTCCGATCAACTTTCTTTTGAATTGGCTGCGAAAATGGGATATAAAGTAGCTGCTAAGAAAGCCGGTGCTGTTATTCTTGAGCCAATCATGAAAGTGGAAGTTGTTACCCCAGAAGAGAACATGGGTGATATAGTAGGAGATTTGAACAGACGTCGTGGGCAGGTTAATAACATGTCCGACAGATCTGGTGCTAAAGTTATTAAAGCTGAAGTGCCTTTATCTGAGATGTTTGGATATGTTACTACATTGCGTACCCTTTCTTCGGGACGTGCAACCTCTACTATGGAATTCGCTCACTATGCCGAAACTCCTTCCAATATTTCGGAAGCAATTATGAAGGCAGAAAAGGGATCCGCTAACGATTAATTTATCAGGAAATGAGTCAAAAAATCAGAATAAAACTAAAATCATACGATCACAACCTGGTAGACAAATCTGCCGAGAAGATTGTAAAAACCGTAAAAAGTACGGGAGCTGTGGTAACCGGACCAATTCCATTGCCAACTCATAAGAAGATCTTTACTGTATTACGTTCTCCACACGTTAATAAAAAATCGAGAGAACAGTTTCAGTTAAGCTCTTATAAGAGGTTACTGGATATCTACAGTTCTTCTTCAAAGACTATTGATGCCTTGATGAAACTTGAATTACCAAGTGGAGTAGAGGTTGAGATTAAAGTGTGATAAACAACACGGCTGGGTAAAGTTAAGGCATGCCTTAACACAACACCTTGTCGCAACATGTCCCGAGCTTTAGGCGAGGGAAAAACGGTGAAAAATACATTCAGGATTGGAAGTATTTTCAATCCTGAATATTTTTAAATAAAAATAAATTAATAACTAATAATTAATTATGTCTGGGTTAATAGGAAAAAAGATTGGCATGACCAGCATTTTTGACGAGAATGGAAAGAACATTCCATGTACCGTTATTGAAGCAGGACCATGTGTAATTACCCAAGTCAGAACCGAGGAGGTTGACGGGTACAAAGCTCTTCAACTTGGTTTCGATGACAAAAAGACTGCTAATAAGGCTGCCGAAGGGCACGCTAAAAAAGCCGGAGCTGCAGCAATGCGCAAAGTCGTTGAATTCAAGGGATTTGAAGGAGAGCACAAATTAGGTGATACTATCACCGTTGAGCATTTTACTGAAGGCGAATTTGTTGACGTTTCCGGTACTTCAAAAGGTAAAGGTTTTCAAGGTGTTGTTAAACGTCATGGTTTTGGTGGTGTTGGACAGGCAACTCATGGTCAACATAACCGTTTAAGAGCTCCCGGTTCGATTGGTGCGGCGTCTTATCCTGCGAGAGTTTTCAAAGGAATGCGCATGGCCGGTAGAATGGGTGGTGAAAAAGTAAAAGTAGAAAACCTGAGAATTCTTAAAGTAATAGCCGATAAGAATCTACTTGTTGTAAGTGGAGCTGTACCGGGACATAAGAATTCTTATGTAATCATTCAGAAGTAATGGAAGTAGCAGTTTTAGATATAAAAGGAAAAGAAACAGGGAGAAAGGCAAACCTTTCTGATGCTGTTTTTGCAGTGGAGCCGAACAACCATGCTGTTTATCTTGATGTGAAGCAATATTTGGCCAATCAACGCCAGGGAACTCATAAAGCGAAAGAACGTGCAGAGATTGCTGGTTCTACGCGTAAGATCAAGAAACAAAAAGGTACAGGTACTGCCCGTGCGGGAAGTATCAAGTCTCCAATCTTTAAAGGAGGAGGTAGAGTATTTGGTCCAAGACCAAGAAACTATTCCTTTAAATTAAATAAGGGCCTAAAGAGACTGGCAAGAAAATCTGCTTTGTCTATGAAGGCAAATGATAACTCCATAATAGTTGTTGAAGATTTTTCATTTGATACTCCAAAAACCAAAAACTTCATTGAAGTTTTACAGGCTTTAGGACTGGAAGGGAAAAAATCTTTGATAGTGTTGGGTGACTCGAATAAAAATGTATATTTGTCGTCACGCAATTTAAAGGCCTCTGAGGTTGTAAGTTCTTCGGAATTAAGTACTTACAAAATTTTAAACGCTAATAATTTAGTGTTTTTAGAAGGGTCTCTAGAAGGAATTGAGTCGAATCTAAGTAAATAAGCATTATGAGTATCTTAATAAAACCTATTATTACAGAGAAAGCTACCGCAGATAGCGAACTTAACAATAAGTACGCTTTTGTAGTTGATAATAAGGCGAATAAGATTGAAATTAAAGACGCAGTTGAGTCTGCTTATGGTGTTTCAGTTACTAAAGTTCGTACAATTAATGTCCGCCCGGACAGAAAGACCCGTTACACAAAAACGGGTGTTGTTACTGGTAAAACCAGTGCCTTGAAAAAAGCACTAGTACAGGTGGCGGAAGGTGAAACTATTGATTTATATAGTAATCTCTAAGATTAGAAAATGTCAGTTAGAAAATTAAAACCAATTACCCCTGGTCAGCGATTTAGAGTAGTGAACGGATTTGACGCGATCACTACTGATAAGCCGGAGAAAAGTTTATTAGCTCCGAACAAAAGATCTGGTGGTAGAAACAGTCAGGGAAAAATGACTATGCGCCACATTGGTGGTGGTCATAAAAAGCGTTACAGGATCATCGATTTTAAAAGAGACAAGCAGGGGATTCCTGCAACTGTTGCTTCTATCGAGTATGATCCAAACAGAACGGCTTTTATCGCTTTATTGAATTATCAGGATGGTGAGAAACGATATATTATTGCTCAAAATGGACTTCAGGTTGGGCAGAATATAGTATCTGGAATGGAAGATGTGGCGCCCGAGATAGGGAATGCTATGCCTTTGTCTATCGTTCCTTTAGGTACTATTGTCTCTTGCATTGAGTTAAGGCCTGGACAGGGAGCTGTTATGGCTCGTAGTGCCGGTGCTTTTGCTCAATTAATGGCGAGAGAGGGTAAATATGCAACTATTAAATTGCCTTCTGGAGAAATCCGTAGGGTATTGGCTAGCTGTGTAGCGACTATTGGTGCTGTTTCAAACAGTGACCACCAGTTGTTGATTTCAGGAAAGGCCGGTAGACACAGATGGTTGGGTAGAAGACCAAGAACAAGACCTGTGGTTATGAACCCGGTAGATCACCCAATGGGTGGTGGTGAAGGTCGTGCTTCGGGAGGTCACCCAAGGTCTAGAAATGGAATACCTGCTAAAGGTTTCAGAACCCGTTCCAAGACCAAGTCGAGTAATAAATATATTGTAGAACGTAGAAAGAAATAATAAGATATGGCACGTTCATTAAAAAAAGGACCTTACGTTCACTATAAACTGGAGCAAAAAGTTGCTCAGAATACAGAATCTGGAAAGAAAGCGGTTATTAAAACCTGGTCAAGGGCTTCAATGATCACTCCAGATTTTGTTGGGCAGACTATTGCTGTACACAACGGGCGCCAATTTGTTCCTGTGTACATTACCGAGAACATGGTAGGTCATAAATTAGGTGAGTTTTCACCAACAAGATCGTTTAGAGGTCATGCTGGTGCTAAGAATAAAGGTAAAAGATAATTGAAGCTATGGGAGTTCGTAAAAGAGAAAGAGCAGAGCAAACTAAAGAAGCTAAAAAGCGAATAGCTTTTGCTAAACTAAATAACTGCCCTACTTCGCCAAGAAAAATGCGTCTGGTTGCAGATCTTGTTCGTGGTGAAAAAGTAGAAAGAGCGCTTCAGATTTTGAAATTCAATTCTAAAGATGCGTCTAAAAGTCTTGAGAAATTGTTATTGTCGGCAATTGCCAACTGGCAGTCTAAGAATGAAGATGCAAGCATTGAAGATGCAGAGTTGTTTGTACAGGAGATTCGCGTTGATGGAGGGAGTATGTTGAAGAGACTACGTCCTGCACCACAGGGTCGCGCACATAGAATTAGAAAACGTTCCAACCATGTCACATTGGTACTTGGAGCAAACAATAATACACAAAGCTAGTTAAGAGTATGGGACAGAAAACAAATCCAATCGGGAATCGCCTTGGTATCATTAGAGGATGGGAATCCAACTGGTACGGAGGAAATGACTACGGCGATAAATTAGCCGAAGACGATAAGATTAGAAAGTATATCCATGCTCGTCTTTCAAAAGCGAGTGTATCAAGAGTGATTATAGAGCGTACACTTAAGCTTGTAACCGTTACTATCACCACTGCCCGTCCCGGTATTATTATTGGGAAAGGCGGCCAGGAGGTAGACAAGCTAAAAGAGGAGCTTAAGAAAATCACCGACAAGGAGGTTCAAATAAACATCTTTGAGATCAAAAGACCGGAACTTGATGCTCATTTAGTAGCGTCAAGCGTTGCCAGACAAATTGAGAATCGTATTTCTTACCGTCGGGCAATTAAAATGGCTATTGCGGCTGCAATGAGAATGAACGCTGAAGGTATTAAGATCCAGATCTCTGGCCGATTGAATGGTGCTGAGATGGCGCGTTCAGAAGGATACAAGGATGGAAGAATTCCATTGTCGACTTTTAGAGCCGATATTGATTATGCTTTGGTTGAGGCACACACTACTTACGGTAGACTGGGTGTAAAAGTATGGATCATGAAAGGCGAGGTATACGGTAAAAGAGAACTTTCTCCACTTGTTGGCATGGCCAAAAAACAAGGAGGAAAACCCGGAACCGGACGAAGTGGTGCACCAAAATCACGTCGTAGAAAGTAATTTTTTAAAGTAAAGAAAAATGTTACAGCCTAAAAGAACAAAATATCGCAAGATGCAAAAAGGCCGTATGAAAGGTGTTTCTCAAAGAGGACACAGACTTTCAAACGGAACCTTTGGAATCAAATCATTGGATTCAAATTTTGTGACTGCAAGACAAATAGAAGCTGCACGTATTGCTGCTACCCGTTATATGAAGAGGGAAGGTTCACTTTGGATTAAAATATTTCCAGATAAGCCTATTACAAAGAAGCCTCTTGAAGTACGTATGGGTAAAGGAAAAGGTGCTGTTGAATACTGGGCTGCAGTTGTAAAACCAGGAAGAATACTTTTTGAAGTAGGAGGTGTACCTTTTGATGTTGCTAAAGAGGCTTTGCGCCTGGCAGCACAAAAACTTCCTGTCAAAACTAAGTTCATTGTAGCTAGAGATTATCAAGCTTAATTAGAGACATCATGAAACAATCAGAAGTTAGAGAATTGTCTGTAGCAGAATTACAGGAAGAACTTGGTAAGGAAAGGAAATCATATTCCGATCTTAAAATGGCTCACGCAGTATCGCCATTAGAGAACCCAATACAGTTGAGAACTGTGAGAAGATCTATAGCGCGTATTGCTACAGAGTTAACTAAAAGAGAACAACAATAATTGTTATTCTGCTGAAAATGGAAAAAAGAAACTTAAGAAAAGAACGTATAGGTGTTGTTACTAGCAATAAGATGGTTAAGTCTATTGTGGTTTCAGAAACTAAGAAAGTAAAACACCCCATGTATGGAAAGTTCGTTTTGAAAACGAAGAAATATGTGGCACACGACGAAACAAACGACTGCAACATTGGAGATACAGTAAGGATCATGGAAACTCGTCCTATGAGTAAATCTAAATGCTGGAGGTTAGTAGAAATAATTGAAAGAGCGAAGTAATTATGGTACAACAAGAGTCTAGATTAAGAGTTGCAGACAATACCGGAGCTAAAGAAGTTTTAGTTATTCGCGTATTGGGCGGTACAAATAGAAGATACGCTTCTGTTGGAGACAAGATCGTTGTCAGCGTAAAAGAAGCTACACCTAACGGGAGCGTTAAGAAAGGTGCAGTTTCAACAGCAGTTGTTGTTCGTACCAAAAAAGAAGTGCGCAGACCAGACGGATCTTACATTCGTTTTGATGATAACGCATGTGTTCTTTTGAACCCTTCAGGGGAGATGAGAGGAACCCGCGTTTTTGGACCTGTAGCACGTGAACTTCGTGATAAGCAATTCATGAAGATCGTATCATTAGCACCAGAAGTGCTTTAATACAGAAATAAGATGAAAAAGCTTAAAATAAAAACCGGAGATACTGTTCGCGTAACTGCTGGAGATCATAAAGGTCAGGAAGGTAAAGTACAACAAGTATTTCTGGATAAGAATAAAGCCATTGTGGAAGGTGTAAATATGGTCTCAAAACATGAGAAGCCAAGTGCATCAAATCCTCAGGGCGGAATCAAGAAGAAGGAAGCATCTATTCATATTTCCAATCTTTCTTTGATCGACAAAAATGGTGATAATACCAGGGTTGGATATAGAACAGAGGACGATAAGAAAGTTAGATTTTCCAAAAAATCCAATGAAGTAATTTAGTTATGGCGTACGTACCAAGACTTAAGAAAGAGTATAAAGAGAGAGTTATCTCTTCTCTTACAGAAGAATTCAGTTACTCCAACGTAATGGAGGTTCCAAAACTACAGAAGATAGTTGTGAGCCGCGGAGTTGGAGCTGCTGTGGCAGATAAAAAGCTTATTGATCATGCTGTAGATGAAATGACAGCTATTACTGGTCAAAAAGCCGTTGCGACCATTTCCAAAAAAGATGTTGCTTCTTTTAAACTACGTAAAGGAATGCCAATTGGGGCCAAAGTTACTTTACGCGGAGAAAGAATGTATGAATTTCTGGATCGTTTAATTACTTCTGCACTTCCACGTGTGCGCGATTTCAATGGAATCAAAGCAACCGGATTTGACGGAAGAGGAAACTATAACCTCGGTGTGACTGAGCAAATTATTTTCCCGGAGATAGATATTGATAAGGTTAACAGGATTAACGGGATGGATATAACTTTCGTTACGAGTGCTAACACCGATAAGGAAGCAAAATCATTGTTAACCGAACTAGGATTACCTTTTAAAAAGCAATAATTATGGCTAAAGAATCAATGAAAGCCCGTGAGGTGAAGAGACAGGAATTGGTAGAAAAGTATGCTGAGAAGCGCAAGTCTTTAAAAGAAGCTGGTGATTATGAAGCATTACAAAAATTACCAAAAAACTCATCTCCTGTACGTTTGCACAACCGTTGTAAATTGACCGGAAGGCCTAGAGGTTATATGAGACAGTTTGGAATTTCACGAGTAACTTTTCGCGAAATGGCAAACAATGGGTTAATTCCCGGAGTAAGAAAAGCTAGTTGGTAAGATTATAAATTGGGAGAAGGTTCCACGATATTTATCGAGAGAAAACCCCTTCCGCAAATTGAAATAGATGAATACAGATCCTATTGCAGATTATTTAACAAGAATTAGAAATGCGGTTGCTGCAAGCCACAGAGTGGTGGAGATACCCGCTTCTAATCTTAAAAAGGAAATTACCAAGATTCTTTTTGATCAGGGATATATCCTTAGTTACAAATTTGATGATTCGACCGCTCAGGGGAGCATCAAAATTGCACTAAAATATGATAAGGTTACAAAAGAACCTGTTATCAAAAAAATTCAGCGAATAAGTAAACCAGGTTTACGTAAGTATGCTGGTGCCAATGAGCTTCCTCGTATCCTTAATGGCCTTGGAATTGCTATTGTTTCTACTTCTCATGGTGTTATGACTGGAAAGCAGGCGCAACAGGATAAAGTTGGTGGTGAGGTATTGTGCTACGTTTACTAATATTTAAAGACGAAAAGAAATGTCCAGAATAGGTAAAAATCCAATCACAGTTCCACAAGGTGTTACAGTAGACATTAAGGATGGAATTGTTACGGCAAAAGGAAAATTAGGGGAGCTTACACAGGAATTCTCTGAGATTGATATTAAGATCGAAGAAGGAGTTATTACTTTAGAGCGTCCCTCAGATAAAAAGGATCACAAAGCAAAGCATGGTCTTTACCGCGCTTTAATTAGCAATATGATCGAAGGTGTTTCCAATGGATTCACACATGAACTTGAATTAGTTGGTGTGGGATACAGGGCGTCTAACCAGGGTCAAAAATTGGATCTTGCAGTTGGGTACTCTCATAACATTGTCTTAGATTTGGCCCCCGAAGTAAAGGTGGAAACAATTTCAGATAAAGGTAAAAATCCTGTAGTGAAATTGACTTCACATGATAAACAATTAGTAGGCCAGGTAGCTGCAAAGATTAGATCTTTCCGTGCACCGGAACCTTACAAAGGTAAAGGTATCAAGTTCAAAGGTGAACAGTTAAGAAGAAAAGCAGGTAAATCAGCTTAATAACTAAGATTATGGCAGTTTCAAAACAAGATAGAAGAACTAAGATCAAAAAAAGGATCAGAAGAGATATAAGCGGAACTCAGGGCCGTCCAAGACTTTCAATTTTTAGAAGCAATAAAGAAATTTATGCTCAAATTGTGAATGACGTGGATGGTAAAACTCTGGTAGCTGCTTCTTCAAGAGATAAGGAAGTTGCATCTGCGACTGTAGAGAATAAAATTGAGCAGGCAGCATTAGTTGGAAAGGCTATTGCTGAAAAAGCTTTAAAAGCCGGGATAGATACCATCTCTTTTGACAGAGGAGGTTACCTGTACCACGGTAGAGTAAAATCATTAGCAGAAGGTGCTCGCGAAGGAGGACTAAAATTCTAAAAGTATGTATCAGGATTATAAAAACGTAGAACTTGTAAAACCAGGTGGACTTGAATTAAAAGATCGTTTGGTGGGTGTACAACGTGTTACTAAAGTTACAAAGGGTGGTAGGGCTTTCGGCTTTTCTGCAATTGTAGTTGTAGGTGATGAAAATGGGGTTGTAGGCCACGGGTTAGGAAAATCAAAAGAAGTAGCCGATGCAATTGCTAAAGCAGTTGAAGACGCGAAGAAAAACCTGGTACGTATCCCTCTAAACAAGGGTACTCTACCTCACGAACAAAAAGGTAAATACGGTGGAGCCAGAGTAATGTTATTGCCGGCGGCTCCCGGTACCGGAGTCATTGCGGGTGGAGCTATTCGTGCAGTACTTGAAGCTGTGGGAGTACATGATGTACTTTCAAAGAACCAGGGGTCTTCCAACCCTCACAATGTGGTAAAAGCAACTTTTGATGCTTTACTTCAATTGAGGAGTGCAGAGACTGTTGCCAAGCAACGAGGTATTTCTCTTGAAAAAGTATTTAAAGGTTAATAACAAGGAACAATGGGAAGAATTAAAGTAACACAGGTAAAAAGTGCTATTAAGCGCACTCAAAACCAAAAACGTACTTTGGAAGCACTTGGACTAAGAAAACTTGGTCAGGTTGTGGAGCATGAAAATACGCCAAACATCCTTGGTATGGTAAATAAAGTAAATCACTTAGTCTCTGTTGAGGAGACCAAATAAGAAATTCACATGGATTTAAGTAACTTAAAACCTGCGAAAGGTTCAGTTCAAAGTAACAGTAAGCGAGTTGGGCGTGGTGAAGGATCGGGGAAAGGCGGTACTGCTACCCGTGGTCACAAAGGTGCCAAGTCTCGTTCTGGTTACTCCAGGAAAATAGGATTTGAAGGAGGGCAAATGCCACTTCAAAGACGTGTTCCAAAGTTCGGATTCACTAACATTAATCGTAAGGAGTATCAGGGGATTAATCTTGATACCTTACAAAATTTAGTTGATGAAGGTAGAATTACAGATACGGTAGACATGAAAGTTCTTTTAGAGAATGGGTTGGCCGGAAAAAATGAGTTGGTTAAGATATTAGGTAGAGGTGAATTAAAAGCAAAGTTGAAAATATCTGTTCATAAATTTACTGCCTCAGCAAAGCAAGCTATTGAAGCTGCTGGTGGTGAAGCTGTTACTTTATAATAGATAACAATGAAATTCATCAATATTTTAAAGAATATCTGGAAAATCGAGGAGCTAAAAAACAGAATTTTAGTAACTCTCGGTTTGTTGTTGGTGTATCGCTTTGGAGCACAGGTAGTGCTTCCCGGAATTGATGCGTCTCAATTAGCGAACCTTGCCACTCAAACAGATGGTGGACTGCTGGGATTGCTTAATGCCTTTACAGGAGGTGCATTTTCTAATGCTTCTGTATTCGCCTTAGGGATTATGCCTTACATCTCTGCATCTATTGTAGTGCAGTTAATGGGAATTGCTGTTCCTTACCTTCAAAAATTACAGAAGGAAGGGGAGAGTGGTCGTAGAAGGATTAATCAGATTACCAGGTGGCTTACTATAGCTATAACACTTGTCCAGGGACCGGGTTACATATATAACCTTTTTGCTACTTTACCGTCAAGTGCCTTCCTTCTTGGAAGCACAGTAACTTTTGTTGCTTCGTCGGTAATAATCCTGACTACTGGTACCATCTTTGCGATGTGGCTTGGTGAAAAGATAACCGATAAAGGTATTGGTAATGGTATTTCCCTCCTTATTATGGTTGGTATTATCGCAACTTTGCCACAAGCATTTATCCAGGAATTTGCTTCCAGAGTATTTGAATCGAACGGAGGTCTTATTATGATCCTTATTGAACTTGTGATTTGGTTCGTGATCATATTAGCCAGTGTAATGTTGGTAATGGCTGTACGACAAATTCCGGTACAGTATGCGAGAAGGACTGCTTCTGGGGGTTACGAGAAAAATGTTTTTGGTTCAAGACAATATATCCCATTAAAGCTTAATGCTTCTGGGGTTATGCCAATTATTTTTGCCCAGGCAATCATGTTTATTCCTGCCGCAGTTGCCGGACTTTCACAGTCTGAAACAGCTCAGGGCGTAACTGCCGCCTTTAGTGATATCTTCGGCTTTTGGTACAATCTCGTGTTCGCGTTGTTAATCATTATATTTACGTATTTTTACACCGCGATTACAGTACCTACTAATAAAATGGCAGACGATCTTAAGAGAAGTGGTGGTTTCATCCCCGGTATTAGACCAGGAACTGAGACTGCTGAATTTCTTGACAGGATCATGTCACAAATCACCCTTCCTGGATCTATATTCCTGGCGCTTATTGCAGTGTTCCCTGCTATTATCGTGTCACTTTTAGGAGTACAGGCTGGCTGGGCATTGTTCTTCGGAGGAACATCATTGTTAATTATGGTAGGAGTTGCAATTGATACCATGCAACAGGTAAATGGATACCTATTGAACAGACATTACGATGGACTCATGAAAACCGGTAAAAACAGAAAAGCTGTAGCATAATGGCAAAACAATCGGCAATAGAACAAGACGGAACGATCATTGAAGCATTGTCAAATGCTATGTTCCGGGTGGAATTAGAGAATGGTCATGTAGTGACCGCGCATATTTCAGGTAAAATGCGAATGCATTATATTAAGTTATTGCCTGGGGACAAAGTGAAATTAGAAATGAGCCCGTACGATTTATCTAAGGCTCGAATAACTTACAGATACTAATAACTATGAAAGTTAGAGCATCAATTAAAAAAAGAAGTGCCGAGTGCAAAATTGTGCGAAGAAAAGGCAGACTGTACGTGATTAACAAAAAGAATCCAAAATTTAAACAAAGACAAGGGTAGTTATGGCTAGAATTGCAGGTGTTGATATACCAAAACAAAAGCGAGGCGTTATAGCATTGACCTATATCTTCGGAATTGGAAAGAGCAGAGCTCAGGAAATTCTTAAAGAGGCCAACGTAGAAGAAGGAAAGAAAGTTTCAGACTGGAACGATGACGAGATCGGAAGAATTCGTGAGGCAGTTGGCGCTTTTAAAATTGAAGGGGAATTACGTTCAGAAGTTCAATTGAGCATTAAGCGCTTAATGGATATTGGAAGTTACAGAGGAATTCGTCACAGAGCGGGATTACCGTTAAGAGGACAGAGAACTAAGAACAACTCCAGAACCAGAAAAGGAAGAAGAAAAACAGTTGCCAACAAAAAGAAAGCAACTAAATAATAAGTAGGATGGCAAAAGCAAAAGCAGCTCAAAAGAAGCGTAAAGTTAATGTTGAGTCTATTGGAGAAGCACATGTTACTGCTTCTTTCAACAACATTATAATATCGTTAACCAATAAGAAAGGTGATGTTATCTCCTGGTCTTCTGCCGGTAAAATGGGATTTAGAGGATCTAAGAAAAACACTCCTTATGCAGCACAATTAGCTGCAGAAGACGCATCAAAAGTGGCCCACGAAGCAGGTCTTCGTAAGGTAAAAGTATATGTGAAAGGACCAGGAAACGGAAGAGAATCTGCAATTCGTTCCCTTCACAATGCTGGTATTGAAGTAACCGAGATCATTGACGTTACTCCACTTCCACACAACGGATGTCGTCCTCCAAAAAGACGTAGAGTTTAATTAACAAGTATAACAAAAGTAAGCAAAGAGATCTGCGAAGGACAGTGACCTTAATTCCACGATCGCTTGCTTTATAATCAAATTTTCAATGGCAAGATATACTGGTCCAAAGACTAAAATCGCCCGTAAATTCGGGGAAGCTATTTTCGGAGATGACAAATCTTTTGAAAAAAGAAATTATCCTCCGGGACAACACGGTAATAACCGTCGTCGCGGAAAAAAATCTGAATATGCTGTCCAGTTAATGGAGAAGCAAAAAGCTAAGTATACCTATGGTATTCTTGAGCGTCAATTCAGGAACATGTTTGAAAAAGCAACACGTGCCCAGGGAATTACCGGGGAGGTGCTTTTGCAATTATGTGAGTCTCGTTTAGACAACGTGGTATACAGAATGGGAATTTCCCCTTCACGACGTGGAGCAAGACAATTAGTTTCTCACAGGCACATTACCGTTAACGGAGAATTGGTAAACATACCTTCTTACCAGTTAAAGGCAGGAGATGTAGTAGGAGTAAGAGAGAAATCTAAATCCTTAACCGCTATCCAGGATTCACTGGCTAATTCCAGTAGTGTGTATGAATGGATAACATTCAACAACGAGACCAAACAAGGAACTTTTGTTTCTGTTCCGGGAAGAGTACAAATTCCCGAAAATATAAATGAACAATTCATCGTCGAATTATATTCGAAATAATAATTCACAGAAGTCGTAATATGGCAATATTAAATTTTCAGAAGCCCGATAAAGTTATAATGATTGATTCTACCGATTTCGAAGGGAAATTTGAATTTCGCCCTTTGGAACCAGGTTATGGATTAACTGTTGGTAACGCTCTAAGAAGAGTACTTTTATCTTCACTTGAAGGGTTCGCTATTACCTCCGTTCGCATGGAGGGAGTAGAGCACGAATTCTCAACTATCCCGGGGGTAGTAGAAGACGTAACCGAAATAATTCTAAATCTGAAACAGATCAGGTTTAAGAGGCAAATTGATGAAATAGACAATGAAGCCGTTACAATTTCTGTTTCAGGTCAGGAGCAATTGACTGCAGGACACTTTCAAAAGTTCATTTCTGGTTTCCAGATCCTAAACCCGGATCTTGTGATCTGTAATATGGATAAAAAGGTGAACCTTAACATGGAAGTTACCGTAGAAAAGGGTAGAGGTTATGTTCCTGCTGAAGAGAACAAGAAAGCCAACGCTCCTATTGGGACAATCTATACAGATTCCATTTACACACCTGTGAAAAATGTGAAGTATAGCATCGAGAACTACAGGGTTGAACAAAAAACTGACTATGAGAAACTTGTTTTTGAGATCTCTACAGATGGTTCCATTCACCCTAAGGAAGCCTTGACCGAAGCTGCAAAGACTTTGATCCACCATTTTATGTTGTTCTCTGATGAGCGGATCACTTTGGAGGCCGATGAGATTGCACAGACTGAAACTTATGATGAAGAATCCCTTCACATGCGTCAGTTACTAAAAACCAAACTGGTTGATATGGATCTTTCAGTTAGAGCATTAAACTGCTTGAAAGCTGCAGAAGTTGATACCCTTGGAGATTTAGTATCATACAACAAGAATGACCTGATGAAGTTCCGTAACTTCGGAAAGAAATCCCTTACCGAACTCGAAGAGTTGGTAAACAACAAAGGATTGAATTTCGGGATGGATCTTTCAAAATATAAATTAGACAAAGACTAGTTGCGGTTTTGCGACTGTCAAGAATATATTATTAACCGTCATAGTTTGCTCCCCAAAGTGGGTCGTAGCAAGATGATGAAATAAAAATGTCATGAGACACGGAAAAAAAACAAACCACTTAGGAAGACAAACTGCACATCGTAAGGCGATGCTTGCAAATATGGCTTGTTCCCTAATTGAGCATAAGCGTATCAACACTACAGTTGCAAAAGCAAAAGCTTTAAAACAATTTGTAGAGCCGTTGGTGACAAAATCAAAAGAAGATACTACTCACAACAGGAGAGTTGTTTTCAGTAAGCTTCGCGACAAAAATGCAATTACTGAACTTTTTCGTGAAGTAGCTCCTAAAGTGGGAGATCGTCCGGGAGGTTATACCCGTATCATTAAACTTGGAAACAGACTTGGTGACAACGCAGATATGGCACTTATAGAACTTGTTGATTACAACGAGATTTATAACGTGAACAAGCCCGAGAAGAAGAAATCTACACGTAGAGCAGGTAGAGGTAAGAAATCTGCCGATACTGCGCCAACGAAGCCTGAAGCTTCTGCTGAAGACAAGAAAACTGAAGGAAACGAGGAATAAGAATGATTCTTTCTTCTGAAAATTTTAAAAAGGATAAGCCATTAAAGCTTATCCTTTTTTTATACCCAAAAATGAGGTGCCAAAAAGGGCATTTTTCAAAACACCTTAAAAAGGAAAAATCCGTATCATTAATGCGGGAATTATCTCCTTTGAAAATAATATTTTTGTAAAAGTATAAAGAGGAAGCACTTATGAAATACCAAACACGAAAGAAAGCCATTCTGTTGCTCGAAGACGGTACCATTTTCCATGGGAAAGCAGTAGGAGATAAGGATGGAAAAGCCTTTGGAGAGGTCTGTTTCAATACCGGGATGACCGGTTACCAGGAGATCTTTACAGATCCTTCCTATTTTGGTCAAATAATGGTGACCACTAATGCACACATCGGGAATTATGGTGCTAATGAAGATGAAAAGGAAGCTGAAACAGCACAAATAGCCGGGCTGATTTGTAAAAATTTCAGTTATTATCAATCACGTCCTTCGGCAGATGAAACACTGAAAGAGTTTCTCGACCGTAGCCACCTTTTTGCAATTTCAGATGTAGATACTCGGGCTCTGGTGACTTATATTCGGGAAAATGGCGCCATGAACGCTGTGATCACAACCGAGTTTGAAAATATTGAAGCATTGAAAAAGGAACTTTCTGAGGTGCCCGATATGAACGGACTTGAACTGGCATCAAAAGTTTCTACCAAAGAGCCATATTTTTTCGGCGAGGAGTCGGCCCGGTTTAAAGTTGCTGTCCTTGATATAGGTGTCAAAAAGAGCATTTTGAAGCACCTTTCTTCCAGGGATGTGTACTGCAAAGTTTTCCCTTACAATACTACCTATTCAGAAATGAAGGAATGGGGAGCTCAGGGATATCTGCTATCGAATGGTCCCGGAGATCCACAACCTCTAAATAATGCTATCCAGGTCGCCAAAGATATCATTGCAGAGGATAAGCCGCTTTTCGGAATTTGTCTGGGGCACCAGATAATTGCCCTGGCTAATGGTATTTCTACTTATAAGATGCATCACGGACATCGGGGAATTAACCATCCTATTTTGAATCTCGAAACTGGAAAGGGAGAGATCACATCACAAAATCATGGTTTCTCGGTTAACAAAGAGGAGACCGAGGCGCATGAAGAGGTGCTTGTTACGCATACTCATCTTAATGATCAAACAGTTGCGGGGATAAGAATGAAGAACAAAAATTGTTTCTCGGTTCAATATCATCCCGAGGCAAGTCCGGGTCCAAATGACGCACATTACTTATTTGATGAGTTCATTCATAACCTGATAGGACAAAAAGTTTCTTCTAAATAATTTATTTATAGCTTCAAAAATCCCTTTCAGAAATGTCTTTTTTGAAAGGGATTTTTTCCATTATCTGGAAAGTTAAGATGCGTGTTTCCGGTTAAGTTTTTTTATTTTAATCTTTTTAGCAGGGATATTTCAGCTTTATGGGCAGAAGAATCCGATGCTTTATGGCGGAATGGAATTATTTCGGCATACGGAGTTCGAAGACAACTCCTTCGGAAACCTTAATATGGGTAGTCAGCTGTATCATTGGAAAATATTTGCGCCCGAAGTCGGTTTTAGCCGTTATGGAGGGACGTTCAGAGAAAGAGGGATTGCAAATGAACCAGGTGTTTATTTCATCACCCCGGCCATGTTTCATATGAATTTTAATGCAAATGTTTTCACCTTCACTCCAAAAATGAAACTAGGGAAACAGGACGCTTTTCTTAGCTTTAGCCCCACTTATAATATAGGCACGGCAAATGCTAACGGTGCCTATTACGTGCTGGATGGAAAACAATATGTTCTTGAAAAGGGTCAAAAGAAAAGTAGCCCGGTTTCTTTTTGGAGCTTCTCCCTTGGCGTCGAAGGGCTGGCAATTCAGGAGGAGAAATATTGGTTCACCATATTTTTAACTTATTCGAACGTTGATGCCAATGCTGCGCTGTCGAAACTTGACTTTTCAGAATATGATATTAGTACAAATAATACTACATCAACTATTGGGATAGGAATAAGGCTCTATTACAATCCTTTTCCCGTAAAAGATGACTGAAATATTTTTCAATTACAGTTTCAGAAGCTATCTACAACGTATTCGTTAATAAAATTCTCTTAATTTCTTTGAAGTACACCTATTGATTTTTACTATTCTTTTGAAGTATTCGTATCTTGCAGGGGCAAAAAAAGATAATTAATTAAAATTTATAAATATGAGCGTTATAATAAATATTCATGCTAGACAAATATTTGATTCCCGTGGTAATCCAACTATTGAAGTTGATGTAGAAACTGAAAATGGAATAATAGGAAGAGCAGCTGTACCTTCAGGAGCTTCTACAGGTGAGCACGAAGCCGTTGAACTTCGCGACGGTGGGAAAGATTACATGGGGAAAGGAGTTTCAAAAGCCATAAAGAATGTAAATGAAGATATTGCTGAAGAGCTTTTAGGTTATTCAGTTTTTGATCAGAATATTATTGATCAGGCAATGATCGAGCTGGATGGTACTCCAAATAAATCTAAACTAGGCGCAAACGCTATTTTAGGGGTTTCCCTCGCCGTGGCGAAAGCTGCTGCAAACGAATTGAATATGCCGCTTTATCGTTATGTTGGTGGGGTTAGTGCAAACACCCTTCCGGTTCCCATGATGAACATTATCAATGGAGGTTCTCATAGCGATGCACCTATTGCTTTCCAGGAGTTTATGGTAATGCCCGTTAAGGCAAAAGATTTTTCTGAAGCCTTAAAAATGGGTACAGAGATCTTTCACAACCTTAAGAAAGTACTTCACGATCGTGGTCTAAGTACTGCAGTAGGGGACGAAGGTGGATTTGCTCCAACCCTTGACGGAACAGAGGATGCACTAGACACCATTTTACAGTCTATTAAGAATGCAGGTTACAAACCTGGAGAAGAAGTTATGATCGCTCTTGATTGTGCTGCTGCTGAATTTTATGAAAATGGTAAGTATGACTACAAAAAATTTGAGGGAGATTCAGGTAAAGTGAGAAGCAGTGAAGAGCAGGCAGAATATCTTGCCGAATTAGCTTCAAAGTACCCAATCATTTCTATTGAAGATGGTATGGATGAAAATGACTGGGATGGATGGAAAGCTCTAACCCAAAAAATAGGTGATAAAGTCCAACTTGTTGGTGATGACCTTTTTGTAACTAATGTAGAACGTCTTTCAAAAGGTATCGAGAACAAAATAGCCAATTCTATCCTTATCAAGGTTAACCAGATCGGAACATTGACTGAAACTATTTCGGCGGTGAACATGGCACATAATGCAGGATATACATCTGTAATGTCTCACCGTTCCGGAGAAACTGAGGATAACACTATCGCCGATTTGGCTGTCGCCTTGAACACCGGGCAGATCAAGACCGGTTCGGCTTCACGTAGTGACCGTATGGCTAAGTACAATCAGCTTCTTAGAATTGAAGAAGAACTTGGCAGTGTTGCTTACTTCCCTCAGGAAAAAGCCTTCAAAATTAAAAGATAGTTTACTCTACCTGTATTTTTAAAGCCTTTCCTCTTCGGAAAGGCTTTTTCTTTTAAAAGACATGACGGTTATCATGCTTTGTTACATATTGTCTTAATATTTTTAGATAATTCAGAATTAGAGAAGTAGCTCAAAGTCTATTCTATAAAAAGAACATTATTCTTCTTTTTTTCATTTCCCGGAAGGTTGAGGAAAAGGGCCGCTCCGACCGAAAATTAAGGTAGAATTTTGTAAATTAGCAATCCTGAAAATAAATTATAAGCAAATTCATAAAAAATATGTCAAAAGTAGCTACTATAAAAATAGATGGTAAAACCTATGACCTTCCAATGGTTGTAGGAACAGAAAAAGAAGTTGCCCTGGATATTACTAAATTAAGGGGACAAAGCGGAGCAATAACCCTTGATCCCGGGTATAAGAATACAGGTGCATGTGAAAGCGCTATAACATTCCTGGACGGGGAAGAAGGAATTTTGAGATACCGTGGATATTCAATTGAAGAACTGGCCGAAAAAGCTGATTTTCTGGAAGTAGCTTACCTATTGATTTTTGGAGAATTACCAACTGAAACCCAGTTACAAAAATTTAATACAGATATTCTTGACCAGAGCATCGTGAATGAGGATATGAAAACTGTACTTAAAGGTTTCCCTCAATCGGCTCATCCCATGGGAGTGCTTTCCTCTTTAACCAGTGCGCTTACTGCTTTTAATCCAAAATCGGTAAATGTGGATTCTGAAGAAGACATGTATAAGGCGATAGTCAAGATACTTGCAAAATTTCCTGTCCTGGCTGCATGGACTTTACGCAAGAAGAACAATCAGGTTCTTTTTAATAAAGACACCAACATTGGATATGTTGAAAGCCTGTTAAAAATGATGTTTCAGGAGGATAATCCTAAAAAGAACTATAAGCAAAACAGGGTTGTTGTGAATGCTTTGGATAAACTGCTAATTCTTCATGCCGATCATGAGCAAAACTGTTCTACATCTACTGTAAGAATTGTAGGTTCATCTCACGCCGGATTGTTTGCTTCGATTTCAGCAGGAGTTTCTGCGCTTTGGGGACCGTTACATGGTGGAGCAAACCAGGCCGTGATAGAAATGCTGGAAGAGATTAAAGCCGATGGCGGAGATACTTCAAAATTTATAGCAAAAGCAAAAGATAAAGATGATCCTTTTAGATTAATGGGCTTTGGACATCGCGTGTATAAAAACTTTGATCCAAGAGCAAGAATCATCAAGAAAGCTGCCGATGAAGTTCTTGGACAGTTGGGAGTTGATGATCCTATTCTTGAAATTGCAAAAGGTCTTGAGAAAACCGCTCTTGAAGATCCTTATTTCGTTGAAAGAAAGTTGTACCCGAATGTTGATTTCTATTCCGGGATAATATATCGTGCGATGGGAATCCCTACAGAGATGTTTACAGTGATGTTTGCTGTGGGCCGTCTTCCCGGTTGGATCGCTCAATGGAGAGAGATGCGACTGAGAAAAGAACCAATTGGTCGTCCAAGGCAGGTTTACATTGGAGAAACCAAACGTTCTTTTAAACAAATTGAGAATAGATAAATTCTCTATAGAATAATAAATTTATAAAGCTCCGCAGAATCTGTGGAGCTTTTTTAGTATAAACCTGAAAAGAAAAATTTTGAATGATTAAATTTTCAGCTGATCCTTTACCGGAAATCTGGGGACCAAACATGATTAAAAAAAGTGCTATAAAGAAAGGGAATTAGCTCTTATGAAGGATGATTCCTTTTCTTATATTTGCGGCAAAATTGGGGTTATGAAACTGAATATTAAAAATGAAACTTCACGTCTTAGAGCTGTTATTCTTGGGACAGCCGAAAGCCCCGGCCCAACACCGGAATATTCAAATGCTTATGATCCAAAATCTGCAGAACATATAAAAGCCGGAACTTACCCTGTAGAGCAGGACATGGTACGGGAAATGGAGGCTGTACACGAAATACTGGAGAGGTACGAGGTCAAAGTTTATCGTCCTAAACTAGTTAAGGATTTGAACCAGATCTTTACCCGTGATATAGCTTTTGTTATAGACGACAAATTCATTAAAGCCAATATTCTGCCAGATCGGGAGGAAGAAATAGAGGCCATTCAATATGTTATTGATCAAATGGATCCCGACAAAGTCATTGAATTGCCCGAAGATGTGCATGTGGAAGGAGGAGATGTTATGCTCTATAATGACGATCTTTTTGTAGGAGCATATTATGGAGAGGATTATTCTCAATTTATTACCGCACGAACCAATCTTAAAGGTGTGCAGCATCTCAAGGAAATGTTCCCTAATAAAAAGGTGAGATCATTTAATCTCAGAAAATCTAATTCAGAAGCGAGGGATAATGCCCTGCACCTCGATTGTTGTTTTCAGCCCGTGGGAAGGGGGAAGGCTATTCTTTATAAAGATGGATTCCTTGATCCTAAGGAATATCAGTGGCTGGTGGATTTCTTCGGAAAAGAGAATATTTTCGAGATCACCCGCCAGGAAATGTATGATATGAACTCAAATGTTTTTTCTATTTCTGAAGATGTGGTTATTTCGGAAAAGAATTTCACCCGACTTAATACCTGGCTCAGGGAGAATGGCATGAAAGTGGAAGAAGTACCCTACGCCGAAATAGCTAAACAGGAGGGCTTATTGAGATGTTCAACGCTACCTCTAATAAGAGATTAAATTGTAAATGAGACAAATAACAGATACTGTACTAATGGTGCGGCCGGTTGCCTTCAGAATGAATGAGCAAACCGCCGTAAATAATTACTTTCAGGAAGGTCTGCACATGGATAAGGAGCAGATCAATAAGAAAGCTCAGGAAGAGTTTGATGCTTTTGTTGAAAAATTAAGGAAGGTGGGGGTGAACGTCATTGTTGTAGATGATGACGAGAAACTCGATACTCCGGACTCAATTTTTCCTAACAACTGGGTCACCTTTCATGAGGATGCTACTGCAGCCATTTATCCTCTTTTTGCCGAAAACCGAAGAAGAGAGCGACGCGCAGAGGTATTTGATAAAATTGAAGCAGAAGGTTATCTTATTAAAGAAGTAATTGACTACACCAGTGCAGAGGAGGAGGAGCTCTATTTGGAATCTACAGGAGTGCTCATTCTTGACAGGATCCATGAGAAAGCTTATTGCGCACTTTCGCCAAGAGCCAATGAAGAACTGTTAATTGAATTTTGTGAAGATTTTGAACTAACACCCGTCATTTTTACCGCATACCAGGATGTGGATGGTCGCAGGATGCCTATTTACCATACCAATGTAATGATGTGCCTGGCCGAAAATTTTGCTGTGATTTGTCTGGACAGTATTGATGATCCGAAAGAGCGAAAGAATGTGGTTAAACATTTGAAGTCCGACAGGAAAGAGATCATAGAAATTTCTGAAGCCCAGCTGCATCATTATGCAGGGAATATGTTACAGGTGCAAGCTGCCGACGGGAAAAAATATTTGGTGATGAGTGAAGCGGCAAGAAAAAGTCTGCTTCCGGTTCAAATAGCAGCCATAGAGAAGCATTGTGAAATTCTTAGCAGTGATCTCACTACAATCGAAACCTGTGGCGGCGGAAGTGCCCGCTGCATGCTGGCCGAAGTTTTTCTTCCGAAGAAATAAGGCAACGCGGCTTTATGAAGAACCTGTTTTACGTCAACCTGAACTTGTTTCAGGTTCTAATAGATTCAGAAGTTAATTGACCTGATTTTAAGCGCTTTTAGAAAGGACTTTTTTACACCCTTATTCCTGGTCTTCTACTCTTGGCAACGCTCTGTCTGCTTTGTAATGCCGGAGTTTCTTTATAAAGCTGTGCACCTCAGTCTGGTCGGCGCCGGCGTGGATCTTTATAAAATGATTGTCTATGTAAAAAGAATATTCTTCTGCCCGTCCTTTGTAGATCTTCAGCTTATAAAAAGGGATAGCCAGCGAATAAGTTTCTCCTGCCGCTCTAAAACTTATTAATAGTCCTTTAGAGCGCATTTCCAGGGTACAATTGCTTTGTCCTTCGTTTAAAACGAGCAGGTTGTAAATTTCAATACTGGCGGCAGTAACAGGAAGTTCGCGAAGATTCGTGTTTTTTAGTTCCTTTCTTTCTGCAAGGTTGAAGGGCTTGCCCACTAACTCATTGATCTCTTCTCTTTTATCACTAAAGTCCCGGGAAATATTTAGTAGCATTTCTTTTTTTCTAAAGATAAGCATTTGCGTTCAAACCCTTTAACCAAGCTCAAATTTCTGTTATCTTTGCGGCTTCCTGTACCAGTTTGCAGGTATTAAAAACATATTAAAATGAATGTTCAGGACATACTTTCCGTTCAGGTAAAAGAAGCGGTTAAAAATATATTTCAGGTGGAATTGGAGACAATAGAATTCCAGCCAACCCGAAAAGATTTTGAAGGCGATATTACACTTGTCACTTTTCCTATGTTGAGACAAGTTAAAACAAGTCCGGTGAAACTGGGGGAAGCTATTGGCCAGTATCTTGTTGAACACAACAATGAGATTGAAAAATTTAATGTAGTACAGGGATTTTTGAACATTGTGCTGGCAGATCAATATTATCTCAATTTCTTCGGAAAAATTAAAGAAGACGCCAACTTTGGAAAAGCTCCGGAAGGCGGAGAGTCAATAATGGTAGAGTATTCATCACCAAATACAAATAAACCACTGCATTTGGGCCACATTCGAAATAACCTTTTAGGGTTCTCGGTAGCTGAAATTTTGAAGGCTTCCGGAAAAAAGGTTTATAAAACCCAGATCATCAACGACCGCGGAATTCATATCTGTAAGTCCATGCTCGCCTGGCAACGCTTTGGAAATAGTGAAACTCCGGAAAGCTCAGGATTAAAAGGAGATAAACTGGTAGGTAACTACTATGTGAAATTTGACAAAGTCTATAAGGAGGAAGTTTCTTATCTGCTTGCTCAGGGTAAAACTGAAGAAGAAGCAAAAGCCGAAGCTCCTATTTTAAAAGATGCGCAGGAGATGCTTCGTAAATGGGAAGCCGGCGATAAAGAAGTTGTGGACTTGTGGAAGACCATGAACCAGTGGGTTTATGACGGTTTCGAGCAGACTTACGATAAACTTGGAGTTGATTTTGATAAAAATTATTACGAGAGTAATACTTATTTGCTCGGTAAAGATGTAGTTGTCAAAGGTCTGGAAAAAGGGATTTTTTACCGCAAAGAGGACGGTAGCGTATGGATCGACCTTACAGATGAAGGCCTTGATGAAAAAATTGTGCTGCGTAGTGATGGTACTGCAGTTTACATGACCCAGGATATTGGGACTGCTATCCAGCGGGTAGAAGATTATGCCATTAATGGGATGGTCTATACTGTAGGAAACGAACAGGATTACCACTTTAAAGTGCTCTTTTTGATTCTTAAAAAACTTGGATTCACATGGGCAGATAATCTTTACCACCTAAGTTACGGAATGGTGGATCTTCCTTCTGGAAAAATGAAAAGTCGGGAAGGAACCGTTGTTGATGCCGATGATCTTATTGAAGAAATGACCGCTACCGCCAAAAATATTTCTGAAGAGCTTGGAAAACTTGATGGTTATTCAGAACCTGAAAAGGAGGAGCTTTATCGCATTATTGGTCTTGGAGCCCTTAAATATTACATTTTAAAAGTAGATCCCCGTAAAAGGATACTTTTTAATCCGGAAGAATCTGTCGATTTCCAGGGGAATACTGGCCCTTTTATTCAGTACACCTATGCGAGAATTCAATCTATTCTCCGTAAAGCTGAATTTGACTACAGTGAACAAATACTGGACTATAATTTGAACGATAAGGAAAAAGAGTTAATAAAACAGCTTCAGCTTTATCCTGAAACTGTACAGTTGGCTGCCGAAAATCATAGTCCGGCACTTATAGCGAATTACACCTATGATCTGGTGAAGGAATTCAATAGTTTCTATCAAAATGTAACAATTCTTGGAACCGAAGATGAAACTGAAAAGAAATTCCGGGTACAGTTGTCAAAAACAGTGGGAGATGTGATTAAATCCTCTTTTGGATTATTGGGAATTCAGGTGCCCGAGAGAATGTAAACCGAAGTACGAAGGTAGAATTACGAATTACGAAGTTGGACGTCTGAAGGTAGAAATGAAGAAAAATATAAGGTGTCAAAAATGACATTTTTGACACCTGTTCCGGAAGAAAATTATTTCCGGAGAAAGAGAAATATTTTAAAGTTGAAGTGGAGTTGAAAAAGTTTTCACTTCGGCCTCAAATCATTAAATTTGCAACTGTTGGTTGAAAACCGGCAGTTTAAAAATCTGAGAGATTATGTTCGAAAGTTTAAGTGATAAGTTAGATAATGCCTTACACGTCCTAAAGGGACACGGGCAAATAACTGAAGTCAATGTTGCTGAAACTCTTAAAGAGGTAAGGCGGGCTCTGGTAGATGCCGATGTGAATTATAAAATCGCTAAGGAATTTACTTCTACAGTAAAGGAAAAGGCATTGGGGCAGGACGTTCTTACCGCTTTAAAGCCGGGACAGATGATGGTGAAGCTCGTAAAAGACGAGCTTACTCAATTAATGGGAGGTGAAGCCGAAGGAATAAATCTTTCAGGAAATCCTTCTGTGATCCTTATGTCGGGATTACAGGGAAGTGGTAAAACGACTTTTTCCGGAAAACTGGCGAATTATTTAAAAACAAAGAAGACCAAGAAACCTTTGTTGGTTGCTTGTGACGTTTACCGTCCAGCAGCAATCAATCAGTTACATATAGTTGGAGATCAGGTAGGAGTTGAGGTCTTTAGTGATGAAGGCAATCAGGATCCTGTTGCGATTTCTAAGGCTGCGATTGCTCATGCAAAAGCTAATGGTCACAATGTGGTGATCATTGATACCGCGGGACGTCTTGCTGTCGATGAGGCGATGATGACCGAAATCGCTAATATCCACAGTGCAATTCAGCCGCAGGAAACTCTTTTCGTGGTGGATTCCATGACAGGACAGGATGCAGTAAACACAGCTAAAGCCTTTAACGACCGCCTTAATTTCGACGGAGTTATCCTCACCAAATTAGACGGGGATACCCGGGGTGGTGCGGCGATTTCAATTAAATCTGTAGTCAATAAACCAATCAAGTTTATAGGTACAGGGGAAAAAATGGATGCCATTGACGTGTTCTATCCTTCCCGTATGGCCGATCGTATCCTGGGAATGGGAGACGTTGTTTCCCTTGTGGAAAGAGCCCAGGAGCAATATGATGAAGAGGAAGCAAGAAAACTTCAGAAGAAGATTGCCAAAAATGAATTTGGATTTGATGATTTCCTGAGCCAGCTTCAGCAGATCAAGAAGATGGGATCGATGAAAGACCTTATGGGTATGATTCCCGGGGCAGGAAAAATGTTGAAGGATGTTGAAATTGATGATGATGCTTTCAAACCTATTGAAGCTATTATTCATTCCATGACTCCCGAAGAGCGCTCGAAACCGTCATTAATTAATGCATCAAGAAAGAAAAGAATAGGAAAAGGTTCGGGGACTTCAGTACAGCAGGTAAATCAGTTGCTAAAGCAGTTCGGACAAATGAGCAAAATGATGAAAATGATGCAGGGCGGCGGCGGCAGAAAAATGATGCAGATGATGAAGGGTATGAAGTAGTTATAAAGTTAGCAGTAGGCAGTGCAAAGTAGGCAGTTGTAAAAGCATTTTTAGTTAAACTCTGTAGAATTACCAGATGAGTTTTAAATCATTAATGGCATATCAAAAAGCTTTTGCTCTGGCTATGGAGATTTTTCATCTTACAAAATCATTTCCGGTAGAAGAAAGATTTGCCCTAACCAACCAGATTGTTAGATCCTCCAGAAGTGTTTGTGCAACAGTTTCAGAAGCATATCGTAAAGGAGATTACTTGAAACATTTCAGGAGTAAATTAACCGATGCAGACAGTGAAAATTCCGAAACTCAATTGTGGCTCGATTTTGCTCTTGCCTGTGAATATATCTCCAAACAAAAACATGAAGATTTGCAGGACCAATCCCTGCAGGTTGGAAGATTAATTAATTTCATGATCATTAATCCCGGGAAGTTTGGCGTTAAAGACTGCTAACTGCTCACTAATAACTGCACACTAAGAATGACTCTCCTCGACGGTAAAAAATTAAGCAACGATATCCAGGAAGAAATTGCCCTGGAAGTACAAAAAATGAAAAAGCGTGGGGAGAAGGTCCCGCATTTAGCTGCCATTATTGTTGGAAGCGATGGCGCAAGTTTAACCTATGTAAACGCCAAGGTTAATGCGTGTAAAAGGGTAGGATTCGAATCATCTGAATACCGTATGTCCTCTAATACAAGTGAGTTGGAGCTGCTGGCAAAAATTGAGGAGCTAAACAATAATGATGATATTGACGGGTTTATAGTACAATTGCCCCTACCGCCACAAATTAACACTCAAAAGGTTCTTTTGGCTGTAAGCCCCGACAAAGATGTGGATGGTTTCCACCCCACCAATTTTGGAAAGATGTCCCTTGATATGACCTCCTTTATTCCGGCAACTCCTTTCGGCATCCTTGAAATGCTGGAACGTTATGATATTCCCACAAAGGGAAAGCACACTGTTGTAATTGGAAGAAGTTATATTGTTGGAAGACCAATGAGCATCCTGATGGGCAGACAGGGCTTTCCGGGGAATTCGACGGTAACCTTAACTCACGAATTCACTAAGAACATCACTCAGATAACTTCGCAGGCAGACATTATAATCATTGCAGTGGGAATTCCTAATTTCCTGAAAGCCGAAATGGTCAAGGATGACGCCGTGGTTATTGATGTTGGAATTACCCGCGTACCGGACGATTCCAAACCTAAAGGGTACAGAATCTCCGGAGACGTGGATTTTGAAAATGTCTCAAAAAAGGTGAGCTATATTACTCCCGTTCCCGGCGGTGTGGGTCCCATGACCATAGCTATGCTTTTAAAGAATACTTTACTGGCCAGGGAAACTCACCGCAGCAGAAAAATGGAATTAAAAGATTAGTTTCAGGAACTTAGACCTTTAGCTTCTTCAATCTTCCAATCGAGATAGGCGTGTAAATCGGACTCTATGAAGCGTACAGCTATTGTAAAAAGTGCGAAATCGTCTACGTAACCTACTCCCGGTAAGAAATCGGGTACCATATCTAATGGATTGAATACATAGATTAGTGTTAAGCCTATTGCTGCAATGGTAAACCACGGGGCGTGGGTGTAATTTCCTTTCTTATAATCTTTGAGCATTCCGAACATAAGTTTGCCTAATTCGGCATACTTTTTCATCCCCGAACTATTCATCTTTTTATCAATGGCTTTTCTGTTCTTCATTACCATATCAAGATCTCCGTCGTCTACATTCGAGATCTCAGATTTTAAATAATCTTTGTTGATCTTCTTTTTTACATTCTCTAGCATAGCATTAATTTTTTAGTGTTAAAGTTTATTTTCTGTTTTTCCGTATTCGTGCTTATATATCTTTAAGATAAGCAAAAACAGGGATACGAGCAAAGGCCCGAATATTAAACCAATAAACCCGAAAAGAGGTACACCCACTATTACCCCGAAGAGGGTGATCAAAGGGTGGACACTTGCCAATCGGTTCAATATATAGAGGCGCAGGATATTGTCCGTAATATTAACTATAACCATTCCGTAGATGATTATAAAAATGGCCTGCCATTCCATACCCATTGAATAGAGTAAAATAGTTACAGGGACAATTCCTATAGCTGTCCCAATAAATGGAACCATTGCTCCAATCCCGGTGATCACAAACCAGAATAGAGGGTCGGGTACTCCGGCAATAAGGTAACCGATTAGCGCTACAATTCCCTGAAAAAAAGCAACAAGAGGGATTCCCAACGCATTGGATTTGACCATTTCATCTCCTTCATGCCCAAGTATTTCAAGATTATCTTTTCCAAGAGGAATATACGAGATCACCAGGTCCTTCAACTTATCCCTGTTCATCAACATGTAGAACAACAGGAAATACATAATACTTATAGCTATAAAAGCCTGGAAAGTTCCTGCGCCCAGAGATTGTAAATTGTTTGACAGCCAATTCGTAACCCTGGAAGAATCAATGCTCTGGCTAAGGTCGTAGCCAACGTAAATTTCAGCTTCATTTACCTGATCCTTTACTGCCTGCAGGACCATTTCGGAATTGGCAACAGCTTTTCCAATTTTGGCAGTAAGCATGATCGCTGTTAGAGTGATGGGAACCAAGATACCCACAAAAGAAAGGAACATGAGAGTAGCTGCAGATATTATTGGTTTCCAGCCCCTCCGAACCATCCAGCCCATCGGCTTTCTCATGATAACATACAGAGTAATGGCGCCAAGAATTCCGGAAAGATAAGGTAGGACCTCCCGAAAGATCAAAACCAAAAGGAATATAATGAGGAGTAGTACGAACAGTTGCCGTACTAAAGATGGTTTCAATCTGTTCATTTATCAGGTAATTATTTCGCGAATAATTGATTTATATTTTTAAAGGCTTTGAATTCGAGAGCATTGCCACTTGGGTCTTTAAAAAACATAGTGGCCTGTTCTCCAACTTGTCCTTCAAAGCGAATATAAGGTTCAATTACAAAGGAAATGTTCTTGTTGGCTAACTCTTGTGAAAAAGACTGAAAGGTATCCCAATCGAGGACTACACCAAAATGAGGAATTGGTACATCTTTGCCATCTACAGGATTACTGCCTGCATCTCTACCTTCGGAAGCTGCCTTGTAGTGGATCACCAGTTGATGTCCAAAAAAGTTAAAATCTACCCAGTGATCACTGCTTCTTCCTTCTTCGCAGCCTAAAGTATTTCTATAGAACTTCCGGGCTTCTTCCAAATTGTTAACAGGTATCGCAAGGTGAAAAGGTTGGATTTTTTGCATTTTCTAGTGGTTTCGTAAGGCGTTGATCAATTCTTTCTTGCTCATTTTTGACCGGCCTTCAATTCCTACTTCCTTTGCTTTCTTGTAAAGATCCTCTTTACTGCGGTCTTCGTACTTTTCTCCTTTACCACCCTTCTCGCCGGAGTTTGATGAATTAGCAATCCTGGCAGCCTTTTCTTTACTGGCTCCCTTATCTCGTAAAGCTTCGTATTGGTCTTCGTTCTTGATTCTGTTATCTGGCATATTTTTTTATTAAAAATAAGCAGATACAGCCAAATATTTGCTTAATTCTCTGTTAAGATTCCCTGTTTCTTGAGTTTTTCCGGGACTTCTGTTTGTGATATGGTTTTTTTTTCGTTCTCTCTTTTGGTTCTGTTTTTTCCGTCCTTAATGCAGTAGCTGGTGAATTGTCATTTAAAGAGGCCTCTTTTGTCTTTACAGATTCACTCGTTAACCTATCGAGTTGCTCGAGTTCTTCTTTGGTAAGATGTCGATACTGTCCAATTTCCACATCCAATTTGATATTCATGATCCTTACTCGCTTAAGCTTTACTACTTCATAACCGAGATATTCGCACATACGGCGTATTTGCCTGTTCAGACCCTGGGTAAGAACGATCCTGAAAACAAATTTGCTTAGTTGTTCTACTTCACATTCACGGGTTACAGTCTCTAAAATGGGAATTCCCGAAGACATTCTTTGAATGAAATCTGGCGTAATAATTCTATCGACTGTAACTATGTATTCTTTTTCATGATTATTTCGGGCTCTTAAAATTTTATTTACAATATCACCATCATCTGTGAGTAAAATCAATCCTTCGCTGGGTTTGTCCAGGCGCCCTATGGGAAAGATTCGGGTGGGAAAATTGATATAGTCTACTATGTTTTTTTTTTCGGCGGGATTGGTAGTGCAAACAATTCCTATAGGTTTATTGAAGGCGAGGTAGACATTGTCCTTTTTTGGTGGGACTATAAGTTTTCCATTGACGCGCACCTCATCGTTGGGACTTACTTTTGTCCCCATTTCTGGTATTTCACCGTTTATCGTCACTCTTCCCTGTTCAATGAGTGTGTCGGCCTTTCTTCGGGAGCAGTAGCCTACTTCACTCAGATATTTATTTAAACGGGTAAGATTTTCAGAAGACATGGAAAAATTTTAAGGATTAATCCCAATCGATCATAAAATAATTAATCTTCGCATCATCGGGGATTTGTGAAGCCTGTATTCGGGTTTGCGTATCATACCGTAGTTCTACCGGCAGTTGCTTTTTATCAACAGTCACGTATATATTTAATTCATCAATGAAAATCACGGCTGCACTTAAGGTGTTCTCTATCCTCGAAATGTTGTAGTTTTCAACAATTTCTTTAAAAGTACTTTCTTTACCAAGACCTCTTGCAGTTTTATACCGTGGATCAAGCACCTGGACAAAACCTATTGTGCTAGTTGAATCAAAAGCCTGTACAGGTTCAATGAGGAGAAGCTTATTACCTTCCTTATCGAAAACTTCAATTTCATTGCTTTTTCGATATAATTCGCTGTTGCTCACCTGTTTCACAATCGAATCTTCGGCAAAAATAGAATCAAGTTGATTAATTCTAATATCACTGGTTAACCCGCCAATGCTATTGGCGCTTATTAGAAAAGGATCCTGTTCTTTTTCACATGAAACAAGGACACCTGTAGTGATAATAAGTAAAGATAAAATGCTTTTTCGCATGATTATGAAGTAATTATTTTAAAAGTTTATTGAGTACTCCCATCACACCTCTTATAAAAGTAGCGCTGGTGAGAACCTTAATTACAGCTTTTTGTGAATCGCCAGCTGAGCTGGTGCGTCTTCGGGAGCTGGTTTTTTCTATCTTCTTCCTCTCCTCTTCGGCTTTTTCTTTTGCTCTTTCCCGATCTGCCCTCTCAATTTTTTGGGTCAGGATCTCGTAGGCACTTTCACGATCAATATTATGGTTGTACTTTTCTTTAAGTGTTGAATTGTCAATTAGATCCTGTAATTCTTCTTCGCTCAGGATATCCATTCGACTCATTGGTGCCCTTAACATTGTTGCCGCAAGCGGAGTAGGTCTTCCTTTTTCATCAAGAGCTGTAACCAGCGCTTCCCCAATTCCTAACGTCGTGAGTTCATCTTTGGTATCGTAAAAATCTGAAACAGGATAATTTTCTGCAGCCAGCTTAATTGCTTTTCTGTCTTTAGCGGTAAATGCGCGAAGTGCGTGCTGTACTTTTAACCCCAGTTGTCCCAGCACATCTGCAGGAACATCGGCAGGATTTTGAGTGACAAAAAATAAACCTACGCCTTTTGATCTAATTAACTTGACAATACTTTCAATCTGGTTCAGTAAAGCATCTGAAGCCTGATCAAAAATAAGATGCGCCTCATCTATAAATAACACAAGTCTAGGCTTGTCGCTGTCTCCCTGTTCAGGAAAACTGTTGTAGATCTCCGCCAGTAAACTCAGCATAAATGTTGAAAAAAGCTTTGGGCGATCCTGGATATCTGTTAATCGTAAAATATTGATATAGCCACGGCCGTCGCTGTTCTTTCGTAATAAATCCTCAACCTCAAAGGATCGCTCGCCAAAAAAGAGGTATGCACCCTGTTGTTCAAGAGTTACAATATTTCGTAGAATAGCTCCGGTTGATGCAGCTGAAATTCTTCCGTAGGACTTTTCAAATTCCTCTTTCCCGTCTTCTGTGGAGTATTGCAGAATCTTCTTAAGATCTTTAAGATCCAGAAGTGGGAGATGCTTATCATCACAGTATTTAAAAATGACCGACATTATTCCGCTTTGTGCAGGAGAAAGTTCAAGGATCCTGGAGAGCAGAACAGGACCAAATTCAGTCACTGTCGCCCGTAACCTCACTCCATTCTCTTCGGAAAGGCTAAGGATCTCCACCGGGGAACCAGTTGCTTCAAAAGGAAAGTTTAATTTGTCATGGCGAGACAGGATAAAGGCTTCTCCGGCTGAAGGTTTAAATAAACCGCTCATGTCTCCTTTTACGTCCATAAGCAACACCGGAACTCCCTTTTTTGAAAGGTTTTCAGCAAGAATTTGCAAAGTCTTGGATTTGCCTGTTCCCGTAGCACCGGCAATAAGACCGTGGCGGTTCAGGGTCTTCAGGGGAATTTTAACTGCAGCTTCTGGATAGACTTCTCCCTGGTGCATGGCAGCACCTAAATAGATAAATTCTCCTTTTGTTTGATAGCCGGACGATAAAAGTTCTGTAAAATGCTGTTTATTGAACACCTTTAAAGTTTTTATAAAAGTAAGAATTGTGAGGGATTCCTAACTTTCAAATCATTTGAATTTATTCAACAGCCGGGTTGAGCAGTCTGAAAGTTCCTTCATTGGCGTCCATAGCGGCCCGTATACCATTAGGAATAGTGAAGTTATCGCTAATGTGGCCAATCATAGTTCCCGAAAATGCCGGTATATTTTTAGTTTCTAAATAATGATCTAAAACCTCTTCAATGGTCAAAGAGCCATAACCACCGGCTCCACCCGGTTCACAATCGCTGCATTTCCCGAAGATAAAACCGCTTATTTGATCAAAAACACCACCCAGTTGCAGCTGGGACATCATTCTGTCTACCGCATAGATTCTTTCACCTACGTCTTCCAGGTACAGGATTTTCCCCCGCCAGTCGGTAGGAAAATACGGAGTTCCCATAAGTCCGGTGAGGACCGAGAGGTTGCCACCCAGCAATTCTCCGGTTGCCGTTCCGGGAGCGATTGTCCTTATGCGGTTCTTGGTTTGAGTTAGCAGTCCGCCTTTGTCGACAGGATTGGAGTATTGTACAGCCTCAGCTTCAAAAAGGAGATCTTTAAAGTGTTCAACAGCAAAAATATTCCAGGTGGAGGTTGCCAAAGGACCATGAAAAGTTACCAAACCAGTTTTTTTATAAATCGCAAGATGCAAGGCAGTAATATCACTATAGCCAATGAATATTTTTGGGTTCTTCTTTATTGTCTCGTAATCCAGCAGTGGTAATATCCTGGCTGCCCCTGAGCCGCCTCTAAGACATATTATCGCATCGACTTCAGGGTCTCTCCACATGTCGTTAAATTCCTGTGCACGCTGCTGGTCTGTACCTGCGAGATGACCATATCGCGTACGAACAAATTCACCCAACTTAACCTTTAGCCCAAGAGCTTCCATAGATTCTATGGCAATTTCATAAGGTTCAGATTCGTAAATGGCTCCCGCAGGGCTTATGATACCGATAGTGTCCCCTTGCTGCAAAGCCTCGGGAACTATTATATCTTTAGAAATGTGAATGAAATTAGTTGATATGGGATTTCCAAAGGCACTTAATGGCAGAGCCATGCTTCCAATGCCCATGTTGCGAAGGAATTTTCTTCTTTCCATTGTTTAGTCTCTTTTGAATTTAATCGGTTAAACGTCACCTTAAACCAAGGCCAAATTAAATTAATTATATTTATAAGGAAATTATATTCCGTTTCATCAAGATAAAAAAATAAAATTTTACCGTTTATATTATGAAATTCCTGTTTTTGTTGCTCCTTATTGCTTTGTCTTTTCCCTTTTACTCCCAAAGCCAGGATAGTGGTTTAGCTGGAAAGACAATTATTCTGGATGCGGGACACGGTGGTACGGCGCTTACAGATAAATTCCGGGTCGGACCAACTGGTGAAAGGGAGGAATGGATAAATTTAAGGGTTGCATTAATTTTACAGAATCTTTTGGAAGCTCGTGGTGCCAGGGTGATCATGTCGCGGGTATCTGACGAGAATGTTTTGTTGTCAAAACGTGCCGAACTCGCCAAAGAAAATGAGGCAGATTTGTTTCTGTCTATTCATCATAATGCCACAGCTGATCCAGAGGTTAATTTCCCGATTATTTATTTCCACGGAAATACCTCAGAAAATAAAGCCAGTGTCCTATTAGCCAGGAAAATTGCCGATGCACTTCTTAATAATTTCTTTGAACCCTCTACTCCGGTAAGTATAGCTTCAGATTATACTATTTTTTCAAATTCAGGAACTGCGGTCCTTAGAAATACGTATGGTATTCCCGGAGTTATAGCAGAAGCTTCATTTTTCACTAATCCTTCCGAAGAAAAGTTATTAAAGGATCCGGTTCACAATAGAAAAGAAGCCTTAGCTTATTTGGCTGCAATAGAGGCATTTTTCAAAGAAGACAGATTACCTATTCTTGAGAAAAATTCATTAGTAGATTTGCCTCCGTTTGATACTTTTCAGGAAGCTGAAAGGCTCACAGAGCAGGCTCTATCCTGGTATCAGGATTGTAAGCAGGCGAAAGAGCTAATGAAGAGCGGTAATTCTCAAAATTTAGAAAAGGCGTATGATCTATTCACCCGGTCTGCCCGTTCTTTTCCCGATTCTTTCGTTGCAGCGGAAAGCCATATGAGAAGAGCCGAAATACTTTATATTCTGGGGAAAGAAGAGCAGGCAAAGATTGCGGCGTTACGCGCTCAGGAATATTTTGCTACTCTTGAAGTAAAGTAAAGCAAGATGTCAAATGGGTTAATTTATTCTTTTAAATTACGAATTAAAAAATCTGTTATAGCCTGATCTACTTTTACCATGTTAGAAAATTTCATCCAGTGATGTGTTTCATTGGGAATCATCATAAAATCATGAGGGATTTCTTTCTCTTCCAGTCGTCTCACAAGGTTTGTAGTATGGCTTACATGCACATTGCGATCATCATCACCATGAATGAGTAAGACCGGTGACTTCCAACTATCCAGATAAGCAAGAGGAGAAGATTCCCATGCAATTTTTTTAGCCTCTTCATAGTCGGGAGCAACCTCATATCCTTCAGGAAGGTCGTATCGGTTTTCAAAATCATGGACACCGTGAATATCTACTCCTACTTTAAAAAGATCCGAATCTTTACCCAAAGCAAGGGCGGTCAGGTAGCCGCCATAGGATCCTCCATAAATTCCGATTCTTTCAGCGTCTACTTCAGGTAACCCGGCTAAATATTCTCCGGCTGCCTTGATGTCCTGATATTCTGCTGCACCTTTATAATAAGTGTTGTCGGGCTTGTGAAAATCATGTCCATATCCAATTCCCAGACGATAGTTTACGGAAAGAACTACAAAACCCGCGTTAGCCAGAAATTGGTTGATGGCATAAGTGTTGGAGTAATAATCCATGTAGCTCCAGCCTAACAGCATCTGCCGTTGTGGTCCCCCATGAACAAATACCACTCCCGGTTTTTCTGCAGGTCCTGTATCTGTCTGGAATAACTGGCCGTAAACAAGTGTTCCATCAGGAGCACGGAAAGTCACATGTTGAGGTTCCACTAATTCTTCCTGAGGAAAGTCTTGTGGAATGGATTCTTTAGCTAAAACGCGCATGTTTCCTTCCTTCAAAATTGTAGGTAACAGAGGCCTTTTTGCAGTGGCGCTTAAAAAGGCCAGTGCGTCCTGATCCCCTGTAAATACCGGATAAGCTTCAATTCCTGTACCTGTTGTTTTCCATGTTACATCCCCTCCCGCGACAGGAACTATTCCAATATGCCGTCGGTCAATATCCTCGGGCATAGGTCCTGCATTGGCTGAAAAAACCAAAGATTTACGGTCTGGGCTCATATTGACATGTTCTACATGATAAGGTCCCGGAGTCAGAAGCATGGGCTCTCCCAATTCTGCATCCATGGAATAGAGGTGCGGCCAACCATCTTCATAAGAAAGAAATACTAAACGATCTTCTGCCGCCCAGTTAAGATTAAAACCTCCATGAACTGTGGGTATGGAGCCGCGTAAAGTTTCCGGAGCTTTCCATCTTTTAAGACTTTCTCCATTTTCTAAATCGGTTATCCATATTTCCCATGGTCTGTGTCGCTGTTCCAAAAGAGGCAATTCTGCGCCCTCTCCTCCAGAGGTTCTTACAAATGCAATTTTTCTTCCATCTGTGGACCATCGAGGGCTTCGATCATGATGAAATCCCGGGTTTATCCATCGGATATTCGAGTCCTCATAAATGCCAATAAATGAATGGTCCTCTCTATCAGCAACAAAGGCCAGACTTGAACCATCAGGAGAATATGTGAGAGAATGAACATCTCCTTTTATCGCCATTGTTTTTTCCGGAGTATTTTCTGATGCTAAATCGGCAGTCCAAACATCTCCATTTCTTAAGAAAGCCACTTGATGAGGTTTCCCAATTGTCGGGCGATCCCCTTCACCAATATATTCGGTTTTTTTGTCTTCCAGGTTGATCTTCCATATTCCTACTTCGGGCGGAATCGGCTTGTGTAATGGATTCACCGGTCTCTCTGCATTTCCTCCTCCATGATCTCCTCCCCGAACAAAAAGAAGAAATTTACCATCAGGACTGAACTGGAAGCTACTAATTTCCTGTCCATCATCTGAATTAAAACTGGTAATCTGCTCTGGCACATAATCGGGTCCGGAAGCCAGGAAAACATTTCTTTTTCCTTGTTCGTTCATTGCCCATGCAATTTGATTTTCAGTTGGTGAAGAGGTTAATTCTGATGGAAAAGGAAACATTGCAACCTCTTTCATGCTAAAAGTTTGACTAAGACTTGAAAAAGAGGTGCAGAGGACTGCCAGGATGAGGTTAATGATTAAACGTTTTTTCATTCTTATACTTGTTTTGAGAAGTGATGACTGTATTTTGCCCTAAGGGACGTTAATTTCCTTTTCCCACTCAGTAATTGAGGTAAATATTCCGCAAAATTTTCTCCATGCCTCTTTTAATTTCTGACGATGGAACGGTATAATTGTTATTCATAAAACTGAAAATCAAAACCTTTCCTTCTTTAGTCCGCAGAAAACCGCTGAGCATATGAGCATTGCTCAAAGTACCTGTTTTCGCAAATATGTAAGGCTCTTCTGCTTTGTACCAATTTTTAATCGTTCCCGACTCCCCGCCTGCAGGCAAAAGTTCAAACAGGCGGTCCATAGGCACTTCTTCCTGAATTTTTTCGAGCAGTTTTACAACTGACCTGGGGGTGAACTTGTTGTAATTGGACAATCCTGAACCGTCTACCCAAATTGGTTCATCAGGTAAATCCTGTAAATGATTTTTTTTCATAAACTGAATGGCATTTTCAGCTTTTAGAGAATCAGAGATTTGTTGGGCGCTCATCATAAGGAGTTGCTCGGCAATAAAATTATCGCTTACCTGAAGCATTCTTTTGTATAAGCTATCACTGGGAATGCTGTAAATAGTTTTGGCTGGAGGAAAATGATCTGGCACTTCTCTAATTTTTTCTATTTCTTTATTTAAAGTGTCTCTTAATAGTTCTACAACAAGATTTTCAGAATAAATAAAAGGAACTTCCTGCTCTTCCTCTTCATTTCCAATTTGATGTTTATAGAGGAACCTGTTTTTAGATCTATCCCTGTATGCTGTAGATGATTTTCCAGTATAGCCGGAATTGGCTATAAGAGAATCTTTGAAATGAGTTGGCAAGATTCCCGGTTGGTTTTCACCAGGATCAAACTTAAAATTTACGGTATTTCCATACATTGGAAAAGCTCCTCTTTCTGCGGAATAGTACCAGTTATAATCATCCCACGACCAACCTGGTCCGAAATGTTCTTCGCTATACTTTGGTGCTGCATAAAATAAATGTTCTTGTCTGTCCTGAAGAAAAGAAAGCACATTAGATTCCTCAAATTCTTTGTGCAGAAAAGAAGGGTCTCCGGTTCCCCAAAAGACGAGGGAATCATGATGAATAGTATATTTTAAGGCAGGAATTGAATCTCCTAAAATTTTCAATCCTGTGTAAAATGTGAAAAGTTTAGTGTTGGACGCAGGAGTGAAATACTTGTCACCATTGTGATCGTATATAATTTCTTCCTTTTCAGGGTCATATAAAACAAAACCCTGAAAACCAGTATCAAAGGCATTTGTCTTTTGTAAAAATTCTTCTGTCTCCATGGTCAGTTTCTTGGTAGACGAACAAGAACTGAATAAAAAACAGAATGAGATTAAAATATAAAATAGGTTAGAGGGAGGTAGGGTAATTTTTGCCTTTTTATTCTGCATATGTAAATAATGTGAGGGGTTTAATTTAAGATAAATTTAGAGTAAATTGTTATTTTTCGCCTACATTATTAAATTTTTGTTAGATTGCAATAGCGCTTTTAAAGTAACAGCTTTTATCCAAAACTAATTAAATAACCAATAATGAAAAGGAAAGTTAATTTCATGGTCTTATTCCTGATTCTGTTTCAATTTACCGAAATTTTGGGGCAGGAAAGAGTTATAACAGGAACCGTAACTGATGCTAGCAGTGGAATGCCACTGCCTGGAGTGAATGTAATTATCGAAGGGACCAATGAAGGTACCGTAACAGATTTGGATGGGGAATATAGCCTATCGGTTGAGGAAGGAGAAACACTCGTTTTTTCCTCTATCGGTTTCGGAACGAGAAGAATTGTGGTTGCGGGACAGGAGGTTATAAATGTTCCTTTAGAGGTGGATTTGGAAAGCCTTGATGAGGTGATAGTCACTTCGTTCGGTATTAAACAGGAAAAAAAGGCATTAGGTTATGCAGTGGAAGAGATAAATGCAGAAGCCATCACCGAAACAAAGCAACAAAACGTCGTGAGTGCGTTGCAGGGACAGGTGGCCGGAGTGCAGGTAACTAATTCAGGTGGTGCCCCGGGACAAAGTGCCAGAATTCTGATAAGGGGAGTAAACTCTCTGGATCCTAATGCTGATAATCAGCCGTTGTTTGTTATCGATGGTGTACCTATCAGTAATTCAACCATAGAATCTTCGGGTACTCCGCGAGGTCTCTCTAACAGGGCTGCAGATATTAATCCTAATGATATTGCCTCCATGAGTATCCTTAAAGGAGCAGCGGCAACAGCTCTTTATGGAGTTCGGGCTGCTAATGGAGCCGTAATTATTACAACCAAAAGTGGTCGGGCTGGGGAAGTAAGAGTAAATATTAATAGTTCCATTGGTTTCGAGGAAGTAAATCGTTTTCCTAATTTTCAGGAAGTTTACGGGCAAGGTTTTTCAGGTGACTATGATGCAGATTCCTTCTGGCCTAACTGGGGACCATCTATGGAAGAAATTAATGCTATAGATCCAGATGTTGTCTTTCATGACATTTGGAGAGACGCTCTTCGTACCGGTGTGCAATACGATAATAGTATTAATATATCAGGAGGTAGTGAAAATGTTACCTTCTACGGCTCTCTCAGTAATTTTGATCATGAGGGAGTTATGCCCTTCAGCACATGGGGAAGAACTACGGCAAGATTAAATGGAACGGCGGTCATGAGTGATAAATTTAGGTTTGAAGGTAATATCAGCTACACGATATCTGGTGGAGACAGAGTTCCTCACGACCGCTTCATGGAAAGAATGGTTTATTGGGCTCCAAATCATGACGTATTAGATTACATCAATCCCGATGGAACTATGAAGACCTACGGTAATACCAACCCTATTTATGATGCAAGATTTAGTACCTTCGAAGATGAGGTGAACCGCACAACCGGGAATTTTAAATTTATATATGAACCCTGGGAATGGATAGACATCAACTACCTTATCGGGACAGATTACTATACAGATAGTAGAACTGAAATTACTCCTGGACCATTGGGGATAGAAGGGGAAAGGCCTTTAAGTAGTACGGGCTTTATTAGTGAAACAAGAATAGAAAGCAGGGATATTAATTCCAACTTTTACATACAGCTAAATCGTGACTGGACAGAGAAGTTCACAACTACTTTACTTTTGGGGAATGACATTTTTGAACGAAATTTTGGACTGCTAAATAGCACCGGAGAGGATTTTGTTATCCCCGGTTTATACGATCTAAGTTACGTTAATCAGATTTCAACCTACCAGGATTTACGAAAGAAGAGGCTTGTTGGATTATATGGAGATCTCATGATAAATTACGATGATATGTTGTTTCTGAACTTTACAGGTAGAAACGACTGGACCTCCACTTTGCCCATTGGTGGTAATTCCTTCTTCTATCCTTCTGTGAACCTAAGTTTCGTTTTCACTGAAGCCTTTGAAGCGCCGGATTATTTCACTTTTGGAAAGTTCCGGGCTTCATGGGCAGAAGTTGGTAAAGACACAGATCCATATTTGATCGGACAGACTTATACTGCTCCGGGAATCTACCCTCTGCGAGGGCAAGTGGGCTTTACGAGGTTTAGTAGATATGGAGATCCAGAGCTAAAACCTGAAGAAACAACTTCTATTGAAGTAGGTACAGATCTTCGGTTTTTTGAGAATAGATTGGGAATAGACTTTACCTGGTATAAAACCAATAGTAGAGATCAAATAATACCTGTACCGGTGTCTGATGCTACCGGTTTTTCCACATTCGTTACAAATGCAGGAGAGATAGAGAATAGAGGGATTGAACTTAAATTAACAGGAACCCCGATCCGTACTGAAGATTTTGAATGGACTATAGGTTTTAATGTTGCTCGAAATAATAACGAAATTATTAGTATTCGGGAAGGAATAGACGAAATAGTATTGGGTAGCCAGTTTGGATATGGAGGAAGTTCTGTAACCATGAAATTAATTGAAGGAGAGGCTTATGGAAATCTTTTTGGAACCAGTTATGAAAGATTTGGAGCTGATGAGGATGCACTTTTCCTTAATGAAGATCTTCCTATCGTAATTGGACCCAATGGTTTCCCGGTGATAAACAGTGAACAGCTAATCCTTGGTAATGTCACTCCTGAATGGGTTGGAGGATTACGAAATGAATTTGGTTATAAAGATTTTAACCTTTCCTTTCTCGTGGATTTCAGAACAGGAGTGGAGCAGTATAGCCAATACGATAACTTCTTCTCGGCTTTTGGTATTCCTGAATATACATTGAATCGTAATGAAACTATCGTATTTGATGGAGTGCTGGCAGATGGAAGTCCCAATACTCAGGAGGTGTTCCTGGGACAGGGGGAAGGTCCAGATGGCAGAAATTATGGAGCCGGTTTTTACAGAAATACCTATCGAAGAGTGAGTGAAAATTTTATTCATGATGCTTCATATGTTAAATTAAGGAATATCACCTTGGGCTATAATTTTGCCGAGGGTCTTCTGGATGGTCTTCCATTGCGATCAGCCAGGATTTCCTTAGCTGCCAATAATATTATTTTATACACTCCCTGGGATGGTTTCGATCCTGAATCTTTTAGTGCAGGAGCGGGTGGTAATGCTGTAGGCTTTACAGGATTAGGATATCCGGGTGTCAAAAGTTACTTCTTTACAGTTAATTTAGGTTTTTAAAAAAAAATGACTATGAAAAACATTAATAGAATATTTAAGCTTTCTTTTTTCATGGGGCTGGTTCTAAGCTTTACCTCATGCGATGATTATCTGGACATAAATGTTGATCCTAATAACCCAACAGAGGCCCCGATCAGCGGACTTCTTGTGAATACTACATTGGAGACAGCACAGAATACATTTAGACTGGGAGATATTACTTCAAACTATGTGCAACAATTGGCCTCTCCCAATGAAGCGAGTACTTCAGACATTATGGAAAACGTAAGCCATGGAAACACGTGGTTTAACTTGTACAATGTCATGACAGATCTTCAGGATCTTATTATTAAGTCAGAAGAACTAGGTGCAAGCCACTACACAGGTTCAGCACAGATCATGACGGCTTTAAACCTTGGAATGACCGTAGATGCATTTGGTAGTGTGCCATACAGCGAAGCATTTGATTTTGAAACCATTACACCGGCCTATGATGATGATGAGGTGTTATATACTGAGGTCATCAGACTTTTAAACGATGGACTTTTTAATTTACAAGAGGAATCTACCTTCCTAATGGGAAGTGATGACTTCATTTACCAGGGCGATGTGGAAAAATGGATAAAATTTGGAAACATGCTTAAGGCAAGATATCTCAATCATCTTAGCAAAACAGATGCCTATGATCCAACTGCAATTTTGGCTGCGGTAGAGGAAGGTTTCGAAAGCAATGATGATGATGCTCAGATAATTTATTTTTCAGAGCGATTTAATCCCTGGGCTCAGGTTGCAATAAATAACGAAAATCTACTTCTGGGAGGTTGGATCTCAGAGCATTTTATTAAGGCGCTTGATGGTACAACATTTGACGTATTCGATCCAAGGTTACCGCTACTGGTAGGAGAAACTGATGACGGCGAATACATAGGAGTGGTAAATGGTGCAGGAAGAGGAGATGCGGCTGCCGCTGGTGCAAGATCGACACTCACACCCGAAGATTTTTATTCCTCTCCCTTATCCCCACTGGTAATAGCTTCTTACGCGGAGCAAAAGTTCATTGAAGCTGAAGCTGCATTCTACGTAGATAATACCAGAGCTTACGAAGCATATCTTGAAGGTATTAGAGCGCATATGAGAAAAGTGGGTGTGCCTTCAGATGAAATTCAGGAATATATTAATAGCCCGGGTGTAAGCGTAGGTGCTGCCGATCTTGAATTGGCAGATATTTTTAGACAGAAATTTATCGCTTTGTTCCTTCATCCTGAAGCTTGGGTAGACGCGCGAAGGTTTGATTACCAATATGAAGGTTTTACGCCTCCTGTTAATCTTAACCCTGATCTGGACGGAGAATTAATAAGACGCCTTGGTTATCCCGATTCAGAAATAAGTAGGAATGGAAGGAACGTACCAGATGTTTCTCTTACAGATCCGATTTTCTGGGACGAATAGAAATTTTTTAAATGGCTTTTAAAAAAATCTCCCGATCTTGTTGGGAGATTTTTTATTACCCGATGTTATGAAAAAAATCACGCTTTTCTTTTTATTGTTTATTTGTCTTTCCTCCTGTGGTTCTGCCAGAAAAATTAATAATAGGATAATTGATAGACCGATAATTTTTAATGAAGACAGGAAAGAGCTCAGTGTGCAGTACATGAAAGAACATTATGGTCTGGAACAGGAAGAGCCGCGTATTATACCTAAGATGATCGTGTTGCATTGGACAGCTATTCCAACGTTGGAGAAGTCATTTAAGGCTTTTAAAAATCCGCGTCTCCCTAGTAGTCGAACAGAAATTTCCGGGGCAGGAAGTTTGAATGTTTCCACGCAATTTTTGGTAGACAGAGATGGAACCATCCTCCGGTTGATGCCCGAAACTATGATGGGACGGCATGTTATAGGGTTGAATCATGTTGCTCTGGGAGTAGAGAACGTGGGTGGCACAGAGGAAACACCGCTTACTAAAGCTCAGCTAAAGTCAAATATTTGGTTAATCAAATATTTAAAATCGAAATATGATATAGAATATGTCATTGGTCATCACGAATATCAAAATTTTGAAGATCATGAACTTTGGCTTGAGAAAGATGAAGGTTATCGTACGACAAAGTTTGATCCCGGAGAAGAATTCATGCAAAAAATAAGGGCAGCTATAAAGCATCTTGATTTTAAACCTGTTCCTCAAAAAAATGATGAAATATGAAATATAGATATTCAAAAATAGCATTTCTTGTCCTGTTTCTTTTTAACTCCTTATGGACTTTATCACAGGAGGAAGAGGTTATTACTAAAATTTTAGAGAACTACGAAGATTATAAAGAAACCTCTTTGCAGGACCGGAGGTTTACCTACAGTGATCTTCAGCCTTTGATTGCAAAATGGGAGGATCATCCTGCTGTTGATGTCCGGAAGGTGGGAGAATCCATAGAAGGACGCGATCTAATGCTCTTGAGTATGGGTGCGGGTAAAACAGACGTTTTTCTGTGGTCGCAAATGCACGGGGATGAATCTACTGCGACAATGGCTATTTTTGACCTGTTGAATTTTTTGACCGATGATTCTTTTTCTGAAGAAAAAAAGGAAATATTGAGTGAACTCAGGCTGCATTTTCTTCCAATGCTTAATCCCGATGGTGCTGAGGGATTCGAAAGGAGGAATGCTTTGGGAATAGATGTAAACCGTGATGCACTGCGATTACAGTCTCCCGAAGGGAAAACTCTTAAAAGAGTGAGAGACAGTCTTGAAGCTGATTTTGGGTTTAACCTACATGACCAGAGTCGGTATTACAATGCTGAAGGAAGCTACCATCCCGCCACAATTTCTTTCCTGGCGCCAGCCTACAACTACGAAAAAGACATTAATGAAGTGCGGGGAAATGCGATGAAGGTGATTGTGCAAATGAATGAGCAGCTTCAAACGAGTATTCCAGGGAAAATAGCCAAATACAATGATGATTTCGAACCAAGAGCGTTTGGGGATAATATACAGAAGTGGGGTACGAGTACAATTCTGGTTGAATCGGGAGGTTACCCAGATGATCCTGAGAAACAAGTAATCCGAAAATTAAATTTTTCCGCGATTTTGGCAGCACTTTTTTCAATTTCTGATGAAGATTATCTATCGGCCGACATTTCAGATTATCAAAAAATTCCAGAAAATGATAGTAAACTATTCGATCTCAAATTGACCGGATTAAATTATGAACTTTTAGGAGAGAATTATATTCTTGACTTGGGTATCAATCGGGCTGAAGTGCCTGCAAAAGCTGAAAAAGGATTCTACTACCGCAGCCGAATAGCAGACCAGGGAGATCTCTCTACCAATTTTGGATATGAAACCCTGGATGTTTCCGGATATACCTTAATACCCGGGAAAGTTCATTCTGAAATGATGACTAATCTTGAAGCTCTTGCCAACCTGGATTTCCAGGATCTACTTTCCCGTGGAATAGCCTATGTGAAAGTTAAAGATTTAAAGGAGGACCAGGATTTTACAAAGTACCCAATCCAGATTGTAGGGGCGAAATATCAAATTCCTGAAAAATTAGAGATAGGAGTGAACCCTACTTTTTTTCTTGAAAAAGGCGGGGAACTGGGATATGCTATTATAAATGGCTTCGTCATAAAATTAGATGAAGAGGATCTGCAAATTGATAATGCTCTTATTTTGAAATAGAATCGAATAAAGAATGTTTTTTGAGGGTGAAGATGATTTCTGTTTCAATTTTTTGGGCCAGAATGATTCGAAATTTCGATAATCTGAGGTGTTCGTTTTTGATTACCTTTGCCGCTTATGAATGAGAAGGAAATGAACAAATTGGTGGAGCAGGGAAAGATGCTGCCGCTAATGGAAGAATTCTATACAATACAGGGCGAAGGGTTTCACAAAGGAACTGCTGCTTATTTTATAAGAGTGGGCGGCTGCGATGTGGGTTGCCATTGGTGTGATGTCAAAGAAAGCTGGAATGCTAAATTGCATCCTCCTACTGGAGTAGAGACTATTGTTGAAAATGCCGTGAAGAGCAGTAAAACGGTGGTAGTAACAGGAGGGGAGCCGCTCACCTGGAATATGGAGCCGCTTACCAGGGGTCTAAAGGAAAAAGACGCTAAAATTCATATTGAAACTTCGGGAGCTTATCCACTTACAGGGGCCTGGGACTGGATATGTCTTTCTCCCAAGAAAATTAAACTTCCCACCGCAGAGATCTATGACGTGGCGAATGAACTGAAGGTGATTGTTTTTAATAAACATGATTTGATATTCGCAGAAGAACAGGCGGCGAAAGTCAATAAAACCTGTATTCTCTACTTGCAACCGGAATGGAGCAAACGGGAGAAAATAATTCCACTTATTGTGGAGTACGTCATGCAGAATCCCAAATGGAAGGTCTCCCTTCAAACCCATAAATATTTAAATATCCCATAAAAAAAACGCCCTCTTAAAAGGGCGTTTTTTTTAGTCTTAGCAATATATTACATCTTCTCCTTAAATGGCACTTTAACGTATTGGTCATCCCATCCAATGAAGAGATCTGCTCCATCATTACTTTCTGCAAAGCTCATGGAAAGTGCATCAATAGGTACAGGTGATTTTCTTACCGGTACTGTGATACGTGCGACATCCTGTTCTACGTGATAGTCATAAGCGCCCCAAACATTGGTACTGTTATTAAGTATAATCGTCCATTCTTTTTCTCCGGGAACTGTATAAAGGGTATAGGTTCCTTGTTTAATCGTTTTGTCTCCTACCATTAAATCTTCATACAAGGTAATTTCTGTAGCCTCATTAGCTCCTGTTCTCCATACCTCGCCATATGGTACAAGCTTTCCAAAAACCTCTCTATCCCGGGTCTGAGGACGGCTATAAAGTACTCTGGCCATAGGTTCATTGTTCTCACCCCTAAATAAAGCAACATCCATAGGACTAACATCCAGCTTCGAGAAGTTAGGCCCATCATTATCTTTTAGAGTTTCGGTTTGATCCTGAGCAGATAATTGGGTAGAAAATGACCCGGAAATCACTGCGAACATTATAAGAAATTTCTTCATTTTTAAGATTTTTAATTAATGTTCTAAATATAGCCCTTGCAGGACAATATTTAGTTAAGGTTTTCTTTATTTACCGTTAAAAATTAAGAAAGAAAACTGTAAGGTTTCCTAATGGTTCTAGTCTGGAAAATTATAACTTAAAGAGCATTTAATTTTGTCAATAAGCCTGATGAAATTCTATTCAGGATTTCTATTTTTAAAAAACAGGAATGGTGGAATTTTGTGAGTTCAATAGGGTATAACTATTTATTATTCAACTTTCTTCAAATAACTACAGGAGAGGATTTTTCCACATAAATTGTTGATAACTTAAGGGCTTTAACAGAGGGAGAAGTGGAATTACAGGTATGTTTTTGGTATATTTGTTCGTTATAGAAATTGATAAAATTTTAACGAATTTAAGTATGAGCGAAGAGGTTAAAAGAAGCAGTTATTCGGCTGACAGTATCCAGGCGCTGGAGGGGATGGAGCATGTTCGTATGCGACCTTCCATGTATATTGGAGATACTGGGGTGAGAGGCTTGCATCACCTGGTTTATGAGGTGGTAGACAATTCTATTGATGAAGCGTTGGCGGGACACTGTGACGTTATTAAAGTCACCATAAACGAAGATAATTCTATTACTACAGAGGATAACGGTCGTGGTATCCCTGTAGATTTGCATAAAAAAGAAGGAGTGTCTGCACTTGAGGTTGTAATGACCAAAATTGGTGCGGGAGGGAAATTTGATAAGGATTCCTATAAGGTTTCAGGAGGTCTTCACGGGGTTGGGGTGAGTTGTGTAAACGCACTCTCCGATCATCTTAAGGCAACAGTGTATCGCGATGGTACTATCTGGGAGCAGGAGTATGAAAGAGGGAAGCCAATGTATCCTGTGAAATCCGTAGGCACTACAGATCTCAATGGTACTATTGTAACATTTCGGCCAGATCCAACTATTTTTCAGCAAACCATTGAGTACAATTACGATACTCTGGCGAGCAGGATGCGTGAACTTTCATTTCTGAATAAAGGGATTACCATCACGCTTACAGACAGAAGAGAAAAAGACGACAAAGGAGAATTTGTTTCTGAAGTTTTTCATTCCGAAGAAGGATTAAAGGAATTTATCAAGTTTCTTGACGGAACCAGAGAGCCAATTATTAGTGAAGTTATTGCAATTGAGGGCGAAAAGAATGATATTCCTGTAGAAGTTGCGATGGTGTACAACACCTCCTTTAACGAGAATCTTCACTCCTACGTTAATAATATTAATACCCATGAAGGAGGTACTCACCTGGCTGGTTTCAGAAGGGGGTTGACGACTACCTTGAAGAAGTATGCCGATGCATCTGGATTACTCGATAAGCTGAAGTTTGAAATCTCCGGAGATGATTTTAGAGAGGGATTGACAGCGATCGTTTCGGTTAAAGTTCAGGAACCTCAATTTGAAGGTCAAACAAAAACAAAACTAGGAAACAGGGAAGTTACTGCCGCGGTTTCGCAGGCGGTATCAGAGATGTTAGAAAACTATCTCGAAGAAAATCCAAACGATGCAAAAACGATTGTTCAAAAAGTAATTCTTGCTGCACAGGCACGGCACGCTGCTAAAAAAGCTCGTGAAATGGTGCAACGTAAGACTGTGATGAGCGGGGGTGGATTACCCGGAAAGCTGTCAGATTGTGCTTCGCAGGATCCACACGAAAGTGAAGTGTTTCTTGTAGAGGGGGACTCGGCGGGAGGAACGGCCAAACAAGGTCGTGACCGTCATTTCCAGGCTATTCTTCCGCTAAGAGGTAAGATCCTGAATGTTGAAAAAGCGATGAGCCATAAAGTTTTTGAAAACGAGGAGATCAAGAATATTTATACTGCTCTCGGAGTCACTATAGGAACAGAAGAAGACAGCAAAGCTCTTAACCTTTCAAAATTGCGATATCATAAGGTAGTGATCATGTGTGATGCCGATGTTGATGGCAGTCATATTGCCACTCTTATACTTACCTTCTTCTTTAGATACATGAAAGAATTGATCGAAGCAGGCCACATATTTATTGCGACTCCGCCGCTTTATCTTATTAAAAAAGGCAGCAAAAAACGCTACGCATGGTCCAATAAAGAGCGTGATGAAATCGCCAATTCCTTTAGTGGAGGTGTGAGTGTGCAGCGTTACAAGGGTCTCGGAGAGATGAATGCAGAGCAGTTATGGGATACCACTATGAACCCTGAATTCCGAACCCTTCGTCAGGTAACCATTGACAACACAGGGGAGGCCGACAGGATCTTCTCTATGTTAATGGGAGATGAGGTGCCGCCGCGTCGTGAGTTCATTGAAAAGAATGCAGTTTATGCAAATATTGATGCGTAAATAGCCTTATAGAAATTTACTAAAGCCTTGCAGAAATGCGGGGCTTTTTTGATTGTAGGAATCTCCTGATGTTGTTATGCTTTTTTTGTTATTTTTAGCTGACTTTAACCTTAAATAATTTACATTGAAAAAAGTACTTTCAGGAGCGGCAATTCTTTGGGTGTTTTCTTTGTCCATCAATTCCTCTGCTCAGTCTGCCCAACAAGATAAAATCTCTATTTTTGTGAACGACATGCTTATACTTGCGGATAAATTTGCTTCGCCGGCTGCAGAGGGTTCTGCCTACATGTCCAGTAGCGGATGGTTTGTTTCCGCGCAAAGTCTGGAACCATGGCAGGTTGATTTCTCTGTTCAAGCCAATGTACTGTTTGTTCCCGAAAGTAAACGGACCATTTCGGTATCAGGAAGTGAATTCAGTAGTTTTAATATTAGAGGCGCAGAGACAGCAAATATTCCTTCTGCACTTGGGGAGCAAACAAATGTGGTCTTTGAAGGCTCTTTTTTCGGAGAAAGTTTTGAGTTTGATGCAATTGATGGGGTGCAAAAGAAAGTTTTGGCTCACCCTTTTGTCCAGGCTGCAGTTGGTCTTCCGTTGGGTACGGATCTTATCGTAAGATTCTCGCCTCAGGTAACTGTTGGTGATGTAAGGTTCAGCACCTTGGGATTGGGTTTAAAACATAACTTCAATCAATATTTTGTCAATTCCAGACCTACAGATTTTCAGTTTTCTATATTGGCTTCTTATAGCAATTATGATGTTAATTATGCTTTTACACCTGTTGTAGTAGATTATGAGTTTTTAGGCGAAACATTTTTAGTTGCCCGGATGGAAGACATAGAGGTAGACGCAGATTTTTGGCTGTTGCAGTTAATTTCTTCAAAAGAAATCGTTAATTCAAATTGGGAAGTTTTTGGAGCTTTAGGTGTCACAGATTCCTCGATTGATTATGTTTTAGGGGGTGGTGGAATAGCTCTTGGTGAAATAAATAAAGCTTTGGAAGGTTTAAAAAAGAATGAAGTAGAATTTAAAGGTGATTTAGGATTCAATTATAAGGCAGGTAATTTTCTAATAAGTTCCATGTTGACTATTGGAAAGTTTTATAATTATAACCTTGGTCTACATTATAGGTTGTAATTATTATATTTTCTGACATTTCTCATTGAAATAACCCTTATATAATTCGTATTTTAGCAGCACTATTAATCAAACCAATTTCACATGAAAGTTACTATAGTAGGTGCCGGAGCTGTTGGAGCCAGCTGTGCGGAATATATCGCCATTAAAAATTTTGCTTCAGAAGTAGTTTTAATTGATATTAAAGAAGATTACGCCGAAGGGAAAGCAATGGACCTTATGCAAACCGCTTCCCTTTTAGGTTTTGATACTAAAATTACCGGAAGTACAAATGACTACTCAAAAACTGCAAATTCAGATATGGCTGTTATCACAAGTGGGGTTCCGCGTAAGCCGGGAATGACCCGCGAAGAACTCATAGGGATCAATGCAGACATCGTAAAATCGGTTTCTGAAAGCCTTTTGAAGCATTCTCCAAATGTAACCTTGATCGTTGTAAGTAATCCAATGGATACAATGACTTACCTGGTTCACAAAACAACTAAACTTCCAAAGAACAAGATTATAGGAATGGGAGGAGCTCTTGACAGCGCCCGTTTTAAATATAGACTGAGTGAGGCTCTCGAAGCACCACAATCAGACATCGACGGAATGGTCATAGGAGGACACAGCGATACGGGAATGGTGCCATTAACCCGACTGGCTACCCGCAACTCTGTGCCTGTTTCAGAATTCCTTTCCCAGGAGCGAATAGATCAGGTTTCAGAAGATACTAAAGTAGGTGGAGCTACACTCACCAAAATGCTTGGAACCAGTGCATGGTATGCGCCGGGGGCCGCTGTGTCGTCACTCGTACAGGCAATAGCTTGTGACCAGAAAAAAATGTTCCCATGTTCTGTGCTTTTAGAGGGGGAATATGGGCTAAATGACCTCTGCATTGGAGTTCCTGTAATTTTGGGTAAAGATGGCATTGAAAAAATTGTTGAGGTAGAACTCGATGAGGCTGAAAAATCCAAGTTGCAGGAAAGCGCTCAGGGAGTTTCAAAAACAAATGATCTTCTCGACATAAAGAAGTAGTTTAAAAATTAAAAGATAGCTTTTAAAGAAGCTGTTCAAAAGTGTCATTTTTAAAAGGAATTTTCCTACCGAAAAACAACCGGAAGGTCAATATACTCCAGATTTGACGGCCCTTTTGAAGAGCTTCTTTTTTTTGTATTAAATAGTTAATTTTTTCAAAAAATATAATTGGGATTTCTATCTTGAAAACCTATATTTGTCCGTTTTTAAAAAATGAATATAAATTAAAGAATAATGCAGAACAAGGGAATAATCAAGGTATTCGCAATTTTGTTTGCTCTGGTATGTATTTACCAGCTGTCTTTCACCTTTATTGCTGGCAATATTGAGGACGATGCCGAAGAATTTGCACAGCAGGAGATTCCGCAAAGTGTTGATAATTACATTATCGCAAGGGAACGAGCAGAACAGAGATATCTTGATTCTATTGGGAATGAAGAGGTTTTTATGGGTATTTCCTATAGCTCGGCAAAGGAAAAAGAGCTTAACAAGGGGCTTGACCTTAAAGGCGGGATCAATGTGATCCTCCAAATTTCTGTCAAGGACATTCTTCGAGAGTTGGCCAACAACAGCAAAGACCCTGCTTTCAATCAGGCACTGACCCGGGCAGATGAGGCGCAAAGAACAAGCCAGGAGAATTACCTTGACTTGTTTTTTGAGGCTTTTGAAGAAATTCCCGATGCACGTTTTGCCTCTCCCGATATCTTTGCTAACAGAAATCTTAGCGAAGAGATCAATTTTGAAATGACTAATGAGGAAGTAAAGCCTATCATTAGGAGAAAAATTGATGAGTCCATAGTTTCAGCATTTGAAGTTCTAAGGAAGCGTATCGATAAGTTTGGTGTAACCCAACCAAATATTCAGCGTCTTGGATCTTCAGGAAGAATTCTTGTAGAATTACCCGGGGCAAAAGAAATTGAGCGTGTAAAGGACCTTCTGCAAAGTACTGCGCAGCTTGAGTTTTGGCATGTTTACCAGAGTAACCAGTTTCAGAATTTCTTTGTACAGGCCAATAACCTTCTTACACAAATGGAGGTAGAAGAGCAGGCAGAGACAATTCCTGATACTACAGACGCTGAGCAGGACGAAATTGACGCTTTATTAGAATCGGCCAGCGATACAGCCCAGGTTGCTGAACAAAATAATCCTTTATTCGACCTGATGGCTTCTCCTGGTTTCCAGGGAGGAGCTGCTTTGGCAACATTTAATATTGAAGATACTGCCAAAGTAACCCGGTATCTCAATATGCCACAGGTGCGCAATCTTCTTGAAGGAGAGCAGCGTTATGCTAAATTCGTGTGGGGTATCACCGGCGAAGATGATGAGGTTGCTCCTCTTTACGCTTTAAGAGGTAACCGACAAAATGAGCCACCCCTTTCCGGAAGTGTGATCACAGATGCCACTCAGGCCTACGACCAAATAGGGAATGTCGCCGTGACCATGCAAATGAACGGGAAAGGAGCCAAGATTTGGGAAGAAATGACCAGCTATGCTTTCGAGAACCAGAGCCAAATCGCTATTGTTCTTGACAATGTGGTTTATTCTGCTCCGGGAGTTTCAACCGGACCTATTTCTGGCGGAAGAAGTGAGATCTCAGGAGATTTTAGTATTACCGAAGGTCAGGATTTGGCGAACGTATTGCGGGCTGGTAAGTTACCTGCTTCAGCAGACATTGTTCAGAGTGAGATCGTTGGTCCCTCTCTGGGACAGGAAGCTATTGATAGCGGTATCATGTCTTTTGCTATTGCATTAATCCTTGTATTGATCTGGATGATCTTTTACTATGGGAAAGCAGGTATTTTTGCGGATATCGCACTTGTTGTTAACATCCTCTACATATTTGGGGTTCTTGCAGGACTTGGTGCGGTTCTTACTTTACCCGGTATTGCCGGTATCGTACTTACCATTGGTATCTCTGTAGATGCGAACGTACTTATCTTTGAACGTATTCGTGAAGAGTATGCGAAAGGTAAGGTGCAGAAAGATGCGATTAGGGATGGTTTCAATAACGCTCTATCTTCAATTCTCGATGCCAACATCACTACTGGTCTTACAGCATTGATCCTTTTGGTTCTTGGAACAGGTCCTATTAAAGGATTTGCCACTACCTTATTAATCGGTATTGCAACTTCTCTTTTCACCGCGATCTTTATTACAAGATTGTTCATTGATAATTATGCGAAGAATCCAAACAAGAGTCTTGATTTTGCAACTCCGGTTACAAAAGGTCTTTTCTCTGGTCTTAGTATAAATTTCCTTGGAAAGAGAAAAACATTTTATATTATTTCGGGAATATTTATTCTGGTTAGTTTGGGATCCCTATTTACTCAGGGATTGAACCAGGGAGTTGATTTCGTGGGAGGACGTAGTTACACTGTAAGATTTGACAAGGCGGTGAATCCTAGTGAACTTCAGGATGAGCTGGTTGCCGAATTTGGAAGCGCAAGTGCCAAGACTTTTGGAGCTGCCAACCAGATTAAAATTACGACCAAGTACAAGGTTGAAGAAGAGGGAAGCGAAGTAGACGAAGAAATTTCACGGAAACTTTTTAGTGCAGTTCAGGCATATTTGCCCGCCGGAACAACCTATGATGACTTCACAGTTGGAGGTGGGGGCGAAAGAGAGATTGGTATTATGCAGTCTATAAAAGTAGGTCCTTCTATTGCAGATGATATTAAGCAGGCATCGATTTGGGCAGTATTGGGATCCCTTTTGGTGATCTTCCTTTACATCCTGTTGAGGTTCAGGAAATATCAATTCTCACTAGGTGCGGTAGTTGCCGTTATTCACGATGTTTTGATCGTACTGGGAGTTTTCTCCTTAACCTATAAATTTATGCCGTTTAACATGGAGATTGACCAGGCGTTTATTGCTGCAATCCTAACGGTGGTAGGTTACTCACTAAACGACACCGTTGTAATTTTTGACAGGATTAGGGAATTCTTTAATGAGCATCCTTCCTGGACCAAAAAAGACGCTATTAATGCTGCGATCAACAGTACTGTTAGTCGTACGGTAAACACCTCTTTAACTACCCTTGTGGTACTTCTTGCTATCTTCATCTTTGGAGGGGAAAGCATTAGAGGATTTATGTTCGCTCTTATTGTAGGTGTTATTGTGGGTACTTATTCTTCGATTTTCATAGCAACTCCTGTTACTTATGACACTTTCACTAAGGAGACTAAAAGAAGAAAACTACGGGAAAAAGAACCTGTAGCATAGTTCGAAACTTCAAAATAGATTAGAGTCTTCTTCACAGAAGGCTCTTTTTTTTGCTCTTTTCGAAAGACACGACTGCTGGTTGAATTATTCTTCGCACCTCTAAGCTCTTTCTGAAAAAAATAAATGGGGAGCTAGAAAATTCTACCGGATTTGGAGGCGATGCAGTTTTTTTGTGGAAAAGACCTGGGAGTTTAGGACCAAAAGAGAGGCCTCAGAACTGAGGCCCAAAAAATGATATTTTAAAGGGTTTTTCTAACTTAGTTCCTGTTAAGAATAAGACTGTCCCCCACCATTAAGTTCCATTGATCTGCAAGGCCAGCATTGACTTCCAGAACGTATTGCGCGGGTACATCAGATGTGATGGTTTCGAGACTTCTGGGTTGTGCGTTTTTGGAGATACTTACGATCTTGTTTTCTGAATCCAAAAAGACAAGGTCAAGAGGAATATTTGTATTCTTCATATAGAACCCGCGTGGTTCTTCTTTTTCAAAGATAAACAGCATTCCCTGGTCTTGTTCCAGTGTTTCCCGATACATAAGCCCAGTTTCTCTCTGGTAATCATCATCGGCTATTTCAAGTTGAAGGTGTTGGATAGTATCTCCCGTTGCTTTGGTGAGGTAGCCTTCAGCTTCTTTAGTGAAAGAAATAGGTTCAGAAATATTTTGCTGTTGAGTCTTTGGATTATCTTTACAGCTTCCAGCTAAAGCACCTGTTAACAGCAGGCTTAAAAATGTCTTTTTCCGAATCATTTTACCCGGGTTTTAGTTGATGGTCGAAACATAAAGTAAAATCCTGCCAATATAAATGGTAAACTCAGCCATTGGCCTGTATTCAACACCCAATTCACTCGTTCCCCTACCTGCGGTTCTTTTACAAACTCTACAAAGAATCTCACAGACCACAATAAGACGAGAAACAGACCAAAAATGTATCCCAGTTTTTCTCTTTTTAAAGTCTTCCAATATGTAAACCACAAGATTAAAAATACCACAAGGTAAGAGGCAGCTTCGTATAATTGAGCAGGATGTCTTGCGAAATCCTCACCCAGCTTGGTGAATACCACTCCAAAATCGCTGTCTGTCGGTTTCCCAATTATTTCAGAATTCATAAAATTTCCAATACGTACAAAAATTCCACCGCAGGCAACGGGTATCACGATCCTGTCAAGGATCCACAGTACAGGTTTGTGCAGGACATTACGGCAGTACAGGTACATTGCGGTTATAATACCAATTGCAGCTCCATGGCTTGCCAGGCCTCTAAATCCTGTGAATTGGAATTCGGGCTCAAATTGTACAGGTAAAAAAATCTCTAAAAGGTGGTTTTGAAAATATTCCCAGTCGTAAAAAATCACATGTCCCAGCCTGGCACCAATTAGCGTTGCAAGTACAGTATAAATGAATAATGAATCCAATTTTTCAAGAGATACACCTTCTCTTTCATAGATGCTCTTCATGAGATACCAGCCTATTGTAAAGGCGACCACAAACATTAAACTGTAGTAGTGGATAACGAAAAATCCCAGATCAATTCCTTCTGAAGGATTCCAGTAGATTTTATTGAAAAGCATGAAGAAGTTTTATAATTGGAAGGTAAAGATACATATTTGGTGCCTTTTCCGATTATTTTTCCTTCTGAAGTTTCTCCGGAACAGGATCATAACCTTTTCCTCCCCATGGATTGCAACTGGCTATACGTTTTAAAGATAGCCAGCTCCCCCTGAAGGCTCCGTGTTTTTGAAGTGCTTCAACAGTATATTGTGAACAGGTGGGAGTATAGCGACAGGTCGCAGGGGTTACCGGCGAAATAAAATTTTGGTAAAATCTTACCAGTGCAATAAGCGGGTATGAAAGCCACTTTTTCAAAAAGATTAATTTATTCAATTGTAAAGCTGGTGCCGTCCTTGCCATCTTTCAGCTGTATTCCCAGAGCAACGAGTTCATCCCGAATTTTGTCTCCGGTGGCAAAGTCTTTATTTGCCCGGGCTTCTGCCCTTAATTTGATGAGCAGTTCAACTGTGCCCGAGAGTCTATTTCCTAAATCATTATCTGAAGCTTCGGCAGTATCTACAAGTCCCAAAACATCGAAAATAAAGTCACTCATTGTGTTTGTAAGCAGTTCAAGATCTTCAGTGCTAATTTTTGCTTTACCTTCCTTAATTATATTGATCTGCTTTACAGCTTCGAAAAGTTGAGCGATAAGAATTGGACTGTTGAAATCGTCATTCATCGCATCATAACATTTCTGTCTCCATGCGGCTACATCAAAATCAGATTTCTCAGAAGGTTCCAGGCTGTTTAAGATATGATAGGCGTCCATTAAGCGCTGGAAGCCTTTTTCACTTGCCTCAAGGGCGTCATTTGAGAAATCGAGTATGCTTCTGTAATTTGCCTGAAGCATGAAAAACCGGGCCACGGTAGGTAAAAAGCCTTTTTCAAGATTGGGATTGTTACCAGAAAAAATTTCATCTGGCAATATGTTATTACCGGTACTCTTGGCCATTTTCTTACCATTAAGAGTAAGCATGTTTGCATGCATCCAGTAATTCACAGGAGTTTTACCGGTAGCTGCTTCTCCCTGGGCTATTTCACATTCATGGTGCGGGAACTTTAGGTCCATTCCCCCGCCATGAATATCAAATTCTTCTCCGAGATATTTTGAACTCATTACGGTGCACTCCAGGTGCCAACCGGGAAAACCATCGCTCCAGGGAGATGGCCACCGCATAATATGTTGAGGTTCGGCCTTTTTCCAGAGTGCAAAATCCTGTGGATTCTTTTTATCGCTCTGGGCCGTCAACTCCCGGGTGTTGGGGATCATGTCCTCCAGTTTCCTGCCGCTTAATTTTCCGTATTCGTGAGATTCATTGAATTTTAGAACATCAAAATATACCGAGCCATTGGCTTCATAAGCGTATCCTTTTTGGAGGATATCTTTGATGATTTCGATTTGTTCCACAATATGTCCGGTCGCCGTGGGTTCGATGCTGGGAGGAAGATTATTAAATTTTTGTAGAATATTGTGAAAATCGACAGTGTAACGCTGAACGACTTCCATAGGTTCTATTTGCTCAATTCGTGCTTTTTTCGCGATTCGATCCTCCCCTGAATCTGCGTCATTTTCCAGGTGTCCGGCGTCGGTTATATTTCTTACGTAGCGCACTTTGTAACCCAGGTGCTTAAGATATCGAAAGACAAGATCAAAGGAGATGAAAGTACGGCAGTTGCCAAGGTGAACATTACTGTAAACTGTGGGCCCACATACGTACATCCCTATAGCACCTTCGTTAATAGGTGTAAAAATTTCTTTTTCTCCCGATATTGAATTGTAGATCTTTAGTTCCTGCTGCTCGTAAAGTGCCATAGAGTATTAATGAATTTAGAATTCAGTTTCCAGGTTGATATAGTCTAAAAAGTCACGACGGGCTTCTGGGTCTTTAAATCGGCCGCCGTATTCACTGGTGACTGTACTGCTTTCAATATCCCTAATTCCGCGGCTATTTACACAAAGATGTTTTGCGTCGATTACGCAGGCTACGTCTTCTGTACCCAAAACTTCCTGGAGTTCTTTAACGATTTGCATGGTAAGTCTTTCCTGTACTTGTGGCCTTTTTGCATAGTAATCCACAATACGATTCATTTTAGAAAGACCCACTACAGTTCCATTAGAGATATATCCCACATGTGCTCTTCCCACTATTGGGAGCAGGTGATGTTCACAGGTAGAGTAGAGGGTGATGTTCTTTTCCACCAGCATCTCCCCGTATTTATATTTGTTTTGAAAGGTTGATGCCTTAGGTTTTACCTGGGGATGTAACCCACCAAAGATTTCGTTGACAAACATCTTTGCCACTCTTTTAGGTGTGCCTTTAAGGCTGTCGTCAGTGAGATCCAGTCCTAAGGTTTCCAATATGTTTCTTACGTTTTCCTGAATACGTTCTATTTTCTCGTCATCACTTATGTCAAACGCGTCTTCACGCATTGGGGTATCTGTATTGGGGCTAACAAAAGCATCCCCCATCTCATCAATAGCCTCGTCTATGCCGTCTTTTTTCATATTACTTTATATCGTACTGTCTAAAAACTCTCTATTTAAGCTTGCAAAGATACATATTTAAACCCTTTTTTGATAATCTCTTGAAGCAACTTGGGTCGCTACTAGTCCGGAAACAAAAAAACAGCCCGAAGGCTGTTTTTAATTGTAGGTTCAGGAGATTTATAATCCGAAACTCAATGAAAGTACATAGTTTGAGTTTTCTTTTAAAATTCCCATGCGATCTGTTAATCCGGTTTGATATAACTGAGGGTTATTTTCACGTGTGGAATAATCGTAAGCTAAATCAATTTTTATATTTCCGAAGTTATAACCAAATCCGGCTGAATAACCTTCAAGATCGCCAACCGTAATACCGTTGATATATGGACTTTCTTCATAACGGTAGCCACCTCTAAGGCTCCAGTTTTGAATTCGATATTCTCCTCCGACTCTGAATTTTGAAGCTCCCTGTAATTCGTTCGAAATAATTACATTCTGAAACATGAAAGCAGGATCATCTGTAGGTTTAAACTTCGTGGTGGAGTAATCTTTATAGGTATAATCAAAACTTATAAGCGCCGCTGTGCCAAAGAGGTAAGCTAAACTTCCTGTATAGCTGGCAGGAGTTTGAAGGTTATAATCTGGATAAATATTGACTACATTGGGGTCAACAACAGCAAGATCGGATTCGATATACTGAGTAGTCTCTTCCGAAATGGTATACCACGTAGGAGATTCATAAGCCAATCCTGCTCGCAAACTTTGACCAATCTTGGCTAAAGCACCCAACTGCAAACTAAAACCGGTTCCTAAGGTGCTTAAATTGTCTTCAAAATACACATATTCTTCGGGAGCGTCCAGGTTGACTTCATCTATAGACGTCATTCTTTCATAATTGATGAAATGAGAGTTCAAGTTAACGCCCAGGTAAAGAAAGTCCTGATATTGCGAAGCAAAATTAAAGGAAAATTTTCCGTTTAAACCGGTAGCAGCATATGAATATATTTGGTCATAAGTTCCGGGAGATAAAATACTGCTGTAAGTATCAAGGTCGTAATACGCCGGGTCTGTTTCAGGAATGCTGGTGGGATTGTTCACCCCAATGACTCCTCCACGTAAACCTAAAAAGGCTTGTTGAGCTCCAAATCCCAGATTTTCTCCCAAATAGGAATATAAATCTCCATCAGATTCATTGTCCAAAGGAACAAGATAATCCAGAGGGATTCCGTTAGCATAGGCTAGAAAATATTGATCGATAGAACCAGAATTGTTACCTGAGGCTAAAAAATCATCCTCAAAGCTTGCAGATTTATTGTAATTAAAGCCAATCGTAAATTTTTTCCAGTTTGCATTTTCATCGTAATTATCAAAGACAAAAACAGCGCCGGCCTGTCCTAAATCGGCATTTGAATTACTATTGGTATTGTATCCATTCATGAAACTAATCTCATTGTTGCTGTTTTCAACATTGAGGGTGAGCGTTGCCATGCTATTAAGAAAAACTGCAGAGCCTGCTGGATTGATGTTCAAAGAGGATAAATCACCTCCCAATGCTCCGAACGCTCCGCTCATAGCGCGATAGCGAGCTGTTCCATTAAGGTCTGTTCCAGAATACCTTACAGCATCTGTAATATTTTGAGCCTCCACAGTCATAGAGATTATGGCTGTGAAGGCAAAAATTAACTTTTTCATTTATAAAAATTTAGTGAGGACTAGTTTCCACCTCTTCCACGGCTCGATCTGCTCGAAGAAGATCTTGTTCCCGACGATGAGGATCTTGTTGATGAAGACCTGTAAGAACTATTATTACTTCTTGAAGAACGGGTTGATCTAAAGACCGGTCTTGAATTAGATGTACTACTTCTTACTGCCGGGGTAGATCTTCGCTGTGTAGAACTTCTATACGCATCATTTGTACGGGTGGAAGAAGATCTCACCCGGGTTGAGCGGGTTTGATAGGTTCTGTCGTTATTAACTCTTGTTCCTGCGGCTCTAACATTTCGGGTGTTTGAATATCCCTGTATTCTGGATACACGACTTTCAGAAGCATCCCTGTTGCGGTAGCTGTCAGAATAACTATTCCTGCGACCGGAATTATAAGCTACATCACGACGGTTATATGAGGGGTAATAATTATTATATCCTCCATAAGGATGGTAAGATGAGTATCTATGGCCATAACCATAATATCCGCCCCAGCCATATCCCCAGCCAAAATTCCATCTCCAGGAGTTGTAGGCATAAGGTGAACCAAAGTAAAAGGGATCATGAAAACCGTAGCGGTAATATCGTGGTCCCCAGAATGGATCATAAAATCCGGAGTAATATGGGAATCCATATGCGTAGGAATACGGGCTATAGATCGGATAATTATTATAAATATTAACTGCTATCTGATCGGGATCTGTTCCCCATGCAGCCCTGCCAGATTCATATTCTAATCCCTCTGGTCCAAACATATTTTCATCATACTGACCGGAGGAGTAAGTTTCAACATCAGTAAAAATAGCTCCGCTTTCGGGTACAGCGTCAAACTGTTCGGCTTTTTCTCCAAACAGATTCTTATAATAAAGGGCGTCTTCATAAGATTCCTCGTAATCGTTAGCAGTATATGCTTCGCCGCTTTCTGAGGAACTGTAAATTCCGTCATTATCATACCCGGCATACTGATAAGAACTACAGGAAGCTAATAAAAACAGAGAACCCAATGCTGAAAGCAGGCCTCTCACGTTTAATAGCTTGTAGTATCGTTTCATGGTATAGAATTTATTGTTGAACAAAGATAAAAATAGTTAGTTTTGCGCTAACATATTTACTTAATAAGGTGCAAGATTTGTGCCAAAAGACTGGAGATGGCAAAGAACCTAACTACACGTAAAGAAGATTATTCCAAATGGTATAACGAATTGGTTGTAAAGGCCGATTTGGCCGAAAACTCTGCCGTGAGAGGCTGTATGGTGATTAAGCCGTATGGCTATGCTATATGGGAAAAAATGCAGGCACAACTTGACAAAATGTTCAAAGAGACAGGGCACCAAAATGCTTATTTCCCACTCTTTGTTCCAAAAAGCCTTTTTGAAGCTGAAGAAAAAAATGCTGAAGGTTTTGCTAAGGAATGTGCCATTGTTACCCACTACAGATTAAAAAATGATCCCGATAATAAAGGGAAACTTATAGTAGATCCGGATGCTAAACTGGAGGAAGAGTTGGTGGTAAGGCCCACTTCTGAAGCGATTATCTGGAACACCTACAAAGGCTGGATCCAATCTTATCGTGATCTTCCAATTCTTGTTAACCAATGGGCTAATGTGGTACGCTGGGAGATGCGTACGCGATTGTTCCTTCGTACTGCCGAATTTCTTTGGCAGGAAGGACATACTGCTCACGCTACTAAAGCTGAAGCACTGGCCGAAACAGAGCAAATGAATAATATCTACGCCGAATTTGCGGAGAATTTTATGGCGATGCCGGTGATTAAAGGAAGGAAAACGGAAAGTGAGCGCTTCGCAGGGGCCGAAGAAACTTACTGTATAGAAGCTATGATGCAGGATGGAAAGGCACTGCAGGCAGGAACTTCTCATTTTCTGGGTCAGAATTTTGCCAAAGCCTTTGATGTAAAATTCGCGACCAAAGAAGGAGGTCTGGATCATGTGTGGGCTACTTCATGGGGGGTTTCAACCAGACTAATGGGAGCTCTTATCATGACTCATAGTGATGATAACGGGTTGGTATTACCTCCTAATCTTGCTCCAATTCAGGTAGTAATTGTTCCAATTTATAAGGGAGAGGAGCAGTTAGATCAAATTTCTGAAGTAGCTAATAAACTTGCAGCTGATCTTAGGGAGGAAGGAATTTCGGTTAAATATGATGATCGCGATACTCAAAAACCGGGATGGAAATTTGCTCAATACGAATTACAGGGAGTGCCTGTGAGAATAGCTATAGGTCCTAAAGATCTTGAAAAGGGATCTGTGGAATTGGCCAGGAGAGATACCCTTAGTAAGGAATTTGTTGCTCAAACTGAAGTTGTGGAAAAAGTAAAAGGTTTGATGAATGAAATTCAGGAGAGTTTACATTCGAAAGCCAGGGCTTTTAGAGATGAGCATATTACTCAAGTTGATGATTTTGAAGAATTTAAAAAAGTACTGAAGGATAAAGGCGGATTTATTTCCGCCCATTGGGATGGAACTTCCGAAACAGAAAATAAAATAAAAGAGCAAACCAAGGCTACTATTCGTTTAATTCCGTTTGACGGAGATAAGGAGGAGGGAACCTGCATATTTTCAGGAAAACCTTCAGCCGGAAGAGTACTTTTCGCCAAGGCGTATTAATTTTCAAAAAAAATTATTCAACATTTGCGGCATTCAAAAATAGTTGTATTTTTGCATCCGCATTTGAAAATGAATGGTCCGTTCGTCTAGGGGTTAGGACGCCAGGTTTTCATCCTGGTAACAGGGGTTCGATTCCCCTACGGACTACAAAGGTTTACAAGTCGTGTAAATCATTTTAAAATAATAATTGGTCCGTTCGTCTAGGGGTTAGGACGCCAGGTTTTCATCCTGGTAACAGGGGTTCGATTCCCCTACGGACTACAGTAAAGAATTAATTTAATAACAGTGTAATGGCAAATCATAAGTCATCGTTAAAGAGAATCCGTAGCAACGAGACAAAGCGTCTAAGAAACCGCTACCAGCACAAAACTACAAGGAATGCCATCAAAAAGTTGCGTGATGCAGGAAAAGAAGAGGCAGAGACTTTATATCCTACTGTAGCTTCTATGATTGACAAATTAGCGAAGAAAAATATCATTCATGATAATAAAGCTTCGAACTTAAAATCTAAGTTAGCTAAACACGTAGCTGCGCTTTAATTAAGGTAGTGTTCAATTTATAAAGAATGCCTTTCGTGAAAAACGAGAGGCATTTTTCATTTATAAAATTAAAGTGGAACCCGCAGGTTAAAACCGTTGGGGTTTCTATATTCAGCCGCCCTTTCCTTCGAAAAAAGGGATGCTTTGGGAGGTTTGTTACCACCTTATAGGGGTCGTCCGTTAGCAGACGAGGTTAAAGTTGTAATCCTTCTTCAGAACCCTTATATAATTCCCCACCTTTTTGAGGAGGGAATTCGCCGCAGGTGAATAGTGAGGTTCTCGTTTCCCAGCATCATGGTTCAGATATCACAAATTTCTCCCCTCCTCCTTGAGGAGGGGTGTCCGTAGGAGGGGGTGGTGTTTCTTTCCGAAAACATTTTTTAAGGTACTTTTTTATTCCTGTCCTCTATTAGCGGGATATCCGCCCCGGACGAATGGGAAGGTGTTTGCTCCGCGAATCATCATCCGTGCCTCCAATAGCTCCCCTCTTCACTGAGGAGGGGTGTCCGCCCCAGGCGGACGGGGAGGTCCCGCACCTCAAATCATCTCAAGGAATAAAAAAAATCCGGAGCACTAAAAGTGTCCGGATTTTAACATTTTTGAGAGGTAAGCTCCTTATCCGTTCATGGAAATCAGGAACTCCTCATTATTTTTAGTTTGTTTGATCCTGTCGTTAATGAATTCCATTGCTTCCACGGGGTTCATATCGGCCAGGTACTTACGCATCACCCACATTCTTTGAAGTGTGGTTTCGTCAAGTAGAATGTCATCTCTTCGTGTACTAGAAGATGTAAGATCAATAGCAGGGAAGATCCTTCTGTTAGCAATCTTTCTGTCTAACTGGAGTTCCATGTTACCTGTACCTTTAAATTCTTCAAAGATCACCTCGTCCATCTTAGAGCCTGTATCTGTAAGAGCTGTAGCTATGATAGAAAGGGAACCGCCGCCTTCAATGTTACGGGCAGCACCAAAGAATCTTTTCGGTTTGTGTAGTGCATTTGCATCCACACCACCGGAAAGTACTTTACCGCTGGCAGGTTGTACAGTGTTATATGCTCTGGCCAATCGCGTAATAGAATCCAGAAGGATCACTACATCATGACCGCATTCCACCATTCTTTTTGCTTTTTCAAGCACGATGTTGGCTACACGTACGTGTTCATGAGCTTCCTTATCAAAAGTTGAAGCAATTACTTCTCCTTTTACGTTCCGTTGCATATCTGTTACCTCTTCGGGACGTTCATCAATAAGCAGGATGATCTGGTAAACTTCAGGATGGTTTGCCGCGATTGCATTGGCAATATCCTTTAAGAGCATGGTCTTTCCTGTTTTGGGTTGAGAAACAATCATTCCTCTTTGTCCTTTTCCGATAGGAGAGAACATATCAATTACCCTTGTGGAAACGGTACTTTGTCTTTCGGCAATATTAAATTTTTCCTGTGGGAAGAGGGGAGTAAGGTGTTCGAAGGAAACCCTGTCTCTTACCACTTGTGGATCAAGACCATTAATCTTGTTGATCTTGATAAGCGGGAAATATTTTTCACCCTCTTTTGGTGGTCTTACCTGCCCAAGTACTGTGTCTCCGGTTTTAAGACCAAATAATCTTATCTGTGATTGAGAAACATATATATCATCTGGAGAAGAAAGATACATGTAATCTGATGATCTCAGGAAGCCATAGCCGTCCTGCATAATATCAAGTACTCCTTCGCTTTCAATTATCGCATCAAACTCATAGTCAGGTTCCTTGTAGCGATTTCGGTTATCGCGGTTACCCGAGTCCCTGTTCCCGCTGTCGCGGTTACTGCTGTTGTCCCTGTTTCCGTTGTTGTCACGGTTCCCGCTGTCACGATTGTTGTCGCGGCTGTTATCACGATTTCCCTGATTTCGGTTATCGCGTGTATCTTTTTGACGGGAATCTTTGCGATTTTCTTTTTGTTGATTTCGCGAAGATGAATCTTTAGAGGATTGCTGTCTTGAAGAATCATCTCTTTTACTTTTTTGATCCTTCCGTTTGTCTCTGGAACCTTTATCTTCTGAAGCCTGTTCTTTAGGTTCAGCAGCCTTAGAAGCATTGCTCCTGGATTCAGGCTTGGCTTCATTTTCTTTTCGATTGTCTCCCTGGCTTTTAGAAGAGTTGTCTTTTTCTTTGCGGGGACGTTCCTTGCGCTGTTTTTTACCGGAATTAGAATCTTCCTTGGATTGCGGTTTCGCATCCTCATCGGTCAAAGCCTCCTGTACTTTTTGCGGGTTTGCCGCTTGGTAGTCAAGAATTTGGTATACCAGGTCAAGCTTTTTTTGCGTGCGGAATTTTGGAACCCGTAGCGTTTTGGCTATTTCCTGAAGTTCAGGCAGCTTCTTAGCCTTTAATTCTGAAATTTCAAACATGAATGTTCTTAAATAAAATTTGTCTTTGGTTTGATTAACCTTCTCGAGGAAGAATCGAAAAAATTTTTGGAGTCTAAGTAACCTTTATTGAATTGGTTACGAATTGATACTGCAATTATACGACATTATTTTCAGATTATAAATATGGTTTCTAAAAAGAATCTTTTATTTTTGTGCCTCTATTGAAGATAAATGCTACAAAGAATACAGACGATTTATTTATTAATTGCGGCTCTTTTTAATGCCGGTTTCATCTTTATTTTTAAGCTTTGGAATTATGAGTTGGGAAATGCGGTTTATATTGAAGATGTATATTCAGCTTTAGGGTTGACTTTGTTTTCGGCTTTACTCTCAATAATTACAATCTTTTTGTTTAGGAATAGAAAGCTCCAGTTTGTGCTGGGGCGTATCAATATCTTATTAAACTTAATTTTACTAGGATTATTTGTCTATTGGTCCCTAACTATATCTGGAGAAACTTGGGTTTCAGAGAAAGGTATTGGGATGCTGACTCCTGTATTTTCTATCGTTTTTTTAGTGCTTGCCAATAAGGCAATAAAAAAGGATGAAGATCTTGTAAAATCTGTGGACCGGTTGCGATAAACCTTTCATCTTAGTAGTATTAGTGCGTAAAAACCCGGAGTGAAAGCTTCGGGTTTTTTAGTTCCTAAGGTTCAAGTTTCAAATGTGAAAGAATCGAAATTCACCCTCTCGACTCAGTTCGAGATGACATTCCTGCTTACTGTCTGCTGACTGAGTACTGATCACTACTTTTTCCCTAATTCAATCACCTCAAGATCTTTAATTTCTTTGCCGTCGATCACGAAAAGCAACATCGTCCTCATTTGATGAAATCCCTGCTTTCCTACGGCGCCGGGATTCATGTGGAGGACTCCGAGTTTTTTGTCGTTCATCACCTTAAGGATATGAGAATGGCCGCTTATAAAGATCCTTGGAGGATTGGCTTTAATTTCCTCTTTTACTGCCGGGGAGTAGCGGCCGGGGTAACCACCTATATGGGTGATCCAGACGTCAACTTGTTCACACATAAAGCGGTTGTTGAGGGGGAATTCTTTTCTTACTTCTGCGCCATCGATGTTTCCATAAACGGCCTTTAAAGGTTTAATTTTCTGCAGGGTATCGCTCACAGTCGTTGTTCCAATATCTCCTGCATGCCATAATTCATCTGCTTCTCCTGCATACTTTAAAATACGTTCATCTAAATATCCATGAGTATCACTAAGCAACAGTATTTTTTTCATCGGGAATTTTTATAGTGAGATTAACAATCTAAAGACAGGGAAGAATGAGCAGTTGCCTTTAAAGACTTATCTTTGTCTCTTTAATTTACAAAAGTAAAAATTTAGATTGAGATATTTTTTGGAGCTGGAATACTTCGGAAAGGCTTACCACGGCTGGCAACGTCAACCTGAAGCAATGACGGTGCAGCAGGTGGTTGAAGAATCTCTACGCACCTTACTTCAGGAGGAAATCGAAGTGGTTGGAGCGGGAAGGACAGATGCCGGAGTGCACGCCAGGCAAATTTTTGCTCATTTTGATTCTGAAGAAAAGCTATCGAAGAATTTTATTTTCAGGATAAACTCTTTACTGCCGAAGGATATTGCATTCAAAGATTTGTTTTTGGTCAAAGCCGATGCTCATGCAAGGTTTGACGCACTTTCCCGCTCTTATGAGTATTGCATCACTACCAGAAAAAATGTTTTTCTTAAGGATGCAGCTTACTTTGTAAAAAGAAAATTGGAGGTAGAAAAGATGAATGAGGCAGCAAAAATTTTGTTGGAGTATTCTAACTTTAAATGTTTTTCAAGATCCAGGACAGATGTTCATACCTATGATTGTAAAATTGACGATGCCAGATGGGTACAACAAGGGAGTGAATTAATTTTTCACATCACTGCCGACAGATTTTTGAGAAATATGGTAAGGGCCATTGTTGGAACATTATTACAAGTAGGGTTAGGAAAATTGGAGGTGCAGGAAATGCATCGAATTATTGAGAGTAGAAACAGGAGCGAAGCAGGAGCCTCGGTACCTGCTCACGGATTATATTTAACCAGGATCTTGTATCCCGACAGTATTTTTGATTAATGGCAGCATCAACGGGAAATGCTTTTGACTTTGGACTCTTCAAGCGACTGCTTAAATATGCGCATGCCTACAGGTGGGCATTCTATTTTGTAGCCGTTGCTGCAATCCTGCTGTCTCTTCTTGGTGTAATGCGGCCTTATCTATTGCAGCTTACAATAGATAATTCCATTGTGCCTCAGGATAATGATCAACTCTTTTTTTACATCAGTCTCATGGTGGGAGTGCTACTCCTTGAGGTGATTTTTCAGTTTTGCTTTATCTATTTCGCAAACTGGCTGGGGCAGGAGGTGATACGGGACCTGAGGGTGAACCTTTTTAAGCACATGCTGCAGTTCAAAATGAAATATTTTGATAACTCGGCAGTCGGGCGCCTTGTTACAAGGGCGGTTAGTGACATTGAAACCATTTCCAGTATTTTTAGCGAAGGCTTATTCGTGATCATTAGTGACTTGCTTAAAATGATCGTAATTCTGGCCTTTATGTTCTACCAAAGCTGGAAACTTACACTTCTTGTGCTGGTAGTACTTCCCTTCATTTTATATGCCACCCGTGTCTTTCAGAAAAAAATGAAACTCGCTTTTGAAGAAGTGCGAACTCAGGTAGCAAATCTCAACACTTTTGTTCAGGAACGAATAACCGGAATGAAGATCGTACAGCTTTTCACAAGAGAAGGAAAGGAATATGAGAATTTTAAGGCGATTAATGATAAGCACCGTAAGGGATGGGTTAAGACCGTTTGGTACAACTCGATCTTTTTTCCAATCGCCGAAATGGCCACTTCTATCACCATAGGTTTGATAGTATGGTATGGCGGATTGAGAATAGTGGCGGAAAGTGAAGCAATAACCCTGGGGGTGATCGTAGCTTTTGTTGAATTGAGCCAGATGCTTTTCCGGCCCCTTAGACAAATTGCCGATAAATTCAATACGCTGCAAATGGGAATGGTGGCTGCCAACAGAGTTTTTGGTGTTCTGGATACGCAATCTTCTATTCCCGATAATGGAGAGATTGTTATAGATCACCTTAAAGGAGAAATAGAATTTGAAGATGTGAGGTTCAGTTATGTCGGAGATGAAGAGGTGTTGAAAGGAGTTTCATTTAAAGCCGAAGCAGGAGAAACCGTTGCTATTGTTGGAGCGACAGGGGCCGGAAAATCAACTATCATTAATTTGCTGAACCGATCCTACGAAATCTCCAGTGGCCGCATCCTAATTGATGGAATAGATGTGAAGGATATCACTTTAAAATCCCTTAGAGGAGAAATTGCCATAGTACTACAGGATGTTTTCCTTTTTGCAGATACTATTCTTAATAATATTACCCTAAATGATCCCGATATTACCAAAGAAACGGTAGCACAGGCGGCCAAAGATATTGGGGTTGATCAATTCATTACCACCCTTCCCGGCGGTTATGATTACAACGTAAAGGAGCGTGGGATCATGCTCTCTTCGGGACAACGTCAATTAATTGCATTTTTGAGAGCGTATGTTAGTAATCCAAGTATTTTGGTGCTTGATGAAGCCACTTCTTCTGTGGATTCTTATAGTGAACAACTCATCCAGGATGCAACCTTAAAAATTACAGAAGGTCGTACTTCCATTGTTATTGCCCACAGGCTCGCAACGGTTAAAAAGGCAGATAAGATCCTGGTGATGGACGCAGGTAGAATAGTGGAAATGGGAACGCATGCCCAGTTGCTGAAGAAAGAAAATGGTTACTACAAAAACCTTTACGAAGTTCAGTTCATGCAGGAAGAAGAAACCCTCTAAATAAGGTCGGCTCTTAATTTCTGAATTAGATCGTCCCTATCTTCGTACATAACAAATTCCCCATCTTTAATATAAGAAATTTGCCCGGTCTCTTCGCTAACAACAAGGGCCAGAGCATCAGTTTTTTCTGTAATACCAACGGCAGCACGATGTCTTAGTCCGAAGCGCAGTGGTATAGTACGGTCATTTGATACGGGCAGGATCACCCTGGTGGCGGTGATATAATTGTCTTCTATGACAAGGGCCCCGTCATGCAAAATACTGTTCTTGTAAAAAATAGATTCGATAATGGGTTGATTGACAAGGATCTTCATAGGATCCCCACTTTGTTTTACAAAATCGAGACTGGTATTCCTCTGGATCACAATAAGAGCACCGGTATTTGTCCTTCCCATATGTTCACAGGCTTTTATGATTGCCTCTACGTCATTAGGTGTTTCGAGATCGTCCTTTATTAGTTTTAATGTTTGCAGAAAACGCCTTCTCCTTGCAAAATTTGTAGAACCGATCATGAGGAGGAATTTCCTAATTTCCTGCTGGAAAACTACGATTAGAGCAAACATTCCTACTCCAATAAATTCCCCTAATACGCTACTAAGCATTTCCATGCGTAGCAATTGCGTTAGCTTCCATACGAAGTAGATGATTACGATTCCAATAAAAATGTTGACCGCTACAGTACCCTTTACCAATTTATAAATATAATAGAGCAGGGCTGCGATAAAGATGATGTCAACAATATCGAGAATGCGTAGATCTAGGAACTCCAAAGTAGGCGTGCTTTTTGGTAAATGTAAAAAATTATGAGTTAGTTTCTTAGCCGCTGCACTAATTTCACACATTCCGCCGCTTCCTTCACGTCATGAACTCTTAAAATGTTAGCCCCTTTCATTAAAGAAATGGTATTGAGAACGGTGGTGCCGTTAAGGGCTTCTTCCGGTGTGGTGTTGAAAGTCTTGTAAATTAGGGATTTTCTTGAGAGCCCGCATAATAAGGGCAGGTTCAGGTTTTTAAAAAGTTCCAGGTGTGACAGCAATTCAAAATTCTGAGCAATATTTTTTGAGAAACCAAAGCCAGGATCTATAATAAGATCATTGATCCCCATTTCTCTTGCGCGGTCAATTTTTTTAGAAAAATAGAATAAAACATCCCTGGTAAGATCTTCATACTGGTTAAGGGTTTTCATGGTTTTAGGATTACCTCTCATGTGCATCATGATGTATGGCACTTGCAGTCGGGCTACAGTTTCCATCATTGTTTTATCAAGATTTCCTGCGGAAATATCGTTTATCATAGCCGCCCCTGCTTCTACACACTGCCGTGCCACTTCACTGCGGAAGGTATCTACGGAAATAATTAATTCGGGGAATTTTTTTACCAGCGCCTCCACTACGGGAAGAATTCGTTGCAACTCTTCAGCTTCCGAAATATCTGTAGCTCCAGGACGGCTGCTGTAGGCACCTACATCGATAAAATCTGCTCCCTCTTTCAGCATTTTTTCTGCCTGCAGTAAATGATCTTCCAGTTTTTCCCGGTATCCGCCATCGTAGAAAGAATCGGGGGTGATGTTAAGAATACCCATTACTTTGGGAGTGGAAAGATCTATAAGCCGGGCTTTACAATTGATATACATTCTAAAAAACGCGGTTTTCTGGTTGGAAAAATTAACTTTGACAAAAAGATTTAAATCAGCGAAATTTACACAAATTACCCGTTTCTATGAAGGACACCTCCGCCCAATATGATTCTGTTATCGCCGAATGTCGCGGCCTTTTTATGAAAAAGATGAAAGATTATGGTTGTGCCTGGCGTATTTTAAGGCTTCCGTCGCTTACCGACCAAATCTTTATTAAGGCGCAGCGAATAAGAGGTCTTCAGGAAAACGAGGTGAGAAAAGTGGATGAAGGAGAAGTACCCGAATTCATAGGGATCATCAATTATTCGGTGATGGCCTTGATTCAGCTGGAAAAAGGGATTGCAGTACAACCCGACCTGTTAACTAAAGAAGTCGAAGAATTATATGATCGTACCATTGAGCGCACAAAACAGCTGATGGAAGACAAAAATCATGACTATGGGGAAGCATGGCGAGAGATGAGAGTTAGCTCATTAACCGATCTTATCCTGCAAAAATTGCTTCGTATCAAGCAAATAGAAGACAATAAAGGTAAAACTATTGTGAGTGAGGGGATTGGGGCGAATTATGAAGATATGATAAATTATGCCGTCTTTGCTTTAATACACATTAACGAAAACAGCGAACTTAGTAAAACATAAATGGTACGGCATGAAATTACTTGTAGACATTTCCCGTTGGGTGGTAGGGATCTTATTCATTTTCTCGGGATTTATAAAGCTTAATGATCCTATAGGTTTTTCTTTCAAATTGGAAGAATATTTTAGTCCATCGGTTCTTGACCTGGAATTTTTAGCACCATTTGCACTTGTGATCGCACTTTTAGTAGTGGTCTTTGAACTTGTTCTTGGGGTTATGTTAATTATAGGATACCTTCCGAAATTTACCACCTGGGCATTACTGCTCATGGTTATATTTTTTGGTTTCCTCACCTTTTATTCGGCTTATTACAATAAGGTAACCGATTGTGGCTGTTTTGGGGATGCAATTCCTCTTACCCCCTGGCAGTCTTTTTATAAAGACATGATTCTTCTTGTGCTTATACTAATTCTCTTTTTTAAAAGAGAATACATCACCCCCTATTTTGCCAAAGCCTCCCACAGGTGGATAGTTTTTCTATCGTTCATGCTATGTTTTGTTTTTGCATATTATGTTTTAATGCACCTTCCGGTTTTTGATTTTAGGGCCTACAAAGAAGGAACCAATATTGAACAAGCTATGAGCGTACCGCCGGGAGCACCCGAAGCTATATATGACTACCACTGGAAATTCCTGGTGAATGGGGAGGAGAAAATTTACACTACCAGTGGTTCCTATCCTGCAGCAGAAGGAGAATTTATTGAAGTGGAGACTGAGATGGTTCAGGAAGGTTACGTACCACCCATCCTCGATTTCTCCATAGAAAGAAACGGAGAGAAGTATACTTCCGAGATCCTTCAGGAAGATAAATTACTTATGATCGTTGCCTATAGCCTTTCCCGTAGTGAGGCCGATGGCTTCCGAAAGCTTAAGAATGTAATAGAAGATGCCCGTGCCAGTGGGTATAGGGTTGTTGGCCTTTCAGCATCAGGGGAAGAGCTTAAAGAGGAAATGAATCAAAAGTACAACCTCGACCTGGAATGGTATTTCAGCGATGAAACTGCGTTAAAAACTATTATTAGAAGTAATCCCGGATTGGTGAGACTTCAGGAGGGCACTATTCTTCAAAAACTGCACTGGAATGATGCCGCAGACCTCCAGTTTTAAGAGGTTCCAGAAATGTTCTTTTTAGAAGGTGTTTTCAATAATTAATTCTGAAAGCTCTTTTTTTAGGTTGGTTATTCCTCAAAACTCATGCTTTTAATACTTCGGAATCAACTGCAGGGAAAAAGCTGCTCAAAATGCCATTTTTGACACCTCATATTTGTGGTTTTCCTGGTTTTTCGGCAGGTTGTTAACGTCTGCAGTCTTATATTTGTATTTTCAAAACAATATGAGATCCCTGGAGAATTAATCTGTTCATTACAAAGATTTTCCGAAGGATTTTATAATAGTTTTAGCTAAACCAATAGAAACAGAATACTAACTTACCCTTAAACTACAATTATGAGAGACAAAATAGTAGCCGGAAACTGGAAAATGAATAATGATCTGGCTCAAACCGAAGATTTGTTGTCAAACATTAAAAAGTTATATAAAGAAAAGGAAGGTGTGCGGGTGATTGTGGCTCCTTCTTTTACCAATCTACACCACGCTTTTGAATCTTTAAGAGAATTGCCTGTTGATGTTGCGGCGCAAAATATGAATGAGAATAGTGACGGAGCATACACAGGCGAGGTTTCCGGGCAAATGCTTACCAGTATTGGGATTAAAACCGTGATCCTGGGGCATAGTGAACGTCGGGCAATTTATAAAGAGACCGATGAATTGTTGGCAAAGAAAGTAAACGCTGCGTTAGAAAATGACATGGAAGTGATCTTTTGCTGCGGAGAAGAACTTGGTGAACGAAAGACGGAAAAACATTTCGAGGTAGTAAAGCGACAGCTGGAAAAAGGCCTTTTTCACGTTCCTGAAGCCAACTGGAATAAAGTAGTGATCGCTTATGAACCTGTTTGGGCTATTGGAACAGGCGAAACAGCCTCCCCTGAACAGGCACAGGAAATGCACGCATTTATTAGGAAAACGGTTGCTGAGAAATATGGGAATGAAGTGGCAAATGATGTGGCAATCCTTTATGGTGGAAGTGTAAAACCGGGAAATGCTCAGGAAATCTTTGCAAAAGAAGATGTGGATGGTGGTCTTATAGGCGGTGCAAGTCTTAAAGCCGAAGACTTTATGGCTATTGTTGAGGCATTTTGAAAATAAAATTATGAATTATCTGGAGTTTAGATTTGTCATTGAACCCCCACAACCGGCATCAGAAATCCTTATTGCCGAACTGGGTATGGCTGGTTTTGAAAGTTTTGTAGAAAATGAAGATGGAATTACTGCGTATATTCCCAAAGAAGAATATGATGCAGAATCAATGACAGGAATTCACATCCTCCAGTCCAATGAATTCGATATTTCCTTTACCCAAACCGAAATTGAACAGGTGAACTGGAATGTGGAGTGGGAAAAGAATTTTCATCCTATTATTGTTAATGAACAATGTGGGGTAAGGGCACCTTTTCATCCAAAACCGGATGTCACTTACGATATCGTGATCGAGCCAAAAATGTCTTTTGGAACCGGCCATCATGCTACCACTCACATGATGATAGAATTTCTTTTGGAACAGGATTTTCACGGAAAGAAGGTCCTGGACATGGGATGTGGTACGGGTGTATTGGCTATTGTAGCCGAGAAAAGAGGTGCATCACAAATCGAAGCGATCGATATTGATAACTGGTGCTATCAAAATACCCAGGAAAATGTAGAGCGTAATGAATGCACCAGGATCGAAGCTTTTGAAGGAGGTGCAGAACTACTCAAGTACCGTCACTATGATGTCATTATAGCCAACATCAACAGGAATATTTTACTGGAAGATATGCAGAACTACTATAAAAGCCTCTATGCAGGGGGGGAACTGTATCTTAGCGGATTTTACTCTAAAGATATTCCGGTAATAAAGAAGGAATGCGAGAGGATTGGTTTGGAATATAAAGATTTTAAGGAACGGGAAGAGTGGGTGGCTTTAAAATTCTTCAAGAAACAGGATTAAGAAGAAATTCTTATATTTAACCCTGTTTTTCCACATGAAAATGTCTGACTATGAGTACACAAGAAGAAGTTCTTGAAAAGAAGAAGGTAGAAACTAAGGAGTCGAAACTTCATGAGATCGTTTTGTATAATGATGATTATAACACTTTTGATCATGTTATAGAAACGCTCATTATTGCGTGTGAACATACCCCGGAGCAGGCCGAGCAATGCTCTCTCCTGGTCCATTATAAAGGGAAATGCACGGTAAAAACCGGAACATATAAAGATTTGGAGCCACGCTGTGGGAAACTCCTTGAAGAAGGTCTGACAGCAGAGATTGTCTAGTAAATTCAGGTTAGAATATATTTTTAAAGGGTAAACTCGTAAGAGCTTACCCTTTGTTAATATTGGGATCTTCATTAGCTGAAGCTATTTTTCCAAACTATTTGGTTTTAACCTAAAAATAAATGGCTTTTAGGATTAATAGAACTGCAGAAAAGACCTTCAGAAACCTTTAGAAATTTGTTGATCTTCGACACTTTGTCGGGTGTCTCTCTGCATCATTCGACGATACTGATTGGTATATCCCCAATCCTGTCTTCTAACTTCTCTTCCAGTCCGTATTTGCCCTCTGGAATCAATGGATGGTTCGTTGAACCCGGGAGTTTTGTTTGTGCTCATGATATAAGGTTTTAAAGATGATTTGAAGGCAATTGAAGTTATTTCTATGTCAATATTTTCCTTGGTTAGCTAGTCCTCTAAAATTATGAAATATCCATCATGGATTTATTTAATTTAACTGATTTTTAGGACTTTAGTTTTCTATTATGGAATTATAATGATCAGGTATAAAAGAGAGGTGATTGAGTGAATACTGTCCGACATCTTCCAGAGTAGATACTAAAGTTTTTTCGAGAATACTGTGTAGGATGTTCGATCAACCTTTGATTTTCGCTTATACTGGATTAAGAAGTTCTGCAGGTACCCGGAGAATAATTCTGTAAGGCACAAGAATGAGGCCTATAAGTGTGCCTGACAAAAAAGGAATTGCAGGAAATCCTGAATAATTTTTTTATCAAAAAAAATTCTATCAGCAAAAGCCATTTTTAACAATCAGGAAAGGAAAGTGAAGGTAAAGTTACTTTTTCCGTTTAGGACTTAAATCAAAATATTTTTATCTACTAATCTTTGGGAGGAGGAGTATATTTTAAGAAAAACATTTTGTCTCCGCTGGGATGGTCCCATTCATTAAAAAGTTTAAAGCCATAGCGACGGTAGGCAAGGCTTATCCTCCTAATTCTGGTTTCGGCATAGATAGGGAGCTGCAGGTCCTTAGCAATAGCGTAAAACTTATTTTTCATATCATAAGCCGTTTTTGCATCATCGCTCCCACGAGCATCGCTGAGTATTCCCCAAAACCAGCAGTAGAGGTAATCTCCCTCTTTAGGACGTTGAGCTTTCACATACTTCTGCACTTTCATTGCATTCAAACCTTTCCTGATTCCAGTCACGTTAACCGCTAGTTTTAGATCCATGATGAGGTCTTTCCAAAAGTCCTGGTCTTTACTGTTAGTCCTAAAAAGAATAGCTATTCCCTTACCATCCGGAGAAATTATGAGAGCATCTTTTTCAATGGCTTTTTCCACCATGTACGTTGCGAGATAGTGAAATCTTTTTTCCCTTTTATGATCATCCTTTACTATCTCCATGGAAGTTGGAATTTCCTGCAAAAGAGTCGAGACGTTATTAATTACCTGCTGCTTGTTCAAAGGGTTTAAATTTTTGGGAAAGATAAAAAAATGGCTTCAGTTAGGCTCCTTTCGAAAAGGAATAATTTGAGATAGAAATTGCCTTCAAAAAAAATCTTTATAATTTTTTCTTTTTTGAACATGTTTGGAATGGTTTTTTACATTTGTTTCCTGTTTAGCAAAAAAATATGAAAAAAATAGCAGCTCTCCTTTTTGTACTTGCTTCTTTTAGTGCAGGTGCACAAACCAATTCACAGCAGGATTCTCTTGCTCTTAGAAAACTTTATGATATTGCTCTACTTCATGGGCAGAGTTATGCCTGGCTGGATCATTTATCCAATAATATTGGTGGAAGGCTTTCGGGTTCTGTAAATGCACAGCAGGCGGTAGATTATACTAAAGCCGAACTTGAAAAACTCGGTCTTGATCGTGTATGGCTCCAGCCGGTTATGGTGCCAAAATGGACACGGGGTGCACCAGAATATGCTTATATTCAATCGCCCGGGTCTCCTTCAAACACGGTGAATATTCTTGCTTTGGGTGGTTCTGTTGCGACTCCCGATACCGGCCTTCGGGCTAAAGTAATAGAAGTACAGGGAATTGAAGACCTGGCAAGGTATGGTAGAGAGCAGTTAGAAGGAAAAATCGTCTTTTACAACCGTCCAATGCGTGCCGACCTTATTCATACTTTTGAAGCTTATGGTGGCTGTGTGGATCAGCGCTACTCGGGTGCTGCCGAAGCTGCCAAATACGGCGCGGTCGGAGTAATCGTTCGGTCACTTTCTCATAAAATAGATAATTATCCCCATACTGGCTCCATGAGTTACGGTAATATTCCCAATAGTGAAAGAATTCCCGCAGCGGCCATTAGCACCAGAGATGCCGAGTACCTGAGTAGTATGCTAAAGCTTAATAAAGATCTTGATTTTTACTACAAAATGAACTGTCGCAACTTTGAGGACGTTGAATCTTACAACGTTATTGGAGAGATCAAAGGCAGCGAAAGACCCGATGAATATATTGTTGTTGGTGGTCATTTGGATTCCTGGGATGTTGGCGACGGCGCTCATGATGACGGCGCCGGAGTGGTGCAGTCTATGGAAGTTTTAAGGATGTTTAAAGAATCCGGAATTAAACCAAAAAGGACCATTAGGGTGGTACTTTTCATGAATGAAGAAAATGGTTTAAGAGGTGGAAAAAAATATGCCGAAGTAGCCGAAAAGAATAAGGAGAATCACATTTTCGCCCTCGAAAGTGATTCAGGAGGTTTTACGCCTCGTGGTTTTTCTATAGATGCACGCGATTCACAGTACGAGAAAATCCTGGGATGGAAACCTCTTTTTGAGCCTTATCTGGTTCATTATTTTGGTAGAGGGGGCAGTGGGGCAGATATTGGTCCCCTGAAGAATGGAAGTACAGTCCTGGCCGGTCTCCGTCCAGATTCACAGAGGTATTTTGATTACCACCATGCCGCTACCGATACCTTTGATGCAGTGAACAAACGGGAACTTGAATTAGGAGCTGCTACGATGGCTTCTTTAATTTATCTTGTTGACAAGTACGGGTTCGACGATATTGAAAAAGAGAATGATATCCTGAAATAAAAAGAATTGCCGGGTTAGTTGCCCGGCAATTAAACTTTCTATCTTTGCAGCCTCAAACTTCAAGGGGTGCAGCTCACAGCCTATACAAGAGAATTTGGTAAAAACCTGAACATTGCATACCCTGTCATGCTTGGGCAGTTGGGACATGTTATGGTTGGCCTGGCCGATAATATTATGGTTGGCCAATTGGGAGCTGCACCCCTGGCCGCCGTTTCTTTGGGTAACAGTCTGGTCTTTATTGCACTTTCCCTTGGTATAGGATTTTCTTTTGCTATCACTCCTCTTATTGCTGAAGCTGACGGCTCGGGAGACATTGAGACGGGAAAAAGTTATTTCCATCACGGCATTATCATGTGCGCCATTAATGGGATATTCCTTTTTATCCTGCTATTGCTGGCGAAGCCAATTCTATATCACCTGGACCAGCCGCCCGAAGTTGTAGATCTTGCTATTCCATACTTGGAAATTGTTGCCTTTTCGATGATCCCACTAATGCTTTTCCAGGCATACAAGCAGTTTGCCGATGGTCTTTCTCAGACCCGTTATGCAATGTATGCCACCTTGATCGCCAATGCGGTAAATGTTCTGTTCAATTACCTACTCATATATGGAATCTGGATTTTTCCAAGGCTGGAACTTGAAGGAGCAGCATGGGGAACGTTGATCTCCAGGTTTTTTATGATCTGGTTTATCTGGGAGATCCTTAGGAGAAAGAAAAAATTCCGGCAGTATTTTGTCTGGTCCAGAAAAGGACTGCTAAGAATTGACATTTTTAAGAGGTTATTTGCCCTTGGTTTTCCTACCGCTCTGCAGATGCTATTTGAAGTGGCAATTTTTACAGCTACAGTATTTCTTGCTGGTACTTTGGGAACAAATCCCCAGGCCGCAAATCAAATTGCACTCAACTTAGCCTCCATGACCTTTATGATCGCTGTTGGATTAGGGGTGACCGCAACTATTCGAGTAGGGAACCAGAAAGGCAAAGCAAATTATTCTGAGTTGAGACGTATTGCCTTTTCAACCTTTTTACTTGTATTTATAATAGAAGCAGTTTTTGCTGTAGGTTTTATTGTGCTGAAGGATTGGCTCCCTACGCTATATATCGATAATACAGAAGTCATCTTACTGGCTGCCCAATTATTAATTGTAGCCGCACTTTTTCAGTTAAGTGACGGGATGCAGGTTGTTATTCTTGGAGCTCTAAGAGGTTTACAGGACGTGAAACTTCCTACGCTTATCTGCTTTATAGCCTATTGGATCATAGGCTTTCCTGTATCATGGTTTCTGGGAAAAGAATCTGCCTTAGGAAGCATGGGAATATGGTTCGGTTTACTTGCAGGTCTTAGCGCATCGGCATTAATGTTGTATATTCGTTTCAATTATTTAAGCAAAAAATTACTTTTGTCGGCTGCGCCTACAAATCAGCCGATCAGTTAAAAATATAGTAGAGACTATGGACTTTCCCAAATTCCTTCTAGGTGATAACACAGATTATCCCGATGCTATTTTTATTATTCATACTGAATTTCCGCGGTTCATTTTAAACCTTGAGAATGACGAGGTAGAATGGCTGGAAGATTTTGATGCAAGCGATGAAAAGGAACTTTCGTCTGAAGCCGAAGGCCTTATCCAGCAGGCTACAGATTTTTACGATAGGGAAATCTCAAGATACGAAGACTAAAATATGGAGCAGTTAGTAGAACTGGATCACCAACTTTATCTTTTTCTCAACAACCTGGGAGATCCTGCCTGGGATGATTTTTGGAATTTTGTCACCAATAAGTTTGCCTCTATTCCATTTTATGCGCTGTTGGTGTTTTTTCTTTATAAGGCGTTAGGCTGGAAAAAAACTTTGCTCAGCCTTGTTCTTGTGGCGGCGGTGATTACCTGTACAGATCAGCTTTCCAACCTTTTTAAAGATTTCTTTGAACGTCCCCGGCCATGCAGGCAGGAAGGCATTATGGAATATGCCCGCTTTGTTGCCGTAAGATGCGGCAGGCACGGATATTTTTCTGCCCATGCAGCAAGTTCAGCGGCTCTGGTTGTTTATCTGGGCATGATCCTAAAGACCTACTGGAAACACATTTTTCCGGTGCTCATTTTTTGGGGATTGCTCGTTTCCTACAGCCGCATCTATATTGGTGTACATTATCCGGGTGATGTAGTTTCCGGATGGATCATCGGCATTACCATAGGTTACTTGTTTTTCCTCTTATTCAGATTCCTGGAAAAAAAGTATTTTAAGTCCTCGGCCACTTCAGAAGATTAAGTTTAATGAAATTATTCTATCCCCAATAGATTGTTAACAGCGGGAAACTCTAGGTGCGGAAAGTTGTCGGCCGCAATGAACATCAATTAAAGGAAGATGAGGTGTCCTGGATCAATGAAGTAAAATGATATTTTATAATTCCCGGTACCTTTGAAGTAAATAATTAGCGGCCTCAAAAGGAGTTGTTTCGTTATTTTCCAATGCATCAAGTTGTTGAGAAAGCAACTTTTTAATTTCCAAATGATTGTAAAAGCGACTTTTTAGATGTTCATTTATGGTTTGTAATAACCAGAATTTATTTTGTTCATGCCGCTTTTTACTGAAGCTTCCGCTTTCTTTCATCTTCTCCTCATAATCTGAAATTAGCTCCCATACCTCATTAATTCCCTCTTTGTAATAGGCGCTACACAAAAGTACTTTTGGCTGCCAGCCGCTCTCTTTTGCGGGATAAAGATGTAAGGCCCTCCGGAATTCAGCCCGGGCTCTTTCTGCCGGTTTTTTGTTCTCTCCATCGGCCTTATTAATCACTATGGCATCGGCCATTTCCATTATTCCCCGTTTAATCCCCTGAAGTTCATCCCCGGCTCCGGCCAGCTTCAGCAGTAAAAAGAAATCGGTCATGCTGTGAACAGTTGTCTCACTTTGCCCTACTCCCACAGTTTCAATAAGAAGAGTATCAAAACCTGCCGCTTCACATAAAATGATAGTCTCACGGGTCTTTTTTGCCACTCCTCCCAAAGAATCTCCCGAGGGGGAAGGCCTTATAAAAGCATTTTCATGGTTTACCAGCGTCTCCATTCGGGTTTTATCCCCAAGAATACTTCCTCCCGAAATGGTGCTGCTGGGATCGACCGCCAAAACAGCAACTTTTTTTCCGGCGTCGGCCAGGTGTCCGCCAAAGGCTTCAATAAACGTACTTTTTCCAACGCCCGGCACTCCGGTGATTCCAATTCTAATTGACTTATTTGCAAACGGTAAACATTTTTCTATAAGCCGTGCAGCTTTTTCCTGTTGCTTTGGCTGATTGGTTTCCACGAGAGTAATTCCCTGGCTTAAAGCTGATTTATCTCCCGCTCTAAGCCGGGCGAACATTTCTTCTACCGTAGACTCCTTTTTTCGGGATTCCCTTATTTTCCTGGCCATAGCCGGATTAATCTTCGATGAGGGGCGACTACCTTTGGATTCATGTAAAGCCGACTGATTTTTCACACTGGGAATAATTTTTAGGTGGAGATCTTATTTGTATATTGAAGTACTAAAATAACAAAATAAAAGATCATTATGAAGACATTGTATACTGGTGTAGCTACCACAACCGGCGGGAGAGAAGGAAATGTAAAGAGTGACGACGGAATTCTGGATCTCGATCTTAGCATGCCAAAATCTATGGGTGGGAAAGGAGAGAACAAAACCAATCCCGAACAGCTTTTTGCAGCGGGTTATTCTGCCTGTTATGGGAGTGCGCTACAGGTGGTGGCCAAGAAGCACAAGATAGACCTCGGAGATTTTTCTGTTACAGCTTCTGTAGATCTTGGGCAAACCGAAGAGGGTGACCTTGAACTTTCAGTTATTCTGGACTCTTATATTCCGGGTGTAGATGTAGAAACAGGGGAGAAGCTGGTGAATGAGGCACATGAGATATGTCCTTACTCAAGAGCTACGCGCGATAATGTTGATGTAACTCTTAATTTAATGCTGGACGAGGAGGAGGAATAAAATTCTTCTGTACTTATTATTTAAAAAGGGCGTTTTTCAATGCTCTTTTTTTATCTCCAGGTTTAAAGGAAGTTAGAGGTTGTTTTCATCTTCAGTATCCGGATTATATTCTAAATGGAGGCTGTTATATACCGCTTCCACGTTACGTTGATTTTCCATGAGCACGATCAAAGTATCGTCCTCTTCGATCATGGTGGCGCCATTTGGAGTAAGAAATTGACCATTTCGGGAGATCATTGCAATAATGGCATTTTTTGGAAAATGCAGGTCTACAATTCTCTTTCCTACTGAAAAATTATCAGGTGGAATGGTAATTTCCTTTATGAGGGACTTGGTTCCTTCAGCTAGAAAGGCATCAACAGGGGATATCTTTTTTGCCTTTTTTGGAAGCGCAACATGAAGCCACTTGGCTACAGTTGATAAGGTTGTTCCCTGCACCAGTACAGAAGTAAGGGAAACGAAGAAGACGATATTAAAGATCATTTCTGCTTTCTCAATTCCAGCCAGTAATGGATAAGTAGCAAAAACTATAGGTACTGCGCCCCGAAGTCCCACCCAGGATATATACCAACGGCGGCGCATCTTCATTTTGAAGGGCGACAGACTTAGAAAAACTCCTATAGGCCTGGCAACTAGTATGAGAAACCCCGAAATTAATATTCCCAGACCTATGACAGGCAGAACTTCACTGGGGAAAACAAGGAGCCCCAGGGTTAGGAACAGAACAATTTGCATTAGCCAGGCTACACCGTCAAAAAAGCGCATGATCGTACGTTTATGAATAAGATCTTGATTCCCCAGGTATACTCCGGTAAGGTACACTGCTAAAAAGCCATTTCCGCCAATACTGTCGGTAGCCGAAAAAGATAAGAACATTAGGGCTATGGCCAAAACTGGATATAGCCCTTCAAAATCAAGCGTAATTCGATTGATGATCATTTTGCTAACCTTTCCGAAGAGAAACCCTAGCGCAGCTCCAATTAAAATTTGTTGTAAAAAGAGCGGAACTATAGAAAGCAGGGTCTGGTCCTGATTCACTACCAGTCCCAAAAAAGCAATGGTAAGAAAATAAGCCATAGGATCATTACTACCACTTTCCAGCTCCAGGGTTGGCCTTAAATTGGCTTTTAATGCCATTTGTTTTGAGCGAAGGATGGAAAAAACGGCAGCAGCATCTGTAGAGGAAACAATGGCTCCCAGTAACAACCCTTCATAAATAGTAAAATCTGTAATTGCCCACACAAAAACTCCAACAGAAATGGCGGTAAAAAGAACCCCAAGGGTAGAAAGTGAAATCCCATGCCATACTATAGGTTTTATACTGCGCCAGCTGGTGTCCAGGCCTCCCGAAAAAAGAATAAAATTTAATGAGACTATCCCAACAAACTGGGCAAGTTGAGGATCATCAAACTCAATTTTCCCAATCCCTTCTGAACCTGCCAGTATTCCCACCGAGAGGAAAAGAATAAGCGTTGGAACTCCAAATTTGTACGAGGTCTTTCCTGCCAGGATGCTTATAAGAAGTAGAAGTGAACCTATTAATAAAACATTCTCTGTAGTAATATCCATCTATAGAAGGGCTTGTTCTGTTTCCGCAAAGAAAATTAATTTTTAGGTTGATTTGAAGAGTTAATCAGACTGATTTTCCTTTAGTAACTCGGGGAATTTCTCCTTAAACCTGTTCATCCTGGGAACTGAAACATTCCTTATGTATGGATCATTTGGGTTATACCTTTTGTAATCCTGATGATAATCCTCTGCCAGCCAGAATTTTTGAAATGGTAAAACTTCTACAGCAATTGCCTTTGTATACTGCTCTGCCAGTTCTTTTAATTTTTGTTCAATGATTTTTTTCTGTTCAGCATTTTGATAAAAGATGATAGAGCGGTATTGAGAGCCAAGATCCGGACCCTGACCGTTCTTCTGAGTTGGATCCATAGAACCAAAATAAACATCTGTGAGCGTGGCAAAATCTACTACTTCCGGATCATAGATTACTTCTACTGCTTCTGCATGACCGGTACGGCCGGTATTGGTTTCTTCGTAGGTAGGATTTTTGGTGTGTCCTCCAGAATACCCTGAGATTGCCTCCTTAACGCCTACAACACTTTCAAAAACTGCTTCAACACACCAGAAGCAGCCACTGGCAAAATAAGCTTTTTCGAGTCCATCCTGAGTAGGAACTTCTACGGGTTCGGCATTTGCAATTTCGGGTAGGGTGACCTTTTCACCCGAAGAATTTCCGCAGGCAGTTAAACTAAAAAGTAAAAATATTAAAAGATGAAATTTCATAATTATTGTTTTTTATAAGTTCCTTCCAGGGTCTTTTTGCCATATAGAGCGTAATCTGTGGATATTTCACCATTGGTGGAAAAACCCAGCCAATCAAGCTCGGCTCCACCATCTTCTGTGAAGTTTATTGTGGCAACGGGGGTATTTTTATCAAAGTCGTTCCAGGGGATTTCCCTGTCGGGTTCAACTTCTCTCGAGGCTGAAACAAAGTAAACTTCGGCCGAGTTTTCTCCGGTCTTTTGTGTTCTGGCGGTGATGTACAGTTTATCCTTATCTATACACCATTCTGTGGGACGATCAAAATCGATCTCAATGCAGTTGCAGTTACAATCAACGGCAGCTTCCCCATTTTCAATTTTACGGTAATTTCCGTCAAGGGCTACCGCGACGGCCGGTGGTTCTGTTTGAGTCTGGATTGCATCCCGCTCTTCCTGAATATTCCCCGGCGGCAAAGTATCGGCAGAAATATTATCGGTATTAACCCTTTCCGATGTATCGGAGTCAGAATTTTTACTGTCGTTACAGGAGATAAAAACCATCGCTGTGATAATGAAAAAAAGCTTTTTCATAATTGTAGGTTTAATGTTTAAAGTTAAGCCATACAAAATTGATTTCTGTGAAACAGATGTTAATGGAAATTAGATTCAGGTTCTTGAGTTCAAATTTAAAGATTGAGAAAATAGCCGGAGTTAAACCTTATAATCTTTCCGGAATATTAAAAGAGGTACAAAATCAGGTTTTGTTTGAATACAAAAACATGCCAGCTTGTGCCGGAGAATTTTAAAGCTAAATCTACCTAAACAAAAAAACCCCTCACAGCAGTGAAGGGTTCTTTTGTTTATAAATAAAATTAGAAGCTTTGGAAAAGCTCGTTCATTTTTTGTCTTTCTTCCTGAGCCAGTTCTTCGTCTACTAGAATTCGTCCACTGTGTTCGTCGGTTATGATCTTTCTGCGGCCGGCGATTTCCATGATTACCTGCGGTGGAATAGTGAAAAATGATCCTCCCGATGCTCCTCTTTCAACAGGAACTACTGCAAGGCCATTCTTTACGCTGGTACGTATTCTTTTATATGCATTTACCAGGCGCTCTTCGATTTGCTTTTCAAATTCTTTGGATTTATCAAGCAGAGCTCTTTCTTCCTTCTCAGTTTCAGCAAGAATTTCGTCCAGCTCTCCTTTTTTATGATCCAAATGTTTCTGGCGCTCGGCCAAACGCTCTCTGGTTTGTTCGATCACCTCTTTCTTCTGCTCAATTTGAGCGCGGTATTCTTTTATCTGCTTTTCAGCGAGTTCTATTTCGAGCTCCTGGAATTCCACTTCTTTAGAAAGTGCGTTGAATTCACGGTTGTTGCGCACATTTTTTTGCTGCTCGTTGTATTTTTTGATCAATGCCTTAGCATCTTCTATCAAAACTTTTTTAGTATTAATACCTTGTTCGATCACTTCTAGATCGGCATCCATTTTCTCCATACGAGTGTTCAGGCCTGCTACTTCATCTTCTAAATCTTCTACCTCAAGGGGAAGTTCACCTCGTACATTTCTTATTTCATCCACTCGGGAATCTATAAGTTGAAGATCGTACAACGCTCTTAACTTCTCTTCTACAGTAACATCGGATTTTTTTGCCATAGTTAAAAATACTTGATAGGATTGGTTTCTGTGTTTGATAAAACGACTGCAAAATTAGCAAATTTTTTCTTAAGAAAAGAGGTCAGAAGGGTTTTTGTGTACTGCTCGCTTTCATAATGGCCAACATCGGCCAGCACCAGTCTTTGCTCGGCTTTATAGAAGTCGTGATACTTGAGATCTGCGGTAATGAAAATATCTGCTCCGACTGCCATGGCTTTATTAATGGCAAAGCTTCCACTGCCCCCTAAAACAGCTACTTTTTTTATTGGTTTTCCAAGCAGAGATGAATGCCGTATGCACCCACTCCCAAAAGTTTCTTTCACTTGCTTCAAAAATGCCTCTTCTTCCACCTCTTGCTCCAGCTCCCCAATCATTCCCATTCCAATGTGCTGATTTGGGTTGTCCAGGCTGATAATTTCATATGCCACCTCTTCATAAGGATGGCTGTCAAAAAGAGCATTTAAAATATTTTTTTCCAGATGCTTCGGAAAAGTCATTCCCATCTGTACTTCTTCCTCATAATGAGTTTCCCCTTTTCTGCCTATTACTGGATTAGATTCATCATTTCCGCGGAAAGATCCGCTGCCAATCAAATTAAAGCTGCAGTGATCATAATTTCCAATAGTTCCTGCCCCGGCGGCAAACAGGGCTTCCCTAACGCTGGCTGCATCGTTCTTCGGCACAAAGGTGAGAAGCTTTTTTATAGTTCCCGGTTGTGGAATAAGGATCTTCCTGTTATGTACTCCCAGCTGTTCGCAAATCACATCATTTACACCTTTAAAGCTGTTGTCCAGTGCTGTGTGAATAGCGTAAATGGCGACGTCATTCTTGATGGCCTTAAGAATGGTTCTCTCTACATAATTGCTGCCGGTAAGTTTTTTTAGGCCCGAGAAGATTATGGGATGAAAACTCACAATGAGGTTACATTTTTTTTCTATGGCCTCCTCTACCACATCTTCCAGGGTGTCAAGAGTTACCAGGATTCCTTTTACATCGCTATTGGGGGAGCCGGTGAGCAATCCAACATTATCAAAACCTTCGGCATATGCAGTAGGAGCAAATTTTTCTATCTCCTGAATTACGTCTTTAACAAACATGATCTCGTTTTTACTGAAGAATCCAAATATAAAAATTATCGGGCTCACAAAAGTCTCAAGTTACTCTTCAGTTAAATTTATTATGAAGAATAACTTCCGCAGCAAGTAAGCTCCAAAAATGGTAAATTTTTATTAATTTTTTGTTGAGGCTTTAAAAGATAGGTGCCGTTTCGGGAAAAAAATTACCTTCGCATCCATGTCTGGAAGAAAACTTCTGTATCCTTTTTCTATTCTCTATGGAACGGCCATGCACCTTCGTAACTACCTTTACGACAGCGGTGTATTGTCATCCCAAGGCTATGACCTGCCGGTTATTGCTGTTGGTAATTTAAGTACCGGCGGTACAGGAAAATCTCCCATGGTAGAATATTTGACTCACCTGCTAAGGACCAACTACAAAGTTGCCACCCTAAGTCGTGGGTACAGAAGAAAGAGCAGGGGATACATTTTGCTCACAGGAGGGGAAACTGCGACCGAGGTTGGGGATGAGCCTTTGCAATTCAAAAATAAATTTCCAGAAGTCCTGGTGGCTGTGGACGAAAACCGTAGTCATGGAATAGATGAACTCCTAAAGGAAAATCCAAAGCCACAGGTGGTGGTGCTGGATGACGCTTTTCAGCACAGAAGTGTTACCGCCGGGTTTTATGTTCTATTAACTTCATACTCTAAAATTTATCGCAATGATCTGGTTCTTCCCGCAGGGGATCTAAGGGAGCCGATTATGGGGGCAAAAAGGGCAAATGTAATTGTAGTGACCAAATGTCCCACAAATCTTCCTTTGGAAGAGCAGATAGAGATCATCAAAAAATTAAAACCCACAGCCAAACAGGAAGTGTTCTTTAGTAGTATAGAATATAGTGAGGTGGTCTTGGGAAGGAACAGATCCTTAAAAATACAAGATCTTAAAAAAACATCTTTTACGTTGGTTACGGGAATTGCAAATCCTAAACCTCTGGTGAAGCACCTGCAGGATCTGGGATTAAATTTTAACCACAGAGCATTTAAAGATCATCATAATTTTACGGAAGCTGAATTAAAGGAACTTCAACACGAGGAGCTCATAATAACAACCGAGAAGGATTATATGAGACTTAAAAATGAGATTTCCCGGGAGAAGATCTTTTATCTACCCATTACGAACCGTTTTCTCCATGGGAGGAAAGAATTTGATGCTTTGATACTGAATTATGTGCAGAAAAAATGAGACCTGTTACAGTCTCATTCTAAATTATTGGCTAATTCAAACTATCTCTTACAATAACCTGAGTAAACCTTTTCTCAAACCTCGTGCCATTTTTTAAATCGTGGCTTTTTCCTGGCTTAGGTACTTATTAATTTTTTGAAAAAACTCTTCTGTTTTATAAGGTTTAGGAATAATATCGTTAAAGCCATTTAGATAAAACTCATCAAGACTCTCTTCCAGGGTTACGGCGGTAAGAGCTATAATTGGAATGGTTTCATTGAACTTCCTTATTTCGATCGTAGCCTCGATTCCGCTTATCCCCGGCATATGGATATCCATTAAAATGAGATCAAATTCGTTATTTTGAACTTTTGTGATTGCTATACTTCCGTTATCAGCCACATCGCAAATCACTTGATTTTTCTCCAGGATCTTTCGGGTGATCATTTGATTGATCTTGTTGTCTTCTACAATAAGAATTCTCTTATTGTGCATGATATCATTTGACAACGGTTCGGGAATTTCATTATTCTTTTTGTCCTGTGGATTGGCCGGTTCAAGGGCTTCAAAATTCAGCTCAAAATAAAATAATGAACCTTTTCCAAGTTCGCTCTCCAGGTGGATTTCACTGTCCATTAAATTAAGCAGGTTTTTCACTATGGAAAGACCAAGACCGGTTCCGCCAAATTTCCGGTTGATTTGTAGAGAGCCCTGGGTGAAATTCTCAAAAATCGCTTTTTGTTTTTCCTTGCTAATTCCTTCCCCGGTATCCTGTATTTCAAACCTTAACAGCACTTTGTCATCCTTTTGGCTAAGGCGTTTTACCCGTACCCAAATATCCCCGTCTTCGGTAAATTTGATTGAATTTCCTATCAGGTTGATAAGAATCTGGGAGATCTTAAGCGGATCTCCCTTTAATTTCTTCGGAATTTCACTGTCAAATTCCAGGTGAAGTGTGGTTTTTTTATCTTCGGCCGAATTCTTTAAGGCGATCAATACATCGGTAATACGCTTTTTTAAGTTAAAAGAACTTTCAAGCATCTCCACTTTTTTAGCTTCGAGTTTATTGAGATCCAGAATATTATTGATCAAAGAAAGTAGATATTCTCCGGAGAACTTAAGAGAGTTAAGATGTTCTTTTTGATTTTCTGTAGGACTTTCTTCCAGTAACAGGTGAGTTAAGCCCGTTACTGCATACAAGGGGGTTCTAAGCTCGTGGGTAATTGTAGAAAGAAATTGAGCTTTAGCAAGAGAAGCTTTTTCGGCATTTTCTTTGGCAGTGATCAATTCTGAGTTTTTCTTTTGAAGCAGGTCATTCGCCCGTGCCCTTAGATTGTTGTTTTTATATAGGGATAGGGTCAGTAATGACAAAATTGTGATCAACGCCACACTAAGAATGGTGGTAAGTTTGTTGACCTTGAGAGTTCTTTCTGCCTCTTCTTTTTTACGGGTCAATTCATTCATGGTACTCTTCATAGAGTCTACTCCATAGCGAGCATTGGCATCCAAAGCAAGGGCTTCCCTGTTAAGGTTGTATAAAGAATCCTGAATTTTGTTACTTTCACGAAGCAGCATCAAAGCTTCTGAAGTATTTCCCATTTCCTCCTGAATTTGGCTTTGTACCATCATCGTACTTTGTATCATGCCCCCAAAGTTGTTTCTACGGGAATACTCCATACTCTTTTCGGCCTCTGCCATGGCACTTTGCAATTGATCTGAAGCCTGGTACGCACGTGCTTTGTAATAGTGAACTCTCCCGCGCTCGTACTCATTGTCGCTGGTTCTTAGTTTTTCACCAGCCGAATTTAATAGAGTAAGAGCAGCATGTGGTCTTTCTGCTGTATTTAAATAAAGAATTCCACGGTTGAGATCAACAATTCCTAATCCTTCAGTGTCACCTTGTTTTTCGTAAAGAGCTTGGGCGAGGTCAAAATATTCGGTCGCACGATCGAATATCCGCTTTGCAGTGAAAATTTTTCCAAAGTTGAGATAGCTGTAGGCGAGACCCTCTTCATCTCCTATTTCCCGCTGAATTGAAATTGCACGCTGCAGTTCTGTAGCTGCCTTATCCTGTTCATGTCGCACATAATGCAGTTGAGCCAGGATACTACTCGAAAGTGCAATTAATCGTGGATGATCAATAGACCTGGACAATTCAAGAGCAGTATTTAACTCCCTTAGAGCCTGATCAAAGTGTATACTGTTAATTGACTCTTCGGCGTCTTCCAACAGCTGTTCAATAGTGGCATTAATTTCATCTACTTCCTGTAGGTTTTTTTCCTGGGTGTAGGAATAGGAAAAGAATAGAAATGCCACAATTAAAAGAGTAAAGTTCTTCATTGGGACTTAAAATAACTTTGGCTAAATATAACTATTTAATTGACACATGGGAAATTAAATCAATAAGCCGGCTGGAATATCCAATTTCGTTGTCATACCATCCAATGATTTTCACGAAGTTACCTCCTACTACAGATGTCATTTGCGCGTCAAAAATGCAGGAATGAGGATTACCTTTAATGTCAATTGAAACTATTGGATCTTCGGTATATTCGATAATATTTTTAAGAGGTCCGGAAGCAGCGTTTTTAAATGCAACGTTTATTTCTTCAATAGTCGTTTTCCTTTTGACGTGCAGGGTCATATCGGTGAGACTGCCATTTGCTACCGGCACTCTAATTCCGCAGCCGCCTATTACTTCACTTAAATCGGGGAAGATCTTGGTGAGGGCTTTTGCTGCTCCTGTAGTAGTGGGAACTATTGACTGGCCTGCTGCCCTGGCCCGGCGGAGATCTTTGTGGGGCTGGTCATGAAGACTTTGATCTGTAGTATAGGAATGGATAGTAGTAATGTAGGCCTGTTTTACACCGGCCAGTTCATCTACGATCCTAAGCATGGGGGCAGCATTATTGGTAGTGCAGGAAGCATTTGAAATAATGTCTTCTGTACCGTCAAGGATATCTTCATTGACACCTAAGACTACCATTTTTATAGAATCGTCCTGGGGAGGCACGCTTAAAATCACCTTTTTGACACCTCGTTGCAGATGTGGCTCCAAATCTTTTCGCGTTTTGAACTTGCCTGTGCTCTCCACCACTACATCCACCTGGTATTGGTTCCAATTAATCTCCTGCGGCATGAAATGATTAAGTATGGACACTTCTTTGCCGTCTATGAGTAAAGAGTTACTTGTAGAAGAAATTTCTTTTTTCAGGACTCCATGAATGCTGTCGTATTTTAGGAGATGGGTCAGGGTAGGGGCGGGGGCAAGATCATTTATTACAACCACTTCCAGATTTTTATGATCGAGAAGTAATCTGAAAAAATTACGTCCTATACGGCCAAATCCATTGATTCCAATACGGACCTTTTCTTTTGCTGATGCTGCTGAAGGTTTTGCGCCCTCCATTAGGTTAGATGCTTTTGTGCTTTATATGAAGATCTAACCAGAGCACCACTTTCCACGTGCCTAAAGCCCATTTCCAAACCTATAGTTTCATACTTTTTAAACTGTTCCGGAGTTACAAATTCATGAACCGGAAGATGCTGTTTTGTAGGTTGCAGATACTGTCCTATAGTTACGATATCGAGATCAACAGCTCGAAGGTCCTCAAGGGTCTGAATCACCTCTTCTTCCATTTCACCCAGACCCAGCATTATTCCCGACTTTGTTCGTTTTACTCCTTGCTGTTTAAGATATTTAAGCACTTGTAGACTTCTTTCATATTTTGCCTGGATACGCACTTCGCGCGTAAGCCTTTTAACCGTTTCCATATTATGGGAAACAATTTCGGGATTTACATTAATAATCCGATCAATATTTCTTTCAACTCCCTGAAAGTCGGGAATTAATGTTTCCAGGGTAGTATCAGGATTCATGCGGCGTATCGCACTCACTGTCTCTGCCCACATAATAGAACCCATATCTTTAAGATCATCGCGGTCTACACTGGTGATCACTGCATGTTTGATCTTCATTAACTTGATAGATCGTGCAACTTTTTCTGGCTCATCCCAATCCAGGGTTTCAGGTCTTCCGGTTTTTACTCCGCAAAATCCGCAGGAACGGGTACATATGTTTCCCAGGATCATGAATGTTGCAGTTCCTTCCCCCCAACATTCCCCCATATTAGGGCAGCTTCCCGAGGTGCAAATCGTGTGAAGGTTGTATTTGTCTACCACACTTCTCAACTCGGTGTATTTTTTCCCGGTTGGTAATTTAACTCTTAGCCACTTGGGTTTCGGCGTTCTTTGGGTAGGGAGTTGCTGTGTTTCCATAAGATGGCAAAGGTACAATTAGAATGACTAAAAACCAACGGAAAAAAAAGGTAGATCTTCAATGTCCGTGTTCCGATGTGTGACATGAAGGGCGACAAATTGAAGATCGGTTTAAGATAAGTGGGCAAGGAAAACAACGGTATTTTTCCGCTTCTGAAACAGGACTGCCTTGGGTTAAATTTTAAACTTCTTCAGGATGTGCGGTTTTCTATGACCTCGGCCAGCAGTTTTTTTGCACGTAGCAATTTCACTTTTACATTGTTCATTGGCTCCTGAAGATGCGCCGAAATCTCTTTATAGCTCATTTCCTGAAAATACCTTAAAGTAATTACTTCCTGATAAGGTTGTTTCAGTTTTTTGATGTCTCTAAGGAGCTGGGCCAGGTTTTGCTCAGTAATTAAAGTGTCCTCTATGCTAGGGGTTTCATCTGCGATTCGGTGTACCCTTTCATCTTCTTCATCTGTAGTGCGGGACCTGATAGAAGCTTTCTTTTTTCTTACCAGATCTACATGAATATTCTTGGAGATAGTAATAATCCAGGTTTTAAAAGTATACCGTGGGTCAAAGGTATCGATTTTGTCAAAAGCTCTTGAAAATGCCTGTATGGTAATATCTTCGGCATCATATTCATTTTGTGTTCGCTTGAGCTGAAAGCCATAAACATCATTCCAGAACCTGTCTAACAAATAATTGAAAGCTGTCTGTTTTCCTTTTTTTGCCTTCTCAATTTGTTGCTGAAGTAGGTCCGGCTCTATTTCCAATGAGTGGGTTTTGAAATTAGGTTTGCTATAAATATAGCTAATTGAGCCTTAATGAGGAACAATTCAAGAAAGGGAAAACTCCAGAATAAATCTGTCTCGCCAAATAATTTTCCGGCTTTGTAAAAAACCAGACCTTGTACGATCCACCTTACGGCAAGAAAAACCAGTGCTACTTGCCAAAAAGGGCTAAATAGCAGGATAAAAAAGAAAATCCAGAACAGGAGCTGGGAGGTGTAAAAAAGCCCTAGCATAAACCGGTGCTCCATTTTATAATGAGAAGCAATAGAGGCATGTCTTCTTTTTTGCCTGAACCAGGACTTCATATCGGTTTTTGGAACACTGCGGGTAATCCCTACAGCGGAAAAACATAAAGCAGTATTTAATTTATTGGCAGCCCGGTTTACAAAAAGATCATCATCTCCAGATTTTATATGTAAATGGGTGGCAAAACCATTTTGACTAAAAAATTCTTCTGAAGTATAAGCGAGATTACGCCCCACTCCCATATATGGTCTGCCCCAGCTGGCATAGGAAAAATACTGAATCGCTGTAAAAAGGGTTTCAAAACGTATAAGTTTATTCAACAGTGACCGGTTTTGAATAAAGTATCCGCCGTAGCCAAGCACAATACTTTTTTGATCTTCAAAATGGGCACTCATCTCCTTTAACCATTGGTTGGTTTCCGGGCGACAATCGGCATCGGTAAAAAGAAGATATGGTTTTTTGGCTTTTTTGATCCCTAGAGTAATAGCATATTTTTTGTTGGCCCAAAATGCTTCATTGTTTTGTACGTCCACTATCTTGAGGCGGGCATCACGATTTTGGAAATCTTCAAGCACCTCCAGAGTTTCATCTACAGAGGCATCATTAATAACAACTACTTCAAAATCGGGATGATCCTGAGACAGGATGTCGGGAAGAAAATTCTTTAGATTTTCGGCTTCATTTTTTGCGCAGATTATTACCGAAACAGGAAGATCCTTGTAAGCCGGCTGACTATCATTCGTGGCAAAGGCAAACTTAAAAAAGCCCAGATAATAACATAAATTAATAAGGCCAAGGATAACAAAAGCAGTAAGAAAGGCTAGCATTAAGTGGCAGGAATTATTTTACCGTTTGGGGTTGGTCACAGTCTCTGGCTTCATCGGGTAATTTACCACAATAACTGCAGGCTTCTCCTTCTTTGTTTAAAAAAGGACTTTGGCTGGCACAAGTACCGCTAAATTTTCCATCTTTTTTCCCCCATATCTTAATGGCAATTCCCGCAACAGCAAGGGCTAAAAGTGCTATAGTAATTAAAACAAGTTCCATATTCAAAGTTTTTGCAAAAATAAACAATAATAAACAGTATATGAAGTATATGCAAAAATTTGTCCAGCCTTTATTTACAAGGCTTTTAAGGCCTATATTTTCCGAATTTTAACGTAATTTTATTGTACTAAAATGGGTATTAACTTTAGTTCGCAATAAATTGCAGTTAGTGCTTTAAAATTAAAATTTATGTTGCAAAAATTATTTAAAATTTCCATGGTATGTCTTTTTGCAGGACTTTTTTCTTGCCAGGATAAAGAAAATCGACAGGAATCTGAAGTAGACATACTTCCTGCCGAGGAAAAAAAAGATGAGTTACGAAGTGAAGATCACCCAATGCCTAGGAGCTTTCTTCTGGCAAAAATGCGGGAAAATGATGAGTTAAGTGCTTTTACAGAAGAAATCAAAAAATCTGGTCTGGAAGAAGAATTTGAAGGGGAAGAGGGTATTTATACCATTTTTGCTCCTGCCAATGCGGCATATGACAGGATTCCTGCTAAAGTGATTAACGAAGCCGATAGCATCGACCCGGGAGAGAGTCAAAAGGATCTTTTGCGATATTACATGGTGGAAGGAGAATTGACGTTGGGTGCTTTGCGGGAAGAAATCAGAGCTTCAGAAGATGGACGATATGAATTTGAAACGGCATTGGGCGAAAAGCTTTGGGCAGTCGAAGAAGGAGACAGAATCGTAATAATTGATGTTCTGGGAAATAAGGCGAAGATTTTAACTTCAGAACTGGAAGAATATTACGGTGCTTATCACATCATTGACAATATATTACAACCCGGTGCAAATAATGGAAATTAAGTACAGGAATAAGGTTAGAATAAGACTATCAAATCAGTTTTAATTTTTTGCTTAAAATTCCTTTTAACTAAGGATTATAACTTCATATTGGGTTAACTGAAAGCTTTTTAATAAATTCAGGTATAAATAGAAAAAACAGAACATGATGAAAATTAAGAATATAATTTTGTTTAGCGGGATCTTCATGCTGGGATTTACCTCTTGTAAAGATAATGAGAGGGAAGTAGATTCCGATCCCGAAAGCCTTGAAGTGCAGGAAGAGAATTTTGAAGAAAGTTTAGAGGACTTACGTCAGAGAAACTCTACTGTGGATGCAATTGAAGGAAATCCTGAACTGAGTACTTTTGCTACAGGACTCAATGTCTGGAATATTGAAGATACACTGGGCCAGGTTACCCAGGAATACATGGTGTTCGCCCCTAGTAACAGAGCTTATAGCCGGGTTTTTAGGCAACAAGGCTATGATGTTCTTGAAACAACCCCCGAGGCAGTTATTCCTTATCACATAGTAAAAGTAAACTATACTTTGGATGAGCTTAAACAGGAAATTCGCAATGCCAATGGCGCCCTTGTACTTCCTACTTTTGAAGGGGAGGAAATCACCTTTACTCTGGATGGAGATAAAGTAGTACTTACAGGAGCCACAGGAGTAACAGCCAACATAATGGAGACTTTTGATATCGAAAACGGAACTGCTTATATTATAGACACAGTTTTAATGCCTGAAGGAATTGAAACAGTTACAATTACTGCTGAAGATTAGACATCACAGGTAACTATAAAAAAGGTCCTCAAAAATAACATTTTTGAGGACTTTTTTTTCTTAAAGCTTAAAGAATATTTACTTCCGGAACGATACGGACTCCAAACATGTTCCAAATTTTATCCTGAATTTTCCTGGAAAGCGCAAGAATTTCCTGCCCTGTTGCATCTCCATAGTTGACCAGGACAAGAGCTTGTTTGGTATGTACGCCCGCATCCCCTTCCCGGTAGCCCTTAAGACCTGCACGATCAATAAGCCAACCGGCAGGAACTTTTACCTGCTTTTGATCAATAACATAAAATGGAATTTCAGGAAATTGCTGTTGCAGTGCTTTAAGTTTCTCTGTTGAAACTACCGGATTTTTAAAAAAACTTCCGCTGTTACCCAGCTCTTTCGGATCGGGTAGCTTAGATTGACGAATGTTTATAACGGCTTCAGAAACATCAGCAATTGTGGGCTTAGTGACTCCTCGCTCTTCCAGGTATTGATCTATAGAGCCGTAAGAGGTGTTTAGCTTATGGTTTTTTATGCTCAGCCTGAAACTAACGCTTATTATTATGAACTTATCCTTTGCTTCATTTTTAAAGATAGAATCTCTGTATCCAAAGTGACATTCTTCCCGGTTAAAAGTCTTTAATTCCAGGGTTTGCAAGTTAAGTGCGATACATTTCTCAAAACTATCCTTAAGTTCGACGCCGTACGCGCCGATATTTTGAATTGGAGCCGTACCTACTTTTCCGGGAATTAATGAGAGGTTTTCCAGACCTCCATAACCATTTTCAATACAATACAACACGAATTCATGCCAGTTCTCACCGGCCATCGCCTCAACTACTACTTCATGTGCAGATTCCTCAATGATCTCACGGCCCTTTAGGTTTATGTAAATTACCGTTTTTTCAACATCTCGGGTGAGTAGCATATTGCTTCCTCCACCAAGAATGAATAGCTCTGAGGCATAAGTATTCTTCAAAACATCCCGAAGTTCCTGGACAGAAGTCACATCCACAAATTTGTGGGCGTTAACATCTATGCCGAATGTATTGTACGGCTTAAGAGAAATGTTTGAAAGAATCTTCATTATTTGTTGTACTGCTTTAGAGCTTCTTTTAATATTTCTATAGCTCTCAACAGGTTTTCTTTCTTAAGTACATAGGCTATCCTCACCTGATTCATTCCGGTGTTTGGAGTAGAGTAGAAGCCGGCAGCAGGAGCTACCATTACGGTTTCATTGTTCATTTCAAAAGTCTCCAGGAGCCATTTGGCAAAGTCTTCGGCATCTGTAACAGGTAATTCTGCAATACAGTAAAAAGCTCCTTTCGGGTTGGCTACTCTTACTCCCTCAATTTGCTCAAGTTCCTGCACAAGGGTGTTTCTACGAGCAGTATATTCTTCAATTACTTCATCAAAATACTCCTGCTCTGTATCCAGGGCTGCTTCACTTGCAATCTGTGCAAAGGTTGGCGGACTTAGACGTGCTTGTGCAAACTTCATTGCTGTAGCCATAAAATCTAAATTCTTAGAGACTACACAACCTATCCGGGCCCCACACATACTATAACGTTTCGAGACAGAGTCAATCATTATCGCATTCTGCTCCAACCCGGGAACACTCATTATAGAATGATGTCGGGCTCCGTCATAAGCGAATTCCCGATAAACCTCATCGGCTACGATGAAAAGATCATGTTTTCTGACAACTTCTGCCAATTGATCAATCTCCTCCTTTGTATATAGATAACCCGTTGGATTACCGGGGTTACAGATAAGGATTGCTTTGGTCCGTGGAGTTATGAGCTTTTCAAATTCGGAAATTGGGGGCAGGGCAAAACCGTCTTCGAACTTCGATTTTACCGGAACTACCGTAACTCCAGACGCTGTTGCGAAGCCATTATAATTAGCATAAAAAGGTTCGGGAATGATAACTTCATCGCCTGCATCACAAATACTGCCCATAGTAAACAATAAAGCCTCAGATCCACCTGTGGTGATGATCAATTCGTTGGCCGAAATATCGATCTCGTGTTTACTGTAGTAGGAGGCAAGCTTGGTGCGGTAACTTTCAAACCCTGCAGAATGGCTGTAAGACAAAACTTCAATATCATTGTTTTTAACCGCTGCAAGTGCTTTCGCCGGAGTTTTTATATCGGGTTGACCAATATTTAACTGATAAATAGTTCGTCCTTTTTTTATGGCAGCTTCTGCATAAGGAACTAATTTTCTTATAGGAGATTCGGGCATTGCCTGCCCTTTACTGGAAATACGTGGCATACTTAAATTTTTGGCTTACAAAGTTGCGAAATTTATATGACAAAAATATATTTCCTAACCTATATCATATACTAAATCGGGAGCCATACTGAATGCTATAAAATTCCCACACAAAAAAACCCTTCTTAAATAGAAGGGTCTCAAAAAAGTCATTTTTGGAAGGTCCTATTCTAAAACCGTTCCTTTTATTTTGATCGATTTTGCAGGTTCTTCAGCATTGGAATATACAGTAATTGTTTTCCGTATTGGTCCCACAATATTTGTATCATACTTCACCTTTATCTCACCGGTTTCTCCCGGTGCAACAGGTCCTTCCGGTCTTTCTGGAATTGTACATCCGCAGCTTGAAGAGACATTGGTTATCACAAGGGGAACACTTCCGGTATTGGTGAATTCAAAGACGCGAATACCGTCACTTCCCTTTTCTATTTCGCCATAGTCAATTACTTCAGACTTAAACTCAATTTTTGCTGTTTCCTGTGCCTGTACAGCGAAACCGGCAAAAATAAAGATGGCAATTGCAATTAATTTTTTCATAGTTGTTAGTTTTACTCAGAACTGTAAATATACTACTAATCTGTTTATTGTAGTAAAAAAAAGGCAATCCACTGCTTCGCCTTTTTTAATCCTGAAGTTATAATTACTTTTGCAAGATATTCCAAAAACCGCACCAAAAGTATGTCTGTAGCATCAAATTACATTGCCCGGGAAGTTGAAAGTAAATGGTATGACTACTGGATGAAAAACAATTATTTTCATTCTGAAGTTGATGAAAGGGAGCCGTATACCATCGTGATTCCCCCACCAAATGTTACGGGGGTGCTGCACATGGGACACATGCTAAATAACACTATTCAGGATGTGTTAATACGTCACGCAAGATTACAGGGTTATAATGCCTGCTGGGTACCGGGAACAGATCATGCTTCTATTGCTACAGAAGCTAAAGTTGTAGCCAAACTAAAGGCCGAAGGAATAGATAAAAATACTCTTTCCCGAGAGGAATTTTTGGAACATGCATGGGAATGGACTCACAAGCACGGAGGTATCATCCTCGAACAGCTAAAGAAACTGGGTGCTTCCTGTGACTGGGAACGTACTAAATTTACCATGGATGATGACATGTCGGCTTCTGTCATTAAGGTTTTTGTAGATCTTTATCGAAAAGGACATATATACCGGGGCTACCGCATGATTAACTGGGATCCACAGGCAAAAACAACACTTTCCGATGAAGAAGTGGTCTACCAGGAGCGGCAGGGGTATTTGTATCACCTGCAGTATAAAATTGAAGGAACAAACGAGACACTTACAATAGCAACCACCCGTCCTGAAACCATTTTGGGAGATACTGCAATTTGTATTAACCCAAATGATGAACGTTTTACTCATCTAAGAGGGAAAAAAGCAATTGTGCCGTTATGCGACCGGGTTATTCCTATCATAGAGGATGAATACGTGGATATGGAGTTTGGTACCGGATGTTTGAAAGTTACTCCGGCACATGATGAAAATGATAAGATGCTTGGGGACAAGCACAATCTTGAAGTGATCGATATTTTTCACGATGATGCCACTCTAAATTCCTACGGAATGCAATACGAGGGAATGGACCGTTTTGAAGCCCGTAAAGAGATGGTCAAGGATCTAAAAGAGAAAGGAATTCTGGTAAAGACCGAAGAGCACTTAAATAAGATAGGGACAAGTGAGCGCACCGGTGCTGTGATTGAACCCAGGTTGAGTGACCAATGGTTTTTGAAAATGAAAGATTTGGCAAAGCCTGCACTTGATGCTGTTTTGGAAAAAGAGGTGAACCTGGTGCCCGAAAAATTCATAAATACATACCGGCACTGGATGGAAAATGTTCGCGACTGGAACATTAGCCGACAGCTGATTTGGGGGCAGCAAATACCCGCATTTTACTACGGAGATGGAAAGGACGACTTTGTAGTAGCTGAAACCCCTGAAGAAGCTTTAGAATTAGCTAAAGAACAATCGCGGAATTCTGACCTAACAGCCGCCAATCTTACACAGGATAAAGATGCCCTGGATACCTGGTTTTCTTCATGGCTATGGCCAATAAGTGTATTTAATGGGATCCTTGAGCCGGAGAATAAGGAAATTAATTATTATTATCCTACAAATGACCTCGTAACAGCTCCCGAAATTCTTTTCTTTTGGGTGGCGCGAATGATCATTGCGGGATATGAATACAGAGACAAGAAACCTTTTAATAATGTGTATTTAACGGGAATTGTACGGGATAAGCAACGTCGGAAAATGTCGAAATCCCTTGGTAATTCCCCAGATCCTCTTGGATTAATAGATGCTTATGGTGCCGATGGGGTGAGGGTAGGAATGTTGTTGAGCTCTCCTGCAGGGAATGATCTTATGTTTGAGGAAGATTTGTGTAAGCAGGGTGGGGCGTTTGTAAATAAAATATGGAACTCTTTCAAGTTAGTGAATTCCTGGAAGGTTTCAGATAAAGCTGAACAACCTGAGTCAGCCGGAATTGGAATTAAATGGTACAGGTCAAAATTCCAAAAGACCCTGCAGGAAATCGAAGACAATTACAAAAAGTACCGCATGAGCGATGCTTTAATGGCAACTTATAAGCTGGTATGGGACGATTACTGTTCCTGGTTTTTGGAGATTGTAAAGCCGGAGTACGGTCAGCCGATGGATAAAGTCACTTTTGAAGCGGTGTCAGAAATTTTGGAAAATAATCTAAAAATACTCCATCCTTTTGTGCCTTTTGTTACGGAAGAGATTTGGCAGTCAATGAAAGAGCGTTCAGAAAAGGAAGCCCTTATTATTTCATCCTGGCCAAAAAGTGAGGGTTTTGATGCTTCCTTAATTGATGAGTTTACTGTGGCTTCAGAAGTTATTTCGGGGATAAGAAGTATTAGAAAGGAAAAGAATATCTCTTATAAAGATCAGCTTGAACTACAGGTGCTCAACAACGAAAGAGCAGCTAAAACTTTTGATCCTGTTATAGAAAAATTGGGCAATATTTCTACCCTTGGATACACAGATGAGCAAGTGAAAGGCGCCCTATCTTTTAGGGTAAAATCTAATGATTACTTTATTCCTGTTGCAGGTGCGGTAGACATTGAAGCCGAAAAAGCAAAACTTGAGGAAGAATTAAACTATACGATAGGTTTTCTTAAATCTGTTGAAAAAAAGTTATCCAACGAGAAGTTTGTGAACGGGGCACCAGCAAAAGTAGTTGAAATGGAAAAGCAGAAAAAGGACGATGCCGAAGCCAAAATTGAGGCAATTAATGCAAGTCTTAAGGCGCTTTCCTAGAGCTACTAAAACTTAAAACCAAGAGGAGTGCTGGTGAATCTTTTGTGCTAAATCTATACGGATAATGTTTTTTCATGAAGACATCTGTACAATTGGGTTGAATCACTTATCAAGAATAATCTTCTTAACAAGTTCAATATATGCTTTTTTGGCTTCAAGTTGAGACATGTCTTTGACCTGGAGCAACGCATTTAATTTAAAAGCATTCTTGACCTCACTGTCTCCGGAGGGAATATATGCCCGGGTGTGCTCTGTAGCCTGTTTGTAATAAGCATACAGTTTAAGCATAATATCTGGGGGGAACTTTTTAGAAGTCGTACTGGCTTTATCATAAGCTCTTAAGAATTCCCGGTCAACATCTTCGGAAGTCATTACTTCAGGATTAGGATACTGTGGCGAGGAGACTAATTCCACCTTTTACTTTTTGATTCAGTTTAACTTCCAGGGGAGTACCTAAGGGAAGAAATACATCCACCCTTGAGCCAAATTTTATAAAGCCACTGTCGCTTCCCTGTGCTACTTCTTCACCTACTTTGGCGTAATTTACTATTCGTTTTGCCAAAGCACCGGCAATCTGCCTGTAGAGGATTTCTCCGGACACCTTATTCTCAACGACTACTGTTGTACGCTCGTTCTCTTCACTTGCTTTTGGATGCCATGCAACAAGGTATTTACCTGGGTGATATTCGCTGTATTTTACAACTCCTCCCACAGGGTGCCTGGTGACATGTACATTTATGGGAGACATAAAAACTGAAATCATTAAACGTTTATCCTTAAAATATTCTTTTTCAAAAACTTCTTCAATAACGACTACCTTTCCGTCAACCGGTGCGATTACATGTACATCATTAACCTCTGTATTTCTTTTAGGATTCCTGAAGAATTGGAGAACCAGGAAGAACAGTAGGATAGAGGCAATGAGAACAGCCACCCTAATCCAATAGGTGAAAATAAATGTTTGTGCAAGTAGGTTTACAATGATCAACAAGATCACTGCCGTACCCATAATTTTATATCCTTCTTTATGAAACATAGTTAAGTAGTTGTAAGTAGGCGTAAACAAATGGGCTCGCGAAAATTATGCTGTCCAGCCTGTCAAATAAGCCGCCGTGTCCCGGCATAAGCCTCCCGCTATCTTTGACTCCCGCCTGACGTTTAAATTTAGATTGGATAAGATCTCCAAGGGTTCCAAAAATACTTAATATCACCGCCATTCCTATCCAGGTATGAATGTTGAGTAAACCTGTAAAGAAATAAACCAAATAAGCGGCAATCGCACTAAAAACCAGCCCTCCCAGAAAACCTTCCACTGTTTTTTTGGGAGAGATCCTTTCAAAGAGTTTCTTTTTACCAAAGTTCTTACCTACAAGATAGGCAAAAGTATCGTTTATCCAAATTAGTACAAATATTCCTACCACCAGCTCAGGTGTAAAATCGCCGGTATAGCTTGGAATGAGTGTAAGAAAAATCATGGAGGCTATGAGATAGAAGATAATGATCACGTATTTCTTCTTTTCGAAAAGAGGAATTTTATTCACCAGCATTAGGTCCTTCACTAAAAAAAGATTAACAAAAATGGTGATCATTAAAAGAACAATAGTGGCATAAGGACTCCAGCGCATATAGCTAAAGAAGTAAAAAAGTCCAATGAGCAGCAAGTATCCAAGAATGCTTTTTAAATGGAGCAGGCGCTGCAGTTCCCTTAAGCAGATAACTCCGAATAAAAGAAAAAGAGTGGTAAAGGCAAACTCCGACGCGAATATGGCAACCACGAGTATTGAAACATACATGACTCCCGATAAACCCCGAATAATGTTTTCCTTCATATTACAGATCTTCCAGAAGCAGCAAATATAGGTTTTTTGTGCTACTTCCATAGCTCATGAAATCCCCTTCTTTGTTGTTCTCAAAATTCTTTATGGTTGTAATATTTGAAGGAATACGATCTTTATTTTTAAACTTAATACCTCTTAAACCTTCCCCAATTGCATCAACAAGTTTGCTGGTGGAGGCAAGAATGACAAAATTATAAGGTAATTCTTTTAGCTTCTTTTCCTTGATCTGGTTAGAGGAAATGAGAATAGATCCATCGTTTGCAATGAGATATTCACAGGTGCTAAGAAAGAAAGCTGCTTCACCAGAATGAGTGAATTCCAAATTCTGGTCGGAAAATTTATCCTTTAAATTTTGGTCAAAACAACAAGTTTCTTTTTCATACCAGTCATTTTCCAGCATGATGTTTTCAAATGTTTCTATTAACTCCTCGTTACTCTCACAATAAAGAAACTTGCCGCCATTGTTTTTGAAATTGAGCATGAAACGCTCATCCGTGGGGAGTTTAACATCTGGCATGTACTTGCTACGGTCAGAATTTTCTACTTTATCCTGACCCTTGTCTGATTTAGATTTAGGGTTTAAAAAGTTTCTAAATAGACTCATATAGGGTTTTTGGTTACTCAAGGTAGCATTTCACCCAAAGGTAAAAAATCTTAACTTACAGATTAAGATAAGTTAAGATTTTTTCCTTGTAATTATTATATTATTTTCCTTCGGAAGTTGGAGCGTCCTGGGGCTCTGAAGTTGGTGAGCCACCGGGGATTGTTCTTTTGGTAACCGTCTCTTCCTGTGTAGGCACCTGCTTTTCCTGGCTGTTCCCGTTCATTATTTCATCCCGGCTTTTGTATGGTCTCTTTCCAAAGATCTCCTCAAGGTTATCCTTAAAGATTACTTCTTTCTCCAGAAGGATTTCCGCTAGTTGAGTAAGTTTATCTTTGTTTTCTTCAAGTAGACTTATAGCTCTCTGGTACTGCTCTTCAATCAGATTTGAGATCTCTTTATCTATTAATTCTGAGGTTTTCTCACTGTATGGCTTTGTAAAGTTATATTCGTTCTGGCCCGACGAATCATGATAAGTGAGATTACCCACTCTCTCGTTTAATCCATAGACTGTCACCATAGCCCGTGCCTGCTTGGTCACTTTTTCAAGGTCACTAAGTGCTCCAGTAGAAATTTTATTGAATACCACTTTTTCGGCAGCACGTCCTCCCAGGGCAGCACACATTTCATCCAGCATTTGCTCTGGTCTCACAATAAGTCTTTCTTCAGGAAGATACCATGCCGCTCCCAGGGATTGTCCACGTGGTACAATAGTAACTTTTACTAATGGTGCAGCATGCTCAAGGATCCAGCTAACTGTTGCATGTCCCGCTTCGTGAAAAGCAATTGCCTGCTTTTCCTCGGGAGTAATAATCTTATTCTTTTTCTCAAGACCACCCACAATACGGTCCACTGCATCAAGAAAATCCTGTTTTCCAACGGCAGTTTTACCTTTACGTGCAGCTATAAGTGCTGCTTCGTTACAAACATTCGCAATATCGGCGCCTGAGAATCCAGGAGTTTGCTTTGCCATAAATTCGGTATCCAGCTCATCGGCAACTTTTTTAAGGGGCCGAAGGTGCACTTCAAATATCTCTTTTCGTTCTCTAACGTCTGGAAGGTCCACATAGATCTGTCTGTCAAATCTACCGGCACGCATAAGGGCCTTGTCAAGAACATCTGCCCTGTTTGTAGCGGCAAGAACGATTACGTTCGTGTTTGTGCCAAAACCGTCCATTTCGGTAAGTAACTGGTTAAGGGTGTTTTCCCGCTCGTCATTAGATCCCGAAAAATTGCTCTTCCCACGAGCACGTCCTATAGCATCAATCTCATCGATGAAAATGATGGCCGGGGATTTCTCCTTAGCCTGCTTAAACAAGTCTCTAACCCTTGAAGCTCCAACTCCTACAAACATTTCAACAAAATCAGATCCGGATAATGAGAAAAAGGGAACTTTGGCTTCTCCTGCCACTGCTTTTGCAAGTAAGGTTTTTCCTGTTCCCGGAGGTCCTACAAGTAAGGCTCCTTTAGGAATTTTTCCTCCAAGGTTGGTATATTTATCTGGATTTTTTAGGAAATCCACGATCTCCTGTACTTCTTCTTTTGCACCTTCGAGACCTGCAACATCTTTAAAGGATGTTTTTACATCTGTGTTTTGGTCGAAAAGCTTCGCTTTGGATTTACCGATGTTGAAAATCTGCCCCCCGGCACCTCCTCCGGCACCTCCACTCATGCGTCGCATAATGAAGATCCAAATTCCAATGATGAGGATAAACGGTAATAAGGTTAAAAGTATGTCTCCCCACACATTTTGATGGGTTTCAAATACCACCGGAGTATCAATATTAGTTTCGGCTTTTACTTCTCTTATATCATCCTCCAGGTTTTGAAGATCACCAAATTCGAAAGTGTAGGCAGGAGATTCTCCCCCCGGGAAAAGCCCATCCTGAACTGCTTGTTGGTGTTCTTCTTCCGCTTTTGCTTCTTCGGTAAGAAATACTTTCGCCTGATTGCGGTTTACAATTACCACTTTCTGTACGTCTCCATCTCTTAAATAAGTCAGGAATTCAGCAGGATTTGTTTTGGCAGGTTCATTGAATCCGCTTCCGCTGAAGAAATTGATCCCAATAAAAACGAGTATTATCGCAGCATAAATCCAGTATGCACTGAATTTTGGTTTTTTGGGTTCTTTATTTTTAGGTTGCTCTTTGGCCATGCGTTCTTTCTTAACTCTTAATAATTTGTTTCAATTGAGGTGGATTTAGCATCCCCCCAAAGACTTTCAATATCGTAAAATTCTCTTATGTGTTTTTGAAAAACGTGTACTACTACACTTACGTAATCCATTAGTACCCACTCGGCATTGTCCGATCCTTCAATATGCCAGGGTTTATCTTTCAGTGATTTACTAACAGTCTTTTGAATGGAATTAACAATGGCGTTTACCTGCGTGTTTGAAGTTCCATTGCAGATAATAAAATAATCGCAAACTGTATTTTCTATTTCCCGTAAATCAAGAATATCAATGTTATTTCCTTTAACTTCTTCGATCCCCTTGATTATATGTGATATAAGTATATCGTTGTTAGCTTCTTTTTTTGTCATTAAATTTATTTTCTTTGCGCAAAGTTATTACTTTTTAAGGTTTTTAAACCTCGGTTTTTCATAACATTTAACGCCAGCATTATCTGTTCTTCGTATGCACCTTATCAAAGTTAGTGCCATCAACTCCACCAATTCATTCACCCGGGAGCTCCTTAAAGAGAATCCTAATTTACCGCTCACCTGTGTCGTGGCTAAAAAACAGTTGGAGGGCAGAGGGCAACGAGGTACTTCCTGGACCGCCGAAGGGGATAAAAACCTCACTTTTTCGATCTTTTTACCACGCCCCGGGATAAATCCTGCACAACAATTTTTGCTCAGCGCAACAGTTGCATCATCACTAATTGTCGCCCTTAAAAAATTTCAACTGCCACGACTCTGTATCAAATGGCCAAACGACATCTTGTCAGCCAACCAGAAGATAGCCGGAATTCTTATTGAAAATGTTCTCGCTGAAGGAAAGGTGATGGGCTCTGTGATTGGAGTTGGTCTCAATGTAAATCAGGAGAGTTTCGAGAACCTGCCACAGGCCGCATCCATGAAAATTATTACGGGTCGTGATTTTAATTTGGAGGAAGTTTTGCAAATGGTTTTAGCCGAATTAGAAAAGGGGTTTGCAGAACTGTCAGAAAAAAACTCCACATCTATATTAAATAACTATAAAAATAATCTTTTTCGCAGGTCAGTTCCGTCCACCTTTAGGTACCCCGATGGGCAGCTCTTTACGGGAATGATTGTCGATGTCACCCCGGCAGGAAAACTGCGGGTGAAAAAAGACGAAGAGGAAATAGCTGAATTTGATCTAAAAGAGGTTAGTCTCTGCTATTAAATCTTTGCCAGGTTTTCAGATAAATTAGTGATGAACTTCTTAAGAGGCCCTTTTACCATCATTGCCATCATTGTATTAAACTTACCGTGGAAAAATAATTGCGCCGAGCTCTGGTTTTCTCCAAGAGATTCGATCTCAACGTCAAGAGAGAAATTAAATTTATCTGAAGTAGAACCCAGTTTTATATACTCCGGTTCACGCGTTTCTTTAATCTGGAGTGCAATCTCGGGCATTCCTTTTAAGGCAAAAGCAAAGGTATCCTGAGATTTTACTTCAAATTTCTCTTTGCTCTCGGGCATGATCTGTTCGTAGTTGCTCACATCTGTGAGGAAATTAAACAATTCCTGCTGGCTTTTTTGTACTGTTACTTTGTCACTCTGTAATTCCATAGCTTATCTTTTCCAGTTAGCCGGATCTTTGTGCCAGCTTTTCAAAAGCTCGCTTTCGGCTTGATTTATATAATTAGTTTTTAAAGCTACTTCCAGGAGGTAATCGTAGTTACTCAGGGTGTGCAGCTCAATATTTGCTTCTTCAAAGTTATTATTGGCGGTCTCAAATCCATAGGAGAAAATAGCCAGCATGCCTTTTATTTGAAGGTTGGCATCCTTCAGGGCTTTGACAGCGTTGAGGCTACTTTTCCCCGTACTTATAAGATCCTCAATGACCACTACTGTTTGCCCGTCCTCAATTTTTCCTTCAATTTGGTTCTTTCGACCATGGGATTTTGCTTCGGGACGAACATAGGCAAATGGCAGGCTCAGGTATTCGGCAACCAGCATTCCTATACCTATGGCTCCGGTGGCCACTCCCGCAATGACATCAGCCTTTCCATAGAGCTGTTCTACCTGTCGGGCCATATGTTCCCGCACAAAATTGCGGATTGGAGGATAGGAAAGTATAACACGATTGTCGCAATAGATGGGAGAATTCCATCCGCTCGCCCAATTAAAGCCTTGTTGTGCATCTAATTTTATTGCCTTAATTTGCAATAGTAACTCAGCAGTTTTGCGAGCCGTTTCCTTGTCTAAAATCATACTGCAAATGTATAAAGTTTTTGTAAATGATATTCCTATTATTCTCTCAACGGAAAAGGATTTGGGTGAAAAATATGTGTCAATTCCGTTAAAAGAAGTTAAATTAAAAAGGATCATTAAAAAGATCAACAAAGGCAAACTGCTCTACGTTAACCTTTACCATGAAAAAAAAGAGAAGCTGCTAAAACACCTTTTTAAGAAGTTACCTGTAGTTACTGCCGGGGGAGGATTGGTGCTAAATCCGCAGAAGGAGGTGCTGTTTATTTATCGCAATGGACGGTGGGATTTACCAAAGGGAAAGGTGGAAAAAAATGAAAGCATAGAAGCTGGTGCTATTCGCGAGGTAGAAGAGGAGACGGGCGTAAAAGACCTGAAGATATCCAAATTCCTTTTGGCCACCTATCATATTTTTCAGAGAAAAGGACGCTACAGGCTTAAAGTCACATACTGGTACGAAATGATGACCGATTATGACGGGGAGCTTATTCCGGAAGAAAAAGAGGGCATTAAAAAGGTAAAGTGGAAAAACATGGAGAAGGCGCAAAAAGCTCTTACAAAATCCTACGCCAATATAAAACTGCTCTTTCCTGAAGAAATTTTACCTGTTCACTCTAAAGACGGGATATCTCAAATGTGATTTTTCATAATGATCACTTTTTTTATGTATCCAATCCAGCTGCGCGTACCAGTTTTCTGCAAATTCGGGTTCATTTGATTTCTTTGCCAGGAATTCTTCTTCGATTTCAGGATGATCATCTAAAAATTCCCTTGCTACCTCTTCAAAGACGTAAGGAGAAAAACCTTCCTTTTGCTGCAGGATGCTATCAAAGAAATTCCATTTAAAGAAAGAATCTGGAGCTTGTGGTTCCAGGGTTGCCAAAAGATATTTTGCGGCCTTTTGGTTTAGAGGTATGAATACATCACCTTCTCTTACCATAACTTTTTCCCTGCTGCTTTCCACTTCTACGTTTGAGTGCGGGTAATGACCTTCATAAGCCGTGTTCCTGGTCTCGTAATCCTTAATTCTATAAACTTCCAAAGTCATACTCGTATCTTTTTCGAACGGGATCATTGTGACATTGTTTAGTTCCAGTAAATTTAAAACCGGCCACCATGCCTGTGGTACAATGTATCCCTGGGGCATTTTTACTTCACGTGTTGCTGTAAAATTATCATAATAATCTACAGGCTTGGTGAAAGGACGTGTGATGTCGTATCTTAATCGTTCAAAGCCTGTAACCTGACTGGGAATTCTTTCTGCTTCATAGCCTTTGAATTGAAGAGTGGAAACCATACTGCTGTCTACTTTAAAGTCAAAAGCATAAGTGTTCATTTCTTGAAACTCTTTTAAATTCCGCTCCCGCAGCTTTTTAATTAATTCAGCATCTTCATCGGCGATGTCGATCATAGATCGTAAGAATTCATAGGTGCCCAAAACCCTTTGATCGTATGGCTTGAGCATATGGGTTTCGATCATTACACCTAAAGTATTCCAAAGAGCGGCATAACCTGTGGAGTATCGGGGAGTATCAAGGAACTGTGAAAATCCCTTTTCAGGAACATCACCAAAGACGTTTACATAAGGAGTTGTCTCCCAGTCTTTCTTTTGCAGAGCTTTTTCAAGCGCAGGTCGTAATTCGGTCTTGAGGTAATTTCCTAGAGGACCGCCCATTTGGTCGTGCTGTGTAAAAAGGTGAGTAAGGATATATTGGTAATCCGCTCCGTTACTTACATGGGTATCTATAAAAATATCGGGATTTACCATGTGGAAGATTTCGTAAAAGCTTCGGGTATTTTTAGTGTCGGCCTTGATGAAGTCGCGGTTGAGGTCGTAGTTTTGTGCATTTCCGCGGAAACCGTAAGACTTGGGTCCGCTTTGATTGGTACGGGTAAACGAATTTCGATTTAAAGCACCCCCAACATTATATACAGGTATTGCAGCAATTATTGTATTTTCGGGAAGCGCTATAGAATCTTGTGCAAGATCCCTGAACAACATCATCGTAGCATCGATCCCGTCGCTTTCCCCGGGGTGTATTCCGTTATTGATCATTACAATGCTGTTGTCCTCCCGACTACTTTCAAAATCAAATTCGCGGTTGCGACTATAAGTAACAAGATGCAGTGGTTCTCCACTATCGGTTTCTCCAATTCTTTGAAGGTTTATCGTGGAATATACAGCAGCCAGGTCTTCGTAATAATCAATAATTTCGGTATAGGTGGCAGTCTCGGTCCCACCAGATTTTTCAAAAACGGTAGTAAAATCGTAATCCTGTTCCAGAATGTAATTTGAAAAATCACAGGAACCAAGCCCAAGTGCGAAGATCGCCAGAACCAGAATCTTTTTCATGCAGGGGTTTTTAATAGCTGTAAACATAAAGAAAAACTTCAAAAGCTTAAAGAATTGCTAAGAATAAAGCAGGTTTTCCCAAACCTTAGAAAAAGCTTATTTTAGCTAAGGCTTTGTCGTAATTAAAGAGAAAGGTTTCAAATGTGACATTTTTGAAACTCTTTATAACCAGAATTTTAAAATATAGATCTTGAATAAATACCTGTTCCTGCTGTGCACCTTCTTTTTCTTCGGAAATCTCTCCGCTCAGAATATTAACGGAAAAGTAATTGATGCATTCACAAATAAACCTATTGAAAATGTGAAAATAACTTCGGAAGATTCTTCGGAAGCTGTTTTTTCTGACGCTTCCGGGGCCTTTTCTTTTTCTGCAGAAAATCTGCCCGTAAATCTCATTTTTGAATATCCGAATTATAGCCGGAAAGTTCTGCTGGTCAATTCTGCTTCCAATAATTTATCTGTATTTATGGCACCTTCTGAAGGTTCCCTTTCCGAAGTAGTGCTTCGCAGTACAATTATTCCGCAGGATTTACTGGAAACTCCGGCGGCTGTTTCCGTCTTAAGCGGGGAGGAGCTACAAAGATTTGATGAGACAAATATCATGCAGAATTTTAGCACGGTAGCAGGTGTTAGTGTGCACCAGGGAGCTTTAAACACAAACAAAATGAGTATTCGAGGGGTTGGCGCCCGTTCCCAGTACAGCACTAATCGTGTTAAAGCTTATTTTATGGAGATTCCCATCTCCAGCGCCGAAGGCGAAACTACACTTGATGACCTGGATCCAGAGGTTGTTGATCGTGTCGAGATCATTAAAGGCCCTACTTCCAGTGTTTATGGGGCAGGTCTTGGCGGAGTGATCACTCTTTTTCCTGCACGGGCAGAGGAGCAGGGCACACAGGCAAAGGTCAAGGGCACCTACGGGGACTACAATTTAATACGAGGAACTGTACAGGCCTCTCATGCATCGGAATCTACAAATTTAGTGGCAACCTATAACCACGTGGAAACCGATGGCTGGCGTGATAATTCAGCTTATAATCGTGATTCCTTTACCATGTTTGGACAGACCGCAGGGGGAGAGAATGGTGAATTTTCTGTACTGGGACATTTTGTAAGGCTTAAAGCTTATATACCAAGTTCCCTAAACCTTGAAACTTTGCTTACAGATCCTTCTTCGGCAGCATTTACATGGGCGGCGGCACAAGGATATGAGTCTTATGATAAAGGTTTGCTGGGACTTTCCTACCGCTATACCTTTTCTGAAGCACTTTACAATACCACAAGTATTTATGGCACTTTTAGGGATGCCTATGAACCAAGGCCGTTTGACATCCTCAATGAAAGCCAGACAGCTTTGGGGGCCAGAACAAAGTTTAACCTGGACGGGGAATTTCTTGATTTGCCTTCCCGGGTGAGCTTTGGGATGGAGTTTTACAATGAATGGTATGACATTGCTACTTATGAGAATCTTTATGAGCAATTTGAGGATGCAGGCAGTGTTCCGGGAGTTTACTTAAGCCACAATGAGCAGGACCGGAATTACTATAATTTCTTTTTTCAGTGGAATTTACAGGTCACCCCCAAACTAAAGCTGGAGGCCGGACTGAATTTAAATTCTACCTCCTATGAGCTAAGTGATTTGTATGAGGAAGATAACGTAGACCAGTCGGGAGAGTATGGTTTTGATGATGTACTTTCACCAAGGTTTGGTGTAGTATATTCGGTTGTTCCCGAAAAGAATTTTTACGCTTCTGTTAGCCATGGATTTTCCACTCCCACAGTAGCCGAAACGCTTACTCCCGACGGTTTGATTAACACCAACCTAAGGCCTGAAACTGGAATAAATTATGAAGTAGGATTTAAAGGTAATTTTCTGAATAACCGCCTGTATGCTGAAATTGCGGCTTTTTCGATACAGGTAGATAATCTTTTAGTGGCCGAGCGTGTGGCCGAAGATCAATATATAGGACGCAATGCCGGTAAAACAGATCATAATGGACTGGAGCTGGTACTGAATTACAATTTCCCCATATTTTCGGCACTTCGGGCCAGAACTTTTGTCAATGCAGCTTACAATTCTTTTAAATTTGATGTGTTTATAGATGAAGAGGAAGATTTCTCCGGAAATGATCTCCCGGCAGTTCCCCAGGAAACTTTAAATGCAGGATTGGATCTAATTACTTCCTACGGTTTTACCCTACGCACCACATACCAGTTTGAAGGAGAAATGGCTTTGAACGATGCCAATACAGAATTCAGGGATTACTACAATCTGCTGCATTTCAAAGCTTCTTTGGAGCCCCTGGAGGTCTTAAGGCCTGGTGTAATGAATAGTTGGGAAATTGAGCTTTTTGGAGGGGTAAATAATGCGCTGGATGAACAATATGCTGCTTCGGTAATACCAAATGCCGTAGGCTTTGGTGGTAATGCTCCGCGCTATTTCTATCCAGGGATGCCGCGGAACTTTTATGGAGGACTGTCAGTGAGCTATAACTTTTGAGAAACTAGGTTCTATAATAGGACTTTTTTGATTTTATTCTTAGAATTCCGATTAACCATTAGGAAGTACCTACTTCCTCACAACATCAGGCACCATAAAATGGTAATCTCCGCCATTGCGTATCACATCCCGAACCACTGTGGAAGAAATATGGCTTTTTCCGGAGGAAGTGATAAAAAAAACAGTTTCCACTCCGCTTAATTTGAAATTAGTCTGTCCGATAGTCTTCTCAAATTCCAGATCATTTCCATTACGAAGTCCTCGCAGGATGAAACCGGAGTTTTGTTCTTTACAAAAGTCCACCGTCATACCTTTATAGGTCATGACCTTGATCTTTGGCTCATTTATAAAGGTCTCTTCTAAAAACCGCACCCGGTCTTCAAGTGAAAACATGTATTTTTTATCTGAATTTGTTCCAATGGCCAGGATGATCTGATCAAAAAGAGGAAGTCCGCGGTTGATGATATCTACGTGTCCCAGAGTGACAGGATCGAAAGAACCGGGAAAAACTGCTGTTTTCATTTTCAAAAAATTTATTCTAAAATAGACATTTTTGAGTACCTAGTATTTTAAGGCTGTTTCAATCGCACTACCAAAGAGGTCTTTTAAAGATATACCTGCGGCCTGGGCCTGCTGTGGAAGAATACTTGCTTCGCTTAATCCGGGGTTGGTGTTCATTTCAATAAAATGCGGCTCATTGTTATGGAAAATAAATTCAGATCGGGAAAAGCCTTTCATCTTCAGTTTTCGATAAATTAATTTTGCTATTTCCTGCACTTCCTTTGTCTGCTCTTCAGAAATTCGTGCCGGAGTGATTTCCTGAGACTTTCCGAGGTATTTTGCCTCGTAGTCAAAAAATTCATTTTCAGAAACAATTTCGGTGACAGGCAATGCAAAAATTTCCCCGTTGTGAGTGATTACCCCAACAGAAACTTCGATTCCATCAAGAAAAGATTCTATGATGATCTCATTATCCTCCTTAAAAGCGAATTTAGTGGCAGGGATAATGTCTTCACTGGATTTTACTTTTGTGATCCCAAAGCTGCTTCCGGCCTTGTTGGCTTTGACGAAACAAGGTAAGCCCACTTTTGAAATAATATCCTCGGGATCTATTTCATCCCCCTTATCGACAAAATAATTTTCTGCAGTTTTTATTCCGAAAGGTTTTAATACGCTTATAAGATCCCTTTTATTAAAAGTGAGTGCCGACTGGTAAAAATCGCAGGAGGTTTGCGGAATATCCAGCAGCTCGAGATAAGCCTGCAGCAAACCGTTCTCTCCCGGCGTACCATGGATTGTGTTAAAAACACAATCAAAAGTTATGAGTTTTCCGTCTATGGTCACCGTGAAATTACTTCGGTTAATGGGATAAGGTTCGTCATTTTCTCCAATGACAAACCACTCTTTTTGCAGGATGTGCACCCGGTAAGGGTTATATTTACTGCGATCAAGATTTTTATAAACAACATTCCCGCTGTTAATGGAGATGCGGTATTCACTGGAGAAGCCGCCCATGGCTATGGCTACATTTTTCTTCATAATTCAATATGGCCCAAATATTTTCGTTAACAAAAGTAGCGACTATAAATGAATGTCTCCAAACCCACCTGTTTTTATATCTTTGTTTTTTAAATTGACCTATGAGTTTTTTCCGATTTTTATTTAGCAAAACCTTTCTCATCCAGTTGGTTTTGGCAGTATTTGCGGTGGTTTTGATTGCTTTTATTATGCTGCAATGGTTGGATTATTCTACTAATCAGGATCAAAGAATAACAGTGCCCAATCTTGAACGTTTGTCCCTGGATAAGGTGGATGAACGGCTTACAGAATTGGACCTGCGCAGGGAGATCCTGGATTCTGCAAATTATAATCCCGATTTTCCTCCATATTCGGTGATCGACCAGGTTCCGCTTCCGGGGAAAGAGGTGAAGGAGAACAGAAAAATTTATTTGACACTGAACCCTTCAGGATTTACAAAAGTTGAAATTCCCGAAAAACTTATCGGCAGAACCCGCCGACAGGTAGAGCCAACTTTGCGCTCGTTGGGTTTTGAAATAGGAACAATTACTTATAAACCAGATGTTGCCAAAGAAGTGGTACTCGAAATGCGTCACCGGGGACAACTGCTGGAGCCGGGAATGAAAATAATGAAAACTTCCAAAATTGACCTTGTATTGGCAGATGGCTCCCTGAGGTATGGCATGGATGAGGAGGAGGAACCTACAGCCGAAGAGCAAATTTTAAATGACCTGGAAGACGAAGAATATGATTTCTGATAATACAAATCCTGAGACCGACGAGAATGATGATGAGTTGTATGAGCATCACAGGTTTGTAGCCGATAAAGGACAGCAGCCTTTAAGGGTGGATAAATTCCTGATGAATTACATTGAGAAAGCTACCAGGAACAAGATACAAACTGCAGCAAAAGATGGAAATATTCACGTTAATGAAGTACCGGTAAAGTCAAATTACAAAGTAAAACCGGGAGACGTGGTACAGGTGCTGTTTGAACATCCACCTTATGAATTTCTTCTCACTCCCGAAAATATTCCGTTGGATATAGTTTATGAAGATGATTCCCTTCTCATTGTAAATAAACCGGCGGGAATGGTTGTGCACCCCGGTCATGGGAACTACAGCGGTACGCTCATTAATGCCCTGCTTTACCACTTCGATAACCTGCCGCAGAACAGTGATGAACGCCCAGGATTGGTGCACAGGATCGATAAAGATACGAGCGGACTTTTGGTCGTTGCAAAGACAGAAAGAGCGATGACAAAACTGGCAAAACAATTTTTTGACAAAAGTAGTGAGCGGGAGTATGTTGCCTTGGTTTGGGGTAACGTAGAAGAGGATGAAAGGATTGTTGAAGGGAACATAGGGCGTCACCCAAAGAACCGGCTTCAGAATACCGTTTATCTGGGAGAGGATGAAGAAAAAGGTAAACCCGCAGTAACGCATTTTAAGGTCCTTGAAAGGTTTGGATATGTAACTTTGGTTTCCTGTCAACTTGAGACAGGACGTACCCACCAGATAAGGGTTCATATGAAGCACATTGGTCATACGCTATTTAACGATGAGCGGTACGGTGGAGACAAAATCCTGAAGGGAACAACTTTTACAAAATACAAGCAGTTCGTAGAGAATTGTTTTAAGGTTTTGCCAAGGCAGGCGCTGCATGCCAAAACCCTCGGCTTCAAACATCCCGAAACCGGGGAATGGCTAAGATTCGATTCTCCTGTTCCGCAGGATATACAGGATTGTATTGAACGGTGGAGGAATTATGCAAAAAACCAAAAGGAATTCATTGACGAATAGAGTTTTTTGATAAGCCCATCAACAGGAAAAAACGATCCCGTCAGGAAATCTTGTCGGGATTTAATATTTTTGAGAGGTAAAAGAAAAACTATCTAAGAAAATTCCATGAAAATAGTTGTATCCCCCGCCAAGACCCTTGATTACCAATCTAAACTACCAACTACCAGAGGCACTCAACCTTCTTTTCTCGAGACCACCGCTACTATTAACCGGAAACTGGCAAGAATGTCGAAAAAAGAGATTGCAGATCTTATGGATATCAGCGATAAGTTAGCCGATCTTAATTATAACCGTTACCAGGAGTTTTCTGAAGAACATACCAAACAAAATTCGCGTCCCGCAGCTTATGCTTTTGACGGGGATGTGTATACAGGTCTTGATGCATATACCATTCCTCTCGAAAAAATCGATTTTATGCAGGATTCCTTGCGGATCCTTTCCGGGTACTACGGAATTTTGAGACCGCTGGATCTAATTCAGCCATACCGCCTGGAGATGGGAACGTCTTTACCTGTAGGTCGCAAAAAGAATCTTTACGCAGTATGGCAGGAAAAAGTGACAGAGTTTTTAAATAAAGAACTCGGTGAAGATGAGTTATTCGTGAACCTTGCGAGTCAGGAATATTTTAAGGCTGTAGATACTGCTAACCTTAAAGCGCCGGTAATTTCACCGGTATTTAAAGACTTTAAAAATGGAAAATTAAAGATCATCAGCTTTTTTGCGAAGAAAGCCAGGGGTTCTATGGCAAGATATATTATTGAGACAGAGGCACAGACGCTTGATGAACTTAAAGCATTTGACTATGACGGCTACCTCTTTTCGGCTGAAGAAACTTCAAACGAAAACGAGCCTGTTTTTACTAGGTAACTTCAGAAGCAGTTTATTGTTAAAGTATTTAAAAAAGCGGTGTGACACCGCTTTTTTCTTTTTAATTTCTGAAATTAGATGAGGTTCCAAAAATGCCATTTTTGAGGAGCCTTCAGAAACACCATTAATTATTAAAAGCAACTTCAGAAAATGAAAATTAAAAAGGTTTTAGTAGCGAACAGAGGAGAAATAGCCATACGAATTTTTAGAGCATGTACAGAGATTGGTCTGAGAACCGTGGGGATCTATACCTTCGAGGATCGCTACTCCCTTCACAGATACAAGGCCGATGAGGCGTACCAGATAGGGGCAGACAAAGACCCTCTTAAACCTTACCTGGACGTAGATGGTATTATTAAAGTGGCTAAAAAAAATGGAGTTGACGCCATTCATCCCGGTTACGGATTTCTATCTGAAAATGCCGAATTTGCGAGACAATGTGAGGAAAATGATATAATTTTCATAGGACCAAAAGTTTCTGTTCTCAAATCTTTAGGAGATAAGGTCAAAGCCAAGGAAGTTGCTGTAAAAAATGATATTCCGGTAATACGGAGTAATGAGAAAGACCTTACGACTGTAGAGATAGCACTGGAAGAAGCTGAAAAAATTGGATATCCGGTGATGCTGAAAGCAGCATCGGGTGGAGGTGGCCGCGGAATGCGGGTTATTCGATCTGAGGATGACCTGAAGAATGGTTTTAATGAATCAAGGAGAGAAGCCAAAAATGCTTTTGGGGATGACACGGTTTTCCTGGAGAAATTCGTGGAAGATCCTAAGCATATTGAAATTCAAATTGTAGGGGACCATCATGGCAACCTGGTGCACCTTTTTGAACGGGATTGTTCAGTACAGCGGAGGTATCAAAAGGTGATCGAATTCGCTCCCTCCATGGACCTTGACGAAAAAGTAAAACAGAATCTTTACGATTATGCGGTCAAACTGTGTAAGGCTGTGGACTACAACAATATTGGAACCGTAGAATTCCTTGTAGATAAAAGTGGAGAGATCTTTTTTATTGAGGTGAATCCGCGCATACAGGTGGAACATACCGTTACGGAGATCATAACCAATATTGATCTTGTGAAAGCCCAGCTCTTCATTGCAGGCGGTTACAAACTCAGTGATAAACAGATCAAAATTGAAAGCCAGGAATCTATCAAGATCAGTGGCTATGCATTACAATGCCGAATTACTACCGAAGATCCTACCAACGATTTCAAACCCGATTATGGCACAATTACAACCTATAGAAGTGCTTCAGGTTTTGGAATTAGGCTTGATGCGGGAAGTATATATCAGGGAGTAAAAGTTTCTCCCTTCTTTGATTCTATGCTGGTAAAAGTTTCAGCCAGCAGCCGTACTCTCGATGGTGCCTGCCGAAAAATGCGCAGAGCACTGGCCGAATTCAGGATAAGAGGAGTGATGACCAACATTGGATTTCTTGATAATATCCTGGCGCACCAAACCTTTAGGCAGGGAGATGTGACAGTGAATTTTATTAAAGAACATCCGGAACTTTTTCAAATCAAGAAGACCCGCAACAGGGCGACTAAGATGGTGAAGTTCCTGGGAGACGTGATCATCAATGGTAATGAAGACGTCAAAAACCCTGAAAAGAAAAAGTTTATTGCACCTGTAGTCCCTTCTTTTAAGGACGATGGCGGTTATCCAAAAGGAACTAAAAACCTTTTAACTGAATTTGGACCCGAAAAATTTTCCCGATGGTTGTTACATGAAGGCAAAGTACATTTTACTGATACTACTATGCGCGATGCACACCAGAGTCTTCTGGCCACCCGTATGCGTACCTATGACATGGAAAAAGTGGCTGAAGGTTTTGCACGAAACCATCCGGAAGTTTTCAGTATGGAAATATGGGGAGGCGCAACCTTTGATGTATGTATGCGTTTTTTAAAAGAAGATCCCTGGGAAAGATTGAGAAGGCTTCGTGCCGCTATGCCTAATGTTTTGATGCAAATGCTGTTGCGTGGTTCCAACGGAGTGGGCTATACTGCCTATCCCGATAATCTTATTGAAAAATTTGTAGAACAGGCCTGGGAAAACGGAGTAGATGTTTTCAGGATCTTTGACAGCCTTAACTGGATGAAGTCAATTGCGCCCTGTATTGAACATGTACGAAATCGTACTAACGGGCTGGCAGAAGGAACTATTTGCTACACGGGAGACCTAATGAATCCTAAAGAAACCAAATACAACCTCGAGTACTATGTTCAGTTGGGGAAAGATATTGAGAACGCAGGAGCTCATATAATCGGAATTAAAGACATGGCCGGGATTTTAAAGCCCGATGCTGCTTTTGAATTGGTATCGGCACTTAAATCCAGAATAAATGTTCCGATTCATTTACACACTCACGACACTTCATCCATACAGGCGGCCACTTATCTTAAGGCTATAGAAGCCGGGGTCGATGTAGTAGACGTGGCAATTGGTGGGCTGTCAGGACTTACATCGCAGCCAAATTTCAACTCCATTGTTGAAATGCTAAGGTTCCATGACCGGGGCAGAACTTTTAATACTGATAAGTTAAATGAATATTCCCAGTACTGGGAGGCAGTAAGACGTTATTACTACCCGTTCGAATCGGGACTAAAGGCAGGATCTGGTGAGGTCTATAAGCACGAAATTCCCGGGGGACAATATTCTAACTTAAAACCGCAGGCAGAAAGTCTTGGACTGGCAGACCGGTTCCACGAGATTACTGAGATGTACAGCAAAGTTAATAAGCTTTTTGGTGATATTATAAAAGTTACGCCAAGTTCAAAGGTAGTTGGAGATATGGCGCAGTATTTAGTAAGCAATAATCTTTCAATTGAAGACGTACTGGAAAAAGGAGAGGACATTTCTTTCCCGCAATCTGTAAAGAGTTTCTTTAGAGGAGATCTTGGTCAGCCTTACGGTGGATTCCCCGAAAAAATTCAAAAAATTGTTCTGAAAGATGAAAAACCATACACCGAAAGACCCAACGCTCATTTAGAACCTATCGATTTCGAAAAAGAGTTTGCTGAATTTGAAAAGACCTTTGGAGAAGGCATGGGAAGGGATGTAGAGATAACAGATTTCCTTTCCTATAAATTATATCCAAAAGTTTTTACAGATTTCTATAATCATCAGGTGGAATTTGGTGGCGTTATGAATATCCCCACTAAGAATTTCTTCTACGGAATGGAGCCGGGAGAAGAGATCATTGTAGACCTTGACCGGGGTAAAACCCTTTTGATCGAGTTCCTTTCTATTGGGGAAACCGATGAAGACGGAATGGCCAAAGTTTTCTTTAAGGTGAACGGCCAAACCAGGGCGGTTGAGGTGAAAGATGAATCGGTGAAAGTGGAAAAAGTTGTCCATCAAAAGGTTGACAAAGATGACAAAAAGCAAGTAGGAGCCCCGTTGCAAGGCGCATTATCCAATATTCAGGTGGAGCCGGGGCAAAAGGTGGAAAAGAATCAGCCGTTGTTTGTGATCGAAGCCATGAAGATGGAAACAACCATCACGGCCAACGCTTCCGGAGAAGTCGACAAGATCATCCTCAAAGAAGGTGACATGGTTTATGCGGATGACCTTGTAGTAGTTTTGAAGTAATTGGGAAATGAACCAAGAGCCAAGAACCAGGAGCCAAGACTTGGAATTTCTTGTAGAATTTAAATTTTGATCAGATTGCGCGGATTTTTAATCTGTGCTGACCACGATATGGAATTAGCAACCATGCTGACAATAAATATTGAAAATTTTAAATCTTGAACCTTGAATTCTGAATTATTCCACCATACCCATCCTTATAGACCCTTCATCCCAGAAAACGCGACAAAACTCATCGTCGGCACCTTACCGCCACCGCGTTTTACAACAAGGGAGTTAAAAGAAGGGGATGTGGATTTTTGTTACGGGAGCAGGGATGGTATGTTATGGCAAATTATTGACAGGATCTTTAATCTTGATCTTAAGTTTGAAAATACGCCCGAAGCTGTGAAACAACGCAAAGAATTTCTGGCTCGCAAAGGCATTGGGATCTGTGATACTGTGGAGAGCTGCAGAAGGGATAAAGTAGATGCGTCTGACCTTGGGATGCTTCATGTTGAATTGCGGGATCTTGTAGGCATTTTAAAAGAAAACGAGAAGATCGACACGTTACTGTTCACAGGTGGTAACAGTAAAAACGGACCGGAGTTCTTTTTCAGGAAGTTATTAAAAGAACAGGATATAAAGATTAAAGTAATATCAAATGATGTGCCGCGGGTGCACCAGTTCCTACTTGATGGACGTTCTATTAACACAGTTTCTCTTACTGCCCCTTCAGGATCAGCAAACAGGGCAATTGGGAGTATGGAGCTCTACAAGCATTTAAAAAAACAAAACCCTGAATTCAATACAATTGATTTCAGGGTCTTGCAGTATCGCCGGTTTTTTGAAGACTAGGCGCTTTCTTTTTCAAGAGGATTTTTTATTTGCTGAGGTTTTGTAGTAAATTTTCCTCTTTTAGGTCGTAGCTTACCAAAAGTATTGAGCGGAGTCTTACCTCCCTTGGTATTTTTTTCACCCTTACCCATTACTTTTTGTTCTGCTGATCTTTTATAGTATCTTTTTCAATATCAAACTCATTGGTTTCTCTATCACGGTTTCCTAATTCTCCACTTAAGGGATCATTATCACTGCGTCTTTTTCTTTTATCATGTTTATCTTCTATGCGTCCCATAACTTTAGTTTTTAAGTTCTTTTCAAGATAAGAAAATCATTACCCAAGCTCTATTAAAGCACTGTTAATAAGAGAGATGATTATCTTATGGTTTTAATAAAATTAGAGATCCCGGAAGTGCCGTGATCATTCAGTTGTTTAATAAATGCACTTCCAATTATAGCCCCGTTCGTTTCGGCTGTAGCTTGTTGAAAAGTCTCCCTGTCCTTTATCCCAAAACCGACAATAAGAGGGTTCTTTAATCCCATTTTTGACACCCGGTGGAAATACTTCTTTTGTTCTTCTCCAAAACCTTTTTTTCCTCCCGTGACTGCAGCAGTGCTCACCATATAAATAAATCCGTCTGATGCACTGTCGATCTCTTTTATTCTTTCTTCGGAAGTTTGAGGAGTAATAAGAAACACCGGAAGGAGATCATACTGCTGAAAAATCTCTTTGTATTGCAATTGATATTCTTCCAGCGGAAGATCCGGAATAATAAGTCCGTCAATACCAATTTCACTGCACTTGCGGCAGAATTTCTCCACGCCGTACTGAAGAATAGGATTAAAATATCCCATTATTAACAAAGGAATATCAATTGCTTCCCGATTATTTTCCAGCTGATTAAATAGCCTGGTGGTGGTCATTCCGCTCTTTAAAGCAGCTTCCGAACTTCTCTGGATCACAGGACCATCGGCAAGCGGATCACTGAACGGCAAGCCTATTTCCACCATGTCAACGCCGCTGTTCTGCAATTCCAGCAAAATACTAACTGTGTCTTCGGGTTCAGGATAACCTGCGGTAAAGTAGATGGAAAGCAGCTTTTTTGAAGGATTTTCCTGAAGTTTTTGTTTGATTCTGTTCATATCTCAGATTGAGACCTCACAGGTTTTTAAAACCTGTGAGGTCTGTTTTTTTACAAATTAAAATGTTCAATGTAAGTATTCAGATCCTTATCCCCGCGACCGGAAAGATTTACCACCACCACTTCATCTTTTTCAAACTTTCGTTTGTCAAAAATAGCTAAAGCGTGGGCTGTTTCTATAGCGGGAATGATCCCTTCCAGTTTACAAAGGTCCAGGCCTGCTTTCATTGCCTCTTCATCGGTAATGGAAATGAATTCTCCGCGGCCGGTCCTAAACAGGTTTGCGTGCATAGGACCTACACCCGGATAATCGAGTCCGGCAGAAATGGAATAAGGTTCTGTGATCTGTCCGTCATCTGTCTGCATAAGAAGGGTCTTGCTTCCGTGGATGATTCCTTCGCGACCCAAAGCAGAAGTTGCGGCGCTTTTTCCCGTGAGGACGCCTTCTCCGGCGGCCTCTACGGCAATGATATTAACCTTTTCATTGTCGAGATAATGATAATAAAGGCCGGCAGCATTACTGCCTCCGCCTACACAGGCCACAACATGATCTGGTGCTTCGCGACCTTCTTTTTCCTGCAGTTGTTTCTTAACCTCTTCAGAAACCACACTTTGGAATCGGGCAACCATATCGGGATAAGGATGAGGTCCCACTACAGATCCAATAATATAATGAGTGTCCACAGGATTGTTGATCCAGTCCCGAATAGCTTCATTTGTAGCATCTTTTAAAGTTCGGCTGCCAGATTTTGCGGGCACTACCTTCGCACCGAGCATTTTCATTCGGGCAACATTTGGCGCCTGTCTTTTAATGTCGATCTCGCCCATATACACCACACATTCAATCCCCATAAGGGCACAAACAGTTGCAGTGGCAACCCCATGTTGTCCTGCTCCGGTTTCGGCGATGATACGGTTCTTGCCCAGGCGCTTTGCCATCAGGATCTGCCCGATAGTGTTATTCACCTTATGAGCGCCGGTATGGCAGAGATCTTCACGTTTTAAATACACTTTTGTGTTGTATTTTTTGCTAAACCTTTCAGCAAAATAGAGCGGTGTGGGCCGGCCTACATAATTTTTCAGCAGCTGTCGGAATTCCTTCTGGAAATCCTCTTCCTGCATGATGTCCAGATAGCGGGAACGGAGTTCCTCTACATTGGGGTATAACATTTCAGGAATAAAGGCGCCACCAAAATCCCCGTAATATCCTTTTTCATTTACTTGATAACTCATAAATATGTTATTTAGACAGCTCTTCCTTAAAAAGTTTTAAAGCTTCAGGATCTTTTACAGCGGGAGCTGTTTCGAATTTACTATTGACATCAATACCGTAAAATAGCTCTTGATTTCCTTCATTTTTAAAGATGCTGTACAGCCTTTTTATAGCCTCAATTTCTTCGGGTCCTATCCCGCCGCTAAGAAAAAACGGAGTAGAAGAGGGATATTCTTTTAATAGATCCCAGTCAAATGTGACTCCGTTTCCTCCTTTATTTTTTCCGCGGGTGTCAAAAAGGAAAAAATCTACTATTCCTTCGTAAGGCTTGAGGCGGTCAAAATTAAAGACTTCTTTCATTCCAAAGACCTTGATGATCTCCACAGGTTTTCCAGATTTCGAGAAAGTATCCTTTAATTTCTGACATATTTCCGGAGATTCTTCTCCGTGAAGCTGAACAGCATCCAAGTTATAATTTTCCGCTTTTTCAAGGATCTCTACTTCGGAAGCATTTACAAAAACTCCGGTAATCTTAATTTCAGAATCCAAATGTTCAATTGCTTCTGAAACATAGCGTGGCGAATCTTTATAAAAAATAAGACCTACGTAATTGGGCTGTAAAGCTGTAATCTGGCGCAGGTTTTCCTGCTCCCGCATGCCGCATATCTTCAGTTGCAGATTCATTTGGATTTTTTTTATAGTTTCTGGATAAATTCTGAAGCACTTTTTCCGGGATCTTCAGTTTTCATAAAATTTCCTCCAATAAGAAAGCCCTGAAATCCGCATTTTTGAAGCTCCAGAATTGCTGAAGTTTCACTAATACCGCTTTCGGAAATTTTGACAAATTTGTTTGGGATCTTATCCGCCAGGTCTTTGCTGGTCTGAACATTGACTTCAAAAGTTTTCAGGTTTCGGTTGTTTACACCTATCATATCAACGGTGTCAAAAATGGCATTTTTAAGTTCCTCTTCATTATGAACTTCCAAAAGCACCTCGAGACCAAGATCTTTAGCTTTTTTGGAAAGCTTTTGAATTTCCTTTGGCTTGAGAATCGCAGCGATCAACAGGATCACATCTGCACCCATGGCCTTGGCTTCAATGATTTGATATTCATCGATCATGAAATCCTTCCGAAGCAATGGCAGCTTTACGGTTTCTCTTGCTATGGCAAGATCATCAAGGCTTCCGCCAAAGAATTCCTCATCTGTAAGTACCGAAATTCCTGAAGCACCTGCAGTTTCATAACCTGCCGTCACTGTGGCAGCGTCGGCTTCAAGATTTATTTCAGGATGGGAAGGGGAGCGGCGTTTAAATTCTGCAATTATTCCCGTGGAAGAATTTTTAAGATTTTCTTTTAAAGAAATACATTTACGGCTAAAGTGGGGCAGGAGTTGAAGAGATTCAGCAGGTACTTCCTCCTTTAAAAAGGCTACTTCTTCTCTTTTCCTGGCTGCTATTTTATCGAGTATATTCATTCTTATTTAGTTTAATTGCTGCAGTTTTTGCAGGGTGGCCAAAGCACGTCCCGAGTGCAGACTTTCTTTAGCCTCTAAAAAGGCATTTTCGAGTCCGGATTTTTTTACGGTATCAATTGCTACCGCCGCGTTCGCACAAACCACATTTTCCTGGGCTGCAGTCCCTTTATTGTTGAGCACGTTCATAAAGATCCCTGCTGCCGATTCCACAGTGTTTCCCCCGGAAATCTCACCTGCATTGATTGGTTTCAGCTGAAAATCTGCCGGTTGTAGCATCGCTTCAGCATTATTGGTGATCATTTTGGTATTTCCGGTAAGGGAGATTTCGTCATAACCATCAAGAGCGTGTAAAATGGTAAAATTCTTATCTGTTTTCTGGTAAAGGTACGCATACATTCTTGCAAGTTCGAGGCTATAAACGCCTACCACCTGGTTCTTCGGAAATGCGGGATTCACCATTGGACCCAGCATATTAAAAAAAGTTTTTACTCCCAGCTGTTTACGAATGGGAGCAACATTTTTCATCGCCGGGTGGAAAAGGGCAGCGTGTAAAAAACAGATTCCTGCTTCCTCCATACAGCGCTCCAAAAAATTCTGCTCATTACTGAATTTAATTCCCAGATGTTCCATAACATTTGAACTTCCACAGCCTGATGATACTCCGTAGTTGCCGTGTTTCGCAACTTTTACTCCGGCGCCTGCCGTCACAAAGGAGGCGAGAGTGGAGATATTAAAAGTGTCCTTGCCATCGCCACCTGTTCCGCAGAGATCGATAGGATCGTAGTGTGCAAGATCTGTGGAAAGGCACATTTCCAAAAGGGCATCCCTGAAGCCTTCCAGCTCTTCAATGGTAATGCTCCGCATCATGTAAACGGTGAGAAAGGCAGCGATCTGACTGTCGTTGAACTCACCGGCCGAAATTTTTACCAGTACATTTCTGGCTTCTTCTTTAGAAATAGTTTCGTGGTTGATCAGCCTGTTTAAAATTGCTTTCATTTTTTAATTTATTTCAGGTTGCTGATCATTTTTTTCTTTTTTTGAAGCTTTCATCGGGCTGTTGATCCAATTGGCAATCATCTTTTTACCCTGCGGCGTTAAAACTGATTCCGGATGAAACTGAACTCCCCGTACATCGAAGTCACGGTGGCGTAGGGACATGACCTCCCCGTTATCGTCATAGGAAGTAGCTTCAAGACAATCTGGTAGAGCTTTGTCTACCACCCAGGAATGATAACGACCGACTTCCAATTCGGGCTCCAGCTGGTCGTATAAAAATTCATCTGTCACGCAGAGTTTAATTTTTGATGAAACTCCGTGGTGAACTTCTGTAAGATTGATCAATTTTCCTCCGAATACCTCCCCAATGGCCTGCTGTCCCAAACACACCCCAAAAATACTCTTTTTGGAAGCGTAGGTGGAGATGATCTTTTTAAGTAATCCCGCTTCTTCCGGAATGCCCGGCCCCGGAGAGAGCAGGATCTTGTCGTACTTCTCGATTTCCTCGAGGTCCAGTTCATCATTTCTTCGAACAGTGACCTTACAGTCCAGCTCCTCGAGGTAATGAACGAGATTATAAACAAAGGAATCGTAATTGTCTATGACGAGGACAGATGGAGCCCCACCCCGACCCTCCCCAATGGGGAGGGAGTTTTTATTATTTTTGCTATTCTTCATTTTTCTACTTTTTTAATTCCCCTTCTTTTCAAAAAGGGATGCCTCCAGGACGGGTTGATTTGCTCCCCTCCTTCGGAGGGGCCGGGGGAGGCTTAGATTTCTTCTGCCAACTCCAATGCTTTTTTAAGTGCTCCAATTTTATTATAAACTTCCTGTAGCTCCCCTTCGGGCGTTGATCCCGAAACTATTCCGGCACCGGCCTGATAATAGAGGCGGTGGTTTTTGCTGAGGAAGGACCTGATTATAATGGCATGGTTAAAATTTCCGTTGAAGTCCATGAAACCTATGGCACCACCATAGAAGTCACGGTTTACATTTTCATATTTTTCGATAAGCTGCATGGCCTTATGTTTTGGGGCACCACTTAAAGTTCCTGCGGGAAAAGTATCGGCCACCATTTGCATTGTACTTATATCTTTATTTTTGATCCCTGTCACTTTACTCACCAGGTGGATCACGTGAGAGAAATACTGGATCTCTTTGTAATTCTCCACTTTTACTTCCTTGCTGCTGCGGCTTAGATCGTTACGGGCGAGATCAACCAGCATTACATGCTCGGCATTTTCTTTTTCATCGGCTGCAAGGATCTTTGCACTGGCAGCATCCTGTTCGTCATTTCCGGTTCGTTTAAAAGTCCCGGCAATGGGATGGATTTCGGCTTTTCCGTCTTTTACTACCAGTTGGGCTTCGGGCGAACTTCCAAAGATCTTAAAACTTCCGTAGTCAAAATAGAACAGGTAAGGAGAGGGATTCACATTCCGCAGTGCTCGATAGACATTAAATTCATCGCCTTTAAATGCCTGAGAGAATCTTCGGGAGAGGACCAGCTGAAATACATCTCCGCGGTGACAGTGTTCCTTGGCTTTTAAAACCATTTGACGATAACCTTCATCGGTCTCGTTTGAAGCAGGTTCCCCTTCCGCAGTAAAAGGATAGGAAGCAAAATTCTTTACTTTAAGGAGCTGCTCTATTTGTTCAAGATTACTTTTTGAAGAATAGCTGTGGTCAAAAATGTAAGCTTCGTTGTTGAAGTGGTTGATAGCAATAATGTTTTGATATATCGAATAATTGATCTCGGGAATCTCCAGGTCTTCTTTTTTCTTCGAAAGGTTAAGCTTCTCAAAATACTGAACTCCGTCATAAGCGATATATCCAAAAAGTCCTTCGTTAATAAAATTGAAGTTGGGGCCTGTAGTTTTAAATTTTTGCGAAAATTCGTGAAGGGCTGCAGGAACATTAAATTGAGATGTTATAGGAATCTCCCTGGAAGTACCGTCTGGAAATGTTTCTATAAAATGTTCTTTTTCAACCTTAACCCCCGCGATAGGATTGCAGCAGATGTAGGAAAAGCTGTTTTCGTTCCCGTGATAGTCACTACTTTCCAGTAGCAGGCTGTTTGGGAAAATATCCCGCAGGCGTAGATAGACACTAACAGGTGTAAAGGTATCTGCCAGAAGTTTTTTATAGGTAGTGTTGAGTTCGTACATTTTTTCTTTTGTTTTACTGAAATGCAGGCATAAAAAAAGGCTTGTCGTGATTGACAAGCCTTTGTATATGATTACAGGAGGTGTTGCTCACGACGTTTGACGTAAGTACTTCCACCACCAGTTATTTTTGTTTATCAGGTTCATTTGAACAGCAAATATAGAAGGGAAATAATTCTAAAAAAATATTTTTTGGAATTTTTTATCGTACAGGATAAATCCCGGACATCAAATGGGTTTAAAAAGAGCAGGTGATTCTTATATTTGTGAGAAGAACTTAAAAAATTAGAATATGAAAGAAATAAATCAGGAAGAGTGGAGAGAGAAAATTGCCCAGGATGACAAGGCTGTTATTCTCGATGTTCGAACCGAAGAGGAAGTAGAGGAAGGATATATTCCCGGAGCAAAGGTGATAGACATCCATAAAGGGCAGGAATTCATCGATGAAATTGATAAACTTGATAAGAGTAAGAATTTTTACGTTTACTGCCGTAGTGGGAAGAGAAGTGCACAAGCCTGCGCTATCATGGATCAAAAAGGTTTTAGCAATACTTATAATCTCATTGGAGGATTTTCGAAGTGGGAAGGAGAAAAGACAGAATAATCCTACAAAAAATGTTAAACTTATAAAAGGCAGAATTTGAGAAAGTTCTGCTTTTTTTCTTTCCTACTTCAGCAGTAGCAGTAAGGGTTTGCTAAAAACTTTAACAACCCTAGAACGAGTTTTTTTATTACATTATTGGAGTTAAAAACCACAAAAATGTGAAGGGAGTGATGTTAAATACTTTCGTTTATTGATTTAATAATATAGATTCGGGAAATCTTTTAATATTAACCAAATCTATTTACTATGAATTTAAAGAAGTACTACTCAGGTCTTGCGGCTGCATTAGCCCTTACCGCAATGGTGTCATGTTCGAAAGACGAGGCGAGAGAATTACCACCCCCCGAAGAGCCTCAGGCAGCTCAATCGTATTCTGAAGTTATTCCGGACCAGTACATTGTGGTGTACAGAGAAACGGGCAAAATGAGTGGAGACCACAGGCTTAATAGCTTACAGGTCCAGCAAAAAACTCAGGATGTTCTAATGATAAACGAGGTTAAAGGAGCAGAAGTCATTAAAGTATACAGTGCAGCTCTTTCCGGGGTAGCCCTTAAAATGTCAAAAAGTGATGCTTTAAAGCTTAGCCAAAGCAAGGACGTTGCCTATGTAGAACAAGATCGAATCGTTGCACTTGCGCCTCCTTGTGGTACTCCCAATGGAGGTCCATGTCCTCCTCCGGAAGAAGGAGATGACGGTGGAGGTGATGACGGTGGAACCTCCTCTCAGGAAACCCCTTATGGAATTAGCCGCGTAAATGGTGGTGTAACTTATACAGGAACCAGTGTAGTCTGGGTAATTGATACTGGAATTGATCTTGATCATGAAGACCTAAATGTAGATGCTTCCCTTGGCTATAATGCTTTTACTTCGGGAAAAGACGGCGGGTCTTTAGATGATGGTAATGGCCATGGATCGCACGTTGCGGGAACTATCGCGGCACTGGATAATACGGTGGGAGTCATAGGGGTTGCTGCCGGAGCTACTGTTATACCGGTAAAAGTTCTTGACAGCCGGGGAAGTGGTTCTTATTCTGGAGTCGTAGCAGGTGTAAATCACGTAGCTGCCAATGGAAATCCGGGAGATGTTGCGAACATGAGTTTGGGAGGTCCCGTTTCTCAGGCTTTGGATGATGCAGTACTTGCTGCTGCCGAGGCAGGTATAAAATTTGCACTTGCTGCAGGAAATGATGGTGCAGATGCGAATAATTCTTCCCCTGCGAAGGTCAACCACTCTAACGTCGTTACTATTTCAGCTATTAATTCCAGTGATACTTTCGCATCTTTTTCAAATTGGGGTAATCCACCTGTAGATTTTGCTGCACCGGGAGTGAGTGTTAAATCAACCTGGAAAGATGGAGGATATAATACTATTAGTGGAACTTCCATGGCTGCACCTCATACAGCCGGGGTTTGGCTACTGGGAAATATTTCCACAAGTGGTTACGCCTTGGGTGATCCAGATGGGGATGCAGATCCAATTTCTGTCCATTAAAAAGACAATAAACTAGAATCAAAAAAAGCGTCTTTTGGGATGCTTTTTTTGCTTTTAATGATATAGATCAGCCTTGCTCAAAAGCAAGATAATTACCTTTAGAAAAACTTACCAACCATGCGTACTTTAGGCTTAATTGGTGGCACCTCCTGGCATTCTACCATAGTATATTACCGGCTCATCAACGAGATGGCCGGGAAAAGAACCGGAACCCAGTCAAACCCTCCCCTCATACTTTACAGTCTTAATGTTGAATTAATGCGGGAGCATGATGTAGACAAAATCAAGACTACTTATTTACACATAGCCAGAAAACTTGAAATTGCCGGCGCCCGTGCCATAGTAATATGTGCCAATACCCCACACCTTGTTTATGAATACGTGCATAAAAAGATATCTATTCCAATACTACATATTGCTGATGCCTTAGGGCTGGAAGCTATGAGTAAAGGTTACAAAAAACTAGGTCTGCTAGGAACCCGCCCTACCATGAAAGGGGATTTTCTGAACAAGAGGCTCAAGGAAAACTTTGGGATTGATGTTCTTACTCCGGAAGTTGATTTTATGGATGAGATACATCAATATATAGCTTCGGAACTCACACAGGGTAAGTTTACGGAATCTGCAAAATCTTTCTTTCTCGATCATATTCAACTACTGAAAGAAAAAGGTGCCCAGGCGGTTATTATGGGCTGTACCGAACTGCCAATTTTAATTAATGATGAAGATACAGATCTTCCATTGTTGCAAAGCACTAATTTGCATGCAAAGATGGCCGTAAATTTTATCTTTTAACAAAACAGACCGTTACCAATAAAAAAGAGAGATCCCCCAATCTCTCTTTTTCTTTTTTCTGAACAAAAATTTACAAATACCTTTTTAATTAGTTTACCTAACTATTTCAAGGTATGGGTAAAGATAAGGATTAAAATCTTTAAAAACCTCTGGGGGATTACCCCTAATTTTAGCCGTGAAATCTTCTGTATTTTGCCATTAGGAACATATAGACGGCATAAGCCACAAGACCTGCAGCCACCAGCCCCATCAACCAGGCTCCGTAAGAAGATTCCTGAATAAACGCGAAAGCTTCCTGTGTGGTTTTAATCTCTGAAGGATTTGAATTTACGGCTGCCTGTATGGCGAAGAATCCAATGATTAATAAGATTACGCCACGGGCAGTCAGGCCGAATTCAGCAGTTTTTTTAATGCTTTCTCTCCTTTTTTCATCAATGGATGCAAGCCCAAATTTCTTATAATAATCATTTTTATAAGCCTTGACAATTTGGAAGATTCCGGCGATAATAATACCTGCACCTACTATTCCAATGATCCAGAGGCCTGTATCTGTTGCAAGAAAAGAAGATTGCTGGGCAGATGAAGAGCCGGAACTTCCGCTACCCGATCCAAACGCCTTTAAGGCTGCAAGAACACCGAACCCTAGGTACAGGAGCCCACTACAGAAAAAAGCAATACGTTTTGCCGTACCCTTCTTGTCGTCGCCAATATTTTCTGGATCTTTAATGGACTGTACAAATCTCCAGGCCGCATAACAGGCCAATCCCAGTGCCATAAGAATAAGCAGGATATTTCCAAAGGTCTGTTTTTCAAGAAACTCAAGAACCTGTAATTGCCCTGCTTTTTGACCGCCCATATCAAAAGCGGCTTTAAAGGTCAATACTCCAATAATTCCATACACAACCCCTTTGGCTACAAATCCTGTCCGGGCCATGGTTTTAATATTATCATCCATAATTTTTGGTGTTGGTTTTTTCTAAATTAAGGGAAACAGCTGTGACCACCAATGAATTATGTATATTTTAAGGGAATGTCCTAAAAAGCTAAGAAAAAGGAAAAATCTCCAGGGATATTTTTGCCTCTTTTACGTTTTTAGTAGCTTCTGTAATTCAATGTTTTCTTTTTTCTGAGAATGAGCGTAGGCGGTAATTCCCTGCGCGTCTCTCATTGTTTTATCTGCTCCGTTTTCCAGCAATAGCCGGGCTATTTCCTGTTGATCAAACATGGCAGCGAAAATAAGAGGGGTGGCCCCACCAAAATTACGGGCATTGACATCGGCACCGTTGGCTATTAACATGAGTGCGATATCCCTGTTACCTTTAAAGCATATCCCCATGAGAGCTGTGTTCCCGGCAACATCTTTTGCATCAATATCGGCTCCATGTTCTAAGAGGAGCCGGGCTATTTCTGGCTGTCCATTATATGTTGCCAGAACAATAGGAGGAAAGCCTTTAGGATCTTTTGTATTCACTAAAGAGGAATCTGCTTCAAGTTGTTCTTTTATATTTTCTGTGTTTCCTAATCTTATGTTTTCGTAAAAGTCCATTTTTTTAATTATAGTACCTTCCAAAAATGCCGTTTTGGAGGCTTGTTAGTTAAAGGTAATTTAGAAAAAGAGTTGATTATCTTAATTGTTTACTCATTCTCTTTATTAATCAGATTATAAAAGTAGTCGATGAGGAACTTTGTATCATTCCTTACTTCAACTTTCTATCAGCTGCCCTAGGGTAAAATTAGGTTATTCTGCTCCCTCTTAGATATATTCCTTTACAGACCCGGAATTGTTCCCGTTCCTTTATTCTTCTGCTCGGCAGAACCTTCAGGCGGATAAGGAATTTTATCTTCAATTTCTTTTATATGTTCGGGATCAAATTTAGGCAGCTGTAAGTCTCCCTTTTCCTTCCACTGGCGAACCTTTTCTTCGGCAGTTTTCGATTTTTCTTTTGAAAGACCGGTATCTTTTCCGAAGTAAATGGTCTGAGACGGGAAAGCGAAACCTGTACCGCTCTCTCCAACTACATCCATAATGCGCAGGAGCAGGTCCTCCTTCACTTCCAGATATTCATCAAAAGTGCTTACCTTTATATAGGTGAAAATTTCAAGGTTTATGGAATCCGATCCTAATTCTATAAACCGCACCCGGGTTATGTCCGAAGTAACCATGGGGTGAGCATATAAAATGGTTCTCAACTCCACCAGTAGATACCTAATTTGATCTGGGGTGGTTTCATATCTTAAACCTATAATTGTATTAAACCAGAATTTGTCTCTGTGGGCATAATTCTCAATTCTACTGGAGGAAAATTCCCCATTGGGAATAGTAACGACCGTTCGGGCAAGTGTCCTAATCCTGGTTGAACGCATTCCGATCTTTTCCACCACCCCGATTGTGTCGCCCACTTTACAGAAATCACCGACCCTTATGGGCTGGTCTGTAATAACTGTAACACTGCCTACAAAATTTTCGATTGTTTTTTGTGCTCCCAGGGCCAATGCCAAACCACCAATTCCCAGTGCCGCCAAACCTGTGGTAATATCTACACCTACGGCACCTAAAATGGCAATTATCCCAAAGGCTATAATGGCAATCTTAGCTGCTCTTTTGAGAAAAAGTGCAACAGAGACACCAGAGAGATTGCCACGCGCACTCATTCTTTTGGTGCTAAAAGCCCCCAGGAATTCCGATAAGCGCCATAAAAGAATAAGGAATGCCAACAAACCGATGATCAGGGTGATTCCGCTAAACCGCTGGCGTAGAACTATTGTAATGCCTATTTCCTGTGACAGGGCGACAAATAACCAAACAGCGAGATAAAGTTTGACGGGTAAGGCAAAGGCTTTGAGAACTCCGGCTGTTGGCTCGGTTCGTGCTCTTCTCCATACCAGCGGAATGATGTAAAGGAAAAACTGAATAATGAGCCAGGCAGCGGCATAAGATAAAGCAGCCAAAATAAGTAATGCCAGCCATTGGCCTACAGTAGCTCCCCAAATTTCATATTGCTCAAGTATATCGGGTGTAATACGGCTAAGGAGCAGCACGTTTTCTTCCAGGCTTGAAAGTTCTTCTATGTATTCTATAGTTTGATCTGAAAACAGCCACAAAGGTCCATCCGCGGGACCCTCTACCTTTTCGAGCAGGATGTCAAAACTTTCATTGGATGTTGTAACTGTACCCACGCGATCCAGGTGGTTAGGCAGGTCGTCATCCAGTCGTCCCTCTATATCATCGCTCAACCAGGAGTACGGCATCACTTGCCCACGTTGATTTAGCAGAATTTCGAGATTAGCAGCCAGTTCTTCCTGTGAGAGTCCAATGTTTTCTCCCTGAATTGTTTTAAAATATTCTCCTGCTTTATCGTAATCTTTTTCGGCTACGGCAGAGATAAAACCTGCAATGCTGCTACGGGGAGTACGTCTTCCCAAGGCATCTTCGGGCCATTGAGGTTCTTCAGAGGCTTCAGGTTCGGTTTGTGTGCCGGGGATTTGCGCCTGCATTTCGGCGGAAGACCAGAGCTGAAGAATAGCGACTATGCTAAAGAGAAAAAAAATATTTCTATTAAAAAGGGGCTTTTCAGGAAAAATTATTGTCATGATGATCAGCTGAAGTTTCTGCTAAATTAGGTGTCAAAAATAGCATTTTTGGAGGTTCTTTTGGTTGAGACTTTTCAGGTAGATCTAAAGATATGAAAAATCGATCAAGCTCCTGAAGCTCTGGAAAACTTTAGAAGATATTCAGGTTGATCAGGCATTTTCTGAAGGTATTTCCCGCGGCACGGTGCGGCCATGGTTTATATACATTTTCGCATCTTCCAGGATGAGATAAAGACAGGGCACGATCAAGAGTATAATCGAAGTTGCAAAGACGATCCCGAAGCCTAAAGAAATGGCCATAGGGATGAGGTAATAAGCCTGACTCGAGGTCTCCAGAATGATGGGAGTTAAGCCACCAAAAGTGGTAAGGGTGGTAAGAATAATAGGTCGGAAACGGCGGAGACCCGCCTCGTGGATTGCTTCATATATTGAGCAATCTTCCCGCTTTTTATTGGCGTAGTCTATCATGATAAGGCTGTCATTTACCACCACTCCCGTAAGAGCAATCACTCCCATAAGACTTACCAGGGAAAGATCATACCCTAGAACAATATGTCCTATAACGGCACCCACGATCCCAAATGGAATAGCAGCCATTACAATGAGCGGCTGCGCATAACTGCTAAAGGCAATAGCCAATAGCACATAAATAATTAACATGGCCATTGAGAAGGTGCTCCACAGGGAATCTGTTGATTCCCGCATATCGGCCTGGCTCCCTTCAAAGGACCAGGTAAGTCCGGGGAAATCGCCCCGGAGCTGCGGCAGAACTTCATTTTGAATCGCCGCAAGTACCTGCCCTACCTTATTTGCCGGTTCTACATCCATGCCCACACTTACAACACGGCGTCCATCGCGCCTGTTGATGCTGGTAAAAGCTTCGTCCCGTTCAATCCTCACTACGTCCAGCAATGGCACTTCCACTCCTTGTGGCGTCCGGATTAGGAAATTCTCTAGATTCTGAATATCCCGTCTTTCTTCCAACGGCAGTTTGACCCGCACTTCAATCTCGTTGGTGGCGCGCATTTGTCTCATAGCCAGCGCGCCATAAAAAGCATCCCTTACCTGCCGGCCAACTTCATTTGAGGTGAGACCAAGATTTCTTCCTTCCGGGAGGAGCTTAAAATCAAATTGCTGTTTTCCCTTATTGTAGTTGTCATTTATGTCACGGGTATTTTGAAATGCTTCAAGTCTATTGGAAAATGCGGTACTGGCTTTTTCCAGCACCTCAATATCTGAATGGCTGAGATCTACACTAATAGCCTGTTGGTACCCTCCCGGTCCACGTTCGGCTTCAAAAGTGATCTGGTCTACTCCTTCAATTTCGCCAATGTTATCCCGCCACAGGGCAATAACGTCCCGGGCGGTCATTTGCCGCTCATCTGGCGGTTTCATTACAATCTCCACATCAATAAAATTCTGTCCCCTTACATTGGTCTTTACACCTTCGGCCACTTCAAAAAGATTGTATTCTTCAAACATTTCAAAGGTGGAGTTGGTAATCTCTTCGGCTACTTTCCCGGCCTGGAGGGTAGTAGTGCCTTCCGGCAGGCGTACCCCGGCTTCAATTTCATCGGCGGCTACTTCGGGCATCATGATCATTCCCATATGATCGCTGTACCCGTAGCCTCCCACTACAATTAAAATGGCAATAGCGGCCGTTAGGGTGATGTAACGGTACTTGAGCGATTTATCAAGGAGTGGCCGGTAATACTTTTGAACAAATTTGTCAAATGCACCTGCAAATTTCTGTTGCAGGTTTTCCAGTTTCAACTTCCAGCCCTTTGGTTGCTTCTTTTTGATATGGCCCAAATGGGAGGGGAGGATGAACAGGGCCTCGAATAAAGATACTGCGAGGATAACGATTACGACCACAGGTAGCGGCCACCAGAATTTCCCCGTCTCTCCCGGCATTAGCAGGAGAGGAATAAAAGCGATGATGGTAGTGGCAATACTAAAAATCACAGGTCTGGAAACATCTTTAGTACCTGCAATGGCGGCATCCATGGGGCTGAGGCCTCTCTTGCGGTATTCATACACGTTCTCACCCACTACTATGGCATCATCTACCACGATTCCAAGTACTACCAAAAACCCAAACATGGAGATCATGTTAATACTCACTCCTACCAGCGGAAGGAAAATAATCCCGCCAACGAAGGATATGGTCATCCCCATCATAACCCAAAAAGCGAGACGGTATTCAAGGAACAGCGTGAGAATAACCAAGACAATGACCACTGCCATTAGTCCGTTTTCTGTAAGCAGGGAAAGACGTTCCCTGTAGTCCTCTGCGCGATTGCTGTCAATCCGGTATTTCACCCCCGGCGGCAGGCGAAAGTCTTCAAGAATTTGCTGAACTGTTTCTGCTATATCTAAAGGGGATTGGTCACCCACTCTATAGATGGAAAGACTTACTGCCGGCTCCCGGTTAAATTGCCCGTGAAAACCACTTTCTTCAAAGCCATCGGTCACTGTGGCGATCTCTCCCAGAGTCACTTTTGCTCCCGAAGGTGAGTTTATAATAGTTATATTCCTGAATTCTTCTGCCCATTGTTTTCTCTCCTTCATTCTGAGCAGGATCTCCCCCGTGGCCGTTTCCACGGCTCCCGCAGGGACATCTTCGCTTGACTCAGATACAATACGTGCTACCTGATCGAGAGTAAGGTCATATTTTCGCAGGTTATATCTTGGGATTTCAATGTGGGTAAAATAGTCTGGCACGTTACCCAGTTCCACCTGGGTGATCTCAGGATTGCTCAGCAGGATATTGCGCAGCTGTTCCCCCAGTTGCCTTAAAGTCCAGATATCTACCTGTCCGTAAAGACTTATTTCCATCACATCCTGCTGCTGTAGTTGTAAATTTACCTGCGGCTGTTCAATATCATCGGGAAAGGTGCGTATCCTGCTTACTGCCTGATCGATATCCTGAAATACCTTCATGCGATTTGTACCTGCTATTAATTCGATGGAAACCTGCCCCGAACCTTCACGGGCCGTGGAGACAATTTCCTTGATACCCTGAATTCCACGGATTGCTTCTTCTATAGGCAGCAGAATTCCCTGTTCCACTTCGGCAGGGGCTGCTCCCGGATACTGCACGCTTACATTTACATAATCAAGCTGAAATTGCGGGAAAACTTCTTTCTGTATTTGGAACATGGTCCATATACCACCTGCAAGCAGGAGTACCATCATTAAGTTGGCAGCAATAGAATTCCGGGCCATGTAGGCAATGACTCCTTCTTTTCTGGTATTTGAGTTTTCTTCGGACATTATTCTATACTGTCATTTTCAGTTGTGGTGTTGCGTGAGGTGGAATCAAGTTCAGTGCGAACAGCAACTCCTTCGGCTACTGTGCTGAGGTTGGTGGTGATCACCTTCTCTCCACCCTCGAGTCCCCGGGTAATATATGCGTATTGGTTATCGGTAAGCAGAACTTCAACTTCCCTAATTGATAATTTTCCGTCCTCTATAACCCACACCTTGTCACTTTCACGCAGGTAATCCCTGTTGAGGCGTACTACATTAGTAATTTCGTTTCCTTCCACCAGGGTTTCAACAAAAGTTCCTATGATGAGTTCCGGTTTTCCGGCTGCTGTATCCTGAGAAAGAGGATCGGGTACTTCCACAAGAACACGTGCCATTCGGGTCTCGCGATCCAGCGCTCCTACCTGGCTATCCAGGTAACCTGTTCTGTAAGTGTTTGGTGGCCAGGCTGCGGTATTTCTAATTCGCACCCGGGAACCTTTTTCATTCTCTGAATCAGGGAATTGTAACCATTGCAGGCGGGAGACGGGCAGACTCAGGATCACCCGATAGATTTCTGTACCTACAAGCCTGCCAAGATCTTCCCCGGGAGCAACCTGGGAACCGGTTGTTACATTTTGGGTGAGGATATGCGCATCAAAAGGCGCACGAATGGTACTGCGGGCAAGATTAAGACGTGCCTGATCCACAGCTGCCTGTGCGGCCTTTATCCTTGCCTTCACAGCGTTGAGCTGAGGTTGTCGAAGTACCAGAGACTGTTCCTGTGGGGTAAGAGCATCCCCGCCTACTAATTCCAGGTCCTGCTGGGCTACTTCCTGTCTTCCCATTTCCACATCAAGCTCTGTCTGCGCTTGCAGTAACTCGCTTTTACGCAATTCCAGATTGTTTCGATAGTCTGCGGGGTCAATTTGAAGGAGGACCTCGCCTTTTTCTATAAATCCACCAGGTACAAAAGCAGGGGAGCGACGCACCACCTCACCACCTACCTGGGCACTAATGATAACATCTTCTACAGGTTCTACTATACCAGTCCCTATTAGCGAAGGCGAAAAATCCCCTGCTTCTGCTTCGGTTACATCCACCAGCATTGCCATTTCCCGTGTCGCTCCTTCTTTTTGGGCAGTGGGTTCACTTATAAAAATAAAGGCAGTTACCGCTCCCGCTAGAATAATAATACTTATGCAAATAAGAAGGATCTTCTTTGTGTTCATACTTTCTGTTTTTAGAGCCTGGCTTCTCTCTCTGTTTCAAAGGCCCCGGCCAGGGCTCTGTAAAGTCCTATTCGTATCTCCAGCAGTTCCTGCCTTGCCTCCAGCATTTCCCTTTCCAGTTGTTGTTGCTCATCAAGGGCCAGCAACACATCGAGGTAAGGACTTAAACCGTTAAGGAACTCAATGCGAAGTTGTTTAGCAGTTTTAGAAGAGAGGTCCAGTCTTCTTTCCAGAACCTCCAGTCTTTCAATCTGTTTCATCTCCTGAAAAAGGGCATTCTCTACTTCCTCAAAAGCAATGAGCACAGCCTGTCCGTACTCAAAAAGACGCTGATTCTTTACTGCTTCCGTGCGATCAACTTCTGCCGAAAGCCTTCCTCCGTAGATAATGGGTGCTATCAGGTTTCCCGCAAGACTATAGGTCCAGTTCTCAAAGAGATTGCCCATTTCTGCAGAATTAAACCTGCCGGTGGCTTCCAGTGAGATTATAGGGAATTTACTCCTTATGGCAAATGCCATTTCTCTATCGGCAGCCAGAACCAGATTATAAGCCTGTTGCAAATCGGGTCGGCGGCGGATAAGTTCCAGAGGTAAACCTGTTTGCGGAAGTGGAGGTAAATTTGGAATAATTCCTGTTCGAAAATCCTCAACATTTTGTGGTGGACGACCTAGCAGAACTGCGAGCCTATTCTCCAGCAGCTCAAGATTAGTCTCATAAAAGATCTTTAAATCCCGTGTGCTTTCAAGCAGCTGTTCCTGTCGCAGAATATCTACGGCACGTATCTGTCCGCCGGCGAATCGAGCCCGAATCAGTTTTACGATGGCTTCATTGGTCTCTATCTGCTGTTCTATTAATTCAAGTTGTTTATGGGCGGTAAGGAGCTCGTACCAGGTGTTGGATATCTCGGCCGAAACTGTCATGGCAGCAGCCTGGTAGTCGCGTAAAATGGCTTCAGCGGTATACTTTTCAGCCTGTATTCCTGCGCGAATGCGTCCCCACACATCAAGTTCATAAGAAGCGGCAAGCCCCGTTTGAAATTGCAGATCTTCAGAAAAATTCCCCTGAGGCTGGTTCCTGGCTACTCCTGCAAAAGCATCAACCTCGGGGAAGAGGAATGATCTTTCCCTTCTAACAATTGCCCGGGCAGCTTTGTACTGCTGCCAGTTTCCTGCTAAAACAAGATTCTCCTCAAGACCAACCTGCACCAATGAATCAAGGATAGGATCATCAAAACTGGCCCACCATTCATCGGACAAGGCTACAGGGCCCTGAGATGTGAATTCTTCAGGTTGAGGTACTGGTGCTTCCAGGGGTGCAATTTTCGGGGTACAGGAAGAGAGGAGAAGAAAAATAGAGACAATAAATACTTCCACCCCTCTGCGGGACAGAACTTTAGAATGTAAAAGTGAATTATATTTGAAATATTCTGTCCTCAGTTACTTTAGATATTTAAATCGGAATTGGCTCCTCAATCGTAGAAGATTCAAGAATTCTAAAGTTACAGATTTTTTGCATTTGAGCAACAGCCTTTCAAAAGGAAGCAAAAATGTCATTTTTAAAAGGTAATAAATTTGGATAATAAGCACTTCGAATGATCCTCGGCTGCGCCTTGGGTTCAGTGTGACATTCTGCTACGATGGACGACCCTGACTGCGCCTTTGTTTTATTTTGTGTTTTTAGGGTGTTGTCAGACTGAGCCGACGTAGTGAGAACTTTGCCTGAACTGCGGCGAGTAGTCAAAGTCCTTTTGAAGTGGAAATTTGGTAAACCAGCACTTCGACTAATCCTCGGCTGCGCCTTGGGTTCAGTGTAACATTCTGCTACGATGGACGACCCTGACTGCGCCTTTGTTTATTTTGAGTTTTTAGTATGTTGTCAGACTGAGCCGACGTAGTGAGGGCTTTGCCTGAACTGCGGCGAGTAGTCGAAGTCCTTTTGAAGTGGAAATTTGGTAAACCAGCACTTCGACTAATCCTCGGCTGCGCCTCGGGCTCATTTGGTTACTAGATTTAAAATAAACAAACCCCAAAAATGGTATCTTGCGGTGCAATTCGAAACTCCTGAAAGGGAAAAAAACAAAGCAGCTTGAATCTTCAGGATATATTTCCGTTTAGAAAAAAATATGAATACAAGGTTGGGATAAGCCTTAGTGGTGGTAGTGCCCGTGGCTACGCTCATGTTGGGGTGCTGCAGGCCCTGCATGAACATGGCATCGAGCCGCAGGTCATCTCGGGAACCAGCATGGGCGCGGTTGTAGGAGCACTCTACGCCGCCGGCTATTCTCCGGGAGGCATTCAAAAAATCCTTACCGAGGAAACTTTTTCCAAAATGACCGGCTTTTCGTGGACTCGTACCGGACTCTATAAGCTGGAGAAAATGAAAGTGGCACTCCAAAGATATATTGAGAAAGATGATTTTTCGGGGCTTAAAAAGCCGTTCTATCTTGCACTTTCCAACCTTAATAAAGCCTGTGGCGAAATGCGCAGCAGCGGACCTCTTTTTGATTATATCATCGCCAGTTGCTCGGTGCCGGGTTTTTTTGCACCCATAGTATTAGAGGAAGGGAATTATGTGGACGGTGGACTATTCTGCAACCTTCCGGCTTCAGCTATAAGGGAAAAATGTAGGTATCTTATAGGTTCTCATGTAAATTTTCCCGGTCAAAAAGATAGTTTTCCGGGGCCGCGCAGTATTATGGAGCGTGCAATTAACCTTGGTATTACCCAAAACTCAAGACCTGAAATGAAATTGTGCGATTTTTTGATAGATCCACCGGAGATGCAGAATTATACCTTATTTGAGTTTGCAAAAATCGAGGAGATCATTAAAGTGGGATACAATCATACAATTAAGATGATTGAAAGTGGAGAATTGCCGGTAAAAAAACTCAGGACCAGAGAGGACTAATTTTTTAAACCAAGCTATTTAAAATGAAAGCAGCTTCCAAATTGAAAGCCGCTTTCTACATTAACTAATATTTTTCAATATTTATTGGATTGGATTAAAATCAAATCTTTGTCCGCCCACAGAGATTCCTGCCATGGCGCCTCCTTTAGGGACGGTAACCACTGCAACTCCATTTTCAAAATCCAGATTTTTTGAAATTCCTTTATCCAGAATTACCGCAGATGCACTTGCATCCAGCTGGTAGCTGCCATCTTTGAATTGTTGAAGATCTTCTTCAGTTTCAAAGAACAATACTTCGACAAAAGCTTTTCCGCCTATTTGAAGACCAACATCTACCTGTTTAAGATCAGCATATCCTATGAGGTTGCCGTTTTCATAAACTGCCCCGTTACCGGAAGCGCCTCCAATAATATAAGCTCCTTTACCCACGTTTGGAAAAATAGCATAACCCGCGGCTTCATTAAAATGATCAGCCATCATGGGATATTCCCTTTCGATCATAGCTTTTTCCTCTCTGGCGTCGGCAACAAGATCATCTCCTGTTTTTTTAGCCGATCCGCAACTTGCTAGTGCAAGTACCAGCACTATCATTACAGATTTCAAATAATTAATATTAATTACATTCATCACTCTAAAAATTTTATGGTTAGAACCTTAAATTTAGAGGACCTATGTTGAAATTAGTGTTAAGTCGTTGTTATTTTACACAGGATGAGGTTCTACATGTTATTATTTAACCTCGGGTACTAAGGATTGAAAAGCTCCTTTACCAAAGATTAAATTTCCATGATAATTAGTAACCTTAGAAGGGTAATAATCTAATTCTGTAAAATGATTGGTAACTGTTAAAAGGATGGAAATTCCGGTTGGTTTTTTAAAGTTTAGAGGGATGTATGATCCGTAAAAAAAAGTCTAAACCACAACTCCGGTGCTTGTTTTTCAGATTAATATTTAAGACCATAATGAAATTTGTAAATTGTAAATCAATTAATGTAGTATAATTATAAATTCCGGAATTTTGAACATCCTGTATTTACACGGACTTGATAGCAAATTAAGTCCCGAGAAAAAAGCCATTTTAGAGAAGTATGGTAAAGTTCACGCTCCCGAAGTGAACTACTATACTAATCCCGATGCCATTAAAACTTACCTGAATTCGTGTACAGGTTTGGATATTAATGTGGTAATGGGCAGCAGTATGGGAGGCTTTGCAGCTTATTATGTTTCGAATGCCCTTGTTCGCCCGGCGTTGTTATTCAATCCGGCACTCAAGAAGAGATCTGTTCCTCAAAATATTCCTTCGGAAATAAGTTATAACAACCTGAAGCACATCGTTATTGGGCAGAGGGACGGTGTTGTTGCCCCGGCAGACACACTCTCCTTTCTCTCCGAAAATTTTAACCCGGTAACGAATATTCACGTGCATTTGGCTCCCGGATTGGACCACAATATTCCTGTGGAATTTTTTGAAAAAGAGGTGAAAGCTTTTTTGGAGAGGCTGTGATAATAATGTTCAAAAGGGAGAGGGAAATATTGTGGAAATGTGGTTCTGGAGTGTAGAATGGATTATAAAAAAACATTAAGACTTTTATGATTTGGCTGCAGTGCTGTAAATTAGAAGGATAAAATATAGAAAAATGAAAAACTGGTATAACATTGTTGGGTTCATGCTTGGGCTTCTTATGATGATTCCGCAACTTTACGCTCAGGAAACTGAGGTAATGGTAAGAGTTCGTTCAAAAGACGCCAAGTTTATTGGCAGCTCTATTGGAGGGGCGAAAATTTTTATTAAAAATGCTGAAACGGGAGAAGTGCTTGCAAGCGGAATGACCAGCGGAAGTACGGGAGATACAGAACTTATCATGCAGCAGGCCCACAGCCGGAATGAAAGATTAGCCGATGAAGAAACCGCCGGATATCTGGCAAAGTTGGATCTTGAGGAGCCGGTTTTTGTAACGGTTGAAGCCTATGCCCCTTACACGAAAAAGCAAGCGCGGGTAATGAGCAGCACTCAGCTGTGGCTGCTTCCCGGAAAAGACATCACCGGCGACGGACTTATCCTTGAAGTGCTTGGTTTTGTGGTGGATATACTTTCCCCTCAAACACATGAACGAATAAGTGAAGAAAGCCAGATAGAATTAGAAGCCAATGTGGTCATGATGTGTGGTTGTCCTATTACTCCGGGAGGAATTTGGGATGCAGACCAGTATGAAATCAATGCAGTCCTTAGTCGCGATGGAAAAGAAGTGCGCGAACTGGAACTTGTGCCGGGGGAGAAGCCCAGTACTTTTTCTGCAGAAACGAATCTGGAACCGGGCTTATACGAACTCCTCATTTATGCTTATGATCCAATTACCGGGAATACAGGGGTGGACAGAACTAATTTTATTGTGAATTAAGCTATTAGGGAACTGATAGAGGTCTTATTAGTGTTCATTTTTTTTTATTTGGAAGTAAGAAAACTATTTAATTTTCGGCAAATTTCCAGTATTAAGACGGAGCCTTCTTTTTAAGATTAATGATCTCCTTCCTAAGATCTTCTTCAAAATGGGAAGGTCGTACCACATCATTCCATGAAATTTTTCTGGCCAGCTCAATTTCAGTACCTGTGATCTGTTCCAGCAGCTCTTCATTACTGCGTATGTAATTTTCCAGCCTTTGAGTAATCTCTTCTATATCAGAAATGGATTCTGCTCTAACCTGGTTTGAATTTGTCTCTTTTCCTCTTGCTTTCGCTTCTTTAAAATCCTCCAGCAGATTTTCCAGCCAGTTAATAGATTGGTTTAATTTTGTTTTTTCCATAGTTTTTACCCTTTAAAGTATAATACGGATAATAACCACATAGCATTCTCAAAAAGAAGATAAACTTTCCATAAAAGAATCATTTTTATCCGGAGCAGGCGTGAGAGTGGAAATCTTAAACTGTTCTCACGCTGGGGTTAACAAGGGCGTTTGATAAATAAAATCTTTTAAATTTAAATATCAAGACGTCGAACTTATAATCCGGAATAGAAGGAAATACAGTAAAGTTGTGAGTTTATACAACTGCTTTGTGAATGTAATTGCCTATAATACAAGCTTAGGAAAATATTACACCCGATTAAAAAAGGAATGATGAAATACAAAGTAAAAATAGAGAATGCCCATACGGTTGATGAAATTACCGAGTACTGGTCTAATGAGGATTATATTCAACTACTGGATAAATTTGAATATCCCGATGCGGAAGATACCGGCACCGAAGGTTTAAGGGAATTGCTTTTTATGGCCATTACAGATTTTGAGCCTTCTGAAGCTGCGAGAATAGTTTTAGCCTACAAACTGGGGGAGCATTTATCTGAAGGCCAAATCGACCAGATTTCCAATGATATGTTGAACGACAAGGTGTGCGAGGAATATCCTGAAATGGAATTGCAGGCTGCTTTATTTCATGTAAATCAATTGCTGTTTAAAGCATACAACGGGAAATTTCCCAGCTCTAGCGCAACAATAATCGAGTGTTCTGTTACCCCTTTAGATGAAAATAATGAAACCGTTCTTACCAAAGAAATGCTGTTGAGATTGTTGAATGATGGTCTTTCTGATAGAAATATAGTAAAAAGGCTGTTTGAAGATCAAATTAATGGAAATGCCGATTTTCCTGAAGCAGAAAATATCATTTGGGATCTGCAACATCCGGAAGAAAACCGGTATAGAATTACAACCTCAGGAAACCTGATCAAAAAGGATGACATTGTATCTTCTGAATGGGAAAGTAAGATCGAAATTGACAGTGCTCCGTAATCAGTTAGCGGGAAAATCCTAATTTCAAGCTCCAGATTATAATTGGTTTTTGTGTACAAATTGCCATTGGACCAGGTCTAATTTCCGAATGCTAAATCCGGGATGTTTAATCCAAATTCACCCTTTTTGAAAGGAATGACTAAATTTGATTTATGACAAACCTCTTTCCGCTATTTATTATTTTACTTTAAAATGAATCCAGATCCATCTTCTCCAGTAACAACACGCACCATTGGATTTTCGGGAGCGTTAGGTATTGGAGTGGGAGCAATGGTGGGAGGTGGAATTCTCGCCCTGGCGGGGGTGGCCTTTGCGGTTAGCGGGCCTTCGGCAATCCTTGCCTTTGCGCTCAATGGATTAATAGCTTTTATTACTGCCCTAAGTTTTGCTGAGATGGCTTCGGCAAATCCGCAGTCAGGAGGTACTTATACTTATGCGAAGAAAGCACTATCGCTTCAGGTAGCTTTTGGAGTGGGGTGGATTGTATGGTTCGCTTCCCTGGTAGCGGCAGTCCTTTATGCTCTTGGTTTTGGAGCTTTTGCTGTGTTTGCCCTTCAGCAAATTCCGTCAGAAGGGCTCAGCGGCATCCTGGAGTTCGAAATGCTCCCGGTTTTCCTGGCCGTTGCTTCCATAGGCTACTTTGCCTTCAGCCTTACAAGAAGTTCCGGTGATGGCGGCGCCGTTATCAATATTGGGAAACTCGCTGTATTTGCCGTACTCATAGCCGGCGGACTCGCTGTTTTTGTACAAACCCCATTCAGTCATATAAAAGAAAGCCTGGATCCGTTTTTCTCGGGTGGTTTCAGCGGAGTGATCGCAGCAATGGGTTATACGTTTATCGCCCTACAGGGGTTTGATTTAATCGGTTCTGCTGCGGGTGAGATTAAAAATCCTGAAAAAAACATCCCTAAGGCAATGATGGGCACTCTTGCAGTAGGCCTTATTATTTACATACCCTTACTTTTTTTGATGTCGACCGTTGGTGTGCTGCCGGGGGAGTCAATAACAGAACTGAGCCGGGAAAATCCTGAAACTGTTTTGGCCGTTGCTGCACAGAATTATCTTGGAGCTTTTGGGTTCTGGCTGGTATTGGTAGCGGGAATATTTTCAATGTTATCGGCTTTACAGGCCAATCTTTTTGCAGCTTCACGAATCTCACTGAGCATGGCAAAAGACCGTACTTTAAATCATCACCTGTCAAATATTGATGAGAGATTCGGGACACCAATTACCTCGATATACGTTACCTGTGGAATTGTAGCATTTCTGGTTTTGATCCTGCCAGATCTGGCGGCGGCTGGTGCAGCTTCCAGTTTGATCTTCCTTATCACTTTTGCGCTTGCACATCTCATCATGATCTTAATGCGAAATCGTGGATATAAGGAGAGTGAGACCTTTAGGGCGCCTTTTTTTCCTGCCCTTCCAATTGTGGGAATAATTTCTTGTTTAGGATTAGCCGTATTTCAGGCCATTGTGGTGCCGGCTGCCGGAATTATTGCATTGATATGGCTCTTTGTAGGAGCTGTATTGTTTGTGTCCTTTTTTGTAAGAAAAGCCCGGACCATTGAAGCGTCTGAACATGCCCTGGATCCCGATTTGATTCGGTTGAGAGGACTGAGTCCGCTCGTATTGCTCCCAATATCAAACCCTGCAAATGCAGAATCCATGGTATTTCTTGCCAATGCACTGGCACCCCCGGTAATTGGAAGGATCCTGCTTCATTCGATCGTCATCCCAAGTACTGAAAAGGATGATCTTGATAAAAGACTTTTATCAAGCCGAAACGTAACACATTACGCACTTAAAGCTTCTTTTGAAGCCGGTTTGCGACCGGAAACTCTTACCACTATTGCTGACCATCCATGGGAAGAGATTGAACGGGTAGTGAAAGAACACAATTGCGGGAGTTTGTTGTTGGGTTTGAGTGACCTGAACGATTTCCAAACCCATCAGAATCTGGAAAAACTGGTAAAACACGTAAAGGCAGATGTGGTTGTATTCCGGCAGCCTTTTAGTGGATGGAAAATTACCGCAGCACGAAAAGTCCTGATTCCTGTCGCCGGTTTTGAAAGTCATGATCCGCTGCGGGCACGAGTTGCCGCCAGCCTTTGGCGTGCATCACAGCCTGAAATTACATTTATTCAAATTCTGCCTTCAAATACTCCCAGGGAAACACTTCAAAAGAACCATTTAAGGCTTTCACGTTTTGCGGGACGAATAATTCCTGGAAAGACAGAAGTTCGAGTCATTCCAAATGATGACGTCGCATTAGAACTTATCACCCAGGCCGCAGGTCATGACCTGGTAATAATGGGATTGGGAAAAGCCGGAAAACATCAAAAAGCATTTGGAAACGTGGCACTAACACTGGCAGAAAAAACAGATACGGCATTAATATTTATAAGTCAAAAATGATAATCTGTGATTAATGGTAAGAAGGTTAGAATTACGAGGTTAGTAATTCTTGAACTCGGGGGAATATTAAACGTCTGAATTCCCTGTGTAAGCTTTTGAAAGTTTCCGCAGATTTCACAGCATTTGAAAATTTTCTATTCATTCCATTTCTGAAAAGTATAGGCCAGCCGGAAATCTATGACCTCGGCTACGTGCCGGTGAGCGAGCAGATTAAAGCCTGCGCTGAAATGACGGTTTATGCGGTACTGCAAACCCCAGCGATGGAAGATACGGTCGTAGTAAGGTGTTTGATCAAAAACGTAAACACCCAGGCGCTGACTGAATTGAAATCGTCCCAGTAGAAATTCGTGTCCCAGCAGTACTCCTGCTTTTATCGGGCTGGCATCCAGGCCTTCGCTGCGGAGTTTCTCTTTTAACTCCTCATCGTAATAAGCTTCGGCTCCCAAAGTGAGCATGCTGAGACTTCCCACCTGCTTCCCTGCCTGCAAGGCCAGTCCGCCCAGAGGATATCTCCTGCGATCCCCGGCTTCGTCCTCGCCGTTGCGCAATGTGCCCAGCAAAGCGATATCGTAACGAGGGGAGTAGTCTTTCCAGGATTTTTCACTGGTTGGTGTGCCCGTGTACCACGGTCGGTAGGTAGGCTGGTAATTTACCGCAATGCCGGCAGTAGGCCAGTTTATGCCTTTATTGGGTTGGCGCGTGCTGCCGTTTGAAATGTGCTGATAGTTTAAATTTGGATTAAGCCACCACTGCTCCGATAGCTGCACCCAGGCGCCGACACCAACCAGCAAATAGGCGCTGAGGTGGGTGCTGTACGACTGGTTGCCGGGGTTGCTAATGCTATCGTAAGGGTTGGTTAGATACGAGAGCCCTCCTGCGCCTTTAAAGGAGAAAAGTACATGGTCGCTAATCCTGTAAGTGGGCTCCAAAAAATAAGCTGCAGTGCCACTCTTGCCCAATATCTGAACATCATAATCGTAATAGGCCAGCAGCAAACCCTGGCGGGGATAACAGTGGCATAGGGCAAAGATTGCTGAATCGTTGCGCTGCCAGCTAAATATAGTTTCTATGCCGGTTGGTCGTGCTCCTTTGGTATTTTGTACATCTTCAGAATGAGCAAATATGAAGCCGTGTTGTACACTCAGACCAATGGAGAAAAGCGGTTCCTGCTTAGCTGTACCTGTTATTACTGCTGTAGAATCTGTCTGGGCAATAGTATTGAATGGTGAGCATGTAGCAGAAATTATTATCCAGAGCCAAAGTTGCGCTGATACCTGCCGCGCAAGACACCGATTCCATTTGTCGATTTTAACTAGAGCCATTTTTTAAAAGTACTCAAAAATGACATTTTTGGGAGACTTTGCTGAAAACAACATTTTGAATACCAGAAAGGTATTATCCATTAGATTATTTCTGAATCAGGGTAGTTCGGGAAAAGAGTCGGAATTCTCTGCTTTTGGAAACTTGAACAGGAGCTGCGTGTCGAATGAAATAATTGCTGGTTTCCAGGAATTTATTAAAACCCCGGAAACCGTTTCGCAAGAAAAATATCAAGGGAAATTTCTCAATCATTCCTGGGATCCCGTCAGAAATTTAGTATCTTAAAAAGAAAAATATTTATGGAAAGAAAACGAATGGTTGGAAATTATGAGTTGGTCTATGAACCCGATATGAAGATGTTCAGAATTTTGAATAATAAAACTGAAGAATTCAGTGCATGGTATAGCACTGAGGAAGCAGAAGAACTTCAGGGGATGGATGAAGATGAGTTCTTTTCAACTGCTGAAAAATCCCTTCAGAAAGCAAGAAATTCCGGTCATGAACAAACCGGAGATTCGAAAACAGAGATCTGAAACAGCGGAAATCTTTTATTATAAAGGAACCAGCCAACCTAAAGCGGATCCATAAAATAAGTGGTCAAAAATGATTTTTTTGGGAGGTTTTGTCGTGGTTAAAGAACAGTAGAGAGAAGAAAGAAATTTGTAAGTCTTGAGGTTTTTAAATCTTATTGAAGTATCAGTTTTTTCATTTCTTCAGAAGAATAAGTAAAATCCTCCATTTTTCGACTTTTCCCAATATGGATAGGAACATTGTTGATTCGGCCGGTCAATTCTTTAATTGGCATATTTTCTAAGGTCACAAACTCTTCTTTCCACCAGTCAAAATCTGAAATCCGTTGATTTTGAAACCCGGTCGTGCTGCGATCGTTATCTGTGGGGCTAAAGACCAGGTCGCCCGTAAGAGTGGCTATATGGTCAAAACTTGATATGATCCCATCGTAGATCAATTGGGTATAAAAAGCATTTTTGAATAAATCGCCAACCTTATTTAAATCTGCAGCTTTAATATTGGTAAGAATGACGTTGTATTTTGTCTTTTTATTGGTGAAGAGCAAACATTTTTTGCGGTCGACGTAAAACATTGTCGCATTCCAGTTTCCAAGAATTCCACTGTTTTCGATGTCTCCGTCCCCATTCTTATTAATCAGCTTTTTGGCAAATTTTTCCAGCTTTTTGGTTGTGTAGATGATAGTTCGCATTTCGTTTATTTTCAAAAGACAGCTTCTGTGGTTATATTGACAAGTACCTCCGAAACTTCTCCTGCTGTTACGGTTACGGGGAAAATTTCTCCGCCGGGACCATAGCTGTTGGAATAATAATTATCTCCTTCCCTAATAAAGAGACTATAGGTCCCCGGCTCCAGTATTACCTGAAAAAAACCTTCAGCATTAGACTCCGTCGTGGTGACGAGGTCGGTATAGACACTGGAAAAAAACGGAGAATAGCCTTCCTGCTCGGCCTCTTCCCTTGTGGTGAGTTCATAGATATAGACCGTTCGCTGCACCTGACAAATTTCGCCACGTCCCACAGGCATGAAATTTCCTTTCCAGAACCAGATATCACCCCATATTCCCTGGTCAATACTCACCATTGTATCGTTTCTGGGCGGATCCTGTGTGGAATAACAGGAATTTTCAGGACTCGTCTCCGTACTGCAGGAATAGATCCCTGAAGTTAGAAACAACAGCAGCAACGTGTATGAGATTTTTAGATTTTTCATTTAAATATTTTGAGGTTCGGTGAGTTCTTTACAACCTTTTAAATATAATTGTTTCTTTGTTAAATTTGTTTTCAATCTCAAAACATAAATCCTCCTCCAAAACGAACGATTCCCGGATGGTTTTAAGTATTAATTTCCGAAATATTTATCGTACAATTCTCCAAAGGTGGGATCTTGTGGATCTCTATAGTGTGGATCGGGAATTTGAAATTCCAAAGTATCACCCCATTTCACGACCTGCAGGTTGAATGTAGCAGGATCTTTGATAAACTCAAAAGGAGGTTCTAAGTCGCTAAAGTTTGGCGGAATTGGATATTCGCCGAAAAGAGGTCGGGAGTCATGACGAAACCATCCTGGCTTATCAGAGATCAATTTTGAACCTCCGGAAATCAGCAGACTATCGTTCAAAGAAACAATCCCGTTATCAATTGACATGTTTTTTACTTCGAGTCGATAACCCGATGCGTGGTTTATCCTTTCATAACCATCATACCTATGGTGATTTTTGTATTGCACAAATGCGGCAAACAATACCATTGCAGCATAGAGAACAAGCAAGGGAGGAGAGATTAAAAGTTTGATTTCTTTATAAAGTCCTGTTCCGGAATTTTCCTGCTTTTCACTACCCGTCCCGGGGTTCACCGCGGTAGTGACCCATCCCTGTTCTTCGAGAACCTTAAAGATGTTTTTCGGGTCCCTGAAGCTCCAGAAGATCAGCGTCTTTTTGGTGTCTGGATTTTTGTACCGGATCTTTATCCCCTGGGCCAGAATTGGAACATAAAATACCTCTTCAGCACCCAGAAGGTCTGCGGAAGAGATTTCTATAGTGCCGGAAAATGTGCTTTTAAGAGTAATTTTTTGGGACTCAATAATTAGTTTTGAAAAAGGAAAAGTTTTATTTACAGAACCAATTCTGGACCCACCGGTGAATGCTATTTTGTTCTCTTCTTTCAATTTTAGCTTCTCTTTGTAAGTCCAGATTCTAGTATCCAGGTTCAAGTTTCTCTATAAATTCAGTATATATTACAGATCCTCCTCCGGGGCTTCCCTTCTTAATGGTCCTATCATGTGCCCAATTCCAATCCCAATATAGGTCCTGTCTTTATTTATTTGCAACATGGGGGAAAGGGTTAAGCCGAAATATTTTGTAAAAGGAAATTCTATTTTGGGATTTAATATTAAACCTAAAGTATAATACTTGTTATAGTCAAAAGTGTAGTTTTGATAGAGGAGCCCTCTTTCTAATATCTGCCAGTTGGTAGGTTCCTTAATTACTGCCAACCCCAAACCCAAAGAAATGTTCGCCCGAATAGTTCCTTTTTTATTTAAATTATAGATCCTGCCGGCCATGACATGATAGTTCCCTAATTTATCGAACGGGTTTTTCAAACCAAAGCTAAGGATCCCAAAGAAACCCGGACTATAGTTATATGGTGCCGACTTCGGCTCCCGAAGATGGCCTGAATATCCCATTTTAAAAGAATATTCCTCGTTCAATAAATAATTAAAATGTATGTCAACACCCAGGTAGTTGCCCGCGGTTAATTCGCTGGTAAAGTAGATCGGATTGTTTATAGAGAATTGAGCCTTGATATTATTAATCGTAAAAAACAACAGGAAAAAGAAGTAGTACTTTTTTAAAGAGTTCGGAGAGAACATAGGTTTACCTTTTCTTATCAACCACGGCTGACTGTTTAACTAAAAACAAAATCCAGAATAGGCTTTGCAACAAATAACCGGCAACCTTCATGTATTTATAAATTTCATGGTCGCGGAGCTCAATTAATTCAAATTCCCCGGTGATTATAAGCGGCAGGGATAGAAAGATGATGAAAAAAAGGAATTTTTTGTCTTTCATTACTGTTTCAAATCCTTTTATGAACGTAGGCCATATACTTATAACTAACGCCATTGCTCTCATAAGCTCCTAGGGGAGCGATCATCCACAGCGTATTTTTATCGGGAAACTTTATCTCATAGACTGTACCGGTAGATCCTTCACTAAAGATCCTGTATTCTCCTTCAGCAACTTCTTCCCACATCATTTTATGGTTCGCAGTCGCTTCATTAAGGACACATCCCAGGTCACTATTCATAACTTCCCTGTAATCCAGTTCCTTAAAAGCACCACTTTCGGTGAAGCTGATCGTAGATCTTTTAGTGCATTCGTCTGTCAGGGTTTCAAACTCTTCCCCGGCTGTAGTGACCTCTGTGACCCCATGATAGTACCAGGTGCCCACCACCGGATTGGAGGGAGCTTCTTCTTCGGAAGAACAGGAAAAGAAAATGATAAGGAGTGGAAGGAGGAATTGTTTTTTCATGAACTGGATTATATAATTTTATCTTAATGCTAATTCAGAAATTTGATTTTAGAGTCATTTTTGTAAACAGTGGAAGGTGGAGAGAAAACGTTATTCATTATATATTTGGAAAAACCTTCCCCTCAAAAATAGGAAAATCCAGCACCTATTTTCCTGAAGTAGCTTTTTTAAGAACATATTTATCCACTAAACCATTTTATATTAGGGTTTTAATAGCAAACGTATTAAAAATTCCGCTTTACCTCTCCTTCTGCCTCGGTTTGAACTTTTCGGAATTTCCAAACATTTGCCGCAGCCGGGGATTTTTTAAAAGGCGTTGAATTCTGAAAGATGAATCTCAGCCGGGAATTACTTCATATAGCTGTACTTATTCCAGTTATCTGGCAGCTGGTTCGTTACCTTAAGTTTATTGGAAGTAATTGTAGGTTTTACCATGATCACCTTCGTTGTGTCCGTCACAGTTACTTCATGATCACTTTTCATGTTCACCAGATCCAGGTGAAGGATATCAAAAGTGTGTTTCCCGTTCACAAGATTGACTATGACATAGTCTTTAGCGCGCAACTGCCCCAAATTCCTGCCATCCATTTTAATGTTCAAGCGGTCGGTTTTGTCACTGGTGTGCAAAATATTCGCATCATTATAGATCAATATTTTACCGTTACCCAGGTTATCTAAAATAGTCTGCTCTTTGTCCATCTGCACCAGCGTATGCTCAGACGGAATGGGTCGTAATCCACAGGATGAAAAAAGAATTGTAATTAAAAGAATCAGGATAGAAGCGGTGGTTTTCATTTTTTAGTAAATTGATTTAATTGGTTATTATGGTTTTTATAGCAGTAGCAAGCGGAAGACACTCAACAACCTTTGCGGAGTGGATATTCGAAGTTGGCTATATCAACTTCTTTATATTGAAATCTGCCTGTAGCTGAGCAAGTTCAGTTTTATCGATCATTCTCATCGAATGAAGCCAATGAATATTTGCGTTAAATTGATCTTCACTAAGATCAAAATTGATCAACATTTCTTTCTTTTTTTCGTTTGCCTTTTTAATAAGGTTATTTGCAAATTCCAGAGCTTCTTCTTCGTTCCGGAAGAGCGTGATTAGCTTGTTACCGTTGGTAATTAGAAGATCGTCTTTGGCAGTGAAAAAGATCCCGCAGATTGAAATTACTCCCCATATTATAGAATTAGCAACATAAGTTCCCGGATCCTCCGGATTGCCCAGGAAATAATAAGCCGTAGAAAAGGCGGCTATAGCAGTCGAAAGGCCCCAAAAGATCTTTCCAATCAGGACATTGTCCGCCTGGTACTGTATATCAGTTCCTACCTCCGTGAGGTGAATTTTATACTTTAGTTTTTCCTTGATAGTATTGAATTCGACTTCTATAAAGTCAGATTCGGGATCTAGAGTATAGGCTCTGCTTTCAAAGCCTTTTCTCTGTCTGATTGTGTTCATGTTAGCATTTAAAAAACGCCGAAATGTAAACAAAAAGTTGTTTGCCTCATCTGACGTTTATCATCTTTTTTAAAAAAATCAGCAGGTGAAATGAAAGGAGAAGGGAGCAAAGAATGCAAGGTGTAAAAGTCTCATTTCTTTAAGGAAGAAAACTTCAATAAACTGATGATGATGAAGAAGTTGACCGGAGAAAATCCCAAAAAAATGGCCGGAATTTTATTTTTGATCCGGGGTTATTTTTTTTGATTGCGTAAATGTTTTTTATATACATTTATTTGTTTAATCACATCAATAAATTATGAAAAAAACTACTTTTTTGCTTTTACTTTTCCTGGGTTCGCAATTATCTTTTGGACAAATTGCTCAGGATTCCGTGCCCTTGAAAAAGGAAATACGGATTGCTTTTCAGGGGGGCTATGCCTATCGTCTTGCTAAACTTTCGGAAGACACTCCCCCGGCTTTAAAAGATTATGGGAACGACCTCAAATCTGGTTACAGTTTTGGTCTGGATGCAGCTTACTTCCTCAAACCTTCCTGGGGTTTGGGATTGAAGTACAGCCGGTTCGGCTCCTCCGGGACTATGAGCAATATGAATATTACGTATGACGATGGTACAGGCGCGAACGGAAGCATTTCCGATGAAATTGCAATAAATTTTATTGGTCCGTCCTACGTGTCTAAATACTCCACCAGGAATCCGAATCACACCTTCTTTGGAGGTATTAGTCTTGGGTATTTAGGTTATTCAGATAAGGCTGTTTTAGTAGATCAGAAATTGAAGATATCAGGTGCCACTTTCGGTGCCGCACTGGATCTTGGATATGACTACGCCGTTTCTAAATACATCACTCTTGGGGCACAGGCTTCTTTGACCGGAGGTAGTCTTGGTGAGGTGAAAGTCGACAATGGCTACACTACAGAAACCCTGACATTTGAGGAGGAGCAAAGAGAGAATCTAAGCCGCCTGGATATTGGGATCGGACTGCGAATGAAGATATAACAAGTTTATAACCGTCACAAGGGGTTGTTTATAAAGTCGGATTTTCGTCAACCTGAACTTGTTTCAGATTCTTTTTCTTTCTGGTAGCCAGATTGAAAGATTCTGAAATAAATTCAGAAGGACGTTTTACTGGCTTTTAAGATAGCCTTTTTGTTTGTGAAAATGTTGTTCGTGCAGAAGTGGGAGGGGTTTCGTCTTTTAATGAGATGATTTTTAAAGGTATCCGAAAATGACATTTTTGAGGAGTATTGGAAGGAGGATTAAGTGCGCAGTGATCAGTTGGCTGGATTTTAAAGCTCCCATACATCCTTAATTTTTTGCTGCTGTGACCTCCGGATTATGAACCCGACGCTCTTAAAGATGTGCAGCTCCGGGAAGCGGCAACAGTTGGTGCGCAACGGGAAAGATCTATTAATTTGTGCTTTCTACTTCAACAGCAGGATTTCCCAGAAGTCCTGCCTTAAAATTATCCTAGTCTGAAAGTACTGCACCAGTAATAATAATCAAAATAACGAGTATAAATTTGTATTTGTTCTTCATTTGTTCAGTTTTAAAATGGTTCAGATAGTTCGACAAGTTAACTAATTTTTTACTTTGGATTATTCCACCCCTCGATAAATACTTCAAGAGTATAATCCAGGAATAACAGAATAATTATTATTGCTGTTATGATACCGGTGACCTTTAACAGGTTTAATTTTTTACCCATGATTTAAATTATTTTAGCGACCAAAGAGACCATCCTTAAAATGCTCCCAATCTGAAAATATAGAGCTCATTATCAGGAATAAAACGATAAATGTAATCCCGAATATCAGGTATTGAGTTACTTTTGATTTGGAAATTTTTTTCATTGATGTTGAGTTATAGGTTATGTTGATCTTCTAATATTCTACAATAAAGCACTTCTCCAATTCCAAAGAAGTCACCAAACTTTTTTAATTTTTCCTACAACTAAAAGCCCAATCCCAAATCCTATACTTGCTCCAATCCAAAATCCGTTAATATCCATTAAAAAATTTGCTGTCAGACCAGCAAGAAGGGTAACTAGGCCTGCTATTCGAATTTTGTTCATTTTTATCTGATTTTTTATTTGTCAGCCCATATGTCAGGGATGCGGAAATTATAAAAGCTGGTGTTATAAATACGGAAGGGACAGTTTGTGGTTCAATCCATCCATAATGGCCGATTACCACTGCAGAAAATAAAATCGCATTTAAGATAAAGAGTCCTGTTTTATTATATTTCATTCTTTTTCAATTAAAATGGTTACAGGAGAGGTATTAGAAGTAATCAGATGCCCGGTCAGTTGGCAGCTTTTAATTCTGAACCTTGAATTTTAAATTTTGAATTTCTTTGTCACCCTCTCTTTACGGTCTTGATATTCTTTTTTATGTAAAAACTTAAATAATAGACCAGGAGTACGACCATCATAAGTTCATATCCTGTTGTTATTTCTGCATTATCTCCCTGGAAAAGGATTTCCATAAACAATTCCAAGTTAAGGATGATAACCCCGACCATTACCGCAGTAAAAAGACACTTGGATCTTAATTTGGCAATTCTCTCATTTTCATCTTTTTCTTTTGTGGAAACAAAGAGCAGGAGTGACGTGAGGATTATGATCTTCAGGATCCAGCCGAACTTATAAGGATCAAGATTTAGGAGTTCAGGATTTGCTGCATTTATGAACCAGGTGGCCATTGCAAGCACAAAGATCCCCAGGGCAATCATTTTCCAGTGGTGGGGGAGTAGAATTTCTTTCATTGTATTTCTTTAATGTTGTACCAGATCAAAATTTTAATTTTTGAATTTTCCTGGTGCTTAAAAATGTCACTTCTGAGAGTTGGCTGTTTCTTGATCCTGAATTTTAAATTCTCCTTCAGCTTCTTCATAAAGCCCCGGAGTATTGATACGTTTAAAGGAACTGATCAAAATATAATAGTAAACCAGCAGGATAAAGAGATAGTTAACCAACTCCAATATTTCACTCCAAAAACCTTCATATAATGCACTAAAGCCCATCCTGGCTGCCCAAATAACGGCTGTAGATGTAATTGCAGCATAAATAATAAAGGCCACAATGGTCCTGAGGCTTGAAACGAGTGACAGTGAGATCAATCGCTTAAAATAATTCCTGTTGTCTCCATTACGGTTGATCTCGAAGGTCTTGCCAATGCCCCAGGTAATCGCGACAAGAACCAGTATTAACCGAATCCATGGCGCCCATATAGGATCTGTGTCTACACCGGAAACAGGTATATTATTTATTAATGCAAAAAGCAGCAGGTGAGATAGCAGGTACTTGTAAATAATAAAATCGGGCACTTTTCCGGCGACTAATTGTTTTTCTAATTCTTTTATTTTAAACCAGATCATATATTATAATTTCATCAATATTTTTTTAATTGGATTTACAAAGGAAATTTTGACCTGCAGAAGAACCTTCTTTAAATGCCTGTACACTACCTTCCCAGTCATAAATGACAGAAATTATAAATGCTGCTACTACTCCAAGTAAAAAAAATTTCACATCTCGGGATTTGATATTGAATTGCATATTATTTTTTATTTAACTCATTCTTCGATTATTTCGATCTCCTCCTCCGTCTATTCTTTATAAATCATAAACCAACAGGTCAATTTGCTCATTCAATCTATTTTCTTTTGAATCTGTGAATCTCTCTCCACCTTGTTAGTTAAAAGAATTTCCAATTATTTCAATCTCCTCCTCCGTCGACACATAAAGCTCATACACAAGACGGTCAATTTCTGCTTCTAAAGAAGAGGTGTCAGCGGCGGAATTTTCTTCTAACAATGTAAATTCAATTTCGTTGGTCCTGTCCAGTAGCTGCGTAAGGTTCTGCTTGAACTGCTCGATCTGCGATCGGTTGGGCTTGACCTTTAAGAATGCCTTTTTGAGCGCTTTGCGTGGTTTGAGGATATAAAAGTTCCCTGTATTAATTGCCTGTTCCGACTCCATTCAGAATTGAGGATTAGTTTTTCAAACAAACAGCAGGTAGGGAAGGCGCTCGTCGGTTTTTTGTTAATTAGTTCTTAAAAGTAGGAAAAAAAACGCTTCAAATGCCACAAAACAAGCACCAAATTTAGGCACTAAACTATGAACAATTTATAATGATCAATAAACAGAGTGTTCAGTGCCCCAGTCATCAGTGGGCAGTATTGATTGGAAATAATTTTTCCTCCGTCTCGCATGCGGGTTCGTGTCAACATTTGGAAAATTCCGGACACCAAATTCCAAACTTCGTACTTCTACCTTCCTAAATCTACCTTTAAAAACTAACTCCTGCTCCAAAATTGAGGTCGGAGGTGTATTCTTTGGTATTTAGCGGAGTCTGGCTGTCAAAGTAATAATTGTAAATGGTAAAGACCTTTAGCCAGGAAGAAAGGGGAATATCCAGCCGGAATTGTTCCAGGATCCTGTAGTCGTCAAAATCCCTGTAAAGCGGCTGATAATAAACTGTATTGGCAACAGAATATTTCTTCGATTTGGCAGTGTATGATAAAGTCAAATAGGTGCTGTTGCGGTGATTGTAATGGGTAGTTCCGGCCCGTTCACTGAATTCAACTTCATACATATAGCTGTTGCCGACATAGCCGATGAAACGTTCTTTCTCCACAAATTTTACGCGGAGCCCTGCACCAATAAGATTGCGTTGTTCTACTACCAGCAATTGGTTATACTGCCCCTGTAGGAAAGTCTCAAATCTCAAAACCTCAGTGAACTTGTAATTAAACCTGCCGTGAAGGAACCAGGAATTCTGCAGGTTCCTTTCTTCAGAATCTATGAGTTTATAGTTCCCTATAAGAAAATAGATTTTCCGGAGATCCTTTGATTTCAGTTGAGTGGTAAGTCCGGCATCTACCTGGTTCACCTGGATTCCGTCATTATTGGTGTGATTGAAAGAGAAATCGGCATTTAGTGCAAATCTCACTGAATCGGTCTGCATGCGTTTGGATTCAATATTTACCAGTTGTGCAGAGACGAGGCCCGGAATTAAAAGAGCTAAGCTTAAAAGAAGAATTCTGATCATAATCAGGCAAAAATAGAAAACCTCTATTATAATTATATGGTTTCTGGTGAGAATGACAATTAACCTTCAACCAATATCCGCTGCTCATCACACAAAGGAGATAGCAAAAATGATCAGGATAGATCTTCCCGTTTTATAGCTTTTAAGCCGGAGATAATCTTCTCAAATTCATGTAGGATCTCCTGTTTCTTGTTAGGTAGATCTCTTTGATGTGCTTCAGAATCCTCAAGTAATTTCCTGTAACTCTCTACCGCATCCGCCAGTTTTTCGGCTTGTATGTAGTGCAGGTTCATCTTATTCTTGTGGATGAGGTCATCAAGTTTTTCGCTATCGCTTTGAGTTGCAGCATCGGTGAATTCCTCTTTAAATCTTTGAACGCTGTTGAGGGAATTCCTGAGTAATTTTTGGAGAATATCAGGATTTTGATTGGAAACCTGCAACAGGCGTGTAAGGCTGAATGCTCCTTTTCCGTCTTCTGTAGAAAGATTGTCCGGTGAGGGCTTTGTATCGGGATTTGTAGAAGAAACTGCTATTTCTCCGGGTTTATCTTTTGAATTCTCATTAAGAAAATGAAGAATGATATCCTGAAGTTCGGCGGGATCAAAAGGTTTGGGTACATAAACACTTATTCCTGCCCGGCTCATTTTTAAGCTGACATCTCCTCTTCCTGAAGCCGACAAAGCGATGATAACAGGTTTGTTATTGGGCTCAAGTTCCCCGATTCGGGTGGAGGTTTCATAGCCATCCATCTTTGGCATATGTAGATCCATCAGCACAATATCATAGTGCTTCTTTTTAATTGCATCAATTGCTGCAGCTCCCGAATTTACTGTGGTATGATCCAGTTTCCATTCCTGTAAATATTGAGAGATGATGAATAAATTGGTAAGGTTATCATCAACCACCAGAATCTTGGCGCCCGATTGGGCCATGACCTCATTTACCCGCGTTCTTCTGTGATCTTCGGGAGCCATGTTGGATAATTTATACTCCAGGAAAAAACTGAATTTTGAACCTTTACCTTCCTCACTTTCCACTTTTAGTTCACTGCCATGCATTTGAAGGAGCTTTTGGCTTATGGTAAGTCCCAATCCTGTGCCTCCAAATTCCAGGTTTACATCATAGCTTGCCTGGGAAAATTCCTGGAAAATAGCTTCAAGTTTGTCTGCGGGAACTCCTATCCCGGTGTCGGAAACAGAGAATTGGAGGCCTACCTTTTCTTTCTCCGATTTCTGAAGATCAATTTCTAATTTTACAAAGCCTTTTCCGGTAAACTTAATGGCATTTCCAAGAAGGTTTGTGAGCACCTGGTTAAGCTTTACAGGATCTCCGAGCAGGTGGTCCGGTAACCCTTCAGGAAATTCAGTTTTAAGCTCTATATTTTTTTCTGCTGCTCTTATTTTAAAAGAATGGATAAGCACTTCCAAGAGGTTTTTTAAACTGAAGACCCTTTCTTCAAGTTTTACCTTCTGCGCATCGAGTTTGCTCAGGTCAAGAAGGTTATTCACCAGCTCTAAAAGATTTTCTGAAGAAAGCTGAAGAATCCTCGCATATTCCTTTTGAAGATCATTAAGACTTGTCTTATGCAGGAGATTTCCAATTCCTACTATGGCGTTTAAAGGGGTGCGAATCTCATGACTGATTGTAGAAAGGAACTCGGCTTTCGCACGGGTTGCCTTTTCTGCTTTTTCTTTACTTTCTACAAGAACTTTTTCAAATTTCTTCCGGTCGGTAATATCAATTACCGAAGTCCGGTAAGAGAAGATCCCGGGTTTCGATGCACTTAGTTGGTTAACATTGAGAAGGGCCGGGAAAACGCTCCCGTCCTTTTTAACAAGGTCAAAATTAACTTCTTTGACAAAACCCTGCATCCTGATGAGGGGAAAGAAATGGGTTTCAAAATAGATTCTGCCGCCAATCCCAAATAGGGTCTGGATCTTTTTTTGTTGTACAACTTCTTCCTTCTTATAACCAAGCAGGTTTAGAAGGGTTTTATTGATTTTAAAAATAGTGCCATCGGCAAGAAAAGAGACGTACCCAAAAGGGGCATTCTCATACAGGTCTTCAGCCGATTCTTCAGGAAGATTATTGAAAGACCCGTTCTCCATAATTACGCGGCAGGGGATTTCTGCAAAAATTCTTTCATAATCTCAACGGTCTCTTCAGGAGCGCTCAGATTCGGACAATGTCCTGTAGCCTTTAATAAGCTAAAGCTACTGTTCTTGATGTTTTTATGCACATATTCCCCTACTTCTTTCGGAGCTATTACATCTTCCGAACATTGCATCACAAGAGTTGGGATCTCCACTGAAGCCAAATCCTGCCGGTTATCGGAAAGGAAGGTTACCTTTGCAAAATGTTTGGCAATCTCAGGGTTCGTCCTGCAAAAACTGTTAGTCAATTCTTGCCCCAGTTCAGGTTTTTCACCATTCCCCATTATTACTGGAGCCATATTGGCTGCCCAACCCAAATAATTACTGTTAAGGGCTTCAATGAGCGAATCAATATCTTCCCGGTTAAAACCTCCCTGGTAATCGCCGTCATTGATGTAGCGGGGGGAAGGGCCAATGAGGATTAACCTGGAAAAGCGTTGCGGCTCCTTATTTGCGGCGAGTACGGCAATCATGGAACTTACTGAATGTGCTACAAGGATAACCTCCTGCAGGCCTAATTCTTCACATATTTCCAGTAGATCTTCTGTATAACCTTCAAGGGTATCGTATTTTTCAAAGGAGTACTGGGTCTCGTCGGAATTTCCCGCACCGGTGTGGTCAAAAAGAATGATCTTATAGTCTTTTTCAAAAGCAGGATAAACATACCTCCACATATTCTGGTCACACCCGTAGCCATGTGCAAAAAGCATAGGCTGAGTCCCTTTGCCAAAAATCTTTACATTGTTTCTCTTTAACGGGGAGGTAGTTTTTGATTCCATCTTTTGGATTTGTTACAAACATAATCCTTTTTTAAAGAAGATAAGGAGATCCGGGATAACCGGTTCTAATAGTAAAAGATTAAGGTCATTATTTTGATCAATTAACGTTCTGACAACCTCTTTCTGAAGTGTTGGAAATGTCAAAATCGGGTTAATTTTTAGTCAGGTAGGTTTAAGATGTTTATCTTATAGGGAGATCCAAAACATTTGTGAAATGGCTAAAATTGATGTAGAAGAAAAAAGAGGAAACGCTCCAAAGACGAATAATTCAAAATGGTACATAATAGCTGTCATTGTTATTATAAGTATAATAGTTGCCTGGATAGCACTTTCTGACGATAACAGGGCAGATGTGGAGATTCCGCCGGAACCTGTTGTTCTAAAGGATAGAACCGGTACCCGGCAGGTAATATGACCTCAGGAAAATTTAGGGGAAAAAATCAGCAGAAAATGGAAGAAAATCGAAAAACCGGACATCTGGAAGAACTGGAGCATAAACACTGGTATGACATTTCCAGTGATGAGCCCAATGTGATGCACTGGAACATTATTGATGATGCAGGAAAGAAAATAGGGGTGGTAAAGGACCTGCTTTTTGACAGGGAAGCTAAAAGAGCGAGATATCTCATCACGAATTTGAAGGACGGCATGCTGGAAAAGCATATTCGGGTTCTGGTTCCGGTAGGAAGGGCCAGACTTAATAAAGCAGACAAAAGGATCATTCTTCCTGCTGTGAGCCTGCAGCAATTAAATCGACTCCCGGAGTACAAAGGGGTCGAATCCCTAACCAGCAGGGATGAACAGACCATTCGGGATGTTTTTTCAGAGAATGAACCTGATAAAAATGCACAGGTTCATGACAGGGAGCAATTCTATGAACATGATGATTTTAAAGAAGAACAATATCTGGGCAAAAGCTAATCTTCATCCGGAAAGATTTTGAAAAATGCCATTTTTGAAAGGTTATAAAAAAACCTGAATAACCGAGTGGGCCGCTTTAAGATGTTCTTTTACTTCCAATACTTAGCCTATGTTCCAATTTCACTCCCGGGGTGTGTTGCGGTATTGAAAACAGCTGGCAAAGCCTGTATTTTTTGATAATTCGCTCTTACTTATAATTCCCAAAAAAACGGCTATCAAAGTTGATAGCCGTTAATAAAATCGTATCTATATTTTATTGAATGGGTAAAAGCACTTCGTCAATTACGTGGATAATTCCGTTTGAAGCAGAAATATTCGCACTTGTAATCTTGGCAGTAGCACCTATAGCTGTGATCTTACCTTGAGGATCCACATTAAAACTTTCTCCCAACAAGGTTTCTATGGTACGATAGTTTTTCGGCGGCACTACGCTGTTTGCAGCCCTTCGGCCTTCCGTAACATGATATAGTAGTACGTCCAATACGAGTGGGGCAGGAAGATCTGTAATTTCATCTACCTCTTCAAGGTTTTCATAAAGTTCAAAAAACGCCTCATCTGTAGGTGCAAAAACCGTGTACTGGTCGGTTCCGTTTAGGAACAGGTCTACCAGTCCTGCCTGCAGTTCCTGGTCAACATAACTCAATGCGGCTACCAACTCATTAAAGCCACCTTCTATGGCAATTACTGCAATAGGATCATCTCCCGGTGCCGGGGCGCCTTTTTTCACTGCCGCAAAAAGATCAGCATTTTCAAGAAAGGTAGCATCAGCCGTTGCTACATTCTGCTCAGGTAGTTCCATTTCTTCCTTTTCACAGGAAAGGAGAAAAATTGAAAGAACGGTCAAAAAAAAGAGGTGAAGGAGCGATCTGCTACGCTTTACACTCAGGGTTGTGCAATTTTTCATTTTTAAAATTTTTAGGTTTATAATAGATTAAAGATAAGCATCTTAGTCATATTGTTTATATAATTAACTTTTTATTTAAACAAAATAATTATAACAGTTTTGTTTGGATCAGTTGTGTCCTGAATTTTATTGAAAAGATGATACAGATATACTATGGGTTTTCTGGGCAACTTGGGTTTTCTATTTTTTAGGTGCTTCGGAAATTAACCTGTTAAACTTATTTTCTATTGAACTATAAATTCTTTTCTCCTGAAGTATCAGTTTTTACTATAAGCAGGTAAAACTAATAAGTATTAATTATTGTATTTTTATAGTGATTCATTAACCAAAACATAATTACAATGGCAGACAACGAACATCGAAATTCTCCCGGCACTCACAAGGCCTGGGAAGTAAACGAATCCAGCAGATGCCCTTTCCTTGGCGGGGCAGTTGACAAAACTGCCGGAAGCGGAACTTCAATCCGTGACTGGTGGCCAAATATGTTGAACCTCCGCATTTTGCGACAGCACTCCAACCTCTCCGATCCTATGGATGAGGATTTTAATTATTCCGAAGAATTCAAAAGTCTGGATCTGGCGGCAGTAAAAAAAGATCTTCACGAGCTTATGACCGATTCCCAGGACTGGTGGCCGGCAGATTATGGGCACTACGGCGGACTTTTTATCAGGATGGCCTGGCACAGTGCCGGTACTTACCGCATAAGCGACGGCCGTGGAGGAGCAAGTTCCGGTTCTCAAAGATATGCACCTCTAAACAGCTGGCCCGATAATGCCAACCTTGATAAAGCACGGCTTCTGCTGTGGCCAATTAAGCAGAAATACGGAAGAAAGATCTCCTGGGCCGATCTTATGATCCTTACAGGGAACGTAGCCCTTGAGTCAATGGGATTAGAACCTTTTGGTTTTGCAGGTGGCCGTGAAGATATATGGGAGCCTGAAGAAGATATCTACTGGGGTTCTGAAGGGGAATGGGTAGGCAACAAAGAACGTTATGCTAACAATAACGAACTGGAACAACCCCTTGCAGCTTCCCACATGGGCCTTATCTATGTGAATCCCGAAGGTCCTAATGGAAATCCAGATCCCCTGGGTTCTGCAAAGGACATTCGTGAGACCTTCGGCCGTATGGCTATGAATGATTATGAGACTGTGGCGCTTATCGCCGGGGGGCATACCTTCGGAAAAACCCATGGAGCGGCAGATCCTGTGGAACATGTAGGTGCAGAACCGGCAGGGGCAGATATCACCGAAATGGGGCTGGGCTGGAAGAATAAATTTGGTACCGGAAATGCCGGTAGTACCATTACCAGCGGACTCGAAGGAGCATGGACTAACACGCCTACTAAATGGAGTAATGGTTTCTTTGATAATCTCTTCGGTTTTGAATGGGAATGTCACAAAGGTCCCGGTGGTGCCTGGCAGTGGAAGCCAAAAGATGGCGCAGGAGAGGGGACTTTTCCCGATGCTCATGATCCAAATAAGAAGCATGCTCCATTTATGTTAACCTCTGATATTGCTCTTCGGGAAGATCCCGAATACTACAAAATATCTAAACACTTTCATGAAAATCCCGATGAGTTTGCAGATGCCTTTTCAAGGGCCTGGTACAAATTAACTCACCGTGATATGGGACCTATATCCCGATATCTGGGACCTGAAGTACCTTCAGAAGAACTCCTTTGGCAAGACCCTATTCCGGCAGTAGATCACGATTTAGTTGATCGTGATGACATCTCTAAGCTGGAGAAGAAGATCTTTGATTCAGGATTAACAGTTTCACAATTGGTGACTACCGCCTGGGCTTCGGCATCAACTTTTAGAAACTCCGATAAACGAGGAGGAGCTAATGGGGCGCGTCTTCGCCTGGAGCCACAAAGACACTGGGAAGTGAACAATCCGCCGAAACTTCAAAAAGTTTTGACCAAACTTGAGGAGATACAGGAGGAATTCAATGGTGCCCAAAAAGGTAACAAGAAAATATCCATGGCAGATCTTATTGTTTTAGGTGGAAATCTTGCTGTTAAAAAAGCTGCGAAAGATGCCGGTTATGATGTTGGTGTTCCCTTCGCCCCCGGAAGAATGGATGCCCTCCAGGAGCAGACAGATGCCGAAGCTTTTGAGCCGCTTGAGCCGCGAGGAGACGGTTTTCGCAATTATGTGAAGAAAAGTGAACATATCGGAACCTCGGCAGAGGAGATGCTGGTAGACAGGGCGCAATTGCTGTCTCTCACACCTCCCGAAATGACAGTTCTCGTAGGCGGAATGCGTGCAATGGGAGCAAATTATGATGGTTCTAACCACGGAGTATTTACAAAGCGCCCGGGACAGCTTACCAATGATTTCTTTGTGAATTTAATGGATATGACTACTACCTGGAAAGCCCAAAGCGATGCTCAGAACATCTTTGAAGGGCGAGACCGTAATACTGATGAGGTAAAATGGACCGGCACCAGGGTTGATCTGATTTTTGGTTCCAACTCAGAGCTTCGTGCCCTTTCTGAAGTCTATGCGCAGAATGACTCAAAAGAGAAGTTCGTTAAAGACTTTGTAAAGGCCTGGGATAAGGTTATGAACCTTGACCGTTTTGATTTAAAGAATTAAAATAAAGCACAGGCAATAATAAAAAGGCGATCTGGAAACAGACCGCCTTTTTCAGAATACAATTAGCAATGAACAATTATCCAAAGAAGTGAAAAGTGGACAGAGGGCAGTAAAAGTTACTGTCAACTATAAACATTGCGGTGTTCTTTAACAATTTTTGAGGCTTTTGCGGGAAATGAGCAGGAAACTCCAGATATAGCTGAAACGAAAAACACCTGCGGGAAATTGTTTTCAGGAATCATCAGCAGTCTCTATAGGAATGACGGAAATGCCTTTCTAAAGTGCCCTTTTTAAAAGGGAAGAAGGAGTAAAATCCTTGTTTGCCTGTTGCTACTGTAATCATTATATATGGAAAAGAAAAAAAGAACCCTTAAAATTCAATCTTAAGGGCTCTTTTTCTTAAAGGGAATTCTGATTTTTATCTGGAACCAAAATTTATATCCGTTTCGGGCATTTCGTTGCTTCCCTCTTGCAGGAAAGTATTGAACCAGCGCATCATGCGAATGCTATAATCATACCTGGCGGTCGACTTCCTGTTTCCGTGGCCTTCTCCGGGATATAGAATTAGTCTTACCGGGTTATCTGTTCTGGTTTTTATGTGGCGATACAGCTCATATGACTGCCCGGGATCTACACGGGTATCTTCCTTCCCATGAAGTATCAAAAGCGGAGTTTCAGACTGATCTGCATAGTAGATTGGGCTTCTTTCCAGGAAGAACTGGTAATCATCCCAAATCCTTTTACGGCTGTGCACCAGGAACATTTCTTCGGGAATATCACTTGTTCCCCATTTTGATAGGTTATTGCTTATACCTACAGACATTACTCCGGCAGCAAACCGTTCGGTATGGCGGGTGGCCATCCAGGCAGTAGCATAACCTCCATAGGATCCTCCGGTCACTCCAACCCTGTCTCTGTCTACGTCCTGGTTTTCTATAAGATAATCTACTCCGTCAATAATATCATCAAATTCTTTCCCCCCGGGATCTCCCTGGCTGGACTTGGCAAACTCAACTCCGCGACCTGTACTTCCGCGGTAATTAGGATAGAAAACTGCATAACCCTCACCGGCTCCCATTTGTCCAGGCATACTGTAAGAAGTAAGCCAGCCATTGTCATAGTGGGCTTCGGGTCCACCGTGAACTACAGTGATAAGAGGTGTTTTTCCGGTTTTTGATACAGGATGAATCAGGATTCCCTCGATTTCCATTCCGTCGGCAGCTTTGTAGGTGATCACTTCCTGTTTTCCTAATTTTTCCTGATCTAACCAGGGATTGGAATTAGTAACACGAGTTGCAGAGGAGGCTTTTCGATCTAACATAAAAAGTTCCCCGGGGTGTTGTGCCGTGTTTCCAACAAAGGCTATTTCACCATTATCGGCAACAGAGAAGCCTGTGATACTGATATTGTCATTCCTGTACATCTTTTTCATTTTTCCATCCAGACCTAAAGTACCTATACTGCTGTAAACTCCTTCGCTTGCGAGATAGGTGAGGGTTTTGTTATCTTTCCATACGAGATCTTCAAATTTTCCGAGGAAATGGGCCTGTAGGATTTCGGGACTTCCACCGGATGCTTCAGCAATAAAAATCCTACCGTCAATCGGGTCATGTTGATCTTCTCCCGCAATGAACGCAATCCTGTTTCCGTCGGGACTCCATTTTATGGGACCTAATTTGGCTTTGTGATCTATTTGTGCGGTAACATTCAGGGAATTTGCATCAACTATATAGATCTTTTGTCCGGTGTAGAAATCATCTACCAAAGAGGAAGGAGCTGCAGTTACGGCAATCTTGCTTCCATCCTTGCTCCAATGTGCTCCCGTAACGTGTCCCTGCACCTGCAGAGAGCGGGGAGAAGGGCTGTTCAGGTCTACTAAATAAGCAGTGGAGCTTCGGATATCTTCTTCGTAAATCTCAGGTTCATAGGGTAGCTCTGAATCCCGGTCTTCTTCAGTCTCATGGGAAATGAAAACCATGGTACTGCCATTTGGGTTCCAGTCATAAGAGGTAATAGAATTATCAAATTCGTACAACTTTTGAGCTTCTCCGCCATTCATTCCTATTTCATACAGGGAGGCGAATTTGTCCTCTCCTTTTCTGGCGGTGAAGGTGAGGCTGTTGTGCCCCGGCCTGAATTTTACATTTGAAACGCTGTAGGCTGTAATAAAAGGCATGGTAGCATTGGTCGATTTATCATAAACGTAGAGATGAATATTAGCCGGTGCGTTTTCTTCCGTAGGCGGCATGGGTTTGAGATGTTGATAGACAACTCTTTCCCCGCTCTGAGAGATAAGGGCGTTAGTGATATATTCCATTTTTGCAACATCTTGTGGCGTTAACACGTTTTCCTGCGCAAAAGCGACATGGCAAACAAGGAACATGAGTAATGTAAAGGATCTTTTCATTTGAATTTTTGAATTAAGTTTATACCTAATAAATTTAGCACCTTAAGATAAGGGAAAATGAGCATTTCCCCAAGTCGGTTTTTTAATCTTTGTCCTTGCAAACAATTCAGGTATTAATCATTTGTAACCTTGGAGATTAGCGTTGCTGTTACATTTCTTCAGAAGAAAATTGGATGAAAATCAGATTGAACTACTTTGAACAAACCGGCGTTTCCAGATAAAGTATCTTAAAATGATGTAAACGGGGGCGGCAATGAAACCTAATGCTATTCCGAAGATAAAGAAGAGAAAAGTCAGGAATTTGATAAAGATCTTTGTGAGAAAAGATTTTCCTTTGGGAACATACCGGCGATAGGGAGAGAAGAGGTAGACATTCGCCAGCACTGCACTTATGACAAATCCAATAATAGGGATGAACCCCAGCAGAAATGAAACGCCTGTGAGTTTGTAAAATCTTTTGTCCTGGTAACTAATAAAATCTTTTGGAGTTGGAGAATCGAATAAGGTGGAGCCGCAGAGTTCGCATTTCTGAAATAATTTTGTGCTTTTCAGTTTGTTTCCGCAATCGGGACATTTGCGATGGGAAGCAAGGTGGAGCCGGTGTTTCTCCAGATTAGAGATTAGCTCCTTTTTCCGTTGGCCAAAAATCCCGATCTGATGAACTTCTGGCTGCGGAGTTTTGCAGTTGTGGCATTTTACTGCGAAGGGCAGGTTCATTTCTCCACAATTAGGACACGCCTGTTTTTGCTGTTCCAGTTTTCGTTCGGTTCTTTTCTTCAGGAGAACAAAAAAAGCTATTCCCAGCGCATAAACCACAACCATTAAGATTCCGAGCCAGATAAGCAGCAAAAATCCGAACAGGACCAGGCTGTCTTCGAGCCAACTGCTTATTTTACTGATGTAAAAGTTATCGTCCTCGTCTATGTCTTCTAAAAAGGTGATAAAATCCCTTCTTAAGCCGGCAAGCCAGTGCACCGCGAGGGTTCCGAAAAGCAGAAGGATCCAGAGGGGATCAAAAGCAGCCCATTGCACTTCCTGAAGCACTTCCACAGAGGCTTCATCAAGGATGTCGAGGTTTATGATGAAAAAAATTAGCGGCTTAAGGTAAGTTTCGGCATCTTTTAAAAAATTCCTGATTTCGGTACTTTTATCTCCTACGATCTCCACGAAACTTAACCCACCCAACGTAAACAGAACCCAATCCTTAGTAATGAAAGTATCTTCAGCAGGTGATATAATATTTCCCATACCGGGAAAATATTCAGGATACCTTAAAAAAAGGGCTGCCAGAAATGCCGGAAGAAAAGTTCTCATGGAGAACAATGGGATCATGCCTAAAATAGTAACAATATGGACAAAACTCATGTTAGTGGGTTTAGGAGAGAAAAGATAAAGAAAAATTCGTGCAGGAGAAGATGGCCGGAAGATTTTGAAAATTAATAGTTAGTTTTAATAAGGTGTCAAAAAGGGGTTTCTGCGAGTTCTTTTATAACTCCAATGAAGTTACTACATGTGAGATACCAAGACAGGTAGAAGGAAATTCTCGACAATCTTAACCGGTAAAATTACTTCATTTTCCTTTTTCCTTTAAATGTTATTACGTCCCCCCAACAAAATAAAATTTATTTTCTGCGGAACAATTTTTGTTGGATATTTGCCAGGAATATGGACTGAAATTAATGGAGTGTGGAAAATAAAAAAATCTACTTCATAGATGAGGTCTCAACTTGAAAGGTTATTCTTTTTAATTAAAAAGAAAACCACCCAAGAAAAAAAAATTTAAAATGGATACCGACCCCGACCCCGATAGTTGTAGCTGTATACTGCAACAACTTAGTTTCTTTTTTTCTTTCATTGAACACAATGTTTCCGGGCATTTTTTAGAGCCAAAAAGTTTTTTAAGTAATCAATTTATCTTAAGAACATTATAATGGCTCTTCTATTCACTTATTTGTTTATTGCCTTATTTACGTCGTTTCTCTGTTCAATTGTTGAGGCAGTTTTACTTTCCACTCCAATTTCATACGCTAAGGCTAAAAGAGAACAAGGAAGTAAAAGTGCCGAAAAGTTTTTGATATTAAAAGAGGATGTCGATAAACCACTTTCTGCCATTCTATCCTTAAATACTGTGGCTCATACTGTTGGTGCCGCGGGAGTGGGTGCCCAGGCGACAATTGTTTTTGGGGAAGCATCTTTTGGTATCGTTTCGGCTGTTCTTACCATTCTAATTTTGGTTTTAACCGAAATTATACCAAAAACCTTGGGTGCCAATTACAGTAGAGAACTTATGACCTTTACAACTACCATTGTACGGGGAATGATCGTCCTGACTTATCCATTGGTCATTATGTCAATGTTTCTAACACGATTTTTGGCCAGAAAGAATAAAGAGTTAACTACCAGCAGGGAAGAAATTTCTGCCCTGGCATCCATAGGGACAGAAGAGGGGATCTTTGCCGATAAAGAAAATAAGATCATTCAGAATCTAATCCGGTTGAAGTCAATTCGTATATCAGAAATAATGACCCCCAGAATAGTAGTGGTAGTTGCCAACGAGGAAATGACGCTCCAGGAATTTCTTATAAATAAAGAGTTTTTGCACTTTTCACGGATTCCGGTCTATCATGAAAGTCGGGACAACGTCACAGGTTATGTGTTTAGAGAGCTGGTTTTTGAAAAACTGGCTGAAGATCAATTTCACCTGAAATTAAAAGATATAAAAAGAAACATTTCCACCTTTCCCGAAACCCAAACTCTGTTTAAGGTTTGGGAAGAGTTATTGCATCGAAAAGAACAGATCTCTCTTGTTATTGATGAGTATGGCGGGATGGACGGAATTTTAACCTTGGAGGATATTATTGAAACTCTGTTGGGATTCGAAATTGTAGACGAAAAGGACCGTGTGGAAGACATGCAACAATACGCAATGGATCGCTGGAAAGCAAGGCAGAAAAAATATCAGCTTTTAAAAGATGATCCCCACAATTCTGTAGATTAAATACCATTTATTTCTACCTTAACAAATAACTTCTTATTAATCAGTAAATTTAGAAGAAATCAACTTTAATATGGAATTACTAATTCTTTATGCTGTTTTATCCATTTTCTTTTCCTTTTTATGTTCAATTCTTGAGGCGGCTTTGTTGAGCTTTACGCCTTCTTTTATTAAAATAAATAAACAGGAGGGGAATGGGTTTGCAGACACTCTTGCCGAATTTAAAAAAGATATTGATAAACCTTTAATAGCCATTCTCACTGTAAATACAATTGCGCATACAGTGGGAGCTATAATGGTTGGGGTGCAGGCAGAAAAAGCATTCGGGGATGGAACAAATGCTGTTATGATAGTATCTGTAATTATGACATTAGCTATTCTTGTGCTTTCGGAAATTATTCCAAAAACTATTGGGGCAACTTATTGGCAGAGTTTGGGTAAATTCACGGCAACATCTTTAAGGCTCCTTATCTTTCCTCTAAAGTACACCGGCATCTTATGGTTAATGATGCTTACAACCAAAGCGATAGGTAAATCTGCCCATGTAAGTACGATGAGCAGGGAAGAATTTATTGCGATAGCAGATGTTGCGGGTGAGGAAGGAGTCTTTGAGGAAAATGAGACTACAATTATCAAAAATCTTTTAATTTTTAAATCTATTCAGGCCAAGGATGTGATGACTCCTTTTTCTGTAGCCAAAATAGAAGATGAAGAAATGACAATAGAAGATTTTTTTCATGCCAACCGAAATTTAAAATTTTCGCGAATACCCGTTTATAAAGATTCTCCAAATAACATTTCCGGGTTTATTTTAAAAGATGACCTGCTGGAAGAAATGATAGATGAGAAAGGTCCGGAACCTCTCAGCTCCCTTCAAAGGGATCTTCCCGCCATAACCGGGGATGTTCCCATTCCTGTTCTCTTTGACAACTTTATCAAGAAGAGAATTCATATTGCTATGGTTGTGGATGAATTCGGAAACACTATTGGATTGGTTACCATGGAAGATATTATTGAGACTCTTCTGGGACTGGAGATCATGGATGAGAGTGACAGTGTTGAGGATATGCAGAAGCTTGCCAGGAAAAAATGGGAAGAGAGGGCAAAAAGAATGGGAATCCTTTCTTTTGGACAGGAGGATTCAGAAGAGGTTAAAAATCCCGGAACTTCAGACAATTCAGAAAATAAAGAATAAAGAGTCCTTTTTTTACTGAAATTAACTTTCAGTAATTTCCTTTAGAAAAGTTGTTATCTATTGGAATTTGGAAAAATGACCTTTTCGGGATGTTTTTTTAATTCCTTCATGATATGGGTAAATAACAATGATTTTGTTGGACCCGAGTTTTTTGGCTGCACCAGAAATCTTACCGTTACTTCGATCCAGGTATTGTTATTTGCGGTGAAGATTACTGAAGGCCTCTCCTTTATTTCAAGCTCCTGAATCATAGAATCGGCAAGAATTGTTTTTAATCTTTTAACCCGTCTCATCATAGCTTCCCCTACTTCCTTTTCGGCTATATCTGTTACCAGACCGGATATAAAATCAAAATCGCTATCATAAGAGACATAAAACTTTACTTCGTTCCAAATAAATGGAAAAAGCGGCCAGGAATAATTGATTACATATTCACTAAAGATTCGGGAATTGGCAAATTTTATTATCCTGCCACTAGGGTGATCTCCCGATAGATAATCCCCCCTGAATTCCCACAGCGTAGTGTCGAAGTATCCAACACTCATTACATCTCCATAGACAGTTCCAATCTTAATTCTGTCCCCAACCTCATACGGCTTCCGGAGCAGCAGGTAAAGCCAGCCAAAAAGACTTGTGAGAGGATTTTGCAAAGCTAAACCAAGAATTAAAGAAACAACTCCAAAAGAGACTAATGTCGCATACCAATTCGAAAAGATCAATGAAATGGCGATCAACACTATAAGAACAAAGCTTATAAAATTGATGAGGCTTTTAAAATTATAGGCACTGGCCTTGTCGTCTATTTTTCTTCTTAATATCTTTCGGAGGAGGCGGTTCAAAAAAAGAACCGTAGTGATCAACATGGTGCCTAAGACCAGTTTTTTTACCAGCGGGATATATTCCGTGGAGATGGGAAGGGTGCGGGATTCCAGTAAATAAAAAATTAGTCCTGCAATAAGAAGAACAAGTACCGTGTATCCAATAAGAAAGAATACTCCTTTTTGCTCTTGAGGAGAACTTTTCTTAGACCTGTCCGTCTCCAAAAGGGCTTTTTTTACCTTCTCATCTTCCAGAATCTTTTTTATTTCTTCCTCCTCTGTTTTCTTATCACCGGTCATCACAAAATCTTTTTTTTAAAACCGGAAGAAGCAACTAACCGATTTAGATTAATCAAACTCTACCTCAGGTTTTATGTTGGGTCAAATCAACCTTTCATCCTGGAAAGATTGTCTGTTACATAGGCAATTTACAGATTATCCTGTTTCCCGTTAATGAAATTAATTGATTCTGGATAAAGAAGGTGTAAATTAAATTCCTTTTGCAACCCAGGTTCAAAATATTGAAATATTCCAGCAACACCTTTAAAGCAAGAAAGAAATTTTGAATCTAGAGGGAAAGAGACACGCCTGTCACTACAAAAAATTCATGGGCCGGGTCCAGTGCATAATTTCCAAGTCGATATTCTAGGGATAACCCCAGTTCAAGGTCTTGTAAAGAGCTGTTTTCAACTCCAAGTGAAAATCGTTGTTCCGCTTCGGGTTTAAGATTAGCAGAAACAGCATATAAGGCTTCTGTTGCAGCTTTAAAAGAGAATCCTTTGCCAACAGGTTGCGAAAATCCCAGTTGATATCTCACCCTGTGGATGGTATGCTCCCTAAACCGCTGTTCTACGCGAAACCTGTGGGATAGGGGTAGGGTAGAATTGGCAGGTTGGATCTTCACCTGTTCAATGATCCTGAACTCGTCTATTGCAGAAGGATTAAACAGCTCCCTGAACCGATACCTCAGGCCCAGGCTAAGGACCAAAGACGGATTGGCTTTAAAATCGGTAAAATGATTTAATTCTATATGTTCACTCTGGTAACTCTCAATCTTTTTTCCCAATGATCTCTCTTGTAACAGCCCGCGATATCCTGCCCCTATGTCCATAGACCAGTCGGTAGAAACCGGTAGCGAAAGACCAAATTCATTTTCATAAAAGTAAGCATGTGGATTTTGTGAGAAAGAAACATTACATCCTAAAACAAGGAAGAGTACAAAAACTGTTAATTTATTCCGTCGTGAACTTTTCATAAGTTAGTTTATTAATTAGTTGATGATCTTTTTTTCCTGTCCCAGTACACGTAGAGTCCAAACAGGATCAAACTAATTACCGAGCCCCATAATAATCCTGTTGTAAGTGCACCTGTACTTTTTCCAATAATAGCAATAAATAATGCCAGCGGTGCAATTCCTACCAGGGTGGCACCGATAAATTTCCAGTAGCCCATTTTTAAAATACCTGCTACAAAACTTATAGCATCATTCGAAAGAAATGGATTGAGTCTGGTCACAATAACGGCCCAGAAGCCATAGTTATCAATGAAGCTACTAATCTTCTTTTCATTTTTGTGACCTATAAGTTTTTCCACGATTACGGGACCAAAGTATCTCCCAATAAAATAACCAACAGAGGAAGCTGCAAACACTGAAATCATGATGATAATACTGCCGAAAAGGGGGCCATACGCCAGGACAGAGACGACCATTAGTGCTATAGTCGGGATCACCAAAAGAAACATTTGTGCGATCATAGTCAATACAAGGATCACGGGGCCGAACCACCCGAATTGATCAACCCATTCTTTGATCCTTGCTTCATCATCGCTGGTAAGAACATTCCATGCTTCAGTTAGAAAATTCTGGACACCGGGAATAAAAAAGTAGGCCAGAACAAGAGATAAAATAATACCTGCCGATATGTAAAGAGGGAGTTTACTCTGTTTAACTGTTGGGGAGTCTAAAGAATCATTATTCATATATTTTTTTTCTTTTTGCTTTGCTAATAGTAAAATTTGAACTGATAGGAAAACCAGATCTGTATCTTTATATAAAGCTAGTTTTTAATTATTTTCGGTTTAGAGACACTTTTAGGATATTTGCAGGGCCATCTGCCGCTTCATTTGAGATATAGAGATCTCCTGCGGGACTAAACGTCAAACCTTCAGGATTTCCGAAATCCCTGCTTCTTAACATTAGAAGTTCTTTTGGAGCTCCATCTTCATCGGTAATAAGGATTTTCGGTCGGGTGCCATCAAGAATGAAATACTCTCCTGTTTGCGGATGAATACCAATTTCTCCGGGAGCAAATCTATTTTTCAGCTTTTCATCTACTCCGTCAAAAATGGAATCTGAAAGTTCTAGCAAAAACAATGGTTTTTTATCAGAATTATTTTTGTTGAGATCAAAAACATAGATCCCTTTATTTTTATTAAAATTTCTGCCTTCTTTTACTGCCATGAGCAGACGGTTGTTTGCAGGATCTGCACATAAGCCCTCCAGGTTGATCCCGTGGAGCTGATTTGTGGTAGTTACATGTTTTTGAACCTGGGGATCTTGTCCCGTAAAACCTCCTACCTTAAAAATGATCCCGTCACTTCGCAGAATATAAGCATCGTTTTCGATCACTGCTATACCTTCATAATCTCCCCCGTTGCCGAATTTTGTTTTACTTTCGATCTTGGAGGTTTGAAGATTATAAATAAAAATTATTCCATCTTCATCCTGTACACAGGCAATACGCTCTTCTCCAAGCCAGGCGATTCCCGATACTTCTGAAAGAGCATTGGGTAGATCCCATTTTTGGAGGATCTCATAAGCCGGGTCCATTTTTGGTTTTTCGGGAGATCTTTCTTTAAAAGAAAATACACTCACCAGTAACACCAGCACCGCAACTATCCCAAAATTGATCTTTTTCATCGCTTTATTATTTCCAGAAATTCAATTTCGGATCCTGTTTTCCGGTTTTATCCAGGACCACCTCTTCATTTACTAAAAATCTATCTACTTCTGCCTGATAGAAAATTTTCGTTCCCCATCTCACCAGCTCAAGATTCTTAATATCTTTTTTCCCAAGCTCCATATTGAGTGTCTCCCGTACTTCAATCGGTAGCTCATTCCAGGAAATTTCCTTCTTTTCCCTGAGGAGATTTCCTGAGGAATTGATAAGTGCTTTATGATCATTTCCATCAATTTCAAATTCTACCTCGTAGTTTTCTCCCTTGGGTTTAAAATCTACATCGCTGGCCTTGGAATATTCTGCCATAAATTCATTTAGTACCACAGAGGGCACTTCAGAATACGGATAGTCGTCGTTGTCACAAGACAATAAGCCTAGACCAATTAAAATGATAAAAAGATTTCTAGCCTTCACTTTTATTCCTTTGCTGCTAATTTGCGGAAGGAAACTGGAAAGAATTGGGAACTTAAAAATGAATGCTGAAGATGTGTTTTTCAGTAGTGAAATTATAGATGAGTTTCAAATCCATCTTCTCTGCTACGGCTTTAGAAATCGTGAGTCCGAGCCCTGTAGCATCTGCTTTTTCGGTACCTTTAAACCTGCTGAAGATTTTTTTCTTTTCAAGAGGGGAAGAACCTGGATTGCTAAAATGAATTGCATTATGGGTAAATTTCACTTCGACGGTAGTACCCGAAGGGGTGTGAAAAATGGCATTTTTGAGGAGGTTTGAGACCAGGATCCCGGCGAGGTCCTTACTTCCTGAATTTTGAATTTCAACTTCTTCAAATAAAATAATTTCCACTTTCCGGTGGGCAGCAAAGTCATTAAATTCTGAAACTATTTGTTTTATAAGAGGGTTCCAATTGATTTCCTCTTTCTCTGTAAACTGCCGGTTCTCGATCCGGGAAAGTAGTAGTAATGACTTGTTTAACCGGGTGAGTCTTTCGAGGCTGTGAAGTACAATTCCCAATTCCTCCATTTGGTTGGGAGAAAGATCTGCATTTTCTGCCATCAACTCAAGTTTGTTTATGCTAACTGCCAGGGGAGTTTGTAGCTCATGAGAGGCATTTTCAATAAATTCTTTCTGGCTTTTATAGCTCTCTACAGATTTTTTCAGCAAGTGGTCTATACGCTTATTCAACAATTGAAATTCATGGATTTTTGTATCCTCGTATTTAATTTCCTCATCTTTTTCTATGCTGAATTTCTCGAGTCGGCGTAAAAGTTTATAAAATGGTTGCCAGGCTTTTTGCTGAAAGAAGTTGTTAAGTAAAACGATGGTGAGGATCAGACCGATATACAGCCAGAGGAGGGAAAAGAAAAGTTCTTTCTGCAAGTCATCTTCTTCCACCATGGAAGTGACGACTTTGATCTTATAAAAGGACCCTCCCTGCTGAAAAACACTTTCCAGAAGTCGTACCGGTTCATATTCCAATTCATTTTCCATAAACATTAGCGTATCCCGGTAAGAATCTGTAAAACCCCTGGCAAGATCTGGAGAAGTAGGAGTAATAATATAGTTTCCATCTTCAAAAGCCCTTTGTTTAAGAGTTATTGAGTCTTGTCTGGCCTTCCTTATCACCAGCATTTTCTGGTTGTCAAGACCATCATCCATACTGTCATAAATTTCATCCAGAATTTCAAAGTAGAAGATGAGAGCCCAAATGCCCAGCAGGAAGACAAGAATAACAGCAAAATAAGTAGTTGTGTAGTTGAGGAGTTTCATGGAACCAGGAGCTTATAACCTATTCCGTAAACTGCTTTGATCTCGATCCCTGCATTTGCGTCTGATAATTTTTTTCTCAGATTTTTTATCTGGGAATAAATAAAATCAAAGTTATCAGTCTGGTCAATATAATCTCCCCACACATGTTCTGCCAAAGCCGATTTACTTACCAGCCGGTCCCGGTTTGTACAGAGGTAAAAAAGCACATCAAATTCCTTCCGGTTAAGTTCCAGTTCCCTGTGATTCACTTTTACCAGGTGACTATCTATTTCTATTGTAACATTGGAGACTTCAAAAAGTTTACTTCCGTTCAGCTTTCGCCGTCGAAGTACAGCTTTAACCCTTGCATGAAGTTCAGCCATGTGAAATGGCTTGGGGAGGTAATCGTCGGCACCCAGTTCCAGTCCCTTGACCTTGTCATCAAGAGAGTCTTTAGCCGAAACTATAATGACAGAATCACTATAGCCTTTCTCTTTTAGTAATTTCAAAATTTCCAGTCCGTTCCCATCTGGCAGAGTGATATCGAGCAGAATGCAATCGTAGTCATAAACTCCTATTTTAGAAATGGCATCCTGATAAGAAGCTACCGGCTCGACAAGGAAACCTTCCTTCTCCAGGGTAACCTGCATATTATGCCTCATGTCTTTCTCGTCTTCAATTATCAGGATCTTCATGCGTCAAATTTAGAAGTGAATTTGGGAAACATTTAGGATTCCATTCAAAACTGTTCCCATTTTTTTCCAGATTTGGTTCCTTATTTCGCTGTGAATTTAAAACAATAAGTTATGAAAAGAGTATATGTATCGGCATTTTTCGCCCTATTCTCAATTGGAGTATTTGCACAGGTAAATACCGGAAATTTACCGGCCACTGCCCAGAATTTCGTCAGTGAGCACTTCTCTGCGGTTACTGTTAACGAAGTAGAAGAATATAGTAACTGGCAGATTTGGGAGGATGAGAAGTACGAAGTTAGATTGTCCAACGGAATAGAACTGGATTTTGATGAAAATGGAAATTTAATCGAAATCGACAGTCAACGCAATGAAGCTATAACAATGTCGGCCTTACCGTCAAAAGTCACCTCTTATCTGGAGGCCAACTATCCAAATGCACAGGTAATTGGGTGGGAAAAGCAGGATAAGGAACAGGAAATTGAACTGGCTGATGGTACCGAATTGGAATTCGACATTCAGGGGAATTTCAGAAAAATAGATTAATTCTTTGAAATAAGAAGATACTTAGAGGCTGCCGACTGGCAGCCTCTTTTTTATTGGGTAAGAATTGTGAATTAATTTACTGATAGTGAATAAAGGGGAGTGTGTTTTCAGCAATAAACCTGGATCCATTTCAGAAAATATATTTAAATCCAAGTAAGTAGTGATCATCAGAACTGCTGAAAGTTAATTCTACATTTTTATTCTTCTCTCTGGGATTGGTGAAGAACCAGGTGCTTCCTATACCCACAACAGCACCTGCCAGCACGTCCCAGCCGTCATGACGGGTAGCATGAATACGACTAAAGCCGGTGTATCCTGCAAGTAAGTAAGCTGGAATACTATATTTGAAGCCATACCTCCGGTGAAAAAAAGAGGCACTCTGGAAAGTTACCGAGGTATGTCCCGAAGGGAAGGCATAGCCACCGCCTTTAAACGGCCGGTCTTTATTGATCAATACCTTGGCTGCACCGGTCACCGCCAGGTTAAGGGCTGCGCTCTTGGTGAATTGCCAGGTACCTTCATAATCTTCAAGTATAAGAGTTGTTGCCACTGCCGATGCGGGTATTAAAAAGAGTGTACCATCGCCGGCATTTTCTATAAAAGAATCTTCGGGATTAAAGAATTGACTGTGGCTTTCGGTTGGAGATAAGAAGAAGATTAAAAAAAAGAAAATCAAAAAACGATGCTGTAGCCGTATCCACCATACTTCCGGATTGTAATTTGCATGCAGAATTCTATTATTTTTTGTCAAAATGATATTTTTTTAATTAAACATGTAACTCAGGCTTATTAGGGTTGACCGGCACGGTTCATAACCAAATGGCCTTTGTGACGACTATAGATGCCGTCTTTCGTAAAATACGTACAGATGTTATTGCTTCAAAAAGCTTTAATAGGCTTTAACTATATTTACCACTTCTTTAACCTGCAATGAAAATTTAAGAAGGCTTAGTTTTTAGGCAGGAAATCGGGGGATAGGAATGAGTTTTTCCATTCCATAAATTTACAGATCCAGTATTCGGTTTTGAAGATTTTATGGTAAAAAAGAAAGGATAAAACTTCTTTAAAGTCTTATCCTTTCCTCCAGAATGAGAATCTGTGTCAGGTTCTCAATTCAAAATTAAATCAAATTGCATCAATACTAGAACCTGTTCTTATCAGTCTTCTCGGTATTTGATCTTTTTCTCGAAGCAAAGCCATCTCTGTCTTTCGTGTTATCAGACTTTTTGTCAACATCGACTTTGGTCTCTTTTACCTTGTCTTTAATAACTTCTTCTTTATTCTTCACTTCTTTCTCAAGAGTTACCTCTTCTTTTACTCTCGCTTCTTTGTTGACTACCGGTACCTCTGAAGTTTCTTTTGCTTCAATTGTTTTTTCTTCAAAATTTTTCATTTTTGAAGTGTCGGCAGGCTTATCTACAGGGTTTCGTTTAACTTCTACGTTCTCTTCCCTTAGATTTACTCTTTCTTCAACAGGACGTTCAACTACGCGGCTCGTAACTTTTGCTCCACCGGTTTGAACTTCTTTTTTTCCAACTTCCAGATTCTCTTCAACAACATCCACTTTTTTATCGGTGGTTCTATTTTCCATTTTATTATTTTTTTCATGGTCATAGAATTTGTCTTCATTGAAGTTTTCGTTGTCGTAGAAAGTTTCCTTTTTATACTGAGTGGTACCTTTGGTTCCGGTAAAGGTATTTACAATAAGGGTTTCATCTTCCTGGGTAAGGTTATCTGCTTTATCATATTTTGGCAGAGTAGTCAAATGCTCCTTTTTAATATTGGGAACAATAACTCTTTCCTTACTCGTATTTAACTGGGCCTGGCCAATTGGAATTAGAACCTTTCGATCGTCGTTCATAATTTCCCCATCTTTAAGATTGGTAATAATATACCTCACTTTCATTCGGTCCTTATCAAACAGCATATCGTGAACCTTTCCAACTTTTTTGTCAGATCTGTCAACGATCTTCCAGTTATCAATATTTGGTTGATCATCTGCGATTTTATAATCACTATGATTCAATTCTTCTAAATGGTTTATTCTTGTTCTCTTTTCCATAATGTTTTTATTTTTTAGTTAATAATTTTTTATATGCTTTCAGCTCTAGACTTCAAAAACCGGTGTAGTTAAAAGCGTGTTGTGTTCTATAGCCGTTATAGGATCTGGTTCGTCTTCAATAATATCATCATCGTCACCTGTGTTTTCCAGGATCACCCAGATAATTATTATTGCGGCCAGAATTCCGAGTAGCCATTTCCACCAGTCATTATTCTTATCCTTTTTAGGTTCTACATCTAATTGTGCCATAATTTGATTTTTGGTTAATATTAAAATTTAATCGGTTGATCTATTATCTATTCTTTTCTTAAAGGTTTGGTGGGAGTTCGTTGGATGTCCAAAACTTCTCTCTTTAATTTTTCTTTGCCTTTGAAAGATTTTTGAACCTTCTTTTTCGAGATCCATACTTCTTCTTCAAGGATGGTTTGTTTTACATATACTTCTTTATATAAGGAGTATACAGTTGAATCTCCTTCTTCTCTAACAGCCGGTCCCGGATTTTCAACGATGCGACCAATCTTTTTTCTGTCAATTTCAATCTCTTCTTCAAAACCGGAAAAATCAACAGGTACTTCTTCCTGAAGAACCTTTTTGGAAATTTTTACCCGGCCAGTTTCGACTTTTCTCTTCCCAACCTTGAGTCTTTCTTCTTTTAATTCTATTTTTTTATCTTTTTTTTCCATTTTCGAACATATTGAGATTAAAAGAGTGTCTTGTTTTTTCCTTTAATCTTCCTTACTAATATAACCAGAGCATTACTTAAACCCATAGAACTTAACGCACTTTGACATAAGAATACTAAAAAAGGTTAAACCGAAAAATGAATAGGAATTCCTTAACTATTTATCTGGGAATTAGAAATTTGTACCAGTTTGGAGATATTGTGGCTTAAGGGACCACAATAAATAACAGTAGTGCCTTTTTCTGGAATTCAGAAAATTTTCAGTATGTCGAACATTTCAGAAAATTCAGAAAAAGATTTAATTGGAGCAGGAATTAATCCTGAGGAGACAAGATGATATTTTTAGGTAATGAAATAAACAGGGGAATTCTTAAAAATTTTCTCCTGAAGCCAAAACAGTAGCTACCCATACAATGACGCAAGAGAAAAAGATACCTATCGTGTTGGCAGCAAATGCGAGTTTTACAGGAATCCGGAATAAATATGCTGCAATTGTTCCTGCGTATACTCCTGTGCCGGGAATTGGCATCATGACAAATATTAATAAGCCCCAAAAGCCATACTTCACAACATTTTTACCGGCACCTTTTTTTGCCCTTTTTGCGACCTTAATGGCACCAATTTTATATAATCTCCATTTTAAAAAATGTTTGTTGATGAAATGGAGAAAAAAATGCATGACCGGAAATACCAGCACATTGGCAATAAAACAAAAGAAAAAAGCAATAACAGGATTAACCCCATTTAATATGGCATAAGGTATTCCCACCTTCGCTTCACCAAAGGGAGAAATACTCCATAACATGGCGTTTATAATTTCCTGGATCATATTTTTTTAAGAGCAGCAAAAGTAGATAAAAACTCATTTCGATAATCAATAAGATTTTTCATTTTGACGCTTCATTTTTACGGAGGTAATGAGTGAGAGCATGTGAAATTTAAATTGTCTTTTTGAGTTAAATTTAATATCACAGATTTTACCCATATCGGGTTATAAGTTCCTTTTCTCAAGCTCGGCTCGTGAAATACCTTTTTCGAGTGCTTCTTCTCTGCTAATATTCTTCTTTGAAAATAACTGGGAAGCATATTCCAGTGCAGAGGATCTAATATCTTCATCGAGGGAATTAAGTCGCTCTTCAAATTTTTCGAAATCTTTAAAATTTTTCATTATAGCAGGTTTTTGGGTAGGATTTGATAACAGGTTATTGTGTAAAGGGAGCTAGGGGGTCTCGGCCCCTGATCTTGAGTTCGTTTCATTAAGGCATTTCGTTTACCAGAAATGTAGTTTATAAAATTTCGATTTTCAGTTAAATAAGCTGTAATAAAAAGTTATTTAGTTACTCTCCTGTCCAAAGATTCTAATTCACAGCGGCTGGTCCTGAAAAGAGGGGCTTCAGATGAATTTGGAAGATGAGAAGGTTGCAGCACCTTCAGGAATAGATTTTTATTAATCATATTCCCCTCAATTCCTCCCTGTAAAGTTAAAAGGCCGTTAAGCTATTTGCGGCCTTAGAATCAACTCATTAACTTTAATTAATTCCCTCCAGAAAATGACAACTTTTTTAGTTAATTCAAATCTGATGAAAGGGCACTTAAATATTATTCTTTTTCTGGGTATCCTTTTCCTGGTTTCCGGTTGTTATCGCATCATGTCTTCTGATGGAGGCGGACAGTTGTCATATGATCCCGACCGCCGTAATATTGATCCTGCAGACGTGCTTCTTCCTGAAGGATACGAAATTGAAGTGGTGGCCAGAGACCTTACATTCCCCACGGCTGTAACCTTTGATGAACAGGGGACACCATACGTTATTGAAGCGGGCTATTCGTATGGGGAAGTTTTTCTGGAGCCTAAACTGCTTAGAGTCGAACCTGACGGCAGCCGCACCACTATTTTTACCGGTGAGATCAATGGACCTTGGAATGGCGTCACCTACTACAATGAACATTTTTTTATTTCTGAAGGCGGGGAATTAAAGGGGGGAAAGATACTGAAAGTTAATAAAGAAGGGGAAGCCGAAGTTCTTGTAGATGGTCTTCCCAGTCTTGGAGATCATCATACCAATGGTCCTGTAATAAAAGAAGGCTATGTATACTTCGGACAGGGAACGGCAACCAATTCGGGAGTTGTGGGTCTTGATAATGCTGAATTTGGCTGGTTGTATCGCTATGAAGATTTTCACGATATTCCCTGTAAGGACATTCTGGTAAATCCCCTCACATTCGAAACAGAAAATGTTCTTACAGATGCCTCTGATGATATTGCCGTAACAGGGCCTTTTTCGCCTTACAACAAAACAGTGGAACCAAACCAGGTAATAGAAGGAGCTCTTCCCTGTACCGGAGCAATAATGCGAATACCTGTTGACGGAGGAGACCTCGAGTTGGTAGCCTGGGGTTTTCGCAACCCTTATGGAATGGCAGTAGCTCCTGATGGTGAAATTTATATAACCCAAAATTCCTACGACGTGCGTGGGAGCCGGCCAGTTTGGGGCACCGGAGACCTGTTGTGGAAGCTGGAAAAAAACCGATGGTACGGCTGGCCTGACTACAATGGGAGCCATAAAATTACAAACCTGGAAGTGCCGGGCAAAGACAGCCCCGCGCCGGTAATGGCACAGTATCCCGAAGAACCACCTCATCCTGTAGCTACTTTTGGGGTGCATTCTTCCTCCAATGGAATTAGTTTCTCAACGAACAAAAATTTCGGATTTAACGGACAGGCTTTTGTGGCTCAATTTGGGGACATGGCTCCCGGAGTGGGAAAGGTGTTGGCACCCGTGGGATTTAAGGTAGTGAGGGTTGATGTTGATTCGGGTATTGTAGAAGAATTCGCAGTGAACAAGGCTGTAAAGAACGGTCCTGCCACCTGGCTGAAGTCCGGCGGACTCGAACGCCCGGTTTCTGTAAGTTTTAATCCCTCAGGTGATGCTTTGTATATAGTGGATTTTGGAATAATGACAATGACAGACAAAGGACCAAATCCTATGAAAAAAAGCGGTGTGATATGGAAAGTAACGAAGCAGGATCAATAAGACGGACCGGGATAATTTTCTTGCTCCTTTGCATCTTATTTTTGGGGGTAAGAATGAGTAGCTGCTCGGCTCCTAAAACTGCACCACTTGCACAGGTCGTGGAAATGCCCACAGAGAGTCTCCAACAAGGGCGGGTGCTGTTCAATGAGTATTGTGCCTCCTGTCATCCCGGTGGAATGGCAGGAGTAGGGCTGGCAATTATTAACAAGCCCCTGCCAGAAGATGTTATCGAATTCCAGATAAGGAATGGTATTGGGGTAATGCCTGCCTTCAATGATAAAATGCTAAGCGATGAGGAGGTGGAAAACATCGCCGAATATCTTGTATACCTACGGAAAGGGAAGAAGGGTGAGAAAGTCGAGCATTAAGTAAGAACTATGGAAAAAGTGTAATCACATTATTCTTTTGAAGGATTTACCTGCTGTATTTCATATTTCTTCTGTGAGATTTAGAAGAATATGCTAAAAGCACAGTTGATTTTCTATTGGCTTTTAACAAATAGTTAAGCAGGTGCAAATAGATTTTGTTTATATTATATAAAATTGACGTTATGAAAAAGATTATTTTCTCATTATCTCTAACCCTATTCGTATCACTCCCCTTTAAATTATTTTCTCAGGTTGAAGCCGGACTGGAGTTAATAGCCGAAGACCTGGTTTCACCTGTTACCATGGTGGAATCACCAGATGAAAGTGGGAGACTTTTTATAGTAGACCAGGTAGGGGTTATTAGAGTACATACCCCTGAGAGAGGTCTTTTGGAAGAACCCTTTTTAGACTTGAGAGATCATATCATACCACTTAAAGATGCTCACGAAGAGAGAGGCTTACTGGGTCTTGCCTTTCATCCTGATTATGCATACAATGGCCGGTTCTATGTCTTATACAGCGCACCACTTGCGCCGGGGGCACCAGATCACTGGGATCACACTACCCATATTTCGGAATTTGAAGTCTCGGAAGACAACCCTGTTATGGCAGATATTAGGTCTGAGGACGTTATTATGGAGATCAACCAACCGCAGTACAACCATAATGGCGGTACCCTTGCCTTTGGACCCGATAATTTTTTATATATATCCGTCGGAGATGGGGGAGGCGCCAATGACATTGATTTTGGTCATGTTCCCGACTGGTATGAAAAAAATGCCGGAGGTAATGGTCAGGATGTTGAGCAGAATCTTCTTGGCAGCATTCTGCGTATCGATGTCGACAAGGGTTATCGCTATAGTATTCCGGAAGATAATCCATTTGTAGGTAAAGAAGGAATGGATGAAATATATGCCTATGGATTACGTAACCCTTACCGTTTTTCGTTTGATCCCGAAGGGGACCATACACTTATTGCAGGTGATGCCGGGCAGGTACTGTGGGAAGAAGTTGATGTAATAACCAAAGGCGGAAATTACGGATGGAATGTCAAAGAGGGTACCCATTGTTTTAATGCTTACGATAATGACAAGACCAGAGAAGAATGCCCGCAGGAAGATAAGATGGGAAATCCTTTAATTGATCCTGTTCTGGAATTTAAACAAGGTGGTGTTGATCATGGAGGAAAGGGACTTGTTGTAATTGGCGGAAATGTATATAGAGGAGATAATCTTAAGGAACTGGATGGAGATTACATTTTTGGAACCTGGGCCCAACATCATGGAACACCATCTGGCGCTGTATTCGTTGCAGACATGAAAGATCAGGGTATGTGGGATTTTCAGGAATTACAGGTGAAGAGAAACAATTCTACCGGATTGAGCCATTACTTATTAGGATTTGGACAAAATGCCGCCGGAGAAATTTTCCTTCTTACCAGTGATGAGAACGGCCCGGTTGGCAACACGGGGAAAGTTTATAAATTAGTTTCCGCACAGTAGTTTTATAATTGTTAAATGGTAGTTACCGGGAGGCACGTTCTTATGTTTAGGCCGGAAAAATCTAATTTTAAAGTTCTACTGAGAGCGTGACTCCATAAGTTTTTGGATTTCCGAGTCGAACAGCACCAAAATCGTAGCCATAGCTTATGTACGTGGTATCAAAAAGGTTTCTTCCCCAGAATGTGATTTTCCAATCCTGGTAGGACAAGCCAAGATGACTGTTGTAAATACTATACGGCTCCTGGACAAGAGTATTTGCAAGGTCAAAATACTGTTTTCCAAGATGTTTCCATTCCCCTCTTGCGAAAAAACCGAATTTTTCTGCTATTCCAAATTTGCGGGCGTACTGCAGGGCTAACATAGAAGTATATTCAGGAGTGAATATCTGTTTATTTCCTTCCAGATCCAGCTGTTCTCCTTCACCTGAAATCTCAAGGGTTTCATAGGTAGCGTCGGTATATCCAAAGTCATATGAGAACTCCAGCCCGGGAAGAAGTAGTGCCTTTAGTTCAACTTCTACTCCTTTACTGCTCAGTTTACCCGTATTCCGCGTAATAATAATAGCATCGGGCAGAACCAGAGTAGGCACCTGGACGTCTTTTACCTCCATGTAAAAAAGAGTAGCATTCAAAAATAATTTCTCTTCAAAAAAGGCATTTTTGGAACCTATTTCATAGTTGCTGCTAAATTCAGGATCAAATTGATACAGGGGAGGTTGCGAAGGATCTGAAGAAAGTGGTGTTAAACCTCCGGCTCTAAACCCTCTGCTGTATGTAGCGAAGACAATATTTTCTTCTGCAACGGAATATGATAATCCCAACTTTGGGGAAAGTGCAGTAAAATCTGCCTGTCCGGTAGTATCTGCCTGAAATTCATAAACAGGTTGCGGATCTGAAAAACCCTGATATTCACCAAGTACACTTTGTTCTTTTTCCTCGTAATCGTACCGTAGACCTGCAATGAGGTCAAGTTTTTCGGTAAGAGAATAATTCAGTTGTCCAAAAACCGCAGCACCTTTGGAATTAGCTTCCGTAGTAGAGATAAGAGAAAAATTTGTTTCCTCCATTCCCAAAAGACCTGCATCTTCTCCAAATCTTGTGGCCTGGCGTACAGGACTTTTTTGATAGAACAGGAAAGTACCGGCAGTCCATTCCAGGTCCCGATCACCCCTGGGAGGAGGGGAAAACCTGAATTCCTGTGTAAAAACTTTGACATTGTTCCAGTCGTTTCCGTAATTGTTGAAGATGGAAATAGCATCTAAAGGGGAAAAATCGGCATCAATTGGATCTTCGTAGAAACGATAATTTTGTTGGTAAGCGGTCTGAGAACTAAAGTTTAGATTATGTCTTTTATGATCAATGACCAGGGATGCGTTAAAAGTATTATCCTTCATTGCTGTAACCTGGTTCTGGTTGAGGGTATAAGGATTTTCAAAAGCTGCTTCGACCCCCATATTCAATGGAAAAGCCCCCTGATTTTCTGCTGAAAAATGTTTGAAATTGACAGTGGCCTCCCAGGCAGGACTTATGAGATACTGCAGGTAATAATTTCCTGAAAAGTTTTTTTGATCGTCATAGGTTGAGCCGGTGAATTCATTAGTATAGAAGCCATCCCGCTCTTCATATAATGCTGCCGCCCCAAAAAAGAATTTTTCTCCCAGAGGAGTCCTTAGTCCGGCTAATAAACGTTTCTGCCCAAAGTTTCCGAAAGTAGCTTCTCCAAAGATTGAAGTTTCCCTTTCTGGTTTCCTGGTAATAATATTAATTACACCGCCCATTGCATTTCTTCCGTAAAGCGTACCCTGGGGGCCTCGCAGTACTTCTATCCTTTCAATGTCGAAAAGCTGAGTAATATAGGTATCCAGGTTAAACTGGTTCACTCCGTCGATATAAGTTGTAATTGCGGGATCGTAGGAGGTGGACACAATTCCCCTGATGGAAGTCACTGTGCGGCGATCGCCGGGATCACTGGCGTAGAGGTTGGGAGAAATTGCTGTAAGGTCATTGACGTTCTGGATCTTACTTTCTTTCACAGCTTCATAGGATAAACTTGTTATGCTCAGAGGAATCTCCTGAATAATTTCCTCTCTTTTTTGAGCAGTTACAGTGACCGTCTCCAGGCGATTCATTTCTGATTCCAGAACCAATTTTATTTTTTGGTTTTCATTGTTGAACTGCAGATTTTTAAAGGAGGTAGCAAAACCGGATTTTTCAGCAGTTATGACATACCAGCCATATGGAACTTCAGGAAATAAAAATGTTCCGGAGTTATTTGTTCTCGCGGAAAAAGCAGTGTTCAATAATTCAACCTGTACATTTTCTAGAGGATTTCCATTTAGATCTACTACAATTCCTTCAAGCTCTGAATCTGAATTTATTTGACCGTAGCTGGGAATGATATAAAACAAAAGTAAAAGGGTAAGGCTATAGAATTGCTTCATTCAAATTTGATTTTTTTCAGGATTGGCTTTTTATTTTTCTACGTTGCTGTATTATATTTAGAGCAGTGACAGCGGTAAGGATTATTAATCCGAAGAATTCTCTTGTGTTTTCTATCCATGGTTTGGTTACTTTCATGCCCTGGGTTATATTTTCGGCCTCGTAATCACTAAGCCAGGTCCAAACCCCGTCCGGATTAAAAAATAGTACAACAGCATATATTAGGTACGCGAGCAGAGCTACTGTAAAAAGAAGCACACTTCCTTTCTGAAGAATTGAGAGAATACATATAACTGCTCCCGAAAGATATATAGCAAACCAAAGCAGAGGGTCCAAATCGTTCAATTGTAGAAAAGCTGAAGCAATAAAAACTATGGCGAACAACAGGTTAAAATATTTCATTCGGGACTATTTGACATGATCCACTGCATTAACCACCGGAATAAAGCCTTTTCAGCTTATTACCAGCTGTTCTTTTTCTTTTAACAAGAGAGCGTCGTTATTCTTCTTTGTTTTCGAGCCGGTAAATTATTTTTTTCATTTGCGCAATCTCCCGTATTTGTGCCTCGATAATTTCCTCTGCAAGTTTTTGTGCTTCCGGGTCGTCAATATCAGCTCTTTTACTGGTTAAAATAGCAATCGAGTGATGAGGTATCATTGCCTTCATCCACAGCACATCTCCAACCGGTTCCTGAGCCCTTACCAGGCCTAGCGCACTAACAAAAATTATAAAACTACCAGCATAAATGGCAATATTTTTTTTCTTGTTTTTATACATTCCCAGCATCACGGAGAGCATAATCACAGCCATTGCACATATCCCCAGTAGTGCCATATAAAATCTGGTCAAACTAAACCAAATGTGGTCCCATTCATATGTATTCATGTACATGGTTATATACATTGCAATGAATGAAAGAACCAGCATAGTGATGAATTTAGTATACATCCCTTTTTTCATTCCGCCGTGTTTTTTATCTTTTTGGTCCATTGTTTTTAGAATTTCAGTTGAATTAAATATTGTTCTGTTATTTGGAAATTGTTTTTTCTATTGATCCGCAATCGGGCATTCTGTCTCCAAAATATGGATTAGAAATCTCTTCTACGTCGGCATACCAATAAGCTCCTTTATTATCAAAAGCCATTGGACAAAACTTTTTATAGATCGTGCCTCCCGAAAGAGCATCTTCAAACATGGGCCCGAATTCTTCAGTAAATTGCGCAAACAATATTCGTTGTGCTTCAATATCCTCTGTTTCTGAAATTCTTTGGGAAATGGCTTTTATATCAGCCCTTTCTTCCGTAAAGATCTCTGCGATATTACCGGCTGATTGTTGTACCTGATCTGCATCAGATTCAGTTAAGGCCATTTTCATTGCCAGGTAGTGGTGCCATATAGCGCCGGTCATTCCATCAATAAAATGCTGGTCTGCAATATCGGCAGTCATTTTTTCTTCTTGCTTAACTTCTTCGGGAGTATTTACTTCTACCGATTGATTTTCCTTACAACCAATAAATGCAATAAGTAAAGAGGCTAAAATCGTAGTTTTAAGCTGTGTTTTCATATTTAATTTTTTAGAGGTTGTACTGTATTATGCCGGAATTAGAAAGTAGTGCATATTCTAAATTAACAGGGGTGGGACGCTTTAAGTCTCTGCTGTCAGTCCATTCATTTTGGTAATCATATTTCTCATTACGCTCAAAAACATTTCTTTTCCCCATGTGACGATTAAGAACTCAATTTAACAACTGCTGGGGGAGGAACCAAGGTCTTAACAGTTGTTTAACCTGAATTTCCTACAGGGTTTAAGCTTCTGTGACAACTTTTTATAATCATTTTGAGGTTTTTGATCATCCTTTAATTCAGTGAATTTTTAGCCGTAAGAGGAGCTAATTGAGCAGGACTGTAATAAATCCTTTTTAATCCGGAATAGGAATACCGCCAGCCATTTTCAACAATCAAGATTAAAAAGAACAGTTTAACAGTAAAAGACGTAGGTGGAAATATTTCGAAATTTTTTGCGGAATCTATACTTGGTTTTGATCTTCAGGTGAATAAAAAGTCCAATTCCTGATCTATATCATTTTTTCCAGTTAGGTATCATTCTACTTTCGTTCTTTAGAAAAAGATATAATGAAGGTTCTTATTCTGTCTGATTTTTCACCGGTTGCCATTAATGCAACAATCTATGCCCTGGATCTTTTACACGATCAACAGGTGGATTTTACCTTGTTAAATATTTCCGTGCCAGATAGCGATGCTGAAGAAGAGGAACAGGATAAGCAAAGAAGAACAACTCAAGCGAAGCTTCAGGAGAGAGTTCAAAAATTAAGAGAGCGATCTCGTGGCAGGGATCATAAAATTACAGGTCATTATTCTGAGGATAACCTGGTGAATGCTGCCCGGCGTTTTATGGAAAAGAAAGGAGCTGACCTGATAGTAATGGGAGCAGTGGGTGAGGAATCACGACATGACACAATTCTGGGAAACCATACCTTCGAGATCATGTCTAAAATAAAATGTAATATTTTAGCCGTACCAGATAACCAATACTTCCAGGGGCTTAAAAATTTATTGATGCCAATGGACTCTTCTGCTTCCTTTAATAAAAAGAGCCTGCAATTTCTAAACAGCCGGAACATCTTCAAAGAGACGAACCTGAGTGTATGGGAGATTACCGACCATGGAATTACACTTGAGGAGGAACGGTCCCGAACTGAAGAAATTTTTGCTGATCTGGACCAGGTTGAGGTTGATTTCTCAACAATTGATAAGACAGCCATACGACAAAAGATTATTTGGAACGATGTGCAAAGACACTTCCAGCTGATTGTTCTAATGGGGAAAAATATCAGGATCTGTAGTGACCTGATGGACAACAGGCATGGTCTTTTTACCTCTGTGCCAAATCGCTTACCAATTCTCGTCCTACATGATTAGCAGTCTTTAACCTGCTGGAAAGGAAAGAGCTCTTTATTACCAATATGGATAGTTTAAAAATGGAAACAGGCATTTCGTAAGAAGATATGACGTGATGTTCAGAAAAAACATAACTACATAATTCTACTGTGAAAAAATTTTCGCATCTGCCACCACCTGTTGCACAATAATTCCGGGTAATACTCTACCGTTCCAAAGCAGCTATCTGGCATAAATTTTACGCTATAAAATTTATGCCAGATTAAGGTTCAGGAATTATCAGCGACTTCTTTAACTCTTTCAGCTGTATCTGCTTTTGTCAAGGTAAGCCGTACAGTACTGTCTTGCTCTGCTTTTAAGTCGTGGGGTACATTTCCTTCAAGATACACAAGATCACCTTTTTTAAGTTTGTATGATTCTCCATGTACGCCGAAAGAAATTTCTCCTTCAAAAATCTCGACTACTATGGGATAAGGTGTTTTATGTTCTTTCATCACGTGGCCTTTTCGCATAGCTATTCTAATTTCCCTGCTGGTATCTGTATCCAAAAGGACCTGTACTGCGGGTTTGTTTTCGTTGTATTGCAGGTCATTTACTAAAGAGGCTTTTTTCATGTTGTGGTTTTTGTTACACCAATCAAAATAACGCTCTGGTTTTATACTTCAAGGAGGTAACTTGATTGATAAGAGTTCATGTTCTTAATGTAGCGTAATTTCTTGACAAGAACAAAAATAAATTTAATAAAGGACAAATTTGTCTTTTTTAGAATTTATTTCTTATCTTTGGATCATTAGACTGGTTAATATTATAAAAATGGTTTCAAAGTCCTGTAAATATGCTATTCGTGCAACAGTTTTTATCGCCTCCCGTGCCAATGCGGAAGAAAGGTTTGGCGTGAAGGAAATCGCTGCTGAGATCGAGGCGCCGCCAGCATTTACAGCAAAGATTTTGCGGACTTTGAGTAAATATAAGATCATTACATCTCTCAAGGGTCCTTATGGCGGTTTTTACTGTGAGAAGTATCAGCTTGATTTGGCGGTTTCAGAGATTGTCAATGCGATGGATGGTATGTCTGTATTTAAGGAATGCGTAATGGGCTTACATCAATGTTCTGATGCGCATCCCTGCCCTATGCATTACAAGTATGCCGGGACAAGAAATGAGTTAATGAAGACTTTTCAGGAAACATCTGTTGGTAGTCTTGCCGCAGATCTTTCAAAAGGTTCTGTTTTTATAAAGAATGAAGTTTTAGAAAATTGAATGATGGAGAAAAATATTAAAAATAAGAGCTATGAGTATTTACAACAACATAATCAAATTCCTTGAACAGCCAGAAGAAGAAACAAGAGATAGAGCACCTGAAGGTGTTTGCGCAATGTGCTGGGGCTACCAGGCATATGATAAAAAGATAAGGAAAGTTATTGAAGACAAACAGGTTGATGTAAACAACCATCGATTTAAGTACATGCGAATTCAAAAACTCCTGAAGGAACAAATCGAAGGGATCAGGTTAAAAAAAGGGAAAATTAACGATTGCCCCACCTGTGGAGGGGAGAGGAATAAAAAATAAACATTTTCAATAATTTCAAAAAAAGAAAAAATATAAAGTTATAAAGGATAAGATGATCCTTTTTAGATTTAAATAATGTATAAATATAAAAGAGAATAAAATGGAAAATAAAAAAACTAAAGTAGTGAGGAGCTCAAACAGCGTAGTATATCTTATCGGGTTGTTTATGGTGTTATGGATACTTCCCCAAAATGCCCTGGCACATTGTGACTCTTATGACGGACCGGTGATTCAAGATGCTTTAAAGGCGCTCGATCAAGATAATGTCACACTTGTTTACAAATGGATCAGTGAAGATCAGGAAGAAGAAATTTCAGATCTGTTTCAAAAGACTTTGAAATTTCAGAAGAAAGATAAGGAGGTGTACCAACTCCTGGAGAAACATTTCCTCGAAACTTTGGTCAGGCTGCACCGGGAAGGAGAAGGGGCGCCTTACACCGGATTAAAACCTGCAGGAACTACAAAACCTATTATTGTCATGACCGATGAGGCTCTACAGGACGAAGACCCTGAGACACTTTTCGGGAATTTAGAGAACCATATCGAAAAGGTGATACGAGAGAAGTATGACAAAGTCCTGCAACTGCGTCAGGTTCAAAATGAATCTGTACAACAAGGTCGTGCATACGTAGCCGCTTATGTTGATTATACTCACACAGTGGAGGCATTGCACGATGTAATTACACATGACACCGCAAAGCATAAGCATTAATGAAATAGGTTTCAATATTAATCAAAACAAAATTTAATAACATAAATAAATTACTATGGAAGAGAAAATCCAACATTCAAAGTTCACGTTATGTGCGATCAAAGGAATTCAGGAGCTGGATAACTGCCTTGATCATTGTACAATAGAACGTTCGTTACTGGAACTTATAAAACTCAGAGCTTCTCAGATATATGACTGCGAACAATGTAGGGAAATGCATACCCGGGAAGCCAGAACAACAGGATATACCCTGCAGCGATTATTTGCTCTAAAGAACTGGAGAGAATCTGATGAATTTAATGATAGAGAAAAAGCTGCCCTTGCATGGACAGAAGCTATCACTTCGTCCTCTCGCCAGGCTGCAGTAGATATCTTACATGATGATATCAGGAAGATTTTCGATGAACAGGAACTAGTCGCTATAACAATGGCGGTCACCACTGTTGATAGCTGGAGCAGGTTGTCATTGACAGTTCGTTCTTTCGAAGATCTTGCAGATGTTGGTGAATAAAGAAATCTTATGAAAATTGAACCAAGAAAGGTTGTAATTGTAGGTGGAGGGTTTGCCGGAATCTCTGTTGCTAATAGATTAAAACATTCTAGTGCAGAGATCACCATCATAGACAGGTCGAACCACCACTTATTTCAGCCGCTGTTGTATCAGGTCGCCACCGGAGGATTATCACCGGGAGATATTGCTGCTCCTATTCGCGCTATTTTCGGAAAGGACCGGAATATAAAAGTGCTTATGGGAGAGGTAAAAAGTATTGAGGCGAAAGAAAATGAACTAACTCTAATTAACGGAAACAAAGTGCAATTTGATCAACTGATATTGGCTCCTAGGGCGCAGGATAATTTTTTCGGGCATGAAGACTGGAAGCAATACGCGTCGGGACTCAAGACTTTAGGAGATGCTCTGCAAATTAGAGAACGTATTCTCCTCTCTCTGGAAGAAGCAGAACAGCTGGAGGATCCTGAGAAACGCCAGCCTTTCCTCACTTATGTCATTATTGGAGGTGGACCCACAGGTGTCGAAACTGCCGGAGCCATTGCGGAGATTGCCCGAACAAGTATGAGACGCAATTTCCGGAATATAAATGAGAATGAAGTGAAAGTTTATTTAGTGGAGGCTGCCTCAGAAATTCTGAATGGTTTTGCAAAACCCCTCAATGGAAAAGCACGGAAAATGTTAGAGAAACTCGGAGTGCAGGTGCTGCTGGAAACTCCGGTGATAAACATTGAAAGGGACCTGGTGCATTTAAAAGTGGGACGCATAAGTACACCAAATATAATTTGGGCGGCAGGAATAAAAGCATCTTCCCTCCTGGATTCCCTGCACGTAGAACAGGATAGAATGGGAAGAGTAGTGGTAAATAAGGATCTCAGTGTTCCTGGTTACCCAAATATTTTTGTTTTGGGGGATTCGGCACATTTTAAGGATGAACAGGGAGTGCCTTTGCCGGCGATGGCTTCTGTCGCTAAACAGCAGGGACAATTCCTGGGAACATTATTGTCAGTAGATTTCTTGCCTCTACCTAATAAATTCAAATTCAAATACGAGAATAAATGAACAATGGCAACCGTGGGAAGAGCGAAAGCCGTGGCAGAATTTAAAAGCTTTAAGTCCAGCAGTCTGTTCGCATGGTTCCTCTGGTCGGCGGTACATATACTGCTATTAGTAGGATTTCGTAACCGGATGCGTGTTTTTTCTGAATGGATGTGGCACTACCTCACTTTTAAACGTGGAGTGCAGTTAATAACCGACAGGACAAACTGCCATAATTGTGCCCCTAATACTATTAGAAAGACAGTCCTTCTCACCGGAAACTATTAATGATTGAAGTACCAGGAGCAAAATGTAAAATTTAAATAAACCGAGTTATGGAATCTTTAAAAATTCTGGGCCTGATTCACACCTATGGAGCTCTGCTATGGATTACTGTAATTGCAATAATAACTCTGAATTTATTCAGGGTTTTAAAGAAAGATGAATGGGGTAAACATCATACCCAATGGAGTGTTAAGCTTACTTTATTGGCCTTGATTACTTCAATTCTCATGGGATCCACCGGACTGGTCTTTTTGTACGAATGGGAAATATGGAACAGCATTAAGGAAGGAGACTTATGGTGGACGCATTCTATGATCCTTTCATGGATCCTGTTCAGCTTTGTTTTTTTCATGCTGGACCCTTTACTGCTGAGGAGGCTGGAATGAATTTTCCCTAATTTCCGGAAATTATAAAAGGTCGGTTTGATGATCTGGTTTATATAAAACGGCATCACAGAGCAGCTTTCCAACCTCTTAAGTGAAGACCTGATTTAACTGAATAATTTTAACCCGAGTAATAACAATTCCAAAGGAAATAACTGCCAAACTAAGTGCATCCCTTTGGAGAACAATTAACAATTAAAAAAGATGAACACACTTGTAACATTTTCAGCAGCTATTATTTTTGCCTTTAGCGGATTCACTTCCGAAGTGTCTAATGAAAAAAACCCTGCGGCGACCATTGAAATAGAACAGCCGGTAAGGACCATCGTCATTAATTCAAACGACCAGATGAGGTTCGACACCAATGAAATAAAAGTAAAAGCGGGAGAAAAAATTAAGCTTACTCTCAACCATACCGGTAAAATGGCGAAGAACGTCATGGGGCATAATTTCGTCCTTCTGACAAAAGGGACAGATGTGAACAAATTCGGTCGTGCTGCCATGGATGAAAAGGAGAACGAATACATCCCATCCACCGGGGTCATCGCTCACACTAAATTAATTGGTGGGGGAGAATCAACGACTATTGAATTTACAGCACCGGCAAAAGGAACTTACGATTTTGTTTGTAGTTTCCCCGGTCATTATTCCATTATGAAAGGTAAATTTATTGTGGAGTAAAAAGTTGTTCAATGAAAAAGTCGCAGACGGTCCTGATCGTCTGCGGCTTTTCTTTATTTAAAAAGGCAACAATTTAGCTTTCTTCTATGCCCCCGTGCCTGAAGAATGACTAACTTATAAAATTCAGAAAGATTGAACCCTTTAATAGGAGACCGAAAATAAGTACCATGGAAAAGAAGCCGATAAAACGAGATAAGAATATTCAACCCCTAAGTCGGGACCATCATCACACGCTGTTGCTGTGCTGGAAGATAAGAAAAGGTTTTTCGAAGGGGGTGGCGCCCAATCGAATGAAAACCTATTCTGACTGGTTCTTTGAAAGTCATGTCCTCCCGCATTTTAAGATAGAAGAAAAGTATCTGTTCCCTGTTTTAGGGGAAGATCATGATATGATAAAGAGGGCTCTTGCAGAACACCGCCGCCTGGAACGGTTGTTTAAGGATGAGAAGGATATCGTACGATCTTTAAGTCTGATTGAAGAAGAACTGGAACTGCACGTACGTTATGAGGAAAGGGAACTTTTTAATGAAATTCAAAAGCAGGCAAGGCCCGAGCAGCTGGAGGTGATCCTGGAAGTTCATAAAGATGAACGTTTTCAGGAAAATACTAGTGATGAATTCTGGAAATAGTGTAAATTGATTCTTTTTGTGTAAAAGCGAAATTCGCCATTTAACCCAATGAACAAGATTAAGTAATGGACTATAAAATTGCCTCTTTAAGAAAACTACAGGACAATGGTTTAAATGTAAAAAGACTTCCTTTCTCGATACGTATTTTACTTGAAAATGCCCTGCGCAACCATGATGGTTTTGCTATCACAGATGAACATCTGGATACGCTTTCCCAATGGAAAGCAGCAGGAACAGATAAGGAAATACCTTTTAAGCCTGCCAGAGTACTTATGCAGGATTTTACCGGGGTTCCTTCGGTTGTGGATATTGCTTCTCTAAGATCTGAAGTCATAAGAAAGGGAGGCGATGGTAATAAGATTAATCCTGTAATTCCTGTTGATCTCGTAATCGATCATTCGGTTCAGGTTGATTACTTCGGAACAAATTATTCTGAAGATAAAAATGTGGAACGGGAATATGAACGTAACAGTGAACGTTATAAACTGCTGAAGTGGGGTCAAAAAGGAATGGATAATTTTACCGTGGTACCTCCCGGAATGGGAATATGTCACCAGGTAAACCTTGAATATCTTGCGCAGGGAGTTATTCAAAGAGACGGATGGGTTTTTCCGGACAGTCTTGTAGGACTCGATTCTCACACTCCAATGGTCAACGGAATCGGAGTGTTAGGCTGGGGAGTTGGAGGTATCGAGGCAGAAGCCGCTATGCTTGGTCAACCGGTTTATTTTACCTGTCCGCAAGTGGTAGGATTAAAACTCACAGGCAAAATTCCCGAAGGTTGTACAGCTACAGATATGGTGCTTACAATTACGAGGTTATTACGGGATGTGGGAGTGGTTGGAAAATTCGTGGAAGTTTTCGGCGATGGCCTGGATCACCTTACAGTTACAGATCGGGCCACAATTTCCAATATGTCTCCTGAATTTGGGTGTACGGTCACCTATTTCCCGATAGACAACCGGACGCTCGAATATATGGAGAAGACCAACAGGTCGCGGGAACATATAGAGCTGGTAAAAAAATATTGCGAGGACAATCTGTTGTGGCGCACCGGTAATGAAAATATAGAATATTCAGAAATAGCTGAACTGGACCTTGGTAGTCTCAGGCCAACAGTTTCTGGTCCTAAACGCCCACAGGATAAGATCTTTGTGGAGGAGCTCGACACAAAGTTCCAGGAATTGCTGAAGGAGGAATTTCAAAGACATTATATTCCTCTTGAAGAACGCCAGGAACATCGTTGGCTTGCAGAAGGGGGTTCCCAAACCCAGTTTACCGACAATGAAGAACACCGTTCTCCCGATGTAACGGTGGAAAATGAAATGAAACTCCGGTCGGTTAAGATAAAACATAAAAACGCGGAGTACCATTTAAGTGATGGAAATATTGTTATTGCAGCTATTACCAGTTGCACCAACACCTCAAATCCTGCCGTGATGATAGGGGCAGGATTGGTAGCAAGAAAAGCTTTATCGAGAGGTTTGCGTACAAAAACCTGGGTGAAAACAAGTCTTGCTCCCGGTTCAAAAGTGGTGACCACTTATCTGAACCGCTCAGGATTATCTGAGGATCTTGATGCCCTCCGTTTCCATACCGTAGGTTACGGCTGTACTTCCTGCATAGGGAACAGCGGGCCTCTTCCGAAGCATATTTCAGATGCTGTGGAGGAGAATGAACTCGTAGTAGCATCTGTGTTATCGGGAAACAGGAATTTTGAGGCCAGGGTACATCCGCAGGTGAAAATGAATTTCCTTATGTCACCGATGCTTGTAGTTGCTTATGCGCTCGTGGGACGTGTAGATATTGATCTTATCAATGATCCGCTGGGTTACGATCCAAACGGTCTTCCGGTTTACCTTAAAGATATTTGGCCTACACAGGAGGAGATCAATCAAACGATCAAGGAAAGTATGAAGGTGGAAGACTTCAAACAGGTTTATGATGTGATCTTTGACGGTGAAGAGCAATGGAAAAACCTGTCTACCGCCGAAGGAAATGAATATATCTGGGAAGACAATTCCACTTACATTAAAGAAGTTCCTTTCTTTAAAGATCTTTCTGAAACACCCGAAGATCCCGGGGACATTAAAGATGCCCGGGTGCTTTTATTGCTGGGAGATTCTGTCACTACAGATCATATTTCGCCGGCCGGTGCATTTAGTGAAAATTCTGCAGCAGGAAAATATCTGAAAAGCAAAGGGGTGGAGCAGAAGGATTTTAATTCTTATGGCTCCCGCCGTGGAAATCACGAGGTGATGATGCGGGGGACATTCGCCAATGTGAGGATAAAGAATAAGATCACAGATAAAGAAGGTGGTTATTCCACCTATTTCCCCACTAATGAAACCTTGACCGTTTATGATGCGGCAATGAAATATGCTGAAGATAATACGTCACTCATAGTTATTTCAGGAAAAGAATATGGCAGCGGATCTTCCCGTGACTGGGCAGCAAAAGGAACTAATCTACTCGGAATAAAAATAGTACTTGCCGAAAGTTTTGAGCGCATTCACCGAAGCAATTTGATGCAAATGGGCGTCATGCCGCTGGAATTTATGAATGGGGAAAATTCAGAAAGACTGGGAATTAAGGGGGATGAAAAATTCACTTTTACAGGTATTTCCGAAGATCTTCACCCCGGCAAAATTATCAGGGTTTCAGCAGAGAGAGAAAATGGTGAGAAAATAGAATTTGAAACCAAATCCCGTCTGGATTCAGAAATAGAAATTGCTTATTATCGTAATGGAGGTATCCTGCAATATATTCTGAGACAATTTTTGAAAGAAGCGAAGTAATTTTAATTTAAGTTCCAGGTCTGTTTTATCCTCCTGTATTACAGGTTTATGAACTTAAAACGACAGCAGAATTATTAAATAAGGTAAATTCTATTTTACAATAAAAACATCATGGGGAGACCTGCTACTAAACCGAAAGACCTGAAAGATGGTTATTATATTGAAGTCAGGAACAAAAACCAGAAATCTGGTGTGAAAATTCGGAGAGATACCATAGACCAGCTTCAAATGGCTATTGATGAATATAAAGAAAATAAGGAAGTTGTTATTCTGGGGAAACAGGAAAATGGGGAAATGAAGGATATTCCTGAATTCGGTGTCGAACTTTAGCTTCCTAAAATGTAAGAAGGAGGCACAATTTTTTGACCTGTTTCTAGAAACAATTCCGGGTTTGTGAAGATTATTACATTATTGGCACTGCCAGAAGAGGTATTTACAATTCGTCTATAAGATCTTTTTTTTGTTAGCGGTAAAAAGTTCATATAGGAAATCCTTTTTTCGGTGCCCTGCGATTACGATGTCTATTCCATGTTCTTCTACTTTTTTCCTGATAGCTTTGGTGACAGATCCTTCCACTATAAAACCTTCTGCAGGAATACCATGATCCTTTTTAATTTCGGTAACGCATTGCTTAACAAAAGCAGCTTCCTTTTTTTGCTCCTCAGCTCTTTCGTCGTACACATATTGGGGGCCGCTTTCGCGGGCAAGGAAATCATCGGGATTTGATTCGGTGACATGAGAGATCCAGATTTTGCCATCACTCAGTTTTGCCAGTTTTACAGCCTGAGCGATTAATTGATCAGCATGTTCAGGATTTCCGAGAGCCACAAGTATATTCTTCATAAGATAAGGTTCAATTAACTTTAAAGGAAGCAAAAAAAGCTAATTTGCAAATCCTGTTTTCTGGTGGATGTGGTGTGGAATTGTAATCTGTGACGATCTCTATTCTATTTTGTCCCTAAGGGGTCACGTGATTGATACGTAACGCACTTATAATAAATTGGTTGCGTGTTTTTTAAGGTTTTGTACCGCCCAATGTGCGGCCGTTTTCTATGATATTAAATGTTCATGGTCATAGAATTTATCCTCGTTAAAACTTTCTTTGTCATATAAAGTTTCATTTTATACTGGGTAGTACCCGAAGTTTAGGGAACGCCAGGATATAAGTTTGAACTACTAAAATGAAACAGGAAAGAACTCAATTTTATGGAAGAAGACGCAGAGTTCACAATGGTAGCTGATCTTTAAATTTTATTTATAGGAGTACATGCTGTTCATTCTACTTATTACCTTAAAATATCTACTATTCTGCCGAAGACGCAGCTTGCAGGGCGAAACATAATTTACGGGAATATCAACTGTCTTTTGCAAGAAACTGGCACGGAAGTAGGATTTTGAACAACTTTTTATTCATTTCATAAAGCTGCTAAAAGATTTTATTTACGATTCAAGTTCATTCAAAAGTGTAAAATAAGTATAGGATAATTTTGATATTATGAAATGTTTAGCACTCTAAATTTTAAATAAGTACAGCATTCATTTAAATTGGTTGAAACCAAACCTAAAGCCTTTTACAATGAAAAAAATAGTTTTATTATTTACTTTTCTATTTACAGTTAGTTCTTCTTTCATTGCTTGCCGCGATAAGGTAGAAGAAGCTGAGCCGATTCCTGAATATGACACCGAGTTAGAACCGATTGATGATGAGGTCGTGGTAAGCCGCTTCGGTGACTATGATCTTGATGATGATGGTTTGTGGAGCTCAGATGAATTTGGTGAAGCCTACGACGAAGACTGGACCGTCTGGGATGTGGATGCAGACGGTTATCTTGATGATAACGAATTCTATACAACCTACTACGGCTGGGTAGATACGGATGACGACAATCTCATTAGTGAAGATGAGTGGAACGTGGGTTATACTTATCTTTACGAAGATTATGCTGCCATCGGAGATTTTGGAGAATATGATCTTGACGACGACGGATTTCTTGATGATGATGAATGGTTGGAAGGATGGGGTGACTCAGTCTGGTTCAAGAACTATGATTTAGACGATGATGGCCTCGTGGGAAATGATGAATGGGATGAGGGACTTTTCGGTCTTTGGGATGAAGATGAGGATGGATTTTGGGATGAGGACGAATATAATACCTACTCGGTTTACTACGACACTTGGTAATTATCGTTAGAAAAGGTAGGTTAGATTATGGTCTTCAATTTCTCAAACAAAGAATTAAAAAAACAGTATGATGAATAAACCAATCCATTATTTAACAATCATACTTTTATTTGTTTTGAATTCCTGCAAGGTGGATAAAGAAACGTATAACCGTCAGTCGGGTGACTACGCACTCTCTGAGTCGGTAGACATCCAGATCATGGGCCGGACCGGGGAGAACATCAAATTCGGCAACTTTTTCAGTGATACGACGATAGTCCGGTCGGGCGATCGGGCTGCAGGTGACGGTACAGGTTTCGGTGACTTTCGCGTAACGCTCCCCGTAAATATTGAGGTAAACGACTCCCAGGACATGACTTTAAACATTGAAGACATCTTTGGTGATAATAAATTCACCTGGCAGCGCCTCAAATCGCTGAGCGATCAGGCTCGCCGTGTCGGTGGAAATTTTGAGGTGGACATGCCCGTGGTCATTCGTGTATCCGACAGCAGGGGTATCGAGATCGACCTGGAAGATATTTTCAGTGACAACTCCTTCACCTGGACGGTCAACAAGCCCGGCGAAGCGGATAGTAACATCGACGTAGGTCTACTTGGCGGCGGGGTAGGCGGCCCTTTCCGGGTTGTGATGTCGGTGACGGTTGAGGTGTTCGACAGTGAGGATGTTGGGATCGATGTCGAAGACATTCTCTGCGATATGGATTTCACCTGGAACGGTGGCGCGCAGAGTTCGGCCGCCTTCATCGGTGGATCGATGGATATCGAGGTTCCCCTAACGTTTCGGGTAGAGCGCAGCGAGCGGGTCAGGATTAACCTCGAGGACACTGCAGGGGATATGATTCTTGATTGGACCGCGGGGAGTAGCGAAGTTGTTGGAGGCCCGATGTTTTACGACGTACCCACGCATTTCATCGTCGTCAATAGCCGCGACGTGAACATCGACTTCGAGGATCAGGCCGGCGACAACATTCTCAACTGGGTGCTCGAGGAGGAAAACTCTACGCCGCCAGAGTTGCATAGCACAGTAACTGCCACTAGCTCGGCGGTGTTTAGAGTGACAGACGACAGTGAGGGAGTAAAGATCAACAGCGAAGACTTTTTTAGTGATAACATTTATGTGTGGAAAGGCCGGTTTTCAGAGGAGGCCCGCTCCGACCTGGATGGATCCGTCTCAGTTTCGGCGTCGGCGATTTTTAAGGTAGAAGGCAGCCAGGATGTCAATATCGACGCAGAGGATGTCTACGGCGACAACATATTCGCCTGGTCGCCACCCGAAATCAATCAAGCATCGCCCCTCCCGGCTTCGGTTTACGAGATTTTTGGAGACGTGCAACGCAATGTAGTACGCAGCGACTCGGTGACCATCGAATTTGCGAACTTGAGCCAGGGTAACCAATACCTCTGGGGGCCTGCACCGGAATAAGTAAATTCAATTACGAAGGGGGAATTTAGGCCCTGATATTGATTTGCCGCGCGAGGTGGTGAAGTGCCGGTGGCGGGCGTCGCCAAACATCTCGCACTCTACATTCTAGATCAGGGCAATACCAAACAGGGTCGGTTAATATCCGTTTCAGCAGTAGGATTATTTTAAATTTTTTCCCTTAAAATCCTATTGCATTTAGTGCTTGTAAATTGTTGCTTTTTAACTGGTGCTTCATTTTCAACGAATTCACTTTCCGGGAGGTTTCTAACTCGGATTTCTCGTAAACTACAGAGAAATGATCTGCGTCATCTGCGGGAAAAGATTTTTCTCTTACGAATTCAAAATTAGTTCTAAATCCTGTTATCACTCTTGAGTTTTTACTTTTTGGGTCATTTGGGAAGAGATGAACGGTATTCTTGGTGCCAGAAAATATCCTGTGAGGCTGGCAAAAAGGATTGGGATGAAATAGGTAAATCCTGTAAGGGTTGCCAACAGGATTGTTGTACTCATTGGGGTCCTGGTAACACAGGCATTGATCCCGGCCATACAGGAAATTATTGCCAGCGCAGGATCTACAGAGGGAAAAAGTTTATGTATTATTAAACCTAAAGTTGCACCTACAAAAAAAAGGGGAATAATGAATCCACCTCTCCAGCCCGAGGTTACGGTGATGGCAATAGCAAGTATTTTAAATGCTAATATTGCTGCTAAAAATTCCAGGGAAAGTTCGGTCAATAACAGCTCATTGATCTGGTGATGTCCAAAGTATCTTGTGAGCGGAAAGAAATAAGCAATTAGCCCTAGTGCAAGTCCTCCTAAAAAAGTTTTTATAAAGATCGGGGAGACAAGCTTGCTGAACATCCCTTTTAAAAATTTGGTACAAAAAATGAATATCCAGCCAAAGGCAGTGGCAGCAACTGCGAATACAACAGCATAGGCAAAATCAAATTTATCCTGCATCTCATAAGTGGGGAGATCCCAAATGGGACCAAGTCCTAAATGAACAATAAGTGCAAAGATGATATAGCTGAAACAGCTGGCAACAAAGGCAGGGATGATCGCCTGGTAATACTCGGCTGCATGTTTATGGTGCAGAATTTCCAGAGAAAACAAGCTGCCACCCAGTGGTGCCCCGAATAGAGCTGTAAAGCCCGAAGCCATCCCGGCAATGGTCATTGACCTGAAGTCTTCTCCTTTTAGCCGTAATACCTTCCCAAACCAGGAGCCGGTAGAACCGGTGACCTGCACCAAAGGTGCCTCGGGTCCAAGGCTTCCGCCCGAGCCTACGCAGAGTAGAGAGGAAAGTACCATAGAAAAATTATTCCGGTAATCTAATTTGCCTTTGTTAAACCTGATATTGTTTACTATGAGATCTATTTCCCCCGGGTCTCCAAAGAAGTAAATGATGAAACCTGCGAATAATCCCGAGAGGGCCATTACAGGCACTACCTGCCAGCCTTCAAAAATGGCTAAACCGTGCATGAGCATTTCCAGCACGATCCAGTAAACACCCGAAATAATACCTCCAATGATCCCCAGCAGGGCCCAAAGAAGGAAATTCCTGCTGAAAACAAAGGGACTAAACCGTATGGGCTGGTCCAGGATGTTGAGGTAGTTGACTAACCTTCGTCTGTTTTTAATTTTCAAACTGCAAATTTGAGAGTGCTTGATGTAGGTTTGGAAATTCAGGAGCGGCAAGTTATAGATTTTTTAAAAAAAGCCCGCTAAGGGAGGTGTCTTATAATTTTTTCAGGATTTTATCTTTTTATTATTTTGAACAGGGATTGATATAGAATCTTTTAATTATTAGCATCTTCAGGAAGATATTTATAACTTTAAATCATGTAGAAATGATTAAAATCATTTTTTCTGCGACTTGTATCGGATAGTTTCGCAACCTCAAATCTAAGACAAAGATCTATATGGCGGCACCAGGCTTTACTGCTCACAAAATGCTTTTTTTGAATACCCTGGCTTTTACTTTCTGTTTTGCAGCCTGGATGTTTAATGGTGTTACCGTTACCTTTCTTGTTGATAACGGAGCTTATGACTGGAATTCAGTACAGGTTGGGTGGTTACTGGGAATTCCGGTCCTTACCGGAGCAATTTTTCGATTGCCCGTAGGAATCCTTACTGATAAATATGGTGGGAAATGGGTTTTTGGAGGTCTGTTAGTATTGAGCGCCATACCTATGTTCTTGTTGAGCTATGCAGATTCCTTCTGGGAATTTGCCTTGTATAGCTTTGGGTATGGTCTTACAGGAGCGGGCTTTGCTGTAGGAATAGCCAACACATCTATTTGGTACGATAAAGATTGGCAGGGAAGAGCCCTCGGAATTTTTGGTGCCGGAAATGCAGGTGCTGCCCTTACCACTTTATTTGCTCCAACAATTCTGGAGAATCTTACAAATAATGGAACCGATATAGAGAACTGGAGAATGCTTCCGGTGATCTATGCTGCAGTACTTATTTTAATGGCTATAGTTTTTGTGGTTTTTGCACAAAATAAGAGACCTGAGACGCAGCGGACCATGAAAAAGCTGCTGAAGCCTTTACGAAATATAAGAGTATGGAGGTTCGGCCTTTATTATTTTCTTGTTTTTGGATGTTTTGTAGCCTTTTCACAATGGCTGATGCCTTACTATGTCAATGTATATTATCTGCCTTTGGTTACCGCCGGAATTTTAGCTGCCGCCTTCAGTTTTCCTTCAGGAGTTATCAGAGCTCTGGGTGGGTGGATGTCAGATAAATGGGGTGCACGTAAGGTGATGTACTGGGTCTTAGGTTCCTCTGTAGTTATTAGCTTCTTGTTGATCTTTCCAAAGATGGAGATCTATTCTCCCGGAAACGGGATCATGGCAAAACAGGCGGGAGAGGTGACTCAGGTTTCCGAAGAAAGAATAGTAGTAGGGGGCACAGAATATGAATTGATCGCCAGGGATGAAACCAATTTTGAGGAAGTGAATAAAGATTTCGTGTTTCCCAGAAAAGAAATGTGGCAGGAGCCGGTGGTCGAGGAAGGACAACAGGTGCAAAAGAAAGAGCTTCTTGCCAGTGGAGAAACCAAAATATTTTTCCAGGCCAACGTATGGGTATTTACTATTCTGGTCATAATCCTGGGAAGTATTTGGGGAATTGGGAAGGCCGCAGTCTATAAGCATATTCCGGAATATTTTCCCGAGGAAGTGGGTGTAGTGGGAGGAATGGTAGGTGTGCTTGGAGGCCTGGGAGGGTTTGTTTGCCCAATCATCTTCGGGTATTTGCTGGATGGCACAGGTCTCTGGACCAGTGGCTGGATGTTTACGCTGTTTATATCGGCCATCTGTCTCTGGTGGATGCATCGCACAATACAAAAAATGATGCATAGGGAGCAGCCAAAACTTATGCGACAAATTGAATCAAAAAAAGAATAATTGTAAGCTGAAAAATATTTCATTATGAAGACCAATATTGAAAAATGGGAAGTTGAAAATTCCGACTTTTGGGAAAAGACAGGGAAAAAAGTAGCTACCAGAAATCTCTGGATCTCTATTCCCGCACTTCTACTATCCTTTGCAGTCTGGATGATGTGGAGTATTATCACCACGAAAATGAAAGAATTCAATTTTCATTTTGGAATGATCACCCCCGGGATGTCTGAAGATATGATTAGACAGCAACTTGCAGAAATTAATAACCTGTATTATACGTTGCCTGCCATAGCAGGACTTGCCGGAGCTACTCTTCGTATTCCCAATTCTTTTCTTATAGCTCTTGGTGGGGGGCGCAATGTTGTCTTTACTACAACGGCTCTTCTTTTGATCCCGGCTATTGGGGTTGGCATTGCTTTGGGAGATCAAAATACTTCTTATCTCACTTTTGCCGTACTGGCATTGCTTTCAGGCTTTGGGGGCGGAAATTTTGCGTCTTCAATGAGTAACATAAGTTACTTCTTTCCAAAAAAGGTTCAGGGAACATCGCTTGGTCTAAACGCGGGTATAGGAAACCTGGGAGTAGGAGTTATGCAGAAATTGATCCCCTGGGTAATGGGAATTTTCCTTTTTTCGGCAGTTGCCAGCAATGGAGAGGTTGTAGTTAATGAGCCTTTGGCTGGTTTGCAGAATGCCGGTTGGGTATGGGTGCCGTTACTGATAATTGCCGCTCTTGCTGCTTTCTTCGGAATGAATAACGTGATCACAGGTACTCCAAAACTTCCGGGCACATTGCAGGGAATAGGAAAAACCCTGTTCATGGTAGGTATCGGAGTGCTTTCAGCAGCTATAGGTTCTTATCTATTGGTCGGACTGGAAGTTAATATGTGGATCGTACTTCCGGTGGTTATTATTCTTACTGTGCTCTTAATGAAATTCCTGAGTCCGAAGGATATTAAACAAAGTCTTGACAAACAATTTTCCATACTGAGTGATAAGCATAACTGGATCATGACTATTATCTATACCATGACCTTTGGATCTTTTATTGGTTTTTCGGCGGCATTTCCTAAACTCTCACAGGATATATTCGTTTATACAGATCCTTCCAATCCGCAATATGTTAATCCTAATGCACCCGATTTTCTTACATGGGTTTTTATCGGGCCCATGTTAGGTGCTCTCGTAAGACCGGTAGGAGGGTGGCTTTCTGATAAAATCAACAGCGGTTCCCGAGTCACTACCTTTAGCACCCTGGCTCAGGTGGCAGCAACTATTGCCGTGGCATATTTTATTATTCAGGCCAAGGATAGCCCAAATCCGGAAGAATACTGGTGGCCGTTCTTTGCCTGCTTTATGGCGCTTTTCATTACCACAGGTATTGGTAATGGTTCCACCTTTAGAAGTGTTCCTTATATCTTCAGCAAGGAAAAAGCAGGACCTGTATTGGGCTGGACTTCGGCTATTGCTGCTTATGGAGCTTTTATTATTCCGCAGGTCTTTGGTCAGCAGATCCAGGCTGGGACACCTGAATATGCATTGTATGGCTTCGGAATTTATTATATCATCTGCCTTGGCTTGAACTGGTGGTACTATGACAGACCGAACTCCGGGATAGATTGTTAATCCTGATCTTATTTGAGAAAGTATAAACACCTCTCCATTTGAAAGTGGAGAGGTGTTTGATTCTGCAGAAAGTAGAATGATTATTAGAGTACAAATTTTATCATAAAATGAAAGATTTTCTACTCTTCACTTAATTCTGCACATCCTATTGGTAGAGTTACATGGGCCGGGAGGCCTTTTACACTCTGTACAGTTTTAGGAACCGAATTTTCCTGCACTCCGTGAATGAGATAAGTAAACTGGCTGAAATCCAATTGGTCCAAATTAAATTTTTCATTAAAAGAGCCTCTTAGTTCGTTGAGGTCTACTGTTTGTTGATAGGAGATATTTCCGTTTTCATCAGCGGTCGGATAAGTTTGAGTATCAACTTCCATGTTTGGCGGGTTGTTATGAAATGGGATCATGGTGACACCCGCGACATTGTAAGCTTCAGTTATATCAACTAATCCGTCGCCATTAGTGTCGGCGGCGGGATCAGGACAATTCATGTCCTTACCGTCCTTTGAACCGTGAAGGTGCTGAAGGTGCATCATATTGGGTTCGAGTCCGCTTGCTTCAACAGTGATTAGCAACTGGTCTCCCTGTACTTCCAGTATCACATTTCCTGAAGCATTTCTGTCCTGGTTAGCACTTTCATTCAGGGATGAAATCTGACCCCGATAAGTTTTTTCAGGAATTACTTCTGTTTCAGTCTGCATTTGCAGAACCTGGTCTTCTGTCTCTTGTTGACGGTTGTTTTGATTACAGGAAGTAAAGAAGAATCCAATAAATAGGATCATTACCAATACTTCCAGAAGTGTTTTAATATTTCTCATAAGATAATGTTGTAAATGTTTTTTTCTAAATTATCACAAAACTTGCTTAAAATGAAATGCTTTGGGATAAAAACTGTATTAAAAATTATTAAGAACAAGTTTTTCTTCACTCAATCTTATTGCATGAAAATATTCAGAAAAAGATATCGGTGAGATTTTTCAAAAAGCCCTTAGTTGCTGTTGTTGAAGCAGATTTCCTGGTGATCTGAGGCAAAACATGATCTTCGTCATATTTTTTCCATAGGCTGATGTACATCTTTGCCCGACAATTTTTTTAGGCAATAAAGGTTTTCGTTAATTAAATCTTAAGCCCTTGATAATTTAGACTTGGTTTAAATTAAACGGATTCATGCCTGATTTTTAAGTTCAATGTTCTAAAAATTATATTTTAGAGCAAGTAAAAAAACCTGAGTTTAAAGAATTAAGCTTATGTACAGATTATTTAAAACTTTAAACAAAGTAGCCTTATTAAAGGCGACAATAGCCGCGGTGCTTACTATAATTCTGGTGCTCATAGGCTCTCGAAATCTTCAGAATTTCGATCCGGCGCTTATCGCATATTTAATCGGAACCGTTTTTGCCATTTTTGGAGTAGCTTACCGTTATTCTGTGTGGATCCAGCGGCCACCAACAAGATTGTACTGGCGCAGGAGTATGCAGTTTCTTTTTAGCAAATATTTCTTTCCCTATCTGTGGCGCTCAACAAAATTATTCTTTAAGAATATTCTGGCGCAGAGGTTTATCGCCCATCGCAGCAGGACCCGATGGTTTGGTCACTTTATGTTGGCCACCGGGTGTTTACTGGCCTTCGCAATTACAATTCCTCTAACTTTCGGGTGGATACATTTTGTGCTGAAGCCCGGAGATGATACCACTTATTATGCTCTGCTGTTCGGTTTTGAAGCAGGATCCTTTCAGTTAGGTTCACCTTTAGCCTTTATAGCTTTTCACGGACTTGTGTGGTGCTCGGTCCTGGTAACTATAGGAGCAATTATTATGATGAAAAGAAGGTTTACAGATGGAGGCCTTATTGCTACACAGACTTTGGAGAATGACTGGCTCCCATTAATTCTGCTTATTGCAATTTCTGTAACGGGATTGGGTATTTCTTATGATTATACCTTTTTAGAGGGGAAGACTTACCAGTTCATGGCAGTGACCCATGCTATTACAGTAATTCTTTTTTTAGTGTGGTTACCCTTCGGAAAATTTTTCCACATATATCAGCGCTTGGCGCAATTAGGGGCTAACCTGTATAAAACAGAAGGAACACGCCGTGGGATGGCGGTTTGTCCACACACTCAAAAAGAATTCGCTACTGAAACTCACGTCAAGGATCTAAAATATGTAACGAAAGAACTTGGTTTTAACTATGAGAAAGCCAATGGCACAAACCACCTGGATTTAAGTCCTGAAGGAAAAAGATCGGCTTTAGCAGTAGCGCATTTAAAAGCAAGAAAAGAAGGCGGAAAATTGTTCGGTTAACAATATCAGAAAAGAGAAAAAATGGCAAAACTTCCTGTTTCCATAGACAAAATTATAGAGGACTTCGGACCTCACAAAGCTTATGCCCCACAAACAGGTTTTCAGGGAAATAAGGAACCTGATAAACTGGTGAAAACGCATTGTTGTTACTGCGGAATGCAATGTGGAATAAAATTAAAGGTAAAGGATAATAAGATCGCAGGATTTGAACCCTGGGAAGAATTCCCTTTTAACGAGGGGAGATTATGTCCCAAAGGAGTGATGCGCTACATGCAGAACAACCATCCCGACAGGTTAATGGATCCTATTGAGCGGGTAGAGGGAAAAGGCTTTAAACCGGTGGATTGGGAATATGCAATGTCCCGGACTGTAAATGAAATAAAAAGGATTCAGGAAAAGTACGGGAAGGATGCTTTCGCAATGCTCTCGGGAGTTTCTCTTACCAATGAAAAGAGTTACATGATAGGCAAATTTGCCCGTGTAGCCTTAAAAACAGCCAATCTTGATTATAACGGCCGCCTCTGTATGGTAAGTGCAGGGGGAGGAAATAAAAAAGCTTTCGGGCTTGACAGAACCTCCAACAGTTGGGCCGATCTTAAACATGCAGAAGTCATTATAGTTGCGGGTGCCAACATAAGCGAAACTTTCCCCACCCTTACACATTATATATGGCAGGCAAGGGATAATGGTGCGAAGTTGATCGTTGTGGATCCGCGAGTGATCCCACTGGCACGTACTGCAGACCTGCATCTTCCAATAAGACCGGGAGGAGATTCTGCACTTTTTGGAGCCATTCTAAAGATCATGGTAGACAATGACTGGCTGGATCACGATTTTATAGATAATTATACCTCCGGATTTCAGGAAACCATAGATGCTGTAAAAGATTATGATCTGGATTGGGCCGAAGAACATACCGGAATCCCGAAAGATATGATCTACCAGGCTGCGGAAATGTGGGGGAAAGCTAAAACCAGTTTTTTATTACATGCACGCGGAATTGAACACCATACTAAAGGTGTCGAAAATGTGCTCAGCTGTATAAATATTGTTTTGGCCTCCGGAAGAATAGGACGCCCTTATTGCGGCTATGGGACCATTACCGGTCAGGGTAACGGACAGGGAGGAAGAGAGCACGGTCATAAATGTGATCAGCTGCCTGGCAACAGGGACATTACCAATCCCGAACACAGGAAATATATTTCTGAAGTGTGGGGGATCAACGAACCGGATATGCCCGGTAAAGGTCTTACCGCATATGAACAAATTGAAGCTATACATCGTGGAGAAATAAAAGGGATGATCTCCATTTGTTTCAATCCGCTGGTATCTTTGCCTAACAACAATTTTGTACGGGAGGCTCTTGAAAAACTGGAATTCTATGTTAATATTGACACTTTTCTTAGTGAAACGGCCCGCCATGCAGACATAGTTCTTGCAGGCTCCCTGCATGAAGAGGAGGAAGGAACGGTAACTACTGCCGAAGGAAGAGTGGTTAAAATTAATGAAGCCATTACACCTCCCGGCAACACAAGAAGAGATGGAGAGATCCTTATGGACCTTGCGGCCAGATTGGGGGAAGGGGATAAGTTCAGTTACCCAACCAGTGAAGATATATTCAATGAATTAAGAGTGGCCTCAAAAGGGGGTACAGCTGATTACTACGGAATTACCTATCAAAAAGTAGTTGATAATATGGGAGTATTCTGGCCCTGTAAGAGCCTTGATCATCCGGGAACTCCAAGACTGTGGGAAGACAAAAAATTTGAAACTCCCGACGGGAAAGCGCATTTCAACCCGGTAAAATACAGACCGGCTTCCGAAATGCCAAATAAAGAGTATCCCGTGGTACTTACGACAGGCCGGGTGGTATCCCAGTATTTAAGTGGTACTTCAACCCGAAGAATAGGGAAGTTAATTGACCAGTATCCCGAACCCTTACTGGAGATACATCCAAAACTGGCTTACCAGTACGGTATCGAAAATCATGATCTAATCACCGTCAAAACCCGGAGAGGGGAAGCAGAATTTCCTGCACATGTAGTGGAAACAATTCGGGAAGATACGGTCTTCATTCCCTATCACTGGGGAGGAAAAGCTTCTGCTAACCAATTGACCATTGACAACCTGGACCCCACTTCCAAGATCCCGGAATATAAAGTCTGTGCATGTCAATTGATCAGGACCGGGAAAAAGGGATCTCAACATCGAACTGACACAGCCTATCAAAGCTGGACTAAAAATAATAATGAGGAATCAGAAATTGAAAACCAAAAAGTTTAATAGCTAAAAACCAAATTATGCCGGAAACAAATTATGACCAGGAAATGGCCTTTTTCGTAGACATGCAACGCTGTATAGGTTGCCAGGCCTGCGTGATGGCCTGTGCTGAATGTGAAACGAATGGGCAGGAAAGTATGATCCATGTGAACTATGTAGACAGGAAAAAAAGTCCGCAAACTACGGTTCAGGTGTGTATGCACTGTGAGGATCCAACCTGTGCGAATGTTTGTCCGGCAGATGCTATTCATCAGGATGAGTTTGGTGTAGTGCATTCCGCTAATACTTCCAGGTGCATTGGATGTTCCAATTGTGTATTGGCTTGTCCTTTTGGAGTTCCCAAGAAAATGGAAGAAGCCGAATTGATGATGAAATGTAACTTATGTTATGACAGGACCAGTGCCGGAAAGAAACCTATGTGCGCTACAGTTTGTCCAAGTCAGGCTTTATTCTACGGAACAAGAGCTGAAATTGAAAAAATGCGGCCCGATAGTGAGCCGGTAAATTCCTTCTTTTTTGGACAACAGGAAGTTAACACGAAAGTTAACGTCATGATGCCAAAAGGAACACAATCATTACTTATTCCATAAATTAAAAAATATGGCAAAAAAAGATTCAGGTAAAGAACCAAGTTGGAAGGCAGATTTTCCAATTGAAAGTAAACGGGCCACACACGTAAGTCGCAGAGAATTTGCTAAGTTTCTGGGATTGCTTTCCGGTGCTTTTGCACTTAGTAACGGTTTCATTGTAATCCGGGCAATGGCCTTTCCTGATGAAAGGCTGGAAGGGGAGCATTTTGTTGTCGATGCCGACAAAGTACCTGTAGGAGAAATGCTTCAGTTTGAAATAGGAGGGGAAGACCTTATCCCTTATATCCTTATTCGCCTGGAGGAGAACAAGTGGCGGGCATTTGAGCAAAAATGTACTCATCTCACATGTGCCGTAAGATACAGGGAGGATGTAAATAAAATTGAATGTCCGTGTCATAATGGATGGTTTAGTGCAGACACTGGTGAAGTGCTCCAGGGACCTCCTCCCAGACCTTTGCCCCAGCTGGAAGTAGTAGTTAGGGAAGGTAAGGTGTATGTAAGAGAAGGAGAACGCGAAAATCGAGCAGTATGAGTAATTTTAGAAAATCACAGAACGAAGCTCATCCCAATAAAACAAATACTATATTAACGGGAATAATCTTATTACAAATCCTGTTTATAAGTATGCAGATCTGGCTTTTATTCGGTGCCTTAAATAATGCACTGGAGGAAAACTTTGGCTTTGCATTGACGACCTTTATAGGATCTCTTCTTATGGCAATAGCTTCTATTTGGTTATTAAGGTATCTTCCGGAGCCCCTGCGAAAGGATTCGAAAAATAAACCAATGGTGAGTCCCAGCAGGAATCCGTAAAAACGGCTGTAATTACATAGGTTTAAGTTCAGGAATTGCCATCTATTCTTTGCCATATAAGCAAACCTATAGCATTGTTACCTGTTCACTTGTCCTTATCTTCGGGAAAATAAATTTCATTAAATGCTTATAGACACCCACGCCAGGATACATGATTATCTGAGGATTTCCCTTACAGACAGCTGCAATTTTCGCTGTCAGTATTGTATGCCCGACGAGAATATTCAGTGTTTGCCAAATAAGCATCTTATGCAGGTGGATGAAATTGAGCAGATAGCAAAAACTTTTGTGGATCTCGGGGTAAATAAGATCAGGCTTACTGGTGGAGAACCACTGGTTCGTAAAGAATTTCCGGAGATATTGAGCAGGTTATCTCGTTTACCTGTTGAAATAAGCCTTACCACAAATGCGGTTCTAATACATAAATACATTGACCAATTAAAGGCTGCTGGAGTCAATTCTTTGAACATAAGTCTCGATACTTTAAACCGGGATACTTTTAAAGAGATTACAAAAAGAGATCAATTCCCGCAGGTTTGGGACAATATTCTGTTGCTTTTAGATGAAGGTTTTAGGATTAAGATCAATACGGTAGCCATAGAAGGAGTGATCGAGAAGGAAATTTTAGATTTTGTGGCAATTACTAAAGATCTTCCACTCCATGTAAGGATGATAGAATTCATGCCATTTCAGGGTAATCACTGGAATAGTAAAAAAGTTGTGACTGCCTCACAGATGCTCAAGTGGGTAGAGCAGGAGTATGACATGGTAAAGCTAAAAGATGAGCCACATGCCACAGCAAAAAAGTACAAAGTTATAGGTCACGAAGGAACTTTTGCTTTTATTACCACGATGAGTGAACATTTTTGCTGCGATTGTAACAGGATGAGGTTAACAGCCGACGGTAAAATGAAGAACTGTCTCTTCGGAAGTGAGGAAATGGATCTCTTGGGAACCCTTCGCAAAGGTGAAGATATTGTGCCTTTCATTAGAAATTCAGTTCTAAGAAAGCACGCTGTTATGGGCGGACAATTCTCGAAAAGCTATAAAGGAGCCGATGCTTCTGAACTGAAGAACCGAAGCATGATCAAAATCGGCGGATGATTTCAGTAAAAGAAGCAAAGGATATCCTGTCCCGGAACTGCGAAAAAGGCAGAATTTCAGAATTTAAATTAGAGCAAAGTTTAGGCAAAATACTGGCTGAAGATATACATTCTCCCATGGATGTACCGTCTTTTGACAATTCGGCAATGGATGGATATGCGATGCAATTCCACGAAAAATACAGGCATTGGAAAGTTTCCGGTCTTGTACAGGCAGGGGACACTGAGTCAATTGAAGTGGGTCCGGGAGAGGCTGTAAGGATCTTCACAGGTGCAAAAATGCCAAAAGGAGCCGATACGGTGATTCAGCAGGAATTAATTGACAAGCAGGGAAATAATAGCATCTATTACAATTCAGGTAAAATAACTACAGGTAGTAATGTCCGCCTTAAAGGCTCCCAATGTAAGAAGGGGGAAAAGATCCTTCAAAAGGGAGCAAGGATTACTCCGGGAATAATTGGTTTGCTGGCTTCTGTAGGGGTTTCAAAAGTGGCAATTTTTACACCGCCTTTAGTAGGCTGTGTGGTTACTGGAAATGAACTGAAAGAAGTAGGGGAACAGCTAATGGACGGGGAAATCTACAACTCCAACGGACCTATGCTGGAAGCTTTACTGAAAAAGACGGGAGTCGGGGAAATAACTGCCTTGCGTGCGCAGGATGATAAAAATGAGCTACAACAGACGATCAATAAAGCTTTGGCTGAAAATGATGTGCTGCTCCTTAGCGGCGGAATTTCTGTTGGGGATTACGATTTTGTAAAGGAATGTCTTGAAAGTGCCGGCGTAAAGGAACTTTTTTATAAGATAAAACAGCGTCCCGGAAAGCCATTTTACGCCGGAAAAAAAGAGGAAAAATGGGTTTTCGCTCTTCCGGGGAATCCTGCCTCAGTTTTAAGCTGCTTTAATCAATACGTCCAACCCTGTCTAAAGACAATAATGGGAGAAGAGCAGGTGTGGCAGCCCGATCTGGAACTGACTCTGTCTGAAGAAACCCGAAAAAAACCCGGTTTTACCTTCTTTATGAAAGGAAAAAAAGAGGATGGAAAAGTGACACTTTTGACAGGACAGCAATCTTTCAATCTGCAGGCATTTAGCACCGCCGACTGTCTGGTAGAGCTGGATGAGGAGATGGCAGTGGTGCCAAAAGGAACAATGGTTAAGGTTTATAATCTTTAAAGCCTTAGACTTTTTCAGGTTATATTTGTGGCAGATGGACCTTAATGAATGAACAATCTTATCAGTGGAAAGCGAACTCTTCATATACCTGATTATTCTGTTACCCGTGGCGGCTTTTTTCTATGCCTCTGTGGGACATGGGGGAGCGAGCAGTTATTTGATGATCCTCGCCCTTGCAGGATTTGCACCTGAAGAGATAAGACCCACCGCTCTATTGCTGAATATGGCAGTTTCCTTTATCGCTTTCATGAACCATCGCAGGTCCTGTGAATTTCCTCAAAATCTTTTCCTGCAGCTGGTGATATTTTCGGTTCCGGCGGCTTTCCTGGGTGGATTGGTCGTAGTAGAATCAGCAATTTACAAAAACATTCTTGGCGTACTGCTACTCTTTCCCATACTTAATTTTTTAGGAGCTTTCCCTAAAAATGACAAGATCATTCTACGAGATAAAATCTGGGTGCCTCCGCTCATAGGAATTCTTATAGGATTTTTCTCGGGACTCATTGGAATTGGTGGAGGGATCATTCTTTCTCCTGTACTTCTAATGTTAGGTTGGACTAATGTACGCCAAACAGCCGCTCTTAGCGCGATCTTTATATTTGTAAACTCCGTTGCCGGTTATTTGGGCACTACGGGCTTTAATTTAATAGACAACCAAACATTATGGATCCTTATCCCGCCTGCTATTATTGGTGGAATTCTGGGCAGCTATTTTGGGGCCCTAAGATTTAATGTAAAATTCGTAAAGCATCTGCTCACTTTCGTACTGGCAGGAGCAGCGATTAAATTGATCTTGTCCTGATGTTTTATCCTGCAATAGAAGCTTTTGTGCTGGCAGGAGGTAAAAGCAGCCGAATGGGGACTGACAAAGGCCTTGTCCAATTGAATGGGAAACCCATGATTTCCTATGTACTTAAGGCACTGGAGGAAACAGAATTGCCCGTAAAGATCATTGCCAATAATCCTGAATATGAAAAGTTCGGTCTCCCGGTATGCAACGACCTGGTGAAGGAAAAAGGTCCCATGGGAGGTTTACTGACGGCTCTAAACAATACAGATGCTGAGGTAGTACTGCTTATAAGCTGCGATATTCCTTTTATTACTTCTGAAGCTATAAAGCTGTTGTTACGGGCAGCCGATGAGGAGCATATAACAGCTGCACTGGTAAAGGACAGGATCAATCCTTTATTCGCGGCTTACCCGGTGCATTTAAAGAAAATTGTAAAGAATTTAATTGCTTCGGAAGAGTTAAAAATGACCGATTTCATTTTAAAGAATCCGCCCACTTTACTACCTTCCGTGGCTAAGGAAATGCCGTGGTGTTTCCGAAATATTAACAACAAGCAAGAACTGAAAGAAGCAGAAGAACGATGGAGCCACTTACTATAAAAAGCTTCGGAATGCTGGCCGAAAAGTTGCCACAGCCGAAGTTTGAATTCCCGTATCAAAAAGATTCAGATGAGCTGCTCAAGGCTTTGAATCAAGAATATCCTTTTTTGGAAGATCTGAAGTTTTCCCTGGCTGTAGATAAACAGCTTGTACAGGAGAAGACGCCTTTAAAAGGTAGTGAGGAGATCGCTTTATTGCCGCCATTCTCAGGAGGATGAGCAGGTTCGAAAGACAAACCATATTACCCGATTTTGGCCATGAAGGTCAGCAGAAATTAAAAGCAGCCCGTGTGCTGGTGGTTGGAGCCGGTGGCCTGGGTTGTCCCGCGCTTTTGCACCTGGCCGCCGCCGGAGTCGGCACGATTGGTATTGCAGATGGAGATAACATCAGCGAATCAAATCTGAACCGCCAAACCCTTTTCGGGCAGCAGCATACCGGAAGACCAAAAGCCGAAACCGCAGCAGAGCTGCTAAAAGAAAAATACCCTGACATAACCTTCAACGTTATTCCGGAGTTTCTAAATAACAAAAATGCACTAGAAATTCTTTCTGGATATGATCTCGTGCTGGATGGTAGCGATAATTTTGGCACCCGTTATATGATCAACGATGCCTGTATGCTGTTAAATAAGCCGCTGGTGATGGGAGCAATTTATCAATATGAAGGACAGGTAACGGTATTTAATTACGGCGAAACACCGGTAAATTACCGTGACCTTTATCCCGATCCGCCGCAGTCTCATGAGGTTCCCAACTGTAGCGAAACCGGAGTACTTGGAGTGCTTCCGGGCTTGATTGGTACGCTTCAGGCCACCGAAGCTATTAAGATCATTTCGGGCCTTGGAAAAGTGCTGACAAATAAAGTGCTTTTCTACAACCTTAAAACTTCCGGGTTCTTTGAAGTTGCTGTTTCTCCTAATTCTGATTCAGAAAAAGGAATTCCGTCAAGTGAAGATGCTTTCAGAAGCAAAGACTATAATATTACCTGCGGACTTTCAGAAAACATTAGCTGGGAAAAGGCATTGGACTGGAAACAAAATTTGAAGAGTAGTATCCTGGTGGATATTCGGGAGCCAGATGAGGAGCCACTTTTAAAGCGGGAGGATATCGATCAGATTCCTATTTCGGTTTTAGCAGAGGATCAGGAGAGAGTCCGTTCCTTTGAGAATATAATTCTTTTCTGTAAAAGCGGACAGCGAAGTGATCGAATGGCCGGGGAGCTGAAGAAGCAATTTCCGGAGAAAAAAGTATTTTCGGTGGAAGGGGGAATTTTGCATCCTGCTTCCCCAGTAAATTCAGAAGAAAAATGACACGAAAACCTAAGAATATATTTGTAGAAGGGCCTATCTCCAGCGAGAAAATAGCGACTTCTATTCAAAATCACAGTTCAAAAACAGACATTGGCGCCCATTCAATTTTCCTGGGCCAGATACGGGCAGATGAAAAGGAAGGCAGTACAGTTCGCGCAATAGATTACACCGCCTATGAAGATATGGCACTTGAAAAAGCTTTTGAAATACGGGAGGCTATTTTTGAAAAATATCCGCTTACCTGTATGCATATTTATCACAGTCTGGGTGAAGTGAAAGTAGGGGAGATCAGCCTTTTTGTTTTTACCTCTTCAAAACACCGTAAGGCGGCCATTAATGCCTGCGAGGAACTGGTGGAGCGCATAAAAAAAGAACTTCCGGTTTGGGGGAAAGAGCTGCTGGAAAGCGAAGAAGCCACCTGGAAAGAAAACACCTGAAAATAAATATATGGTAGATATTACCCATAAATCCAACACCCTTAGAAAAGCCATTGCACAGGCCGTGGTTCGTGTAAGTGATTCCAAAACAATAGAAGCCATGGAGCAAAGGAAGGTGCCTAAGGGAGATGTCTTTGAAATGGCAAAAACCGCCGGACTTTTTGCAGCCAAAAGGACCAGTGATATGATCCCGGACTGTCATCCTCTGCCAATAGAGTACACGAACGTAAGATATCGCATTGAAGAACTGGCTGTTTTTATAGAAGTGGAAGTGCATACCATTTATAAAACGGGGGTTGAGGTGGAAGCTATGCATGCAGCTTCAGTAGTCGCTCTCACGATGTATGATATGCTTAAGCCGATTGATAAAGGCATCAGCATTGAAAATATAAGGCTTCTGGAAAAAAAAGGCGGAAAAACAGATTACAAAAAAGTCGTAGAAGAAAATGATCTTCGGGCAACAGTTATTGTGTGCTCTGATTCAATTTCTGCCGGGGAAAAAGAGGATAGAGCAGGGAAAGCCATTATCGAAAAGCTGGTAACTTATGAAGTAACTCTGGAGGACTACCTCATTATTCCCGATGAGAAAGAGCAGATTCAGAATCTAATCAAACAAAAATGTGACACCGGTGTTAATATGATCATTCTTACCGGCGGGACAGGTGTTTCACCCCGGGATGTGACCCCGGAGGCGGTAAGACCACTACTGGATAGACCGGTTCCGGGAATAGAGGAGGCAATAAGAAATTATGGGCAGGAAAGAACCCCGTATTCGATGTTATCCCGATCTGTTTCCGGTCTAAGAGGAAATACACTTGTCCTCGCTCTTCCGGGATCTACTAAAGGTGCAGCAGAATCAATGGACGCTGTATTTCCCGCGGTGATGCACATTTTTAGGGTTTTGGCGGCATTCAGGCATGAGTGAGTAATTCATGACCAGATTAATTTAATCCGGATCACATAACCGAATTCATCTTTTACCAGTTCCTTAACTGCCTTCCGAAGTTGTTTTTCCTATTTTAAAAACAAAAATGGAAAAGTACAGGAACCTGAATAAACAATTTATCAACGGAGAATGGGTAGAAGGAAATGATGATTCTGAAATAAAGAATGTCAATCCGTTTGATAATTCCGAAATTAACAGCTTTAAAGGAGCAAATAAAGAAGATGTCGATAAAGCTTACAAAGCTGCAAAGCAAGCGGCCATCAAATGGGGAAAAGCTTTGCCGCAGGAGCGTTCAGCTGTAATTCAGAAGGCTGTTAAAATTATCTCAGACAGAAAAGAAGAGATCATAGAATGGCTTATCAAAGAAGGCGGTAGCTCCCGGGTAAAGGCAGAAGTGGAAATCCAGATCACCCAGGGGATAATGAAAGAGTCTGCTTCTTTTCCAACCCGCAGTCATGGATACATCTATGATTCGATCACTCCCGGAAAAGAAAGCCGTGCCTATAGAAAACCTCTTGGAGTAATTGGAATTATTAGTCCGTGGAATTTTCCCATGAACCTTTCCATGAGATCTGTTGCTCCCGCTATAGCAACAGGGAATACAGTTGTACTTAAACCTGCTTCTTCTACTCCGGTAACAGGAGCTACCTTAACAGCGAAAATCTTCGAGGAAGCCGGACTTCCAAAAGGTGTTTTGAACGTGGTGGTAGGAAAAGGTTCCAGTATTGGAGATGATTTTGTAAAGCATCCTATTCCACATCATATTTCCTTTACCGGATCTACGCCGGTTGGACGGAATATAGGAAAGATAGCAGGTGAAAACTTAAAGGAGGTTTCTCTGGAACTGGGAGGAAATAACATCTTTGTTGTAATGGAAGATGCTGACATTGACTTAGCTGTTAAAGCTGCCACCTTCGGAAAGTTTATGAATCAGGGACAAATATGTATGTCTGTAAATAGATTTGTGGTTCACGAAAAAATCGCTGATGAATTTGTTCGAAAATTTGTAGAAGCCACGAAGCAGCTGAAATACGGAAACCCTTCCGAAGATGTGGTGCTGGTAGGCCCGCTTATTGATCACGATCAAGTGGAGAGGATCCTGAAGGATATTAAATCCAGTACTAATGATGGTGCTATGATAAAAATAGGAGGCAAGGCCGATGGGAATGTTCTTGAACCTACCATTCTTGACAATGTCACAGATGATATGTCTATTGCTAAAAATGAGATTTTCGGTCCTGTGGCACCAATTATTAGATATTCTACTGAGGAAGATGCAATAAAAATAGCTAACTCGAAAGATTTTGGTTTAACAGGAGCTGTTTTTACTAAAAATACTGAGAGAGGAGTGGCTTTTGCCCGCAAAGTGGAAACCGGAATGATCCACATAAATGACCAACCCGTAAATGATGAACCTAACGCGCCTTTTGGCGGGGAAAAAGGTTCAGGAATGGGACGGTTTAACGGGAAGTTTGTATTAGAAGAATTTACCCGGCTACAGTGGGTGACTGTACAGCATGAGCCGCGGGATTATAGTCCGTTTGCTTGAAAGCAAGATAATTTTTGGTTTAAATAAACCGGCATTCCAAAACGGGAAATTTAATGTAATTCTGGTATAGAAATTGATTATCTAAATTTATTTAAAATTAAATATTGTTATGGGGAGACCTTCTACAAAACCAAAAGACCTGAGAGATGGTTATTATATTGAAGTCAAGAATAAAAACCAAAAATCGGGTATTAAAATCCGGAGAGATACTAAAACTCAACTTTTAATGGCTATTGAGGAATACAAAGAGAATAAGGAAGTTGTTGTTCTTGGTAAACAGGAAAATGGAAAAATGACTGATATTCCAAAGCTTTAATGGAATATTAGGTTTATCACTTAATAAAAGAGAATAAGTGAAATTTAGGAGCTTGTATTGTTCCTGCAGATGATGGTTTAAAGAACTCATCATGATTGTGGTGGGGGGTGAACAAGTGCAGGCAGCAGTAAAAATTAGAAATTTAATCCATAGAGGTAATTGTTTGCCACTGAAGATTATTGTTGCCTAAAAATAAAAAATCCCGTAAACACTTGTTTATGGGTTTTTTTGTTTACACCGGTAGCAAAATAGTGGATTTGGAAGGGGGCTGCATCTTACCTGCATATCTCCCATCCTGCAAAATTCAGCTGTTCATTAGACCAGGCTTCTAAAACAAAAAACCTGCTGAGGCAAAAAGAACTGGCAGGTTTTTTTGTTTAATACGGCACATAAATATTTTGTTCCTTTTAAAATAGTCTGGAAGCAGTAGAGATTTAATTCAATTTTAACTGGGATTGCACCAAATATTGCTGTTCAATTTTCTATTTTAAGGATGTACTCTACAGGAGGACAATAGTAATTAACATTAAACAAGAACTATGAAGAAGGAAATGAAAGCAGCGAAATATGAAGAGTTTGGAGGACCCGAAAAAGTAAAGGTGGGGAAAATGAAAATTCCGGAGCTCAAGGAAGGGGAAGTTCTGGTAAGAATAAAATCGGCAGGAGTAAATCCGGTTGATGGAGTAGTGCTGAACGGTACGTACAAAGATATGATGCCGCACAAACTGCCCGTAATTCCGGGTTGGGACATGTCGGGAGTAATAGAGGAGAGAGGTCATGCGGCAAGACGATTTGAAGTAGGAGATGAAGTATATGCCTATGCACGAAGACCTGAAGTTAAATGGGGGACATTTGCAGAATATGTTGTGCTTCCGGAAAGCTGTTTGGCCAGTAAACCAGGCAGTATTTCATTTGAGGAGGCAGCAGCAATACCCCTGGCAGGACTCACAGCTTATCAGGCTCTATATGAAGCCGGGGGTCTTAAAGAAGGTCAGACAGTGCTTATCCTCGGAGCTTCTGGCGGAGTAGGAAGTTATGCCATTCAATTGGCAAAAGCCAGGAACGCAAAAGTTATAGGCGTGGCCAGTGAAAAAAACCATGAATATATGAAATCACTGGGAGCAGATCACACTATAGATTACCACGACCGGGATGTTGGAGAGGCAACAAAAGAAAAATATTCTGACGGGGTTGATCTTATCTTTGACTGTACCAGTGGTAAAACCATGAAACAAAGCTTGAAGGCTCTTAAAGCAGGCGGAAAAATGGTCTCGATTCTTACTCAAAAAGGAGATATTGAGCAGGATATTAATTTTGAATTTGTTTTTGTAGAGCCCAATCCGACTCAGTTGGACCACATTTCTAAACTTGTCAAAGATGATCAATTAAAAGTAAACATTAGTAAAAAATATCATTTGGATGAAATTGGCGAAGCATTAAAGCAAATCAAGACACTGCATACAACAGGAAAAATTGTTTTGGTGATGTAAGAGGAAGTCACGAACTATTCAAGTCTTCGGATTCATGCCGCAAAAAGCCCGGGGCACTATATCGCATTTTTACTCGTTATAAAACTTAATCATGGCCATAGAAGAAATAATAAAAAAATTTTCAGAGGTTTTCGAAGGAGAGATGATATTTCCTGAAAATGACCGATACGATAAGGCTCGCAAATTGTGGAATGGCCTATATAACAAATATCCGGCAGCTATCGCCCGCTGCGGAAAACCTTCAGATGTGGTTGCCGCGGTGAATTTTGTCAGGGAAAACGATTTGACATTCTCCGTGAGGGGAGGAGGGCATGATTATGCGGGTAATTCAGTTTGTGATGATGGCCTAGTAATAGATCTTTCTTCTATGAATAAAGTAGAAGTGGACCCAAACATCAAAAAGGCCATTGTCCAGGGAGGTGCTACAGTAGGGGAATTTGATGCTGCAGCTCAAAAGCATGGATTGGCTACCACCACAGGGACTGTGTCTACCATAGGGATTGGTGGGCTTGCCCTGGGAGGCGGTTCAGGTTATTTATCCCGCAGGTTCGGAATGACACTGGATAATGTGGTTTCAGTGGAAATCGTAACCGCAGATGGCCGGCATATTTTGGCAAGCGCAGAGGAGAATTCAGATCTTTTTTGGGCGGTTCGTGGCGGGGGCGGAAATTTCGGAATAGTGACGTCCTTCAAGTTCCGGCTGCACAAAGTAGGTCGGAAAGTACTATCCTTTCAGGCTTATTTCCCCTATGAGCAGAGCCGGGAAGTGCTTGAGTTTTATCGGGACTTTATGGCAAAAGCTTCAGATGAACTGCAATGCTATGCTTTTTTTCTTAATGTACCCGCTGTGGAGCCTTTTCCGAAGGAATATCACGGGAAAACCACCTGCGCCTTTATCGCATGTCATACAGGAGACCCGGAAAAAGGAAAGGAAGAGCTTCAACCTTTGCATAATTTTGGCGATCCATTTCTTAAATTTATTCAGCCTATGGAGTATACCGCACTTCAAAAATCCTTTGATGCGGGAGTGCCAAAAGGGTTAAGATGGTTCACGAAAGCTCATTATCTTTCTGAAATCAGTGATACAGCGATCGATATTTTGGAAGAATATACTCAGCAGTTACCGGGTGCTTTTACCATGACGTATCTGGAACCAATGGGTGGGATGGTGAAAAGGATAAAGTCTTCCGCCACCGCCTTTCCACATAGAGATAAGGCTTATTCTTTGCATATTTTACCCGGTTGGGGTGAAGCAGAAAAGGATAAAGAAAACATAGACTGGGCGGAAGAGTTTCATAGAACCCTGCAAAAAGAAACTGTGGGCGGCGTTTATGTAAACCTAATGAGTCATGATGAAGAAGAGAGGGTGACAGCTGCATACGTGCAAAATTATGACCGACTGGTTGAGATCAAAAAGAAATGGGATCCTGATAATTTGTTTAGGAGCAACCATAATATAGATCCGGGATAACAACTGACTTCTGAGTTAGATCAAATCAAAAGCTTTCCGTCAGCCGGTAGTCCCCATGCCTCGTTAATTTTTACAATAAGTTTCTCGTATCGCCTATCTTTTCTAAGGGCAGAGAGAGCTTCAGGAAAAAAATACCGGATGGTTTCAGTAGAAAAGGATGACCAGTCCTGTAGGCGTTTAAAAGTATTAAAGGCCTCATCTATATCTCCATATAGAGTCTGAAGCATGGCAAGGGGAAAAGGATCTATTCTCCCGTAGATGTCGTTCTTTAATTCCAGTCCCCAATTTTTGTCACCTAAATTGTAATAGGAGAATGCAAGTGCAGTATTGACGTCGGACCGATTAGGGGTTCCCCGAAAAGGAATGATGGACAGGGTCTTTTCAAAAGCGGCGACTGCTTCTTCGAAATTGCCTGTATGGTAGAGAACAAGACCTTCCATATAATGGGCAAGGCCGTATTCAGGATTTATCTCACGGGCTCTCCTTGCCTCGTTCAAAGCTTCCTCCAGTAGTTCGTTTGCCAGGTAAATATCTGAAAGAAAGACCCGGAAAGCCGGTGACAAAGGATTTAGTCTAACAGCCTGTTTGGCAGGTTCCATTGCTTTTTCCGGTCTGCCAAGGACAAGATTGACCCAGCCTAGCCAGATCAGTGCTTCTGCATATCCCGGAGAAAGATCCACAGCAAGCTCCAGTTCCTGAAGGGCAGCAGGACCCTGCTGATCAATGGAATAAAAAATGCCAAGAGAAGTATGGGCTTCACTAAGATATTTGTTCAATTCTACTGCCCGGGTGGCTGCTTCAAAAGGATCGGGGCTGTGCCTGGGTATTGGAAAACCGTAATATTGAAGAAGGGAGATTGCATCAGCCAGTCCGGACCAGGCAAGGGCGTAATCGGGATCCAGTTCTATGGAACCCTGGAAGCAATCCAGCCCGTGGTAAATTCCGGCTTCCGTTCGCCGGTCCAGGCAACTGCGGCCCTGGGTGTAGAGGCGATAGGCGTCGAGGTTGGTGGTGGATGTCCGGGTCACCCGTTGTTTCTCTGTACCGGACAAATGCACCTTTAGAACCTCAAGCAGATCCTTTGTAACCTCCTTTTCAATTAGAAAGATATTTTCAGCTGATAATTTTTGGCGGTAACTTTTTTTCCAGATCCTGGAACCGGTCTCAATCCTGGTAAGATATAAGTTTAAGTTTATGTTTTCACTGGTCTGCTTTACTTCACCTTCCAGTAACCACGATACCTGTAGTTCTTTTCCTATCTTTACGGGTTCTTTTCCTGTTCTATCGAAATGGCATACAGACGTACGCGATATGACCGGCAGGTCCTTTATTCGGGAAAGAGAAGCTAAAATATCTCCGTGGATCCCATCCGTAAACCGGGGCTCCGGGGAGTCAAGGTCTTTAAAGGGAAGTATTGCTAGTGCATTATAAGATCCACTTTCTGTTTCTGTTTGCCACTTTCCGGATTTCAGACCGCTTTCAGAAGTACTTTTCTTTTTTATTTTCGACAGTTCCTTATGATCTGTCAGTCCCCAGTTACTGTTTACTGTTTGTAGTATTTGTTGAAAACGAGTATTCTCGCGAACAGGATCCAGAAGTTCAGGGTAGAGGTGGTAGATAGACAGCATTTCCCAATAGTTCCAGCGTTCAATTTTTTCGAATTTTTCAAGAGCCAGGTTCGGGTCCCCCTGGGCCGCATGTATAAGTCCAAGTGCAAACTGATCTTTTTTAATTCCTTCTGAAAGCCTGTCAGCCTCATGATGATCCCCGGATTTGATGCAGCTCAAAATTCTGGTTGCGAGAGGTCCGTTGCCGGTCCATGGTACCAGCAGGTCTTTCAGGACCTTATCGGCTTCCCGGTACATGCCCAGGTGATAAAGAGCCAGCCCTTCCTGGAATTGAGCGGAGGTAAAGTCCGGTTGGATCTGCAATAAACGTTCGGCTTCATGAACAGATCTAGTATACTCTCCATTTATAAGCCATGACAGGGATAGATTGCTGATGGCCTCCTGGGACAGCGGATTTAGTTTCACGGCTTTCAATGCATTTTTGAGAGCTTCATCAGGGTGTCCTGTCAATGAAAAGATCCAACTTAACCAGGCATGAGCCTCGGCATGACCCGGTCTTAATTCTACAGCTTTGTTCAGGTTATAAACAGCAGATTTTGCATCTCTTATAGTAGTATAGTATAGTCCGAGGGAAGCATAGGCTTCAGACATTTCCGGATCCAGTTCCAGAGCCCGTTGAGCGGCTTGTTTGGCTTCTGAAAGTATATTTTGGCCATCTTTCTCATGCCCATAATCATGACGAAGGTTAAGAGCATCTGCCAGTCCCATCCAGGCCTGGGCATAATTTGGATCATGAGAGATAGCTTGCCTGAAATAATTTTCAGCCATTCTCATTGCTTTCTCGGTACGCTGGTCCAGGTTCCATCGCCCATAGGCGTGAAGCCGAAAAGCTTCGAGATCTTCAGTAGGAACCTGTCTTATGGCAGAACGCTCCTTACCTGAAAGTCGCATTTTTAATGCTTCAGTGATCTTTTGAGTGATCTCGGCCTGTATATCGAACAGTTCGCCGGCAGTTAATTTCCGTTGATAGATCTCTGCCCAAACCTGCCGGTCTTCTGGAGCATTCACCAGCCGGACACTTACTTTTACCTGTTGGGCTATTTCCTGTACATCCCCGGTGAGGATCCAACCCACCTGTAATTCCCGTGCGATCTCCGGAAGCACTTTTTTGGTGCTTCTGAAGCTCCGTACGGAGGTTTTTGAGATCACAAAAAGATCGGAAACCTGCGAGAGCCTGGTGAGTATATCCCCATGAATGGCATCTGTAAAAGCTGAAGCTTTTTCGGAACCAAGAGTTTCGAACGGCAGTACAGCAATGGAGAAAGACAACTCCTTCCCGGCAGCTTCTTTTTTACCGGCAGTTTTTGCCACAGGTTTTCTTCGGGTACGGATTTTTTCTGCCAGTGCTTTTAACTCCTTACCGGGCTCTTCCTCAAATTCTTTTTTTATCAGTCCTGTGTAGGTCTTATAGGTTTTCAGGGCAGCAGCCGGTTCTCCGGCATCATCCAGAAGGCTGATGACCCGCAACTGAATATCTTCAGAGAAAGGATTTAAGTTGGCAGCCATTTGGGCCCAGGATTTTAGACTTTGATCTTCTCCTTCGACACCGGCTTTCCCGGCAAGATCCAGACTGGAATCTGTCGCAATGCTATGGAACCTGTTTCTTTCCTGCTCCAGCCAGTGATCGAATTCAGGAGAGATATCGCTCACGTGAAAACCTTTTAAAAGATCGCTGCGGTAAAATTTAAGGGCATCTTCAGGCTTTTTTTCCTCGATTGCCTGCTCAAAAGCCAGGGCATCGCTCCAAAATGTTTCTGCATTAATGGTGAGCTCCTCGGCTCCCCTGTTCTCAATAGCTTTCTTTCCCAGGGTTTTGCGAATGTGATAAAGCATATTGCTAAGGGAGTTTCTTGCACTTTTTTGATCCTGATCGGGCCAGAACAGGGGGAGAAGACTATCCCTGCGATGAAAGCCCCTGGGCCTGCTAAGCAATAAATAAGTGAGCAAAGCCAGACGCTTGGGACCTGCCAGAAAAGAATGCTCCAGTTCCCCCTTTGAATTCCTTATTTCTGCCGGTCCTAAGATAAATAACTGTGTCATGGTCTTTAATAATCCATCCCTTAGATTCTAATCTAAGACATAAAACGGAACCAGCAAAGAAACCGCGGTAGATTTACTAAAAATTAGATAATCAGCATAGTAACATAACCTCAAAAGAAGAAAAGAATATCAACCTAAAGCTAAAGATATGAGAATTCAAAAAAGCAAATTCCGAATCCTGATCTTCCTGTGGATCCCATTACTGCTTATCGGATCCCTAATTTCCTGTAAGAACGGAGAAAAGTCTGAACTGTCCCACCAAATGAATATGGAGGAAAAAGTAGTCGTGGAGAAGGTGACATTACCGGCCTTTGGAAATCTGGTTGAAGTAAAAACAACAGGCATGAATTTTATCCTTCCCGATGAGATTCCCTCCGGCTGGACAACCTTCCGGTACAGTAATGAATCTCCGCTCACTCATTTCATGCTCATCGATAAATTACCCGTTTATAAAGGGAAGCAGATCACCTATGCCGATTTTGAAAATATTCCACCGGTATTCAGGGATGCGATGGATTTAATAAACACCGGAAAAAACGATGAAGGTTTTGCAGAATTTAGGAGACTTCCAGAATGGTTCGCTCAAATTATCTTTTCCGGTGGAGTAGGTCTTGTTTCCCCGGGTGAAACTGCTCAAACTACTGTCTATGTGCAACCGGGTACCTACGTGATCGAATGCTATGTAAAAACAGGCGGGATATTTCATCCCATGACAAAACAGCTTGATGTGAGGCAAGATCTTTTAAATGAAACTCCACCTGTCCCTACACTGAACATGGCGATTTCCAAAGAAGGAGGAATTGAAATGCATGAGACGCCAACCGCCGGTCTCCATACCATAGCCGTGCAATATAAAGACCAGGGTCCGCATGAACATTTTTTAGGACATGATGTACATCTGGCGAGGCTGGAAAAGGACACAAACCTGGACGAACTGAATTCCTGGATGACCTGGACCACTCCTGAGGGGCTGAATACTCCTGCTCCGGTAACATTTCTGGGTGGAGCCCAGGAGATGCCGGAGGGAAATACTGCATATATAACCGTCAATTTAAAATCAGGGAGTTATGCCTGGGTCGCGGAGGTGCCGAATCCTGCTTCAAAAAATATGCTCAAAACCTTTACTGTGTCCCGGGATGAAACCGTGAGAATAGGTGGAGGGAAAGATTAACACCAAGGTATGCTGTTAAAGGATGTTCCAAAGGCAGCTGAATTCCAAAATTTAAAAATCATTTTATTAATTAAAATTATAATTATTATGAAAAATTCAATTCAATTATCAGTAAGAACATTAAAAAATGTGGTGTGGCTTTTCTGCCTTGCATTGTTATTTAGCTGTGAGGCCGAACCGGTTCTTCAGGAGGAAATAAACGCAGCCGATCTGGGGGTTAAGAAAAACCACAATATAGTGGATATAGTATCGACTCATATGAACATTGAGGTGCAATCGACCATTCCTTCGGGATGGACCACCTTTAGATATGATAACAGGAGCCATAATCCTCACTTTGTTTTATTTGACAAACTACCTGAAGGTAAAACGGTGGAAGACAGTAAGGCAGAAGTAGTCCCGGTTTTTCAGGATATTATTGATGCTATAGCCCAAGAAGATGAAGATGCTTTGAACCAGGCTTTAAGCGAATTACCGGCATGGAGCGGGGAAATAATTTATTCCGGGGGCACAGGATTATTATCACCCAATCATATTTCTGAAATCACAGTTTACATGGAACCGGGGACGTATGTGCTGGAGTGCTATGTGAAAGATTCCGAAGGTGTTTTCCATGCCACCAGGGGGATGATAACCGGAATGGTGGTCACTGAGGACCACAATGGAAACAAAGAGCCAAAATTCACTATGGAGGTGAGGATCTCTTCAGAAACCGGGATAGAATTTGATAAAAAGGTACGTCCGGGAAAACATCTGATAAAAGCCTTTTTTGAGGACCAGACTGTTTATACTCATTTTCTGGGACACGACATCCACCTGGTGAGGCTGGATGAAAATACAGATCTTGATGAGCTGAACAGCTGGATGAACTGGTCAGATCCCAATGCTTTTAAAACACCTGCCCCTGAAGGAGTTGAATTCCTTGGTGGAATGCAGGACTTACCTGCTTTGGAAGGTAAGGAGGAATCTCACGTTGGATATTTTGATGCTCACCTGAAACCGGGTACTTATGCCTTCATTGCAGAAGTTCCGGACCCAATGAGCAAGGGAATGTTTGAGGTGTTTACTGTACCGTCAGCCAGATAATGTTAAGGTGCATCCTCTAAAGACAGATCATTAGCAACAGTTAATGATCTTTTTGTTGCAATGATCTTGTTTATATTAGCATACTAAAGAACGCCCTTTGTTTTTAGGACTTGATTTAAACGGATCAATCTCAAATGTTGTGGAGATATTGAAGTAAAGCCAGATATTTGCAGAAAAACTAGAGGTGGATAATTACCTGGATTTACTTAAGCTTGTATTGCCGCAATTCCTTGTAGAGCATTTTGATCTGATTAGAAGCAGAAAAGAAAAAGAAGTACTTCACCTTTACTTTGAGGAACGCAATACTCCTCCTCAGGAACATTCCTCAAAACTTTTAGTGTCTAAAGGATTCCATAAAGAAGTTACTATTCAGGATTTTCCCTTGCGAGGTAATACAGTTTATCTACATGTCAGACGTCGTAGATGGATAGATAAAGATACAGGTCAACTGGTTCAAAGAGACTGGAACTTAGTAGCACAGGGAACTCGTTTAACCACAGAGTTCGCTGCTTTTTTAAAAGAAATTAGTCGATACGAAGGCATCTGATTGTCATACCATCGGTTCCTTCTTTGCTGTTAATGGCAAAAAATTGCAGCGCCAGTACAAAGATCATCTGAGTGATTTTAAAGAGTGGAAAGAAAAGAAACATGCTAAACGCTACTTGATCTTTCCTGAAAATATCGGTCCTCATCTTTCTCTAGATGAAACAGCTCTATCCCAGGGAGAACTCTACACTATCATCACCAATAAAAAAGCTAAGGGCAAAAAAGGTGCTTTGGTTGCTATTATAGCAGGGACAAAGGCAGAACCAATCGTCAAGCAACTACTTAAAATACCTTCATCTCTGCGAAACAAGGTTCGGGAGATAACACTGGACATGGCTTTTTCCATGAAGCATATCGCTTCTAAATGCTTCCCAAAAGCTATTCAGGTAACGGATAGGTTCCACGTCCAGAAGCTAGCTATAGATGCACTTCAGGATCTAAGAATCAAACACCGATGGGAAGCTATTGACAGAGAGAATGAACAACTACAAAAGAATAAGCAAAGAGGAAGCAAATATATCCCTGAGTTGCTGCCAAATGGTGATTCTCATAAACAATTACTTGCCAGAAGCAGATATCTACTCTACAAAGCCACCTCAAAATGGACAAAAAAACAATCAAAGCGTGCAGAGATCCTCTTCAAAGAATACCCTGATATCCACAGGGCTTATTCTCTGGTGAACAACCTGAGAAGCATATTTAATCAAACAAAAGATAAAGGTGTAGCCTTCACAAGGATGGCGCACTGGTACAGAGATGTGGAAGAATCTGATTTTAGTGCCTTCAATACTGTAGCTAATAGTATTAAGCTCAACTATAGATCAATCTTAAACTACTTTACAAACAGAAGTACCAATGCCTCTGCAGAATCATTTAATGCCAAAATAAAAGCCTTCAGAAGTCAATTCAGAGGTGTCAAAAACATTGAATTTTTCCTCTTCAGATTAACCAGAATTTTTGCCTAGTCCACAACACGGGAACCCTCTTTTCTGTTCAAATTATTAGCACGGCTAAATGCTAACACTAACAAAGATAAATTAAATTTTCCTTACCTGATCTGAAGTTAATTTTCAGTTACCGTACAGAAACCGTACAAATTAGGAAATAAAAAAGCCGTAAACCCTTATAAACAAAGGAAATACGGCTTTTAATAGTGGAGTCGGAGGGGTTCGAACCCTCGTCCAAACAAGCAATTCAGAAGCTTTCTACACGTTTAGTCTTCGTTTAATTTTCGATGCAAAGCCGGCCGAAAACCACCAACTTTGCACTTATCCTCAATTAAATTTCGGAACTACATCAAGGTCCTGCAGTTCCTATATTTACTTTATCGGTGCCTCTTATGTGAATGCCGTAAATCAAGGCCTTCACGAGACATCTTGGCTCCCTACCTTGTAGGGACTAGAGCAATCCTACTATGATTCGGATTATGCTGCCAAGGCGTAGTTATTCTCGCCGTTTAAAAAGTGTGAAAAATGAGATTTACGAGCTATTTCCCAGCGCTCGACGTGCTTACAACTCAATTAGACTCGCTGTCAAAACCAAGTCGACCCCAATATGTAAAGAACTTCTGCAATATTATTGCATTTTTCGTGCCAATGTTTATGGCGGCTTCCTCTCCTCAAAAGCTGAGAGGAACCGGGCTTTCCGCTGTATCCCCGGAAAAGATCGGGGGATGCCGCTTCAATCCCTGCCGCAAAAATAGGAATTAAAAACGGCTTTTTTGGACCCCTTTATAATTCTTATCTTTGAGATTATCCAAACAAATTCAAAAGCCATTCCAAAATGATAAAATTTGCCCTTATAAAAGAGCGAAAAACTCCCCCGGATCGTCGTGTAGTATTTTCTCCTGAAAAACTTAAAGAAGCTGTACAACAATTTCCTGAGGCTGAATTCATGGTGGAAAGGTCCGACATAAGGATCTTTACAGATGAGGAGTATCGGCAGGCAGGTTTTGAAGTAGTTGAGGATATTTCCAGTTGTGATGTTATGCTGGGCGTCAAGGAAGTTCCGCTTCCTTATCTGGTTCCAAATAAAAAGTATTTCTTTTTTTCCCACACTATTAAAAAGCAGCCTTACAACCGGGATTTACTGCGGGAGATCCTCAAAAATAACATTGAACTTTATGACCATGAGGTGATCATCAATGAAACCGGTGGGAGGCTCATTGGCTTCGGAAGATATGCCGGTTTGGTTGGGGCCTATAATGGTTTCCGCGGAATAGGCCTCAAAAATGGCATTTTTGAGCTGCCCAAAGCTGAATCCCTGCCCGACCTCAATGCCATGTTGGCAGAACTTGACAGGATTTCCCTTCCGCCGCTAAAGATCGCACTTACCGGAAGCGGAAAAGTTGCCCACGGCGCGCGGGAGATTCTCGATCATTTACAGGTAAAAAAAGTGGATGTAAAGAACTTTTTAAATGACACTTTTGATACCTCTGTTTATTGCCAGATTGACGTTCTCGACTATAACGCTCGTAAGGATGGAAGTCCTGGTAGTAATGCAGAGTTTTTTAACCATCCTGAACGTTACGAATCAAATTTTGAAAGGTTTACACATGCAGCCGATTTTTTTATAGCCGGACATTTCTATGGGGAAGGTGCTCCGGTATTTTTCACCAATGAAGATGCAAAGTCACCAGATTTCAGGATTAAATATATAGCAGACATTTCCTGTGATATTGCAGGACCGGTTGCAAGTACCATTCGTCCTTCTACCATAGCCGAACCATTTTACGGTTATGATCCTAAAGAGGAGAGGGAAGTGGATTTTCGGGAGGAAAATGCTATTCTGGTTATGGCTGTTGATAACCTGCCCTGCGAAGTTCCCAAAGATGCCAGTGAAGGATTCGGAGAAATGTTCCTGAAAAACGTACTGCCTGCATTTTTCAACGGAGACAAGGACGGAATTCTCCAAAGGGCCAGAATGACCAAGAATGGCAGACTCACCAGTCATTTTGATTATCTTGAGGACTACATAAAGGGTGAAGAAATAGGAATATGAATTTCCTTTGAGTTGCATCTAGATACTTAAATAAGGGCTGTCTCAAAAGCCTGGGTAAAGTCTACTTGTCCACGTGTCGGGAGTTTCATGTTCTACTATATTCTGAATAATCAGATTAAATAGATTCTGAATGCCAAAACTTCGGAACGGAAAGGAGACCTGGTAGCTTTTAAACAGCCCCTAATATCTTGATGATCTTAATATTTTAAGTTGGATTAATTGGATCATTTGGACCGGCACCTGCAGGACCATTTTTATCGGGATCTCTTCCCTGATCCCGGCGGTTAGGATCAGACTGTCGATCTACTGGCGGTACATCGCGATTTCCACCTGTGTTGGGTTTATTCCTGTCTCCCGGGTCTATAGGTTTCGACCTGAATCCGGGAGAGTCAGGTTTGTCCTGCGAACCTGGTCGGGGTGGAGTTGAACTTCCGGCTTTGTCCGGGTCATTTCCTGTGCCGGTATTGGAAGTGTTGTCTGTACTTTTTGTATTACCCGGTTTATCAAAAGAGGTTTCAGGGGTACTCGAGGTCTCTTTTACTATTCGTGAGCCAGTGGCACTGCTGGTTCCTGAGCTTCCGGTTTTGCCTGTCACATCGGGATTATTACGGTTTGGATCTTCAGCTTTAGCTGCTTCACTTCTAAACTTCTGAATAATATCTCGAAAATGTTCTCCCGCTGCTTCGCGACCACCAAGTCCATAACTTAAAGCTACAGCTACGGCAATAGCTCCTAGAATTAATCCGAAGGCCAGTTCCACGATCTCATTGGCTATTCCCATAGTTCTTAAGGCAATGGCAATGAAAAGAGCAAGTGAAGCCCATCTTATTACCCCTGCGATAAAATGGTTTTTACTTGAGCGGGTCATGGTGTTGTAGATCAACAAAGAGATATAATTACCTATGGCAAGAATTACAAGTCCGAATAAAATTTGACCTGTAATTTCAAGGATTTGGTGCAGAATTTCTGTTAGCCTTGAAAGCCCCAGGATCTCTACAGCTGTAATGATTCCGAAGAAGACCAGGAAGAAGTAAATAAGATTTGCGATAATTCTTGAAAGGGATTGTCCGGCTCCTATCATATTGTCGATCTGAATTTTTTCTCCGGCACGGTCAAGGCCCATACTTTTAAAAAGATCTTCTAAAAAATTTGCCAGATATTTTCCGCCCCATATAAAAACAATCAGGATAAGAGCGGCGATCACTATTTCTCCAATAAGCTCGGTAAAACCATAAAGGATATCGTTTGCAGGTTCTGAGATGGCATCCAGTCTCAGGGTGTTAAAAGCCTGTATGAGAAAGGGAATAAAAATTAGGATGAACACAATTTTCCGTAAGATGTTCACCAGCTTATCGGTATCTTTAAACCCTGTTTTATCTACCCATCTGTCCAGTAATCCGCCGCCTATATTAATGAGGTTGGCGACAAATTTTGCCAGCACGTAACCTATAAATCCTATAAGAAGTGCGCCTATTAAATTAGGAATAAAAGAAAGGAATTCATTTAACATATTCTCAAGCGGGGCAAGGACGCCACTTATCCCCAGAACTTCCAAAGCAATTATAAGGACGAAGATCATTATTAAATAGTAGAAAATATTTCCGACGAATACATTCGTATCGTCAATATTATCTCCTCCAAAAATTCGTTCATCCCAGGAGGTCTTTCTAAGCAGTTTTACCACCATGACTTCAATAGCTTTGGCGATAAGCCAGCCTATAAGAAGGACGAGTAGAGCACCTAAAAGATTAGGTAAAAAATAGGCAATACGATCCCCCATGTTTTCCAGTTGAGTTCCCATAATTTATTCTTTTTTTAAGATAGTTAGTACTTGAAGGTAGTTTAAAAAGCACTTATGCTACAGGCAGTTAACAGGATTTTAGAAAAATATTGAGGTTCTTGTTAATATTTTTTTATGCCAGAATTGAGAAATAGAATTGAAAGAAATTAGGTGTAGCAAGGGCTGAAAGCTAATGCCATTTTTCAGAAAAAAAGTTTATTTATTTTTCAACAGTCTTTAGTTAATAACAAAGCCGGGGGTGGTAATTGAAAACTCAGGAATTAAAATAACTTTATCCCTCTTTCAAGTTAAAACAAAAACAAACGGCCATGGTTGAAGAATTATTTAGCACCCAGACTTATACCTACGAAGAGGTACTGCAAGAATGTTTAAAATATTTTAAAAATGACGAGCTTGCAGCTACTACCTGGATAAATAAGTATGCAGTAAAAGACAAAAACGGAAAATTCCTTGAATTAACTCCCGATGATATGCATCGTCGAATGGCAAAACAATTTGCCAGAATGGAGGCAAAATATGCCGATCGTGAGGGGGGAAAAGAGAATCTCTCTCCTTACGGGAAATCCAGAGAGTTCCTGAGTGAAGAAAGAATCTATCAGCTTTTTAAAGATTTTAAGTACAGCATTCCGCAGGGTAGTGTCATGGCGGCCCTTGGAAATGATCAAATGATAGCTTCGCTTTCAAATTGTGTGGTTGTGCCACCGGTTTATGATTCTTATGGCGGAATTTTACATACAGACCAGCAACTGGTGCAATTATTTAAAAGACGTTGTGGAGTAGGTGTGGATCTTTCCGGTCTTCGTCCCAAGAATGCCTTGGTATCCAATTCGGCAGGAACAACAACGGGTGCAGTTTCTTTTATGGAAAGATTCTCCAACACTACCCGTGAAGTTGCTCAAAATGGAAGAAGAGGAGCACTAATGCTTACTATTGATATATCTCATCCTGATGTTGAGGATTTTATTACTATTAAACAGGATCTAAAAAAGGTAACCGGAGCAAATATCTCTCTTAGGCTTACAGATGAATTTATGCAGGCGGTAACAGATGATGCCGATTTTACACTCCGCTGGCCAATCGACAGTCCTAATCCAAAATACACCAAAACCGTTCGTGCAAAAAAGCTATGGGATACTGTGATAAAATGTGCACATAATACTGCAGAACCAGGTTTGATTTTCTGGGATAAGCAGCACACCTACTCAACATCCTCGTTCTACCCGGGCTTTAAAAACAGTTCGACAAATCCATGTTCAGAGATCGCAATGCAGGGAGGTGATTCCTGTCGATTAATTGCAGTGAATCTTTATAACTTTGTAGATAATCCTTTTACTGAAAGCGCTTCTTTTAACCACGACAAATTCTATAAAGTCATTTATGAAACTCAGCGGTTGATGGATGATCTTGTAGATCTGGAATTGGAAGCAGTAGAAAAGATCCTTGCGAAGATAAGTCAGGATGAGGAGCCCGATTTTATTAAGAAAAATGAGATCGACACTTGGAAGTTACTTGCTGAAAATGGTAAAACCGGAAGACGTACCGGTCTTGGCTTTACTGCTCTGGCCGACGCTGTGGCCGCTCTTGGAGTGAAATTCGATACAGATGAAGCTCTTGAAGTGGTGGATAAGATCATGCAAACCAAGCTGAAAGGAGAATTTGACAGTAGTATTGATATGGCGATCACCAGAGAGCCATTTAAGGTATTCGATCCAAAAGTTGAAGAGCAGTCGGATTTTGTTCAAATGATGAAGGACGAATTCCCGGAGCTTTACAGCCGAATGATGGAGCACGGCAGGAGGAATATCTCCATAAGTACTGTTGCACCGACCGGAAGTTTAAGTATGCTCGCGCAGACTTCTTCGGGAATTGAACCTGTTTTCATGTTGTCATACAAGAGAAGAAGAAAAGTAAATGCATCAAGTTCGAAAGGAAAAGTTGCTTTTGTAGATGACACGGGAGATGCTTTTGAAGAATTCACTGTTTATCATCCAAAGGTGAAAACATGGATGGATGCATCAGGAAAAGAAGCTATTGAGCAGAGTCCTTACGCGGGAGCAACTGCTTCCGAAATTAACTGGCAAAAGCGTGTGGAAATGCAGGCGCTTGTCCAAAAATATACCACGCACTCCATAAGTTCTACCATTAACCTTGCAAATGATGTAAGCGAGGAGAAGGTAAGCGATATTTATATTGAATCCTGGAAACAGGGATTAAAAGGAATTACTGTTTATCGTGATGGTTCAAGAAGCGGAATTCTTGTTTCTTCAGATGATAAAGGCAAGAAAGATGTGAGTAAGGAGAGTGTTTTTGCTGAAACCTACGCTCCAAAACGTCCAAAGAAGCTGGAATCAAAGATCATCCGTTTCAATAACGAAAAGGAGAAATGGCTTGCTGTGGTTGGTATCCTGAATGACCGTCCATATGAGATCTTCACCGGAAAAATGGAAGATGTATTTAATCTTCCAACATGGGTTGAGAAGGGATACGTGATCAAAAATCGTGACGAGGATGGTAAATCCAGATATGACTTCCAGTTCTGCGATAAGCATGGATATAAGGTGACTATTGAAGGACTTTCGAGGTCCTTCAATGAAGAGTACTGGAATTATGCGAAGCTAATCTCCGGAGTACTTCGCCACGGAATGCCAATTCCTTATGTAGTTGACCTTATCAACAACCTGAACCTTCTTGACGAAAGCATCAACACCTGGAAAGCAGGAGTTGTTCGTGCCCTGAAGCAATTTGTTCCCGATGGAACTCCTGCTGCCGATAAAGAATGTGGCGAATGTGGTGATCCGGAAGGAATCATTTTCTCTGAAGGTTGCCTGGTTTGTAAAAGCTGTGGCTACTCCAAGTGTGGCTAAAATTTAATTTTGTCCCCCGGTAAATAGAAAACCCCGCTTCTGATAAGGAGCGGGGTTTTTACTATACTGCCTCTGGTTCAATCTTTACAGGATTCCGCTCCTATTACACATTGCTCCTAATTTCTTACTGGTGTTTGCCGCATGAGCAGAAAATTTTTTATTCATAATTTATATTTATGTTTTATATTTATGAAAAGAAAAGCAATGGGAACCTTCACTTCATCTCTACCTCAAGATCTTTTAGAAAAATTGAATTCTGAAGCGAAAAAACTGGGAGTGCCTAAAAACAGACTTATAGAAATGGCTTTACGAATCTACCTGGACCAGTTGAACAGGGCAGAATATGCACGCTCATATTCTAAAGCAGGTAGAGATGAAGAAGTCATGGCTATTGCAGAGGAAGGAATGGCAACCTATTTGGAAGATCTCGAAAATAGTTTAGAAAAATGAAGCAGGGTGAGATCTGGGATGTTTATCTTGATCCTGTCTCAGGAAGTGAACAGGGAGGAAGAAGGCCCTGTGTAATAATAAGCGGCGATCTTCTAAACCAGCATTTACAGGTGGTGATCGTTTGTCCCTTAACTACTAAAATTAAAAGGTACAAAGGGAATCTTATCCTCAAACCAAATATTTAAAATGGTTTGAAAAACGAATCAGAAGTTCTAACTTTTCATGTCAGATCAGTTTCTAAAAAGCGTCTTGACAGGAGAATTGGAAAAATAAGTTCTGAAAAAGTGGATTTTATTAAGAGAGCTTTGACCGATATTTTGAGGTATTAAAAACGGAAACAACAAAGACCTCACAGGTTTTCAAAACCTGTGAGGTCTAATATCAATGATGCGGTAAATTAAAAAGAATTAATCGTCTTTCTTATTGCAGTTAAATTACTAAGTAGCCTTTCCAGGTACTGGATATGTAACATATTGGCGCCGTCACTTTTTGCATTGGCGGGGTCAAAATGGGTTTCGATAAAGATCCCGTCGGCCCCGGTGGCAATTCCGGCGCGGGCGATGGTTTCGATCATGTCGGGCCTTCCCCCGGTGACTCCGCTGCTCTGGTTAGGTTGTTGTAAAGAATGCGTTACATCAAGAACAGTAGGTGCAAACTGCCGCATTGTCGGAATTCCGCGGAAGTCCACAATCATGTCCTGGTAGCCGAACATAGTTCCGCGATCGGTCACCATTACCTGCTCATTATTGCATTCTGTCACCTTTGAAACGGCATGTTTCATGCTTTCGGGACTCATAAACTGGCCTTTCTTTAGATTGACCACCTTTCCGGTTTCGGCGGCGGCCACCACAAGGTCTGTCTGGCGGACTAAAAAAGCTGGAATCTGAAGTACATCTACATATTCCGCCGCCAGTGTGGCATCCTCTCTTTCGTGGATGTCTGTAACTGTAGGAATTTTAAAAGTTTCTGAAACCTTCCGAAGAATTTTTAGTGCTTTTTCATCTCCAATTCCTGTGAAGCTGTCAATTCGACTCCGGTTAGCTTTTTTAAAAGAACCTTTAAATATATAAGGGATCTGTAACTTATCGGTAATTTTTAAAACTGTTTCGGCTATTCGTAAAGCCATATCTTCGCCTTCAATGGCACAGGGGCCGGACAACAAAAAGAAATTGTTCGAATTGACGTGTTTTATCTGTGGTATCTTACTTAATTGCATAAAATAAATTTAATGTAAAGATACCTTTTTTGAAGATTTGTTGCTGACAGAACTTACGAGCCACCTCAATTCTCGATTTTAATTAAACTGTCATCCTGCTCTTCATCAAAAGGTGGCTGAATTTCATAACCCAGGGCTCTGATGATTCTGTTGTTGTCATAGTAAAAATGAGCCTGGCTTACTTTATTTTCCCGAAACTTTAAAGCCACATGATAAGGAAAGCTTATCGTTTCGCCATTTGGATACCTTAAGGTATTTGTGCCCCAGTGCAGGATCCAATTGCCTTCCCGGGGCCCTTCGGGAACAGATATTCCTAACCATACGCCGTCTTTGTCCAACACGGGAGTAGCAATCTCTCTACCTTTGCTCCAGTATGCTATCGTTTTCTCCAGGTTCAAACTATCATAGCTACCCAGGTTATAAAACATGGCATCTACTGCAGAATTTTTCCTTAGAGTTTCCCAGTTCCCTGTTTCATAGGCTTCCACTGTTTCCTTAGCTGTTCGAATTAATTCTTCCTCCTGAGGAAAGTCAAGGCTTGTCCTATCATCCACTTGTGCTGCTACAGGTTGATAAACGGAAAGAACTCCCAAAGCAACAATCCACAGTAACAAGATCTTTTTCTCCATTCTTCTTCTTGATTTCATAGCGCATATTTTAATAATTATTTGTGTGTAACTTTCTGTAAAATAAATACTTAAGTTAATAAATTATGAGCTTAAAAGGAATTTTGTGGTCATAAAATATGACTGGTCTCAGTTTTTCGCGTATGGAGATGGAATTACTTCCTGCAGATTCTAAAGTTTGAAAGACTTCCTGCTTGTGATATATCACAACTTATTGATAGCCAAATTTTTAAGCCAATGATTTAAAATAATTTTATTCAAAGCTATCTGTTTTATATGGGAAAAATAAACGTACCTTTGCAGCCTTTAAAAATCAGGCGTTTATATGACAGCTATTAAGAATATTGCGATTATCGCACACGTTGACCACGGGAAGACTACATTGGTAGACAAGATTATGTATCATTGTCAGCTCTTCAGGGAAAACGAAAATACAGGGGATCTTATCCTTGACAACAATGACCTTGAACGGGAACGGGGAATTACCATTACCTCAAAGAACGTTTCCGTAGTTTACAAAGGAACCAAAATCAATATTATCGATACTCCCGGTCACGCCGACTTTGGAGGAGAAGTGGAAAGAGTTCTTAATATGGCCGATGGTGTGCTGTTATTGGTAGATGCTTTTGAAGGTCCTATGCCACAGACACGTTTTGTTCTTCAAAAAGCTATCGATCTTGGATTGAAGCCTTGTGTGGTAATCAATAAAGTTGACAAAGAAAATTGTACTCCGGAAGAGGTACACGAAAAAGTGTTCGACCTGATGTTTGAACTTGGTGCCGAAGAATGGCAGCTTGATTTTCCTACAGTTTACGGTTCTGCCAAGAATAACTGGATGAGTGACGACTGGAGAAATGAGACTGACAATATTGAGCCTCTCCTGGATATGGTTATCGAGCATATACCTTCTCCTAAAATTGAGGAAGGTTCTCCACAAATGTTAATCACTTCCCTTGACTTTTCTTCCTTCACGGGAAGGATTGCAATTGGCCGCCTTCAACGTGGAACCTTAAAAGAAGGAATGCAGGTTGCGCTTGTGAAAAGAGATGGCACCATAAAAAAGACAAAAATTAAAGAACTACATATTTTCGAAGGTCTTGGCCGTAGAAAAATAGAAGAGGTAAATGCAGGCGATATTTGTGCAATCGTGGGACTGGAAGGTTTTGAGATTGGGGATACAGTTGCCGATCTTGAGAATCCTGAAGGTCTTAAAACAATCGCCATTGATGAACCTACAATGAGCATGTTGTTTACTATTAATGATTCTCCTTTCTTCGGAAAAGATGGAAAGTTTGTTACTTCCAGACACATTAAGGAGCGTCTTATGAAGGAGCTTGAAAAGAATCTTGCACTTAGGGTAGAGGAGACGGACAGTGCCGATAAATTCATGGTGTTTGGACGTGGAGTTCTTCACTTATCTGTACTTATTGAAACTATGCGTCGTGAAGGATACGAACTTCAGATTGGGCAGCCACAGGTGATCATCAAGGAAATTGATGGTGTGAAATGTGAGCCTATTGAAGAGTTGACCATTGATCTTCCCGAAGATGTTTCCGGAAAAGCTGTGGAAATGGTGACCATAAGAAAAGGTGAAATGCTAAGCATGGAAGGAAAAGGGGAAAGGATGACTATCCAGTTCCAGATCCCTTCCCGCGGAATCATAGGGCTTAGAAATCAGTTGCTTACCGCTACTGCGGGAGAAGCAATTATGGCTCACCGTTATAAGGAATATCAGCCGTTAAAAGGTGGAATTCCTGAGAGACAGAACGGTTCCCTGGTTTCCATGGAAAAAGGTAAGGCAATTCCTTATTCTATTGACAAACTTCAGGATAGAGGAAAGTTCTTTGTTGATCCGGGAGAAGATATTTATGAAGGTCAGGTAATTGGAGAGAACTCTCGCCAGGATGATATGGTAGTGAACATTACCAAAACCAAAAAGCTTTCTAACGTTCGTTCTTCGGGAGCAGATGATAAAGCGAAGATCGTTCCGGCTATTAAGTTTTCATTGGAAGAAGCACTGGAATATATTCAGAAAGATGAATATGTGGAGGTAACACCTAAACATATTCGCTTAAGGAAGATCCATCTTACTGAAAATGATAGAAAAAGAAATAAGACACTTTAATTCGGAAACACTTTATAATAGGAGCTGCCAAAAATCGTATTTTTGGCAGCTCTTAATTTTTAACCCTTTTAAAGGACCTTTAAATCTCTATTTATTACTATGGAAATATTAGGAATATCATATATCGAATGGATTGGCTACCTGGCATCTTTCTTTTTGCTGTTATCTTTCTTAATGAGAAATATCACCACCCTTAGATACATCAACAGTCTTGGCTGTCTTCTTTTTGTCGCTTACGGACTACTACTGGGGTCATATCCTATTATTGTTACCAATGCTGCCATTGTTTTGATCAATATTTACTACCTCTTCATTAACCGGAATCCTTCAACTTCTGAAAGTTAAATCTTAGAAGAACCAGATTCGGTATTCCAAGAAATACCTTTCAAAAATGTCATTTTTGAGAAGTATTATTTTGAAAATATTTTAAGGAGGGGAAACGTAATCTTATTGTCAGGCTGAGCTTTTTTCACGACCGGAGGACGTGAAAATATGGTCGAAGCCGTTTCCGAACAATTAATATTTCGGGAAATCAAGCACTTCGACCGTCGCTCCTTGCAGTCGCTGGCTCAGTGTGACATTTGTGATTCTACACTGATCCCCATATGTTTCAGTAAAAAGAAGAAATTTTTCTAACGCAGGAGGGGATTGCTCCGGTCGCTCTATTAAGCTCCATCGCAAAGACGTACAAACTTTGAACTTTAGACTTTGAACACCATCGTCAGACGGTTTTTTGAACCACTTCAAAAACTTTTTGTCCGTCGCATTTAAGGGTTTTGGAAGGGTACTTCAGCAGCAGGGCGTAATCGTGAGTGGCCATTAGAATGGTCTTTCCGTTTTTGCTGATTTGTTGCAGGACTTCCATGACCTCTACAGAAGTCTGAGGATCAAGGTTACCGGTAGGTTCGTCGGCAAGGATGAGTTCAGGGTCATTAAGAAGAGCACGGGCAATGGCAATCCTTTGTTGCTCTCCACCCGAAAGCTGATAAGGATTCTTAAAACCTTTAGTCCCCATTCCTACCTTTTTGAGAACTTCGTCAATTTTGGCATCCATAGATGCTTTTTCTTTCCAGCCTGTAGCCTTTAGAACAAAAAGAAGATTTTCATTGACATTACGATCATTGAGCAGCTTAAAATCCTGAAAAACCACTCCCAGCTTTCGACGTAGAAAAGGAATATCTTTTTCCTTTAATGTACGCAGATCATAATCCACAATCTGGCCTTCGCCTTCGGTCAAAGGAAGATCTCCGTAGAGGGTTTTCATAAAACTACTTTTTCCTGTTCCGGTTTTCCCAATGAGGTAAACAAATTCCCCTTTTTCGATCTCTATATTAACTTCAGAAAGAATAAGCGTCTCCCGTTGATAGATGGCAGCGTCTTTTAAGTGCAGAACAGTATTGGACATGAAAAATCACATTTTTGAGAGGTAAAAGTAAGAAAGAGAACGTAAATATAGCCGCTTGTGTTGCTTTTCTTCTGCTGAAATTTTTCGCAGGAAATTTTAGGTTTCATTTAACGGGAATACATAATTTATCTTACAACATAGGCGTTATTACCTTATAGTTTCTTATATCTTTGAATCATCAACAAAATAAAATCTACGAATGAAACATTGCAAAATCTGCCTTTTTGTTGTTCTGGTTTTCTCTTCGGTATTTGGTTTTTCACAACAATCTGCCATTCAGACAAATGAGCTGGCCGATTATAACCGTGCCCTGGAATTATACAACAATCAGCAATATCTTGCCGCACAAACCTTATTTGATGAAGTACAGGATGAAGTGGATGATGAAAGGATCAAAGCCAATGCCGCTTATTATATTGCCAATGCCGCTATTCGACTAAATCAACCCGGAGCCGATGAGCTCATGGAGGATTTTGTGGAGCGCTATCCTACAAGCACCAAAACCAATGCTGCCTACCTTGATGTAGCCGACTATTACTTTGAAACCGGGAAATATTCTCTTGCCCGTAAATGGTACGACACTGTGGATCAAAGAAACCTGAGTAAAGCCGAGAAGGAGCGGTTCAACTTCAACTATGGTTATGCATATTTCAGAGCAAATCAATATGATGAAGCTAAAGAATATTTGAACAAGGTAAAAGATTCGAATAAATATGGCTCACAGGCAAAGTACTACCTTGGTTTTATGGCTTATGAAGGAGATGATTATGAGCAGGCTAATGAACTTTTTGAAGAGGTAGAGGATACCGAGCGATATGAAGAAGATCTTTTCTACTTCCAGGCCGATATGAATTTTAAGCAGGGAAATTTTGAGAAAGCCATTGAACTTGGACTTGAACAATTACCGCGGGCCGATCGCCGTGATCGTTCGGAACTTAACAAGATCATAGGTGAGAGTTATTTTAACCTTGGTCAATATGAAGAGGCCATTCCATATTTGAAAGAATATAAAGGAGAAAGAGGAAAATGGAACAACACCGATTATTATCAGCTCGGTTACGCATATTTCCAGCAGGGAAATTATGAGGCAGCCATTTCTGAATTCAATAAGATCATAGACGGAAAAAATGCAGTCGCACAAAATGCATATTATCACCTCGCACAATCCTATTTAAAAAATAATAAAAAGCAAGAGGCATTAAATGCATTTAAGAATGCCAGTGAAATGGATTTCAACGAGGAAATCAAGGCCGATGCTGCACTTAATTACGCAAAATTAAGCTACGAGATAGGAAATAGCTATGCGAGCACTCCTCTGGTTTTGATGAACTACCTGGAGAATTATCCTAACTCTCCTGCCAAAGAAGAAATTAATGAGTTGCTCATCAACTCCTTTATTACTTCCAAGAATTATGAGGAAGCAATGCGCCTTCTTAAAGGGAATCGCAACTTTCAAAATAATGTAGTGTACCAGCAGGTAGCATTTTACCGGGGACTTGAACTTTTTGAGGAAGGAAATTATCGTGAAGCCGAAGAATATTTTGATCTTGCTTTAACTGAAAGACGTGATCCACGACTTACTGCTCTGGCAACTTTCTGGAAAGCTGAAAGTGATTTCAATCTCCGGAATTTTGAAGAAGCACTGGTAGGTTACCGTGAATTCGCGGGTATGAGCGGCGCACAGGGAGCTTCAGAAAAAGAAAATCTGGATTATAATATTGGTTATGCCTACTTCAAACAGCGTGAATATGATCGTGCAGTAGAATACTTTAAACGTTATGCCAATGATGCTTCCAAAGATCCCGCGAGAAGAAATGATGCCTTTGTACGGTTGGGAGATAGTTTCTTTGTGAATAGCAGCTACTGGCCTGCCATGGAAGCTTATAATGCCGCTATTGCTCTTAACGGTTCAGAAAATGATTATGCTGCATTTCAGAAGGCAATCAGCTATGGATTTGTACAGCGTAATGAAACTAAAATTCAGGAGTTAACGGAATTCCTTAGGAAATATCCGCGCTCTTCCTATCGTGACGACGCAGCCTATGAGCTTGGAAATACGTATGTAGCGATGAATAATACCAGGCAGGGAATGGAGGCATATAACAGGCTCATAAGAGACGTTCCCGGCAGTACATTTGTACCACAGGCTTTGCTGAAGCAGGGATTGATCTATTACAACAATGACCAGGCGAACCAGGCACTCGAGAAAATGAAGAGAGTAGTGGCCGATTTTCCAAATTCGGCTGAAGCAATTCAGGCAGTAAGTACCGCTCGTCTCATTTATGTAGATCTCGGCAGGACCGATGAATATGCTAATTGGGTAAAAGATCTGGACTTTGTAGAAGTGACTGATGTTGATCTTGACAACACCACTTTTGAAGCGGCCGAAAAGCAGTACCAGAACAATAATACTTCAGCAGCCATAACAGCTCTGGATAAGTACCTTGTAAGATTTCCTAATGGAATTCATGCAGTTCAGGCTCATTTTTACCTTGGACAATTATATTTCCGTGAGGGAGACAGAGAAAGAAGCATTCCGCATTATAAGTATGTTATAGGAAGATCGGCTTCAGAATATCTTGAGCAATCTCTTGCCAGATTATCCGAGGTTTATCTTGAAAATGAAAATTATTCCGCAGCTATTCCGTTGCTGAAACGACTTGAAAATGAAGCATCGTTTGCTCAAAACACCATATTTGCGCAATCGAATCTTATGAAGTCTTACCTGGAAGAGGGTAATTACAGTGAAGCTGTATCCTACGCCGAGAAAGTGCTGGCAAATTCAGATGCCGAAACGAGTGCTAAGAACGATGCTCAGGTGATCATCGCCCGTGCCGCTATGAGAACGGGGAATGAAGATCGTGCAAAAAGAGCCTATGCCGAAGTGCAAAAATCGGCCACAGGAGAACTGGCAGCCGAGGCTTTGTACTATGACGCTTATTTTAAGAATAAAGCAGAGAACTTTCAGGCCTCTAATGATGTGGTACAAAGACTTGCCAGGGATTATTCAGGCTATAAATTGTACGGTGCAAAAGGTCTTGTTTTAATGGCTAAGAACTTCTATGCCTTGGGTGACGCCTATCAGGCCACATATATTTTGGACAACGTGATCAAGAATTTCACACAGTTCCCCGAGGTTGTTGCCGAAGCCAAACAGGAACTGGCCAAAATTAAAGCGCAGGAAGCCCGGACCAATGCTTCTGTAGAAACCAACAATTAAAATACATAAAAGATTTCCCATGAAAATCAACTCGTTAAGTGTAGTTATCATGTTCTTATTTTTTACCGGCTTCTCTTACGCTCAGGATCTTGGGAGCGAGACTGTAGAAGTGGTGAAACCTTATACTCCTACAGTTAGTGATGCCTCCAAAATCAGGGAGACACCAAAAATTTCAGATTCTGTGAATCTTGAAAAAAGACCGGTGCAGTACAGCATTTTTTCTGTGCCCGTCGCCTCCACTTTTGCCCCTGCCAAAGGAAGGGCTACAACCGTGGAGCGGCAAAGACCACCACAATTGTATGACAATTATATAACTCTTGGTTTTGGAACCTACACAAGTGCCCTGGCCGAATTTTACAGCAATATTGAGGTAACACGAACAGATAATTTCGGTATTTTCCTCACTCACAATTCTGCCCAGGGAGGGATCGAAGGAGTTGTATTGGACGATAGCTACTATGATACTGAACTTAACCTGAATTACTCTTCCCGAAATCGAAATCTCATTTGGAATACAGATTTAGGAGTGGAGCACCGGTTATTTAACTGGTATGGATTTGAACCTGCGGTGATTCCGGCAATTTACGAAATAGGTGAGATAGACCCTCAGCACAACTACTACAGCGTATATGCAGGTGGAGAAATTAATTGGGATAAATCCTTTTTTGACAGGGCAGAAGCTAGGTACCGTTATTTTGGAGATGATTTTCAATCTACCGAACATCGCTTTACTTTTAAACCTACCCTGGAATTGCCCATCGCCGGTGAGCTGTTTCACACCAACCTGATATTCGATTATGTAAATGGGACCTTTTCTCCTTACAATTATGGAGACGGGGAAGACTTAACTTATGGTTTTATGAATGTAGGACTAGCTTCGAGCCTGCTCGTACTTCGTGATGATCTCACTTTAAATCTTGGTGCTGCTATCTACTACAGTTATGATTCTGAAAACAGTGACGGCGGTGTCTATGTGTACCCGCAGGTGACTGCCAGTTATCGTGCTGCCGGGGATTATTTTATTGCTTATGCCGGACTTGAAGGGGAGCTGCGCCAGAATTCTTATTATGAATTCACAAAGGAAAATCCATTTCTTTCCCCAGCGGTCGGCGTTACTCCAACAGATCAGCAATATAAAGCTTATGTAGGTGCGAAAGGTAAATTATCAAGTAGTATTGGTTATAACACCCGCTTAAAATATATGACCGAAGATTTTAAACCTCTCTTTGTCTCAAATCCTTCAGATCTTTCCGAACCTGGCGTTAAGCCACCGTACACCTACGGAAATTCTTTTGGAGTTATTTATGATCGGGTAAATACGATTTCTCTATTTGGAGAATTAAATTTTGATGTTAATCGAAAACTTAACCTGCGAATTAACGGAGAATATTTTCTATATGACACCGATGAGCAGGAGGAAGCCTGGAATCTACCTGACTTTAGAGCAAATTTACTGGCAGATTACCAGATCACCGAAAAATGGTTTGCCGGGGCTAATATCTTCGTGGTCGGTGAGCGGAAAGATTACGGCACCTTTGAATATTCTCCGGGAAGTCCTTCTGTAAGAGAAATTGAGACTCTAAATTCCTATATTGACCTCAATGCTAATCTTGGGTACAGGTTTAACGACAGACTTTCAATATTTGCAAAAGGTCATAACCTCCTTGGCGAAAATTATGAAAGATGGATTGATTATCCTGTTTTGGGTCTCCAGGTGATGGCGGGAGCAACCTACAAATTTGACTTCGGAAGATAATGTTCTACAACTCTTTAAAAAGCCGGTTTTTAGCCGGCTTTTTTGTTTAGTATGATGAAGCTTTTTTGTTTTTAATGAATCCTTAACAATTAGATAACATTAAAATTAAACAGAGACTTTACGGAAGTATTTATTTTTGCAGCCCAAAAAAATGAGAAAAAAGAAGATTTATTCACATTTTTTAGCAATTTTTGAACACCTATAAACACGAAATGGCAAAAAATAAATTTAACAGGATAAAAAGGAATCGACCATATTTGAACGTGCTCGATTTTATGGTGCAGGAAAAAACCTTCCTGGCTATAGTTATTATAGGTCTTGTATTGGCTGGTGTCCTTAGCGGCTATGGACAAGCCGGCATGTGGCTCGGTTTCTTTTTCGCTGCTTATGCAACAGTAGCGAATGATAGTATACAGTCGCTGGGAACTTTCATTGAAAGTAACAAGGATCGTAAATGGTGGGTGATGTGGCTGTTTATAGGAGTTATTTTTCTGGCGGTGGTGACCTATAGCTGGATTGAATTTGACGGTGATGTAACCTACCGACGCCTCTTAAGTACAGAAGGCACTACAAAATACCCCCATCCTGAAAATTTCAGCTTTTTCCAAATCATTGCACCGCTGGTGCTTCTGATTCTCACCAGGCTTAAAATGCCGGTTTCCACCACCTTTTTGATCCTGAGTGTTTTTAGTGCCGATACTTCCGGAATTACTTCTGTAGTGTGGAAATCATGGACGGGTTATATTATGGCCTTTGTGCTATCTTTCCTGGTGTGGTATCTTTCTTATAATACTATCAAGAAATATTTTAAGGGTCGAAAATTCAGTCGGAGCTGGAGTGTTGTACAGTGGATAGTGAGTGGAACGTTATGGGGGGTTTGGGTGATGCAGGATGGTGCGAATATAGCTGTTTTCCTGCCCAGACAACTTGACCTCGTTCAATTTCTCATATTCTCATTTACTATTTTTGCAGGGTTAGGGCTTTTATTCTACTTGCGGGGAGATAAGATCCAACAAGTGGTAAGTGAAAAAGCACGAATTTCTGATGTTAGGGCTGCAACTTTGGTGGATGCTACTTATGTGATCCTGTTGATTTATAAACTATTTATTAGTACGGTTCCTATGAGTACTACATGGGTATTCCTCGGGGTTATTGGAGGTAGAGAAATAGCCGTTAGTCTTGCCCGTACCAAAAAAGGCAGGAAGCATCGTAAGAAAGCCGGCAAGATGATCTTCAAAGATTTCTCTTATGCAATGATTGGATTATTTATTTCCATTGCTCTTGCAGCCGGTGCTAACCCCGATATTCGGGAGGCTATTGGTGATGCAATTTCAAGCTGGTTCTAGTTTTATCATTCATAATTCATTTAAATGCGCTCCTGTTTGGGGCGCATTTTCTATTTTTACGACAAATTTGTAGAGAATGAACAACAAAATACTTTATTACATCCTAAGCTTCGGAATTTTCTTTTCCTGTAATGATAACAATAAGGAAAAAGCCGATCTTCTTGTAATCAATGCCAATGTTTACACTGTTGATAACGAGTTTTCTACCGCGGAAGCTTTTGTAGTTAAAGACGGAAAATTTATTGCTGTAGGTACCACAGAGGAAATGCAGGATAAATTCGATGCTTCTGAAGTTCACGATGCCCTGGGAAAGACCATTCTACCGGGACTTATTGATGCACATGCCCATTTCTACAGAATGGGTTTGCAGCAAAGAAAGGTGGACCTGTTGGGAACCAGGAGCTTCGATGAGGTAGTAAGCCGAATTGTGGAATTTCAGAAGGAAAATAATGATGATTTTATTACCGGAAGAGGCTGGGATCAAAATGATTGGGAAGTAAAAGAATTTCCGGTAAAGGATACTCTGGATAAACTTTTTCCCGATACTCCTGTGGCTGTTACTCGCGTTGACGGCCATGCACTGTTAGTTAATCAGGCTGCTCTTGATCTGGCAGGAATTACGGTAACTACTTCTGCTGAAGGAGGAGAAATAGAAATAAAGGATGGAAAATTGACAGGGATCCTAATTGACAACCCGATGGACCTGGTCTTAAATGCCGTTCCGGAGCCCACCCGGGAGGAGCAGATTCAGGCCTTACTGGATGCTCAAGAGATTGTTTTCGAGTATGGTTTAACCACTATTAATGATGCAGGATTAGATCGTACTACAATAGAATTGATTGACAGTCTGCAACAGGCAGGAGAGCTTGATGTGCGTATTTATGCCATGATAAGTAACACTGAAGAGAACCTTGACTATTACCTTGGCAGAGAACCATTAAAGACTGATAAATTAAATGTACGTTCGGTTAAGTTTTATGGAGATGGGGCATTAGGTTCCCGTGGAGCTGCTCTAAAAGAGCCTTATGCCGACAGGCATGGACATTATGGAGCTTTGTTGTCTCCAATCAATGAATTTCGTGAAACTGCGGGAAGAATAGCAGCTTCAGATTATCAAATGAATACGCACGCTATTGGAGACTCAGCAAATGTACTGGTTTTGGAAACTTACGATTCCCTGCTGGGAGAAGGTGATGATCGTCGCTGGAAAGTAGAGCATTCTCAAGTAATAGGTCAGGAGGATTTTAAATATTTTAGCAGGAATATTATCCCTTCAGTGCAACCTACTCATGCTACCAGCGATATGTATTGGGCAGGAGATCGCCTGGGTGAAGAAAGGGTAAAAGGAGCTTATGCCTTTAAACAATTACTGGATGAGGCCGGGATAATTGCGTTGGGAACCGACTTTCCTATTGAAGAAGTCAATCCTTTTATGACCTTTTACGCTGCAGTAGCAAGAAAGGATCTTGAGAATTACCCTGAAGGCGGTTACATGCCAGAACAGGCGCTGTCAAGAGAAGAAACTATAAGGGGGATGACCATCTGGGCCGCTTACAGCAATTTTGAAGAAGAGGAAAAAGGATCGATCGAACCCGGAAAGTTTGCCGATTTTGTCATTTTAGACAGGGATATAATGAAGGTTTCCGAAGAACAATTGCCAGATATGAAAGCCACTGCTACTTATTTAGGAGGAAAAAAAGTGTTTGGAAATTAGAACTACGTATTTAGAAGTACAAAATAGTTTAAAGTTCAAATCTTGGCACTAAATTCCAATGTTTACAAAACCTTATGAAGAAGCTCTTCAAAGGGTTTTTTTATATGAACATAATTTCCAGGTAAATCTCAAACTTTGAAGTATAAATCCTGAATTAATAAATTTCGAAAGGGTTTATTTCCCTCCATTGGCCTTAAGGTCCAGCTTACATTTGTCATCAAAGTCGAGAACAGCTTGTCCATCTTCCAGGAAACTGAGGGGTGAGGAACTAAATTCGATTGCAGCAGCCATTAGGCAGCCCTCCACACTGCAGTGAGCCCTGTTTTTTTTTTCGGGATCTTCGTGTTCGCTTTGAGCGGGAGTTCCATTATTTACAAGTCCGAAAAGATGACCGAATTCATGATGCAGCGTAACAGTTTGTATTTCACTTTTGGAGACCGAGCCGGCCATTTCATCGATTTCGTTTTCAAAAATAACTAATGAAGTGTTCATATAAGCTTTCCCAAGTATCCTGTGTTTTTCTTCACTATCTTCACTTTTATCATCGGCGAAAAAAATAAAAGCAGCCAGTTTTTCATCTTTCGAAAAAACAGTTCTGTTTTTTTTCTCTACATTCTTAATTTCTTCTATGGAGTAAGTGCCAACTTCTGGACTGGCTATTGCTCTGGGTCTAATTGAGATACCGCCGGGTTTATTGGTATACCTGTTAAGAAAAGTGACGAGACTTTGTAGTGCTTCTTGTGCAGGTTCGTATCCTGTCACGTAAACTACCTCGAGTTCCAAAGAGGTGAAAACTTCATCGCTCAAAAAATCCCTGGCCGAAGCACCTAGTACAAGATCATTTCTATGGGCCGAAGCCTCGTTTTCCGGGGTGTCTGGAGTACAACCGGCTAGTAGGAGCAGCATAAGGGCCCATCCTAAAAAGTGCTTTTTACTCATCGTATTTTTTTAAGCTAAGCTTTGCCAGGTAATTATAATGCTTCCCTTCAAAGACTTTTTTGCACGTAAATTTATTCTTTGTTGCTGCTAAAGATAAGGATTCGAAGTCAAGATACAACCAGTCAAAACTTTGCGACCTTTCTTTCTTGTAACTCAGACTGTACACCAGCTCACCGTAGTAACCTTTTGATGAATCCACCCAGACTCCGCCATCTTCATCGGCGTCGAAAAGGTAAATAAGATCTGATGAATCTATAAGCACCTGCCCATCTTCCGCTAGTAAATTTTTTAATTGTTTAAAAAAGCGGTCCAGGAATTTCATTTTTCCGACGATTCCGGTGCCATTCATGAGCAGCAATATTGTGTCAAACTTTCCTTCTGAAAGTTCTTCAAAAGCAATATTTCTGGCATCTGAAATTCCCCGTTTTCGGCAAATGTCAATAGCTCCCGGCGAAGTATCAATGGCAGTGACTTCCAATTTTTGTTCCTCCTGGAGGTAAAGAGAATGACTTCCGGCACCACAACCAACATCTAGAACTTTTCCACGGCACAGTTGTAAAGCTTTCTGCTCCAGCTTCGGCATTTCTTTATAACTCCTGAAAAGGTAAGGCACCGGAATCGCATCATCATCAAAGTCGGGGGAGTGGACCACTATTTCCTCCTCGTCACCTGTTTCATAAAAAGCAGTTATAGCTTTGCCGAAGATATCGGGATTGTTTTTTGATTTGTTCACGTGTTGGTTCTGTTTATCTTTGCGGCATGCAGGATGAATTGAATGGGCTTCCGCAAAGGGCCAAAGATAAACATAAGGAAAATAAAAAGTTTTTCTCACAGCTTAAAAAGAAGCCGCCAAAGCATCTGGACCTGCAAATGCGGGAGCTGCATGATGAGGAATTCCGTCGCACCGATTGTCTTAGCTGCGCAAACTGCTGCAAAACTACCGGACCGCTTTTCACGAACAAGGACATTGAACGAATTTCAAAGCACCTGCGTTTAAAACCGCAACAATTCATTGACCAATATCTTAAAATCGATGAAGATAATGATTATGTCCTGCAGGAAGTGCCCTGTGCTTTTCTGGCACCAGATAATTACTGTCTAATTTATGACGTGCGGCCCAAGGCCTGCAGTGAATTTCCTCATACAAACCGTAAGGACTTCCATAAGATCTCTAATCTCACTATAAAAAATGTAGCCATTTGCCCTGCAGCGTATAATATTGTGGAGGAGATGAAACGCAGAGCGCTGAAGTAAAAGGTTGCAAGTTGCAGGCTGCACGATAGCACCAGATTATCTAAAAAAGTGCAATTCGGGCCCCGCCATACGCTGCAGACACATTGCTTAGTAAATTAAATATTTCCTTCGGATTTCCTCAAACCCCTCCAAATCTTTCTTCCACGTCTCACGAATTTCCTCTGCACTTAAACCGGCTTCGATCTGTTCCCGTAATTTGGTAGTTCCGGCGAGATTGGTAAAAAAACTATTGAAGAAACCCCCTTTTTGAGAAGTACGATTGTAAGCTTCTATGAGCCATTCCAAATTGATGTAATCCAGGTGTGGCGTGTTTGAAAGATCTTTTCCATAGATGGTCTTTCCGAGATGCTTCGGAGATTTCGCTCCCTCACTAGATTGTGGAACATAGGAATAAGGATATTTCTCTTTTGGAAGGAAGGGAGACCCAAATACCTGAAATTGCTTTGACGTCCCGCGGCCTGCATTTACATTTGTACCTTCAAAAAAAGCCAGGCTGGGATATAAATTTATTGCCTTGGCATTGGGTAAGTTTGGAGAAGGCTTTACCGGAAGGACATAAGACATGTTATGATTATAATTTTCCATTTCAATTACCTGCAAAGGTGCCTTGATTCCTTTCTCCAGCCAATCCTCGCCATTGATCATCTTTGCATATTCTCCAATTGTCATTCCATGTACTACGGGAACGGAATGCATCCCGACAAAGCTTTTGTGTGCAGGTTCTAGAACAGGTCCGTCAATATAGTGTCCGTTTGGGTTGGGTCGATCAAAAACTATAACCTGAATGTCGTTTTCGGCAGCTGCTTCCATCACGTAATGCAGGGTAGAAATGTAGGTGTAGAAGCGTGCCCCTACATCCTGGAGATCAAAGAGGATTATATCGAGACCTTCAAGTTGGTTTTTAGTAGGTTTCTTGTTGTTTCCGTAGAGCGAGATCACAGGCAGGCCCGTGCGCGGGTCTTTTCCGTCCTCTACTGCCTCGCCGGCATCGGCCGTACCGCGAAATCCGTGTTCGGGAGCAAAGACTTTCCGCAGATCTACATCAAGGGCGAGGAGTGTGTCTACAAGGTGAACGTTCCCGGCTTCAGTGGGAATGATGCTCGTTTGATTCCCTACAAGCCCTACCTTTTTACCTTTCAAAATTGGCAAAAAATGTGCGGTTCTTTCGGCACCGAGTTTCAGGTCCTGCGAAACTTCAGTAGTAACTGTATCCTTTTGGGCCTCAGCAGGACCGGCAGAAGGCTTTCCCGAATTGTTTCCGCAGGCTGTAGCGGTAATAAATAGGAATAAAAATGTACTTTTGAAAAATCTAAAACTCATAGCTACTCTTGAATCTGGAATTCTTTATCGCCAAACGCCTAATAAGTGCGAAACAGCACAAAAGTAGCATATCGGCCCCTATAATAAAAATTGCAATCGTAGCTATTGCCATAGGGGTGATCATGATGCTGGTGGCTTTTGCCACAAGCCTTGGATTGCAGCAAAAGATAAGGGAAAAAATGTCGGCTTTTACGGGGCATGTCACGATTTCCAATTATGATAACAACAATTCCCAGGTGTCTTTGATGCCTATTTCGACCGATCAGGATTTTTATCCGGAATTCACCAGTGTGGAAGGGATAGAACACATACAGGCCACGGCTTATTTGGGCGGTGTGATTCGTACTGAAACCGATTTTGAAGGAATAATTGTCAAAGGCGTTGGGCCCGATTTTAACTGGGATTATTTCGATGAATTTTTGGTGGCCGGAGAAATGCCCAATGTTAGCGGAAGTCTTAATAACGAGGTTCTCATCTCTCATTACACTGCAAACCGGCTCGGGCTGGAGGTGGGAGACAAGGCGGTGACATACTTTCTACGGGATGAAAGCAGCAGGACTCCCTTAATAAGGGCTTTTGAGATTAAGGGAATTTACAATTCGGGCTTTCAAGAGTTTGATGAGCTGTACATGCTGGCCGATCTTAGGCATGTACAACGAATAAACCGCTGGGAAGAAGATGAAGTAGGAAATTTTGAGGTTTTTCTTGAAGATTTTGGCGAACTGGAAGAGAAAGGGCAGGAGATCTACGAAAATACCGGCTCTTTCCTGGATACGCGCACGATAAAGCAGCAGTATTATTCGCTTTTTGAATGGTTGTCGCTTTTTGATTTTAATGTTGCATTGATTATAGGAATTATGATCCTGGTGGCGGGGATCAACATGATCACGGCTTTACTGGTCCTTATCCTGGAACGCACCCAAATGATTGGAATTATGAAAGCCCTGGGCAGCAGCGACTGGAGCATAAGAAAGATCTTTCTTTATAATGCGGGATACTTGATCCTCCTTGGCCTGTTCTGGGGAAATCTAATAGGACTGGGACTGTTGTATGCCCAAAAGTATCTTAAGCTCATTCCGTTAAACCCTGAAACTTACTACGTTACCGAGGCGCCCGTCTACATTGGGTGGGAATATATTGTGGCAGTGAACTTGGGAACTCTTTTGTTGTGTATGCTCATGCTGCTCATCCCATCTTTCATCATCACAAGAATATCACCGGTGAAAGCAATGAAGTTCGATTAGGAATAGGTGCCAAAAATGCCAATTTTTGGCACCCCTTTTGAATCCTTTTTAAAGCTGCAATTTTTCTTACCTTTGCAGCCGAAAAACTGAGACATGGAATACGCTGAAAATATACTTGGTACCATTGGAAATACGCCTCTTGTTAAGATCAATAAGTTAACAGAAGGAATAGATGCGCTGGTGCTGGCAAAATACGAAACGTTTAATCCCGGAAATTCGGTAAAAGACCGCATGGCGGTGAAGATGATCGAAGATGCCGAAGCCGCGGGACTTTTAAAACCCGGAGGTACTATTATTGAAGGAACTTCAGGAAATACAGGAATGGGTCTAGCCCTTGCTGCTATTGTTAAAGGTTACCGAATGGTATGCGTAATGGCCGATAAACAGTCGAAGGAGAAAATTGACATTTTACGAGCCGTAGGCAGTGAAGTGGTGGTTTGCCCAACCAATGTGGCGCCTGATGATCCTCAGTCTTACTATTCTACTTCAAAAAGACTTTCTGAAGAAACGCCGAATTCCTGGTATGTGAATCAATATGACAACCTTTCCAATACCAAAGCACATTACGAGAGCACGGGACCCGAGATTTGGAAACAAACTGATGGAAAAGTAACCCACTTTGTAGTTGGTGTTGGCACCGGCGGTACAATTTCAGGTGTTGGAAAATATTTAAAGGAACAGAACCCAAACGTAAAAGTATGGGGAGTTGACACTTACGGTTCGGTGTTTAAGAAATATCACGAGACCGGAGAGTTTGATGAAAAAGAGATATATCCTTACGTGACTGAAGGAATTGGAGAAGATATTCTTCCGAAGAATGTCGATTTCGATATTATAGACGGCTTCACCAAGGTCACAGATAAAGATGCGGCGGTATACACTCAGAGACTTGCGAAGGAAGAAGGTTTTTTCCTTGGAAATAGTGCAGGCGCGGCTATGAAGGGATTACTTCAGTTAAAAGAGCATTTTAAAAAGGATGATGTGGTAGTGATCTTATTTCACGATCACGGCAGCCGTTATGTTGGCAAAATGTTCAACGATGAATGGATGCGGGAGAAAGGATATATTGAATAAGGTTTAGAAACTAGAGACTAGAGATTAGAACCGAGACCCGAACATTGAAAAGGCTGCTTAATTAAGCGGCTTTTTTTATTCCTGCTGTTGTACTTTTGGTGAAGGTTTTTGCTGAAACAAGTAAAAGATAAATGCTCCAATGAAGTAAAGTAGTACATCCACCACATCTGCAGTATATCTTTCAGTCACCTCCGGAAGATAAATCTCGAAATAAATTGAATATAAGGCAGCAAGCGAAAAGGCTGAAAAAAGGGAAATTCTCAGCTGTTCATTTTTACTGATCTTTCTTATTAGAAACAGGCAAATTCCCAAAACAACGGGTAAACATAGCAGATCATTTAACCAGGATGAAAAAAAATATGGCAACCTGAAGAATTTCAGCAGCAACAAATTCAGTAGAAACAAACTGAAGCATATCAAAGAAAAGGTGTAGGTCTTTTTCATACCAGGAACAGCGCGACAATGAAGGCAAGTGCACCACCAATGATCATCACCCCAAGCCAAACGTGAAAACCAACTTTTTTTAGTCCGGATACGAATTTATTCTTCTTTTTTACAGGAGGAATTTCACCGTTTATATCCAAATCTTTTTCTTCTGGCGTAGACTGTGTGGGCTGCATAACTGGCTGTTTTTTTATTAAGATATAGTTTTTAGTGTGAATTTTCTTTTTGCAGCAACCGGTTTAACCGCGTGTTAAGAATTTATTCCTCCCAACCCCAGGGAGCTGCAGGCGTTTTAATTGGTTCCGTAAGGTCGAATTTCACCGTAAAAAACCGGTCTGTTCCTATGCGTCTGAGGTTATAGGTAAAGCCAGTATCGGTAAGTGTGATCCACCATACATTGGAAGCGGCTTCAGGTATGAGATTGGCTGTTTCCTGGTCGGCAGGAAATACCTGTAAGTGTGGCAGGCCATGATTGGAGGAAATACCGCCATACATTGTTACTTCATCACTGGTTCCGTCTTTGTGACGGTGGTCGTGTCTAAGTTCAATAGTGGCGTTTTTTTTGTTTAGGACCCATGTTCGGGAGCGATCTTCGCCCACAAAAAATGGAATCTTTATAATATTTTCTTCACAGGATCTAAGGTGCATTACAAGTTTTTTACCTCGAAAATCATCATTTTCAGGTGCTTCTATCACTTCTCCTGCAAAGGCTTTTCCACAATGTTGTTCGAGTTTATTCCAGAATTGATCCAAAGGATCAATCTCCTGGCCTGAAAAATTTAAACTTATAAAAAAGGTGAGAAAAGAAAAGATGAATTTCATTCTTAAGGTTTTTTGTAAATATAAGGAGGAAGAATTACCGAGCTGCTGCAGAAAAATTTATTTTAGCTGTTTAAAAATGGTAACAATGAAAAAAATTTTTCTGTTTTGTTCAATGTTGGTGCTCCTTATGGGGTGTAAGGAAAATGGTTCTGAAAACATTACCGTCGTGGAAGAAGATGCTTTAAGGTACCTCGCCCTGGGAGATTCTTATACCATTGGGGAAAGTGTAAATCCAGAGATGAGATGGCCTGTTAAATTAGCAGCGAAATTAAGAGCCGATGGGTTTGAAATTGAGGAGCCAAGAATTATAGCTACTACAGGATGGACCACTCAGGATCTGCTTCGTGCTATGGACGCTCAACTCAATAATGAAGAATTTGATCTGGTTTCTGTGTCTATAGGAGTGAATAATCAATACCAGGGAAAGTCAATAGATGCCTACCGCGAGGATCTTTACACAATCTTTGAAAGAGCAATTTTGCATTCGGAAAGGGGGGCAGAAGGAGTTTTTGCCGTTAGTATTCCCGATTATGGAGTAACTCCTTTTGGTGCCGCAAGGGCAGAAGAAATAGGCCAGGAAATAGATGAATTTAACGAGGTTTTTCAAGAAGTAGCTAAAGAATTTAATGTGAACTTCTTCAATATTACACCAATTTCCCGAAAAGCAGCCGATCAACCTGAATTGATAGCAGAAGATAACTTACATCCAAGTGGAGAGATGTACCGCCAATGGGTAAATCTTTTCTATGAAGAGGTAAAGCAAATGCTGCCTGTTAAAAATTAACACTATTTGTAAGGCTTCTCCTACATCTAATTTCTCTGTGTTTCAAGGTGGTATGGAAATATTCCATATTTTTATTTGATGCGGGAAGATTATTTACATTACTTATGGCAGTTTCAGAAATTCGATCTTCAGAACATGAAAACTGTGGATGGACAACAGGTAGCTGTAATTTCTCCGGGTCTTCATAATGAACTTTCCGGACCCGATTTTTTTAATTCGCGTTTACTCATAGGTGATCAGGAATGGGCAGGTAATGTTGAGATTCATATTCGTTCTTCAGATTGGTACATGCATGGACATGAAACTGATGCAGCCTACGATAATGTAGTCCTTCATGTAGTTTGGGTGCATGACGTGGAAATTTTCCGAAAAGATAATTCCCCGCTGCCGGTTATGGAGATTCAGGAGCTTGTTTCTCCCGAGAGTCTCAAAAGTTATAAAAATCTTTGTACCGAAGGCTCAACCAGATGGATAAACTGTGAACAGGAGTGGCCTGATATCGAGCATTTTTTAATCAATAACTGGCTGGAGCGGCTGTATGTGGAAAGACTGGAAAAAAGATCTTATTTTATTTCGAGTCTGCTCTTGAACACTGCAGGCGATTGGGAAGCAGTACTTTTCCAGATGCTGGCCAAAAACTTTGGACTTAATATTAATGGGGAGGCTTTTTTAAGTATAGCAGGTTCCATACCATTTTCGGTGGTAAGAAAAGCCAGAACTAATGCTTTTGAAATTGAGGCACTATTCCTGGGGCAGGCCGGTTTATTAAACGGCACCTGTGAGGATCCTTACTTTTCAAAGTTAAAAGAAGCTTACTCCTTTTTACAACACAAGTACAACCTGTCTGGAACAGGAGTTTTACCCGTAAAGTATTTTCGCTTAAGACCCGATAACTTTCCCGAACTTCGTTTAGCGCAGTTGGCAGCAATTTATCATAAATCTTCCTCCCTGTTTGCAGAACTTCAAAAATTTGAGGATCCCCAACAGGTCTATGAGGTGTTTAATGTGCAAATGAATGAATTCTGGAGCACACATTACACTTTCTCTCGTAGCCATGCATATAGAAAGAAAAAACTGAGCAGGAAATTTATTGATCTAATTATTATAAATACCGTAGTTCCGTTAAAATTCACATACCATAAAAGTCAGGGGAAGGATGCCTTTGAAAGAATTGCACCTTTAATTGAAGCAGTAGCTGCAGAAGAAAATGAGATTATAAAAAAGTTCCGTTCTCTAAGACCGTCAATCCCGGCAGGAGCATTACAGTCGCAGGCCTTGTTACAATTAAAAAAAGATTATTGCGAAAAAAAAGCTTGTCTTAATTGTGCAGTTGGATTACAGATCCTACAGCAACAATCTCAAATTTAATATCTTTGGAATATGTATCGATGGATTAATCAAATAAGAAACTTCTTCGAGAGACATGGTTTTTATGTATCATCTCGTTTTGCAGATAAATTGGGAATGAGGGCGAAAAATATTCGACTTTTTTTCATTTACTTATCCTTTGCGACTTTTGGGATAGGATTTGCTCTTTATCTCACTTTGGCTTTCCTCCTAAAATTCAAGGATTTAATCTATTCGAAACGCACGTCAGTATATGACCTTTAAAAGAGAATAATATTCCTGAAGTCTTATGGGTTAACGTTTTCTTTGCAATTTAACTTCATATAATTTGAAAACGTTAATATTTTTAGCATCTTGCTTCGCCGAAAATTCCAATTTATTATTCTAAAAATCTTATATGAGAAAGTCAATACTTTCATTATTATTTTCTGTTTTCTTTTTGACATCCTTTGCGCAGGAATTAGAGGTTGAGGCCCAGGTAGAGAATCCTTCTAATTTAATTAATGACGGTTTTGTACAATTAAATGTTCGTGGGGGAACTCCTCCCTACCAGTATAAATGGTCCAGCAGGGAAACTCCGTTGGATGCACCACGGGCAGGAGCGCTTGTTGAAGGTGTAGATTATACCGTGACAGTTACAGATGCTGCAAACAACAGCGTAACCAAGACATATAATGTACCGCCAGAAGCCATTACAGAACATTTTAACGGAACCTTTGCGCCAATAGTCGCTAGCATGGGCAGTGTGTTGTTTTGGGATCCATTTTCGGCTATTGGAATTTATGATCCGGTAGTTTATGCTGATATCAAAAGAGTAGCAGCACCAAACTGGGCAGCCAGGGCTGATGGTCGCCATGTTCTTAAACAATGGCTTGTTCCGGAAGGGGAGCGCGTGGAAGAAGGAGATGCAATTGCGTTGGTAATTAAGGATGATTTGGAAGAGACTACTGCTTATGCAAATGCTGCGGGTACTCTTGAATATCTTGTGGACGAAGGCGGAGTAATTTATAACTCAGAAAATGTTGAACATGTAATTGAACAAGGAGCACATTACCTGGCAGCAATAAGATATGACCAGCCGGTGCCTCTTTTACATCCCAATGGGGACTTGCAGCAAAAAGATATTCCATTTATCGTGATCTGGCTTGTTTTGGGTGCTTTATTCTTCACCATAAGAATGGGCTTCATTAACATTAGAGGTTTTAAGCATGCTCTTGATCTTGCAAAAGGAAAATATGACGATCCCAATGCCCCGGGGCAGGTAACACATTTTCAAGCTCTGGCAACAGCCGTATCTGGAACAGTTGGGTTGGGTAACATTGCAGGAGTTGCAGTAGCTATTTCATTGGGTGGTGCGGGAGCAACCCTGTGGATGATCGTTGCAGGACTTTTAGGAATGTCCTCCAAATTTGTAGAATGTACCCTTGGAGTAAAGTATCGCTTTATAAATTCTGAAGGTCGTGTGTTTGGTGGACCAATGAACTACCTTAGGTATGGCCTTGAAAAACGCAATATGGCAGGTTTTGGAAAGTTTCTTGCGGTTTTCTTTGCGATTCTGGCAATTGGAGCCTCCTTTGGAGGTGGAAATATGTTCCAGGCAAACCAGTCCTTTGTAATTCTTGCAGGGGAATTTCCTGCCCTCGTAGGGAACGGTTTTATTTTTGGGGTTGTAGTGGCAATTCTTGTGGGAGTGGTGATCATTGGAGGAATTAGCAGTATTGCTAAAGTAACCGGCAAGATCGTTCCTATTATGGCCGCGGTCTATATCCTGGGTGCCCTGGTGGTAATTGGATTTAATATTGAAAACATTGGTCCTGCATTTGCAGCGATCTGGGATGGTGCTTTTAGTCCCAGTGCATTAAAAGGAGGAGTAATTGGAGTATTGATCGTTGGTTTCCAAAGAGCAGCTTTCTCGAATGAAGCAGGAGTTGGATCTGCGGCTATCGCTCACTCGGCGGCCAAGACTAACAATCCACCGTCAGAAGGTTTTGTAGCGCTTCTTGAGCCATTCATTGATACCGTGGTAGTTTGTACGCTTACTGCTCTTGTACTCATATTTACCGGAATGCACGAAGTAGAAGGAGTAGGAGGGGTAGAACTCACCTCTACCGCCTTTGGAAGCGTGATATCCTGGTTCCCGTATGTGCTTGCGGCTGCAGTTTTCCTATTTGCTTTTTCCACTATGATCTCCTGGTCATACTACGGTATGCGAGCCTGGACTTACCTTTTTGGCAAGAGTAAAAATATGGAGCTTTTATATAAGGCACTTTTTCTTGTGTTTGTAGTAATTGGAGCTTCAGTAAGCCTGGGAGCCGTACTTGATTTCTCAGACATGATGATCTTAGCCATGTCTTTTCCCAATATTATTGGTCTTTACATCATGTCCGGGGAAGTAAGAAAGGACCTTCGGGAATATTCGAGAAAGTTAAAAGCCGGCGAACTTTTTCATAAGCCTCCAAAAGAACGGGTGAAAAAAGCTTCTTAAACTTAAAGCACCTGAATGAGTAACTGGAGATCCCATTTTGTTTTCAATAGAAGTCAGCAAAATGGGATCTTTGTTTTGGTGGTTGTTATTATCGTTCTTCAATTAGTGTATTTTTTCTACCCTTTTTCTTCGGAAGTTGAGAAAAATCCCGAAGAATTGAAGATGGTGCGGGAAATGCAGCAATCTGTTGATTCTCTGAAGCAGGTGGCTGCTGAAAAGAACTCCGAGGCCATAGCGCCTTTTAATCCTAATTTTATTTCAGATTTTAAAGGTTACATGTTAGGAATGTCTCCAGCGGAAATAGACAGTTTGCATGAATTCAGAAGTCGGGATTTATGGGTGAACTCTGCTGAAGAATTTCAGGAAGTGACAGGAGTTTCAGATTCTTTGCTGAACATCATCGCTCCTTTATTCAAGTTTCCCGATTTCCGCGGAAAAGCTTCTAAAGAAAATAAGATGTCAAAAAGAGCATTTTCGGAACCTCTTTCCAAGGCCGATCTCAATACAGCTACAGCCGAAGAATTGCAGCAGGTTAATGGGATTGGAGAAAAGCTTTCAGCAAGAATTGTTAATTATCGCAACAGCTTGGGAGGTTTTCGCGGTGAGGTGCAGCTTAAAGATGTATACGGTCTTACTCCCGAAGTGGTGGAGAGGGTGTTGCAAAGATTTGAGGTTCAAACAATGACGGTAGAAAAGCTGGACCTTAACGAGGTTAGTCTTATGCAGCTTACAGAGTTGCCATTTTTTAACTATGAACAGGCGCGGGCATTGATAAAATATCGCGAAGAGGTAGGAGAGATTAAAAGTATGGAGGAGCTTCAGCAGATTAAGAATTTTCCCTTCGAAAAGTTAGACAGAATTGCACTATATTTGACAATCGACAAGAAAAACTAAGTTTTTTTCATCCCCCATAAGTTTCAGGTAAAAAAATATATTCAGAAAATAACTTTATGAACAGCAGATATTTTACAGAAGAACATGAATTATTCCGTAAAAGTTTTCAGGAATTTCTTCAGAAAGAAGTGGTGCCACACATTGAAAAATGGGAAAAAACAGGTACTATAGAACGCTTTATTTGGGAGAAGTTTGGGGGAATGGGTTATTTCGGTTTAAACTATTCCGAAGAATATGGTGGCCTGGATCTGGACATTTTTTATACTGTTATTTTTCTTGAGGAATTGCAAAAGGTCAACAGCGGCGGATTTGCGGCAGCGATGTGGGCTCACGCTTATCTTGCTATGACGCATGTGGCAAAGGAAGGGAACGAAGCAATTAAAGAAAAGTATCTCACTGCGAGTATAAGCGGAGAAAAAATAGGATGCCTTTGTATCACTGAGCCTGCAGGAGGGAGTGATGTGGCCGGAATGAGAACTACGGCTGTTAAAAAAGGAGATAAATATGTGATCAATGGATCCAAGACATTTATCACCAACGGGATCTATTCAGATTATTTGGTAGTTGCGGCTAAGACGAATCCCGAGCTGAAAAGCAAGGGGATGAGTATTTTCATTATGGATCGTGACACGCCGGGAATTTCGGCTACCAAGCTGGATAAGCTGGGTTGGAGAGCATCAGATACAGGTGAAATTGCTTTCGATAATGTAGAAGTGCCTGCTTCTAATTTAATGGGAGAAGAGGGTAAAGGTTTTGCATACATAATGCAGCATTTCGCCTTTGAAAGGTTGATCATGGGTATTAACGCTCATGCCCGTGCAGAGTTTGCTCTTGAATACACCCTGCAGTACATGAAAGAGAGAGAGGCTTTTGGTAAGTCTATATCTAAATTCCAGGCTCTGCGGCATACCTATGCCGAAATGGCAAGTGAGGTGGAAATGGCAAAAGAATTCAACTATTCGATTGCCGAGAGAATGCATCGCGGAGTTTACGTTGTAAAGGAAGCAAGTATGTCAAAACTTCTTTCCACAAAAATAGCAGATGAGGTTATTTATAATTGCCTGCAATTCCTGGGAGGTTACGGTTATATGGAAGATTATCCATTAGCCCGACTCTCCCGAGACAGCCGTTTGGGCCCTATTGGAGGTGGTACTTCAGAAATCCTGAGAGAGATCATTGCGAAAATGTTAATTGACGGCAAGGAGTATAAACCGGCAGCAAAATAGTTTAAGGTTTTAAGTTCAAAGTTCACGGTAAACTCAATATTTGAAGTTCAAGGTTTAGGATTTCTTGGGGTTAAATTATTTCAGCTACTGAACATTACAATATTTAATTCATTGTCATTCCGACAGAGCAATTTCCTTCGGAAGAAGGAGGTGGCGACGAGGAATCTCTTGATGGTTACATCCTTTAAGCTTATGACCAAAAAATAATAAAATAAAATAATTGAATAATTGTGGGTTTGGAGATTTAAATTATCTTTGCACCTTAATTTTTAAAGAAAGGAGGTGACACTATGTTAATTATACCAGTTAAAGACGGAGAGAATATTGATAGAGCGCTGAAGCGTTTTAAGCGTAAGTTTGATCGTACAGGAACAATGCGTCAGTTGAGAGATCGTCAAGCATTTACAAAACCGTCAGTAGAACGTAGGGCTCAAATCCAAAAAGCTGCTTACATTCAGCATCTAAGAGATCAGGAAGAGATCTAAGATCAATTCCTAAGCCTGAGTTCTTAGGTATACAAATATAACTGTTGATAGATAAAGTTTAATAACTTTGTCTGTCAACAGTTTTTTTATGCCCCAAGATCAACACGAGCGCTTTTTTGAATACCTTGAGCTGGAAAAGAACAATTCTATCCACACCATTACTGCATATAAAGCGGATCTTCTGTCATTTTCTGACTTTATTGCTACCACCTATAAGCAGGAAGATCTAAAGGAGGTCAATTACTCCCAGGTTCGCAGCTGGATCGTACAGCTGGTGGAGGAGGGACTTTCCAGTAATAGTATTAACCGAAAGGTATCTTCTCTTAAAGCCTTTTATCGTTTTCTTCAAAAGACAAAACAGCTTGAGGTCTCTCCGTTGACTAAACACAGGGCTCTAAAAACATCCCGGAAGCTGCAGGTGCCATTTTCGGAAGCCGAGGTAAACCAGGCATTGCTGCGCATTTCCGCTGAAGGTTTTGAAGAGATACGGAATAAACTAATGGTCGAACTTTTTTATTCCACGGGAATAAGGCGTAGTGAACTCATAGGAATTAAGCTTCAGGATCTTGATTTGTCTTCGGGAATCCTAAAGGTGAAAGGAAAGGGTAGCAACGAGCGGTTTATTCCACTTTTGCCTTCAGTTGTAGGAACGGTGAGGGATTATCTTCCGGAAAGAGAAGGTGTTGAAAAAGGCATTTCTGAAGAGTATTTATTTTTGACAGCAGCAGGCGTTAAAATCTATGATTCCCTTGTTTACAGAACAATAAATAATTACTTTAGAGGTATCTCGAGTAAGCTAAAGAAGAGCCCGCATATCCTGCGACACTCCTTTGCCACTCACTTGTTGAACCAGGGTGCTCATTTAAATGCTGTAAAAGAACTTCTGGGGCATTCAAGTCTTGCTGCCACCCAGGTTTATACTCATAACAGTATGGCCGAGCTCAATAAGGTCTATAAAAATGCGCATCCGCGGAACAAGAAGAAGGGATCCTAGAATTTGTCTAATTAAAACTTTAATTTTATGAAAGTCAATGTGCAATCCGTGAACTTCCATGCCGATCAAAAACTGGTTAATTTCATTCAGCAAAAACTGGACAAACTGGAAAATCATTTCGACAATGTGATCTATGCCGATGTTTATCTCAAGGTGGAAAAGGCAAGTGATAAGGTGAATAAGATTTCTGAAATTCTTTTAAGCATTCCGGGTGATGAAGTAATTTGTAAAAAAAGGGGTAGAAAATTTGAAACAGGTGTGGATGAATGTGTTAATTCATTGGAGAGGCAGCTTCAAAAACGTAAACGTAAATTTAATGCGCAGGTAGCATAAAAATTTTTCTCAAATGTTTTGAGAACAGATTTAAATTTATACATTTGCAGTCCGTTAGAAATAGCGGACTTTTTTTGTGAAAAAAGTGGTATTAGGCCGATGTAGCTCAGCTGGCTAGAGCAGCTGATTTGTAATCAGCAGGTCGTGGGTTCGAGTCCCTCCATCGGCTCTGAAATATTGAAATGAAAACGCAAGGGTGTAGCCTAAGAAAACATGGTTTTGAAAGCTACAGAGGGACGAGAAGTTTATCCCGAGCGCAGTCGAGGGAAGTCCCTCCATCGGCTCAAAAAAATCAAATTTTATTTGATTTTTAAAGTTCTATGAATTTTGACAAAAAGCTTTGGTGCATAAATTAATTTTCTGTTAATTTGCGGCTTCAAAAAATAAGCCATTCCAAAGCGATGGTTCTCTGAAATATTGAAAGAATTAATTGGGGAGATACTCAAGCGGCCAACGAGGGCAGACTGTAAATCTGCTGTTTTTAACTTCGCAGGTTCGAATCCTGCTCTCCCCACAACAATTAAATTCCAAATAACAAATTCCAAATACCAAATTGGAGTTTGGTGCTTGAGGCTTGGAATTTGAAGATTTGCGGGAGTAGCTCAGTTGGTAGAGCGTCAGCCTTCCAAGCTGAATGTCGCCGGTTCGAACCCGGTCTCCCGCTCTAAAGTCTTTCTGAAAAAGGCGAATTTGATGAGAATCAAATTTTGTTGGAAGCAGAAAGCAGGGTGAGAAGCCTGTCCTGAGTGAGCTTGTAAAGCGAATCGAAGGGAACCCGGTCTCCCGCTCTAAAGTCTTTCTGAAGAAGACAAGTTTAATGAGAGTTGAATTTTGTTGGAAGCAGAAAGCAGGGTTAGAAGCCAAAAATTGGTTTTCTGCTCTAATTATTTGGTGAGTCTGGGATTTGTTTTAGAAGACAAATTTTATTGAATTGCCTGCATAGAGTCTTTTATAGGTTTAATTTTACAATTTGAACCCTATAAAAGCAAAGAGGAATCTGGTCTTCTTTTGTAATAGAGATTATCACGCTACAAGGCGTGTTTTCCTGTTAGATAAAGTTGCAGCTTGAGTCTTAAAACCTATAGTTGTCTCCCTAAGAAATAGCTTTGACGGAGGTGACTTTTTTTGCCGACGTAGCTCAGGGGTAGAGCGTTTCCTTGGTAAGGAAGAGGTCACGGGTTCAATTCCCGTCGTTGGCTCTGAGATTTGTATAAAATTGAACACTAATATATAACTAAGATTAAATAAGTATTAATTATGGCAAAGGAAACTTACGATCGGTCCAAGCCGCACCTAAACATAGGTACAATTGGACACGTAGATCACGGAAAAACAACTTTAACAGCAGCAATTACTAAGGTAATGGCTGATGCCGGTTATTCAGAAGCTAGATCTTTTGATCAGATTGATAACGCACCGGAAGAAAAAGAAAGAGGTATTACTATTAACTCTTCGCACGTTGAATATTCAACTGAGAAACGTCACTACGCTCACGTTGACTGTCCTGGTCACGCCGATTACGTAAAGAACATGGTTACTGGTGCTGCTCAAATGGACGGTGCTATTCTTGTGGTTGCGGCTACAGATGGTCCTATGCCACAAACTCGTGAGCACATCCTTCTTGGACGCCAGGTTGGTATTCCAAGAATCGTTGTATTCCTAAACAAAGTTGACCTTGTTGATGATGAGGAACTACTTGAGCTAGTTGAAATGGAAGTTAGAGATCTTCTTTCTTTCTATGAGTATGATGGAGATAACGGACCTGTAATTTCAGGATCTGCTCTTGGTGCTCTTAACGGAGATGACAAGTGGACTCAAACTGTTCTTGAATTGATGGAAGCTGTTGATAGCTGGATCGAATTACCAGAGCGTGATATCGATAAGCCATTTCTAATGCCTATCGAGGATGTATTCTCTATTACTGGTCGTGGTACTGTTGCTACCGGTCGTATTGAAACTGGTGTTGCTAACACTGGAGATCCTGTAGAAATCATTGGTATGGGAGCTGGAAAACTTACTTCTACTATTACGGGAGTTGAGATGTTCCGTAAGATCCTTGACAGAGGTGAAGCCGGTGATAACGTTGGTATCCTTCTAAGAGGTATTGAGAAGACTCAGATCTCTCGTGGTATGGTAATCACCAAGCCAGGATCTGTAACTCCACATGCTAAATTCAAAGCTGAGGTTTATATCCTTAAGAAAGAAGAAGGTGGACGTCACACTCCATTCCACAACAATTACCGTCCACAGTTTTACGTTCGTACAACCGACGTAACTGGAACAATTAACCTTCCTGAAGGTGTTGAAATGGTAATGCCAGGTGATAACCTTACAATTACTGTTGATCTTATCCAGCCAATTGCAATGAATGTTGGTCTACGTTTCGCTATCCGTGAAGGTGGTAGAACAGTAGGAGCTGGACAGGTTACTGAAATTCTAGACTAAGTATAGTTTAATATAAAAGTTGAGGTATTCACTTTGGTGAATACCTTGACTTATATTTACGGGTTTAGCTCAGTTGGTAGAGCACTGGTCTCCAAAACCAGGTGTCGGGAGTTCGAGTCTCTCAACCCGTGCATAAAGAGTGGTCGTTTTTAACCTCTTTTTCAAAACAATATTGATCAACTACATGGCCACCGAATTCTTTCCGAAGAAAGGGGTAGTAAAACGGGAGCCGGAGCTTAGTTTCAGATAAGCGAAAAAAATTAATACCATGGCAGGAATAGCAAATTACATTTCGGAGTCCTATAATGAATTGAAGAACCACGTTACCTGGCCAACATGGGCAGAAGCCCAAAGGTTGACCATAGTGGTAGCAGTCTTCTCAATAATCTTTGCATTATTAATATGGGGTGTAGATACTGTATTTAGCGGCGTGATAGAGCAATATTTTGAGTGGATTAAATCATAAATAATATTGCTATGGCAGAGGTGAAAGACAAAAAATGGTATGTAGTTCGTGCCGTAAGCGGACAGGAAAATAAAGTTAAAGAATATATTGAGCGGGAAATCGCTCATGAAGGTCTTGAGGATTTTATTGAAGAAGTCCTTGTTCCTACCGAAAAGGTCATTCAAATTAGAAATGGCAAAAAGGTAAATAAGGAGCGTGTTTACTTCCCTGGATATGTTATGATCTTAGCTAATATTGGTGGTGAGATCCCTCATATCATCAAGTCTATTAATGGTGTTATTGGATTTTTAGGAGAAACAAAAGGAGGAGATCCTGTGCCTTTGAGAAAATCCGAAGTTAACCGTATGCTAGGAAAAGTGGATGAACTTTCTGTCAAGGCAGATAATGTTGCAATTCCATTTACCATTGGAGAAACTATTAAAGTAATTGATGGTCCTTTTAATGGCTTTAACGGTACGGTTGAAAAGATCAATGAGGAGAAGCGTAAGCTTGAAGTGATGGTGAAGATCTTTGGAAGAAAGACACCGCTTGAGCTAAGTTATATGCAGGTAGAAAAAGTATAATAACTGTTACACTATATATTTTTGGATAGTTTTAGTATGCTTCCACTAACAAAACTATCATCTTAAAATTAATAAAATGGCAAAAGAAGTAAGTAAGGTTGTTAAGTTACAAGTTCGCGGAGGTGCTGCTAACCCATCACCACCAGTAGGACCAGCTTTAGGTGCTGCCGGAGTTAATATCATGGAGTTCTGTAAGCAATTTAACGGCAGGACTCAGGATAAGCAGGGAAAAGTTTTGCCTGTTCAAATTACGGTTTATAAAGATAAGTCTTTTGACTTTGTTATAAAGACTCCACCGGCTGCAGTTCAAATTTTGGAAGCTGCGAAATCTAAAAAAGGTTCTGGGGAACCAAACCGTAAAAAAGTAGCTAGTGTTTCTTGGGATCAGGTAAGAGCTATTGCTGAAGACAAAATGCAGGATCTAAATGCATTCACCATTGAGTCTGCAATGAAGATGGTAGCTGGAACAGCAAGATCTATGGGAGTTACTGTAAAAGGACAAGCACCTTTTTAATCCAAAAAGAAATTAAAAATGGCAAAATTGACTAAAAAGCAAAAGGAAGCAGAATCTAAAATTGAAAAAGGTAAAACTTATTCGGTTGCAGAAGCTTCAGCTTTAATAAAAGACATTACCAATGTAAACTTTGATCCTTCTGTGGATATCGCTGTTCGTTTGAACGTGGATCCGCGTAAGGCTAATCAAATGGTTCGTGGCGTTGTTACCTTACCACACGGTACGGGTAAAGACGTAAAGGTCTTGGCTCTTGTAACTCCAGATAAGGAAGCAGAAGCTAAAGAAGCCGGAGCAGATTACGTTGGTTTAGATGAGTACCTTGATAAGATCAAAGGTGGCTGGACAGATGTTGATGTGATCATCACTATGCCCAGTGTTATGGGTAAATTGGGACCATTGGGACGTGTTCTTGGACCAAGAGGTTTAATGCCTAACCCAAAGACCGGAACGGTAACTATGGATGTGGCAAAAGCTGTATCTGATGTTAAAGCCGGTAAAATTGACTTCAAAGTGGATAAGACAGGTATTGTTCACGCTGGTATTGGAAAAGCATCGTTTGAGGCTGATAAGATAGCAGGAAACGCAAGAGAATTATTAACTACCCTGGTAAAATTGAAACCTACGGCTGCTAAAGGTGTATACATAAAAAGTATTCACATGTCCAGCACGATGAGTCCTAGTGTAGAAATTGATACTAAAAGGTTCACTGAGCAATAATATTATTAGATTATGACAAGAGAAGAAAAATCAAGAGTAATTGAAGATTTAACTGCCCAGTTAGCTGATAATACAACTATTTACCTAGCAGATATTTCAGGCTTAAATGCTTTGAATACATCAAATTTACGTAGAGCTTGTTTTAAAGCTAACGTAAAACTTGCGGTAGTTAAGAACACCCTTTTAGCTAAGGCTATGGAGAGTTCAGATAAAGATTTTGGAGATCTTCCTTCGGTATTGAAGGGAAATACTTCCATCATGTTTTCTGAAACAGGAAATGGACCGGCTAAAGTAATTAAGGATTTCAGAAAAAAATCTGACCGCCCTTTGCTTAAAGGCGCGTTTATTGAAGAGGCTATCTTCATTGGAGATGATAAACTGGATACTCTGGTTAGCATCAAATCTAAAGAGGAAGTTATTGGAGATATCGTTGGATTGTTACAATCACCTGCCAAAAATGTTATTTCGGCACTTAAATCTGGTGGTGGTAAGATCGCAGGAATTCTTAAAACTCTTTCTGAAAAAGAAGGATAAACAAGTACGCACTTTTTAACAAACATAAATTACATTACATTTTAAAACGATAGAAAATGGCAGATTTAAAAGATTTCGCAGAGCAATTAGTTAACTTGACAGTAAAAGAAGTTAATGAATTAGCTACAATTTTAAAAGACGAGTATGGTATCGAGCCTGCTGCTGCTGCAGTAGTTGCTGGTGGTGCTGCTGCTGGTGGTGGTGAAGAAGCCGCTGAAGAGCAGTCTGAATTTGACGTAATCCTTAAAGCTCCGGGTGGATCAAAACTAGCCGTAGTAAAATTAGTAAAAGAACTTACCGGTCTTGGCTTGAAAGATGCTAAAGAATTGGTAGACAATGCTCCAAAACCTGTAAAAGAGGGAGTTTCTAAAGACGAAGCTGAAGCACTAAAAGCACAGTTAGAAGAAGCAGGAGCTGAGGTTGAGCTTAAGTAAGCTAAACCCACAGACAAATATAGGTTTAGACCCGGAGATTTGGTTCTCTGAGGTCTAAACCATTTTGCGTATATAAACATTTCCTGTTTATTTCGCACACTTTTTTATATAATAACATAATTCCGTCCATTGATGTTAGCAACGCAAACTGAAAGATTGAGTTTCTCTTCTGTAAAGAATAGCCCTGCCTATCCCGACTTTTTGGATATACAAATCAAGTCATTCCAGGACTTCTTTCAATTAGAAACAAAATCAGAAGAAAGAGGAAATGAAGGTTTAAATAATACCTTCATGGAGAACTTTCCCATTACGGACACCCGTAACCAATTCGTACTAGAATTTTTAGACTATTTTGTGGACCCACCGCGGTACTCCCTTCAGGAATGTATTGAGCGTGGATTGACATATAGTGTACCGCTTAAAGCACGGTTAAAGCTTTACTGTACAGATCCCGAACACGAGGACTTTGAGACTATTGTTCAGGATGTGTATCTTGGGACGATTCCTTATATGACCCCAAGCGGGACCTTTTGTATCAATGGAGCTGAGCGCGTAGTAGTTTCTCAGTTGCACCGGTCTCCCGGAGTATTCTTTGGACAATCCTTCCATGCAAACGGGACAAAACTTTATTCTGCCCGTGTAATTCCTTTTAAAGGATCCTGGATTGAATTCGCTACCGATATCAACAGCGTTATGTACGCGTATATCGATAGGAAGAAAAAATTACCTGTTACAACACTTTTCCGCGCCATAGGTTTTGAGCGCGATAAAGACATTCTTGAGATCTTTGACCTTGCAGAAGAGGTGAAAGTTTCCAAAACCGGACTTAAAAAAGTTCTTGGCCGTAAATTGGCTGCACGTGTATTGAACACCTGGTATGAAGATTTCGTAGATGAAGATACTGGAGAGGTTGTTTCGATTGAGCGTAATGAGATTATTTTAGATCGTGATACTGTTCTTGAAAAAGAGCATATAGAAGAAATAGTAGAAACCGGATCAAAGACCATTCTTCTTCACAAAGAGGAAAACCAGACCGGAGATTACGCTATTATCCACAATACATTACAAAAAGATCCAACTAACTCCGAAAAGGAGGCGGTTGAACACATATACCGTCAACTTCGTAACGCAGAACCACCAGATGAGGAGACTGCCCGCGGAATTATTGACAAATTGTTCTTTAGTGACCAGCGTTACAACCTTGGGGAAGTAGGGCGTTACAGAATGAACAAAAAACTTGGTCTTGATATAGCAATGGATAAGCAAGTGCTTACCCGTGAGGATATCATTACTATCGTTAAATATCTTATTGAACTTATTAATTCAAAGGCAGAGGTTGATGATATCGACCACTTGTCTAACCGTCGTGTAAGAACAGTGGGAGAGCAGCTGTCTCAGCAGTTTGGAGTAGGTCTTGCCCGTATGGCCCGTACAATCCGTGAAAGGATGAACGTACGTGACAACGAGGTATTTACCCCGATAGATTTGATTAACGCGAAGACCTTGTCTTCTGTGATCAACTCTTTCTTTGGAACCAACCAGTTGTCACAGTTCATGGACCAGACGAATCCATTGGCAGAGATCACTCACAAGCGAAGACTTTCGGCTTTAGGACCAGGTGGTCTTTCCCGTGAGCGTGCAGGTTTCGAAGTACGTGACGTTCACTATACTCACTACGGAAGACTTTGTCCTATTGAAACTCCTGAAGGTCCAAACATTGGGCTTATTTCCTCACTTTCAGCTTATGCTAAAGTGAACTCAATGGGATTCCTTGAAACTCCTTATCGTGAGGTTGTTAACGGAAAAGTAAATATTTCTGAAGAGCCAAGGTATTTAAGTGCCGAGGAGGAAGAAGATAAGATGATAGCCCAGGCGAATATTGCAATGGGTGAGGATGGTACTATTGAAGCTGATAGAGTAATTGCCCGTGAGGAAGGTGATTTCCCTGTAGTAGAACCTACCCAGGTTCACTATATGGACGTTGCTCCAAACCAGATCGCTTCAATCTCTGCTTCATTGATTCCGTTCCTTGAGCATGATGATGCAAACCGTGCTTTGATGGGATCAAACATGATGCGCCAGGCCGTACCTTTACTTCGAGTGGATTCTCCAATCGTTGGTACAGGACTGGAAAGACAGGTAGCTACAGATTCCAGAGTACTGATTAATGCCGAAGGAGCAGGAACTGTAGAATACGTTGATGCAAACCAGATCACTATAAAGTACGACAGAACTGAAGAGGAGCGAATGGTAAGTTTTGACTCAGATTCCAAGACTTATGAGCTGGTGAAGTTTAGAAAGACAAACCAGGGTACTTCTATTAACCTGAAGCCAATCGTAAGAGTAGGTGACAGGGTTTCTAAAGGTCAGGTACTTTGTCAGGGTTACGCGACCGAGGCGGGGGAACTTGCACTTGGACGTAACATGAAAGTGGCTTTCATGCCATGGAAAGGTTACAACTTTGAGGATGCGATCGTGATTTCAGAAAATGTGGTGAGAAATGATATTTTCACCTCTATTCACATCGATGAATATTCTCTTGAAGTTAGAGATACCAAGCTTGGTAATGAAGAATTGACAAACGATATTCCAAACGTTTCTGAAGAGGCTACAAAAGATCTTGATGAGCATGGAATGATTCGTATTGGTGCAGAAGTTAAACCCGGGGATATTCTAATAGGTAAGATCACTCCGAAAGGAGAGAGCGATCCAACTCCCGAAGAAAAACTTCTTAGAGCGATCTTTGGTGATAAAGCCGGAGATGTGAAGGATGCTTCTCTTAAAGCTTCTCCGTCATTAAGAGGTGTGGTAATTGACAAGAAATTGTTTGCCCGCGCTATTAAAGACAAGCGTAAGAGAGCTCAGGATAAGGAAGATGTTTCGGCACTTGAGAAAAAATATGAAGCGAAATTTGCCATTTTAAAGTCTGAACTGGTAGACAAGCTATTCGCGATCATTGGTGGAAAAACTGCCCAGGGAGTGATGAATGACCTTGGTGAGGAGATCCTTCCAAAAGGTAAGAAGTACACTCAGAAAATGCTTAATGCAGTTGATGATTATGCTCACCTTACCCATGGAACCTGGACTACAGATGATCATCTGAATGCTTTGGTGGCCGATCTTCTTCACAACTACCGTATTAAGGAAAATGATATCCAGGGTAACCTGAGAAGGGAAAAGTTCACCATTTCTGTGGGGGATGAACTACCTGCAGGTATAATCAAACTTGCTAAAGTTTACATCGCTAAGAAACGTAAGCTGAAAGTAGGGGATAAAATGGCTGGACGTCACGGCAACAAAGGTATTGTTGCCCGTATAGTTCGCCAGGAAGATATGCCTTTCCTTGAAGATGGTACACCTGTTGATATAGTATTGAACCCACTTGGGGTGCCATCACGTATGAACATTGGACAGATCTATGAAACTGTTCTTGGATGGGCCGGACAAAAACTGGGTAGAAAATTTGCTACTCCCATTTTTGATGGTGCAACTATAGATCAGATCAATGAATTGACAGATGAAGCGGAAATTCCGAGGTTTGGCCATACTTATCTTTATGATGGTGGAACCGGAGATCGATTTGACCAGCCTGCAACTGTTGGGGTGATCTACATGCTTAAACTGGGACACATGATTGATGATAAGATGCACGCACGTTCAATCGGGCCATACTCATTGATCACTCAGCAGCCGCTTGGAGGTAAAGCTCAGTTTGGTGGTCAGCGTTTTGGAGAGATGGAAGTTTGGGCCCTTGAAGCATACGGTGCTTCGGCGACTCTTCGTGAAATTCTTACTGTAAAGTCAGATGATGTTATAGGAAGAGCCAAGACTTATGAAGCCATCGTAAAAGGTGAGCCAATGCCAGAACCTGGACTACCTGAATCTTTTAACGTGTTAATGCACGAACTGAAAGGTCTGGGATTAGATATTAGATTAGAAGAATAAAAAAGTCACCAGTAGGCAGTAAGCAGTATCCAGTTTGAATTTACTGAATACTGTTTACTGAAAACTGATTACTACATAAAAAGTATTATGGCTAGAAATAATGATAAGAATACAGTACAGAGGTTTAACAAGATCTCTATAGGTTTAGCTTCTCCTGAGTCGATTCTTGCTGAGTCACGCGGGGAGGTCCTAAAACCTGAAACTATCAATTATCGTACGCACAAACCCGAAAGGGACGGGCTTTTCTGTGAGCGTATTTTTGGTCCTGTAAAGGATTATGAATGTGCCTGTGGAAAGTACAAAAGGATCCGTTATAAAGGAATCGTGTGTGATAGATGTGGTGTAGAGGTGACCGAAAAGAAAGTGCGTAGAGACCGTGTGGGGCATATTAACCTTGTGGTTCCTGTGGCACACATCTGGTACTTCCGTTCATTACCTAATAAGATTGGTTACCTGCTTGGTCTTCCGTCTAAGAAATTAGACATGATCATTTACTACGAGAGGTACGTGGTAATTCAACCGGGTATTGCCAAGAATGAGGATGGATCGCCGTTGAAGAAAATGGATTTCCTTACTGAAGAAGAGTACCTGAACATTCTGGATACCCTTCCGCAGGAAAACCTTTACCTGGATGAGAACGACCCGAATAAATTTATTGCTAAAATGGGAGCAGAGTGTCTTATCGACATCCTGCAGCGCATAGACCTTGATGCACTTTCCTATGAATTAAGACACAAAGCAAACAACGAAACTTCCAAGCAACGTAAAACTGAGGCTCTTAAGAGACTACAGGTTGTGGAAGCACTTCGTGATGCAAATAAGAACCGTGAAAACCGTCCTGAGTGGATGATCATGAAAGTAATTCCAATCATTCCGCCGGAATTACGTCCATTGGTGCCGCTTGATGGAGGACGTTTCGCAACTTCAGATTTAAATGATCTTTACCGTCGTGTAATTATTCGTAATAACCGTCTGAAAAGGTTAATGGAGATCAAAGCTCCTGAAGTGATTCTTCGTAACGAAAAGCGTATGCTACAGGAATCTGTAGATTCGTTATTTGATAACACAAGAAAATCTTCAGCAGTAAAAACTGATTCCAACAGGCCGTTGAAATCCCTTTCTGACTCCTTAAAAGGTAAGCAAGGGCGTTTCCGTCAAAACCTGCTTGGTAAGCGTGTGGATTATTCTGCTCGTTCGGTAATTGTTGTAGGACCGGAATTGAAGTTCTACGAGTGTGGTCTTCCAAAAGACATGGCAGCCGAGCTTTACAAGCCTTTTGTGATAAGAAAACTTATCGAAAGAGGTATTGTTAAGACTGTGAAGTCTGCCAAGAAAATTATAGATAAAAAAGAACCTGTTGTTTGGGATATTCTTGAGAATGTATTGAAAGGGCATCCTGTGTTGCTTAACCGGGCCCCAACTCTTCACAGACTTGGTATCCAGGCATTCCAGCCAAAACTTATTGAAGGTAAAGCGATTCAGTTGCACCCACTTGCGTGTACTGCATTCAACGCCGATTTTGATGGGGATCAAATGGCTGTCCACCTTCCGCTTGGGCCAGAGGCTATCCTCGAGGCACAGCTGTTAATGTTAGGTTCGCACAATATTTTGAACCCTGCAAACGGTTCGCCGGTAACTGTACCTTCTCAGGATATGGTACTTGGTCTTTACTATATGACAAAGGCCAGAAAATCAACTCCCGAGAGAGCTGTAAAAGGAGAAGGGCTTACGTTCTATTCACCTGAAGAGGTGACAATCGCTTACAACCAGAAGATGGTTGAGCTTAACGCGATGATCAAGATCCGTACAAAGGATTTTAATGAGGCAGGACAACTGGTAAACCAGATCATTGAAACTACAGTAGGTAGAGTACTATTCAACCAGGCCGTGCCGGAAAAAGCAGGTTTTGTGAATGAAGTACTTACTAAAAAATCACTTCGTGATATTATTGGTAACATTCTTAAAGTAACCAGCGTTCCCGAAACTGCGGAATTCCTGGATGCGATTAAGGAAATGGGTTATGGTTTTGCATTCCGTGGGGGATTGTCTTTCAGTTTGGGAGATATTATTATTCCGGAAGAAAAGCAGACCATGATCGACGATGCAAACGAGCAGGTTGAAGGTATTATAGGAAACTATAACATGGGTCTTATTACCAACAACGAACGTTACAACCAGGTTATTGACATCTGGACTTCTACGAACGCCGGCTTAACGGAATTAGCCATGAAGCGTATTCGTGAAGACCAGCAAGGATTTAACTCGGTGTACATGATGCTTGACTCCGGTGCAAGGGGATCTAAAGAACAGATCCGTCAGTTGACCGGTATGCGTGGATTAATGGCGAAGCCTAAAAAGTCTACTTCCGGAGGTGGAGAAATTATTGAAAACCCTATTCTTTCTAACTTTAAGGAAGGTCTTTCGATTCTTGAATACTTTATTTCTACTCACGGTGCACGGAAAGGACTTGCTGATACGGCTCTTAAAACTGCCGATGCAGGTTACCTTACCCGTCGTCTTGTAGATGTTTCACAGGATGTGATCATCAACGAGGAAGATTGTGGTACTTTAAGAGGTGTTGACGTATCGCCATTGAAGAAGAATGAGGAGATCGTGGAATCTCTTGGAGAGCGAATTCTTGGTAGAACTGCCCTTCATGATGTAATTAATCCTTTAACTAACGAGCTGCTTGTAGAATCGGGCGTTGAAATTGACGAGGATATTGTTAAGAAGATCACCGAAGCTCCGATTGAAAGTGTTGAAATAAGATCTGCTCTTACTTGTGAGGCTAAAAAAGGAATATGTGTGAGATGTTACGGCCGTAATCTTGCTACCAATAAAACGGTACAAAGAGGAGAAGCGGTTGGAGTTGTAGCTGCCCAGTCAATTGGAGAGCCGGGTACACAGCTTACCCTTCGTACCTTCCACGTGGGTGGTATTGCAGGAAACATTTCTGAAGAGAATAAATTGATCGCGAAGTTCCCGGGAATTGCAGAGATCGAAGATCTTAAGACTGTAAAAGGAGAAGCTCCTGATGGTAGCGAGGCTGAGATCGTGATTTCAAGAACTTCAGAATTAAAACTGAAAGATCAAAAATCGGGAATTGTACTTAGTACAAGCAACATTCCTTATGGATCGCAGATATTTATTAAGAATGGAGACAAAGTTTCCAGAGACGAGGTAATTTGCCAGTGGGATCCTTATAACGGGGTGATCATTTCAGAATTTGCCGGTAAGATCAAGTATGAGAATATCGAGCAAGGGGTAACTTACCAGGTGGAGATCGATGAGCAAACAGGATTCCAGGAAAAAGTAATTTCCGAATCCCGTAACAAAAAGCTTATTCCAACACTTCAGATCCTTGGAAAGAAAGATGAAGTAATTCGTTCTTACAACCTTCCTGTTGGAGCTCACCTTATGGTGGACAACGACGAGAAGATTAAGGTAGGGAAGATTCTGGTTAAGATCCCACGTAAATCTTCTAAGTCAGGGGATATTACAGGTGGTCTTCCAAGGGTAACCGAGCTTTTCGAAGCGCGTAACCCTTCTAACCCTGCTGTGGTAAGTGAGATCGACGGAGTTGTTTCCTTTGGAAAGATCAAACGTGGTAACCGTGAGATCATTATCGAATCCAAGCTTGGAGAAGTTAAGAAGTATCTTGTGAAACTTTCTAACCAGATCCTTGTTCAGGAGAATGACTACGTGCGTGCCGGAATGCCACTATCTGATGGGTCTGTGACTCCGGAAGATATCCTGTCCATTAAAGGACCAAGCGCTGTACAACAGTACCTTGTGAACGAAGTTCAGGAAGTTTACCGACTACAAGGCGTGAAGATCAACGATAAGCATTTTGAGGTAGTTGTAAGACAGATGATGCGTAAGGTAAGAATCGTTGATCCGGGAGATACTATCTTCCTTGAGAACCAGTTGGTTCATAAGGATGATTTTAGCGAGGAGAACGATGAGATCTTTGGAATGAAAGTAGTTGAAGATGCGGGAGATTCAGAGAATCTAAAACCGGGACAGCTTATTTCTCCAAGAGATCTTAGAGATGAAAACTCTATTCTTAGAAGAGAGGATAAGAACCTTGTTACTGCAAGAGATGTGGTTGCTGCAACTGCGACTCCTGTACTTCAGGGTATTACTCGTGCATCACTTCAAACCAAGTCATTTATTTCTGCGGCGTCCTTCCAGGAAACTACAAAGGTATTAAACGAAGCAGCCGTAAGTGGTAAGGTTGATGAGCTTGAAGGACTAAAAGAAAATGTTATTGTTGGCCACAGAATTCCTGCAGGTACAGGACTTCGGGAGTACGAACATATCATTGTTGGTTCTAAAGAAGAATTTGATGAAATGCTTGAAAAAAAGCAGGAAGTAAATTATAACTAGTAGAAATCTTCTATAGCAGATTTCCACATTGACAGAAATCCCGGCCACTACGGTCGGGATTTTTTTGTACTTTTAATCCTATAAAAACTTATAAATGAGCGACGAAAATAACAACAGTAAAAAACCTAAAAAGGGTCAGATTAATATAGAATTGGATGAAAAAGTGGCCGAAGGGACCTATTCTAATTTGGCTATTATCAACCATTCCGTCTCAGAATTTGTTGTTGACTTTGTGAGCATAATGCCGGGAACTCCCAAGAGTAAAGTAAAGTCCCGCATTATTTTAACTCCGCAGCATGCCAAAAGGCTATTAAAGGCTTTGGCAGACAATGTTAAACGATTTGAAAAGGCACATGGTGAAATAAAAGAATACGACCAGCCTAACATTCCTCTTAACTTTGGTCCGACGGGTCAAGCCTAATAGTTAAGCATCACGTTATTAGAGGACTTTCTTTTTCATTTTTCGCTGGCAGCTTTTTTTGCTGGGTTTAAAAGCTCTTTAGGCTCAGTTCCTGGGCGTAATTACTACTTCAGATTTTTTTAGAAATGAAGGAACACTCCGGGCCTAATTAGTTTCTTAGTGCCATTCATACTGAATTTGGCTTACGGTCGTGGTTCAAAAAGGAAAAAAAGTTAATCCTCAAAAATTGTATTTTAGGAAAATCTTTGGCCGGAGCTGCAGCTCCGGCTTTTTTAATTATAAAAAGTTCTATATTTAGCTTCTCCCTAAGGAATTTAATTTTAAAAAATAAAATGAAGCTCATCAGGTCCTTCTTTAATTTTTCCCGAATTTTTTGGATTGTTTCAAGGCTTGTGCTTGGGCTAATTTTTTGTTACTGCGCAATTTTTCTATTGGAAGGGGCAAATACTCTTGATTATCTTATTGCAGGAATGTTTGGAGTTTTGGCTTTGGCCTTAATGTGGAGCTTTATCGTCGGGATTTTTGCGGGTGGGGCAAGTAAATGGTTAAGGATAGCTACGGGAATAGCACTGGTGCTACTTTCAATGGCGGCTTTTTACTCCATGATAGATGCTTTTGGGATGGGAACGGCTGCCCTTATTCTAATTCTTCCGGTATGGTTATTTATGGCCGGCATTTTCGAACTGCTTAGTTTTAATAGCAGAAGAATACATTCCAAAAAGAATGGTTGGACAGATGTTTCATTGAATTAAAATTGTCTGCTCTTACAATATTCATAGAAGTGAGATAGAATTTTATTATTAAGGAAACTGATCTACTACAAATTTAAAATACGGACATTTGAAAAGATCAGGGGATGATAAAAACATTTCTGTCTTTTCTCTTCTTGTTTTTATTTTTCTCTGCTTTCAGTCAGGAGAGATCTTTGTTACAAGGCAGGATTCTTACGGATGACCAGGAAATTTCCGCTATTAATATCCTTAACATCACCAGCAGAATTGGAACGACAAACAATCTAAAGGGTGAATTTGAAATTGAAGTAGCAGTGAGAGATACTCTCAGGTTTTCTTCGGTTCAATACGAGCAGTGGGAAGTAGTCATTACAGAAGAAGTCCTGAAAAAGGCATTTTTGACAGTACTTCTTGTAGAAAAAATTGATGAGCTACCAGAGGTGAACATCAGTAACATTAGCTTAAGTGGAAATCTCGCTACAGATCTTGAAAATATTCCCACCCTTACCCAGGCAGACCTGGGATTTCCAATGTCCGATATTCCCCGACCTACTTCCGTAGAGAGGAAATTAATAACTGCATCTTCAGGAGTAGATCTCCTTCTTAATACTTTAAACGGAAAAATTAAAATGCTGAAGAAAGCTACTGCTAATGAAGACCTTTCTCAAATTGTTGACGCAGGTGTAAATGCGCTTCCTGTTTCCTTTTTTGTGAATCTCTCTATTCCTGTCGACCATATTAGAGATTTTGTTTATTTCTGTGCGGAAGATGCCACTTTCTACACTTTTTTACCCGAAGATATGAGACTTGAACTTGTGGAGTACTACAGAGGAAAGGCCCCTGTTTTTATAAAAGAAAGGTTACGGGGAAAGTAAAATGAGACAATTCCAAACTAGAATTATTTTTTGGTTTTTGCTGTTCATTATTCCCTTTCTATCTGCACAAGGGCAGGAGAGATCTTTATTGCAAGGCAAGATCCTTACGCCTGACCAGGCAATTTCTTCTATATTAATATTGTTAACATAACCAGCAGGATTGGAACGACAAACAATATGCAGGGTGAATTTGAAATTGAAGTAGCGGTGAGTGATACTTTGAAATTTTCCTCTGTTCAATATGAGCAGCGGGAAATAGTCATTACAGAAGAGGTGCTGAAAAAGACATTTTTGACCGTGCTTCTGGTGGAAAAAATTGATGAGCTTGCAGAGGTGAGCATTAGCGACATTAGCTTAAGCGGAAATCTCGTTACAGATCTTGAAAATATTCCGACTTTATCTCAAGCCGATCTGGGTTTTCCAATGTATGACATTCCCAGACCTACTTCCATTGAACGAAAGTTAAAAACGGCATCTAATGTAAGTACAACTTCAAAGTATAATCCTCCCGGAAATCTTAACGTAAGTCTTGATGGAATAATTAATAGGTTGAATGGAAAAACAGCTATGCTTCAAAAAGCCGCTGCCAATGAAGATCGATCTCAAGCTGTGGATGCGGGTATCGCGGCACTTTCGGAATCTATCTTTGAAGAACTTTCCATTCCGGAAAACCGGATAAGAGACTTCATTTATTACTGTGCTCCTTACTATCTGAAGCTCGCGTCTTGAACTCGTCGCATTTTTTCAGTCAAAAGCCCCGCAGTTCGTAAAGGAGGTGTAAGCTTCCCCTAATTAGAACTGTTTGATGGGATAAAATTATTGTTTTTGGTTTTATCTGTAGTCGCTAATAGAGAATTAAATTCAGCATATTCTATTGGTGCCATTTTTCCTAATGCATCATGTGGTCTTTGATTATTATAATCATCCATCCAGATTTGAGTTTGTTCTCTTACCTGATTCAAGTCTTCAAAAATGTATTTATTTAAAACTCCTCTTCTATAGGTGCCGTTGAATCGTTCAATAAAAGCATTCTGTGTGGGTTTCCCTGGCTGGATATACTGGAAATCGATTCCATGCATCTG
>NZ_AUKI01000020.1 GCF_000424665.1 Salinimicrobium terrae DSM 17865
GTTACGCACCCGTGCGCCGGTCGCCACCATCCGAAGACGTGCTGCCCCTCGACTTGCATGTGTTAAGCCTGCCGCTAGCGTTCATCCTGAGCCAGGATCAAACTCTTCATCGTTAAATCTTATATACTTTAACAACTACTAAAGGAATTCCTCTTCTTCACCCCGATAGCTATCGGGGATCAAAGCTCAAAACGTTCTTCTAGTCTTAATTCTTATTTGCATTTGTTACTAATTAAAGCAACATACGCGCTGTCAATTCAATATGTCAATGAACTTACCCCTCTGTCCTTCCGGACATCTCCCCTTAAAAAAGGGGAGAAACTTTTCCGTATTTCAGGAGGCGTTTCTTGTGAAATAAAAGGAGTTGAACCTTTTCTATTATTACCCTACCCGGGATTTCTTCTTCAGTAATTCTCAATGAACTTCGCTCCTGTTCTAAGCGGCTGCAAATCTACAACCTTTTTTAAAACCAGCAAGAAAAAAAATTAAATTTTTTCTTAACCCCTGTTTTTAGCTTTCTTAAAGAACGAGCTTGCAAATTTACAACCTTTACTCTTTATTATCCAAGTTAAAATTCAAAACTTTTTCAGAGAACTTTGCCTGCTATTTCAACCAGACCAATTTTACTCCGATACTCCTGCCCTACCGGCTTACAACTCCCGGATATAAGACCCTTTGTTGTTTCTCAAAGCGGGTGCAAATATACTACCGATTTCTACTTCTGCAAACTTGTACCACAACTTTTGACATTTCACAACCCCCTCAAGATAAGGTATTGAAAATGACATTTTTGAGAGGTAATTATTTATTCAACCCGCGTTAGGGATAGCAGCGGAAATCCTTTTTGTGAAGCATGAGCAAGCAAAAAGATTGAAGCGTATAGCCCGACCCGGCATGCGCGGTAGCGAAAGCAGGGGAACGCCCAAATACATATTATGATTTTCTATCCCCTTTTACGGGTGCTGACCACTTATCTGTAAGTTCCAGGAAATTGTAATCCAGCGCAGAGGGTTGCCTTTCCAGCTGTTTACCTTGAAAAGCTCTTTGAAGAATATCTTCAATATAATAGTCTTCCTCATTCTTAGATGGATCAAACTCCTCCTTTAAGGAAATGTCAAAGAAACTGGCTGTTGTATTGTACCAGAAAGCTCTCCATCCACTTTTTAGATCTTTCACGAGATCAAAAGCGGTTATTCCGGTTTGCCGGTGAATTAATTTTACCAGAATCTGACCTTCTGTCCTGGTTAATTTCTTTAATTCGGCCGAGAATTGATTTTCAATATAATCCTGGACAATCTTAGTATATCGTTTCCGGTCCCGTTTTGATTTGATTTGATCCAGCCTGTTATTTAATTCCACCAATCTTTCTGAAGCCAGTTTGGCATAAGGATAAACCTTTATGGTTTTTCTGCGGAGAATAAGGTATTTACGACGTTCCAGATCACTGTCAAATTTTAGTCTTCCAAGGATAAGCACCTCATCAAGATCTATATGTGAGCGTGCAATGGTATCTCCTTCTATAATATAGAACTCATAATCCACACTATCCTGCACTGGTTCTTCAACCTGAGCGAGAATAGGCAACGGCGCCAAAAAGAGATAAATGAATAAAATTTGCCTCAAAATACTCGTTTTCAACATTTGAGCTAAAATCATTCCAAAATTACATTATCTATAAATTGTCAGCTCTTTAAATCTTATTAAATTCGTCAAAAAGTATAAAAATGGGCCAGGAAGAAATCCTCAACGAAAAATCTGTAAGTTTTCTCGAACAATATTTAAATAATGCTGCACCTACCGGATATGAATGGGAAGGTCAAAAATTATGGATGAATTATATAGAACCTTATGTGGATGAATTCATTACAGACACCTACGGTACTGCCGTAGGGGTCATAAATCCTAAAGCAAAATACAAGGTTGTAATAGAAGGTCATGCCGATGAGATCTCGTGGTATGTAAACTATATTACCGACGACGGTTTGATCTACGTAATTCGTAATGGTGGAAGCGACCACCAGATCGCCGCCTCAAAAAGAGTGAATATTCACACCAGGAACGGGATTGTAAAAGGAGTTTTTGGATGGCCTGCCATTCACACCCGCGATAAAGAAAAAGAACAGGCTCCTAAACTTGACAATATTTCTATAGATGTAGGCTGCTCTTCAAAAGAAGAGGTGGAGGCTCTAGGCGTTCATGTTGGTTGCGTAATCACTTATCCCGACGAATTCTTTATCCTCAATAAAAATAAATTTGTGAGCCGGGCTCTTGACAACCGAATTGGCGGATTTATGATCGCCGAAGTAGCACGCCTGCTGAAGGAAAACAAAAAGAAATTGCCTTTTGGTCTTTATATAACAAATTCGGTACAGGAGGAAATTGGTCTAAGAGGTGCCGAAATGATCACCCAACGTATTAAACCAAATGTGGCCATAGTGACCGATGTTACTCATGACACCACTACCCCAATGATCGAAAAGAAAACAAACGGACTAACAAAAATTGGTGACGGTCCGGTGATTTCTTATGCACCCGCCGTACAAAACAAGCTGCGAAATCTTCTAATTAAAACTGCCGAGGATAAAAATATCCCCTTTCAGCGTATGGCTTCTTCAAGAATGACAGGCACAGATACAGACGCTTTTGCTTACAGTAATGGCGGAGTGGCTTCGGCTTTGATCTCCCTTCCCTTGCGTTATATGCATACCACAGTTGAAATGGTGCACCGCAATGATGTGGAAAATGTGATAAAGTTGATCTATGAAAGCTTGTTACAACTAAAAGATGGAGATACCTTTAGCTATTTTGAATAGGTATCCCAAAATAACATTTTTGAACCTCCTTTCTAAGGAGGTTTTTATTTTCTGAAGTTTTCACATTTCTTTACAAGGTCGGGATAATGATGAAAGCTATATTTAGAAAAAAATTCATGGTCCTTTCTCCAGATGAAGTTGTAACGCTACTCTCCAATCCTGACCTGGCTGCAGAAAAAGCTAATCTACAGTATATTTCTGAAGATGACCTTTGTATTATGCGGCGCAAAAGAGGAAAAGGTTACCAGTATCTCCACGATGGAGAACCACTTAAGGATGATGAGGTGCTGGAAAGAATAAAAAAACTTGTTATTCCACCCGCATGGGAAAAAGTAAAAATCTGCCCTTTTTCAAATGGTCATCTACAGGTCATAGGACTTGATACCAAACAGCGAAAACAATACATCTATCATCCCGACTGGACAAAGCTCCGTAATCTCACAAAATTTTATAAGATGACCGCCTTTGGTAAGGTTTTGCCAAAGATCAGAGCACAGGTAGATAAAGACCTGGACAAAAAAGGAATGCCACAGGAAAAAGTCCTCGCCCTGGTGGTAAGACTCATGGAAGAAACACACATTAGGATTGGAAATGAGGCTTATGCCAAACAAAATAAATCCTACGGCCTGTCCACTTTAAGAAGCCGACATGTAGAGATCTCCAGCGGTGAAATGAAATTTAATTTTTTAGGTAAACGTGGAATTGAAAATACTGTTTCTGTACGTGACAAGAAATTAATTAAACTGGTAAATCAATGTGAGGAAATTCCCGGATGGGAGGTGTTTAAATATATAGGTGAGGACGGAAAAAAGCACAGTATTGATAGCGGAATGGTAAATCACTACATCCAGGAATTGAGTGGAGAACTATTTTCGGCTAAAGATTTCAGGACCTGGAGTGCCACGAAGATCTTTTTTGAAAAGTTACGCGACACGGGCTTTACCGAAGAGGAAAAGCAGAACAAAAAGAACATCTTAGAGGCTTATGATACCACAGCCGAAGCATTAAACAACACCCGCAGTGTATGCCGTAGCTATTACGTGCACCCCTATGTGGTTGAGCTATACGAGACAGGAGGTATAGTTCCATATTTCCAAAAGGTAGAAAGAAAACGTACCTCCAAACCTAATCTTTCTCAAACAGAAGAAGTCTTACTTGAAATTCTCAAAGATTTTGAAATTGAGCTGGAAGAGAAAGAATCCTAAAACCTATCAAAAATTCTGATTTACTTCTCAAGATGCTTTAGAAAAGCTACAAGGCCTTCAACTTCTCTTATCTTGTTATACTAAAGCAGTTATTTCATAAAAGAAAATTTAATGTTTTGCTTCAGTCATTATTTCGTCAACAATTTCTGGATTAAGCAGAGTTGAAGTATCTCCAAGATTTTCTGTATCGTTTGATGCAATTTTACGAAGAATCCTTCTCATAATTTTTCCGCTTCTTGTTTTGGGAAGTCCGCTCACGAATTGAATCTTTTCAGGTTTCGCAATTGGTCCCAAAGTTTGGGAAACAATCTCCTTAATTTCCTTTTCAAGCTTTTCTGAAGGCTCTACTTTGTCATAAAGAATTACATATGCGTAAAGTGCATTTCCTTTAATATCATGTGGAAAGCCCACAACCGCACTCTCGACCACGTGTTCATGCTCATCAATGGCATTTTCTATTGCTGCAGTTCCCAGGTTATGTCCGGAAACAATAACTATGTCATCAACCCTTCCCGTAATGCGGTAATTTCCGGTTGCATCACGATATGCCCCGTCACCGGTAAAATATTTGTTTTTAAACGTGGAAAAATACACTTCTCTATAGCGTTGATGATCCCCATAGATGGTACGGGCAATTGAAGGCCATGGAAATTTAATTGCCAGTCTTCCGTCAACAGGCTCATTTGTAACGGGTGTCTCCTCTCCCTGATCATTCATAAGAACCGGTTGCACTCCCGGCAAGGGTAAAGTCGCAAAAGTGGGCCTTGTAGGTGTAATACCGGCAAGAGGGGAAATCATAATTGCTCCTGTCTCGGTTTGCCACCAAGTATCTACAACAGGACAATTTCCTTTTCCAATATTATCATTGTACCAGTGCCAGGCCTCTTCATTAATGGGTTCTCCTACACTTCCCAGCACTTTAAGGGAAGTGAGATCGTGCTTTTCAACGAAATTTAAAGGTTGTTTGGCCAGCGATCGTATTGCAGTAGGAGCTGTATAAAAGTGAGTGACTTTTAACTTATCAACAATTTCCCAGAATCTGCCGTAATCGGGATAGCTGGGAACGCCTTCAAACATCACAGTTGTAGCTCCGGATGCCAGAGGCCCGTATATTATATAGGAGTGTCCTGTGATCCATCCAATATCGGCCGTACACCAGTAGACATCATGTTTTTCAAGCTGAAAGACATTTTGAAAGGTGTAAGTCGTACCCACCATATAACCTCCAACAGTATGAACCATCCCTTTTGGCTTACCGGTTGAGCCGGAAGTATAGAGAATAAACAACATATCTTCGGCATCCATAACTTCTGCAGGGCATTCTTTTTCAGCCTTTTGAAGTTCATCAAACCAGAATTTATCCCTGCCCTCTTTCATAGGAGTAGGCTCCACTGTGCGGCGGTAAACGATCACCGTTTCTACACCCGGGGTCTCTTCCAGAGCCTTATCACACATTTCCTTCAAATTAACTTTTTTAGATCCTCTGTAAACTTCGTTTGCCGTAATAAGCATCTTACAATCGGAGTCATTGATACGTCGTGCAATAGCCGAACTGGAAAAACCTGCAAAAACGATGGAATGAACTGCCCCAATTCTTGCACAAGCCAGCATAGCAATGGCTAATTCAGGGATCATTGGCATGTAAAGACATACCCTGTCTCCTTTTTTGATCCCGTTATTTTTCAAAACATTTGCAAACCTGGAAACTTTTACAAATAATTGCCTGTAGGAGATATACCGGGATTCCTCATCGGGATCATTAGGTTCCCAGATAATAGCCGTTTTGTTCCCAAGGGTCTCCAGGTGACGATCCAGGCAGTTTTCTGTGATATTCAGTTTTCCTCCCTGGAACCATTTCACTTCAGGTTTCTCAAAATCCCATTCCAGGGTCTTGTCCCATCTTTTTTGCCAGGTAAACGTACCGGCTATTTCATCCCAAAAAGCTTCAGGATCTGTAATACTTTTCTTGTAGGCTTTCTTATAATCGGCGAAGCTGCGCAGCTGTAAATTTTCCATAATCTAAATTTAGGAAAAGAAGCTTCAAAAACAAATATTTAAAATTAATTGATTTTCAGAAGGGTATCCAGAAATGGCATTTTTGAAAGGAATCTTTCAGGAGTAATAAATCGCAGGAATGATCTGATTTTTTCCTGAAATATGTATCTTTAAAGGAATGGAAGATTAAAAAACTTCATAAAAATCTATGGAATTTATTGATTATTATAAGGTTTTAGAGCTGGATAAAACTGCTACTAAAAATGATATAAAAAAAGCCTACCGAAAACTGGCACGTAAGTATCACCCAGACCTAAATCCTAATGATACTGCTGCCCAGAAGAAATTTCAGCAGATAAATGAGGCACATGAAGTGCTTATAGATCCAGAAAAAAGAAAAAAGTACGACCAGTACGGGAAAGACTGGCAACATGCCGAAGAATTTGAAAGACAAAAAGCACAACAGCAACAGTATCAGCAACAATATTCGGGTGGCAGAACCGGCGGCTTTGGAGGAGCAGAAAATTTTGGCGGCGGCGGATTTGAAGGCGGGGATTTTTCTGAATTTTTTGAATCTATGTTCGGAGGTGCTCAAGGCGGAAGGCAAAGAACTACCCGCTTTAGGGGACAGGATTATAATGCAGAGCTACAGTTAAATCTTACCGATGTCTATAAAACCCAAAAGCAAACGCTTACCATCAATGGTAAAAATATAAGACTAACCATACCTGCCGGTGTGGAAAACGGACAAACTATTAGGATCAAAGGTTATGGAGGGGAAGGAATGAACGGTGGACCAAACGGGGACCTCCTCATTACTTTTGCCATTAACAATGATACTTCCTTTAAACGAGAAGGAAAAAATCTCTATAAAGATGTAGAACTGGATATATTTACGGCCACATTAGGCGGAGATCTCATGGTAGATACCTTTGACGGAAAAGTAAAACTGAATGTGAAGCCGGAAACCCAGAACGGAACAACCGTAAAACTAAAAGGAAAAGGATTTCCGGTTTACAAGACAGAAGGACAGTTTGGCGACCTTTTTATTACTTACAAAATAAAGATTCCGACAAACCTGAGTGCAAGGGAAAAAGAACTTTTACAGGAACTAAAAAAACTGCAAGAAAATGGATGATCAATATATCTCAATATTAGAATTTTGTAATTGCCATCAACTGGAGTATTCTTTTATTCATTCCCTCACAGAAAATGGATTAATACAAACTATAATTATAGAGGAAGATGAATACATTGAGCAGGAACAACTGAGGGAGCTGGAGCGAATAATGCGCCTGCACTACGACCTTGAGATAAATATGCAGGGAATAGACGCTATTAACCATCTCCTGAACCGGGTTTCCCGACTTCAGGATGAAGTGCGGCATTTACAAAACCGCCTAAAATTATATGAAGATTAAACTAAACTGAATTATGAAATTGATTTTGAACATTTTTGCGGGATTAACTTTATTGTTCTTTACTCAAACCTGTAGTTATACAACTAACGGGGAAGATGAATCGCGTTCGGCTGTAATAAAAGAAAAAACTATGGAGATCACCGGCACCATCCAGGAACAAGGCATGACCTCGTACCAATACGGCACCCATACTATTGAAACAGAAAATGAAGAATTTTACGCTCTAAAAAGTGAGGCAGTAGACCTTGACGACTATGTCAACGAAGAAGTTACCATAGTTGCTGAAAAAATTGAAGGTTATCCCCTTTCCGGCGGTCCGGATTATTTGTTGGTACATGAAGTGAGATGAAGTTAGAAAGACGCGGTTAGAAAGGCAAAGGCAAGTATGCAGTACGCAGATTTTAGTAAGTAGTGCAAAATGAGTTAAGAACCAAAAATCGAGAATTTTAGAGTTTGTCATTTCGACCTCTGTTGTAAGCTGCAGATTATTTTTTCTCATAACCTTTAACTCATGATTTATTTTCTTTTGCGAGTTGAGGTTGTTGCGAGTTCAATTTTATTTGCGGAAATCAGCGAAATCAGCGGGAAATTATGGAAAAGAACCCATGTCACGCTGAGCCAGCGACCGCAGGAAGCGACGGTCGAAGCGCTTGTTAGCACATGACATCCATTTCTTCTAAAAAAACTTTATTCAAACCAGGCTTCGACCATATTTCCCCGGCCTCCCGGACGTGAAAATTGCTCAGCCTGACAACCAGAATGCACCAGAGAGCACAAAGCCACCTATAACTTATTTTTAATACTCAATACAAACTACCTTATGTGCTCCAATACATTCCGCTCGATCCTCTCCTCAATATTAGAAATATCAGCCTTTACAAAGGGTTCGCCGGTGATCTGTTCATAGAGCTCGATGTAACGCTCAGAAACTGAATCTATGTATTCATCGCTCATTTCGGGAATTTGCTGCCCTTCTTTTCCCTGAAATTCATTTTGGATAAGCCATTGTCTGACAAACTCTTTTGAAAGCTGCTTTTGAGGTTCCCCTTTAGCCAGACGCTCCCGGTAACCTTCGGCATAGAAATAACGGGATGAATCGGGAGTGTGGATTTCGTCGATAAGCACAATTTCTCCTTCAGCAGTTTTCCCGAATTCATATTTTGTGTCTACCAGAATTAGCCCGTTTTTCTTAGCGAGTTCACTACCGCGAAGGAACAGCTGTTGGGTGTAAATCTCAAGGAGATGATAATCTTTTTCAGAAACGATTCCTTTTTCCAAAATCTCTTCCCGGGAAATGTCCATGTCGTGCTCTCCCGAGTCGGCTTTTGTGGTGGGAGTGATAATAGGTGCTTCAAAAGCTTCATTTTCTTTCATCCCTTCGGGCATATGTACTCCGCAAAGGCTGCGTTTTCCAGCGGCATATTCCCGGGCTGCATGACCGGTCAAATAACCACGTATAACCATTTCCACTTTAAAAGGTTCACACCTCTGCCCTATCGCCACATTGGGATCGGGTGTGGCTTCGAGCCAGTTGGGTACAATATCTTCGGTGGCTTTCATCATTTTAGTGGCGAGCTGATTAAGGATCTGTCCCTTGTATGGAATTCCTTTTGGCATCACAACATCGAAAGCAGAAAGCCTGTCGGTCACGATCATGACCAGGCGGTCATCTTTCAGCGTATAAACATCCCGTACTTTTCCTTTGTAAACATTTTTTTGACCGGGAAAATTAAAATTTGTAGAGGTAATGGTATTCATGTGAGTATTAAGTTATAAGAAAAGATCCCACGGCAGCGGGATCTCAAAAATGTCATTTTATTCCGGATTTTCTATTCTTTTATAAGCAGCAATGATCTTCTTCACAAGCTTGTGACGAATCACATCCTTATCGTCCAGGTGAATTATTCCCACCCCATCAACATCCTGCAAGACAAGAATTGCTTCTTTAAGTCCCGAAATCACTCTTTTTGGAAGGTCAATTTGCCCTGGATCTCCAGTGACCATGAATTTTGCGCTCTTCCCCATTCGGGTAAGGAACATCTTCATTTGGGCATGGGTGGTGTTTTGGGCTTCGTCAAGAATAACAAAAGCATGGTCCAGGGTTCTACCACGCATAAAGGCCAGAGGCGCGATCTGGATCACTCCTTTTTCAATATAACTTTCCAGTTTTTCATGAGGAATCATATCCCGCAGGGCATCATATAATGGCTGCATATAAGGATCCAGCTTTTCTTTTAGATCCCCGGGTAAAAATCCCAGATTCTCTCCTGCTTCCACTGCAGGTCTCGTAAGAATAATTCTTTTTACCTGTTTCTCCTTAAGGGCTTTAACAGCCAGCGCAACACCTGTATATGTTTTCCCTGTCCCCGCAGGACCAATAGCAAAGACCATATCGTTTTTCCTCATCAGCTCAACCAGGCGGCGTTGATTAGCGGTCTGAGGTTTGATCATCCTACCGCTAACTCCGTGAACCAATACTTCTCCACTTTCATTGGAAGTATCGTATTCCTCCTTGCTTTCACTAGTTAGCACCCGCTCAATTGCATTTTCATCAAGACGATTGAACTTCCCGTAATGATCGATCAACATATTGAACCTCCTGTCGAATTCTTCGAGCATTTCCTCGTCGCCATAGATGCGAAGTTTATTACCTCTTGCAACAATTTTGAGCTTCGGAAAATACCTTTTCAAAAGTTCAATATGTGAATTCTGTTCCCCGAAAAAATCCCTCGGACTTATTTCAGAAAGTTCAATGATAAGTTCGTTCAAAAGCGATCGGATTAAATTTAAAAAATGAGTTAATTATCTTTAGATTTGCATTACAAACTTAAATAAATAAAGGTTTAAGTTAGGAAAAATATTCATTAGAAATTGCCCATGGCCATAATTACCTTAACGACAGATTTTGGGGAAAAAGATCATTTTGCAGGGGCAGTTAAAGGAGCGATTTACACCGAGTTACCAACGGCAAAAATTGTGGACATCTCTCATTCCATTGCCCCCTTTCATATTACAGAAGCTTCCTACATCATAAAGAATGCTTACAAGAGCTTTCCAGAAGGCAGTATTCACATCATTGGAGTAGATTCAGAATTAACTCCTGAAAATAAACATGTTGCCCTAAAACTCGACGGACACTACTTTATTTGCGCCAACAACGGAATTCTCTCGTTAATAGCTTCGGAATTTGTTCCGGAGAAGATCGTTGAGATCAATATTCACGACAAAATTCAGAGTAATTTCCCAGTACTGGATGTTTTCGTGAAGGTAGCAGGTCATCTAGCCCGTGGTGGCACCCTTGAAGTCATTGGGAAATCCATTTCCGAAATTAAACAGCTTAAGGAAATGGAACCGTTGATCAACTCCGAGAAGAATCAGATAAAGGGCAATGTGATCTACATTGATAACTACGGGAATGTGGTAACCAATATTTCGAAAAAGCTGTTTGAAAAAGTTGGTAAAAGCAGAAAATTTAACATGAGGGCAAGAACGGCAACATTTACAGAGATCTTCAGCACATACAGTGAGGCAATAAATTTTGATACCGAAATGATCAACCGGGAAGATGGCAAGAAACTTGCCATCTTCAACTCCGGTGGGTACATCGAGCTGGCGATCTATAAGAGCAATCCTAGTACGGTAGGTAGTGCCTCTACCCTCTTCGGTTTGGAGTATAGGGATACGGTGACGGTGAATTTTTTATAAAAGAGCCAAGAACCAAGAGACTGAGCCAAGACTTTTTTAACCTCTCGACTCCGCTCGAGGTGACATGAAGTAGATATTGGAATTTGGTGCCCGCAGTTGAAAATTAATGCTTTGCCATTCTTCCGATTTACTCCAACTCTAAAGGGAGCCGGAAAAATAGATTAGCTAATTTGCTTAATATAAATTGATAATTGAAGAATGATAATACGGATAGTAAAAATGACTTTTGAACCTTCAAAGACAGAAGAGTTTCAAGAGTTGTTTCAAAGGAATAAGGAGAAGATAAGAGGATTCCACGGTTGTGAATTCCTTGAGTTTTATAGAGATAAGAACAATAAAAACATATTTTTTACGTACAGTTACTGGCAGGATGAAGATGCTCTGGAAAACTATAGACTTTCCCCTCTTTTTAAAAAGGTATGGAGCGAGACGAAACAAATGTTTGCAGGGAAGCCGGAGGCGTGGAGCGTAGACAAAGTATGGTCCTCGGGTTCAGTTGGCGGTGCGCAGTAATTAGAGGGCGGTTGTAAATGGTTAATTGGGGATTAATTAATAGGTTAATTAGAAATAAGTTCACTATGACCTCCGTCCTCTGTCCACTTTTCGGAATTTGGTGTTTAACGGAGGTTGCATTTTTGCGCTATACCCCCTCCCCTAAAGGGAGCCGGAATAATGGATTGGGCACCTGATATTTATTATTATAAAAAATAGAAAATATACATTCAAATAGTGATAGCAGTATTAAAGAAAGAAATCAACTCATTTTTTGCCTCTCCCATAGGCTACTTGGTGATTGGACTTTTTCTGGTAATCAACGGGCTGTTTCTTTGGGTTTTTCAAGGGGAATATAATATTCTGGACAGTGGTTTTGCGACTCTCGAGCCATTCTTTACACTGGCGCCCTGGATCTTTCTTTTCCTCATTCCCGCCATTACCATGAAAAGTTTTTCCGATGAAATTAAACAGGGGACTCTGGAGCTGCTCCTCACTAAACCACTAACAACCCTGCAACTGGTGTTGGGTAAGTATTTTGGAGCACTTTCTTTGGTGATCCTGGCTCTTGTGCCTACTATTTTATACGTCGCAGCCATTTATTATCTCGACAGGCCCGAAGATAATCTCGATTGGGGCGTGCTGATTGGATCTTACATCGGACTCCTTTTTTTAGGAGCCTGCTATACCGCCATAGGAATTTTTGCCTCTATACTTTCACATAACCAGATCGTATCCTTTATTCTTGCAGTCTTTCTCTGCTTCATCGCCTATTTTGCTTTTGAAGCCGTTGCCAACCTTAATATTTTTGGCAGCGGAACCTTTGGAGTGGAAGACCTTGGACTTAATGCGCATTATGAAAGCATAAGCCGCGGGATCATGGATACGAGAGATCTAATCTACTTTTTGAGCTTTATCTTCTTTTTTCTTGCTCTCACAAACCTGAGTCTCATCAACAAAAAATCAGCCTGAAGTGAAGTTTCAAAAATCACATTTTAAAAAGGTTTTTTTGTTGCTCCTGGCAATTATTGTGGTCAATGTACTTTCATACACTTTCTACGAAAGGTTTGATCTTACAGAAGACAAACGTTATACACTTTCTGAAGCTTCAGAAGAGATCGTTTCCAAAGCTGAGGCTCCGGTAATTATCGATGTATTCCTGGAAGGAGAATTTCCTCCGGAATTCAGAAGGCTACAGGTAGAGACCAGGCAGCTGCTTGAAGAATTTGCTGCAGTGAATCCGCAGATAACATTTCGGTTTACAAACCCACTCGAGGAAGGTGGTAATGCCAATGAGATCGCAACGCAATTCTACGAAATGGGAATGACTCCCGCTCGTATCAATGTGGTTGAGAATGGCCGTACCAGTGAAGCTATCGTCTTCCCCTGGGCAATGGCAAACTTCGGAAGTAAATCTGTTGCAATTCCTTTACTGAAAAATCAACTTGGCGCAACAACCGAGGATCGTGTTGCAGCTTCTGTGCAACAGCTGGAATACGCCTTTGCCGATGCATTTTCCAAACTTTTAGAACCAAAAGGAAAGAAAGTAGCTGTAATGCGAGGTAACGGCGAACTGCAGGATCAGTACATAGCCGATTTTGTAAGGAGCATTCAGGAGTATTATTACATAGCGCCGTTTACTCTGGATTCTGTAGCGGTAAATCCGCAGGGAACACTGGAGCAGCTAAAAGAATACGACCTCGTGATCGAAGCAAAACCGACAGAACCTTACACCGAAGCCGAAAAGCTGGTGCTCGACCAATACCTTATGAGCGGCGGGAAACAACTGTGGCTGGTGGAACATGCTGCCATGGAAACCGACAGTCTTTTCAGTTCTGCCGGCAGTGCCTTTGCCTTGCCCCGCGATCTTAATCTTGGAGATTTTTTCTTCAAATATGGTTTGCGAATCAATCCTGCACTGGTGAAGGATCTTTATTCGGCGCCAATTGTCCTGGCCACCGGCAGTGGAAATGATGCCCAGTTCAATCCTTACCCCTGGTTCTATTTTCCGCTTTCCTCCTCCCCGACCAATCACCCTGTAGTGAACAACCTAGAGGCAGTAAAATTTGAATATGCGAGTCCTATGGACGTTTTGGAAAATGACATAAAAAAAACGGTGCTGCTTTCAACTTCCCCACGGTCTGAGGTTGTTGGACTTCCCCGGGAAATAAGTCTGGAGGAAATTACAGCAGAGCCCGATCTTTCTGAATATACTTCAGGAGAGCAGCCTTTGGCAGTAATGCTGGAAGGAGAATTTAATTCAGTTTATGAGAACCGGGTGTTACCATTTGAACCCGAAAACTTCCGAAGTAAAAGTGAAGAGACAAAAATGCTGGTAATAAGTGACGGAGATGTTATTAAAAATCAATTACAACGGGGAGAACCGCTATCACTTGGTTTTGACCGCTATACCGGAACAACCTACGGCAACAGGGAATTCTTGCTCAATGCGGTGAATTACCTGCTGGATGACAGAGGCCTCATAGACATTAGAAGCAAGGAGGTGAAAATAGCATTTTTGGATCTGGAACAAGTTGAAGAGCAAAGAACTTTTTGGCAGGTAATGAACATCCTGCTTCCGCTGAGTGTGTTGGCTTTGTTTGCTGGTCTTTTCAGCATTCTAAGGAAAAGAAAATACATTAAAAGGTAAAAAGCTTTCCTTCCATGCCCTGTTTATTAACAATTCCGAAGCTCTTAAAATTATAAGTTGCTGAAAATGACATTTTTAACAGGTATTTTCAGCAATTTGCTGTTAATAAAAAATACCTGCTGCTTTCCTGCTTTTTAAAGGATTAGGATATATTTGTATCAAGATTAACTTATTATGAAGCCAATGAAATTTATTGTATCAAGCACATATTTGCTGAAACAGCTACAAATACTGGGGGGTGTGATCAATAATAACAACACGCTGCCCATTCTGGATAATTTTCTTTTCGAACTCAACAATGATGAACTAACCGTTTCTGCGTCTGACCTGGAGACAACCATGTCTTCAAAACTTACAGTAGAATCTGATTCTGAAGGAAAGATCGCAGTTCCCGCGCGTCTTCTTCTGGAGACTTTAAAGACTTTTCCGGAACAGCCGCTGACCTTTGTTGTCGAAGATAACAACACCATTGAATTGAGTTCCAATCATGGAAAATACGCGCTGGCTTATGCAGGTGGCGAGGAGTTCCCTAAAGCTGTAAGCCTGGAAGAACCAAGCAGTACTACAATCGAGGGAGATGTTTTGGCAACGGCGATCAGCAAAACTATTTTTGCTTCTGGAAATGATGATCTACGGCCTGTAATGAGCGGGGTTTTCTTCCAATTTACCCAGGATGATTTAACCTTTGTAGCTACAGATGCTCACAAACTGGTAAAATATTCCCGAAATGACATTTCGGCTTCTCAAAAAGCTGAATTTATCATGCCTAAAAAACCTCTGAACCTGCTGAAAGGAATTCTTTCAGGCTCAGATTCTGAAGTGGTTATTGAATATAATGAATCAAATGCACGTTTTACGTTTGAAGATACTACGCTTGTTTGCCGACTTATCGACGGAAAATATCCGAATTATGAGGCAGTAATTCCAAAAGAGAATCCGAACAAGCTGGTCATTGACCGCGGACAATTCCTAAGTTCAGTAAAAAGGGTTTCCATTTTCTCCAACAAAACAACTCACCAGGTACGTTTAAAGATCGCCGGGGCCGAACTCAATATTTCTGCGGAAGATGTTGATTACAGCAACAAAGCCGAGGAGCGTCTTACCTGTTCTTACCAAGGCGACGATATGCAGATTGGTTTCAACTCACGTTTCCTTACGGAAATGCTTTCAAACCTGAACGCAAATGAAGTACAACTGGAAATGAGTTTACCTAACCGTGCAGGAATCCTTACTCCCGTTGACGGGTTGGATGACGGGGAGAAAGTTACCATGTTGGTGATGCCGGTAATGCTAAACAACTAAAGCTGAGCTTTAGTTGTAGATCGCTTCGCTGTTAGACCGCTTCGCTACTAGATTTAAGACCGCCACCTGCGGTGGCTGTTAGACCAAAAAAAAGAACCTCTGAAAAATGATTTTTCAGAGGTTTTTTTAGTCCCCTCCTTCGGTGAAGTGGCCGCAGGTCGGGGTGGACTGCCTTCAGCCCGGACTATCAATAATTTGCCCTTAGGGGGCAAAGTTTGCTTTCAGTCACTTATTTAATAACCTCGATAGATAGTGGATAGTATGGAATTTCCCCATTATTTACTTTAATCGCGTTAAGGATTGGGAAAACAATGGCGATAATACCTATACCTATCAGCAATAGGATTCCAATTCCAAATAACAAAATAAGAGGAATAGAAATAATAGAATAAATAAAAATAGATATCTGGAAATTCAGGATCATTTTTCCGTGGGCATCCATTCCCAATACTTTATCCTTCTGAGTAAGCCATATGACCAGCGGAACTATAAATCCGCCAATTACTGTTACCAGGTCAAGTAACTGACTCAGGTGCGTTAGCATTAACAATTGTTTGTCTTCTCTCATGATGGTTGTGTTTGAATAATTCATTTTGATTTGATTGATGATTATTAATATTATTACTTTGTATTGCAAGGTACTAAAAAGACGAATAGAATGTTTAACTGTTGCAAAAAATTTATTTTTTAGAAGAAAAAGTAGATTTGCCACAGATGCATAGATTATTGCCTCAATCCTGCCAACTCACCACTGAGCACTGCCTACTGAATTTATTATCTTTAACCCATGAAATTAAACGACAACATCGTAGCTCTTGCTACTCCTTCGGGGGCGGGTGCTATTGCGGTGATACGGATTTCAGGGCCCGATGCGGTGCAGCTGGCAGCTCCTGTTTTTAAGGCGAAGAGCAAAAAAGACCTTTTGGAACAGCCTTCCCACACGCTCCACCTGGGAAACATTGTGGATGGAGAACGGATTATTGATGAAGTACTTATCTCTGTTTTTCACGGACCAAAATCTTATACAGGGGAAAATACCATCGAAATCTCCTGTCACGGGAGTCCGTACATTCAGCAGGAGATCATTCAGCTGTTGATACGTAGAGGTTGTCGTTCTGCGGAAGCCGGGGAATTCACCCTTCGCGCCTTCCTTAATGGTAAGATGGATCTGAGTCAGGCAGAAGCCGTAGCCGATCTTATCTCTTCTGAGAACCAGGCGAGCCACCAAATGGCGATGCAGCAAATGCGCGGCGGATTCTCCAATGAGATCCAAAAACTGCGACAGGAACTCCTGAACTTCGCTTCCCTGATTGAATTGGAATTGGACTTTGCCGAAGAAGATGTGGAGTTTGCGAACCGGGATGAATTTCAAAACCTGGTAAGCAGAATTCAGCAGGTTTTGAAAAGGTTGATCGATTCCTTTGCTGTGGGTAATGTGTTGAAAAACGGAATTCCGGTTGCAATTGTTGGCGAACCCAATGTCGGAAAATCCACTTTGCTAAATGCCCTTTTAAACGAGGAACGCGCGATCGTATCAGAAATTGCCGGTACCACCCGTGACACGATTGAGGATGAGATCTCCATTGGAGGGATTGGATTCAGATTTATAGACACCGCCGGAATTCGTGAGACCGAAGATGTGGTGGAAAGCATCGGGATCAAACGGACTTTTGAAAAGATAAGTCAGGCGCAGGTGGTACTCTATTTGTTCGACGCTTCCCGCCTCCGTCATCCTGAACCACAGACAAATCGTCATCCTGAACTTGTTTCAGGATCCACGGGCTCCGCCCCAACCCTCAACCAGGTAAAAACAGAAATCGAAAAGATAAGAAATCAATTCCCTCAGAAACCCTTGGTGATCCTCGCCAATAAGATAGATCAACTGACTCAGGGGGAGAAAGAAAATCTCAAATCTCAAATCTCAATACTATCTCCGCCAAAAGCGGAGAAGGCGTGGAAGAACTCCAGCAAAAACTACTGCAATTTGTGAACACCGGAGAACTCCGAAATAACAACACCATTGTTACCAACAGCAGACATTACAACGCGCTGCTGAGTGCCCTGGAAGAGATAAATAAAGTACAGGACGGACTGAACCATAATCTCTCGGGTGACCTGCTGGCCATCGACATCCGGGAAGCTCTCCACTACTTCGGAGAGATCACCGGCGAGATCACTAATAATGATCTGCTGGGGAATATTTTTGCTAATTTTTGTATTGGCAAATGATTTGACTCAAAAAAAATCTCAATACCTTGAAAGCCCTTAATTTTAAAGGGCTTTTATTTTTTGCTCTAATTTTTATTTAGTTAAAATCAGTTAATTTTAGGTCGAATTTGTATCTTTGTTGTACCTCGTTTTGGAATTGATATTTGTCGATTTGTTAAAGGCGAGAAAATGATTCTTAATTTAATCAATAGATCTTATAAAAACCATATAAGACTAAATAGAACTAAAACCTTTCCAAAATGGCTACGAGTATTAGAGTTGAAAAAATTTGTGAACACTGCAATGAAAAATTCATTGCAAAGACAATGAAGACGAGATACTGCTCCCACATCTGTAACAGTAGGGCATATAAAGAGAGAAAACGGTATGAAAAATTAAACGGCTTAAGCACCACCGAATCTGGTGAACAAGAAAAAAAAATACCAGCACCTTCCACCTCCTACCTCAGTAAAATTAAAGAAACAGAGTTTCTTACTGTTCCAGAAGTCGCTAAACTTTTACGTCTATCAAAGGCTACAGTTTATAGATTAATAAAAGAAGGAAACCTAAAAGCGGCTAAATTTTCACAGAGGTCGACACGGATAAAAAGAAGTGAGATTGATAAATTATTTAAAGAATAGATTTCTATGGCCAATGTTACATTAAGAAGTAAAATACTGGCTAAGGGGAAACTTAGTCTATATCTCGACTTCTACCCAGCAATTATACACCCCAAAACAGGGAAACCCACCCGAAGAGAATTTCTAAAACTCAAGATCTTCGAAAATCCAAAAAATGATATTGAAAGGGAGCACAACTCCACACAAATTCAGTTGGCAGAACAAATTCGTGCCAAAAGGCTAATGGATATTCGAAATAAAGAGTATGGTCTGAAAGAACATATGGATCTGGATATCAATTTTTATAATTTCTACGCCAGCATTGTGGAAGAATATTACAACAATGGAAGTAAAGGAAATTATCACTCCTGGAAGTCTTCATTAGACTATTGGGAAAAGTATCTCGGAAAAAGCTTAAATAGTAAACAGCTCCTGCCCTACCATGTAGAAAAATACCGAGCATTTCTATTATCAGCTAAAACTCTTCGAAATAGTAAAAAGGATCTTTCTCGAAACACTGCTTCAGCTTACTACAAAAACTTCATAAATGTCCTTAAAAGAGCCTATAAAAAGAAGTTGTTAGCTTCAAATTTAGCCGAGGATGCGGTTTATATTAAAGAGGAGGAAACCTACAGAGAATATCTGACAGAAGAAGAATTAAAAATGTTATCCAAAGCCGATTGTACGTTACCCTCTCTTAAGCGTATGGCATTCTTTTCTGTGATGACGGGCCTACGATTTTCAGATATCAGTAGCCTGCAATGGAAGAATGTTTTTCATGACCGGTCTCAAGGCCACTATATAAAACTTAAGGAGCAAAAAACTGGTAATATTCAGAACCATTTTATTCCCGATAGTGCCCATGCTCTTTTAGTCAAAGAAGGTACAACAGAAGGAAAAGTATTCCGGGATATCAAATATTCACAAATAACCCGTCCCTTAAAAGAATGGTTAAATACAGCCGAAATAGATAAAAAAATTTCTTTTCATAATTTCCGTCATACCTATGCTACACTCCAATTGTCAAAAGGAACCGACATTTACACCTTATCAAAAATGTTAGGGCATAAAAATGTGACTACAACACAGATCTATGGTAAAGTTATGGATCGACAAAAAATAGAAGCCTCTAAAAAATTAAATCTCGATTTTGATGGACTATAAGACCATTTACCTTGAGTATTATAATAAAACTTTAAAGGATCAGGAGGATACAGTAAAAACTATGTTTACTGAACTAAAAGCAGAAAACCGTAGCTACTCCTACTCCCGAGATAAAATAGGTAGTATGTTATTTTCTAAAAAACATGAATTTGAATCTGCTTATCCAATCCATATTCTTTCACAGTACGAGAGTTTATTAAAGGAACGCAAGCAACTTTACTCCGAAGATAGCCTCAAATTAATTTTTAAAAATGAAATGAAGGACATTTTTCAGGAGAAAAAACCTTTTGGAATTTTGGAATACTCCCGTTTTTTGGAAAATTTAGCCACCTGGATTGGGTTGAAGGATGCCTACTCTAATTTTGGAGCGCACAATTGGTTAATGGAATTATATTATGAGTACGACGAAATTGAAAAGATAAGTCTGTACCCTAAAATTATAAATATCAAGGAGAATAAAGATTTTATCCGATTGTCGTCGAAAAAATTTCCTAGATATGAAAAGTTAAAAGATTCAAAGCCTGAAATATCCAAAACGGAAGTAAACTTAGAACTTCCAATTCTGGATAATGATGAAAAACTTCTTTTAATACATTATTTGCTACATTCGAATTACCTTGAAAAAATTGAAAAAGTAAAAATTCTCGCCTTAGTCGGAACCACACCTATAAGCGCAAAAATTTTTAAACAGGAATCACGGAAAAACAACGATTACAACCAGGTCCGTAAAGGTTATGAATACCTGGGAAAGAAGAAAGCTCAAGAAAAACTTACATCCCTTTTGCATCAAGTAGAAATCTTTAAAATTGGTAATTTAAATCGAGCTATTAAATTGGATCTTAATAAACTTAGAAAGCCAGAGATCTAAAGATAATTTAAAAAAGTTTGAACTATCTGAGGTGAAAATCCTATCCTATTCTGAACAAAAAAAGCCTTGCAACTAGCTAATTGTGAGGCTTTTTTATTTGAACTACACTCGAACGCTCATAAACTACGACCATCGATAAGCCGAAGTGACCTCCTTTTCTTCGTAGAGAATTATTAATAACAAAAACTAAAAATATGAGAAAAGTAGTTTATGAAGTAACTGAAGAAAACGCACACCTGATTGCTAAAATGCTTCTTAAATATGCAAGGGAGCAGGAGCAGAATCAAGTAGAGCAGTATCTAACAATTGATGAATTATGCGAGCTAATTGGCTATAAGAAAACCTCTATCTATGGCTTAGTCCAAAAGAACAAGATCCCTTACCACAAAAAGGGAAAACTGTTCTTCCTTAAGTCTGAAATAATGGAGTGGCTAAAGAGTGGTAAAAAAGCTACAGGCGAGGATATTAAAAGAAAAGCGGATGAATATTTACTTAAAAACCTTCTTTAATATGAATGGATATGAAAGAACACGGGCCTGGTACAACTTCTGTTTTGAACATCCAGATAGAATTAAACCAATTCATCATGCTATCTACCTATACACGGTTGAACTTTGCAACCGCTTAGGTTGGAAAAGGAAATTTGGACTTCCAACAGATACTACAATGGAAGTGCTTGGCATCAAAAATTACAAAACCTTTATTAAAGCACTTAACGATCTCATAGATTGGAGACTAATTGTTCTCATTCAGAAAAGTACTAATCAATACACTGCTAATGTCATTGCTTTATCTAAAAATACCAAAGCAACTACAAAAGCATTAGACAAGGCAATACAATTGCAAAGCCAAAGCACTGTCAGTATAGATAAACAATTAAACAATGAAACCTTAAACAATAAAACATTATTTAATGTAAGTGTTTCAGATGTACCCGTTAATTTATTAGAATTTTATAAGCTGGCGCTGAAATTACAAAAAGTGATCTGCAAAAATCTTCGGGATAAAAATGCACCCTCTCTAGTTCAAGAGACCGCAAATTTTTATAGTTGTGTAACTCCAATTCAGAAAATGATGGAACAGGAAAAAGTTACTGTAAGGCAAATTGAAAATGGAATTTATTTTTTAGGTAGTGCCGACGGTAATTTCTGGAAAGGGATTGTTTTAAGTGCTGAAAGTTTTAAAGAAAAACTGCCCCAACTGCTAATGGCTGCAAAGAGAAATTCAAAAGAAAAGGAGTCTTTGGCACCAATGAACCATTCAGTCCAACAAAAACTGGAGAAGTATGACTAATATAATTAAAGCACTCGCCAGTTTAAAGAAATTAGATTCCGGCGAAACGGTTAAGGTTGTACATGATGTTTACCCCCGGCCTGAGGCTACACCTAAAAAAGCCGGATTACGAATGGACAAAAAGCTCATATGGAATCTTTTTAAGAAGCATAAGCCGACTGATTTTATTATTAATGATACAAACGAGCAGATCATATTCACCATATTACTTTATTTCCTCAAGGACCCAAGCTTTAATAAGTATAATATTATTAAAAATCAAGCTGCTCATGAAAAGGGACTATTAATATATGGTGATTATGGAGTCGGTAAAACTGAACTCTTCAAGATTCTTCGAAACATAGGAAGAGACTTGTCTAAGTTCAACTGTTTTGACTTCTGGTTTCCTGAAATTTCTGCAGGTTCCTTTGTAGATGAATACATGGCTTCAACAAGTAAAATGGATACCAATTTTAGCCTGGAAAAATTTTATGGCGGTAAGCTTTACATTGACGACTTGGGATATGAGAGAAAAGCCTTTAATCGGGATGAAATTTTGGGAGATATTCTTTTCGAGAGAAACAGAAAAGGATGCAAAACTTTTGTAACAACAAACCTCACTCCTACCGCCTTATCGGGAAAATATGGAGAGCGTATTGGAGATCGTTTATTGGAGATGTTTAATATTATATCATGGCGAGGAGAGAGCTTCAGAAAATAAGTTCTTTTTAGACTAAATAGAAATTTTCGCCTGAAGCCGTTGCAAAGACATCTATTAAAACATTATTCCGTTATTACACAATAAATCAGACTTTTATATGAAATATAATTGTAAAAAAAGTGGGTTTAGCAACTAGTCTTCTACCGCTCAGCAACGGCTCTGACCAACGGCTACTATTTAATGGCTCCGGATAGCTATTTTGCAAAATAAGGTTTCTTAAATCACATTATATTGTGGATCATCCTACATTTTACTACTCAATAAGTAATATTACGTTTATTTCCACAATGAAGTGTGGATTTTAATGTACTTTTACATTAATTAATAAATTTGCTTCTCTATTTCACAATAGTATGTGGATTAGCGATAGCAGAGATATAAGCAAAATGGAAGCAATACAGAAAATTGGTCAATTGATTCAGCAGCGACGGGATCAATTGCGCATCACTCAAAGACAATTAGCCGATATGGCTAACATTGGGATCAATACGCTGTATAAGATTGAAACGGGGCAGGCTAACCCTACCCTCCAGTCATTACAAAAAATTACAGATATCCTGGGAATGGAAATCACCTTACAAACTAAAAAAGTGAGTGCTGAATGAGGAGAGCTACTATATTCTATAAAGGAGAAGAAGCAGGTATCTTAGAACAGCATGATGAGGGAAGCTTTACCTTCCGGTATCTGGAACCTTGGCTGGCTGATCCGACAAATCCATCCATCAGTCTTACCCTTCCCAGATCTCAACCGGAGCATAGCGCTGAATACCTATTCCCCTTTTTTTACAATATGCTTCCGGAAGGGACCAACCGACTAAGCGTATGTAAGGCAAATCGGCTGGATTCCGATGATTACTTCGGGATTCTTATGGCTACCGCCCGTTATGATACGGTAGGAGCTGTTACAGTCCAAAAATATAAAACTTAATGAAAGTAGATCATTGCCCGGGAACATTGGCAGAAGGATTCAATACGTATAGCAGAACCTGCTTAAAACGTGTTTTTGATGGTCGTAAGGTTTCTCATGTGCTGCCTTATGATGCACCGAACTCCAACCGACAAACCGATAAACTTTTTGAAGACAATCAAAAACGTATTTCAATATCCGGAGTACAGGAAAAATTTTCAGTACTCCTGGAAAAAAATAAGCTGCGTCTCATCAAAGAAGGAGAGCAAGGCACTCATATATTGAAACCTATACCACACGTTGGCAGAAAACGCGGTCAAATGCCCGCTAATGAGCATTTAACCATGCAGATTGCCCGCCAGATATACAATATTGAAACCGCAGAAAATGCACTAATCTTTTTTCAAAATGAAGCTCCCGCCTACATCACCAAACGGTTTGATGTAAAACCGGATGGTTCGAAGAAAGCCAAAGAAGATTTTGCCACTCTTGCCGGGAAAACTCCTCAAACCCATGGCGAACATTATAAGTATGAAGGAAATTACCTCGATTTATTTGAACTGATGAAAAAATTCCTACCGGCTTATCGCATTGAAACGCCCAAAATGTTCAAACTACTGGTTTTTAATTATCTGTTTTCAAACGGCGACGCTCACCTTAAGAACTTCGCCATTCTGGAAACTCCTATGGGGGATCACCAGTTAAGCCCGGCTTATGATTTACTCAATACCCGAATTCATGTAGACGATAGTAATTTCGCCCTGGAGGAAGGATTGCTACCTAAAAGAATGGCACAGACAACAATTGCCGGACAGTTCAAAATTTTGGCAGAACAGGTGGAAATCAAGCCTAAGCAGTTCAATCAAATCATGGCAAGCATGATGGAAAGTTCGGAAGAAGTCGTCCAATTGATCCATGCTTCCTTTTTGGAGGAATCTACCCAGCGAAATTATATCCAGGATTACCAATATCGCTTGAAGCAACTGCAAAAATTAAACTCTTGATATTCTTATACTTTTATTTTTAGCCGGAGTAACTGTCGGGCATTAGGAGACTTCGTGTTTTTTACGGAAATGATATCAGGCGTAGAAAATTAACAAGAATGAAACATAAAAAATTCACCTTGATTACAGTGAAGATTTGGACCTAGGATAACAATGCAATAGCAACGGCTTCAAATTACATGAAATATTTGCAACCCCAAATATTTCAGTCATTTACATAATTGACTAACAAGGTTTTCAACTGCAGCAACGGATCTCAACGGAATTTGCAACGGCCTTTAGTGATATGCAACGGCTCTTTTAATTTCCCCACTCCACAAAGTATTCAAAAAAGGTTAATTAAAAATGTTATTCAATTATATGCATTGACATATAAAATCAGCTTGAAATCAAAAATATATGCTTTAACATGTAATTTACTTCCGTTGCTCTATAATAGAATCCGTTGTTTCAGCTCCTTTATAGCAATTTCGCGTTCTCTTGCTCTGCCAACGCGAATTGCATCAACTAAAATCAGTAATTCATATAAAAGATTATCTTGTAATGCGGCTTTAGGTACTGAGCTATACAATGGAATAATACCGTGTCCTTTAGATGATCCTTTCGCATAAGGCCAAACGTATTCCTCACTGCTTTGAATTTGTTCCTTTAAAGGAGAGGCTGAATGTGAAGTGGGTATACCACGTACTACCGCACCAGGCTTTTGAGGAAAAATATATTTTACACCAAATTGTAGAACATCCATAAGGGCAAGCCTCATCACTTTTTTTCCTCTGGGATGTAATAAACCGGAGTATTTTAATCGAACTACTGATTCACTGACTTCAGATTGACTTATTCCTATAGCATCTGCCACTGCTTTTTGTTTCCAGGCTTGCTCATTAATGCTAATTAATTTTAAAAGCAATAAAATATCCTGTGGTTTAATTTGAATAGTCTTAATGCTCATATTCATATTTCTTATCGCGATATGCAATATTATATATTTTTCGCTTAATTTTTTGACTATAGCCCACCTCTTTTTCAAAAGAGGCATTATGAAATTCAACGGTAAGCCAACGGTTGAGATTAAGAACTGAGCTTTTTCTATGATAAATTCTATGGTATCTAACGGTGTTCAACGGTAAATTAATGGTTATTCCAACGGGGCCGTTTGGATTCAATGGTCGGAAACCGTATTCTTTGTTCTTTTAAATTTAGAGTAACGGCTTCGAAACAGGTCATCAACAAGTATAATTAAAAAAATGCAGCCAATCTGCAACGGCTTCGGTTGGAAATCAACAACAGCTCTGGCAATGTTCAGCAACCGCTCCGGCAACCGTTTAGCAATCTGTTTAGGCAACCGGTAGCAACCGCTCCGGCAACTAGTAGGCAACCGTTCAGCAATTGCTCTGGCAAATAGTCAGCAAAGGCTTTAATTAACCGGGTCCGAAAAAATTCGTAACGGAGAAAACACTGAAAAGAGATTTTTTGACTTGAACAATAAAGACCTAAGACTGGCTATTTTCATGAGAAACCAAATAGGCTTTTTCAAGCATAAACTGCACCTTTGATTCTTCTTATAAAGATTTAATACAAAGAATATTTCTTAATTCTTCTACCTCCATTGGTGGAGACTTCTTGTGCACCATTGCATGACAATTTGGGCACAAAGGAATAAGGTCTTTTATTGGATTCACCTGATAGTTGTTCCCAAGTTGGCTGACCGGAATTATATGATGGACATGAATATATCCTTCACCTATCTCACCGTATTTTTCTTTGAAATTAAAGCCGCAAACCTGGCAGTCTGACCCGAAATGTTGCAAACAAATAGAACGGTTTATCTTACTTCGTTCATATTTATTTACCAGAACCTTGTGAACAGCTCCTTCAGGAAGACCAATTTCTTCTTTTTCTTCTTGTTCTTCATAAACTTCAAAAAAAACAAAAAAGCATTGAAGTATTTGAATAGTTTGTTCAGATATGTAATCTTCCTCAGATCTATGCCGAGTATCTATTGGGGAATGTTCGATTTTGAGTTTAACTGAAGACCAGGTTTTATTAATATCATAATCCACAGAACCATTGATACTCAAATGAAACGTTTTTTTTGAATTATTCTTAACCATATCGTTATAACACTCAAAGAATATATCCCGGTCTTTTTTCTTCTTGCCAATAAAATCAAATAAATGCCCTGCAAAATCCTCAAAGACTAATTCAGAAGTTAAAGTCTTCCATCTCAGTCTTGACTCAACAGAAATTCCTCTATTTTTTTGGAAACCATGAGGTCTTACTGTTATAATATTTTCAGCAGATGTTATAGCTCCTTTAATTGAAACAGCAATCCCTAAGGTTTCTTCGATTTTTTTTGCAATTAAATCCTGGTTCAAAATATAGAATTTTAGTCTTCATTAATTTCCGGATCAGGCAAATCCTCTACTAAGTTTCTAAGAATCTTAGAAACTTCATACCTCAAGGTATCGAGTTGTTTCTGAATATCAGGATTTATGACTGATCTTTCTGCTTCACAAAGTGCCCAGAGTAAAGAATCCATTCCTTGAACCGTTACACCCGACTTCAGGTTAGGCACATAAACTTTCATATAGTAAGGATGTCCCGTATTTATCTGTACTCCGTGGTGCGTGCTTTCATCCGTATGAACCTGACACGGCTTCCAAAGCAAACCGTCATCTATAGAGTCCACAGGTTGAACCACCAGTTGGCCTTCTTTAGAGGGTTTGTTCACAGGCATTTTTATAACAAAAGTTCCTTGACGATTGGTCACCTTGACTTCATCTTTATCAGGATCCTCAACTTCCGAATAACTGGACCGAGATGCTGCTTCCTTAGCTGCAATTCCTCGATTTGATTCGTCATGCCCATTTTTACTTCGGGCAGTAACAATTGTTTTAATTCCTTTTCGGTAGCGTTCATTGGCAGCCCTCCTTTCAGGAGTTAAAAATTTTTCAAAAAAATCGTATAAAGCTGAATTTAATGATATTCTTGATTTTTTAATATCTACATTGAAAGCTTCATCCATTTCATGATTAAAAGAAAACTCCACTCTCAAAAGGTTCATGTGTGGTTCTCTGGAATATATATTTAACCAATCCGGACCACATATTAATCTATTTTCCCGATAGACATAAATGCCTTGGTTATTAGTTTTTATATTTGCCTTTTTGACTTCTTCATCAGTTTCAAATTCTTGAGTTCTTGGGATGATGCAGGATCGGACCATGAAACTAACATCCTCTCCTCCCATTTCTACTGGTACTTCTTTTTCATTTACCCTGGTCTCAGGATGCCAAAGACAAAATGGGTCCCAAGGTTCAACATTTCTGCCATTTACTTCAATTTGAATAAAGGGTGCTCTTCCGTCATTTTCATCTAAAAATCTTTGAAAAACCATTGACAAATGGCTGATCAATCCCTCCTCAAGCTTTTTAAGAGCATTCTGAGCATGAACACCTAGAGGATCAACATAATTTTTAATTAATCTATCCACCTTTTCCCACATAATTATTGTGCCGGAATTGTCTTCTGAAATATCAGCGATCATTCCTTCCTGTTCAGGTGTCCCTTTAGCTCTCTCAACCCGCCAATTATCCTGAATCTTCTCAAGATCCCAAGTTACCCTTTCCAAAGATGTTTCACTTCTTTTGGAAATTATTGAAAGACGTTTACAAAAAGCAGTAGATCCAGTTTTTAATCCCAATCCGAACTTGCTCAAACTTTTTGGATTAGTCTGGCGATCTGACCCATATTTTACTGCATTTTTTAACTCCGCCATATTCATCCCCGTTCCATTATCGACGATAAAAACCAGCACCTCTCCTATGGGATCCTGTTCAATATCTATTTTCACCTTTGTGGCATCAGCCATGATTGAATTGTCCACAATGTCAGCTATGGCAGTATCAAAGCTATAACCAGTATCCCTAAGCCCTTCAATCATTCTTTTAGGGTCGGGCGGGATAATCAAATGGTCGAAGTCATTTTGTTGTTTGTGCATATTATTTCATTTTTACGGTGATCCAGCTGTTAGTTAATTTGAGCTTACCATTTGTTTCAGGTATGTTATTTCTCTCGTAACCTATTTTATAAACTCTTTCATGTTTATTAAAATTTACTTTGTCACCTGCCTTTAGGTGATAAAACTTGAAAAATTTGGTCATTCCAGTTAGTCTGTATTCATTCCGGGTGCCTCCAAAAAATTTATTGTTGTAGTAAATAAAATTAAATTCCCATTGCTTATAAGCATCATCTATAAATGTCAGTTGGATCCTGGGATTTTTTTCCTCCTTGGGTAGCGTCGGAAAGAAATTGAGAATTTCCATTTTTTTTGGAACCAGAATTCCACCTTGATGCCCACCCGTCTCTCCAGTGTCGTTGGAGCTAAGTTGTTTAATAATCATAACTTTTTATTTGGTGTCATTTGTAGTGCTTCATAAATTTCTGCTAGATCTTCTTGATCTCCAACCACACCCGTGATAGCAGCTGAGGCAAGCGCTCTCTTTTTTTCTATTTTGGAGTTCACAAAATCTTCTACAGTGTCAGCATAAAATAGTCTACGAATAAAAACAGGTAATTTCTGACCTCGTCTGTGAGCCCTAGCAGAAGCCTGATCTTCCAACGCCGGATTCCATTCGGGATTATAGTGAATTACATGATTTGCAGCAGTAATATTTAAGCCTGTCCCAGCGGCCTTAGGATTTAATACCAAGAAGGCAGAACCATCTATTGCAGAAAACTCGTCTATCTTTAATTGCCTTTCCAGTGATTGAGTTCTGCCATCAATGGCCTGCACGAAACATCTAAAAGTATCTTGTATCATGTGAACAATTAAATCACTCATTTTAGTGAAGGAAGTAAAAATGAGAGCCTTTTCTTTGCGCATATATATGTCTAGCAGAATTTCTTTTAGCCTAATTATCTTTTCGTTAGCACCTGAATAGTCAATTCCGTCTTTCAAGGCCACAGCAGGATCGCAGCAAAGCATGCGTAGCATTTGGATTTGCACCAGAGAAGCACTTGCACCATAGGAAGCAATAATTTCCGCTCTCTTCTCCTCATATAAATCCTGCATTTTTGGAGACATAGTTATTGCTTCTGCAAAATCTAATCTTTCTGGCAAATCATCAGCAACATCCTTCACCATTCTTCTTAAGATCAGAGGTGAAATAATGGGTTCCAATTTTTTCGCCCCTTCAACTGTATCAGGAAAATTTTCGTTGAACCAAGTATTTGAACCCAAGAAATCTGGCGCAATAAAATCTGCTAAAGACCATACATCCGACAGTCTGTTCTCCAAAGGAGTTCCGCTTATAGCAATACGACATTTTCCCTCTAGAACTTTGACAGCCTTTGTTCTTTGAGCTTCAATATTTTTTATAGCTTGGGCTTCATCACATACGATCAGCGACCAATAGATCCTCTGCAGCAAATAAACATCCCGAATCAAAATATCATAAGATGTTATAATAACTTGATGTTCCTCTAACACCTCCCGGAAACCTGTTCTCTCATGTCCTGAATGAATCATCGTTGTTAAACTGGGTGCAAACTTTTTCAGTTCTCTCCTCCAGTTTTCCATCAGACTAGAAGGGCATATTACTATGGCCTGAAAATCAGCCTTATTGGATTCATTTAATATTAATCCAATTACCTGCATGGTTTTTCCCAAGCCCATTTCATCGCCTAGAATACATCCAAAGTTCTCCTTGTAAATCTCACTTAACCAATAGAAGCCTGTCGTCTGGTAACTATAAAATTTGGCTTTAAATCCAGTTATCTCCGGGTGCGGCAGCTCCTTATCCTTGGTTTGATCTACCTCTTCTAAATTATCTTCAAATATTATAATGTCCTCGAGGTCCTCCGCAATCCGAAGCTTCAAATAATCTCGTATAGTAAGTTTTCCAGTCCTTAAATTGTACTTTTCAAAAACTGATTGTATGAATGCCAAGGATGAAGAAATGGGATACCAATCATTATTTATGATTATGTGATTTCTATTCAAATCTAAAACTTCGGTGACATCTGCAATTTCCAACTTATGATGACTTAAAACAAGCCTGAGATTAGCTTCTGGAAGCCTACTTTTTATAGCTGTTATAATTTTGATTGAAGCATCTACATTGTATTTTTTAAAATTAATATGCGGGAAAGATTGTTGAGGGTTCACAGAAGGTGATTTTACTAAAGAAAGATAGATCTCAGAGGCGGTCACTTCAATGGACTCCCCCCCAAGTACTCCTTTAAGTTGACCAGAGCCTAAAACCCAATCCTCATATTCCTTATTTCTCTCCTGCACGATCACTTTTCCTTAAATTATCGGTAATAATTTTGGCAAACATCTTTATAACCGGCACTGAAACTGAATTACCAAATTGTTTGTAGAATTGAACATCAGATACTGGTTGCTGATATTCACCATTTAAAAATTTTTCGCATTTTTTTGGAAACCCCTGCAATCGACATGCTTCCAGAGGAAGTATCTTTCTCGGAATTTCAGAATGTTCTTGCTCAATTAATATTTCCCCCCCGTCCTTATAATACCTTGCAGACATTGTTCTGGTTGTTTTAGTATCAAAAGGTGGAGATACTAAGCCAAACCCAAAACCGTTTCCTTTTGCCTGGTGATTTCTCTTATGTCTTTGTAAGGCATTCCACGTTCCTGGAGTTAATGTATACTTATTACCAAACATTTGAAGAACGTCTTCCTCCTTTAGTAAAATAGACGATAAATTTTTTAATCGCTTTTTGGGCAGCTGAATTTCTAAACTACTGAGGGTTGATTTCAGCAGAAGATCCTTCCTAAAGCCCACAATGAAAATTCTCTCCCGGTGCTGAGGCAACCAATGAGCGGAATCAACTATGAAGCTTTTAAAATCATAACCTACAGTATCTAATTGTTCTTCTATAATTTTAAAGGTCTTCTTATTGTCGTGACTTTTTAAATTCTTCACATTCTCCAAAAGAAACGCCTTTGGTTTTTTTGCTTTGAGTATTTCTTTTACACGAAAAAATTCTGTGCCTTGAGTAGGGTCATCAAAACCATGGGCACGTCCTAATGAATTCTTTTTTGACACACCTGCTAAGGAAAATGGCTGACATGGAAAACCCGCAGTTAAAATATCATGTTCTGGAATATCCTCTTCAATGTCAACGAGTGAAATATCTCCTACGGGAACATCACCATGAAAAGCTTCATAAGTAATTTTAGCAAATTTATTCCATTCCGAAGAAAACAAACATTTCGCACCAACTGATTCGAATCCAAACCTAATCCCTCCTATACCGGCATATAAATCAATGAAGGTTAATTTATTCATTCTAATTTTTTAATAATTTCTGCATAAGCAGAGTTCATGTTCTTTTTTAATTGACATTCCCAAACAGTAATTACCTGCCATCCTAAGTTTTCTAAATCTTTTATGTTTTTCCTATCTCTTTCTACAGTTCCGGCAATCTTTTGTTTCCACCACTCAGTTCGAGTCTTAGGTAACTTGAAATACCTGCAGTTCTCATGACCATGCCAGAAACAGCCATTGATCATAATTATGGTCTTATATTTTGGTAAAATAATATCAGGTTTTCCCGGCAGCTTCTGATCGTGGAGTCGAAATCTATATCCTTCTGCATGAAGGTATTGTCTCACTAGCAATTCAGGCTTAGTGTCTTTACCTTTAATTTTACTCATGTTAAAACTCCGAGTCTTTTTGTCGTGCACGTCCGCCATCAAATCCTTTAAACCTTTAAAATTAAAATAATGGAGAATTTCATATGGTTCTAATCAACGTACCTTACCGGATTCAAATTAAATTTTACATTTCTATTACCTGAATCAACAACAATAGGGTTTTTTATAAAGATTCTGTACCTAACTTGATCTCCATACTCAATCGGCTCGATTCGATCAATTTCTGCATTTAAATAATTACCTCTAGGAAATAATCCTGTTTCATTCATTGAGGCCACCTGCACGTAATTGTGCTTTACACTACTCGGTGTTAGTACCCAATCACCGGTATAACCCTGATTAATAATTTTATTGAAGTCATCTCTTGAAGCTACTTGAACTCCTTTAAAATCCTGATCCAAATCCGATACATCAATGGTAATATTTATATCTGAGTAATTTTTATAAAAGCTGACAATCTCTTGAAAATATTGCTTCTCTACTTCGTAGAATTTCAGCCTGGACTTTATATACTCTTCATTAAACCCATCTGAAAAAATTTTTGTAGAAATATTCGAAAGCTGATTCTTATTTAAGTTTTTTATCCCATTCTCATATTTAGTTTTTATGAGATTTACCATATTGTCTTTTTCTTCGGGATCCAGATTAAAGCGATCTAACATTCCACTTAAGGACTGCCCCTTGTTATTTAACTTTTCATCATGTAGTTGTTGAAGGACTATAGCGATTTGTTTATCATTCATAACATTCTAATTTTCCGAGTAGAAATTTTTGATGATCAAAGTTTAAGTGCAAAGTTTTGAGATAGTTTTTATTATCTCCTTTCGAACATCAATTGTTTCAATTTGGCTCTTTAATCTTATACTTTTCAAGAGAGTTTCTATGAATACTCCAATCTATCAAGACTCTAAAATTAAAAATCGATTAGCTAAATTAAGTGTAGGGAAAATCTTTCAGCCAGCAGTAAATATAAAAAATCTTAGAGTTTTGTTAAATAGCAAAATACTTTTTATTGAATTATTTTTAATCAAATGATCTTCAGCAATACCCTTTAATTCCCGAAAAGGTGGGAAAGATTTGAGATGGTAAGTTCTGGAATCATGTAAATTAAAATTTACTCGGTTTTGAGGTTAAGGAATGGAGAGACTAAAAAAATAAATCATTAGAGTACCAATTGCCTGCAATTTTGGCTAAACTGGAACAATTAGCTCAAAAAGAAAAAAACATTTTGAACGTGAACCTTACTGAAAAAAGGAGAAAGAGAAGGCAATAGAAGAAGAAAGACAGGAAAGAATCACCGCTGAATTGAAGGTCTTTAAAAATTTGTTTGATACAGCTATGAGATGACATAAATCGCAGTATTTAAGGAATTATATTATTGAGTTTGAAAGATATGCGATACAATCTAATACCATGGATGATCAAAAGAGAAGGTGGTTTATCTGGGCTGACGAAAAAGCGGATTGGTATGTTCCTTTTATTGAAAAAGAAGTAAAACTTTTGAAAGATATTGACCGGTAGACTTTGGAAAAGAAAAAGAAATGGTGATTTCCATTCGTGTTTAAAGGTCTATTCATTAATTTTCAATTTTATTCCTAAGACAATCTTTATTCGAATTTAAGTTTTATTAACTTAAACTTCTGTTCTTCAATTGTAGCATAATCTGACACCTCAAAACCTTTTTTGAGAAAATAATTTTCTGCTTGTATATTTTCACTCTTGATGGTTCCTGAAATCCATTTTATTTTATTTGTCTTTGCCGTACTTATCAAATAATCAATAAATTTATCTCCGAATCCTTGTCCTCGAAAATCCTTTAGAATAAATCTTTTTATATCATTATAATATTTTTTTTCCGCACTAATACTCATTATACCTATTGTATGTCCGATATCATTTTTCATGACAAAAAATGAATCTGTTTTAAAGAAAAAGTTTAAGCTGTTTTTTTCGGCTGAATTATTTTTTTCATACCATTCCTTAAGCTCCATTCTTTCATCCTCAATAACCTCCTTAATTACCATAGATTTTTTAAGCAGTTTCTATTTCTTTATTTCAGTTTCTTTATCTTTTTATCAATCTCCGCTATTTCACCCATAATTTAATAGATCGTTGATCTTATAGTCGCTGGATCAAATGGGTGTTGAACAGTTGCCGAAGTGTGAGCTATCCCCCCATATTTTTTAAGCTTAGTAACAAAATTTTTATCCTTACTACTATGTGATATAAATACTTCCATTCTTATGAATAGGAAAATAAGATCCTCCCGCTAATAAACTATTAGGAAGAAGAATTTTTTTTTAAAAAATTTTCGTCTTATTCAGGAGGTTCTCAATAGTCACTTTTTTCTTTGCGGGCTACCTATGACCTGCTCTAACTCTACAAGCTCTTTATTGTACCTTTCCAGCAAGAAATCATTAAAATTAGAAAATTCCTCCAAACCTTCTATTCTTTTCTTTAGTTCTGCGCTCCTTTTGTGTTTTACATCATATTTCTCAACCTCTTGACTTTTGTCGGCCAGATCATTATTCAATACGTATCTTATGATTTTCATGTCTGGGGCGTCCAGTAGATTTAGGCCCCTCCTAATAATTTCCCTCCTCTCTGTACTCAGCTCTAGTCCTGACACAGCTCGGTTTAAAAGATCGTTAATTATCGAGCGTGCTAATCGATCTACTTTTAGAGCCTCTTGATAATAATTTATTTTTTCATTGCCAATTTCTTGACTTTCTTTTTGAAATTCCTGCTGCATCCGCGGCGGCAGAAAGAAAGGAAGCTCCTTCTTTGGATCCAGATTTTTTAAAGTCTCTAAAAGTGGCTCGAAATCTTCCAAGAAAGGTTTTCTTTGTGGAATCGACCATCGGTGTTCCCATAGCTTAAGGATAATATCAACGCATTCCTTTTGAGCCTGCTCCTTTTTCTTTCCACTTGTTATTTCAACTAAATCCAACTTTTCGGCAATATAATGTGCCATCCATTTTGAGAGCGTATCCACTCCTGGGTCAAGGTCCAATTCGTTTACTATTGCCCTACCCAAGTTCAAAATTCTCTGTTGTGCTTTTGAGTCTTCCATCTGCAGAAAGTAAGTAAATTTTATGATGCGTTAAATATTCATATTTGTCATCTTTGGACCGAAATTTATAACTGATATTTCTGCTAATGTTAATTTCAAAGATTAAATTACAGTTATAGGTTTCACAAAGCTTTTTTAGTAGTTCTAATGAAGCACTTAGTCGCATACCATGCTGTTCAGGCTCTTCATCATAATCTTCTAAATCACTCCTCCAGGTATCGCATTTCAAGCCAATAGCACCCTCACTAAAATACCACGTTTTACCATCATTATCTGAGTGAAGATTGAGCCGTTTTAAAAATTTCTCACCAAGCGAAAAGGGCGGATAGCCAATATCTTTACCATATGGGTCCAATTCGTCAAGCCCTTTACGAAAATCGAGATCCAATATCCATCCTTCAAGCTTAAAAATTCCCGAAGCTATTTCTACCCGATTCTCCTTGTAATCCGGAATCTTAAAATCATGACAATCACTGCAGGTTGATAGTGCTCTCATTAAAGCATCCGCAGTCATTTTAGAAACTAGAGCAGTCGAAACTGAATAGGACTCGTAATGTGAATTATGTCTTTCAGTCCAACCACCTTTAATATTAAACCAAGTCTCTTTTCCCCGGCTGCCCATAATACCTTTTAAAAATTCGTGATCTTGAATAGTAGTTCTCCAGTTGTCACTCTTCCCTTTAGTTATCCATTCAGGCCTTTCTAAGGGTAGGAGATCTCTGCTATCTGCTAACCATTTACCATCTTTCCTAGTTAAGAGGTGTCGAGATAACCACGAATTCCAAGGATTTTCATCGCTCCAAGAATTTCTGGTAATAATTACTGGCATATTTTCAACCAGCTTTGCTGCTACGTTTAGCATTGAATGATATGATACATAAAAATCCCAATCATCTGTCTTTGGATAACTTCCATGGTCATGCCAGGTTTCCCGATCTTGAGATTGGTTCCATAGGCTGACCCTAGGGTCACTGCTAAATCCTGTTTTTGATTCGAGCTTCCATTCTGCAACAATTACATTAGCACACAATTCCTGAATTTGCTTACGTGGAACTCCAAAAGCCTCCCCAAGGGGCTCCAACCAGTACCGATCGAAGTCATATCCAAAGTGACTTTTTAATCCAGTATTAACCTTTCCATTTTTATGCAGGTAACTATCTACTTTAAATCCGGAATCTTCCTTCTTCACTTTTTGTTTGCTCTTACCTATTCCTTTTAAGAGGGAAACCTCTTTTGCACTGTAAGATCCGGGACTATTCTTTTCAATATAAAGCGCAATTTCGGCGGAAAATTTTTGGATTATGATATGAGGTTCTAAGACAGCATATTTCATAAAAATCTTCCTATGATCGAATAATATAGAGAAATGGTCAACGGAAACTCGGTACAGGGCAATCAGGAGGTATTGCTTTGCGTGCAGGTTATAAAACGGAAAATGTTTACTTCCAAATGCATCAACTTTGTCATGTTGTAGCCATTCAATTAGGTAATTTAAGATCTCAGAACAGTTAAAATCTGCTAATTTCTTAATCACATGACAAGCACTCCACCTAATTTTAGAGCGAGGTGAGCCTAAAGCTGACCAGATAAATCCAGCTACACTTCTGCTAATGTCATCTGAGACATATAACCATTCACTCCAAGGACCATCTCCAAAATCCTCTTCCATATGTAATTCGAACCTAGACAATGCATAATCTGTTAAATTAGATGTGTCTTCCGTACTAATAAAAGTCAAAGCATGTTTTACAAATTCAAAAAAAACACTAGCATCTACAAACTCTTGGCCTTGTGATAATCCTTCAAAAATTCCTTTTCTTAATTCAAGAGCTAAACTATCATTAAGATCTAATTCACGAACTATGGAGCTGAATGAATAATCACTAACAAGCTGAAATGCATATCGTTGTCCATACCGGTACATAATCGTCGGCCACTTCTTTTTAAAACTGACCTTATTTTTCCAACGATCAAATATTAAATTAAGACATTGTTGGCTTTCATACTGACTGACGTCTTCAGAACTCAATATAACATCTATAAGATCCTGTATGTGATTAGAATTGGTTCGGGTAATGGCTTCCTCAAATAAATCAATTGAACGCCAATGAAATTGCTCATCCTTTACCTGAAATTCTTTTGAAAATTTGTTCAATAAAAGAGCAAAACCTTTAGGTTTTAGAAATTCTATATCTTGAAATATTCTATCCCATTTTTTTATTTCAGCTTCACTTCTATTCAGTACCCGTAGATGTTTGTGCGGCGTATTAACCTCCCTTACAGTGTCTGGACATGATCTTGCAGTATCCTCTAAATTCTCGTTCGTAATGTTGTACAAATCTCCAATAGATTTTAATTTCATCCAGAACTCTGCCGTTGCACCCTCTGTTCTTAATAAATTATACGCATCATCAAAGATTTCTTGTTTGATTTTATCTGAGGATTCATTTGCTAAACAGGTTGAGAGGAAATCCGTTAGATGATGATCCTCTAATAAACGCGCTAATGACCATCCTTCTGCGGGTTCAATTATTTTTGATTTAACTAAATAATCCAATAGTGTTTGAAGCTGATATTCAAACCTCCCAATTTCCCTATCACGCCATCTGCTCAATGCTGATATTCCGACTTGTGGAGACATTTTTGCACAAGTTACCATTGCACCAGATCGACTCCAGTGTTTTTCACGATAGACATACTCTCCGACCAATTCAGCAACACGGATAAACCTATAGGCTAATTTCTGTGATGAGTGTGAGGCAGATAGTTCTCCCAGTGAGACAACTGCTTCCCAACGGTTAACGATTTCATCCCCAAATTTGGAGACTATATTTATTGCTTCTTCAAAATAAACCGCAGCGTCATCTTTGGAACTGGAAAGGACTGCACGTGCTATTGAAATGTAATGATCCGCAATTTCTTCAGGTCTGGCATTTTTTAAACCTTTTATAAGTTCATATGTAGAGTTTTCAAGTTCATTGATCACACCGGTGAGGTGGGCTGCTCTGGTTCCAGCGCGCAGCAAAATAATTCGATTAGGAATTTTAAAGGAAATAGTATTCCGAATATAATCATTGAAGTATTGTTCAATTACTTTAGATTCCTGCTGAATACAGTACAAAAGAATAGAAGCCGAAACTTCTGCAATTTCGCTGGGAAGAACGTCATGAGATTTATACCTATTGATATATGCCTTTTTTGATTCTTTATTAGCCTGCTCTGTCCTTTTTGATAGATCATCAATGTTGCCCGAAATGACTTGGGCCCTTAAGAAAAACCATGGGAGCAAACCTCCTATCACTTCTTTAAATTCTCGGATATCATCCGTATAGTTCCGTTTTTGGTTTTCCGATTTATAGAGCTTTGGCATTAGATCATCTAACTGGACAACTAAATTTTCGGAAAGAACATACCTAATGGAATGCGCTTTAAGGAACATTACTCGCTCCTTAGAATCATATCTTGATCCTACCCCATGTGATGCTCTATCTGGAATATAATAGGCCAGGGTATTTAATATAGAAACAGGATTCATCTTCCTGTGAAGACACACCTCTAAAAATGTTATGATGGATGGGGTAATATTGTCATGAATTGGATCTTTCGGTTTTTTAATCCGCGTTTTAGTGCCGGACAATAAATTCAAGGTTTTTTCCAAATCCTCAATTTCAGCAAACCAACCAACTTTCTCTAATTCACTTACAACGGCAACTACAAAAAATTTATTATTCTGTGCTTTTTTAAGAAACTCAGCAATATCATTAAATCTTCCTGCATCAATTAATCTATTAGCGAGGCGTTTTACTACCTGAAATATGAATTCCTTTGGCTTAAAACTATTGAGAAACTTTAGACAAGATTTTACTCCATTGAGGTTTAACTGAACAAGGGCTAATTCCAGAATGTCATCAAAACTAACGCCTTCCCTTTGATCATGATCCTTATTTCGCTTTGACTCCTCGAAATAGATATCCAGCCAATTTAATGCAGACCTCTGATATCCACTTGCCTCTCCATGAAATTCCTTTATTTCGCTTAATAAAAATGCCGAATACATATTCTCGGAGCCTTCCCAGTTACTCTTTAAAAGCCCTTTGAAAGCGATTTCTTGGACCTTAAACTTATCCTGTAGCTGTGGAAGCAAATCGATGTTATTAAGAAAAAGATTTTGCTGCCTCTGATCTCCGGCAACTTCTTCACCTGCTCTTAAAGCAAGTTTGATAGCATCTTTATAATTTTGAGATCTAAGGGCTGCCTTGAATGCAAACTGCAACCGAAAAACAATTACATTTCTGGTATCTATAGGGTTGTTTAACGGCAATAGTTTATCGGATAAAGCAATAGTAATTAGTCGATCATATTGCCCAGCCTGGAGATAAATTTGAGGAAGTACCTCTGCTACATAAGTGAACTCAACCGCAAGAGGCTCCAAAATTTTTATATAACTATTAAAGTCATTTTTTGTGCCCAAGTAAACATCTCGAAACCAGGTCTCAGTAGGTTCATCTCTAAACTGAACTGACGAATCGAGTAGCCATAAGGAGCGTCCAATATCTGCAACAAAACTTTTCACATGTTCAGTCCTTACTTCAGCGACTTGTGCTAAAACCTTAATAGGAATATTGGGAGGTAAAATCGATAATCCAGTACATATCTTGTCTACACTGGTTTGATAATCTCTTGGTAGAGCATCTTTAATCTTTTGAACAGCCGTGTTTAATTGGTGTTCAATTTGCTTTTCAACTGTTGTCCCAAATGGCCCTAGATAAACGAGAAGTTCATTCAACGAGGCAGGAGCCGCTGCTATTGCATTCATCTGCACTCTTGGATTTCCGTTGGTGAGACGATGGAATTCAAAAGCCTGAACCTTGTTTACCTCTGGGAAATAATTTTTTAGGTTCGCGAAAGTTTCTTCTTTAGAAAACGGCAGAAGATCCAACTGAGTAACAGAGCTTGGTGGCTTCAACAGATGAATGCGCTCCGGCCTGCACAATAGTACAAGGCTACAGTCAATAGGAAGAATTTCTCTTAGCAACTCATTTGCAAAGCATGAGTCGCCAAATTCCTGAGCAGCCATTTCGGCGTTGTCGGCAGCATCAATTATAATAACTAATTTCGCTGGTTTCGTGACTTTCTTCAACGTTTTTATTGAAACATCAATTCGACTTAAAAAGTCATTCATGATATCAGTTTCTTGAGTTGTATCGCGTACTAGCATCCTCTCACACAAACCCATTGAGGCTAATTCATTGACTATTTGAACAAGTCCATCCCGATGCCTATGCCTGGGCTCGCTCCGGTTACGATATTTACCCGAACCAAAACAATCGTAAGCTATACCCAAAGAACCTTCAGGTAGTGCTTCAAGTACATATTGGCTAAATACCGACTTTCCAACACCACCTTCCGCTTGAATTATTAAAGGACAATTTATACTTGTAATAGTGTTCAACAGGTTTTGATACTGATCTCTATAAGTTATGCCATTAATCTCCTCAAACAGCGGAGGTGCAGGAAAAAGTTGTCTTTCAGAAGTCACTCCAAACGGTCTAAGAATGTCTTCTTTAGTTATTTTCCCGCTAGAATGGGGTAGCACCTTCTCTTGGACTAATGATACAATACTATCGATTTGGGCCGGATCAATCAATCCAGGTTGGAGCCTGGCCATTTCCATCCTGAGATCTTCTTTTTGAATATTATAATCCCCTTCTCCATCCTCGAAATTTAATAACCTACAAAATGCAATCAGCTCCTTCCCATCAAGTTGGGTGTAACCTTTAAGGGTTTCCCCGAATTTTTTATTGACCTTGCCTCCCTTAACAAGGGTTGCGATATTTTGCTTAAACGCTTGATCTACCTTTCTATTTGTTATAACAGTAAAGAAAACTCCATCAATAGATTTTTCTTTAGCATGTTGCTGGTATCTCTCTGAAAAGCCGACAATCGTATCTTTCAAACCACTTAAAGTGAAAGGTTTATCTTTCTGAACTGTAGTATGTTTAAGTTGATAATATTCGACTCTCTTTTTGGAGTTAGTTCCATTATAATATTCTGAAACATCAATGACGTACTCCCCTGCTTTTTCCTTTTCTTTTGACCCCTCAATTACGACCATTTTCAAGTCCGTAATAGGTTGAATTAATCTTAGACAGCGTCTAGCTGCCCACCGATAATGGAATACATCACCAGCACGAGAATACGACACCAGCTTGTTTGTACCATCTAATTTCATTGTTGATTTTTGTGTCTCTTTTTAACCTTTCTGAAAGTTTAATTATTCGCCTTTCTGTGCTCAAAAGGAGAAAAGGGATTCTTACCACCTAAATAAGAATTTTCCTTAATTTCATTCTAATTCAATTTTTTTGCGGCATTCTAAATTTTTTAATTTCCACAATACTATAGGAACGAATTGCGCCGTTTAATTTTTTTACGGTAATAGAACCTATAGCGTTCCGATTATTTGAGGTACTCGTACATCTTATTATAGTTCCTTCTATTGTTTTATCCTCAAGATCAATTAATATAGGTTTATATAAAATTTCGAAAACGTTCGTTGAGTCGTATTCCCAAGGGTCGTCAAAGTTAGATGGATATAATATCCTTCTCTGAAGGTTAATAGCATATTCTCTTGCAGCTTCAACACTGGAAAATATTTTCCTTTCCTCATTTTCATCCAGAATGGGTAGTCCTATAAAGCCCTCAGGTTCGGAATAGCTTATATAGCTTATGAACTGATTCGATTGTTCTACTAAACCCTCTTCTGTTTTTAATTTAATGGAATCAATTGATATCCATACCTCATTTCTATTTATTAATAGTTTTTCAGTTTTCATCTGTTTTATTATCTTTTACCTTCTAATGAAATATGTCTACCATCATTAGTGCTTACTGAAGCTTTAAAGCTACATTACGAATGTAGGAATTTATCCTCTATAGCTCCCGTGAAACATGAGGAGAAATGGCGTGAAGAGCTGTAATTTGTACCCCAAAAATGAATAATAGCTAAATTTTAGCCCTTTGTACCCGAAGAAAGACAGAAGGTGTTCTCCCCTGCTCTTTTCAAAAAATCCAGCAAAAATAAGGGACAGCAGAGGAGAGATTATTAGAGAAATTACTATCTTAGTTTTTCAAACGATGATTTGCTAATTTCTGTGCGACTTTCCGGGGCCTATTGTACCCCATACTCCACTCCACCCCCATAAAACCTGAAAAACTTATTCCTGTATTGGAAAATAAACAGCAAATTTTATTCGATATTTTTTACCTTTAAATGTAATTAAATATAATGATAATGGGGCTTTAGAGCCTCATTTTTTATTTTTATATTTTCTCATATTTATGCACTGTGCACCCCGCTATGCACCTAAAGTGCACCCCGTTGTTAAATTTCGCTATTGAGGTGCACAAAGTGCACCCAACTTCTTTTTTTCTCTTATCTTTAATAGAAAGTAGCGAGTCATGAAAATAAACCTTAGAAAAAAGAAACTGACAACGGGAAAGTATAGTCTTTATATTGATTACTATAAAGGAAAGATCACGGATGAAAATGGTAAATCAAAAAATAATAGAGAATTCGAATATTTAAAAGAGTATCTATATATTTCACCAAAGACACCTTCCGAAAAAAAAGAAAATGAAGAAACACTCTTAAGAGCTGAACAAATCTTATCTATACGCAGGGCTGAATATGCCCAGGGGAAATACGGGATTAAAGACAGATCGAAAGATAAGTTACTATTCCTTACCTACTATGACAAGTTAAAAGAAGAACGATACGAGAACAAAGGGAATTACGATAACTGGGATGCTGCTCAAAACCACATTGAAGATTATTGCAAGAAAAAGAAAATAACTTTTGAAGATATTGATGAGAATTTGTGCTGGGCTTTAAGAAGTTCTTAAACAAAAACTCCAGAACTAAATCTAATACTCCATTATCTCAAAATTCAAAATATACCTATTACAACAAATTTAAAGCTGCTTTGAGACAGGCTTTCGACGATGGTTATACCCGTAGAAACTTTGCTACAGTTGTAAAAGGTTTTGCTCAGGGCGAAACAAGCAGAGAACACTTAACGCATGACGAACTCATGGCAATGGTAAAGGCGGAGTGTAAACATCCTATACTTAAATCTGCTTTTTTATTTAGTTGCCTTACCGGTCTTCGATGGAGTGATGTAAATAAACTTACATGGTCTGAAGTCCGTGATGAGGGACATGAAACACAACTGGTTTTTAAACAGAAAAAAACGGCAGGACAAGAATATCAATTTATCTCTCCTGAGGCAAGAAAATTAATGGGCAAAAGAAAACAGGAAAAGGATCGCGTTTTTCAAGGATTAAAATATGGAGCTCACTTCAATGCCGAGATCCTGAGATGGTGTATGCGAGCAGGTATAACCAAGCACATCACGTTCCATAGCGCGAGACATACTCATGCCGTACTCTTACTAGAAAATGGTGCCGACATTTATACAGTTTCAAAGATCCTGGGTCATAAGGAAATCAGAACTACCCAGGTATATGCGAAATTAGTAGATAAGAAGAAAAAGGAAGCCGCCTATCTGATTCCTGACATTCATATAGATTATGAAATTTGATTTGTTTCAATATCTGGCCGCGATTGCATTTATTTATATCTATGGGCGGATATGTATTCATATTGTTCCTGGGATTGGGCGCTATTTTATAAATGACTCCCGGAATTACCAAAAAAGAATTGAAAAGCCCCGGATCCTATTTAATTTGGTTGGACTGGCTTTTATGCATCTTATGTATTTCTACAATATGACCGATGAAAATCAAAATATTCTCATCAAGGTGATCATTCTAGCAGCCTTTGCGTCGGGCTTCCTCCTTTGCTGCTCATCGTGGACTGAAAAATTTACGGACACGTTTCAAGTTCAAAAAATTACTACAACTAAGATCAATAACAATAGTTTCAAAATAAAGGCTTCTGACAATCAGATTGAGAAGTTGTACAATGAATTGGTTAAATATGATTTGCTGCTTAACGACAGAACTTCTTTCCAGGATTTTAAAAATGTTCTCACCAAGAGCTGGGACATACACAATTCCAGAATACATCTTAATATGGACGGCCCCAGTAGCAGGGAATTCTATGATTGCCTGATACGAACCTTTCCATTAAATTCACTTACACTTAAAAGCTTCTTTTCTTCTTCAAAGCTAATCCTAAGACCAGACGGGAAAAGTTACAAATACAACACTATTAAGAACGCCCCTACCCGAACCACAGTTTCGAAACATCACGATACGCTAATAACTATTTTTAAGAAAATTGAAATGAATTGAAAAAAAATATCTGCTCCGATCGTTACCACCAATAAAGGTCTGGTCATTGTGAAAAATCTTAGTCTACAATTGCTTTAAGATCTTTCATAATTCTTTCAAATCTTGCTCCCTGATCTTCAAAATAAAGATTACCTATGACTGCTTCCTGTAGCCGATCACTTTGTAAGATCTGGCTGAAGGATTTTATAAGATATTGTTTTACATCCTCATCAGGAGATTTTTTTATCTGTTCTCTAAAATTAGAAGTATAATTTAATAAGTATACAATATCTTCAAAGTCATGGCTCATTCTAGGGTCCCGGCCACCTCTAGCTGAAAATGCAGAAAATTTAGTAGCCAGAAAATAGGCAAAAGGAAGTATCCTGATCGTTTGTTCTTCAATCTGAACAGGAATTGCCTTTTCAAATCCGGGCTCAAACCAAGGATTTGCCGGAGCCCAACCTACCTCTTTGGTGGACATTACATCTACCTTAATATCACCTAACCGGAATCTACAGATGACATCATCTTCAGATGATTGAGAAAAACCGCGACTCGATAAGGATTCTCGTAATTCTTCAAGTTCACCAATACTAACTATTTTGAAAGTAAGATCAATGTCTTTCGTGGGCCGGACATCTTCGGCTGCCGGATCATCAATATATAAGCTTATCATAGCTCCCCCTACAAACACTACCTTTTCATTTAGGTCGCCTAAAGCAAGAGCTACACGTTTAGTAGCTTTTCTATTTATAATGGTATTTTTCAACTTAATCTTTTTTCGAGTTCTTCAAGTGCAATGTTTTTTTCTCTTACTTTACCTACGCGTATGGCGTCGCAGAGCACCATGTATTCATAGAAAACCTGATCTTTTAGACAAGCCTTCGGAACGTTCACATGAAGAGGTTCTATGGCTTGACCTCTGACTGAACCTTCAGCATACGGCCAAACATATGGTTCTTCCCCCTGAATAACCTTATTTAATGGTGCTGCAGAGTGTGCGGTCGGTAATCCTCGCACCAGGGAGCCAGGTTTTTGGGGATAAACATAAGGCAAACCATACCTGAGAAAATCGAGTAAAGCAGATTTCATCAACCGCTTCTTATCTTCAAATAGTAAACCGGCTATTATGGACCGGTTAATGCTTTCACTCACCTCACTGGCACTAATCCCCAGCTCATAAGCAAGATCTTTCATATACCAATCTGTTCCTTCTTTTGCCGCAATTTTCAGTAAAACCGCAACATCGTGAGGCCTCATTCCACTATGCTTCTTCATAATGATTCTATTTCAGACAAAGATATCAAAAATTCTCAATTCGCGAATCGCGAATTGAGAATTAACTATTGCTTGCCGAGGGCATTCTGAGGATTCCTTTTCCAAATTTTGAAACGGAGAATTATATGCACTTGCATATAATACCACCACAGATACATGAACTATACGCCGAAGCATTAATCATTTGGTTACCTCCTATTTCTCGTAAAAAAGTCTTACCACATCCATGATTATGCATACCCAGGTACGTAAAGTACACATCTCAGATTTTTTCCCTTCCTAGTTTTGCTCCAGAAACCGCATACCAAAGCATTTTAAACCTTAAACCTTTATATCATGAACGAAATCAAAATTCTGGAGCAACTGGACCGTATTGAAAAACTGGTCCGAGCTGGTAAGACTGTAATGTCTTTAGACGAGGCCAGTGAATACACCGGGATCTCCCGGAGCTATCTGTATAAGCTGACCGCCAAAGGCGAGATACCCTTCTCTAAGCCCAGGGGAAAAATGATCTACTTCTCCAAAGAAAAACTGGATGAATGGCTGCTCACTGATACCAGGAAATCAAAAGGAGAATTAAAGGCTGACGCCCTTGAGTACACTTTCAGGAATAAGAGAAGATTCTAAAACGCTAACATCCGCTGATATGTCAGGCAACGAAGACAAGCTATACACAGCTCAGGAACAGAAAAAGAAAACCATTTATGACTTCATCTACAAATATGCCGGTGAAAAATACGACATCCGGTATGATGAATTAGGTCATGATTTCCAGATCTCCCTGAAAAACCAAAATGCCTGGCAAATACTGGATGCCAATTCTTTCCTGATCGAACTGGCCCAAACAGATATTAATGTCAACCCGGCAAAACTGGAAATATTTCTAAGATCTCAATTCATTTCTAAATTCAATCCAATTAAAGAGTATTTCCGGTTATTACCGAAATGGTATGGGCAGGATCATATAAAGGAACTTGCCTCCTACCTACCTCTCAAGGAACCGGATCTATTTCTGTACCACCTCAAAAAATGGCTGGTCCGCACGGTGAAGTGTGGTCTTGAGAAGGAATACTTTAATAAGCAGTGCCTGGTTCTTGTCCATCCTCAACAGAACTCTGGAAAATCCACCTGGTGCAGGTTCCTCTGCCCTCCTGCCCTTTCGAAATATTTTGCAGAGGACATGACCACTGATAAGGATGCAAGGATCCAGCTGACCCGAAATTTCCTTATCAATCTGGATGAACTCTCGATTCTGGCAAAAAAAGAAATAAATGCTCTAAAGGCTTATTTCTCGAAAACCATGATCAATGAACGTTTGCCCTACGACCGGAAAAATTCCACTCTCTACAGGACCTGCAGTTTTATAGGTTCCACGAATCGGGCGACTTTTCTCAATGATGAAACGGGATCTGTTCGCTGGTTGTGCTTTGAATTGAAAGGTGCCATTGACTTTAATTATTCCCGAAAGATAGATATCGATAAAGTGTGGGCGCAGGCATACTACCTGGCCTATGTGGATGAAAACTTCTATCCCGAACTCACTATTGATGATATCGAACTGAACGAAAGCAGGAACAGGATCTACAGGGAACCGACTATGGAGGAGGAACTGTTGGGTAAGTACTACATCAAGAGTACTGAACCGGAAGATTTTAAAACAGCTTCGGAGATTGTGCTTCAACTGGTTTGCGTAAATCCCCGCCTGAACATGTACAATATGGCAGGGCATTAAAAGCCCTGGATTATGAAAGAGTAAAATCTCCAAAAGCGAGAGTTTATGGATACCTGATCAAACCTTTATTTAAGCTCTCTCCCTTAGAGGTTTTATAAATTTTAATTACCCAATTATCCAATTACCATAACAAGGCTTAAAGGCAAGAATTTAAGGATTTTGAACGGGGTAATTAAAATTTTCAAATCTACCCGAATGGGTAAATGGGTAAGAAGGTTTTCGGGCAAAAAAAGAAGTAAAAACCTGTATCTAAAGGCCATGGTAGATGGATCATATAAAAATTAAAGAAAATGAAAAAAAGTAAAAACGACATATCGTGGAGTAGTGCCCGAAAGATCTGCATCGTAAAAACACTGGCGAGCTCCGGGCACTACCCCACTAAGAAATCGGAGAAAGAAGCCTGGTTTCTGAGTCCCCTGCGGTCAGAAACGCAGGCATCTTTCAGCGTGTCTTTGTCCAGGAATTTATGGTTTGACTTCGGATTGGGAAAGGGTGGAAATATTATAGACTTGGTCATGGCCATAAACAACTGCTCTGCCTATGAAGCAGAAAGATGCCTGCAGGACAATATTCAGTTTTCTTTTTGCCCGGTAGAAATTCCGAAGAAAAGCAATCCACACCACATCCGGGAAGTAAAAACCATTTCACATCCGGCACTTGTTCAATACCTGCACTCAAGAAAGATTCCCCTGGATCTTGCACAAAACTTCTGTAGGGAAGTATGGCATAGCATGAACAACAAAATCTATTTCTCCCTCGGATTACAAAATGATGCCAACGGGTGGGAACTGCGCAATAAGTATTTCAAATGTTCCACCTCCCCAAAAACAACTTCTTCTTTTAAAAGAAAGTTTGCAAAACTTCTTATCCTGGAAGGAATGTTTGACTTCTTGTCCTTAAATGTACTTGATAAGGAGCTCTTTTATAGCTCAGATATCATAGTGCTGAATTCTCTGGGCAATATCAGTAGCATTGAAAATGTCCTAACATCCTATGCTAAAGTCATCCTTTTACTGGATAATGATCCGGCCGGTAGAACAACTGCCGGGGAGTTACTATTCCGGTTTCCTAATACCAGAGATATCAGTGATCTCTATAAAGATTATAAGGATCTTAATAATATGCTGACCCATGGAAGAATTGAAAAATGAAAGGAAGAAACCTATAGTAATAGATGTTTCTAAATTAGATCCTGCTGCTGAAGGATTATCTATAGAACAAATAGATGCTTCCCTAGAAGAACATCCTGCTATTGAACCGAATTCTAATTCAAGATGTGTGCCTGTGGGCACAAAAATTATTGCTCCCGGTGGTCGCAATAAAAAAGAGATGTTTAAGGCAAAAAGGGAATTCGTGAAGTTTCGATGTTCCGTATACGAAAAGAAGCTGCTGTACATCAAAGCCAAAAGATGCAGGCTTAGCGTTAGCGAATTTTGTCGCAGGTCCATATTTAATCTGGAAATCAAAGAAAGATTTTCCCATGATCAAATAGAGATCATGAAGACCCTTAGCAAGTTCCACAATAACTTTAAATCTATAGGAAACATGTTCAGGAAAAAAGATCCGAAGCTTTCTGCGGCAACCTATGCCCTGGCAGACCAGATAAAACAACAACTTGAAAAGCTTCAGAAATGATTGGCAAAGGAAAATCAATCTCCCACACCCAGGCTTCCATGGCCTACGGATGGAACCAGGAGAAGAATGCTGAGGTGGTATATCGGCAACACCTGGTAGGAGAAAACCCAAAAGAGATCAGCCGGGAATTTCAGCTGATCCAGGAACAGAATGTCAATTGCAAGAAGAATACCCTCTCCTTTGTGCTTAGCCCCACAGTTGAAGATGGAAAGAAACTGCCCAGAGCTGAGCTTCAGAAAATATGCAGCAGCTTTATGGATAAGATGAAGCTGGGAGAAAGACAGGCAATTGCTTTTGTGCACCGGGACAAACAGCACCTGCATATACATCTTTACGTGAACAGGATCGACTTCAACGGTTCAGCATACAATGACAGTTTCATTGGGAAACGCAGCCAACAGGCAGCTGAAAAAGTTGCGGAACAGCAAGGACTGACCACCGTTCGACAACTTCAGGTAGAGAAAGAAATCAGCCTTAAGGATATCCGTGCGGAAATCAAGCGGCGCCATGATATCGCAATAAAGAATTTCAAACCCAGAAGCTTTGCAGATTACATTAAAGCCATGGAGACAAATAAAGTGAAGGTAATTCCCTGCATCAATAAAGCTAACAAGTTGCAGGGTTTCAGGTTTGAATTTGACGGTCACAATTTAAAAGGCAGTGAAATACACCGATCCATGAGTGGCGGAAACATCGGCAAATCTTTAGTCAATCAGGCAGGGTTAAAGCCTTTTTTCAGGGAACACCAGGAAATGAAAATAGCCGGAAAAGTTGTTCAGCTTTCCAACCGTTTAGCGCTGAGTATAACCAAACACCTTATCAAGAAGATCATTAGCCACGGAATAGAATTTTAATATAAGAAGGTCATGACAAAATTAGAAGAGTTATCAGAAATGCTTGTTTCAGAAATCGATGATTTTAAAGAAACAGTAAAAAAACTGGAGGAGATCCGGAAAAGTAAAATTCAGCTCGATCTCCAGAACCTGCCGTATTTATTAACGGAACACCAACAAAGTATTTCCTGGGGTATAGAACAAAACCAACGATATCTGGAAATTGCAGAAAAGAGGAACAATCAAACCAAAGCTTATTTGCGAAAAGGTTTTATCCTTGTTGCTGTAGGATTTCTTCTGAATCTTCTTTCTGTAGCAGTAACCTTATATCTAACAAACCCAGGCCTCGACCCGATTGTTTGGGATGGAATCTCTTGTAGAGCTTGAATATATTTTCGCCCGCCTGCTCCAGGTCAACCCCCAATCCATTATCTGAAAAACATATTTCTTTCTCTTGACCATCATTTATTGCTACAGTCACATCTACCTGTAATGGCCGCTCATTAGACCGGAATTTTATTGCATTAGAAAGTAAATTAAAAAATATACTGTAAAGATATGCCTTGTTGGCTTTTACTATAAAATCTTTAGGAATAGCCACCTGTACAGTTCCTCCACAATCCCTGAGATCCTTCTTGAAATTCTCAACGACTTGCTCAACAACTCCCTTCAGCGGAACAAATTCTGTTTGTACAAGACCATCCTTATCTCTTATTGACAGGATGGTGTTCATATCTTTTATTACTTGATCAAGCTGCCGAAGACTGATACCCAAATGTTCCAGCGAAGACTGAAAATCTAAAGAATCCGGTTCTAAAATTTCCAGTATATCCACTAAGCCTAAAGCATTGGTTAAGGGGCTACGCAAATTATGAGAAACAACATAAGTAAACTGCTGTAGATCCTTGTTTTTTTCTAAAATTTCTTCCCGGCTCCGCACCTTTTCGGTATTGTCCCTTGCAACCATGTGCACCCCTACCACTTTCTTATTCTCCACGACCGGTACTTTCACGACATCCCAATGTCGGGGTTCAGAATTCCCCTGTGAAGTAAACAGATCAAATCTTACTGTTTTTCCAGAAAATGCCTCTTCAAGCTTTTCTTTATACAAAGACTCTACATCTTCTGACAGGAAATCATTGTAACTGCGATATATTACATTTTCCTTTGGCTCCCCGACTAATTTTAGAAAGGCAGGGTTAGCATCCAATATAATTGACTCTTCATTCTGATAAAGGATCAGTTCAAGAGAATTTTCGAACAAAGAACGAAACCTAATCTCTTTAGCAGGATTTGAGAATCTTTTTTTCAATCCAATTCAGTTTACTTTTATATAGAGGGAGAAGAATAATCAGCAGCAGAAGTTAAAAATTATTCTTTATACTTAAATATTTTATTTCACAATTAAGATAAATATTGGTTTTCGCTCAATATAAAAAGCATATACCTTAAAAATTCGGAAATAAAAATTACCGCCTTTTTCCAAAAAAGGCCATTATCCTGTTTTACCCTAAGGCTTCTCCAGTTTCAGCGTGTGTAATAACTAGAGACCTATCTCAGATAATACCATAATTTATAAAGCTGAATTCCTGGTGACCCTGGGTTCCTACTCTGTCCAGTCTACTGTGGGAATGACTTCGGGTTTATGAAGCCTGAATGGGCGATAGAGTTCTGTTGATCCTGGTTGGGAGGTGATCCATACCAAAAAATTACTGACTTTAAGGAAATCCTGTCGCAAAGCAGGACTTTCCAGAAGATTTAAAGAAAACCTGCTCTCAAAGTACAGGAGGATCTCAATAAAATCGAAATCACACTCGCAAACTGTTTCAAAATCGTAATTTAATTTTATTCCACACCCTGCCCAGGCAGATAAAGTCTCCTGATACTGGTGTAATGTTGGGATTGAATTCATGGTAATTAATTAATAAGGAACTCTTTAAAGCATTCAGAAAGTTCAGGGAAAAACCAAGGGTTCAGGAAATGATATCTTTCCGCCCGATTATTGTTGTTGCTGGATCTCCTGCAACAATTTTCTTCCTTTTTCCGTAGTTATGGCATTCATATAAAAGAACAGGGATTCCTGCTGATATTGTGCTCGTGAGATTTGGGTAGTATCCAAAAAAGGTGAATTATCATAGGTCATGGTCATCTGGAAAAAAAGTTTTGAATAAAAATATGCGTCAAAATCTTCTCTGTATAATCCCTGTTTCCTGCCTCTTTCAATGTTATGCACCAGGATCTCCGAAAGCTTTTCAGAAAAATAAAGCATGTGCTTATTAAAGATCTGCGGATAATATTTGATAAGCTGGCGCAGCATAATAGAATCATTGGTCCTGGAGGCTCTTTCCATGTCCTCATCTCTTGCAAACATTCTTTCGACCGCATTATCTATAGTCTCATCCAGATTTTTCATCTTGGAAAGTACTATCTCTAATTTATAGGCCAGCACCTCTTCAAGTAGTGCTTCTTTATTCTGATACTTCTGGTACAATGTCTTTTTGGAAATTTTCAGTTCCTGGGCTATGTCGTCCATGGTAACCGTCTTCGCCCCATTGTGAAGGAAAAGCTTTGTGACTTTTTCCAGTAATTCAGTATCTTTTTCCATATTCTCTCCTAATTACATCCTTCTACAAAGATCTACTTTTTATTTTTTTGCTGAAGTTTAATAAAAGCTGACTGCCGAAAACAGTCAGCTTTTTTGTCATTTTTAGAACTCCAGTTCATGCTTTGGGTCAATGTGCTCATAATCTGCAACCATCAACTCTTCATAATTATTCTTTCCGGTTTTGGTAAACTTCTCTTCAAGACGTACAAAGATCATGAACACCACCGGCACGATCACCAGCGTAAGGAACAGGGAAGACAACAATCCTCCAATGATCACAATCGCCAGACCGTTACTCATCTCTGCCGCTGCACCAGATGCGAGCGCAATTGGCAACATCCCGAATACCATTGCAATGGTAGTCATCAAAATGGGACGTAAACGGGCATGGTTCGCCTGGATCAATGCCTCACGGATCTTCTCCCCGTGTGCCAGCCTGTGGTTGGCAAAATCTACCAATAAAATGGCATTTTTGGCAACCAATCCAATAAGCATGATAATCCCAAGAATGGTGAAAATGTTCAAACTGTTATTGGTAAGTGCCAGTGCCCATAAAGCTCCAATGAAGGATAGCGGAATGGAGAACAATACAATAAAAGGTTTTACAAAGTCATCATATAGCACCACCATGATCATATAAACGAGCATAATAGCGGCTAAAAGTGCAATCCCCAAAGTACCGAAACCTTCACTCTGGTTTTCCATGTTTCCACCCCAGGTCCAGGCTACGCCTTTAGGCTTCTCCACGCTGGCCAGTTTCTCTTCCCATTCCTGGGCTACTGCTCCCGTAGTTCTACCCACAGTTTGCGCCATAACGGTTACCGAAGGAGAACGGTCATATCGCTCCAGCAAAGAAGGACCAGATTCATAGCTGATATCTGCAAACTGCGCCAGATTGATCCTTTGTCCCTGGTTATTCATAAACTGAATACTCCTTACATCCTCGATGTTATTACTCGAAGTTTCATCAAAAATGATATTGATGTCATATTCGGTACTTCCGGTACGGAATTTATTGTCTGTATTTCCACTGAAGGCCGTACGTAAGGTTTGTCCCACCACGGCAACATTAAGGCCTAATGAAGCCATTTTGTCCCGTTCTACATTTACTGAAATTTCAGGATTTCCTTCCTCCACACTCATATCAATTTCAGTAGCTCCGTCAATATTTTTCAGGAGGTTTTCAGCCGCTTCAGCATAAGCCATCGCATCTTCAAAACTGTCCCCGGTAATGGTCATTTGCAGCGGTGCCTGTTCTGCACCAATAATTCCCATGGGCACGGTAGTTACCTTGGCTCCTACCAGCTCCTGCTCAAGGGCGCGGGTTAGTTTAGCTGCAAAAACGTTGGTCTTATCTTCTCTTTCAGATTTATCGACAAGAGTAACATTGATTTCAGACTTGTAATTCGTAGCCTGGGCTCCTCCCATTCCGCCGCTACTTGACTGGCCTACTGTGGTGATCATCCGTTCCACTTCGGGCAGTTGAGAAAGATAATTTTCGGCCTGCTGCGTGATAAAGTTCGTTTCCTCAATAGAGGCGTCTTTATCTATTTCAAGTTGTACAAGAAACTCCCCCCTGTCTGTCCTCGGAAAGAAATCTGAACCTATATATCCCATGGCTACTAAAGCAATAGAGCTAACAAATAAAACAGACACCACAAGAAAAGTCTTGATCTTGTTATCAAGTGACCAGTTAAGAATCTTGGTAACCTCTTCAGTAAACCAGGTAAGACCGGCTTCGAATTTGTGGATGATCTTTCCGAAGAAAGAGTCTCCGCTAATCAATTCCAGCTTTCCATATCTTGAGAAAAGCCATGGCACCACAGTAAAGGAAACCAGTAATGACAACAAAGTTGCGATGATCACGGTCACACAAAATTGTGCAATAATATTAGCAACAAGCCCGGAACTCAAGGCGATTGGGAGGAATACCACCACAATTACAAGAGTGATCGCAGTTACGGTAAATCCAATCTCCTTGGAACCGTCATAGGCAGCGCGAACTTTATTTTTACCCATTTCCATGTGCCGGTGAATGTTCTCGATCACCACAATTGCATCATCCACGAGGATACCTACTACTAATGAAAGTGCCAGTAAACTCATAAGGTTCAAACTGTAACCCAGGAGCAACATTCCAATAAAAGTCGCGATAAGCGAAGTGGGAATGGCCACCATCACGATAAGTGCGTTCCTGTAACTGTGCAGGAAGAAAAGCATCACAAATGCCACCAGCGCTACCGCGATCAAAAGATCTTTGATCACAGAATCTGCCGCAGCAAGGGTAAAAGTGGAGGTGTCATTCGCCATGGTAAGTTTAACTCCCTGCTCTGCGTATTGTTCTTCCAATTCGGTCATTTTCTCCTGTACAAGTTCACTCACGGTCACCGCATTGGCATCCGTTTGTTTTTGAACCTGCAGCAAAATGGTACTTTGGCGGTCAATTCTTGCGATCTTCTCAGTTTTCTTCTGAGTATCCTGAACTTCAGCAACATCGGTTAACCTGATATTCTGACCATTCTGAGAAGCGATGACCAAATTTCTTAGCTCATCTACACTCTGGATCTTTCCCGAAAGTCGGATAAGCGTGGTATTTTCCCTGGTGGTAATATTTCCGGTAGGAAAATCCAGGTTGGAGGCGCTAATGATCTGCTGTACCATAGGTACGGTAAGTCCGTAACCTTCCAGCTTGTTAGGGTCGAGATTCACTCTTATTTCCCTTTCCTGTCCCCCAACCATGTTTACCTGGGCTACCCCGGAAAGTCGGGAGAAAGCCGGCTGGATCTTTTGATCGATAAGCTCATAAAGCTCATTTTCTGAAAGATTCGCTGTTACTCCGAGACTCACAATAGGTAAGTCTGAAAGGGAGAACTGAGAGAGCGATGGCTCTTCAATATCTTCAGGCAGATCTGAGCGAATAGAATTTATTTTACGCTGCGCTTCATTCAGTAAGAAATCCACATCGGCGTCGTTGTTGAACTGAATGGTCACTACAGACAAGCTTTCGAAAGAACTGGTCTGGATCTTCTTGATGTTTTCAAGGGAAGAAACCGCATCCTCGACTTTTCGGGAAACTGTATTCTCCACCTCGGCTGGTGATGCTCCCGGATAGATCGTCATCACGGTCACCACCTTAATTTCCATTTTTGGGATCAACTCATAATTGAGCTGACTATAGCTGAAAAGTCCGCCAATGATTAGTAATGCAAGCATTACGATCACCAGGCTGGGCCTTTTTATAGATACTTCTGCTAATTTCATTTTCTTACTTTATAATAGTTACCGCAGTATTATCGGCAAGGTTTATTTGTCCACTGGTAACAACCACATCTCCTTCATTTAATCCGGCAGTAACCTGGACTTTATTTCCGTAGTTTATTCCTGTCTGGATCTCTTTTAGTTTCGCGGTTCCGTTTTCTACGACAAACACCAGGTTGTCACTTACACTGCCAACAAAGGCCTCTCTTGGAATGATAAGTACATTGTCATCCCCAGACTGGTTAAAGACTGCGGTCGCATACATTCCTGCTCTTCGGCTTCTTTCAGAATTATCTACAGTGATCTCTACAGGGAACTTTAATGCACCGGTGGAAGCAGGAGCTATAAATGTGAGCTTACCTTTAATGGTGTCCTTAGTCACACTGGGCACCACATTCACCGTATCTCCTGGCTGCAGGCGGCTTACCAAAGCTTCATCAACTTCTACCCTTAATTTTAGAGAGGAAATGTTTACTACTTCCACGATAGGCGTACCGGCACCTACTACCATTCCAACTTCTACCATTTTCTTATTCACAATTCCATTGGTCTTAGAGCGAACACTGGTATCTCCGGAACTTATTTTTGCAGATTCATACTGGGCTCTTGCATTTTGCACCTGCAGACGTGCCTGGTCAAGCTGAACTGCAGTGACACCACCGGTTTTGTAAGCCGCTTCATATCTGTCAAAAGTGGAAATTGCATTATCTAAATTTGCTTTCGCATTGTTCACATTTACATTGATCTTATCTCCCGAAAGTTTTGCGATCACCTGTCCTGCTTTCACTTCACTCCCCTCTTCCACGTAAATAGCTACAACCTGTCCGCCCATTTCTGCGGAAATATTTGTACGCGTTTCGGGCTGGAAGGTTCCATTTACAGTGAATTGTCCGTTGATGCTTTCACTTTGAGCAGTTGCAGTCCTTACAGCAACTTCTGTATTCTTTTGTGCTACAATATCAAGTTCTGCTTCGTTGTTGCTCTTGTTATTCTGAAGGATTAGAAAGAAAGCTACAGCAACTCCTGCCAAAGCTATTATGGTGATGATGGTTTTCTTTTTCATTTTATAGTGTATTATTAGTAAGTGTTTCTAGTTGTCCCTGTGACCTTAACAGTTGTACTTCGGCAAGTTTATATTCCAGCCTGGCGTTGGTAAGATTATTCATTGCCGCTGCAAGATCTCTCTCCACATCCAGCATATCATTGAGGCTGGCCAAACCAAGACCGTAATTGTTTTGTGTATCTTCCAGTACTTCCCTGGCCAGTGCCACGTTCTCTTCCTGAATTTTAATGGTAAGCAGGCTGTTCTCTAACTGTGCAACTGCATTAACGTATGCTAACTCCATTGCCAGTTTTGTCTCTTTTAGATCTTCCCGTGCTTTTTCAATTTCGATCTGGTTTTGTTTTACCCTGGATCTGGTTGCGCCTCCGTTAAAGATGGGAATGCTAATATTTACGCCCACAGCTGCAAGGTCTGACCAGTACACGCCTTTATCCTCTCCATTTCCTGCCGGAAAAACATCTCCCTGTCCCAACCAGCCGTAATTAGCAATAAGCGCTGCGGAAGGGTAATATTCAGCCTGACTCGCTTTCTTTTGCCAGTTAAGAAGCTCCAGTTGTTTGTTCAAAAGCTGAAGTTCGGTTCTTTCAATACCTCCAATACTGGTTTCCGGTAGAATCACCGGATCAAATGTTTGTTCCGGCAGACTAATCTGCTGTCCAATAGGCATTCCTATCATGAACTTTAAGGCATTCTCGCTCAAGGCCACCGAATTTAACACCTGCTGCCCATTCGCAACCAGATTGTTAAGAGCTACTTTGCTGCGGTCATAGTCTATTTTCTTAGCCAATCCATTTTCAAACAGACCCTGGACAATTTCCACAGTCTGCTCTGTTAGTTCCAGATTAGTTTGCACGTTTTCAAGCATTTGCTGTGCCTGGTATACCTGATAATAGGCATTTGCCACCCGCTCAATAATTTCTTCATTGGTGAGTTGGGCGTTGAGCTGGTAAAATTCCTTGGTGGATTTTGCGGCCTTTAATCCTGTAAATAAGTGCTGATTGAAAAGCGTTTGTGTTAACTGCGCGTTCGCATTTGAAGTCCATTCTTTACCAAAAGCCACGGCTATATCCTGGCCCGGCATTCCAAAAATCTCCCCCGGAAGTACATTCTCCTGTAAAAGCGGATTGTAAGTCGCATTGGCACTTCCCGACAGGTTAGGCAGAGCATTTGCCCGTACTTCTTCAATCTGTGCATCGGCTTTTCTTATATCCAGTCGTGCCTTTTCAGCTTCTGCTTTATGCTCCAGTGCGAATGCCACCGCCTCTGGAAGGTTTAGCTCCACGGGATCCTGGGCAAAGGCGATACCGGAAGTAAAGAGCAAACCAATTAATAAATTTTTCATTCCAAATTTTGTTTTTGATTCTTTGATCGTGTAAGACGGATGCAAAGATAAGACCAAAATAAACTAAAAAACCAAAAAAGTTTCATAGTTTATTTTATTGAAAATGAAATGATTAAAATTGATCTGATAATTCCGAAATATTAAATAACCGGATTGAACTACGAATTTTTTCGAACTCTGCTTCCGGAAGGAATTCACAGGAAGCTGAAGAGCCTTTACTATAACCGATGAGTCAAGAAAAAAACGAATAAATAATGTGGTAAAATCAAAATAGTGAAGCAAAGAACCGGCGAACAGCAAAAAAATTATTCCTGATAAAAGGCTTTGCGCCAGATTACAAATTTAAATCTCAGGTCCTGTACTTAAATAATGCAAGCTCCTGTATCAACGTTCGGTTTTCCAATCCACCGGCAAGTGCCCCTGTTGTCACTCCCACGGTACTAATGAAAACCGCGAGTCGGATCTTATCAATCAGAGTTACGTCCGGTTTGTTAAGAGTGGGCCAGGTGGTGATCAAATCTGTAGGAAATACATAAACCTCAATGATCATCATGAGTCCGCCTACCATGATGAATAACCCTATACATGCCAGGAAGATACTGGTGTAGATGACTGTATTGGCTACCGCAAGATGCTCAGTCAGGGAACGTTTTTCCTTCATTGGCAGGAACAGGTTCTGCACACGTACCAAATAAAAACTTGCAAACATTATACTTATCACTGCAAAGAAAGCCGCAGTTCCATTGGTAAGTCCCAGTCCCACATCCCAAATCTCTGCTGTAAAAACCAGGATCAATGCTGGTGCAACTGCAGCTGTTGCGAGGTTTGGCAGGGAAAATGGAAGTAAAATAGCCCAATTCCTGATCAAAGGTTTGAAGAACTTTCCCGGATGCCTTAAAGTCATAAGAAGATGAAAAATAAAGGTTTCTAAAACATTTCCATTTCTCAGTTCCCGATCGGGCATCTTACCGGAATATTTTTTCAGGTACTGCCTTTCAGAAGCATTGAAGATCGGAATTTCCGAAATCTTCTCCACGTATTGGAATGTTCGCATGACCCTACTGTCCCCGGACACACGATGTGGAAGTCCTAGAATATGTCCGCAAAGATGAAGGAAAAGGGTCGCAATATTTAACTTTACTTCGGGATGATGTAATTCCCTGGAATCTTTTCTTCGCGTTGTGGTAATAAATTGTCTGGTGGAAATCACCATCATTCATGTAACCTCAGAACTTAATCCTGCCTGTATTTTGTTCTTACTGGAAGTTAGGGGCACATCGGTTATTACACAAACCATATCGTAAGGTCCTTCTGCCATTTTTAAACTTGCCCGATCCAGAAAGTCTGATGCACTCCTTGGATTGTCATTTTCAAGTTTTATTTTATCTGCAATATCAAAGAACCACGGAATAGAAGTTGACCTGATAAGTTCTTCTTTTGTAAGCTTACCTATCTCTATAGCTAATATTTCGAGTTGATCTGATCTTCCTTCTTTACCGGATGCTATTAAGAATCCCACATTCATTTCCGGAGTCGGCTGTGGGCCCTGAGCTTCCTGTAAGGCCGAGAAGAATCTTTTACCCGAAGTAAGAGCCCTAATGATATTGGTGGAATTAATAAGCCGCACTGAACTTAAAATACGAACCGCATAAAATATGCGTAGCACCCTAAAAGCAGGGATGATTAAAGCAATTAATGTTATGATGTTATTTTTGAGATATTCTTTTTTCCTTGGGGCCAGGTAGACCTTTAGCGCGAATTCCAGGATAAAAGCGACCCAGATGCAGTAGATAATGATTTCCTGTGTGGCCGACAAACCTTTTACCAGCTCCAGAATAAAAAAATAGAGCCACACCATGGCCAAAACGAACATCGGAACCTCCAATTGTTCTTCAAGTTTGTAGAACAATCTGTATTTTTTTTCTTTTACTGTCCATCTTCAGAAAAGTTAAGCTTTTCTGCTGTTGAAGATGTTAAATAAGTTGTAAATGAACATTTTATTTCTTCAGAAATGGAGCTCTTGAAATATGTATATCAGACCAAAAGACCTAAGTGATTACGACTTTTAAATTAATGTATATTAAGGAGTTATAAGTCAAAGTCAGACAAATAAGATTTCAAGCTTCATAAATATCTTTCAAAAACATCATTTTTGACTCCTCTGCTCCAGCAAATTTTATAGAGAGCTAGTCTCTTTTCAGGAAATAGCTGAGATTTAGTTCATCCGCCTTTCCTCCATTCTCTCCCGCATCTCCCCATACATTGCAGTGTCACGTTCCACCATGTTCATAATATTCTGCATCATTTGTTCCCTTCTTGCAGGATCGCGGAGCAACATACTGTCCTGGTCAATAACAGCATAGAGCCCTACTAAAACGGAATCAATAACTTCAGGATCTGCCATCATGGTTGCTTCTACCTGTTCCCTAGTGTAGATGTTCCGCATCATTTGCCGGTTATCACGCATCTCGTCCAAAAATTCATTGAAAAGTTCTTCATCGGCCAATATTTGTTGATAAACTTCCTCCCTTTGCTCTTCATTATCTAAAAGATTTACCTCCCGTTCCTGTTCTTCACAGGACACGAAGATCGGAGAAATGATCAAACACAGAATGGCTACTAAATGGCTGGAATTTAAGTTCTTCATTTTAATAAATTTTAAATTTTTAGATTATTTCGAGTTGTTGCCGTATCTCCAATTAAATTAAGGATTTTTCAGCTAACCACCTAATTCACCAAATTGGATTTATTTTCTTCTAAAGAATCTCATTATTTTACTTGTATTCTTCCCTTCTTCCAACCATTTTGTGGATTAAATCCCCATCTTTTTCTGCTGCACCACGATTTATTCTACATCACGAAATCCAAACAACCTGATTTCCAAAGGGCTTCCTTTAGGTATGCAAATTGGTACTGCCCCTACAGAGAATTTTCGGAAAGAGAATCACCCTGCTTAGAAATTAATAACAGAAAAAAATTAAAAATTAAATGATAATACGAGCACTTAAATTGCCATCCTCAGCTTTGGCTAAAAAATTTAAAATTGACCATACTAATCGACCAAAAGATAATTCAGCAGCTGAAACAGAAAAAGCGCAGGTTTTGGATAATTACCGGAAAGCAAGCTTTACTAAAAGACACCTTTTGACATTAACAAGTACTTTTTTACTTCTCCTGGGGGGAGCATTCTCCTTTTACCTGTTGCAGCCTCAATTTGAGGAGATGAATTTAAGCAGGATGAACACATTGAGTGGAATGATCCTGCTCTTTGTCTCCGGCTTCTTATTGCTGTTCAGGTTGAGCTTTTTAGCATTCATTACCAGGTTGTTCTTTCGTTATAAGCCGGTAAGTTCTGTTACAGATGAGAAATTACCCACCTGCACTGTTATTGTACCTGCTTATAATGAAGGCAAACAGGTTTATGACACATTGATAAGCTTAACAAACAGCCTGTACCCGGAAGAAAAGCTGCAATTAATCGCCATTGACGACGGAAGTAAGGATAATACCTGGGACTGGATGCAAAAGGCCAAAGACCTTTTGGGAGACCGTGTTTCCATTTATCAACAACCAGTCAACCAGGGAAAAAGACATGCGCTTTACCGCGGATTTAACCTTGCAACAGGTGAGGTGTTTATAACAGTAGACAGCGATTCAATTGTGGAGAAAGATACTCTGCGTAACCTCGTCTCCCCTTTCGTAACCAATGAAGAATGTGGTGCAGTGGCAGGAAATGTACGTGTGTTAAACAACGAAAAAGCGATTATTCCCCGAATGCTGAACGTAAGTTTTGTGTTCAGTTTTGAGTTCATAAGATCTGCGCAGAGTGTACTGGGATCTGTTTTGTGTACTCCGGGGGCATTGGCAGCCTATCGTCGTAAGGCGGTAATGAATTGCCTGCCGGAATGGATTTCTCAGACGTTTATGGGACAGCCTACAGATATTGGGGAAGACAGGGCAATGACCAATATGATCCTTAAGCAAGGTTATCATGTTTTGTTCCAGCGAAATGCCTATGTACTTACCAATATTCCTGAAAAATTCAGCAGTTTACATAAAATGTTTACGCGATGGGAAAGAAGTAATGTTCGTGAAAACCTCATGATGACAAAATTTGCTTTTAAGCCTTTTAGAACCGGATCAAGAACGGGCACCCGTCTTTTACTGCTGAACCAATGGATGCATATGCTAACAGCTTATCCACTTTTCCTTATTATGATCGTGCTATTGGTTTTACACCCGGTATTATTTATTAGCTCTACCCTATTAAGTATCCTTATATTTTCAAGTCTGCCGGCCTTCTTTTATGCTAAAAAATACAATATGGCTGAAGCATTCTGGGCCTACTCCTACAGTATTTTCTATACTTTCAGTTTGTTCTGGATCACTCCTTATGCTATGGCCACAGCCAACAGAAGAGGTTGGTTGACCCGGGAACTGCCGGTAAAGAAACAAGCTGCATAATTATTTAATCGAAGTTTAGCTCCTCATATTCTGAAGAGGCTGTCTTAAAAGTAAGAAGAAGTCATCCTGAGTTTTTTTAAGGATCCTAATAAAAATCAACATCAAATTGAAGTTGAAACAGGTTCAGCTTGAACGAAATACGTTCTTTTTAGACAACCTCTTCAGTTATAAATCTTCGGAAAAACCTTCCCCAACAGAAGTGTCAAAAACACTATTTTTTAAGATCGTTTTATTACCCGAACAAAGACAAAGTGCCGTGAGCAGCCATTAATGCAGCATTCTTTCCTGCTCTTGCTGTGGCTCTAACCATAGTAGGATCTTCCTGATTTTCAAAAAAGATCATCTTTGGTTTCCCCTGCTTCCGCAGGTAATTACTTAGGATCTTATTGGTGTGGTAAGTAGCCGGTTGGCGCCTTAAAAAAGGCTCGTAATCTTCCGGTCCGCTCACCTGTGCCTGAGTATCTATAAATCCATAACCCTGATATTTTCCGTCCCTCACCAGGACAAAAGCTTCTTCATCCAAATGTCTTCCTTTTTCTCTTATTACAAAAGTTGAAGATTCCTCTGTGAGAGAAGCTATAGCTAATGCCACTTTCTTATTGTAGGCTTTCACCTGTTCTTTTCCGGAACAAATCCCCTCACAGCTTTCGATATTATAATGGGAACACTCTTCTACGTTCCTCTGTAAACTACAGTATTTAGGACAAAGCCCGAATTCCCTGCAAAGGAACTCCAGTTTTTCCTGCGCCAGGGCACGGCTATAAAAGGTTCCTATTGACTCTCTTAGTTTATTGGTTCTTTCCAGTGCCAGCTGGCTTATTCCCCGCTGATTTGTGTAACTAACGATTTGATAAACCGGTCCCGGACGTTTCTGGGCTCGATTAAACCGGGGATAATACTTCCTGATGCATTCCGATTCCAGCAGCAGGGCAACAAGCTCACTACCGGTAGTTTCATGGTCTATATGATAAGTTTCCTGTCCCAGCTCATATTCCTTGCTCATGCGATCATAAAAATGGGAAACCACCCGCTTTTTAATGTCAATGGCTTTCCCCGCGTAGATCACCTTATGCCGCCGGTCCTTAAAAAGGTAAATCCCCGGACTTTCCGGGAGGCTGTGAATTTGATCGGCATCAATATGAGGCGGTAAAGTCGCCTGTCTGGAACGAACGTGCAGGAAAGAATTGATCACCTTGTAATCGTCATCCAGGGACAACAGGCGTTGAAAAAGAATAACGGTAGCATCTGTATCTCCTTCAGCCCTGTGGCGGTTCGAAATAGGGATGTTGATAGAGTCACACAATCTCCCCAGACTGTATGAAAATAACCCGGGTATAAGTTTCCGTGAGAGGCGGACAGTACAAAGTTTTCTGCGAGTATATTCAAATCCCAATTCCCTGAATTCATTCCGAAGTACATTGTAATCAAAGTTTACGTTATGAGCTACAAAAATGGCATCGCGCGTGAGCTCCTCCACCTTTTTGGCCACCTCGTGAAACTTCGGGGCATCGGCAACCATGGAATTATAGATTCCGGTGAGCCCGGTGATCTGCCGGGGAATCTCCTTTTCGGGATTGATAAGGCTGGTGAATTTTTCAACGACCTTAGAGCCACGCAAAAGTACAATACAGATTTCGGTAAGACGATTTCCATTAATTCCTCCTCCGGTGGTTTCTACATCAATGACTGCAAATAATTGATCTTTCATGAAAGCTTCCAAAAAGGTAAAAGTAGGAATAATTTTTAAAGAGTAGGAATTTTTCCGGTAGAATGGAAAAAATCCGATTACGAATCCATTATTTTTCTACCCAAGCCTCATTAAACAAGATAAAGAAGCTGTTTGAAAAGTTATCATAAAGTTATTCTTGATATATTCAAGACCTTATTAATTTCGTCTTTTAGAACCTGAAACAAGTTCAGGTTGACGGAAATCAGACTTTTCAGACAGCTTCTCCTTTTTCTGCCATTTTTGAGAGGATTGAATTTCGCTTTTAAACAGCTTCAGTCTCTTCTGAAATTTCTTCTTTGTTCTCTTCTTCCGCAGTTTCAGGAGCTTCAACAACTCCAAACTTCTCTAGCTGCTCCTCTTCCCCTGTGAAGTATGGAAAAACATCTAAAATTGGAGATTCAGTAATAGCAGGGATCGTATAATCGCCCATACTATCTGCCATGGCTGTGGTGGTATTTTCAAAAGCCTCTTTTATGTCATTGGCCTGCACCAGCAAATAAATATTCGTTTTTCTTTCCTTGCCACTCTCCTCATCCAGGGCCACAAGGGAAACCTTTGACTTGAACCAGCGATCTGAATTCTCAAAAGGATGAACTTCAGAAAAATTGGCCACCTTAATATTCATGATCCTGAAATCTTCGTTGGTGTAAGCCTTCATCTCCTCCGTAATTCGCGATTCGGCCTCTGTATAGGATATCGCATCAAGCAGATAAGTATCTGTAGTCACCTTTTGTTCACCCGTTTCATGTGTTTTTCTGTATTTCACCTTACATTCATACCAAATTACGCTCATATCATATTTTTTAGGCTGCCAAAAATATCATTTTAAGCAGGCCCCGCTAAGAAAAATCACAAAGAGATATTCACAAATTTTGTTTGGGTGAATTGGAATTGTTAACCAGACAAATGTAGACCTAGATTAATTTTCAGGGAAATCTTCGGAAGCCATTAGCTCCTCAATCTGCAATGTATGCCTGGATGTGTGTCCTGCTATGAACACAAAAGACTGGTAAGCATCTATGGGGCCTAAGGGAGAGTCGTTTATTCGGTTCCGTAACTCTTCTACTGGCATGTCTCGAATGTAATCCAACATCAATTTTCTTTGCAAAGCCAGGTCCTCAAGTGCTCTTTCAGGATTGGTGTACGCCCCTTTTCCTTCAAGTTCTACTGGTGCCTTAGCTTTGTGGCTGCGATCAATAATGGCCATTTTAAGATCATCATCAGAAAGTGTTATTTCCGGCCTTCTTTCAGGATTGGCAGGTTTTTGCATTTGTTCCTTTACCATTCCAAAAATCATTTCTTCTGTAAGGATAATATGTTCCAGTACCTGACTTACAGACCATGCTTCTTCAGAAGATTTGTACTGCATTTGATTGGCAGTAAGTCCGCCGACCTGGTTTTGTAAGTCATCATTTGTCTGCTGAAAATAGTTCAACAGCAATTCTCTGTCATCTTTTTCTAATATTTCTTTCCCTGTTGTACACCTGTTTATTTCAGCTTCAGTCTTGCTGAAAAAAAAGAAGACGAGGGTGGTAAATATTAATAATATCTTTTTCATAGCTTGATTAGATTATTTTTTTTACTGAAAAACCTGATTCAATTTTAATTTCTCTCCACATAATTTTTGAAATTATCTAAAATTGCCTGCCAGCCGTTTCTTTGCATTTCTGCGGAATGAGACTTGTCGGCATCGAAAGTTTCCTCAATAATTGTGGAATTTCCTTTCTTGCTGAAGTATACGTGCGTTTTACGGCCATCACTCAGGGTATAAGAAATCTTCTTATATGGTTCAACTTTATTATAAACCCCTTCGAAATCAAAGCCGTGACTGCCGTCTTTTGCTTCCATTCTATATGAGAACTTTCCATTTTCTTTAAGATCGTTTTTGGCTGCAGGTGAGTGCCAGTCCGAATTCGCAAAATTCCATTGAGTAATATGCTTCGGCTCTGTCCAGTACTTCCAAACTTTGTCTGCCGGGGCGTTAATTTCTGTTTTTACTGAAATCTTCTGGTTTTCCTGTTTTTCTATCTCCGCCAGATCTTTCAGTTTTTCGAAAGCCTTCGGCCAGGCCTTATCAAAGTAATCCTCGTGGCCTTCATCAAGGTCCAGTTTAACGGTAAGCTGAGTTTTCTCCCCGTTCTCCTTCAGAATATATATCTCCTCTGCCCCGCTCCATGCTTTGACCATTGGACTTTCAAAATCTTCCTTCCCGTTTTTGTCCACCATTCCCAGGTGTATAAAAACCATTTTTTCAGGTTCCTTTTTCTCCTGAATCCTGGCTACCATGCCTTCGTTTTCAGCATTCAGAAACAGAACTTTCCCGCCTTCTTTCCAATCGGTCTCCACTTTTGATCCTTCTGCAAAGGCCGAGGTCCATTCCACATAGGATTTTTCTCCCCAAAGTACTTCCCATAAGCGCTCGCGAGGAGCATTTATCGTTGTTTTATACTGCTTGCGTTTCATACGTTTTGATTTTCCTGGTTTTTAATAATTGATGGTAACTGAAATAAGAAATCATTAACACGGTCAGGGTTATGAGCGGGAAAAATACAGCCGCACCAAAGCCGTCAACAAAAAAGATACTCAGGGAGGCAAAAATAAAGTCGAAAGTAAAGCCGGCATAAGCCCATTCCTTTAATCGCTTCGGAAACTGCGGAAGGATTAGTGTAATGGCCCCCAGGATTTTAAAAATGTTCAACAGAGTTAGAAAATATTCAGGATAACCCAGGTGCAAAATTCCCTGCCTGGCCATTTCTGTATGGCCGGTGAGCGCAGGCATCACTCCCTGAAAAAGAAATATGAGGCCTGTGGAACTCCAAAAAATAATTTTTAACTTTTTCATAATAAGTGGTTTATTAAGGTGTCAAAAATGGCTTTTTTGAATAGGATTTTCCAGCGCCTCCAAATCTATCTTCTTCATTTTCATCATTGCTTCCATAGCGCGTTTTGCTTTTTCCTTATCAGGATCATTCAGCAGTTTTTCCATTCCCACCGGCACTACCTGCCAGGAAATTCCTAATTTATCTTTTAACCAGCCGCACTGCTGCGCCTGTGGATCACCTTCTTCGGTTAATCGCTCCCAGTACTTATCGATCTCCTGCTGATCTTCACACTGAATCATAAGTGAGATTGCTTCATTGAAAGGAAAATCGTTTTCCATCCCGCTGTCCATTGCCATAAAGGTTTCCCCTCTTAGCTGAAACTGTGCATGCTTCACCCCTCCCAATGCATACTCATTATTATCCTCTTTCTCATATTTCATGATTCCCTCAACTTTGGAATCCTCAAAAACTGAAGTATAGAATTTTATTGACTCTTCTGCTTTTCCATGACTGTCACCGGTGAAGAAGAGTAAGGGACAAATTCTTTGCTCCGGCTTGTATTCGCTGTCATCTATCATAAGCTGCCAGCTAAGGCCGTAGCGATCCTGCAACCAACCATATTTAGAGCTCCAGTCATAAGTATCTAAGGGTAACAGTGCCTCTCCCCCTTCTAAAAGGGCATTCCACACCTGCTTTATTTCCTCTTCATCCCTACACATTACAAAAAGTGAAATTGAAGGATTGAACTTAAAATGTGGCCCTCCATTTAAGGCCAGCAATTGATATCCTTCCAGCTCAAAAGCCATAGTCATGATCGATACCGGCTCCTTCTGGTGAATGTCCTGTCCCGCTTCAGAATAACGGGTTTGGGAATGAATTTTTGAATTTCTAAAGATGGAGGAGTAAAATTTTACAGCCTCTTCCGCCTCTGTATCAAACCAAAGGCAGGGAACAATCTTTTGCTTTATCTCTTTCATGGCTTGTTATTTTTGTTGCTCTTTAATTGCTACCACATAGGAAGTCATTCTTTTAACCTTTGGTGATTTCATACCGTTAAGGACGTAGAAATCTGCAAAACCAAAACTTTTGATCTCTCCCGAAGGTTCCTTGATCTTCATTCTTCCGTTGGCCGCTGCAGTCCGGCCATGAGTGATGATTTGCTGCAGCTCCAGTTCCAGGGTCTCAACCTTGCTCATAGGTATCAAAAATTCCCTGACTTCCTCTTTTCCCTTCACAGTCTTCTCTCCTGTAAAATTCCATACAATATCATCGGCCATACTGTTTAGGATAAAATCGAGGTCATTCTTCGAAAAAGCCTCATTAAAATCTCTGATGAATTCTTCCTTTTCTCTCATTACTTCTGAAATTTTGGTTTTAGTAAAGCTACCTGAAATCGGAAAGGAAACTAAGGGGGATTTACGTCAACTTGTAGGGGGAATTGCGACATTTTTTTTGACAACACAAGTTAAAAGTTTTTAGGTAAATTTATAACTTACTTAATACCTGAAGCTTATGCCTAAGCATGTGTCGATTTTAATTCCCAGAGGCCACACCAGCCTGGTCAACATTGTAGGAGCTCACCAGATCCTCAATCAGGTAAATTCCTTCCTTATAGATAAAGAAAAACCTGTAAAGTTCAAGGTGGAACTGGTGGGAATATCAAAACCAACAGATCAAACTAATGGACTTTTCACTGTTCATCCTGAAAAGATTATTTCTGATGTTTCCAAAACCGATCTAATTATAATTCCTGCGGTCCATGATGATCCTGAAGTTGCTTATTCCAACAACAAAGAATTTGTTCCCTGGCTGAAGCAGCAGTATAAGAATGGTGCCGAAATTGCCAGCTTTTGCGTAGCAGCTTTTTTCCTCGCATCCACCGGACTTTTGGACGGCAGGCAATGTTCTACCCATTGGATCCATGCCGACGGATTCAGACAAATGTTTCCGAAGGTAGACCTGGTAGATGATAAGATCATGACCGAAGATCATGGCATTTATACTAGTGGTGGTGCCTACTCTTACCTCAACCTGCTGCTATATCTTGTGGAAAAATTCTGTGGCCGGGACATTGCGATTTTGACCGCCAAGACTTTTATGATAGATATTGATAAAGCAAGCCAGTCTCCTTTTATAATGTTTCAGGGGCAAAAAGCTCATGATGATATATTGGTGCAAAAAGCCCAGGATTACATTGAAAAAAATTTCGAGGAGAAGATACAGGTAGAAAAGCTTGCCCAAAAGTTCGCCTTAAGCAGGAGAAGTCTGGAACGCCGCTTTAAAAAAGCCACTCACAATACTATAACCACTTATATACAACGGGTAAAGGTGGAAGCCGCAAAGCGGAGCCTTGAAAATTCACGGGATAACGTCAATGAAGTAATGTATGGAATTGGATATTCCGACGAGAAATCCTTCCGGAACACTTTTAAAAAGATCACCGGGATTTCTCCTGTCCAATACCGCAACAAATACAAAACTGTGCCGGGACGGGCGTAGGATATAATTATAGTTCTCGGTAGCCAGAGATTCTTTTCGGAAGTAATACCGAAAATGACATTTTTGAAACCTGATCTCCACAGTTATTCACCAACCTTTTAACAGTTTTCCATTTTATTTTTCTTCATAAAACTATTTTAGTTTAATTTTTCTTCGATATTTGTGACTAATCAAATATTAATAAAAATTATTTAATGTGTGCGGAATTGTATGTGCTTTCGACCTAAAGGAAGCTTCTGAAACCCTAAGACCCCAATTATTGAACATGGCTAAATGTCTGCGTCACCGCGGGCCCGACTGGAGCGGGATCTACAGCAATGAGAAGGCCATTTTAGCTCACGAACGCCTGGCGATAGTCGACCCGACTTCGGGTAAGCAACCCTTAATTAGTGAAGATCAAAACCTGATCCTTGCTGCCAACGGTGAAATTTATAATCATCGGGAGCTAAGAAAACAGTTTGAAGGAAGATATAATTTCCAAACGGAATCAGATTGTGAAGTTATACTTCCGCTTTACCGGGAGAAAGGCCCGAAGTTTCTGGATGAAATGAACGGGATCTTTGGGTTTGCAGTTTATGATGTGGAAAATGATGACTATTTTATTGCCCGAGATCATATGGGAATTATCCCATTGTACATAGGCTGGGATGCAAATGGAACCTTTTATGTGGCTTCAGAATTAAAAGCTCTGGAAGGTCATTGTAACAAAATTGAATTATTCCCTCCGGGACATTATCTATCCAGCAAAGAGGAAGGTTTTCAACGTTGGTACCAGAGGGACTGGATGGATTACGAGAATGTAAAGGATAATGAGACCAGTATTGCTGAACTACGGAAAGCCCTGGAAGACGCGGTTCACCGGCAGTTGATGAGTGATGTGCCTTACGGAGTATTATTGTCCGGCGGACTGGACTCCTCTATTACTTCAGCTTTGGCTAAAAAATATTCCGATAAAAGAATTGAGAGCGGGGATACAGATGCTGCCTGGTGGCCGCGCCTGCACTCCTTCGCCATTGGCCTTGAAGGTTCCCCGGACCTGGCCGCTGCAAAAAAAGTAGCTGAACATCTTGATACGGTACATCACGAGATAAAATTCACCATTCAGGAAGGTATCGATGCCATAAGGGATGTTGTGTACCAACTGGAGACTTATGATGTCACTACCATTCGTGCCTCCACTCCTATGTATCTAATGGCCCGTGCTATTAAGGCAATGGGGATTAAAATGGTGCTTTCGGGAGAAGGCGCCGATGAGATCTTTGGTGGTTATTTGTACTTCCATAAAGCTCCCAATGCCAAAGAATTTCACGAGGAGACGGTAAGGAAACTGGATAAACTTCATCAATATGACTGCCTGCGGGCAAATAAATCCCTTTGTGCCTGGGGAATTGAAGGGAGGGTGCCATTCCTGGACAAGGAATTTATGGACGTGGCCATGAGGATAAATCCGCAGGATAAGATGATCAATGGGGAGCGCATGGAAAAATGGGTGCTGCGAAAAGCCTTTGAAGATTACCTGCCTGCAAGTGTCGCATGGAGACAAAAAGAACAATTTTCTGACGGGGTTGGATATAGTTGGATAGATACTCTTAAAGAAATGGTGAATGCGCAGGTTAGCGATGAGCAACTAAAAAATGCACATTTCAGATTCCCTGTACAACCGCCTAAGAGCAAGGAGGAATTTTTCTACCGCTCTGTGTTTTCTGAACATTTCCCCAGCGATGCTGCAGCCTTGTCTGTTCCTTCTGTACCATCTGTGGCTTGTAGTACGCCTACTGCCCTGGAATGGGATGAATCTTTCAGAAATTTGAATGATCCTTCAGGAAGAGCTGTTGCTAACGTACATTCCGATGCGTACAAGAAAGAAATGCGAAATGCTGCTCTTTAAAAAAGGGCTTTGAACCTGATTAATTTCAATAAAAATACTGGCAAAGATAAACCCCTCAGTGAAATTTCATTGAGGGGTTTTATTTAATTGGTGTTAGATCAAATCCGGTCCCGAACTTCGTACATAATTGGTAAGGAATATTCAACGGCAACGGGTTTATCTCTTTGCCTGCCGGGAATCATTTTAGGTAGAAGATTGACCACACGTTGTGCTTCCTCTTCCAGTCTCTTATTAGGTGCTCTGACACGAACATCGGCCACATCTCCGTGTTCGTTGATCTTAAACACAACAAAGATCCTGTTCATCCCTGTAATTCCCAATTCTTCACTTATGCCGACATCGAAATGTTTCCTTACATGGGCATCAATTTTTTGAGACATGCACTTCTTCTGCTCCTCCTTATTCTTTATATCTTCACAGCCCGGGAAGGTAGGGATCTGTTGAACCACCATAAAGGGTATTTTTTCAATTTCCTCCTCCTCCTCTTCAAAGGCGACTTCTTCTACCTCCACTATCTCTATTTTATCATCCTGAGTGCTTTCTGTAGACCGAATTTTCGTCTCCTCGACCTCTGCTTTATCTTCTACGACTTCTATTACCTCGGGCATTGGTGGTGGAGGTGGCGGAGGTGGCGGGGGCGGTGTGTTGAGCTGAGTAATAGGAATGTCCTCCTGATCGAAATCGGTTACCTGCACTTCCACCAGATCCAGGTCTTCATTTTGACTGAAATCCCACTCCAATCCTAAATAAGTGAGACTGAGCATTATGATCAATCCTACCTGGAAAAATATCAGACTGTTTTTACCGAGATCTGCCTTTGGATTTTTCTTGACTTGCATAACAGTAGATTTAGAAGTTAATAACTAAATCATTATAATTTTAAGGGTCTCCCCTTTTTAAAAATCTATTTTTTAGATTCTCCTCCATCTTCATTTTTTCAGTCTCCAGGCACCTATATTACCTGTTTAATTACAGGAGAAAATTATGGTAGTTCTTCATCAATATTCTTGAAAACATGCATCTAAAACCATATTAAAGATAGAGACAGTATATGGGTTAAAGAATGATATTTGTCATCAAGATTTAATTAAAAAGAGTAATAAAAAAGAGCCGATTCTCGACAGGCTCTCTTTTGTCCATAATATGTTCATCCAGACCATAGGTATTACCTGTTCGGCGGTAGGATATTGCCCGCCGTAGGGGTGTTCGGTATAAATGTTTGAAAACAATTCTTTTCTTGCCTGTGTTTCCGCTCTCGATAAGACACACTAAAGTTTCGGTTCCTGTCTTATTTTAGCGCTCAACCTCACTTTCAGCCAATTTTGGATATACGAGTAAATCTCCAGGCTTTCCTAAAACTGAGAATCAAATTTTAATTCTTTGTTCCCAAAAATTTAATCTGAAAGCCCGAACCCCGAATTCTTAAACTTTAAGCGGTGAACTCTTAAACTTGAATTTATATTGTTTCATTTTGCTTATATTCCGACTCAGGACATCTTTTAGAATCCTATAAATATTCGTTATGCAGTTGTGGTGAAAAAGTCGTCAAAACTACTTTTCAGCAATTCCAATTCTGCCGATAACCATTTGACCTGGATAAAAACCTAGGAGATTGATTTTTACTTTTAATTTATTAAGTATTTAATGGCAGACGCAGATAGATCCCCTATGGATTCGGGAGAAAATGATATAAAAGAAAAATTCGATTTCATTCAGAAAGTGGCCAACCTGAGTCCTAACATCCTGTTTGTTATTGACCTGCAGGAAAAAAAGGTAATTTTTATAAGTAAAAAGGTTAAAGAGCTGCTGGGTTATGATTCTGAATATTTTCTAAACAAGGGTTCCGATATTTTCCAGATCATTCTCCATCCAGATGATTATGAGCGGCGTATAGATAACCTCGAAAAGTGTAAATCACTTTCGGGGGAGGAAGAGTGTGAAATAGAGGTTCGATTACGTGCCGACGAAAATCAATGGGAGTGGTACAGGATTAAGGAGAAAATTTTTAAACAAGACCAAAACGGCAAAGTTTCTCATATCCTGGGTATCGCTCAAAATATTCATGAGCAAAAATTAGGAGAAGAAAAATTACAGGAAGAGCACAGAAGACTTCAAAATGCTCAGAAGATTGGTCATATTGGAAGTTTTGAAAGAGAACTCCCGGGAAATCTTCTAAAAGGGTCAAAAGAATTTTTTAATATTCTGGGCATTGAACCACGGCAGGAGGGCATTACTCTTGAGGAATTTTATTCTTATGTACATTCTGAAGATTTACAACCTCTTATAGATGCGGTAGACACCACACATACCACAGGACAGCCTGTTGACACCCTCACCCGTTTTGTTCGTCCCGATCAAACAATAAGGCATATTCATCGAAGAGCAGCAATAACTTATGATGATAACGGAGTACCACTTCGGGTTTATGGTACAATGCAGGACATTACAGAGAGAGTGCAGGCAGAGAAAAAAAGAAAAAGAGCAGAAAAGCTGATGCGCTCTACCGAAATTCTAGCCGGAATGGGTAGTTATGAGCTTGACCTTAAAACCAATGCAGCTTATTTTTCTGACGGGCTATACCACATCTTTGGAGAAGAACCCGGTGCTTTTACTCCTTCAATGGAGTGGGTAGACAAACGTTCACACCCCGATGATAATTCCAAGGTCCATGATATTATTAACCGCGCAATCGATGAAAAGAGTAATTATACTTACATTCGAAGGATCTATAAAAAAGATGGCAGTCTTAGAATACTCGAGGCACAGGGAAGAATTATTACCAATTCCCGGGGAGAAATTAGCAGGATAATTGGTCTTGTTCAGGATATAACAGAAAGAAGAAAGGCAGAAGAAGAGATTCGTAAAAGCGAGGATAAGAACCGTAACCTCTTAAGAGTTCTGCAAAATGCACCTGATTCTTACCTGGTGCTTTCCCCAGATTTCCGAATCAAGATGGTGAGTGATGCGTATTTACATGCCACAGACACAAAGCGTGAGAACATTACGGGAAAATATATCTTTGATGTATTCCCCGATAATCCCAATTTAAAAGAAGCGACCAGCGTCAAAACCCTTAAAACTTCTCTGGAAAAAGTTCTGAAGACAAAGAAACTGGATCGCTTGCCTATACTCCAGTATGATGTCCCCAACGGGAAAGGTGGGTTTGTGGAAAAATACTGGATTCCCAATAATTCTCCTGTACTTGATTCAAGAGGAGAAGTGGATTATATTATTCACCGGGCTTTGGATGTTACAGAAGTCATGAATGAAAAGGCCACTTTTAAAGGCCTGGTTTCCGAAAGTGAAATGCTTAAGACCTCTCTAGAGGAAATTAAGTTGCAGGCGCAACAACTGAAAGAAAACAGGGCCCTGCTGCAGTCTGTTTTTGACGCCTCCCCCAATTCCATAATTTTATATAAGACCCTGTATGATCAAAATGGAGAACCTGAAGACTTTGAGTTTTTTATGGTCAACGAATTTAATTATCTAACTCTTAAATTACCGCGCGATCTCATAGGAAAGCGGTACTCTGAATTCTTTCCTAATGTTCATCCTACCGGCATTCTTGACCAATTCAAAAATACTGCAATTACAGGTGAACCCGCAGATTTTGAAGTCTGGTACGAGGGACAGGGGTTACAAAACTGGTTCCATTTTAGACTGGCTAAACTGGGTGATCTCCTGCTCGCCACCGCCGAAGATATTACGGAGCGTAAGGAAGCTGAAAAAGAACTGCTTCAACTAAAAGAAGAACTTACTGAAAGAGCTACAGACAAGTACAGAAAAATAATAAATTCCATGGATGAAGCCTTTTGCCTCCTGGAGATCATCAGGGACGATTCTGGAACTTGTGTAGATTACAGGTACCTGGAGGCCAATCCGGTTTTCGAAGTTCAAACAGGTTTGAAAAATGTTGTTGGCCGTACTATGAATGAACTTGTCCCGAATATTGAGGATCACTGGAAAAAAATCTATGGAGAAGTTGCCTCGACCGGGGTGTCCATACGATTTGAAGATTACAGCGATGCTATGGAAAGATGGTTCGATGTTAACGCATTCAGAATTGATGCCCCCAATGAGCAGCATGTTGCAGTGATGTTTAAGGATATCACAGATCGAAAAGAAGCAGAAGAGCGCAAATCTTTCTTACTTGACCTAAATGATGCAGTACGACCGTTAGAGGAACCTGCAAAAATTCAGGAGACAGCAATGCAGATCCTGGGAAGGCATCTGGAAGTTAGCAGAGCTTATTATTCCGAAATATTTGAAGATGAAGATACCCTAACAGAAAGAAAGGGATATGTAAATAATATTGAACCATTAAAGGGTCAAGTGAAAATTTCTGATTTTAGTCCTGAACTTCACCAGCAGTTTAAGGACGGAAAAACCCTTGTACTTGAAGATCTGCTCAAAGTGTATGAAAATGACGGGAAGGCCAGGAACAGGGTAGGCGCTTCACAGGTTCGGGCTATAATTGCAGTACCCCTGGTAAGGAATGGCAGGTTAGTAGCGGTTGTAGCTGTTCAGCAAAAAAATCCGCGGCGATGGACTTCTCAGGAGGTAACCCTTGTTGAGGAAGTTTGTGAACAAACATGGGCTGCTATAGAAAAGGCCCAGGCAGAAAAATCTTTAAGGGAAAGCGAGCAACGTTTCCGAAACCTGGTGGAATCTTCTGCACTTGCAGTGTGGGAAACTGAACCCGACGGAACTGTAAAGAAAGACAGTACTTCGTGGCGTGATTTTACCGGGCAGAGTTATGAAGAATGGATAGGGAAAGGCTGGGCAAATGCAGTCCATAAAGAAGACAGGGCTTATATCGAGAGTCAATGGAAAAAATCAATAACCACACAGACGAAATTTGACGAGGAATTCAGACTTGTTGATTTTTCAGGAGATTCCAGATGGGTAAGTGTAAAGGCTATTCCCATTCTTGACATTGAAGGCAATGTCACAAAATGGTCTGGTATGAACATCGATATTCATGACAGGAAACAGGCCGAAGAAGCTTTGATCCACGCCAAAGAAGATGCCGAAGCGGCTTCAAGGGCGAAGGAAGATTTCCTGTCCACCATGAGTCATGAAATTCGCACTCCCTTAAATGCAGTCATAGGCCTTACAAATCTACTGTTGGATAGAAATCCCAGAGAAGACCAGAAGGAAAACTTGAATTCTCTTCATTTTTCTGCTAAAAATCTGCTTGCCCTAATCAATGATATTTTGGACTTCAGTAAACTGGAAGCAGGAAAAGCAGAATTAACAATAACCAGTTTTGACCTCCCCGGACTCTTACTGAATCTTAAACAGGCACACCAACCTTTGGCGGATGACAAGAAAACAAAACTGGAACTACATATAGATAAAAGCATTCCTGATCGCATTGCTGCAGACCAACTCAAGCTTTCCCAGGTGCTCCATAACCTCGTAAATAACGCAGTGAAATTTACTGCCAATGGAACAGTAAGTATTTCTGTAGATCTTCAACAGCAGAATAAGGATGATCTCTTTTTAAAGTTTGAAATAAAAGATACGGGGATTGGAATTTCCGAAGAGAAGTTAGAGCATATTTTTGAAAAATTTACCCAGGCAGAGAGCTCTACAGTACGTCAATATGGAGGCACAGGTCTGGGGCTTAGCATAACCCGCCTCCTGCTTGAGTTAATGGGCAGCGAAATAAAACTGCATAGCACGCCCGGTAAAGGATCGCGTTTTTATTTTAGCTTACCAGTTAAAAAGGCCAAGTTGGGAGCTGCTTCACCTACTTTTTCTATTACGTCGGAAAACTTCAAAGATTTGCGAAATCTTAAGGTGTTGCTGGTAGAGGATGTGGAGATCAACAGGAAGATCATCATCCAGTTTCTGGAGAACTGGTGGCAGCTAAAACCTGATGAAGCTAAAAATGGTAAGGAGGCTATAGAAATGGCCAGCAAAAATCATTACGACATGATCCTTATGGATATTAGAATGCCTGTGATGGATGGTTATGAAGCTACTTACGAGATAAGAAAATTTTCGGGATATAAAGATGTGCCTATCCTTGCCCTTACTGCCGACAAAAACCAGGAAGTGGAACAGGCAGATCACGAAACCAGGTTTAGTGGACTTTTAACGAAACCATTCGAGCCCCTTGATCTAAAGAAAAAGATCCTGCTTCATCTTCCCGTTTCCAATGGAGAAATTGAAAATAATGAAGAACAGACCTCTTCAAAAGTTCCTTCTGAATTGTCTTCAGAAAAAGACTCTGAAGGATTCAAGGATGAAAAGGAGGATCCTCTTTTTGAAATTTCCAGATATACAGAGATAGCCGGTGAGAATGAGGAGATACTGAAAAAACTCCTTTCGAATTCTATTAAAAGTCTGCAACTGTATCAAAAGGAATTTACAACTGCGGCAAATGAGAAAAATTTAGTTGGCCTTTCCGATCTTGTTCACAAGAACACGACCTCCCTGCATTACCTGCAGGCCAATGGTCTCACTAAGAAAATTAATGAGTTCAGGGAAATCCTGACAAACTCAGATTCAGATTTAGAGGAAAAACAAAAAGAAATTCTGCGAGAGTTCAGATCAATTATTGCCGGTCTGGAAGATTTAAGAAAATAGGTGATCTGTTTATAGAGGGTCTGTTTTAAAACAATTAACTCTCATCCTGACTTTACTGGCAGGTTTCAATTACCATTTCTTCATATTTTTCCAATACCTGTTTTTTGCCGGCTGAATGGAAATTGCCAATCCCCCACCGGAAGCCAGGTTCTGGTGAAGTTTAGATTCCAAATTCACCAGTACCTTTCTTATAGTGTAGCTATGATCAAGATACTTAAGATTTTGTAGGCAAATCAAATGCCGTCGCTTCGTGTTCAAAGTGGCCGCGATGGGAACCATCACAAAAAGGTTTATTGGCAGACCTGCCGCAGCGGCATAGACTCACCTTTTCCCTCCCTCCCAGATGGTATTCCTTTCCGTTCTTATCAACTATTTGAAAGTCCCCGTCAATGATGAGGGAGCCATTATTGTTCACGGTAATTTTTGTCTTTGACATTTTATAGAATTTAAAATGCAATATAACCTCTTTTGTCCGGAACAAAAATAGAAACTGGTCAACCTCCTGGAGTCCTTTCTTCTGCCTGATTTTTAAAAAACCAGCAAAACCTAAGTTATTATATCAGAAGAAGTTCCACTTGTTCCTACTCTGTTGCAAATTCTCTTTCAGCTACTTAATGAGAAGGGAAATATAACTTAAATATCGGCTTGATAACCGATAAACCAAATTATCGGGTTATTAAACGATATTTGCATATATCGGCTTTTAAACCGATATTGTGTTCATGAAAGCAGTTATTACAGGAGACATTATTAATTCCAGGATTGAGCTGGCAAGTCAATGGCTGCCAATACTAAAGAAGATTCTGCAACAGTTTGGGAAAAATCCTGAACAATGGGAAATTACCAGGGGAGATAGTTTTCAACTATTACTCGCACCAGAAGTAGCACTTTATGCTGCCTTTCAAATAAAAGCAGGGATTAAGCAACTTCGGGATCTGGATGTTAGGATGGGCATAGGAATTGGAGAACAGGATCATGAAGCTTCAAAGATAAGTGAAGCTAACGGGCCAGCCTTTGTACGTTCAGGAGAATGCTTCGAAAATCTTAAGAAACAAAATCTGGGTATAATCACCGGAAATCCCGAAAAAGATGAAATTTTCAACCTGCTCCTTAACCTGGCCCTGCTTACGGCAAATAACTGGAGTTCTACAGTAGCCGAGACTATTAGCATTTTTCTTCAAAACCCGGAAAAGAGTCAGACAGAGCTGGCAAAACAGTTAAACAAATCACAGAGCAGCCTAAGTGAAGCTCTTAAAAGAGGTGGCTTTGATGAGATCATACAACTTGAAAATTTTTATCGTAAAGAAATCCACAGCTTATGACAGCTCTCGCCCTAAAATTGTTGCTGGCCCATTTGATCGGGGATTTTCTGTTACAACCTGACAGCTGGGTGGCTCAAAAAAGACAAAAAAAACATCGTTCTCCTTTACTTTACCTGCATATAGCCGTTCACGCCGGGACAATGCTGTTACTCCTTAATTTAAATCTCAATTATTGGTTAGGCATAATATTTATCTTAATTACCCATTACATAATAGATCTGTTAAAATTAAACTTCGAAACGCAGCATAATAGAGGTAAACTTTTTCTTATTGATCAATTAGCACATCTACTGGTGATTGCGGGGGTAGTTTATAGTTATCATCTCTTTGAAGTTCAATGGAAGAGCCTATTCGACTCTGTTGTTGTACTTTTCTTTATATGCATAATAATTTTGGGACCGGTGGCGGCAATTATTATGAGACTACTTATGGGTCGTTGGGTGTTGCCAGAAGACAATGAGGAAGACTCCCTGCCCCAGGCGGGAAAGTATATTGGCATACTCGAGCGATTTATGGTATTTGGATTCATTGTGCTCCAACAATGGCAGGCCATAGGATGGCTAATAGCCGCCAAATCAATATTGCGTTTTAGCGATCTCTCCCGGGCTAAAGACAGGAAACTAACAGAATATGTTCTTATTGGTACCCTGCTAAGCTTCGTCATGGCTATAATTACCGGGTTGCTTTATCTTTACATCAGTCAAAAAATTTAAATAAAATTTTCTACTTTAGAAGGAATGGAATTAATGATGTCAAATACTGCATGGGGTTTCGCCATAATAATGGGCATTGTGCTCATAGGCGTGATGATCTACACCTTTATAAAGCTGCGAAAGCAAGCAGGAAAAGCTGAAAAAGAAGAAAAAGAAAAGAAAAAGATCAATTAACAGTATCAAATATTGATTTCCATTTATCCGACGACAAATACCCGGTTACCAGACCTTAATTAACTATAATCATCTGACTCTGGCACAGTTGCTGTATATACTTAATGGATGCGGTAGAAACATTTATATCATTAACTACCGGCCAACTAAAACCAAAGTATATGAAGATGAAAAATTTTCCTCTGCTGATTACCTTATTTGCCCTGATATTAACTTCCTGTTCCAAAGATGATGAAGTCCTGGAAGAGAATACCAGCTCGAAGAATTTGGGAGAAACTACTGAAGTTAGCGAACTTGAGGTAGAAGAATTTATTTATGCCGGAATGAATGAAATTTATTTATATAAAGCTGATGTTCCTGTTCTCGCTGATAATTATTTCGGTACAGAGAATGAAAAGTTAGACTATCTCGCCGGTTCTGGCTCTCCTGAATCTCTTTTTAAAAGTCTTAAGTTTACTAATGATAGATTTAGCTTCATGACCGATGACTACAAAGCACTGGAAGATCGTTTTAATGGTGTGAGTAGTAGTACTGCAGGTATGCATTTCGGCCTTGGTCAAATTAGCGGTACCAACAATTTGTTTGGTTTTTTACAATATATTATTCCTAATACTCCTGCAGCAGAAGCCGGTCTTACCCGCGGAACAGTCTTTACGCAAATTAACGGTCAAAAAATGACCTCCAATAATCTTGAGACCTTACTCGACTCAGATTCCTTTACAATTAATATAGGAAAGGTCGAAGATGGCACTTTGGTCCTTACCGATGAGACTGTTACTCTTCACCAGGCTTCTTACACGGCCAATCCTATTCACATGGTGAAAACTCTTGATGTAGATGGAAAAAAAGTGGGTTACCTTATGTATAATAGTTTTATTGGAAATTTTGATGATGAATTGAATCTGGCTTTTGGAGAACTCAAAAATCAAGGTGTCGAGGAACTAATTCTTGATCTTAGGTACAATGGAGGTGGCGATGTGGTCTCGGCTGTAGATCTTGCAAGCATGATCACCGGGCAATTTGAGGGGAAAGTGTTTATGCAGGAAAAGTGGAATGATACCTACCAGGCATACTTTGAAGAGCATAAGCCCGAACGATTACTCAATCTTTTTGACGATGAAATTAGAACCGGGGCAAAGATTAACAGTCTGGGCCTATTAAAAGTTTATGTTCTGGCCACTGCCAGTACTGCTTCTGCCAGTGAATTAATTATTAATGGACTTGATCCCTATATTAATGTCGTCCACGTAGGAGAAAATACTACAGGGAAATTCCAGGCTTCAGTAACCCTTTATGACAGTGAAGATTTCTCAAAAGATAAAGAAATTAATAAAAATCATACCTATGCTTTACAGCCTCTTGTACTAAAATCGGCCAATGCGAATGGTATATCAGATTATATTAACGGTTTGGATCCGGATGTTGAATTATCAGAAAACATAAATAATCTGGGTACTTTAGGAGATCCTAATGAGCCTTTACTGCAGGCTGCTTTAAATCATATCAGGGGGATTTCGCAAATATCGGCGGCAGATGCAGGCCAGCAGAAAAAAGCTGAAAGTAACCTGAAGATCATAGGAGACGGGGAAATGTTTGAACCCCATTATCAGAGAATGTATCTTGATAAGGTACCTGATATTCTTCGAAGAAATTAATTTAAAGGATTAGCATAACTAAAATGACCTTCTGTTCAGGGAGGTCATTTTTTTTGATGACTAATTTTCTTAAAAAAGGGCCGTCCTGCACTTCAGTATTAATTTCTACACTTTCTGTAGAACAATTCAACAACTTTTGATTTTATCTATAACGGAATAGTAAGGCCTCTCGATAATATTCCTATTAAGATTTAATGTAAAATATCCTGCCCGAAAATACTTACAATTCCCAAAACTTCAGGAAACATGCAGCATATGAACATTTTGATTCCACTAATTGTAATAATAAATAATCCTCACAGCCGGATTTTTGATTCTGAATTAAAAAAATGGAATTGACATTGCTTATATAAAAGTGTGTAAAACCAACAGTTATGAAAGCAAGAGAAAAACGATTGAATAAAAAGATCCTTTTTGAAACGTATCTTTCACAAATAAATTGGGATTGGCTATTCCTGAAAGGTCAATTGATTTTCACCGCTATAATTAGCCTTGGAACCTTAAGTTTTATACTATGGTTTTTGCAATAAAATCCCCTAATTTTCCTGTAGAACCACCTTTTTGAAGTTCGATTGAATAAATATTAAACTGCTGTTAAACTTCATATTAAGCTGAAACAAACTTTCTCAAACTTCGTCTATTATGTATGAGCTGTCCCCTCAGTTGATAAAAAAGACGGGTAATGAAAACAAAAAGTACATTTTGGACACACGATGACATTCAGGCTTATCGAACCCACATCAACCGGGATTCATGGTTTTTGAAAGGGCAATTTTTTCTTTGCCTTCTTGTACTTCTGGGAGTTATTCTTTATTTATTTATGAGACATTAATTAACCTAACCACAGCCTGACAACCATAATTTACCCTTATAATAATACAATCTGGCAAAATATAATTTCTGTTATAGCTATATGCTACTCATCTTTAGAAAAAATTCAAAGATGAAGCCCGATTTTTTCCTTGTGTTTTATTGTAGCCCTTTCTCTGTACAGGCACAGCATCAAGTTTCTGAAAAAGTTAATGGACAGTCAATTCTGAAGCCAATGTTTACCTGCAAGGCAGCTATGAGAACTCTACAACCGACGAGCTTGTTGAATTTTCCTATCCACACCTCAATTTTTGAAGAACAAACTCTGATGATTTCCTACCTATCCTTTGAACAACTGGCAGGAGCATACAGATGACTGGTAAGAGAACCTTTCGATTAAATTTAGAGAGGATAACACCGCTCTTGATGCCGTTATTAATAATGCCGGCACCTTTTCTAGAGGAATTAATTTTAAAATTTCTCTAATAAACCTCTTGGCATCGTTACTACGGCAGGAGTAGCCGGAGATCTTCGTTGCAGCTTTACTAATCTTCCGCGCAGGCAATAACTCACGGCGCCCACAGATCCTGTTTTATCGATTTTTTCTGGACAATTAGTAATGATAAAAAGGGTAATCAGCTAGATAATCTTTAGATAAATCAGTTCATCCTCGAAAATTTACAATTCAGTAAGAAAGAATGTCATTATTATTTTGATAGATGCACTTTCGAACCAGAATTAAACACTAAAATCAAAACCTGAAATTATGCAAGCTTTAATCGTAACTATCGTACTCTCCTTACTCATGGCTGTTGGTTTAAATGCCCAAACCCACTACGAGGAAAAAATGACAACGGCCTTTGAGCTATGGCAGGATCAAAAACCAGAAGATGCAGCCAACCTTTTTGAACGAATAGCCATTGGCGAAGAAGAAAAATGGCTTCCGTACTATTATGCAGCACAGGTCAAAATCGTGGAAAGCTTTCCTAAATCCAATAGGGTGAAAAAAGAGCAGCTACTTAAAGAAGCTCAAAGTTTTCTGGATAAAGCAATAAAACGAAATGGAGATGAAGTGGAACTAATGATTCTCCAGGCCATGTTGCATACCTCCAGGCTTACATTAGATCCTTCAACTTATGGGATGACCCTGGCTCCCGTAATCTCCGGAATTTATGCTGAAGCTTCAAAAAAAGCTCCTAAAAACCCGCGACTGGTACTCTCAAAAGCCGAATGGGATATGGGATCTGCAGCATATTTTGGAGAAAGCCCAACAAAATATTGTCCAAATCTGAAAGCGGGCCTCGAGCTTTTTGCAGAAGAAGACTATACTCCTACGATAGCTCCCTCCTGGGGAAAAGACAGGTTACAATTTCTATTGGCTCAAACCTGCGGAAGTGAAAATTAGTGAAAGACAAAAAACTATTTTTTAGTCAGCAAAAGAAGTAGATTTTAATTAAACTTGACCAGGTGAAGAAAAAATGAAAGAACTGCTCAAAATTACTAAGATTTCCATAATTATTTGTATTGGAATCCTTCTCATTAATGTCCTTTTTGGTGCACATAATTGGGAACAGTTGATGGAAATACAGCTATGGGGCGCTTACTTCTTTTATTCTTTTGTGCTTACGGCAATAAATTCTTTTTATTTTGCCTTTTTTGAAAGGAAAATTGGCTGGGAAGGAGCCGACCTTAAAAGAATACTGTTAGCTGCCGTGGGATCTATTGTCCTCACCATGATTGGTTTCTTCTTTTGCAGGCTGGTAGACCACACTGTTTTCCAAGGAATTGGTTTTGCTCAATTCCTCTCCAATGAAAAATTCAAATATTACCTTTTTCCTTTACTGTTAACAGCAATAGTTTCTCTTTTTTTCCATCTAATCTATTTTTATAAAGCACTACAGGAAAAAAAAATAACCGAACAAAAGATCATAGCCGGTACCGCTTCAGCAAAATTTGAAAGCCTAAAGAACCAGATCGATCCACATTTCCTATTTAACAGTCTCAATGTTCTTACGTCATTAATAGATGAAAATCCTGAACAGGCACAAAAATTCACTACCGGCCTTTCCAAGATCTACAGGTATGTACTGGAGCAAAAAGACAAGGAATTAGTTAGCCTACAGGAGGAACTAACATTTGCAGTAACTTATATGAACCTGTTGACAATGAGATTTGAAAACAGTATTTTCTATGAGGTACCACAGGAGTTATCTACACCTGAAGCCAGAGTGGTCCCTTTATCATTACAATTGTTGCTGGAAAACACAATTAAACATAACGTTGTAAGCGAAAAGAGCCCCCTGTACATTAAAATTTTTGTAGAAGATGGTTATTTGGTCTTAGAGAATAATCTTCAAAAAAAGGAAGTTCTGCAAAAACGTGCCGGGGTTGGGCTTCAAAACATTATAAGTCGTTATGCACTGGTCACCCGCCGCGATGTACAAATATTAAAAGATTCAGAAAATTTTAGGGTGAAAATTCCTGTACTGACTAAACAAATAACCACCATGGAATCGGAAAATATTACAGAAAACAATGCCTACTTTAAAGCTAAACAACGCGTAAAAGAGATAAAGGAATTTTACGAAAATTTGATTTCCTATTGCGTAGTGATTCCCGCTCTTATCCTCATTAACTACCATACCTATTGGGAATTTCAGTGGTTCTGGTTTCCTATGGCCGGTTGGGGCTTAGGCCTTGCAATCCACGCATTCTCAGTCTTTGGCTATGGAGCGAATTGGGAAGAGCGAAAAATACAGGAATTCATGGAAAAAGAACAACAACGAACAAAAACCTGGAACTAATGGAACCCACCGAAAAGACATATCAATACCAACTTGCGCAAAAACGCGTAAAGAAGATCAAAGATTTTTATATCCACCTGCTGGTATATTCATTCATTAATGTTGCCATAATTGCTGTGAATACCAGAGATGAAGATTTATTGGAAGGATTACAGGATTGGGGTAATTACTTTACTGCATTCTTTTGGGGGATTGGATTATTCTTTCACTGGTGGAGTGTTTTTGGACCAGATTTTTTCTTCGGAAAAAATTGGGAAGAAAAAAAGATAAGACAGCTCATGGAAAAAAATAAGCACCAAACCTGGGAATAAATTTTCCTGAATAAATACTTCCCACTAATGATACAAGCTTTAATCATTGAAGATGAAAAACCGGCTGCCCGGCGTTTACAACGTATGCTGGAAAAACTGGAAGTGAAGGTAATTACAACATTACATTCTGTAGAAGAGGCTACAGAATGGCTCCGAAAGAATCAAAATCCAGACCTTATTTTCCTCGACATTCAGCTTAGTGACGGGCTCTCATTCGAAATCTTTGAACATACCGAAGTGCATTCCCCTATCATTTTCACCACTGCTTATGATGAATACGCACTACAGGCTTTTAAACTTAATAGCATAGATTACCTCCTGAAGCCTCTTGATGACGAGGAACTTGCAGTAGCCCTCGAAAAATTTAAAAAAACCAGGTTTTCAAATCAAAAGGAAATCGATTTCAAGACTTTAAAGTCTCTGCTTAACATTCCAAATTCAGATTATAAAAAACGCTTTTCCATTCAGGTTGGCCAACATTTAAAACTCATCGATATATCTGAAATCGTTTGCTTTTATTCAGAAAATAAGGGAACCTACTTACATAACAAATCGAATAGGAGTTACATGTTGGACAGCAGCCTTGACAAACTGGAAACTGAAATAAATCCGGAGATATTCTTCAGGGTTAATCGCAAATATATTATAGCAATGGAAGCTATTGCTGATATTCTCACATATTCAAATACAAGGTTGGAAGTAAAGCTCAAAGACTATAATGAAGAACAAATCATTGTAAGCCGGGAGCGGGTAAAAGCCTTTAAGGAATGGCTTCAATAAAACCGGCTTTTGGTACAACCCTTTGCAAAAATTTTCCCAATCCTTAACCTTTTTAGCTTTAATTTACTTAGCTTCAATTAGTTCCAGATCAAAAAAATAAAGGAACGGACAAAAAAAGATGTCTATAGGAAAAGAAGAAGTTGAAATTCCGGAAAAAGAAAGGAAACGAAAAAAATTTGTGGCTCCGGGTCCAGTCTTAAGCCCATTTGATGCCTTTGCCCTCATTATAGGAATCGTTATCGGAGCCGGGATCTTTCGAACTCCATCTCTTGTCGCAGGTAATTTAGAATCGGGAGGAATGATGTTAACTGCATGGCTCATTGGAGGTGCAGTTTCCCTTATCGGCGCCCTTTGTTATGCAGAGCTCACCACTACATTCCCAAATACTGGCGGAGATTATCATTTTTTAATGCGGGCATTTGGAAAACGCACAGCTTTTCTATTTGCCTGGGCCCGTATTAGTGTGATCCAAACAGGTTCTATAGCACTATTGGCATTCATTTTTGGAGATTATGCTTCCCAAATTTACGAGCTGGGTGAATATTCTGCAGTGATCTATGCTGCAATTCTTGTCTTTGCACTTACAGCAATCAATATTATCGGGATAAAAATGGGTGCAGGAGCTCAAAAATTTCTTACTACGATTGAAGTATTGGGAATCTTATTGATCATAATCGTAGGTTTCTTCCTGGTCCCTGAAGCTTCAGCAACTTCTTTCGGTTTTTCTCCTGTAAACAACGGCGGAAATTCTCTCGGGTTGGCAATGGTATTTGTATTACTCACTTTTGGAGGTTGGAATGAGGCTGCATACATTTCTGCTGAAATTAGTAAAGGAAAAAGAAAAATGGCCGTTGTTTTAATAGCCTGTATCATAGTAATTACTATAATTTATTTCCTTGTAAATATGGCTTTTTTGAGAGGGCTTGGTTTAGAAGAGATGGCCGGTTCAAAAGCTGTTGCAGGTGATCTTTTAGAAATAGCTTTTGGACATTTAGGAGTTGTTATAATTTCCTTGTTAGTAGCTGTAGCTGCCCTTACTTCAGCAAATGCCACAATATTTACCGGGGCACGTTCAAATTATGCCTTAGGAAGAGACTTTAAGGGTTTTTCTTTCCTTGGAAAATGGAAAAGCAGACTGGAAGGCCCTGTAAACGCTTTCATGGTTCAGGGAGGCATCACCCTGGTGCTGGTAAGCTTTGGACTCTTCTCCAGAAGTGGTTTTGAAACCATGATTGATTATACTGCACCTGTCTTTTGGTTTTTCCTTCTGCTTGTGGGAATATCACTTTTTGTGCTGCGGAAAAAAGAACCTCTTAAAAAACGCCCTTTTACAGTACCCCTCTACCCTGTACTTCCTTTAATATTTTGTATTAGCAGTGCCTATCTCCTCTACTCCAGTATAGCTTATACAGGTTGGGGAGCCCTGGTAGGAATAGCTGTACTGGTTGCCGGGGCGTTAATTATGTTTCTTAAACCTTCTATTACTGAAGAAACATAACAAGAAAGTTTAATTAAATAGTCATCCTATGAAAAACCTGAAAATTTTATTTGTATTTCTTATCCTGCCATTCCTGTCTCAGTCTCAGGATGTGGTGTACGTTCCCACCAGCGACACAGTTGTTGACGCAAGGCTTAAACTTGCCGGGGTAGAATCTAATGACATAGTTTACGACCTTGGAAGCGGCGACGGCCGAATTGTAATTGCTGCAGCGAAAGATTATGGCGCGCGCGGAGTGGGAATTGACATTGATCCCAAAAGAATTTCAGAGTCAAATGACAATGCAGTTCATGCCGGCGTAACAGATAAAGTAGAATTTATAGAAGCCGATCTTTTTGAATCAGATTTTAGTGAAGCTACAGTAGTAACCCTTTACCTGCTTGGAAGGTTAAATAAAAGGCTTAAACCAATCTTGTTCGAACAGCTAAAACCTGGCACACGTATAGTTTCTCACGCCTTTAGCATGGGAGACTGGGAACCTGAACAAACACAAATGGTAGATGGCACAACCATTTATCTATGGACAATACCAGAAAAGAAATAGAGAGATCAAAAGAGCGCATGGACAGAATATTAAGAGGCTCATGTGATCCCCGAATCTTTACTTTTCGGAAGTTTATATGAAACTTCAGGAAAGCGGGATCTTCACTAAAGTTTCCACACCCGTACCAAACCTCCTGTTTGTAATCTGGAAACTGTAATTATTTCCATAGAGGTTTGACAATCGGGCATCAATATTTGCTAGGCCTTTGCCCTTCTTCATAAGTTCTTCTGTTCCTGCCTTGAGACCGGTACCGTCATTTATTACTTTAATGATAAGTTCGTTACCTTCAGCATAAATTCTTATAGTTACCTCTAGATCTATATGTTCATAGGAATAACCGTGCTTAATAGAATTTTCAAGAATGGGCTGTAGTAGTAAAGCCGGAACTTTTTTGGACAAAAGTCGCTCATCAACTTCCTTATTTATTCTAAGATGATCTGAAAATCTTACGTTTAAAATATTTAAATAATATTCCAGGGTTCGCATTTCCTTTTCAAGCGCAATTACATTTTCCTCCCCACTGTACAGGATCTCCCTCAGAAAATCACTGAGATCTGCAATAGTGTCTTTGGCTTTTTGTTTGTCAAGATCGGCCAGCACTGCAATGCTGTTAAGGGTATTAAATAGGAAGTGCGGTTGTAATTGAGAAGATAGCATCTTCATACGGGTATTCACAAGTTGCGTTTCCAGTTGAGCCCTGTGGTGTTCGGCTTCCTTTACCTGTTTCACATAATAATATGTGTAAATAATAAAGGTCATTGCAAAATATATTAGAAAATTAAGGTCCACCACAATCATAAACCTGGTGAAACTTTCTCTTATGGTATATTCTTCAAGGGTAAATAACCCGGATAAAATGCCGTAGAGATCAAAAATTAGTCGAATGATGAACCCTATGAGTATCGAAAATACGATATGAATAGAAATTATCTTGACCCAGGAATAATTCTTATGTAGAAAACGCTTGGTACTAATAGCTATGATGCTCATGTAAAAAACCACAACCAGCCAGTCAATGAGAATATTGTTCACCAGGAAATCGTACCAGGGTACTGGCCTCATATCGGGGAAATTCACCTGAAGATACGCGGTTTTTGTGATATAGACCAGATTAAAAAGCGCGTAGAATCCAGCTAGCAACAAGATTAATTTAAAATCTAAGTACTTTTTAATTTTCATTTTTTAAATCCCCAGTTTTTCAAGAAATTCTTTTTTATTCGATTTGCTTATGTGGAGGAGTTTATCATCATTCATGCGGGCATCCACTTCAGAATAGTCTGAATGTACTATCTCCTTTACCTGATCCAGGTTAACAATAGTAGAGCGATGTATTCTAAAGAAGCTTGCTTCTTCAAGCTGCTCTTCCAGGTTGTTGAGAGATTCCCGCAATACATACTTGCCTGAAGTTGTGTAAATCTCAGCGTAATATCCTGATGCTATAATATAAAGGATGTTCCTGGGGTCGATTAAAACAGTTTTATTACCCTGCTTAACAGGAATTTTTGCTATCCGCTTTTCTGTCTTTTTCTCCAAGGAGTAAATCCGGAACATCTCTCTGATCCTTTTTTCAAAAATATCATCAGCTTCTTTCCCTCCAATCTTAAGAACCCTTTCAACGGTCTTAAAAAACCGCTGATCCTTAAATGGCTTCAGAAGAAAATCAAAGGCTTCCACATCAAAGGCACGAGTTGCATAAGAATCATAGGCGGTGACGAAAACAACTACAGGTTTAGGCTTTATTTCCACCTTTTGGAGTACTTCAAAACCGTTCATATCTTTCATGTTAATATCCAGAAAAATAAGATCCGGATTGTCACCGTTAATCTTTTTAATCGCAGTTTGTCCATTAGAACACTCTCCAATAACTTCTATACCAGAAACTTCCTCCAGAAGATTAACAATTCTTCTCCGTGCCAGCTCCTCATCATCAATGACCAGTGCCTTCATATGTAAGAAATTTATTCTTCCAATTTAAAACATAATTGTTTTGGTTATTCCTCCCGCTTAAGAAAAACCATCAAACGACGGCGTCTGATGGTTTTTGATCTAAAAACTTTGCTTCCTTAATTGCTGGCCATTTCTGTTTCTTTGACTGGAGCTTGTAAAATAACTTTTTTCGATCTTTCCCATTTTCCAGGATAACCTTAAAAATATCCTTGCCAACCATGCCATTTCTACTGTTAGTGATATGAATATTTTTAGTCATTTTCCACCCCTTGTGGTCCCGATATAAATCATGTCTTAACTTTTCAGGCAAGACAATATTTTTAAACCTCGAGGCAGTTTTGAGTAAATTTCCCCTTTTATTAAAATCAGCAATTAAAAATCCTTTTCTACTAACGAAACTTACCTCATAACTATCATACTGTTCATGCTTTAATTCCGAGCTGAGGTTATTAATATTAAAATGGGTATCCATAAAAGCCAGTGGATCTTTTTCAAATTCCCCAACGGCAGATTCTTTTACCTTAAAGTAAAACCGATTGCCGTCTCCTTCAACATCGGATGTCACCGGAATGAATTCTACTTTTGCCTCTTTAAGTTCAGTGAATTCCTGTGCGTGGCCAGTTCCTAATACCAGCATTACCAAATAAAAAATAAGGGTTTTCATAATTTCATGTTTTAGAATTATTATACCCTAAAATTAATAGCTAAACCCGGCCTTACCCTTGAAAAAGATTTGAATGGCTAAACAGAAGTAACTATGAAGGCAAAAAGTGATAATAAATTGTAAATCAGCATAATTAAGACCAAATCTCCTTTTATATCAAAAAAGGAAAGATTAAACTGCTTATTTTGGATACTCACTGCAAAAGATATATTAAAAAAAGAAGCCGCCTCCTCTACAAACATTCCGGTTACCCTACATTCCCAGAAGTTCATTAGAAAAAAGCGGCCTTTCTAAAATTTTAAATATATCAATTTAGGATCTTTCACAATTCCTACCAAATGTGGAATAGTACTGGCTCCAAAATCCGAATGCAGTTCCTTAAATTTTTTCTCTACTGAACTTTTGCTGATGGTCACCAATTTATAATTCTTAACATTCTCCCGGATGTACTCCCGAGTGTACCCGGTCGATATGACCTTGAGAAGTTACATGTCCTAATCCACGAAGTCCACATTTTGTTATGTCTTTGAATATCGTTTATATGTACCGAACTATTTTTTTCTTTTTTATTAAATACAATGGCATCCCGTAGATTCCGTATTTGTAGAGGTAGAGCCACTTTTTTAAATTCTATAGGGCAAACTTAAAATAAAGAATGCAGGTGGAATTACGGTTTCCCGTAATTTTTCCGAAAATAAATTTTCAGATAATTTTAATTTCTCACTTTTCTCAGAAATTGAGAACTTACTTTTCCCGTTTAATACAATAATGTATATTTGAAGAGTCTTGTTAATTATGAGTATGAACCTCCCAGAAACTATTGCCCTCATACTAGGATTCCTTGCACTTTTACCTACCATAGCTTCCCTCACCAGATTCGACCAATGGTGGATTAGAGGTTTTGACTTTCCACGCCTGCAAATAAGTTCATTCATACTTATCGTAATTATATACTCTGGTGTGGTTTTCGATTTCAGTTCCTTTTGGGAATATGTAATTATGTTCCTCCTGGTGTTTAGCTTTTTATATCAGGGAGTAAAGATCTACCCATATACCTTTTTTGCAAAAAAGCAGGTGCATAAATTCAAAGGGAAAGATGATCCTAATGAAATTTCCATACTGGTGAGTAACGTACTTGCTACTAATAATAATTACGGTAAATTAATTACACTTATAGTTCAGAAAAATCCGGACCTGGTGCTCACCCTGGAAAGTAATGACGACTGGGAAAAAAACCTGGAAATAATAGAAAAACAGTATCCATACACTGTCAAGATCCCTCAAGAAAATCTTTACGGTATGCATCTCTATTCAAAACTTGAGCTTGAAGATATAGATATTAAATATCTAATGTCTGAAGAAATCCCCTCAATACATGGAAAAGTAAATTTACGCAGTGGAAAAAAAGTAAATATTCACTGCCTGCACCCAAAGCCTCCGAGCCCTTCTGAAGATACTACCTCAACCAATCGTGATGCAGAACTTTTAATGGTTGGTAAGGAAATTGAAGGACAACGGGCAACCTTGGTCTTCGGCGACCTAAATGACGTTGCCTGGTCGCGCACCACAGATTTGTTTATAAGCTTAAGTGGCTTATTGGATCCACGCATTGGTCGCGGATTTTTCAACACTTTTCACGCCCAGTATCCTGTCTTTCGATGGCCTCTGGACCACGTTTTTCACAGTGACGATTTCCTGTTGGACAACCTGAAACGCCTGGATGATATAGGATCAGATCACTTTCCTATTTTTATAAAGCTGGTCTACGACCCCGAAGATGATGATCTTAATAATAGCCCGAAAGATCCCGACCAGGAGGAAAGAGATTGGGCAGACGAGAAGATAGAAGATGGAAAGACCAATAACCATAATTAGGATCTTCAAAAATAGTAAATCTTAAAAAGGTCATTTTTGACACTTATTCCTTTTCTCCAAGTACAGGCTTCAGCACTTCCCATACATTTTTGGCAACAATATCATAACCCTCTGCGGTAGGATGGATCCCGTCCTGCTGGTTCAGATCAGGATCTCCGGCTACGCCTTCGAGCAGGAAAGGAATAAGGTGGATGTTGTTTTGTTCTGCAATTTCTGGAAAAAGCTCCCGAAAATCAGTCGTGTATTCGGGTCCCATATTGGGCGGGATCTGCATTCCGGCAAGAATGATCTCCACCCCCGGATTTTCTTCTCTAACATTATCAATAATTGCCTGCAGGTTTCTCCGGGTCTCTTCTACCGGAACTCCGCGTAGGCCATCATTCGCTCCCAAAGCAAGCACAAATACATCAACCTTCTGGTTGAGCACCCAGTCAATTCTGTTTTTCCCCGCAGCAGTGGTTTCCCCGCTTAATCCGGCGTTTACTACTTCATAATTAAACCCCAGGGAATCGATCATCTCCTGAATTTCGGCGGGATAACCTTCAGCGGGATCAAGTCCCATTGCCGCAGTAAGGCTGTCACCAAAGAACAATATGGTCTTGCTGTCTTCTGAATTTTCAGCTTCATTCTCAACTTCCGAAGCAGTTTCAGCTTCAGTTTCTTTTTTCTCTTTTACAGATTCTCCACAGGAGGTGAATAGCAAAAGTGTCAAAAATGGCAAATACAACAGGTTTCTCATAGCTACTGGCTTGAAGTGAAAATCATTTCTTATTTTGCTTTTTTTGAAAGCAAGTTTAAAGATGACAAAAATACTTAATGTTCACAACCTGGAAAAGAGCTATTCCAGTGGCTCCAAACAGCTCACCGTACTCCATGATATAACTTTTGATGTTGAAGAAAAGGAAACTTTTGCCATTGTAGGTCCGTCGGGTAGTGGAAAAACAACCCTATTGGGCCTATGCGCAGGCCTGGATCGTCCTGATACCGGCAGCATAGAACTTTGCGGCACCGAACTCAGCTCCCTTTCTGAAGATGAACGGGCCGTACTGCGCAATCAAAAAGTAGGTTTTGTTTTTCAGGACTTCCAGTTGCTCCCAACTTTGACTGCACTGGAAAATGTTGCTGTTCCGCTTGAATTGCAGGGAGCAAAGGATGCTTCGGAAGCAGCAAAAGTTCTGCTGGAGAAAGTTGGACTTGGCGGCAGATTCGATCATTATCCTTCGCAACTATCGGGTGGGGAACAACAGCGCGTGGCAGTAGCGAGAGCCTTTTCAAACAGACCTTCTATTCTCTTTGCAGATGAACCCACAGGTAATCTCGATGCCGAAACAGGAGAAAGGATAATTGAACTGCTGTTTAACCTCAACAGGGAAGCCGGAACTACTCTTGTTATAGTTACTCACGACCTTGATCTAGCAAAAATGACACAACGAATCCTGCGACTCAAAGGAGGAAAAATAATGGAGACTAATGAGCAGCAATAAATCAAGAGTTTCCTTTTCCTGGTTGTTTAAAATGGCATGGCGCGATGGTAAAGCCAGCGGACGTAAGCTAATCCTGTTTATGGCTTCTATCGTGTTAGGGATCGCGGCTGTGGTTTCCATCCAATCCTTTGGGGAAAACCTGAAGGATAATATTGGTCTGCAATCAAAGGCCATGATGGGAGCAGATTTTAAGATTGACCTTGACCAGGAACCTACAGAAGATGTTTTGTCTATTATCGACTCTTTAGGCGGTGCCCAGGCAAGGGAAATCGGTTTTACTTCTATGGCTGCCTTTCCCGGTAAAGACGGTACTAAATTAGTCCAGGTGCGGGGAATTGAGGGCGGATTTCCATTTTATGGGGAACTGGAGACGATCCCGGAGGAAGCAGCACAAACCTATCAGCAGGAAGGTGGAGCTTTGGTTGATGTCACCGTAATGACACAGCTGGGTCTTACCACAGATGACAGTATTAAGGTTGGGGAGGTCATTCTTCCTATTTCAGGAGCTTTACGTTCCATTCCCGGTAGTAATTCCTTTTTTAGTTCTGTAGCACCACCAGCAGTAATCCCATATCGATTCATTGAAGAATCTGGCCTGGTTCAAACCGGCAGCCGCATTTCCTATGATTATTACTTTACCGCACCTTCGGGAACAGACCTGGAACGACTGGACGAAGTGCTTGATCCACAATTAGATAGACTTGAAGCTGATCTTGATACTCACACCTCCACCAGTGAACGACTGGGAAGACGATATGACAACTTTGGGAAATTTCTCAACCTGGTGGCTTTTGTAGCACTGCTGCTGGGATGTGTGGGTATTGCAAGTGCCATTAACATCTACATCAAAGGAAAACTGAGGGCTGTTGCAGTTCTTAAATGTCTCGGAGCCACAAAACGACAAACCTTTATGATCTACCTGCTTCAAATTGCCGGTATGGGATTTCTTGGTGGGATCATAGGTACTATTGCCGGTTTAATCTTACAGCAGCTTTTTCCATTATTACTCGAAGATCTGTTACCCGTAGATATTCAAATGGCCTTTAAACCTCAGATTATTCTACTGGGTGTCCTGCTCGGTATTTTTATGGCAGTGTTATTTGCCCTGGTACCACTTATCGGGACTTTATACATTTCTCCTTTACAGGCTTTAAGAGTGCAAACCAACGGCAATAAGAAAAAGGGAAAAGCAGAGCTTGCAGTACTTGGAGGCATTTTTCTATTTATCCTTCTCTTTTCCTATTGGCTCCTCCAGGATTGGAAATATTCTCTGGCGTTTGTCTTTGGAATAGTTGTGACTTTCTCCATTCTCGCAGGAATAGCTCGTCTATTTATGAAAGTGACAAGGGACAATTTCCCTACCGGCTGGGGTTTTCCTGCAAGGCAGAGCCTTCAGAATTTATTCCGGCCCCAAAATCAGACTTTAACCCTGGTGCTGGCTATTGGAGTGGGTACTTTTTTAATAAGTACTCTCTATTTTACTAAAGACCTTTTACTTGCCCAGGCTTCTCTCGAAGGGCAGAATAACAGTCCGAATATGATCCTGCTAGATGTGCAGGCGGGCCAGGAAAAAGAAGTGGAACAAACTATTAGGGATAGTGGAAATCCAGTGCTGGATGACATACCAATCGTTACTATGCGGGTACAGAGCATCGATGGAAGAACTGTTAACCAAATACGGGAAGATTCAACATCGGGCATTAATCGCTGGGTACTTAATCACGAATTCAGGGTGACTTATCGTGATGCTCTTTCAGATTCTGAGGTGCTGACTTCCGGAGAATGGGTTCCGGAAGTTGAAGAGCCAGACCTCATCCCTATATCGGTAAGCGATAATTTTGTGGAAGATGCCCTGGTTAGTCTGGGAGATCGTATTTCATTCAATGTTCAGGGAGTTGTGATGAATACAGAGGTCCGTAGTATTAGAACTGTGGACTGGAGCCAAATGCAGCCAAACTTTACAATTGTCTTTCCAAAAGGTGTTTTGGAAAGTGCACCACAATTCAGGGTTATTACTACCAAGGTTCCCAATGAAGACGCCAGTGCCGCTTTGCAACAGGAACTGGTTAGACTTTTCCCCAATATTTCGATCCTGGACCTGCGGCAAATCATAACTGTAGTTGAAGGTCTCCTTAATAAAATTGCATGGCTTATTAATTTTATGGCCTTTTTTAGCATCATTACCGGGATCATTGTGCTTCTTGGAGCAGTGCGCACAAGCAAGTTCCAGAGGATCAAGGAGAGTGTTTTACTAAGAACTTTAGGTGCCCGCAGTAACCAGATTCTAAAGATTCTTGCTCTGGAGTATTTTTACCTGGGAGCACTGGGAACCTTATCGGGGATATTGCTCTCCTTAATTAGCAGCCAGTTATTGGCCTGGTTGTTATTTGATACTGCTTTTGTGCCCTCGATTTTTCCGTTACTGGTACTTTTCCCGGCAATTACAATCCTGGTCATTTTCATTGGCCTTACCAACAGTATCAGTGTTATTAAAAGTCCGCCGTTAGAAGTACTTAGAAAAGAAAGTTATTAAAATGGCAAGTATTGCCCGACTTTAAGTGGGAGTAAGTGCAAAAGAGCAGAATTGATTTGTAGAAATAGCATCATTCAAAACCTATCTGTTTTCTTATTGTACTTCTTCTGAAATCCCGAACTTTGAACAAATCTGAAATTGCTATGTCCCGAAATAATGAACCTAAACCATATTCCATTCTCGAACTTGCCAGTGTGGGTGTTAATTCGTCAATAAAACAAACTTTTGACAATAGCCTTGACCTTGCGCAAAAGGCAGAAGATATGGGTTATCACCGGTTCTGGCTGGCCGAACACCATAATATGAAAAGCATCGCCAGCTCGGCTACTTCAGTTTTGATAGGACATATTGCGGGAGGCACAAAAAAAATAAGAGTAGGAAGCGGCGGGATCATGTTGCCCAACCACTCCCCGCTCATAGTTTCAGAACAATTTGGAACTTTGGGTTCCCTATATCCCAACAGAATAGATCTTGGCCTGGGCAGAGCTCCGGGAACAGATCAGGTTACTGCACATGCCATAAGGAGTGACCGCATGCAGGCGGTATATAAGTTTCCGGAAGAGATAAGTCAGATTCAGCAGTATTTTTCCGTAGAAAATAAAGATTCCCAGGTACGTGCTACTGTGGCCGAAGGAGTAAACGTTCCAATTTATGTTCTTGGTTCCAGCACCGACAGTGCACACGTAGCTGCCGAAAAAGGTTTGCCTTACGCCTTTGCAAGTCACTTTGCTCCCGCACAGTTATTTGAGGCGCTCAATATCTATTACAACAAATTTCAGCCGTCCAAATATCTTGAAAAACCATATACCATTGGTTGCATAAACGTTATTGCAGCCGATACTGATGAAGAAGCGGAAGATATCTCAACCACACTCTTAAGAATGATGCTGGGAGTAATGACCGGGAAAATTGACTATATGCAGCCTCCCGTTAAAATGAATGTGGAGTTGAGAGAACTTGCCGCAAATCCTGCTTTTGAAAGGATGCTTAAATACGCCTTTGTTGGCAGCAAGGAAACTGTGAAAAAGAAAACTTCAGAATTTCTTGAAAAAACAGAGGTCAATGAAGTCATGGTCGCCTCTCATATCTACCATCATGAAGACAGGTTAAAGTCTTACGGAATCTTTTCCGAACTCATGAAAGACTTTTAATTTTTTGCCTTTTTTGAGAGGTAATGGAAGTTAAAGTAAATATATAGAAAGAAAATCTTCATTGTAATTTTCTATTTTTGGATATGCAATTACACCTTTACCAGATTAACGCATTTACAGATACCATTTTTAGCGGGAATCCTGCTTGTGTGGTACCGCTTTCAGAATGGCTTTCCGATGATTTACTTCTAAAAATTGCGCAGGAAAATGCAGTTGCCGAAACTGCCTTTTTTGTGGATAAAGGTCACAGTTTCCATCTTAGATGGTTCACCCCCGAAATGGAGATGGACCTGTGCGGACACGCAACTCTTGCGGCGGCTCATGCCCTAAAGGAAATTAGAAAATATCCGGGTAAAAATATCATTTTTGAAACTCAAAGCGGAGAATTACAAGTAAGCGTTAACGATGGGAATTACATTCTCAATCTACCAAATAGAAACCCGACTTTCACCGAGCTTCCGGAACTCTTACAAAAATCCCTGAACATCCAGCCACAGGAAGTGCTTAAAGCACGGGACTTCTTCTTGATCTATTCCAATGAAGAGGAAGTAAGAAAAATTAGAATAGATCGTAATTTTTTTGACCAACTCGAATTGGGAACAGGAGGAGTAATAGTTACTGCAAAAGGAACAGAATGTGACTTTGTTTCCCGCTTTTTCACTCCGGGCGCTATAGTTTTTGAAGATCCTGTAACCGGTTCTGCTCATTGTTCTCTCACCCCTTACTGGAGTGAAAGGCTGAACAAACAGGAAATGCAGGCAAGGCAATTATCAGAACGTGGCGGGCACCTGTTTTGTAAAAATCTTGGAGACAGGGTTGAAGTAGGAGGCGGCGCCCGTACCTATTCCATAGGAAAACTATGGACAGAATGAAATTACCGGAAAACCTGCAGTATGAATTTTTTAGTTACCTGAGTTAAATTTACAGATCCTGTTGTGCAATATCCTCTTGTAAAAGCAAAGCTGCGCATAAGGAAGACAGTAGTAATCTTTCTGAAGGATCGTCGGTATGAAGATAAACTTCTCCATTGTCAATCAGAGAAACCGCTGCAACCGACTCTCCTTTGCTGTTGAAGATCTCATACCCTATAGATCCAGCGATAATCTTTTCAACTCCTTTTTTTCCATTTATATGAGTAATAGGTTGCAGCGCATAGAACTTCTCTTCTGTGAGGGCAAAGAAACCGGAATAATCTTCGGGTGTGATTTGTGCTGCATGATTGTCGAGCAGCAACTGCCATGGCTTTACTTCATCATTCAGAAAAACCTGAAGGTAAAATAAGTTCTCAGAAAACCCCGAGCCTCCAAAAATGTCTTCCAATATATTTATTACAGAATTTGGGTTGTCTCCTATTTGAAGGTCTTCAGCATGAAATTCTGAAACAGCGTATACATCTGCAGCATTTCCGAAGGGATCTGAGAGAGAAAAATAGAAAGACTGTTCACTATCTGCATAATCCATCGCCACCAGGTTTGGATATGAAGGATCTGCAACCTGTCCGCTTATGAGATCAACTCTCGTATTACCACTGCGGGTCCAGGAACGTTTAACGGACGAGGTCTTATAGTCACCAAATTTTAATTTTTGATTAATAAGAAGCCCCTGCCGACCTTTAACAGGAAAAGCATTGGTTTCAGAAACCGAAAGTGCGGGTTTCACGGGAGCACACGCAATAAGCAAGAGTGCTAAAAAAAGAAAGGAGATTTTTTTCATAAAACAAGAAATATCTTGTAATACGAAGAAGCAGAAAAAATGTTACACTAAAATGCCATTTGTGAATACTTAATAATTTTCAGTCGTCACTACTCCCCTAATCTCTTGCTTTTACCCACTCTGAAAAATTCCTATTCTTTATTTAATTAGGAATTTTGACCGGCTCAACTTTCCAGATCTTTTCACAATAATCCCGAATTGATCGATCTGCCGAAAATTTTCCCATCCTTGCGACATTAAGAATAGATCTTTTGGTCCATTCTTTCTTGTCCTTCCATACCTTAAAAACCTCTTCTTTTTCTTTACAGTAAGAATCGAAATCCTTGAGAAGCTGATAGGTATCCTGCTGAAGTAAATTATCATATAGTGGTTTAAATAACTCAGTGTCTCCACCGGCAAGTTCACCGGACACCAGAAAATCCAGAACCTTTTTCAAATTACCGCTCTCCTGATAGTATTTGTAAGGCCTGTAACCCTCCCGACGAGTTTTTTGTACCTCCTCTGTTGTCTGTCCAAACAAAAAGAAATTCTCCTTTCCTACTTCCTCAAGAATCTCAACATTGGCTCCGTCCAAGGTTCCTATAGTAAGTGCTCCATTGAGTGCAAATTTCATATTCCCGGTACCCGAAGCTTCTTTTCCGGCCATAGAGATTTGTTCAGAAAGATCGGCAGCAGGATATACCCTTTGGGCTTGTTTGACATTAAAGTTTGGCAAAAATACTACTCTGAGGTATTTATTCGCCTCTTCATCATTGTTCACCAGTTCGGCCACAGCCGTGACAAGTCTAATGATTAACTTTGCCATAAAGTATCCAGGAGCTGCTTTTCCCGCAAAGATAAAAGTTGAGGGTGCGATATTCTCTGTCTTTCCATCTTTTATCCTTAGATAAAGATCAATAATGTGCAGCAATTTGAGGTGCTGCCTTTTGTACTCGTGAATCCTTTTTACCTGTACATCAAACAACATTTCTGGATCTACTTTAACTCCTGAATGCTCTTCCAGAAAGGATGCGAGAAATTTTTTATTCTGGAATTTTACTTCCCTCCAACGCTGTTGGAAGTTTTCATCTTCAGCAAACTTCTCCAGTTCCTTAAAACTTGAAAGCTCGGTAAGCCATTCCTGCCCAATCTTTTCAGAAATTAGGTCTGCTAAACCGGGATTGCTTACTGCCAGAAAGCGACGGTGTGCCACCCCGTTTGTCACATTAGTAAATTTATCGGGCCAAAGATCGGCAAAATCATTAAGTACCTGCGATTTCAGCAAGCGCGAGTGCAGTTCTGAAACTCCATTTACTTTAAAACTTCCAATGGTTGCGAGATGGGCCATCCTTACCGAAGGTTCCCCTTGATCATCTATAAGAGACATACGTGCGATTTGATCTCCGCTATAGCCTTTTTCTCTAAGTTCCTCCAAAAAGCGACTGTTGATCTCATAAATAATCTCCAGGTGCCTCGGTAAAATTTTCCCAAGGAGGGAGACTGCCCATTTTTCAAGAGCTTCGGGAAGCAGGGTGTGATTGGTATAGGCAAAAGTCTGCCGGGTTATATCCCAGGCCTCATTCCAATCTATTTCGTATTCATCCACCAACAATCGCATAAGTTCGGCTACGGCGATTGAAGGATGAGTATCATTTAATTGAATGGCGAACTTCTCGTGAAAATTTGCAATTTTCCGCCCCTGCATTGTGTGCAGGTTAATCATATCCTGTAATGAGCAGGAAACGAAGAAATACTGCTGCTTAAGTCTCAATTCTTTTCCTGAGAGGTTTTCATCATTAGGATACAAAACTTTAGTGATGTTTTCGGAACGTAGTTTCTTCTCGACAGCACGATAGTAATCACCTAAATTATACACTGAAAAATCAAAAGACTCCACGGCTTCAGCTTTCCAGAGACGCATTATGATCCCGTTACTTTGATAACCAAGAATAGGAGTATCATAAGCTGTACCTTTTATTTCAGTTTCCGGAAGCCAGTCTACCTGATATCTGTCCTTCCCATCTGTGCCATGCTCTGTTCTTCCACCAAATTTCACCACGTAAGAAATCTCGGGTCGCATGATCTCCCATGGATTGCCGTTATGTAACCACTTATCTGTGGTCTCCAATTGCCATCCATCTTTAATCTCCTGTTTAAAAATCCCGAATTCATAGCGAATACCATATCCTATTGAAGGTATTCCCAGTGTTGCCATGGAGTCCATATAGCAGGAAGCAAGACGGCCTAAACCTCCATTGCCAAGTCCTGGTTCAACCTCCTGATCGAGAAGCTGATCAAGATCTAAATCGAGTTCTATTAAAGCTTCCCTTGTCTCATCCACAATCTCCAGATTAAGCAGATTGTTACCGAGGTGGGGACCTGGAAGATATTCAGCCGATAAATAAGCTACTCCACGCGCTCCCTGCTGCGCATGTTTTTCCGTTGACCTCACAAATTGCCGCAGGGCTCTATCTCTTATTGTAAATGCAAGTGCGGTATAAAGATCATTATTAGTGGCTACGCCAGGAACTCTTCCAAGATGATAAAAAAGCTTCTGCAGAAAATCCCTTTTTATATCCTCCTTTGTTAATCCAACTTCACTGGCATTAGTGCCTATGGAAGCAAAATAACTTTCTATAGATCTATTGTGTTCTTTCATAGTTGCTTTTTTCAAAAAATAAGAAAAAAATAAAAATTGATAGTACAGATAATTACTTTATAAGATAATATTATGAATATTCTCCTATTTAAAACTTACGAAAACGTTTGATATAAAAATTCCTCCTAATTCGAGTGAAGTTCTTGCTAAAACACCCTTGCCCCGACAGTTCTTGGGGTGCTTTTGAAAAGATATTTTAGAATCTACTCCAAAAAGGAAGTCTTAAAATAAAATTTCAGGGACCCGGATCAGTCTTTTGATGTCATAAAAAGTCTCTTCTCTTTTATCATCTCAGTAGTTTTTGGGGGTAACATTTCTTCCCAACCCGTTTGCCCCTCTAATATCATTTGATGTACTTCTCTGGAATAAATATCAAGAATTTCGGGGTTATAGTCTGTAATATCAACCACCCTTCCGTTGTCTTTAAAAAATTTAAAAAGCTCCTTCATTCGTGGATGCACCTTAAGGTTCTCACTGGTGATGATTTCACCAGTTTCAGGATCTTTTAATGGATGCAGGTAAACCTTTAGATCCCGGAAGAACAATTTTCCAAAGGCCTCCAGAATTCCTCCGCTAAGGTGCCGGTAATATTTTTCATCAAACAAGGCTAAAAAAGTATTGATTCCCATGGTTAGTCCCATTCTTTCAGCAGTGTATTGCGAAAAATATTCTACCACTTTATAATACTCCTGAAAATTTGAAATCATTACCATTTGTCCTAAAGACCCCAGAAGATCGGCCCGGTCCAGAAAATCCTTCTCATCAATATCCCCTTCAGACCTAAGGTTTGACAAAGTAATTTCAAAAATAACTTTAGTTTTTTCTTTATTTACTTTTTTCTCGTCAAGAAACAGTTTTAGCGACTGCTCATACATATTCATATTCACCTTGGTTACAGGTCTATAGCTCCCTCTTAGGGTAAGAATATTTTTTTTGTATAATTCATTCGCCGGCAGGACGTTGTTTCCGGTAGAGGCAAACATAACCGCCTGGGTCATCCCGTTCTTTACCAGTTGCAGACTCATTAGCCGATTATCGACATCTTTGAAAACAGGGCCTGTAAAATTAATCATATCGATTTCGACCTGATCATTATTAAGGTGATCGTACAGATGCTTTAAAAGTTGCTTAGGATTATCATATTGATAAAAGGCGCCATAAATAAGATTCGTGCCCATAGTTCCCAGAGTGATTTGCTGTAGGCCTGCATTATTTTCATGGAATTGTACATGAATAATAATCTCACTGAATTCTTCTTTAGGACGCGTCTGGAATCTTATTCCCAACCAGCCGTGACCTTTATATTTTTTAGCGAAATCAATGGTAGCAACTGTATTAGCATAACTAAAGAAGAGTTTATCGGGATGTTTTTCTCTCGAAATTCTTTGTTCAATAAGATCAGTTTCATACCGCAGCATACTTTTTAACCTCGCTTCGGTTACATACCTTGCGTCCTTTTCGATTCCATAGATAGCATCGCTGAAATCCTTATCATACGCACTCATAGTTTTAGCTATGGTACCCGATGCCCCGCCTGCCCTGAAAAAATTTCTTACCGTTTCCTGCCCCGCCCCAATTTCGGCAAAGGTGCCGTAAATGTTTTCATTAAGATTTACACGTAGTGCTTTGTTTTTTACGGAGGGAACCGGATCAAAATCTGACTCATCTTTATCTCTGGATCTCATATTTCCAATTTACTTTTGATTTTAATTTAAGGATTAAATCTGGGGTGAAGAATATTTTTTGATAAGTTCTTTAAAAAAGGTCTGCCTAATGATATCCTCCATTTTTCAATTATTTAAGGCTCGATAATTCTAATTTCCTAAATTTAATCTTCTTGAAATAAAAAATATAAAAAACCTGAACACTACTTCTGAAAGGAGTAGGGTTTTTCTTTTTCTTTTCTGTGGTAATAGTTTTTCTTTTATTTTCCTAAAGTTATACAATTAACGTTATTAATCGATTCTTAATCTTCACCTCCCGGAACTGATATTTCTCCATGATATAGTCAAATGTTTCTTCCCGATAAATGAAAATATGGGTTGGATCCTTTTTATAATACCACGCTGAAAAATCTATACCCGGCTTAAAAAGGTGCGTCATACAAAATAATTGCCCTCCCGGTAAAAGCATGGATTTCAACAAGTCGAATTCTCTGGCAGGATTTTGAAAATGTTCTATGACTTCACAGCAAACTATAAAATCGTAAGATTTCTGCAGGAGTTTGGGGAAAGGCAAAAAAAACGGATCGTACGCAGAAATCCGGTATTGAAGATTGGTGAGTAACTTAGTAATGACAGGACCTGTACCGGCTCCAAAATCCAGGCCCACATGGTCCACGGGATTAAAGTTTTCAATAACCGATTCTACAATAGGAGATACAAACTTTTGATAACGGGGATCATCTACATCGTTATTATGAGTCAGGTATCTTTCCTTCTCTACAACCGGATTGGGGAAATATTCTTTTGGAACAAATATTCCCTTACAGTTGGTACATTCCCAATACTCTTTTTCTGGCTGGGAATAAAAAAGATCACCGCGAGAAAAACACAAAGGACATTCCATTGAACAATATTAAGTTGCGCCCTACATATAATGTACTCTCCGGAATAAGCCTTTCTTCAGGAAATTGAGTTTTAAACTATTTGTCTATAGCCACCTTGTATGTAGGATCTTCCAGAATATTTACCTCGATGATCTCATCAGCATTTTGGAGTAACCGGCGACAATCACGACTAAGATATCTAAGATGCAATTTTTTTCCCTGTTTCAGGTATCGCTCGGTCAATTTATTTAAAGCTTCAATACCAGACATATCTACTACACGACTTTCAGAAAAATTAATGATCACCTCATCAGGGTCCCCTAAAACATCGAATTTTTCATTGAATGCGGCAACACTTCCGAAGAAAAGAGGACCGTAGATCTCATAATGTTTCACTCCTTTATCATCAATGTATTTACGCGCCCGAATTCTCTTCGCATTATCCCAGGCGAACACCAGGGCAGAGATGATTACTCCAACGAGCACTGCAAGTGCCAAATTATGAAGAACCACCGTTACAAAAGTTACCAGCACCATCACCAGTACGTCACTCTTGGGCATTCTGCGGAAAGTTCTTAAACTAGCCCATTCAAACGTACCTACCGAAACCATGATCATTAGGCCGGTAAGTGCGGCCATTGGCAGAAGTTCAATAACATCTGCAGCAAACATTACGAAAACCAACAGCATAACTGCAGCGACAATCCCCGAAAGTCTTGCTCTTGCTCCCGAAGAGACGTTGATCAAACTTTGACCTATCATAGCACATCCCCCCATCCCGGAGAAAAATCCAGAAAGGATATTTGCAGAACCTTGCGCTACACATTCCTTGTTTCCCCGGCCCCGAGTTTCGGTAATTTCATCAACTATATTTAGGGTTAATAAACTTTCTATAAGGCCTACCCCTGCCATAATTGCCGCATAAGGAAAAATCAAGGCAATTGCATCCCAGGTAAACGGTACCAGAGGAATATGAAAAGGAGGAAATCCACCTTTAATTGATGCTATATCCCCAACAGTTTTAGTATTTATTCCCAGAAAGGCGACTAATCCGAAAACAACAAGAATAGCAGCAAGTGAAGATGGAAATACTTTAGTAAGTTTAGGTAAACCCCAAATGATTAACATAGTTAGCAAAACCAATCCCAAGAGAATGTACAAATTCTCTCCTGTCATCCATACAAGTTCCCCTGCTTCATTGACAGTTTTAAATTGATCCAACTGAGACATAAAAATGATAATTGCCAGTCCATTGACAAATCCGAAGATCACAGAATGAGGCACCAGTCTTATTAATTTCCCAAGCCTGAAAACGCCCGCCAGGATTTGGATAATTCCTGCCAGAACTACAGTAGCAAACACATACTCCACTCCGTGAGAGACAGCCAGGGCTGCAATTACTACAGCAACAGCTCCTGTGGCACCGGAGATCATCCCCGGTCGTCCTCCAAAAATGGAGGTAACAAAGCACATTACAAAGGCTGCATAAATACCGGTTAAGGGTGAAAGACCGGCAATCATTGCAAAAGCCACAGCTTCGGGAATTAATGCCAGTGCAACAGTAAGACCGGCAAGAATTTCAATTTTATAATCTACTTTTTGAGAAAAGTCAAACAGGTTGAAGATTTGTTTCATTTCAATAAAGGGATGATAGTATGTAATAATAAAAGGAAAAGCACTCCTCAGGAAATGGGAAGCACGAAAGTAAGATCAAATCCTAAAGATCAGGGCGGAGTAACCGGCGAAACGGATATTTTTTTGTTGCTCATCATAAGAGTCGGCAAAAATAGATTTATTTATTCTATGTCAAAACCACAATCTTCTTTTTTTGACAAAAGATATCCGAAAACCATTTATTTTCGAAGTACAAGGCCCGAAATTATTTATGGTGAAATATGCCATTTTTGACACCTTAAAATTTAAACATGTATTGCGGTAAATAAAAATTCCAGTTCCTAACTTTTAATTTGGAACTGGAATTAAATTTTAAATCTTGAAAATTTTGAATCCCTTACGCTACTCTCATATCTGCCGGGTTGGACATATAAAGTAGCTTGTAGTATTCATCTACAGATTTTTTCCAGGTAAATCTCATCTTACGGGCATTAACCCCAATCTGCTTCCAAACGGTTTTGTCATTTTCAAACAGGTAAAGGGCCTCATTAAAACTTTCCACCATGTTATAAACCTTTTCATCATAGGTTTTCCCATCAAAAGCAAATCCTGTATGTACGTGTTGTACAGTATCTTTTAGTCCGCCGGTGTGATGCACCAGGCAAGGCTGCCCATTCCGCATAGCCAGCATCTGACTAATTCCGCAGGGTTCAAAGAGACTGGGCATAAAGTAAAGATCTGAATCCCGGTAAATGGAATTCACTACCTGCTCGCACTGAGTATTTACAAAAATAAAATTCTTCCTTTTATAACTCAATTCCCTAAGCAGTTCTTCATATTCTCCTGCTCCTGTACCTAAAAGCACATAAACTCCATTGACCTCCTCTAATCTATCCAGGATTTTAAGTAAAGCTTCGGGAGAACGTTTAAAGAAATAGAATTTTTGTTCGGTCAAACGAGCGACGCTTGCACAGATGAATTTAGGTTTCTTTTTTAAAAATGGAACCACCTTTTCACCTGTATGTGCTAAAAATGCAGCTTTTTCCCAATCCAGTTCCTTCTGAAGTTGTTTAAAAATAGCAGTGGCAATATTTGGGAACAAACGATTTTTTTTCACCAGCGTCTCAGGTCGATAATCCGAACCGTTTAAAATACCATGAAATCGTCCTTCTCTATCTGCCTGTCTAAGGTCATTCTCCAGTCCTTCTCCTCCTATAAATTCGGGAGCTGCACTTGGGAGTAATACATCCTGTTTGTATGAAGGGGAAACGGTATGAACAGCATCGGCAAATCTTATTCCAATAGCCATAAGGTTAAAACAATCTGAATATCGGGGATCTTTTAAAGCCTCACGATCAATGTCCAAGTCGGGAAACCAGGTTTTCAGAGAGGAATAATTATTTCCAAAAGGTCTTATTCCCTGTAAGGCCAGGTTGTGGATACAATAAACAAACCTGTTCTTTTTAAGACATGAATACTCCGGATGATAAGTCTTCAAAAACAGTAAAATACTGGAATGCCAGTCATGCAGGTGCACAATATCAAGCTTTCCAAAATGTTTTTGTTTTATGGCCTCAGCCACTGCTGTACAAAAAATAGTATATTTTATTACATCGCTGTAAAAGGGCTCCAAAGGATCATGATGATATATTCCGCCGAGATTTCCCATTTCAATCTCGGGATGGTGAATGACGTAATGTGTAATATTCTTATCTTCCTCTTTAGCAGGTACTTCATAAAGATGAGCGGTATAAGACATACCACGCAATTCTAGTTGAAGTGCGGCTTTAAGGGTTCCGTTTTCGTGCAGTCTTGAATAAGAAGGAACCACTACATGTACCCTGTCTCCACGTTCGGAGATCTGTTTTGGCACATCGCGGATGACGTCTCCAACCCCACCAACTTTACAATTGGCAATAGCATCATTTTCTGAAGCAACAAAAAGGAAATTATTCATATTTATAAGCCCTTAAAAATTTTATATTTTAATTCGAAGCGAAAGTACTTTTAAAAAGCATAACTTACAGCATATCAAAAGGTTAATTTAGTACTAAAAAAGTGTCACTTCAAACGTTTTAGTTACAGTTTTACCTAAAAGCTGATCAAAAAGGTATCTTAAAAACATCTTTTTTCGCTGACCTGGATGAAAATAGTTTGAACTTGCTATTTGTTCCGGTTCCAAATTTCATTTAACCCTCCTTTTTTACCTTCCACAGGATCAAAATCGGGAAAAGGAACAGCTGCAATATTTTTATCGGCCCCGGGTCTCTCAGTTTCTTTACCGGTGTTCATGTCATGTGATCTTCCCCTGGGATAGGCACCCACAACGGCAAAATCTTCACTCCCCAGGTTCTTGTGAGCCACTCCGGCGGGTATTACGATCACATCACCCGCAGAAACCTGCAGTTTTTTGCCATTTTCACCACCTAACTGCAACAAAGCCGAGCCTTTATATATTCCAAGAACCTCATGCGTGTTACTGTGATAATGATGATAATCATAGACACCATTCCTCCATGAATTCTTCCAGTCATTTTCAGCAAATCTCTTCTCTAACCATTCTGCACCCGGATCTCCTCTTTCTGAAAAATAATCCTTGTATATCAAAACGGGATATTTACTGTTGGGGATCTTTTTGTCATCCTGAAAGAAATATGATTCGGGGTACATTGAAAATTTATTTATGTTTTACCTTCTTTCTAAAAGATAGGAAAATCTTTCGGGAATTCGATAACGTTTTCGAAATTTTCTATAAAAACATTTTTTTAAGCTATAACGATTGAGCCCAGTAAAATGGGGTAAAACGAGAAAGTTTCCTCTGTTGAATTGCTTAAAATGCTCTACAATTCCTTAAATTAGAGGGACTAATTTTCGTATAGATAAACTCCTATTAAAATGAACGAAATATCCAACAGTAAAGCATTTAATAAAATTGAGGAGGACATGCAATATCTCACCGATTGTTTCCAGCAGGTCTTAAATGATCTTGGAGAGCATGAACTTGCAAATTTACTCACGAAACATGAAGATCTACAGGATTCTTTTTCAACAGATCTCGTTTTGGAAGAAAAGCAGATCCAGGTATTAAGTATTTACCTGCAACTAATGAACCTGGTAGAAGAAAATGCCGCGGTACAGTACCGTAGGAAATTGGTAAATAATAAGGGAATGGACGCTGTAAGGGGGTCGTGGAGTGAAACTTTTAAACGTTGGAAAGAACAGGGGCTCACTGAAACACAGATGCAGGAGATAATCGCAAAAGTTAACTTAATTCCTGTACTCACTGCCCATCCAACAGAGACAAAAAGAATCTCAATTCTCGAGTTGCACCGGGAGATCTATCTTAACCTTATAAAGCTTGAAAATAGCTCCTACTCTTTTGCCGAAAGAAATGTTATAGCCGAAGATATTAAGACCCTGCTCGAAAGATGGTGGCGAACCGGAGAAGTCTATCTTAAAAAGCCCACAGTAGAGATGGAGAGACGTAATGTGATCCATTACTTAAGCAAGGTTTTTCCGCAGGCTTTGAAAAAAAGTGACAGTCAGTTTAAACAAAGCTGGATCAATATGGGTTTTAGTTCTAAAAATCTGAAATTTCCGGGATTGCAATTCGGTACATGGGTTGGTGGAGACAGGGATGGACATCCATACGTTACCGCTTCAGTTACAAAGTCTACTTTAGCAGAACATCGTAAGACTGCACTAGATCTTGTTCTTGAGCAACTCAACGAACTTGCCGCCGACATGAGTTTTTCAGGAATCAGCAATAAAGCTTCAAAACAACTTCAGGATGCCATAGAAAAAAAATCCGTGGAGCTGGGGGAAGAAGGAAAGAAATCTCTTGAGCGCAACCCTTATGAGCCCTGGAGACAATTTGTAAGTCTCATTATTCTGAAATTAGAACTTACCCAGGACAATTCAGAACAGGAAAACACTTATTATAAGAGTCCCGAAGATCTCATGCTGGATCTTAACATATTAAAAGAAAGTTTATTGGAGATAGGTGCAAACAGAATTATAGAAGACCTGTTATTTCCTGTGGAAAGAATGATTTCAACTTTCGGCTTTCACCTCGCCCGGCTCGATATTAGACAAAACAGTGAATTCCATGATAAAGCCCTTGAACAGATCCTCACTGTTGCTTTTCCCGATAAGCCGGCATTTAAAACCTGGAATGAAGAGGAGCGGGTTAAATTTATTTCTGAAGAATTGAAAAGCGATCGACCCTTTGCCATTGCAGGAAGATCTTTTGGACCCGAGGCAGACCAGGTGTTGGACAGCTATAAAGTCGTCAAAAAACATACAGATAAATACGGTCCACAGGGTGTAGGTTCTTTTATAGTAAGTATGACACGACAGCTAAGCGACCTTCTTGTCGTTTACCTCTTTTTTAGGGAGGTAGGTATAGACAGGCATACCTTCCAGGTCGTTCCTTTATTTGAAACCATTGATGATCTTATTGCTTCCAGAGACATTTTAGAGAGCTTTATTACCCATCCTGCCTATTATCGGGAACAAGACCAGGCACAGGAGGTCATGTTGGGCTACAGCGACAGTAATAAAGACGGAGGAATAATTGCCAGCAGATGGAACATTTACCGGGCCGAAAAAACCCTAACCGAAATGGCAGATGATCATGGGGTAGAACTAAGATTCTTCCACGGGATAGGTGGAACCATAAGCCGGGGTGGCGGTAAATATCATCGCTTTCTGGAAAGTATGCCTTCCGGAAGTATGAGCGGAGAGATGAAATTAACTGTGCAGGGAGAGACTATTGCTCAGCAGTTTGCAAACAGGCTTACTGCTACCTATAATTTGGAGATGCTACTCTCGGGAAGTGCGCTTCAAACAGGATATCGCCTTCATCCAAAGGGAAAGAAAGGATATCCCGTTGATACCCTGAAACAAGTGGCAGAATATTCCCAGGAAAAATATGAGGAATTAGTGGCACATCCATCCTTCCTTAACTTCTATGGAGAAGCCACTCCAATAGATGTGCTTGAATTAAGCAAGATAGGATCCCGGCCGGCAAGGCGTACCGGCACCAGGAGTCTTTCCGACCTTAGAGCTATTCCATGGGTATTTAGCTGGAATCAATCCCGGTTTAATATTACCGGATGGTTTGGAATTGGCTATGCCCTGCAAAAATTAAGATCTGAAGATCCTACACAATATGAAAGACTTAAAAAAGTATCCCAGGAATGGCCTTTTCTAAGATATGTACTCATCCAGGTGGAAACGAATCTCATGAACGCCGAACCGGCTGTAATGGAAGCTTATGCCTCTCTTGTAAAGGATGAAAAGATAAGGACCGAGGTGACGGAAATCATAAAGGCAGAACATCAAAAAAGTCTTGATGAAATTGGAGCAATGTTTGACGGAAGCCGCGAAGAGAGAAGACAGAGCCTACTCGATAACTTAAACCGCAGGAATGATGCCCTAATCTCCCTTCACCGTTTACAAATCAAGAACCTGGAAGAATGGAGAGCATCCAAAGGAAGTACAAAAGACGAACAACTTGTTACACATCTTTTGCAGATCACCACTGCTCTTGCCAGCGGACTTAAAAATACAGGGTGATATTCATCTGAATGAATCAAAAAAGAGGATTTAATAAAGCTGTTTAAAAGCTTGATTTACATCACTCTGAACTTGTTTCAGGGTCTACCAGTTATAAAAACTAAAGGATCCTGAAATAAATTTCAGGGTGACGTACAACCATCAAACTTCGGTAAATAATTTTTTACGTCTCTTTTACCGAAATGATCTTCACGGGACAGGCTTTTGCCGCCGCCTCACAAGGTTCAAGAATGGAATAATCTGCAGATTTTAAGGTGTGGAAGCCTTTGTTGTCAACCGACTTCAAAAGTACGCTTTTTCCATCCTTTTTTGACATCTGAAATTGACCGGGCGCAAGTTCGACACAATAGTTGCAACCAATGCATTTATTCCGCTGCAGGGTAACTACCACCATTAGACATTCACTATTTTATAAAGCTTATCTGAAAGTCTTACCCTAAATGGGACTTTAATGGTACAGCTATCTCCTTTTCCGGCTCTTTCTGAATCCAGATCGTTTACGAACATTTCTTCCAGCTCAATTTCCCGAGCTCCTGTACTGGGTCCGGTAATAAGGATCTTATCACCTTTTTTTATATCGTAAGCTTCGATCTTAAATTCGGCTATTCCTGCTTTAGGAAAATAATGAACTCCCTTGCCCACATAAACTTTCTTTTGCGTAGCCTGCGAACCTGATGTTTTGCTCCACTCCCCCAGTTTCTGGCCAAGATAATATCCACTCCAGAATCCGCGGTTGTAAACGGTGCTCAATCGCTCCATCCAATCGGCTACTTTTTGTTCAGAATAAGTTCCGTTGTACCATGAATCTATGGCTTCACGATAAGCTTTTATGAAAGTAGCCACATATTCGGGTGCACGGCCGCGGCCTTCTATTTTCAAAACCTGAACCCCCGCTTCCAACACCTCATCCAGAAAGTTTATAGTACAAAGGTCTTTTGGGGACATCATATATTCGTTGTCGATCTCGATCTCAAACCCCGATTCCTGATCGATCACTGTATATTTTTTACGGCAGTTTTGTTTACACGCCCCACGATTTGCTGAAGAATTATGGGAATGGAGACTCAGGTAACATTTTCCGGAAACTGCCATACAAAGTGCGCCGTGACCGAATATCTCAAGTTTTACCAGCTCTCCGGAAGGCCCTTTTATTTGCTCTTTTTGGATCTGCTCAGAAATCTTCTTAACCTGTCGAAGGCTCAACTCTCTTGATAAAACCATAGTTTCGGCAAAGAGGCTGTAAAATTTAACTGTTTCAATATTGTGATGTTGAGCTGTGTAGAAATATGCACATCAATTCCCATACCCCGCGCTGAAGCAATAACCGCCTGGTCACTAGCGATCACAACTGTTATTCCCGCACTTTTAGCTGCTGAAAGCAGGTTTTTAATCAAGGAAAGATCGTGGTCGTAAACAATGGTATTTAAAGTAAGATAGCTACGGACGGCTTTTGCCTCACATCTTTTCACAATTTCAGGAAGATCATCCATGGTGAAATTAATGGATGCCCTCGCCCTCATATTAAGTTGGTCCACCCCGAAGTACACAGAATCTGCACCATTATCCAAAGCTGCCTGCAGAGAATCAAAATTTCCTGCGGGTGCCATTAATTCCATTTTTCCTGAATTATTATCCATGACTTGTTTCCAATAAAAAGTTGCCGCAGTAGATAATTCTACCCGACAAGAATTAGGGGGGCAAAGAAAATGGCATTTTCGGAAGGAAAATATGACCGTGGTCACATAATTTCCTGATAAAAATTTTATTCAGAAAAAGAAATATCATGAATTTCCTAAAACCTTACCTTTACAAAAAGCTATTTTATGAGTCAGTTTTATGGTTTTAAGGCAAAAGATCTGCAGGGGAATGAAGTGAACCTGGAAACATATAAAGGAAAGGTGGCTCTCGTTGTGAATACTGCTTCAGAATGCGGTTTTACACCACAATTTGAAGGTCTTGAAGCTCTTTATAAAAAATACAAGGATGAGGGATTGGTAATTCTGGGTTTTCCCTGCAATCAATTCGGAAAACAAGAACCCGGAGATGAAAAATCAATTGCCGAAGGTTGTGTTATGAACTACGGTGTGACTTTTCCCATGTTCTCAAAAATAGATGTGAACGGAAAAGATGCTCATCCCCTTTTCAAATATCTAAAAAAAGAAAAAGGCGGATTGTTAGGCAGCAAGATCAAATGGAATTTCACCAAATTCCTTATTGATCGTGAAGGAAAGCCCGTTGAACGATTTGCACCCACCACAAAACCCGAAAGCTTAGAGAAAGACATTAAAAGACTACTTTAATCATCAACCCTTTCAGGATTCATAACCTTGAAAGGGTTCTTTTTGAAACAACAAAGATATCAGGTGTCAAAAATGCCGTTTTCGACAACCTTTCTTTATCATGTGACTTAGGTCATAATTTAGGACAAAATTATCCGCTTTCTTTGCTGAAAATTTTGAATTATGACCGCGACTTTAGAAACTTCAGCATTACCAAAAGGGCATCCCGTCAATATATACTCCGAAGAAAAAGAATTGATCCAGGAGTTAGGAAAGGAACTGTTGGAAACAAATCCCGAAATTGAAAATCAGAAGTTTTACAACATCTTCAATCAGCTTCAGCAAATAGAAAGAAGATTTGAACGCAAGGAGAATCAGCTTTTTCCGGTACTGGAACAAAAAGGCTGGACGGGTCCTTCCAAGAATATGTGGTCCTTTCATGATACTATTCGGGAGCAATTCAGGATCCTCAGGAACAAGATAGAGAACCGCAATTTTTCAGAAGCCTCACAGGATGCGCAGTACCTGGTGAGCAGCATTTTCAGGTTATTATTAGTCGAAGAAAGCGTCCTTTTTCCAAATGCCCTGGAATTACTTACTGAAGAAGACTGGAAAAAAGTGCGTAAGGGTGAGGAAGAAATTGGATGGATGCTGGCAGATACACCGGCAGCTTTCCCTGAACCTAAAGAAGAAGCATATATTCATCCTTCGCAGGACCACATAAAGCGGGAACTTTCTTTTGATACTACAAACGCATCTCACTATGATGAAGGATACATGACGGTAGACCAGGTAAACCTGTTACTAAGAACAATGCCGCTCGATATAACATATGTGGATGAGAACGACAAAGTGATCTTTTATAACCGCGGGGAAGAACGTGTGTTTCCTAGAAGTGCAGGGATCATTGGCAGGGAAGTTAAATTTTGCCACCCGCCAAAAAGTGTGGGAACAGTGTTGAAGATCCTGGAGGAATTTAGAAAAGGCACCAAAAACGAAGCCTCTTTCTGGATCAATTTTAAAGGACGCCTCATTTATATAAGGTATTTCGCAGTGAGGGATGAGCAAAAAACCTACCGCGGAGTTATAGAAATGTCCCAGGACATCACAGAGATTAAAAAAATCGAGGGCGAACAAAGATTACTGGACTGGAATTAAAAGGACTATAAAAGGAACATTTTATGATTTTCAATAAGGGATGATCCTTTTTTTATTTTTAGTTTTACCGGGCTAAATGAATTAAAATGGAGTATTTTCTTATGGGTGTTGCAGGACTGGCCATCCTTTTTCTTCTTCTTTTATTAATTAGAAACAGGAAGCAGGGTTTAAGACTTAAAAGAAATATCCAGGAAATAAAAAATCTAAAAACAGGTTCCAGAGATTACCAAAATTTCTTTGAATAAGGCTTTTAAATTCATCAGGTTTTTCAACTTCTTTACCAGAACAAAATTTTTCGGATTAATTATTACAAACCCGGTTCTCAACCGAAGGGGATTTTACAAAATAGCTTAAGAGCAATTTTATTATCTTTAAGCTTCATCCACTAAACTCTTTTTAGGTCATGAAAACTTACCAAATTATCCTTTTGCTACTTTTCCCATCCTTTATTTTTTCACAAACTGAAGTCCTGCCTGTTGAAATTCAGATAAAAACTGCAACTCTTGCAGCACCAGAAGAGCTACGGGAAGGAGTAATGGTTTATGGCTTTAATGAGCAGGGTGAAATGGTCGTTTTACGTGAGGGTACTAATCACCTGGTATGCCTGGCCGATGATCCCAATAAGAAAGGAATTAACGTCTCCTGTTATTCCAAAAAGCTTGAACCGTTTATGGCTCGTGGAAGGGAAATTTCTGCTGAAGGAATAGGAGAAATGGAAAAAAGGGAAAAAAGAAAAAAAGAAGCTGAAGCAGGCTCGCTTACCTTAACAGATTCCCCAGGAATGACAACGATTCTTACCGGCAGTGAAGAAAACTACAATCCTGAAACCGGGGAATTAACCGATGGACATTTTCGTTATGTGATCTACATACCTTTTGCCACTGCCGAATCCACCGGTCTACCCGAAAAACCTTTTGCACCGGGAATGCCCTGGATCATGGATTCCGGGACACATCGTGCGCACATAATGATCACGCCACCGAAGAATTGACTTAAGACTAAAAATTCAGGATTATTTAGAGGAGAATGAAAAATTAATTTTGGACCTTTTCAACTTCTGCCTGTTGCAGGGTCTTAAGTAATTCCTTTGCAAATTTTCTAAAACGATATGTGGGATGCTTTGCAGCCAGCCTAAGATGTTCCACACTTTCTTCATCAAAGGCATTCAACTGGTACAGGTACCCAAAAGCTTTTTGCCGCACCTGGAACCTGTTATGTGGAGCAGTGTAGCCCTTAAGTTCTTCAAAAAACTGCTGCTTCGAAGTCATTTCAGTTTCCGCAGTGGCCAGATTTAAAGCCAGCCAAAGAGTCCGGAGGTTTTTATCAATAAACCCTTCTCTTCCTTCCATTATATCAAGGTACCGCTGTCTATCTTCAGGAAAGGACATCCATAAATTATAAAGTGCCATTTCCTGCGTAAGATAAGACTCGTCCTCCAGCAGAGACTCATATTCAGGTTTTAGTTGAGATGGTACGTCTTGTAATGAAAATGCTATAGCTTGCCGGGTAAAAAGATTTCCGCTTGAAAATGCCTTTTTGTAGAGGTTAGTGACTTCTGCAGGATCTTCCAAAGATAGTTGCAGTACAGCTTCCTGTCCTAAATAATCATTCACGGGGAAACTAAGCGACCTAAGCAGCAAATTTCTTTTTTCGGAAACAGGCAAAGGTTTGGCCGCAGCCAATTCCAGGTACTTCTGAATAAAAGGGGATTTTTTAAGTGATTCCAGTGCCTCAGTTCCCTGAAAAGCGGACTGTTTCAACCAGTTCCTGACAAATTCTGAAAGATCCTGTCCACTGGCAGCTTCCATTTCAGTTATTAGATCCTTGGTGGTGACTGTGGAATATTTGTACTTTTCCAGGTAATTTTTCACACCCCGGTCAAAAGCTTCCTTTCCTATTTTCTCATTTAGAATATGTAAAGCCCAGGCTCCTTTTTGGTAATAGGTAAGAGAACTTGAATTTGTTGAAACTACAGCTTCTCCTTTCCCACTGTCACTTAACTGCTTGAGCTCTTCGGCAGTTTTAAAAAGTTTACGGTAATAATAATCCTCTCCAAAGATCTCTTTTTCGGCCAGTAAAGCATAATATGTGGCAAAACCTTCCTGCAACCAGTGATCTTCATGAGCAGCAGCAGTCACGAGATTTCCAAACCACTGGTGTGCCAGTTCATGAGCATTCACGTTCACGTAATTCTGATCGTTGTAGCCAATGGAATCTACCAGGAAGAGATCTGAAAATATGGTGGTTCCGGTATTTTCCATTCCGGCGTATAAGAAGTCGCGTACAGGAATCTGTTTGTAATTTTGCCAGGGATAGGTAACTCCGGTTTCTCTTTCAAAAAAATCCATCATGAACTCACTGTGTCGATAGGTAGGTTCCACCCTGTTTTTCATTCCTTCAGGATAATAGAAAATCATGGGAGTTCCACTTTCCAAATCTGTAACCTCTTTAAAATCTCCTGCAGCCACGGCGACTAAATAGCTGCTCATGGGCTTCTTCATATCAAAATTCCACCTGGTAAGGGAATCATTGACCTGTTGTGAACTCAGCAACTCCCCGTTTGAAACAAGGGTTTTTCCTGAAGGATAAATAAAACTAAGGTCAAATTCCAATTTCTCGGTAGGATCATCAAAGCTGGGCAACCAATGGGAAGTATATTTCCCCTGGCCCTGCGTCCACACCTGATAATCCTGCTGCCCTTCCCCTTCCGGATTCTTCGAAATAAAATACATGGTTTGATCTGGCGTAGCCGAATATTTCAGCTGAAGTTGCTGGTCCTGTGCCGGTGAAAAATTTCCGGTGATCCAGAATTTACTGTTGTTACTTCCGAAGTTCACCGGTTCACCGTTCAGTGAAACTTCAGAAAAATCCATTTTTTGAGCATCTATAAAGATGGAATCTACCTGCTCAAAAATGTCAAATTCATAAAGAATTTCCCCGGAAACTGCTTTTTTGGAAGGATCAATAGCAACTTCGGCCTCCAGGTGTTTAAAATCTACAGCGGTTTGCTGCTGAGAATAGCCTGTAGCACTCAAAAAAACCGCAAGGATCAGCAAAAAAAATTTTTCCATTATTCAAATATACATTACCTGCTCAAAATGGTAAAAACTAACCTTCCTAAAAGGCTTTTTTTTATCTTCGTTTATATGAATCCAGGCCTGCTGCAAACTCCCATCGACTACCTTAAAGGAATTGGTCCCAACCGGGCGGAGATCCTGCGGAAGGAGATTGGAGTTCACACTTATGGTGATCTACTCAATTTTTTTCCCAATCGGTACCTCGATAAAACCCGTTTTTACAAGATCGCACAGCTGGAAAGAAATACTTCTGAAGTTCAGGTCGTAGGGAAGATTGTTAATCTTCGAACCGTAGAGCAAAAAAAAGGGAAGCGCCTGGTCGCCGACTTTATTGACGATACTGGAAAAATGGAATTGGTATGGTTCCGCGGTCAAAAATGGATCCGGGAGAATCTGAAGCTCAACACACAATATGTGATCTTCGGAAAAACCACCTGGTATAATGGCCTTTTTAGCATGCCTCATCCTGAAATGGAGCTGGTGGAGGATTATAAAAAAAACCTGCGTACTGCCATGCAACCGATTTACCCTTCTACAGAAAAACTCGGAAAATCGGGAGTTACGAATCGGGTAATTAGCCGGTGTGTACAGCAACTTTTTTTGGAAAGCGGAAATAAATTTGTAGACCCTCTTCCCGAAAACATTCGGGAAGAACTGCATTTGCTGCCAAAAGCTGAAGCCCTGTTTAATGCGCATTTTCCGAAGAGCCAGGAATTACTGGCCAAGGCACAGTTCCGGTTAAAGTTCGAGGAGCTGTTTTATATTCAGTTGCAGTTGTTGATCAAAAATTTGATCAGGAAGAAAAAGATCAAAGGTTTTACTTTTGAGGAGGTCGGCTCCCACTTCAGTGAATTTTATGAGAACCATCTTCCGTTTGAATTAACCAATGCTCAAAAAAGGGTTATTAAAGAAATAAGACAGGATCTTGGCAGCGGAGCTCAAATGAACCGGTTGCTGCAGGGCGATGTGGGCTCGGGAAAAACCATTGTTGCTTTGATGAGCGTTTTGTTGGCACTGGATAACGGCTTCCAGGCCTGTTTAATGGCTCCTACAGAGATCCTGGCTATCCAGCACTACAATGGGATTTCGGAACTCGTTGCCGATCTTGGTATCCAGGTGAAATTACTCACCGGTTCAACAAAGACTTCAGAAAGAAAAATAATTCATAAAGCTCTGGAAAGTGGAGAGTTGCATTTACTCATTGGTACCCATGCCCTGCTTGAAGAAAAGGTGAAATTTCACAATCTTGGTCTTGCGATCATTGATGAACAGCACAGGTTTGGAGTCGCACAGAGAGCCCGGTTGTGGAAAAAAAATCATTTGCCGCCGCATGTGCTGGTGATGACCGCCACTCCTATTCCCAGAACGCTGGCCATGAGCCTTTATGGAGACCTCGATATTTCGGTAATTGATGAACTTCCCCCCGGAAGAAAGGAAATTAAAACTGTGCACCGTTATGACAGCAACAGGCTTAAGGTCTTTGCTTTTATTCGGGATGAAATAAGAAAAGGCAGGCAGATCTATATTGTATATCCACTTATCCAGGAATCTGAAACCATGGATTACAAGGACCTTATGGATGGTTATGAAAGTATTGCCCGGGAATTCCCGATGCCCGAATTTCAGATCTCCATCCTCCACGGACAAATGAAGCCGGCCGATAAAGATTATGAGATGGACAGGTTTGTAAAGGGAGAAACGCAAATCATGGTGGCCACCACAGTGATCGAAGTAGGGGTGAATGTACCCAATGCGAGTGTCATGATCATTGAAAGTGCCGAGAGGTTTGGGCTTTCCCAGCTGCACCAGCTTCGGGGCAGGGTTGGTCGTGGGGCCGAACAAAGTTTTTGTATCCTCATGACCGGCCATAAATTATCCAATGACAGCAAGACCCGGTTGGAAACCATGGTTCGTACTGCCGACGGATTTGAAATTGCAGAAGTTGATCTAAAACTCCGCGGCCCCGGAGATCTTATGGGCACTCAACAAAGTGGGGTGCTCAATCTCAAGATCGCAGATATTGTAAAGGATAACGATATTCTAAAAACAGCACGGCATTATGCTTTACAGCTGCTCAAGGAAGATCCCAATCTTGAACTGGAAAAAAATACAGTAGTAAAATATATCTATTCCCAACTTGTAAAGGAAAAAACAATCTGGAATTATATAAGTTGATTTTGCTCTTCAACCTTTTTTAACCGGGGAAACGAAATTTTTTCCTACGACTTTTCTTCGGGTTTTCCCCCATTTTTCTCCCCCACACCTTCCGAGCTTCATGAAATCTCAGAATTTTCTTAAATTTAAAGGTTAACCATTTAAAAATTAAATAGTTATGGAAAAGATTTCGAACACCATCGGATTAATGAGCGTAATGCTTATGCTTTTTGTTACTGTGGGCTTTGCACAGGAGAAAAAGTCATTGGGAGAGGAAGTGTACAAAACGTATGAAACCAGCGGAGTGGATGCCGCCCTGGCAAAATACCGGCAGTTAAAGATGGATACTACCAACTATACTGTAAGCGAATGGGAATTAAATGATGTCGCTTACAGGATAATGAATGAAAAAAATGACCTGGTAGCTGCCGAAAAGGTTTTTAGATTGAACATGGAAGAATATCCCGAAGCAGCCAATCCATTAGACTCCTACGGAGATTACCTGCTAAAAAAAGGGGATAAGGAAGAAGCCAAAGAGTACTTTAAAAAATCTATCGCTATTTCTGAGAATTCTTCTGTCGAAAGTGAACGCAATCAGCTATACCCAAACACAAAAGGAAAACTGGCAAAACTTGACAATAAAGACAAACAATTGGATTTCCTGGAAGGAAACTGGGAGGTTGAGGAAACCGGCTATAATAACAATGTGGAAGCTATGAAGAGAAAACGAAATCACAAGATCTCCTATGATGAAGGCGGCAGTGCGTTAATTATTAGATATATGAATGACGAAAACAAACTGGAATATATGAGGATATTTGCCTATGATGCTATGGATGATGAATTTGATGTAGCCCACATCAATCCTAATAGTCCACAAGGAATACAAATTTCTCAAATGAAATTGAAACCTAAAAGCAACAATGAATATGAAATTATTGGTCATTTTAATGAAAGAGATGGAAAGAAGGTGAACATGCGTCATGAACTGGTTCGGAAAGCAGATGACAATGTTAACTGGATAGTATTTGAGCAAGGAGAAAATGATCAATGGGAAAAACTATATTCCATGAATATGAAGAAAGAGTAAGTTTAAGAATAGATTGCAAATAAGGAGATGCATGTATCTCCTTATTTTTTGCCCTGTGCTGATGTAGATTTTAATTATGTCAAAATCATTCGTAATGTTATCTTTGCAGCTGGAAAAATTTATTCAATGAAGATTTCATATAACTGGCTCAGACAATTTATTAAAACTAACCGCACTCCTGAAGAAACCGGGGAGTTGCTTACAGATCTGGGCCTTGAAGTAGAAGGTATTCATGAATTTCAAAGTGTCAAAGGAAGTCTTCGCGGGATCATAGTAGGAGAAGTGCTTACCTGCGAACAACATCCCAACGCAGACCGACTCAAGGTCACCAAAGTAGATCTTGGTAACGGGGAACCTGTTCAAATAGTTTGTGGTGCTCCCAATGTAGCTGCAGGACAAAAGGTACCTGTTGCAACCGTTGGCACCACCTTATATGATGATAAAGGTTCGCCATGGGAGATCAAAAAGAGTAAGATCCGTGGAGAAAGCAGTCATGGGATGATCTGTGCAGAAGATGAGCTTGGCCTGGGCCAAAGCCATGAAGGAATTATGGTCCTGGATTCAAATCTCGAAGCCGGTACTCCTGCAGCGAGTTTATTTGAGATCGAAGACGATCATGTTTTCGAGATAGGACTGACTCCTAACAGAGCCGATGCAATGAGCCACTGGGGAGTAGCACGTGATCTCAAAGCAGGATTAATACAACAGGGAGAGCAACAGGAATTGATCACTCCATCGGTGAGCAGTTTTCATGTCGATAGCCGTAGCCGGAAGATTCCGGTGAAAATCACTAAACCTGATTTAGCTCCACGATATACGGGAGTTACCATAACCGGAGTAGAGATCTCTGAATCACCACAATGGCTACAAAATCGTTTAAAGGCTATTGGTATTACTCCCAAAAATAATGTGGTGGATGTCACGAACTATGTGATGCACGAATTAGGACAGCCGCTGCACGCTTTTGATGCCGACAGAATTAGTGGCAATGAGATCATTGTTCAAACGCTACCGACAGGTACAAAGTTTATCACTTTGGATGAAGTTGAAAGAGAACTACATGAAGAAGATCTAATGATCTGTGATGCAGAAAAACCTCTCGCAATTGCGGGAGTATTCGGGGGAATTGGAAGCGGGGTGACTTCCGGAACTACCAGCTTATTTATTGAAAGTGCTTACTTTAATCCGGTGACTGTCCGAAAAACAGCCAAACGCCACGGATTAAACACAGATGCTTCCTTTAGATATGAAAGAGGAATTGATCCTAATATGACAGAATATGCTCTTAAACGGGCGGTCTTGCTAATCCAGGAATTGGCGGGAGGAAGTGTTGCAAGTGATATAGATGATTACTATCCCAGGAAAATAGAAGATTTTCCTGTTTTCCTCACTTTTGAGAAGATCAATTCCCTGGTTGGTCAAAATCTTTCGAAAGAAACAATAAAATCCATTTTAGCCTCTCTGGAAATTAGAGTCAATAATGTTACCGAAACCGGAATGGGTCTTACCATTCCATCTTACCGTGTGGATGTTAAGCGCGAAGCTGATGTCATTGAAGAAATCCTTAGGGTGTATGGCTACAACAATATAGAATTTGGAGATAAGATAAATGCATCTGTCGCTAACTCAACAAGATACGAAGATTACAAACTCCAGAACCTCATTGCCGGACAATTAGTTGGTCAGGGATTCTTTGAAACCATGGCCAACTCCCTTACCTCCCAGGCGTATATAGGGCTAAGTGGACAAATAAAGGAGGAACATGCAGTAAAAATGCTTAATCCCCTAAGCCAGGACCTTTCGGTGCTTAGACAGTCTCTGTTGTTCTCGGGTCTTGAAGCCGTAAGTTATAATTTAAACCGAAAAAGAACAGATCTTAAGTTCTTTGAGTTTGGTAAAACCTATCACAACTACAACGGCGGACGGGAAGAGCAAAAACACCTTTCTGTTTTTCTTTCAGGTAATAAAAGCAGGGAAACATGGACCGGTGAAGTTCAAAAAGGAGGGTTTTTCTACCTCAAAGGAGTGGTTACTTCCATATTAGAAAGACTGGGAATCAATAATCTAAATACTTCACCTGTCAAAAATGATATTTTTTCTGAAGGTATTTCCTTAAGTTATAACCATGCTAAGCTAGTTGAATTTGGAGTTATCAAAAGGAAGATTCTTAAAGATTTCGACATTAATCAGGAAGTGCTTTTTGCTGATTTCAACTGGGACCTGATTGTGGAGACCTCTAAAAATCAACAACAAAAATTTAATGACATTGCTAAGTTTCAGGCAGTAAGAAGGGATTTCGCTCTGTTATTAGACCATAAAATTCAGTTTGAAGAAATTCATGGAATAGCATTCAAAACTGAAAAAAATCTTCTTAGAGATGTAAATCTCTTTGACGTGTATGAAGGTGGTAATCTTCCAGCAGGAAAGAAAAGTTATGCAGTTAGTTTCATTTTGCAGGACGAAAAGAAAACCCTTACCGATAAACAGATCGACAAAATAATGAGCAAACTGCAGCAAAATTTTGAAAAACAACTAGGCGCAGAGCTTAGATAAAAAAAGAGGCTGTCCAAATGAACAGCCTCTTTTTCTACCATAGCAATTAAAAAAATACCAATTCCAATTCATGATGAACTTATAAATAGGTTTTGGAACTTTTTTATTTAGGTAACTTGTCGAAAATGGCATCTACATAGCTTCTTATTTCTTCATCTAGATTGCCAGGCGCCACAAGATCTTCTGCCCTACCTCTCCACACGATTTCATTCGTTCTACGGTTAATAAGGTCAATCACAATAGTACCTTCTTTATAATTAACTTGTTGGATTCCGGTACCAACAATTCTGGGCACAGTGAAATAATTACTATAAGCATAATTTCTGTAATATGGTCCAACATAAAAACCGGGACGATAGTAGCTGTAATTTGTGTATACAGGACTGGCGTTTACTGCCATTTCCTCATCTAGCATTAGGTGATAATATACAAGGAGATCGGGTTCATTACGATCTAACCTGTAATTTAATTCCTGCATATTCTCGTTAATCTCGTCAATCACTATTTCATTGACCTGTACATTATCAAAACGAGAAGTCTGGATGGTATCTTGGTTAGGTAAAAAGGCGTAGCTGTTAAAACTGTTCAGGCTTTTTGCAGTCATTTTATCAGCGTCGACTTTTGGTCCACACCCGGTAAAAAGAATTCCTGCCATTATACTCAGACTTAAAAAGTGTTTTAAAAATTTCATTCTTTAGGGGTTTTTAAAGTTATCACTTATTAAGGTAGGACATATTTGAAGTCTGAAGAGAGACAATTGCAGGTTTAAAACGATTTTAACCAACAATTCTTAAAATTAACATTGTAATACCTTAATATTTACCCAAAAATCAAGGTTTTGCATGTTATATTGTTATTGCCTAATTTTAGCTGCTAAATGAAAAGGAAATGCTGCTAGAGAGAGTAAATCTTAAGAAGGAATTGGAGCTGCTTCGGAAAAAGGAGATGAAAGAACAGAAGATCCTCGAGGAAGTTCAAAAGATCTTACAAAAGGATTTGAATACAGAAGAAGAAATCCTTCAGCGGATTTCTGAAGGTGATTCTGAAGGGAATGGATTAAATGATTTAAAATTTGACCTGCTGGAAAGTGGCAAAATCTTTCACCTTTCCCAGATCAAAAAAATCTGTGTGGATTACCGCCTGCGATTTCTTGACACCCGCTTTTTTAAAGGAGAATTACCTCAGGAAGCTATTTCTGCGGTAAAAGAGCTGGAGGCAAAACATGAGATTGGAATCAAGGGTTTTAAAATGATTGCTCCCGCAAAATTTTTTAGACTGGAGAATGCAGATGATCCTATGCTTTTTGCGCCCCTTGGAAATAATTATTACTACCTTATTCACAAATGGGGAACAGATATACATCCCTTGCGAAGAACCCTTATGTGGCCATTAAGAAGCCTGGAAAACCTGTTGATTTCTTGTTTCTTTTTCAGCTTTCTCTTCACCTTTGGAATTAGAGAAATTTTTTTCTCACAATTCCGAGAAACCTCTCAATTCCTTATTCTGTTTATGTACTCTTTTAAATCTGTAATCGCACTGGTATTCTTCTACGGAATAAGCCTCGGAAAAAACGTAAGCTCGGGAAACTGGAACAGCAAATTCTACAATGCCTAAGCTTAAATGTTAAACTGAGATTAAATACGCCTGAAGTAATCATCCTATTCTTAAATTTATGATGAAATATGATTTTTATGAGCGAAGAAAAAGAATACAAAAGAGTTTATACAGGTAGTGAAGTAAATGTTCAACACCTAAAAAATCTTCTTGAAGAAGAAGGCGTTCAAACCCGTGTGAGAAATGACTTTGATTCGGGCTTAAGAGCCGGTTTTGGAGGCGGATTGCGGGGACAGGTTTTATTGTTCGCTAAATCTGAAGACTATGAGAAGGCACTTCGCCTCACCAAAGAAACTTTCCCCGATAGTGATTAATGAAATGACTGCTGCCCGCCGCAAAAACTACTTCAATCTTTTCCTTGGCATTGCTTTCCTGGGTTATGGAGGTTATCGTATCTATACTTTTATCACAGGTGCAGAATATACAACCTTTAGGATCATAATTGCCCTTGGCTTTATAATTCTGGGAGGTTTCGATCTTTACAAATTTTTTAGAAAAGATGCAGAAGAATAAAAAGGAAAGGTCCCAAAAATATCATTTTTGAGACCTTTCCTTTTTACCTTAACTACTTCTGGTTACCGGGTGTACATTTTCTCCCGTTGTTCTCTAATTTTGGGATCACTCATGTATTCATCAAAAGTCAGGTAACGATCAATCGCTCCGTTTGGAGTTAATTCAATTACTCTGTTCGCTACTGTTTGTGCAAATTCATGGTCGTGAGTTGTAAACATTACAGTACCCTTGAAATTCTTCAGGGAATTATTGAAAGCCGTAATAGATTCCAGGTCCAGGTGGTTGGTAGGCTCATCAAGCATAAGTACATTCGCCCTCATCATCATCATTCGACTTAACATACAGCGCACTTTTTCCCCTCCCGAAAGTACCCGGGATGTTTTTAAAGCTTCTTCCCCGCTAAAGATCATTTTACCTAAAAATCCGCGGATATAAACCTCTTCCCTTTCCTCTTCTGTCTTAGCCCACTGGCGCAACCAGTCCACCAATGTAAGATCATTGTCAAAATATTCAGAATTGTCAAGCGGCAAATAGGACTGATTGGTGGTAATCCCCCAACTAAATTTACCTGAAACCGGTTTTTCTTTTTCATTCAGGATCTCATAGAAAGCGGTTGTAGCCCGTGAATCTTTGGAATAGACTACTACCTTATCTCCTTTAGCGAGGTTAATATTTACATCTTTAAAAAGAGTTTCTCCTTCAATAGAAGCTTCAAGACCTTCTACATTGAGGATCTGATCGCCGGCTTCTCTTTCTCTTTCAAAAATAATGGCAGGATATCTTCTGCTTGATGGTTTTATATCATCAATATTTAGCTTGGCGATCATCTTTTTACGTGATGTTGCCTGTTTTGATTTCGCTACGTTCGCACTAAAACGACGAATGAACTCTTCGAGTTCCTTCTTCTTTTCTTCGGCCTTTTTGTTTTGTTGGGACCGTTGGCGTGCGGCCAATTGGGAGGATTCATACCAGAAAGTGTAGTTACCACTATAATGATTGATTTTTCCGAAGTCAATATCAGAGACATGAGTACACACAGAATCCAGGAAGTGACGGTCGTGGGAAACTACGATAACCGTATTGTCGTAATTTGCCAGGAAATTTTCGAGCCAGGAAATTGTCTCGTAATCCAGGTCGTTTGTTGGCTCATCCATTATTAAAACATCGGGATTCCCAAATAAGGCTTGGGCAAGAAGCACCCTAACCTTAAGTTTATTATCCAAATCCCCCATAAGGGTGTAATGACTTTCTTCCTTTATTCCAAGGTTTGAAAGCAAAGCCGCAGCTTCACTATCGGCATTCCAGCCATTCATCTCTTCAAATTCAACCTGCAGGACTCCTACTCTTTCCCCATCTGCATCACCAAAATCTTCTTTTGCGTAGATCTCGTCCATTTCTTTTTTTATATCATATAGGGGCTTATTGCCCATGATAACCGTCTCCAGGACAGAATACTCATCGTAAAGATTGTGATTTTGCTCGAGTACAGACATCCGTTTCCCGGGTTCCAGATGTACGTGACCCGAAGATGGCTCAGATTTACCGCTTAGAATATTTAAGAAAGTAGATTTTCCGGCACCATTGGCACCTATTATTCCGTAACAGTTGCCTTGTGTAAAAGTGGTATTTACTTCATCAAATAACACTCTTTTTCCAAACTGCACAGAAAGATTTGAAACTGATAACATATAGTCTGTTCTAAATTTTTGCAAAAGTAGCTATTTATGCTTATTCATTAAAAGATTAACTTTTTTAATTCTCTATTTAACGATGAGTTAACATAGGCATTCTAACTCCGCGTATACATTTGTTATCCCTTGTTTTGCCCCCTGGAACTTTGAGAAACAGAAGTTTAAATATTCCTCCCTATGCCTTGCCAGCACTACTAGTGCTGTTCCTCAACCTCATAATGACCGGTTGCAAAAGCTCTGGTGAAAATTTACCCGATTATGCTTACGTGGGTGGAGAGATTCTGAACCCTACTCTTAATTATGTAATCATTAAGTACAGGGGAAAAACTTTGGATACTCTTAAGCTTGACGAGAGGAATAGATTCAGTTATAAAATTGAGAATGCCGAAAATGGTCTCTACATTATTGAGCACAAGCCCGAAACCCAGAATATTTATATTACTCCCGGTGACAGCCTGCTCCTTCGAGCCAATACTTTGGCTTTTGATGAATCCCTGCACTTTAGCGGAAAAGGAAATGCCAAAAATAACTTTATGGCCGAAATGTTCTTGCAGGATGAGAATAATGCCCAGTTCCTACTTAATTTTCATGAGTATGAGCCAAAGGCTTTTCTTCTCAAAGCTGATTCCATCAAAATGGAACGCATGAACAACCTGCAGGAAGTGTCCATAAAAAAGGATTTTCCGGATGAATTTAATGAGTTGGCAGAACAGATCATTTCTTATGAAAACTATGATCTAAAAGAGCGATATACCTACCTGGTTAATAAGTACTATAAAGAATATTCAAAGCAGTTCCCTCCCGGGTTTCATGATTATAGAGAGAATGTAGACTTTAATTCTGCAAATCTTCAATGCAGCCCCGGTTACAAAAGGTTTCTTGAAAATTACCTGATCAACTACTCTCTGTCCTGGTGTGCAGACAGTGGTTTAGATATTTCCGACTGTTATAGTCTTACTAATGCAGAAAATGTCAAATCCCGGTTGCGTAAAGCAGGAGAACTGGTACAGGAGCCAACTATTAGGGAACGTCTTTTAGAAAAAATTGCAGTAAGAGGGATTGTAACAGCAAAAAACCGGGAAGATATTATTTCTATTCTAAAGGAGTTGCAGTCTCAAAATTTAAATGAAGGTAATCTTGAGGAGATGAGGCAACTGGGAACCATTCAGTTGGCATATTTACCGGGCACTTTTCTATTAGATGTGCCATTGATCAACATGGCAGGAGAAATCGTAAAATTGGAGGAGATAATTGATGCACCTACTGTCATTTTCTTATGGTCGGTTTACAATGAGGGACACGAGGAAGAACATGAGTTAATAGACCGGTACAGAAAAAAATACCCCGAAGTGAACTTCATTGGAATCAACCTGGATCTTGCCGAAGAACCGGCCTGGAGAGTAACAGTGAGACAGCATAATTATGATCCTGAAACTGAATTCCAATTAGCCACTACCCAAATTAAGAAAGAATTTTTCTCTTATTTCCTGGATAAAATTCTCTTCCTTGATTCTTCTGGCGAAGTACAAGTAGGAGACATTTACCTTTCTTCTCCCGAATTTGAATCCCGGCTTGTCGCATTTCTTAACCTATAAAAAAGGCTTTTATCCGCAGAAAAAAGGCTTTTATAATGTCATTTTTGAGAACTTAGTTTCCTTTTTTGTGATCTGCAAGAAATTTTTCCAGACCAATATCGGTCAAAGGATGGTTAAGTAAACCTGGGATTGACGAAAGTGGTCCTGTCATCACATCGGCACCAATCTTAGCGCAATCTATTACGTGCATGGTGTGTCTTACAGAGGCAGCCAGGATCTGCGTCTCAAAGCCGTAATTATCATAGATCTGGCGAATCTCCATAATAAGGTTTAAACCGTCTGTGGAGATGTCATCTAGTCTTCCAATGAACGGAGAGACATAAGTTGCACCGGCCTTAGCAGCCAATAAGGCCTGTCCTGCCGAAAATACCAATGTACAGTTTGTCTTTATTCCTTTATCACTAAAATATTTTATTGCCTTGATTCCTTCCTTGATCATAGGCACCTTTACAATGATCTGGTCATGAAGAGCAGCAAGCTCCTCTCCCTCTTTTACTATATTGTCAAAATCTGTAGCGATTACTTCAGCACTTACATCTCCGGTAGTGATTTCGCAAATTTTCTTGTAATGTGCGATGATGTTGTCCTTCCCTGTGATACCTTCTTTGGCCATAAGAGAAGGATTGGTAGTTACTCCATCAAGAACTCCCAAATCCTGGGCTTCCTTTATCTGATCAAGATTGGCGGTGTCAATAAAAAATTTCATACTGTGTTGTTATAATGGTTAGAATCTGCCGAAAAAATGCGATTTTTCCGACTCCTGCAAAATTACAATTTATAATGCTTTAAGAGTAGACTCTCATAAATTTTATCGGGTAATATCCTTTTAAGGACAATTGAAAATTTCTGTAATGGCTCCCCTACCTTATAATGTATTTTTGGATTTTTTTCCTGAATGATCCTGTAGATCGAACGGGCCATAAGCTCCGGATCCTTTCCCTGGTCCACATGCTCATTCATGATCTTTAAAGTATTCCCATAAGCCTTTTCATAAGGTGATCCCTTTACAACAGGCGCATGATACCTTCCGGCAGCGATGTTGGTTGCAAAATCCCCGGGAGCAATATTTGTCATCTTGATATTAAAACCCTTAAGTTCCATTCTAAAAGCCTCCGTAGTTAGTTCCAAAGCTCCCTTGGAAGCCGAATAAATTCCGCGATAAGGAAGTCCCATGTATCCGGCGATAGAAGTTACATTAATGACAAGCCCACCGTTATTTTTTCGCATTTCCGGAAGTACTGCTTTGATTACATTAATAGGACCAAAATAGTTGGTATTAAAGGCCTTTTTGATCTCCTCATCCGGAGTTTCTTCAATGGGTCCGGTAATTCCAATTCCGGCATTATTAATAAGGATATCAATTTTTCCTGCGGAAGCAATGACTTCAGCCACGGCAGAGGATATGGTTGCAGGTTTCGTGACATCAAGGGCCACAAGAGGAAATGGAGAATCCTGTTTGTTCGGATTTCGGCTGGTTCCAAAAACGGTGAAATTTTTTGACTGAAGGAATTCGGCTATAGCCTTGCCAATCCCTGAAGATGCTCCTGTAATAAGCACCACTTTTGAAGCTGTTTCTGTCATGCTGCAAAGATGCAATAAATCTGACTTATAGAAACAAAAAATGGCAAGCTACCCACATCACACCGCTACGACCGCTTACCCTTGCTGCGTTCCCGCCCTGGGGGAGTTCAGCAGGAGCTGGTTGTGTGGGACTTGCCGGGGCAAATATACAACCTTTCATACTTTTTGCAAGTATTTTCTAAACCGAATTCTTTAAATTAGCCTGCATAAAAATTTCTGTGAAACATGAAGGTTCATAACATCCTCTTTTTGTTTGCTTTGAGCATCTTTTTCTTTTCCTGCGGAAGTGATCCCGATGATTCGGAAAGCAATTATATCCTTGAAATAGGAGAAAATAAAAAGGAATTTCAGCTGGGAGCAAGCATCCGGGCAAAGGTGAGTGGCGAAAAAGATTCTGTCATTTATTATCTGGGCGACCAGCGATTAGCCAAAACCGTAGGTGAGGAATCTTTGGATTATACCTTTAACAATGAAAAACTTGGTAAATGGAACCTCACCGCCAGGATATACCTTAATGGTGAACATCAGGAAAAGCACCAGGAAATTACCCTTTTTAATGACACTGCTCCCATCTCTTATTCCTACGAGATCATCAATAAGTATCCTCATGCCACAGATGCTTACACGCAAGGCCTGGAATTTTACAACAACACACTCTACGAAAGCACGGGCCACTATGGCAGTTCTTCTCTGCGCCAGGTAGATCTACAAACGGGAGAAGTTCAGAGAAAGATTGATATCCCTTCCAATTATTTTGCCGAAGGAATTACCATCCTCAATGATAATATCTACCAGTTAACCTGGAAGGAAGGCAAAGGCTTCATTTATGATGTGGAAACGTTCGAAAAAACAGGAGAATTTGAGTACGGCGAGAGTGAACAAGGTTGGGGACTGGCAAATGATGGTAGTACAATTTATAAAAGCGACGGAACAGAAAAAATTTGGTTTCTCGATCCCTCGTTGCCCTCAGTGCCCGAAGAAGATTTTATCCAGACAGTGACGAATCGTACTGTTGCAACCCAACTCAATGAACTGGAATGGGTTGATGGAAAGATCTACGCCAATACTTATCAAAAAGATGGGGTAGCTATTATTAATCCTGAAAACGGCGCGATTGAAGGAGTAATTAATTTCTCGGGCCTTCGGGATCAACTGGGAAATACTGCCGATCTTGATCCCGTGAATGATGTTCTCAACGGCATCGCCTACAACAAAGAAACCGGAAAACTTTATGTAACAGGGAAAGACTGGGATACACTTTTTGAAGTAAAAATTGTTGAAAAATAGAATGGTAGTACCTGCAGAAACATATACGCACCAAAGAACAGTCGCACAAGAAGATCTTGACGACCTCCACCACGTGAATAATGTTCGTTACGTACAGTGGATACAGGATATTGCCAAAGAACACTGGGAAGTTCGAGCTTCAGCCCAGCTTAAGAATGAATTTATCTGGGTTGTCATCCGGCATGAGATCGATTACAAAAAGCAGGCATTTCTTGGAGATGACATTCTTATAGAAACTTTTGTTGGGGAGACGACTTTTGTGACGTCAGAAAGGTTTGTAAATATTAAGAATGCTGAAACAGGTGAAATTCTTGTGGCAGCGAAATCGATGTGGTGCCTCCTTGACGCAGATTCCAAACGGCCTACGAAGATCACAGAAGAACTTCGCACCGTCTTCCATAAAACATGAAAAAGCTTATCGGCTTCATTCTTGTATTGTTGCTGGTGCTGTGGAGCTCCTGCCGCAGTGATTTTGAAGCTGAAGAGTTTACCGGGAATCTTGAATTTTCACGCGACACAGTTTTCCTCGACACCGTTTTTAGCAACCTCACCACTACTACTTATTCTTTAAAGGTTTACAATCGTTCCGGTGAGGATGTTTTCATACCTGAAATTTCTCTGGCAGCAGGGGAAAATTCTCTCTACAGGTTAAATGTAGATGGACTACCGGGAAATTATTTTGAAAATATTGAAATTCTCGCCCGGGACAGTATTTTTATATTCATAGAAACAACTATGCCTTCTGAAGACCTTCAGGAATCTGAATTCCTTTACACCGATAAACTGCAATTTAAATCAAAAATAAATGTTCAGGAAGTTCCTCTGGTTACACTGGTAAAGGATGCTGTTCTTTTATTTCCTCCAAAGAACGCGCAGGGAATTCCCGGGAAAATTGAATTCGACACGAATGGAGACGGCGAACCAAATTTAGTCACAGGATTTTATTTACCTGAAGATCACCTCCAGCTTACCCGAACTAAACCTTATGTAATTTACAGTTATGCTGTCGTACCTGAGGGAAAAACTTTAACCATCGACCCCGGCGCCCGAATCTATTTTCACGCTGACAGCGGCATTCTTGTTTCTAAGAATGCTTCAATCCAGGTCAAAGGTGCGCCCAGTACAGATCCTGAAAAAATGGAAAATCAGGTGATATTCCAGGGAGACAGGCTACAGAGTATCTATAAAGATATTCCGGGTCAATGGGGAGCGATCTGGCTCCAGAAGGGGAGTAAAAATCACCTTTTTGAGCATGTTACCATACGAAATGCAAGCGTGGGGATACTGGCTGAAGAAACTACCGACTCCCCTCCTATTCGGTTTAAAAATGTGGAGATCTACAACTCGGCCGTTTCAGGATTAAGAGCTGAAAAAGCAAATATTACCGCTGAAAATCTCGTGATCAACAACAGCGGAAATGCTTCTCTTCACCTCAACGGCGGAAATCACCTATATAAACACGTGAGTATCGCTAACTACTGGCAGCAAAGTTTTAGAATTTCCCCAGCCGTTTTTATGTCTAATACTTTGGAAGAAAGACCTGCTCCACTTCAGGTAAAATTCTTCAATTCCATCATCTTCGGAAACGAAAGCAGGGAATTAGGTCTTGAAATAGACGGAAACGTTCCGGTAGAAATATTTTTTTCTCATACCCTGCTAAAGTTTTTGGATGAAGAAACTGAAGGTAAATGGTATGACTTCAGCAATAATGATATCTACAACAAGGTCGGGTTAAATGAAGACCCCTTATTTGTAGCACCAAAGGAGAATAATTTGCAGCTGCAATTAAATTCCGCAGCAATGGACAAAGGCGATCCCAACATTGCTAAACAAGTTCCGCAGGATCTTTTGGGTAGAGATCGTGCTCAAAATCCGGATCTGGGAGCCTATGAATTTGTGGAAATTAAGGAATAAAAAAAGCTGCCCGAAAATCCCATTTTTGAGACCTTAGGCAGCAGTTTTTATAGAGACTAGATCGCTAGCGCTGCTAGAAACAAGAACCAGGACTTTTTGCTACATCTGGAATAACGGTCTTCCCTGCATTAGGTCAATTACATCTTCTCTTACAGCATTTAATTTATCGTCATCTTGAAAGTTTGTAATCACGCGATCAATAAGATCAACTATGGTATCCATATCGTCTTCTTTAAGTCCACGAGTAGTAACGGCAGGAGTTCCAATTCTAATTCCGGAAGTAACAAAAGGCGATTTATCATCAAAAGGCACCATATTTTTATTTACGGTAATATCGGCTTTTCCAAGAGCCTCTTCAGCTTCTTTTCCGGAGATATTTTTATTCCGCAGGTCAATAAGCATCATGTGATTATCTGTTCCGCCCGAGATTACCTGGTAGTCTTTTTTTACAAAAGCTTCGGCCATTCTTTTTGCATTCTTTTTCACCTGCACTGTATAGTGAAGAAATTCATCTGTAAGCGCTTCTCCAAAAGCTACTGCTTTAGCGGCAATAATGTGCTCAAGTGGACCACCCTGATTTCCGGGGAAAACTCCGCTGTTGAGTAAGGCAGACATTTTCTTTGGACTTCCATTTTTCAAAGTCTCTCCAAAAGGATTGTCAAAATCTTTTCCCATCATAATAATTCCACCGCGAGGTCCGCGAAGGGTTTTATGGGTAGTCGAAGAAACTACATGGCAATGAGGAATTGGATCGCTAAGCAGACCTTTGGCGATTAGACCGGCAGGATGAGCGATATCGGCAAACAGGATCGCACCAATACTATCGGCTATTTCCCGAAAACGTTTATAATCTATTTCTCGTGAATAGGCGGAAGCACCGGCAATGATCATCTTTGGTTGCTCCTTTTCAGCAATTCTTTGTACCTCATCATAATCTATAAGTCCGGTTTCTTTGTCTACTCCGTAGAATACAGGCTCATAAAGTCTTCCGGAGAAGTTTACCGGGGAGCCGTGAGTTAAATGGCCGCCGTGAGAAAGATCGAATCCAAGGAATTTGTCACCGGGTTTCATACAGGCGTGGAATACGGCTGTATTTGCCTGGGATCCCGAATGAGGTTGCACGTTGGCATATTCGGCGTTGAACAATTCTTTTAACCTTTCAATAGCAAGATTCTCTACTTCATCTACCACTTCACAACCACCATAATATCTTTTTCCGGGATAACCTTCGGCATATTTATTAGTGAGCACAGAACCCGCTGCTTCCAGCACTTGTTCACTTACAAAATTTTCACTTGCAATTAACTCTAAACCATTTAGTTGCCTTTCTTTTTCTGCCTTTATTAAATCGAATAATTCGCTATCCCTTTGCATATGCTTTTTTTACGTTAAATAATACTCAAAAATAGCAAATACATTCGGTTCTTAGTAAGAAAATAATATATTTGGTTCGAATTGATTTTAACAAAATACCAACATTTATTATGTCCATTACAGCTAACGACCCTACACGAAAAACATGGCTGGAAGTACCCGAAAATTCCGATTTTCCCATTCAAAATATTCCCTTTGGTGTCTTTCTTACCCGGGATGATATTATTACCATAGGAACCCGCATTGGAGATACTGCCATTGACCTGGGAGCCCTTCACCAGCTAGGCTATTTTGAAGGAATTCCATTGACCGATGATATTTTTCTTCAGGACACCCTGAACGATTTTATTTCTGACGGAAAAAAAACCTGGAGACTGGTAAGAAACCGTATCGCAGATATTTTCGATAAAAATAACGGTAAACTAAGGGATCATGAAGAACACAGAAAAGTGGTTCTTTTCGGCCTAGATGAGATTGAAATGCAGTTACCTGTACAAGTAGGTGATTATACAGACTTTTATTCGAGCAAAGAACACGCAACCAACGTGGGAAGCATGTTTAGAGATCCCGAAAATGCCCTGCTTCCAAACTGGCTTCACATTCCTGTGGGCTACCACGGAAGGAGCTCATCAATTATTCCCAGCGGAATTCCCGTTCACCGGCCTAAAGGACAAACAAAACCTAAAGATGCAGATCAGCCGGTTTTTGGACCTTCAAAAAGAGTGGATTTCGAACTTGAAATGGCTTTTATTACAACAGATGCAAATCACCTGGGAGAACCTATTCCTATTGATGAAGCCGAAGATTACATTTTTGGACTCGTACTTTTTAATGACTGGAGTGCCAGGGATATCCAAACCTGGGAATATGTGCCTTTGGGACCTTTCCTGGCTAAGAATTTTGCGTCTTCAATTTCACCATGGATCGTGACTTTGGATGCACTGGAACCATTCAGAATAGAAAGTCCAAAGCCGGAAGTAGAACTGCTCCCTTACCTGCAGTCCAGCGGAAAGAAAAGTTTCGATATTGAACTTGAGGTTTTTATTCAACCCGAAAATGGAGAGGAAACAAAGGTCTCGCAATCTAATTTTAAGCACATGTACTGGAATATGAGTCAGCAGCTGGCTCATCATACAGTAAATGGGTGTCCGGTAATATCAGGAGATATGATGGGTTCAGGAACCATTTCGGGACCTACACCCGATTCTTATGGTTCTATGCTGGAACTTTCCTGGAAAGGTGAAAAACCGGTGAAACTGAATGACGGTACCACCCGTACTTTTATTGAGGATAATGATACAGTTACTATGCGTGGTTTCTGTAAAAGAGAAAATTACAGAATAGGGTTTGGAGAAGTAAGCACAAAGTTACTCCCTGTTTTTGAACCCAAAAAGAAATAAGAAATTAAAAAATTGAAAAAGAGCCGCAAAATTTGCGGCTCTTCCTTTTTAATTTGGAGGTGAGATAAGATTATCTACGTTCTTCTCTTCCTTTTTGACCTTCATTACTTCGGTCCCGGTTCATATCTCTCTCTCTGTTGGCATCCTCCTGTTTTTGCTTATCACGGTCACCTGCAGCTTGTTGAGCAGGATTTCTTCTTTCTTCTTCCTGGCGCCTTTGTTTGTCCTGGCGATCTCTGTTCTGATCTTCTCTTCTCTCTTCCATAATACAAATTTTTAGAATTAAATTTATTCTTAAATATACCCAGTTAACCAATACCTAAGTATTTGATTATAATACTTTTAACTCTTTTTCAGAAGATTAACTTAACTTCAGGAAAATTAACTAAATATGCTCCTTCACATTTTCAAGTTCAATAGACTGGTGCGAGGCGTGATGAACAACTTTCCTGTCCTTGAGAATAATCATCTGCGGACTTTCATGCCTGACTCCAAAGCGACTTGCAACTTCGTTAGATATGCCCCGGTTGGCTAAAAGATCAAGAAAATAAAGTCTTACCTCCTTATCCTTTGGCAGGTCGTATTCTCTTTCAAATTTCTTCAGCACCATTTTACTTATTCCGCAACTGGTGGAATGTTTAAAAATTACTATCGGCTGTTTTTCAGATTCCTTTTCAATCTCTTCCAGCTGGTTACTTTCGGTAAGGGCATGCCATGGCACCTCCTCTATCTCTTTTTTAACTATATCCCGTTCACTTTTAAAAACCTTATCAAATAATCCCATTTCGTAATTCTTTAGTTACACATTTCTTGAACTATGTAAAATAGTAAATTCATTTGACCTTTTCCCTATTAAGACTAAAGTTTAGTATCTTTATAAGAGACAAAAAGTCATCATTTTACTCTTCTTATCAGCCAATTTGTCTGCTGTCTGGTGCTGGTACATGCTTTGCTTAACTTCAGAAAAAAGGATTAAAGATCTTACTATGAACTTAAATAATTTTACTATAAAAAGTCAGGAGGCCATACAACAGGCCCAGCAACTGGCTCAGGAATTGGGGCATCAGCAAATAGAGAACGAGCATATATTTAAAGCTGTTACTCTTGTTGATGAGAATGTGACTCCCTTTCTTCTGAAAAAGCTCAATATTAATGTTGGCCTATTCCAGCAAATCCTTGATAAAACGCTTCAGAGTTTTCCGAAGGTAAGCGGCGGAGACATTATGCTTTCCCGCGAATCTTCCAGAACCCTGAATGAAGCATCTTCAGTAGCCAAAAAAATGGGCGATGAATATGTATCTGTAGAGCATCTCATTTTAGCCATTTTTGGATCTTCCAGTAAAGTTTCGCAGATCCTGAAAGACCAGGGTGCGACCGAGAAAGGTTTAAAAGCAGCGATTCAGGAACTTAGAAAAGGAGAAAATGTAACCTCCCAAAGTGCCGAGGAAACCTATAATTCCCTGAACAAATACGCAAATCACCTCAACAAACTGGCTGAAGAAGGAAAGCTGGACCCGGTAATAGGAAGGGATGAAGAAATTCGAAGGGTATTGCAAATACTTTCCCGAAGAACAAAAAACAACCCAATGCTGGTAGGAGAACCCGGCGTAGGTAAAACAGCTATCGCCGAAGGCCTCGCCCACCGGATTATTGCAGGTGATATTCCGGAGAATCTTAGAGATAAGCAGATCTATTCCCTTGACATGGGAGCTTTGATCGCCGGTGCAAAATACAAAGGTGAATTTGAGGAAAGACTTAAAGCGGTAATTAAGGAAGTTACTTCCAGTGAAGGTAATATTGTACTGTTCATTGACGAGATCCACACCCTTGTTGGTGCCGGTGGTGGACAGGGAGCCATGGATGCAGCGAACATTCTTAAACCCGCTCTTGCCCGCGGAGAATTACGGGCTATTGGAGCTACAACCCTTGATGAATACCAAAAATATTTTGAAAAGGATAAAGCCCTGGAGCGACGTTTTCAGAAAATTATAGTAGATGAACCCGATACCGAAAGTGCCATTTCTATCCTCCGCGGTATCAAAGAAAAGTATGAGACTCATCACAAAGTACGTATTAAGGATGAAGCAATCATCTCGGCAGTTGAGTTGTCTCAGCGATACATTACTAATCGTTTCTTACCCGATAAGGCCATTGATCTAATGGATGAAGCAGCTTCCAGGCTACGTATGGAGATCAACTCCAAACCCGAAGAGCTCGATGTGCTGGATCGTAAGATCATGCAGCTGGAAATTGAAATGGAGGCCATCAAGCGGGAGAATGATGAAACCAAGTTGAAATCTCTTCGGGCAGATCTCGCCAACTATAAAGATGAGCGAAACGAGCTGCACGCCCAGTGGAAAAACGAGAAAGACGTTGTGGACAACATTCAGACCACGAAGTCCAAGATTGAAGAATACAAACTCGAAGCCGAACGTGCAGAGAGAGAAGGCAACTATGGAAAAGTAGCCGAGTTGCGATATGGAAAGATTAAGGAAGAGCAGGAAAAACTTGCAGAACTTCAAAAACAGCTGGAAGAGAATCAGCAGGGGAAATCGCTGATCAAAGAGGAAGTTACAAATGAGGACATTGCTGAAGTTGTTGCAAAATGGACCGGAATTCCGGTAACCAAAATGCTGCAGACCGAGCGGGAAAAACTCCTGAAACTGGAAGACGAACTTCACCGCAGAGTTGTAGGACAGGATGAAGCCATACAGGCGGTGAGTGATGCGGTGCGCAGAAGCCGTGCCGGCTTACAGGATCAGAAAAAACCCATTGGTTCCTTCCTGTTCCTTGGTACTACCGGTGTCGGTAAGACTGAACTCGCCAAAGCCCTGGCAGATTATCTCTTCAATGACGAGAGTGCGATGACCAGGATAGACATGAGTGAGTACCAGGAACGTCATGCTGTAAGCAGGCTCGTTGGTGCACCTCCGGGGTATGTTGGATATGATGAAGGAGGGCAATTAACTGAAGCCGTGAGAAGAAAGCCGTATTCTGTTATTCTCCTTGATGAGATCGAAAAAGCTCATCCCGATACTTTTAATATTCTTTTGCAGGTTCTTGATGAAGGAAGGTTGACCGATAATAAAGGTCGTCTAGCCGATTTCAAAAACACAATCATTATAATGACCTCCAACATGGGCTCTCATATTATCCAGGAGAAATTTGAGACAGGGAAAGATATGGATACTGCCATGGAAAGTGCCAAAGTGGAGGTGCTGGCTCTTTTAAAACAAAGCGTTCGTCCTGAATTCATTAACCGGATAGACGATATCGTAATGTTTACGCCCCTTACAAGGAAAGACATTAAAGAAATTGTTGGTCTTCAGCTTAAAGGAGTAACAAAAATGCTGGCGAAGCAGGGAATCACTTTAGACGCAACTCAGGAGGCTATTGCCGATCTTGCTGAAAAAGGATTTGATCCACAATATGGGGCAAGACCCGTTAAACGAACTATTCAAAAAGCAGTTTTGAACAAGCTTTCTAAAGAGATCCTAAGCGGAAATATTCATACAGATAGTATAATTCTGTTGGACTCCTTCAATGATGAACTGGTCTTTAGAAACCAGGAAGAAATTGTACAATAAGATCAAATAGTTATTAGAGGCTGTCTAAAAAATAATAAAATCGTCATTCTGAATTTATTTCAGAATCTATTAAATCTGTTTTTCAGATCTTTTTTGAACCTGAAACAAGTTCAGGTTGACGTAAATAGAATTTTTTAGAAAGCCTCTTTTTATTTTAAAGGTCACTTCACAGATTAAGTCTTGGGTCCTGGTTATTGTATTGAAGCAAACTCAAACCAATTTACCACCGGTCTATTTCCTGTTTAAGTTGTTCTTTGGTTCGGCCGGTCTTTTCCTGTAACCGTCCTATCATTTCATCAAATTTTCCTTCCCGGTAGGTAGTATCATCATCGGTGAGATCACCGTATTTTTGTTTAAACTCACCTCTTATTTGTTTCCACTTTCCTTCTAATTGATCATCATTCATAATTTTGGTTTTTATGGTTTCATTTGAAATTACAAAAAACATGACCCAACAACTTTAAAAATCTCATATTTTGCTCTTAAGATTTTGTTATTTTTATCGCCATGAAAAAAGTTCTTCTTCTTGTATTTTTAGCTTCAGCCCTTGTAGGTTGCAAGAGTTCCAGAGTGGGTGACACTTCAAATGTCCAGGTGAGATTTCTTGACGATTACAATATAACTGATGGACTTGAAATAAAAGACACGGAAGTTGGCGGACTTTCGGGCATTGACTATCATGAAGGAACCTATTATATGGTAAGTGATCATCCCTCCAATCCTCGCATTTACCTGGCTACCATAGAAATTTCTGAAGAGAAAATAGATTCAGTAGTAATTTCCGATGTAATACTTCTTGATAAGAAGCATAAAAGCCTGAAGGACCAGCACCTTGACCTTGAAAGTATCCTGTTTGAACCTGAAGACGAAAATTTTCTTTTAAGCAGTGAAGGGAATATCAACAACAACAAAGATCCCATGCTCTTTAGGGTGTCAAAAATGGGAGATTTTGTAACCTCTTTTGCCGTACCCGAAAATCTATTGGCTGAAAGCATAAAGAAACCCCGGAACAATGGAACTCTTGAAGGTCTTACCGAATCTTATGACGGGAAAGGTGTCTGGGCCGCAATGGAGCTCCCCCTGGAAACCGATGGTCCTAAACCAAAACTGTACCCTACAAAATCTCCGGTAAGGATTACACATTTTGATAAAGAAACTCAAACTGCAACAAAGCAGTTTCCATATAGATTAGACCGTATAGCGAAGATCCCCTGGTTATATTTCGCTGTTAATGGGGTGACCGATCTACTGGAATACGCACCGGACAAGTTCCTGGTATTGGAAAGAGGATTTTCTGCAGGTCATGGCCAAAAAGGAAATACAGTGAGAATATTTGATGTAGATGCGACTCTTGCCACAAATACACTGGACATAAATAACTTAAGAGTTTCCTTCAACAATCCGGCAAAGAAAACCCTGCTTTACGATTTCAAATGGGCAAAAAAATTTCTTAGTCAGGAGATAATAGACAATATTGAAGGGATTACTTTTGGACCCACCCTCCCTAACGGCAACCAAAGTCTTATTTTAATTTCAGATAACAATTTTAACTCCATGGGACAGCAATTGAACCAGGTCATCTTAATGGAATACATTCCAAAAAAATAGAACTATGGAAACCTTTATAATTTTTCTTATTTCCTTTTTATCTTTAGGTTCAATTGATCAGGCAAATGAACAGCCGGTGCAAGAGACCACGACATACTATTTTGTAAGACATGCCGAAAAGGATGAAAGTGATCCCAAAAATAAGGATCCGAAGCTTTCTGCTGAAGGCCAAAAGAGAGTTCAGGAATGGATTGAAATATTTAAGGATGTCCAATTTGACCTGATTTTATCTACCAATTATGAAAGGACCCGCACAACAGCTTCTGGAATCGCAGCATCTCAGGAAAAAGAAGTGCAGTTCTACGATCCCCGAAAATTATATGATCAGGATTTTCAGAAGAAAACTGAAGGGCAAACTGTTCTGGTAGTTGGACACAGCAATACTAATCCTTCTTTTGTAAATATGATCCTTGGAAGCGAAAAGCATCAGGCTTTAGATGAGAAAGAATACGGAAGCCTGTTCAAAGTAATGATTTCTCCCACCGGGGAAAAAACTTCTGAAGTTGAATACCATAATAATTAGGTAGTCAAAAAAGGCAAAATTCGATTCAAATTCTGCAATGTTACCAGATGGATATGATCAGTACTAACATCCTGATATAGTTTCCTATTTATTTTCTAAGATAATTCGGTTTAGAAGCTAATCCTGAACTTCAACATTCAGAATTTCATTTTCTATTTGGGAGACCTTTGTTAATTCCCCTTTTTGGAACATTTCATCCAGATTTTTCAACGGAGTAGAGTGCTCATCGGTCTTATAGTTTTCATAATCGACAAACCTTATCCCTTCCACATATCGTGGATTCACAGCTTTCCTGAATCTTATTCCGCCTTCGTTAACAAAAAAGCGATAGGCAAGATAATCAATGGTTAAATCTTCTTTATTCACCCAATACATATAGATGTCTTCATGATCTGCTCCCCCACCTTCCTGCTTAAAAGTGACTTTAATTTCATGATATACCTGATCCCCGATGGTGTCCTGCCCAACAAGTTCTTTTATAACGGCGTCATCATTTAAACCGAAAGGTAACTGCACGAAATAATGAACGGAGTTTACACTTTCAGCATAGATTCCCGAAAGAGAATCAGATAGAGTTACCTGTTCTTCTCCTGTATAGCGTTTAAAACCTTCGTTGTTTAATACATCGTAGTAAGTAGTTCCCGTAGAGTCGGTGAGGTTTCGTGTAAATTCATAAAGGCCCTTATCTCTTGAGCTGGTATATTTGTAATTTCTGAAGATGAATTCAATCTCTGCTTTTTCATAATTTTCTCCTCCGGCTTTTTCAATAGCTTCAGAAATGATCTTATCGGCTTCAGAAGCTGAAGGTTCATCATTACAGGAAATCAAAGCGGCAAAAAATAGAAGTAAAAAGCACTTTTTCATATTGGGGACTTATAAAGCAACAAAAATACCGATTCCATTTTTGAAACTGAAATTATAAAGACTCTTTTAAGAATTCCACAAAAACAGTGCTAATTCGCTAAAGCTTATTATTTTTGTTAATATGAAGAACGACATCAACATCAAAAACCGAAAAGCAAAATTTGAATATGAGATCCTGGACAAATATATTGCCGGGATCAAGTTGGCCGGTACAGAGATTAAGGCTATCAGGGAAGGAAAAGCTTCTATAGCCGAGAGTTTTTGTGAGTTCTCCAATAATGAACTGTTTGTGATCAACATGACTGTTCAGGAATATTCTCATGCCACCTATTTTAATCACGATCCCAAACATGCACGAAAACTTCTTCTTAATAGAAAAGAATTAAAGAAGCTGGAAAAAGAAGTGAAAAATTCTGGACTTACTATTGTTCCGCTCCGGCTGTTCATCAATGACCGCGGACTTGCGAAACTGCAAATCGCCCTTGCAAAAGGAAAGAAGATGTACGATAAGAGGGAGGTGATCAAGGAACGGGAAAGCAAAAGACGTTTGGACCGTATCCAGAAGGATTACCGCTAATTATTTTATTGGTAATTTTCCGGTAAATTATGTTTCTATGAAGGGCAAATTTCCATTGCTTACTTTACTCCTTTTTGTATTCCAGGCTACTTTTTCTCAGGTTAAAGGAACGGTAACAGATACTCTAGACCAGCCACTTCCATATGTAAACATTTATACCGAGGACGGGGAAATTGGTACTACAACCAATGAGGAGGGCATCTATGAATTAAAGCTAACTCAGCCGGGAACTTACAAGCTGGTTTTCCAATTTTTGGGCTATGAACCGGAAAGAAAGCAGATCACGGTCAAAGATTTCCCCTACACTCTTGATGTATCGCTGGTTTCAACCACAACAAGTCTTGATGAAGTAACCGTAATTGCTGGTGAAAATCCTGCAAACAAGATCATGCGAAACGCTATTGCCGCCCGGCAACGGAACCTCGAGAAGATTCAAAAATATACCGCAGATTTCTACTCCCGTGGTTTATGGAGAGTTGAGAATGTCCCTGAAAAGATATTGGGTCAGGAAATTGGCGATTTGGATGGCAGTCTCGACTCCACCCGTAGCGGAATTATTTACCTGAGTGAAACTATTTCTGAAATCAGCTATCGTGCTCCCAATGATTTTAAGGAAAACATTACAGCTTCCAAAGTGAGTGGAAATGACAATGGCTTTAGCCTTAATTCTGCACAGGAATCTAATTTCAACTTTTACAAAAACACTGTAGATATAAATGCCAAAATAGTTTCTCCGCTGGCCGATTATGCTTTCAATTATTATAATTATCACTTGGATGGAATATTTTACACAGATACCGGGCAGCTCATTAACAAGATCGAAGTGGAGCCAAAAAGACCAAAAGACAATGTCTTCTCGGGTTTCATCTATATTGTAGAAGACCTTTGGCAAATTTATGGTGTGGAATTGCAAACTACCGGGGAGGCCATACAAGTCCCCCTTATAGAAGAACTTGACTTCACTCAAAATTTTAAATTTTCTGAAGAAAACAACTTCTGGATCAAGATCTCACAAACGGTGGATTTCAGTTTTGCGATGTTTGGAATTACGGGAGACGGTAGATTCACCGCCGTTTACAGCGACTACAATTTTGATCCAGATTTCGATAACACTTTTTCAAGCGAGGTTCTGTCTTTTGCGCCCGCTGCAAACAAAAAAGATTCTCTCTACTGGCAAAAGGTAAGGCCGGTACCGTTAACTGCTGAGGAGGTTGAGGATTACGTTCGCAAAGACAGCATTCAGGATTTAAGGAGTTCCGAGAAATATCTTGACTCTGTAGATGCAGTAAGTAACAAATTTAAAATCCCCGACCTTTTATTTGGTTACAGTTACAGTAATTCTTACCAAAAAGAATACTTCAATATAAGTTCCCCGTTATTAGGTGTTCATTTTAATACTGTCCAGGGCTATAGTCCCACCGTAAAGATCAGCTTTAGAAAAAATGAGGATGATCTTCAGGGAGAATACTGGCGGCTTTTTTCTGAATTCAATTACGGCTTCAGTGATGAACGGCTCAGGGTTAGCGGTGGCTTTCAGAAGAAATTCAACAACATTTCCAAACCTGTACTTACTGTTTCTGGTGGAGTTGAAACTGCTCAGATCAATGACACACAGCCAATTTCAGAGATGATCAACAGTATTAGCAGCCTCTGGTTTGAAAGAAATTATTTAAAACTTTATGAGCGAAAGTTTGCTGAAATAGCATACGAACAGGAAGTTTTGAATGGGTTCGGACTCTATTCAAGTCTGGCTTTTGAAGAACGTTCACCACTTTACAATACTACTTCACAATCTTTCATTGATGTGGATGACAGGAGCTACACTTCCAATAACCCTTTACAACCTGATAATTTTGGATCGGCACCCTTTAAGGAGCATAACATTTTCAGGCTCAATCTTAGCGGAAGATTCAATTTTGGGCAAAAATATATGAGTTTTCCAAATGCTAAGTATAACATCCCCTCCAACAAATATCCCACGCTCTTTATCACTTATGAAAAAGGATTGGGAGCCTCTATTGAACAATACAATTTTGACCAGATTCGTGCTGCCCTGCGCCAAAATGTGGAGCTGGGAAATAAAGGGACTTTTAGTTACAATATTAAAGGGGGAACTTTTTTTAATTCTGAAGGAATTTCTTTCCTGGATTATAAACATTTCCATGGAAATCAAACCCGCATTGGCAACGGCAACTACCTGAACCAGTTTCATCTCCTGCCTTACTATGCCTTAAGCACCAGCAATAATTATTTTGAAGCACATATGGAGCAGGATTTTCAAGGATGGATCCTTGGAAAAATTCCCGGAATCAACCAATTAAACTACAACCTTATCTTAGGCGCTCATTTTCTTTCTACAGAAAACAATGAACCTTATTCCGAATATTCTGTAGGTCTGGATAACTTGGGCTTTGGAAAATACCGGCTGTTACGGCTGGATTACGTAATTTCAAATTTTGGCGAACAGCGAAATGGAGCCTTTATTTTTGGGCTGAAGTTCCTGGGGATTCTGGAATAGTTAGGAAATTCTAAAAAGAAGGTATAGATATTTCAGTTTCTATCTTCCAGTAGTGGAACGAACCTGAAATTTCCGAATTCAGTTTTCTCAAATTCGGTTTCAGATTTTCTCTCAAAAAGAGTCATTACCTGGGTGTCTTTCCCCACCGGGATGACCATTCTCCCTCCCACTTTCAACTGGCTCAATAACGGCTTCGGAACAAAAGGAGCTCCTGCGGTTACTATGATCCTGTCAAAAGGAGCATAATCCGGCAGACCTTTGTATCCGTCTCCAAAAGCTAAATACCGGGGGCGATACCCTATTTTTGAAAGGAAAAGCTTGGTTCTCTTAAACAACTCCAGCTGCCTTTCAATACTGTACACCTTTGCACCCAACTCGCACAAAACAGCGGTTTGATAACCACTCCCGGTGCCTATTTCGAGTACTGTATCTCCTTTTTTTACCTGCAGTACTTCAGTTTGAAAAGCCACTGTATAGGGTTGAGAAATAGTTTGGTCGGCAGCAATGGGGAAAGCTTTGTCCTGATACGCGTGATCTTCAAAGCTGCTGTCCATGAACAAATGCCGGGGAATTTTCTTAATGGTCTCCAGAACTTTTTCATCTTTTATACCTTTATCTTCCACCACTTTGGCCAGTTGCAACCTTTTTCCCTGATGTTTAAGTGTATCTTTTCGCACCCTCTTTACTTTTAAGTGACCAAAATTACATAAAGATTAACTCAGGCTAAAGAAAAAAAGGAAATGGGCGGTTTTATTCGGATGTAAATGGCATTGGCTTTAGGGCAAGAAATGTTATTTTTGTTGAAAACCTTTTAATTATGCTAAAAGCCGGCGTCCTGGGTGCAGGACACTTAGGAAAAATTCATCTGCGTTTACTAAATGAGTCAGAAAAATATGATCTCGTTGGTTTTCACGATATAGATGAAGAAAGAGGCCGCAAGGTAGAGGAAGAATTTGGATATAAATATTTTAGTGATCTTGATAAGCTCATTGCTGCTGTAGATATGATTGATGTGGTGACTCCCACCCTTTCTCATTTCGAGGTGGGACAAAAAACCATTAAAGCAGGTAAACATTTATTTATTGAAAAGCCTATTACCAATACCGTTGAAGAAGCCGAAGAGCTGGTGAAATTAGCCGGGGAGTATAATGTCAAAGGCCAGGTGGGGCATGTAGAAAGATTTAATCCTGCTTTTAGGGCCGTTGCAGATAAAATTGAAAATCCCATGTTCATCGAGACGCATCGCCTGGCAGAATTTAATCCACGGGGAACAGATGTTCCGGTAGTGCTGGATCTCATGATCCACGACATTGATGCTATTCTTAGCGTAGTTAAATCTGAAGTGAAGGAGATCAAAGCCAACGGAGTTTCAGTCATTAGTGATACGCCCGATATTGCCAACGCGCGTATAGAATTTGAGAATGGCTGCGTGGCCAATCTTACCGCCAGCAGGATCTCCCTGAAAAATATGCGGAAGGCACGATTCTTTCAGCGGGACGCGTATATCTCAGTAGATTTTTTGGAAAAGAAATGCGAGGTCGTGAAAATGAAGGATGCGCCTGAAGTGCCGGGAGATTTTGATATGATCCTTCAAAATGCCGAAGGTTTAAAAAAGCAGATTTATTTTGACAATCCGCAGGTGAACCCGAATAATGCCATTTTGGACGAACTAAATTCTTTTGCCGATGCTATTGAGAACGATACAACTCCAATTGTGAGTCTCGAGCATGGAACGCAGGCTTTGCGTGTGGCAAAACAAATTATAAATTCATTTAACTAATACTTTCTATGAAAAATATTGCAGTTATTGGTGCAGGAACTATGGGTAATGGAATTGCCCACACTTTTGCTCAATTTGGTTATAAGACAAATCTTATTGATAAGTCGGAAAAGACCTTAGAAAAGGGTATGGAAATTATTGCTGGCAATCTTGACCGTATGGTGGCCAAAGAGAAAATTTCTGAAGAAGACAAAAAAAATACGCTGAAAAATATCACCACTTTCACCCAACTTTCTGAAGGTGTAAAGAACGTCGACCTCGTGGTGGAAGCAGCTACAGAAAATGTGGATCTCAAACTTTCCATTTTCAAGCAACTCGATGAGTTTTGTGCAGCCGATACTGTCTTAGCTTCAAACACTTCTTCAATTTCGATCACGAAGATTGCTGCTGCAGTATCAAATCCTGAAAGGGTGATCGGAATGCATTTTATGAATCCGGTGCCGGTGATGAAACTGGTAGAGATCATTCGTGGATACAGCACCAGCAATGAGGTAACTTCTCAAATTATGGAGCTTTCTAAAAAGCTAAAAAAAGAGCCTGTTGAAGTTAATGACTACCCCGGATTTGTTGCCAACCGTATTCTTATGCCAATGATCAACGAATCTATTGAGACCCTGTACAATGGCGTTGCGGGTGTTCAGGAAATTGACACCGTAATGAAACTGGGAATGGCGCATCCTATGGGGCCATTACAACTAGCCGATTTCATTGGGCTGGATGTTTGTCTTTCCATCCTGGAAGTGATGTACAGCGGCTTTAAAAATCCGAAGTATGCAGCATGTCCTCTTCTTGTGAATATGGTACAGGCAGGCAAATTGGGAGTGAAGTCGGGTGAAGGTTTCTATGATTATTCAGAAAGCAGAAAAGCCGAAAAAGTTTCCGGCCAGTTTACTTCTTAAAAATGCCATTTTTCGAACCTATTTTAACTAGAAACACTTGGCAAAAATAATTCCGTTCAAGGCAGTGAGACCTTCCCGGGACAAGGTGGGTCTTGTGCCCACACGTCCATATCAGGAATATTCCCTGGAAGAAGTAAGATTTCAACTGGAGCACAATCCATTTTCTTTTTTACATATCATCAATCCGGGATATAAATTTCAGAAGGAAATTTCTGGTAGTGAGCGCTTTCAGCTTGTAAAGAACCGCTACCTGGAATTTAAAGAGGAAGAGGTTTTTATTCAGGATGAAAAGCCGGCTTATTATATCTATAAAACTATTTCTCGTGATAAGGCTTACTGCGGAATTATTGCTGCTACAAGCGCAGAGGATTACGAAAATAATGTGATCAAAAAACACGAGGATACCATTTCTCACCGGGAACAACTTTTTAAGGATTACCTGAAAACAGTAGGTTTTAATACAGAACCTGTACTGCTTACCTACCCCGATAGCGCAGTGATTAACGAAATTACCTCCCAGGTAATGCAGGAGCGGCCCGAATATGAGTTTTCATCTCTAAACCGTGATATACATTATATGTGGATCGTAAATGATCCTGAACAAACCGAAAAAATAAGAAAGGAATTCGAACGCATGGCAGCCGTTTATATAGCCGATGGCCACCACCGCAGTGCTTCTTCCTGGCTTCTGGCAAAAGAGTCCCGGGAAAAAAATCCCAATCACACGGGAGAGGAGCCTTATAATTTTTTCCTGAGTTATATGATCGCCGAAAGCAACCTTAAACTTTACGAATTCAACCGGTTGATACGCGATCTTAACGGTCTGGGAAAAGATGAATTCTTGATTAGTCTCGATGAATGGTTCCGCATAGAGAACAGGGGAACGCAGTTATACAAACCTTCTAAAAAACATCATTTTTCGATGTACCTTGATGGAGAATACTACTCTCTTTATCTGCGAAAGACCAACTATGAGTTTACAGATTCTTTAAGTTCTTTGGACCCTTACATCCTGTTCATCAAGGTCCTCAGACCCATTTTGGGCATTGAAGATCTTAAAAATGATCGCAGAATATCTTATCTTCCCGGAAGAAACGAAACTTTTGACGTTAAAAAAGCGGTAGATGAAGAAGAATTTGCTGTTGGTTTTGGGATGTTGCCTTTAACCATTGAGGAGATTAAAGAAATCGCCGATGCAGGTCTCACAATGCCTCCAAAAAGCACCTGCATAGAGCCAAAACTAAGAAGTGGTCTCACCATTTATGAATTCTAAGATTTTATGAGCATTTCAGGAAATATAAAAAAGATTAAAGCCGAAATACCAACAGGGGTTACCCTGATCGCTATTTCTAAAACCAAGCCCGAAAATGACATTTTAGAGGCCTATGATTTAGGGCACAGGATCTTTGGTGAAAACAAGGTCCAGGAAATGACCGAAAAATGGGAAAATCTTCCAAAAGATATTAAATGGCACATGGTAGGTCACGTACAACGGAATAAGGTAAAGTATATGGCCGAATTTGTAGATCTCATCCATGCAGTCGATTCTTTAAAACTGCTCAAGGAGATCGAGAAACAGGCCAAGAAATACGACCGGACCATTCCATGCCTTCTACAAATCAAAATAGCCGAAGAAGACACGAAATACGGAATAGATGTTGATAAAGCAGAAAGCATCCTGAAATCTGATGCATATAGTCAAATGACTCATGTCAAGATAGTTGGTTTAATGGGAATGGCCACTTTTACAGAAAAAGAAGAAAAAATTAGAAAGGAATTTAACTTTTTAAAGACTACATTTGAAAATCTTAAATCCAGGTATAATTCTTTTAGTACTTTATCGATGGGAATGAGTGGAGATTATAAGATCGCCATTGAATGCGGAAGTACAATGATAAGAGTAGGGAGTTCCATTTTTGGAGAAAGAAATTATAATTAATAGGGCAGTTAGCATTTGTACGCAATTTTAGACATAGAAACTACCGGCGGGAAGTATAATGAAGAGGGAATAACAGAGATTGCTGTTTATAAATTTGATGGACATAAAGTCGTAGATCAGTTTATTAGTCTAATAAACCCCGAAATCCCGATACAACCTTTTGTAATTAATCTCACTGGCATTAACAATGAGATGCTTCGGCATGCGCCAAAATTCTACGAAGTGGCCAAACGGATTGTAGAGGTAACAGATGGCGCTATTCTCGTGGCTCATAACGCAAAATTTGACTACCGTATCCTGCGGACAGAATTCAGCCGCCTTGGTTTTGATTATGAAAGGCAAAGCCTTTGTACCGTGGAGCTCTCCAAAAAACTTATTCCCGATATGCCTTCCTATAGCCTCGGAAAACTGGTTAGATCCCTTGGAATTCCTCTAAGCGACCGACACCGGGCCAATGGAGATGCCCAGGCTACGGTTAAGCTTTTTAAAATGCTCCTTGCAAAAGATTCAGAAAAGGAAATTCTTAAGAGTTCAGTTCGTAATGCACCCAAATTGCAGATGGACACCAAACTGATGCACCTCCTGGAAGACCTTCCCTCTATAACAGGGGTTTACTACCTTCACAATGCAGACGGAGACATTATTTATATCGGGAAAAGCAGGAATATTAAAAAGCGGGTAAATCAACATTTTACCAGCGAAAACAGAAAATCTCTTGAAATTCAAAAGGAAGTAGGCTCCATTACTTATGAAGCTACAGGAAATGAATTAAATGCTCTTCTCAAGGAGAATGAAGAAATTAAACGCAACAAACCCAAATACAATAAATCTCTAAAAAGATCTATATTTTCTCATGCCCTTTACCAGGCCAGAGATAAGGATGGATATATCCATTTAAATATTGGTAAAGTTGACGGCAGGAAAAAATATATCACAGCTTTTGCCAATCTGCAGCAGGCAAAGGCTGCCCTGGAAAATATTCTTCGGGAGTACGAGTTGTGTCAAAAATATACCGGTTTGCATAAAGGCACCGGGAGCTGTTTCAATTATAGTATCAAGGAATGCCGGGGAGCCTGCACAGGCGAAGAACATGTGAGAGATTACAATGAGCGCGTAAGCCAGGTGCTCGAAAAATACAGCTACGAAAAACAAAATATGCTGGTCATTGACCGCGGCAGAGATTTGGATGAAAAGAGTGCGTTACTGGTGGAAGAAGGACAGTTTAAAGGTATGGGTTATTTTAACCTGAATTATCAGCTGAATAACATGGAGATCATCAAATCAATAATTACTCCGATGAAGAGTGACAGAGATGCACAGCAAATAATTCAGAATTATCTCAGAAAGAATAACCGCCTTAAGATTATCCACCTATAATACTCATGAATAAATTTTTACTCCTCCCAATCCTCTTTCTTGCGACTACACTTTGTGCCCAGGAAGAATCATTTAACCTTACCGGTCTTACAGTATCCAACTCCGAGCTCGAAGCCAGTGTTTACAGTAAAGACTCTACCGCAAATGCCTTTTATATTTATGAAGACGGGTATAGCCGCTTTCAACAGGGTGGAGATTACAACCTCCTCACAGATTATAAGGCTAAGATCAAGATCTTAAACAAAGAAGGTTTTGATCAGGCAAACATTGAAATCAGACTCTTTAAAGGAAAATCTGGCGAGGAAAAGCTCCGTGACCTAAAAGCTGCCACTTATTATCTTGAAAACGGCAGGCAACATGTGAGATATCTTAGTCCCGATCTTGTCTATACAGAGGAACATCCCGAATATGACATTGTCAAGTTTACCTTCCCCTCTGTTCAACCGGGAGCGGTATTAACCTATACTTTTCAAAAAGAATCCCCCTATATTTTCAATTTTGAAACATGGTGGTTTCAGGAGGATATTCCAAAAGTCTATAGCCGCTACCTGACCGATATCCCCGGAAATTACAGATATAACATAAAAAAGATAGGAAGTCAGCCGCTTGATGTAGAAAATAATGATTTGAAAAAAGACTGCTTCTTTGTTGAGGGTATCGAAAAACCTGCAGATTGTACCCGCTCAGAATATGTCATGAAGGATATCCCTGCTTTTAAAGAAGAGAAATATCTGACCTCAAAATATAATTTTATCACCCGAATTGAATACGAGCTTCAGGAGATCATCATGACCGATGGTCGAATCAAAAAATATACAGAGACCTGGGAGGATGTGGACAGAGAGCTTAGAAGAGATAATGATCTTGGGAAACAGCTTAGAAAGACCAAATGGGTACGGGGTGTTCTTCCTGAAAGTATAAGCAGCAAAACAAACAACGTTGAGAAAGCCCGGGAGATCTTTGAATTTGTAAAAAATAACTACAGGTGGAATGGCGAATATAAAATTTACCGCAATGTTAGCATTAAGGATCTACTGGAGGAGAAAACCGGAAATGTTTCGGCCATTAACATCCTGCTCCACAACCTGTATGTAGAAGAAGGATTTAAGGTTCTTCCCTTGTTAAGTTCCACCAGGGACAATGGTTTGCCAACACAGTTATATCCGGTACTTTCAGAATTTAATTACCTCATGGTGCAGCTGGAGGTAGATGGAAAAAAATACCTGCTGGATGCAACCGAGAAAAATACCGATTTTGGTGTCACTCCTTTCCGTACCCTGAATAAATACGGCCGGTTGCTGGACTTTAAAAATGGCAGCAGCTGGGTAGATATAGAACCCGAGGGTTACTCCAATATCATCCTTCAGGATTCAATAAAATTGAATAGTGATGGAACTACAACAGGAGTTTCTGTTCATTCTTTTTCGGGCTACCACGCCTTGGGAGTAAAAAATAAACTGGATGAAATCCAACCAGATGAGATTTTTAGCGCTCTGTCGAACCCTAATTCCCACACCAGGAGCCTTGCGACAGTTCCCAATAAAGATCAGGATAAAGTGGATATCACCTTTGCGCTTCATAATTCCAGTCAAAAGATCAATGATTTGATCTACATTAATCCTTTCAGCTTTAAATTCTTCAGTGAAAATCCATTCAAGTTAAAGGAGAGAACTTATCCCATAGATTTTGGTTACAAAGATGTCTATACCTACAATATAATTCTGGAAATACCGGAGACTCATGAATTCGTAGAACTTCCTGAAAACAAAATGTTGAGCCTTCCCGAGAATGGCGGATCCCTTCGTTTTGTAACCCAGAAGATAAACGATAATTCCCTAATGGTTCATTGCAGGGTTGCATTCCCTCAATCTGTATACAGCCAGGGCTTTTATCCTTACCTGCAGAAGTTCTTTTCAGAAATGATCGATATACAGGAACAATCAATAGTATTAGTAAAGGAAAAAGCATAAGGTTTCCCTCTCTAGAGGCTTTACTTTAACGGCTTAAACAAAAACAAATTCCTGTTAAGTAAAAGGCCATGTGCCGAAAAATTCTATTTTTACTGCATAACCATCATCAGTGAGCGATTCAACCTCTTCAAATTGGAAAAGTAAACTTCATGAGATCATCTATGAAGCTGACACACCTACGGGGAAGGCTTTTGATGTAGGATTGCTTATTGTTATTTTACTTAGTATCGTTCTGGTAATGCTTGAGAGCATTCCGGGTATGAGTGATAAATACTATTGGGAATTCTATACGGCAGAGTGGATCATTACCATAATCTTTACCATAGAATACATTTTGAGGATTGTGGTAATTAACCAACCTTCGAAGTATATCTTTAGCTTCTATGGTGTAGTCGATCTGCTTTCCACACTACCAACCTACATTGCCATTTTAGGCGGAGGGCACAATCTTTTATTCGCAGTAAGGGCCCTAAGACTGCTCAGGATCTTCAGGATCTTAAAAATTACACGATATATTGGGGAGTCAAACAAGCTCCTGCTCGCTTTGCGAAATAGCCGTGCCAAGATTCTGGTCTTTCTGTATGCAGTGCTTATTCTCTGTGTGATTATGGGAACTGTAATGTACCTGGTGGAAGGGCCCGAAAATGGATATACCAGCATACCAACGGGTATCTATTGGTGTATAGTAACTCTAACAACGGTAGGTTTTGGCGATATTCACCCTGTCACACCTTTGGGACAATTCATAGCCTCTTTAATTATGATAACCGGTTATGGGATCATTGCAGTACCCACAGGAATTGTAACATCCGAGTTTACCCGAAGGAATCAGGATATACCTGTCAATACTCAGGTTTGCCCTCACTGTAATGAATCAAAGCACCTGGACAAAGCAGAATACTGTCATAACTGCGGAAATCTCCTGAATGAATAAAAAGCACCTCATCGTAGTTGTAGGTCCCACTGCTATCGGTAAAACTTCCCTCGGAATTGAAATAGCAAGACATTTTAAAACCGAAATCCTTTCAGCCGATTCCCGGCAGTTCTATAAAGAAATGAAAGTAGGGACTGCGGTACCTTCTGAAGCAGAATTAAAAGCCGCAAAACATCACTTTATTCAACATATTTCTATTGAAGAAGAATATTCTGTAGGAGATTTTGAGCGGGATGCCATGCACAAACTACAGGAATTATTTCAAAAACATGACGTCTTAGTGATGGTTGGCGGCAGCGGACTTTATGTAGATGCTGTAGTCAATGGCCTGGACGAATTTCCGGAAGTAGATCCTAAAATTAGAAACGAATTAAAGCAGGAGCTGGAAGAAGAAGGATTGAAAAAGCTTCAGGAGGAATTACAGAGACTTGATCCTGAATATTATTCCGAAGTTGATCTTCAGAATCCTCATAGAGTTATAAGAGCACTTGAAATTTCCAGGGGGACAGGCAAACCATATTCAGCTTTTAGAAAAAAGAATGTCAAAAATCGCTTTTTTGAGACCTTATATATTGGACTTTCTTCAGAAAGAGAACTTGTTTACGATCGCATTAACCGCCGGGTCGATAATATGATGGAGGAAGGCCTTTTGAAAGAAGCTGAAGAACTTTTTCCCAGGCGAGAACTTAACGCATTGAACACAGTAGGATATAAAGAACTCTTTAAGTACCTGGATAAGGAATGGGACCTCGAAACAGCGGTGAGTGACATAAAAAAGAACACCAGAAGGTTTGCTAAACGCCAGTACACCTGGTTCAGGAAGAACAGGGACATTCACTGGTTTGAAACCGGTACTCCCCCTTCAGAAATTATCTGTTTTACAGAGGAAAAGGTTACCTGATAATTGCCCTTTCCAGATATTCCCTTCCATTAGTAAATATAAGCAGTGGATATACTCCTGCCCTATACTCACTTAGGTTCAGGGTGTATTCCAGGATTGGTATGCTGTTGTCATAACTGTGCTCCAGCAGGAAACGGCCTCTCATGTCGAAAACCTGGATCCTGTCAATGTGAAGACCTGGAGATAGCTCAAATTTTAGCAGCCCGTCACTTGGATTGGGATACATAATTAAAAAATCATTTTCAATAGGCCCCGGTTGTAAATCGCAAGTGTTTAGAGGATCCTCCACTACAACTTTTACAGTACACGAGCCCGTTCCATTAATCGTTGAAAAAGACAAAATCACTTCGTTCTCCCCCAAATCCTCACAGGTAAAATCTGATTGACTTACCGTATAAGTTCCACCCGTACCACCGGAGAAAAGGTCCTGAGGCCGCAATTGTGCTGTTCCATTAGCATTTAAAGCAAGGGTAAAAAGGTCAACACACTCAACAGTCGTCGGATTTTCCTCATTGGGCAGAACCTGAATTGTAGCTTCGCAGGTATCAATATTTCCCGAACTATCTGTAACTGTAAGCACTACCTGTTGCTCCCCAAGATGTGCTGTCGTAAAAGTAGACCGGTCGAGACTCATAGAAACTATTTCGCAGTTATCTGTAGATGCAATACCAAATTCTTCTGCAGACAAAGTTGCTGTTCCCCCTGCGTTTAATGTCAATTCAAAATTAGCTTTACAAACAGCGACGGGATCAATATTATCCACCACCTCAAGCTCAATTTCACAGGTTTGAGAAGGATCACCTGCTTTTGATAAGGTAATATAATGGATCCCAATATCCTCACACGTATAAGTTACTTCACCAAAAAATTCATCTTGGTCGGGATTTCCTTCTAATAGATCCTGTGCCGTTAAAACAGCTTCTCCACTGGCATTTAGTTCAAGAGTAACTTTTTCTACACAATTGAGTTCCCCACTTGTAGCCATATAAGGTTTGACATTCACCCCGACTTCACAAAAATCTGAATTTCCGGAGGAGTCTGTGACAGTGAAACGTACAGTTTGAAAACCTACATCGGCAGATGTAAAATTGCTTCTGCTCAAAACCATGGTATCGATTTCACAATTGTCCGTAGAATTGAGGTTGACATCATTCACAGATATTTCCCCTTCCCCATTCTCGTCCAGCATCAGGTCAATTTCGGTAGTGCAATTAACCTGTGGGGGTAAATCATCAATAATATTAACCTCTATTTCACAGCTCCCGGTGTGCTCCCCATAATAAGTCGCCGTTATTATATGAGTGCCAATATCATCACAGGTAAAATCTTTTTTACTTAACTCCAATTCTATATTCTCCTGTTCCCCCGTATAATAAAGACTCAGTTCCACTAACCCGTTTTCATCCAGTGACCGGGTAAGAGAATCAACACACTCAATACCTCTTTCCGGATCATAGGGTACTACATTTATAGTAGCCTCACAGGTGTCCATATTTCCATTAACATCAACTACGGTGACCAGAACCTCATTCTCTCCGGCATCTGAAGTTTCGAAGCGATCCTTACTTAGAGTGACGCTTTTTATTTCACAATTATCTGTTACCGTTTCCAGTAACATTTCTGCCGGAATGATCCCGTAGCCATCTTCATTGAGGAAGAGTTCAAAATCTTCCCGACAGCTGAATACCGGCAGAGTGTCATCAACAGGTTCAACGGTGAAAAAACAAGTTGCACTCTTACTGCCGTCAACAGCAGTTAAGACAACCTCTGTAGGACCTGCCACCCTCGTGCCTGCCGCAGGTTCCTGGGTCACTTGTGCAGTGGCCGAGTTAACACTAGCCATACTGCTATAATCGGGTAATTCAAAAAAACAATTAGCACCTAATGATTCAGTTTGATCTCCGGGACAGAGGATTTCAAGGGGTTCTTCCCCTTCCATTAAGACAAGCTGAATTGCACAGGCCGTGGATTCGTTGTCATATTCATCATATGCAAAAATACTAACCGAAGTATCTGCAAGAATTTCATCTCCTGCCTCAGGAAACTGAGCATACCTTATTTCTCCCGCCCCGGTACAATTATCAAGCGCTGTAACTTCTCCTAAAAGGTTAGGGACTGTATATTTGCCATTTTCGGCGGCAATGAATTCTACGGAATTTTCCGGACAGGTAATTACGGGTGGAGCTTCGTCAACCACCTGGACATGGGTAGTACATTTCGCCGAGGTACCATCAATGTAATATACGGTTAACTCTACCGGCTGGGCCCCAAGATCCTCGCAAGTAAAGAAATTTGGCTCTACCTCCATACTCTGAATTTCAGAGTCCTGAGGGTTTCCATCATAAACAGCCACCGGATCTAAAGTTGCTGTTCCATCCTCACCCAGAGGGATATTTGAGGTTTTACAGTTAATAAAACGGTCAGGATTATCCACCACAAGCTGAACAGTACAAACATTGGATTCATTGTCATATTCATCGTAGGCAAAAATTCTGAGCGTAGTATCTGAAAAAATTTCTTCCCCGACTGCGGGGATCTGAATAAAAGTAATGTCCTGGCTCCCGGTACAATTGTCAATTGCTTCTAAATCCCCTAGAAGATTGGGCACAAGAAACTGACCATTTTCAGCGCTAATATCTACAGAACCTGGAGAACAGGTCGTAATTTCAGGGGCTTCTTCATCATCCACGGTTATAATTAAAATGCAGGTATCTACATTATCGGCAGCATCTCTTGCTTCAAATTCAATTTCAGTCACCCCCACCGGAAAGAAAGAGCCTGAAACCGGACCGCCATTGATGATTGTAATAGTGAGGTCACCGGCATTATCACTGGCTTCTGGAAAATCGTATTCTACGATCGCACCGCATTCTCCCGTATCGGTCAGCACCTCAATATTGGGTGGACAAGTAATTACAGGATCCTCTTCGTCTTCGGCTTCATTTATGGTCACCGTGAAGCTGCAGGGGGTTTTATTTCCTGAAGCATCTGTAACAACAAATGTATTGGTGATAGTTTTTCCAACAGGAAACACCTCTCCTGAGGCAAGTCCGCTGGTTTGCTCAATTGCGGCCCCGGTACAGTTATCACCAAAGGGAACAGTGTATTCAACTTTTTTTCCGGTTTCCCCGAATGGAACAGTTTCGACAATGTCTGGGGAGGGACAGGTGATTGTAGGGGGAATGTTATCAATGAGGGAGACAGTAAAATTACATTCATCCACGAATGTTCCATTCTCACCGTCATAAACTTTTATAATGACCTCAAGATTGTTGTCCTGTCTGGTGGCGGTTTGAACCAGATATTCCTCGTCAGTGAAATTTTGAAAGTCGGATAACAAATAACCAAAATCTGTTTGTGGATAATTACAATCGGCATCCAGTTCCAGCTCAGGAATATTTCCTTTATCGGGACATGAAAATGTGGGTTGAGGAGCTGCTTCAAGCTTGACTGTAAAAAAACAGGAAAAGACATTACCCGCAGCATCTTCCGCAGTAATGGTTACTCTTCCACCTTCGGTTATCTCTCCAGGAGACGGATTTTGAGTTATTCCAACGTTAGGATCACAGTTGTCACTTACCCGGCTGCTATAATCTGGTAGCATGTATTTTCCTTGTTCATTCCTGGATAGAACAACTTCAGCCGGAGTACAATCAATCACCGGCGGAGTCTTATCCCATACCATGGAAAAATTATTTGAAGCTTGAGCAGGGGTGTTATTACAGTCCACATCTACACCAACACCTGGGGGAACATTTATAGTCGCCGCTTTACATTCTTCATCAATTGTTAAATCGGCAGTAAATGTGGCAGGCAGGCGGTTGTACCATTTCAGGTCAAAAATGAATTGAGTCGGTAAAATAAGTTTGGGCGGGAAATCATTGCTCAATTTGGTTCCCTCTGTTTTAAGATCGCCATTATTTACGGCTAAATAACCACATGGTTTTAAAGCTAAATCAATAGGAATATTAATTTTATCTTTAATTGTTTTGGGCGTTTCATTTAAATTATTCGTATTAAAAACTTGAATTCTTAGATCACCTAAATTTAAGGCCAGACTAAGTATATCCCCCGCTGTTATATTCTCAAAATCTAGAAAAACATTTAAATCTACCCCCGCAAAATCGGCAACGTATAAATATCCATACTCATCCACAACTAGACTCCCTGGACTATTTAGTTTCGAGTTACCCCCGTTGATAGTACCTTTATGCTCTCCGGCAGAATTAAAGATTTGAATTCTATTATTACCGCTATCCGAAACATAAATTGTCTTATTAAGATCAACAGCTATTCTGATAGGATCGTCTAATTGATTTGAGCCATCTCCTTCCCCATTATTGATTTCACCAATTTGATCTCCAGCAGGATTAAAAATTACTATTCGATCATTATTAGTATCAGCTACATAAATATTATTGTCGGGTCCAATGGCTAAACCAGTTGGCGATGATAATTTTTGAAATCCAATATTACCAGTAGCAGACCCTCCGGAATCATTAAATATTAAAATTTGATTCTTTCCTGTATCAGCAATATATATTTTTTGATCCTTACCTATAGCTAAGTCGCGAGCATCACTTAAAGCTTCAGGCTTGATAATAGGATTTCCCGCAACGGCAACCCCTGCAGAATTATATTTGAACACACCATTACTTAATGTTAGTGCATAAGTAAAACCGGCCTTATCTATATCTATTGCAATTACTGCATCCTTTGAAGGTGCAAGACTCGTTTTTTCCGGAGTAACAATATCAACATTAAGATAAAAATTCCTTAGCCGAAAGTAATTTACATATGAAAAATCAGGCCAAGTGACCTGAAGTTTTCCTAATTCACCTCCAGATATGACAATATCCTCTAACCCAAACCCACTAATTGGCTCATCAAATCTAAAAGTTACTGGTACAGGATTCTGCTGAGTAGGACTGGTTTCAGGAGAAGTAATAGTCACCCCGTCCTGGGCAAATAGAGAAGAAGAAAACAGAAAAAGTAGCAGGAAAAAAAGTTTCCTACCATCACAACCAAAAAAATGCCGCAAGAGTACGGCAGTAGAATTACATTTTTGGATGGTTTGGAGTCTCCTCATTCAGCGCAGGTTACAAACAAATATAAGTAAGTAAAACGTAGACCCCGGTAAAGTATTGTTAACATACAAATATCAAGACATCGTTGCAGGTTCCCCTGCAACAATGCCAGATATTAGAAACTGAAAATTTGTACGTTAACTTTTTGCTTCTTCTTTATTTCTTATCACCAGTCTAAATCCTTCCCCGTGAATGTTAAGGATCTCTACGTTTTCATCCTTTTTAAGGTATTTACGCAGTTTGGCGATATAAACATCCATACTTCGGGATGTGAAATAATTGTCATCTCTCCAGATCTTTGTCAGGGCCAGTTCTCTTGGCATAAGATCGTTTTCATGAAGGGCAAGAAGACGAAGTAATTCATTTTCTTTTGGAGATAACTTAGATGGCTCCTCATCTCTAAAAGTAAGGAAGCGAAGTTTTGAATTAAGGTGGAAATCCCCTATCTGGAATTCAAATTGCTTACTGTCGGCCACACTGTCTGTAGCTTTGCGCTGCATGATCGCTTTGATCTTCATAAGCAGTACTTCGCTGTCAAAAGGCTTGTTGAGGTAATCGTCTGCCCCTACTTTATATCCTTTCAACACATCTTCTTTCATAGCTTTTGCCGTTAGAAAGATGATAGGAATTTCTTCATTCTTTTCCCTTATTTCCTTGGCAAGAGTAAAACCATCCTTGTACGGCATCATCACATCCAGGATGCAAAGATCAAAATCATCTTTTTTGAATTTTTCAAATCCTTCCATACCGTTCTTGGCGTGAGTGACTTCATAGTCGTTCATGGCCAGGTAATCCTTTAATACCGTTCCAAAGTTCGGATCATCTTCAACTAGTAAAATCTTCTTATTTTCAGTTTCCATAAATTAAGATATTAGTGGTAGTTTAATTATAAATGTACTTCCTTTTCCTTTCTCACTTTCCACGCTTATTTGTCCGTGGTGGTCATCAAGGATACGTTTTGCATAGGCAAGTCCAAGGCCGTGGCCTTTTACGTTGTGGATATCACCGGTATGCTCGCGATAAAATTTTTCAAATATTTTTTTCTGAACAGGTTTAGTCATTCCGCTTCCCTGGTCACGTACTTTCATTACTATATAATTCTTGACATTCTCTGTGTAGATATCAATCCTGGGTGCATCTGGCGAATATTTAACCGCATTATCCAGCAGGTTTACGATCACATTGGTGAAATGGGTCTGATTTGCAAGGATAGATGCTCTCAAGGCTCCAAAATGTGTTTGTATGTATCCTTGTTTGTCTTCCACAATTAAATCTACATGGGTTATAGCTTCCTCAATTAATTCATGCAAATCAAGTCTTTCCTTTTTAAGGTCAAGTTCGTTCTTTTCCAACCTGGAAATTCGCAGTACGTTCTCTACCTGGGCATGCATTCGTTTATTCTCATCCCTTATCATTCGGTGATAATGGGCAATTTTTTCGGGATCGTTCATGACCTTGGGATTCTTGATCGCATCCAGCGCAAGATTTATTGTCGCAATGGGAGTCTTGAACTCGTGGGTCATATTATTTATGAAATCTGTTTTTATCTCAGATATCTGCCTTTGCCTTATCAATTGGGACAGCGCACTGGAATAGGCTATTACAATGATGAGTGTAAATATGATCGATAAAGCCGCCATTAATGTAATGGAGGACAAAACGACCTGTTTCTTTTCGGTAAAGTTCACAAACAACTGATAGTTGTTACTGCTGTTTGCTGAACCAAAAAGCGGCACCCTGTAAGTGGTCCTGGCATCCAGTTTAAAATTTTCCGACTGCACTTTTGTAGCCAGGCCATTTCCATAAATCGCATATTGAAAGGAGGTATTCATCCCCCTGTTCGTAAGTTCATTCTGGATCAAACTTTCCAGATTTGACTTTGAAACCCGCTCATGCAAAGGTTTCCGGCTCGTATATTCGTTCACTGTGGAACGGATAAATTCTTTTTCCACATCATTCATTCTGAAGATGCGGTTGATCCTGCTTGAGGTGGTGAGCATGTTCTCGTTCAAACTATCATTCTCCACCAGCTTAGACACCCTCTGATTAATTAGTTTTTTAAACCGGAGAGTATCTATAGATGCATCCAGAAAAGCTGCCGAAAGTCGGTAATCCTCTTCCAGCTCTCCCTGTGAAGAGAGATAAGCATCCTCAGAAACATCATCACGCTCCTCTTCAAAAATTTCATTTATCATAGAACTGTCTGCCTGTGCACCCAGACTGTCTACCAGTTCCTGCATAGCGAAATAATAGTTCTCCAGTTCATTATTCTCAACCTCTGTGGCTACCCTTCGCAGTATCTGTTTGGCATTAAAAGAGAATTGCTCTTCCTTACTCTCAACTGTATTCTTTATCCAAAACCCCTGAACAAATATAATTCCTATAAGAGAGAGGCTCATGAGAACCACCAAAAGAAAAAATATCTTTTTGTTCATATCTTCAAAAATATGATTTTAACATTTAGCCAAACAGGCCTTTAACCAAATGTTAACAAAAGAAAGTCAGTATTTACGCGCTCTGGAGGAGGGTTTCGTGCAGTTTTCGTACTGCTTCACGGGTGTGGGAGAGCTCCCGGTTTTCAATAATGAACTCGGCCAGTTCAGCTTTTCTTTTATCACTCCACTGGTGGCTCATTCTGGCTTCTATTTCTTCAAGTGTGGAATTATCCCGTTCTTGCAATCTTTCTATTTTGCGATCGTAGGGAGCCGTAACGAGCAAATTGTAATCACATTTTCGGTAGCCTCCTTTCTCAAAGAGGATAGCCGCTTCATAAATAACGTATGGTGCACTTTGAGCCATTTTCCAGGTTTCAAAATGTCTGCCTACAGCCGGGTGAATTATTTGATTTAACTGTTCAAGTTTTTCACTGTCTCCAAAGACTTTTGAGGCAATAAATTTCCTGTCGGGTACTCCTCCCTTGTAGGCTTCCTCTCCAAAAAGCCGAATTATTGCAGCCTTTACATTTTCATCATCCAGCATTAGCTTCTTGGCTTCCTCATCGGCAATGTACACAGGGATCCCCAGTTCATTAAAGAATCCGGCCACTGTAGTCTTTCCGCTTCCAATTCCTCCTGTAAGCCCCAGTACTTTCATTTCTTTATTATAAACTGAATTCTCTTCTCGTTGAGTCTGATATTGGACGTGAAATCTGGCTTCTGAATAACTTCCGGGATCAGGAAATCCTGCTGCCCTCTTACTTCGTTGAAATCAACCACCACCCTGAAGTCTGAAGCTGTCACTTTATTAAAATCCTTCAGGTTGACCAGGTAAAAAAGAACCACTTCTTTTGGAAAGATCACTACATTAAGCCCCTGGGGCACATTAATGATCTCGATAGGAACCTGTACCTTCCCTTCAGTAAATTTTTCCACATCCACAGCATATTGTACTCTATTGCGATAGAAAGTGACGTTGGGAAGACCGGTGGTGTCCAGATACACTACTCCTTTTTGATCATCTTTTACTTTTGAAAGGGTAAGCCGCTGAGTGTAAAGTCGGGACAAAGTATCCAGGATATTATCTGGCCCGCTAACTTTTATGGAGTCCGGTTCAATTCGCAATTCATCCACAGCCGAGAAGCCCACCGCATATTCTACCTTGATACGTAGATCCACCGGCAGTTTTTTCTCCTGTCTTTGTTCAAAATTTACCACCAGTTCGTCTCTCAAAAAGTTGATATCATCCAGGTCAAACTCCAGTTGAGATTGCAGTTCTGTACGATTTTCATTAATAACATAAACTAAAGCACCATTCTCAACTGTAGCTTTAGAAAGATCTATGGAAACGGTGGGTGGGAAAAGTGAAAACCAGGCAACGGTAAAACCATTTTCCTGCATCCTGAATTCAAGATTTTCGGGTATATCCCCCACCAGTAATTTATCTGGCGGCATATTGACATATTCGACGGGGATCTCCAGTATCTCATTGTAGGGCTTCGAAAACTGAACAAAGATCCAGATCACAATGGCAAAAAAGAGGAAAAATAAAAATGAGTTGAAATCGGTCTTTTTAAACCGGGCCCTGGTAAGTGTCTTAAATTTATTGAGCATGTTTAAAGAATAGCTTTGGAAACCTCTCTTCCGGATCCATATTTAGAATCCTAAGATAGCAGGTTGCCTTGCAGTAACCAAACCCGTAACCCAAAAATTGAACAAGAGCAGCTACTATAGAAAGTGCGGCGATCTTTATACTTCGGTTGAGAAATAAGGAGTGTAAAAACAGCAATAAAAAATATCCGCCAAAGAGCCAGAGCGGCAAATACCATCCAAAAATGGCAAAAATGAGGGCTGCTATTAAACCTAAACTGAACAAAGTCGGAAACCAGTATATAATTTTAGCCGACTCAGGGTGCCATTTGTTGAGAATTGGTCTCACCATCCCGAACTTCTTCACTTGTTGATGAAACTTCTTCCAGTCTATACGTCGCTTGTGATACACAAAAGCTTCCGGAAATAACCGTGTTGAAAAACCCTTTTTTTGGAGCCTGAGTGCAAGATCGGGATCTTCACCGGGATGAATTCTTCCGAAGCCACCACTTTCCAAAAAAGCTTCTTTAGACAAGCCCATATTGAAACTGCGCGGTTGGAAATCACTCACCCGCTTCTTCCCTCCTCTTATTCCGCCTGTGGTCAAAAAGGAAGTCATGGCGTAATTAATGGCTTTCTGAAGGTCAGAAAAACTTTCGTGAGCCGCATCGGGGCCGCCAAAACAATTTACGAACCGCTTCCGGAGTTCTTTATCTACTTCAGCGAGGTACTGCGGCGGCAAAAGCACATCAGAATCCAGGACCAAAAAGTAATTTCCGGCGGCTTTTCTCATTCCGAAGTTGCGCGAATCGCCCGGTCCCGAATTAGACTTTTTGAAGTAGCTGATGTTCAGACTTCTGGAGAAATCCTGCACCACTTCTTCCGAAGAAATTATAGAACCATCCTCCACGATCACCACCTCAAACGGCCCATCAAAATCCAGCTCCTGCATACTTTGCAGCAGCTCCCGTATTTCATTGGGACGATTAAAAACCGGAATTACAAACGAGTAGGAAACTTCCATGGCACAAATGTATTAAAGAAAAAGCTGCAAAAAAGAAGAGGCCTCAAAAATGACATTTTTGAGACCTCTTCCTATCTATTGATATTTGAACTAGCTTACTCTTCCTTGCCTTTTATAAAAGCTTCCATCACCTGCTGGCTTACTCCCATGTTGGAGAATCCACCGTCGTTGAAAAGATTTTGAAGGGTGACTCTTTTTGTAAGGTCCGAGAACATGGCCACGATGTAGTTAGCACAGTCCATTCCGGTTGCATTTCCCAGGGGAGACATTTCATCTGCATAGGCTATAAATCCGTCGAAACCTTTCACTCCTGTACCCGCAGTGGTCGGTGTTGGTGATTGGGAAATGGTGTTTACTCTTACTTTTTTCTCCTTTCCGAAAAAATACCCGAAACTACGGGCAATAGACTCTAAAAATGCCTTATTATCGGCCATGTCGTTATAATCGGGAAAAACCTTTTGGGCAGCGATATAGGAAAGCGCCATAATACTTCCCCACTCGTTCATCGCATCCTTTTTGTAAAGGCTCTGCATTGTCTTGTGGAAAGAAACTGCCGAAACATCCCAACCTTTGGTAGTGAAATCATAATTCATATCTGTATAATGATTCCCTTTTCGCACATTTACCGACATCCCGATGGAATGCAGTACAAAATCCAGCTTTCCGCCAAGAATTTCCATGGCTTTTTCTACTAAATTCTCAAGATCTTCCACTTTTGTGGCATCTGCAGGAATGATCTCAGAACTGGTTTTTTCAGCAAGATCCTTAATATTTCCCATTCGCATTGCGATAGGGGCATTCGTAAGAACAAATTGGCCGCCTTCTTCATGCACGCGCAAAGCCGTTTTCCAGGCAATCGAGTTTTCATCCAGGGCTCCAAAGATGATCCCTTTTTTTCCTTTGAGTAGATTATATGACATGGTTGGTGTTTTGTTTTGTTAAGCCGGTAAATATAAGAAACATCTTTTAATTCAGAAGGGCTTTCGCATGTGCCACCGCAGAATCACTGATGTTCTTGCCGCCCAGCATCATTGCCAGTTCCTCTATCCTGTCTTCTCCTTTCAATTCTTTGATATTCGTGATGGTGCTGTTGACGGCGTCTTCTTTATAAATTTTGAAATGTCTGTCCCCTTTTCCTGCAATCTGTGGAAGGTGGGTAATGGCGATAACCTGCATGTTTTTTCCCATTCTTTGAAGAATACCGGCCATTTTTTGAGCAATATCTCCGGAAACTCCGGTATCTATTTCATCAAAAATGATCGTAGGCAGATTGCTGTAGGTTGCCAAAATGCTCTTTACAGCTAGCATGATCCTGGAAAGTTCCCCGCCAGATGCTGCTTTTTTGATGTCGTTATAACTTCCACCTTTGTTTGCTGCGAGCAACCAATTAAGCTTATCCTGCCCGTTGTGGTAAAATTCTTTTTGTTGCTCCAGCTCAATTTTTAATGTCGCGTTGGGCATACCAAGGTCGGCCAGGATATTTTCCACTTCCTTAATGAACTTCGGAATAACGCTCTTTCGGGAGGTATGAATTTCTGAAGCTATTTTCTGAAGCTCTTCCTTTTTTTCTAAAATGGCTTTTTCTGAACGTGCTATTTCTTCATCGGCATTTTCTGAAACCGCGACTTTCTTTGCAAGGTCTTCCTGGATTTCCTTTAGTTCCTCCACTGAACCTGCTGCATGCTTCTTTTGCAGATTATACAACACCTGAAGTTTTGCATTCACCTGCTCCAGCTCGGCCGGATTCGCTTCTACCTTATCCAATGCCGATTCAAGTTCGGTAGCAATATCATCCAATTCTATATTGACGCTTTGCAGTCGTTCAAAAAGTTGCTGATACTGGCCGCTAATTCCGGCAATCTTTTGAAGATTATTTTTCGCTTCCCGAAGTGATGCCGCAGCCCCTACCTCCTCCTGCTGAATATTATTGATCGCACCTCCCAATTGCTCGGTAAGTTGCTCCACATTGCTTAGCTCCTCATACCGCTCTTCCAGCTCTTCCTGCATTCCCGTTTCCAGTTTGGCTTGCTGAAGTTCTGTAAGCAAGAACAAGTTGTAATCGTATTCTTTTGTGGCTTGTGCCTGCTCTTCTTTTAAATCCTGTAACTGCTTCTGAAGTTTTTTCAGCTGCTGTAGACCTGCCTGATAATCCTTAATGGTTCCGGCATTTTTAGCCAGAGAATCGATCACAAGAAACTGGTATTCATTGTCTCCAAGGCTTAGAGTCTCATGCTGGCTATGGATGTCCAGCAGCTTTTCTCCCAGCGCCTGCAGCGAAGAAAGATTTGCGGGAGTATCATTAATAAACGCCCTACTCTTTCCTGAAGGCAAAATTTCCCTTCGTATAATGGTTTGTGATTCGTAGTCGAGATCTTCTTCAGCAAAAAGTGATTTAAGGTCGTATGAAGAAATATTAAAACTTCCTTCAATAACACATTTCTTTTCCTGGTTTCGAATGGCACTAAAATCGGCACGCTTCCCCAACAGCAGAGAAAGAGCTCCCAGCATGATAGATTTTCCCGCACCGGTTTCTCCTGTTATTATGGTAAAGCCGCTTTGAAGATCCATTTGAATATCTTCAATAAGGGCGTAGTTTTTTATAGAAAGGCTTGTGAGCAAGAGAATGTAAATTTGGGTTAAAGGTAAAACAATTTACAATTGTCAGGGAGCAATTAACAGGGAACAAATTATCATTGAACAAATTTAAGAATCAACTTTCAAGCACCAAATCTCACGAATTCAAAATTCAGAGTTCAAGCACCAAATTCCTGGGGATTCAAAATTCAAAGTTCAGGATTTAAAAAAGGTACTTAGAATAGAAATTGCCTACTTGAAAACTGCGCACTGCCTACTGAAAAGAAAGGTCTCGACTCCGCTCGACCAGACAAATGAACTGCGTAACAAAAAAATTGCGATTCTGCTCGACCAGACATTGAACTGCCTACTTAGCCTGCGCACTGCTCACTTAAAAACCTAATACCGAATATTCCCCCACTTTTCAGTTAATGTGGGTGCCATGGTATTTAAAGCGTCCACTACTTCCCTGATGTTAACCTGTGGCCCACCGCTAAAGATCTGTTCCACCTCGTCTGCCTTGGCATCAAAAAACGTCCTTAGCAAAAGAGAATTAGGACGGCGGCTATTCATTCGTTGTAGATCAATAATAGCTGTAGCAACTCCTTCCTTACCTTCCTGGGGTGACATATGCATTAGATCTAAACCATTACGATGATAAGTGTAAAGAGCATTTCGATATCCCGAATAGGTATTCGAGAGCAGGTCAGCATTGAGTTGATACCGGGAGCGATTCCCATCTGTTCCTTTCCAGCCCCTGTAGGAACTCTGCTGTGCGGTTCCCACAATTTGATTAGCAGTTTCAAAATAGGGCGTCCCCCCTTGTTCCCCGAAGGTATCGGCATCCAACCCCAGGATGGTGTATGCATAATAACCAATGATTGAAGAAAGATTTGAATCAAACTGATTGGGACTGAATTCCAGCGGCTCATACTCAGTATATTCAAATGCCAGTTGTTCATCATTAAAATTAAATACAGGGCTTACCATGGTGGAGCCAAAAACCGGTCTGGATGACTGCACCTGAATGCTGCCTGAAAAACTGTTGCCGTCATAACTGTTGATGTTGATGAACATACTACAGTTGATACGCTCCTGCGGAAGAAATTCCCTGTTGGTCCAGCGAGTCTGATTGACAAACTCGGAGACTGAATTTTCAAGAGTCTTAAAGACTGAAGCATTTACCTGTCCAGTTTGTTCACTATTAACAACAATCTGGCAGTTTAATTCCTGGGCTCCTGCACCTAAGCTCAGACTAAACATAAATAGTAAAACAAAAATTCTACTCATGACTTAACAGGATTATTTCATTCAGGATATCCTGAGCTACTTCTTTTTTGGATTTTACCTGAAACCCTTTTTTCTTTCCATCTTTGAACAGGATCCTGACCTTGTTGGTTTCAGATTTGAATCCCGCACCGGAGTCATTCAGGGAGTTTAACACGATAAAATCCAGGTTCTTTCTTTTCAACTTCCCGATGGCGTTCTCTTCTTCATTCTCAGTTTCCAGGGCAAAACCGACAAGGAGCTGATGTTTCTTTGCTTCCCCCATTGCCGAAAGAATATCAGGATTTTTCACCAGCTCAAGTTCCATAGTCTCTGCCGACTTTTTAATCTTTTGGCTCGCTGAAACTTTCGGACGATAGTCGGACACCGCTGCTGATGCAATGGCAATATCAACTTCGGGAAAAAACTTTGTCGCTGCTTCAAACATTCCAATAGCACTCTGCACCCTGATTAAATTTATCTCCGAATTAGGATTCTGCAAATGTGTAGGACCAGAGATTAAAGTTACTTCAGCTCCCGCAGCATGTGCAGCGGCAGCAAGTTCAAAACCCATTTTTCCACTGGAATGATTTCCTATAAAACGTACAGGATCGATTGCTTCGTATGTGGGACCTGCTGTGATTAGCACTTTTTTATTCCGAAGCGGAAGACTTTCAGTAAGATGATCTTCAATAAACCCAAGGATGTCTTCGGGTTCTGCCATTCGGCCTTCTCCCGTCAATCCACTGGCCAGTTCGCCCGAGGTAGCCGGAATCATTATATTGCCATAGGAAATCAGCGTATCAAAATTTTCCCTCGTGGAAGGGTGTTTGTACATATCGAGATCCATTGCCGGGGCAAAATAAACCGGACATTTAGCAGAGAGATATGTGGCAAGTAAAAAATTATCACTGTGTCCTTTTGCCATTTTTGAAAGAGTATTGGCAGTGGCAGGTGCGATAAGCATAAGATCGGCCCAAAAGCCGAATTCCACATGGTTACTCCATTGGTTACTGTGATCTTCTTCTTTTGTAAAAGAAGAAATGACCTCATTTTTGGAAAGTGTGGATAAGGTAAGGGGGGTTACAAATTCTTTGGCTTCAGGGGTCATTATTACCTTCACCTGCGCCCCGGCCTTTATAAATAACCGGACTAAGAATGCTGTTTTATAAGCGGCTATACCCGCGGTAACGCCGAGAAGTATTTTTTTGCCGCTTAATACAGACATATTATTTTATTCTTCGCTTTTGGTATTGCGATAATAGATTTTTTCATCCAGCCACTCCTGAACTGCTAAAGCATGTGGCTTTGGCAATTTTTCATAGAACTTGGAAACCTCAATCTGTTCCTTGTTTTCAAAGATCTCGTCCAGACTATCGTTGTAAGTAGCAAATTCATCAAGTTTTTCAAGAAGTTCTTTCTTGATCTCACCGTTTATTTGCGTAGCCCTCTTGGAGATTATTGAAATCGCCTCATAAATATTATTGGTAGTGGCATCGATCTTGTTCTTGTCAAGAGTCGTAGTGTTTAGTGGAGCATCTGTTTTCTTTAGATCTATCATATTCTCGTCTCAGATTTTAATTGTTGTTCTGTTTTTTCAATGTCTTTCAAGGCTGTATTGGCCATTTCTATGAACTCGCCTTCGGGATAATAACGCTGATAATCCTCATAATATTCCCTTGCCTTTTCCAATCGCTCGGGCATGGCATAAGCATAACTGTTGATGGCATACAAATAAGCCGATTCAAACCTGTAGTACATGGCTCTTTCCCTAAAAGGAGAACCGGGATAATCAGAAATGAAATTGTCAAAAGCTGCCATCGCCGCAATATAACTCTCGGTATGATGATATTGCTTTGCAATTTCATACACTTTTCTCTCCAGCTTCACCCTAAGCTCTGTTGCCAGTTCATTGGCTTCATCCATTCTTTCACTCTCAGGAAACCGGTCGATAAACTCCTGAAGTTGACCTATTCCTTTAACCGTCTCAGTTTGATCAAGATAGTATGGCGGAGAAAGATAATAATAACTCTTAGCTCCTTTAAAAGCAGCTTCTTCAACCTTTTCACTCTCCGGGTACGTTTCCGCAAAACGCTCAAATTGATAAGCGGCCAGGAAATAATCCCCCAGTTCATAATAAGTATCTGCAAAAAGAAAGGCTAATCTTTGCCCCTGGGGTTTACCTCTATATTCGGGCATTAACTGCTCAAAAAGCCGTAAAGCCTTCCGAAATTTCTTTCTGCTGTTCCCTTCGCCTGCTTTGGCCTCATTATATAAGTTTTCTGCAGTTGTATACTTGAGAGCAGTATCTTTGCTCTTTAACACTTCCTGATATTCTCCACAGGATGTCAAAAGAAAAACTACGCTTAAAAATAGGATGATTTTCTTCATTCTGAATTTTAACATCTGGCAAAAATACTCTTTTCTGCCTTATTACAAAAACTTTAGTTTCAGCACAAATTACACCAAAAACACAGGTTTTTCTAAAGTTTAATGATTAGAATTTTTCTACAAACTCATTAATTTTTTGAGTTAGGTTTTCAGTAGAAGGAACCAGCGGCAATCGAAGGTTATTCTTTACTATACCTCGCTTTTTTAGAAGGGCTTTTATACCCACAGGATTACCTTCAGCAAAAATGAGATCTATAGAAGGAGCCACTTTATAATGCAGGTCATAAGCTTCATCTACTTTTCTTTCGAGTCCGAGCTTCACCATTTTGGAGAACTCGGCAGGAAATCCCTGTGCAATAACAGAGATCACACCATGCCCGCCGGCCAGAACCATTGGCAGAGTAACCATATCGTCTCCCGAGATTGTAAGGAAACCTTCGGGAACGGCATCAATAATTCTCATAGCCTGCACTATGTCTCCCGCAGCTTCTTTTATCCCGATGATGTTATCAACCTGTGCCAGGCGTTTAACGGTTTCGGGAAGCATATTAGAGCCTGTTCTTCCGGGTACATTGTACATAATAATGGGCTTTGGCGAAGCGGCCGCCACTGCCTTATAATGCTGAAAAATTCCTTCCTGGGAAGGTTTGTTGTAATAAGGAGAAACCGACAACACTGCATCAAAAGCCGAAAGATCTGTGTTCTTTACCTCTTCTGAAACTTTTGCAGTATTATTTCCGCCAATTCCAAGTACCAAAGGAATACGACCATTATTTTCTGAAACTACAGTGTCAATTACCTGCTTTTTCTCCGCGGAAGTAAGGGTAGCACTTTCCCCGGTAGTTCCAAGAACCACCATGTAATCAATCCCATTCTCAATTTGGAAATTCACCAGATTCCTAAGTGCTTCCACATCTATAGTAAGATCGTCTTTAAAAGGAGTGATTAACGCCACCCCTGTTCCAACAAATTTGTTCATTAAGTTGTTGTGTTTAATATTTTTAAATACTTTTTCAATTCTTCTGTGAAAATTTCTGCTTCTGAAAGTCCTGCGGAAATTGTCAGGTCAAAAATGCCGTTCTGGTCCGGGATTTTCCTCCCTACCTTCAGCCTCGCACGGGTTACCGAAACGAGAAAATCGGCCATTTTATTTTCTGAAGCGGTAAATGAAATAAGAACATCATATTGAAAAGCCATAAATGCCGAAGCCGCTTGAGAGGTTTTACCACTCCAGCCAAAGTCCTCTTTAGAAATCACCGGGTAGTCAAAAGTCCCATTTTTGACACCTTTTTCTCTACAACTTACAATGTTAACCTCATGCTGTTGAAGGTTTAAATCCCCCTTCAGCTTTAAAAAAGATTTGATTGATTCTTCATTCACCTCATCCAGGATAATTCCCAGTTTACACTCCTTACTTTCAGCAACAGAATTATCTCCGGTTTGGCGCAAATTCTTTCTTGCCACAGCAAGTTTAATATCTGTTATTTTCACGGCGCAAAATTAGGAAATATAGCATTACCAAACGCAAAGGAAACTACCGATTTTTCGCTATACCAGGTGCAAAAGCCTGAGTTTCTTTTCGGGAGTGATAAAAAAGAGGAAAACAAGTTTTATTGCCGCAAATTTTATGAGGGTTCCTACGATTTCCACACTAAGATCTCTAAAGTAGAAAACCTCCATATCCCTTAAAACAGCCGAAAAAATGAAAGAAAGGGTCAGGCATATAAAGAAAACAGCCTTTTTAGAAAATGAATTCAGATAATAAATCAGTGCAGTAATAGCAAAAAACAAAAGATTGATATAATAAATCACATATAGCCAGAAGGAGAGATCATTTGTTAAACTGCGTTCGATTTCAATAATATGAACCCATAAAAGATATACATAAACAGCGATCACCGCTATAAAATAAAGGGTGGTAAACCTACTGCCTTTCTCATACTCTGTATGTTTAATAGCTTCACGGGCTAGAAAGATGTAGCTGATTAACCATAATCCAAGTTTCACCTGTTCAAAATACCAAACCCTGCCGCCCCAGGAAATTAAAGTAGCCGCTATTGCTATTCTCAAAAACATCAAAAAATTATAATTCTTAAAGGGAATTTTTTTGAGATAGTAAAGGACCAGAGGTAAGAAAAACAGAATTTCACCCAGCTTTTTAATCAAAAAGCTCTCGGAAATAATACCGGCCAGATTTATACCTATAGCAGTGATAGCCAGGAGAGAAAGAATAACCTTTTGTTTCATTACCGGGGGAAATTACCCGCAATATAGAAATTTTGTGAAGAACAGGCTTTAATGTTAATAATTTTGATAAAAAAATAAAAAAATATCATTTGTAAGAGAGAAAAATATTCTAAAATCCCGGAAGAATAGTATTTTTTCTTCGATGAAAGGCGTGTTCTACCATTCCAAAAAGAGCGATAACATGAAACAGGGGATAGAAGATTGTGACGCTGACGTCCGGTAAAATAAATAGTTTGAAAAACAGGGAAAGCTCGGATAATAACAAAGAGGCCGAAGCCAGCATAAGCCACAAAGAGGCATAATGGGATTTAAGGATGTATTGTGAAAAGGTTATAGCCAGAAGAAGTGTTAGCACCAGAATATATATGTACGCTATTACCTGGTGAGAAGGAATTACCTGCGGTACAAGATCGCCCAGGGTGAAAAACAGAAATCCGAGAAAAGCATACATGATTAACAGTGAAATGCCCTCCACAAGGTGAATTTTTGCCCTTTTGAAGCCTGTCAGGGCAAAAACATATAGAATCATTATTGCACCTCCAAAGCACCAGAGGGTAGATTCTGGATGACTAAAAAACCCCTCTAACATTAGCAAATCCCGAACGTAAAATAACATTAACACAATAATCATTGGCAGGAACCAGGTTTTTGCTTTATACCTGTAATATAAGATGAGCACGGGGATTAAGAGTGTGGTTGAGATAAAAGTAAGTGCCTGAATATTGAAAATAGCACCGACAATAAAAATTGTACCAAGAAACAGGAACAACAACAAAATTTTTTGACTCGTCTTCACAGTTTTAAGTTAGAAATAGCCAGCATATCCTATCAATTTGGCCGAAAAATAAAACAATTTTCCTTTAAGACTACAAATAATCTTAAAAAAAGTAAGAAAAGTGACTATCTGCTGAAAAATTCGAATCTTCTATTTCATCCTTACAAAAACTCCTACTTTTGTTTTTTACACAACACGAAATGAAGCGATACTTACTCTTCTTAATGCTAATAGCCGGTTCCTGTAAATTTAGCGGTGATTACACCCCCACCCGAATTGAGGGAGAGCAGTTGGAAATAACTTCTGCCATTAAAGCTAATGATTCCCTGGAAAGGTTTATTGAACCATATAAGACAAATATTGATCGGGAGATGGAACAGGTTTTGGCCTACGTTCCTTATAATTTGACCAAAAACGATGGGGAATTGAACACTGCTATAGGGAATCTAATGGCCGATGCTTTAATGGAACTGTCCGCTCCTGTTTTTAAAAGTCGCACTGGCGAAAATATTGATATAGTCCTACTGAACTTTGGAGGAATTAGGTCATCGATTACTATGGGCAATGTCACCACCCGAACAGCTTTCCAGGTTATGCCTTTTGAAAATGAGATCGTGGTGGCAACATTAAAAGGAGAAGCCATAAGGGATATGATCCACTATCTCATTGATTCGGGGAATGCACATCCTGTGGCAGGCATTGAATTACAACTTGAACAAGATAATAGTATAAAAAAGGTTTTAATACAGGGGGAACCGCTACAGGAGTCTGCAACATATAATGTCGCTACAAGCGACTACCTCCTGCAGGGAGGAGATAATATGGTTTTCTTTTCTAAGGCTCAAAAGGTAACCAATCTAGATTATAAAATCAGGAACCTGCTCATAGATTATTTCAAGCAGGAAGACACCCTTACTCCTGTAAGAGATGAACGATTTATTAGATTCAAATAATGGAAAGACGTAAATTTTTAATAAGAACAGCTACCGCCGGTGCATTTGCAGGGATTGGAGGTTTTGGTCTAATGTCTTTTGTACCAAAGAGAGAACTTAAGCATATAACTATTCTACATACAAACGACGTTCATAGTCATATTGAGCCTTTTGAACCGGACCATGCGCTATACCCGGGTTTGGGAGGAGTTGCCAGAAGGTATACTCTGATACAACAAATAAGAGAGGAAAACCCTCACACTTTACTGCTCGACGCTGGAGATATTTTCCAGGGTACCCCTTACTTTAATTTTTATGGTGGGGAACTGGAATTTAAGCTCATGAGCAAATTGGGCTATGATGCAGCGACCATTGGCAATCATGATTTTGATAACGGAATTGAAGGCTTATTCGCTCAATTGCCGCATGCTAAATTCCCATTTATAAATTCCAATTATAATTTTGAAGATACAATCCTGGAAGGAGTAATAAAACCTTATCAGGTCTTTTTAAGAGACGGAATAAAAATAGGAATCTTTGGTTTAGGAATTGAACTGGAAGGCCTGGTAGGAAAGAAGCTCTATAAGGAAACTGAATATCTTGATCCCGTAGAAATTGCAAGAGAAACAGTGAGAATTCTTAAAGAAGAAGAAAAGTGTGAGCTGGTCATCTGTCTTTCCCATCTGGGGTATGAATACCAAAGTGATAAAATAAGTGATCTAAAACTGGCAGCAGCCACAAAAGGCATCGATTTGATAATTGGTGGTCACACCCACACATTCCTTCCGCAGCCTTCAGTGGTACCTAACAGCATTGGTGAAAATGTAATAGTAAACCAGGTAGGATGGGCAGGAGTAAATCTTGGGAGGATTGACTTTTATCTGGATTCTTCAGGAAAAACCAGTGGCCGGGGAGCTGCCATTATTGTTTGAAAAATCAGCTCAAATGCTTATTTTTTCTTATATTTTAAAAATTAGTTAGTTTTTCCAAACTATAATTGTAATTCCTTCAGACGAGTCTTTGACAAAGGTTTTGACAGGAAATCTGTAACATATGGGAAATTTATTCTTTCATCTTTAAAATCCTCAATTGAGGAGGATAATATAAAGATGGTAAATCGCTGAATTACCTCCTCCTCTAATTTTTCCAATTCTTTCAGGAATTCCCAGCCAGACATGGTTGGCATGTTTACATCAACAAATAACACCATGGAAGCGCACCCATCCTCTTTTAAGATCTTATTTCTAATTGTAGAAAGTGCAATTTCGGGTTCATTAAATGTCATTACATCGGCATCGGGATCATAACCTTTGACAGCATATTCACATATTAAATTATTAGTACGATCATCATCAACTATTATATACTGCTTCGGTTTCTTCATCTTCCAACTGTTTTAATTCTTTCTCTGCTTTAAATTCAATAGTGAATTCTGTTCCTTTATTCTCCTCACTGGAAACCTGGATTTTACCACCCATTAATTCCACCTGCGTCTTCACCATAAATAGCCCCATACCTTTTCCTTCAACATGATGATGAAAACGTTTGTATAGACCGAAGATCTGTTTTCCCTTTTTAGAAAGGTCAATTCCCATTCCATTATCTTTAAAACTGATATAAACATTACCCTCCCTGTTTTCTGAAGTTATCTCGATTACAGGAGGAACTTCAGGTCTGCGGTATTTGATACTGTTAAAGATTAAATTATAAAATATACTATGAAGGTAAGTTCGTATAGAGTTAATAGAAGTTACTTCAGAGAAATTAGTAATAATCCTGACATTCTCTTTCTGGATTACCTGACCTATACCGGTTTCAACCGTTTCCACCAGTTCATTAAGGTCTACCGGTTCCTTTTTCTCACTCATATCTACCTTCACATGAAGGATATTATTAAGATCCCGAATGATAGTATCCAATCTCTGAACATTCGAAAGAAGTTCTTCCTGAAACTGCATTTTAACTTCAGAAGGATAATCCTCTTTAATTAAATCCCCCAATCCAATTATGTTTGCCACAGGGGCCCGAAGGTTATGGGAGATTATATAAGAAAATTGTTCTAATCCTTTGTTTGCTGCTACAAGCTCCTCGGTATGCACCTTTAGATTCTTATTGAGTTCTATAATTTGAAGCTCCGATTCTTTTCTTTCTGTTACATCTCTAAAATAAACCGAAAGTCCTCCTTTTGAAGGATATGCTGTAACGTCAAACCATTTATTTACCCTTTCAAAATATTCTTCAAAATCTACAATTGTTTGTTCCCCGACTGCTTCTTGATAACATCTATAGAATTCTGTATCTACGGCATCTGGGAAAACATCCCAAAAGTTCCTGCCTAAAATATAATCTTTAGAATTTTCCAATAGTTTCTCGGCATGTTGATTCCAGTAAGTTACAACCCAGTCATTATCCAGAGTAAAAAAAGCATCCCCTATACTTTCGAGAATAACCTGCTTTTCTTCTGAAGCTTTTAAGGCTTTCAACTCTGAATTTTTAAGAGTCGTAATATCTTGAAAACTTCCATTAATCCGAACACATTTCCCATCAACAAAAGTAGGTCGGCCAATTTTTCTCACCCAACATTCATTTCCTTTTGCCGTCACCATTTGCAACTCAAGGTCATAAGGAATGTTGTCTTCAACAGCTTTTTTAAATGCCCGGATCATACGATCTCTGCTGTCCCCTTGCTTATAGTACAAAATTCCGGTTTCATAATTTGGCTCATAATCTTCACTTACCTCATGAATTTCTTTGGTAACCGGGGACCAGAATAAATAATCCTTAATGAAATCAAATTCAAAGCTTCCTATGCGGGAAAATTTTGAAGCTTCATCCAGAAGTTCTTCCAGTCTTTTCCTTTCAGTGACATCCTGTATGGCGCCAACCATACGAAAGGCTTTTTCATTTTCATCACGAAGGATAAAACCTTTTTCTACAACAAAAGAGTATTTCCCATCTGCATTTTTGAACCTGTATTCTGCCTCCCAGTGATTTTCTGTACCCTCAAGGGTGCGGGCAAGGCTGTCCTGTATATGAAGTCTTTCTTCAGGATGGATGTTTTCTGTCCATGAATCAACTGTTAAAGAAAATTCCCTTTGGGAATATCCAAAAAGTGCGTAAAAGGCTTCTCCCCAAAACAAATAATCTGTTTCAATATCCCAATCATAAATAGCATCTGAAGTTGCTTTAGATACCAGCTCATAACGCGTATTGCTTTCTTTTAGAGAGCGCTCTGCTTCTACCCTGTCTGTAATATCAATTCCCACTCCCTGTACTTCAAAAGGATTTCCACCAGCGTCTGTAAGACAAATGAAATCCCATAGGGTTGGTTTTACCTTTCCATCTTCCTGTAGCTTATCCATTTCCACCTGGTAGACCACATTAGGATTGGCTAAACATTTTTCAAAAATGCCCCTTACCCTTAATTGATCATATTCCATTACACTTGTTGAAGCACATTTACCAACAAGAATACCATCAGGAAAGATCCAGTTGAAATCTGAATCAAATTTTTCATTTACATAGGAATAATTCCCGTCCAAATCTATCCTGGTAAGATAGTTGGTCTGCGACTTTAGAATACCTCGCTGCCTGCTTTCACTTTGCTTTAATTTAAGCATTGCATTCTTGAAATCGGTCACATCCTGAATAGAGCCCTCGAATCTAACCGGCTGCCCATTACTATCCTTTACAAGTTTTCCTTTTTCATGTACCCATTTGATGCTTCCATCGGGAAGTACAATTCGGTGTTGAAAGTCCATATCCTTACTTCCCGAAAAAGCTGCCTTTTGTTCCTCCAGTAGCGCATCAAGGTCATCGGGATGAATTGTTTTATAGAATACTTCCGGCCCAACCTGAAAATCTTCCTTTCTTCTTCCCCATATTCTATAGACCTCATCACTCCAGAAGAAATATTCATCTTGTAACCCTACTTCCCAGTAACCAAATTTGGCCAGTCTTTCAGCCAAAAGAAGTTTTTTACTCTTCTCTTCAAGCTCTTGTAGTACACTTTCTTTCTCTGTAATATCAATAGAGGTTACAAGCCTGCAATCTCTACCATTAAACTTAATCCCGTAACCGTGGACTTCAACAGTTATTTCTGATCCGTCCTTCTTCTTATGAGTGAATTTTCCAAAGTCAATAATGTCATTAGCATCTTTAAGGTTTTCCAGATTAGCCTTCAGCTTCGATATTTCCTCTTCGGGACGAAGATCATAAAGGTTAAAACTCAAAAATTCTTCTTTTGAATAGCCGTAATGTTTTAGTGCTGCTCTATTTACAGCAACAATTTTAAAAGTCTCCAGATCAAAGATCCAGTTGGGAAGTGGATTGTATTTAAATAAATGTTCATAATTCTTTTTGGACAACATTAATTCTTCCTCTACTTTCTTCCTCCCGGTTATATCCCGAATAATGGTAGACGCTATTTCCTCTCCATTTTCATCTAAAGATACAGCTGAGGAAATTTCTGCAGGAAACCTGCTGCCATCCTTTCGCTTCAAAACCATTTCTCCAATGAAACCAGCTTTGGTCTTTCTAACTTCCAAAAGTTCAGCCAGTCCTGAATTATCATCAATAGTTCCCTGACGTCCTATCCTACAAAACTCTTCTTCTGTTCGTTGTAGCATTTCACATGCGGCAGGATTGGCTCCAAAAATATTTCCATTGGGGTGAGAGAGTAAGATAGCATCCATGCTATTTATAAAAAATGCCCTGTACTTCTCTTCATTTCTTTTTAAGGCAATTTCAGCCTCACGTTGAGCGGTGATCTCTTTAAAGTTATTTACTATTCCACCAACATCTTTATCATGCAAAAGGTTTGTAAAGCTAGCTTCCATCCAACGCCAGGTTCCATCTTTATGTTTCACACGCGCCGTAATGGTATCAAGTGATATCCCGGGATTCTCCAGGCACAGAGCCATATAATCAAGTGCAGGCTGCACGTCTTCAATATGAACAATCTTTGTGATATCAATTTTTAAAAGATCTTTATGTGAAAAACCCAGGATTTTTTCAGCTGCAGGAGAGATATAAGATGTGGTTCCATCGGGAGAAAAGACCACCAGGGCATTATCTCCACTTTCCACAAGTCGCCTGAATTTTGGTGGTTCTGGTTTTGAATTATATTCTTTTTTTATCTTCAGAAGATTTGATAGAATAATGGCAGGCAATTGCGGGAGGTCGTCCTTCTGAATATAATCATCTGCGCCATTTCTAATAAGCTCCATGGCATAACCGGCAGAATTATTGTCTGAGATGACAATTGAAGGCACCGTTAAATTAGAATTTTTAAAAGCCTTCAAAGCATTCTTAATAGGGAATAATGGGTTTTCATCAGTAATTAAAGCTATATGTGGATTGAAATTCTTTAAAGCCTCTACAAATTTTTCATTTGTATTGACTGAAAGGTGTTCAAAAGTGTAATCGGTTGTTTGTAAAACTTTAAGAACCGGGTTTATATCTACCTGCTCATTTACAACGTGGAGAATTCTATATTGTTCACTCATTATTTCGTACCATCATTTCCCTCTGCTTCCCCACCTATTAGTGGTTTCAACTTCTAATTTTCGACTAACTGCATAATTAATCTGTTGAAAAGCAGAATTTGCGGATGCGAAAATAGGAAAATTAACTCAAATTTAAGGGTTATCCCAACCCTTAATAAGAAAATAGCCTAGCTTATATTCCTAACAACCAAAACCCTCTGAAATTCCTAGCTCGATAATGCCCTTTTCGTTTTTTACAACAAAAAACAAAAATATATTACAGAATATTCTTACAAGTGGGACGAATTGGACAACTTATACGAATAAGGGAAGATTAAAGAGATACCCAACATCATTTATAACTTAAAAGAGACAACTTTAACTTTAACTGTAGGGTTTTTATGATTAGGCAATACTAATTGTCATTGAATTCATCTTTTTTGGAAGGAATATTCTACTTGAGAATTCCTAATCGCAGAAATTGTAAGATCAATTTTTTAAGAATTCCTTAGATAAAAGAGAGGGAGAGAGTCTTATCGAAATGACTAAATCAAACTTTATCTCGCCTTAAAAACCGATATATAGTTTTGAATATCAATTGAATAACCTTCTGAAGATAGCTATGGATAATGATCATTGAAAAAGACAAAGACTCAAAATTGGGTTAAAACTGAAATCAAGAGCAGCAGCTACTGCTTAAAATTCTAATTTTGACCCGATTTTAGTAAAGATAAAAGATACATAATTAAAAAATTGCATCATGATCAAAAGAAAAGTTCTTGATACTTACAAGGGGATGTGTTTTCAACAACGATCAATGTTTACCATCTTCCTGATTCTTTCAATTATCCTAACGGCTATAATATCTACTGGCCTCTAGTCACCCGATCATTCCCAGGAATTTTTTCTCATCGATGATTGGGATCTGTAAACTTTCGGCTTTCGCCAGTTTACTTGGCCCCATATTTTCACCGGCCACAACATAACTGGTCTTAGAGGAAATAGAACCGGAAACTTTTCCGCCGTTATCTTCAATCAGTTTCTTAAGGTCATTTCGGGACATTTCGAACACTCCGGAGACAACAAAGGTCTGGCCTTCGAGCTTATTGGTCTGGTTGGCAAGTTTTTCAGCAGATATCTCCAGTTGCAGGCCATAGCCTTTTAACCGCTCGACATTCATTACATTCTCTTCATCTGCAAAGAATTCCACAACGCTTTCGGCTATACGTTCCCCAATTTCATCAACATTTTCAAGCTCCTCCTTTTTTGCCTTTTTTAATGCATCAATATTCTTGAATTCCTTTGCCAGTTTTTTAGCTACAGTTTCCCCCACGTACCTTATTCCCAGGGCAAACAGCACCCGTTCAAAAGGGATTTGCTTTGAATTCTCAATTCCATTGATCAAATTTTCAGCCGACTTCTCAGCCATACGTTCCAACGGTAGGATCTGTTCTTTCTTCAATTCATAAAGATCGGCGTAATTTCCAATCAGCCCTTCATTGACCAGCAAGGCCACTGTCTCTCCTCCAAGACCTTCAATGTCCATTGCTTTCCGGGAAATATAATGCTGGATCCTTCCAATGATCTGGGGTGGACAACCATTAAAATTAGGGCAGTAATGCTGCGCCTCTCCTTCATTTCGCACTAGGTCAGTTTCGCATTCGGGACATTGGGTGATATATTCGATTGGATCGGATTCGGGATCTCTTTTGGTAAAATCCACCCCAATGATCTTCGGAATGATCTCTCCACCTTTTTCTACATACACTTCATCCCCTTCTCTAACATCCAATTTTTCAATTTGATCGGCATTATGTAGGGATGCTCTTTTTACCGTTGTACCTCCAAGCTGCACCGGTTCGAGGTTGGCCACCGGCGTGATCGCTCCCGTGCGTCCCACCTGGTAACTTATCTTATTCAATTTTGTAGAAACCTGCTCGGCTTTGAATTTATAGGCCATTGCCCATCTTGGAGCTTTTGCAGTATATCCCAGCTCGTCCTGCTGGTGCAGGCTGTTCACTTTTACCACTACTCCATCCGTTTCATACGGCAGATCATGACGATGAATGTCCCAGTAATTAACAAAATCCATTACCTCCTTCAGATTTCTGGCAAGCTTTGCTTCCTCCGGAATTTTAAATCCCCATTCCCTTGCTTTTTGAAGGCCCTCATACTGAGTTTTGATTCCGGATAAATTTCCGCTTAAACTGAACAAAAGACAATCCAGGGGTCTTTTCGCCACTTCGGCACTATCCTGCAATTTCAAACTTCCCGAAGCTGTATTCCGGGGATTCGCATACGGCTCTTCTCCTGCCTCTACTCTGGCAGCATTCAACTGAGCAAACCCTTCATACGGAAGCACGATCTCTCCTCTAATCTCAAATTTTTCGGGATAATCTCCCTTTAATCTCAAAGGCACAGACCTTATAGTACGCACATTATTGGTGACATCATCTCCCTGTATGCCGTCGCCCCGGGTCACAGCCTGCTTAAATTTCCCTTTTTCATAGGTAAGACTAATAGAAGCCCCGTCATACTTTAACTCACAGGTGAAATTCACCTCACCATCAACCTGCTTTTCTATCCTTTTCTCCCAGTTTTCAAGATCTTCCTTGGAATATGAATTATCAAGCGAATACATCCTGTTCTCATGAACAACCGTTGCAAAACTTTTGGTGACAGCGCCTCCAACTCTAAGCGTGGGAGAATTCTCGTCGTAAAATTCCGGGTGTTTTTCCTCCAGTTCCTGTAATTCCTTCAGCTTTTGGTCAAAATCATAATCGGAAATTTCCGGCTTGTCCAAAACATAGTACAGGTAATTGTGGCGGTGTAATTCCTCCCGCAGCTTATTTATTTTTTCTTCGGGTTTCATAGAAGAGTAAGTCTTTCGTGCTTAAATGAGGTTCCAAAAATGGCATTTTGGACAGATATTTTTATTTCAAAAGGCGACGGATAAGCTTTGTCCCCCACAGGTATCCAGTCCTTTTGTTCTTTGTTGATAATAATGAAAAGCCCTTCGTCGTCACCGGTAGCGCAAAAATGCTCGTAATCGCCCGTAAATTTGGTAAGACCAAAATGAGAATTGAGGAAATCGAAACTCTCTTCCACATTTGAAGTTGCAAGGCCAATTTCACTGATCCCCAAAATACTTTCTGAAGAAAATTTTTCGGAATCGGCTTCATAGATATGTTTTCTGGAAATAAATTCCAGAATATTTTTATCTTCATCATAAAAGTAAATGGATCTCGCCCTCCAGGCCGGAAAATCGATGATTTCCTTGTCATCCCCAGGCAAAATTTCCACCCGCTCCTTGAGCCATTGGAGCGCCTTTTCTTCCTGCAGCGCCGGAATGTGAAAAGCTATATGGTAAGGAGTAGCATTTCTATCCTCTTCAAACTCGAGGGTCGAAAAACCCATTTTCACCCGGAAATTCTCTTCTGAAGTTTTTTCCACACCAAGCGCCAGGACTTCGCTGTAAAAGCGCAGCTGGCCTTGAAGATTAGGAGTGTAAAGCTTCAAAAATTCAATTTTCATAATTTGATGCCTCTTAACATGCGATCCACCCCGAAAATATCCTTTTTCAGGCGGGTTTGGAAATTTTTTTCAGTTAAAAGTGCTTCAGTTTCATTTCCAAGGTACTGGTTGATCTCGAAGTACAATTTCCCTCCTGCGTGCAGGTTGTTTGCTGCCAACTCTGTGATTTTCCGATAGAAGATCAGGGGATCATCATCCTTCACATAAAGAGCAGTTTCGGGCTCATGTTCCAGCACATTGCGCTGCATCTCATTCTTCTCCAGCTCCCGTACGTACGGCGGATTCGAAACTATCACATCAAATTTCTCCGGAAGTTTTTCCAGGCTCAAAATGTCATTTTGAAGAAACTTTATTGAGACATTTTTAATCTCTGCATTCTTTTCCGCCACTTCTAATGCCTCTTCTGAAATATCCAAAGCTGAAACTTTCGCCTGCAGATTTTTAGCCAGGGAAATCGCAATGCAGCCACTACCGGTACCAATGTCCAGGATTTTAATCTCTTCGGAAGCATCCAGATCTTCCAGTACCCACTGCACCAGCTCCTCAGTTTCCGGCCGCGGAATGAGTACATTCCTGTTCACCTGAAAATTTAATCCGAAGAATTCTGTGTTGCCGGTGATATACTGGATGGGTTCATGTCGCTGAAGCCTTTGTAAGGCGGTATTCAGCTTTTCCTCTTCCTCTGCTGACAGTTCCCGCTGCGGATCGAGTGCAAGATCCAACCTGGAAAGTCCGGTAAATTCCTGCAGCAGGATATTAAAGAACGAACCCGTCTCCTCCTTAGGATATTCCTTTTCTAAGGTGTCAAAAAAGTGATTTTTGAAGGCTGTTATTTTCATTCACTGGTAGTATTTCATGCAAAGGGCGCAAAGATTCCCCCTAAATCCCCCTGAAGGGGGACTTTAATTTTCAAATTCTAAAATCAACTTTGGAATTTGGTGCTTAAAAAATTGGAATTTGAGATCAAAGATCTCTAATCAACCAAACACTACAATTGTAATGCCCGGTATCGCCCAGCGGACCTTCCAAAGACTCAAAACCTGAACGAAGATAAAGCTTCTGGGCCTGCTTCATGTAAGGCATGGTTTCTATGTAACATTTTTCAAAGCCCTGTGCTTTGGCAAATTCCAGACATCTTTTCATCATTTCGGCTCCCACGCCCTTTCCTCTCACCTCGGGTAAGAAATACATTTTTTGAAGCTCACAGATAGAGCCTTCAAAATTGGCTAAAGGAGCTATCCCTGCACAGCCGACGACTTTTCCGCTATCCTCCACCACAAAATACTCCTTATTCGGAGCATTATATTCTGCATGCATATCATTTAGGGAAGCGTCTTCATAAGCCGTTCCCACTTTTGGTACTCCCATTTCCACCAGGACACTTTGCACTAAAGTTTTAACCTGTTCATTATCTTCGGGTTTTATTTCCCGTATTACATAACTGCTCATTATCTCTATTAAATGCTATTTTTGTGCCGGTGAAGATACATGAAAAATACATAAATCGCTGTATTCAGCTGGCTCAAAACGGACTGGGAAGGACCTACCCCAACCCCGTTGTAGGCAGTGTTATTGTTCATAATGATGCGATTATCGGGGAAGGCTGGCATCAAAAAGCCGGGGAACCTCATGCCGAGGTGAACGCAGTAAATTCTGTGAAGGATAAGAGCCTGCTTTCGAAGTCAACAATCTATGTGAGCCTGGAACCTTGCAGCCACTATGGAAAGACACCACCCTGCAGTAATTTAATTATTGATAGCGGAATTAAAAAAGTGATAATTGGAACTGCAGATCCATTTTCTGAAGTGGCGGGTAAAGGAATCAAAAAATTAATGGACGCCGGTTGTGAAGTCCGTGTGGGTGTTTTGGAAAAGGAATGCCGGGAGCTCAACAAACGCTTTTTCACTTTTCACACCAAACAGCGGCCTTATATCATCCTGAAATGGGCACAAAGCAGCGACGGCTTTTTAGCGCCTTTACCTCTCAAAAATGCCGAAAGAAAGCCGGTTTGGATCACCGGAAAATATACGCAGCAGCTCGTTCACAAATGGAGGTCTGAAGAACAGGCAATTATGGTAGGCACCAACACCGCAGTGGCCGATAATCCTAAGCTCAACACGCGGTTGTGGCAAGGCAATAACCCGGTACGGATTGTCCTTGACAGAACCTTGAGAATTCCGCAGGATTCTCACCTTTTTGACGGCTCAGTTAAGACGATTGTACTGACAGAAAATCCTTCAGAAAAAATATTGCCCAAAAATGTCATTTTTGAAACCCTAAATTTTCAGGAAGACCTGGCACAACAGGTTTGTGAGATCCTTTTCCGTCACGAGATCCAATCGGTCATTATTGAAGGCGGCAGGGAGACGCTGCAGACCTTTATCGATACCAATTTATGGGATGAAGCCCGAATTTTCACCGGAAAACCGCATTTTAGAGAGGGAATTAAAGCTCCCGAAGCCTTTGGCAGCCTCGCTTCCGAAACAAGAGTGGACGAAGACCACCTAAAAATTATTCTTAATGATTAAGTCCATAATATTTGATTTTGGAGATGTGTTTCTCAACCTGGATAAACCCGCAACGGCCCGGGAATTAAAGAAGCTCGAAATTTCACATTTTTCAGAGGAAATGCTGCAGCAGAATATGCAGTACGAAAAAGGGCTTATTTCTTCGGAAGAATTTATTTCAGGTTATAGCAGGTCATTTCCGCAGTTAACTTCAGAAGCATTTGTAAATTCCTGGAATTCCATCCTGATTGATTTTCCGAAGCACCGACTGAAATTTCTTCAGCAGCTGAAAAAAGAGGGTAAGTATAAGTTAATCTTGTTGAGTAACACCAATCATATTCATATTGATTGGGTGAAGCAGAATATTTCCTTTTTCGAAGAATTTAAAAACTGCTTTGATGCTTTCTACCTTTCGCAGGAGATCAACCTGCGCAAGCCCGATCCTGAGATCTATGAGTATGTACTGGAACAACACGACCTCAAGCCTCAAGAAACACTTTTTATTGACGACACTGCCGAAAATACTGAGGCCGCTGCAAAACTCGGCATCCACACCTGGAATATCGATCCCATGAAGGAGGATGTAGTCGATCTATTCACTGTTAAAAGCGAATTGTTTTGATCTATCTGCTGCTAAGCGTACTTTCTTCGAGTGTGATCTTTGTGATCTTCAAACTTTTTGAGCGTTTTAAGATCAACACGCTGCAGGCGATTATCTTTAATTATTTCTTCGCTTTTTCAGCTGGAATGCTCATTGACCGCCAAATCCCAAATCCTCTAAAAGTGGTTTCTGAAGCCTGGTTCTTAGGCACTTTTATTCTTGGGTTCATGTTCATCGCTGTCTTTTACCTGGCAGCCCTTACCACTCAAAAAAGCGGATTATCTGTAGTCTCTGTAGCTACAAAAATGTCAGTCGCAATTCCTGTACTTTTCGGAATCATCCTTTACAATGAAAGCACGGGCTGGATTAAAATTACAGGGATAATCCTGGCTCTTATAGCAGTATATTTAACCTCAATAAAAAAGAAAGAAGGCATAAAAATTAAGAAGCGGAATTTGATCTTTCCGCTCCTGGTTTTCTTTGGCAGTGGAATTATTGACACCACACTCAAGTTTTTGGAAACTTCTTATGTCGCCGAAGCCGATGTCGCTCTTTTCTCTTCTACTATTTTCGCAATTGCCGGACTTATAGGAATTTGTATTCTTATTTTCCAGGGGATAAGAGGATCTCTCCGCTTAAGTTTCAAAAATGTGATTGGAGGAGTCGTTCTGGGAATCCCGAATTTTGGATCCATTTACTTTTTGGTACTGGCTTTACGCACAGAAGGCATGGAAAGTTCCACAATCTTTCCGTTGAACAACGTCGCTATTGTCATGATCTCGACCTTCCTGGGAATTCTTTTATTTAAGGAAAGGATGTTACCAAAGAACTGGATTGGAATCCTGCTGGCCATTACCAGTATTATTTTAATTGCCACTGCTGAAGAATGGATGTAAAGGATACATATAAAACAATCACAGCGGCTTCTCCCGAGGTGCTTTTTAAAGACAAGAACAGCAAATTCTTTGGATATGCTTTTCCGGTTACCACTGAAGAAGAGGCTAAGGAACATCTCGAGGACCAAAAGAAGAAACATCATGCCGCGCGACACTGGTGTTACGCCTGGCAGCTGGGAAAAAGTCATTTTCATTACCGGGCCAATGATGACGGGGAGCCATCAAATTCGGCAGGAATGCCCATTTATGGACAAATTCAGTCTTTTGAAGTTACCAATATTCTAATTGTGGTGGTGAGATACTTTGGCGGGGTAAAATTAGGAGTCGGCGGTTTAATCAATGCCTACAAAACTGCTGCACAAATGGCATTGGAAGAATCGCAGATCGTCACCCGCACCATCGACCTGAAGTTTGAGATCTCCTTTGATTATCCCGAAATGAACAAAGTGATGCGGGTGATCAAGGAAAATAATTTAAATGTTGTGGATCAAATCCTGGAACTCGACTGCAGGATCATAATTTCGGTAAGAAAAGGTGAAGCCGAAAGGATCTATGAAAAATTTGATGTTACATATAAAGTTGCCATAAAAGAACTTGAAGATCAATAACCCAGTTTCTCCAGAACATACCTTGGACATTTCACAGGTTTATTCTTTTCTATATCCATAAATATTAAGGTAGTTTCGGCTTCGGTTAAAAGTTCATCGTGTTGATTGAAGATCTCGTATTCAAATTCTATCCGCACTCCGGGTTTCTTTTTGAGGCGGGTAATGATCTTTAGCTCATCGTCGAATTTTGCCGACTTTTTAAATTTCAGATTAAGTTCGTAAACAGGCAGCATAACCCCTTCCTCTTCCATCTTTCGATAGGAAATGCCAATAGCCGCAAGCCAGTCAATACGGGCAATTTCAAGATATTGCGCATAGTTGCCGTGATAGACTACTCTCATTTGATCTGTCTCTGCATATCTAACTTTAACATAGGTGAGATGGCTTTTCATGATTTTTTTGATGAATTATTTAATTCGGTTTTGTACTTTCACAGTGAACGAAGTATGCTAAAATTTTTGTTAAATTTCAAGTAGGCAAACGTTTTTTTTTCAGATAATTTGTTCACATATTTGTTGCTCTAAAAAACCCGGGAGAAAGATATTTTCTCTTTTTCTTATGGAAACCACTACTAACAAACGCATTAAAAATTTAGATTCCGGAATGTCAGAAACTGCGCAATCAGTTTGGAATAACTGCCTAGACTTTATAAAAGATAATATTACTCCACAGGCGTATAAAACCTGGTTTGAACCAATACAGGCAGTTAAACTTTCAGACAGGGCTTTGAGCATTCAGGTACCTTCTAAATTTTTTTACGAGTGGCTTGAGGAGCACTATGTTAAACTTCTTAAAGTTTCGTTAAACAGAGTGCTCGGTGACCAGGCAAAATTAGTGTATGTCATAAGAATGGAAAATACCTACGGAAACAAACAACCTTTTACAGAAAAGATCCCGAGCACAAATCGTTCGAACATGACTTCCCAGGAAGTTGATGTGCCGATTAAGAATAAAAATCCGGAGTTAAAAAATCCGTTTATAATTCCTGGTATCCGAAATGTAAAGATTGAATCACAGCTTAATCCCAGTTACAACTTTGACAACTTTTTGGAAGGAGACTCCAACAGGTTGGCAAGATCTGCAGGACTGGCCGTGGCTAATAAACCGGGAGAAACTTCTTTCAATCCTCTACTAATATTTGGAGGGGTAGGACTTGGGAAAACCCATCTCGCCCATTCTATTGGAATTGAGATTAAGGATAAATATCCGGAAAAGACGGTTTTATATATTTCTGCAGAAAAATTTACCCAACAATATATTGAGTCGGTAAAGAAGAATAATAGAAATGATTTTATTCATTTTTACCAGATCATAGATGTACTTATTGTGGATGATATCCAGTTGCTTTCGGGGAAAGCCGGAACTCAGGATGTTTTCTTCCACATCTTTAATCACCTGCACCAAAACCGGAAGCAGGTTATCCTTACCAGTGATAAGGCACCGGTGGATATGCAAGATATTGAACAGCGGTTGCTTTCCCGATTTAAGTGGGGACTTTCAGCCGAATTGCAGCATCCAGATACAGATACCAGGATTTCCATTATTAAGAGCAAACTTTATCGTGACGGAGTAGAGATGCCCGAAGAGATAGTAGAATTTCTTGCACATAATATAAAAACGAATATCAGGGAACTGGAGGGTGCTATAATTTCCTTAATCGCTCACTCCTCTTTTAATAAAAAGGATATTACTCTTGAGCTTGCCAAGAAGATCGTTGATAATTACGTAAAGAATACAAAACGCGAAGTTTCAATAGACTATATCCAGAAAATCGTTAGTGAATATTTCCAGATGGATGTGGAAACACTACAATCTAAAACCAGGAAAAGACACATAGTCCAGGCCCGACAGTTAGCCATGTTCTTTGCCAAGAAATTTACAAAAGCCTCTTTAGCCAGCATAGGTTCTCAAATTGGAAAAAGGGATCACGCTACTGTACTCCACGCCTGCAAAACTGTTGACAATTTAGCTTCTACAGATAAACAATTTCAAAAATTTGTTGAGGACATCAACAAAAAATTAACCCTGTAAATATGAAGACCAGAATCCTGATGGTGTGTCTCGGCAATATTTGCAGGTCACCCCTGGCCGAAGGCATTCTCAAATCCAAGATTAATCCACAGGAAATTGTTGTGGATTCAGCAGGAACCAGTGATTACCATGTGGATGATTGTCCGGACCCAAGGTCTGTTTCAATTGCGAAAGAGAACAATCTCGATATTACTTCACAGCGGGGACGTCAGTTTTCAGTAGAAGATTTTGACAGCTTTGACAAAATTTATGTCATGGATATGGCCAATTACCGCGATGTAATTTCCAAGGCCAGAAATGAAAAAGATAGAAATAAGGTATCCCTCATACTCAACGAAATATTTCCTGGCGAAAATGTAGAGGTCCCGGATCCTTACCACGGTGGTGCTGATGGTTTTAAAAGGGTATATCAAATGCTTAATGAAGCCTGTGAAGTTATTGCCAAAAAACATCAATAATTTGAACAATCCCTTCTCCTTCTCTGGAAAATTATATTTACTACCCACAACTCTGGGTGATAATGACCCGCTGGAAGTTTTGCCGGCAACCGTTCAACAACAGGTTGAGCGTATTGAGACCTTTATTGCCGAAAATGAGAAGACCGCCCGCAGGGCAATAAAAAAATTAGTCCCGGAAAAATCCCAGCCTTCCCTTCAGTTTTTTCTTTTAAATAAACATACAGATCCTGCTGAAATTCCTTCTTTTTTAGAAGCCTGCAAAGCAGGTAAAGATTTAGGTTTGCTGAGTGAAGCAGGTTGCCCCGGAGTTGCCGATCCCGGAGCCGAAGTGGTGAAAATCGCCCACAGGGAAGGCATTCAGGTAGTGCCAATGGTTGGCCCTTCCTCTATTCTTTTAGCAATGATGGCTTCGGGGATGAATGGACAAAATTTTGCTTTTAACGGCTATCTTCCTATTGATAAAGCAGCCCGAAAAAGTGAGATAAGAAATCTGGAGAGGCTTTCCCTTGAGAAGAATCAGGCGCAGGCTTTTATTGAGACTCCTTATAGAAATAATAAAATACTGGAAGACTTGATTCAGACGCTGCATCCCGGTACCCGCATTTGTGTAGCTTGCGATCTAACCTTAAGCACAGAATATATTGTTACGAAAACAGCTGCAGAATGGGGTAAAACAAAAATGGACCTTCATAAAAGGCCCACCATTTTTATATTACAGAAGGATTATTAGCTTTCGCTTTCCTGTCGGGAACCACAAAAGAAGTATCAAAGCCCTCAAACTTTTTAAAATAATGCTTAATTGAGGTACCAAAACCATCACTAAAACTGTTGGTTCCATTACTTCTAAGAAATTTCTTGACATTCCCGGGTCCTGCAAGGTGAGCTGCCGCAAGAATTCCCGATTCGGTGATCCTGATCCCATTTACTACCTGATCCTGAAATCGTTCAATATCTTTACGCAGGATCCATTTATTACGAGAGGCATTTGCGTAAAATGCAGCTTCCTGAAGATCGGGGGAGTTTAGAAAAAGAGTTGTGTCTCTTATTCCGATTAACTTTAGAGTTCCTCTACCAAACTGGTATTTCCCCATGTAACCAAAATCGTTGATCACCTTGTAATCCCCTCCGGATTCTTTAAAACCCAAAGCCTCTTTAAAGGCTACATACGACTTGCCTAATTGTGGGTAAAATCGAAGTTGTGGATCAAAAACAGTAGCATCTGGAGAAAATGGAACATCAAATATAAGTTCCTCATTTACTGTCTTAAACTCCTCAAGCAAAGCAGTATTAAAATCTTCTGCTTTGTGGGTCGAAAAGCTATAAAAGAAAATTGATGCTCCTACAACCGGTAATACTGAAAATTTTGCAACTTTCTTCTTCATCCTATTTGTTTTTGCTCGAGAAAACCTAAAAGCTTTTCCCGAAACGGCCGACAAATGTAAGACTTTTTTTAATAATCTAATTATCAACCTGTTAAACTTTAATCCCATAGAAATTCCTACAGGTTTGGACATTAAAGCATAGAACGTGCCAAAGAGGAAATTAGTATGACCTATAATCTTCTAAAGCTTAATTATTTACCTTTTAATTTTTTGCTCATTAATCCACCGAATATAGGCTCTCTTATTGGCATTGTGCTGCGAGAGGGTTTTCCCAAACTTGTGGTAGCCAAAATTCTCCACATCGGCCACGAAATAAAAATAATCGTGATCCTCATAGTTTAGAACAGCATCAATTGAGGAAATATCGGGCATGGCTATGGGCCCGGGAGGAAGCTCTTTGTATTTATAGGTGTTGTATGGGGAGTCCAGGGTAAGATCTGCATACAAAACCCTCTTTATAATGGTATCAAAATTCTGTAATTTGTCCTTCAATGCATAGATCACCGTAGGATCTGCTTCCAGTTTCCAGCCGTCTTCTATCCTATTCATGTATACCCCGGCAACTTTGGGTCTTTCATCTACTTTTGCTGTTTCCTTTTGCACAATGGAAGCGACCACCATTACTTCGTGGGGTGTGAGTCCTAACTCTTCCGCACGGGCCAGCCTTTTTTCTGTCCAGAAACGATCATATTCGGATTTCATTCGGTCACGAAATTCTTCAGCAGAAGTATTCCAGAAAAACTCATACTTATTAGGAATGTACATGGAGAGGGCATTCCTTTCTCCAAAGCCATACTGTGTTAAAAAAGCAGAATCCTTCATACTTTCCAAAAGATCTGTACTATCTGCTTCTATTTGGGAAGCTATTCTTCCTGCAAGATCCTCAAGCCTTTCCTGATTATTGAAAGTCACCCACACAGGCTCATTAGTACTGCGGAGTGTATTTATAATCTCATTGTTGTTCATGCCCTTTTTAAGAATAAATCTTCCGGCTTTAATATTGTCCACATATCCCTTTTTTTGCGCCACAACTTCAAATTCCTCTTCGTTTTCAAGGTAAGGTTCCAGCAGCTCAAGTACCTGAGGATAAGTAGCACCGGTAGGCACATAAACTTCCACAGTTTCTTCAGAAAAAGCAGTGTTTGAAGAAAAGATAATATCATATATGTACCAGGAAAATCCTGCCAAACCAAGGATTCCCAAAAGGGCAATTATTAATAAGATTTTTTTGATATACATTTTTAGTTGATCAATTGATACATAACTTCATTTTTATATTCTCCACCCACCAGATTCCAATCTTTTTTTGTTGCTGCTTTAAAAAATCCTGTTTTCTCGAACAGTAACTTACTCGAAATATTCTCGTCCCCCACATTTGCATAGACCTGATGCAGACCCAAATGTGCAAAACAGTATTTACAAACCAGTTCCAAAGCCTGGGTGCCATAACCTTTAAGGCGGTTCCTTCTGTTAATAATCACGATGCCTAAAGCAGCACGCCGGTTTTTTGGATCAAAATCGAAAATATCAATAAAACCAACTGGCGCTCCTGCAATGTCACAAATAACCAGTCTTAGCTGTTTAATATCGTAAATATCTTTATGAGAATTCTCCAGATATTGCCTGAGAATGTAGCGGGAAAAAGGTACACTGGTAGCACTAACCTCCCAAAACTCCTCATTATTCTCCACTTCAAAAAGCAGATCGAGATCTTCAGGTTCCAACGCTCTTAAATAGACCAGATCTCCTTTTAAGGTTAACATGTTATTTCTCCTTTAAAAACTTGTTTTGCAGGTCCCTTTAACCAAATGTTTCTATACCCGTCATCCAAAGCCTGAAAACTAACCTCCAGGTCACCGCCCGGTGTATTTAATTTAACAGTAGTTGAAGATGTCCTTCCCGAATGAAATGCAGCAAGAGCCACAGCTGTTACCCCTGTACCGCAGGAAAGGGTTTCACCTTCCACTCCCCTTTCATAAGTTCTCACTTTAAAATTACCCTTGTCTGTAGAAGAAACAAAATTTACATTTGTTCCTCCCTGTGGATTATACTGTTGTGAATAACGTACTGCTGAACCTTCCTTTTTGACGTCTATCGAAGCCACGTTTTCTGAAAAAATGACATGATGAGGAGAGCCAGTGTTCAGAAATAATGCGTTACCGATTTTAGAAATAAAGTCTACGTTTGCCATTTTCAGGCCGACCAGGTCTTTTTCTATTACTGCTTCGTGAAAACCATCTATTGCAGTAAAAGCTGCCTTATGGGAAACTATTCCTAAAAATTTTGCAAAAGCAACCAGGCATCTTCCGCCGTTACCACACATACTGCTCTCATTTCCATCGGCATTGAAATAAACCATTTCAAAATCTTCTCCTGTTTTAGCAGGCTTTTCCAGGAGGATAAGACCATCTGCTCCAATGCCAAATTTTCGGTCACAAAGAAAATTTATCAAAGTGGTATCATTTTTGGATAAAACCGAAGTACGGTTATCTACCATAATAAAATCATTTCCCGTACCCTGATATTTAAAAAAGTTCAGTTTCATCTGGCGATTTTGAGGGGTCAAAGATACAATAAAACATAAAAATCGGGAGCAGTTGAGTACAGGTATTACTATGGAAGATTTGAACTAAAAACTTTAATTATTTGTTCCTCATTAACTAAAAAATATAAGAAATATGAAAAAAATCACAAGTTTTCTCATGATCTCGGTCTTAGGCGGAATTCTTACCCTTGGTGGATACGTGCTTTTTATTGAAGATGATACCATCTTCATTCAGGAAAGTTCCGGTATCCCCGCCTACACGCCGGTAAATTTTAATTCGCTTCCTGCAGATGGTAATGTCGATTTTACAGAAGCAGCCAGCAAAACAGTCAACGCAGTTGTTCACGTCAAGAACGTAGGAACAGTTCGACAATCTCCCTTTTCTTCCAGTACCGCTCAGGCCTTGCAGGGAGCCGGTAGTGGAGTAATTATTTCTCCGGATGGTTATATAGTAACAAATAACCACGTAATCCAGAACGCAAGCCGCCTTCAGATAACTCTTAACAATAACCAGAACTACATGGCTGAAGTCATAGGAACCGACCCGACAACTGATATCGCCCTACTGAAAATTGATGCTGAAGATCTCGATTATCTGCCATTTGGGGATTCAGATAATGCACAAATTGGTGAATGGGTATTGGCAGTAGGAAATCCATTTAATCTTACCTCAACAGTAACCGCCGGAATTATTTCCGCAAAGTCACGGGACCTCGGAATGGATTCAAATGTCTCCTCTTTTATACAAACAGATGCAGCAGTTAATCCCGGAAACAGTGGAGGCGCATTGGTCAACACTTATGGTGAACTCATTGGTATTAACACAGCTATTACTTCTAAAACCGGAACTTACGTAGGATATGCCTTTGCGGTACCTTCCAACAACGCAAGAAAAATTGTTGAAGACATTCTTGAGTTTGGAGATGTACAACAGGGCATACTGGGAATTCGGGGAGTACAAGCTGCCAGGGTGCCAGGAGATTACAACCTAAATATTTCTGAAGGAGTTTATGTTGACCAGGTAGAAGACGGAAGTGGTGCAGATAAAGCAGGAATTAAATCGGGAGATATCATCATCAGACTTGACGACGTAGAAATCCGGAAATTCTCGGATCTTACGGGTTATATTGGTTCTAAAAGACCGAATGATATTGTGAAGGTACAGGTCATTCGAAGTGAAAAAATGAAAGAATTTGATGTTACTCTTACCAAAAAAGCTGACGTCTATCAAATAAAGGTAATAGGCCTTGAAGTAACTAACGCCACGGCTGAAGATCTTAAACAAAAGAATGTAAAGAATGGTGTGAAGATTACAAGAGGTCTAACCCCTCAAATGCAGAATGAACAACTTTACGGTACTATTATTACCGCTATTGATAACATTCCGGTAAAGAATGTTGAGGATGTTGAAAGAATAATGACCCAACGATCTTCCCATGACCCCATAACTGTCACATTTATAACTCCTGATGGTGAAAAACAAAAATATGTTTGGAGATAAGTTTCAAGTTTAAATGAATAGAAAATACCTGCTAAAAAAGCAGGTATTTTTTGTTAAAATATTTTTACGAAAACGTTTGAAATATATACTTTTGCTCCAGTTTTTAAAAGCAACACAATAAAGAAAAAATGAATTCCAACGAAGTCTACGAAAAAGAATTATCCTTTCAGGCAGATCGTCGCAGGGCGGCAGTCCAATTTATTAGAACAGTAAGTGATTTATGGTACGACAAATCTATTGAACTGGTTTTATTTAGAAATCAATTAATAGACCGCAATGTCAGTGATATCCTGGACCTGCACGAATATGCAGGTGAATTTGTACAAAAGCCAATATCTATTTTTGATTCGGTTGAAATTGCTGAAGCCATACAAAGATTGGATTTCCCCCCAGCAAAGCTTGATATTGGAAAGCTGACCTATGAATACCATTTGGATGGTGAGAAATCCTCAAATGCAACAGCTTTTGTTTCAGGAAGATTGAAAGACGCAAAAAAGGTTGATGAGCCTACCCCAAAAGATGTAGTGCTGTATGGCTTTGGACGCATTGGAAGATTAGTTGCCCGGGAACTTATGACACGCACAGGTAAAGGAAGCCAGTTGAGGCTTAGGGGAATCGTTACCCGCGGGAAAATTGATGAGACGGTCCTGGCAAAAAGAGCCAGTCTTCTAAAAAATGATTCTGTGCATGGAAATTTTTCAGGAACTGTTTCTTACAATGTTGAAAAAAAATGTCTTATAGTTAATGGCACCACAGTTCACATGATTTCGGCAAATGAACCCGAAGAAGTAGATTATACCTCCTACGGAATTAATGATGCACTGGTAATAGACAATACCGGAGCTTTTAGAGACCAGGAGGCCCTTAGCAGACATCTAAGCTCAAAAGGAGCTTCAAAAGTCTTACTAACTGCCCCTGGAAAAGGTATTCCCAACATTGTACATGGGGTAAATCACCTGGAGTACAATCCCGATGATGTTTCTATTTTCTCGGCGGCATCATGTACAACAAATGCCATCACTCCTGTTTTAAAAGCTGTGCAGGATTCCCTGGGTGTAGTTCACGGACACCTGGAAACCATTCATGCCTATACAAATGACCAGAACCTGGTTGATAATATGCACAAGAAGTACAGGAGAGGACGTGCTGCCGCCCTTAACATGGTAATTACCGAAACAGGAGCAGGCAAAGCCGTGTCTAAAGCGCTTCCGGTATTTGAAGGTAAACTTACCTCTAATGCAATTCGCGTTCCTGTGCCAAATGGTTCTCTTGCGATCCTTAATCTGGAAGTGGAAACTTCCACCTCCCGCGAAGGAGTAAATGACATTCTGAAAAAATATGCTCTGGAGGGCGATCTGGTCGAACAGATCAAGTACTCTATAGATAATGAACTTGTTTCCACCGATATTATGGGTTCTGCCCAACCCTCTATTTATGACAGTAATGCCACAATAGTTTCCGGAGATGGAAAAAACATATTACTATATGTTTGGTACGACAATGAATACGGCTACAGCCATCAGGTTATAAGGTTGGCAAAATATATCGCTAAGGTAAGAAGATATACTTATTATTAATTGTTAGTTTAGTTAGTTAACCTGCCCGTCATCCTCTGGTGACGGGTTTTTTATTTCCTGGGGTTCAAGACTCTGCCCGCGCTCCTTAGGTTTCCAAAAAATTAACTAAAAAGTTCTTCAGTTGCAGGACCGTCAACCGGATTATTGTATAATTTTGCCACCTCTTTTCCTATGCCCGTTTAGACACAGAAAGTTAAAAGAGAAAATTTAAAATTTTCTCTACAATAACAATTATAGGGGTTCGTTGTGATTATGACCAAGAAATTATACTTGCTATGAAGAAGATTATATTTGCCGCTTTTATTTTATTTACTGTTAACACAACAGTAGCACAAACTCCGGGGGAAACCACTATTGCTGAAAAATTTCAGGAATTAATTACCAGCTCCAATAATTTTAAGGGTTATAAAGTGGTTGATACAGATCAACTCACCACCTTACAGGAATTGACCTCAAACAGGATCACAGAACTTAAAGAAGAAATAGCTTCTTCCCAGGATGCATTCCAAGCTCAGGAAGCTGAAATTAAGGAACTACAGGCCCAACTGGAAGGTTTTCAGGAACAGTTAACTGCTGTAACCGCTCAAAAAGATGAAATATCTTTTTTGGGAATGTCATTTAGCAAAGCCACCTACAACACAATGATGTGGAGCCTGGCGGGAATATTGATTCTGGCGCTGGTCTTGTTTGTGGTGAGATTCAAGAGAAGTCATGTCCACACCACAGAAGCCCGTAAAAACCTGGCAGAACTGGAAAAGGAATTCGATGCCTACAGAGCGAAGGCTTTGGAAAAAGAGCAGCGTCTGGGAAGGCTTTTACAGGATGAGAAGAACAAGCAGCTTAAAGTTGCTAAATAACAGTTCTTCCCTTTTGTTGCTAATAACTAACTTTACAGCGTTATATTCTGCCTGTAAAATTCCGTCTCATGAGACTTGATATAATTACTGTTGTCCCTGAAATTTTAAGAAGCCCTTTTGAGGCATCTATTCTTAAAAGAGCAATTGAAAAAGGCCATGTGGAGATCCACCTTCACAATCTACGGGATTACGTGACAGATAATTATAAACAAATTGACGATTACCAGTATGGAGGAGGTGCAGGAATGGTCATGATGATTGAACCCATTGACAAATGCATACAGGGTTTGAAAGCAGAAAGGGATTATGATGAAGTTATTTATATGACCCCCGATGGTGAAACTCTTAAACAAGGAATTGCCAATGAACTCTCTTTAAAAGAAAATCTCATTATTCTTTGCGGCCATTATAAAGGAGTGGACCAAAGAGTGCGGGATCATTTTATTACCAGGGAAATTTCAATAGGGGATTATGTTCTCTCGGGTGGAGAACTGGGAGCAGCAATACTTTGTGATACCATTATAAGACTACTTCCAGGGGTTCTTGGCAATGAAACTTCGGCGCTAACAGATTCTTTTCAGGATAATTTACTTGCCCCGCCAATTTACACCCGCCCTGCCGAATATAAAGGCTGGAAAGTACCGGAAATACTCACTTCCGGAAACACGCCAAAGATTGAAGAATGGCGGGAAGAGCAGGCTTATGCCCGAACTTTAGTTCTGAGGCCAGACCTTTTAAATGAAGAAGAAAAATAAATAAAAGGTTTCTTTTTAGAATCATAAAAATTATTACTTTTGCACACGTTTCTGAACCAACCTCTGGCGATCTCCGTGAATGTTGTTTTAGACTTTATTTTTAAACCATTTTAGACATGGAGTCCTTAATTAAATTTGTACAAGACGAATTTGTAACAAGAAAAGATTTCCCGGAATTTTCAGCGGGAGATACTATTACTGTTTATTATGAAATTACAGAGGGTCAAAAAACCCGTACCCAGTTCTTTCGTGGAGTTGTTATTCAAAAAAGAGGAACAGGAGCTTCTCAAACCTTTACTATTCGTAAGATGAGTGGAACTGTAGGTGTGGAGCGTATCTTCCCACTTAACCTTCCTGCCCTTCAAAAGATCGAGATCAATAAGCGCGGTAAAGTCCGTAGAGCCAGAATCTACTACTTTAGAGAACTTACCGGTAAAAAAGCTCGTATTAAAGAAAGAAGAAGATAATCTTTCAATATACCGTTCAAAAAAGCCTCATTTATTGAGGCTTTTTTATTAATTATAATTTTAGGATATTTTTATAACTACCTGGCTACAAAATACTTGTGGGAGTAAAATTTCTTTCGTAAATTTAATACAGAGTTTAAAGTTAAAGAATGTCGAAAGGAGTTCTTCTTGAAAACTCGATGTAGAGCAAAAGATCTTTACATAGGTTTTTATCATTTTGAACAACAATATGCAGGACATAGTTGGTTTAATTCGGTAAAAACGTTTTGGATGATTTACACACACTCTTTTGGGAAATGTAAATCGATCCAGTTGAAATAACAGCTTGTTTGTGAAATTTAGATTTCACTTAAGAATGTAAAAGTTCAGCAAAGACCTGTTATTTCATCAGAGCCATTTCATTATGAAAATAGTGAAATGGCTTTTTTTTGCACTATTTAAGCCTTTTCCCGACACTATCTTAACCTTTGCACCTGTGAAATAAGCTTTAAAAATGGTAAATTGCAGACTCTTGATCAAAAAATTAAATTTTAAATATGTCGAACACAACCAGAATTATTTATACCAAAACAGACGAGGCTCCTGCCCTTGCAACATATTCTTTATTACCAATTGTAGAAGCCTTTACCAAACCGGCCAATGTTGAACTTGAAACCAGAGATATTTCTCTGGCTGGAAGAATACTTTCCCAGTTTCCGGAAAAGCTGAATGAAGATCAGAGAGTTTCTGACGATCTTGCCGAATTGGGCGAACTTGCAAAACAGCCTGAAGCAAACATTATTAAGTTGCCAAACATCAGTGCTTCCATTCCGCAGTTGAAGGCAGCCATTGAAGAATTACAGCAAAAGGGATACAACCTTCCTAATTACCCGGATGAACCAGGCACAGATGAAGAAAAAGAGATCCAGGCGAAGTATGACAAAGTAAAAGGTAGTGCTGTAAACCCCGTACTTCGTGAAGGAAATTCAGACAGACGCGCTCCCAAAGCAGTTAAAAACTACGCAAAGAAGCATCCGCATTCTATGGGGGAATGGAGCAAGGATTCCAAAAGCCATGTAGCCACCATGAGTAGTGATGACTTTAGACATAATGAAAAATCGGTAACTCTTCAGGAAGCGACGAAAATTAATATTCAGCTTAAAAACGCCTCCGGAAATACTACTGTTCTAAAAAAGGATCTGCAGCTCCAAAAAGAGGAAATTCTTGACGGAACTTTTATGAGCAAAAAAGCGCTTATAAAATTCCTTGAAGAACAGGTGAAAGATGCTAAAGAAAAGAATATCCTTTTCTCTCTGCACATGAAGGCGACAATGATGAAGGTGAGTGACCCCATTATTTTTGGTCATGCCGTAAAAGTTTTCTTTAATGACATTTTTGAGCAATATGGAACCGAGCTACAAAAAGCCGGCGCCGATCCTAATAGTGGTCTCGGGGATGTGCTTAATGTGATAAACAGCCTTCCGGAAGATAAAAAGAAAGAGATCAATTCAAAAATTGAAGAGGATATCAAAAATGGACCGGACCTGGCCATGGTGAATTCCGACAAGGGAATTACCAATCTGCACGTGCCAAGTGATGTGATCATTGATGCTTCTATGCCGGCAATGATAAGAACTTCAGGAAAAATGTGGAATGCCGAGGGTAACCCGCAGGATGCAAAAGCCGTAATCCCCGATAGTAGTTACGCAGATCTTTACGAAGCAACTATTCAATTCTGTAAAGAAAATGGTGCTTTTGACCCAACAACTATGGGAACTGTACCTAACGTGGGACTTATGGCTCAAAAAGCTGAAGAATATGGTTCTCATGACAAGACTTTTGAGATCAAAGAAGCAGGGGTGGTACAGATAGTTACTGAAGATGGTAAGGTCCTTATGGAACACGAAGTTGAAAAAGGTGACATTTGGAGAGCCTGTCAAACCAAAGATGCTCCGGTACAGGACTGGGTTAAACTTGCAGTTAGCCGCGCCCGTGCAACAAACTCTCCGGCTGTATTTTGGCTGGATAAAGATCGTGCGCATGATGCAGAGATCATTAAGAAAGTGGAGCACTATTTAAAAGATCAGGACACTGACGGCCTGGAGATCAAAATAATGTCTGTTGAAGAAGCCACTCTTTATACTCTTAAGAGAGTTAAGGATGGCAAGGATACCATTTCGGTGACCGGAAATGTTCTTAGGGATTACCTTACAGATCTTTTTCCGATTCTCGAATTAGGAACAAGTGCAAAAATGTTATCTATAGTCCCTTTAATGAATGGCGGCGGATTGTTCGAAACAGGTGCCGGAGGTTCGGCTCCAAAACACGTACAGCAGTTTGTGGAAGAAGGACACCTGCGATGGGATTCTCTTGGAGAATTTCTCGCACTGGCTGTTTCCCTGGAACATTTAGGGGAAAAATATGATAATAAAAGAGCTTTAGTCCTGGCAAATGCCCTGGATAAGGCTACGGAAGAATTTCTGGAAAAGGACAAATCCCCTTCCCGAAAAGTCAATGAACTGGACAACAGGGGCAGTCATTTCTATCTTGCACTTTATTGGGCACAGGCTGTAGCTGAACAAAATGAAGATCAGGGTCTAAAAGACCATTTTAAAGAAATAAGTCTTAAGCTAAAGGAAAATGAAGAACAAATTCTCCAGGAACTGATAGATGCACAAGGTTCTCCGGTTGATATCGGCGGATATTATAAGCCTGAAGAAGAAAAAGTGACTTCGGCAATGCGCCCAAGCGAAACTTTAAACAGCATCCTGAGAGGATAATAGATTTTCATATATTATAAATAGAAAAGAGTTGGCTAACCGGCTCTTTTTTACATAAAAGAACTGTAGAGTTATAACTAAACAGGTGTCAAAAATGTTATTTTTGACACCTGTTTAATTTCAGGTCTAATGAAGGTTAAGTTCTTTTCTGAACCATCAGGTATAAGTAAATCACGACTTTTTTTTAATATCTATAGAAAAAATAAATACTTTTGCAGCTAATAATATTTCAGGAAATATGACAATTACCCAGTTACATTATGTTTTGGCTGTTGCCGAGCATCAGAATTTCACTAAAGCTGCGCAAAAAGTATTTGTAACTCAGCCTACTTTGAGTATGCAAATTCAGAAACTGGAAGATGAACTGGATGTCCTGATCTTTGATCGTAGTAAAAAGCCTATTGAACTTACTGAGACAGGTCGTAAAATTGTTCAGCAAGCCAGGAATATTGTAAATGAAAGTGACAGGATCAAGGATATTGTAGATCAGCAAAAAGGGTTTGTGGGCGGCCTTTTCAGACTGGGGGTAATTCCCACGGTTATGCCTACTCTGTTACCTATGTTCCTGAACAATTTTATAAAGAAGTTTCCAAAGGTGAAGTTGAAAATTGAGGAACTCCACACCGAAGCAATAATTGAAAGACTGCAGGACGGGCATCTTGATGCGGCCATTGCAGCCACCCCGTTAGAACTTCCTAATATTAAAGAACAGGTTCTTTATTATGAACCCTTTGTTGGATACATTCCGCCGGGTCACAGACTGCACTCCAGGAACAAACTTGAGGTGGATGAACTCGACCTGGATGACATCCTTCTGCTGGAAGATGGACATTGCTTTAAAGAAGGTATTCTTAATTTATGTAAGGCTACGCGGGAATCTGGAAACAAAAATATTCAGCTGGAAAGCGGCAGCTTTGAAACAATGGTTAAACTTGCCAATGAAGGCTTGGGGATGACCCTTCTACCCTATCTTCATACCCTGGACCTGAAGGAGAATGAACAGAAAAATATTAGAATGTTTGTAGAACCAAGTCCTGCAAGGGAAGTAAGTATCATCTACAATAAAAGTGAATTAAAAATGCAGATCATTGAAGCTTTACGCAGCACGATCGCCGGAGTTATAAAAGGCGCAATAGCCTTTCAGAACGTACAAATAATCAGTCCTCTCCAAAAAAATAAATAGAGATCCTTATCCTGACTATCAATAAAAAAAAGCGGCTCCAGGAGCCGCTTTTTTATTTAAGGATTTAGATAAATTAGACATTTATTCAATTCGGGATTTTGCCGAATCAGGGTGAAAATGTAAAGCTTCAATTCTTCAATCTCATAAGGGAGTAATCGTTGAAGTGCCTTTTTCACCTCTTTGCAGAACAGAGTAACATCAAAACTTACTTTACTAAGTACGGTCTTAGTGTACTCGAACATCGCTCTTGCCATAATGAAAAAATTAGTTAACCTTGGTTAGAAAAAGTAATGGTTATCTATAAGCGAAATCGTTTTCGTTAATGATATAAAAATAAGCTTTTTTTTCTAAAAAGGAACAAGATGAAGCTAATTTAACACTCCTAAAATCGGTTATCCCCACTCACCATATTCCCAAGGCCTCCCAAGATACTACCCTCTCCTTTATCTTTACCTCCGCCCTGTGGTGCCGCAGCAAGTATACGCCCTGCAAGTCTGCTGAACGGGAGGGATTGAACGAAAACTGTCCCGGGACCTGTAAGGGTAGCATAGAATAAACCTTCCCCGCCAAAAAGGCTATTTTTAATGCCTCCTATAAATTCAATATCGTAATTCACATCTTTGGTAAAACCAATAATGCAACCAGTATCAACCTGAAGTTTTTCACCCGGTTGCAGGACTTTTTTTGCCGTAGTACCACCTGAATGAACGAAGGCCATCCCATCCCCTTCCAGTTTTTGCATAATAAAGCCTTCTCCTCCAAAGAATCCCCTGCCCAGTTTGCGACTGAACTCCACTCCAATGGCAACTCCTTTGGCCGCACATAAAAAAGCATCTTTTTGACAGATAAATTTACCACCATATTCGGTAAGGTCCAGAGGGATCACTTTTCCGGGGTAAGGAGAAGCAAAACTAATCTTCTTCTTCCCCGGCACCTGATTGGTAAAAATGGTCATAAAAAGACTTTCCCCAGTGAGTAATCTCTTTCCCGCTCCAAGGACTTTTCCCAGGAAACCTTCGTTTTGTTTGGAACCATCTCCAAAAATAGTATCCATCTTGATACCGTTATCCATCATCATAAAATTCCCGGCTTCGGCAATTACAGCCTCCTGTGGGTCCAGCTCCAGCTCTACGTACTGCATCTCTTCCCCAAAGATCTCGTAGTCTATTTCATGTGCATTCATATTAGTTAGGTTTAATGTTTAAAATTCAAAATTTAAAATTCAAAGTTTGGCGTTCTAGCGTCTGGAGTCTATTCTGATCTTTTAATCTACTGATTATTACGAACCCATCACTGAATACTGATAACTAAATACTGCCTACTTTAATTTAATCGTCCATTCAAATTCAAATACTGAAACTTCGTCTCCATTTTCATTTACTCCCCGAGAACGCATCCAGAAGGTTTGGCCTTCCCCGGTTTTTATTGTCTCTTCAATAGCTGTAATGACCAGGTGCGCATCATTACATATAAAGGATATTTTGCCTGTTGCCTTTTTGGTGAATTTAGAATTATTCTGCGCCACCAGCATCGAAATACGCTTATTAGAAGCTTGTATAGCCGTCATCACCAAAGCTCCGGTACTTAATTCGGCCGCCATCGCCTGTACAGCAAAGTATAGAGAGTTAAAAGGATTTTGATTGATCCAGCGATGGGTGACGGTTGTAATGCAATGGGTTTCATCTATTTCCTTAACTCTTACCCCGCATAACCATGCACTGGGAAGTTTAAACATTAAAAAGGAATTCAATTTTTGAGATGAAACATCCATAGTTACTGAAGATTTTTCTAAAAGTATTCAAATTATTCAACATGTTAAAATGTTAAATTTTGCATTTGATCTAAAAATTATAGTACTTTGTTTTGCATAATACTGTCTTTAAGACATATATTTGCATAAGAAAATCAATCAAAAATGACTAATCAATCGACAAATCCAGACAAAACAGTGGCAGCATTAATCCATTTATCCACTTTCTCGCAGTTCTTCTTTCCCTTCGGAAATTTTATTTTCCCTTTGATCTTTTGGACTGCTAAAAAGAATGATCCCTTTGTTAATGAACACGGAAAACAAGCTCTTAATTTTCAGATAAGTCTTTTCCTTTATGCTTTGTTCCTTATAATGATAGGAGTTGCAGGTGCAATTATTATTGGACTCAATCTGAATTTTGAAGATTCCTTCTACTGGAATGAACATCAACAATGGATCGGGAATCCGCTGGAAGCAGGTCCTGTAGTTATTTATATCATGACTATGGCGTTTTTACTTCTGGCACTCTTTGTATTAAATATTTATGCAGTTGTTTCAGCTACTATAAGAGCAGGTGAAGGCAGGTATTATAAATATCCGTTAACTGTTAATTTTCTCAATGCAGATGGATATCTCGAAAATCCTTCCGAAGCTACAGATAATACTACGCCAAAAGAGGCTTCAGAATAAATCATCAATCAATTATCATCATCAATCAATCAAAAAATGAGCAGTTCAACAACATTCAAAACCCAACACTATGAAGATTGAAAACACGAAGGCACAAATGCGCAAGGGTGTTTTGGAATACTGCATATTGTCTGTACTTAGAGACAATGATGCGTATGTAGCCGAAATCCTTGACACCCTGAAAAGTGCAAAACTCCTGGTGGTAGAAGGAACCATTTACCCGCTACTCACCCGGCTTAAAAACGCCGGACTCCTCACCTACCGGTGGGAAGAATCCACCAGTGGGCCACCAAGAAAATATTACGGCCTTACAGAAACCGGAAAAATATTTCTTAAAGAATTAACCCACACCTGGGACGAGCTGCAAACAGCAGTAACTATTGTAACCACCCAAAAACCTAAAAATCATGAATAAAACAGTCAATATAAATCTTGCCGGCATTTTCTTTCATATTGATGAGGATGCTTATGCCAGGCTGCAACATTACCTGGAGGCCATTAAAAAGTCTCTCACCAATACTTCTGGCCAGGAAGAGATCATTCATGATATTGAAGCGCGTATAGCCGAACTTTTTGCTGAAAAGATCAAAAATGAAAGACAGGTAATAGGCATCAGGGAAGTTGATGAAGTTATTTCTGTAATGGGCCAACCTGAAGACTATGTGCTTGATGAAGAGATATTTGAAGATGAGCCGGTCTATAAAAAAACCAGGGGCAAAAAACTATTTCGAGATACCGAGAACAGCTACATTGGCGGAGTATCCTCCGGGTTGGCTCATTATACCGGTATTGATGCTTTATGGATAAGAATTGCCTGGATCCTCCTTACCATCTTCTCTACGGGGGCTTTTATCCTTATCTATATTGCACTATGGATCTTTGTTCCCGAAGCTAAAACTACTGCCGATAAACTTGCCATGCGTGGGGAGCCGGTAACTATTAGCAACATTGAACGCAAAATTAGAGAGGGGTTCGATGATGTGTCGGGAAAGATGAAGGACATCAACTACGAAAAATATGGGTATAAAGCGCGGTCTGGTGCAAATTCCGCTGCCACCGCCGTAGGTGATGTCGTAAAATTCATTCTTAACCTGTTCGTAAAGTTAATTGGTATCTTCCTTTTATTACTGGCAGGAGCCACTTTAATCGGCCTCTTTATTGGTTTATTTTCCATAGGGACTTTTGGAATTATCGAAGCTCCCTGGACAGATATGGTAGAGATTTCGGGACCGGGGGCAGACAGTATATGGATCATTTCCCTCCTCGCTTTTTTCGCGGTGGGAATTCCATTCTTTTTCCTGTTCATACTTGGTTTGAAGATCCTGGTAAAAGATCTCAAGTCCATTGGGAAAACTGCCAAGCTGGTACTATTAGGACTTTGGATCATCTCTGTATTGGGATTAATATTCTTCGGAATCCAGCAGGCTACGGAAAGAGCTTTTGATGGCGAAGTAAGAACTTCTGAAAATTTACCTGTGACCGCAAATGATACTTTGTACGTCAACATGATGGGAGATCCACAATTTAATTCCACTCCCTATAAATCAAATGACCTTAATATCTCCTATGATGAGAATGGGCAAAAGGTAATATGGATTCAGAATGTGCAGTTAATCGTTCAATCCACGTTGGATTCTACAGCAAGAATGGAGATCATTAAAGAAGCTGAAGGGAAAACTTATGAAGAAGCCCGACAAAGAGCTGAAGAAATTAATTATACCACCAGTTTTTCTAATGATCGCCTTGATTTAAGCGGCTTATTCACCACAGATCCTTCAAACAAATACAGGGACCAGAAAGTGCAGGTAACCCTGTTCCTTCCCGTGGGCACTGTGCTTTATGCAGCAGACAACACCTATTCCTTCCATCGTAACACAGATAATTTCGGCGACATCCTGCATAATGGATATGAAGAGAGATACCTCAAAATAACACGTGAAGGAACAGATTGCCTGGATTGTCCTGCCGAAGAAGAAGACCCATGGGGAGATTCCAACAGTGACTGGGACACAGGAGATGCCCAGGAGCAAAATAGCGATTGGGACACAGGAGAAACCGAAGAGGAAACTCTTAATGAATTACAAGAGGAAGAACCCGAAGCGATCAAAACCGATACAATCTCAGGATAATGGCAGTACTTATAGAAATTGTAGTGGCCTCCATCTTCACTCTTCTTTTTCCATCCGTAGAAGAGTGTGAACCTGAAGTTGCAGAAAAAGCAAAAACAGAACAAGTTTGCAAGATCTATTCTTCCGAAGAATGTTAGAATTAACCAAAAACAAAAAGGCTGCCTTTGAGGGCAGCCTTTTTTATTTACAAAACAATCAGTTCTCTATTTTGTGGCAACTTCTTCTTCCTCGGCACTCTCCACCGTAGCAAGATATCTTTCGGCATCCAGGGCAGCCATACATCCTGTACCGGCAGCAGTGATTGCCTGGCGATATTCTTTGTCCTGAACATCTCCCGATGCGAAAACTCCAGGCAAATTAGTTTTGGTGCTCTTACCTGTAGTAATTATATAGCCGGTATTGTCCATATCCAGCTGACCTTTAAATATTTCCGTATTTGGTTTGTGTCCAATCGCAATGAAAAGTCCGGTGATGTTGATCTCCTCTTTTTCACCTGTTTTATTATTCAGGATACGAAGCCCTTCAACCACCTGATCTCCCAATACTTCATCAACCTCAGAATTGAACCGCACCTCAAGATTCTTAGTATTAAAAACCCTGTGCTGCATGGCTTTTGAAGCCCGCAGTTCATCTTTTCTTACCAGCATGGTAACTTTTGCACAAATATTTGCCAGATAGGTAGCTTCTTCGGCGGCAGTATCTCCTCCTCCAACAATAGCTACTTCCTGATTTTTATAAAAGAATCCGTCGCAAACAGCACAGGCCGAAACTCCTCCGCCTCTTAAACGCTGTTCACTGGGAAGACCAAGATATTTCGCGGTAGCCCCTGTAGAAATGATCACAGTTTCGGCTTCCAACCACGTGGAGTTATCCACACAAACCTGGTGGATCCCGCCATTTTCCTTACTCAATTGTACCTCGGTTACCATTCCAATGCGCACCTGGGTGCCAAACCTTTCGGCTTGTTTTTGAAGATCGATCATCATTGCAGGACCGTCAATCCCATCGGGATAGCCTGGGAAATTATCTACTTCGGTGGTGGTGGTTAGCTGGCCACCGGGTTCCATCCCGGTATACATTACCGGGTGAAGATCTGCTCTGGCAGCATATATGGCCGCAGTATAACCTGCAGGGCCCGAGCCTATAATAAGGCATTTTATTCTCTCTCTGGTTTCACTCATGATGATAAAAATTTCTTCCTGTAAAAGTAGTAACTTTCAAAGAAACCTTACAGTTTTATAGATACAGATTTGTTATAGAAGAATAACTTCTGTCATTGACAGAAGGTTTTTCAGGCTCCTCCTATTAACCTACCTTTGGAGCATGATCGATTTGTCCCTATTCAATATCCTGGACCTGTTGGGAACTATTGCCTTTGCAATTTCGGGAGCTCTCTCGGCCATGAACCGCAGACTCGATCTTTTCGGAATTTTTATTATAGCATTTGTCACAGCAATTGGCGGCGGGACGGTAAGAGATATATTAATAGGAAATACGCCGGTGACCTGGATGGAAAACACTATTTATATATATGTTATTGGATTTGTGACTATCCTGGCAATAATTTTCAGAAAAAACCTCGATCACCTTAAAAAATCTCTTTTCCTCTTCGATACCATAGGCTTGGGAATTTTCACCATTACCGGGGTGGAAATTGGGATTCAAAATAATCTTAACCCTATTATTTGCATTACCCTGGGAGCCATTACAGGCACCTTTGGTGGAGTGATAAGAGATATTCTTTGTAATGAGATCCCGGTAATCTTTAGAAAAGAAATCTACGCCACCGCTTGTATAGTGGGAGGCCTGGCTTTTATTATATTTTATGAGCTGGGAATGCCACAGGATGTAATTTATATCATCACCTCATTGACTGTGATAATTATAAGATTACTGGCAGTGAAATTTCAAATCTCCCTTCCTTCCTTCTACCTTTCTCAGAAAAGATTTACATCATTTTCTTTCCCAGCCTGTAACGTTTTCATTTCCAGATAGTCTTTAAGGTAAGAACAATCAAAATCCCCCGAAGAAATTGATTATTAATCTTTAAAATATTGCATTATGAAACGTTTTAAATTATTACTGCTGACCTTAGCGATCACTGTTTCTACAGTTATCTATGCAGAAAAGCCTGAAAGGATCTATGACCTCAACGGCCTTACTGCCGAAATCGAACTTTTACTTCGGGATACTAACCAAAGCCTGCAAGAAGGAACTAGCGTCACTGTTTTCTTTTCTGTTTCAGAAAACATGAGCATTCAATATGTCAGCGTAGCCGCACAAGACCTGGAAGTAAGCCATCTGTTACAGAAGAAACTTCAGGGACAAAAACTTGACGGACTAAAGTGGAAGGAAGGAATGATCTACGAACTCTCTGTCTTCGGAAAAAATCCCGGAAAATGCCTTGCCAACTAATGTGGCAAATGCTTCCGAAGCAATCCGTAAAGGAAAGCGCCCCCTAAAGCCCCAATTAGGACAACCACTACAGAAATATATCCCGCGCCTATTAAGGTATAAATAGGCCCGGGACATGCTCCGGCCAAAGCCCAGCCCAACCCAAAAATAATCCCTCCAAAAAAGTACTTTTTAAAGCCTCTTTCTTTAGAGGCTATTTTTATGGGTTCTCCAAAAAAAGATTTCAGGTGCTTTCTTTTTATAATCTGCACTCCAATTATTCCTATGATTAAGGCTGAGCCTATAATTCCATACATATGAAAGGCCTCAAACCTGAACATCTCATAAATGCGAAACCATGAAGCAGCTTCAGATTTGAACATCACTATCCCAAAAAATATCCCGATTAATAAATAACCTGCTGTTCTTTTCATCTTAAAAAATTATTGGAAATAATAAGTGCACCATCACGAGGCCGCCAATAAAAAATCCTATCACGGCTATGAGAGAAGGTAACTGGAGATTGCTGAGACCCGAAATGGCGTGGCCCGAAGTACATCCCGCAGCATAACGGGCTCCAAAACCAATTAACAAGCCTCCAATTAACAGGATTGCAAGCGACCCTATATCTGTAAAGGCTTCCATACTAAAAAGTCTTTCGGGCAAATAGGCTTCCCCGGCACTAAAAAAACCCAGGCCTTCAAGATTAGAAACCGTTTCGGCCGATATTTCTACTGAAGTGTCTGTGGAAAGCAGATGTGCTGCAAAAAACCCTCCTATTGCTGCTCCCAGGATTACGATCAGGTTCCAGCGGCTCGCCTTCCAGTCCACATTAAAGTAGTCAGATCTTTTCCCTGCGCCACAAACCGTGCAGAGAGTTTCAAGATTGGAAGACATTCCAAATTTCTTGCCCATAAATATAAGCAGGAACATTACCAGTGCGATGAGGGGACCGGCTACGTACCATGGCCAGGGTTCTAAAATAAATTCCATAGAAATATTTTTGGTAAAGATATGATTTCAGTTTTTCAACCGAATTCCGGGATCATTGGGAAAACCGATAAAGCTATTGCTTTAAAAAATCCCTGACATTCTGCAGCACCTTTTCGGAAAGTCTTCGCTGGGTTTCTGCTGCCCATCCCGCACTTTTTTCCGCAGTTATGACCCGGTCTAATTTTTCAGTCCCTTCTGAAAGCTGCTTCTTTCCATCCCCGTCAAAAATGGCAAAATTCCCATCTTTTTTTATCCACTCAACAAAAGCTCCCTCTTCAAACGGAAGCCCCAGGGAAGTGTTGATCAGGATCTTTCCGGTTCCAAAAAGGGCAAAATCGGTTGCTTTTAAAACCAGCGAATTCTTCGGAAGATGCAGGGAAATGATATCTACAGTCTTTAACAGTTGGTCCAGCGGCAGATAATTAATCTGATCTTCCCAATCTTTTTTGCGGGTACGGCTGTAATAATAAAGGTCAACCCCGAATGGCAACAAACATTTCGCAACCAGCTGCCCCGTTGTTCCCAGTCCAATAATCCCGATCTTTTTACCGGTGAGTTCCTGCGGCATTTCTTTCCATTGCTGGCCTGCATACCCGTGCAGCAAAAACACTAGTTGCGACACTATAAATTCGGCCACCCCGGGATCGCCGTAATCTTTTATTCCGGTTACGGTTATTCCTCTGCTTCGCGCAAATTCCACCGCCACATTAGCTGATGCATCATCGTACAAGCTACAGGCCATTCCAATGTATTTTAGATCGGGACATTGCTTTATAATGTCCTCTGGGATCTCTGTTTTCCATGAAACAATAACTGCTTCGGCGTCTTTTATTCTGTTTAAAGTCTCTTCTTTTGAAGGTTCATCGTCATACACCACCACCTCTTCACAAAAATTCTCAAGTTCTTTAGTAGCCCAGGGCTCTAGCTTTGTATAATCTACATAAACTAATTTTTTGAACTTCATTTTTTTAGATGTGAGATGTGAGATATGAGATGTGAGACTTTAGACTGTAAACGATAGATTTGAACTCCACAATTCTTTAATTTTGAATTTTGAATCTTGAACTTTGAATAACCGCAGGTTAAAGCGGAATATTCCCATGCTTCCTGTCTATCCGTAAGATTTCTTTGTTTTCGAGCATATTAAAGGCCTTCAGAAGTTTCCTGCGGGTATCACGGGGCATAATAACCTCATCAATGAATCCGCGTTGGGCAGCAATAAAAGGATTAGCGAATTTTTCGGCGTATTCCTTCTCCTTTTCAGAAAGTTTAATTTCGGGATCTTCGGCTTCTTTGATCTCTTTTCTGAAGATGATCTCACTGGCTCCCTTAGCACCCATCACGGCAATTTCTGCCGATGGCCAGGCGTAGTTAAGATCGGCGCCAATGTGTTTGGAGTTCATCACATCATAAGCCCCACCGTAAGCTTTACGTGTAATAACAGTCACCCTGGGAACCGTGGCTTCACTCAGGGCATAAAGTAATTTTGCACCGTGAAGAATGATGCCGTTCCATTCCTGGTCTGTTCCCGGCAGGAATCCCGGAACATCTACCAGCACCAGCAGCGGAATGTTGAAGCAATCACAAAAGCGCGTAAAACGGGCTGCTTTCCTGGAAGATTCCACATCCAGTACTCCTGCAAGACTCATGGGCTGGTTGGCTACAATACCTATGCTCCTGCCCCCCAATCGTGCAAACCCCACAATAATATTATCGGCGTAATTCTTATGGATCTCAAAAAAGGTATTTTCATCAATAATTCCTTTGATCACCTCATGCATATCATAAGGCTTATTTGAACTATCGGGCACTATGGATTCAAGTTCTTCCCTTACCTCATCTCCAAATTCGTATGGCAACTTTTCGGCAGTGACTTTATTGTTCTGAGGAATATAGCTAAGCAGGCTCTTGATATCCTCCAAACAACTTATGTCATTCGCAGCAGTCCTGTGGGTAACACCACTTTTGGTGGAATGTGTGCTGGCGCCCCCCAGTTCTTCGGAAGTCACCTCTTCATTAGTCACTGTCTTCACTACATTGGGACCCGTCACGAACATATAGCTGGTATCCTGAACCATAAACGTAAAGTCGGTAATGGCGGGGGAATAAACCGCACCCCCGGCACATGGTCCCATGATGGCAGAAATCTGAGGAACTACTCCTGAAGCCTGCACATTTCGGTAAAAAATGTCTGCATAACCTCCCAGGGATTTCACTCCCTCCTGAATCCTTGCTCCACCCGAATCATTGAGCCCAATGACCGGCGCTCCAACCTTCATTGCATGATCCATGATCTTACAGATCTTTTCGGCGTGGGTTTCTGAAAGTGAACCTCCAAAAACGGTGAAATCCTGGGCAAATACATAAACCAGCCTGCCGTTAATGGTTCCATACCCTGTAACCACACCGTCCCCATAATACTGCTGATTCTCCATTCCGAAGTCGGTGGTGCGATGGGTAACGAGGATACCTATTTCTTCAAAGGAGCCTTCATCCAAAAGATAATCCACCCGTTCGCGGGCGGTAAGTTTCTTTTGCTTGTGTTGCTTTTCTATTCTCTTTTCGCCACCGCCTTTAACGGCTTCGGCCATTTTTTCTTTCAGGTTTTGGGTGTTCTTGCTCATAGATTTCTTCTGCAATTATTTATTAGGTAATCTCAACTGCTCTCTGTCCTGCAGGTACTGTTTCAGCGCTACAAGAGCAGCCAACTCTGCTTCCTCCCGGGTTTGGGATTCAAGTTTTTCTGCAGAATAGTATTTTTTCACGAAATGGGTATCAAAATCTCCACTTCGGAAGGCTTCATGTTCAAAAACGAATTTTCCGAAGGGTAAAGTTGTACTAACACCTTTAATCTCGTACTCACTAATTGCCTTCAACATTCTCTGGATAGCTTCTTGCCGTGTCTTTCCGTAGGTAATGAGTTTAGCGAGCATGGGATCATAGTAAATTGGCACTTCCATTCCTTCCTCAAAACCATCATCCAATCTCACCCCTTCTCCCGATGGTCCGCGATACCGCTCCAGCAGCCCAACACTTGGCATGAAATCTTCAAGGGGATCTTCGGCATAAACCCGAAGCTCCACGGCGTGTCCCGAAATCCTTAAGTCCTCCTGAGAAAATGAAAGAACTTCTCCCCTGGCTATTTTTATTTGTTGTTCCACGAGATCTATACCGGTGATCAATTCGGTCACTGGGTGTTCTACCTGCAACCGGGTATTCATTTCAAGGAAATAGAAATTCTTATTTTCATCCAGAAGGAATTCTACTGTCCCTGCGCCAACATATTCACAAGCTCTGGCAACTTTGACAGCAGCTTCCCCCATTTTTTTACGTAACTCATCATCAAGAATGACCGATGGCGCTTCCTCCACCACCTTTTGATGCCTCCGCTGAATACTGCATTCCCGTTCAAAAAGATGCAGGATATTGTCGTGGGAATCTGCCAGAACCTGGATCTCAATATGCCGCGGACTACCAACATATTTCTCTATAAATACCGAACCGTCTCCAAAGGCGGACTCCGCTTCACTAATCGCCCGCTTCATCTGGTCTTCCAGCTCACTTTCTTTCTCCACGATACGCATACCCTTACCGCCACCTCCCGCCGAAGCCTTAATAAGGATGGGGAATCCTATTTGAGCGGCAATCTTTTTGGCCTTTTCGGGATCTGTAATTGCTTGATCAATCCCCGGTACCATAGGAATATCATAGTCTTTTACTGCATCTTTTGCAGCCAGTTTGCTTCCCATGATCTTTATGGCTTTAGAACCGGGACCTATCCATGTAATTCCATTATGCTCAACTTTTTCAGCAAAACCGGCATTTTCACTTAAAAAACCATACCCGGGATGTATTCCATCCACATCCAGCTCTTTGGCAACTTCAATGATCTTATCCCCCAACAGGTAAGATTGATTTGATGGAGCTTCTCCTATACAAACAGCTTCATCGGCAAATTTTACATGGGGAGCGTTGCGATCTACTGTTGAAAATACAGCTACAGTGCGAATTCCCATTTGGCGGGCAGTTTTCATCACGCGCAATGCGATCTCTCCCCTATTGGCTACTAATATTTTTTTCATTCAATTTATTTATTGGAATCGGAAATTTGGAGGTAAATAGTGTTATTCCATTTCAAGGAGCAACTGATTTTTATCTACAGTTTGCCCTTTTTGAACATTTACTGATTTTACAACGCCATCCCTGGGAGCGGTGAGTGTATTTTCCATTTTCATGGCTTCCAGGACTAAAAGATAATCTCCTTCTTTGACCTCATCCCCCTCTTTTACCTGCACATCAAAGATAAGACCCGGCATAGGAGCTTTTATATCATTGATCACCTGCGCAGCGGCAAGACTTAATCCCATCTCTTCAATGAGAAGATCAAGTTCATTGGAAATCTTCACCTCAAAAGGCCGGGAATTCACTCTAACGATATAGGCCCTGTTTAAAAAGTGGGAATCCTGAAGTTGAGTCGAGAAAGAACGGTGATCTTTTAAAACATGTGCAGACCCGGAAGAAGTTTCCTGAAGATCAAGGGCTTCAACCTGTTCCCGGGTAAATTCAAACTCCATATTTCCATCTACCGTTACTTTATATTTTTCTTCCATATTTGCGGTTTTTATGCGCTTTGGGTAAATATAATAAAAAAATATCCGCTCATTTTCGGGATTTTTGAATAATGGCAATAAAAAAAGCCACCTCACTGGCGGCTTTTTTAGATATTTCGAGGACACTATTTTTTAAACAGCAGCTGAATATCTTCGGGTAAGGGCATAGGTCTTAAAGGAGGAACATTTGCTCCGCCGGTATTTCCCAATGGTATTTTACCCACAAAAGATTTTATCCCTCCAATCAACAAACGGGGGAATTGCCCCAGGACCTCTTTCGTGTCTTTTATGCTAATTCCAAACTTCAGCATGAGCCAGTGCGCATACGAGTGCTCCCACGGGTAAGACTGACCAATTATATGCGCCCGTTCCAGATGATGCCAGGCATGCACAAAATTTCCCTGCTTAAAAGTTTCTCTATACTGCACCAGCTCCCGCAGGTAATAGTACTTAAGCCGTTTTGGAATAACAGTATTAAATTTCATTTTTTGTTCTCATTAAATCCTAGTTAAACTCCTTAATATTTTCACTAAGATCGTAAACTTTGGTCTTGGGAAAATGATTTTCCAAAATACTGCTTCCGGCAGAAGATCGATATCCACCGGCACAATGAACCACGATAGGTTTGTCTGCAGGCACTTCGTTGGATCGTTCCCTAAGTTCATTTAAAGGTATCGCTATTGCATCATCAAAGATCTTTCCCTGTGCAAGTTCGCTCTCATTCCTTATATCAACAATGGTGTATTGCTCTTTATTATCCTTAAAGTCCTTCAAGTTAAATTCATCCGATTCTTTTAAGGTTGCCCCGGCAAGGGTGACAATTCCTCTTAATTGTTTTTCGTAACCTATTTTTGCAGTTCTTTCCAGGATATCACCTACCTGTCCCATGCTTTTTACCACTATATAAAATGGCTCTTTGGGCTTCACAATTGCACCCAACCAGGTTTCGTATTTATCATCTTCACTTCGCGCCATGATATTTATACTGTTGGGCAAATGATTTTTCTTGTATTCATCCCCGTCCCGAACGTCTATTACAGTGATGCCTTCTTCTACTTTATCTACAAGTAGCTTCAGCTTTACTGCTGCTTTTGTTTGCTGCACATTATCGGCACCGGTCTTATTTACATCAACATTGAACCCAAAATAATGCGGAATAAAAGGCTGGTCCTGGAGTATGGTTTCAACAAATTTTTCTTCGGTTTGTTCCCGAAAGGCCCAGTTGTACTTCCGCTCATTCCCTAAAGTACTCGAGGAATCTGAACTCATATTTTTGCCGCAAAGAGAACCTGCCCCATGTGCAGGATAAACCAGGGCATCGTCTGGCAAATTGTTATACTTGTTGTTCATGGTGTGATACATGGCTTTTGCCAGTTCCACCCGCTTAGCGGTCATGTTACCAACTTTTTCCCTAAGATCTGGCCGGCCAACATCTCCAATGAACAAAGTGTCCCCTGTGAACAGAGCAGTTTCCCCCTTCTCTTCAGCAACTATGGTTATACTGTCCGGGGAATGCCCGGGTGTATTAATTGCTTTAAAAATTACCTGTCCCATTTGTACAGAATCTCCTTCATCAAAAGCTTTATGCTCATAATCTGCTCCCAGTAATTTGCTCGCATAGATTGTAGCTCCTGCTTGTTCATGGATCTGACAATGACTACTTACAAAATCGGCATGAGGATGCGTTTCAAAAACAGCCACGATCTTTGCATTCTCTTCCTCTGCATAATTATAATACTGCAATGGATTTCTTCCAGGATCAACCAGAGCCATTTTTCCTTCGCTTACAATGGTATAAGAATAATGTGCAAGCGGGCTATCTTTAAATTGTTTAATCTTCATAATGTTCGGTTTAAATTTTAAAGGGCCGGAATAGATCCGACCAATAAATCTAAAGCAAAAATACCTTTTTTCAGGAGGTTAGTCCGTAACATGGGTTACAGAAAGCCAACTGTTTGATATACATTAATCTATTTATTAAAAATTTCGCAAAAATTCAGAAGATATAACTCAGCGTCCCGGTTGCTATAGCCACTAAAATACTTAAAAACCTGTTTCTCTCAAAACCGGGTGGGGCTTATGTAACAAATGTGACATTCTCGTTCATGAGGTATTTCTACATTTGCTCTTCTTAAAACTTACCATGAATAAGAAACTGAAAAAAAATTTAATTGAATTCGGCCTTATTGGAGCAGTCTTCCTTGGCCTTTTTATTACCGGTCTTCATACTGAGGTACTCGGATTCCTCCAACGCGGAATCCTTGCCACCGGCATCATGGATCCCGATATTAAGGACAAAGCAGAAATGGCTTCCCTCACTCCCGCCGAAAGTGCAGATCTTAATATAAGCCTGGAAAATTCAAAAGGTGAAAAAGTTAATATGGAAGATTTCCGGGGGAAGGTAATCTTTCTAAACTTCTGGGCGACCTGGTGCCCTCCCTGTATAGCAGAAATGCCGGGGATCCATAAACTTTACGGCGAGATGAACGAGAAGAATGTAGAATTTGTAATGTTGTCTTTAGACAACGACTTTGAAAAAGCAAAAAATTTCAGGGATAAAAAAGGATATACTTTTGAGATCTATAAATTGACAGGACCATTACCCGCCGCATATTCTACGAATAGCATCCCAACAACCTATGTTATAGATGCAAATGGAAATCTTGCACTAACCCACCTGGGAATGGGAGATTTTAACACTAAAGAATTTAAAAAGTTTCTCAGGGATCTACAATAAAATATGGCTGCTGAAAATATCATTTTAGCAGCCAATTTTTTTTCATCTATATAGTTTTCAAGAACCGGACTTTCCCTTTTTCTTAAAGCTGAAGGTTCCGGTTATTTCTTTTGCGCCACAAAACGTATCACTGCGCCCAGGCCGTTGTGGTATTTGCCCTCCTTAAGATCTATCTCAGCTTCATACAATTCCAGAAAGTTCAGGCTTCCAAAATCTTCTTTGATCTCTTCCATTGAATAAAGTAAAGCTTCATCTTTAGGACCACCCACCTCCGGATTCTTTTCCTGATAAACTTTGTGTTTCTTGCTGAAACCTTCAAAAAAGATCAATCCGTCCCTTCGTATAAAAGAAATCAATAATTTGTGGTATTTTTTCCGGACATCCACCGGAAAATGAGCATAGATCAAGGCAACGGCATCAAAATCATCTTTTTCAAAACCCAGCTCAGGGAGTTCTCCTACACGATAATCCAATTCCACTGCATGTTTTTTAGCGAGACCTTCTGCTTTTTTCTTAGCTTCTTCACTAATGTCAAAAGCAGCGACCTTCCAGTCACACTTGGCCGCAAAAACAGCATTCCTCCCCTCTCCTTCCGCAGCGAATAAAATCTCGCCGGGATCGAATTGTGTAAATCTCGAATGGAAATACTCATTCGGCACTTCCCCGTAAACATATTCTTCTTCACTATACCTTTCGTTCCAAAAATCCTTCATCTTTTTATTTTTATTTTTTCTTCTGAAAACTACAAACAGTAAAATTCTGCGTACTACCTGATGGCGTTGTGTGATCCACACTTTTTCCGCTTAACACATTGAATTCCTCCTGAAACAACTCCTGCATTTCTCCTACCGAGTAACGCTGAACCTCAAGGCCACTGCATTTAGTAGGTCCGTTTTCCGAAAAGGTGCTCATAAGCACATAACCTCCAGGTTTTACAGCTTCAATCAATGTTTTTAAATATTTTTCCCGCTGAGTTTCCTCTGTGAGAAAATGAAAAGCAGCGCGGTCATGCCACAGGTCAAACTTCTTCCCGGGATTAAAGTCGGCAGCATCGGCAACGATCCAGGTCACCTCATCCGCTTTTTCGCACATCCGCTCCTTTGCCCTTTCAATGGCTTTTTCAGAAATATCTACTACAGTGACATCGGTGTAGCCTTTGGAAACGAGAAATTCAGCTAAAAAACTGTCTCCGCCACCAATGTCTATGATAGCTGCATCCTTTTCAAGTTTACATTCGTTAATTAAGTTCAGCGATATTTCCGGCATTGGTTCATACCAGCTCACCTCTGTAGGTTGTTTTTCGGAATATACCTTATCCCAGTGTTGCTTGTCCTGCTCCATATTTATTATCTTTTTTTTCGAATAGCCACCAAGGCTCCTGTTGATATTCAGAATTAAGATCTACTGCTTCGCCTATTTTCGGAATCATATAATTAAGACCGGCGGCATCAGCTGCAGTTATGAATCTTTGTATGGGTTCATTCCAGGGATGATAGGAAAGTCCAAATTTTCCCCAATGCACCGGGATCACTTTTTTAGCTTCCAGATCTATGGCCGCCTGTGCAGTTTGCTCGGGAAACATATGGATTTGAGGCCAGTATTTCCCAAATTGCCCACACTCCAGGAACGCAAGGTCAAAAGGCCCGAATTTGCTGCCAATTTTCCTGAAAGTCCCATCATAACCGGAATCCCCGCCAATAAATATCTTCGTTTCCCCTGCTTCCAAAACAAAAGATGACCACAGCGTTTGCGCTCTTTTAATTCCCCTACCGGAAAAATGTCGGGAAGGAGTTGCGGTAACTTTTACTTCTGAATTTACCCTATGTTCCTCCCACCAGTCAAGCTCGTTAATTTTGTCATTTTTGACACCCCAGGTTTCCAGGTGAGCTCCTACTCCAAGGGAAGTAACCACCGTAGCCGCCTTTTCATGCAGCTTTTTTATACTTGGATAGTCCAAATGATCGTAATGATCATGCGTAAGGATCAAAAGATCTACAGGCGGAATATCTTCAGCATTAAAATGGTCGGCTCCTTTAAAAGCTTTTCCAAAAAATCTGAAAGGAGAGGCATTTCCGCTAAAAACGGGATCTACCAGGATCCTGAAATCCTTCAGCTGAATAAAATAGGACGAATGCCCAAACCAAACTACGGAAATCTCATCACTGTCAAGACCGGATAGATCTGATTTTATATTTGGAAGCTCTTCAGAAGGCTCAACAGAGGAAGGTCGGAAAATCATCTTTTTGAGGATCCTGAACATGGAAACATCATCTGGATTCACCGATGTATTTTCCACATTTTCGAAACTTCCATCCCGGTAATGAAGCGAACTTTTTATTCTTTGTAACCTTTCACCCTGCGGATTCTTCCCAAATCTTTTTACCATCTATCTTCAAATTCTTCCTCTAAATTTAGGAAAAAATCTGCCTGTATCTTTCTTATAATCCAGATATTCGGGAAAAGCAGCTATGAGTCTCTCCTCTTCATATCTGCTTTTAAAGTAGAAGATCAGGAAAAGTAAAAACGTCATGAGAAGCTTATACCCCGAGCCCATCCAGACCGAAATTCCGAAACCCATAAAAAGTACCCCTGAATAAATCGGGTGCCGGGCAAAAGCAAAAACTCCCCCGGTAACGAGTTTGGCTCCCTCTTTGGGGCTTGGGAAAGGTGAAAGATTAGTATTGAGTTGTAAAAACGCCGCCAGCACAAGTAACAGTCCAATAATTGCCAGTACCATTCCCAATCCGTGAAGATTGTCAGATAATTGAAAATGCCAGGCCTCTACCTCAAATAACCAGGCAATAAAAACAAGGAACTGGAGCATTACAAATATTTTGTCCTTTTTGGGAACAGCCATTTTTTTATAATTTGATATTATCTCTTCATTTCAAAATTTCAGAAAATCAGAAGATCTCTTTCCAGAAAATATAGATCCCCATAAGCAGCACAAACCAACCGAAACCTTTCTTCAGCTTCTTTCCGTCAATAAAACGGTTAAGCCAAATCCCTACAAAAATTCCGATGATAGAGATCGTTGTGAAGATAAGAAGAAAGAGCCAGTCTATTTCCAGGTTTTGCACATCTCCAATAAAGCCGATCAAAGATTTAACTGCAATGATCACCAGCGATGTGGCTACTGCTCTTTTCATGGGCAGTTTGGTCATTAATACCAGCGCCGGAATTATAAGAAATCCCCCGCCGGCCCCTACAATTCCGGTTAAAACGCCTACGATCCCGCCTTCCAGCACTATAAACAGGTAATTATATTTTACTTTTTTAGGCTTCGCATCTTTTTCTGAAGGTTCCAGGATCATAGATACTGAAGCCAGGACCATTATAAAGGCAAAGAACAGCATGATCCCGATATTCTTTGTTACAGTGAAATCCCCAATGGTTATAATGGTTTCAGGAATGGCAGGAACCAGAAATTTTCTTGTGAGATAAACGGCAATAAAAGCGGGAATCGAGAAAACCACTGCGGTTTTAAGGTCTACTCTTTTCTTCTGAAGGTTCTTTATTGATCCAAAAAGAGAAGTTGCGCCCACAACAAAAAGGGAGTAAGCTGTAGCGGTCACAGGATTAATAGAAAGCAGGTAGACTAGTACAGGTACTGTGAGAATAGAACCTCCACCGCCTATAAGCCCAAGAATTACTCCAATAATTAAAGCTCCCAGGTAACCAAGAATATCTATTATCTCCATTGTTTCAAAAGTTCCGCACAAAAGTAAGTTTTCAAACTTGCCGGATCTGTAACAAAGGTCACATTTTAAAGATCATGCACCAGGATACTATTCCGCTGCAATCTTATTTTCCCCTCATTTTCGAGCTTTTTCAGGAGGCGTGAGATCACAACCCGCGAAGTATGCAGATCATACGCGATCTCCTGGTGTGTAATTTGTAGCTGTTCATCCTGATTGATCTTGGCTTTGTCCTGCAGGTAGCGCATAAGGCGCTCATCCATATTCAGGAAAGCAATGGTATCAATGGTATCAAGCATTTCAGTCAACCTGGAGTGGTAACTCTCAAAAACAAAATTCCTCCAGCTCTTGAACCTCGAGGTCCATTCTTCCATTTTTTCAATGGGGATCATTACAAGGCGCGTATCCTTTTCAGCAACCGCCCTAATCTCACTTTTGGTCTGTCCCAGGCAACAGGACAGGGTCATGGCGCAGGTGTCGCCCCTCTCCAGAAAATACAATACCAGCTCGTCCCCATCCTTATCCTCACGCAGGATCTTAATGGCGCCTTCCAGCAGGAGGGGCATGTTTTTCACATAATCTGAAATTTCAATAATTGTTTCTCCTGCCTTAACCTCCTTTAGAGTTCCGAATTTCAGGATCTCTTGTAACAGTTCTTCTTCGAAAATGAAATGGTAGGCTTCCCGTAAATCTTTTTCAAGCATAAGGCAGGTTTTGTTCGTGTAAATTTACAGTATTTTTGAAAATGCCTCCTCATCATTCCCGGAACTCTTCATCCATAATTCCAGCAGGAACTTTTCCGGAAATAGCTTTCGAAAATGCCATTTTAGACCCCTCATATTTCTGCCGAAGGATTAACAAGAGACTTTCCCCATTATGGCAAATTCCATATCTTTGGAACCTCAAAAAACGACACTATCTTGCGATATTTCACAACTTTACTCCAGGTTTTTTTCTTCGGAAGCTTTCTCTTTCTCACTTCCTGTGAGGAAAATGAGAAGATGACCGAATCTGAACTTATCTTCTCCTCTATACAGACCGATCAGGCCAAATGGTGGAGGTATCACAAAACCAATATTGATCTTGCATCAGATTTTATTCCGCTGGGAGAGGAAGGGGACACCATTTCAGAAAAAGCCTTTTTCGAGGAAATTTTAACCGGAGATTTCATTACCCTAAAACTAAAATCGAATACCGGGACAGACCGCTATCAGCTCTTCAGGCTTGGAGAAGATGCAGACGATGATATTAGTTACACCATTATGGCCGACACCTATCCCGAATACCGGCATTTTATGATGGAAGGACAGGAATTTCCCGACTTTGAGTTAACCGATCTTGAAGGAAGAAAATTCTCTAAAGATCTGGCTGAAGGGAAAACGCTGGTAGTAAAAACCTGGTTTCTAAGATGTAAACCCTGTATTGAAGAAATGCCTCAACTCAATGAGCTGGTAGAAGAATACAAAAACCGTGAGGATGTAATCTTCATGAGTCTTTCGCTGGATCCTGAAGAAGAACTTAAAGATTTCCTTACTACCAGAGAGTTTAACTACCCGGTAATTGCCAATCAAAAAGCTTTTATTGAAGACACTCTGGGCTTTTCTATTTATCCCACCCATATCGTTGTAGAACCGTCGGGCAAGATCAAAAAGGTAGTGAATACAGCTCCCGAAATGATCGCTGCTTTGAAGTCAATGGACAAGGGTTAAGAGCTTTTTGGCTATTGATTATTGGCTGTTGGCTAACGGCCAAAGGCTAACAGCTCTTGGTTCTTGACTCTTGGCTAACAGCAAAAAGTTAGCGACTAAAAAAAACTCTCCAAAAAAGTCATTTTTGAAGAGTGTTTTTTTTGAACTTTCTTAGTTACTGAGGCTTGTTTTGATCTTTATCACTTCAAGTTCCCATTTTTTTAGCCCCTGGTCAAAAGCTTCTTTCTTTTTAATGAATTCCTTTTCTGCCAGCTGCCTGTAGTGGGAAACTCCTTCAAGGAGATTGTTACAAAACCCCGTCCAGCCTTTGATATCTCTTGGTCCGGGATTAAAATTACTCCTTATTTCCTCTTTTAAATACTCAACATACAACTGCATTTCCTTGAGGAACATATGCGGCCGCGAGGGATCCTGGGGCAGTTCATTGCGTCCGTAAATATGATCTGTCATCTCCTGCAGACTCGCAGTTTTACTAAAATTCACAATATTTGGACCCGGACAAATGGTCACGGCATCCAGCTTTTCCACAATTGGCACTTTATAATTGAGCCCGGCGGAATTACTTAAGCCAATGCACAAACATTCCTTGCTTAGCAGGTCGTCCACCTGGTACTTGTATTCGGCTTCGGGCAGGCCTGCCTTTTCCAGCTGCTCCAGCTTTAATTTCTGGTATTTCCTGGAGGCGGTACAAATAGGTTCTTTAGTGAACTCGGTATTTGAAACCAGGTACTTTTCGGTACAGGGACTTCCGGGTTTGCCTTTGTCGATCCTTTGCTGCCTTTCTTTTTCGGCAGTAGTTCCTTTGAGGTAGTTGAATCTCACTCCCAGGGGAGAAGCTTTACTCAATACCACATCCTTTTCCCGGCTCGCAGCAAGCAGTTCAAGGGTTTTGTCATCTACGGTGGTAGCTTCGGGACACAGCAAAAATGGGGTTCCCCAACCGGCACCGTCAACTCCGTAATAGCCGTAGAGCAGTTTTTGTTCTTCGGCAGTACCAATTCCGCCCTGCACGGTAATATACACAGGATGCGGTTCCTCAAATCCTTCCTGCCCTTTGGCCATTATCGCCGGATTATAAAGACTGAAAAGTTCTTTTCTTAATTCTTCTTTTTTATTTCTGAATTCTTCCAGAATTGGTCCCAGCAGATATCCCTGAGTGGCAAAAGCATGTCCGCCGCAATTGAGGCCCGATTCAATTCTGAATTCACTCACCCAAATGCCCTTTTTGGCAAGATATTTTCCCTGAATTAGTGCCGAGCGATAATCACTGACTTTAATGATCACTTTCTTCTTGAACTGCCCTAAACCTGAAGCATCAAATTCCCTGAAGTTTTCCAGGTAGTTGAACAGTCTTGGGTTCATGCCGGCAGAAAAAATAACTGCTGAATTTTCAAGATCACTTTCGGCGTAAGCTTTAAGCGCGCCCAGGGCATCAGACCCATCCGGTAAAATCTCTCCGGCTCTATTGAAGTTATTCTTATCAACTTTAGTCATTATGTTCACCTCGATCCCACCGGGACGAATGTGCTTCCGAAGAAAATTTTCGAGTTCGGTCTTGGCTTCTCCATGCTCCTTCAGAAATTGGTAGTACTTTTCTTTAAGCCCACTTTCCTCGGGTAACATTTCGAAATACTTTACGATCTCCGAACCCTTTTCAAAAGCTGATTCTTTCAGCTTTTCAAATTTTACGTGCACATTACGGTTCACGAGATTCAAATAATCTGTGATGCGACGCACGCGGTAGTTCTCCTCGTGTTTTTCAATTGGAACATAAGGTTCCTCGTTTTGCTGGTAATAGTACTTTCTCATCATCTCGATGAGGTTGTCTTCAATGATAGACAATGCCGAGGTAATTCCATAGGAAGCCACCTTGACAGGAGTGTCTATAGTGAATGCAATACCCATGACCGGAATATGAAACCGGTGTGGGGATAGATTATATGTCATATTTAATGGTTTTTAAAGGCAAAACCTCAAAGATGACTAACCTCCTGTTCCTAAAATATGATTTGGGTCATATTTGGAAGGAGTTATGAGTTGAGAGTTATAAGTTGGAGTTGCCGGTTATCGGGGTGTGAGTTGTGGTTGTGGTTTGCGAGTTCTGAATCTTGAATCATTGTTGTCCGGGAAAAGAATCTAGATCGCTCCGCTTCTAGAATTTAGAGCCAAGATTTGTATATAATATACTGAAAACCAAAGTTTTATAAATTATAAATACTGGTGCAGCAATTAAAAAATTGAAAACCACCTCTTAAAACAGCGAAAATCTGATTTGGATCAGCATTAGCAGGTTTTTTTCGAAATACTTATCTTTTAATCGGACAACAATGATCTTGAACCTTAAATCCGAAACCCTGGATTTTGAACTTTGAACCTTGAACCAGAAATCCTAAACCTTAAACCTAATAAAGCACCCGGAACCTTATTGTACCTTCAATTCCCTTCATTTCGGCGATCACTTCTTCGTTGTAGGCTTTATTGATATCTGTGATCACGTATCCTATAGTTTCATTTGTTTTGAGGTATTGGCCTACAATATTACATTCATGTTGAGACAGGATGTTGTTAATATGAGCTATTATCCCCGGGCGGTTATGATGAATATGAATAAGACGGTGCGCATTTTCCAGAATTGGAAGTTGCAGGTTAGGAAAGTTCACACTATTTGTGGTACTTCCGGTATTGATATATTCGATGATCTTTCCGGGTACAAAATTTCCGATATTCACCTGGGCCTCTTCGGTACTTCCACCAATATGAGGCGTTAAAATGACATTTTTAATACCTCTTAATTCAGATTCAAACTCTTCATTATTTGTTTTTGGTTCCTTCGGGAAGACATCTATTCCGGCACCTCTTATTTTGCCGCTTTCCATGTATTTTCTCAAAGCTTTTATATCCACCACATGGCCCCGGCTAAGATTTAGAAACACAGAACCTTCTTTCATTAATTCAAGTTCCTTGTCACCTATGAGATCCTGATTTTCCTTACGCCCGTCAACGTGTAGGGTAACAATGTCCACTGTCTTTAGCAACTCCTCCAGGCTACTGCATTTAGTAGCATTCCCCAGCGCAAGCTTTTCCATGAGATCGTAATAATATACATCAAATCCAATAGCTTCGGCCACTACCGAAAGCTGGGCACCAATATTTCCATATCCCACAATGCCGAGCTTTTTACCACGGACTTCCCTGCTACCAATGGCCGACTTGTTCCAGTTACCGGCATGCATCTCACCAATCCTGTCGGGCAGGCCACGCATTAAAAAGATGATCTCCCCAATAGCCAGTTCCACTACAGATCTTGTATTGCTAAAAGGAGCATTGAAAACCGCAATGCCCTTTTTAAGGCATTCTTCCAGGTCGATCTGGTTTGTACCTATACAAAATGCACCCACTGCTATGAGTCGGTTGGCATTTTCAAGCACCTTCTTAGTCACATGAGTTTTAGAGCGGATTCCAAGAACAGAAACATCTTTAATTTTTTCCGCCAGCTCCTCTTCATCCAGCGCTCCCGAAATCGTGGTCACATTATAACCTTCGTTCTTCATGATCTTTTCGGCGTCTTCGTGCACGTTTTCAAGAAGCAAAATTTTTATACGATTTTTGGGATAAGAAATAGCTTTGTTCATTTTATGGAGGTATAGAAATTCGTCTAAACTTGGAGTGATATGGTCGGCTTTTTCGAGAACGTTGCCGCGTTCAACATTTTCGGTAAAGGCATAGAACTTATTGGCAAGGCCGGCAGCTTTGATTTCATAATCTGTGTAGCCATCACCAATTACGTAAACATCTCCCTGCAGATCCATACGCTTGAGCATTTCTACCTTTCCGTTATTGGAAGAAAGAACATTTGTGGTGTCAAAGGAAGTTAGCTTTCCGTTGTCATCTGGTTTAAAAGTGTTGGCAAAAACATTCTCTTCCCTTATACCAAATTCCTTCACAATGGGAACAATAAATTCTTTGAAACCATTTGAAATAATATAGATATTCTCCTGATTCTCTTCAAAGAACTCTCTGTTGCGAACAAAACTTGTGGAAACCTTACTTTTAAGACGGTCCACCAGTTTTGGGAGATGTTGTTCTTCAGCGTTGAGAAGGGCGAGGCGCTGTTCAAGGGATTCCCTAAAGGAGAGATCCCCGGCCATCCCGCTATTGGTAAGATCAATTAACTTTTGTAGCCGCTCTTCCTTTTCATTATGACCTTCCAGGGAAATTTCCCCTAAGATATCAAGAGCTTCCACCTGTGTAAAAGTACTGTCAAAATCAATTACAAAATGCCTTTTATTCCTCATGCTGAATTTATTGAAATCTTCCCAAAACTAAGCTTTTTCAGGCACACGCGGAAGATTTAACCCTAAAGAACAAGACATTTATCACTTCCTGAAATGCAGCGCAGAAAAATAATTTTTTTTCAATGATTTCGGGTTTTAACTGAGTTATTTGAAAAAAGCCTCCTTTCAAAATTACTTGTCTCATCTAATTTTTGGTTCTGGACTCCTAATAAAAAGAGAAAGACCTGTAGTCGAAATCTCCAGCTTCAGCAAGATTTAGGAATTTCTTAAGTCGGCACCTGCTTAAGAAAAATCGAAATTTAAGTATCTTGGGAAAAACAGGGATCCACAGGGCTTATTCAGACGTTCTTTTCTATCTCAAATTCAATTTAAATGACACAGTTTAAACAAATAACCACTCAGGAATTATTAGACAAACAGAAAAAAAGTGCAGTCATCATTGACGCCCGGCCGGTTGATGCATATAACGGCTGGAAACTACATAATGAACCTCGCGGTGGTCATATAAGGGGTGCTAAATCTCTGCCTGTAAAATGGACCGGCTATATGGACTGGATCGAGATCGTTAGACATAAAAAAATAGATCCTTCCGAAGAGATTATTATCTACGGCTATACGCCCGAAGAAGCACAGAAAGTTGCTGAAAGTTTTGAAAAAGCAGACTATTCAAAAATAGCAGTTTATAACAACTTTTTAACCGAGTGGGCTACAGATGAGACCTTACCAATGGAGTATCTTCCGAAATACAGGCAACTTGTTTCTGCCGAATGGGTAAAGGAACTGATCTCCGGCAAAAAGCCCGCAGAATACGAAAATGATAAATACGTGGTGGTGCATGCTCATTATCGTAACCGGGATGCTTATTTGAGCGGACATATTCCGGGCGCTATTGATATGGACACCAACGCGCTGGAATCCCCTGAAACCTGGAACCGGCGCAGCCCCGAAGAACTAAAGAAAGCTCTGGAAGAGCACGGGATCACAGTCGATACTACAGTGGTACTCTACGGAAAGTTTATGTTCCCCGATAATGATGATGAATTTCCCGGAAGTGCTGCCGGCGATATTGGAGCCATAAGAAATGCTTTTATAATGATGTACGCGGGCGTGAAAGACGTGAGGGTACTCAATGGCGGCTTCCAATCCTGGGAAGATGCAGGATTTGACGTGGGTACAGAAGACGTGCCGAAGCAACCGGTTTCTGATTTTGGTGCCAGAATCCCTGCCCGACCCGAACTGGCTGTAGATGTTCCTCAGGCTAAAGAAATGATTGCCGACCGTGAAGCCGAACTGGTTTGCGTGCGCAGCTATCCTGAGTATATAGGAGAAGTAAGCGGTTATAATTACATAGAAGCAAAAGGCAGGATCCCGGGAGCCATTTTTGCCGACTGTGGGAGTGACGCATACCATATGGAAAACTACAGGAATGTTGACCACACCACCCGGGAATTTCACGAGGTGATTGAGAACTGGAAGCAAAACGGGATCACCCCAGATAAACACCTGGCTTTTTATTGTGGTACCGGCTGGCGTGGCAGTGAAGCATGGTTTAATGCATGGCTGTTAGGCTGGCCCCATGTTTCGGTTTATGATGGCGGCTGGTTTGAATGGAGTAACAATCCCGCCAATCCTTATGAAACGGGAGTTCCGGAAGAAGCAGCTTCAAAAGATCAATCTCAGCATTAGTCTGCATATCTCTTATCTGCAATGAAACCGAGAACTTAAAAATTGCTCGCCGGAGAACCTTTTACGATGTATCGGGTAGCGTGGTCACCCGTGATATTCCGCCAAAGGTATTTGCCGCCGGGAATCTTTGTAAGGTCTGAGAAAAATAACTGAAGAGAATAAAAGGTCTTATTTACCGGAATAACTCTAGTCCATGGAAACATCGGGAATTTCAACTACAGTAATTCCCCTGAATGAAAATCCAACTGAAAAAAAAAATCAACGGTAACTGATACAGGTCATAAAATAAAGACAATTAGGTCCTTAATTTTGCTATTTAACCTAAAAATTTTGACCATGTTCTCAAAAGCCTGTGAATATGCAATAAGGGCCGCTATTTTTATCGCTTCGGAATCTGAAAAGGACAAAAGAGCCAGCCTTAAAGATATTGCGCGGGAAATAGACTCTCCGGAAGCCTTTACTGCAAAGACCTTACAAAAGTTAAGCCGTAGCGGCATCATTACTTCTACCAAAGGTGCCCACGGCGGGTTCGAAGTAAAAGGAGATTTATCGAACACTATCATGATCTCCCAAATTGTCCTTGCCATAGACGGGGATAAAGTCTATACCCGCTGCAGCCTTGGGCTTCACAATTGTTCCGAAGACCACCCCTGCCCTTTCCACTCCAGGTTCAAACCGGTAAGGAACGGCCTGCAGCAAATAGTAGAAAATACCAGTCTTAAAGATCTCACCAGCGGACTCGTTTCGGGAGATACTTTTTTAAAGATATAAAACCAGAGCAAAATTTTTATGACAGTAGCCACTCTGAATCAAACCAGCCTTCAGGAAAAGGTAACCCAATTAAAAGAGAAGAAAAATGCTGTGATCCTGGCCCATTATTACCAGGAACCGGAGATCCAGGAGGTAGCAGATTTTATTGGGGACTCCCTTGAACTGGCCAAAAAAGCCGCCCAAACATCGGCAGATATTATCGTATTCGCCGGCGTTCATTTTATGGCCGAAACCGCCAAGATCCTGAACCCCTCAAAAAAGGTGCTTCTGCCCGACCTTAAGGCAGGCTGCTCCCTGGCCGACAGTTGTCCGCCGGATGCATTCCGGGAGCTGAAAAAACGATATCCGGATCATGTTGTGGTGACCTACATAAACTGCTCAGCGGAGATCAAAACCCTCAGTGATATAGTTTGTACCTCCTCCAATGCCGAAAGGATTATAAACTCAATTCCGCAGGACAAACCTATAATTTTCGCGCCCGATAAAAACCTGGGGAAATATCTCATGGAAAAAACCGGCAGAAAGATGCTGCTGTGGGACGGTGCCTGCATTGTACATGAGGCATTTTCCCTTGATAAGCTGCTGGAGCTATATAAAGAACACCCATCGGCACAAATCATTGCCCATCCGGAATCTGAGACTCATATTCTTAAGGTCGCAAACTATGTTGGCTCTACCTCGGGAATGCTCAATTATGTCAAAAGCAGCGAAAAAGACACTTTTATTGTAGCTACAGAAGCGGGAATCCTCCACCAGATGCAAAAAGATGTGCCATGGAAAACGCTCATCCCGGCACCGGCTAAGGAAGATAATACCTGTGCTTGCAGTGAATGCGCATTTATGAAGATGAATACTCTTCAGAAACTTTACAACTGTCTCGAAAAAGAAGACCTCGAAATAATCCTGTCACAGGATCTTATGGAAAAGGCCCTGGTGCCCATTGAACGCATGCTTAAACTTTCTTAAAAAATGAAAACAGATGTGCTGGTAATAGGCTCGGGGGTAGCAGGCCTGACCTTTGCTATCAAAATAGCAGCAGCCCGGCCAGATGTACAGGTTACGGTGATCACTAAAGAAAAGAACGAAGTTTCCAACACCGCCCAGGCCCAGGGAGGGATCGCGGTAGTTTTGGACAAGCTTCGGGATAGCTTTGAGTTGCATATTAAAGACACTATAAAAGCCGGCCACGGACTCAACGATCCAAAGGTGGTGGAGATGGTAGTATCCCAGGCTCCTGCACGTCTTCTGGAGTTAATTGGCTGGGGCACCTCCTTTGATGCAGGTAAGAATGGAAGTCTGGAGTTAGGCCTTGAAGGAGGCCATTCCCGAAACCGCATTGTACATCACCGGGACTTAACCGGCCTGGAAATTCAGCGAAAATTGATCTCCCGTGCAAGATCCTATCCCAATATTCAGTTCTTTGATCACTATTTTGTGACAGATCTATTGCTGGATGATCAGGAAAAATCCTGTATAGGAAGTACGGTGCTGGATAAAAGGACTGCACAAAAAATAAATATTGCATCAAAAGTCACCTTTTTAGCCAGTGGTGGCAGCGGGATGGTATTTGAGAACACCACAAATCCATCGGTCGCTACCGGGGATGGCGTTGCAATTGCCTGGAGGGCAGGTGCACGTGTGAAAAACATGAATTACATGCAGTTCCACCCCACAGCTTTGTATGAAAAAGGTAAAAACCCACTCTTTCTTATTTCTGAAGCGGTTCGGGGCTATGGCGCCTACGTGGTAAACAAGCAGGGCAACAGGTTCCTTTTTAAATCTGATACCCGGGGAGAGCTCGCTACAAGAGATGTGGTTTCTGAAGCTATTGTAAAAGAACTTAAGGCTTCGGGTGAGAAAAACGTTTACCTTGACTGCAGACACCTTGACTTTAGCAATTTCAGTAAAAAATTTCCAACCATAGTTTCCTATTGCAACTCCATAGGAATAGACCCGGCTACAGATCTTATTCCTATAGTTCCTGCCGCTCATTACCAGTGCGGGGGAATAGAGGTGGATCAAAAAGCGAGGACTTCGGTGGGGCAGCTATATGCCTCGGGAGAATGTGCTTATACCGGTTTGCACGGTGCAAACCGTCTGGCTTCCAACTCTCTGCTGGAGGCCCTGGTTTTCTCACATGAAGCCTCCACGCTAGTTTTAGAGGAGCTGGACCAGATCCCCGAACCACAACTTCCTGAACAAAAGGTGTTGCTCAAATATGAAGAAGAGGCCGATGATGAGATCATAAACAGTCTTAGGCTTCGGCTTAATGAGATCATGAATTACGATCTTTTGCATTCGGCTCCAAAAAGGGCAAAAACAGAGGCGCTTGAACGGCTGCAGGAGTTGCAGGAAATGCTGGATAACTATCCGCCTTTTAACTCGGGCACTGTAGCCTTCTATGAGCTGCGGAATATGGTGCAAACCGCAATTTTGATCATGAAGGAGGTGCTGGATGAATTCTTTCCAAAAAAGGGAGTTCCGCAGGAAATTTTTTAGATAAATACTTTCAGCTGAAGCAGAATTAGTATAATTGTAAAAATTATAGCTCCCAAAAATGCCATTTGTTAAACGAAAAACTGCTTCGGCCTTTAGAAAAGCACACCGCTATCTCGGAATTTTTCTCGGAATCCAATTTCTAATGTGGACCATTAGCGGAATGTACTTCAGCTGGACAGATATTGATGAGATCCATGGAGATCACTTTAGAAAAGCTCATGTTCACCCTGCTTCTTTCTCCAACCTTGCCGGTATTTCGGAAGTAGCTCCAGCTTTGGAAGTCAACTCCCTTCAGCTAAAAGATATTGCTGGGGAACCTTATTACTGGGTCAACGAAGAATTTCTCGTTCACGCCCGCACGGGTTCTCAAAAACAGGAAATTTCGAAGGAGGAAGCTGTGGAGATAGCAGAAAAATATATGTTAGAAAGTTTAAGTGTTTCGGGAATTGAACGCATCACCAGTACCGGGAACCACCATGAGTACAGAGGAGGTAGTCTTCCCTCTTATGTGATCTCCTATGCGGGATCTGAAAATATTAAAGCTTACGTTTCTGCACAGGATGGCACCTTTAGATCTTTGAGGCACAGGGACTGGCGCTGGTTTGATTTTCTGTGGATGACACACACCATGGACTACGAAACCAGGGATGATTTCAATACATTTATCCTGCGCGCCTTTTCCTTACTGGGGTTGATCACGGTCCTTAGCGGATTCCTTCTATGGTTCATCTCCTCTCCTACTATGATGAAGCTCTTTGGAAAGAAAGGAAAACGAAGAACCAGAGGGAAAAAACGGCGGGGATAGATCTATTGAACTTTAGCCAAAATTGACATTAACTGAAGGGTTCTCGCTTAACCTTTTAAAAAAGGAGTTTGAAAAATGTCATTTTTGACAGGTTAGGCACTGTTGATCTTCAATAGGATTTTGGGAAAGGATATTCACTAAAGGGCTTAGCAGGTTCATTTCGGAAGTTATTCCTCATATTCCTTAATCTGAAAGTATTTTTTAATATGTCTTCTAACATAAAGGAATCTTGCAACTCCAATCAACATGATAAAAGGAGCGATGACCAGCAGAAAAATTCCCAGGTCATACATATCCCGAAGCACTTCTACTCTAAGAATTGCCACTCCCGAGCTTAATATCACAATAAATGTACGCAAATAAGCAAGAAATGTACGTTCATTTGCCATACGGGTGCGGTCTATAGCCAACCAGTCGCGAGTGATGAGATCTTCTTTAATTCTTATATTCTTTTTCCTGCGTTTCAAATTATCGAAAGCTTTGAATAAAGGTAAAAATTAATCTGAAGTAAAACCATAGGTGGCAATTATACCGGCGGAAGGACATGTCTGTAAATTGCCATAAAATGACAATAACTGCCTAACAGCACAAAGAAATGAAAGATTGCATGGTTATAATTCAACCTGCTAATGCTGTAGAGTACTGCACCGATAGTGTATGCGAGTCCGCCGCCCAAAAGCCACTGTAAACCTTGTGGGGAAAGGTTTTCCATTAAGGGTTTTATAGCGAAAACAATTACCCATCCCATGCCTACATAAAGAAGGGTTGATAAGATTTTAAACCTTCCGGTAAAGAAGAGCTTAAGGATAGTTCCCAGTAAGGCGATTGCCCATACCACTCCCAGGATGATCCAACCGGTACGGCCCTGCAATGTTACCAGGGCAAAAGGAGTATAGGTCCCGGCGATGAGTATAAAAATGGCAATATGATCAAATATTTTAAAGTTAAACCGTTTCCTTAGATCCTTAGTGCTGTGGTAAAGCGTGGATGCCAGGTACAGTAAGACAAGGGAGGAGCCAAAAATGAGAAAACTCAGCAACAATTTACTGCTGTCAAATTCAAGTGCTTTGAAAATTAAAAGGAAGAGACCCAGAACGCTCAGGACCAAACCTGCACCATGGGAAACTACGTTTAAGAGTTCCTCCTTAGGAGAATAAAACCTGATCTTGGGCGGTTTTTTCATGAGCTGCGATACTTGTTACAAAAGTAAACTTATAACCAATTAATTCAAACCGAAACCAGCTTATAAGAATTTTCATGGAATAGTTATTGTAACTTAAAAAGAAACATCGATGAAAAACAATTTTTATAGATGAAGTGTAAATAATATTCAATTTAACTTGCAGGATTAAAATATTCAATTAATTTAGCTCCTTCAGTTTCACCTAGTTACAACATATGGATCTGTTACTTGCCCTTGTGGCTTTTGAAATAATCGCATCGAAATTTTTAGTATCCTATATTTCTTCTTACGGACCTGCCGGGTCTTATGAAGAAAAGAACCCACTACTCCGTACTGTATTTAAAAGACTAAAGCTGCAACATGATGTTTGGCTTTCCTTCTTTTGTACTGTGTTGCTGACTGCAGTTATTATATTTATGCTCACCTCTGCGTATACAGCCACGGTCTACCAATTAGTTTTTGTCCTGGCGGGTTTTTATACTACGGTTCTAAATCTTGGTGCAGCCCACAGCGTTTACTTTCAAAAGAATAATTTTATTACCAGAAGGCTTTTGAGGTAAAAGAGTCAAGAACCAGGAGCCAAGATTTAATTAAAAATATCCCCCCTAAATAGTAATCCTAACAAAATCAGGAATGGCTATCGTGCGTGGGATTCTCTGCCCCGGGTGGTTTTTTCTCTGTTAAAAGTCCTGCTCCAATTTCCAGAATTCCCAAAACCACAAACGGCCAGGTCAATTCATCGGCAAAACCGAAAAGCCACGGAGAGGTGGCAAGCAACACTCCTCCCAAAACATCCATGCCGAGGTGCGTTTTCATCGCCAGGATCTTGAATAATCCCAATTCATAATCTGTAAGAAGACTGTAAAGGATCACTCCTGCACCCAGGATGACCAGTAAAGTAGAGGCAGCACCTTCCGGAATTGCCGGGTGCAATGGAAGAAGGATCAATAAAAGACCCATGAGATAGTCAATATAACCGTGAATTTTTGTGCTGATCATAATTTCAGTTTTAAGTTACAACCTACAATTACTTAACTTTACTTCTTAAAAACCAAAGGCTTAACACAACTTTGTACTGAATTCATGAATCTTTTCTGAAGAATTCCCCAACTAACTAAGATTTCCAAAACTTATCCTTCCAGTCCTCCTCATTGAAGACAATACTATCATGATGAGTTTGCAGCTGAAGTAGCTCTTCGGGGCCCACTTTTTTGACGATCTCCTTAAAAAGTACCCGCTCTTCATATCTTATAAAAGTACTCAACTCTTCTTCCAGCAGGTTCAACACTCTTTCATTATCGCAGTCACAGCTAAGTAATTTATTGATTCGCCGGTGGTTGGCCAGTGCTTTTTTAACCCGTACATTATTTCCTAATAGGGGAAAAATAAACTGTTCTTCCAAATCAAAATGTGGGTCGAGATAGTTTCTCTTAAACCAGTTGGTGTACTTTCTTATTCTTTCCTTATCGACACCCTGGCTAAGTCCCTTTCTTATATTTTCACACACCCTAAGGGCCTGTTGGTGTTCCAGAGACAAAGGTTCCAAAGCTTGAGAAGTTGCAGTCATATCTAAATTTTAAATCTTTTTGGAATTCCAGAAATGGTCTTCCCAATTGTCATCTGAAAAAGCTATGGCGTGATGCTTTTGCTCAATATCTTCAAATTCCTCCGGAGAAGCTATTTGCTGCACTTCATTAAACACCACTCTTTCCTCAAACCTGATATGGCTGTCCAGCTCTTCCTCTATGAGGCTAAGGGCCTTAAGAACTTCAGATTTCTGATTAAATAATCTCTTAAGCCTCCGGTGTTCTGCAAGGGCTTTTTTAATCAGCTGATTTTCATCTCCCAATACAGGAAAAACATATTCTTCTTCAGCTTCAAAATGCGGATACAAATATTGCTTTTTGAACCAGTCGGTATAACTCTTCATTCGCTCCGGGGCAACCTCCAGCTTTATTCCCTGCCGTATTTTCCAGCAAAGTAAAAGGCCGTGATGGTGTTCCCGGCTCAGAGGCTTTAGAGCTTCATGTCGTTTGATTGGTTTTTTCTTTTCCATTACTTTTCTTTCGTTCCAGATCCTTCTCTTCTGAAGGTCCATTTCTTATTTGGCCACAAACGTTGCAAACTTTAATAGATTCCCTTATTGCTTTGGAAGCAACTTTAGCAGAGATAATTTGATCCTTTTCTTGCATTAATACTTCTGACTAATTAAGACAAAAATGTCCAAATAAATTTTAATATTTTATGATGGTAATCATATAGAGTGATAATGATTAAGGACCAAGGATTTTCCCAATTAAATGCCCAATTTTTCTAAAAAAGGTTTTTTTTGAGCTTTACTGGTATGAAGAAGTCGACCATCGGCCATCTTAGCGTCAATTTCGCCATATTCGGAGTGAACCAACTCCTTTACATGATCAAGGTTGACAATTGTTGAACGGTGTATTCGAAAGAACACATTAGGATCAAGAATTTCATCCAGGGCGCAGAGGGATTCTCATAATAAATACTTATTGTTATGGGTATATATTTCGGCATAACACCCTGAAGAGGTGACGTAAAGTATATCTTGCGGTTCAAGAAGGATGGTTTTGTTTCCCTGCTTTACAGGAATCTTAAATATAGTCCCTGTAGAACGATTCGTGTAAAAACCCAGACGACTTTGAATCTTACCGTCTATATCCAGCTCTTCCCGCAGAATAGTGTTAAGTACTTTTGAGACTGTTTTATAGAAGCGCTCATCCTTAAATGGCTTTAAAAGCAAATCACAGACGTTGGCTTCAAAGGCCTTACTGGCATCGGGGTTGTGAGCGGTTAAAAGAACAATTACGGGACGGGGGGAAATTTTTATTTTTTCAAGGACATTGAAGCCATCCATGTCTTTCATTTCCAGGTCCAGAAAGATTAGATCGGGTTTAAGAGAATTAATTTCTTTAATGGCCGTTTTTCCACTAGAACATTCTCCCAAAACCTCGACTTCCGGCACCTTGTTAAGAAGGTTAATCACCCGCTTTCTCGCGAGGGCTTCATCGTCTATTATTAAAGCTTTCAAAGGTCGAAGCTTAATTCTAATTACTTATTCAAAGTTACATTTTTTAGTGCTAATAAGGGAAGAAACGGGGGAATAAAAACATATAGATTTGTGCTCTTTTCCTCCGTTATAAATATAAAAATTCCTAAAAGAAAAAAAGGCTGCTATGATAACCAAGGACTATCAAAAAATTATTCACTACCCCCCTTCGTCCCGGGTATTCCTGAGACCCTGCACCTGGAAAGGTGCAAAATGAATTTCTTTTTCGACAGTCCCTGATTGAGCCTCAACTATCAACTATTATTTGCTCGCAACTTCTATGGGTTTCCCATCAGTAACCTGAATTTTCAAATTCTGTACCTCATCCCCTTTCTCCAGGCGAATCTTAAAATATTCTTGCTGCACATTTCCGTCCCTTCCTTTGGCCACATGAATGTTACGAGTCATATTCCATCCCTTGTAATTCCTATACACCTCTTCCTGTAAGTGGGGAGGCAGAAGAACATTTTTAAGCTTATAAGAAACTGTGAGTAAATTTCCTTCTTTACAATATTTTGCTCTCATCTTTCCTTTATTACTTCTTACCTCCACCTGGTATTCCAGCGTTTTTCCATCCTCCACGAGATCAATAAAGGCTTCTATTTTGCAGTACCTGTCAAGAAATTCAACAGGATCTTTTTCAAATTCTCTTCCGTACTTCTCTCTAATTTTAAATATATATTTTTCACCATCTACCGTAACTTCAGGTAGCACAGGATCGAACCCTACACGGGCTTCTTTAAGTTCAGTAAATTGAGCATTGCCAATTTCTGCCCACATCAAGATCACAAGAGAAACAAAAAAAATTTTCATGATAATAGCTTTAGATTATTACTTTTCACTCCTTAATTTATACGTCGGTACGTTAAATTCCATGCAAATTTACGGGTGAAAACAGGCTTCTTTCAGTGCTATGATATCAATAGCCCGAAATAGATTACCGGGACCCACTTTGGGGATACAGAACCAATGTTGTTGTAGAATAATAACATAGTTTTAAGGCTCGATTAACCATTTATCAAACGGCTAGCATCTATTTTTACTTTGCCGTGGTGGCTTCCATCCTGCTAACTTCAAAAATAGATATACAGAGTTTTTACAAAGAAGTTGCTTTTGTCTGATGGTTTCATAATCAAATCCAATTTTATATGACAAAGGAAAACTTTTCTGATACAGACAAACAGGAGTCGGAGGAAAGAAAATCTCCTACTGCAAAAGTTATACATGATTCTATTTTTATAGAAGCTCTCTCGGAATTATCCCGTTCCTCTTCTGCATTGTTCTGGTCTGGCCTTGCTGCCGGGTTGTCCATGGGATTTTCTATGATTTCGGAAGGATTGTTAAGGGCTAATCTTCCTGATGTTGAGTGGCGAGTCCTGATATCAAATTTGGGCTATAGTGTAGGATTTCTTATTGTCATTCTGGGAAAGCAACAATTGTTTACAGAAAATACACTAACCCCGGTTTTGCCACTCCTTCAAAGAAGAGATCTAAAAACGTTTTGGCAAGTATTAAGGCTTTGGGGAATAGTGCTTATTGCAAATCTTATTGGAGCTGTCATTATAGCATTTGTGGCTTCGAAAAGCCAGGTATTTGACCCACACGTTCAGGAAGCTTTTAAAGAAATAGGGAAAATGGCCATGAAACCTTCTTTTGAAGTCACTTTACTTCGGGGAGTCTTTGCCGGTTGGCTCATTGCATTAATTGTGTGGCTTCTACCTTACGCGCAAACCGCACGTATATGGGTTATTATCATTATAACCTACATTATTGGTATAGGCCATTTAAGTCATTCAATCGCAGGATCAGTAGAGGTTTTTACACTGGCCTTTATGGAACAAACGTCCTGGGGGAATGCCTTAATCAACTTTACTATTCCCGCTTTAATTGGTAATATAATAGGTGGTGTAGCCATCGTTGCCGTACTAAATCATGCACAGGTAAAAGCAGATTCATAGCAAAAACAAAAAACAGCCTGCATGTGAAAGTTTATAGTTTTGCCCGTAAATAAACATGATCAGGACAAACTCTAAACTGAAGCATATCCAAAGAATACTGAAAAAATCGGAAAAAATACAGTTGAAGTAGTAAAACGCTGACTTTAAAACAAGAAAAAACACATAGTAACAAGAAATCAAACTTAAGATGCTTAAATTAGACTGAAATGAAAATTCCGGGCTCGCCAGCTAACAACGCTTTTATATGAGACATGGCTTTTTCTTGTTAAAAACATAGGAGAAAATGAAATGTTCCGGATAAGGCATTTAATTATTTTAGTTTGATTAAAAAAATGGAAAAAAGCAATAAAACAGATAATTCAGGAAAAATTTCTAAGATAGTTGTAATAGGTACATCTGCAGGAGGGCTTAGTGCATTGAAAAAATTAATTAGTCAACTGCACAAGGATTTCCCTCTGCCGGTACTGGTTGTGCGTCATATTTCTGCAGATGCTACTGGAAATGTACTTTTAGACGAGTTAAATAAGTTGAATACAATAAAATGTCAGCATGCAGAAAGCGGAGATAACCTTAAACCCGGACATCTTTACCTGGCACCATCAGACCATCACCTGATGATTGGAGAAGATCTTAAAATACTGGTGACTAAAGGAGCCCAGGAAAACAGGTATCGTCCTGCTATTGATCCCTTATTTCGATCTGCTGCCGTAGGATTTGGTACCGGGGTTATTGGAATATTGCTAACGGGTTATCTCGATGATGGAACGGCAGGAATGAAAGCCATTAAAAGATGTGGAGGAACCTGTATTGTCCAGGATCCTGAGGAAGCCGATTATCCAGCGATGCCAAAGAATGCTTTAAATAATGTAAAAGTAGATCATTGCCTGCCTATATCTAAAATGGGAACCCTGCTTTATCAGCTTATCCCACAGAAATTAAAACAAAGTAAACCTGTTCCGGATGATGTTTTAATAGAGACTAAAATTGCCGAACGTGTTTTGAGTGATTTGGCTTCAGTCAATAAAGTGGGCGATCAGGTACCATTTAATTGCCCGGGTTGTGGTGGGGTTCTATGGAAAGTGGAAAAAGATACCGATCTCCGGTATCGTTGTCATGTGGGGCACGCATATACGGCAGCCTCTCTTTTAGCTGAACAGACAAAAAAGATTGAAGAAACCATGTGGACTGCTCTAAGAATGTTCGAGGAACGTAAAAATTTGCTGACTACCATGGCAAAGGACAAAAAAGGTGTTGGTTCTAAATCGGCCGAGGAAAGAGCAAAAGTCTCCCAGGTTCATATCGATAGGATTAGGGCAATCCTGAAAACAGCTAATATTGAAAGTGAGGATGATATGCCTACCTGATGAATACGTGATATTTAACCCTCATATTTCTCTTCTTTCTCACAAACATTTGTTATAAAGCTCTTAAAGTTTTTATAACCTGTAAAAAAGGGTATTTTTATATTATCCCCATAGGATATTGTATATGAAAGAACCTAACCAAAAAACTCCAAATAAAGCACTCACCAAATCTAAAAATAAATTTCCCGTAGTAGGCGTTGGTGCTTCCGCGGGGGGATTGGCGGCATTTAAACAGTTTATAAAATCCATCCCCAAAGATTCAGGAATGGCCTATGTACTGGTGCAGCATCTGGACCCAAACCATGATAGTCAGCTGCCGGAACTATTGCAAAAAGTCAGCAATATTCCTGTTCTGGAAATTTCAGATGACATTAAGGTGGAGCCCAATAATATTTACATTATCCCCAGCAATAAAATGCTGCTTTCTAATGATGGTAAGCTGGAACTCAGCCCCAGGCCCGAAAAGAGCGAAAAATTAAAAAACCTGCCTATAGACTTGTTTTTCACCTCCCTTGCATGGGTTCACCAGTCGCATTCTATTGGAGTAGTATTAACAGGCACAGGGAGTGATGGTACTGAAGGATTAAAAGCCATTAAGGAACATGGGGGCATCACGTTTGCCCATGACCTGGAGTCGGCAGAGTATGATGGAATGCCCAAAAGCGCAGCCGATGCGGGAGTGGTGGATTTTGCCCTTCCCCCGGATAAAATTCCTGCAAAAATTCTTGAAACAATTAAAAAAATCGCCGCCAAGGATGCCGATGGCGACGATCAAAAATACAACGGGCAGGATGAGAAGGTTTTTAAACAAATCCTTTCCCTGTTGCGAACGCGTAGAGGAACCGATTTTACTTACTATAAGCAAACCACTATTCGCAGAAGAATACTCCGCAGGATGGCTCTTAATAATAAAGAAGAACCTTCAGAATATCTTGAACAATTAAAATCAAAGACCTCCGAACAAGATGTGTTGTACCAGGATCTATTGATCCCGGTAACCGCTTTTTTCCGGGACACCGAGGTTTTTGACACTTTATGTCATACTACCCTTCCAAACATTATTAAGAATAAGCAAGAAGGTGTTCCCATTCGAATTTGGGTGTCGGCATGCAGCACCGGCCAGGAAGCCTACACTATTGCTATCTGCCTCCTGGAGTTCTTTGAGAACAATCCTTCATCGGGCCCCAGGGAAAAAATACAAATATTTGGTACAGATATTAGCGAACCTGCCATTGAAAGATCTCGAACAGGGATTTATAAAAAAAATGAAGTACAGGATCTGTCTCCCAAACGTTTGAAAAAATATTTTACTAAAAGAGATGGCCATTACCAGATAAACAAGAAGGTACGCGAAATATGTGTTTTTGCCCTTCATAATTTCCTCATGGACCCGCCATTTGGGAAAATAGACCTTGTAAGTTGCCGCAATGTGCTCATATATATGGAGCCTTACCTTCAGAAAAAGGCCCTTACCACCTTTCACTATGCCCTAAACCAGAATGGGTATTTATTACTGGGAAAATCGGAGACCGTGAGTAATGTACCCGATCTTTTTGCTCCTTCAGAAAAACAGTATAAAATATACTCCCGCAAAGATAAACGCAGCAGGTTCATGCTGGTGACCAGCAAGCGAAGCGAACAAAATATTAAAGACATTAACACCGATTTCCGGGAAGAAAATACACGTACCGATTTCCAGACGATCGCAGACGATGTTATCCTGAGCAATTACTCCCCGGCCGGGGTGGTGGTGAATGAAACCATGGATATTGTTCATTTTCGGGGAAATACCAGCAAATTCCTGCAACAGTCCCCAGGAAAACCTACCCATAACTTGTTAAAAATGGCAAAATTGGGGCTGTCCTTCGAACTCCGGAATATTTTGCATCAAGCCAAAATAAACCAGCAGAAGGATCCCGAAGGAAAATCTGCTATAGTAAAAAATGACATATTAATAGAAATAGATGGGCAAACATGTAACGTTTCCATAGAAGCTGTTCCTTTGCCGAAACTTGTAGAGCCCCATTATCTCGTCCTTTTCCATGACCATGGGCTCGCAGTCTCCAATGAGGACACTTCTGGAGCACCAAAAGATAAAGAAAAAGACAGGCGCATAAAACAACTGGAACTGGAACTTTCCCAAACCCGGGAAAATATGCGCAGCATTACCGAAGACCAGGAAGCAATTAATGAAGAGCTGCAAAGTGGCAATGAAGAGTTGGAAAGTAGCAGTGAAGAACTGCAGAGTTTGAACGAGGAATTGGAGACCAGCAAAGAGGAATTGCAGAGTACTAATGAAGAACTAACCAGCTTAAACCAGGAGTTGCAGAGCCTCAACACTCAGCTCGTGAGTTCCAGGGATTATGCTGAGATCGTTGTTGATACTATTTGGGAGCCCCTGTTGATTCTGGATAAAAATCTACATGTGAAATCTGCCAATAAAGCTTTCTACAAAACATTTAAGGTTCGGGAAGAGCAAACAGAGGGAAAATTGGTGTATGATATAGGTAATAAACAGTGGGACATTTCCCAATTGAGAACCCTGTTGGGTAACATTTTGCCAGAAAAAGAAGGTTTTACCAATTTTGAGATGACACATGATTTCCAAAAAATTGGAACGAAAACCATGCTGTTAAATGCCCGGCAGATCTTTAGTCCCGATAATGAAGACAATAGGATCTTACTGGCGATTGAAGATATTACAGAAGTAAAAAAGGCCGGTGCAAAAAATGCGAGATTGTCGGCAATTGTAGAATCTTCGGAGGATGCCATTATTAGTAAAACCCTCGATGGAACCATTACGAGTTGGAACAGAGGTGCAGAAAAAATATTCGGATATAACCTTAAAGAAACTATTGGAAAACACATATCGATTATTATTCCCAAAGAGTACCAGGACGAGGAGGATACAATTACCGAAACAGTTAAAAAGGGAGGTAAAATAAATGAATTTGAATTGGTAAGAATTACCAAAAAAGGAAAAAAAATCCCCATATCCCTTACAGGTTCCCTGGTAAAAGATGCGGAAGGCAAAATAATTGGGGTCTCCGAAATAAGTCGTGATATTACCGACCGTAAAGAGGCAGCGGAAAAAATTGAACAAAGTGAGCGCCAGTACCATGAAATGATCTATTCTTCCCCTTCATTAATTGCTACTTTTACAGGAGAAGACCATAAAATTGGTATAGCCAACGATGCAATTTTAAAATCCTGGGGGAAAGGCAGAGATATAATCGGCAAGCCGCTATTTTCGGTATTGCCCGAAATAAAGGCACAAGGCTTTGATGTAATTCTAAAAGATGTTTATAAGAAAGGAGAACCTTTCAGTGCCATTGAAAGACCTGTGAAATTGCTTAAAAATGGAAAAATAAAGACCATATATTACAATTTCATTTATTATCCTCAGAGAAATGCCAACGGGGAAATCTTTGGAGTAGTAGTCATAGCCACCGAAGTGACCCCACAGGCCGAATTCCATATTAAATTAAAGGAGAGTGAATCTCATTTTAGGAAAATGGCCGATTTAATGCCGGGGAAAATCCTTAACACAGATGAAGAAGGAAACGCCTACTATTTCAACAGGCATTGGCTTAATGACACCGGTCAAAGCCAGGAAGAACTTGAAGGCCGTGGTTGGCAGAATTGTATCCATCCAAATGATCTTGAAAATTTCATAAGCACCTGGAAGGAATCTTTGAGCACCGGGAAAGAGTTTGAAATGGAGTTTCGGTGTGCAAACAAAAACGGAGGATATAACTGGCATTTAGGCCGGGCCGTACCTCTTAAAAATAACTTCGGGAAAATTCAATTCTGGATCAATTCGGCAATAGAAATTCAAAAATTAAAAGATGAGGAAAAACGTAAAGAAGATTTCCTCAAAATGGTAAGCCATGAGCTTAAAACCCCGGTTACTTCTATAAAAGGATATGTGCAATTGTTGTTAAGCATACTTAAAAAAGATAAAAATATAGTTTTGGAATCTTTACCCCTTAAACCTTCTTTGGAACGCATAGATACCCAAATAGGACGTTTATCAAGACTGATTTCTGAAATGCTAGATCTCTCCCGTCTTGAGGACAACAAGCTTGTATTCCAAAATAAAGTGTTCAGCATAAATGAATTGGTAGATGAAACCATTCAGGATATCAATCATTCCAGTACCGGCCAAAAGATTACAATCAAACATAAATTTGAGTGCACGGTCAATGCCGATAAGGATAGAATTGGTCAGGTATTAATAAACCTAATCACCAATTCCATAAAATATTCTTCTAATGAACACCCGGTTGAAGTAAAAATTGAAAAAGGAGAAAACAATTATGTCAAAGTAAGCGTGAAAGACAAGGGTATAGGCATAGCCGAAAATGATTTACAAAAGATATTTGACCGTTTTTACCGGGTAAGGGAAAATGAAGATATGTATGCCGGTTTTGGAATTGGTTTGTTCCTTTCTAATGAGATCATACAACGGCACGGGGGGAAAATATCAGTGAAAAGTAAAATAGGAGAAGGTTCTGTTTTTTCTTTTTCGTTGCCTTATGTAGTTTGAATAGTTAGCTGTGTTAGAAATATTTAATAACATAACCTGAACAGAAAAATGGAAAAGAATAACAAAAAAGTTTTAGTAGTAGATGATGACAAGGGGATTGGTGAAATGCTCCAAATGCTGCTTGAAATGAACGGTTATGAGGTATTTGTCTCCGAAAAGCCCGAAGAGACTGAAGAAAATATAATTGCTCATAATATTGATTTAGTACTTTTGGACATGCTCATTTCGGGTGTTAACGGTACAGATGTTTGTGCCCGGTTAAGAAGAGATGAAACCACCAAACATGTAAATATATTAATGATGTCCGCCCTTCACGATGCAGGAAAAAAATGCAAGGCAGCGGGTGCCAATGATTTTATTGCTAAACCCTTTGAAATGGAAGAGCTACTGGAAAAAATAGAATCGTCCCGTTAAAGACCAGGTTAAGTATCACAGGATATCCCCCTTAACACTCCGAAAAAACCGGCGCCAACATCAGGAGTTCCTTGCTCCCACTCCATGTTGTTAATTTAAGCACCCAGATTTTGTTTAAGACTTTCTGGGAAGGGTAATTTCAAAATTGGTGCCTTTTTCTTCAGTACTGCTTACTTTTATTTGTCCGTTATGACCATCTACAATTTGCTTTATAATATACAAGCCAAGTCCATAACTATCCCTTTTTGTGGGATCTCCATTAGTTTTAGTGAAATTACCGGTAGAAATCATTTCTTTAATACTTTTCGGTATTAGCGGCCCTTCATTGTGAATCTTAAAGAATGCATCATTGCCTTTAGCAAGTATACTAACTGTGACAGGACCACCGGGTTTTCCGTGACGCAAGGCATTAGTAATTAAATTGGTCATTAATTGATCCAGCCTTAAAACGTCCCACTCTCCCTGTACGGGACCGGGAGATTCAATGATCAATTCTGCTTCGGGATAAGCTATCTGTAATTCCTGAACAATTTTAGTACTTTGTGTTGAAAGATCAACCTGTGATTTATTAATATTCATACCGTTTCCCAGGCGCAAATTGGTTAGTTCCAGAAGATTATCTATCAATTCTGCCATACGTTTTACACTGGAACCAGCACGCCCCAGTAAGGATTTCTCCTTTTCTGATAAATTCTTGGACATCTTAAGAATTGACTGCACTCCAGAAATGGCAGCAAGAGGATTTCGCAAATCATGCCCTAAGATACCCATAAACCAATTTTTACTATCATCTACTTTATTTTGAAAGCGTTCTACTGAAATTATCAGTAATTCATCAATGGCTTCATTAAAACGAATCATATCCTGAAAATCAGTCTCCAATTTCCCGGCTTTACTATTCGCTTCCCATAACCGGAGTACACTAGCCCTGAGTGCTCTGAATTCCGAGCATAATTCTATAAGGTTAAAACCTTTATCTGCCCGCTGTTCCCCATGCTGGTTGGCAGCCTCAGATTCACCAGACAACATATTCATATTTCCTTTTGACTTCTCTTCCTGCTGGGCATCAGTTTCTGATGATTCCATGCTCTCCACTACTCTATCGAGCATTTGCTTGATGTGATCCCGGACCTCCTCAAGATCTAGTTTACCAACGCATTCAATATTATCTTTGGCGAATTTCACCCATTCGTCAGTAATTTCTTTCTTATGGGTTTTAATAAAGTGAGCAAACTTCATATAATTAAATTGTATTTGTTTTAAAATAAAACTTTGAATTATATCGTCCTACCTATTTAGATAGAATTAACAGATAAGCCTTTAATTATAGGCTGTTCAATTCAAAATCCTTCTTACAACCTACACTTTTTTTTGGGCGACACTTGATGATGGACGGGAGAGAACTAATTGATGGAAAAAACAGATTTATTAAACCCTGTTAAAGATCTTTCTTAAGATTCTCGATTTCTTAATATTTGTAATAGTCAGCATTTGACGAAAAGACACAAAAGTAAATTACAATGTTTGGAATTAGCGATTTACCGAAATTTTTTCTGGCTTTCTTTCTGGTAATGCCGCTAATTTCTATCCTGCACGAAGCAGGTCATGTATTTTTTGCCTGGCTTATGGGAGGTAAGAACATCAAGGTAAGTATTGGCACGGGGAAGCCAATTTTTAATTGGGGAATGATTGAGGTACGTAAATATTATTTTTGGTATGGCCTGTGTACCTTCGAAAACCTTAAAATCAACAGAAGATGGAGCAATATTCTTGTTTTTGGGGGAGGAAGTCTTTTTAATCTGATTGGAGTATTGACTGTAATGATCCTGGTAGAGCAACAGTTGATGGACACCAATATGTTTACTTATCAATTCACCTATTTCTCCCTCTACTACATTTTCTTTGCACTATTTCCTATGCCTTATCCCGATGGAAACTACAGCGACGGGAAAATAATTCTGGATCTTCTACGGAACAGAAAATATGCTGTTATGGAAAGAGTTTACCGGGTACAATGGAACTCTGAAAAAAAACAATGGTATGTTCTTAACCATGAGAAGGAATTTGTTGAAGCCTTTGAGAATGAAGAAGAAGCCTCTAGTAAAGCAAGGGAAGTAGCTAAAAACTATCGACCCAGTAGAGTTGTTAATATAAAGGACGGAGAGGAAAAAGAAATCCATAACTACCCACGAATCCCCCTGTAGGTTCTATTTTACAACCCAGAGAGGCACCCCGAAATTGGCGTTAAACAATTCTTCGGTTACACTTCCTACTGCAAAAGGGGAAAAGGTATTGCCCCCTTTATCTGCAACCACTAGTAGGTCTGGATTGGATTTTTTGATATTGGCAATGATCTTTTGTGCAGCACCAGATTCCCTTCCCAGGAAAAACAAAGGTTCAATAGATTCAGAATAATTAATTTTTTTAATGTACTTGTCGATTTTCTCCTTCACATGTTTTTCTACTTTGGGAGCCATTGCTTCAGGAGAAACGTAAGGTGAAAACTGTACCGGCACGCTATAGACATGGACAAGTTTAAGAGAAGTTTCATCATGCTTCTGTAAAGCCCTGGTTACATTGAAGACTTTTCGAGATTCAGGTGAAAGATCAGTTCCGGCCCAGATCAATTCGATCTTCGGTTTCGCTGCACGCGGTACAGCCAAAATATCACATCTCAATAACCTTAAGAGTTTCCCGCTCACCAATCCGGTACCTTTTTCATGTTTTTTATTGCCAACTATGGTCAGTTGTACAGCATATTTGTCCACTACATATTTAATAAGGGATTCGCTGTAAGGGTCTTCAGAAATTAATACCTCCCAATCTATTTCAGCCTTGAAATGTTCCTGTACTTTTTCATTAAGTTCATCTCCAATGACCTGGTCAAGGTTAACATCTTTAAGTTGTTCTTCAAAAAGTTCAGAAATTGCATATTTCTTTATGTTATGAACAAAATAAACTTTTTCTGCTCCCAATCTTTTGGAAATAAAGGAAGCGTATTTAATGAGCACCTCATCCAGGTCTGACAGGTCGAGTGCAACGAGAATATTTTTATAGGTTTTCATAAGAGCTGAAGTTAAAGTTTAGGATTTGATTTTTCGGTACCACGTTTTTTAATTATATCTGCCACCTTTTCTTCGTAGCTTTCCCATTCTTTCTGCATTTTTCGTTCTTCGGTTTGTTGATGTTCATCCCGCAGAGCGGTATATAAGGAATAACACATGAACAGAAGAATAAAAGCGAAGGGCAGCCCTGTGGCTATAGATGCAGTTTGTAATGCCTGCAAACCTCCACCTATGAGTAAAACCGCGGCTACAGTACCTTCGGCAACTGCCCAGAATATCCTTTGCCCCACAGGAGCATCGATCTTTCCTCCAGATGTAAGGCTGTCTACAACAAGAGAACCGGAATCGGAAGAAGTAACAAAGAACCCTGCAATTAAAACTACTCCGATAACATTCATTACCACCGCAAAGGGATAATCTTCAAGAAAAACGAAAAGTGCGGTGGCCACATTGTCATCAACTGCATCAAGTACAGACATGTCTCCTACCAAAGCCTGTTGAATTGAAGTGCTTCCAAAGGCCGTGATCCAGAAAAAGGTGATGAGCGAAGGAACTATAAGCACTCCCAGAATAAACTCTTTTATACTGCGACCTTTACTAATGCGGGCAATAAACATCCCAACAAACGGGGACCAGGCGATCCACCAGCCCCAGTAAAATACGGTCCAGGCATTCTGCCAGTCATTTCCTGTATAACTTTCGGTCCAGGTAGAGATCTGCAGAAAGCTATAAAAATAGTTTCCTGTATTTTGTACAAAAGACTGAAATATAAAGATTGTAGGCCCTAACAGAACTACAAGCACCAGTAAAAGCACTGCTATTCTCATATTCCATTCGCTCAAAAATTTCACCCCTTTGTCCACTCCCAATACAACTGACCCTGTCGCAATAAGGGTAATTCCCACGATAAGGGAGACTTGGGTAACAATTCCGCTACTAAGGCCAAAAACGTGAGCAAGTCCTGCCGCAATTTGTTGAACCCCCAGACCAAGGGAAGTGGCCAGTCCAAAAACTGTTGCCAAAACAGCAAATATATCAATAAGATCACCCCATTTTCCGTAAATTTTATCCCCCATAATAGGATAAAAAACCGAACGAATCGTCAATGGGAGCCCGTGGGAGTAGGTGAAATAAGCAAGTGATAGCCCCACCAGTGCATAAATTCCCCAGGCGTGGAAACCCCAGTGTAAAAAGGTGAAATTCATCGCCTCCTGGGCTGCAAGCGGGGTTCCTCCCTCTGCAAGAGGAGGATTCATGAAATGGGTCACCGGCTCTGCAATACTCCAAAATAATAAGCCTATCCCCATTCCTGCACTAAAAAGCATGGCAAACCATGAAAGAGTTTTAAATTCGGGCCGGGCATCCTTTCCGCCTATCCTTATGTCGCCGTACTTGCTGAAGGCAAGGTAAATGACAAAGATCAGGAAGATATTTACACACAGCACAAAAAACCAGCCGACAGTGTTGGCGATAAAATCCTGAATTTCGGTAAAATAAGTTTCTGCCTGTTCTCTGAAAATGAGGGTAAGCGCTATACTTATTATAATAATTATGGAAGAGGTGAAAAATACGGGACCATTGACATCCAACCCCATTATAGATTTTTTCTCGTCGCTTCTTACAATTTTTTTAGTCATGAAATAGTCTTTTATCTCCTGGTTGTACTATGGTAATTTTAAAAATAATACCCGATATTGATATTGAACCTGGCCTCCCAATTAGCCTCCGGAGTACCACGGCTAAAATCATCGATGTAATTCCCTCCCAGCCAGGAATGATTTAAACCGGCAGCATAATCAATATAGGTATAAATATTCCCTGCTGTTATCAGTACACCCGTTACGTTCATGGCAGAATCATCAAAATCATCTTCTTCCTTTTGCATATATCCAAAATCGTTATAAAACAGAAGAGCCGATACCGGCCCCCAGTCTACAGAAACATTTCGGGCCAGGGTAAGAGTGTACATATTGAAATCTGCAGCAACTTCATAAGGGGCACCATAAGCCGCCATTAAAATCACCTCCCGGGATGCCAGAACGGAGTTTTCAGGATTGTGAGCGATGTTCATGGCTTCAGCTTTAAGATTCCAGTTGTTATAGGTTGCTTCATAATGCAAGGCAAGACCATAATGGTCTCCGGTTTCTTCGGTGTCGAGATTGTAAAGACTTCCATACTGTCCGGAAATTCCAATCCGTTGCAGCACATTTCCGTTAAATTTGTAGACGAATTTTCCGTTGAACTGGTTGATCTCTTTATTTCTTCCTGCTACATCATAGGAATACCTGCTATGGGAGATCTCTGTGTCATTTCCAAAGCGCATTTCTTCAGCATTTTTGAAAAAAGCCAGGTGATATTCCGTGTTCTCTCCCAGGTGAATGTATTTGATCCCCATATCGTGATCATCCTCCAGGCCTACATAGTAAGACAGATTGAAAAACCAGTTGTTGGAGTTATACTGCTGAATTCCAAAAGGCACCTGCGTTAATCCCAATTGCAATTCATCTGTTTTGCTGAAGCGATAACCAAACCAGCCTTGCTTTAGCATTCCACCGCCAAAGGCTTCTGAATAGAACCGGTATTCGGCATTAAGATATAGGCCTTTATAAGCTGCATTTGCATTGATCCTGAACATATCATATCCAAAATCCCCTCCTCTCTTCTTCTGCTCCGGTTTCCATGAGGATAAATTGTAGTTGAACCGTAAAGCACCGCCAACTGTCACTTCCGGATTTTCTTGTGCATTAAGAGTATTAGGAATAGCTACTATGATTAGTAAGAGCCCGATTGTAATTAATGGTGTAATTTTTAAATTCATTCACTTTACTTGAGGTTTTCAAGTTAGGTTTAGGAATCTGGAAAGCCATTTATTTTGTGATAAAATAATGTTAAGCGACACTTTAAAAATAATGATCAATAAGAATTCCCCTCAAGCTGTTGTTTTCTATTCGCTTATCAGCTAAGATTTTTTCAAAACAAATAGGATTCTCTTGCATTACTTTTACACTAACTATATATAATAAACTAATTATCAGCCCCATAGGTTTTATGAGTTTTCAAAGCCTTGAATCTTAAAGTATAACAATTAAAGACATAATTGTTGTTAATAAACCAAAAGAAAGGGACAAATGCAGCTATTTTTATAAAAAACAGTACGATGAAAAAATTTGCTACAAATACTTTTAAGCTTAAATTTCTGCTCTTGATAATGATCGTTTTTCTTTATTCCCAAAACGGAATTGCCCAGATCGCAGCTAATGTAGAGACAGCCACGAATGCTGAAAAAATTCAGCCTGAAGGCCCGGCACCAGATTGGGCCCCGGGTATTGATCCTCAAATGCTTGCTGTTATTGAGCAATTTCAAAGTTATGGAATTGTCCCATATGCAAAACTCACTGCCGAACAGGCGCGGGAAGAACCCACTTTTCATACTGCCTTGCAGGAACTACTGCGGCGGAATAATATTACTCCGGAGGTTGCCGATGTATCCGTCAATCATAAGGTAATACCCAGTGGTACAGATCAGGATCTTCTGGTTAGGATCTATACCCCTAATTCCGGAACAGGTCCGTTTCCCGTTATTGTATATTATCACGGGGGAGGATGGGTAATAGCCGATCTTAATACCTATGAGCCTTCAGCCAGTGCTCTTGCGGCCAAAACCGGAGCTATTGTTATTTCTGTAGCTTACCGGCAGGCACCCGAGCACAGATTTCCGGCGGCGCATGAAGATGCCTTTGCCGCCTATGAATGGGCGCGGGATTCTGTAAGTACTATTAATGGAAATCCAGATATGGTAGCCACAGCGGGTGAAAGCGCAGGTGGTAATCTGGCCGTTGCCGTAGCTTTAATGGCAAAACAAAGAAATGTAGAAATGCCAAATCATATTCTTTCTGTATATCCTATAGCAGATGGTAATATTGATTCTCCAACTTATGATGAGTTCGTGAATTCACTTTTTCTGAATAAACCTCTTATGAAATGGTTCTTTGAGCAATATAATCCTGATTGGGAAACAGAGGAAAATCAATGGATCTCATTAGTGAGTGCTGATCTTAGCGGCTTACCACCAACTACCATAATAAATGCAGAAATCGACCCTTTACGTTATGAAGGAATGAAACTCGCCGAAAGCTTAGAGGCAGCAGGTGTACCTGTAGATCGTAGAGTCTATGAAGGAGTGACCCATGAATTTTTTGGTATGAATGCTCTTTTGGAAGAGGCTGTGGCTGCACAATTATTTGCAGCATCACGCCTGCAGGAAACTTTCAAGAAATAGTTAGATTCTGAACATAAGAGATGCCGCCTGCAGCTTTTCTTGTTATACTCTGACGCCGCAAGGTAAACTTTGCATGCTGAATGCAGCTAGAATTCTTAGTTCCAATTTGAGATTTAGAGCTTGAAAAAATGGAATTAACCAAAAGGGTTTAGGATTTACAGAATCCTCATTACATCCGGCGCTAGAAATATAAAAGTTCTGCAGGCTAGCGCCTGCAGCTTTTCTTGTTCAAAGACTGTGCTGCAAAAGTAAACTTTGCGCACCGCTTTAAACAAGAAAAGTGATGCTCTCGCATCACTTTTATACTTGTCGGGATGACAGGATTTGAACCTGCGACCCTACGCCCCCCAGACGTATACGCTACCGGACTGCGCCACATCCCGAATTGAAAGTGCAAATTAAGCAGCTTATTTCTAATTTTCAAAGGGAAACCATAGCTTTTTCCATCCTCTCTCATATTGTGTTAATCTATCATACCGAAATGACACATAATGAGTCATTTATTAAAAATCTTATTTAGAAAATTCTTTCATAGTTTTTGTCACTAGCTACAGGGTTTAAGACATTTTTTATAAAGCTGTAATTTTTTTGCCTTAGTTTAGCTTCTGCGCCTAAAAAAAGCTTTCCCTGTATGAAGAAATATTTCATCTTTTTCCTCCTGGTTGTTCTTCAGCAATCCTGCAAAATCCCTGCAGAACCCAAGATATATCCTTCTCTATCTGAACGCGGACTGGTAGCAGAGCACGCTATGGTGGTTTCGGCAAGAAAAGAAGCCTCAAAAATAGGATTGGAAATCATTAAGATGGGTGGTAATGCATTTGATGCAATGGTCGCGACAGAGATGGCTCTTGCTGTTGTCTATCCATACGCGGGCAATCTGGGCGGTGGCGGCTTCATGGTCTACCGGCTCAACACCGGGGAAACCGGAGCTCTTGATTACCGGGAAAAGGCACCGCTTAGGGCTCATAGGGACATGTTTCTCGACAGCCTGGGAAATGCAGATCCCAAAAAAAGCCGTTCTGGAGGCCTCGCTGTGGGAGTTCCCGGAACTGTAGCCGGAATATTTGCCGTTCATGAAAAATTTGGGAGTATGTCTATGGAGAGGATCCTGGCTCCTGTGATTACCCTGGCAAAAAAAGGATTTATAGTAACTCCAAACCAGGCAGCCTCTTTGCAACGACACAGAAACTCAATTATTAAAGCCAATGGAGAGAACGTCCTTTTTGCGAAAGAACGGGAACCGGGAGATACATTTAGGAACCACGCCTTAGCAGCAACTTTGGTGAAGCTTTCCACCAATGGAAGGAATGAATTCTATTCCGGTGAAACTGCAGAAAAACTGGTGAAATTTCTGCAGGAAAAAGGGGGCATTATTACAATGGAAGATCTTGCAGCCTATGAAGTACAGTGGCGCGATCCAGTTGCTTTCCAGTACGATGACCTTAGGATCATCTCCATGTCACCTCCCTCCAGCGGAGGGATCGTTATGGGGCAGATCATGAAAATGATCGAACCCTATCCCCTGCACGAATACGGACATAACTCGGTGAAAGGGATTCAGGTGATCACAGAAGCCGAAAGAAGAGCTTACGCAGATCGTAGTTACTACCTGGGAGATCCAGATTTTGTGGAAATTCCGGTGAAAAAACTGTTAAGTCAAGAATATCTTGAAAATCGTATGGATAATTTTAGCTTTGACCACGCCACTTCCTCTTCTGAAATTAGTCACGGTACCATTCCCGGCTATGAAAGCATGGAAACCACTCACTACTCTATTGTGGATACCGAAGGTAATGCAGTATCAGTGACTACTACTCTCAACGGTGCTTATGGGTCAAAACTCTACGTGGAGGAACTTGGTTTTTTCCTGAACAATGAGATGGATGATTTTAGTGCAAAGCCGGGAGTACCTAATATGTTTGGGCTTATAGGAGCCGAAGCTAACGCCATAGAACCCGGTAAAAGAATGTTGAGTTCAATGACTCCAACTATTGTGGAAAAGAATGGAGAACTTTTCATGGTTCTAGGTTCGCCGGGAGGCTCCACCATCATAACTTCGGTGATGCAAACGATCCTCAATGTTACGGAATTTAATATGGGAATGCAGCAGGCTGTGAGCGCACCGCGTTTTCATCACCAGTGGTTACCCGATGAAGTGCGCTTTGAACCTAATTCTTTTTCAGAAGCTACGTTGGACTCCTTGAGAAAAAAAGGTTATGAAGTTACAGTGGGTGAATCTACCATCCTGGGAAAAGTAGATGCCATCCTGGTCCTACCCAATGGAAAACTCGAAGGTGGAGCCGATCCACGGGGAGATGACACTGCTGCCGGATTTTAAAATCAGGTGGAAATCTACCATTTTTGGCACCTGAGCCTTAATTGCTTTCCCTTGCCTTAAAAAATATTTTGAATGTAGTACCTTCTCCTTCTTTGCTCTCAAGTTTGATCCTGCCCTCATAGTCCTCCACCATTCTTTTCACCACGTAAAGTCCCATTCCTGTGCCGCTTATCTCTTCAGATAACCTGGAAGATTTTTTAAAGATCTGCCGTTGATATTTTTCCGGGATGCCAACACCATTATCCCGCACACAGAGTACAACAAAACCGTCAACCGATTCTGTAGCTATTTTTATTTCTGAAGATTTTTTGGGATCGCTGAACTTAACAGCATTGTGAACAATATTGTAAACCACACTTCTTAAGCTGCTGCGTGGAAAGATGATGCCTGAAACTTTAAGATCTAATGTAACTTTGATCTTTTTTTCGCGGATCTCCAGTTTAAGGGCGGTAAGTATATCTTCACATAAATCTTTGATGTGCAGTACATGTTCTCCAGAAGTTTCTCCTTTCTGCTCCCATTTTCCCGAAGTAAAGTCTTCTACGAGATCTTCCAGGCCTCTCGACGATTCTTTCAGTGTCTTAATCCACTTTTCAAAATGTTTAGTGTCGTTTTTCTTATGTGCGATTAATAACCCATCAGCAATTAAAGTAATGGCTGAAATTGGTTGCCTTATGTCGTGGGCCAGGGCGTACATGAGGGTCTGGTGCTGTGAATTAAGTTTTTCAAGACTTCTAATGGCAAGCAGGCGCCTGGTAATATCCACAAATGTAATAATTACCCCATTAATTTGTGCTGTCTCAAATTCGATGTATGGTACGATGTTCATTTGAAACCAGCGCCCGTCGGTAGTCTGAACTTCTTTCTCCAGGCTTTTTTTCTTGTTATCAATTACATCCTGAATATCTTCAACAACATGTGGGTAACGCAGGTTGTCTTTAACATCGGTAATATTCTTCCCAACATGATCATAAGTGAGTGAGAATTGCTTCATGGCCGGGGGAGTAAAGATTCTCAATATGAGATCTGCATCCACGAACAGCTGCGGGATTATGGTATTAGAAAAGTAATTTTCAAGATCAAAATTGAGCTTCCGCAGTTCACGGGCATCCTCTCGTGGAGTTTCAGACATATTATGACAATTGCATATTAAAATGCAAGATGTAAATAACGTAATATAAAAAAGAGTAAAACAGAAAAACTTTCAAAGTTTTAAGAAAATTTTTAGATCAGTTAAATCTAATAATTCCTTTTCTTTTGAACCTGTAGCCGCTAAAAGCACATTTTAATCACTGTACTTCCCCCGCAAGGTGACATAAAAAATCTAAGCAAGTAAAGCCAACTTAATTTTTTTAAACTATTAGTTTTTACAACTCATCTGTAAATTCTTACAGATGAGATATTAAATATTGGGTTTTGTTTATTTCACTCCTAATTTATGTGGAAAACTAAAGAGATGCCACACGACTCTATTGGATGGATCCATACCATTGCAGCAGTAATTGCTTTAATTACAGGAAGTTTAGTTTTGTTAAAGACCAAAGGAACATTTCTGCATAAAATGACAGGAAGAGTGTATGCTGTTTCTATGCTCATGGTTTGTGGTACAGCATTTATGATATACCGTGTTCATAACACTTTTGGTATTTTACACATTTTTGCATTAATTAGTACTATAACTTTGTTCTTAGGTATGCTCCCGTTATATTTAGGTCTTCATAAGAAACCAGTTGTAGCACATTTATCCTGGATGTACTGGTCGGTTATTGGACTTTATTGTGCTTTTGCTGCAGAAATTTTCACACGTTTGCCTACCATCCTGAATATTAAGAATACGTATGGAATTTTTTATGCCCTAATAGGGTTGTCTGCAGGAATTGTTGGATTTATTGGCAGTCATTTTTTTAAGAGAAAGAAAAAAGTTTGGGAGGATCAATTCGGTTCTTAGAATTAAAACAAGGATGTAAATTTATTTTAATTATAATTGGAATTTTTAAATATCTATGAAAGACAAATTACTTGGTCCGAACAACAGTTTATCTAAAAATACCAGAATAGCTTTGCTCATCGGAGGAATAGTTCTATTGATCATGAACCTGTCTCTGGTGGATTACGAGCATTTATTGTCCCGCAAAAATCTTTCCCCCTGTCTAAATATGGTTGCCAACATTTTAATCATTGCGGCAATAGTGGTTTCATTAAGATATACAAGAAAAAAAGACAAATAGATCAGATCTGCATCCTCTCTGAAAATAGATTTATAGAAAGACTTTATTTTTTCCGGAGAATTACCTCATAACTTGCACTAAGTTTTAACTCGTTAATAGTATTCCAACTGTGCATTTCCTTCCGGTCGGGATAACCTAACTCCTCGTCCTGCCAATCTGTAATCTTTGGTTCCTGTTCTTCTGTCCCAAAGACTGAACATAAAATAGTAGTGACAACAGCAACTATAACCTTTTCCATTTAAGCGGATTTTTGGTAGTTAAAAAACGAATGCTGTAGGGAAGCGGACCAAAAGTAGGTATTAACTTTTTATTAAGAAAATGTCCGAAAGTTAAATTTGAAAAGAGCTCCTAAAAATGGCATTTTTGAGATCTTGTTTTTATACTTAAAATCCTGAAGAATTCACAGTTAGGTTTATTCTACCATTACTTCTGAATATTTTTCATAAAAAACCTGATCACCTCAAGGTTAATCTCTCCGGTAGACCAGTGTCCCACTTCTGCATAGGTGCGAAATTCAGCATTTACTCCCTCCTCCTTATAAATCTCCTGACAATTTTCCCATCGTTCCGGCTGCATTTGTCTTCCAACCGTAGCATAAATCACACTGCGTTCTGCATCGTTATAGGCATCGTCAAAAGGCACTGCATCATTGTTATCCAGTGCACCCATAAACAGAAACTGCGGAATTTTCCTATACTCTTTAAGATTGACTTCCCTGCCTGATATCTCCTGAAGATCGTTAATTCCTAAAGGATAATTTAGTTCGTGACCATTCATTACCTTCTTTGGAAGCATAAGAATACCGTTTAAACCTCCCACCGATGCCGCCTTAACTATTTCAGGATGTAAAAATAAAAAGCGGTTTACAAAACTACCCGAAGCAGAAAAGCCGCTCATTAGTACCTTCTCTGCTACAGGGATTTTTAGTTCTTTCAACCGGGAACTTACATCCTTAATCATGGCTACTAACTGCAGGTCAAGATTTTCAAAATTTTCATTCTCGACCAACAAAGCGTCACGGTCGAGGGCATGAGTATAAACCAGATCGTGTGCTTTGGGTCGAGGAAAGATTGGCACCAAAAAAGGAATCTTCATTTCGGTAGAAACATTATTTCCTATGGATCTTTCTGTAGCCACAAACATGGCTGCTTTTCGATGAACTTCAATGGAATCTGAAGTAAATCCGGTGTTATTCGGTTCCACCAGCAACCAGGTCTTTTTCTCTTTTTGTAATCCTTTCGGGATGTACAGCAAGTAGTCATAGGCAAATCCGGCTTCGGGGTTTGCCTTCACGGTAATAAGCGTGTCCTGCTGAAATTTTTTAGCTGCACTTCCTGAAACTACTGTTTGGGAAAAGGCTGCACAGAATGAAAAAATAAGACTGAGTGTAAAAAATGATTTCATAACTGACTTTTTAAGAAACTGACTGCCAGATAGTTTGTTTGACAAATTTCGACAAATGACAATACAATTACCTTTTTTACCAGAATTTTTTTTACGAAATACGATACTTTTTGAGGAAGATCTGTGTTAAAAATACATACCGCTTCACTCACTAATGTATTAGGAAAAACCGTCCAATTTTTTCTTAATGACATATATTTATCGTAATATTACAATGATTATATAAAATATTCTTTTCTACAAATTACTATTGTTATGAAAAATGAGCAAGAACTTAAAGATTCAGTGAGAGAACGCTACTCAAAAATCGCCGAGCAGGGCAAGGCAGAGAATGCTGCCTCCTGCTGTGGCGCGACCACTCCTTCCAATAAGGTTTATAACATCATGATGGACGACTACACCGGAACCGAAGGGTATATTGAAGATGCCGATCTTGGACTTGGCTGTGGACTTCCTACGCAATACGCCGGGATCAAAAAAGGAGATACAGTGATAGATCTGGGATCTGGTGCGGGGAATGACTGCTTTGTCGCCAGGCATGAAACAGGAGCTGAAGGAAAGGTTATAGGGATTGATTTTACTCCGGCTATGATACGAAAAGCCCGTATAAATGCTGATAAGTTAGGTTTCAATAACGTCGAATTTCGCGAAGGAGATATTGATGACCTGCCGGTTAATGATAACACTGCAGATGTAATAGTTAGCAACTGCGTGCTCAATCTCGTACCAGATAAGCCAAAAGTTATTACGGAAATCTTCAGGGTATTAAAACCGGGGGGACACTTCAGCATTTCAGATATTGTTCTGGTGGGCGATTTACCAGTAGCTTTGCGCGAAGACGCCGAAATGTACGCAGGTTGCGTAGCCGGTGCCATTCAAAAAGGGGATTATTTGCAGTACATTAAAAATGCAGGTTTTAAGAACCTCATCCTTCAAAAAGAAAAACCAATCACCATTCCCGATGATATTCTGTCGAAATATCTTTCAGAAGTAGAAATTACCGAATTTAAAAAAGGGGAAACCGGAATTTTTAGCATTACCGTTTACGCAGAGAAACCGGGAGTAAAAAAGGAAAAACCAAAAATTAAAATGACCGCCCTGCAAACAGAGGGAGCATGTTGCGCACCGGATTCGGGTTGTTGTTAAATGGAAGCCGTCAGTTCCTACTGCCGTCAGTATGAGTAATTTTTTCACGAGCGGAAGCCGGGAAAAAATTATATTGAGCACGGCAGCGAGCACAAAAAAAGCAGGCAAGAATTTGCCTGCTTTCCATCATTTTTGGGAGGTATAGATCTATAACTTCTTCAAGCCACGGGTTTCAGATTTATCTGCTTCAATGATGCTAATAGCATATCCACCTCCCGGAGCAGAAGGCTGTGAGAGTTTTGATCTATTGTTTACTACCACTTTTCTGATATCATAAGCTTGCGGATTCTCCCGGTAGTGCGCATCTTTAGCATCAGAATAAATAGTAGCTATATAAGTTTTGTCTTCATCAAGAAAATCAAAGCTGATTTTAGAAGTTCTGGGTGTTAGCCCGTTCACATTTCCTAAAAACCAATCATTGGTTCCTTTTTCCTTTCGGGCTATGGTGATATAGTCTCCAGGCTCGGCTTCCAGATATACGCTCTTGTCCCAGTCTATTCCTACATCTTTTATGAACTGAAAAGCATCGGGAAAACGTTCATAGTTCTCGGGAAGATCGGCAGCCATTTGAAGAGGAGAATACATAGTAACGTATAAGGCCAACTGATTAGCAATCGTACTGTTTACCCACGAATCATTTTCAGGATTGACTTTGGAAATATCCATTTCAAAGATTCCCGGAGTGTAATCCATGGGTCCACCAATAAGTCTCGTAAATGGCAATATTGTCACGTGATTCGGCTTGGAACCTCCAAACGCCTGATACTCTGTTCCCCTTGCTGATTCATTAGCGATAAGATTTGGCCATGTTCTGGCAACACCTGTAGGCCTCACCGCTTCATGAGCATTAACCATGATCTCATAGTCTGCCGCTTTTTCAATAGCATACTGATAATGATCTACCAGCCACTGGCTGTAATGGTTCTCCCCCCTGGGAAGGATATCGCCTACGTAACCGCTCTTTACAGAGTTGTAACCGTGATTTTTCATGAATTGGTAAGCTGTGTCCAGATGGCGTTCATAATTTCTTACCGAAGAAGAAGTTTCATGGTGCATCACCATTTCTACTCCTTTGCTCTTTGCGTAGTCCTCTATTTCTTCAAGATCAAAATCGGGATAAGGAGTCAGGAAGTCAAAAACATAATCCTTAGAATTTCCGAACCAGTCTTCCCATCCAATATTCCAGCCTTCAACAAGGACTCCGTCGAACCCATGCTCGGCAGCAAAGTCAATATAACGCTTTACATTTTCTGTTGTTGCGCCGTGAGTGTCATTGGGTGTGGCATTTTCATAATCGGTTTCTCCAAGTTTTACTGCAGGAAAGTCATTGGTATAGTGCCACGAACTTTTTCCTGTGATCATTTCCCACCATACTCCAATATATTTCATCGGCTTTATCCACGAAGTGTCATCAATAGCCACAGGGTCGTTAAGGTTGTAGGTCATTCTCGAGGCCAAAATATCTTTGGCATCATCGCTAACAATAATCGTTCTCCAGGGGGTTTTTCCCGGCGCGATCATATAGGCTTTGTTACCCAGGACATCCGGTGTTAGCCATGATTCCAAAACCATATTCTCATCGTCCAGATTAAGGTGCATTGCAGAATAATCAAGTAAAGCAGCCTCGTGTAAATTGATATAAAGACCGTCATCTGTTCTTAGCAGAAGTGAAGTTTGCACCCCGGTATCCGAAAATGAAGTTTGAGAAAGATTCTCTGTAATGGATGTTTCCATTAAACCGCGTATTTCTGAAAGTCTTGACTCAATATAATCGTACTCCTGCGTATCATAATCTCCCGGAATCCAGAAGGCCGTATGATCTCCCGTCATTGCAAACTGAGTTCTTTCATCTTCCACAATAAAATGTCCCAGGTTTTGCTGTTGTGGAAATTCATATCTGAATCCGAGTCCGTCATTAAAAACCCTGAATCTAATGATCATTTGACGATCTGTAGACTTTTGATTTAGTACTACTGCAAGTTCATTGTATTGATTACGAATCTCACTTTCCTCTCCCCAAACAGGTTCCCAGGTTTCGTCAAAATCAGATTCTTTATGTTCAATAACTTCAAAATTGTTGAGCAGCGAATGTTCATCATTTTTTAATTCTAAGCCGAGTTTGCTTGTCTCGATTACAGCTTGGTCCTTATATAAAAGATTATAGGCAGGCGTTCCATCTTCCAGCAGCATAAACTCCATTTGCACCTCTCCATTGGGAGAAGCAACGTTTTGAGCCAGAGTTAGCTCGGTACAGCTTAAGCAAAGACAAGCCGTTATAAATAAATTCTTCATCTTCAAATTTTTATTCTTTAGAGGCATTATTTAATAAAATGAATGGCAAATATATGGCTTCTTCCGAAGAAGGAAATATCTGGACCTATTTTGACAATTGTTATTGGAAAGAAATTAGCCGGGAATTTCCCGGCTAATATGATAACTACAAATAAGATTTATAAAGCATTCGGGGAGTCCTGAGGTTTTGTAAAACTAAACAACTTAGGACTAAAGCTCACCATCACCCAGGCCCAGTTCTGCGTTATGGATGCATTCCCTCCTTTTAGGATCTCAAGTGATTCACTGCCAAACATCTGGGAATAACCAAGATTGATCCCCAAATCCTTCCGCACCTTATATCCCGCTGCAATGTCTATTTCTGTCCCAAGGTAATCATCCTGCTCATTTCCGGCAGAATCGGTGATAGTCGCAGCCGATGAGAAAACATGAGGCGTTACAGAAATTTCAAATTTTGAAGTGACATAGGAAAACTTTCCGTAGAGATCTAAAAGGCCGACAGAATTCTGGTGGTTACCCACATAAAAATAGTCCATATGCCCATTGAAGGCGTGGTTTGTTCCAAACAGCGGAGTGAATGATTTGAGTTCTCCTGAAGTATCGTTCATATCTGTCCCCGAAAGATATTCGGCTCCCACTCCAGTTACGAAAATATCAGCCAGTTTGTAATTTAGATTAATGCCTGCATACCATGCAGAAACTTCCCGACCTGTATGACTTCCCGCCTGCCCGTAAGCTCCAACATTACCAAAAAGATCTCCAGAAACGAAATTGTGAAAGGCTCCATAGGTTTGAATATAATCTACTTCCCTCTCCTGCGTGGCTGCATCAAATTCATAACCGGTATTCATTAGAAGGAAACTAAAACCAACATTGTTGACGTCCAGATGGTACCAGGCCATTTGAAGGTTTTGATAATTATTTATGCTGTAAGGAACTTCTAACAAAGTTTCTGTCTCGGCGTTATAGGCTGCAGCAAGATCCAGCCTGTGGTTTGCAGCAGGCTTCCAGGAGACAAGAGCCGCATCATGACTGCGTGCTTGCTGAGCCCAGCCAACTTCCCCTAAGATCCTCTGGTTGTCATAGGATAAAACCTGTCTACCTATACGGAAAAGAAAATTTCGACTTGTTTGATACTGGCCATAGGCTTCAAATATTGAAAAGGAATTATTATCTTCTAAACGCATGGTTGGAGTATCCCCCCAAACACCAATGCTCTGGCCTGAAAATTTCACCTTCAGGTTTTCGTCACCATACCCAAGAGTAAGACGGGTACGTTGGGACGTATGGGCAGCAGGATCTGCATCCTCCGGTAATAGTGTTTTATATCCATTCCTGAATTCAAACCTTGGTCGCACCTGCAGGTCGGCTTCAAAGGTCTGTGAAAATAAGGTTGATGAAAAAAGAAGAGCGAATAAGAAGTAGAATTTATTCATTTTTATATAAATTTTCAGCTACAAAAGAATCTATTGCTCCTGTTATAAACTATGATTTTTCTCATAATTACATAAAAATTTAAACTCGCCCTCGCAATTAAGAACTATAAAATTTTCATATTTTTAGCAAACCTTTGCCCCCTCACTTATGAAGCACCTCCTACTGTTTTTAATGATTTCTTTAAGTTCATTTACCGCAGTTACCCAGGAAATAAATACAGATAAATTATACTATGAAGCTTTGGAGGAGTATCAAAGTGGCAACTTCAAGAAATCTCTTGTGCTTACGACTACCGCTCTTACTGCCGCTCCTGAATATCATGATATAAGAGTACTCCAGATACGGAACAAGTTTGCTTTACAGCTTCTGGAAGAAACTAATGTAGATCTTGAATTTTTACTGAACCGGGCCCCTCATTATGAAGGGGTAAAATCATTGACTGTTCAACGTCTCCGACAAATGGAATCGCAAACTGCACTACTATTTGCAGATCACCTTCTGGAGATTTATAATGAAGATGCCGAAATAAACATCATTAAAGCCCGACTCCTGTTGCAATTAAGTAAATCTGAAGAAGCAAGAACGCTAGCAACAAAAATTTTCCAACAATCTGCTCTTAATGATGGCCAACGATATGCTTTACATCAAATAATAAACCTCACTGTCAAAAATGCCGTGCAGGTAACGGGACAGTACATTTCTTTTAGCGATGACTATCCCCGGAATGACCCCTGGTATGTAGTAAGTACAGAATACCAGCACAACTTTTCAAATATGGCGCTCATTGGAAGATTAACCTATTCAGATCGCTCCTATAATGATGGAACTTTATATGAAATAGAGGCCTATCCTATTTTTTCCGAGAAATTATATGCCTTTGGTAACGTTGGTTTTCCTGATGGAAGTGTTTTTCCCGAATTTAGAGCCAGTGCTTCAGCTTTCTATAATTTCGCACCCTCTTTTGAAGCTGAAATAGGATTTAGAAGCTTAACTAATGATAGCAATACCCATTTTATAGGAATTGGAGGACTAACCACCTACACCGGGAAATTTTATTTAAATGCAAGAGCTTTTATTGGTCCCGAGCAATTTGAGAAACTGGTTCAGAATTACCAATTCAATATTAGATACTACTTAAGCACCCCCGAAAATTACCTTTTTGGAAGGGTGGGTAGCGGTATCTCCCCAGATGATCCTACACTGTACACCCAGGCTCAGGAAAATCCTGCTTTGGATGCCTGGTATATAAATACCGGAATTAATAAATCCATCGGAATTCATCACGTAATTTCTATTAGCGGCGGAATGCTTTATGAAGATTTAGCGAATGACAAGAAAGGACAACAGTTATTTGCAAGCCTGGGTTACAGGTATAAATTTTAAGAAGAAGCTGAAGTTTCTGTACTAAATCCTTTTCGGGTCATGGTACCCCAACCCGATTTAATTCCGAAGAGTTTTTTATAAAGTCCCTTAAGCTGCCCAAAGACCAAAACAGGATGAAAAATAAAAGGCTCGAGGTATGCTGCAAGTAAAAGCTCTGCAACTTCCCGGGCAGAAGAATAATGCCTGAAATTTAGGATATAAAAGAAAACTGCTACTGAAGAGAAGATGCACCCCAGCAAATAAACTGCTGTGAACAGTAGTATCGCCGATGGCCAGTCAATGAGCCCGTGATAGCCAAAGAATATTATAAAGATGATCCCTAGAAATTCAACTATGGGCGCTCCAAATTCAAAGAAGCACCAGTAAGGAAAAAAGATCATTCCCATTTTCCCATACCTGGGATTCATGAAAAGGTAACGATGTAACTTCAGAGTTTCCCAAAGACCCCTGGTCCATCTATCCCGCTGTTTTACAAAAATGCTGTAGGTATGGGGAACTTCGGTCCAGCAAAGGGTTTCAGGGATATAGACCACTTTGTATTTCTTCTTCAGTTTTTCCATATGAACCCGGAGTCGGATACAAAGCTCCAGGTCCTCTCCAACCGTGTTAATGTTGAAACCTCCTACTTCTAATAACCGGGTGCGGGGATACATACCAAAGGCGCCAGATACCAGCATGAGACCGTTCACTTCTCCCCATCCCATTCGACCTATAAGAAAAGCCCTAATATATTCCACTACCTGGGTTGTAGGTAAAAGATCCTTCGGAACTTTTAGCTTTTTAAGGACACCGGACTTAATTTCGGAATCATTTGCAACTCCAATAGCTCCGCCACAGGCAATAATTTCCCGGTCTCCTTCCTCCAGGTATGGCCGTACCATTTTAAGAATAGCATCCTGCTCTACAATACAGTCGGCATCTGTACAGAGAACAAGCTCTGTAGTGGCGAAATTAATTCCGCAGTTTATAGCATCACTTCGCCCCCCATTGTTTTTATCAATAATCGTCAGGTGTTTATACTGGATCTCTGTACTTTTATATACCGCCCGTACCATAGCAGTGGGAATAGGCTGTACGATAAAGGTAGAATCTATAGTTTTCAGCTTATATTTTTCAATAAGCAAATCCATGGAGTTGTCTTTGCTCCCATCGTTTACTACAATCAATTCATAAAAAGGATATTGTATAGAAAGAAGGGATTTTACATTTTCAACAATAGTTCGACCCTCGTTAAATGCAGGAGCAACAAGAGTTACCGAAGGAATATCTGTGGCACTAACAATATCCTTAACCTGCAGGAATCTTGACCGGCGCTTATTGCGTTTAACTGCCATTGCAGAGAGGACTACACCCAAAAAATAAAATGATAGCAGGAGCATTCCGTAGACAAAGAATAGCCAACTTATTTTTACATAGAAGCTGTACAATAAATCAGTCATATAACTTCTTTTAGAGCGTCAATGGTGGAATATTGGCTGTAGTAGAATTCATGCACCAGCTTTTCATGGCCACTGGTCCAGAGAATTTCGGCTGCACTAAGCTCAAGAATATCATTCCCGGTATGCAAAATGGCATCATAAAATTCCAGATCGGGGGTGTCTGAGATCTGGTGTATATACTTTAGCAACTGTACCTGTTGTTCGATTGTGGGAACGTTAAAAATCTTAGCTTTTACCTCTTGGAGCTGTTCTCCCGTAAGTTTAAATGAACTAATACAATAAATTGCCGTTTCCCGGCGATCAAAACTTTCATGATCAAGGAAACCAATGATATAATCGACTTCTGTAAACAAATTATACTTCCTGATGATCCTCATTAGTAACTCCTGTGCGTAAGGTCGTTGTGTCGCATAAGTTTTTTTTAAATATTTAATTTTCGGATCGGGATAGAGAGCAAAAAGCTTCTCCACGATCTTGATCTGTTGCCAGAGTGTCATTTCTCTTTTTAGATAAGGAAGAAATCGAAGACTCTCCCATCCCAGGAAAACAACCATAGCAATCTGCGCCTCCCTTCTTACATAAATATTAGGATTATTACGTTCCCTTGTCACATCTTTTAGATACTGGGATTGTTCCATTTCATAAATTTCCCTTATTCCTCTTGCCTTCACATACCATTTCCTGCTCTTAAGCTTGGATTGGGCTGCTCTATAGGGAGGAATTTGACTAAAAAGAAGACGTAATTTGATGTAATTTTCTCCCAGCATTGTTCTCTGGGCCCTTATCATAAGATCTATAAGGTACTGGATATTAGCCTTTTTAGAAGGTTTAGCACCTACAGCCTGTAAAGCTCGCTGAACATTTATAAAAGAATATTCCTCCCCCCTGGGTGGGTAAAGGTACTTTGCTATTTCGTTGGCAAATGTATATTCAATCCTATCCAGTTGTTTTTTTCTAATCTTACGGTATAGCAGGCTAATACCAATAGTACACCACACCAAAACGAGAAAAAAAAGCAGGATTGAAATAAGCAGAAGTAGTTTTCCCTCCATACTATGACAACATTTGTTCTACTTTGTCAAAATTGAAAGGAACTGCAAAAAAGCCGGATACATGCCCCATCTCCAAAATGTTTTGACGAACTTTCTTCTGCCCCATGCTGGTAATGATTAGCAGGGATTTATGCCGTATGATCTCTTTTATCTGGTATACGTAATCCAGGGGCGCAATTCCGTCAAATAAAATATCTGAAATAATAATATCGAAGTTTTCATCCTGATCTTCAATATCCAACTGGTCCAGGCTACGTATTGCTTTACAGCGATAGTCGTGATTTAAGATCATTCGTTCCAGAACCTGTAACAGAATGAGGTCCTGCTGAATTATCAGTGCAGTTTTTACCATATGAGGCTAAGTAGGGAGTACTGAATTGGGGCTCAGTACCTTACAAATCTAACAAAAATTAGTTATAAATATGTTAATCCAGTCATTCTTTTTGACTGATAAAGAAGTATATACGTTAAACATCTTGTTTATCGGCAGGGTTTTAATCGGATAACAAAGTGGATCTGTAAAATTGAATTGAAATCATCCTCTAACTTTCAACTATGAAATTAAAAGCAGCATGTTTGTTTTCGACTTTTATTTCTTCTCCTTTATAATCATCAATTCTCTCATCATCTATGTGCATATCCTTACCAAACCATTTAAACCGAACCTTCTTTACCTTCTTTGAAAAAACAAAATCCTCAAGGAAAATATTTTCATCCTTTTTTAGAAGATCCTGAATATAACTTTCCAGGTCTTTTCGGGCTTTTTCGGGTACGGCAACCAGTTCAAAACTTCCATCGCCCGTCAGGGCTCCGGGAGCAAGTTCAAAATTGGGACCAATGAACCTGATGTTCATTAGTTCCACCAGAAGAAATCTTCCGGTAATTTCTTCTCCATCAGCAATAATTATTGCTTCACATGCCTTGGAGTTTCTTACGATTTCCAATAGCTCTTGCAACGATTGATTAAGTTCATCATCAGGATCTTCCGGCTCTCCTTCGTTTTTCTTTTTCTTTTCCATTACTTTCAGCAGCTTCGGAAAAATTCCAAAGCCCAGTCCTTCGATAAAAAATCCTGCTTCCCCCGCACCTTCCACCTGTCCCACATCAAAAGGTTCAATATTCTTAAGTTCATCAAGTGCTTTAATAGAAAGATTTAAATTTAAAGTGGTAGCAATATTATTAGCTGTGCCCAATGGCAGCACTTGTACAGGGGTTTTTTGAATGGGTGCTCCCACCTTGAGTAATTCTGCAGCCAGTTTTTGTACCGTGCCGTCACCCCCGGCAAGAAAAATGACATCGGCCTCGTTTCGAGTAAACCGCTCCCAACCCGGTGTATCTGTGGAATAATATTTAACCTCATATCCTGCCGCTTCAATTTTTTTTACCAGAGTTTTTTCATCATGTTTCCCAGATCCAGCCGTAGGGTTATGTATAAGAATTGTTTGTTTCATTACCGTGGTTTCCAATAAAGATAAGATTCCGTTAAGAAGAATATGGCTTCATTAACACAGACTTATAATACTCAGGTTTTATCTTAGTCTAAAGTTTTGTATTTTAAAATAACAACCACATTAAAGATAATTAACTTATGAAAATACTTGTAACCAATGACGACGGAATTTACAGTCCCGGGCTTTCCTGCCTGGCTAAATGTGCCTCCAAATACGGGGAAGTAATTATAATGGCTCCCGATGTTGAACAGTCATCTATGGGCCAAGCCATAACCTCTGCTAAGCCTATTACTTATAAAAAATCCCCCATCCACTTCGAAGGAATGGAAGCATATAGAGTAAGTGGAACTCCTGCCGATTGTGTCGCTCTGGGAACTCATTTATTTGATGATATAGATATTGTCCTTTCGGGTATCAACATAGGATCAAACCTTGGAAATTCGGCTTGGCATTCCGGAACCTTGTCGGCTGCACGACAGGCTGTATTGTTTGGAATTAGAGGTGTTGCACTTAGTGTATCAATAGGTGATAATGAACCCGATTTTGATGCCCTGGAACCTTTTGTTGTAGATTCATTAAAAGAGGTGATGCATGAATCTTCAATGGAACTCCTTAATATCAACTTCCCAAGAAAACCCGCAGGAGATATTGTCTGGACCTGCCAGTCGGTACGTCACTATGATGGGAAAGTGGTACAGCAGGAAGACCCTATGGGTCGCGAGCATTACTGGTTCACCGTCTTCCCCATTGAAGATGTAGAAGAAGGAACAGACAGGTGGGCTGTGAAGCATGGTAAGACGAGCATCACCCCAATGATCCTGGACCTAACTGATAAAAAAATATACGAGGCGAAAAAGGAGAAATAAGGATAAGATTTTTTTCCTTAACCTCACAGAATAAAGCTCTGCACTTTGGTGTGGGGCTTTATTTATGTGACAGCACTTTAAATAATTTTTTTAAGCCCTCATTACCCTTCCTATTCCGCCGCCGTGCTTACACCTCCATACCTATTTGGATTTCAGTAGCTGCACCATCAAAATTGGCCTGCTGTGCATTATGTTAAATACAAGCTTTAAATTATTATTCTAAAACCCTTTTTTTTTCGGTACAAGCATCTGCGCATGATATAATTGTCGAAAAGGAATGAATATTTTCATCTTTGGAAAATTTCAGTTCAATTTATATTAATCTCACGCAACCTTTTAAGAGTTTCTGCTCATATAAGTATAAGCAGTTCTAACTTAAAAGAAATAAAATGAAAAATTATTCTCACTTATGTTCATTCTTCCATTACTTTCCTGCTCAATAGAGACAGATGGCCCTTTAGATCCGGGTATGCCGGGTGACTGGGTTCTTGTACAAACCTCCGGGCAGGTTAAAAATTCGGTACAAACCGGATCAGATATGCCTTTTCAGGAGGCATATACTTTAAATGCCGATGGAACCTTTACAAAAACAAGAATTCACGATGGAGAAGTATTAAAAGCAACAGGCACATATGAAATTTCTGAAACCAGCAACGAAATGCAGAGCCCGGAAGTAAATGTTTATGTTTACTTTCACCATGATAAACAAAGCATGTTAGTAGCTACATGCTACTCTTCTTCTTTGACTGAACATCTCTATCTTACTACCGATGTGTGATGGGTTGGGTCTACAGTATGAAAAACTGGATTAGGAAAATAATTAATAAACCAACCATGAAAAGGTTTGTGGGGTAACTATCAAAATTGTTTTCGTTTGACGCAACCTTTTTAAAGTTTCCGCTCTTAGAAGTATAAGCAGCTATAATTTAAAAGACCTAAAAATGAAAAAATTACTCTTAATTTTGTTTATTCTTCCCTTTTTTTCATGTTCTGTTAATACAGAAGAAAAAAGCTGTTCAAAAAGAATCTTTTGAAGATAAATTCAGTTTATCACCTACCATTGCGGCCGTTTACTTTGGGAAAATGGGAGAGGGAAATGCTCTTGATAAAAAATTTGCTGGTAATTCAAATCCTGGTGGGATCACTATAGCCTACGGCCTCTCCCTGGCTTATCAATTATCGGATAAGATTAAGATCCGCTCCGGGGTAAACAGCCTTAATCTCAGTTCCAAAACCAGGAATGTGGAAAATAACCTTGCAGGAAATGCCAGCGCATTAGAGGGAAATCCTGCTGGTAATATTCATTATTCCGCCGGATACGGAACTTTAGATCAACAACTCGACTTTATTGAGATTCCTCTAGAACTGGAATTCGCTTTAATAGATAAGCAGGTGGGAGTAAGTTTAATTGCAGGTGCCAGTACATTTTTTCTTCAGGAGAATGAGGTTACCATAAGTACTGCCGGATTCACCGGTAGTTTAGGCCCTGCTAACAACCTGAATAACAGCCTTACTATTTAGGAATCTTTTCAAGGGTACGTTTTAAGTTCTAAAAGCTTTACTTGCTTTATTATCAAATTTAGAACAATAAAGATTTCTACAGTCGGTGCTCCTGTGGGGTGAAACTTGATCATTTAAAGATAAAAAATTCCGAGGGAAAAATGGAATTATAAATCCTAATAAGGATATTTTATAACAATGATAAAATCTTTTTTTAATACCTTTTTATCTCTTGTTATTGCTTCACCATTTTATAAGGATTATCAATCAAATCCTGAGGAACCTCTATTAACCCAGAACTTATTTCCAATTAATTTCTAAATTAGATTTTAATAATTCTTTGCCACATTTGTTTTTCTTTAAAAAGAGATATGGTTGAAATAATTGATTTATAGAAGGTGGGGGTTTGTCGAGTAGGTAAAGGGGAATTTCACCCCTAAACCTCTCACAGAACCGTACGTGAATCTCTCAATTCATACGGCTCCTCTCAGCCAAGACTTTAAGGTTTAAGCCCTGAATATTGCCAATGTTCAAACAGGTATGGTTCGAGCCTGCATATTTTCTGTAGATGTCGTAGCGCAAGGACCCACTGCTTCCGCTTGAACCTACGGTACTTATTACGTATCCATTTTATCAAGCGAATGTGCAATGTTCTAAATAGTTTCTTGAGGCCTCCCAGTCGAAATTTACCGTAGTAGTTTATCCATCCTCTGATTTTAGGCCGCAACAGAGATGCAATTTTGCTCAATGGGAACTGTACCATTTTATGGATGTTCATCCTGAAGAGCTCTTCATTTATCCTGTTGATGCTTTTCTGACTGATGGCAGGGGTAAAACCTAGTTTCATTATTCCCCTTATTTTAACTACTCTGGGTTTAAAGGTGTGACCCAGAAAATCGAACTTCTGAAATTTCACTTTAAACCTTGGTCTTTTCTTCTGATTTCTGCGACAGTACACTACTCTTGTCTTCTCCTGATTCACTTCCAGTTTACACTCTCTGAATCGTCTTTCGATTTCTTCAAGAAGTCGGTTAGCATGAGGCAAGTGGTAACAATGAACCACAATGTCATCAGCATAACGTTCAAACTGGATATCAGGATAGCGCTTTTGGATCCACTTGTCGAATACAATATCCATAAAGATATTAGCTAATACAGGACTAATTACTCCGCCCTGTGGTGTGCCTTTACCATTCGGATTATGCAGCGTTCCATCAGATAATTGCACTGGAGCCTCCAGCCACCTTTTCACGTACAGCAAAATATGCTTCTCCTGTGTATGGTGCTGAACAGCTTTCAGTAGCAGTTCATGATCAATGTTGTCATAAAATCCTTTTATGTCCAAATCAATGACCCAGCTATATCGTAAACAATTTATACGACATTGGCCTAAGGCATCATGTGCAGATTTCCTGGGACGATACCCAAAACTGCTTGGACTAAAGGTGTGATCAACAATTGTGTTTAACTGCGATGCAATTACTTGTTGGGCAACCCGATCAACTACAGTGGGAATACCCAAAGGTCTCATTTTACCTTTCCCTTTTGGGATTAGTACCTGTCGAACAGGTTTAGGGAAGTAACTCCCACTGGCCATCCTGTTCCATAATGGGTACAGATATTTCCGTGGTTGACTACTTACTGTTTCAATGGATAATCCATCTACTCCAGCACTCCCTTTGTTGGCTTTTATTCTCTTAAAAGCTTCATTTACCTGCAACCTGCTAATAGGTTGCGTCTTGTGTTCTTCATTAAAAATCATCCTTAAATTACTTTAAGTTGTAATACAATAAATGAACATGCTTGAGTGAAGTCCTTCGCTCACAAGATGATTAATCTTGTTCTCTGGAGTATTTTCGCTACTACGACTTCATCCGTCCCAATACCTAACGTCGCTACTTTCTGGTTTTTCCGCTTCGGGATTTTCACCATTTTTGCTTCTCATTTAGATATTGGTTCTCCTGTTCCTTGATAATGCCTGAGTATGGTTCTTGCCTCCTATATGCCGGGTGTCGTATGGTCAGTAATCAGGTATCCACCATACTTAATCTATCGGAGCTGCTCTCTCCTCAATTTTGACACCGTAAAGGTCACTTTCGACACGTCCATAGAGGTTCACTTACGTTCAACTCCCATACTCTCACCAGATCTTGTCGCTCAATACCTGTTCTCTTAAAACAAGCACCACAAGATGGTTTGAACAATACGCCTGAACATCTTGTTCGATAGGCCAACATTTTATGAAACGGTACCGTGAGACTTCTAACTTACCATCCAAAAATGGGGTTAGCTCGTTTCTGTTTCTACATAAAATTCTATCATCATTATCAAAGTTATGTTATCATTTCAATGAACTTTTTAGGTTCTATTGTACTCCCGTGATAACTCAGGACACACAGCAAGAGGAGAACACGCGGAGCGATGTTGTAATGGTTCTCCCCCTTTGTTTATAGGACTTCGCATCTTTTACTTTCAAAGACTATTACTAATTTTGCGGCAAATGCTTTGGGAACCCTTATAAATAAAGAATTTTTTGCGGCAAAAGTTACTAAAAGCCATTTTTAAAACTATTGTGGAGTTTATAGCCCTGGTATTACAACATAATATTAGTTCGGAAGATCTAAGCTTGCAGCATTGGCTGGACTTTCATTAAAGAAACAGGGGAATTATAAAAAATTGACCCTCTCCTATAGAATTACAAAACTCACGATTGCAAAAAACCTATAGGGAGGGATTTTTCTGATTTAGGATCAATAGAATAATATAGCATATAAAGCAAAAGAGATTGTACCCACTAGCAATACTAACCTAAAGATCCTTCTACAAGCTTTTAAAAAATTGGCTCTGCCGCCATTTTCAGTAGAAAAGATGTTCTCCCAGCTCTCGTCCATAATGAATTGTAGTTTTTACTGGAACAACAGAAGGCGCGCGCCTGCAATGCCAGTAGTTAGTTAATTCATAGTCATTAAATAGAATATTTATAATTTACTTAAAATTTTCTTAATAAAAAACATTAAATTACAGTATGAGAAATAGTTTACATGCTCATAAATTAAAAACCATTAGAATTTATTCCTCTTTGAAATTCTTCAAGAAATATCTGTGGCCTCACAACATGGTATTAGTTCGGTAGATTTGGGCTTGCAGCACTCCGCTGTGCTTCGTTCGCTTGTCTTATTTGACCAGTAGGACTACTCAGTTCCTCGAATGATATTTTCTTCCCCTGGTTAGAACTTTTCCCGGTTCACGAATTACGTCCACAACTAAAATAAAAAGTTTCAAGATTTCACTGCTTTAAGACCTCCTTTCAGGTTGTGCATCTTTTTTTCGGGAAAGAAAGCTTTTATTATAGAAGTAGCTTCCAAACTTCTCACTCCTGAGGCGCAGTACACCAGCAAATTATCTTCGGAAGCTAATTCGCTGTACCTTTTTTGTAGCTCCGGAAGGGGAATGTGGAATCCTCCGATATTGTGGATTGCCCGCTCTTTGGCCGTACGAACGTCTAATAACGAATAATTTTCCGGGGTAGATTTATATTGCTCATAAGAAAGAGATTCCGAAATGCCAGTCCCGCAGGAAAAATTGATTTCTTTTAATTCCGTTACCACCACATCGGAATTTTTTGAAAAGGGCAGGATTTTGTTTTGCATCTCAAAAACATCAAAAAGGAGTAATTTCCCTGATAATACATTGCCAATCCCTAAGATTATTTTTAGCACTTCATTCGCCTGCAGGTTTCCGATGATTCCGGGTAAAATTCCCAAGACACCGACTTCGCTACAGGAAGGCATTTCTTCAGCAGAACCGGGTTCCGGAAAAAGACAGCGGTAAGTAGGTCCATTCTGGTAATTAAACACCGATACCTGTCCGTCGAACTTAAAAATGGAACCGAGAACCAGAGGCTTTTCAGTTAAAACAGCGGCGTCGTTGGTCAGGTATTTAGTGGTGAAATTGTCACTTCCCTCAACGATGATATCGTACTCCGAAAATAAATCGTATGCATTTTTCGCCGTCAATCTCTCATTATAAGCCACTATTTCTATCAAAGAATTCATCTCCTGAAGCCGGTTTTTGGCAGCAATTACTTTTGGCTCCCCTACGTTTTTTTCTGAAAACAGGATCTGCCGCTGTAAATTTGAACTTTCTACCAGATCATCATCTATTATTCCTATTTTTCCCACTCCGGCGGCAGCAAGATATTGTAAAACGGGGCATCCAAGTCCGCCGGCTCCTATCACCAGGACCTTTGCCTGCTTCAGTTTCAGTTGTCCTGCTTCACCGATTTCATCGAGAAGTATGTGCCGGAGATAGCGCTGCTTTTCTTTTTCTGTCAACATATTACCAGCTTTTTTCCCAGTCCTTCCAGACAGGTTCTATCCCGGTTTCAGAAAGCATTTTTGCGATAAATTCTGTACTTCTTTCGTCGGAAATTTCGAACTGCTCCAAAGATTGCGGCTCCACCACATAACCTCCGGGATTTGTTTTAGATTCTGCACTCATCGAAGTGATTCCCAGGTGAACGATATTGTTCCTGAAGATCTCACTTTCCCGGGTGGAAATAGACAATTCCACTTCTTCATCCAGTAATCTGTAAGCACAAATAACCTGAAGCAGGTCGGGATCTGTCATCTCCACTTTTGGTTCGAGTCCGCCACTGAAAGGCCGTAAGCGAGGAAATGAAATAGAGTACCTCGTTTTCCAGTAGGTCTTTTGCAGATATTTGAGATGTAAAGCAGTGAAAAAGCTATCGGCTCTCCAGTCTTCGAGTCCGAACAACGCACCAATTCCAATTTTATGGATTCCTGCTCTTCCTAGCCGGTCTGCAGTTTCCAGCCGATAATCGAAGTTCGACTTTTTTCCTTTCGGGTGATGGACCTTATAGGTTTCCCGATGATATGTTTCCTGATATACCAGTGTGGCATAAAGTCCGTTTTCTATCAGCTGTTCATATTCATCCTGATCTAACGGCTGAATTTCAATGGAAATATTAGAGAAATAGGGTCTCAATAGTTTAATCGCATTACACATGTAATCGACGCCCACAGTCTTGTTTGCCTCACCGGTTACGAGCAGAATATGGTCGTATCCTTTTGACTTTAAGAATTTGGCTTCCTTGATTATCTCTGCATAGCTCAACGTCTTTCTGGGGATTTTATTCGTCATACTGAACCCACAGTAGGTGCAAATATTTTGACATTCATTGCTCAGATACATGGGAGCATACATCTGCATCGTATTTCCGAAGCGCTTTTTGGTGATCGTCTTGCTCTGCTGCGCCATTTCTTCCAGAAAAGGCTTTGCGGCAGGAGAGATGAGCGCTTTGAAATCTTCCAGATCCCTTTTTCTGTACTGCAGTGCAGAACGCACATCGGCTTCTGTTTTTGAGAAAATGCTCTGCAGCACCTCATCCCAGGAATATTCGCTTAAAGTATCTTTGAAACTACTCATATAGAAATTGTGTTAACGGACTACTTGCTTCGGCTTGTTGTCTTTGTGGAGCCAGTTTTGCGGTGTAGGCGATTCTTCCTGCTTCCACAGCGAGTTTAAAGGCTTTTGCTATTTCCACCGGATTGGGAGAAACTGCAATTGCCGTATTTACCAAAACAGCATCGGCGCCTATTTCCATAGCATGTGCGGCGTGAGACGGACTCCCGATTCCCGCATCTATAATCACCGGCACGTTGCTTTGTTCAATGATGATCTCCAGGAAATCCAGTGTTTTTAGTCCTTTGTTGCTGCCAATAGGAGCACCCAGAGGCATTACACACTGCGCGCCCACTTCTTCAAGCCGCTTGCACAAAACCGGATCGGCATGGATGTAGGGCATTACCACAAACCCCATTTTTACCAGTTCTTCGCAGGCTTTTAAAGTCTCTATAGGGTCCGGAAGTAAATATTTGGGATCGGGATGAATTTCCACTTTCACCCAATTCGTTTCCAGTGCTTCTCTGGCCATTTGGGCAGCAAATAGAGCTTCTTTGGCATCTCGCACGCCCGAAGTATTGGGTAGAAGACTGATGTAAGGATCTTTTAAGGAAGAAATCATTTGGTCGTCGTCATTTCCCGGTTCCACTCTTTTTAAAGCCACCGTCACCAGTTCACTTTGAGAAGCTAAGATCGCCTGTTGCATTACTTCTGAAGAACTGAATTTTCCTGTTCCCGTAAACAAACGGGAAGAAAAGGTTTTGTCTGCTATTTTTAATTGATCTGTGTTGCTCATAATTGTGTCTCTGAAAATTGTTTGTTAATTTCCTGAAGTACTTTTTCGGGTTGCGGATGAGTGGTTAGCCACCCGGAAACTGCCACTCCGTGCACCCCTATTTCAGCCAACGCGGGAATGTCGCTTGGCGTTATCCCGCCAATGGCAATGACCGGAATTGATGTTCCGCCGGCACTAAGGCTGCTTAGCAGCTTCCGGTAACTTTCTGCTCCCAATACGGGGCTGAGGTTCTTCTTGGTGGTTGTAAAGCGGAAAGGACCCAGGCCAATATAATCTACCTCTTTTTCACAAAGGCTTTCGCAATCCTCAAGCGTGTTTGCGGTTCCTCCAATGATCTTATCCGGCCCCAGGAGTTTTCTGGCTTCCAAAGGGCAGCTGTCTTCTTTTCCTAAATGAACGCCTGCGGCATTCACCTTTTTTGCTACCTCCGGAAAGTCATTAATGATCAGTTTCACCTGGAACTTTTCACAAATTTTTTTTGCTGATTTTGCTGTTTCAAGGACCGTCTCAAAAGATTCATTTTTGAGGCGCAACTGAACCCAGTCTGCCCCGGCGGCACATATCCTGCGAATGTTTTCCAGGTGTTCTGCGGGCGTTTCTCCCTGTGATATATAGTGTAAGTTGGAGATCATATGTTATGATATGCTAATAATGTTTTGTTTGATGCTAATACTTTCTCAATGTACTTTTTTGCTTTTCGGGTAGCCTCCGGAAGTGGATCACCCAAAGCCAAATGTGCTGCAAGTGCTGAGGATAAAACGCATCCGCTACCGTGCTTTTCTGAACAATTGGTTCGTCCCGGCTTAAAGCTCAAGGTTGCTCCTTCTGTGGTAAACAGTTCGTCCAGTCCAAGTGCATCCGGTCGGTGTCCTCCCTTTAGATACAAATTGGTTTTGCTGCTTATTTTCCGGATCGTTTCTTCCATAGGCAATTCAGGATAAAATAGTTGCAACTCCTCAAAGTTCGGCGTGACTACAAAAACCTTTTCGAGAATGGATTCGAAATTCTTCTGAAAATCTTTTGGTTCCTGAAATGAGAATCCGCTACTGGATTTTAAAACCGGGTCCCAAATGATCCTGATGCTTTGGTTTTTAACCAGCAGTTTGTCGATCACTTTATACAAAACCTGAAGGTTTTCCACAATTCCGATTTTCACAACCTCTACAGGAAATCTTTCCAGTAAAAGTTCCAGTTGCTGAAGGATAATACCTTCAGAAGTCCAGTGACAGGCTTCAAATTTTTTATCATTCTGAATCGTATTTGCAGTGTTTACCGCCAATCCATAACATTCCAGGCTTTCAAAGGTCTTGACATCAGCCAGCAATCCGGCTCCGCCGGAGGGATCAAATCCGGCAATGCTTAAAACAAACGGTCTTTTAGTGGTAAACATTTCTGTACTCTTTATAGATTTCAGTAAAAACCTTGTCTCTGTTTTCATCAAGCCATACGGCTCCCAATACTGCTACTCCCGCATATCCCAATTCTTTTGCTTTCGTAATATTATCGGTTTCAATTCCGCCTAAAGCGATCACTTTGTGTTGCACATTTTCTACATTAAAAGCCCGTCCCTTATGACCAGTTTTGGAAACTGAATTAAACACCGGACTCAAAAAGACATGATCAAATGCCGAAGCTTCATTTTTCAGCTGTTCCAGATCGTGAAATGAAGAACTCACCGTAAAGCCATCCGATTTATACTGCTGTATATATTCAGCTAAATCTTTCTTTTTGCTTCGGCAGCTTTCCTTCAAATGAATACCTTTTACCGGAAAAATTTCAGCTAAATGATGATGTTGATGAAGTATCATTCTTTGAAGGTATTTTTCTTCAAATCGTGATAACCATAACTTCAGTTCTTCTTCCGTCATTCGCGGTTTGCGAACGTGTAAAAGGGGCAGCCCATTCTCAAAAAAGTGAATGAGCTGTTCCTTTTCATCACCTTGGCTTTCTTCCGAAGTAAAAAGAATCAGCATCTGGATTTCCGTTTACAGGTAAACTTCGCTTCCTTTTGCTTTAAATTCTTCTGACTTCTTCTTCATTCCTTCTTCAATGGCTTCGTGTGTGTCCATTCCGTTTTCTTCCGCAAAATTCCTAACATCCTGAGTAATTTTCATAGAGCAGAAGTTTGGTCCGCACATCGAACAGAAATGGGCTACTTTGGCATTTTCAGAAGGTAAAGTTTCATCGTGGTAAGACCTCGCCGTATCCGGATCGAGTGCCAAATTGAACTGATCTTCCCATCTGAATTCGAATCGGGCTTTACTCAAGGCATCATCCCTGTGCTGCGCTCCGGGATGTCCTTTTGCCAAATCTGCAGCATGGGCAGCGATTTTGTAGGTAATTACCCCTTCTTTCACATCGTCCCTGTTAGGTAGTCCCAAATGCTCTTTTGGAGTCACATAACATAGCATGGCGCATCCAAACCAACCGATCATTGCCGCGCCAATTCCACTGGTAATGTGGTCGTAACCGGGAGCGATATCTGTGGTCAATGGCCCTAAAGTATAAAAAGGAGCTTCCCCGCATACTTCCAGCTGCTTGTCCATATTTTCCTTGATCATGTGCATTGGGATATGACCGGGACCTTCAATGATACATTGTACGTCATGTTTCCAGGCAATTTTTGTAAGCTCTCCCAAAGTTTCAAGCTCGGCGAATTGCGCGTAATCATTGGCATCGGCAATACTTCCGGGACGTAGTCCGTCACCTAAAGAGAAAGAAACATCATAGGCTTTCATGATCTCACAAATTTCTTCGAAATGTGTGTACAGGAAACTTTCCTTGTGATGGGCCAGACACCATTTTGCCATAATAGAACCTCCCCGGGAAACCAATCCTGTGACCCTTTTTGCCGTATGCGGAACATAAGCCAAACGCACTCCGGCGTGGATGGTGAAATAATCCACGCCTTGTTCGGCCTGCTCAATAAGCGTATCCCTGAAAATTTCCCAGGTAAGGTCTTCTGCTTTTCCGTTTACCTTTTCGAGTGCTTGGTAAATAGGCACCGTTCCAATGGGCACCGGAGAATTTCTAAGGATCCATTCCCTCGTTTCGTGGATGTTTTTTCCGGTGGAAAGGTCCATGATCGTATCTGCTCCCCAACGGCAGGCCCAGACGGCTTTTTCCACTTCTTCTTCGATGGAAGAGGTTACCGCTGAATTCCCGATATTAGCGTTGATCTTTACCAGAAAGTTACGGCCAATGATCATAGGCTCATTTTCGGGATGGTTGATGTTGGAAGGAATAATTGCTCTTCCACGCGCAACCTCATCACGCACAAATTCCGGAGTAATAACTTTTGGGATACTGGCTCCAAAACTGTTTCCGGGGTGTTGTTCTGAAATTTGCTTGATCTCCTCCAGCTTCTGGTTTTCCCGAATGGCAATGTATTCCATTTCAGGAGTAATAATTCCTTTGCGGGCATAGTGCATCTGGGTCACATTCTGTCCCGGTTTTGCTTTAAGGGGTTTTCTGTTCCTTTTGAAACGAAGCTCATCCAGTTTTTCGTTGTTTTCCCTTTCACGCCCGTAAGCTGAAGAAAGACCTTGTAATTGCTCTACATCTTCGCGGCCGGCAATCCAGCTGTTACGGATAGGCCTTAGACCTTTTCGAACATCGATCTCTATTGATGGATCTATATACGGTCCGCTGGTGTCATAGACCAACACAGGGTCGTTTTTCTCTACTTTTCCGTTGAATTTATCTACCGTGTCGCTAAGCAAAATCTTTCGCATTGGGACTTTAATATCCGGATGGATCTTTCCGCGTACGTAGATCTTTTCGGAGTTGGGAAAAGGTGCGCGGCTAATAGTTTGCTGCTTTGGAGTCTGGTCCTTTTTCATATTTACTTTTGTTTAATGTTGATAACTTCTGGCTTCCGGAAAAATTCTTCCGAAGCAATTTTATCCTCCCTGAGTGGCCCTGATAATAAGTACGTTTTCACCTTCGGCCAGTTCACGCCGGGTCCAGTCGCTTTTAGAAATAATCTGATTATTGACAGCAACAGCAATCCCTTTTTCAGAAATGTTGAGCTGGGTCAACAGGTCCTGAAGGTTGGATGGTGAATTAAAATTGTGGGCGGTGTTGTTTACGTTTACAGTTATCATTGTTTTGAAATTTATAGCTGTAAACTGCAGGGGAATTCCCAAAAGAAAAAGTAAATACAAACCAGAATTCTTCCAAAACGGAATTATGGCAGAAAATATGTAGATAACACTTTTCCCTTCGCGGGTATTAACCGGATCAGGTTCAAAGGGTTTTATCTCAGCCAATTTTTAAAAATCAGCACCCCTAAAGTTTACGTTTTCAAATGTAAAGGAATTTTATTGGGAAATAAAAATTTATCCTGATCCTGATACACTTTTTATGATTCGTACGAATATTTACATATCATAGATAGAGTATAGCAGAGTGTCGAACTGTAGACATTCTTTTCGTATCCCGATTTTTCTCTCCTAACTTTTTTGAGCTTCTATTTTTTCTTTCAACAGCAGCATATCTGAACTCACTTTAGTCTCCAGGACACGAGCGTAGATCTGCGTTGTTGAAAGTTTGGTGTGGCCAAGAAGTTTTGAGACTGTTTCAATAGGGACTCCATTCGACAAGGTAATGGTCGTTGCGAATGTATGTCGGGCAGAATGAAAAGTGATGGTCTTCCGGATATTTAATTGCTCCATAATCTCTTTCAAATATTTATTCACCTTCTGGTTTGAAAAGACTGGGAACAGGGTTTCAGAATTGGGATTATCATTTTCTTTTAAATAAAAAGAAAGAATCTCCTGAGCTTTAGGTAAAAGTGGAACTTTTACCGTTTCATTTGTTTTTTGCCGTTTGGTATAGATCCAGTTGATACCATCAATACCCTTGGCGATTTGATCAGGAACTAATTCTTTAATATCTACATAAGAAAGACCACAGTAACAGGAGAAAATAAAAATATCTTTTACCTTTTCTAAAGAAGATCGGGTAAAAGTTGTAGCCTCCAGAATTTCCAGTTCCCGTTTTGACAAATACTGCCTCTCATATTTCTCAAATCTAAATTTGAAGCTGTCAGAAGGATTTTTTGTCATCCACCCTATCTTAACCGCGAGGTTGAGCATTTTCTTTAGCCGCTCCAAATGCTTCATGGTACCATTGTTTCCACAAGTTTTCCGGCTGATTTTGGCAGAATAGGTTCTCAAGAAGTTTTAAAAATCGGTAATGAACCGGTAGTTTATCTCGTTTAGATGAAGATCATTTGTCTTTTTTTCTTTTTGCAGGAATTCTTTAAGATAGTTTTCTGTAGTTCCGTAGTTCTTAAGGGTTCCCTTCTTAAGAATAGTTTTCATATGAGTATCATGGTATTTAAGAAGTTCCAGAAGGCTCTTATGTTCTTTATCATTTCCTAGATACCGTGCTTTAATTTTTAAGGCAGAAACCTTCTTATTTTCAGAGCAAAGCTGTTTGTGGCATTCCATGAGTCTAGTATAAACCTGGTCTAAGTACTGGTTTAAAACTCGTACGTCTTGTCCAAAACCTCTACCTCTTCCCTTTTTTGGGTCCCATTTATTCACCGGGATGGATCTTTTTAAGCTAATTTCTGCACGTTTTCCATCAACAGTAATTCGTGCATAAATAGAAAATTTTGAAGTGTCTGCGCTGGTTTTTCTAACGTAGAATAAAACGGAGAATGTAGTAAAATCAGGCATTTCGAACGTATTTAGTTGAACAATAGATTAATTGCAGACGAGCTAAAATTTCAACTTTATGCCTTAGAAAGATAGAGAATTTGGAATAACAAATCGTTCACCGAATCATTCACCAAACTTATCATATTTAATGATATTATATGATATTGTTAAAAATGAAAAACCCTCTAAATCAAGGATTTACAGGGTTTTTAACACTCCAAATATGGAGGTTCGTCGGGGTGGCAGGATTCGAACCTGCGGCCTCCTGCTCCCAAAGCAGGCGCGATAACCGGGCTACGCTACACCCCGTAATCAGCTAACGCTGACAACTTTCAAAAAACAGTAAAAAAATTCCAATTACCTCCCAAAACGGGCACGATAACCGGGCGGAGTTTATCCTAAGCAAATCTTATCAGAGATTTGGCGAAGGGCTACACCCTAAAATCAGCTTTCGCTGACAACTTTAAATAAACAATTTTCAAATTTCAATTCAAAATCTTGATTTTAGATTTTGAATTTGAATTGCTGTAAGCGGCTGCAAATATAAGAAAGAACTTTACTTTTCAACTCATAAATGAAGTTTCTTTTGAAGTTTACTTTGGCCAGGAAAGTTCTAAACCTGTTTAGGTCTTTAAAGAAAAAGGAACCGGAACATAGATTCCAGTGTAGGGAAGACAAAATCCACGTCACCGGCTCCAAAAATAGGATTTTTAGCTCTTCTTAAATTCCGCGTCAACGTCGATAACAACCTTGTCGCTCAATACAGCTTCAGGAAAATCCGGTCCCAGGTTGAATTCAGACCTGCTCACATCTCCACTTATAGCAAAACCGGAAACTAATTCGCCATTCCGGTTGGTAATAGTTCCACGATGCCATACATCAAGACTTACAGGCTTTGTAACTCCATGAAAAGTAAGATCTCCGGTTACTTTGTATTTGCCTTCCCCCACTTTTTCTGAAGAAGTGCTCACAAAAGTCATTTTTGGATACTTTTCAGCATCAAAGAAGTCGGCATTTCTTAAGTGATCGTCACGCATTTCAACTCCGGTGTTGATGGACGGCACATTAATATCAACAATGTATTTTGCATCGCTGAAATCTTCTTCTGAAGATTCAATAGTTGCATCAAATTCATTGAAAAGGCCTTCCACTTCAGAAATTCCAAGGTGAGTGATCCCAAAAGAAACCTGTGAGTGTGCTTTATCGGCTTTCCAGGTGGTCTGAGCTACCACATTGGCACTCAAAAATGCGATAAATAATAAAGAGAATAATTTTTTCATTTCAAATTGTTTTTATTGTTACTGATAATTGTTAATTGATTATTCTTAATTGCTTATTGTTAATTGCTTATTGTCCATTGTTAATTGTCAAATGCCTTCTCCAGGGTCTGTAAAAAAGCTTCTGTGGGTTGTGCTCCCGAAACTGCATACCGGTCGTCAAAAACAAAAAAAGGTACTCCTCTCACCCCAATGTTACGCGCCTCAAGTTCGTCTTGCTTTACCTCGTATTCAAAAGCATCAGATTCCAGCATTTGTCGAACTTCTGACTCATCCAGTCCTATAGAAGTCGCTGTATTGACTAAAACTTCAGGGTCATCAATATTTTTGGCCTCTTCAAAATAAGCCTTAAACAAAGCCTCCTCAATCTCATTGCCAAGACCTTTGGATTTAGCTAACTGGATCAACTTATGGGCCTTAAAAGAATTTGCCAGCACAGATTTTTCAAGATTAAAATCCAACCCTACATCTTTTGCCATTTGTGTAGCGCCGCTTAACATTTGCCTTGCCTGCTCCTCAGTAACACCTTTATTTTCTACAAAGTAGTCGATCGTATTAATATCAGTCCGCGTTTCTAAGGTAGGATCCAGCTGAAAACTTTTCCAGGTGATCTTCACCTCATCCTTGTGCTGAAATTGCTCCAGGGCAGCTTCAAATTTTCGCTTTCCGATATAACAAAAAGGACATCTAACATCCGACCAAATCTTAACTTCCATATCTTATGATTTTTGATGATAACCGGCAGCTACAAAAAAGTTTCGTACGGTTTTGTTAGCTTCCTCATTCCTTCCCAAAGTGACAAATTCCTTATCCTTTAATCTCAGATCTACCACTTTAGAGTGCGGCAGCAATTCCCTAAAATTAAGATTCAAAGGTTCAACAGGTTCATGAGAGATCACAAGGACGATCTTTTGTGTGGCCACCTGCTTTATTCTTTTCAAAAGACCGGGATCAACTACCATAGTATCTGTAAAAGCAATGACGTCGGCTTCCCAGCATCCCTCTTTTTCACAGGTAATGAATTCAATTTCGGCGGTTTGCTCCGGTATTCCCAACTGCTCTTTTAAAGCAGAATATCTTTGTTCATCGCGGGAGATGAACAGCAGGCGAAAGTCCTGTTGCACAGCCGCTTTTGTCAAAGCAGGGCAAAATTCACCGGTATCTCCAATAATTGCTACTGTTTTCTTCCCCATCTTCTTCCTTTTCCGGAAATATTGTCTCCTTCCGCGTTGTAAAGTCTTAGGCTTGTTTTACAAACTGAACTTCTACGTTTATCTTAACCTGGTCTCCTAATACAACGTTTCCGGCCTCGGTAACTGCATCATATGTCAACCCGAATTCCTTTCGGCTAATTTTTCCCGACACAGTTAGTCCGGCTTTTGTTTGTCCGTAAGGGTCAACAACCTCACCTCCAAAATCAACATCCAAAGTTACTTTTTTGGTAGTATCTTTAATAGTTAGCTCTCCGTTAACGGTATCGTTGTTTACGTCAAAGCTTTCAGCTTTAAATACCAAATATGGATGACTTTCAACTTCAAAGAAGTCACCAGATCTTAGATGCTCGTCTCTTTGGTCGTTGCTGGTGTCAATTGACTTTACGTCAGCCTTAAATTCAACATTTTTTACCTTTTTGAACTCATCTCCTTCACTCTCGGCCGAACCTTCAAATACTTTAAATTTTCCGGTAACAGTAGAGATCATTAAGTGCTTTACTTTAAAAGTTACTTCACTGTGTGTTGGGTCGATGTTCCATTTTGTACTTGCCATATTTTTTGTTTTATATGTTAATGATTATTTACAGTGCAAATTTAGGGGCCGGTTTTCCCGTGGCCAATGACCTATGATAATAAATGAATGTGATCTATGTCACAGTTTCTAGAAAACACTGATGCTCAATAGAAAAAGACTTCTGAAGAAGAGATCTTAAAATGGGATTTTTGAAAGGTAATTTTAAGAGCCTGAAGCAATCTGGCTGCGAATACGGCTAAGCGTCTCCCGGGTCACCCCGAGATAAGAAGCGATCATATGAAGCGGCACCCGTTGAATGACATCGGGAAATTCCTTCAACATTTTTTGATAGCGTTCCTCGGCTGTGGTACTAAAAGTGCCCATAAGTCGGCGCTGGGTGGCGATAAGGTTATTCTGAATGAGAATACGGAAGTAACGTTCAAAAGCCGGGACTTCTCTTAACAGTTGATCCCATGATTCTTTGGTAATGAGCAGCAACTCACTGTCTTCTAAAGCTTCAATATTATATTCGGAAGGTTCTCCGGTAAGAAAACTGTAGAGATCTCCGCTCCACCAGCCTTCCAGGGCGAACTGCAGAATGTGTTCATTTCCCTTTTCGTCTATGGTGTAGCTTCTAAGCAATCCTTTTTCTACAAAAGTGGTGTATATACATGGCTCACCCTCCTCCAGTATAAAACGTCTTTTCCGTAGCTTTTTTGGCAGAAAAAGCGTTTTTGCATAATCGAATTCCTCCTCACTTACAGAGATGGTATCATTTACTTTTTGCTGCAGAAATTTGAACATTATAAGACGAGAAAGTTAAGTTGTAAAGATAGACATTATTCCTGAAGCCGGTCTAGCCGCTCATTTCTTCATCCTATTGCAGAATAAACTTCTCAAATACTTTTTAGTAAACCAACAAGGTTTATTTCTAACTCCTGAAGGAATAAAAAAGCTGAAAAAAATGTATAAAAATCCCAAATCCAAAATCTGAACAGCCCAAAGAAATATTCTTACCTCCCAAAAATTAAAAAAATAATTATTTCTTTTTCTTTCACTTTGAAGGGCTATACGGCCAATTTCCAATCTTCATGTTTTTCTTATTATCTTTGAATTCCCCTTTTACGGGGCTCTCAAAAATTTAAAACATGAAAATGAAAAGATTTTTTATTCTTAGCCTTGGCCTTAGCCTTGTAGCATGCGGCGAAAACGGAGGAAACAAAGCCGAAAATACAGATCAGGTTATCGATAATGATACCGTAGTACAGAACTCTCCAATTACAATCCCGGAAGAAGAAATGACTACGGCAGAATACGATTATGAAGTAGTAGTACCCGACCTTGAAATTGCCTGGGGAATGGACTTCCTGCCTGATGGCAGCATCCTCATCGCAGAAAAGAATGGAGATCTTATTCATTTCGTTAACGGACAAAAACAACAGGTACAGAATGCGCCCGACGTTTATAATCGTGGCCAGGGAGGCTTTATGGATGTAGCCGTAGGTCCAAATTACGAGAGTGATGGTTGGATCTATTTCACTTATGCTTCAGAAGAAGGTGAAGGCGAAGGTGGAAACACTGCTCTAATGCGGGCCAAACTTGAAAATAATCAATTAACAAATAAAGAGGTCTTATATAAAGCCACTCCCAACAGTACCCGGGGACAACATTTTGGTTCCCGAATTTCTTTTGACGGGCAAGGTCATTTATATTTTAGCATTGGTGACAGGGGAGACAGAGATGTCAATCCACAGGACCTCACCCGGGACGGCGGAAAGGTTTACAGGCTTAATCTTGACGGCAGTGTGCCTCAGGACAACCCTTTCGTAGATCGTGAAGAAGCTGTAGATGCAGTTTACTCTTACGGACACAGGAATCCACAGGGAATGATCTACAATGAAGAGACAGGAGAGATTTGGGTTCACGAGCATGGGCCACAGGGAGGTGACGAAATTAATGTTATAGAAAAAGGAGCTAATTACGGCTGGCCTTTAGTGAGCTACGGAATTAATTATGACGGAACTTCATTTACAGATGAAACTTCGGGACCAAATTTTAAGGATCCGCTTTATTACTGGGTGCCTTCAATCGCTCCAAGTGGTTTTGTCCATGTGACGTCAAATAAATATCCCGATCTACAGGGAGATCTTTTAGTTGGCTCGCTTAAGTTCCAATATGTAGAACATTTGACTCTTGAAGGAAAAACTGTAATTGCACGGGAAAAGATCCTGGAACAGATCGGGCGCGTGCGTGACGTGGTTCAGTCGCCAGACGGGGACATCTATGTTTCGGTAGAAGGAAAAGGTATTGTTAGAATAATTCCGAAGCAGTCATAATGAAGAAAATATTGATGGTGTGCCTGCTGGCAATGATCTTTGGGTGCAAAAGTAATTCCGAAGAAAAAACGGTAGCGGTCTCACAAAAAGAATTTTCTCCTGAAGTTAAAGAGAGCATTGCCCGGGGGGGTGAGATCTATAATAACTTTTGTGCTTCCTGTCACCTGTCTAATGGAGAAGGCATTAAAGGCGTTTTTCCGCCCTTAAAAAATTCTGACTGGCTAAAGGATAAGCAGGAAGCATCTATTCATGCAATTAAATTTGGCCTGCGGGGTCCTATTACCGTAAACGACGTAGAATACGACAATTTAATGCCCTCACTTGGGTTAAGTGATGACGAGGTTGCAGATGTTATGAACTACATCAATAATTCCTGGGGTAACAATTATGGTGATCCGGTTACAGAAGAGGAAGTGGCTGCCATAGCAAAATAAACCATATTTATTAAATCGGTAAATAATTACCTTTGCCGAAAATTTACAATATGTTGATCATTGGAATTGCCGGTGGTACCGGAAGCGGAAAAACCACTGTAGTTAACCAGATAATCGAGGAGCTCAAGAATGAAGAAGTAGATGTCATTTCGCAGGATTCTTACTATCAGGACACAAGTCACCTTACCTATGAAGAGCGCACCAGGATCAACTTTGACCATCCCAAATCCATAGATTTCGACCTGCTGGTCTCACATCTTAAGGATTTAAAGGCTGGAAAAAACATTCAGCAGCCGGTTTATTCCTTCAGGGAACACAACCGGACCGCAGAAACCGTAACTATTGAGCCCCGAAAAGTTATAATTGTTGAAGGAATCTTAATCCTCACCCATCCCGATATTCGGGAGATGTTTGACATCAAGATCTATGTGCATGCCGACAGTGATGAGCGTCTTATTCGCCGACTTAAACGGGACATTGCCGAAAGAGGTCGGGACCTGGAAGAGGTTTTAAACCGTTACCAGACTACTTTAAAGCCCATGCACCAGCAATTTATTGAACCTACTAAAGAGTTTGCAGATATCATTATCCCTACAAATCGCTACAATACAGTGGCTGTTGATATTGTTCAAACGATCATACGTCAACGTTTACTCTAATTTTGTATATTTCGGGTTATGAAGTGGAAAAACATACGCAGTAATAGATGGGTACGCATCATCGCCAACAAATATACCCTTGTGTTGTTGGCTTTTTGTTTTTGGATGCTCTTCCTCGACAGCAACTCCTGGCTTATTCACCGCGAACTCGATCTCGAGATCGATGACCTGGAAAAGAATAAAGAATACTACCTCAACGAGATCACACACGACCAGGCAATTATGGAAAATCTCAACGACTCCCTTGAGCTTGAGAAATTTGCCCGGAGCGAGTATTTCATGAAAAGGGACAATGAAGAGATCTTTATCATTGAGTATAAGGATGTAGAAGATTAGGTTCCAAAAATGTGATTTTAGAGGTCCTTTTAATTTAATGAAATGAAAGAGAATTTATTCAATGAATTTGAAGAAGTATCAGCTAAACAGTGGAAACAGAAGATACAATACGACCTAAAAGGAGCCGATTATAATGATAGCCTCGTGTGGAAATCCCTTGATGGGATTAATGTAAAGCCTTTTTACCACCCCGATGAAACTCCCGAACCCACGCAGCTCAAAACTCCTCTTAAATGGAATATCACCGAGCAGATCTATGTTTCTTCTGCTGAAAAAGCTAATAAAAAAGCACTTACTTCCCTACAAAAAGGAGCTGAAAGCATCTGGTTCATTTTACCTTCAGAAGAAATTGAACTAAAAAATCTTTTTGCAGATATTGACCTTTCTGAAATCCCGGTGTATCTGAAGCCTGAATTCGCTTCAGCAGAATTTTTCCTGAAGCTTGACGAGCAGGTAAAACCGGATTCAAAAGTTTATCTTCAGTTTGATTTAGTTGGAAATCTTGCCCGAAGCGGTAACTGGTATAAAGATCAAAAAGAAGATCACAAGGTGCTCGATACGCTCCTCCAAAAGTGTCAAAAGCTGAAGTCTTTTATTTCAGTGGATTTGGGACTTTACCAGAATGCGGGGGCTACAGTTCCGCAGCAACTGGCGTATGCCCTGGCACATGTAAATGAATATTTCAACCACCTCTCCCAAAATACAGAGGGGTCAAAAAGTGCAAAATTTCAATTCCTTGTTTCGGTAGGGCCAAATTACTTTTTTGAAATTGCGAAACTTCGTGCTTTAAGGCTTTTGTTCTCAACATTGAGCAGCGAATATAATTTAGAAACCGACTGTGATATCCTGGCGCAGCCTTCCCGACGCAATAAAACTTTATATGATTATAATGTAAACCTGTTGCGCACCACGACCGAATGTATGAGTGCGGTACTCGGCGGCGCCAACAGCGTGTGCAATATGGCCTATGATGCCATTTACCACAAGAATAACGATTTTGGCAGCCGCATTGCCCGTAACCAATTGCTGGTGCTTAAGCACGAAAGTTATTTTGAAAAAGTTGCCAATCCTGCAGAGGGCAGTTACTATATCGAAACTCTCACCCACGAAATGGCTGACAAAGCTTTGGACATTTTCAAGAACATTGAAAACGGTGGCGGTTTTGTAACTCAGCTTATGGAAGGAACTATTCAGAAGAAAATTTCGGAAAGCGCAGAAAAAGAACAAAACGAATTTGACGAAGGAAAACTGGTACTTGTTGGGACAAATAAATATCCCAATCCACAGGATAAGATGAAGGAGGAACTGGAACTGTATCCTTTCGTGAAACAAAAGCCGCGAAAAACCTTACTGCAACCGGTTATAGAAAAGCGGCTGGCAGAAAAAACAGAACAGGAAAGGCTGAAAAAAGAAGAAAATAATAACAGCGAAAAATAAGATATGAGCAGAAAGGATCTTCAGCATTTAAAGCTAAAAAAAACAGCAGAAAATTCAGAAAAATCTGGAAATTCGTATGCTTTCCAAGATCTGCCTCATTTAAAATTCGCTGCCGGGATTCCACCTTTTTTGAGAGGTCCTTACAGCACCATGTACGTAATTAGACCGTGGACTATTAGACAATATGCAGGATTCTCCACCGCCGAAGAAAGTAATGCCTTTTACCGCCGGAATCTTGCAGCGGGTCAAAAAGGGCTTTCTGTAGCCTTTGACCTTCCCACCCACCGCGGGTACGACAGTGACCACCCACGAGTAGTGGGAGATGTTGGAAAAGCCGGGGTTGCCATAGATTCGGTTGAAGATATGAAGATCCTGTTCGACCAGATCCCGCTGGACCAGATGTCGGTTTCCATGACCATGAACGGAGCTGTGCTACCAATTCTTGCATTTTATATAGTCGCGGCTGAAGAACAGGGCGTTAAACCCGAACAACTTCAAGGAACCATTCAAAATGACATTTTAAAGGAGTTTATGGTTAGAAATACTTACATCTATCCTCCTACTCCTTCCATGAAGATCATTTCAGATATTTTTGAGTACACCTCGAAGAATATGCCTCGCTTTAACAGTATAAGTATTTCTGGATATCACATGCAGGAAGCAGGTGCTACAAGTGAGATAGAACTCGCTTACACACTTGCAGACGGACTCGAATACATTCGCAAAGGTCTTGAAGCCGGAATGGACATCGACAGCTTCGCTCCCCGGCTTTCCTTTTTTTGGGGTATAGGTCTGGATCATTTCGCTGAAATCGCAAAAATGCGTGCTGCAAGGGCTCTTTGGGCAAAACTTGTAAAGCAGTTTAATCCGAAGAATGAAAAATCCCTTGCCCTTAGAACTCATAGCCAGACTAGTGGATGGAGTTTAACAGAACAGGATCCTTTTAACAATGTAGCCCGTACCTCGATCGAGGCAGCGGCAGCGGCTTTTGGTGGGACTCAGAGTTTACATACCAATGCACTGGATGAAGCTATCGCCCTGCCAACAGATTTTTCCGCAAGGATAGCCAGGAATACGCAACTTCACCTGCAACAGGAAACCCAAATCACAAAAACTGTAGATCCATGGGCAGGAAGTTATTATGTGGAAGCCCTTACAGATGAAATTGCCCACAAAGCATGGGACCTCATCATGGAAGTTGAAGAACTGGGTGGCATGACAAAAGCCATTGAAGCGGGAATTCCAAAACTCCGCATAGAAGAGGCTGCAGCCATTAAACAAGCCAGGATCGACAGCGGACAGGATATCATTGTGGGAGTAAATAAGTACCGCAGAGAAAAAGAAGATCCTATTGTCACCCTGGAGGTAGATAACCAGAATGTGCGCAGGCAACAGGTAGAACGCTTAAAACAGCTCAGGGAAGAGAGAAATAGCGATGAAGTGAAGCTGGCTCTTGAAAAACTCACCGAAGCAGCTAGATCCGGTAAAGAAAACCTGTTGGCCTTGGCTGTAGATGCTTCCCGCAAACGTGCCACACTTGGGGAGATAAGTGATGCCCTGGAAGAAGTTTACGGCAGGTATAAAGCACAAATTAAATCCTTTAGCGGCGTGTATTCAAAAGAGATAAAAGACGATTCTGCCTTTAAAAAGGCAAGGGAAATGGCAAACCAATTTGCCGAGCAGGAAGGTAGAAGACCAAGAATCATGATCGCCAAAATGGGCCAGGACGGACACGACCGTGGTGCTAAGGTAGTATCCACAGGCTATGCCGATGTTGGTTTTGATGTGGATATAGGTCCCTTGTTCCAAACTCCGGCGGAAGCTGCAAAACAGGCAGTGGAAAATGATGTACATATTCTGGGAGTTTCTTCCCTGGCTGCAGGACACAAGACCCTGGTACCGCAGGTAATTGAGGAACTAAAGAAATATGGCCGGGAAGACATCATGGTCATTGTGGGCGGAGTAATTCCTTCCCAGGATTATCAATTTCTTTTCGACGCGGGTGCCGTGGCAGTATTTGGTCCGGGAACAAAAATCAGCGAGGCAGCAATTAAATTGCTGGAGATCCTTATTGACGAGAACTAAAGGTTGAAAAGCCTATGAAAATATGTTCGTATATTTTATTATTTCTCCTGATTACGGACTGCTCAGAAAAGAGGCTGCCAAAGGAAAAATTTTCACAAACCAGTTTTGGACTTGATCACCATTTTGAGCACGACACTGCTTATTTTACAATTCAAAATACTCTTTACACCCCGGTCCGGATTTCAATTTCTTCAAGAGCGAAAGCTCATCAGGATCTGGTAAAGAAATTTGATATTTTAATAGTTGATGCCCGCACAGATACAATTGTTAAGATATCTGCACCCGGAAAAGACACGGTGCAATTAAAATTTCACTCAGCTTTTGGCGATCCAAGGAAAGAGGTAAATCCCTCCCCAATCGCTTATCCTTTTCCGAAGAATAAAAGATATAAAGTTATTCAGGGCTATAACGGCTCGTTTTCGCACAAATCTGATTACTCACGTTATGCAATAGATTTCAACATGAAAGTGGGAGATACTGTGTGCAGCGCAGATGACGGTTATGTTGTGGGAGTGATCAAAGATTATAAAGAGCGGGGAAATACGCCGGCCTGGAGAGATTATGCAAATTTTATCACCCTTTTTCATCCCGAAAGCGGACTTTATATCCAATATGTCCATTTAATGCATAATGGATCTTTTGTCCAGGTAGGAGACAGGGTGGAAAAAGGGCAGCCTATAGGCTTAAGTGGAATGACAGGTTATACTTCGGGGCCTCATTTACATTTCAACGTTTTGAAGCCTGCAAATAAAGGAGTAATATCCACTCCTGTAGAATTTGAGAAAAGATAAAACTTAAAGAAGGTAGTCTGGGAACTTAATGAAGTTGATCTTTTTGAACTAAAATTCTACATCTTAAGATCAGGTACAATTCAGATGAGAATCTTAACTTTATCAAAAACAACACAACCAAATGGATTACACTAAAAAAATGCTGCGTGATGACGCCTTAGAAGGAAAAACAATTGTAGTGACCGGCGGCGGGAGCGGTCTTGGAAAAGCTATGACTAAATATTTTATGGAAATTGGAGCAAAGGTCGCCATTACTTCCAGAAATCTTGAAAAACTTAAGAAAACCGCTAAAGAACTGGAAGAACAAACCGGGGGAGAATGTTTACCACTACAATGTGATGTAAGACATTATGACCAGGTAGAAAATATGCTGCAGCAAACGGTTGAAAAATTTGGATCTGTAGATGTTCTGCTCAATAACGCTGCCGGAAACTTTATTTCCCCTACAGAACGCCTAAGTGCGAATGCTTTTGATACCATTATTGACATTGTTTTAAAAGGAAGCAAAAACTGTACGCTGGCATTCGGAAAGCATTGGATCGACAAAGGGGAAAAAAATAAAACAGTCTTAAATATTGTCACCACCTATGCCTGGACAGGTTCTGCTTATGTGGTACCGAGTGCTACCGCTAAAGCCGGAGTACTGGCTATGACCCGATCCCTGGCAGTAGAATGGGCCAAGTACGGCATAAGAATGAACGCCATCGCCCCCGGACCCTTTCCTACTAAAGGTGCATGGGACAGATTACTCCCCGGTGATCTAAAGGAGAAATTTGACCTTGCAAAGAAAGTTCCTCTGAAAAGAGTTGGGGAACATCAGGAATTGGCGAATCTCGCGGCTTACTTGGTATCAGACTTTTCAGCTTATGTTAATGGAGAAGTGATCACTATTGATGGTGGCGAATGGCTCAAAGGGGCCGGACAATTCAACCTTTTGGAAGCAATTCCGGAGGAAATGTGGGACCAACTGGAAGCGATGATCAAATCTAAAAAGAATAATTAATCCGGAAACTTTAAGGATAAATTTAAAGCTGAATTAAAAATTATCAGAACCCTTCAAAAATGCCATTTCTGAAGGGTTTTCTTATGCTTAGATGTGCTAAGAACCTGTTAACAAATTACCTTTCGTAAACCTATAATAAATTGTATTTTTACCCTTTAAATCCAAAATAATTGAATGGGTAAGATCATTGCCGTTGCAAATCAAAAGGGAGGCGTAGGTAAAACTACAACTTCAGTTAACCTGGCGGCATCTTTAGGGGTGCTGGAAAAAAAAGTTTTGCTCATCGATGCCGATCCACAGGCCAATGCTACTTCGGGACTGGGAATTGATGTCGAAGCTGTTGAGCTGGGAACTTACCAGTTACTGGAGCACTCTATCAGAGCCGAAGAAGCCATTTTAAAGACAGAATCGCCGAATCTCGATATTATTCCTGCACACATAGACCTTGTTGCAATTGAAATTGAGCTGGTTGACAAGGAGGAACGGGAATACATGCTTAGGAAAGCCATTGGGCACCTGCGGGATCAATATGATTACTTGATCATTGATTGCGCCCCTTCCCTGGGTCTTTTAACCCTGAATGCGCTAACGGCAGCCGATTCTGTTATAATTCCTATCCAGTGTGAGTATTTTGCCCTGGAAGGTCTTGGAAAACTTTTAAACACCATTAAAAGTGTTCAAAAGATCCACAACGCCAAACTGGACATCGAAGGCTTACTACTGACCATGTACGATTCCCGTCTACGGTTATCAAACCAGGTAGTGGAGGAAGTGCAAAAACACTTTGATGAAATGGTTTTTAAAACAATCATTCAGCGAAATGTACGTTTAAGTGAAGCCCCCAGTTACGGGGAAAGTATTATAAATTATGATGCCGGCAGTAAGGGTGCGAGTAATTACCTAAGCCTGGCACACGAGATCATAAAGAAAAACTCATAGGAGAAAATGGCGAAGGCGACAAAGAAACAGGCGTTGGGAAGAGGACTTTCGGCATTACTGAAGGATCCACAGAATGATATTAAATCGGCCGAAGATAAAAATGCCGATAAGCTGGTAGGACACATTGTAGAATTGGAGCTGGACGCTATTGAAGTCAATCCCTTCCAGCCAAGAACCAGCTTTAATGAAGAATCTCTTCGCGAATTGGCTTCCTCCATCAGGGAACTTGGGGTAATACAACCTATTACTGTAAGGAAGCTGGATTATAATAAGTATCAGCTGGTTTCAGGAGAAAGACGTTTTAGAGCTTCGAAACTGGTAGGCCTTCAAACTATTCCGGCCTATATAAGAATTGCCAATGACCAGGAATCCCTGGAAATGGCTTTAGTGGAGAACATCCAGCGGCAGGATCTTGACCCCATTGAGATTTCTTTATCTTATCAAAGGCTTATAGATGAAATTAACCTTACCCAGGAACAACTGAGCGACCGAATTGGTAAGAATAGATCTACAATTGCAAACTACCTGAGATTATTGAAACTCGATCCCATTGTGCAGACAGGTATGCGCGACGGTTTTTTAAGCATGGGTCACGGGCGGGCATTGATCAATATCGAAGACAGCCAGACACAATTGGAGGTCTACGAAAAAATACTTGCTAATTCCCTCTCTGTAAGGGAAACTGAAAAACTGGTTAGAGATCTTCAGGAAGGAAAACCTCAAGCCAAATCCACAACGTCCTCACCTACTGTTTCCAGGGATGTAAAGAAAAGTATCAAAGAGTTTTCAGACCGTTTAGGTGCGAAAGTAGATGTAAAGGTTTCAAAAAAGGGAAATGGAAAACTTATTATTCCTTTTACTTCCCAGGAAGACCTCAGTCGTATTAAAAAGATCATACAGGGTGAAGATTAAGAATCTCATAGTACCCCTTCTCTTTTGTCTTTTTTCCCTGCAACTTTCTGCACAGGATGATTCCCTGCTTATAGATCCCCAGTTGGTGATCGAAGAACCTGCATATAAACCTTATGATCCACTTTCACCTGCCCGTGCCGCATTTTATTCGGCTGTACTTCCCGGTTTGGGTCAGGCCTACAATGGTAAATACTGGAAAATTCCTATTGTTTATACAGCTTTGGGAGTGGGAGTTTATTTCTACCTGGAAAATGACAGGCAATATGACCGCTACCGTAGTGCCTACAAAAGCAGGCTCGCAGGTAATACAGACGATGAATTTTATGATGAAAACGGGCAGCCACGGGTATCCACCAGCGCACTCATTGAAGCACAACGCTTCTACCAGCGCAATAAAGAGGTCTCAGTACTGGTAACCCTTGGCCTTTACGCATTAAATATTATTGATGCAAACGTTGATGCTCACCTGCAACAGTTCAATGTGAGTGAAGATCTTTCACTTAAACCGAACCTGGATTACAACCAGTTTACCGGCACCACAGGTTATGGTCTTACTTTAAATTATAATTTTTAATGAAAATTGCATTATTAGGTTACGGAAAAATGGGTAAGACCATTGAAAGATTAGCTGTAGAACGCGGTCACGAGATCGTTCTGAAAGTCGATGAAAACATAGAAAAAGCAGATTTGCAAAAGGCCGATGTCGCCATTGATTTTAGCGTGCCAGATGCTGCATTTAAAAATATCACGACCTGCTTTAAAAAACAAATTCCTGTAGTTTCGGGAACCACGGGTTGGTTAAAACGCTATGAAGAAGCCGTGGAGTTGTGTAAAAAAGAAAACGCTGCATTTATTTATGCTTCAAATTTTAGTTTGGGAGTCAATTTGTTTTTTGAATTAAACAGGAATCTAGCGAAGCTAATGAGCAAATTTCCTGAATACAATGTCGCTATTGAAGAGATCCATCACACCCAGAAACTGGATGCACCAAGTGGCACAGCCATAACCCTGGCAGAACAAATTGTTGAAAATTCCGCCAAAACAGGATGGCAGCTGGATAACGCCCAGGAGAATGAGATCCCTGTGACGGCAAAAAGAATTGAAAATGTTCCCGGGACCCACACTATCTCTTATAATTCTGAGGTTGATACAATTAAAATTGAACATATAGCTCATTCCCGGGATGGTTTTGCACTGGGTGCTATTATTGCTGCCGAGTGGCTTCAGGACAAAAAAGGAGTTTACAGCATGAAAGACGTGCTGTTTAATGTAACAGAATAGCCATACGGCACACCAATAAATAAACTACACTCATGAATTTTACAAACTGGCTCTTGTTTGTTCTTCTTATTCAGCTTATACATTTCGCAGGAACCTGGAGACTTTATCAAAAAGCAGGGCGCAAAGCCTGGGAAGCAGCAATTCCCGTGTACAACGCAGTGGTCCTTATGAAGATCATAAACCGGCCCTGGTGGTGGGTTCTCCTGCTATTCGTTCCCATTGTGAACCTTATATTGTTTCCTGTGATATGGGTGGAGACTGTGCGTAGTTTTGGTCGCACTTCCACTACAGATACGATATTGGCAGTAATCACCTGCGGGTTTTACATCTACTACATTAACTATGTGAGTGACGTAAAATATCGTGAAAACAGAAGTACCCAACCCGGCAGTGCTGCGGGAGAATGGATTAGTTCGATACTTTTCGCCATTATTGCGGCTACTATAGTGCACACCTATGTGATGCAGCCTTTTACTATTCCAACCTCCTCCCTTGAAAAAACTTTATTGGTAGGAGATTACCTGTTCGTAAGTAAATTTCATTACGGTGCACGTACACCAATTACTTCAGTGGCCTTTCCAATGGTTCATGACACCATTCCCGGGCTGGGGCTAAAGTCATACTGGAACAGTCCACACATTCCTTACTTCAGGATTCCCGGATTTCAGGATATTGATCGCAATGATATTGTAGTTTTCAACTGGCCGGTGGATACGGTGAGAAAATTCAGGGATACCTCTGGGGAACGTTATGATAAACCAATTGACAAAAAATCAAATTATGTCAAAAGAGCAGTTGGTTTGCCCGGGGATTCCCTTGAGATCATCGACGGAAGGATTCATATCGATAACGAGCCCTTACAGTTACCGGAAAGAGCTAAGCCGCAATACTCGTATACCGGCACTACAAAAGGCCAGGGATTTGATCCCTATACCCTGTATAGGATGTATGACATTACAGATGCTTTTTACCACGATCCAAACACCAATCAATTTTACATACAAGCACTATCGGAAGAAACCTTTCAAAGATTGAGAAATCATCCTAATGTAGCATCTCTGGAAAGGATCATATCCCCTGCCGGACAAAGAGATGCAGGTATATTTCCAAACAACAACAGGTTTGACTGGAATGCCGATAATATGGGACCTATCTACATTCCTGCGGAAGGAGCAACTGTAGAGATAACGCCGGAAACTGTTGGTTTTTACCGGCAAATCATCGAGACCTATGAAGGACTGGAAATGGACAGAGAGAGAGACCTTACTGTGAGTGGGGATCAAGTCCTTCTTAACGGGCAACCAATTAACTCTTACACTTTTGAACAGGATTACTATTTCATGATGGGAGATAATCGCCACAACAGTGAAGACAGCCGCTTTTGGGGATACGTACCCGAAAACCACACAGTTGGTAAACCGGTTTTTATTTGGATGAGCCTTGATCCCAACGCTGCCGGTTTGAGCAAAATAAGATGGGACCGAATGTTCACTACAGTAGGAGGACAGGGAGAGCCCGTTTCTTATTTGCCTTACTTCCTTGTGGTAGTGGTTGGATTGTTTGGATATAGCTTCTTCAGGAAAAAGAAAACTAAGTAACTTCTCTTTCATGCAGAAACTTCTGTTACATCCTGTCTATTTCGGTCCTGTTTCCCAGTTTGCAGCTCTAGCTAATGCCGAAGAAATAGTTTTTGAGAACGAGGATAATTATCAAAAGCAAACGTACCGTAACCGAATGTATATCTATGGAGCAAACGGGAAATTACTTCTGAATATTCCCATCAAGCATACGGGTAATAAATCGGGTCATCAAAAGTATAAGGATATAAAAATAGAAAATGATTTTCCGTGGCAAAAGCAGCACTGGAAATCTATCGAAACCGTTTACCGCACTTCACCTTTCTTTGAATTCTATGAAGATGATTTCTACCCGTTATATCATCAAAAATTTAAGTTTTTGATGGATTTTAACTACCACAGCCTCGAACTTGCCCTCGAGTGTATGCAGACGGAAATTAACTTCAAAAAGACCACAGAATACCTTAAAGAGCCAAAAGAAATTCTTGACGGCCGATTCCTTGCCGAAGCTAAGAATAAAAAATCACAAACAATGGAGACCTACCCACAGGTGTTTCAGGAAAAATTTGGTTTTTTAAATGATCTGAGTATAGTAGATCTTATCTTTAATGAAGGTCCAAACGCATTGAATTATCTACAGCGGCAAAAAATTTCATTCCCCTAGCTTCACGGTGGCTGTAATAGGAAAATGATCTGAAAAAGGCACCTCATGGTTTGCAAACGTAAGAATCTCTAAAGACTCCTCCGGCAGGATAAAATCAATGCGTAACGGAAGAAATTCAAAGAGCTCAAAGGTTTTTCCAAATCCATTACCGGCCTCCTTATAGGCATCATTAAAACCTAATTCCCTTAACTCCTGGTAGATATATGAGTAAGCAGTATTATTAAAATCTCCGACAACAATTGAAGGATGCGGACTATTAAAAACAAGATCCTTTACCAGCATCATTTGTCTCTGTTGCCTCACAAATGTCTGCCCCATACCTAAGAAAACTCTTTTTGACTGCTCCTTCTCAATAGTTTCCAAACTGGGTTTTACACCAAAAGACTGAAAATGAACATTCACTACCCTTACGGTGTCTCCGTTCTTTACGATGTCGGCAAATATTGAGTTGTTGTTACTGGTAGTCGGGAAATCAAGGGAACCTGAATTTATAATGGGATACTTTGAAAAAATTGCCAGGCCAAACTCGGCATTTTCCTGCTTCAGTTTAATATATTTATGTTTGAAACTATTTGCAATATCCCCTTCTCCCTTAAAATATTCCTGTATTGCCACCACATCTGCATCCTCCTCCTCAATGAAAGCTGCAATCTTACGCGGAATGTCGACATCATCGGCCCAACCGTACTGGTTGAATTGTCGCACATTATAAGTTAAGATCTTAAGCACATTATCTTCCACCAGACCATCTTCTTCCGAAGAGATTTCATACACAGAAGTGAGGTGGTTAAACCCAATTAACAAGACCACCAGCGAAAGAAGTGCCTGAGGCCTTAATCTAAAAAGCCAGAACAGCATACAAATGAGATTGATCACGATCAACAGGGGCACACCAAGGCTAAAGACTGAAAGTAATGCAAAGCTGCTGGGCGGAATGTATGGCAGCAAATAAGAAAACAATAAGGCTATTGCGAAGAGGATGTTCAGCAAGAACAAGAACCTGTCAAACCAGTTGAGACCTTTCATCAATTGTCTTTTCCGGCATTGAACAAATAGTCCTTTTCCTGCTTGGTAAGGCTGTCATAGCCGCTTTTACTGATCTTATCTAAAATGGCATCTATTTTTTCCTGCTCCTCTCTTTTATTGCGGACGCGTGAATTATAGCCAGTAGAGTTATTTCCTGTAGCTTTTCTTCTATGCACCGTCTTTAGATTGCTCTTATTCTTAGGAGCACTGTTAGTAGAAAAAAGAGAGCCTATCCAGTCAAGAAACTTTTCAAATCCCGCGGCAATATTGTTTCCCTTTCCAAGTTGCTTCGCGTACAGATAGCCAAAGCCTGCTCCTCCAAGGTGCGCCAGATGACCACCAGGATTAGAAATGGGAATTTGTATGATATCTATTACTACAAGAAAAGCGGCTATCCACCACAGTTTGATACTTCCTATTAAAATGAGTCTAACTCTCAAGTGAGGAATATGGGTCGCGATTCCCACAAGGATCGCCATAACTGCCGCCGAAGCACCTATTAAATAAGATCTTCCGGTTCCCTGGAAAGCAGGAAACAAATTGTAACTGGCCATGTATACCAATGCACCGAATATACCTCCCAAAAAGTAGAAATTCAGCATCTTTTTTGGGGAAAAATAGGTGAGAAAATAAATTCCGGAAAAGTATAAAATCAACATGTTTGACAGCAAATGCCAAAGGCCGGCATGCAAAAAAGCATAAGTAATGATGGACCATGGTTTAAAGATAAATTCCTCCAATTCCTTTGGGAAAACCAACCACTCTAATATGAAATCTGCATCAAAATTAAACAGAAAAGCCAGAGTTTTAAAAAAGAAGAAGAGCACAAAAGCAATGACATTAACAGCTATGAGTTTTTCACTCACCGTTGCCATCTCAATCTTTGCTCTAATATTATTACTTCTCCTCATCAATCCCAGCGGTTTTGGTTAAACTGGTTTTTCTTCCAGTACCACATCATAATAAATCCAAAAAGGGCTCCTCCAAGGTGTGCAAAGTGAGCTATCCCTCCACCAAATATAGAATATCCCGTCAAACCGGAAAAGAGGTCGAGCGCAATTAATGCCGGAATAAAAAATTTAGCCTTAATAGGAACGGGTACAAAAAGCAGGAACAGTTCAACATTGGGAAACATCATTCCAAACGCTACCAGAATACCATATATTGCCCCCGATGCTCCCACGGCAGGCGTGATATAAGTTTGAAACATGGTCCTTATAATATCCTGATCCACACCATTTGGAATACGAAACTGGCCGCTACTGGAAATTGAAGCATAGGATTCCCGTAAATATTGCTCCACCTCTGCAGTACCAAATCCTGCATCGAGCAATGCACTGTAGCCAGCCTGGAAGTGATAATAGTTAACCAGAGTATGAATAATAGCCGCTCCGATTCCTGCAGAAAAATAGAAGAAAAGAAACTTATTCTTTCCCAGCACCTGTTCAATAGGACTACCAAAGGCCCAAAGAGCGTACATATTAAAAAGAATATGAAAGAAGCTGTTGGGATCATGCATGAACATATGCGTGATCACCTGCCAAAACTGGAAATTGTCGTTTTCAATAAACCAAAGGGAAAATAGCTCATAAGCTTTATCTCCCAAAACCTGGCTCCCTATATAAACAATGACATTAATAATTAAAAGAACCTTTACGGTTTCGGTCATTCTTCCCATTTACATGAATTTTTTATCTAATTCGTCTACGGTTAAAGTAATAAATACAGGCTTATTAAATGGTGATAAAGTCGATTCCTTACAGGCGAACAAACTGTTCACTATATTCTGTTGATCCGCACTATTTAGTACCGTGCCCGATTTTACTGCCATTCCCCTTGCAAGGGATTTTGAAAGCGTATCAACCTGTGAAAAACCTGTACCCGGAACTTCATTTTCCAGATCCAAAAGTAGCTGTTCCAACAAGATCTCCACTTCACTTTCAGAAATTAAAGTAGGAATTCCGCTTATCTCAACAGAATCTTGTTTTACTTCTGAAAAAATAAATCCGGTTTGCTCCAGGGAATCTTTGACTTCCTTAAACAATTCAATTTCATTAGTAGAAAACTGAATTTTTAACGGAAACAACAGTTGCTGGCTTACTGCCGAAGTTACTGTGATATTTTTTAGCAATTCCTCATAAAGGATTCTTGTATGTGCCCTTTGTTGATCAATTACGAGTATGCCACTTTTTAATGTGCTTACTATATACTTTTTGTTAAGCTGAAATGTAGTACCTCCGGCTCCCCCTTCATCAGCGGGACCGAAGAGCTTACCTGTAACTTCATCGCTTTCAAATTCTACCTGATTAAATCTAGAATCCTTTTCAGCTCCTTCTCCCTGTAATCCGTTGTAAAGACTTTGCCAGCTTCCTGTAGTTTTCTCCTTTCTAAAATTCGGAGAGTTATATCCCCCTCCCGTTCTTTCGGTGCGAAAAGGATTAAAATTTGGGTCTACCTCGACTTTTGGAGGAGTTATACCTTTGTGAGAAAATTCATAGGGAGTGTCCAGGCTGGCATCCCGATCAAAATCCAGTACAGGGGAAACATTAAATTGTCCGAGACTATGTTTGATGGAACTGCGCAAAATTGTATAAAGCGCATGCTCGTCGTCAAATTTGATTTCGGTCTTTGTAGGATGAATATTGATGTCAATACTCTTGGGATCAACTTCCAGAAAGAGGAAATAGCTGGGATATGCCTTGTCCTTTAAAAGTCCTTCAAAAGCGGCCGTTACAGCATGATTAAGATATGGGCTTTTTATAAATCTTTCATTAACAAAAAAGAATTGCTCTCCCCTACCCTTTTTAGCAAATTCGGGTTTACCTACAAATCCGTGAATCTTCACAATTGCGGTATCTTCCTCTACAGGCACCAGTTTTTCATTGGTCTTACCACCAAAAATATTGACTATACGCTGCCGGTAATTGGTACCGGGAAGCTGGAATAATTCACTTCCGTTATGGAAGAGAGAAAACTGGATAGAAGGATGTGCAAGTGCCACCCTTTGAAATTCATCGATAACATGCCGAAGTTCTACAGTGTCACTTTTAAGAAAATTCCTTCGGGCAGGAATATTGTAAAAGAGATTCTTTACACAAATAGTAGTTCCCACAGGCGTGACGCAAACCTCCTGTGATATCACTTCACTACCCTCAATTTTAATACAGGTTCCTACTTCATCGTCTTCCTGCCTTGACTTCAACTCCACATGGGCAATTGCAGCAATAGATGCCAAAGCTTCACCCCTAAATCCTTTTGTCTTAAGGCTGAAAAGGTCCTCGGCAGTATTAATTTTTGAAGTTGCATGCCGTTCAAAACACATCCTGGCATCGGTAACGGTCATCCCCTTCCCATTGTCGGTAACCTGGATTAGGGTTTTCCCTGCTTCTTTTACTAAAATTTTTATATTGGTTCCACCGGCATCAATGGAATTTTCAAGTAACTCCTTAATTACTGAAGCCGGTCTTTGCACCACTTCACCTGCTGCTATTTGATTGGCGACATGGTCTGGCAGAAGATGAATAACATCTGTCATTTAATATGGATTGCTAAAAATGGACAAATCAAAATCGATGAACCACAGGAAAATAAATACTAGAATGGCAACAATGTAGAGAACCGTTTTGTTAATATCACGATTACCGCGGTGGCGGCTACCCTCACGGGCCTCCTTCCATTGGCTGCCAAAATCATTGGCATTGGTCGCCTCCCTGTATTTCTTAAATTTTGAACCGAAATCGTAGGCATTTCCGGTATCCTTGCCTTTATAATAACGCGGAGTATAGTTATACCGGTTATTTTTCTTTTTTGCCGATAAGATGTTGAGCTTTAGCATTGTTTTTCTTTATTTCCCGGAAATACCAAATTTACTCAAAATGCTCAGAATTTCCGAAGTTTAGGTGAGCAAAGTCAACAATACAAAAACAATGCCTTAGAAAAGAAAAGATTATAAACGGGAATCCTTTCGAAGTTGTGCCATTTTTATGGCTGCCACAGCTGCTTCTGCACCTTTATTCCCATGTTTTCCACCCGAGCGATCAATGGCTTGTTGCATATTTTGATCGGTTAAAACACAGAAGATCACAGGAATATCGCTTTGAATATTCAGATCTTTGATCCCCTGTGAAACGGCTTGACACACAAAATCAAAATGTTTGGTTTCCCCCTCGATCACACTACCTATGGCAATAATGGCATCAAGCATATCATATGATTCCTGCATCTTTTTACACCCGTAGACTAATTCGAAGCTACCGGGAACATTCCAGCGAACAATTTTCCTCTCCAGTACTTCATTTTCCAGAAGTACTTTAATAGCTCCCCGGCAAAGGTTTTCGGTAATTTCATCATTCCATTCAGAAACAACAATCCCAAACCTGAATTCCTTCGCGTTTGGGATTTTGTTCTTATCGTAGTCTGAAAGATTTTTTCCTTCTGTTGCCATATTATTTATTCTTGCATTGCCTCGGCCTGTCCAAGATAAACCGCTACTCTATTTGCTTCAACCGAATCGGGATACTCCTTCTGTATCCTTGTAAGGTATTTTTCGGCAGTTGCACCATCTCCTAACTTGATCGCGGTAACCGCAGCTTTCATAAGAAATCTGGGAGTAGTGAAATTATTATCTCTCATTTTAGCAGCCTCCTCATAATATCCCAGAGCTTCTTCAGGCTGGTCAAGTTGTAAAAAAGCATCCCCTATTCCACCCTTTGCAAGAGGAGCAAGGATCTGGTCGCCACTCTCGAAATCATCAAGAGCTTCAATAGCCTGCTGATACTGGTTGGTATTTAAATAAGCCATTCCCGCATAATAGAGGGCAAGATTACCGGCATTTGTAGAACCGTAATTTTCAATAATATCTTCAAAACCGTATTTTCCCTGTCCTCCTGTCAAAGCCAGGTTGTAGAGAGAATCGCTTTGAGCGCCCGACGCCAGTAAAGCATTGTCAAAATATTGCTGTGCCAAAAATAATTCATTGGCAGCTTCGGCCTCCTTAGGTTCCTGTATGAATTCTTCATAAGCAAGATATCCCAGGATCGCTACTGCGGCAATTCCAATAATAATAAAAATATACTTTTGGTTCTTGGCCACCCAGGCTTCCGTCCTACCCGCACCTTCATCAAGCGTATTAAATACCTCTGCAGTTGTTGACTCTTCTTCAACAGCAGCTTGCCGGTCTTCTTTGTTATCGGGCTTATATCCTCTCTTCTTGTACGTTGCCATAAATAAACGTTAAATGAAGCGCAAAAATAGAATATTTCTTTAAAACTAAAAGGGAATTAAATTGTTTATTTATGCTAATTTGCACTGCCCTGAGCCACACCCGGCTCAAGTATTTATACTGCTGAATAACAGTTTTTTATGTTTCTAAAAACTCTTTCTTTACTAAACTACAAGAATTTTGGCTCGGCCGATTTTGATTTTGACTCCAAGATAAATTGTATAGTGGGGAATAACGGGATTGGAAAAACAAACGTATTGGATAGTATCTACCACTTGTCCTTTGGAAAAAGTTATTTCAACCCCATCACCAGCCAAAACATTAAACATGACGCCGAATTTTTTGTCGTAGATGGCATTTTTGAGAAGCATGAAAGAGAGGAACAAATCATTGTTAGCACCAAACGTGGGCAAAAAAAAGTTATTAAACGGAATAATAAACCTTACGAAAAATTCAGCGAGCATATTGGCTTTATCCCCACCGTCATTATTTCCCCGGCAGATCGTGACCTGATAATTGAAGGCAGCGAAACCCGCAGAAAATTTATTGATGGGGTTATTTCTCAAAGCGACAACAAATACCTCAACAGCCTGATTGATTACGGAAAGATCCTCGCGCAGCGGAATTCCCTGCTGAAGTATTTTGCAGCCAACAATAGTTTTGACCGGGACACACTTTCAGTTTATGACATGCAGCTGGTGGAATTGGGCAATAATCTGCACAACAAACGAAAAGCTTTCCTTGAAACTTTTATTCCCATTTTTCAGAAGAGATATGCTGTAATTAGCAATGGCCGGGAGGAAGTTACCATCAGCTATAAAAGTCAGCTGGAGGAGGGGAATTTTAAAAGTCAGTTAGAAGACAATCTTCAAAAAGATATGGTTCTGCAGTACACAGGGGTGGGAACTCACAAGGATGATCTGGTTTTTGAGATCGAGGGGCATCCTATAAAGAAATTTGGTTCCCAGGGACAACAAAAGTCTTTTCTTATCGCTCTTAAATTAGCACAATTTGACTTCATAAAAGAATTGAGTAAAGTTTCCCCTATTCTTCTAATGGATGACATATTCGACAAGCTTGATGAGAACCGGGTAGCCCATATAGTTGACCTGGTAGCTACAAATGAATTAGGACAGATCTTTATTAGTGATACCCATGGTGAACGCACAGAAAAAGTGGTAAAAGGCACCGGACAAACCTATAAAATGTTTAACCTGTGAAAAAGGTCATTGTTATACTCTTTTTAGGAACCGCATTATGGTCCTGCAGTAATAATTCTTCAAAAGAAAAGATCGACAACCTTAACGGTTACTGGGAGATCAGTCAGGCTGAATTACCTGAGGGAATAATTAAGGAGTTCAAATATTCAGAATTAGTAGACTACATCAAAATAGACAGTTCTACGGGATTTCGCAAGAAAGTTCGGCCACAACTGGACGGCAGCTTTATTACTTCAGATGATGAAGAAATCTTTGAAGTAAAGCTTGAAAATGACAGTATTAATTTGTACTATTCTACTCCCTACGCAAACTGGAAGGAAACAATTATTTCTTCTGAAGAAAATGAATTGATGGTTCTAAATCCCGACGGGATCATCTACACTTACAAACGTTTTACCCCCTATTCCGGAAACTATGGCCAAGAGGATCAATGAACACATTAGCATAAGCGAAGCTTTAAAAGAATTTGTTAGCGACAACAAATTACAAAAGGGCCTTGACAAGGTGCACGTGCGGGAAGTGTGGAACAGTCAGATGGGTCCTGCCATAGAGAAATACACCACTTCTATCAAACTGGACCGCGATACCCTTTATGTTCAGTTAAGTTCTTCGGTTCTAAGGGAAGAATTGAGCTATGGTAAAGAAAAGATCATTAAGATGCTCAATGAGGAGCTGGGCCGGGATTTGATTAAAAAACTCATTCTGCGTTAAAATAATTATATTCAAAGTTCAAAATTTAAAATTCAGGTTTTGACCTCGAGCCGAGTCGGGAGGTCTTGAAGAACTTTCTCCTCCTGAGATAAAACCTCTCTAACGTTCGGTCTCTGTCGTCTGTTTTCCTAAAAAACTCTTTAATTCCTTTCTTCAAACGGTGCTTTTTCTTTAACTTATTAAGAATCAAAACTTAAAAAAGTATGGCTACCAAGGAAGAGATGATAGAGCAGCAGTTAAAAGAACGCGGAATATCAGATCCCAAAGTACTGCAGGCGATGGAAGAAGTAGATCGTTCCCTTTTTGTGCCTGAAGATCAACAGGAAAAAGTGTACGAGGACAGGCCGCTGCCCATAGGAAAAAATCAAACTATAAGTCAGCCTTATATTGTGGCCTACATGGCCGAACAGCTACAACTGGACAAGAACGAAAAGGTACTTGAAGTTGGAACCGGCTGCGGATATAATGCGGCTGTTATTTCCCGCCTTGCCAAAGAAATTCATAGCGTGGAGATCATTGAATGGCTGGCGGAGCTGGCGAAGCAAAATCTCGCAAAAACAGATTATGATAACATTACTGCAAAACACGGTGATGGTTATTCGGGCTGGAAAGAAGTCGCTCCTTTTGATGCCATTATTCTTACTGCAGCACCACCTTCAATTCCACAGCCGCTTAAAGATCAATTAAAAATTGGCGGGCGACTTTTGGCACCCGTAGGGAGACTGAATCAAAAACTAGTGATGGTATACAAAACAGGTGAAGATTCTTATGAGGAGCAAACCCTGCTGCCCGTGAGATTCGTGCCTATGACAGGGAGAGCCGACAAAGGAGGAACTTATAATAAATAAAAAACCACCCAAAAAGGTGGTTTTTTAATAGGATTTAAGAAGAGCTTAAAACATTTCCCTACCGGCGAAATGGAAAGCGCCTTCAAGTTGTGCATTTTCATCACTATCACTTCCATGTACGGCATTTTCACCCACAGAAGCAGCATATTTCTTTCTGATGGTGCCTTCGGCAGCATCTTCAGGGTTTGTAGCCCCTATAAGCGTTCTAAAATCTTCAACAGCGTTCTCTTTTTCGAGAATAGCGGCAACAATAGGCCCGCGGCTCATAAATTCAACCAGCTCTCCGTAAAATGGACGCTCACTATGTACTTCGTAGAATTTCTCGGCATCACGACGAGTCATTTGTGTAAGTTTCATCGCCACAATTCTAAATCCTGAAGCAGTGATCTGCTCTAAAATAGCTCCAATGTGTCCATTTTCAACTGCATCGGGCTTTAACATCGTGAAAGTTCTGTTTCCTGCCATTATTCTCAAATTTTTTATTTGCGTGCAAAAATAGTCAAAACAATCCCATATACAAGGTGCTTAGGCTTTTATTCAATGTTTTTGAAAAATGCTAGGCTAAAATGCCTTTTTTGGAACCCCGGTCTAAAGTTTTTGAATCCTCAAATATTCGGTATCTTCGCAATCTATGACAAATCAGGATATTTCCCGGGTAAAGGAATTGCTCGACCACAAAAAAAAGATTGTTATTGTTCCGCATAAAGGCCCCGACGGTGATGCAATGGGCTCCACACTTGCACTTAAGATCCTCCTTGAAGGACAGGGTCATTATGTACATCTTATTGCTCCTAATGCTTATCCGGATTTTTTAAAATGGATGCCCTATCAGGAAGAAGTGCTTATCTACGAGAAAGAGGCGAAAAAGTGCAACGATTTTATTGCTGAGGCAGATGTGATCTTCACGCTCGACTTTAACCACCTTTCCCGGGCAGGGGAAATGTACAAGCCTCTCCAGGAAGCAAAAGCTGCTTTTATTATGATAGATCATCATCAACAACCCGATGATTATGCTGAAGTGACTTACAGTGATGTAACCATGTGCTCCACATGCCAGATGGTGTACCACTTTATAGAGAATATTGGATTGGCTCACAAAATCACTCCACAAATCGCCACCTGCCTCTATACAGGGATCATGACCGATACAGGGTCCTTCAGGTATCGCTCCACCACAAGTCAAACCCATCGTGTGATCGCAGATCTTATCGAAAAAGGAGCAGATAACACCTCCATCCATGAAAATGTTTTCGACACCAGTTCCTACGGGCAGCTGCAGTTACTGGGATGTGCTCTTCAGAATTTGAAAATAGTGGAAGGTTTACGAACTGCATACATAACACTTACGCAGGAGGAGCTGGACAGGCATAACTTCAAAAAAGGAGACACAGAAGGTTTTGTAAACTATGGGCTTTCATTAGAAGGAATCGTTTTTGCTGCTATTTTTATAGAAAATGAGGCCGATAAGATTATTAAGATCTCCCTTCGTTCAAAAGGCACTTTTTCAGTCAATGATTTTGCCCGGCGCTATTTCGAAGGAGGCGGCCATATCAATGCCGCGGGAGGTAAAAGTGATCTCTCTATGCAGGAAACAATTGATAAATTTATTAGTATCTTGCCCACCTATAAAACGAACCTGGCACTATGAAAGTGAAATTTTTAATGTTGCTGACGGGCTTGCTGATGTTTTCCTGCAAGTCACCCGAAGCCAGAAGACCCGTGACACAAAAATCGGGTTCATATATTAATGAAGCCGTAGAGCGAAATCGTAAGATCGTAGCCGAAGAAGAAGCCCGTATCCAGACGATCATAGAGACAGATTCCACCCGTGAATACCTGTCCTCGCCTAATGGTTTCTGGTACTATTACAACACGAAAGATACGACCTCAACCAAGACTCCCGAGTTTGGTGACGTGGTAGAATTTGACTACAACCTCACAACTCTTGATGGCAGGAGTATTTACAGTGATGAAGAGATCAAACCCCGCACCTATGCCATTGACAGGGAACAACTTTTTAGTGGTCTTCGGCAGGGACTTAAACTTATGAAAGAAGGAGAAACAGTGACTTTCCTGTTCCCTTCTCATAAAGCTTTTGGGTACTACGGGGACAAAAACAGAATAGGATCAGATGTTCCGGTGATCTCTACCGTGACTCTTATAGATATTTCAGAAGAATCTGAAACTAACCAGGAAAACAATAATTAAAAAATTAATTTACAAATGAAGAAAATCAGTTTTTTGCTTTTAAGCAGTATCTTACTTGCCTTTACTGCCTGTAATGAAGATTATCCTGAACTTGAAGATGGAATGTATGCCGAATTCAAGACCAACAGAGGAACTTTTATTGCAGAACTTTTTTACCAGGCAACACCGATGACCGTGGCCAGTTTTGTTTCCCTTGCCGAAGGTGAAAGCACAATGGCAGAAGAACAATACCGCGAGAAACCTTTTTATGATGGTCTTGTTTTTCACCGCGTAATAGGGGATTTCATGATCCAGGGAGGAGATCCTGAGGGTACCGGTAGCGGTGGCCCCGGTTACAAATTTCCAAATGAGATCGTGGATACTTTGACTCATGACTCTGCAGGAATTCTATCTATGGCCAACTCGGGACCTGATACCAATGGAAGTCAATTTTTTATCACTCTTAAAGAAACTCCCTGGTTAAATGGATTACACACCGTTTTTGGGGAAGTTGTGGAAGGCATGGATGTAATTGAAACCATTGGAAACGTTGAAACAGGTCCTAATGATCGTCCTCTTGAGGAAGTGGTAATGCAGGAAGTAAAAATTATCCGTAAAGGAAAAGATGCCAAAAATTTTAATGCTTCCGAAGTCCTTTCAAAAGAACTGGAGGATTTTAAAAATGAAGCCGAAGTTAAGGACAGGGAGATGGAAGAGCGACGTGCCGCCAGTATCCAGCGTTTTGAAGAGTTAAAAGCTGAAGCAAAAGAACTTGAAAGCGGTTTAAATTATACCATTCTTGAAGAAGGAGAAGGACCTAAGCCACAACAGGGAGATACTGTAAGGGTCAACTACAAAGGTTATTTAAGTTCAGGAGAACTTTTTGATACCAATATCGCCGAAGTAGCCGAAGAAGCAGGTATGCTTAATGAAAGAAGACAACAAATGGGAGGTTATGAGCCTATGGCGATGCTTTACAGCAAAGATGCCCCAATGATCCCCGGTTTTAAAGAAGGTGTTCAACAAATGCAGGTAGGAGATAAAGCAGTGTTATTTATTCCGTCACATTTAGGGTATGGCGACCGCGGTGCTCCCCCTGTTATTCCACCAGCTGCCGACTTAATTTTTGAAATTGAGCTGGTAGATATCCAGGAATAGAAGATAAATCCAAAACAAAAAACCTCCCAGAAAAAAATTTTGGGAGGTTTTGTTGTTTATGCTTCCGAAGGTCTATTTCTTCTGCGGGATATTTTTTAGGACTTCCAGTACAAATTTCCAGTACTTCTGCGCAGAGGAAATGCTCGCACGCTCATCTGGAGAATGTGCTCCTCTTATCGTTGGTCCGAAGGAAATCATGTCAATTTCGGGATAATTTTTTCCGAGGATTCCGCACTCAAGTCCTGCATGGCAGGCAGCAATGTCCGGTTTATCAGGATTCATCTTTTGATACAGCTCATCCAACACTTTTAGAATGGGAGAATCCATATTTGGTGCCCAACCCGGATAAGTGCCCGAGAGTTCAACCTCGCAGCCTGCAAGTTCAAAGCCTGCACGTATGCTGTTAGTAAGATCTGTTTTGGAAGACTCCACAGAAGAGCGGGTCAAACAAAGCACTTCAATTTTGCCATTTTTGACAGTTACACGAGCTACGTTATTCGAGGTTTCTACCAGCCCGTCAATATCCGGGCTCATTCGATATACTCCATTAGGAATGGCGTAAAGGGCTTTTAGTAAAAGTTCCTGCACTCCCAATTCCATTACCTTTTCGGGAGCTTCGGTTTCTGAAATTTCAATGTGCAGCTTTGGCTCCAACGACTTGAATTCCTGCTGAATTTCCTGAATGATCTTTCCCACCTGGGCAGTGAAATCTTCTTTCTGGATCTTTTCCACGACTACTACCGCTTCACTCTCACGGGGTATAGCATTACGGAGTCCGCCACCGTTAATGGATGCTATCCTCATTCCGAAGTTTTCATAACCATTGAAAAGGATACGATTCATTAACTTATTAGCATTACCTAATCCCTTGATTATATCCATCCCTGAATGTCCCCCCTGTAAACCTTTCACCACAACTTGATAAGCAAGGGAATCGGCGGGTACGGATTCTTCTTTATAAGTTCGGGAAGCAGTAATATCTACTCCGCCGGCACAACCTATTCCTATTTCATTATCTTCTTCTGTATCAAGATTCAGTAAAATATCACCTTTTAAAACTCCCGGTTTTAATCCCATGGCTCCCGTCATTCCTGTTTCCTCGTCAATGGTAAAAAGCGCTTCAAGAGCAGGATGTTCTATCTCATTGCTCTCAAGGATCGCCATCATAGTTGCCACACCCAAGCCGTTATCGGCCCCAAGCGTAGTCCCTTTAGCTTTCACCCAATCGCCGTCCACAAACATCTCGATCCCCTGATTCTCAAAATCAAAATTAGAATCATTGTTCTTTTGATGCACCATATCCAGGTGTGATTGCAGCACTACCATCTTTTTATCCTCCATTCCGGGAGTGGCAGGTTTTCTTATGATGACGTTTCCTACTTCATCCACCTCGGTTTCAAGCCCGAGTTTATTCCCAAAGGCTTTCATGAATTCAATAACCCGCTCTTCTTTTTTGGACGGTCTCGGCACTGCATTGAGATCGGCAAATTTATTCCAGAGTGACTTAGGTTCCAAAGCTCTTATTTCTTCATTCATTATGTCAGTTTTTTCTGTTTTAAGCAAAGATAAGAAAGAAAACATCGACCTCTTCCCCACCCCACCTTTCAGGCACCCCCTCCGGCGGAGTGGAGGGAAATGAAAAATACTGATTTTCATCCAACAGATCCAACTCCCAACCCGTCACAGTCTGTGTATTAAATTCGAGTTTTTTATTTCATCAGAAAATGAAGTCTTGTCTCTTGATTCTTAACTCTTGCCTCTGAAAAAATCCTATTTTTGAAAGGTGAAGAAAAAAGTAGCTATAATTCTTGCCATTTTGTTACCCCTGCAAATCCTACTAAACAGGATCCTGGGCAAATATCCGTTTTTTGTTGAGGAATGGTACAGTAACGGGATCTATCCTTTTACCTCTGCGCTGCTAAGGAGAGGCCTTGGTTTTTTGCCTTTTTCCCTGGGAGATTTTCTGTATGCGCTTTTAGTCATCATGATTATTCGCTGGCTGGTCTTAAGAATAAAACAGAGATTTAAAGATCCGTTGCGCTGGATCCTGAATTCCCTTGCAACACTTTCCATTATCTACTTTTGCTTTAACCTGTTCTGGGGCTTTAACTATTACCGCCTGCCCTTGCATGCAGCCCTGGAAATCGAAAATGATTACACCACAGAAGAGCTCGTGGAACTAACCCGGGAACTTATTGCTACCTCCAATGAATTACAGCTTTCCATCACCGGCAACGACTCTTTAAAAGTGGATATTCCTTATTCGAAATCTGAGATCCTGGAGCTTTCCATGGAAGGATACCAGAATATAGAAGATGATTTTCCGGAGCTGGATTACAACATTCCCAGCCTTAAAAGATCTCTTTACAGCATTCCGCTAACTTATATGGGTTTCAACGGATATTTAAATCCGCTTACCAATGAAGGGCAGGTGAATACTCAAATAGTACCTTACAAAATTCCCACTACGGCAAGTCATGAAATAGGTCACCAGCTGGGTTTTGCCAAAGAAAATGAAGCTAATTTCCTTGCGTGTCTCACTACCATGAACCATCCCGATAAATATTTTAATTATTCGGGTTATACCTTTGCTCTTAGCTACTGCCTTAGTGAACTATATCGTCGTGATCCTGTACTTGCTGAAGAGCTTGCTGAAGAACTAAACTTCGGAATTAAGGAGAATTACCGCGAAGTACGGGAATTCTGGGAGCGTCATAGAAATCCTTTTGAACCCATTTTCATGTTTGCCTACAATTCTTTTCTTGTAGCTAATAATCAGCCGGAAGGCATGAGAAGTTACAGCTATGTGGTGGCGCTCCTTGTTAATTACCATAAAGACCGAGGTAAATTGTAAGGGTCCTGGCATTATCTTTTTTTTGCTAACTTACCCGCTCAAAATTTCAATCCTAGACTATTTTATGAGAATCAAATTTTTAATTTGCCTGCTATTTAGTGCCGTAACTGGTCTGCAGGCGCAGGAGTATTTTCCAAAGAATGATGCCGTAAAGGCACAGGAAAATACAAACTTCACTGTTCTTAAGAACGCCAATATCTATGTAGATCCTTCCAATGTTATTCAAAACGGGATGTTGTCCATGCGCAACGGGAAGATCACTGCCGTAGGTAAAAACATTAAAATTCCTGCAAACGCTGTGGTAATTGATCTAAAAGGAAAAACTGTTTATCCATCCTTTATTGATCTTTATACGAGCTTCGGGATTAAAAAACCCGAAAGCACCGGCGGCAGCCCTTACAGCGGAAATCCGCAGTATGATGCTGGTCGTGAGGGTTATTACTGGAATGACCACGTAAGGCCGGAAACTTCAGCTTTGGAAAGTTTCACTTACAATAAGGAAGAAGCTGAAAAGCTGCGGAAGCTTGGCTTCGGAGTAGTCAATACGCACATGCCCGACGGAATTATCCGTGGTACCGGAATGCTGGTCGCTCTAAATTCCGAAGGGACCGAAGGAGACAGGATTCTCGATGAGGAGTCTGCTCAATATTTCTCTTTTGAAAAAAGTGCAAAATCCAAACAGGTTTACCCTTCCTCTAAAATGGGAGCTATGGCATTATTAAGACAGGCTTATTTGGATGCAGACTGGTATGCGCAGGGCAATGCAGATAATAAAGATCTTGCTCTTGAAGCTTTTAATGAGAACAAAAACCTGCTCCAGATCTTCAAAACAGATAATTTACTCGATGAACTTCGTGCCGATAAAGTTGGAGATGAAGTTGGCGTGCAGTACGTGATCGTGGGAAGCGGAAAAGAATTTGAGCGGCTTGATGCTGTTAAAGCGACCAATGCAGCTTTTATAGTGCCATTAAATTTCCCGGAACCATTTGACATGGAAGATCCTTACATGGCTAACTATGCCACCCTGGGGGATATGAAAGAATGGAACCAGGCACCGGCAAACCTTAAAATGCTAACGGAAAAGAAAGTGCCTTATACCATTACTTCTCATGACGCAGAAAAGAATTTCAGAGAGAACCTGCTAAAGGCGGTGGAATACGGGCTGGACAGGAAAGATGCGCTGGCTGCACTTACTACTGTTCCCGCCAAATTAATTGGACAGGAAAATAAGCTTGGGACTTTAAAGGAAGGTGCCTGGGCAAACCTCATCATCACCTCAGGAGATTTCTTTGATAAAGAAACTACTCTTTATGAAAACTGGGTTCAGGGCAAAAGAGAAATATTTGAAGATATTGACTTGGTAAGCCTCAATGGAACGTATGATGTTAATGTAGCCGGTAACACCTATAAAATCAAAATTTCGGGAGAACCTTCCAAACCAAAAGCTGAGGTTAAAGCCAACAACAGCAAGATAGGTTCTAAGGTAAATTACAAGAACAATTGGGTTAACATCCTGCTTTCGGCTCCCGATACTACCATAGCCGAATATACCCGTTTGAGTGCCAGAATTTCTGACGACGCAAAAAACTTCAGCGGAAAAGCCATTTTAGGAGATGGTACCCAAACTACTTTTACTGCTACCAGAACTGCTGAAGCTTCAGAAAAAGAAGAAAATAAACCAGCCGACCTTCATGAGGTACTGCCGGTAACTTTCCCAAACATGGCTTTTGGATTTCAGAACATTCCGAAGCAACAGGATATCCTGTTTAAAAATGCAACGGTGTGGACGAATGAGGACCAGGGAATTGTGGAAAACACAGATGTCCTGGTGCGTAATGGAAAGATTGCAGAAGTAGGTAAGAATCTTAGTGACCGTGGAGCTACAGTAATTGATGCAACCGGGAAACATCTTACCACAGGGATCATTGATGAACATTCTCACCTTGCAGCATCGGCTGTTAACGAGGCCGGACATAATTCTTCTGCCGAGGTGCAGATGGAAGATGTGGTAGACCCCGATGATATTGGTGTTTACAGGAACCTCGCCGGGGGAGTAACCACTATGCAACTGTTACATGGATCGGCTAATCCAATTGGTGGACAATCGGCCATTCTGAAAATGAAATGGGGTGCAACTCCCGAAGAAATGATTTTCGATAATTCTCCGAAGTTCATCAAATTCGCTTTGGGTGAGAACGTAAAGCAGGCAAACTGGGACAGCAATTCCCGATTCCCACAAACCCGAATGGGAGTGGAACAGGTATTTGTGGATTATTTCACGCGCGCCCGTGAATATGAAGAACTAAAGAACAGCGGGAAACCTTACCGGAAAGATATTGAAATGGAAACTATCCTGGAGGTCCTTGACGGGGAACGTTATGTAACTGCACACTCTTATGTGCAAAGTGAGATCAACATGTTGATGAAAGTTGCAGAACAATACGGCTTTAATATTAACACCTTTACGCACATCCTTGAAGGTTACAAGGTGGCCGATAAAATGGCAGAACACGGCGTGGGAGGATCTACCTTCTCTGACTGGTGGGCATACAAATATGAAGTTAAAGACGCCATCCCGCAGAATGCTGTAATTATGCACAACGCAGGCGTAACGGTAGCCATTAATAGTGATGATGCCGAAATGAGCCGAAGATTGAACCAGGAGGCTGCAAAAAGTGTAAAATACGGAGACATTTCTGAAGAAGAAGCATGGAAATTTGTTACGCTCAATCCTGCAAAACTTCTACACATTGATGACCGTGTGGGCAGTATCCGGGAAGGCAAAGATGCCGACCTGGTGCTTTGGGATGCGCATCCACTTTCGGTTTACGCAAAACCAGAGAAAACACTTATTGAAGGAGTGGTGTATTTTGATTTGGAAAGAGATCAACAGCTTCGTAAAGAGGTAGAGAAGCAGAGAAATCTATTAACTACCCAGATGCTTAAAGCTAAGAACGACGGCTTGAAAACCCAGCCGGTAAAGGAATCGAAGAAAGAAGAAATGCACTGTGACACTCTGTAAAAATAGAATTATGAAAAATTTAAAAAAATATATTCTTCCGGTCCTGCTCCTTTTGGCAGGTTCGGCAATAGCACAACAGACTCCGGCGCCACAACAGGATGGGGCGATAACTATTGTGGGCGCCACCGCCCACATTGGTAACGGGGAAGTGATCGAAAACAGCCTGATTGTTTTCCAGAATGGGAAATTAACCACAGTGACTGATGCTAATTCAACAAATCAACAATATCCCGGTACTATTATCGATGCAAAGGGAAAGCATGTGTATCCGGGTTTTATCTCTCCAAACTCAACGCTTGGTCTTGTAGAGATCGATGCCGTAGTACAATCTGATGATGAAGACGAACTGGGAGAACTCTTACCACACGTGCGCAGTTTAATCGCCTATAATGCAGAGAGCCAGGTAGTAGAGAGTATGCGTCCCAACGGCGTTCTGGTAGGACAGATCACTCCGCGGGGCGGCAGGATCTCCGGAACTTCTTCGATCGTGCATTTTGACGCGTGGAACTGGGAAGATGCCGTACTAAAAGAAGATGACGGCCTGCACATCAACTGGCCGAACAGTGTTCGCAGAGGCCGCTGGTGGGCCGGGGAAGATCCCGGAATAAAACCCAATGATGATTATTCTAAAAACCTTCAGGAATTGTCTTCTTTCTTTGTGAACGCCAAAGCCTATTTAGCCGGGCCTCAGGAAAAGGCGAATCTGCCTTTCCAGGCCATGGAAGAAGTGTTTAACGGAAACAAGCGGATATATATTCACGCTAATTCCGAAAAGGAACTTATAGACATGCTGGCTTTTAAAAAAGAGCATGAGTTGAAAAATGTAGTGCTTGTGGGCGGATACGACTCTTATAAAATAGCCGATCAAATTAAAGCGGCGAACATTCCGGTACTCGTAGGTCGCGTTCATGAGACGCCTCAAATGGAAGATCAGGATTATGATCTGCCCTATAAACTGGCTTCTCTTCTCAACGAACAGGGAATTCTCGTGGGACTGGAAACCAGCGGAGGCATGGAAAGAATGAACAGTCGTAATTTGCCCTTTTACGCAGGTACTGTTACGGGCTATGGGGTGAGCAAAGAAGAAGCTTTAAAAATGATCACTTCAAATACTGCAAAGATCCTTGGCATCGATGATAGCCTTGGATCACTGGAGACCGGTAAGGATGCTACACTGTTCATTAGCGATGGAGACGCACTTGATATGCGAACCAACAAGATCTCTCATGCCTTTATTCAGGGACGCGAGATAAGCCTGGAAAGTCACCAGACAGAACTGGCCAAAAGGTACACTAAAAAATATGGACAACAGGAAAAGAAATAGTTCCTTAAAATGTCATTTTTGAAAGGAGAGGCTGTCTTGAAAGTTTTATTTTTCGTCAACCTGAACTTGTTTCAGGTTCTTATGAGTTTTATATTCAGATCAAAAAGAATCTGAAATAAATTCAGAATGACGGGTCAGTAGCTTTTAAACAGCCTCTTTTTTATACTTCAAAATCTCCCGAATTGAGTACTACCTGTGTAGAAGGCAGGACCGGCTTGCTGTCATCTTCGGCAGTAATAAAGATGCGAATGGGTTCGTATGCGGTACTGGTATTTAATTCCCCATTGTTCTTCCGGTTAATGTCAAGATTCCCGATATTTATGGTACCATGTTTCCTGGTCACCATCCATACCACATAATGCCGCCGCGCAGGAGTAAGCCTGTCAGGACTTGCAAGATTGCTAACCTCGAGGTCGATCTCAAAATTCTTGTTATCATCTTTTTCAACCTTTACCACCGCCTCGGCTGCAGGTACTACATCGGAAACGGGAAATGTTACCTTCTTACTACAAGCGCTTATCATAATAGCGGCAAAAATAAAGCTGAGGACCCTAAAAGCATCCTTCATTGGCAAAGCCTTCTTGATTGGGTTGTTTTTTTCCATCTGATTGTTTTTCAGTTAATTTAGCTCTTTTTAGGCACTTTAAAAAATCTGATGTCCGGGGGCGGTACGCTTCCCTTTCAAACCTGCGGTTTTTCTATCTTTGTTTTTATGCAAAAATTCATCAGCAGTCTGCAAAATTCCACGGTAAAAAAGCTTCTTCAACTACAGGAGAAAGCCAGGGCCCGCAAAAAAGAAAATGCTTTTACAGTAGAAGGGGTTCGGGAAATAGGTCTTGCGATCACAGGCGGCTATGAAGTGAAGGAGGTATATTTTACTTCGGAATTATTTCCTGCTGAAAAAGCGCAAAATCTTCTTTCTTCTGTTTCAGGACCTGTTGAACTCACTGAACTTTCTTCGGAAGTCTATGAGAAAATCGCTTACCGCGGAAGTACCGAAGGAGTAATTGCGATTGTAGCTGCTAAAGCGCTATCGCTAAAGAGTTTGATCATCGAAAACGAAAATCCGCTGATCCTGGTTGCCGAAGCCCCCGAAAAACCCGGAAATATCGGTGCCCTTTTACGCACTGCCGATGCCGCGGCGGTAGATGCGGTGCTGATTGCCAATCCAAGAACCGATATTTTTAATCCAAACATTATTCGCAGCAGTGTAGGCTGCGTCTTCACCAACAGGATCGCCACCGGCAGTACTTCAGAAGTTATTGCTTTTTTAAAGGAACATAAAATTGCCCTTTTTGGAGCCGCACTACAGGCCTCTGTTCCCTATCATACTGTTGATTTTACCGGTGCCAGCGCAATAATCGTAGGCACAGAAGCTACCGGTTTGAGTGAGGAATGGCTGCAGAACACCACCCAAAATATTATTATTCCTATGGAGGGAGAAATTGATTCCATGAATGTTTCGGTAGCTGCCGGTATCCTGATTTTTGAGGCGAAAAGGCAACGCCTGCGGCGCGATTCCGGGTTCAAAATTCAAAATTCAAAATTATAAAAGTTGCGGATTTTGGAGTTGCGGGTTGTGTTTTGCCATATCCCGCGGTCACCTCGAGCGGAGTCGAGAGGTTTTTGAATATTGGTTTAAAAATAATTTCTCCCATTCCCCACCCCGCTTTCAGGCACCCTTCCGGAGGAGGGGAGGGAAAAGAGAAGTCGCAGATTACTACTAGAGGATTAGTCATTTCCGAACAGAAATATTATCTTAAGATGTGGCTGGTAAGAAAACGAAAACATCATCTGAACAGTCCCCTCCCTCGGAGGGGTGGCCGCAGGCCGGGGTGGGAGAAAACATAAATATTCTCACTACCATCGAAACTTTTCCTATTAAGAGCATTAACAAACCTTATCTTCCTGCAGACAAGAACCTAAGGCTACGAGCAAGAGCTTTGCGTAAAATGGGTAATCTTCCAGAAATAGTCTTCTGGCAACAGGTCCATAAAAGGAAATTTTATAATATTGATTTTGACAGGCAGCGGGTAATTGGTAGATATATTGTCGACTTTTATGTTAAGGGACTAGGCTTAGTTATAGAAATAGACGGAGCAAGTCATAATGAGAAAATCCAATACGATGAACGTCGGGAGACATATTTTAAAAAATTAGGATTACAGGTGTGGAAAATAAGTTCCACTGAAATTATGATGGATGTTGAACGGGTAATGGAGAATTTAAAGAATTTCATCGTAGGGCATTATTCGTAACAAATGGCCCACCCCGCCTTTCAGGCACCCCTCCGGAGGAGGGGACATTTTCTGATAAAAATTGGGGTACGAATAGAATAGAGAAATTTTATCAATTCAGGAGCACATTCTTTGCCCTAAATAGACTTAGCACCAATCCTTATTCAAATTGGAATTTCAAAGAAGGAATTTCCTCTTCCCCACCCCGCCTTTCAGGCACCCCTCCGGAGGAGGGGACAATTTCCAATAAAAATTAAGGTACGAATAGAACATAGAAATTTTATTACTTCAGGAAGACATCTTAATCCTATATAGACTTAGCACTAATCCTTATTCAAATTGGCATTTCAAAGAAGGAATTTTCTCTTCCCCACCCCTCCCTTCAGGCACCCCTCCGAAGGAGGGGACACCTTTCGATATAACATAGAGCACGAACAGAAGAGAGAATTTTTTGGGAATTTGGTGCCTGGAATTTAAGTGCCTGGAATTTGGAATTTGATTTATATTAGCTCTTAAAACCAAAACCTTGACTGCAAGTACCCTGTTTTATATTATAGTTGGAATAATCCTGATCGATTTTCTTATAGAAAAGATTCTGGATGCATTGAATGCAAATCATTACAACGATCCTGTACCCGATTCCCTGCAGGATGTTTTTAATGAAGAAGAATATCAAAAATCTCAGCAGTATAAGAAAGCGAATTACAAATTCGGGATCGTTTCTTCCACCTTTTCCCTAATTGTACTGCTCCTGTTCCTGTTTCTCGACGGTTTTGACTATGTAGATAGCATCGCGAGGTCGGTTTCGGACAATGCCATCGTCATTGCTCTCATCTTCTTCGGGATCATCATGATTGGCAGTGACCTGTTGTCGTTGCCGTTCTCCTGGTACGATACCTTTGTGATCGAAGAAAAATTCGGCTTTAATAAAACAACATCAAAAACCTTCATTTTAGACAAACTAAAAGGCTGGGGGATGATGATCGTTCTTGGCGGGGGGATCCTGGCTCTTATCGTTTGGTTCTATCAATTTGCAGGGGATAGTTTCTGGTGGTACGCCTGGGTTCTGGTAGCAATTTTCAGTATATTTTTAAATATGTTCTATGCAAAGCTTATTGTTCCTTTATTTAACAAGCAAACTCCCTTACAGGAAGGATCTCTGCGTAACAAAATAGAGGCCTATGCTCATAAAGAAGGTTTTACTCTGGAGAAGATCTTTGTGATAGACGGCTCTAAAAGAAGCACCAAGGCCAATGCTTACTTTTCCGGCTTCGGAAATGAAAAAAGGGTGACACTCTATGATACTTTGATAAATGATCTTGAAGAAGAGGAGATTGTGGCAGTACTCGCGCATGAAGTGGGACACTATAAAAAGAATCACATTATCATTAACCTTATTATAAGTATCCTCACCACGGGACTGACTCTATGGATTCTTTCCCTCTTCGTGGGAAACCCACTACTTTCCGCAGCACTGGGCGTGGAACAGCCGGGCTTTCACATTGGACTTGTGGCTTTTGGAATTCTTTACAGCCCAATTTCAGAAATTACCGGGATCATCATGAATTATCTCTCCCGGAAGTTTGAATACCAGGCAGACAATTTCGCTAAAAACACCTATAGGGCACAACCTTTGATTACGGGATTGAAGAAGCTGTCAAAGAACAGTCTAAGCAATCTTACTCCGCATCCTGCATACGTATTTGTGCATTATTCTCACCCGCCGCTGTACAAACGTTTCAGGAACCTGCAGAAGTAATTAATTGCCTGTTTTCAATCTTAATTGTAATTTTAGATCATGATGACGGAAGCCGCTATAGAAAAAGAAAACAAGGAGATTGCCCAGCAGTATAAGAAATTGCTGCGCATTAGCTACCAAAACCTTTCCGAAGAAGATAAAAAGCTTATTCGGCAGGCTTTTGACGTAGCGGTTGATGCCCATAAGGACCAACGGAGAAAATCGGGGGAGGCTTATATCTTCCACCCTATTGCTGTTGCTAAAATAGTGGCTTCAGAAATTGGTCTCGATGCGACTTCTATTGCTGCTGCCCTGCTCCACGATGTGGTTGAGGATACCAGTTACACTCTTGAAGACATTCACAGGACTTTTGGAGAAACAGTGGCCAGAATTGTCGATGGCCTCACAAAGATCTCTCACCTGGAGCATGACAAAGATGTTTCCCTGCAGGCAGAGAACTTCAGGAAAATGCTGCTTACGCTTAACGACGATGTACGTGTGATCATCATCAAGATCGCCGACCGCCTGCACAACATGCAGACCATGGACTCCATGCGGACAGACAAGCAGGAGAAAATAGCTTCAGAAACACTTTATATCTACGCTCCCCTGGCCCACCGCATTGGACTCTACAATATAAAAACCGAACTTGAGGACATGGGGTTGAAATACACCGAACCTGAAGTTTACAATGAGATCCTGCAAAAGATCCGGGAAAGCAAAGAGGAACAGGATGCTTATATCGGGGAATTTAACCAGGTGATCAAAGACTCCCTTGACAGGGAGCAAATGCAGTACACCATTAAAGGAAGACCAAAATCCATCTATTCGATACGACGAAAGATGAAGAACCAGAACGTAAGTTTTGACGAGGTGTACGATAAATTTGCAGTAAGGATCATTTACAAATCTGATTCTGCCAATGAGAAATTCCTGGCCTGGAAGATCTATTCTATAGTGACAGATCATTTTAGACCTAATCCTACCCGCCTTCGCGACTGGATCTCCTCCCCTAAGTCTACAGGTTATGAAGCCTTGCATATTACGGTAATGGGGCCAAAAGGACGTTGGGTAGAAGTGCAGATACGCAGTGAACGCATGAATGAGATCGCAGAAAAAGGTTATGCCGCTCATTATAAATACAAAGAAGGTAACGGGGAAGACAGTTTGGAGGAATGGGTAAACAAACTTCAGGAGGCACTGGAGAATTCCGAGGTAAACGCTGTGGATTTTGTAGAGCAATTCAAGCTCAATTTATACTCAAAAGAGATCTTTGTATTTACGCCGCAAGGGGAATTAAAATCCCTCCCTAAGGGAGCTACCCCTTTAGATTTTGCTTTCAGCATACATACAGAAGTAGGATTACGAACCCGCGGGGCCAGAATTAACGGCAAACTTGTTCCTCTTAGTACCACCCTTCACAGTGGGGACCAGGTGGAGATCATTACTTCAGAAAAAGCAAAACCAAATTCAAACTGGCTGGATTATGCCACCACAGCCAGAGCCCGGGCAAAGATCAAGTCTTCTTTAAAGGAAGAAAAGAAAAATATTGCAGAAGAAGGAAAAGCAATCCTCACCAGAAAGCTACGGGCTCAAAAGATTCCGTTCAATGAAAAAACGGTGAATGAGCTTGTGATTTTCTTTAAACTGAAGACCAGTCTGGATCTATTTTACCGGGTTGGAGTTGGGATTATTGATAACCAGAAGTTAAAGGATTATGCCGCTTCCCGAAGCAATGCGTTGGTAAGCTTCTTTAAAAGCAAAATAAGGAAGACTCCCACTGTAGAAGATATCGACAGGGATGAAATCACTGCCAAATACGATCAACTGGTGTTTGGACGAGAGGAAGAAGTGCTGGATTATAAACTGGCCAACTGCTGTAATCCCATTCCGGGGGATAGTGTCTTTGGATTTATTACGGTAAGTGAAGGCATTAAGGTTCATAAAAAGGATTGCCCGAATGCTATCCAGTTACAGAGCAATTTCGCCTACAGGATCATACAGGCAAAATGGAAAGATTCTACCCAGGAAGAGTTCAAGGCTGTGATAAAATTAACGGGAATAGACAATATTGGACTTGTAAATGATGTAACCCGGGAGATCTCCAATAACATGAATGTCAACATCAAGAACATCAACTTTGACAGTAGTGACGGAATTTTCACCGGGAGGATCACCGTAGTGGTAAAAAACAACAGTATCCTAAAGAAATTAATGGAACACCTTAAAAAAATAAACGGTATAGATAAGGTCTCACGTGAATAATCTTATACCTTTGCACCCATAATTATGAGCAAGAAATCAGTCAGTAAGAACGACCAGGCAGTCGTAAAAAATGTTTTTACAAAGTACCTGGAAGAGAAGGGACATCGCAAAACTCCCGAGCGTTTTGCAATCCTGCAGGAGATCTACAATAGTGATGAACATTTTGACATTGAATCTCTGTACATAAAAATGAAAAACAAAAAATACAGGGTGAGTCGGGCTACCTTGTATAATACTATTGAACTTCTCCTGGAATGCGGACTTGTGCGCAAGCATCAATTCGGGAATAACCAGGCGCAGTATGAAAAATCATACTTTGACCGCAATCACGACCACATAATCTTGACCGATACCGGGGAAGTGATAGAGTTTTGTGATCCACGCATACAGTCGATCAAACAGACTATCGAAGAGGTCTTTAATATCGAAATCAGTACACATTCCTTATATTTTTACGGAAACAAAAAAACAACCGAATAACCTGAACTTTTATGGCAGTAGACTTACTTCTTGGATTACAATGGGGAGATGAAGGAAAAGGAAAAATTGTAGATGTATTTACCAAACAATATGATATCATCGCCCGCTTCCAGGGAGGTCCCAATGCCGGACATACCTTAGAATTTGATGGGCAGAAGCATGTGCTTCACACCATTCCCTCGGGCATCTTCCATGAAAAGGCAATAAATCTTGTGGGTAACGGCGTGGTAATAGACCCTGTGATCTTTAAGAGGGAGCTCGATAACCTAACAAAATCGGGGGTTGATTACACAAAGAAACTCATTATTTCCAGAAAGGCGCATTTAATCCTGCCTACGCACCGATTGCTGGACGCAGCAAGTGAAGCTTCAAAAGGAAAAGCAAAAATTGGTTCCACGCTTAAAGGAATTGGCCCTACGTATATGGACAAGACCGGCAGGAATGGAATTCGTGTGGGAGATCTTGAACTAAGCGACTGGAAAGAAAAATACCGCAATCTTGCCGATAAGCATGAAGCGATGATTAGCTTCTACAACGTAGATGTACAGTATAACCTGGGAGAATTGGAATCTGAATTCTTCAAAGCCATAGAAACGCTTAAATCACTTCAATTCATAGACAGTGAGGAGTATTTGTACCAGGCTCAGAAAAATGGAAAAACAATACTTGCAGAGGGAGCCCAGGGTTCTTTGCTGGACATAGACTTTGGAACCTATCCTTTCGTTACCTCCTCCAACACCACAGCAGCAGGAGCCTGTACGGGACTGGGTGTAGCGCCTAACCAGATTGGAGAAGTCTTCGGGATCTTTAAAGCTTACACCACCCGCGTTGGCAGTGGTCCCTTCCCTACCGAACTTTTTGACGAGGACGGAGAAACTATGGGACGCATTGGAAAAGAATTTGGAGCAACTACCGGAAGACCCCGCCGTTGTGGATGGCTTGACATGGTGGCCCTAAAATATGCCGTTCAGGTAAGTGGTGTCACGCAGCTTATCATGATGAAGGCTGATGTTTTGAGCGGGTTTGAAACTTTGAAGATCTGTACCGCCTATAATTATCGTGGCGAAGAGATCACTCACCTCCCATACAATATTGAACATGAGAATGTAACACCAATCTATACTCGTTTTAAAGGTTGGGATAAAGATCTTACTCAACTATCCTCTGCAGATGAACTGCCACAGGAACTGAAAGAATATATTTCTTTTATAGAAAAAGAACTGGAGATCCCTATTAAGATCGTTTCTGTAGGCCCGGACAGGCTACAGACCATCGAACTCTAAAGGGTTTTTAAACAACTTTTCCCGTAGGCTGTCTAAAAGCCAGATTTAGGTCAACCTGAACTTGTTTCAGGTTCTAATTGGTTCTGAAACCAGATCCATAAGATTCTGAAATAAATTCAGAATGACGTTTTAATAGCTTTTTAGACAGCCTTCTGCTTTTCTTTCCTATTTCCACACCTGGACAAAAAAAATTTCTGCAAATAGAATTTTATTTATTAACTTTGAATTACAAAGTACTTTTAAATGAAGAAAAAAGAAGAAGACTATATGCAGGACTTAAAGGAGATACGGGCCATTATGGAACGCTCCACAAAATTCCTTTCCCTTAGTGGTATTTCGGGAGTAATGGCTGGGCTTTATGCTTTGGTCGGGGCTTATTTCATCTTTGAAATTTTTGATAATCAGGAGGCGCTGATTTTAGGAATACCTTCAAGGGAGCAGATTTGGAATCTTCTTTTGACAGGCATCATAGTGCTTGTCCTGGCCATAGCGACAGCTGTGATCCTGTCCATCCATAAGGCGAGGAAGCGTGGGGAAAAGGTCTGGAATCCGGCGGCAAAAAGAATGCTGGTGAATATGGCTGTTCCCCTGTTGACCGGAGGAATTTTAGCACTTATACTTTTAGCTAAAGGGCTGGTAATGCTGCTGGCACCCGTAACACTTATTTTTTACGGTCTTGCTTTGTATAATGCGGGTAAATTTACCTACAGCGATGTGAAATATTTTGGTTTTATTCAATTGGTTCTGGGTTTAATGGCGGTTTATTTTACGCAGTACAGCCTCTTCTTTTGGGCTGCCGGTTTTGGTGTGATGCATATTATTTACGGGATCTATGTGAATTACAAATACGAAGGGTGAAAATATCTATAGATGGTTTGCATAAGGCGTTTGAGAGCAGGATAAGGCTCGGCATTATGTCAGCCCTGGCCGTTAATGATTCGCTGGATTTCTCTACCCTTAAGGATTTTCTTGAGGTGACCGACGGAAACCTGGCGAGTCACCTGAAGGCCCTGGAAAAGGAAGATTTTGTGACTGTAAAAAAGTCGTTTGTGGATCGAAAACCCAATACCAGGTATTCCATTACAAAGGAAGGACAAAAAGCTTTTGAAGAGCATCTTGCGGCGCTTGAAAAATTGATAAGATCACAGAAATAAAATTTTTTTGCTCTTATACTTTGAATTTCAAAGTACTTTTATAAAATATAATAACCATTAAATCTGAATATTATGGCACCAACTAAATTACATCAAAAACTGTTTACAGAAGCTTTAGTATGGAGGATGCTCACCGGCGCTCTTATTGGTTTTGTCTTCATCACGTTCTTCGTGATTGGAGTAGACAATCCCGATCATGAATGGCCGGAATACTGGAAGGCGAGACCAATGATAGTTGTTCCTATAACAGGAGCCATTGCCGGAGCCTTTTTTGATTTTATGCACCTGTTGCGCCGGCAGGGAGGAGCCCTAAAACTGCTGGGAATTATTCTTAGCCTTTTCGGATGTCTCATCATCCTGTGGCTGGGCAGCGTCTACGGTCTGGCCGGTACACTTTGGGACTAGTATTCCACACCTAAAATAAACGACATGAAAGACCAGATCCTCTCAAATCTCAATGATCCGCGACAGCTAGAAGAGTTGTACCGAAACAACAGAACTCCGTTTAAGCGGACCTTTAATTGATATAATGAGAAAAACCATTTTATATACCCTAATTCTTTTACTCTGCCTGGCCTGCAAAAACGACGCAGAGTTTGAAGCTGAAGATCCTTCAGAAGTAACTGAAACTACTTCCGCAGCCGAAAATGGCAGCATCTTCAGTCCTGAAAAATGGAAGACCAAAGATGGTTTCGATTATCCTCATAGAAACAGAATGCTGAAGGACCTGATGACCGACGAGGATTTTCGCAGCCTTAAAAGAAATGAGGTGCTGGATCTTTTGGGAGAACCAGACAGGATCGACACGAATTACCTGTTCTACAGGGTTGAACAAAAACGTCTTAGCCTGTGGCCTATTCATACGAAGACTATGGTTGTCAAGTTTACGCAAGACAGCCTGATTGAATGGATCAAGATCCACGAATAATTTACAAACTCTAATAAATAACCTAAACAATCATGATCATGAAAAACAAAAGAGTAACGGGTATTATGCTCACCGCAACATTTATTTTACTCCTGCCGTTAATTGCAATGCAATTCACCGCCGAAGTTGACTGGGACCTGTTTGATTTTATCATTATGGGTATCCTGCTTTACGGCACCGGCATTTGCATTGAACTTATGATGAGAAAAGTAAAAAGCAATGAAAAACGAGTGTTTTATGCGGCAGCAATTCTTGGCGTCCTCTTCCTTGTATGGGCAGAATTGGCCGTTGGGATATTTGGTACTCCCTTTGCCGGCAGTTAGTTTGATTCACTTTAAAAGAAGATCTTATGAAAAATTCACTTCAGTTATCTACTGTTGTTTCCTGGTTATTGGGATTGATCATCCTAACCCTCGGGGTTTTGAACCTGATTTTGATTCATCCTGTACCGGGCCTGATCTATATCCTGCTTTCCCTAATTTTCTTTCCACCGGTCGAAAAACTCTTTAGACACAGATTAGGGTTTTCAATTCCCTTTCCTATCCTGGTTGTGCTTGCTGTGATAATCTTCTGGTTTACTCTTGGGGTAAGCGACCTTGCTGAAATGTACGGACTGTAAAGACCTTGAGGTAACAAAAAATTGACAAGTAAAATCTGGTCAATGGCCGGTTTATTGCATAAAGGGAATTTGAAATACAATACAGCTATGGAATATTTTGTGAAGGAAAAGTCGGTCGTAAGGAAGATCTGGGGAAAGAGTGATACGATCCTTTTCATCTTTGCAGGCGCCTCTGCAGAATTTGCCCTGAACAAGGCTGTAGACTGGCTTTATTTCACGGGCCGACTTCCCGCCGATCCATTGGGGCGACTTTTTTCCACTGTGTCTTATGCACGTCAAATCGTATTCCTGCCACGGGAGGAAGCCCTGGCGGCCATACACAGAATCAATGCGGTTCATACAGACGTTGAAAACAAGCGCAGGAGCAAAATTCCGCAGTGGGCTTACCGGGACGTGCTGTACATGCTTATTGGATACTCCATTCGTGCCTATGAGTTACTGGAGCAAAAACTTACAGTAGCCGAAAAACAGGAAGTTTTCGACGTTTTTTATCGCGTAGGTCTCGGAATGGGAATAGAAGATTTGCCTGCTAATTATAAGGAATGGCTGCCAGATCGTGAAGCACACCTGGAGCGGGATCTTGAAAAAGGCAAATACAGTATTGACCTGTACAAGCAATACCGAAAACATCTCGGCCCCGTGCGATACTGGTTCCTATTGCAGGTTCAGGAGTTGGTTTGTCCACGCCGGGTTAAAGATTTGCTCGAAATTAAACCAAATCCTTTGATTCCTCCCGCTCTAGTTGCCTATAAAGCGAGTCGGAATTTAAAACTTGATCATCTTATAAAATCCCTTCTTCTTCCGTCAGATTATAAGGAGGAAATTAGGGAATTGGACAGGTTTGGAGAATTAAGCCGAAAAACTTCTAAAGCTTAAACTTTCTTCTCAACAAACAGGGATCCAAAAATGCCATTTTTGACGCCTATTTTTTTCTATTGTTCAAGGTGTGCAGCAGCTTGGAAATTATTCTGAAAAATCTTATTTTAAAAAGGATAAGCTTCAGAAATATTTCTGAAAATCAATTAAAATCAACTCCTTATGGCCAGGTCCCGTGTACAACTGAAGGAAAAATTGAAAAATGCCCTCTCCCGGGCAGAAGAGCTGTTTACTGAAAAAAGGATTAGCTTTAAAAAGCGGTTCGATCTCCTTGAGCCTTTAAAAATAATGCCTTTCCGTGGCTTTGGAAATGAAAATTACGTTTTTATCAAAGGTCGCGTGATGGAGGAGCAGAAAATTTCAGATCAACCCAAAGATCAGTCCGTCGCTGGCCATCTCAAAGATACTTTCAGGAGATATGAGACAGATGAAATCCCTCATATTAAAATTAAAGCTTCATTTAACGGAAAGAATATCAAAACAAAAACCGATTCAGAAGGGTATTTTGAAGTCGAGTTTAGGTTTGATGAACCCATTGATTACCGAAAAGCCGGGAAAAAAGTACAGCTTGAACTTCTGGAAACAAAATCTGAAGACGACTACAAGACGGCTGAAGGCCAGATCTTCGTGCCGGGAGAAAACCCAGAATTTGGTGTGATATCTGACATTGATGATACGATAATGATCTCCCGGATCAACCACTTTTTCGAAAAGCTGAAGTTAATGCTGTTGCAGGACGCATCGGACAGGACACCTTTTCCCGGGATTGGTGCTTTTCTCCACGCTTTAAAACTGGGACGTGACGGAAAGGGAAATAATCCTGTTTTTTATGTTTCGGGAAGCGAGTGGAATCTTTATGATCTCCTGGTGAATTTCATGGAGTATCACGACATTCCCGCAGGACCTTTACTGCTAAAGGACAAAGGCTCGGGTTTAGATAAGGGGAAACTGGAAACAGGAGACGAGCAATACAAACAGCAAAAGATAAAACACATCCTGGACACCTATCCCGAGCAAAAATTTATTTGCATTGGTGACAGCGGCCAGGAGGACGCCGAGATCTACCAAAGGATCGAGCAACAATATCCAAACCGGCTTTTGGCAATTTATATTAGAGACGTCACAAAAGATAAACGCGACCGGGAGATAAAACAAATAAAAGGAAAGGTGGAAGAAGGAGATACAGAAATGAAACTCCTTGAGGAAACATTCTCTGCCGCGCGACACGCACTGGGAATGGGTTGGATCAATAAAGACCAGCTCGATTCCATTAGGAAAAGTTGTGAAGAGGATGCCAAAGACTAAAATATTGAATGTTGGACATCAATTTTGATTTGGGGATACAATGTAGGATAAGCTTTACCTTATACTTTTTCCTGTGAGCCAATTATAGTTTTGTTATAATTAACTTCAGCAGGGTTTGGAATATTTCAGGATTTGATCAAGCTTCTGTGCTTTCAGAAGCAGGAAAAAACGCACTTTTTCCGAAGCTGTTTTAGATTATATTTATCTAAAAATCAGCAATATGAAAAAAGTCAGCCTCACTCCATTCCTTGACGGGAATGAGTGGCAAATAGCTATACGCTTCGAATTCCATTCCGAAATTAAGGCTGTGCTTAAAGAGCAAAAAAATGTAAAGTGGTCCTCTACCCAATCCTGTTACTACACAGGTAATTCGGAAGAAAACAAGCACCTACTCTACACGAGTTTAAGGGCCAACAACATCAATATTGATGATAATGCTTTGCAAAATCTTAATTTCCCACAGAAGGAAAGGTCACGACCAACCCCACAGTTCAGCCGGGGTCAAAAGAAAATCCTGCATGAATACGTGGCTTACTTACGTGGACAGCGACTTAGTGCCAGCAGTGTAAGGACTTATTATAATTTTATCCTGAAGCTGGTAGACTTCATTGGTGAAAAACCTGTTTCTGAACTTATCCACAGGGATATTGAGCTTTTTATTGAGCAGCGTATTGCTTCAGAAAACTATGCGCTTAGCACTCACAGGCAATGTATTAGTGCTATCAAACATTTCCTGGAGCTTTATGATTGCGGGAGTATTGAACCTAATGATATGAAGCGACCTAAAAAGAGCAGATACTTACCTACTGTGTTATCGAAAGAAGAAGTGATTTCCCTGTTGCGGGCCACCCGAAACCTGAAGCACCGGGCTATCCTGGCGATGATCTACTCGGGCGGCTTACGAATTGGGGAACTCCTGGAGTTAAAACTTGCCAGAATCGACATTCTACGGCGGCAAATCATGATCAAGAATTCCAAAGGACGCAAGGACCGCGTGGTAGTTTTGGCTGAAAGTATGCTGCCGTTGCTGAATAATTATCTTACCACCTACACCCCGCAAATATATTTTGCCGAAGGCCAGGGCGGTGGAGTGTACAGTGCCCAAAGCATTCGCGCCTTTCTACAGGAATCCTGCCGGCGCGCAGGGATCAATAAGAAAATCACCCCACACACATTGAGGCATTCTTATGCCACGCACATGCTTGAGAATGGAATAGACCTGCGTTATATCCAGGAGTTGCTTGGGCATTCTAAACCTGAAACTACGATGATCTACACCCATGTCTCCCGCAAAGACATTTTAAAGATAGAGAGCCCATTGGATGTCACCGTTAAGGAGATGATGCATTCTGATAAAAGTCATGAAAACATGTTGTTATCCCGCAAATTTAACAGATAAAAAACTATATTCGTTTTGATATAACCAGTTACCAAAAATGCCGCTGACAAACGAAACGTGATAATAAAAAATCTAATTTACATTCTTGGATTAATTCTGTTGTTCATTACAATGCTATTTCAAGTATTTAGCACGAATGATAATTCACTAAAATTGATTTATTCAGCTTTTGGTTTAGTTTTTATGGTTTTAATATTTCTCTCTTATAAACATAAAAAGCCATTTTAAAATTGGATACTGATAGAAATTTAGCCGATCTCTAAAATGTCTTTTTTTGGTAGTAAGAAAAATTGAATTTTAAATGGTAAAATAGGAACGGACTTCTCACTCAGGCGGAAAAAAAAGAAGAGCTGAAAATATCATTTTTGAGAGGTAAGAAAATCTAAGTTTTAGAAAGAAAGAAATACAGCGGACTTTCTCACTCAAGCGGAGAAAAACCGGACGTGAAAAAGCCTTTTTTGAGAGGTAATAAAATTTAAACTTTAAAAGCATAACCCGCGGATTTAAAAGCGAAGCGGCTCACTCGGGCGGGCGGCACATTTGGTAACAACGTATAAAAACAAAGAACTGAGTTAAAAAACAAGGTTCTCTAAGCTAATTTCGAAACAAAATTTTCCTGGTAAGGCAAACCTGATTTTGCAATTGCAAATGCCTGCTTGAGTAATTTATTACATACAGCGATTAGAGCCAGTTTTTTACTTTTCCCTTTTGCTATAATTCTTTCATAGATCTCCCTGCAGGCTTTGTTGTGTTTACTAGCTGAAAAACTGCACATAAACAAAAGGTTTCTGAGCTTTGTATTGCCTATTTTGGTTATTCGGCTTCGACCCCTCACGCTGCTTCCTGATTGGCGTAGTGTAGGAGTAATTCCGGTGTAGCTACAGAGTTGGCTGGCGTTTTCAAAGTTGGAAAAACCATCAGTCAAAACGATTAACATAATAGCAGTTTTTTTGCCTAAACCCGGAATGCTTTTAAGTAGAGTTAACTGTTTCTGTTGTTCTTCTTTAACGATCTCCAATAGGCGGTCCTCTAGGATCTGGATTTCTTTCTGCACGGCTTTTAGAGAGCGGTTTAAAGAATGATATACTGTTTTAGATGGTTTTCCCAGGGTTTTCTCTCCATGCAGCTTATTCTTGATAGCTGTGCTTTGTTTTAAGTAAGTATCGATCAGGCGCAGGAGCTGTAGGCATTCTGCCTGGTTCTTGTCTCTTGCAGTATATAATGGAACCTCATTTACCGTGGCATATTCACAGATAGCTTTAGCATCAGATTTATCTGTTTTTACCTTAGATAATTTCATTTGAATAAATCTCTTAACTGACAGCGGATTTACAACGGAGACCATTACACCTTGTTCATAAAGGAATTGAGCCAGCCGGTAGTGATAATACCCTGTAGCCTCCATTACAACTAAGGCATCACCAGGAAGTGCTTTCTGAAAAGCTTTGAATCCCTTAGCATCATTCTTGAACTGAGAATGATTTCCTTTAGAGTCCACAACATCAAATACATTCTTACTGATGTCTACTCCATAAATTTGGTTACATTTATTCATAGATACTTGATTTGGAAAGGACGCCTACTTTGCTTTCAACATCTTAAAAACGAGATCAAAGTCTCATAGAACTGAACGAAATTGAAGTAGAAAAGAGAGGGGGTTTTCAATGTTTACGGATTTAATATTCCTATGCTTAACATAACCTTACTCCTCTCTTTTGTTCTTTCTGATTAGTTAGTAAAAGTTAAGAAATCAAACTTAAGATGCT
>NZ_KE384223.1:0-70970 GCF_000424665.1 Salinimicrobium terrae DSM 17865
AGCATCTTAAGTTTGATTTCTTAACTTTTACTAACTAATCAGAAAGAACAAAAGAGAGGAGTAAGGTTATGTTAAGCATAGGAATATTAAATCCGTAAACATTGAAAACCCCCTCTCTTTTCTACTTCAATTTCGTTCAGTTCTATGAGACTTTGATCTCGTTTTTAAGATGTTGAAAGCAAAGTAGGCGTCCTTTCCAAATCAAGTATCTATGAATAAATGTAACCAAATTTATGGAGTAGACATCAGTAAGAATGTATTTGATGTTGTGGACTCTAAAGGAAATCATTCTCAGTTCAAGAATGATGCTAAGGGATTCAAAGCTTTTCAGAAAGCACTTCCTGGTGATGCCTTAGTTGTAATGGAGGCTACAGGGTATTATCACTACCGGCTGGCTCAATTCCTTTATGAACAAGGTGTAATGGTCTCCGTTGTAAATCCGCTGTCAGTTAAGAGATTTATTCAAATGAAATTATCTAAGGTAAAAACAGATAAATCTGATGCTAAAGCTATCTGTGAATATGCCACGGTAAATGAGGTTCCATTATATACTGCAAGAGACAAGAACCAGGCAGAATGCCTACAGCTCCTGCGCCTGATCGATACTTACTTAAAACAAAGCACAGCTATCAAGAATAAGCTGCATGGAGAGAAAACCCTGGGAAAACCATCTAAAACAGTATATCATTCTTTAAACCGCTCTCTAAAAGCCGTGCAGAAAGAAATCCAGATCCTAGAGGACCGCCTATTGGAGATCGTTAAAGAAGAACAACAGAAACAGTTAACTCTACTTAAAAGCATTCCGGGTTTAGGCAAAAAAACTGCTATTATGTTAATCGTTTTGACTGATGGTTTTTCCAACTTTGAAAACGCCAGCCAACTCTGTAGCTACACCGGAATTACTCCTACACTACGCCAATCAGGAAGCAGCGTGAGGGGTCGAAGCCGAATAACCAAAATAGGCAATACAAAGCTCAGAAACCTTTTGTTTATGTGCAGTTTTTCAGCTAGTAAACACAACAAAGCCTGCAGGGAGATCTATGAAAGAATTATAGCAAAAGGGAAAAGTAAAAAACTGGCTCTAATCGCTGTATGTAATAAATTACTCAAGCAGGCATTTGCAATTGCAAAATCAGGTTTGCCTTACCAGGAAAATTTTGTTTCGAAATTAGCTTAGAGAACCTTGTTTTTTAACTCAGTTCTTTGTTTTTATATGCCGGGGTGTGTAGTTTTTTCAGTAAAAAATAACCAATTATTGAAGCCAGAACTGTTGCAATAATATCTTTCAAATCGAAAGTTCTGGCTGGAATGAATTTTTGTAAAATTTCATATCCAATGACAAATCCGGCCACCGTTAGACACCATTTGAAAAACTCTTCAGGATTATATTTTTTTTCAATAAAGTAGAAAATTTGCATTGCTATTATCGGGAAAAAATTTGGGCTATTTGCAGAGAATCCATAGTCATTAATATTATTTTCAGATATATAAGCCCTGTAAGATAAATTTTCAAATGTAATGGTCAGGATAGTTAATAGAACGAACGCAATCCAATACCATTTTACATCTTCATAAGGTCTCGGCGACCAACTGCCAAACATTCCGTGGAAAGCCATATTTTTAATTTTGGTCGGGTTTTTAGTGATCCTTAATTTTTATAAAAAATCATATTTGACTTTTATAAGACTGTCCTTTTTTTCTTCCAGTTCTAATGGCGGTAATCCAATTGAGATTCGGTTACTATCGACTTTCTTGAGGTCATCTATCATATTAGCATAACCGCCGTCTTGTGCCCCGTATGTCCCATAAATTTGTGGTTCTTCATTATAGAGATAGTACTGGTCGATCATTGTTCCCAAAGTTCGGGGCGGGGCTGTTCCTTCTTTCACAAACTCCTTTACTTTTGGCACAAAGTAGTTCATGCGGACACTGTCATCGGTGTGCAGCAAAAGCAGCCCCACATCTACCTGGTATTCCATGGTACGTGGTCCTACAATTTCGTCTGTTGGATAGCCCATACTTTCGAAAATTTCGATGAGTCTTTCTTCATGTAATTTATCAATGCTATCCTGTTTTGACGAATGGCCACTATTCTGAAATCTATACATTTGGTCGGCACTTCGCATTGCAATGAGTTCATCACGTAGCTCCAAATCGGCATTCTCGATATACTCCTGTCGCAGGCTGTCATATTCCGCAATGAACTTTTTTCCCTGATCTGAAAGCAGAAATTCCTGAAAGCTGAAGTTGTTTTCGAAGCTGTTTAATTCCTCTCCTTGCAGAATTAATTTTTTGGCGTATTCGTAGGTAATATCATATTTTTTAAGCACTGCCGAACTCTCGGTAAAATTGCTTAATTCGTTATAAGTTGCGGTATTTTTAGCTTCACAGGAATTAAAAGCATCCTGGTATAGATCAAATGCCTTGTTATAATTCCCCGTCATATATTCTATGTCGGCCTTATAGATTGTAGGGTAGTAATCGGTAATGTAATTGCAGGCAGTCTCTTTCTCTGTCGCACACCCCCACATGACTAATGACAGAATAGGTAAAATTTTTTTTCATAATACGTTTTTAATGTGGCAATCCGGTTATACTGAGATGCTCACATCTAAATAATTAGCAATAATAAAGATTTATCTACCGGCCAATATAGGGGAAAGAGCAGCAGGATCTTCCTGCTAATATATAGTTAATTTCTTACGGGCTGCACGGGAAGCCATAAAAATGCCTAATTCAAAAGATGGAGGCTTAAAAATGTCATTTATGAGAAGTAAAATATCCTTCTGAATATTTGTTCCTGCCCTATTAATGAAGGTGATAATTCTGGGAACCATACCTCCCGTTGAAGGTCCGCTTTGGTTTTATTGGTTTTTGATTACCGTATTAGGCTATCGATCTTATGAATAGCTTCGTCAGGATGTTCCTTTAAAGTCATTATATGTTTTGTGTCAGTAATCCAGAACTCTTTCGGTTCTTTAGCTGCTTCGAACAAATTTTCTCCTTGTATAAACGAAACATCACGATCAGATCGGCTATGAATAATTAATTTTGGAGTATTGTAAATTTCTTTAATATCCCCAACAGCAACATATTTCTGATTAAAATCCTCCGGATTCTTCTTTGCTTTTTCCTTCAAAAAGTCCACCGGGGCATAATCGATTGCCATCTGTTGAGCAGACATAATACTTCCATCTAAAACGAGCGCATCTACATAATTCTCGTTGTCTTTCGTTATTTTGACAGCTAGTTGTCCACCAAGAGAGGTGCCGTAAACAATAGTTTTCAAACTATCAGCTTGGGTTTTCTTTTTGAAATCGACAAAAGCCATCTCTGTATCTTTTAAAACTCCTTTATAATTCGGTTTTCCTGTTGAATTCCCATATCCTCGCCAGTCCGCTGCATAAACTCTATATCCATTTTCCACAAGTGGCTTAATAAGGCCTTTATACTTACTTACATTTCCACCTGCACCATGAATAAAAAAAATGTTTCCTTTTGGCTCTTCCGTTGTCGGCTGGAAGAAGTATGTGTAAATATCCAGGGAATCTTCTACCTTGATAACGGACTCAGAATATTTTAAATCATGCATGTCTTCCATTTCTTTCACCGGGAAATAATAAAGCTTTGATTCATCATTCTCAACTATGGCTTTTATCATTGGATCAGTTTGATAAAAATAAAATCCTGTACCAGCTGAGAATAAGACCAGAATGAGAATTATTATCCCAACAACTTTTAATGCTTTTTTCATTTTTGGGTGTTAATTTGTATAGTAGCCAACATAATGTATAAAAAAGATGTGAGCTGCTGAACTTTCCCGACGTCTTGGGAGTCCGCAGGACAATCCAGCGAAACTAGCCAGCATTATGTTGGAATTAAAGACTGAACTAAACAATTTTTTTACTGTTAGCAATAATATCACATCATTAAAATTAAGATTACCATCATCGGAATGAAAATTAAATAAAAAACGTGGATACTCGGAACATCCGTTTCTTCATTGCGTACAATAGTGCCCTTTTCTGAAAGAACTAGAAGAATTTTAAATAATTTAAAACGGGATTTTAAAGTATAGGTTTTACAGTTTATATTGAATAAATGTTTGCCGCCCAAAGGAGATTTGTTTACGGAAACAATATTTCCGTTGAGAAATAAGGTCTCTTTTCCCGTTAAGTCTTTGTGGAATTCTAACAAATAGCCATCAATTTTTAGGTCTGTATATATCATGAATTTTATTGTCAACGTCTCAAATAACGCAAGTTGCGACTTAGAAACTCAAATTTTTCGTTTAAAAATCATTTTAATGGAAGTAAAAAATGCCATTTTTGAGAAATATTTCGCCAGTTACATAATTATTGTTGGGTGTAAATTAATATTCTACCTCTACATTAATCGATTGTGCCCCCTGCACTTCCTCCCATTTTCCCTGACTACTTTTTCTCATAAAAGCATCCCCTTTAGTTAATATTGCGCCCAAAAATAATTCGAAGGGTTTAATTGAACCTGGGATGATTTCGACTCCAACAAAGAAATCTTCTTCAAGATAAACAGAATGTTTTGTAAGGTCAATGTTTACCCAACCCTGTTTAATAAGATTACGTTGAATAATATCTTCGAAGATTATTTTATCGCCGGGTCGGTCGTCTAAATTTTCGTAAAAATTTATTCTTATAAAAGCACTATCTGTCTCAAATCCCCGTCTTAAATAAAAATTCACATCCTTAACCCAAACTGTTTTATTATTTGGAATTTTAATTTGTTTTGCACTTTCGACGATGTCCATTTCTTTTGAGGCTGTACTGGCCCATACCAGTGGATTATAACTTTTAACCCCAATTTTTCTGTTTTTTTTCTTTTTGTTACTAACTACAACCTCAGATAAATTATTTTCATTTGGTTTAAGTTGAATGAGTAAGTCTTCCGAATCTTTAATGGGAATTTTTACAGTTTTGTAAACTACATGACTAATTGTGAGACTGTCACCTGTAAACTCTTTTGAAAATTTAATACTGAATTTTCCATCGAGATTAGAAACTGTCCCCTTATTTTTATTGACTACACCCATGTTCGCAAATTCAACTGGACTTTTTGTTTCTGAGTCGACAAGTAATCCGCTCATTACAATTTCTTGCGAAAAGGTTATAATACCTATTAATTGAAACAGGATAAAAGTGGAGATGGTTTTTTTCATTTTTAATTTTATTTCCGCACAACGCCCCGTGTAAATCAACGAGCACTGGCTTTTGAATTGTATCTTATTTAGTTATGGTTTTAAATGGAAAATATACTGTCATTCTTTATCCAGATGCATAATCGTCAGAACAAATCAGGCGTTGCAAGTGAGCACGGAATTTAGATTTGAGACTGGTTTAAGCATTGGTTTTATAAATTGTCAGGCCCTTTTTTTGTCTTATTGCAACCCTTAGACTATCCTTTCCCGTTTTAGCACCTTCAGCGCCGGGATAACCAGTTTTTGATCTGTAACTGTATAGGGGAAAGAGCAGCAGGATCTTCCTGCTAATATATAGTTAATTTCTTACAGGTTGTAAGGGGAGACATAAAAATGCCTAATTCAAAAGATGGAGGCTTAGAAATGCCATTTTTGGGAGGTAATGGTAAAGGTTCTATAATTTTCTAAACTATTCCCAATGCCAGCAGGACAGAGAACAACAGGAGCATTATCCCAACTACCCGGTGAAGGATTTCTATAGTTATCTTTTTCAGGATGCTATTGCCAATAACTGCACCTGCGAAAGCCGAGAGCGTAGCAGCAATTAGGAGCGGGTAATCGATCTCCGATTTTATTTCAAGGATTTCTGCGGAATACACTGTGAGCCGCGAGATGTCGATAAGGATTGAAATTGCAATTCCCGTTCCTATAAAGACTTCTTTGGTAAGGCCGGCCCTGATGAGGAAAGCAGTCCGTAAAGCTCCCTGGTGTCCTGATAGTCCGCCGAAGAAGCCGCTCAGGAGCCCGCCCAGGGGCAGGTATTTGGGATCGAAATTCAGCTTCATTAGTCTCGGTACAATATCGAACAATGCAAAGACGAACAGCAGGAAGGCGATGATCAGTTTTAGCGGAGTAATATAAAAAGTAGTCCCTGCGAGGGAATAGCTGATCAAAGCCTCAGTTTCAGACAGCAGGGTAAGCAGGTAAGCTCCGGCAAAAGCAGCAAGAATAGCCGGAATTCCAAACTTCAGGATTACTTTTTTATCGGCTTTTCTACCAATGAGGCTGAGCTTGAAAATATTGTTCAGGAAATGCACAATGGCCACCAGGGCGATGGAGATATCGAGGGGAAAGAACAAAGCAAAAACCGGTAAAAGAATGGTCCCGAGCCCGAAGCCGGAGAAGAACGTCAGCCCCGACGCCAGCAGGGCAAACAGGCAAATGATAATGTATTCCAGCATAAAATTTCAGCGTGTTCTACGACTACTGCAATCTAAGGAGTAGATTTCTGGCTAATGTAATTTTTAAATTAAATCTTTGGATGAAATGAAAAAGCCCCTCGCGGAAGAGGAGCTCAAAAATGCCATTTTTGGGAGATTCAGAAATTATACCTTCGCTGTTCAACAAAAAACCACCTCTTTCAAAGGTTGCTTTTATAGAAATGGAGCTCTTCTTTATAGATTTTCGACTGTTTCGTATTGCAGTTGAATTATTGATGGGTCTGCATTGGTTATTTCCTGTACGGCATTATTATAATCCTCGGCAGAATTTATCACCACTCCATTCCGGTGTTCTTTTAGGGTCGAGAAGAACTTTGCTTCAAACCATACTTTATCAAGAATTTCCTGCTCTTCCGCAGTGATGCCGCTGGCACCGTGAAGCAGTGACTCCATATGCCTGCGGGCTATATTTTTTATTTCATTGGCTGCTTCGTCATTGGTAGGCAGGTTGCGAATTGCCCCAATTACAAAAAAGGTCTTTCCATACCCCACTTTTTTGATGTACTCATTGCCGTATTTCAGCTTGTACAGCTCCGGATCCTCATGGTAAACTTTGGCCAGGGAATCCCGTACTTCCCAATTGTTGGAAAAGGATTCGAAACCGTCCTCGTGCTTGCCCCCACCGATCAACACGCCGTTTTCGGTCACCGGATATTGCTCAATAACCGACTGGTACAAATCGGTGCTTACAGCAAACCTTGTGGCAAAATAATACCCGGGATTGTAGAATTCATCGAACAGACGATAAGGATACATAAATTCAATAGGATCCGCATCGTGCTGCCAGGAAAGGCTTTGAGAAGACGAGTGGTTAAGTTTGTTATAGGAGGTTTCAATAGCACTAAAAGGATTGGCTACCGGCACATCATTACCCGCGTAAATTCCTGCGCCAACCTGCTCCCGGTAGGGATAATTTTCATTCAGAATGATTTTTCCGTTACTGGTAATGATTACATTCCGGGTTCCGGCTGCAGAATTGTAGGTCGTGATGCTGGTGTGGCTATCATCAGCCGAAGTAAACTCTACCGAACTCAGCTCCCCATCAATGTAGTTGTGAATTGCCGTGCCTTTTTCGCTATATACTTTTTTTATCGAGGAAAGTCCGTTCGTATATTCTGTTTCAAACCATAATTCTCCGTCAGGATTGTAATATTTAGACCAGAGAGGTTTATTATCCTCACTGCGGCTTACTTCCATATACAGATGCTGCTGCGGATAATTTGCATATATTTTTGCCGACTTAATGTAGCCGTTTTCGTAGTATTCGAATTCTTCTGTAGGCTCTCCGGAAAGCTGATACCGACCTTGTTTTATCCAGCCATTCTGGTGCATACTGATGAGTTCAAAACTTGAAGTAGACTCTATAGAATAGTTGGTTTGGGGAACATTCTCTTCTTTTTCGCAAGAAGACAATAGTACTGTAATTAACAGAAGCAGAATTAAAAAAGGATTTTTGAGCACTGTACAGGTGTTTTAGCAATTCTCAGTGGATTCGGCCGTAGTCGTATCCGACTTTATTGCGGTTTGGTTATAATGTGAATTTATTCCATTGTTCAGGTGTTCTTTAAAACTCCTTAGTAAGTTATTTTCCTCATTTCTGATTATGTTCAGGTAAACAAAAATTGTTAGGGGAAAAATTATTAGAGTGATTAAGAATATTTGGAATTCTGTTTTCATTATTATTTGAAGAACCAGAACCATCAACGGTAAAACAATCGATAGAATAGCCAGGAAATACTTGCTTCTTGTTTTCAATTGAATTTTTGTTTTTGACTCCTCTATTTCAGTCACTTTTCCATAAAATATAATGTCACTTTTGGTGTTTGGATGTTGCACGTCAAACAGCAAGTTGGTCCCGATGGAAAAATTCATACTTATCACAAAACTATTGTCAGTCAACCATTTGAGATGGAATTTTCTCTCTCCGCGATCCATTATTTTTTTTAAATCTGTGGGTTTGATTTCTACACCGAGATTTTCAATTCTGGATTCATAAAGCGACCGAAATTTCATTTTATATTCTGAAAGTAGCAGCAGGTTCTTCCAGCTAAATTAATTTTTATTTTTTAAAGCTTTTACAGGAGGCTAAAAATATACCCATTCAAAACAAGAGGCTTCTAAAATGTCATTCCGATAGGGATTCCGTTGAAAATTACCCGGATAGGGGAACGGGTTAAAATTCTCAATTCTGCCTCATTCCTTATTCGTAACATAATATTGGACATTTACAAGTTTATAGGAGTCGATACTTACGACATCCAGGGATTCCTGCTGATCATAAGTCAGGATACAACTTGAATTGGCAGCAATTTCATAACAGGGTACTGAGGCATTGTTAGAAAAACTACTTTTTGTTTGAAGTCCGTCTACATCCATAGTTAGCATCGGTACTCCCGAAACAGCGTGATCATTAGGATTGGTTAGCTTGATTTCAAATTGCAACCTGGAGGTATTGTTTCCAGTATCAGGTGTAAACTCAAACTTCAAAACTTCGTATGAAAAATCTTCTAGTTTGGGCGGTTCAATTTGTGTAGGTTCTGTGGGTTCGGGAGTGTTACAGGAAACTTTTTGGGTGACGTCATAGCTGTAAGATTGACCGTTCACGTAATAAAATTGAGGGATAGTAATGGTTTTCATGCAATCCTCATCACTGTCATCTGAAGAGCATCCAAACAATAAAACTGCAGTTAAAAACAGTACAGGAAATTTCAATATTTTCTTCATTTATGAGGTGTGTTAATTACAATTATCCAAAAATAACCTTGCGGCGGGTGAAGTTTACTCAGGTGTAGGGAAAATAAAATTATTAAAAAACCTGGCATCTTCGGCATATTTTTTTTACCATATCTGAAATTTTTTTGGAAGATTTTTTTGATTAAAGAAATGGAAAAAAATAATTTAAGCTTGTCTGCAAACAATCACTCTTAGTAGATAAAAAAGCCCCTCCAAAAGAAGGGGCTTAAAAATGTCATTTTTGAAAGGCCTTACCAGATCTTCACCCGGTTTTCAGGTTCTACGTACATTGGGTCACCGGGTTGAATATCGAATGCGGTGTAAAAAGCGTCGATGTTCTGTAACGGTACGTAAGCACGATATTGTCCCGGAGAATGCGGATCTGTTTTGATCTTATTTCTCAAGGCTTCTTCTCTCATCTTCGTTCTCCAAACGGTAGCCCAGCTCATAAAGAACCGCTGCTCTGGAGTGAAACCGTCAATCTCACCAGGGTTTCCATGTTCATCAAGGTGAATTTGAAGTCCGTCATAAGCGGCACTTACTCCTCCAAGATCTCCGATGTTCTCTCCTAAAGTGAATTTTCCGTTAATGTAAACTGAGTCAAGTACTTCGATAGCGCTGTACTGATCGGCCAGTCTTCCGCCAAGGGTTTCGAACTGCTCTAAATCCTTTTCACTCCACCAGTTGTTCAGGTTTCCGTCGGCATCAAAACGTGAACCGCTGTCATCAAATCCGTGAGAGATTTCGTGACCAATTACGGCTCCAATTCCGCCGTAATTCACAGCAGCATCGGCTTTATAATCGTAAAATGGCGGCTGAAGAATAGCTGCGGGGAATACGATCTCGTTATAAAGCGGATTGTAATAAGCGTTCACGATTTGTGGGGCCATAAACCATTCGCTCTTGTCTACAGGTTTTCCAAGTTCTGCTATGCTTTCCTCTACATTCCATTTTGCGGCATTAAGCATGTTCTGGAAATAAGAACCACCATCTGCAGGTTCTTTGATATCTACGCTGCTGTAGTCTTTCCACTCATCGGGATATCCTACTTTAATCTTTGTAGTTGCTAATTTCTGCTTCGCTTTCACCTTGGTGCTGTCGCTCATCCAGGTAAGCATTTCAATTCGGTTTTCGAATGCCTGTACCACGTTTTCGATCATTTCTTCAGCTTTCTGCTTGGCTTCAGCAGGGAAATGTTCTTCTACATACAATTTACCCAGGGCTTCCCCAATTGTACTGTTGATTGTTGCAAGGGCGCGCTCATTCCGTGGTAATTGTTTTTGTGCACCGCGAAGGGTTTTTTCATAAAAATCCCAGTTCGCATCCTCGATCTCGGTAGTAAGCATTCCTGCCGCATCATTGAAAAGTGACCATCGCAAATACTCTTTCCACTCCTCTACATTCTGAGAAGCGAAAGTCTCCTGAACCGTTTCCATATAACGCGGCTGACTCACAATGATCGTATCCACATTGGGAGCACCAACAGATTCAAAATACCTGTTCCAGTCAACTGCAGGAACTTTATTCTGAAGTTCGGCAACGGTCATTGGATTATAGGTATTACGGGCATCACGACGCTCAACTTTGTCCAGCATTGGCTGCGCAAGGGTGGTCTCGAATTCAAGAATAGTCTGCGCTTTTTCTGCTGCCTCTTCTTCAGAATCTCCAAGAAACTGGAGCATCCTGGTCACATGTGCAACATACTTTTCACGTTTCTCTTCTGAATCTGCATCTTCAGCAACGTAATAATCCCTGTCTGGCAGGCCAAGACCACCAGGTCCAAGATAAGCAGCATTCATGTTGGAATTTTTGGCATCGGCACCTACGCCAAAGCTGAAAAATCCGCCGCCGCCATACATTTGCATCTCCTGAAGATATTCCTGAACATCTTCTTTGGTTTCTATTGCTGCGATCTTGTCGAGGTAAGGACGAATAGGTTCGATTCCCTGCTCGTTACGCGCCACAGTGTCCATAATAGTTTTGTACAGATATACAGCTTTTGCCTGATCGCTGTTCCCGTCCAGGCTGTCGCTGTTTGCCGCAGCTTCAAGAAGCGCAAGGGCATCGGCATCTGTTTTTTCGCGGAGTTCATTAAAACTTCCCCATGTTGTTTTGTCTTCGGGAATCTCATTAGTGTCCAGCCAGCGGCCGTTCACATACCTGAAGAAATCTTCCCCGGGGGCCACAGTAGTGTCCATATAGGCAAGATTGATCCCGCGTGGTTCTTCGGCTTCAACTTCCTTGTCATTCTTACACCCGGTGAAAACCGCTGTTGCTAAAAGAGAAAGAAGAAAACCTTTACTAATTCTGTTCATATATTTGTTAAATTTTAATTGTGGCGAAAATTAGTGAAAAGGAATGACTTTACCACCTAAGCCACAGTTGCTTATTTAGATTTTAAATGAGAAATAAATTCCTTGTCAAAATCTGCTTTTAGAGAGGTGACTGCATCTACGTTTGCATTGGGAATGGCAATGGAAAGCACGTAGTGTTTTATTTTCCAGTTTCCGTCCTCCTTTACCACTACGCCACTCCCGCGGCAAATGCCCATTTGGGTGTCCAGCAGTTCGTCATACCACGCGATATCTCCCTCTTTGGAAAAGAAAATATTACGGTCCAAAGTTGAAAAGCTCCAGGCTTTCCCACGGTCAAAATAAGGTTTTGCCCACTCCATGAATTCCTGTTTGTTCCAGTTCTCGGTAGGGTCTGTTCCAATAAAAACCGATTCATCTGCCATTAAGCTGAAGTATTCATCATAATTAGCTTCGGCGGCGGCTTTATGCCACTCTTCGAGAAGACGGTTTACGCGAGGCTCTTCAGCCTGACCGAAGGCGAAGCCCCCGACAAGAAGCAGGAGGGCCAAAAAAGGGATTTTTTGCATGTGTTTTGATTTTTAGGAAAGATAAGGAATTTTGAAAGTCGTTAGTTGGGAGCCTGTAGTTGTTAGTCAATAGTCTGTAGTTGATAGACCGGTGACGGTGCATGTTTATTGTTCAGCATATAATCATTGGGCTAAAGCCCTTTTCTTTTGACAAACCCTTTATCCCCCACCTGAAGGTGTGGCAATTCATCTTCCTTTCCACCTTTAAAGGATATTCTAAGGATACGACGAACATAAAATTACCTTCGGTTTTAGCCGGAGGATTGATAAAGTAACCAAAAAGGCTTTTAGGTCAAACTGAGCCAACTTGGAACTTCAAATCTTGTAAGCTCTCTTATTACAAAATTTGACCTTTGGAAATTAAAATCCTATAGTTATTCCTCACCTGTATCCAGTGCGACGAAGCTTTTGATCGCAGCATTGGGTTCAATAATGTTGTGGCCGCTCCAAAATTCGGGGTTGTAGGCCTCAAATTTCTGGTACTCGAAATCTTCGGCTTCAGTAAGTTTTTCAAAAGAATCGGCCGGTATGGTCTCGCTCTCAAAAACTACCAGTTGCAGCTTATTTACCTGGCTAATCCTGAAGTTTAAATCCAGGTCCAGCTCATTTTGCTTGTTGCGGCCGGGCACGTGCTTATTTTTCTCAATAATAGTCAAAGGGCGATTGATTCCAACCGATTCTCCTGTTTCGCGCTCCATATAGCTCAGATTGTATTTCCCCGCTTCGTCCTTTACAAAGAACATTTTGCCACGATAGACATCATCGGCCGTGCTTATACCAAAAAGACCGAATTTGCTAATTGGCTTTGTATTCTCATATTCCAGCCGGTGTACCCCGTAATCTGTAGTACTCACGTAAATTTTTCCTTTAAAATCAGATCGCCATCTGGGGGTGAAATCGATCACATAAACTGTTTCATTGTTTATCCAGGCATAGCCACTGAGTTGATATTTATATTTATTGGTCTTTTCAAAAAGGTTAAAAGTGAGATCTTCTTTCCAGAACATGCCATCCATTAGTCTCTTTACCCTTGAGTTCGAACCTTTTTGCAGGTTCTTTTTACTTTCGGCGAATTCTTTTTCTTTTTGTTCGGGAGTTTTTTCTTTCTTCTTCTCTTCTTTTACCACAAATTCCTCTTTCAATTCATCTTCATCGATCTTCACGCCAATAATTCCCGAACGCACCTTAAGATAGGAGCGGTCTTTAAGGGTATTCATAAAAAGGGAACTTAAGTGTTCTGTGAGTTGATCAAGAGATTGAGTGCTTTGTGGATTGTGAAGATTGGCGGCTTTAATGATGCGCAGTTGCTGGCTGTCGAAATTCCCATACATATCGGCCAGGACTTCTTTATAAGAATCTGAAACTTTTGGGACCCTAACAGTAATTTGGTTCATAAGTGCCTGGTCAATTCCCGCGATAGTACTTTTATCTACCTCAATATCAAATTTGCGTATGTAGCTAAAATCTGATTCTCTTAAAAAGATTCTCTTTTTGCTGTGATTGAAATTGTAATTGTTATTTATTTCCTCCTTTACTTTTTTGATGATCTCTTTTGCTGAAAGATTTTTATTTGAAAGGAATACCTCGGGCAACTCGATTGAAGCAGGTTTCAGGAAAATTATTCCTTCTGAAATTTCTGTGGGTGCGATCTGAATTAGTTCATATCCCAGGGAAGAAATCTTTATCAATTTCGGAAGTTTTTCTTTTTCGGGATTATAGCTGAAGTAGCCTTCTTCATTGGTAACGAGTCCGCGGTTTTCAGCAAAGATTACATTTGCGTAAGGAATGGGTTGTTTTGTGGATGCATCCAATACCCGCGCTTTTATTTCCTGGGCTTGTAAAAAATCTGCCTGTAGGAGAAGAAAAAAGAAAAGAAAGATTCTCATCATGAATGTTTAGTTTTTAAGACGAACTTCTTTTAAAATTGTTACACTATTTCTTCTATTGGTCAAGGATTAACAAAAAACTAACGCAAACGACTTTGTCACTGCTGGTTACAATGATTAACTTTAAAAATAAACTACACCAGCTATGTCTAGATCTATATGGAATTCTGTTGCGCCTAAAACCAATTTTCCCACCTTAAAAGAATCTCTCGTGGTAGATGTTGCCATTGTGGGAGGAGGTATAACCGGGATCACCAGCGCCTATTTACAGGCAAAATCCGGAAAAAAAGTAGCCGTGCTGGAAGCAGGGGAGGTGAGTGGCGGAACTTCGGGATATTCCACCGGGAATTTGTATTCCATGATCGATAAGCGTCTCCACCATATACAAAGCAAGTGGGACAAGGAAACCGCAGGAGCCGTTGCCCGTTCCAGGACCGCTGCTGTAAATCTGGTGGAAGAGCTGGTGAAGGAGCACAATATCGACTGTGATTTTAAACGGGTCCCGTGGTATCTCTTTAGCGAGAGCAACAAAAAGGATGAGACCATTGAGAAGGAAATTGCCGCGGCAAAAGATTATATGCTGCAGGTGGAAGAGGTGGATTACCTGCCATTGCCAATGCCGGTTAGCAAGGCGATAAAAGTTGAAAATCAGGCGCAGTTCAATCCTTCAGCATTTGTAAGGGGACTGGCGCAGAAGGTAGATAGTACCAACTGCCGCATTTTTGAAAACTCTCCTGTGTATCACATAGAGAAGGAAGAGGAACTTACGTTATCCACACCGCAGGGAACAGTGACTGCCAAAAAGGTCATTTTAGCGACTCATTCCCCAAAAGGAATTTATGCAGTACAAACTGCTATTTATCCATACCGGGAATACGCCATGGCCGCAAAACTGAAGTCCGGAGATTTTCCTGACGGAATCTTCTGGGATACCGAAGCCGACTTTCATACTTCCATGAGGACCTATAGAAGTAACGGGGAGAATTACGTACTTATGCTGGGAGGGCACCACAAGGTAGGACAGGAAGATGACTATTCCAGGTTCTATGACAAGCTGGAGAAGAACATCAGGAAGTATTTTGATGTTTCTTCCATAGATTACAAATGGAGTGCTCAGCATTACAAACCCGCCGACGGATTACCTTATATTGGTGAAAGTATTGATGAAAATATCTATTTCGCCACCGGATTTTCTACAGATGGATTGACTTACGGAGTTCTCTCGGCTATGATCTTCAACGATCTGTTCAACAACAGAGAGAATGAATGGGCAGAGTTATATAAGGCCAAAAGATTTAAACCGGTTAAATCTGCCAAAGAATACATCAAAGGAAGTTTAAATGTTGCCAAACAATACCTCAAAAATATTTCCGGAACTGCAGATGACGAGGCTTACAGTGAAATCCCTGCGGGGGAAGGAAAGGTGATAGATCACGGAACAGAGAAATGGGCAGTATATCGCGACCAAAGCGGAGTTGTTCACTGCAGGTCGGCACTTTGTACCCACTTGCAATGTGTGGTAGACTGGAATGACGCCGAAAAATCCTGGGATTGTCCCTGCCACGGAAGCAGGTTTGAACCCACGGGGGAAGTGATCGAAGGACCAGCATTTAGTCCGCTTGCGCCTAAAGATCCTGCTTCGAGGAATAAAGAGTGACCGGTGAGCAGTCATGGCTTATCAGGAGTGGGCAGTGTTCAGTCTTTAGTAGGCAGGCGTTTAAGAGTGTTAGCAGTGGAAAACCGTAAACAGTAAACAGACGCTTTATTTAAATCTCCCTCTCCCTGAAGAGCGGTATTGTTCCGGTACTGTCCGGCTGGAGGGATTCTTCAAATTCCTCATCCAGTTCCGTTTCAAAATTCTCCGGAGTTTTAAGAAAGAGTTCGTTTAGCTGTAGTTTAAAATTATCAAATTCTACAATAAGATCATTAGCGATTTTAAAGATCTCGTCCGGGTTTTTCTGTTTTTTGGTGGAGAGCTGGTGCAGCACCTGAGACTTTGTATAAAGAACATTAGTACGTGCTTCCACGGCCTTACTGCGAAGGGTATCCGGGAGCGTGGTTTGAAGATTCTCCATGATCTGTACAAGATTGTTAGAAGAATTCATGATGTCCAGTCCTGTACTATTTTCCAGGTTTTGGATTTCATTTTGTGCAGTAGCATAAGCCAGCCATTCTCCTGCGACCTGTCTTGCTTCGGGCAATAGATTAACTGTACGGTTACTGTTATTTTCCAATCGGTCTGAAAATGATCTTTCAGTTTGTACAGCAGGAACCTTTGCCTCCTGTTTTTCTGTACAGGAAAAGAAAGTGATAAATGAAATTAACAAAAAAATTCTTCTCATTTTCTAAAGGTATGCTTTTAGGGCATTTTAATATCAGTAATGATCATGTTTTAAGACTGCGGAATTCCTCATCTTTCCCGAATTGAATATCTTTGCTTTTACTTAGAAACAGAACATTTATGGCTTCAAAGATATTGATAATTGGTGCATGCGGACAAATAGGAACCGAATTAACTATGGCCCTTCGGGAGAAACGGGGGCAGGAGAATGTAATTGCCTGTGACATTCGGGAAGGAAACAGGGAATTAATGGCTTCAGGACCTTTTGAAATTGCCGATGCTACTAATTACAACCAGATCGAAGACCTGGTGATACAGTACGAGATCGATCAAGTATATCTCATGGCAGCCATGCTCAGCGCCACTGCCGAGAAGTTTCCTATGAAAGGCTGGGCCCTAAATATGGATTCTTTGTTCCACGTTCTAAACCTTGCAAAAGAGGGAAAAGTGAGTAAAGTTTTCTGGCCTTCGAGTATAGCCGTCTTTGGGCCTACAACTCCAAAGCAGGACACGCCGCAAACTACGGTTATGGAACCAACAACGGTGTATGGAATAAGTAAACAGGCAGGAGAACGCTGGTGTGAATATTATCACAGGAAGTTTGGGGTAGATGTACGCAGCATACGTTACCCTGGCTTAATAAGTTACAAGACGTTGCCGGGTGGTGGAACCACAGACTACGCGGTGGAGATCTATCATGAAGCTTTAAAAAATGGAAAATACACATCCTTCCTTAAAGAAGATACGGAGCTGCCAATGATGTTTATGGATGATGCTATAAGAGCTACGATATCTTTAATGGATGCTCCTTCAGAAAAGGTGAAGATTCGGTCCTCTTATAATCTTTCTGCTCTTAACTTTACTCCTAAGACCCTTGCAGCTTCTATTAGAAAGTATATTCCTGAGTTTACAATCTCTTTTGAACCCGATTTCCGGCAGGCTATAGCAGATTCCTGGCCGTCCAGTATTGACGACTCCAGAGCAAGGGAAGACTGGGGCTGGAAACATGAATTTGATCTGGAGAAAATGACTCTGGAAATGCTTGAAGGCATCAAGGAGGTCCATCATGTATAAATATAAAAAGTCCTGCACATCGTGCAGGACTTTTTGATTGAACTAAAAACTAATATGATTAGTTGATCACGCGCACTCTAGTTGCGGTCAATCCTTTTCTTCCTTCTTCTTCGACGTATTCAACTTTATCACCTTCGTTAAGTGTTTCACCATTTAACCCGGTAACGTGTACGAAGATGTCTCTTCCTGTGTCGTCGTTGGTAATGAATCCGTAACCTTTTGATTCATTGAAAAATTTAACTGTACCTTCCATTGTAAAAAAATAATTATTATTAAAGTACAAACATAATCTAATAATTGAAAAAGGGTGTAATCAAATTGTTATTTATTTCTAAAAATTTTAAAACGTGGCAGTTACTTCCTTTTCTGTTCCTTCATTTTATCTAAATTTTCCTTGGAAAGAGTGTAATCTTTTAATTTTTTTCCCCGCCAGCGCAATACCAGGAACATAGGCAAAAGAATGAATACACTAGCCAAAACCGTGAGGCCAATTATCCTGTTTCCTAAAACTTCGTCACTTTGCACCTGCATTACATAGAATCCTATAAGAAATGATATTCCAATTAGAATGGCTACTATCTGGGTAAGAGTTGCTAGGGTTTTCATATTGTTACTTCTATTAATTTTTGTCTGTAGGCGGTCAGTAATTTTGATTTGGACACGAATCCTACGTATTTATCCTCTTTTACAACCGGTAAGTTCCAGGCTGTACTTTGCTGAAATTTGTTCATCACATCACTCATCCTGTCCCTGTCAAGATAGATAATTTCTGGCGCAACCTGCATAATTTCACCCACTTTTACTTCGTCGTACAGGTTCTGCTGAAACATAATAGGGCGCAGGTCGTCCAACAAAATAATTCCTTTAAAACATTTTTCATCATCAATCACAGGAAAAATATTTCGTGAGGACTTAATCACCCCCTCCTTAATAACATCCCCCAGGGTCATATTAATGTTTAGCGGAATAAAGTTTTTTTCTATTACCTGATTTATATTAAGAAGCGTCAATACAGCCTGATCCTTGTTATGGGTGATCAATTCTCCACGTGAGGCCAAATCCAGGGTATAGACCGAATTTGACTGGAATTGATTGGTAATTGCAAAAGATATTGCAGCAGTGATCATAAGCGGAACAAAAAGGTCATAACCACGGGTAAGTTCGGCAATAAGGAAAATCGCAGTTAGAGGGGCATGCATGATCCCCGCCATTAGCCCCGCCATTCCCACAAGGGTAAAGTTGCTCAACGAAAGCGGAGTTTTCAAAAATCCTAAATGGTTAATAATAAGTGCAAAGCAATGTCCCATCGCGCTCCCCATGAAAAGTACAGGTGCAAAGATCCCTCCAACACCCCCGGCACCAAGAGTGAAAGCCGTGGCAATGATCTTGAAAATTACCAGACCTGCCAGTAGCGCAATGACTACCCAGATATTGTCCAGGTATTCATTAAAAAGATTGCTTCCCAAAGCCTCGAGGTAATTTCCTTCCAGTAAGTTATTAATCACATCATAACCTTCCCCGTATAGCGGAGGAATGAAATACACAAGAATTCCAAGGCCGGCACCGCCAACCATAAGCCTGAAAAAAGTGTTACCCATTTTTTCAAACTTCCCGGTAAGTCGAAAATAAATTTTTGTAAAATAAATCGAACATAAAGATGCTACTACTCCCAGTAGAATATAAAAGGGAACTTCAGAGATATCAAACTCATCGGTTAAAGTATAGTGCAGAATGATGTCATTTCCGAAGAAAAAATAGGAGGTCAAAATAGCCGATACCGATGCCAGTAACAACGGGATCATTGACACCAGAGTAAGATCAAGTGCAAAGATCTCTATAGCAAAAATTATAGCAGCGATTGGGGCTTTAAAAAGTGATGACATTGCCCCTGCAGCGGCACAACCAATCAACAGCGTCCTTGTTGCCTGGTTCATTTTAAAAAGCCGGGAGAGGTTGGAACTTATAGCAGCTCCCGTAGCTACAGTTGGTGCCTCTAATCCAACCGAACCTCCAAATCCTACTGTTACAGGAGCGGTAAGGAGAGAGGCATAAGATTGAAATCTCTGCATGAGTCCTTTTCTCTGAGCAATAGCGTACAAGGTGGTAGGTATGCCATTCCCGATTTTATTCCTTATCCCAAACCTGATGATGAGCAGCGTGAGTGCCAGACCCATGAGTGGGAAAATAAAGTAAAAGGCATCATGATAATTGACAATGAGCTCCCCCTCAAGAAGTAATTGAATAAAGGCGGTAAGGTTTTTTATAACTACAGCCACGAGGCCGGCGAGGAAACCAATTACCGCAGCCAGCACCATTAAAAACTGGCGGTGAGAGACATATTTGGTCCTCCATACCAGGAACTTGAGTAAAAACGGATTTCTCTTTATGCCCGGCATAGGTGTGGATAAAATAATCCTGCAGCCGTAGGATTATAAATTAGCAGTAATTTCTAAATTTAATTCTTTAAGCTGATCCTTTCCAATTTTCGCAGGAGCATCGATCATTACATCTCTTCCGGAATTATTTTTGGGAAATGCAATGTAATCGCGAATGGTTTCCTGGCCTCCTAAAATAGCTACCAGCCTGTCGAACCCAAAGGCTATTCCTCCGTGTGGAGGTGCTCCATATTGAAAAGCATCCATTAAGAATCCGAATTGTGCTTTAGCTTCTTCGGGAGTGAATCCCAGGTGGTCGAACATCATCGCCTGCGTACTTTTGTCGTGAATCCTGATCGAACCTCCTCCTATTTCATTGCCATTCAATACAAGGTCGTATGCGTTTGCACGCACATTTCCTGGATCTGTATCCAGTAATTTAATGTCTTCAGGTTTTGGAGAGGTAAAGGGGTGGTGCATTGCATGGAAGCGTTTTGTTTCTTCATCCCACTCTAAAAGGGGAAAATCAACTACCCATAACGGAGCAAATTCGTCAGCTTTTCTAAGGCCCAGTTCATTCCCAAGGTGCATACGTAATGCACTGAGCTGAGTCCTTGTTTTATTCGCATCACCCGCCATTACCAGAATAAGATCCCCGGCTTTAGCTCCTGTTCTTTCTGCCCATGCTTTAAGATCTTCTTCAGAATAGAATTTATCTACAGAAGATTTTAAAGATCCATCATCATTGTATTTTGCCCAGACGAGTCCGTTAGCACCGATTTGTGGACGTTTTACCCACTCGATCAATTTATCAATCTCTTTTCTAGTATAAGAAGCAGCTCCGGGAACAGCAATTCCCACTACCAGCTCCTGGCTGTCGAATACATTAAAGCCTTTGTTCTTTGCGAGGTCGTTAAGCTCCCCGAATTTCATTCCAAAACGGATATCCGGTTTGTCATTTCCGTATTTCTTCATTGCCTCGTCATAAGTCATACGGGGAAATTCGGTCACGTCTACACCTTTTATTGCCTTGATGAGGTGACGGGTGAAATTTTCAAAAGTATTGAGGATATCCTCCTGTTCTACAAATGCCATTTCACAATCGATCTGGGTAAATTCCGGTTGGCGGTCGGCCCTCAGATCTTCATCCCTAAAACACTTTACGATCTGGAAATATTTGTCCATTCCACCCACCATGAGCAGCTGCTTAAAAGTTTGCGGCGATTGGGGTAAAGCATAGAATTGTCCCTCGTTCATTCGGCTTGGTACCACGAAGTCACGTGCTCCTTCAGGCGTAGATTTGATCAAAACCGGAGTCTCCACTTCAATAAAGCCTTTTTCAGAAAGGAATTTCCGCACCTCCATGGCAACCTTGCTCCGGAAGATCAATTTATTCTTCACTGGATTCCGGCGAATATCAAGATATCGGTATTTCATACGCAGGTCTTCGCCACCGTCGGTTTCATCTTCTATTGTGAACGGAGGAAGCTGTGCGGAGTTCAAAACTTTTAATTCGGTTACCAGGATCTCCACATCCCCGGTGGGCATGTTAGGATTCTTGGATTCCCGCTCTATCACTTCTCCTGTAACCTGAATCACAAATTCACGACCCAGTTGAGAAGCTTTATCTATCATCTCCTTTGGAGTACGTTCTTCATCAAAAATGAGCTGTGTGAGGCCATACCGGTCCCGCAGGTCCACCCATACCATAAAACCTTTATCCCGAATTTTTTGCACCCATCCGGAAAGGATGACTTCTTTTCCTTTGTCTTCCAATCTTAATTCCCCGCAGGTATGGCTTCTGTACATAGTCTTCTTGATCTTTTAAGAGGAGCAAAAATAAGAAGTTATCACGGGATTGAGGAAGGATTGGAAAAAGTTAATGGTTAAAAGTTGATAGAATGTTGGGTCGAAATAAATTTTTTGCCACGATGGCACGAATCTTTTTGTGTTTTAAGCTTTTGGCTATTAGCTGTTGGCCGTTGGCTGAACCCGATTGCCGGCCATTAAATCTTTCCGGCTGATTATGGCAGATCTTTTTTTCCCGAGGGATGTGAGCACAGATTTGTAATCTGTGCCGATTCCTAATATTTGTCGTCCCTATGGATATCTGCGGGAAAGATTTTTCTGCCAGGAATCCACAAATATATTTTAACCAAGCTTACGTCCCCACGGGACAATTATTTAAGGTTGGTTTTATATTCTACAAATATCCTGTCCCTACGGGACATTTTTGGAGAAAATATTTGGAATTTTGATGCTTGGAATTTGTTATTAAAAATGAAAAAGGCTGCACATTTCTGCACAACCTTTTTATATTTCTATAATCCGGAATTAAAACCTAATGACCAATCTTGGTAAAATGCACCTTGTCATTAATAGCATTCAGGATGAAATTATCATCCAATCCATTCACAATCCAGGTTTCGATTTTAGCTTTTTGGGTGATGGCGGCAGCCGAAACTTTCGATCCCATTCCGCCGGTACCGTGAGCAGATTTTGTTTCGCTCATTACCTCCCTTTTCAATTCTTCAAGATCATTGACCCTTCTAATGGTTTCAGGAGTTTTTGCTTCAATAGTACCTTTCTTGTATACACCATGCGTGTTTGTCGCGATAATAAACAAGTCTACATTTAGAAGTGCTGCGGTTTGCGCCGCCAGATTATCATTATCTCCAAACTTTATCGCATCTGTAGAAGAGGTATCATTTTCATTGATGATTGGGATATAATCATTTTCCACCAGGACATTCACCGTGTTAATGATATTTTGTCTTGACTCTTCATTGTTAAAGTCATTTGGCGAAAGTAGACATTGTCCTATCAGTAATCCCAGTTCTCTAAAGTTCTCCTGGAAAATACGCATCAGGTGCGGTTGGCCAATTGATGCAAGGGCCTGCTTTACGTCGATATTCTCCCCACTGCGTTCCAGGTTTACAAACTGTTTAGCCACTGCTACAGCACCCGAACTAATGATCACGAATTCATAATCATCCTTTAGAGTAGCGATCTGCCGGCCTATATCCTCTATTTTTCCTCTTGAAATATGGTCGGTTTCTTTAGTTAATGTATTAGAACCTAATTTTAAAAGTATTCTCTTCTTCTTTTTTGGAGTTTCCATTCCTATATTATTCTGTTCTAAAATTTTATCGAGTTTGTCCATTTCCGTGTATGTACCATTTATTGGTTACTAAATGCTGCAGACCAATTGGCCCGCGTTGGTGTAATTTGTCTGTGCTAATTGCAAGTTCGCCACCAAGTCCTAATTGCCCGCCATCTGTGAACCGGGTGGAAGCATTATGATATACAGCTGCATTGTCAACATTCTCCATGAAGTTTTGCGCTGTTTTATCATCTCTTGAGATTATAGATGCGGAATGACCTCCTGAATATTTGTTGATCTTTGCAATAGCTTCTGTGGTCGAATCAACTTCTCCAATCAGGGCTTTATAGTCCAGAAATTCTTCATACCACTCATCTTCACTCTGCACCGGTCTGCTTCCTTCCATTGCTTCAAGAGACCTGTCGGCAATGATTTCTACATTATTGTCTGCAAGCGCTTTCTGAAGCTCCTTCAAAAATTCCTCTTTGTTCGGAAGAGCTGAATCAATAAGTATTTTGTCTACTGCATTACAGGCAGAGATCTTTCCGGTTTTTCCATTAAGGATTACGTCCAGAGCGATATCTGTATCTGCATTTTTTTCTACAAAGACAAAATTATTACCCCGACCGCTCACGATCACCTGTGCCGAAGAATTCTCTTTTACGAATTTAATAAGACGCTCGCCACCTCTTGGCACTACAAGATCAACCTGCTGACTTGGATTTGCAAGGAACTCCTGGGTTTGTTTTCTGTCAAACTGAAGGTATTCTACCCAGTTTGGAGAAATGTTATTGTCCTCCAGGGCTTTGTGCCATAGCTTTACAATTTCGAGGTTGGAATTGAGGGATTCTTTTCCGCCTTTTAGAAGGATTTTATTTCCTGATTTGAAGGCGATTCCCGCAGCTTCCACGGTAACATCGGGACGAGATTCGTAAATGATCATCACTGTCCCAAAGGATGCGGTCCTGTTATAAACCTGCATTCCGTTGTCATGCTTAAAACTGAACCTTTCCACTCCCACAGGATCTTCCTGGGAAGCTAAATGTTTTAATGAAGCGATCATTCCTTCTACCTTGGAATCATCAACTTTTAGCCGGTCTTCCATAGCCAGATCTTCACCCGAATAATTGTCGAGATCGATCTTATTTGCTTTTAAAATGTTATTCTTTTCTTTTTCCACAAGATTTGCCATTGAGACCAAAACTGCGTTACGTTCTTCAATGGTTAACTGAGTGTTCATTCTTTGAATTTTAATTAATATTAAATTATCCTGTCCCGTCTTGTCCAAACACTTTGCCATTGTGCGGAATAAAAAAGAAAACCTCCGGATAATTCCGAAGGTTTATCAATAACAGGTGTCAAAAATGCCCTTTTAGGCAAGTCTTCTTTCTCTTTTATTTTTCATTTTCACCCTTCCCCGGTTTACCAAATAAAGCATAGCCGGCACAACCACAAGGGTTAAGAAGGTTGCGAAGATGAGTCCGAAGATCACTGTCCACGCCAGTGGCCCCCAAAAGATCACGTTGTCTCCTCCAATATAAACCTGAGGATCATAATCTGTAAAAAGTGAGAAAAAATCAATATTAAGGCCTATCGCCAAGGGAATTAATCCTAAAACTGTCGTAATGGCAGTTAAAAGTACAGGACGCAATCTTGACTTACCGCCTTCCACGATCATCTCAAAATACTGGCCTTTTGTCAGGAGATCATTGTCCTCAATTCCCAAACTATCCTTTTTACGGTCAATAAGGATCTGGGTATAATCAACCAGTACTATGGCATTGTTTACCACGATTCCCGCGAGAGAGATAATTCCCATCATGGTCATGATAATGATAAAATCCATCTGGAAAACCACTAAGCCCAAAAACACTCCTGCCAACGAAAGGAACACCGCCATAAGGATGATCAAAGGTTTTGGAATTGAGTTAAATTGAGCAACAAGGATGAGTAGAATTCCTCCCAATCCAATGATAAGTGCTTTCAACAGGAATGACATATTCTCCTCTTGTTGTTCCTGCTCCCCTGTGAACTCCAAAGAAATATCTTGTGGTAAATCATAAGAGGCCAGTTCGGTTTGAAGTTGCTCTACAATAGCATTTCCATTGTAGCCTTCCAGTACGTTTGAATAAAGAGTAATCACTCTCTTCAGGTCTTTTCGTTTTATTGAGCTGAAGGCCGAAGTGAGTTCAGATTTGGTGACCGAAGAAATTGGTACCTGAACTATTTCACCGGTATTCTGATCTTTAAAGGTAATAGGCTGATTGAATAACGCATTTTCGTTGTACCTGAAGTCCTGATTAAACCTTACATTGATTGGATAATCTTCATCTCCTTCCTTAAATGTTGAAATCTCTTCTCCATAGATTGCCCTCCGTAAGGTCTGTCCAACTGCGCCGGTGGATACACCAAGTTGTCCGGCTTTTACCCTGTCAACAGTTACATTAAGTTCAGGTTTTGATTTGTTGACGTCGATCTGCAATTCCTCGATCCCGGGAATATTCATTTCCTGAATTCGTTCCCTAAGGTTTTCGGCAGTGATTAACATCTGTTCATAGTCTTCCCCTTTCAATTCCATGTTAATGGGATATCCTACAGGCGGTCCCGCGGCATCCTTTTCCACAATAATTGACGCGCCGGGAATTCCCTGTACGGCTTCACGGACTTCAGAAAGGACGTGGCTACTTCTCACTCCGCGTCGGTCTTTAAACTCTCGCATAGAAAGAGTGACCTTTCCCTTATGCGGCATATCGTTCTGCTGGCCGCCATCTGTCTGCGGATTTCCGGCGCCCTGACCTACCTGCGAGATAGCCGATTCTACCATAAAATTGTATCCGTCTTCATCTTCGTATTTTTCTATTACATCATAAACCTGCTGCTCAACCTGTTTGGTGATCTCATTGGTTTTTCTAATGTCTGTCCCTTCCGGTAATTCTATATAGGTGATGATCTGGTTGGGTTCATTTTCAGGAAAGAAAAGCACCTTTGGCTGAACAATCCCCACCAGGATAAAAGAAAGGATTAACAGGGCGACGGTTCCGAAGAAAACCAGGTAAGAATTCCTTCCGCGAAGGGAGAATCGGAGGGTGGATTCGTATTTTCTCTCAAGTTTTTTTAAGGCCCGGTACTGGAAAAATTCCACCCAGGGACTTAAAAAATACTTGTAAGCCCACAATAAAATGGCTGCAAGTATGGCGAGGTTTCCAATCGCCCGAAGACCCCCAAGATCCAGAACGAAGCCGGCAATAAGTATGATTATTCCTGTCCCCGCTAAAATAGCGCTTATACGGATTAGTTTTTTCTTTGTTAATTCCTTCTCCTCAGTCTTCATGAATTCCGATGTAAGCATTGAATTGATGATCAATGCGACGAACAGCGATGATCCAAGAACTACCGAAAGCGTGATTGGAAAGTAGATCATGAACTTCCCTATAGTTCCCGGCCATAATCCCAGCGGGAAAAAAGCCATAAGGGTAGTCGCGGTAGATGCGATAATGGGCCAGGCTATCTCACCAACTCCCTGTTTCGCAGCTTTCATACGCGGCATTCCCTGGTCCATAAGACTGTATACGTTCTCTACTACTACAATACCATTGTCCACTAACATTCCCAGTCCCATAACCAGGGCAAAAAGCACCATAGTATTAAGGGTGAAACCTATACTGGAGAGGATAATGAAGGATAGGAACATAGACAGCGGAATTGCAAACCCCACAAAAAGAGCATTTCTGAAGCCTAAAAAGAACATCAAAACAACCACCACCAGGATAACTCCAAAAATAATGTTGTTCACCAAATCGTCCACCATATTCTCTGTAGTGGTAGACTGGTCATTGGAAAAGCTTATTTGAAGATCGTCCGGAAAATAAGTTTCCTGTTCTGTGTTTACGATCTCCTTAATATTATTTATGGCTTCGATCATATTCTTCCCACCACGCTTTTTAATATCGAGCATCACCACGGGCTCCCCATATTCACGGGCAAAGGTGGTAGGTTCCTGTTCCTGGAATTTTATCTCGGCTATGTCTCTCAAAAAGACATTTCCGTCTTCTCTTTTTACGATCACATTCATCAACTGGTCGGGATCTGTGATTTCTCCCAGGATGCGAATGTTTTTCTGAATACCTCCTGTGATCACGTTTCCTCCCGATATGGTCTGGTTTTCCATGCTCACAGCACTAATGATATCCTGAAAGCTCACTTTGGAAGCGGTCATCTTGTAAATATCTACGGCGATCTCCACTTCTTTTTCTTCGGCTCCCCGTACAGATGCCTCTTTTATCTGTGGCAGCAGTTCGATCCTGTCCTGCAGGTATTCAGCGTATTCCTTCAGCTTTTGCACAGGATAATCCCCGGTAAGGTTCACGTTGAGGATAGGCATTTCTTCTGAAATATTAAGGTCGAACACATTTGGTTCTACCTTGGCTCCATTGTCCAACGTGGGCCAGGTAGTTGCAGCTTTTTGCTGATCAACTTTATCTTTCACCTTTTGTTTTGCCGCATCGACCGAAATATCTTCATCGAATTCCACGATCACGAGAGAGTAATCCTGAAGGGTAGTGGAGGAAATGTCCTGTACCCCTGCAATATTATTGAATTCCTCTTCGAGAGGCTCTGTGATGAACTTCTCGACATCTTCAGCCGAGTTCCCTGGATTTATGGAACTTACATATATTTTTGTCTCAATTACTTCCGGAAATGACTCGCGCGGCATACTGTAGTAAGACATCAACCCACCAATAAAAATGATGGCGATGATGACATATACGGTCATACGGTTCTCAATGGCCCAGGAAGAAAGTTTAAAATCTTTATCTAATTTCATTTCAGTTCAATACGTTGCTGTTATAGATCTTTACCTGTTCTCCTTCCTGAATGCTGCGGGCCCCACTTGTTATAAGCATATCACCGGGCTGCAAACCAGAAAGTACTTCTACCGCATTATCATAGGCCAGGCCTGTTTCCAGAATTCTTCTCTGCGCTACTCCCGTAGTGTCGGTTTCCTGGTTTACTACATAAACCACATTTTCTCCTGCGGAATTCTTCTGGATCACATTCTCTGGTATTATAATGGCTTCTTCTGAAGTGTAATCGTTAATTCTTACAGTAGCTATGAGATTAGGTTTGATCTGTTCATTATTTGAAGGCACTGCCACCTGTATTTCGAAGGTCCTGTTATTGGGATTAATGAAATTGCCCACCTGTCGCACGGTGCTGGTAAAGGAAGTTCCGGCGGCCGGAATTTCCACCATAACCTCAGTTCCTTTTTCTACACTTGCGAGGTAGGATTCCGGTACCGCTGTGGTGATATACATATCCGAAAGATTGATCAACCTGAATAACCTGCTTTGTCCCGGCACAACTACTTCCCCTTGCTCTGTAAAGATCTCATCAATAACTCCGCTAAAAGGTGCCCTAACAACAGTTTTTGCCAATTGAGATCGCAGTTGGTTTACCGAATTTTGAATCGCTTCGTAATTTGTTTTGGCTTCAAGAAATTGTATCTCGCTGCCTATATTTTGTTCCCAAAGTCTTTGTTGCCTTTCAAAGGTTGTTTTTGCAAGAGCTTCCTGGGCTTCCATTTGCGCCAGCTGACTTGCTAATCCACCTTCGTCAATTCTTGCCAGAATTTGCCCTTTTTGAACCCTGTCACCTTCATCCACGTTCACATTTCGAAGAATACCTGAATATTCTGGGTAAATGATGATATTTTGTTTGGTTTCCACATCTCCCGGCAACTCGACATAATGCTTAAACAGGGAATCTGACACTTTCTTAACACTTACAAGAGTGAATTCGTTGTTGATGTCAAGCTTCTCGATTGCGGCATCCAATTGACTAATCCGGGAAGATAGTTCACTTTGCTGAGCACTTAATTCGGCCTTTTTGGCCCTTATTTCACTGAGGTCTCCATTATCAATGACTTCATCAACAGATTCATTTTTTCCACAGGAAATAAGGATCAGGAGACTTACTATTATTAAGTTTATTTTTTTCATCTTTTTAGGATTCGTAGTTTGATTAGTCTTCTTCAGAATAAGTTTTCGTGCTTAGCGCATTTTCAAGTTCAACTTTATCATTTATCACCTCAAGCATAGCCTGTAACAAATTTTGCTGAGCAGTGTATAGCTGTCTTTGTGCCTCGCTGAGCTCAAAACTACTGGCAAGACCTTCAAAGAATTTGATCTGGTTCTTATTTTCAATTCTCTTTGCCAGTGCCAGACTTTCCTGCTGAGCTTCTAAGTTTTCAAGGCTAAATCGATAATCGGCCCTGGCAGCATCTATTTCGAGGGAGACCCTGTTCCGGGTTTCCTGAAGATCCAACATTGCCTGCTCGTATTCCAGTTGTCTTTGTTTGGTGCGGGAATTTCTCATCCCACTGCTAAATATTGGAACATTAAGACTTATTCCAAGAATAGATTGCTGGAAATACTCTTGATTATCATTAAAGAATGTGAAAGAGTCACTGTGGCCGGTGGTCCCATAATTGAGGAAACCAGTAAGTTGTGGTAAGGCTTTAGCTTTTTCAAGCCTCACGTATATACGTGCAGCCTCTGCAGAATTCTCAGCTATTCGTACGTCTATATTTTCCTCAACAGGGATACGCTCTTCCAGTAGCTGGAGGTCATAAAATTGTAGCGCAAGGGTATTTAGATCATCTGTGGGGATTACCTCCCTGTCTACCGGGATTCCCATTGCCATGTTTAACAACTGGTACGAGATCTCTAACATGCGCCGACTGCGGTTGAGGTTGTTTTCAAGACTTAATCGAGTGATTTTCAGTTGCTCCACGTCTTCCTCTTCTGCCAGACCACTCTCGAAGATCTTCTGAGTGTCATTAAGATTTTCGGTTATATTTTCCAGATTGTTTACAAGAATTTCCACACTCTCCTGAGCCATAAGTACATTTCCATAAGCATTGATAACCGCCTTTCTTACCTCAAGATCGGTCTTGGTCTTGGCGTTCTTTGATATTTGCAGTAAGGTGCGGGCAGATTGAACACCAACTATATAAGAGCCATCAAAAATGAGCTGAGACCAGGTGGCAGTGGCGCTGAGATTCTGCTGAGTCCCAAACCTTACCGGAACAAAAGTTCCGGGTTCGCCCCCTGCAATTTCTCCCGGAATTAGAGTGACAGGTTGTTTCAGGAAATTCTGGTAATCAACATTTCCATTGATTTGCGGTAAACCCTGGGAAATAATTTCCCATTTTTGAGCCAAAGCTTTTTCCACTTCTTTTTCCGATTTTAAAGAGGAATAGTTATTCTCCAGTCCTAGAACAATAGCCTCTTCGAGAGATAGGTTCAGAATTTCCGGATCGGATTCCTGTGCCCAGGCGCTAAAGCAGAAAAAACTGCTGAGTAGGAATATAAATATTTTCATTTTGTGCTGCTTGTGGTTAAATAGGTTTCCAGTTTTTTCAATCCTTTTGAAGTTACAATGGCTCGTAAATGGTACTCGAGGTGCATTTCTGTGAGTAGGTGACTTGAAAATTCCGGTTCTGGAAAAAGGTCATCATCTTTGATTCCCAGAATACCTGTAAAATAAATCCTGCTGGTAAATTCAATTGGTAAGTCACTGCGATAAACTCCTTTTTCGATCCCTTTTTTAAGGTTTTGAAGAGTTATTTCGTCCAGGATCTTACGTTGTTTTTTTCTTATGCTGGAGTAAACTTTTGGGTAATATTTTTGAAGTTGGTACTGTGGAGAAGATTTCTCATCTTTTAAATGTTCACAGGCAAAATCTTTAATGGCATAAAGTTCTTCTATAGGATCCTTTTTCTCTTCTTTAATTTCTTCTATTCCCAGGGATATTTTTTCAAACACAAAACTTGCAGTTGCATCTATTAATTTTGTTTTAGTAGGGAAATGTGCGTAAATGGTCTTCTTGGAAATCCCCATTTCCGAAGCAATTTCATCCATAGTCACGCTTTTCACTCCCAGGGTGAGAAACATTTCGGCTGCTTTTGCTAAAATTTGATCTTTCAAACTATTATTTTTTGAGCGGGCAAAGATACAAATGGAAACTTAATAAACAATAAAAGTTTCTTTAGTTTTTATTTCGCTTTTTATTAGTAATGAAAAGGGTAAATTTTCTTCCTGTTTTGGTATTTTAGCGCAAAATTTTTTTATGCTCTCAGTAGACCGGTACCGCGAAGAATTTGAAGAATACCTTTCCCGGAAGGTGGTAAAAAAGGAACCTGCTAATTTGTACGAACCTATGGTTTATATTCTTGGCCTTGGAGGTAAACGGGTGAGGCCGGTTCTTGTTTTATTGGCAGCAGAGATCTTTGGAAGCGACTATAAAAAAGCCCTTGATGCTGCTTTGGCTATTGAAGTTTTTCACAATTTTTCCTTAGTGCATGACGATATCATGGATGACGCACCATTGAGAAGGGGAGAGCAAACAGTGCATGAACGTTGGGATATCAACACCGGTATTCTTTCGGGTGATGCCATGCTCATCAAGGCATATCAGTTATTCGAGAATTATCCCGGAGAAACTTTCCGGCATTTGGCAGAGTTATTTTCGAAGACCGCTATTGAAGTTTGTGAAGGTCAGCAGTATGATATAGATTTCGAATCCCGGGAGAAGGTAACTATCGAACAATACCTCAAAATGATAGAATATAAAACTGCAGTACTAGTAGGAGCCTCACTTAAAATGGGTGCTATAGTTGCAAATGCTTCCGAAGAAAACTGCAACAGGATCTATGAATTTGGTCGCTTACTGGGAATTGCTTTCCAATTGCAGGATGATTACCTTGATGCTTTTGGCAATCCGGATTCCTTCGGAAAACAAGTCGGTGGTGACATAATTGAGAACAAAAAAACCTTTTTATATCTCACTTCCTTAGAGGAAGCAGCTTTGGGAGAAGCTAATCAGCTTGAGGATCTATATTCCATAAATCCGCCAGATCCTACTGCAAAGATAGAGACTGTAAAAGGGCTTTTTGAGAGCAGTGGTGCGGCAGAACTCACCCGCCAGGAAATTAAGAAATACACACAAAAAGCCTTTGCAGTGCTGGATGAATTGCAGATTGAGCAAGACAGAAAAGAAATCCTTTACAACTTTGGAAAGGGGTTAATGAACCGACAGGTTTAAAAATAAATACTCACAAAAGGCATAAAAGCATTGGCATAAATGCTTTTTTCACTATCGTACAAGACATCATATCGAATCCCAATAGTCATTGGGCCGGTGTTGTAACCCAAACCCAGGAACAGGGCAGGATACCAGTAAGAGTCTGATATGTTGGCTCCGTCCAGTTTAAAATCCCTAGAAACGTAGTGTTCCTCAAATTCTGCTGAAAGCTGCAAGGGATTGAAAGGCCGTAGCAATCCAAAAACACTTCCTCCGGCAGTATAGGAAGAGTAGCGGGAGGTGTTGTTGTAAGAACCTGCAAGACCAACACCTGCAGATGTATATTTGTTAAAATCGTAGACTGCTTTTGGCGCTAGAAAGCCACCGAAGTAGCCATTACTAAAATTAACTCCAACACTACCACCAAAGCGAACATCTTCCCAAAATGCCTTTTTTGACACCTGTCGCTCCTGTGCAACCAAATATGAATGAGGGAAATAAAGTGCTGCAATTAAAACTATAAGGTTTATTTTTTTACTAAAAAAGATGTGCATGATGTTAAAAGTTTTCGAAGTATAAGGTAAATATATTAAATGCTCCTATCCTTCTTTTTTAAAAATTGTACTTTTGTAACGTTTTACAAAAAAGAAACAGGTAGTTTCATCTTATGGACAAATATTCATTTTTAAATGCCGCACATACAGCCTATTTCGCTGAACTCTATGATCAATACCTACAATATCCCGACAGTGTAGAACCTAGCTGGAGAGCTTTTTTCCAGGGATTTGATTTTGGCCTGGAGACCTCCGGAAATGGTCAAGCCGTTGTTCAACATCCCGAAAAAGGAGAACCGATAGAAATGTCAGAATCGGTTCGAAAGGAGTTTCGGGTAGTAAAATTGATCGATGGATATCGTACCCGTGGTCATCTTTTTACAAAGACGAACCCGGTAAGGGAGCGTAGAAAATATAGCCCTACCCTTGACATACAAAATTTCGACCTTGAGGAGAGTGATCTGGATACAGTTTTTAATGCAGGTGACATTCTTGGATTAGGACCATCAACGCTTAGGCAGATAGTAGAGCACCTTCAAAAGGTGTATTGTGATTCCATAGGGGTTGAGTATATGTTTATCCGAAATCCCAAACAGGTAAAGTGGATCCAGGACAGGCTGAACATCAACGAGAATCAGCCTGCTTTTAATGCAGAGCAGAAAAAGCACATTTTAAAGAAACTAAATGAGGCAGTTTCTTTTGAGAACTTTTTACATACCAAATACGTTGGGCAAAAACGTTTTTCTCTTGAAGGGGGAGAAAGTTTAATTCCGGCGCTGGATGCTATTATTGAAAAAGCAGCCGATCTTGGGGTGAAGGATTTTGTAATGGGAATGGCTCATCGAGGTCGTTTAAGCACACTGACCAATATCTTCGGAAAAAGTGCAAAAGATATCTTTACTGAATTTGACGGAAAAGATTATGAGGAAGACATTTTTGACGGGGATGTTAAGTATCACCTGGGTTGGACTGCCTGCCGTAAAACCGACAGCGGAAAAGAGATCAATATCAATATTGCTCCAAACCCGTCTCACCTTGAGACTGTTGGAGCTGTAGTGCAGGGGATCACCCGTGGAAAACAGGACCGGCACTATCAGAATAAGACTGATGCCGTTCTACCCATAATTGTACATGGAGATGCGGCCATAGCAGGTCAGGGAATAGTTTACGAGATCGTACAAATGTCGCAGCTGGAAGGTTATACTACCGGCGGTACCATACACATAGTGGTAAATAACCAGATAGGTTTTACCACAAATTATTTAGATGGACGTTCTTCTACTTATTGTACAGATGTGGCAAAGGTCACTAAATCTCCGGTGCTACATGTAAATGCCGATGACGCCGAAGCTGTTGTACACGCGGTGTTGTTTGCACTTGACTTTAGGATGACCTTTGGAAAAGATGTTTTTATTGACTTGTTAGGCTATAGAAAGTACGGGCATAATGAAGGGGATGAGCCAAGATTTACACAGCCAAAACTTTATAAAGCTATTGGAACTCACGAGAATCCAAGAAATATTTATGCCGAAAAACTTAAAGCTCAGGGAGTAATTGATGATGGCTATGTTGAGAAGCTGGAAGAAGAATACAAGGCTAAACTGGAGGAAAATTTAGAGGATTCCCGTAAGGAGGAAAAGACGAGGGTCACACCTTTTATGCAGGATGAATGGGAGGGATTTGACCACGTGGACGAATCCAGGATGATGGAAGAAGTAGACACCACCGTAGATATGGAGGTGCTAAAAGAAGTTGCCCGTGCAGTTTCAAAACTTCCCGAGGACAAGAAATTCCTTAGAAAAATTAAGAAACTGGTAGACCTTCGTCATACTATGTTCTTTGAGGATAATAGTCTTGACTGGGGCATGGCCGAGTTATTGGCTTACGGTACTCTTATTAAGGAAGGATATTACGTGAGAATGAGTGGCCAGGATGTGGAACGGGGAACATTTTCTCACCGTCATGCCGTGGTTAAAGTTGAGGACAGTGAAGAAGAGATCATCCTGTTGAACCAGATTGAAGGAACAGTTTGTGACGCTAAGGAAGGCTCGTCGTGTGACTTCAAAATATACAATTCTCTTTTATCTGAATACGGGGTGGTAGGTTTTGACTACGGTTATGCCATGGCAAGCCCAAATTGTCTTACCATCTGGGAGGCACAGTTTGGAGATTTCAGCAATGGAGCGCAGATCATGATCGACCAGTATATCTCGGCCGCCGAAGATAAATGGAAACTTCAAAACGGGCTTGTTCTGTTTTTACCACATGGATATGAAGGCCAGGGAGCAGAACATTCTTCAGGAAGAATGGAAAGATACCTGCAGTTATGTGCCAAAGACAACATGTTTGTTGCCGATGTCACTACACCGGCGAATATGTTCCACCTGCTTAGAAGGCAGATGAAGGTGAAATACAGAAAACCCTTAATTATTTTTACCCCAAAAAGTCTGCTAAGGCACTCTAAAGTAATATCGACAAAAGAAGAATTTGCAAACGGTTCTTTCCAGCCACTTTTAGATGATGCAGAGGCCGACGCTAAAAAGATTAAATCGCTGGTATTTTGTACAGGAAAATTCTATTACGACCTGCTGGAGCGCAGGGAAGAGCTGGAGCGTAATGATGTGGCACTAGTGAGAATTGAGCAATTATTTCCATTGCCTTCTGAACAAATAAAGCAGGTTATAGAAAAATATAAAAATGCCGATGATATAGTTTGGGCACAGGAAGAACCAAGAAATATGGGTGCATATAGCCATTTGTTATTACATTTGGAAGTGGCAAAAAGCTTCAGGATTTGCAGTAGAAAATTCTATGGATCTCCTGCAGCAGGTAGCTCGACGAGATTTAAAAAGCGTCACGAAAAGGTAATTGAATCTGTATTTGACAAAACTGTTGAGGTAGTTTAAAAATTATAAATTTTTCGCCGGTATAAATTTTCGGCATTTAAATAAAAAAAAGAAATCATGGCTTTAGAAATGAAAGTCCCTTCTCCGGGAGAATCGATCACCGAAGTAGAAATCGCCCAGTGGCTGGTTGCAGACGGAGATTATGTAGAAAAAGATCAGGCAATTGCCGAGATAGACAGTGACAAAGCTACTTTGGAACTTCCGGCAGAGGCAAGTGGAATTATCACGTTGAAAGCAGAAGAGGGAGATGCCGTAGCTGTAGGTGATGTGGTTTGCTTAATCGATACCGATGCTCCCAAACCCGGAGGTGGTGATAAGGATTCCAAGGAAGTGGTGGAAGAGGAGAAAGAGGCAACTTCGGGCAAAGAAGAAGAATTAGAATCTTCGAAAAAAGATAACAAAAAAGCTGAAGCGAAAACTCAGGCTCCCTCAAAACCAAGCACTCCGTCTCAGCAAAAAGAGACGTATGCAACGGGAAGCCCTTCTCCTGCAGCGAAAAAGATCCTTGATGAAAAAGGGATGGATGCCAATTCTGTAAAAGGATCTGGTCGTGACGGCAGGATTACCAAAGAGGATGCTACTAATGCAAATCCTTCAATGGGAACTCCCGGACAGGGAAAACGCGGAGAAGAGCGCAAAAAAATGTCTATGCTGCGTCGCCGTGTGGCCGAACGTTTAGTGGATGTAAAGAACGAAACAGCAATGTTGACTACCTTTAATGAGGTTGACATGTCTGCAATCTTTTCGCTTCGAAAGCAGTATAAAGAAGAATTTAAAGACAGACACGGAGTAGGTTTAGGATTTATGTCATTCTTTTCTCTTGCAGTTGTGAGAGCTCTTGACCTTTTTCCCGGTGTAAACTCTATGATCGATGGAGATTACCAGGTAAAGTATGATTATAAAGATATTAGCATTGCGGTATCGGGTCCTAAAGGTTTGATGGTGCCGGTAATGAGGAATGTGGAGAATATGAGCTTCCGTGGAGTGGAAGCCGAAGTAAAACGTCTTGCCATTAAGGTGCGCGACGGGCAGATCACTGTAGATGAAATGACAGGAGGAACTTTTACCATTACCAATGGTGGGGTTTTTGGTTCTATGTTATCAACTCCAATTATTAACCCTCCTCAAAGTGCAATTCTGGGAATGCACAATATTGTAGACCGGCCTGTAGCTATTGATGGTCACGTTGAAATACGTCCTATCATGTATGTAGCACTTTCCTATGACCACAGAATCATTGATGGAAAAGAATCGGTAGGATTTCTTGTGGCTATAAAAGAAGCTCTGGAAAATCCAGAAGAACTGCTCATGGATAATGACGTGAAGAGGGCTTTGGAATTGTAGAGGTACTAGAAAGGACAAAAAAGAAAGGCAGTGATTTCAGGATCACTGCCTTTCTTTTTTGTTCTAGTACGCAAGCAAAGTGTAGATGTTGAGTACAAGAACAAAAATAATCAACAAGGCCATTAAAGCCGGAAACACCGGCAGGTGTTTTAGGTTAAAGAAATTCATAGCGGCAGATTTTTTGGTTAACCTCAAGGTAGTTAAACCTGTGCCACTGTAAAATGGGGGGAATCCCCCATTTTTAAAAATTATTTAAGGTAAAGGTTCATGGACTTATAATCAATAATGGCTTTACCCTTTTTAAGGATGTCAGCTCCAATTATACCCTGTACTTTTTCAGCCTTATGTTTGACCAATGCATCATTTACATGTTTAAGATCAAAAAGTACCAGGTCCACTTTTTTACTTTTCCAGCCTTTGATCTCAATAATGTTCTTCAGGGCTATTTGAGTCAGCATATTAGTTGCCCCGGCGCCTGCAGCTCTAACATCACTGTCTTCTGCGAGAAGTTCAAAATGAGAAACCGCATCCAGACCTACACACGTACTGGAGGCCCCGGTATCGAGGATAAAATTGCCTTCAATTTTATTTATTTTGGCTTTTAACTCCAAATGTTGAGTGGCGGTATAGGTGAGAGGAATTTTGTTATATCCTTTTTCTTTAAGTAACTTCTTAAGAGATGCCATTCTTTTCTTTTTTGCCAAAGATAGCTGTATAAAATAAATTATTTTTGCATTTATGATAATTACAGATACTCATACTCACCTCTACAGCGAATCATTTAATGAAGATCGCGAGGAGATGATAAAAAGGGCTATAGACGCCAATATTAAACGATTTTTTATTCCGGCAATAGATTCAACGTATATTGAAGACATGTATGCTCTGGAAAAACAATTCCCGGAAAACATTTTTTTAATGGCAGGTCTTCACCCAACTCATGTAAAGGAGAACTTCCGGGAGGAGCTGGCTATAGTTGAAAAACAACTCAACGAAAGAAAATTTTATGCAGTGGGAGAGACAGGAGTCGATCTTTACTGGGATAAATCTACCTTAGACATTCAGCAGGAAGCTTTTGCATATCAAATTCGGCTTGCAAAGAAACATAAGTTGCCAATCGTAATCCACTGTCGGGACGCTTTTGATGAAGTGTTTGAAGTCCTGGAGCAAGAGAAAGGAGAAGGTCTTTTTGGCGTTTTTCATTGTTTTACCGGAACATTCGAACAGGCTCAACAAGCACTTTCCTATAACATGAAGCTGGGAATCGGAGGCGTTGTTACCTTTAAAAATGGCAAAATTGACAGGTTCTTGGGTCAAATCCCGTTAAGCGAAATTGTTCTGGAAACCGATGCACCCTACCTTGCACCGGCGCCTTACCGGGGGAAACGCAATGAAAGTTTGTATCTTGTTGAAGTTTTAGAGAAAGTAGCTGCAGTTTACGGCTCCACTCCCGAAGAAATAGCTAAAATTACTACCCGGAATTCCCGAGATATTTTTGGGGTATAACGGAAGTAAGTGCTTATAATTTTGTTTTTTTGCTAACCCAAATGATGAAATAGTGACAAATTACGATGATATTCGGTTTTATGAAGATGCAGAAGTGCAGGAAGCCTTGAAGGATTATGTTAAGCATCCCATGATTAAGGGCCTTCTATATTATACCTTTCCGAATGTTCCTTTTGATAAGATAAAAGAGAAGGTATTTGCCTGTGAAAGTATTCGTGATTTCCAGACCAAAGTTATTTATCACACTGTACAGAAGGTGCTTTCCAAGAGCAGTGAAGGTCTGTCGTATTCCGGTTTTGACCGGCTTGATAAGGATGAATCCTATCTTTATATTTCAAACCATCGCGATATCGTTCTCGATACCTGTCTCCTCAATGTGGTTCTTTACGAATCTGAACTTAAAATGACAGCTTCGGCCATTGGCGATAATCTGGTTCAAAAGCCGTTTTTACTTGCACTTTCCCGCCTGAATCGCAATTTTCTCGTGAAACGCGGTTTAGGACCAAGGGAAATGCTGAAGAGTTCTCAAAAGCTTTCAGACTACATTAGGAAACTTCTGGTTGAAGAAAAACGTTCGGTATGGATGGCACAACGTGAAGGAAGAACTAAAGACGGAAACGACCATACTCAGCAAGGCGTACTTAAGATGCTGGCGATGGCAAAGCAGGATGATTCTATAGCGGAATATTTTAGCAGACTCAAAATTGTACCGGTAGCTATTTCGTACGAATTTGATCCGACAGATGTTCTGAAGTTGCCTGAAATCCTTGCAAAAAGAATGGAAACGATCTATATAAAATCGGCTAATGAGGATTTTAAATCTATTCTTAAAGGAGCTCTTGGAAGTAAGGGACGAATACATTTAACTGCGGGAGAAACAATAAGTGCTGAAGCCCTGAAGCAAATAGAGGGGAATTCCGGCTCAGTAAATGAGCAGATTCAAAATTTAACTGCCAGTATTGACCGAAGAATACATAGAAATTATAAGCTTTGGCCTGCAAACTATATTGCTTTTGATTTATTAAACAACAGCAGCATGTTTGAAGAGCACTATAATATCAAGCAAAAACGACAATTTGAGAGGAGACTTACGCGTCGGGTAGATTTTAAAAATTCCCTAGAAGTGAACAGCTATCTGCTAATGTATGCCAATCCGGTAATAAATCAGAATAATCTGAATGAAGAGCAGCGCTAATATTCTTTTAATCTATACCGGTGGAACGATTGGTATGGTGAAGGATTTTGAAACGGGAGCACTTAAGGCTTTTAATTTTGATGAGTTACTTCAAAATATTCCTGAATTAAAATTGCTGGAACATCATATAGACACGCTGAGTTTTGAACGTCCTATTGATTCATCAAACATGAATCCTTCTTATTGGCTTCAAATTGCCGAAATTATTGATGAGAAGTATGAAGCTTATGACGGTTTTGTCATTTTGCATGGGAGTGATACCATGTCTTACAGTGCCTCGGCTCTCAGTTTTATGTTCGAGAACCTCTCAAAACCGGTAATTTTCACCGGTTCCCAATTACCTATTGGGGATCTGAGGACAGATGCCAAAGAGAATCTTATAACCAGCATTCAGATTGCGGGGCTGCAAAAGAATGGAAAGCCGGTAATATCTGAAGTTGGTGTTTACTTTGAATATAAACTGTACAGGGGAAACCGCACTTCCAAGATCAATGCCGAACATTTTCAGGCTTTTGCGTCACCTAATTATCCGCCACTGGTGAATTCTGGAGTTCATCTTGCTGTTAACGATGCTTATTTATGGCAGCCAAACCACCGGCGCAAGATGAAACTTCATAGAGGTCTTAATGATGAGATTGCTTTGATAAAGATCTTTCCGGGGATAAACAGGAGTTTGCTGGAGCATATTTTAGCCAAAGAAGGATTGAAGGGTGTGATTCTTGAAACCTACGGCAGCGGAAATGCTCCAACCCAGGACTGGTTTGTTCAATTACTGAAGAAAACAATTGCTACAGGAGTAGTCATTGTAAATGTGACGCAATGTACCGGAGGCAGCGTTGCAATGGGGCAATATGAGACAAGTACCCAATTAAAGAAAATTGGAATTGTTTCGGGAAAAGATATCACTACAGAGGCAGCTGTGGCTAAAATGATGTATCTCCTGGCCAAGGAACTTAGTCCAAAAGTTTTTAGAACTATTTTTGAAACTTCCCTACGCGGGGAAATGTCGTAAATTTTGGGGCTGTTACTTGACCAGCTTCTCTTTTTTTTCGTTATTTGGCGAACTGTTCAGAAATAGCTAAAAAAAAGCCCTAGTCAGAATAGATTTTTAGAGAGGTGGCCGAGTGGTCGAAGGCGCACGCCTGGAAAGTGTGTATACCCCACAAGGGTATCGAGGGTTCGAATCCCTTCCTCTCTGCTAGTTTTTATTTGAATAAATATTTATATCTTTAACCCGTTAACTAATTAAATTAAGACAAAAAGTAATGAAAAGATTATTTTCAATTTTGGTGATCGCTACAATTATGGTGTTCGGAGCCGTAGATGTGAATGCGACAAATAACGTGAATGCCTTGCCGGCTACCATGGTGAACTTTGTTCAGGATGAAGATCAGGCAATAGCTGAAGAAACTGAAGATGTAGGATTTCACCAGGAGCTCAAAAGACGCTTCATCGAAGGTGGTCCCGGTTTTATGGGAATCGTACTTCTTTGTTTGATCTTAGGTTTGGCGATCGCGATTGAAAGAATTATATATCTTAACCTTGCTACTACCAACACTAAGAAGTTGGCGCAGGATGTTGAGGACGCTTTAAATACTGGTGGAATTGAAGCTGCCAAGGATGTTTGTCGTAACACAAAAGGTCCTGTTGCTTCTATCTACTATCAGGGTCTTGACCGCGCCGATGAAGGTACAGAGGCTGCTGAAAAAGCAGTTGTAGCTTACGGTGGGGTTCAAATGGGACTTTTGGAAAAGAACGTATCATGGGTATCACTATTTATTGCCCTGGCTCCTATGCTTGGGTTCATGGGTACAGTAATTGGTATGATCGAGGCTTTCGATAGAATTGAAGCAGCTGGAGATATGCAGCCTTCACTTGTTGCAGGTGGTATTAAAATCGCCCTTTTGACGACAGTATTTGGTTTGATCGTGGCTATTATTCTTCAGATCTTTTATAACTACATTATTGCTAAGATCGACCGAATCGTGAATGATATGGAAGATGCTTCTATCACTTTGATGGATATCCTTGTAGAGTACAAGAACAAAAGAAGAGTATAACATTACCAAGACTATATTATGACCTTACATAAAATATTAAAATATATAGCGCTCGTTATCGGGGTTATTGGACTCATCCTTTGGGGTAGAGTTCTAATGGCCGGTGATGATGCTATAGAAAATTCGGCCGATGTACAGGCAAGTGTGGTAACTCCATTTCTATATGTGGCATACCTAGTGTTTGCAATAATTGTGCTCCTGGTGTTGTTCTATGTTATCAAAGGACTTTTCTCGGGAGATATTAAGAAAACACTTATATCTGTTGGAGCATTTATTGTGGTTATAGCAATTGCTTATGTACTTACAGATGGAACAGAAAAAACGCTTAGTGACGGAACTACGCTTTCAGCCACTGCAGACCACTGGGTGGGAGCAGGTTTAGTAACCTTCTATATCCTTGCGGCATGTGCAGTATTGCTAATGTTGCTTTCGGGAGCAAGAAAACTTATAAAATAAATTAACTATGGCCAGACGATCTACACCTGAAGTAAATGCCGGTTCATTGGCCGACATCGCCTTCTTGCTTTTGATCTTCTTCCTGGTGACAACAACTATTGAAACAGATAGCGGTATCAGCAGAAAGTTGCCTCCAATGCAGGATGAAGAGGTTGAACCTCCAATTATCAAAGAAAAAAATATTTTTAAGGTAATTGTTAACCGTAACAATGATCTGTTAGTGGAAGATGAGCTAATGGAATTGAGTGGTTTGAGGGAAGCAGCTATTGCCTTTTTGGACAATGGTGGCGGAGTAGGACCCGAAGCTTGTACGTACTGTCAGGGAGCCGGAGATCCAACTTCTTCAGATAATCCTATTAAAGCAGTTATCATGCTTGTGAATGACAGGCAAACCGAATATGGAACCTATGTTGCAGTTCAAAATGAACTGGTAGGTGCATATAACGAATTGCGTAACCGTTCTGCTCAAAGATTGTACGCAAAATCGTTCTCTCAAATGGAGGCAGATTATGACAACATCAATTATACAGGAAATAGAGAAAGATTAAAGGAGCAGATCGAGGAAATAAGAGATATGTGGCCTCAGAAACTTTCTGAAGCAGATCCTAAAAATTAATCGCGAAAAACTTTAGATTATGGCAAAATTCAATAAGAAAAAGAGTAGTGAGCTACCCGCGATAAATACTTCGGCTTTACCCGATATTGTATTCATGCTGCTTTTCTTCTTTATGGTTGCTACGGTAATGCGTGAGAATACCCTAAAGGTGCAAAATGTTTTACCATATGCAGATCAGGTAGAAAAGCTGGATAAAAAAGACCTTGTAATGTATATCTATGCGGGGAAACCTAGTAGTAGATACCAGCAAACTATGGGTACCGAGGCTCGTATACAGCTAAATGACAACTTTGCTGATGTTTCCGACATTCAGCGGTTTATATATGCTGAAAGGGAAACTAAAAGGGAAGAGTTAATTCCTTTCCTAACAACTGCACTCAAAGTTGACAATGAGACCAATATGGGATTAGTATCTGATATTAAAATGGAGTTGAGAAAAGCCGAGGCGCTAAAGATCAATTATACCACGCGTACCGGTGAAGCTGCACAAAACTTTGAATAATTAAAATTTATTACTTTTTGAAGATCCCCTTTCAACTTATTGTAAGGGGATTTTTTTTTGAATGCTGTTTTTCTTCGCATTATCTTTGATCAAAATTCCAACATGTACCGGTTGCAAAAATGGCATTTAATTTTCTTATTTTTCTCTCCCCTTTTTTTACAGGCCCAGGAAAGAAATGAAATTCCTGCGGTGATCGACAGCTTGTACCGTGAAGATCAAATATATTTTAGTTTCACGTACAACATCCTTACCGGGTCCCCGTCAGAAATTAGGAGTTCCCAGTTTTCGGGAGGTTTTCACACCGGTTTTATAAGAGATTTTCCTATAAACCAGCGCCGCAATATAGCTTTGGGAATTGGGCTTGGCTGGTCAATTGATACTTACGGGAATAACCTCTTTATAGGAGAAGCTGTAGAAGGAGAGGGAACCTATTTTGCCGTCCTGGATAGGAATAGAGTTGATTTTGATGCTAACCGGTTTACAACGCAGTCTATTGATGTTCCTGTTCAGTTTAGATGGCGCACTTCCACCCCCTCGAGCTATAAGTTCTGGCGTATTTATACGGGGATTCGTCCTGCCTATGTTTATTATTTTCAGTCAAAATTTGTGCAGGATGGCAATACCTATAAGGAATCAAATGTTCCCGAGTTTGAGAAACTGCGATTGGGTGCAACCTTTACTTTTGGATATAATACCTTTAACTTCACTTTTTATTATAGCCTTAATTCCTTTTTTAAAGATGCTACAGTTAATAATGTAGACCTTGATCTACAGACTTTTCAGGTAGGTCTTACTTTTTACTTGCTATAACCACACAAATGCTACTCCCACCTGAGGAATAAAGCCCAGCATTAGCCCGATTCCTAATTCACTATAAGAGTGTGCTCCATAATGTAAGCGGGAAGAGGCGGTGAGACCGGTAATGGCTATTAAAAAACTGATTGTGTAAATCAGGTTGAGATCAAAATGTAGGCTTAAAAAAATCAGGAAGAGGGTGAGCCCCCCCAAACCCATCATGTGGAGGCTAACTTTAATGTTAGCGAGGAGAAAGAATAAAGCTAATAGTGCAGAGAACATTATTCCTAGAAAGAAATAATACAACGCAGAGTAATCAAAGGTGTTCAGGACATATCTTAGTACCACTAAATCAAGTACGGCATAAAATAATAAGGGTAACTTTCTCTCCCCTATCTCTTTTAAATGATGGTCATTTACCTTGCCCAGGGTTTTAAGCATATAAACAAAAACTACTGGAATGAAAATGGTCATTATGGCAATTGCCAAAAGCTTGGCTTTAACGATCTCCAGAGGGAAGAACCGGGGTGTAACCAGAAAATATATCAAAGTTCCCGCAAAAGGCATCCAAATGGGGTGAAACAGAAAAGAAGCAGACTTAAGAAGTAACTTCATTAAATTTCCTTTCGAAGGCGGGCAACGGGAATATCCAGTTGTTCCCTATATTTTGCTACAGTACGGCGTGCAATGGGATAACCTTTTTCCTTGAGCATTTTTGCCAGCTTCTCATCTGTAAGTGGTTTTCTCTTGTTCTCGTCTTCAATGGTCATTTCCAGGATCTTTTTGATCTCTTTTGTTGAGACGTCTTCTCCCTGGTCATTCTTCATGGATTCCGAAAAGAAATCTTTAATAAGTTTTGTGCCGTAAGGTGTATCTACATATTTGCTGTTGGCTACCCGCGAAACTGTAGAGACATCCATGTCGATCTCGTCTGCAATGTCCTTAAGGATCATTGGTTTCAAATTCCTTTCATCTCCTGTAAGGAAATATTCTTTTTGATAATTCATAATTGAGCTCATTGTTACAAACAAGGTGGTTTGCCGCTGTTTAATGGCCTCTATGAACCATTTTGCGGCATCCAGCTTTTGCTTTATGAACATCACCGCATCTTTCTGTGCTTTGCTCTTTTCCTTCGATTCCTTATACCCCTTCAGCATTTCACTGTAATCCTTAGAGACATGCATTTCAGGTGCATTTCTGCCGTTAAGGCTTAGCTCCAGTTCCCCTTCTGCTATTTTGATCGTAAAATCGGGGATCACGTGTTCTACCGCCCGGGTATTTCCGGCATAGGCTCCCCCGGGTTTGGGGTTAAGGTGTTCTATTACATCAATTGCATTCCTAAGTTCTTCTTCGGAAATATCATGCTTGGAGAGCAATTTCTGATAATGTTTCTTGCTGAACTGATCAAAGGACTTTTCGATGATATCCTTAGCAAGGCTTACAGATTTTGTTTGCTCCTTTCGGTTTAGCTGAATTGACAAACACTCCTGAAGACTTCTTGCGCCTACTCCGGCGGGATCCAGTTCATGCACATATTTAAGCACTTTCTCAACAGTATCTTCATCGGTATAAACGTTTTGAGTAAAAGCAAGGTCATCAACAATATCCTGTACAGATCTTCTTATATAGCCGCTTTCATCTACACTTCCTACCAGGAATTCGGCAATTTCTTCCTCAGATTCATCCAGGCGAAGGGTACTTAACTGAGTTTTTAAATATTGAGTAAAAGAGGTACCCGAGGCATAAGGCACTTGTCTGTCTTCATCATCTGCACTGTAATTATTGGCCTGCAACCGGTAATTTGGTATCTCATCATCGCTTAAATACTCGTCTACATCAATATCGGCTTCAATACTCTCGTTGCCCGGATCCTCATCCTGATAGTCATCCCTTTCGAAATCCTCCTCGTACTCTTCATTATCTTCTTTTCCGCCTTCAAGTGCAGGGTTCTCTTCCATCTCTTGCTTAAGCCTCTGCTCAAAAGCCTGCGTAGGAAGCTGGATAAGCTTCATCAACTGAATTTGCTGAGGGGAGAGCTTTTGAGATAACTTAAAGTTTAACTGCTGTTTTAGCATATAGTTTCGGGCTTTTTATAAAAATAAAAAAAACAATCTACAAACGTAAACGAACGTAGATTGTTTATGAGTACTTTAGGATGTGGAAAATTTTAAAATTCGGCGTTAAGCGGAGTTCTGGGATAAGGAATTACATCTCTTATGTTCCCCATTCCAGTGGCGAACTGCACCAGTCTTTCGAATCCAAGCCCAAAACCACTATGGACACATGTTCCAAATCTACGTGTATCAAGATACCACCAAAGCTCCTTTTCATCGATATCAAGAGCCTGCATCTTTTTTTGCAACACCTCAAGACGTTCTTCCCTTTGTGAGCCACCTACAATTTCTCCTATTCCGGGGAAGAGGATGTCCATGGCCCGCACGGTTTTTCCATCTTCATTTAAACGCATGTAAAAGGCCTTTATATTGGCAGGATAGTCAAAAAGGATCACCGGGCACTTAAAGTGCTTTTCTACCAGGTAGCGCTCGTGTTCACTTTGTAGATCGGCTCCCCATTCTTCTATAATATAATTGAATTTCTTCTTTTTATTTGGTTTTGAATTCTTCAGAATATCGATAGCCTCGGTATAGCTTACTCTTTTAAAGTTGTTTTCAATAACAAACTTCAGCTTTTCGGTAAGGTTCATTGGGCTTCTTTCTGCTTCCGGCTTTGACTTGTCTTCATTGGCCAGGCGCTCTTCAAGAAATGCAAGATCATCTTTGCAGTTGTCCAAAATGTATTTTAGGACATATTTTATAAATTTTTCGGCTATGTCCATGTTTCCGGCCAGGTCACAAAAAGCCATTTCGGGCTCCACCATCCAGAATTCTGCGAGATGTCTGGAAGTATTCGAATTCTCTGCCCTAAATGTAGGTCCAAAAGTATATATCTGTCCCAAACCTAAAGCGTAAGTCTCTCCCTCAAGCTGCCCGGAAACTGTAAGGTTAGTTTCTTTTCCGAAGAAATCTTCCCTGTAATTTACAGATCCATCTTCGTTCCTCGGAACATTGTCAAGATCAAAAGAAGTGACTTTAAACATTTCCCCGGCCCCTTCGGCATCACTTCCGGTAATGATCGGAGTATTTACGAAATGAAAATTATTTTCCTGAAAATAGCTGTGAATAGCGAACGCCAGTTTGGACCTTAGTCTCATCACTGCACCAAAAGTGTTTGTCCTGACTCTTAAGTGAGCCTGTTCTCTAAGCTTTTCAAAGGAATGTCTTTTTGGAGAAAGAATTGTTAATTTAACTTCTTCCGGATCTGCATCGCCAAGAATTTCTACAGAATTTGCCTGCACTTCAACTTTTTGTCCGCTGCCCTGGCTTTCTACCAGCGTTCCCTTCACCTTTATGGCAGCACCAACTGTGATACGTCTAAGGGTATCTTCACTTAATTTTTCGTAGTCAACGACACATTGGAGGTTGTTAATGGTAGAGCCGTCATTGAGGGCGATAAACCGGTTGCTCCTAAAGGACCTAACCCACCCGTTGACTACTACTTCCTGTAAATACTGAGTGCTTTCTAAAAGTTCTGCAACTTTTCCTGTAATCATTTTTTTCTATTTGAAGGACAAAGATAATTTTTCCGCACTTGCCTTACAAGTAATTAAATGCAGGTCCCCGGCAAAAAAGAAGAATGAAAATTACCTTTTTGGATACTTTGCGGGGTTGTTATAGTATTTTTCTGGAAACCCACCAATTTGGTAGTTATAGTGAGGACAGAGATTATAAATAGAGAATCCCGAGCAGAAAAAAAGCGGCTGAAAAAGCCGCTTTTTGAAAGGTATAAAAGATATGATTCCTGAGTTAAACAGTCATGATCTCTTTTTCTTTTACTGCCAGAATTTTGTCAATTCTTTCAATATAGGTGTCGGTGAGCTCCTGAATCTCAGCTTCAGCAGATTTTTGAAGATCTTCAGAAATATCGAGTTTTTTGATCTCCTGGTTGGCGTTCTTACGATCGTTACGCACCCCAATCTTTGCGTCTTCAGCTTCAGCTTTTGCCTGTTTAGCCAGTTCGCGGCGACGTTCCTCTGTTAAAGGGGGAACATTAATGATCACACTGTCTCCATTATTCATGGGATTGAACCCAAGGTTTGCCTGCATGATCCCTTTTTCAATAGCGGTAATCAGGCTCTTCTCGAACGGCTGAATGGTAAGGGTGCGGGCATCTGGCGTATTTACATTGGCCACCTGGTTTAGAGGAGTCTGGCTTCCGTAATAATCCACTCTTACACTGCCAAGCATAGCCGGAGTTGCTTTTCCGGCCCGAATATTTAAAAGTTGTTTCTCCAGGTGAAGAATGGCTTGATCCATTGCTTCTTTTGCGCTATCAATAATAAAATCTAACTCGTCGTTCATTTTAAAAACTTTATTAATCTTTTTTGTTCTAAAAATTCACTTTGGTACCTATTGTTTCTCCTGTTACAACCTTTTCAAGATTTCCAGGTTTATTCATATCAAAAACAATAATAGGTAATTTATTTTCCTGGCTAAGAGTGAAGGCAGTGGTATCCATAACTTTTAATCCCTTGGTAAGAACTTCGTCAAAGCTAATGAAATCGAACTTTGTTGCCTTCTTATCTATTTCGGGATCTGCAGTATAGATTCCGTCAACTCGGGTGCCTTTAAGGATTACATCGGCGTGGATCTCAATAGCCCGCAATACTGCTGCTGAATCTGTCGTGAAATATGGGTTTCCTGTGCCACCTCCAAATATTACCACCCGACCTTTCTCCAGGTGACGCATGGCTTTTCTTCTAATAAAAGGCTCTGCTACTTCATTGATCTTTATTGCCGACTGAAGTCTTGTCTGGATACCTGCATCTTCAAGAGCAGATTGTAGTGCCAGCCCGTTTATTACGGTTGCCAACATCCCCATATGATCACCGGTTACCCGATCCATACCGCGACTAGCGCCTGCTACACCTCTAAAGATATTACCGCCACCAATGACAATGGCCACTTCAACTCCTTTATCGGTAACTACTTTTATTTCCTGTGCATATTCGGCTAAACGTTCGGGGTCGATCCCATATTGGCGGTTGCCCATGAGGGCTTCGCCCGAAAGTTTTAGTAAGATTCTTTTGTAATGCATCTATGTGATTTGATGGGTTGTGCAAAACTAAGGAATTTATTAATGTGATGGGAGCGACAAAAAAGATTATTGAAGCGGGCTAACAGTGAGGATCAATTTTTTATATTTTTATTAACTGTAATTATATTTCATAAGCACAACTGCAATGAATAGAGCCGCTATTTTGAAGACTTTATTAATTCTGGTCCTGTTTGCTTCAATTTCCTGTGACAAGGATGAACAATTGGAAGGATCCCTGTCTGGAGAATGGAGTGAGGTGGAACCGGTGAGGGACCGTACTACATTAATTTTTACATCCGGGAACAGACTCACACGAATAGACGGAGAAGGTAATGAGGAATATTTAAAATATGAGATCAAAGATGACTCCATCCTTTTAAGTTTGGCCAGTGGGCAGGAGGGAACCAGCGAACTATTTTTTCAGAAGCCGGAGCAGGGAAGATTGAGGATAGGAAATCTTTACCCTTCCATTCCGGAAAACCAAGAAGTGATTCTGGTGTTCGAAAGAGTAAAATAATAACCCTTTCAGGGTTCAGAACCCTGAAAGGGTGGAGAACAAAAAACCCGCTCCTTTTCAGAAGCGGGTTCTTAATTTTTATTAGGTAAGTGCTTATCCTAAAGCAACTCTTTCAAAACCTACAACTTTAAGGTTAGCATCTTCAGACTTCACATATTCAGCAACAGACATTTTGCTGTCTTTGATGTAATCCTGGTTAACAAGAGTGTTGTCTTTGAAGAAACGCTTGATTTTACCTTTTGCGATATTATCCAACATTTCTTCCGGCTTACCTTCCTGTCTCAATTGATCTTTAGCGATCTCGATCTCCTTCTCAACAACAGATTGGTCAACACCTTCTTCGTTAAGCGCAACAGGATTCATTGCAGCTGCCTGCATAGAAACGTTTTTCGCAACTTCTTCAGCGTTATCAGTCTTTTGTGAAAGTCCTGTAAGAACCGCAATTTTGTTACCTGCGTGGATATAAGAACCTACGAATGGTGCTTCTAGAGTTTTAAAGGCACCTATCTCAATCTTTTCTCCAATAACTCCGGTTTGCTCAGTCAATTTATCCTGAACAGTGATCCCTTTGTAATCTTTAGAAAGTAATTCCTCTTTAGAGTTTACATTCATAGCAAGATCAGCGAAGTCTTCAGCCAACTGTATATAAGATTCGTTTTTAGCAACGAAGTCAGTTTCACAGTTAAGAGAAATGATAACTCCTCTACTGTTGTCTGCATTGACCTTTGCGATAGCAACACCTTCAGATGATTCTCTGTCGGCACGGTTTGCAGCAACTTTTTGTCCTTTTTTACGAAGGATCTCGATTGCTGAATCAAAATCTCCATTTGCTTCTACTAGTGCTTTTTTACAATCCATCATTCCGGCACCGGTAGCTTGTCTAAGTTTATTTACTTCTGCGGCGGTTATATTAGCCATAGTTTAAAATGTTTTTTATAAATGAATAAGTCGTCTAGTTCAATTCAGGAGAAAGAAACCAAACGACTCATAGATTAATTTATGAAATTCTATTCTTCCTCGCCTTCGTTAGAACGTGCATCGGCTAAAGTCTCTTTTTTAGACTCTAGTTTTACATCTTCCTGAGCTTCCTTCATGTCTTTTTTATCCTGTGGATCTGTAGACGGAACTTCAGTTTCTAATTTTGGTTTTCTTGGCTTAGGAGTTCTTTTTGCAGGTTTTTCTTCTGAAGAATCTTCTTCTTTACCTTCTTTTCCTGAAGCTTTTCTTTCAGAAAGACCTTCTACGATAGAATCAGCAACGTAAGAAACAACTTTACTAATTGATTTTGAAGCATCATCATTTGCAGGGATCACATAATCCACATCTCTTGGATCTGAATTGGTGTCAACCATTGCAAAAATTGGAATGTTTAATTTTTGAGCTTCTTTAACCGCGATGTGTTCACGAGTGATGTCTACTACGAATAGAGCACCCGGAAGGCGGCTCATTTCTGAAATAGAACCTAAGTTTTTCTCTAACTTAGCTCTTAAACGATCTACTTGTAAGCGTTCTTTCTTAGAAAGAGTGTTGAAAGTACCGTCTTTCTTCATCCTGTCGATAGAAGCCATTTTCTTAACAGCTTTACGAATAGTGATGAAGTTAGTCAACATACCACCAGGCCATCTTTCGGTGATGTAAGGCATGTTAGCTCTTTCGGCTTGTTCAGCAACAATTTCTTTTGCTTGTTTCTTGGTAGCTACGAAGAGTATTTTTCTACCACTGGCTGCAATTTTGCTAAGCGCGTCTCCGGCTTCCTGCATTTTAGCAGCACTTTTATAAAGGTTGATGATGTGAATCCCGTTGCGCTCCATGTATATATAGGGAGCCATGTTTGGATTCCATCTTCTTGTGAGGTGACCAAAGTGTACACCTGCATCAAGTAATTCTTTTACTTCTACTTTGTTTGCCATTTTTGTAATAGTTTACGTTCTGTTGAGATAGCAACAACCAGGTGGCGATATAAAATCTGGCCCTGATCGTTTAGATGCTAAACTAACCACCGGCACTTCTTCAAATGTAACTCCGGAGTAACAACAAAAATCTTATGATTTATATGAACTTTTTGGTGCTTTCAACACCAAATAATATTAACGTTTAGAGAACTGGAATTTCTTACGAGCTTTCTTCTGACCGAATTTCTTACGTTCAACCATTCTTGGGTCTCTTGTAAGTAAACCTTCGGGCTTAAGAGTGCTTCTGTTCTCGGCATCCAACTCTACCATAGCTCTGGAAAGGGCAAGGCGAATAGCTTCTGCCTGTCCTGTGATCCCGCCACCGTAAACGTTTACTTTGATGTCAAAGCTTTCGTTGTTTCCGGTCATGTTAAGTGGTTGTCTTACCTTGTACTGAAGCGTGCTTGTAGAGAAGTAATCCTTAACGTCTTTTTTGTTTACAGTGATGTTACCGCTTCCTGTAGAAACGTACACACGTGCAACTGCCGTTTTTCTACGGCCAATTTTGTGAATAACTTCCATTACTTAAGATCGTTTAAGTTAATAGTTTTTGGTTTTTGTGCCTGTAGGTCATGTTCTGATCCTGCAAAAACTCTTAGGTTACGGAAAAGATCTGCACCAAGTTTGTTCTTTGGTAGCATTCCTTTTACTGCATTTTCCACCAGTCTCTCAGGACCTTTGGTGAATAATTCCGAAGCAGTTAAACTTCTTTGACCCCCAGGATAGCCGGTGTGGCGAATGTACTCTTTAGAGTCCCATTTCTTTCCTGTTAAGTTGATTTTCTCGGCATTAATAACAACTACGTTATCACCGCAATCAACGTGTGGGGTAAAATTAGCTTTAAACTTTCCTCTTAGTAGCTTTGCTACTACAGAAGAAAGGCGGCCAAGGGCCTGTCCATCAGCGTCTACAACAACCCACTCCTTATTGACAGTGGCTTTGTTGGCAGAAACCGTTTTGTAGCTTAATGTGTCCACACTAATTAAATTTACTTAATAATTAAACATTCCATTCCCTGCATAAAACAGGGGTGCAAATGTACAATTATAAATTTATATTACAAATGGCATTTTCATTAATTTAAATGGAGTAAAAGATCTGATTTTCAGGCTGATTTGTTTTCCATACTGGCTTCCTTTTTTTTCCTCTGTAAGAAACGTACAGGATTCTTTCTTTTTGTCGAATTTACTCCTCAAAACTGCCGATTTTCCTCAAATCTAGCCTCAATCTTTCACGACAGCCAATCGATAAACTGCACTAAATCACCGACTAAAGGAAAAATAAGTGTTAAAAAATTATTAAAATAGATTCCCCGAATATACATTTGCAACTGCTTTGAAAAGAAAAGGAAAATATGAATAGACTATTACAAGTATTGATGTTAGGTGGAGTAGGAGTAAGCATGCTTGTTGCCTGTTCTGCCAATAGTATAGAGGACGAAAGCCTTTCGCTTAATGCGACAACTACAACTGTACAAGCCCAGGACCTAACGATGAATGATCTTTTGGGGACCTGGAATATGTTTTCCATGACCTCTGTACCTCTAGAAGAGGGTGGTACAGCAACAGCAGTTGATTTTGATCAGGATGCTAATTTCACTTATAACTTGTTAGAAGAAACAGATTGTTTTGATCCTATGTTTTTTGACTTTAAAAGTAGCGGAGAAGTAACTACCTTCCAATCAAGATTGTTTTTTAGTGAAGTAACAGGTGCCTTTAATTGCCAGACTACCGGGAATTATGCTGCTACCTATTCAGTTAGTGGAGATCAACTGACGGTGACTTTTACCATTGACGGACAGACCTACACCGAGACTAAAACTGTTAACCGGTATAGTGAAAACGGTTCGGAATTCTTAAAAGTGAAATTAACAAAAGAAGAAACAAATACGGCTGTTTATGTAGCTAAAGATCCAGGAAATACCGTTGCTTCAGATATTCAGAAAATTGATATAATCTACAAGAAGCAGTAAAAGACCTTTTTTTGCCCCCTTTTCAAATGAATCCCCCAAAGAAATTCGGGGGATTTTTTATAGATTAAAAAAGTCTTGGCTCCTGGTTCTTGATTCTTTTGGCAAAGTGGTTTTTTAATGAGCTTCCAGCCAATTCTCTCCCAGGCCGAGTTCCACTTCCAGGGGAACGTCCATGACAAAGGCATTTTCCATTTCATGCTTTACCATCTTTTGGATATCCTCTAGCTCGGGGCGGTAAACATCGAATACTAATTCATCATGTACCTGGAGCAGCATTTTGGTTCTGTAATTCCTTTCCTCCAGTTTCTTGTGAATGTTGATCATGGCCAGCTTTATAATGTCAGCTGCACTTCCCTGAATGGGAGCATTGACGGCATTTCTCTCGGCAGCACCGCGTACCATTTGATTCCGTGAATTAATATCCCTTAGATATCTTCTTCTGCCGAGTACCGTTTGAACGTACCCGTTTTCACGTGCAAAATCTACCTGTTCACCAATAAAGTTCCGAAGCTTTGGGTAAGTTTTATAATAGGTATCTATAAGATCTTTGGCTTCACCTCTCGAGAGATTTGTTTGATTACTGAGTCCAAAAGCCGAAACTCCGTAGACTATTCCAAAGTTCACAGTTTTGGCAACGCTACGCTGCTCCCGGTTGACTTCCTCCATAGGCACATTAAATACTTTGGCGGCTGTGGAGGCGTGGATGTCCTGATTTTGCTGAAAGGCTGAAATCATATTGTCTTCCTTGCTCAGGGAGGCGATTATGCGAAGCTCGATTTGAGAATAATCGGCAGCTAACAAGATGTGTTCTGCATCTCTTGGCACAAAAGCCTGCCTTACCTGTCTTCCCCTTTCAGTCCGGATGGGAATATTCTGGAGGTTTGGATTGGTTGAACTCAATCTTCCCGTAGCCGCGACGGTCTGCACATAATCTGTATGAACCCTTCCGGTTTTTTCATCCACCTGTAGAGGTAAAGCATCAATATATGTATTCTTCAGCTTTACCAGTCCGCGGTAATCCAATACCTGTTGTACGATCTTGTGTTCGGGGGCAAGGGCAGAAAGGATTTCTTCCCCTGTAGAATATTGTCCCGACTTGGTCTTTTTCGGTTTCTCTACCAGGTTCAGCTTTTCAAAAAGGATAATTCCAAGTTGTTTTGGAGAACCTATATTAAATTCTTCGCCGGCGGTTTCATAGATATCCTTTTCAAGCAGTGCGATGTCTTTTTCCATTTCTTCTGAAAGACCTGCAAGGAAATCTTTATCCAACTTAATTCCTTCCAGCTCCATATCGGCCAGCACCTTCACCAGCGGAATCTCAATCTCATTAAAAAGTTTTTCTGTGTTGGCTTCCTTAAGCTCCGGAGTGAAATGCTGTTTTAGCTGCAGGATAACATCGGCGTCCTCCACGCTGAATTCCGTTTGCTGTTCCAGGGAAATGTCACGCATAGATTTTTGATTCTTTCCTTTCCCCAGCAATTCTTCTACAAAAACCGGAGTGTAGTTAAGGTATGTTTCCGAAAGCACATCCAGGCTGTGGCGCATATCGGGATTAATAAGGTAATGTGCGATCATGGTGTCAAAAAGGGGACCTTTGAACTTAATGTCATATTTCGCCAATACCTTAATGTCATACTTCAGGTTTTGGCCTACCTTTTCAATATTTTCAGCTTCAAAGAAAGGACGCATTTTTTCCATCACCTCCTGTGCTGCTGTGCGATTTTGGGGCACAGGGAGGTAAAAACCTTTACCCGTTTCCCAGGAAAAAGCCACTCCAATGATCTCCGCAGTAAATGGATCAAGATCGGTCGTTGTGAATTCAAAGCACACGCACTTCTGCTTCATTAAATTCTGAAGGAAGAGTTGCATTGCCATACCTGTCGCAACATTCTGGTAGACGTGCGGCATATCTTTTATAGTTCTTCTGCCTGAAAAATTTTCCACACTCTCGGCTGCTTCGGTCCCAAAAAGGGAAAACTGACCTGCTCCTGCCGGTTGAGCCTGAGCCTTTCCGGTATCTGTACTCGTCACTTGAGTGGGTCGGGCTGTTTCCTCTCCTGAAAATAACTTTAAAAATTGCTCTTTTAGGCGCCGGAACTCCAGCTCCTCAAAGATCTCCTGCACCTTCTCTGCATCGGGCATGGAAAGCTCGTAATCTTCAGCATGAAACTTTACATCGCAGTCGGTCATGATGGCGGCGAGTTGTTTGGAGATCATACCCTGCTCGGCATGTGCCTCTACCTTTTCCCGCATCTTACCTTTTAATTTATCGGTGTTGGCCAGCAACGCTTCCATGCTACCAAATTCCTTCAGAAATTTTTTAGCGGTCTTTTCTCCCACTCCGGGTAGTCCCGGAATATTATCAACGGCATCGCCCATCATTCCAAGGAAATCGATCACCTGCTCGGGACGTTCTACTGCGAATTTCTTCTGAACTTCAGGAATTCCCCAAATCTCGATCCCATTGCCCATCCGGGCGGGGCGGTACATAAAAATATTTTCAGAAACCAGCTGTGCAAAATCCTTATCGGGGGTAACCATGAAGACTTTATAGCCTTCTTTTTCGGCCTGTTTTGCCAGCGTTCCTATAATATCATCGGCTTCACAACCGGGCAGCACGACCACCGGAATGTGCATTGCCTTGAGAATTTCCTGTATATAGGGTATGGCTTGTAATATCGGTTCGGGGGTTGCATCCCTGTTTGCTTTATATGCCTCAAACATTTCGGTGCGCGCCACGCTTCCTTCTTTATCAAAACAAACCGCGAGATGATCGGGGCGTTCCCTTCTTATTACGTCAAACATGGAATTCATGAAGCCCATAATGGCCGAAGTATCCAGACCCTTGGAATTTACAATTGGATTGTTTATAAAAGCATAATATCCCCTAAAAATAAGGGCATAAGCATCAAGAAGGAATAAACGTTTTTGGTCGGCCATTAGCGGAATTTTTTAAGTTCATAAAACTACGAAACTAAAGGCTGTCATTAAAATTCAATTTCTTATTTTAAGGGAAGAAGTATGGGTCTATGTCGGCTCAGGACGATCCAAAATGAGAAATTCAAAAAAGAAATGACAAACGAACAGAAATATTCAATAGCCATACATGGAGGTGCAGGGACTCTTCTACAGGGACAAATGACTGTTGAAAAGGAAAAGGATTATCGCAATAGTTTAGAGCAGGCGCTTGAAAAGGGATATGATTTACTGGAAAATGGAGCACCTGCAATAGACGCAGTAGAAGCGGCGGTGAAGGTGCTTGAAGATTCTCCACTGTTCAATGCCGGTAAGGGTAGTGTATTTACAGCAGACGGGACCCACGAAATGGATGCTGCTATAATGGAAGGAAAGGATCGTCAGGCCGGGGCTGTGAGTTTAATTACAGGAATTAAAAACCCAATCTCCCTTGCCCGGGATGTTATGGAAAAAAGCGGTCATGTATTTTTAGCCGGGGAAGGCGCTCTGAAATTTGCAAAAAGCCTGAATTATACTCTTGAGGAGGAGAATTATTTTTATGAAAAATTTCGCCACCGGCAATGGCTGGAAATTAAGGATTCAGATAAATTTCAGTTGGATCATAGTAACGCAAAAGATTCCAAATTTGGAACAGTGGGTGCTGTAGCTTGTGACAAAGAAGGGAATTTAGCCGCTGCTACCTCTACCGGTGGAATGACCAACAAAAAATTTGGGAGAGTAGGAGATAGCCCTATGATTGGAGCTGGAAATTATGCAAACAATAAAACCTGCGCTGTTTCCTGTACCGGCAGCGGGGAATACTTTATTAGGGGAGTGGTTGCTTACGATGTTTCTGCTTTAATGGAATATAAAGGTTTGTCTTTGGAAGCAGCTGCAAACGAGGCGGTTCACGGCAGACTGCTTAAAATAGGTGGTGACGGCGGACTTATTGCCGTTGATGCCACAGGAAATTTAGCATTACCGTTCAATACTGAAGGAATGTACCGGGCTTTTAAAACCTCGGGTGGCCTTCGGGAAATAGCAATTTACAAATAATTACATGTACCGGGGCGAATTTTCTGTCCCCACCAGCACCTCTACCTGCCGGTCTGCAATATTATATCGATCTCCATGGGAAAGGATGTGGGTTACCAATTTTCTCATTGTGAGAGGGGTTCCCTCCTTCAGGTTTTTATAGTTATTGTGAGTAAGTTCCCCCGGGTCAAAAATAATTACCATTCCCGAACCAATAGTTTCACATTCGTTGCCGTTCCTGATTATCATCCCGGTATCTTCTGCCAAACCTATTCCCACCAGGTTTGGGAATCTTGCCACAGCTTCAGATAATCGTCCAAAACGTCCCCGCTGAATAAAATGGGTATCGAAAATGATCCCTGGTAGCAATGACATACCTTTCCGCATTTTAGTAGAGGCTTTGATGAAAGATTCCTTACTGCTTCCACCGGAGATCATTTCAGCAGACATGCACATAGCTCCGGCACTTGTTCCGGCAACTACAAATTTTTCATTGCGATATCGATCGAGAAGGATCTTGTGGAATTCTGTATTCTTAATGTGAGTTGTAATTTTTGATTGATTTCCACCGGAAAACAGAACGCAGTCTGCCGTTCGGGCCTTCTCAAGATTTTTTTCATAATCTGCTTCGGCTTTTGATCCTATATGCAGAGGTTCTACGCAATTGCAGCCCAGTTTTTGAAAAGCTTTAATGTACATATCTCCTACCTCTTCCGGAATTCCCGAGGCGGTCGTAATTACGAGGATGTTTGCATTCTTTCCTCCACTTTCTGTGAGGACTCTTGCCAAGATCCCCTGGCTTATATATTCAAACCTGAACCTTTTATGCTTGTGATAGCCTTTATCTTCATTTCCTCCTATAGGGATGAGGGTGCCTTTAATCATAAATAAAAATTAAAATGATTTGAAAATTAACCAGTTATAATTTCGATTCTTAAATTAAGAACCTACTCAGTTTGGAAGGATAAGGAAAAAAAGCAGAAAAAGAAAAAGTAGCACATGAAAATAAGAAAAATTAACGCAATGCGGGGTCCGAATTATTGGTCCATCAGTCGGCACAAATTAATTGTAATGGTTTTAAATCTTGAGGAGCTGGAGGAAATGCCATCCAATAAGATCGAAGGATTTAGGGAAAAACTTGAAAAAGTATTACCCGGCCTCTACGAACATACCTGTTCTGTTGGTACTCCGGGAGGATTTTTTGAAAGAGTGGACGAGGGTACCTGGATGGGACATATTATTGAGCATGTAGCTCTTGAAATACAAACGCTTGCAGGCATGGATGTTGGTTTTGGAAGAACCAGGGGCTATGGTGAAAAAGGGGTTTATAATGTAGTCTTTTCCTATATGGAAGAAGCTGTGGGAAGATATGCAGCCAAAGCTGCAGTCAGGATATGTGAGGCTCTCATAGAGGGGAAGGAATATAATCTTTCTGAAGATATACAGGAAATGCGGGAGTTGCGGGAAGAAGTGCGGCTGGGACCCAGTACCGGCTCTATAATCAAGGAGGCAGAATCCAGGGGGATTCCCTGGATAAGACTTAACCGATATTCTCTCTGCCAGTTAGGTTACGGTGCAAATCAAAAGCGCATCCAGGCAACAGTGACCGGGGAAACCAGTAATATAGCTGTTGATATAGCCTGCGACAAAGAAGATACCAAGGATCTTTTGGAACAGGCCGAGATTCCAATTCCGCGGGGAAGGATTGTAAGAAGCGAAAAAAGATTAAAAGAAGTTGTTGAAAAATTAGGCTTTCCTCTTGTAATAAAACCTGTTGATGGAAATCACGGCAGGGGAATTACCATAGATATAAATTCCCCTAAAGAGGCTCTGGTAGCCTTTAATTCTGCCCGTGCTATTTCCCGAAGGGTAATAGTGGAAAGACAAATAGTAGGGGAAGATTACAGGTTACTTGTGATAGACCATAAATTGGTAGCTGCTGCAAAACGGAGTCCGGCGCACGTGGTGGGAGACGGTGTAAAAAATATTCAGGAACTAATCGAGGAAGTGAACAAGGACCCGAGAAGGGGCTATGGTCATGAGAAAACGCTTACTCAAATTGAAGTCAATGAACTTACTAAGCGAATTCTTGCTGCAGAAGGTTATACTCTCGACAGAATCCCTGAAAAAGGCCAAAAAATTATACTTAAAGACACTGCTAATCTCAGTACCGGAGGCACCGCTGAAGATGTTACAGACAGGGTGCATCCTGCCAATGTTTTCATGGCCGAAAGAATTTCCAGGATCATAGGGCTTGATATATGCGGAATAGATGTTATGACCACAGATATTAGTAAACCTCTTTCCGAAACCGGGGGAGCAGTACTGGAAGTGAACGCCGGCCCGGGATTCCGAATGCACCTTTCTCCCACTACCGGTTTACCGCGAAACGTTGCTGCTCCGGTTATAGATAAACTTTTCCCTCATGGATCTACGGGAACTATTCCAATCGTAGCTGTGACGGGTACAAACGGGAAGACAACAACTACTCGTTTGATCGCGCATATAGCAAAACAGCAAGGTTATAAAGTAGGCTATACCACCAGTGACGGAGTCTACATTCAGAACAGGCTTTTGATGAAAGGGGATTGTACCGGTCCTCTCAGTACCGAATTCGTCTTAAAGGATCCCACTGTAAATTTTGCTGTGCTGGAGTGTGCAAGGGGAGGATTACTCCGTGCAGGTCTCGGGTTTAAAAATTGCGACGTGGGAATTGTGACCAATGTATCTGAAGATCACCTGGGGCTAAACGGAATTCACACTGTTGAGCAACTGGCAAGGGTAAAATCGGTCATTCCTGAAACCGTTCTGCCCGACGGTTACTCGATATTAAATGCAGACGACGATCTTGTTTATGAAATGCGGAAGAATGTTGTTTCCAGGGTTGCTTTATTTTCTATGGATGAAGAAAATCCGCGGATCAAAAGAATTCAGGAGGAAGGAGGTTTGACAGCTGTTTATGAAAGCGGATATATTACTATTTGCAAAGGAACATGGAAACTCAGGATAATTAAGGCCACCAATGTTCCCCTTACCTTTGGAGGTAAGGCAGAGTTCATGATCCAGAATGTCTTGCCCGCGGTTCTCACGGCTTATATTAAAGGCATTGATATAGATGAGATCAAAGTAGCTTTGGAGACTTTTCAGCCTTCTCCTTCCCAGACTCCCGGAAGAATGAATCTTTTTCAGTTTAAAGATTTCCAGTTGTTGCTGGATTACGCTCACAATCCCGCAGGAATGGAAGCAGTAAAAAAATTCACCGATAAAATAGATGCTTCAGTAAAGGTGGGGATCATTACAGGTGTTGGAGATCGTAAGGAAGAAGACACTTTTCAAATTGGAAAGATTTCTGCAGAAATGTTTGATGAGATCATCGTAAGACAGGATCAACATCTACGAGGTGGGACACCCGAAGAGATCATCGGTTTTCTGAAAAAAGGAATTTCAGCTCACGATCCCGATATGAAGGTAACCGTTATTTTAGAAGAAAAAGAAGCCGTTACTCACGCGATAAGAAATGCTCAAAAAGATTCCCTGATTGTGATCTGTACAGAGATGGTAATAGAAGTGACAGAGCTGGTGCAGGAAATGCAGCAGCAGGGCTCTTTAGAGATTTCGGGATTAAACGGGAAAAAAGTAGTAAAAGAGCCTGTTAAGAATTGATTTTGTTTGTCATTTTAATGGTTCACTGCAGGTTTACTTCAGTTTCTTGTGCTTAAACCCATAGAAGAAAATATAACCATAGCACAACATCACGAGGATGAGTGCAAGATTAAATCCGAAGGAATCTGTGAGGTATCCAAAGGCCGGGGGAATAATAGCTCCTCCCACGATCATGGTACACAATACTCCAGAGCCTTGTGGCTTATTATCGCCGAGACCTTCGAGCGCCAGACTAAAAATGGTAGGGAACATAATAGAATTGAATAAACCTACGGCTATTAAAGACCACATTGCGACGAGTCCTACTGTAAGATTAGAAATTAAGACTAGACCAATGGCGCAGGCGGCAAAGACGCTTAGAACTACTGCCGGGTTCATTATTTTGGTAAGGTAAGAACCAATAAAACGGCCAATCATCGCCCCCGTCCAGTAAAAGGTGACAAAAACTCCTACTACAGCCATATCTGTAGAAGTAGTCACACCAGATGAAAGGATCCATTCGGCCAGGTTTCGCATAAAAGGCGTTTCCCTAATAACATCTGGCAGGTTAAGGGTCAAAAAGTAGTTAACCATATAGGAGCCAATAGCCACTTCGGCACCTACGTAAAAAAATAATCCAAAGGCTCCCATTATGAGGTTGCGGTTTTTGAGTACTACACTATAATCATTTGAAGCTTCGGTGTCGGTAACTTTTGGCAGATTGACGAAAAGAAAGACAATGGCTATTAAAATTATAAATACAGCTATACCGAGGAAAGGTGTTTGTACAGCTGCAGCTTCTGAAGCGTAATATTTTATTTGTTCCGCCTCGGTCATAAATGCGATCTCATCTTTTGTCATAACCTTATCGCTAAGGATAAACAAGGCGCCAAGTGCCGGTGCGATCGCAGTCCCGAGAGAATTAAAAGCCTGAGACAAGTTTAGTCGGCTGGAAGCAGTTTTTGCGGGTCCGAGAATAGTAACATAAGGGTTTGCAGCTACCTGCAGGATCGTGATTCCGCCCGCCAGGATAAAATATCCAAGCATGAAAATCCCAAAAACCCTGTAAGATGCCGCCGGCCAGAACAAAAGGCAACCTGCGGCCATAGTGAACAGCCCCAGGACTATTCCTTTTTTGTATCCAATCTTGGAGAGCAGCCATCCCGCCGGAATGGACAACAGGAAATAGGCTCCAAAAAAGGCAAATTGTACCATCCCTGCCTGAAAATACGAGAGGGTAAAAACCTCTCGTAATCTAGGGATAAGGGAATCCACCAAAACAGTAATAAAACCCCAAAGGAAGAAGAGAATAGTTAGAAATATAAACGCAGTGCGATAGGATTTTTTCTGTTCCATTATTTAAATGTAAAATTTACTCGGAATATTTTTATTTTCTCCTGCACGGTATTCCATATATGAAAAGCCTTCCTGGATGCAATAAGAGCCTATTTCACCGTTTTTATTGATGGCAATGAAAGCGGCCTGGAAATCTTTGAAATTGGGATTTTGTTTGATGATTCTCATAATAGCAGTCTCGCAGGCTTCCTGCGGAGATTTACCCTGTCGCATTAGCTCCACGATGAGAAAAGAACCCACACTTTTCAGAATGGCTTCTCCCATGCCCGTAGCCACTGCACCTCCAACTTCATTGTCGAGATAGAGCCCGGAACCAATAATAGGTGAATCTCCTACGCGCACGTTCATTTTGTAAGAGAGGCCCGAACTGGTACACGCGCCTGCAATATCACCTTTTTGATCGATGCAAAGCATACCTATAGTGTCATGGTTCTCAATATTTATAATTGGCTTGTATTCCTTCTTTTTTAGCCATTCCTTATAAGCCTCTTCAGAAGCTTTAGTAAGAAGATCTTCCTTTTCAAATCCATGCTGCCGGGCAAATTGATTAGCACCTTCCCCGGCCAAAATCACGTGCGGAGTTTCTTCCATAACCTTTCTGGCGACAGAAACCGCGTGGGTATTGTTCTTTAGATAGACTACCGCTCCTGCATTACCTGAAGGAGCCATAATACAAGCGTCCAGCGTCACATTTCCTTCTCTGTCGGGTGCACCGCCGCGGCCTACTGTTGTGTTTCTAATGTCTGCTTCTTCGACCATCACCCCCTGCTCCACAGCATCGAGTGCAGATGCTCCTTCAGCAAGCATTTCACCGGCTTTAAGGCTGGCATTAGGAAATCTCCAGGTTGCAATACAAACCGGTTTAAAATTTGTCATTTTTGAAAGGTTTAGAAAATCAATAAAAGGAGAAGCTGTTGCAACTCCTACTCCGCTAAGTGAGGTATTTCTTATGAAGTGGCGTCTTTTCACGTCAAATAAAATCCGGTTAAGGAGTTGGAGCGTAAATTTATGAAAAGAGAATAGAAAAGCAGGGGCTCAATAAAGTTCTATGTGCTAAAGGCTGATATTAATCGGGCTCCTTCTATTTAATTAGGTGATTCGCTCATTTAAATATAGTAATTCTTCGCCCGGTATTTTCAAAATTCAACCTCTATACTGCTATAACATAAACATTTGGTAAGATGAATTTTTGGCAAGGCTTTAGCAGTACCTTTGCAGCTTAAAATTTTTACATGCGCTGGATCATTTTTATCGTCATATATATTGTTTTAGATATTTACGCCTATCAGGCTTTTAAAACTGTTACCCGTCATTCCTGGATCTATTTTATTTATCTCGCTCTTTCTCTGGGGATTTTGGGATATTTATTGTATCAGTTCAATGTGCCCGAGAAGCAGGGTCTTACCGGCGCCCGGGGTTATGCCATTGGGTTTTTTCTCGCTTTTTTTGTGCCTAAGATCATTCTTTTTGTAATGTTATTTGGAGAGGACATGGTGAGGCTGGTAGTGAGCGGATTTCAGAAAGTAGCCCATACAAATCAGGAATATTCATTGCCTTCCCGGCGTAAATTTGTGAGTCAGTTGGCCTTGAGTATTGCGGCCATTCCATTTGCTTCTTTACTTTACGGAATGTACCAGGGGAGATATAATTACCGGGTTTTGAATTATGTTCTGCATTTTGATGACCTGCCCGATGCCTTTGATGGTTACAGAATTACTCAGATAAGTGACGTTCACGCCGGAAGTTTCGACAATCCTGAAAAGATCCAGTATGGAATTGACCTTATAAATGAGCAAAAAAGTGATGCCATATTATTTACAGGAGACCTGGTGAACAATACGGCTTCTGAAATGGATAACTGGAAGAAAACTTTCGGTTCTCTTTCAGCGCAAGACGGAGTTTTCTCTGTGTTTGGAAATCATGACTATGGTGACTATGTGAACTGGGAGTCTGCAGAGGCAAAAAGGGCAAATTTGGAGGCTCTTAAAAATGTGCACCGGGAAATGGGATGGAACTTATTACTGGATGAACATAAAAAAGTGAGCCGGGGTGAAGATTCCATTGCCATTGTAGGAGTGGAGAACTGGGGTGCAGGCTTTAAGCAGGTTGGAGATCTTAATAAGGCAGCTTCTGGCCTTTCAGCAGATGAATTTAAGATACTGCTGTCCCATGATCCATCCCACTGGGTGGAAAAAGTAAAGAAAGATCAAAAGAAATTTCACATCACCTTGAGCGGACATACCCACGGAATGCAATTTGGGATCGAGATTCCCGGCTGGTTTAAATGGAGTCCCGTCCAATACCGATATGAGCACTGGGCGGGAATATATGAAGAAGCGGGTCGTTATCTTAATGTAAACCGTGGCTTCGGATTCCTGGCTTATCCCGGCAGGGTTGGGATATGGCCCGAAGTATCTGTCATTGAACTACGGAAAGGACCCAAACCCGTATAAATCAAACTTTTGATTATATTTGATTAAGGCTGCAGGAGATTTGACTCCTTGTGGCTGTGAATTAATTTTCAGGTATATGTCAAAATTTGGGGAATTGATTGACCTGCAGGTGCCGGTCCTTCTGGAATTCTATACCGACTGGCATGAGGCTTCCACAGCCATGCATCCGGTTTTAAAAGATGTGGCCGCTGCATTGGGTGACAAAGCCAGGATCATCAAAATAGATGTCGATAAAAATTCTGAACTTGCTGAAGCCCTGCGGGTAAAAGGCTTGCCCACCCTAATGATCTACAAGGAAGGGGAAATGAAATGGCGGCAAAGTGGCGAACAGGATGCCAATACCCTTATAGGTCTTATTAAAGAATACATTTAAAAAAATTTTTCCTGGTAGTAAAGCTTTGGGCTTTGAGAGTAAAAATGATGGCATTTATTCTCAGCTACACCAACCTGAATTCTATAAAACTCCTGCCTTAGGGATGATGTGATTCAATCCAATAGCCGATAATTGAATTGAGCCGGAAACCCGGATAATTAATTGTACAAAGTACGATCAAAACAACACCAGCAAAGACTTGAACATACTTCCCAAATTGAGTATTATATACTTAGCAAGGGATTGTAAATTCCATATAGGTGAAAATCACGATAGTTTGCAAATGATACTGGCTCGTGCGTAAAGCTCCCGGGTCACATGTGAACAGCAGGTAGTTTTAAGAAATCGGGATTCCAGATAGTAATAGGTCAATTGTGTTCATATGATACTGAGGCATTGTCTCCGGTTTGAGGTAGTGGCGGGTGATGTATTGATTAGTTTTCAGGTGTAGTTTTTTAAGAGGTATAAATCTAAAGAGCTTTATTTGCCACAGTGCGATTTCTAAGTGAAGTCATGATGTGCAGTATGGTATGGTATTTTTTTGGTTTAAGTATTATTGAAACTGCTTTTTGTTTCTGAACCTGGAATTTTAAACAGATAATACGATACAACAGCTGGCCAAATTACTAATAAAGTACAGACAAACCGCTCATAGGCACCATCCCAGGAATCAGGAATGAATGGTAGTAGTGGCGCCAGAATGAGCCATAAAGAAGCAATCCAGAGCGAAAGTTTTTTCAAATAACCCTTTACAGACTTAAGATCAAAACTTATTAAGAATGTTAGCATCAGGAATAAACCTGCCAATGCATACACGAGTTTCCGGTGGATGGTGTAGCCCGGTCTACCGGCATATTGATTGTGTTCGGCGATCAGGATAAGGTCTATGCCTATTAATAATAAAATAAAAAGGCTAATGAGCCACTTTTTGCCACTACGTTTCCAGGTAAAAAGTCCTACGGCAAGAGCCATATATCCAAATGCCAGAATATTCAAGCCCCAATCCTGTATCCAGCCATATTTGCCAATTGCCAACATACTAATGGTGTCACTTATTGGATCATGTTTTTCGTGAAGGATTATCCCTATAACATCGCCCGCTATTACCGCGATACAACCAATAATTCCCAGGCTTCCGCAGATTTTATAAATTAAAGATTTTTGCAATTTTTTGTTTTATATGGTTAAAAAGTATTGTATTCGTATCTAATGTACATTCTATTTAAGAAGGAATTCATTTCAACCCTTTAAAACAGAAGCCGGAATTTTTATAATGCTTTAAAACTTCGGGCAATATCTTCTTCATATTTTTTTCAGCCTTAAAACTATCATGGAAAACTATAATACTGCCCGGACGAACATTATTCAGCACATTTTGGAGGCACTTTTCAGGAGAAAGTGTGCGGTCATAATCCCTGCTCACAATGCTCCACATTACAATTCTGAAACCTTCCTGCTGAAGTCTTTTTGCCTGCACATTTTTTATCCTTCCGTATGGGGGACGAAAAAGGGGATTTTTAAATTCTGTTCCCTGCGGAAGTTCATTTTCCATGGTTTCCCGGGCCTGTAGGCTATTCTGAATGTATTCTTCTACCGAAGTTTTCCAGCCATTGAGGTGACTGTAGGTGTGATTTCCCACCACATGACCTTCTTTAATAACCTGTCGGAAAATCTCAGGATATCTTTCTACATTTTCCCCAATACAGAAAAAAGTGGCTTTTGCATTGTACTTTCCGAGCTGTTCCAAAACCCAGGGAGTAACCTGAGGTACCGGGCCGTCATCAAAGGTGAGATAAAGGACCTTTTCACCAGCAGGACCATCCCAGATCCTTCTTGGGTAGATCCATTTTATAATTGCCGGTATGCGCTCCCTCATCACTCCACTTACACTGTTTTTTTAAAGAGAATCTCTAATCTCGGCCGGGACCATGTCTGTTCCATCGGCCGGCAATTCTTCAGGCGCCTGTTCAGGGCTTCCGTAGAAGTGCTGGAAGAGCATAAGGTACTTGTTGAACTTATCTGCCTCTTCCCGTGCCAGTTCTTCAGAATCATTTATGATCAACAGGTCCACCAGGCTCCTGTACCGCTCAATATCGGTGACTATTTCATTACCGCGGGAAAACTGTCTGTCAAGGTCAAGAGAGCTGTAATAAGTAAGGTTCTCCTGGTATTTTTGTGCTACTTTTTGCCACAGTTCACGGGCCTTTTCCTTTTGACCTACTTCATAATATCCTTGTATAAAAGGTTCAAGTAGGGTGTAAAATTCAAAATATTCAACAGGCATTTTTTCCATTGCCAGATCCAGGATCTCCTCTGCACGTTGCATTTTGCCTTCATTGATTAGCGCTTCAGACAAGCGGGCAAGATTGCTTCGATAAGTAATAGCATTCTTTCGGGTTTCGGGATCGTAATAAATATCTGGTTCACCAGAGGAATACCAGTCCCAGTTCATCACAATATCAAACATCTTATCAGAATCAAGTCGGCCCATATCGAAGGGGTTGTTTGGATTGACAGGCGTTCTTATTGGTACCAGTCTGTAAGTGACACCTTCCAGCTGCAGGTAATCTTTCATCCACAGGTAATCGTCATCCCCAAAACTTCCGCCGGTAAAGTAAATAGGCCTTTGCCAGTCATTACCCGCAATAATATCCAGCATTAGCAACCTGTTTTTGTAAAGAATATCTCCGGTGAGTTCAATGATGATCTCATCTACAATTTCATCTGCATTTTGTGGTTCTACAGTCCCGTTCTCCAGCACATTTTCTTTGTCCACGGGGACCCGGATATGCTTAGAAGGGAATGTGCTTACACTTTGACCACTCATCAATTCGGCATTGGTGCGGGGGTCATCACTGGCGATCCAGTTCATCCAGGTCCCAATATCCATCGTGTCCTGCGTAATAGGCTGGTACCAAACGGCATCCCTTGTACCATACCTGTATTGTTCGTGTTGAAGCTGCCCGGGGATTGGGTCACTTTCCCATGCCTTGTGTTTCATCTGATCAATATACCAGTCGGTCGCAAAGAGACTGGTATTAACGATCCGCACATCTGTACGATATTTTTCTATCTGCTGGGCGTACCATAAGGCAAAGGTATCGTTATCTCCAATGGTAAATAAAATGGCATTTTCATCCACACTGTCCAGGTACATTTTTGCCATTGCCAGGGCAGAGTATCGGTTGGACCTGTCGTGGTCATCCCAGTTTTCACTGGCCAGCACTGCTGGCACTGCCAGGAGGGAAACTGCCAGAGCAACAGGCACTGCCATCTTTGGTTTAATATATCCTTTGAGGAGGTCAAAGAGTGCATATGCTCCAAAGCCTATCCACATAGCGAATACATAAAAAGACCCAACAAGCGCATAATCTCTTTCCCTTGGCTCAAAAGGACGTTCGTTAAGATATAGCTTCAGTGCGATTCCGGTAAAAAGGAAGAACACCAGCAGTACCCAAAAACTTTTTTTGTCTTTGCTGTACTGAAAAACCAATCCCAACAATCCCAATAGAAGCGGAAGGAAATAATACGTATTCCTGGCAGGATTTGTCAAGGCGTCTGTTGTTAACTGGTCCTGGTTCCCCAGGCGTGCTTCATCTATAAAGTCGATTCCGCTTAACCAGTTCCCGTCCTGATCTGTATATTTTCCCTGCACATCGTTTTGTCTGCCTGCGAAATTCCACATAAAATAGCGCCAGTACATATACCCCATCTGGTACTCAAAAAGATAATTCAGGTTGGATCCAAAAGAAGGTTTTTCAACATCCAGATATTCCCTAAAGCGGCTTAAAAAAGTGTGATACTGTTCGTAATCAACATTCCCCAGATTAATATTCCGTTGAAATTCGTATACAGCGGCAATAAGCTGCTCCTCTTGTTGATATTCGGGCTTAATGGTAAAATCAAGAGGCCCTGTGAACTCCATATAATTTGCGGCATGTTCTGTACTCCACATACGCGGTAATACAGCCTTATGATCATCATCTGTATTTTGTTTTGCGTTTTTATAATCATTAACGATGATATATTCGCCGGCAGCTTCGTCTTTCTCGTATTTCGGCTTGTCGTCAATGTACGGATTGTTTTCGTCCAGCCCGCTATAGATCTCGGTAAACTGTGGGCCGTAGAATAAATGCGTTTCAGGATATTGTTCCCGGTTGTAATAAGCCAATAGCTCGCGTGCATTGTTTGGGTTATTTTCGTTGATCACTGTATTAGCGTTTGCTCTTATAGGAAGCATCAGCCAGGAAGAGAAACCAATAAAGATGAACAGGATGCACAATAGCAATGTATTAAGCTGAAAGTAATGCTTGCGCCTGGTGTATTTTATTCCGAAGTAAAAAACAGCGATAAGGGCAATAGCCGTAAAAATTGTTCCCGAATTGAACGGAAGTCCCAATGTATTCACAAAGAAAATTTCGGTGGCCGAAAAAAGTTTCAGGGAATAAGGGAGCAGCAATTTAAAAATGAACATAAGTACTGCTACCACCACTATATTGGCAACAATAAAATTCCTGACCGTGATCTTTGAAAAGTTCTTGAAGTAGTAAAGGAAACCTATGGCGGGAATGGTAAGAAGCCCCATAAAGTGAACTCCAAAAGAAAGCCCCACGATAAAGGAGATAAGAATTACCCACCGGTTTCCGCGGGGAGCAAACATATCCCGTTCCCAAAGAAGCCCCAGGTAAAAAAGTAGAGCCATAAGCAAGGTGGCCATGGCATAAACTTCGGCTTCCCCGGCATTGAACCAGAAGCTATCAGTAAAAGTAAAAGCAAGAGAACCTACTGCGGCACTTCCAAGTACAGCAGCTTTTTTAGCTCCCGAAATCTTCTTTACAGGTCCGCTTATCTTCAGTAATAGTAAAACAATAGACCAGAACATGAAGAGAATGGTAAAGGCGCTGGCAAAGACCGACATTAGATTTACCATCAAAGCGACCTGCGAAGGTTCACTGGCAAAAATGGAGAAAAAAGCACCCATCATTTGATAAAGCGGTGCCCCGGGAGGGTGACCCACTTCAAGATTTGAGGAAGTGGCGATGTACTCCCCGGCATCCCAAAAGCTAAGCGTGGGTTCAACAGTAAGCCAGAATGTTGTGAGTGCTATAAGGAAAACCAACCAGCCCAGAATTTTGTTCCACCTGGTAAAGTTAAAATCAGTCATACTTAATGAGTTTGTAAACAGTGGCGAATTTAAGAATAATTAAGATACTGTAGGGACAACGATTTTCTGAATCAAATATTTTGAAGTAGAGCCTTTTTGCATAGGATTCAGGTCTCTGTTTTCCCATTTTATATAAGAAGTTTCAAAAATGCCATTTTTGAGAAGTGAGGAAATTAATGGTCGAGAAAAAGAATTTGAAAAAATATTTGTACAAGACAAAGTTTGTCTTAAATTTGCATCCGCATTACAGCAATGGCCTATGGTGTAACTGGCAACACGTCTGGTTTTGGTCCAGAAGAGTCTAGGTTCGAGCCCTAGTAGGCCAACTGTATAAAACCCAAACTTTTTAGTTTGGGTTTTTTTATGAAATAAAGTTAGGGCGAGAAGCCTGTCCCGAGCAGCCGACGAAGGAGGCGTGACGAGGGAAGCCCTAGTAGGCCAACTGAAATGAGAAAACCCCGAACGAAAGTTTGGGGTTTTTGTTTTTCGGAACTTTTTCCAGTTCGTCATGCTGAATTTATTTCAGCATCTTA
>NZ_KE384223.1:71375-160961 GCF_000424665.1 Salinimicrobium terrae DSM 17865
GGAACCGGTTGACGTGAGGATTTTTTCGAAGCTTTTCTCCTTACTCATGCTAAATCTAATTCAAAATTTAACTTCAAGATTGTCTTAAAATCGTAAGAACCTGAAACAAGTTCAGGTTGACGTGAGGATTTTTTTCAGAACTTTTTCCAGTTCGTCATGCTGAATTTATTTCAGCATCTACATCTTAGATTTACCAAATTTTCAAAACCGGAAATTCTCGAAGTATCGGGACCTATTAGAGTTCCATCCAAAAATTAAATACAGCACAAAAAAAGCCCCGGAATTACCCGGAGCTAAATGATAAAAACCACATCTTTACATTTAACTATGCCACCTGGGAAAGTGCTCCCGGAACGTGGTTATAATAATTTAGTGAACTCTGATAAAAATTAAGGCTTCTTTTATCCTTTTTGATGCAGGAAGAAAGAAAACGATTCAGGTCCTGGCATTCGAAGTTAACGGTAGTATATTCAAAATCAGACATAGGAATTTCTGCCTTGATAACATGGTTCTTGTAGTCGATCTCTACCCGACGGGCATTAAAATACATTTTGATGATCCCCTTGTGCAGGGAACTGAATTTATCTAAACCAGTTTCACTATCGGTGCAACTGATATGTATAAAATTTTTAAATTCTTCAATAATTTGAGAGGGTTGAAATGATGTCATGTGGCAATATTTTTTTGGTTAATTATATCTTCTTTTACGGGTCTAAAATAAGCTCTGATCTGTTAAAAATGTTCTAAGAAAATGTTGATTAATAAAGAATTAACAAGAAGGCTTTGTGGTAGAAGGAATATTGGGAGTAATTAAGAAATAGTAATTATAATCCCACAGGGAATCTTTAACACCTCTGCTTAAAGTTTTTTCAAAAAAAACATTTGCTGCCTGGAGGGAGGAATTATACTGTTAATAGTATTTACAGGAAAAATACTATCTTCAGCAAAAACACGGGATTTGAGTAAGAAAAAGAAAATCATCTGGATTTTATCGGGGGTGGCAGGAGTGATCCTTCTGTTGTTCCTGGCCAATCTTTATGTGAAGAACAGGATTCAGGAGCAACTTGATAAGCAGCTACAGGCTTCAGATTATAAAGATCTTTCTGTAAATATCTTACTCAATAAGTTCAGTGTGGAAGACGTGAAAGTGAATCAGGGAAGATTTGCCGGTAGCGTAGACGAGATAAAATTAAGTGGTTTGTCTTACTTTAAATACCTCTTCCAAAATGAGGTGGAAATAGACGAACTGGAATTAATTTCTCCCAATGTGAGGATCTTTCCTAAAGATACTTCAGCAGTAGATACTGCATCAAAAAATGGTTCATCTCAACAGAAGGTGCAGATAAACAACTTCCGGATAAAAAACGGGATTTTTAATAAAGAGAGTCAGGATACTACTGCTTCTGCCATGTATGCTCATGTACCAACTGCAGAGGTTAACAATTTGAGGAGCGGAATGGAAATTTCCGATCTTGAGTCTTACCGCCTCGAAATGGACACTGTTTACCTGAAGATGAATTCTGAACATTACATTGATGTGGGAAATTTTTCGGCTGAAGATGGTAAGGTGGATATTTCAGATTTTAAAATTCGGTCTTTTTATCCCAGAACAGATTTTGTTCAAAAGATCCCTTATGAAAAAGATCACATCACGCTCGATGTAAAAGAGATCACGTTAGACAGTCTGGATTTCAATATGCGTAAGGATTCTCTCTACCTCACAAATTCCGAACTGACAATTAGCGAAGCATATTTAAATATTTATCGCGATAAACAAGTGCCCGAATATCCCGGAGTAAAGCCTCTTTACAGTAAAATGTTACGGGAGGCGCCTATTTTTCTCAATTTTGAAAGAGTGCTGGTAGAGAACAGTGAGATCGTGTATGAAGAGAAGGTGAAGGCAGAAGACCGACCGTCCATAGTTCGTTTTGCCGCAGTGAATGGTGAGATTAATGATCTCCACAATGTGCGGGAGCTTTCCTCTCAGCCGAAAATTACTGCCAATGCCGATTTTATGCAAGGCACTCCGGTGAATATTGAGTGGACTTTTCCCGTTTTTGATCCGCAAGACAGCTTTGAAATTTCCGGTAGCTTCGGAAGGCTTGAAGGAGAAGCCCTTGATCCTTTTTTAATTCCTTCTCTAGATGCCCGTGCAAGGGGAACGGTGAATGACGTCTATTTTAATTTCTATGGAAATGATGATGTGCTGCAGGGGGATTTCAGGATGGAATATAATGAGTTCACCATTGAATTGTTAAACAAGGAAGATGAGGAAAAAGGCTTTTTAAGCGCTATAGCCAATCTTTTTGTTGATAACGAACAAGAACCCGATGAAGGCGGCGGACAGGATGTGCGGGTAGAACGAACAAAGAATCGATCCTTCTGGAACTACACCTGGAAAGGTCTCCGTGAAGGTCTCATTGATGCTGTGGGGCAGCTTTAAAAGATTTTAGATCGCTGCGCTTCTAGAACCAAGAAACAAGACCGCTGTGCTACAGGAGTCCAGGCAAATTCTCTAGCTATTGATCCATTTTAACAAAACAGATTATTACTTCGGAATAATTCCATGCATTAGGATAATTTCCTATTTTTGCTGAAAATCAGTAGTATGGATTATGAAAGGATAAAGGAGAAGCTGAGTATCTTAGCCGATGCCGCTAAATACGACGTTTCCTGTTCTTCCAGCGGAAGCAAACGCAAGAATACCACAAAGGGCCTCGGGGATTCCTCAGGCATGGGCATTTGCCATTCCTATACCGAAGATGGTCGTTGTGTTTCCCTGCTCAAGATTTTGCTCACCAACCACTGCATTTTCGACTGCGCCTATTGCGTTACCCGCAAAAGCAATGACATAAAACGTGCTGCTTTTAAAGTGCAGGAAGTGGTAGACCTAACTATTCATTTTTACCGGCGGAATTATATCGAAGGTCTTTTCCTGAGTTCAGGTATTTTTAAAGATGCCGATTATACTATGGAGCGCCTCATCCGGGTAGCGAAAAAACTGCGGCTGGAAGAGAATTTCAACGGTTATATTCACCTGAAATCTATTCCCGGGGCAAGTGACGAGCTCATGCGCGAAGCCGGACTATACGCCGACCGGCTGAGCGTCAATATCGAGATCCCCACCAAAAGCGGACTTAAGCTCCTTGCTCCCGATAAAAACCATGAGGATTTCATCAAACCCATGGAAAAGGTAAAAAACGAGATCATTCAGTACAAACAAGAAAGTCGGCTTATTAAAAGCACTCCCAAATATGCCCCGGCAGGGCAGAGCACACAGATGATCATTGGAGCCTCGGGCGAAAGTGATCGCGATATCATGTATTCAGCTAACTTTTTTTATAAGAAGTACAACATGAAACGGGTCTATTATTCGGGTTATGTTCCTGTGGCTGAGGATCCGAGGTTGCCGGCCTTGAACAGTCAGGTGCCGCTGTTGAGGGAGAACCGGCTGTACCAAACCGACTGGCTGCTGCGGTTCTACGGCTTTGACATCCGGGAGCTGCTGAATGAGCAGAATCTCAATCTGGACCTGGAAGTGGATCCGAAGCTAAGCTGGGCTTTGCGCAACCGACATCTTTTTCCGGTAAATATTAATAGGGTAGAGAAACAATTGCTGTTGCGGATTCCTGGAATTGGTTTGAAGTCGGTCAACAAGATCCTGCAGGCGAGGAAATTTCGGAAACTTAACTGGGAACACCTAAAAAACATCGGTATTGCTATGAACAGGGCGAAGCATTTCATCACCTGCGACTCCCAGGAGTTTGAAGTGAAGGAACCTTCCAGCGAGTATCTCAAAAATGTCATTTTAAAGACCTCTTCGAGTAAGTTCAGAAAAGAGATTGGAACCCAGTTAAGTCTTTTTTAGATGGAACAGCAGGCGGTACTTACTTATGACGGCACCCTGGAAGGTTTTCTCTGCTGTGTGTTCACAGCCTTTGAAGAGAAGCTGAAAGTCGTGAATATAAGTCCGCCGGGAGCGCAGGTCGGCCAACAATTATTCACAGTACCCCGCGAAGTGATCACAGAACCCCAAAAAGCCAAACGGGTATGGACTTCCCTGAAGAAGAAAGCCTTGCCCGCCGGACTGCGGGATCTAAAATGGGCTTTTTTAAGTGAAGTTTCGGGGATGGAGATGCATATGTTCAGTATGATCCGGTACATCCTTGCCGAAAATATGCCGGTAGACAGAGATTTTTCCCATCCTGCAGTGCTAAATGTGGCGCAAACAGCTAAGAAAGTCGGGCGGGAAAAACATCGCATGGAAGCTTTTGTGCGTTTCAGGCTTACAAAAGATGAGGTGTATTTTGCAGCCATCGAACCCGATTTTAATGTACTTCCGCTCATAAAAAGCCATTTTAAGAACCGCTATGCAGATCAAAAGTGGATCATCTATGATCTAAAACGGAATTTCGGGATCGCCTGGGATCTTTACGTCGTAAATTATATCACCCTGGATCTTGATCCCGCAATAGGTATTTCGGGCGCTCCCGAAGCTTATTTTCACTCTTCAGAAATAGCATTTCAGAAGTTATGGGATCAATATTTTACCAGTACCAACATCAAAAGCAGAGCAAATCAAAAACTGCACGTGCAACACCTTCCAAAGCGCTACTGGAAATACCTCACAGAAAAGAACTTTCAGAAATGACATTTTTAGGAGGTAAAGCAAACCAGCGTCATTCTGAATTTATTTCAGAATCTTTTGAAAATCAGCTCTTCGGAATAAACAGGAACCTGAAACTCCCGAAGCTTCGGGACAGGTTGACGGAATCAAAGAACCTTCAGAAATGCTATTTTTGGGAGGTAAGATTAGTTGTAAATTATTCTGTATTAAGGTGAACTTCCCCGGCCTATCGAAAATTGATCGTGAAATTTGAAGAGAGATGGCGTTAAAATTTTCTGCTGTTTGAGCGTCCTTTATTTTTCTTGCTCCAGTATTTCTCCCGCGAGTTCAGAAAATTTAGACATCGACCGAAAAATTTAGATCTATTTTTGTAAGCCTAGCGTTTTTTAGTTCTTTTTTGGGCAATGCAAAAAAGAACAGAACTATGTTTCAGGTGAAAAATCATCATTCTTTCTTTCAGAAAAAATTTCTTGGAAAGTCATTTTTAAGGTAGGACAAACCCACGTCATTTTGAATTCATTTCAGAATCCTTTTGATCGAATACAAATTAAACAGAACCTGAAACAAGTTCAGGTTGACGGAGTTTTTTAATTGGTCATTATGAATAGTCATGGAATTATGAATGATAAAGCGAATTCCCCGGCCTATCGAAAATTTTGCGTAAAAATTAAAATGAGCGAGCCGCAAAATTTTAGGCTGTCTGAGCCAAACGGATCATGAAACTTTGGAAAAGACTTGTGGCGAGTTCCTAAAATTTAGGCTCCGATTGGAAATTTTAGCAACATTTTCGTAAGCCTAGATTTTTTGGTTCTTTTTCATCAATGGAAAAAGAACAGATGAACTATTGTCATTCTGAATTCATTTCGGAATCCTTTTGATCAGATCCAAAACAAAAAGAACCTGAAACAAGTTCAGGTTGACGGGAATAAAGAACCTTCAAAAATGACATTTTAAAAAGGTAAATCTGTGACTGCGATAGCAGGTGCAGATTTGTATCGAGAACAAGGGCTGAGTGTCCTGCCTTCTTCTCGATACGATTTTCTTTCGCTTCCGCTCATAAAAAATCACTCGAACTGACGGCTATTTTAGAGCGATATGGAATTCGGATATCTTTGACCTGATTAAAATCATATTATAACCAACCTATGCCTCTTACTTTTGCATTCTAAATAAAGAGGTATGAGCACATCTTTGATTCAGAAATACAACGTTCCCGGCCCCAGGTATACCAGTTATCCCACCGTGCCGTACTGGAACGAAGCCGCATTTACGGTAGAAAAATATGAAGACACGCTAAAAAAGACATTTTTGGAGAGCAACAGCGAAGAGGGGATAAGTATTTATATCCACCTGCCTTTTTGCGAGAGCCTTTGTACTTTTTGCGGCTGTAACAAACGCATTACCAAACGCCATGAAGTGGAGTCTCCTTATATCGCTGCGGTGCTCGAAGAGTGGGACATGTACGTGAACCTGCTGGAGGAAAAGCCGGTGATAAAAGAGATTCACCTGGGTGGAGGAACACCCACGTTCTTTTCTCCCGAAAACCTGAAGATCCTTCTCGACGGACTCTTCGAAAAAGCTGTGAGGGCAGAGGAAACCGATTTTAGCTTTGAAGGCCACCCCAACAACACCAAACAGGAACACCTGCAGTTACTTTATGACCTGGGCTTTAAGCGCGTGAGCTACGGGGTGCAGGATTATAATTTTGAGGTGCAACGGGCCATTCACAGGTTTCAGCCTTTTGTGAACGTGAAAAATGCTACAGAAGGTGCCCGCGAAATTGGCTACACTTCTGTGGGGCACGACCTTATTTTTGGTCTGCCGTTTCAGACAGTTGATCATATTCGGGAAACCATCGCAAAGACCAAAGAACTGATGCCAGACAGGATTGCGTTTTATAGCTACGCGCATGTGCCGTGGATAAAAGGTAACGGGCAGCGCGGCTTTAAGGAGGAAGATCTGCCATCGGCCAATGTGAAGCGCGAGATGTATGAAGTGGGCAAGCAACTGCTCGCCGAAGCCGGTTATGTGGAAGTGGGCATGGACCATTTTGCTTTAAAAACCGATTCGCTCTACAAAGCGATGGAAAACAACAAACTGCACCGCAACTTTATGGGTTACACTTCTTCAAAGACCAAAGTGATGATAGGTTTGGGAGTTTCGGCCATTAGTGACAGCTGGAGCGGTTTCGCTCAGAATGTCAAAACAATTGAAGAATATTACGAGATCCTGGAAAAAGGTGAACTACCTCTTTACCGCGGCCATATTCTTACTGCGGAAGATGAGAAACTCCGTCAGCATATTCTAAACCTTATGTGCAACCTGGAAACTTCCTGGAAAGAAGACGAAATGAAATTCCCCGAACTTCCTGAAGTACTCATAAGTTTAAAGGAAATGGAAGCCGACGGTCTCCTGGAATTCGGAGATGAAAAACTCATCGTCAAAGAATCGGGCAGACCTTTTGTGAGGAACATCTGCATGGCTTTTGACCTTTTACTTCAAAGAAGCAAACCTGAAACAAGGTTGTTTTCTATGACGGTTTAAATCTTTTCCGTCATTGCGAAGGAGCCGACAGGCGACTGAAGCAATCTCCTTCTTCATGAATTCTGCTCTTGGTTTTTAGTTTAAATGGTGAGACTGCTACTTTATTGGGAGATTGCTTCGCTCCACTGCGTTTCGCTCGCAATGACGGTTTAAATTTTTTTCGTCTTTGCGAAGGAGCCGACAGGCGACTGCGGCAATCTCCTTCTTTTGGAATCCTGTTCTTGCTTTTTAGTTTAAATGGTGAGTCTGCTACTTCATGAGGGGATTGCTTCGGTTGGGATCCTCCCTTCCTCGCAAAGACGGCTTGAAGAAGACTTAAACAACAAAAAGCCACCCATCGGAAAGATCTTTCCATTCCGGGTTTTGTTCCGAAATTAATTTCTCTTTTTTTGCACGGTTGCCTGCTTTGATTTTTTTCTCAAAATCAATGGCCTCTGAAACATTACTGAATTCCTGAAAAAATACAAGCTTTTGGCAGTTGTACTTTGATGTAAAACCCTTAAAAGCTTTTGTCTTGTGCTGATATACCCTTTTGACCAGATTTGAAGTTACTCCGGTGTAAATCACAGTGTGGTGAACGTTAGTCATCATATATGTGTAGGAGAAAAACATATACTAAATTAAGTAAATTTTATTCTTTCCGTCATTGCGAATGAGCCGGTAGGGCGACTGCGGCAATCTCCTTCTTCATGAATTCTGCTCTTGCTTTTTAGTTTTGATGTGGAGTCTGCTACTTCATCGGGGGATTGCTTCAGTCGGGATGCTCCCTTCCTCGCAAAGACGGTTTAAATTTTTCCGTCATTGCGAAGGAGCCGACAGGCGACTGAAGCAATCTCCTTCTTCAGGAATCCTGCTCTTGCTTTTTAGTTTGGATGAGGAGTCTGCTACTTCATGAGGGGATTGCTTCGGTCGGGATGCTCCCTTCCTTGCAAACACGGTTCAAAGTTTTTTCATCTTTGCGAAGGAGCCCGAAGGCGACTGCGGCAATCTCCTTCTTCAGAAAATCCTGCTCTTGCTTTTTAGTTTGGATGAGGAGTCTGCTACTTCATGAGGGGATTGCTTCGGTCGGGATGCTCCCTTCCTCGCAAAGACGGTTTAAATTTTTCCGTCTTTGCGAAGGAGCCGACAGGCGACTGAAGCAATCTCCTTCTTCAGGAATCCTGCTCTAGCTTTTTAGTTCAAATTAAGAGTCTGCTACTTCATGAGGGGATTGCTTCGGTCGGGATGCTCCCTTCCTCGCAATGACGGATCAAAGTTTTTTTCGTCTTTGCGAAGGAGCCGATAGGCGACTGAAGCAATCTCCTTCTTCAGGAATCCTGCTCTTGCTTTCTAGTTTAGATGTGGAGTCTGCTACTTCATGAGGGGATTGCTTCGGTCGGGATGCTCCCTTCCTCGCAAAGACGGTTTAAGGTTACTTCCCGCTTAACTCCGGTTGATAGATCCAGATTTCCGATTCTTCTCCCTGTTTCACCTCCTTCCAGCTGGTAAGGAATTGCTCCCATCCAATGCTGCCGTGGATATCTGTATAAGCGTCTTTAAAATTTTCATCCCGGCCCAACCAGGAATAGTCGTCAAAAAAGAAAACCAGTGCCAGGTCCTTTCCTTCTTTATCTGAAGGAAAAATATTGGTATAGGTGGTATAGTTGACTTCAGGATATTTTTCCTTCATGACCATGCCTGTCATGTCGAGAAGTTTGATCATGCGCTCTTCTTCAAAAGGTCTTACATCATAGTAGTGCACTAACAGTTTATCGGGTTCGATATCTTCAGAAAAAGTAGACATTCCAGGATGAAAGCGCCAGTAGGAAGTGTGGGCTTGGGGTAGGAGGTAAGGCTGCACATTCTCCTCCCAGTCTTCATTATGTTCTTTACTATCATCCTGCAATTCATCAAGTGCGCTCCAGGGAAAAGGCCCCATGGCCGACATATATTTACCCGAATTGGCTCCGCTGGAGATGTAATATACTCTCGCCCCGTAAGGATCTTCGGAATGGAATTCTTCATTGTGTTCTTTTAATCCTTCCCTAAACTCATCCATTTTTGTAGGGATGGGATTAAGGAGTTCGTTCTCGTAGAGGAGGTAAGAGCTTTCGGGGGCTTGATCATCGACTTGTGAAATTGCCAGGAATGGAACCAGCAAGATCAATAAAAACAGCATTTTCATATTACATAGGGGTTTAATTTTTGACTCCCCGGCAGTGGTGAGTTTCAACTATAATGTACTGAAAATAAGCACTTAACATGTTGTAGGAAAAGCGAAATATGAGTTAAAAGTAATTTTCAGATTTGCGGATTTTGAAATTTGAAGATGAGATGAAAAAAATTCCAGGCACCAAATTCGAATAGAAGTTCGAAATACAAAAATCTTAAATTTTGAACCCTGAATCTTGAATTTTTACCCGCAACCCGCAACAAATTTAACCAATTAACGAATTCACCAATCCCCAATTCCCCCATTCCCCAATTAACCAATCACTAATAACAAATAACTATCTTAGTCCCTTCACCAAAAATTTCAGGAATGATTAAAAAATTTATTGCTCCGGTACTGCTGAGCCTTGTGCTCGCTTCTTGTCAGGATAAAGAGACGAATCAGCAGGAGGATCTGGCACTGGCTGCCAGCGCGAAACTTGATACTGTTTTGCATAATTATTATGAAGACGGGCTACGGCTGAATCCAATTTCAGCTACGACTTCAGGCGATATGCGCTACAATGACCGTTTTCCGAACTTTCTTTCAGATGAATATGAAGACAGTCTGCGTACCTACTACACCACTTACAGGGAGCAGGTGCAGGCAATAGATGACGCCAATCTTTCAGAAACTGAACGCCTCAGCAAGGAAATCCTGCTTTGGGAGACGGGGATCAATCTTGAAGGCCTGGAGTTTGAAAAGAATAAATATATGCCCATCGACCAAATGTGGTCTGTGAACCTCTTTATGGGGCAGCTCGCCAGCGGCATGAGTGCGCAGCCTTTCACGACTGTGGAAGATTACAGGACCTGGCTTGATCGCGTTGATGGTTATCTTACCTGGATGACTTCTGCGGAAGACAGGATGCGCGAAGGAATGGGGCAGGGTTATGTACTTCCGGCTTCGTTGATCACCAAAGTGATTCCGCAGTTCGCTTCTATGGCTGAAGGTAATGCTGAAGATCATCTTTTTTTCGGCCCGGTCAACAACTTCCCGGATAGTTTTTCTGAAGAAGAGAAAGAACAGCTAACGCAGGAATACCAAAAAATGATTGAGGAGAAAGTGATTCCGGCTTATAAAAAGATGCACGACTTTATGGTGGAAGATTACCTGCCACAAGGACGCGAGAGCAGCGGAATTGCAGATATTCCCGGCGGAGAGGATTTTTATAGGCACCAGATCAAACTCTACACGACTACAGATATGACTGCGGAAGAGATCCATCAACTGGGATTGAATGAGGTGGAGCGCATTTCACAGGAAATGATGGCAGTGAAGGAGCAGGTGGGCTTTGAAGGTAGCCTGAAAGAATTTTTTAATCATGTGCGCGAGAGTGAGGATCTAACGCCATATGAGTCGGCTGAAGAGGTTATTCAGGGTTTTGAGGATATCCATCAGCGTATGAAACCGCACATCAGTAAACTGTTTAATGTGACGCCAAAAACGGCTTTTGAAGTGCGAAGAACAGAGGAGTTCCGCGAGAAATCGGCTAGTGCCCAATATAATCCGGGTTCGCTGGACGGCACCCGCCCCGGGATTTTTTACGTTCCTGTGCCCGATGCTTCTGCATATAATGTGTACAGTGATGAATCCCTGTTCCTGCATGAAGCTATTCCGGGACATCATTACCAGATCTCACTGACGCAGGAAAATGAAGACCTGCCCGATTTTAGAAAGACACTTTGGTACAGCGGCTACGGCGAAGGCTGGGCGCTTTATTCTGAATCTCTCGGAAAAGAACTTGGACTGTATACAGATCCTTACCAGTATTTCGGAACTCTTGGCGCAGAGATGCACCGTGCGATTCGTTTGGTGGTGGACACAGGATTACACAGCAAAGGCTGGACCAGGGAAGAGGCAATTCAATATTCGCTGGACAACGAAGCAGAGCCGGAAGCCAGTATTATTTCTGAAATTGAACGCTATATGGCCAACCCGGGGCAGGCATTATCTTATAAGATAGGCCAGCTTAAAATAAGGGAGCTGCGGGAAAAAGCAGAAGCCGAACTGGGAGATAAATTCGATATACGTCAATACCACAACCAGGTACTGGAAACCGGTGCTGTACCATTGCAGTTGTTGGAGGAGAAGATCGACAGGTGGATCGGTGAAGTAAAGAACAGCGAGAGTTAGACAAAAATAAAAGTATTTAAAAAAGCCCTTTTTGAATGGTAATTCAGGAAGGGCTTTTTCAATTAACAATTAACAATGATCAAAAGAAGATTCTATAGAAAATTTATTCTTTAAACTGACTTAAAAAGATTTTTAAATCTCTTGAGTCTGTTGGTTCTGCTGTAGTTTTAGAAAATTCTTGAAATTCGTACCAATCTGCAAAGTACAGGGAATTCTTATGTTCTTGAAAAAACGGGATTCCATTGTTAGAAGGATAGAAAAATTCAGAATCTATCAGCTTTTTCCGTAGATTTTTCTCTGCTTCCTCTAAAGAAAGACCTTCTCTATTTGCAAAAATGATCTCTCCGTAAGTCTTGTAATTACCATCATCGCGATGTAGATACTGAAATGAAATATTAGTCTTTTGCATTACCTTTTTAATTAAAGGTACCAGGAAAATATTAAAGTAAGCTGACTTTCCTAAAGAAGAAAGACTTCTTTATTATGCCATTGCAGTGACTCTTGAGAAGGAAAATAATTTTCCTTCTTGGGGAGAATAATTTGTTTTCCTTCAAATTGAGAAAGGGTGAATTTTGAATCATCTTCTTAGAAGGCGATATTCTAACTAGAAAACTCGAGTTGATCGTTATTAAACCTCGATCGAAAGCCCTATGCATGGTAGGTGATAGAGCAATGCCATTCGTTACCGTATCGTCTCCCGAGAGACTAAAGGGGTAAATGTGACAGGCATCTATCATTTGTAGACTATGAGAAGATTGGATTTTCATTCCGGTAATACAACAGGTGTGATCGTATAATCTTGGAATTGTTTTCTTGAATAATCCTCCTCGCACAAATAACTCTTCTTCATATTCATCTTCTTCTAAAGTTTCTTTAAGCCTTCGTATATGGCTTTGATAAACCTCTTTAGGTTCATTCAAAATTTCATTTTCGATACTTTCTTCTTCGTAATTCCTTTCAGGCCTTAAATAAGCAGATTTCCAATTGGGGAAATAGTTTTCCAAGATCAGTTGTTCAAACCATAACTGGTTTGGAACCTCCTGAAGAAGCAGAAATAGTTCCCTGTCAATTTCAGCAAATGCAATAGTTTCTTTGAGATTTTTAAAGCTTTTAATGCTTTTCGAACTTGTAGTTATGATTCCTTTTCCTGGTTTAGCTACTAGATACCAGAAAGGTTCAGATCTTAAATGGAAAAATGGAAGAGAAAAATTTCGCTTATGATCAGTTTCCACTAGCTGATTCCAATTTTGCTTAAAAGCAAGCATCAGTTCAGCAGTTATAAAGATTCGATTAGTAGTAATAATGCCTTTTGCAACAAGCTGAATGATTGTAAGAAGTAAAATTGGTTTGTGAGGAGCCTTGCCCATTCCTTTGACATAAGCGCACCTCAATTTTTTAAACCGGGTCGAATACTTTATGATCACTTCTTCAGACATGGATTTAGCTTCGCTTACTATATTTCTGATAAACCAATTGACTTTAAATAATTGTAAGTAGAATCATAAAATTCGGACCTTCTTGTATGATCTTCATTACTTCCTTCCGGTACTACTATAACCATTCCTTGTCGAGCTCTGGTAAGCAAAACCCGATAAGCGTTAAGTAAATATTTTTTCCGCTCTTCTTTATGAATATGTTGCCATTTCTTCCCTACAAATGAATAGCTCTGCCATCCCTCATTAGAATATCTTAAATCTCCATCCCAAGTAATACAAGCCCAATCGAGTTCTAAACCTTGAACATGGAATTCTGTAGCAACATCTTCTAAGAAATATGATGAACGTACATCGTCTTTTTCATTCAGAAACCAGTGTACTGGATTCATCGGAGATTTTACATCTATGGCAAAGGGTTTTAGCCTTTGTGCCTGAGAGGAAACTACTATTCCATATCTTTCGCTTCCCCGAGCTTTTTCTTTAAGCCATTCTTTCGCTTTATGCACTTCCCTTGTTAAGACTATTGGATAATTTTTGGATAGATTGGAGTATGTTTGTATAGCAGATGGAAGGTCAAGATCAAGAATATTTTTTACCAGAAGGGATAAATTTTCAGCCCTAAACGAACGCATTGAAACTTTTAGATGTAAAGAGGAATCCAACTTTACTGTAGTTTTCTTTTGTAAATCGGTGATTGCTTCTTCTGCTTGATATTCAGAATCGGTTAGATTGGGAGAAATATAAACTTCCCAAGAGTGAAATTTTTCTTTAATTGCGTTTAGCCATTCTGAAATTCCTGCTTCCCCCGTGTTTATTTCTTGACCTCCACCAACTAAACAAACAATAACAGACCAGTCTTCATGACGGTCCAGACATGAAATTAAAAATTCAGGTTCTGAATAATCGAAATCATGTTGGCCTTTTTTTTGCTTCATAAATTTTACCGTCTGCTCTTTATTTCAAGCTCGTTGTGCTTCATCAAAGATGGCAACGTGATCATAAGGAGGTTTGGGATCAACCAAATAGGCGTCTCTGTAATGATGTATATTCTGAATAAATGTTTTTACGCTGGCTCTGGCTTTTCCTTTAGTTAGCTTACTTCCTTTCTCCTTTTCATTTTTGATTTTATCTCTTGCTAGAGCTTCTTGAAGAATAGCAACTAAAGGACCGTTTCCTGAGAGATATACACTGGTATTTCCGTTTTCTTCATCAAGGTGAGAAGTTGCAACTTTCAAACCAACTAAAGTTTTTCCTGCGCCAGGAACACCAGTGACAAAACATATAATTTTTCTCTTTTCTATTTGCGCTTTTCTAATGACTTCTGAAATTAGAGAAGTAGTTTCAGTAAGATTTTTAGCCTCCGCATCGCTACGTGTAATTTCGTCAACAGTATGGGTTCGGTAAAGGTTCAAAGCAGCCTCAACAATGGTAGGAGTAGGGGAATAACTACCAGCAGCATATTCTTTAGATAATATCTGCTCATCTCCATGAAAAAAAACAAGTGTACTTTCTATAGCTTCTTGAAGATCATGTTGATTTACTTTAATAGGTAAAAGTAAATTGTCATTGTGAGAGGTGGTGGAAATTTCAATAAAGGAATGATCCGCTTCGGTTGCCACTAAAATTGGGACTAGCAGAGCATTGTGACTTGGTTTGTGAAAATTTTTCAAGTCTAAAGCATAATCCCAAACTTGTTCAAGATTTATATTGTGATACTTCTTTTCTCCTACTTTAAATTCAATAACAAAAACTGCATTTTCTATAATTACTAATGCATCTACTCTTTTCCCCATTCTCGGGATAGAAAACTCAAAGAATATGGTGCCGGTATAAGATTTTAAAGCTTCTTGAAGAATATAAATCTGCAGTTCCCAAGACTTATTTTGGTTACGGTTAGAATCAAATTGGTTAGAAAGTGTTATTTCGCCAATTATTTCCTCTCTGCTTTTTTTGATAAAAGATTGAATATCGTCCTTGAAGTAGGAGTTTAGCATATCATTGATATCTTGTAGATAATTTGAATATTATTATACTTTAGGAGATTCTTTAGCATCAGCTTCGAATTTTAAATGTAGGAAAATAAACTTATTCCCCTCTCAAAAAGGCCATTTTCAACATTCTTTTTCTGCAGTAGAAAACCCAAATAAAAATCATCTCATAACTTCCCCATTAATTTTAACGCTCTTCAAACTCTACTTCATCCAATAATTTTATAATTTTGGAAATATTCCAATTAATAGGAAAATATCCAAATATGGAGAAGAATAAAGCTATTTTACACCTCGACCTGGATACTTTTTTTGTATCTGTAGAGCGCAAAATATATCCTGAGCTCAACAACCGTCCGGTGCTGGTGGGCGGGCTGGGAGATCGCGGAGTGGTGGCGGCATGTAGTTATGAAACGCGCCCCTATGGGGTGCACTCGGGCATGGCGATGAAGGTGGCCCGGCAGCTGTGTCCCGCCGCCACTATTATCAAGGGAGAAACCACTACCTACAGTAAATATTCCAATGATGTCACAGAGATCATACAGAATAAGGTACCCGCCTTTGAAAAGGCGAGTATCGACGAATTCTACGCCGACCTTACCGGAATGGACAAGTTCTTTGGCACCTACCGTTTTGCCAGTGAGCTGCGGCAGGAGATCATCCGCGAAAGCGGACTCCCCATTTCCTTCGGACTCTCCCGCAATAAGGTAGTGTCCAAGATCGCCACGGGCGAGGCAAAACCCAATAATCAGATCCTCATAGAAAGCGGCGGCGAAAGGTCATTTTTGGCACCCCTGTCTGTCCGGAAGATTCCCATGATAGGGGCAAAGACATTTCAGACGCTGCTGGGATTGGGCGTGCGGGAGATAAAGACGATTCAGGAGATGCCGGTGGAGATGATGGAGAGCGTGCTGGGCAAGAATGGGCGTACCATCTGGAAACGTGCGCATGGGATAGATGATGTTCCTATTATTCCGTTCCACGAGCGTAAATCCATCTCCGCCGAACGCACCTTTCACCGTGACACCATAGACATGGTCCAACTCAGCGCCACGCTTACAGCTATGACTGAGAGTCTGGCGTACCAGTTGCGGCGCGGAGACAAGCTTACTTCGAATATAAGTGTGAAGATCCGGTATTCAGATTTTAATACTTATACTAAACAGGCGACCATTCCCTACACCAGCGCCGATCATATTTTGATCCCGAAGATCGAGGAGCTTTTCAAGCAGCTGTATAACCGGAGGTTATTGATTCGGCTGGTGGGAGTGAAGTTCGGCGGACTCGTAGGCGGGCATTACCAGATCAATTTGTTTGATGACAGCGAGGAGATGCTGGACCTGTATAATTCCATTGACCGTATTCGCAACCGGTTTGGAGAGAATAGCGTAATGCGGGCATCGACCATTGGCGGCACCAGCATAGGTGGAAGACAAAACTCCTTCGACGGCGCCCCACCAATGTTGTATGCGCATAGGCAAAACTAACTTCGCCCTTTGGGCGGTTCAAGGTTTAAAATTCAAGGTTCAAAATTATTTGAGGATGTGGTGATTTGAGGATTTGAGGATGTCACACTGAGCCCCGAGGCGGCAGCCGAGGGAATAGTCGAAGTGCTCGAGAGTAGGTTGTCGGTTAATAAGGACTTCGACTAATCCTCCCTTTGGTCGGGCTCAGTCTGACAATAGGAGATGAATGTCACACTGAGCCCCGAGGTGGTAGCCGAGGGAATAGTCGAAGTGTTGTGAGTAGGTTATCGCTTAATAAGGACTTCGACTAATCCTCCCTTCGGTCGGGCTCAGTCTGACAATAGGAGATGAATGTCACACTGAGCCCCGAGGTGGTAGCCGAGGGAATAGTCGAAGTGCTGGTGATATTGAAATTTAATATTTAACACAATGAAACTCTACTACGTCTATATACTTGAGTGTGCGGACCGATCTTATTATACCGGATTCACCTCAAATCTGGAAAAAAGAATTCTTGACCACAACCGTGGTTATGATCAGGATGCCTATACGTATAAAAGACGACCTGTAGCTCTAAAATGGTTTGAACAATTTACAGATCCCAATCAGGCAATACGGGTTGAAAAACAGATCAAAGGTTGGAGCCGCCGAAAGAAAGAAGCTATTATTGAAGAAGACTGGGAAAAATTAATCGAATATTCAAGAAATAAGTATAAGAGGGAAAAAGGATGAACAAGAGTAGAATTAGTCTTTTGACACTTTTTTCTGCTTAATAAGACTTCGACTAATCCTCCCTTCGGTCGGGCTCAGTCTGACAACATGAGATCAATGTCGCAATGAGGAACTTTGTGGCCTTTGCGAGAAACGACATTATTATGAACAAACGCGGCTTCGACTATTCGGCTGGCGCCGGCTCAGCCTGACAAATAAAGTGTTCAGTGTTCAGTAGGCGGTATTCAGAAGTGGGCAGTGCACAGTGGTGAGTAGGCAGTTCTTTTTCAGCTCCCTTTAGGGTTGGGGTAAACTGAAAAAGAACATCCGTGCATCCGTGGCTTTAAAACAATGATCAATTAACACAAAAGTTCTCCGCGGGCTTCGTGCAACTTGACGGTCTTTGCGAGAAATTTATTCAATGAACAATAAACAATTATCAGAGCTAATAGCCAACAGCCAACAGCCAAAGCTTAACTCATAATTAAAAAAGTCCTGGTTCTTGATTCCAGAAGCGCAGCGGTCTTGCCTCTTTACCTCAAAATATGATAAGAAATGTATTTAAACAACCACACCTACTACTCTCTCCGCTACGGGACTTTTCCGGAGAAGGAACTGTGTGACCTGGCGGAAGGAAATGGAGCCACTGCTGTGGCGGTGACCGATATCAATAACACTTCGGCCTGCCTCAGTTTTTTGAAGACTGCTCAAAAATATGATTTTAAAGCTCTCATTGGGATCGACTTCCGGAATGGGATAGAGCAGCAGTATGTGGCTTTGGCGCGGAACAACAACGGTTTCAAAAATCTCAACGATCATCTTTCGGAACACCTGCATGTGGAGAAGGAGTTCGCTGCCGATGCTCCGCCGCTGGAGGACTGCTGGTTTATTTATCCGCTGGAGCAGGTGATGAGGTGCCAAAAATGGCATTTTAGAGAGGATGAGTTTATAGGAATTTCCGTGGAAAGCCTGCGCAAGCTGAAATTCTCAAAATACCTGAAACTGCGGGATAAATTAGTGCTGCTGCAAACAGTAACTTTCCGGAACAAGAGAGATTATAATGCACACCGGCTCTTGCGGGCAATAGATAAGAATATTTTACTGAGTCAGTTGCCCGAATCTGAGCAGGGTTCTCCCTCTCATAAAATGTTACCCGAAAATGCCATTTTTGAGACCTTTGCAGATTATCCTTTTATTCTTGAAAATACGCAGCGGCTTATCGACGGCTGCGAAGTCAACTTTGGCTTTGATAAAGATCGCCAAAACCGAAACCTGCAGATCTTTGGCAAAAACAAAGAGGAAGATGCTGAGGTATTAAAAACGCTTTGTTATAAAAATCTCCCGCGCCGCTATCCCAATGCCAATTCTGAAACTCTGGCGCGGGTAGAGAAGGAACTGGATGCGATCATTAGTCTGGGCTTTGTATCTTATTTTTTGATCAACCACGATATTGTGGAGTATGCGAAGTCGAAGAACTATCCCTTTATTGGTCGGGGGAGTGGAGCGAATTCGGTGGTTGCCTATATCATTGGCATCACCAATGTTGATCCCATTGAGCTGAACCTGTATTTTGAACGCTTTATCAATGCGAGCCGTCACTCGCCGCCCGATTTCGATATTGATTTTTCATGGAAAGACCGGCAGGATGTGACAGATTACATTTTCAGGAGATATGAGAACACAGCGCTGCTCGCCACCTATGTCACTTTTAAGCGGCGGGCCGTAATAAGAGAACTGGGGAAGGTGTTTGGACTTCCAAAAGTGGAAATTGATAAACTTTCCTCGGGATATTTTGATCCCAAAAGCCTGGATGAGATGGAGCGGCTGGTGTTTCGCTACAGCGGATTGATCGCCGGCTTTCCCAATTACCTGAGCGTACATTCCGGCGGAATTGCTATTTTACAGGAACCAATCCACCAATATGCTGCTACCTTTTTGCCGCCCAAGGGCTTTGCGACCATTCAGTTTGATATGAATATCGCCGAAGATGTAGGCATCTTCAAATTCGATATTCTCGCCCAGCGCGGTCTCTCCAAAATCACCGATGCTATTGAGATCGTCAAGGAGAATCAGCCCGATGCTGTGATCGAGGACATGGAGAATGTTTCTGTTTTTAAGAATGATCCTAACATCAATAATCTGCTGCGTACCGGCGATTGTATGGGCGTTTTCTATGTAGAATCGCCTGCCATGCGCGGACTGTTTCAGAAATTACAAACAGATGATTACCTGGGGCTGGTGGCGGCGAGTTCCATTATTCGGCCGGGAGTTTCCAATGGCGGCATGAAGGAGGAATACATCAAACGCCACCGTGATCCCAATCGGCGGAAACAGGCGCATCCCGTTTTAGCCGAAATTCTCAATGAAACCTATGGCGTGATGGTTTACCAGGAAGATGTGCTCAAGATTGCCCACTATTTCGCCGGACTCTCCCTCGAGGAAGCCGATATCCTGCGTCGTGGCATGAGCGGAAAGAAACGGAATGAGGTGGATTTTAGAAAGCTGGAGGATAAATTTCGGAATAACTGCCGGGATAAAGGATATTCCGAAGCATTGACCGAAGAGGTGTGGACCCAGATCCTGTCCTTTGCCGGGTACGCATTTCCGAAGGGACATTCGGCTTCTTATGCTGTGGAGAGCTATCAGAGTCTCTACCTGAAATATTATTTTCCATTGGAGTTCATGGTGGCCTGTCTAAACAACGGCGGTGGTTTTTATGATGTGGAAACTTATATTCAGGAGATAAGGAAGTGCGGGGGAAAGGTGCATCCGCCATGTATCAATAAGAGTGATCACCACACTGTAATTTACGGAGAGGATATTTACCTGGGGCTGGGATATATTAAGGAGCTGGAGATAAAAGTGGTGCAGCGAATTCTGGAGGATCGCAATTTCTTAGGAAGTTATAAATCTTTTGATGACTTTATCGACCGGGTGCCCATATCCATCGAACAGCTGAGTATCCTGCTGAAGATCGACGCCTTCAGGTTCACTAATGTGGATAAGCACCACCTGCTGTGGAAAGCGTATTTCAAGTTGAACCGCACCCGTACCCGCAGCGGACAAACCCTGTTATTTCGTCCGCCGCACCGCGATTTCGACCTGCCTGAATTATCCCACTCCCTGCTCATCGATGCCTATGACCAGATGGAGCTGCTCGGTTTCTCGCTGCACGATCACTTTAAACTCCTAAAACCCGAAAGCTACCGAAATCTGAAACGCCCCGGCGTGGTAATGGCCAAAGATTTAAAACAACACTTAGGAAAGACCGTTGAAATTTACGGACATCTCATCACCGCCAAGCGTACTCCCACCGTCAATCGGCAGTACATGTGCTTCGGAACCTTCTACGATCGTGCGGGAGACATTTTTGATGTTGTACAGTTTCCCCGGGCGGCAGAAAGATTTCCGCTGCACAGCAAAGGCATCTACTTATGTAAAGGCAGGGTATTGGAAGAGCTGGATTATATCTATATCACCATAGACTGGCTGGAGCGGCAGGAAACAGTGGGAGATCCAAGGTACGCGAGCAGCACGAGGATGAAGATCTCTTTTAAGGAGGATGGGAATGGGATGATAATTAAGTGAGCAGTATTCAGTGATCAGTGGGCAGGAAGTTAGAAGAAATACGAAGTTTTTTACAAGGATATTTGAAAATAATTTTTGACTGTAGTGTACCAATGTCACACTGAGCCCCGAGGTGGTAGCCGAGGGATTAGTCGAAGTGCTGGTGATATTGAAATTTAATATTTTAACAAAATGAAACTCTACTACGTCTATATACTTGAGTGTGCGGACCGATCTTATTATACCGGATTCACCTCAAATCTTGAAAAAAGAATTCTTGATCACAACCGTGGTTATGATCAGGATGCCTACACGTATAAAAGACGACCTGTAGTTCTAAAATGGTTTGAACAATTTACAGATCCCAATCAGGCAATACGGGTTGAAAAACAGATCAAAGGTTGGAGCCGCCGAAAGAAAGAAGCTATTATTGAAGAAGACTGGGAAAGATTAATCGAATATTCAAGAAATAAGTATAAGAGGGAAAAGGATGAACAAGAGTAGAATTAGTCTTTTGACACATTTTTCTCCTCAATAAGACTTCGACTAATCCTCCCTTTGGTCGGGCTCAGTCTGACAATATGAGATCAATGTCACATTGAGTCCCGAGGCGGCAGCCGAGGGAATAGTCGAAGTGCTGGAGAGTAGGTTCTCTGTTAATAAGGACTTCGACTAATCCTCCCTTCGGTCGGGCTCAGTCTGACAATATGAGATCAATGTCACACTGAGTCCCGAAGTGTAGCCGAGGGAATAGTCGAAGTGCTTGTGAGCAGGCTCACCTTTAACTAAAGATATCCATGCATTCGTGGCTTTAAACAATGATCAACTTTGCGGCCTTTGCGAAAAACGACATTGTTAGGAACAAACGTGGCTTCGACCTTTCGGCTGGCGCCGGTTCAGCCTGACATTTTTAATTTAACAGATTACTGAACACTATACTTTTCTGGGTCTTAAAGCAACTTTTATGGTCTTAGCGAGAAATGATTTGAGGAAATGATGATTTGCTATGAATGTGCAAAAAAAAGTTCCCTTCAGGGGATTTAGAAGTAAAAAAACTTGATAGCTTTTAAAAATGACTGCGCCCTGCCCACTAAAACGGTTTACTTAAACCTCCTCTTTCTCAATAGGATGATCTTCATACCAGTCGTCAAAGGTCTTATCTGTAGAATATTTGTCGGTGAGGACTTTGTATATGGTGAAGAGCCACCAAGCCTGTCCTGCTATTACAGTGTAGAAAACAATGTCATAAGGGGCATTGTAAAATACCATTACTGCGACAGCTACCAAAAGCAGTGTTGCAATGATTACATAAAAATGTGCTGATAACTTCATATCCTTAATGTAGTTAAGGATTGAAATACATTCAGTTAAGAGAGTACTAAATCACTCCCATTTGGCAGAAGTTTGACTTTTTGTTAAGAGATTTTTCGAGAGTAGAATGCCGACAGTGAGTGGCAGGAACAGGCTGATGTAAGCCAGGACCCTGAAATGATCCGGAAATAACGGAAGCTCCAGCCAGGTTGCCGTGCCTTTGTGGAAAATAAGGGCTTCGGTAACCAGAAAAGCAGTAAAATACAGCCAGAAGATCCATTTTGGGAGTTGCAGGAGTCGGGTGTGGGCAAGAAAAACAAAGAGGGGAACAGTTACAACCCCCAGGAAAACCCAGTGCAGGTACCCTATGACAAAATCGGTAAAATTAAAGGCCAGAGTTGCAAAATATGGAATAGCTGAAAATAACTGTAACAGGAGTTTAGCTGCCAGGAGGAGGAGAGTAAGCTTCAGGAGAAGCTTCAAAAATGGCGAAAATTGGAGCTGTTTCCAGATGGGGCTAACTATTTGCCATAGTTTCAGAAAAGCGGTGATCTGCAGGACTGCACCAATCCCTCCAAGAACATAAAAGATCCAATGTGGTTCTGTAAATAACACCGAAAGGAAAAAGCTTAGGATCACAGCTGCATTGAGTTGCCAGAAGAAGCTCTTAAAGTGCCCTTTTTGAGGGTTTAAATTTTGTTGTTCCAAAAAGTAAAAGAAGATTCCTAAAAGTGCGAGAATAAACCATGCATTGTATTGAAAATGCAGGTAAAAATAAATGGCCATTTTATACCAGATGCTCGTGCTTCCCAAAGTTGTCATGATTCCGCCTAAGGCCCAGGGGCCAATACTGGAGAAGACCATGTACCAGAGGGAAGCCTTAATGAGCTTAAATGAAGATGTGGTTTTATATTGTGGCGGAGTCTTCTTCAGGATGAACCAGGCCATAAAGTAAGAAGCAATAAGAAACAGCGTGGAAAAGGTGATGGAAAATAGCGCGTATCCGGTGAAAGGAAAGGTGACGAGCATCCCGATGAGGGTGATCTGGGTAAACCAGAAAATTCTTTTATAAGTTTTTCTGAAGCCGGCTTCAGAAAAATACATTTTATAGATTAGGGTGGTAAGGGCAATATATACCCATCCCAGCAGGGCAATGTGTGAATGTGCATGCACTACATACCTGAAATTTGCAGGAATTGGGATAACGAAAAAGAACCGAAGGAACACTCCCAGCAGCCCCACAAGAAAGAAATACCCAAGGGCGATGTTGGTGTGTTTTTTAAGATCAATCATTTTCTAAATGTAGGAAAAAGAGAGGAGGCAAAAAACTGCATTTTTGAAACCCAGGGGGGTGGAATCAATGACAGCAATTGCCTCCCTAATAAATAGAATTTTATACTTCTGCAGGTTCTTCTTTGCGCAATTTTTCTTTCTTCCCTGCAGGCAATTTCTTGCTGCTGTCAAGAGAGAAAACAAACCATACAAAAGCAAATAAACCTACTGCAAAAATAGTATCTCCAATGGCCCGCATCCAGCGTAGGGTATCCATTCCCGGTTGCTGCATGAATTCGGCAGAACGGGCGTACCACATTCCTTCATTCACACTGGCCACTGTTTGTAACAAACCAATTGGCAGTACGCTTAGGAGAACCATGAGTATAAGACCAATGTTGATGAACCAGAAAGAGAAACTCAGCAGTTTATCATTCCATATCTGCACCCTGTAAAGGCTTCTCAGTACAAACAGCATAAGACCAATTCCAAGGAATCCATACACTCCAAATAACGCGGTATGCGCGTGAACTGCTGTGGTGTTCAATCCCTGCATGTAGTAAAGTGCAATGGGAGGATTAATGATGAATCCAAAGATTCCTGCTCCCAGGAAGTTCCAGAAAGCTACTGCAATAAGGCAGTAAATGGGCCATTTGTAATCTTTAAGCCATTCGGTAGCTTTGGACAACTTGTAGTTTTCATAAACTTCATATCCAATCAACACCAGCGGAACAACTTCCAGCGCGCTAAAGGTCGCTCCCAGGGCCATTACCGCAGTGGGAGTACCACTAAAATACAAGTGGTGGAAAGTTCCCAGGATACCTCCCGAAAGGAAGATCACAGTTGCCAGAAGTACGGTTAGCGTAGCAGTATTAGTGCGTAGCAATCCGAGTCTCACAAAGAGGAAGGCAGACACCACTGTGGCAAATACTTCAAAGAAGCCTTCCACCCACAGGTGAACAACCCACCAGCGCCAGTATTCGGCGATTGCAAGGTTGGTTTGTCTTCCCCACATAAGTCCTGCGCCGTAAAATAAGGCTATTGCTGCGGAAGAGATCAAAAACATGATAAGCAGATTCCTTTCTGCAGTTCTTTGGCGTATTACCGGAAGAAGAGGTCTTACCATTAGCGCAAGCCATACAAAAAGACCTACAAAAAGGAATATTTGCCAGAATCTTCCAAGATCCACATATTCATATCCCTGGTGCCCGAACCAGAAGTTCTCTGCCAGTCCAAGTTTTTGCATAATTCCCATCCATTGTCCGGCCATAGAACCGAAAACGATGATAAGAAGACACACAAAGAGGAAATTCACCCCAAATTTCTGATATTTTGGATCCTTACCTGAAACTGCAGGTGCGATATACAATCCTGTGCCCAGCCAGGCAGTGGCGATCCAGAGAATTCCCAGCTGGACGTGCCAGGTCCTGGAGATGGAATAGGGGAGGATTTCAGCAAGATCGAGTCCGTAGAAGCCATCGCCTTCCACGCCGTAATGAGCGGTGACTACTCCAAAGGTTACTTGTATAAGTATGAGAACACATACTATCCATATATATTTTTTCACGGCCATCATAGAAGGCGTAATGGTTTGATCCATTAACGGATCATTTACCGGCCTTTCCGGATCTTCTTCCTCTTTCATCTTCGCATGGTAAAAGACCATGAGTCCAATTCCCACCAGCAGAAGGATAATACTAAAGCCTGTCCAGATGAGGAGATCCCCCGTAGCTTTATTGCCCACCAGTTCATCTGGAGGCCAGTTGTGGGTATAGGAGACTTCACTTCCCGGTCTTTCTGTCACAGTTGCCCAGGTTGCCCAGAAGAAGAAACCTGCCATTTGCTGCATCCTGCCCTCATCCTTAATGGAATTTTTTGGAATGGCGTAGTAATTCCTGAGTTCGTCCAGTTCGGGGTTCTCCATGAAAAGCCCGCGGTAATAGTCACTGAGAAATGCTACAGCTTTGGCTCTCATAGGAGAAATGGTAATGGTACCATCGGCTTCATTATAAGTATTTTCCCGTAACTCCAGTTGAAGCCTTCTTTCCAGAAGCGCCTGTTTCTCACTTTCAAGCTCCTCGTAAGGCTGATTGTAATCTTCCAGAGACCACTCGTTAAGGATATAAAGAGCCTCCCGGTGAAGCCAGTCTGCAGTCCAATCGGGAGCCTGATAGGCACCGTGGCCCCAGATAGAACCTACCTCCTGGCCACCCATACTTTGCCACACATTCTGTCCGTCCTTAATGTCCTGACCTTCAAAGACTATTTCACCTTCTGTCGTTACTATTTGTTCGGGTAATGGAGGTGCCTTTTGGTAAATTTCAAATCCATAATAGCCAAGAACGGCAAAAGAAAACGTTACTACAAGCAGGAAAGCGATCCATAATTTTCTTTCTTTACTCATTATATGATATTTAAAAACCGAAAAGGAAAACTAAAAGCTTATCGCTTTTAATCTTCTTTTTCGGTCTGTTGAGGGGATTTATTTTATACTTCTGTAATTATTTTGTGCGTAGCTCTTTTTCAAGTAAAAGAGATTTTGGGAACAAAATATTATTTTCTAAGTGGACATGTTGATGAAGATCCTGTTCAAATTCATCCAGCTTCGCATAAAATGCTCTGTAAGTATTACAGGCTCCCGGAGGTGGAGTGTAATTATTACTTAAACGCGCTATGGTGCGGAGTAGTTCGCCGGCATCCTCATGTTCGGTTTCCATCATTTTAATAGGATTATCTACAGTGCCAAAATGTGGCTGTGGTAGTTCTCCTCCTTCTTTTTTGGCTTTTACCATTTGCTTGATGAACGGGAACAAAATGAGTTCTTCTTTCTTCATGTGAGCGCTTAACTCTCCGGCCACTTCTTTTACCAGATCATTGATTTCAAGCAATTCGGTGTAATGATGTCCGTGTACCTTTGCTACTCTAGCCGAGTATTGCAATAACAAGGGGATATTCTCTTCTACATAAGAATGGTGGACATTAATAATATGATCTGTAAGAAAATCGAGTTCCCAGCTGTTGTAGTTGGTGGCTCTTGAAGTTGTATTATCTACATTGAGAAGGTCCTGAATGAGTAGGTCGCAATCTGCATTGTATTTGGTACAGGCCTTATCGAGAGTGATTCCGCCTCCACAGCAAAAATCGATACCGTATTTCTTAAAGATGTGTGCCGTTTTGATGTTTTCGGTTACCATTTCGGCAACTGTTTTACTTTGTAGATTTTCCATGATCATATTTTTTAGTTTAACTGGAGTTTCAATTTACAGGTACAAAGATGAGAGATAAAAGAGGTGTCTTTTATGAGGCTGGTCATAAAGGACAAATTTGTCTTAATTAATTTATTAAAAAAATAAGACGCCTCTGGGGGGAGGCGTCGACTAAATAAAACAAACTAATTACTAACTTAAAAACAAATTATTAACCATGTAAAACCAGTAGTGGCAATTGATTTATAAAGGGAATATTCTCATTTTCCTCATTGCGGAGAAATTTTTGACATAAATTGAGATTCTTTGCTGCCAGTACGATCATATCCACGTCCCGGTTCGCAATAAGTATTTTTTTAGGATTTAGATCTCTTGATGTGTAATAGGTTTGCAGCACCGGAATTCTTGGTGAAAAAGAATCCTGTAAAAATTCACGGTTCTCTATTTGTTCGGCCGAGGGTTCTATTTCATTGTTAAAGATCTCCAGGATTTTGACCTGTGCATTTGAAAGTGAAGCAAGATTTAGCAGGGTGCGCAGAACCTTACTACCGTAGTGGATCTTATAATCTGTTGGGAAAAGGATTTTTTTGTGTTCCTTGAACGATGCGTTTTCAGAAATGGCCAGAACAGGACATTTTACCTTCATCATCACGTCCGAAGTGTTTTTTCCGATAATTACTCCTTCATTATTGGTCTTTCCTTTGGTGCCCATGAGGATGAGGTCAATCTGTTTCTCCTGTACCTTGGCTCTTACTGCATTAATAAGATAATCTGCCTTAAAACAAATATTGTAGGTATGTCCAGGGTTGGTGCGTATGCTCTGAAGCCACTTGATTAGCTTATCAAAATTTTCCTGAACTGCAGGAGGAATAGATGTATATCCTGTTGCCATTCTATCTGCCGGAAGGGGGAAGACATGGAGCAAATGAAAATGGCAGGGAGTATCCTTAAAGAACTGCAATGCATAGGCAGCTGCATTCCTGCTATTTTCAGAAAAGTCTGTGGGCAATAAGATATTCATCATCTGTCACATCTGTTTATCGCACAAAAATATGCAGGAAGTCAGATTGAAAAAATGATGAACATCAGTTATTGAAATATTCTAAGCATCAAGAAAATCAACTGATCTTTTTGAGTGCTTCTACATCGAGGAGCTTGATATTACGGCCTTCTATTTCCAGTAATCCTTCCTTTTTGAAATCAGATAAGGTGCGTATGAGAGTTTCTGAAGCCATCCCGGCCACACTGGCCAGATCACTCCTTGATATCCTGATACTCTGGGTTGGATGTCTTCTTATTTTTTGCGAGAACAACAGGATTGTGCGAGCGGCTTTCTTTCTTACCGAACCATAAGCCATCTCAAGCAGCTGCTCTTTGATCCCGGTAATATTATCTCCCATTACATCTATCAATTCAAGAGTAATGTTGCTGTTATTCATAAGAATATTTTTCAACTCGTCCTTGGAGACTGCGTAGACCCGGGTTTCCTCCATGGCGGTGGCATATTCGGTATAGGCATCGCTCTTCTTAAAAGAGGTATTTCCAAAGAAATCTCCTTCCTTGTATATGGAGGTGATAAGTTCCTTCCCGTATTCATCCATACGGTGGCTCTTCACTACGCCTTTATCTACAAAGAAAAAATGGTTCCCCAGTTTACCTTCTTCGTAGATGGTCTCTCCTGCTTTAAAGGTTTGCTGCTCGTAGTTTTTAACCTCTTCCCTTAATTCCTGCAGGGAATTGATCTTTTGCTGAGGTGCTGCCTGTGCCGGGCTCTTTCCGTTTTCCTGAAGTTTCTTTAGAATAGCCACTTTTGCCAGCCGGCTTTCTATTGCACTTATGAGCTCTTCCTCCTCGAAAGGTTTGGTGAGATAATCATCTGCCCCCAAATCCATCCCGCGGCGAATATCCTTATGTTCGGTCTTTGCCGAAAGAAAAATAAAAGGTATGGCATGGGTTTTTGGATCTTCAGAAAGCGCCTGAAGCACTCCGTAGCCATCCATTTCGGGCATCATGATATCACAAATTACGATGTCTGGCAGCTCCTGCCTGGCTAATTCCAGGCCAGACCGGCCGTTTGCTGCAGTGATAACATTGTATTCTGCAAGTTCAAGTAATTCGGCCGTATTTTCCCGAACTACAGTGTCATCTTCTATAAACAGTACTTTTTTCATTCTTTAACTATAGGTAGTTCTACAATAAACTGGGTTCCGGAGTTTTCTTTACTTCTGAAGCTAATGGTTCCTCCAAGATTCTCCAGGTGGACCTTGGCAATGTTGAGACCAATTCCTGTACCCTGGTTTAAGAGAGCATTTTCTGCTCTAAAATATCTTTCGAAAATATGTTTTTGATCTTTCTCCGGGATTCCCATACCCTCATCTGTCACCTTAAACCAAATCTTTTTTTCTTCTACTTCAATTTGAAATTTAATAAGAGAGTCTTCCGGGGAATATTTTATTGCGTTGTTCAATAAATTGGACAACACCAGCTCCAGTATCTTTTCATCCTGGTGAAGGATTACATTTTCGATGTCGCGGGTATACTCAATATTTTGTCCGCTCTTTAGGGTAACATTGGCATTGTACACTACTTCGTTCACCAGTTTGCTAAGGTTAAAATCTGTAAATTTATAGTTCACTTTCCCGCTTTCCAATCTTTCTATAGATAAAAAATCATTGAGGATATTATCCAGGTAATGTACCTTGCTCTTGATGGTATTAAGGTGTTTTTCCCGTTTTTCCTGCTGGTCTTCAAGCCTGTATTTTCCGGCGAGAACGACAGAGGTTAATATCCCGCTAAGAGGGGTCTTAAATTCGTGGAAAACCAACGAAAGGAATTTTGTTTTCAGTTCATTGAGTTCTTTTTCCTTTTGTAAGGCTGTTTTTATTCGGTTTTCGGCTTCTTTTCGGCGTTTAATTTCAGTTTCCAGGCTCTTGTTGGCGTTCTGCAGATCCTGGATACTCTCTTCCAGTTCTTTTGTTCTCACCTTGATCTTGCCTTCCAGTTCATTATTGAGCTGGGTTATTTGACGCTGCGCCTCTTTTCTTACTGAAATATCTATGACAAGAGACATCACATAACGCTCCTCTCCGATTTTGAATGGGTTAAGTCCCGCTTCCACTGGAAATTCATCTCCGTTTTTTTTTACTCCGTGCAGGTCACGACCATGGCCCATTTGTCTTTTTTCGCTGTCATTTAAGAAACCTTTAAAATGAGCGGGATGTGCAGAACGATACTTGGGAGGTATCAATAGGTTAAGTGGTTTACCCTTTAGCTCCCCTTTTTCGTATCCAAACATATTATCTGCCGCCAGATTGCTGCTAATGATCATTTGATTCTTATCAACAACAATAATACCTTCTGAAGCTGCTTCAAAAAGTACATTGAATACATTCTGGTCACTTTCAAAAATTTCCAGTTCCTTATCGTTGGGGGTGCTCAATATCAAATCTATTTTAGAGTGAGGGTCAAATTTAAACAATTTAGAATAACTGAAGTTTCACAGAAAAGTGGTGTCAAAAAAGTCATTTTTGGAAGGGATTTAAGAAGAAAGATCCGGAGAGAAATATTTTCTTTCCGGATCCTTCGTTGTAATTCTGCAGTATCAAATCCTTCATTTTCACTCAAAAGACTGCTTAATCACAACTATACCGCCTGTTCGTCCTCTGGAGAGACGTAATCTTTATCTGCCGGAAGTAGCTGGCTCGCAAGTTTTGTCACTCCCATTGCAATTAGCACAGCAGTAATGACAAAAAGCAGAAATTTGACCATTAGATTATCCTCCAGCACATTGCTGTAAAATGTGAGAATGATCTCTATAGCCAAAAATGCCACTTGAAAACTTGCCTTTAGCACCATCTAAATGAAATATGGGATAAAGATACATTTGTGGCAAATTTTTATAGGATGTTTTTGAAGCTTTGACGGAAATTTAACGTATGGTTCTCAATTCCTTAACCAGAACTGCCGGGTTTTTAAAAAGCTTCCGGAGTGCTATTTTTGGAGAGTGAGGATTTTGGCACTAAACTTTTGCCTTAGCCCCTTTCTGATAAGTAAAAATACATTTAAAATGTTCCTCAGGATATTTTTAGAAGGAATATTTTTAATGTTTTTTATATAAAAAAAAGAATTCGTCAATGATCAAGGATTCCGGTGAATAATGATCTGCCTAATTTTCGAGTTTAAAGGTTATAACAGGACTATTCGCATGATTCACCAGGTCTTCACTTATACTACCGTTAAAGAAATGAGATAAACCTTTTCGTCCATGTGTGGCGATTCCCACCACATCTGCATTTATTTTTTTGGCAAAGTTGAGAATCCCCTGTTCGACAGAATCATCGTTGAAAATATGGAATTCATAGTTATTAAAGTCTGTTCCTTCAATGTACTTCTTCAGCTTTTGGTCGCAGTCATTTGAAGTCACAAATTCATTGGCAGTATTGATATACACCAAATGTAGCCTCGCCTGGAAGGTATCGGCCAAAGCCACCACTTTAGAAAGCGTATTTTTCCCGGTGGATTCAAGGTTAGTGGCGAAGATAAAATTTTTGACCTCAAAAGATGGATGGTCATTTTTTACGACGAGTACAGGGATTTCAGAAGTTCTCACTACTTTCTCGGTATTTGAACCTATAAACATTTCCTTTAGACCCGAAGCTCCCTGGGAGCCCATGATAATAAAATCACAACCGTGCTTTGTACTAGCTTCCAATATGCCGTCAAAGGCTTTGTTGACCTCTACGGTGTCATGAACTTTAAGACCCTTAAGATAAGGTCGGGAAAGAAGTTCGTCGAATTTTTGTTTAGCCATTTTCATAAAGAAAAGGGCTTCAGGTAAATCATTGGAACGAGTTTCTCCTACCGGGTTCACCATATCTACAGGTAGTTCGATCAAGTGCAAAAGATAAATTTCTGCATCAAATTTTTTTGCGAGTTGAGCGGCTACTTTAAGGGCATTTTCTGCCTTTTCCGAAAAGTCGGTAGGGACAAGTATTGTTTTCATAGGTAGTTGTAAGATGGTAAGATTGATTCAGTTATAAAATTACAAATATTTTTTCATTCCAATTCTTGTTTTCGTTCTACAAAAATATTACTATATTTGCACCGTTGAAGCGAAAAAAAGAACAACGAGGGGACAGAAAGTCCCCTCTTTTTATAGCCAGACCCGGGAATGTTACGAGAGAAAGTAGAAAATTTACTGCAGGAAGCTTTCGAAGAAAATAATTCATTATTTTTAATTGAGCTCAATGTTAACGACTCAAATCATATCACCGTTGTTATTGACGGAGATAAGGGGGTGTCTGTAAATGATTGTATTGCGGTAAGTCGCAAGATCGAACATAATCTTGATCGCGAAGAGGAAGATTTTTCCCTTGATGTTTCCTCGGCAGGAGTATCCGCGCCTTTGGAAATGCCGCGACAGTATCAAAAGAATATTGGTAGAACTCTTGCGGTAACTACTGTCAAGGGAGAAAAGATAGAGGGAGAACTGGCCGCTTTTGAGAATGAAAAGCTAACTCTTAAGTGGAAAACCAGGGAACCTAAGCCTGTAGGTAAGGGCAAGGTTACAGTAAGTAAAGAAGCTGTCCTGCCTTTAGAGGATGTGAAAGAGGCAAAAGTGATAATAACATTTTAACAGACATAAGATATGGAAAATATCGCGTTGATAGATTCGTTTTCAGAATTCAAGGATGACAAGTCCATAGACAAGCCAACATTAATGGCAATCCTGGAAGAGGTATTGCGAAGTGCTCTTAAAAAGAAGTACGGGGAAGACGATAATTTTGACATAATTGTAAACCCCGATAAAGGGGATCTTGAAATTTGGAGAAACCGTGTTGTTGTGGCCGATGGAGAGGTGGAAGATCCCAATCAGGAAATATCTTTAACTGAAGCCCGTAAAATCGAACCCGATTTTGAAGTTGGGGAAGATGTTTCTGAAGAAGTTAAGTTGATCGACCTTGGTCGTCGTTCTATTTTATCTTTACGTCAAAACCTTATTTCTAAGGTTCACGAACACGATAATACAAATATCTACAAGCACTTTAAAGAGCTTGAAGGAGAAATTTATACTGCTGAAGTTCACCACATTCGTCACCGCGCGATTATTCTGCTTGACGATGATGGTAACGAGATAATTCTTCCAAAGGACCGACAAATCCCTTCAGATTTCTTCAGAAAAGGGGAGAATGTTAGAGGGATCATTGAAAGTGTTGAATTAAAAGGAAATAAACCAGCAATTATTATGTCAAGAACTTCTCCTTTATTTTTGGAGAAACTTTTTGAACAGGAGATTCCGGAGGTTTTTGATGGTTTAATTAATGTGAAGAAGGTTGTAAGAATACCCGGTGAAAAAGCTAAAGTAGCTGTTGATTCTTATGATGATCGTATTGATCCCGTTGGTGCCTGTGTGGGTATGAAAGGATCAAGGATCCACAGTATCGTTCGGGAACTGGGGAATGAAAATATCGATGTGATCAATTATACCAGCAATAACCAGTTGTTGATCACCAGAGCACTTAGCCCTGCCAAAATCACCTCTCTCAAGATAGATGAGGAGAATAAGCGGGCAGAAGTAATGTTAAAACCTGAAGAAGTTTCTAAAGCTATTGGTCGTGGTGGTCATAATATTAGATTGGCAGGACAATTGACAGGTTATGAAATCGATGTCTTTAGAGAAGGTGTTGAAGAAGATGTGGAATTGAGAGAATTTGCAGACGAGATCGACGACTGGGTGATTGCAGAGTTTGCCAAGATTGGTCTTGATACCGCAAAAAGTATATTAGAGCAGGACGTGGATGATCTTGTCAAGAGAACAGATCTTGAAGAAGAGACGATACGTGATGTAATGAGAGTTCTTAGAGAAGAATTTGAAGAAGAGAATAAAAGTTAAGAATAAAAGAGGTTAATTTAGAGGGCAATTTATGGCTGAAGCGAAGACAATGCGATTAAATAAGGTGTTACGCGAATTCAATATTTCGTTGGATCGTGCCGTGGAATATCTCAATTCCAAAGGCCACGAAATAGAAGCGCGTCCCACCACAAAAATTTCGGGAGAGATTTATCAGGTGCTTTCTGATGAATTTCAAACCGATAAAAGTAAGAAGGTAGAGGCAAAGGAAGTTGGTGAAGAGAAGCGCAAGGAAAAAGAGAGCCTTCGTCTTGAGAGAGAGAAGGAACTGGAAGAAAAGCGCAAGCAGGAGGAGAAGCAGGAGGTTATAAGAGCGAAGTCTAACCTGGAAGGCCCAAAACAGGTAGGTAAAATCGATCTGGATAAACCAAAAACAGCTTCCCCTGAAAAATCTGAAGCTCCGGCAGAAGAGACTAAAGCGCCTGAACAGCCACAGGCCGAAACTCCCGAAGCTCCCAAAACAGAAGCTCCTAAAGCGGAAGTTCCTGAAGCAGAATCGTCAAAAGAAGAAGCACCACAAGCTGAAACTTCAAAATCTGAAGAAAAAGCACCCGAAACTCCCGAGCCACAAGCTGAAAAGGCTGTAGAGGAGAAGTCTAAAGAAGAAACAGCACCTGAGGCTGAAGCTTCAGGGGAAAAAGAAGACGAAAATTCTACTGTTACTACTAAATATCAAAAGCTTAGTGGTCCAAATTTCACAGGAGAAAAGATTGATCTCTCCCAGTTTAAAAAGCCCGTTAAGAAGAAAGACGAAAAAGATAAAAAAGCTGAAGAGGAAAAGGAGAAGCGCAAGAAGCGTCGTCGTCGTATAAGTAAAGATGTTAAAGGCGCTCCGGGACAATCTGGTGCCGGTGCAGGATCAAAAACCAATAAAGGGAAACGTGCCCGTCCGGTTACCAAAGAGGAGCCTAGCGAAGAAGAAGTACAAAAGCAGGTACGTGAGACCCTTGAGAAACTTCAGGGTAAATCTGGTAAAGGTCGTGGTGCCAAGTACCGTAGAAATAAAAGGGATTCTCACCGTCAAAGGACCGAGGATGCCCAACTTGAAGAAGAGAACAAGGTATTAAAGGTTACGGAATTTGTTACGGTTAGCGAAGTTGCTACCATGATGGATGTGCCGGTAACGCAAATTATCTCTGCTTGTATGTCTCTTGGAATGATGGTAACCATGAATCAGCGTCTCGATGCTGAAACTCTTTCCATTGTTGCCGAGGAATTTGACTATGAGGTGGAATTTGTTACTGCAGATATTGACGAGCCAAAAGAAGTGGTTCCCGAAAATCCTGAAGATCTTAGTCCACGTGCGCCAATTGTCACTGTAATGGGACACGTTGACCACGGTAAAACTTCCTTGCTGGATTATATTCGTAAGGAAAATGTAATTGCCGGGGAAAGCGGTGGGATCACTCAGCACATTGGAGCTTATGGTGTGAAACTGGAAAATGGTCAGAAAATAACATTTTTGGATACTCCGGGTCACGAAGCCTTTACGGCTATGCGTGCCAGGGGTGCTCAGGTGACTGACCTTGCTATTATTGTAGTGGCGGCAGATGATGATGTGATGCCTCAAACCAAGGAGGCTATTTCTCACGCCCAGGCAGCAGGGGTGCCAATCGTATTTGCAATCAATAAAGTGGATTTACCAACGGCAAATCCTGAAAAAATTAAAGAAAAACTGGCAGGAATGAACCTGTTGGTTGAAGACTGGGGCGGTAAGGTTCAGTCGCATGATATATCGGCCAAAACAGGTCTTGGGGTAAAAGAACTTCTTGAAAAAGTGCTTCTTGAAGCCGAGATCCTGGAACTTGAGGCCAATCCCGATAAGCTTTCTACCGGTACGGTAGTTGAAGCTTACCTGGACAAAGGTAGAGGGTATGTTTCCACAATCCTGGTGCAATCAGGTACGCTGAGAATTGGAGACTATGTTCTTGCGGGTAGACATAGTGGTAAAGTGAAGGCCATGCAGGATGAACGTGGAAAAGACGTGAAAGAAGCAGGTCCTTCAACACCGGTATCTATTCTGGGTCTTGACGGTGCACCGCAGGCGGGAGACAAGTTTAAGGTAATGGCAGATGAGCGTGAAGCTAAAGATATTGCCGCCAAACGTAACCAATTGCAACGTGAGCAGTCTGTAAGGACTCAACGTCATATTACTCTTGACGAGATTGGACGCCGTATCGCACTTGGAGACTTTAAAGAACTTAATATTATTCTTAAAGGTGATGTTGATGGTTCAGTGGAAGCTCTTACCGATTCGTTCCAGAAACTTTCTACTGAAGAGATTCAGGTGAATATTATTCACAAAGGAGTTGGTGCGATTACCGAGAGTGATGTGCTACTTGCTTCAGCTTCAGATGCGATTATTATTGGATTTAATGTTAGACCAGCCGGGAATGCCCGAATGATCGCCGAGAAAGAAGAAATTGATATTAGAACATACTCCATTATCTATGACGCCATAAACGACCTTAAGGATGCTATGGAGGGAATGCTTTCTCCTGTAATGAAGGAGGAGATTACCGGTAATGCAGAGATCAGGGAGATCTTTAAAGTATCTAAAATTGGTACTATTGCCGGTTGTATGGTGACAGATGGTAAAATCTACAGAAACTCACGAATAAGATTAATACGTGATGGGGTAGTGGTTTACACAGGTGAACTTGCCTCTCTTAAACGTTTTAAAGACGATGTGAAGGAAGTTTCCAAGGGTTATGATTGTGGATTGCAGATTAAGAACTACAATGACATACAGGAAGGTGATGTGGTTGAATCCTTCCAGGAAGTTGCTGTGAAGAAAAAGTTGAAATAGAACTTAGGTAATTTGAAAATAAAAGGGACGCATTGGCGTCCCTTTATTTTTTTACAAAATAAGATGTTTTATCTTTTTTCCGGTTTAAATCTAAATGCTGCCGGGAATGATTTCTTTATTTCCAGCAAAGCTCTGTCTGCCTCCAGGCTGTTCCTGAAATTTCCAACCCAGACTTTATAATTTGGCGTTTCAAAGACTATGGTTGACGACCATTCGGGAAAGAGGGATCTATACTCCTTTATTATCTTACTGGCCTGATTGTTATCCCCGGAGAATAATTGTATCCTGTAGCGTTCGCCAATAACTCCATCTTGAACCATTTCGGTTTTTTGTTCCAGTAGTGCAGGGATGATTTCGTCCTGATGGATTGATACCTGCCCTTGCTGTGCCTGTGTGGCTGCTGTTGCTCCAAATAAAAATACAGTTACCAGGATTAACTTGCTTTTTCTCAACATTTCTTCTTAATTTTCTGAATTACAAAAGTATAACTTTAGCCCTTAATTCTGCTCTTAACAGTTATTTAGAACAGTTATAAATTAATTGGCTGTCCTCTCAAATCGAACTTAAGTATTACTTTTGTCGGTAAATTTTTTGGTGCTAAAATATGATTTTTGTCACGTTTTTAATCCATTAAAAATCGTACCAAATAAGACGTTAATTCAACTTATAATATGAAAAAGGTGAAATACCGCCCTTCAGCCACGCGATTACTTATATTAAGTTTTTCGTTTTTCCTTTCATTTTCTACGCTTGTCCTGGCCCAGGATGACTCCGAACTATCTGAGGATCCTGAACAGGGGATTTCCGAGCGACAGGGTGATGTTGCCGGACCCATGGAGTCAAACGTGGAGGCAGAAGCTTCCGGAGATGCGGCTGTAGGTAAAGAGCTTTTTAACACGCTGTGTGCTGCCTGTCATAAGCTTGACGCCAATTCTATTGGTCCGCCACTTAGAGGAATAGGGGAGATTAGGGAAACCGACTGGCTGCATGCCTGGATAAGAAATTCCCAGGCCTTAATCGCAGCAGGAGACGAGCAGGCGGTTGCTATTTATAATGAATACAATCAGGTAGCAATGCCGCCTTTTCCGCAGTTAAGTGATGCGGATATCGATAATATTCTTGCGTATGTGAATGCGCCAAAGGCCGTGCCACAGGCACAGCAAGTGGGTGGACAGGCTGCCGGTGCCAGTGATGGTGGAGGCGGAATCTCTACAGATATTCTTCTTGGGATATTAGCATTTATCTTATTAATGCTACTTGTCATCCTGTATCTTGTAAATAAAACTCTTAGACGATTTGCGGCTGCAAGCGGTGTAGAATTGCCGGTAAGAGAAAAAAGAGGTAAACCTGTCTGGAAATCTTTTGTTGAAAACCAATTCCTGGTAATTGTCACTGCTGTTGTTCTTGTATTGGTAGGCTCTTATTTCGCCTATGGATGGATGATGCAGGTTGGGGTTGATCAGGGGTATCAGCCAATTCAGCCAATTCACTTCTCTCACAAGATTCATGCGGGAGACAATCAAATTGAATGTAAATTCTGTCACAGTTCTGCCAGAGTATCCAAAACTTCGGGGATTCCATCTTTGAATGTATGTATGAATTGTCACAAAACTATTAGCGAAGTGGCTGAAAGTACGGCCACAGAGGAATATTCAAAAGAATTTTATGACGGTGAAATTGCAAAATTATATGAAGCAGTTGGCTGGGATGTAACCCAGCAAGCTTATACGGGAGAGACCGAGCCGGTTAAATGGATAAGAATACACAACCTGCCAGATTTTGCATACTTCCATCACGCACAGCACGTAGAAGTTGGGGGTATTGCCTGTCAAACCTGCCATGGACCTGTTGAGGAAATGGAAATAATGTATCAAAACGCTCCGCTTACAATGGGATGGTGTATTAACTGTCACCGGGAGACAAATGTCCGTACGGCGGGGAATGAATATTACGAGAAGGTTCATGAAGAACTTTCCAAAAAGTATGGAGTAGAGGAATTAACAGTTGCCCAAATGGGGGGACTGGAATGTGCCAAGTGCCATTATTAATTTAAAAAGTAGAAAGTAAGCATATGTCATCAAACAAGAAATACTGGAAAAGTGTTGAAGAGCTGAAGGAATCCAGCTCAATTGTTGAGACGCACAGCCAGAAGGAATTTGTGGAGGAGATCCCGACAGATGAATTTTTGGGTAACAAAGAGACTCTTGAAGGTTCGACGACATCCAGGAGAGACTTTTTGAAGTACGTTGGTTTTAGTACTGCAGCAGCTTCTTTGGCTGCCTGTGAAGGACCGGTAATGAAATCTATTCCATATGTGGTCCAACCCGAAAGGATTGTTCCCGGGGTAGCAAATTATTACGCCACTACTATGGCCGATGGATTTGATTTTTCCAGTATTCTGGTTAGAACGCGGGAAGGGCGACCTATAAAGGTTGAAGTAAACACCATGGGAACTACCGGTGCAAATGCTAGAGTACAGGCATCTGTGCTGTCATTGTACGACAATAAAAGACTTCAAAGGCCAATGGCTAATGGGGAGGTAGTTTCCTGGGAGCAGTTCGATCGTGAAGTAACAGAAAAGCTCAACAATGTGAACGGAGACATCGTATTGTTGACGCAGACCTTCGCAAGTCCTTCCACTGCAAAGCTTATTAATGAATTTTCGCAAAAGTACGGGAATGTAAGGCACGTGGTTTACGACACGGTTTCTGAAGATCATATTCTGGATGCCTTTGAAAGACGTTACGGAAGAAGAGCCATACCATCTTATGATTTTGCTTCAGCCGAGGTGATAGTATCTATTGGAGCAGACTTCCTTGGAGACTGGGCCGGTGGTGGTCATGATGCGGGATATGCAAAAGGACGCCTGCCAGTTGAGGGTAAGATGTCGCGGCACGTACAATTTGAATCAAATTTTTCCCTTACCGGTGCCAACGCCGATAAGAGAATACCTTTAACACTGTCACAACAAAAAGCAGCTCTGGCTGCCCTTCATGGTTATGTAACAGGAGGTTCTTCTACAAGTGATCTACCTGCTCATATCGATGATGCCCTTATTAAAGCTGCAAGGCAGCTGCGCAAGGCCGGTAGTGGAGCCGTGGTGGTGACAGGAATTCCTGAAGTTGATGCCCAGTCATTGGCACTCTCAATAAATGAAGCTCTTGGAAGTGCAGTCATGAATACTGAAAATCCACGAATGCTGCGTCAGGGAAATACTGCCGAAGTGAAGCAGTTAGTAGCCGATATGCAGGCTGGACAGGTAGGTGCAATCTTAATTGCGGGAGTAAATCCTGTGTACAGCCTTCCGTTTTCTGAAGAGTTCGTTGAAGGTATGGCTAAGGTTGACCTTAAGGTGGCCTTTTCCATGAAGAATGATGAAACTGCATTATTATCAGACTATGTGGCGGCTACCCCACATTACCTGGAGAGCTGGGGGGATGTAGAATTTACTCCTACCAAATTCGGTTTAATGCAGCCTACTATAAGACCACTTTTTGATACCAGTCAGTTTCAGGATGTTCTCCTAAGATGGACAGATAACAATATGTCGTATGGAGATTATATGCAGAACACCTGGGAAGCATCTATGGGATTCTCTGCCTGGGTGGATGCTTTGCATGATGGTGTTTTTGAAGGTACTTCTCCCTGGAATGTGGCTGTAGGGTCGGGGCCCGGAGAAACTACCGCTGCAATTGATGACGATGCAGCTGTACGAAATCTTACTGCAACTCCTTCGGAAGGTTTAGAGCTTGAGCTTTTCACTTCGGTTTCAATGGGTAGTGGTAACATGGCAAATAACCCGTGGCTGCACGAATTGCCAGATCCAATTACGCGTGCTTCCTGGGATAATTATCTCAAGATCTCTAAATATGATGCTGAAGCGCTGGACCTTGAAAATGAACATGTATCTAATGGAGCCATCAACGGGAACTATGTGAACCTGAAAGTTGGGGATACTGTGCTTGAAAAAGTTCCTGTGTTCATCCAGCCGGGACAGGCGAGAGGTGTTGTTTCTCTTGCACTGGGCTACGGAAAGAAAGAAGGGATCCAACGTGAAATGCAGGTAGGTGTTAATGCTTATCCATTGTATAAAGATTTCAAATCTTTCCAGAATGTTACCATAGAAAAGACAGCAGGGGTTCATGAATTTGCATGCTTGCAGCTGCACACTACCTTAATGGGAAGGGAAGATATTGTTAAAGAAACAACTTTGGAGATCTTTAACACCCAGGATACTCATGTATGGAATAAAATACCCCAGGTTTCCTTAAATCACATCGAAACTCCGGTGACATCACCAGATGTTGATCTTTGGGATGGTTTTGATCGTTCTGTTGGACATTTTTTTAAGATGTCTATTGATCTTAATACATGTACGGGATGTGCCGCTTGTGTTATAGCATGTAACGCCGAAAACAATGTTCCCGTAGTAGGAAAAGAAGAAGTGCGTAAATATCGCGATATGCACTGGTTGCGAATTGACCGCTATTATTCTTCTGAAGATTCATTCGCAGAGGATATTGAAAAGAAAGATAATATGAGCGGACTGGGAGATTCGCTTTCCCAGTTTGGCGAACTGGAAGATGCTTCAGATAATCCTCAGGTTGTTTTCCAGCCAATGTTATGTCAGCATTGTAATCATGCTCCCTGTGAAACTGTTTGTCCTGTGGCTGCCACTATGCACGGTCGCCAGGGACAAAACCAAATGATCTACAATAGATGTGTGGGTACCCGATACTGTGCAAACAACTGCCCGTATAAAGTGAGAAGGTTTAACTGGTTCCTTTATGCAAAAAATGAGGAGTTTGATTACCACATGAATAATGATCTCGGCCGAATGGTGCTGAACCCTGATGTTACAGTGAGATCCAGAGGAGTTATGGAAAAATGTTCTTTTTGTATTCAACGCACACAAAGAACCATTCTTGATGCCAAGCTTGAAGGAGGGGCAATCAATGATGGGGAATTCCATACTGCCTGTTCCGCGGCCTGTGATAAGGGAGCTATTGTTTTTGGTGATGTGAATGATGAGACGAGTCTTATATCAGCTTTACGTGAAAGTGACAGGATGTATCACGCTCTTGAGTATGTTGGCACGAAACCGAACGTAATGTACCAGACAAAAGTCCGCAATACATCTGAAGCATAAAAAAGTATATTAAAGAATCAATTATAAAAAGCATATGTCTCATTACGAAGCACCTATTCGAAAGCCTTTAGTTCTTGGCGATAAGACTTATCATGATGTTACGGTAGATGTTGCTGCTCCTGTTGAAGGGCGGGCAAACAAATCATGGTGGATAGTTTTCTCTATTGCGCTTATAGCTTTCCTGTGGGGATTGGGTTGTATTATTTATACGGTTTCTGTAGGAATTGGTACCTGGGGATTAAACAGAACAGTAGGTTGGGCGTGGGATATCACCAACTTTGTATGGTGGGTAGGTATTGGTCACGCCGGTACACTTATCTCGGCAGTTCTATTACTCTTCCGCCAAAAATGGAGAATGGCCATTAACCGTTCTGCAGAGGCTATGACAATCTTTTCGGTTGTTCAGGCTGGATTGTTTCCTATTATTCACATGGGGCGTCCATGGCTGGCTTATTGGGTACTTCCTATTCCAAACCAGTTCGGTTCCCTTTGGGTAAATTTCAATTCTCCCCTGCTTTGGGATGTATTCGCGATCTCCACCTATCTTTCAGTTTCTTTAGTTTTCTGGTGGACAGGATTACTGCCAGATTTTGCCATGATTAGAGATCGAGCCGTAAAACCCTTTCAAAAACATATTTACGGAATATTAAGCTTTGGGTGGAGTGGGCGTGCCAAAGACTGGCAACGCTTTGAAGAGGTGTCACTTGTTCTGGCCGGTTTGGCTACTCCTCTTGTATTATCTGTACACACTATTGTATCTTTTGACTTTGCCACTTCGGTGATTCCGGGATGGCATACAACGATCTTTCCGCCTTATTTTGTGGCGGGGGCGATCTTCTCCGGATTCGCAATGGTGAATACGCTTCTCATTATTATGAGGAAGGTTTCCCATCTCGAGGATTATATAACTATCCAGCATATCGAATTGATGAACATTGTAATTATGATCACAGGTTCTATTGTTGGTGTGGCTTATATTACCGAGCTGTTCATGGCGTGGTACTCGGGTGTGGAATACGAACAATACGCATTTCTTAACCGTGCAACCGGTCCTTACGCCTGGGCTTACTGGGCGATGATGACCTGTAACGTATTTTCTCCACAGTTCATGTGGTTTAAAAAGCTGCGTACAAGTATCATGTTCTCTTTTATTATTTCCATTGTGGTGAACATAGGGATGTGGTTTGAGCGGTTTGTTATTATTGTAACTTCACTTCACAGAGATTACTTACCGTCTTCATGGACTATGTTCTCTCCAACCTTTGTGGATATCGGGATTTTTATTGGAACCATTGGTTTCTTCTTTGTTCTATTCCTGCTTTATGCAAGAACTTTCCCTGTGATCGCGCAAGCAGAGGTTAAGACAATTCTTAAAGCTTCTGGGGATAGATATAAAAAATTACGTGAGGAGCATGGAGACCATGCAGATCATACTAACACGATCGTAAGAGAACCAGTGTCAAATGTTGAAGAAGGGTGGATTAAAAGAAATGAATACGATAAAAAGAGGGATCACGAACCCACAACTCATACAGAAGGTTTAACTAGTTCTGAGGTAGATAAAGATAAAATTGATGAAATGCTTCACCGCATTGGAGTGTTTGATCCTGCAACTCAAAATGCAGATAACCTGCAAAAGCTTGGCGGCGTTGGACCTTTAATGGAACAAAAGCTTCACCAGGTAGGTATTTATACTTATGCACAGGTGAGCAATCTTTCTGGGGACGATTATATTTTGCTTGACAGGGTAATAGATAACTTCCCTACTGCAGAGAATAGAGGAGATTGGAATCAGCAGGCAAACCAACTTAAAAATTAATTTATAATGGCATCTAAAGTTATACACGCTCTTTATACAGATGATGACTTGCTACTACAGGCAGTTAGGCAAGTAAGAGAAGCTCGTTACAGGATTGGAGAGATCTATACGCCGTTTCCAGTTCACGGACTCGACAAGGCGATGGGGCTTGCTCCAACCCGGCTGGCAATAACCTCTTTTATTTACGTGATTATTGGATTAGTGGTGGCGGTTGCCATGATGAATTTTATTATGATTGAAGACTGGCCTATGGATATTGGAGGGAAGCCCAGCTTTACCTTTATTCAGAACAGCCCTGCGTTTGTACCCATAATGTTTGAATTAACTGTATTTTTTGCTGCCCACCTTATGGTGTTTACTTTCTTTATGAGAAGCAAATTGTGGCCCTTCAAAAAAGCTGAAAATCCCGATGTAAGAACTACCGATGATCACTTCCTAATGGAGGTTGTAATAGGTAATCATGATGCAGAGGAGCTAACTGAATTCTTGTTTAATACAGGAGCTTCGGAAATTAAACTAATAGATAACAAATAAACCCAATGAAAAGTTTATTTAAAAAATCCATGTTATTCATCGTTGGCTTAAGTGTGGTTTCCTGTGTGGAAAACTCGAAGCCCAACTACCAGTACATGCCAAATATGCATGAAACTGTAAGCTATGAGCCATATGGAGCATACGATGTCTTTGTTGATGAGCAGGAGGCTAAGCTTCCGGTAGAAGGAACAGTGTCGAGAGGCTGGAGACCTTTTCCCTACGAACATTCTCCTGAAGGGTTTGCTGCAGCCAAAACAGAATTAACCAATCCTCTTCCATATACAGAAGAAACTCTAGCTGCTGGTAAAGCGCTATATACTATTTACTGTGCTTTGTGTCATGGTGACTCAGGAGATGGAAAAGGAATTTTAGTTGAAAGGGAAAAAATATTAGGTATACCCAGTTATGATGATGTAGGTAGAGCGATTACAGAGGGTAGCGTTTACTATGTACAATATTACGGTTTAAACGCAATGGGATCCTATGCCTCGCAAACATCCATTGAAGAGCGATGGGCTATTACCCACTATGTGATGACCCTTAAAGATGAACTTGAAGGAAGTCCTGCCCGTGAATTTGAGATTCCAGAAGGAGCAGAAGCTGGAGTTGAAGCTGAAGGAGAAAATGGTGAAGATGAAAACCTTATGCCGCCGGTAAATGCCGAACAGCCCATGGAAGTGAAGGAAGATGACACAGATGAAGGACCAGTTGAAGAAATCGAAGAATAACAGCCCACTAGATAATATAAAATATGTACACGCTATCCAGTAAATTAAAAATATTTTCTATAGTACTTATGGTAGTAGGTCTTCTGGGCCTTGTCTACGGGTTTATTGCCGCGCCTTCTACTATTGAAGAAGTAAGAGAATTTGTAGCATCTCATGATGAACCTCATGAAGCCATGGAAATGCCTCTTCCTGGTCAAACAGAGGATGAACTGGAAGACGATGCAGAGGGATTTGACTTTGTCCCCTCAGAGCACCAGGTAATTACCGAGCGTATGGATGAGGAATCCCATACCATGGCAGAAGATGCCGAACTTGTCCACCTTGAGCATGTTTTACATCAGCTACAGAACAAGCCTTGGGCTGCAGTATACGTTGCTGCTTTCTTTTTCTTCATGATTGCTCTTGGAACCCTTGCTTTTTATGCCGTACAATACGCTGCCCAGGCAGGTTGGTCTCCGGTTCTTTTTAGGGTAATGGAAGGCATTACTGCTTATCTGCTTCCGGGAAGTATCATAATTTTTATATTTCTTGCACTTTCCGGCTTACACTTAAACCATCTTTTTGTTTGGATGGATCCCGAAGTAGTTGAACATGATGAGATCATTCGGAACAAGAGCGGTTATTTGAATGTCCCCTTTTTCCTTATTAGAGCTGCGATCTACATTGCAGGATGGAATATCTTCAGATATTTTATGAGAAGAAATTCATTAAAACAGGACGAGGCAACAGATATTAGATGGTACAAGAAAAACTTTAAGCTTTCAGCAGGATTTCTTGTATTCTTTATCGTCACCGAATCTATGATGTCCTGGGACTGGATCATGAGTCTTGACCCACACTGGTTTAGTACGCTTTTTGGATGGTATGTTTTCTCAAGTATGTTTGTGACGGCTGTTACAGTAATTGCTATGGTAACTATTTATCTTAAATCAAGGGATTACCTGCCATTTGTTAACAATAGCCATATCCATGATCTTGCAAAATTCATGTTTGGACTTAGTATTTTTTGGGCCTATTTATGGTTCTCTCAGTTCATGTTGATCTGGTATGCCAACATTCCTGAGGAGGTTACTTACTACGTCGCGAGAATAGAAGATTACCAGCTGGTATTCTTTGGAATGGTAGTTCTTAATCTTATCTTCCCGCTTTTACTGTTAATGAACAGTGACTTTAAGCGTGTAAATTATTTTGTGGTGATGACAGGAATTATAATTCTTTTAGGTCACTATCTTGATATTTATGTGATGATCATGCCCGCTACGGTTGGAGAATCATGGTTCATTGGGATACCAGAACTTAGTGCGCTGGCATTCTTTGGAGGATTGTTTATTTTTGTAGTTTTCAATTCGCTCTCAAAAGTACCGTTACTGGCCAAAGGAAATCCTTTTATAAAAGAAAGTGAGCATTATCATTATTAAAAGATTGTTTAAAGAGAAATTATAAAATGACAGTATTTTTAATCATAATAGTAGTAGCATTATTTGCGATAACTGTTTGGCAGCTTACAAGGATCTTCCAGTTATCCAGGAACACTAATACCCTGGACTCTTCGCAGATAGCAAATGACAAGGATAACAAGACTCAGGGAAACCTGATGCTCGCCTTTGGGATCGCTTTTTATATTTTCATGCTTTACAACTTCTGGAGTTTTGGAGACCGAGCACTTCCTGCTGCTTCTTCAGAGCACGGTGAAGAGTATGATAACCTGCTTTTGATCACTATGGCCGTAATTATGTTTGTACAGGTCATCACCCAGGGTCTGCTGCACTACTTTGCCTTTAAATACAAAGGGAAGAAGGGGCAGAAAGCACTTTTCTTCGCAGATAATGATAAGCTGGAATTTGTATGGACAATTATTCCTGTGATAGTGCTCGCTGGATTGATCATCTACGGATTATTTACCTGGAGTGATATAATGGACATAGATGAAGAAGATGATCCAATTGTAGTAGAACTCTACGCTAAACAGTTTAGCTGGATTGCCCGCTACGCAGGAAAAGACAATGTACTGGGAAAAGCGAACGTAAGGTTTATTGAACCAAGTAACCCTTTAGGAATTGACAATAGTGACCCTTACGCCCTTGATGACGTCGTAACTGCAGAAATCCATCTGCCTGTAGACAGGCCGGTACTATTTAAAATGAGATCGCAGGATGTACTTCACTCTGCATATTTTCCTCATTTTAGAGCTCAAATGAACGTTGTTCCGGGAATGATTACTCAATTTGCGTTTACACCCACTGTAACAACAGATGCTATCAACGAGACTGAATATATGAGGGATAAAGTTGCCAGGATAAACGAAATACGAAGAGAAAAAAATGAGGAATTGGTCGCCCTCGGGGAAGAGCCGTTGACAGATTATGATAACTTCGAGTACTACCTGTTGTGTAATAAGATTTGTGGGGTAGCGCACTACAACATGCAGATGAAGGTAGTCGTGGAAACCGAAGAAGAGTTCAATGTCTGGATGGCAGAACAAGAGGAATATTCCGAGACTCTTGGTGATTTGATTGGTGCAAAAAAGGATCGGAAAAGTACAGGAGAGGAACTTGCACAGGTAGAAAATTAATTAAGTAAGAATAAAGAAATATGTCAGCAGTAGGACACGTACCGGTTAATGAACATCCACATGATGATCACCATCATGAAGGTAATTTCTTTACGAAGTATATATTCAGCATGGACCATAAAGTTATTGCAAAGCAATACCTTTTTACGGCACTTTTCATGGGGATCATTGGGATTGCGATGTCAATCTTCTTCCGTATGCAGCTTGCCTGGCCGAGCGAATCATTTAAAATTTTTGAAATTTTCCTTGGAAAATGGGCTCCCGGAGGAGTAATGAGCCAGGAAGTTTATCTGGCGCTAGTTACTATTCATGGTACCATCATGGTTTTCTTTGTTCTTACACAGGGATTAAGTGGTACTTTTAGTAACCTGTTAATCCCGCTCCAGATTGGAGCACGGGATATGGCTTCAGGATTTATGAACATGCTTTCTTACTGGTTGTTCTTCCTTTCCTGCATCATAATGCTCAGTTCCCTTTTTGTTGAGTCGGGGGCTGCTTCTGCAGGTTGGACAATTTACCCGCCGTTAAGTGCCCTTCCACAGGCTATAGGTGGTTCAGGACTCGGTATGACCCTGTGGCTGGTCTCAATGGCAATATTTATCGCTTCCTCACTTCTTGGGTCCTTAAATTACATTGTAACAGTCATCAACCTTAGAACTAAAGGTTTATCGATGACCCGTTTGCCTTTAACCATTTGGGCTCTTTTTGTTACAGCAATCATTGGGGTAGTATCCTTTCCGGTTCTTTTGTCGGCTGCTTTGATGCTTATAATGGATAGGAGCTTTGGAACTTCCTTCTTCCTTAGTGATATTTACATTGGAGGAGAAGTGCTGCACTACCAGGGTGGTTCGCCAATCCTGTTTGAGCACCTTTTCTGGTTCCTTGGACACCCTGAGGTTTATATCGTAATTCTTCCTGCCATGGGTATCGCATCAGAGATTCTGGCAACAAACTCGAGAAAACCTATTTTTGGATACCGTGCCATGATCGCCTCCATTTTGGGAATTGCATTTCTTTCAACAATTGTTTGGGGGCACCACATGTTCGTATCGGGAATGAACCCGTTCCTGGGTTCGGTGTTTACCTTTACTACATTATTAATTGCAATTCCTTCCGCAGTAAAAGCATTTAACTGGATCACGACTATTTGGAAAGGTAACCTGCAAATGAACCCTTCCATGTTGTTCTCTATTGGATTTGTATCTACCTTCATTACAGGAGGTTTAACAGGACTGGTTCTTGGAGACAGTACCCTCGATATTAACGTTCACGATACGTATTTCGTTGTAGCTCACTTCCACCTGGTGATGGGTATCTCTGCTCTTTATGGAATGTTTGCCGGAATCTATCACTGGTTCCCAAAGATGTTCGGACGAATGATGAATAAGAACCTGGGTTATATTCACTTCTGGATTACCATTATTGGTGCTTATGGGGTATTTTTCCCGATGCACTTTGTGGGAATGGCCGGTCTACCGCGTAGATATTACGATAACACTGCTTTCCCTTACTTTGATGACCTTTTGGAAATAAATGTCTTGATCACCATTTTTGCTATTATAACTGCACTGGTACAACTTGTATTCCTTTATAACTTTATACACTCTATTATTGCAGGAAAAAAGGCAACAGCAAACCCTTGGAATTCAAATTCCCTTGAGTGGACTACGCCTGTAGAGCCTATTCACGGTAACTGGCCGGGAGAGATCCCACACGTTTATCGCTGGCCTTATGACTACAGTAAAACAAATGAGAAAGGGGAGTACGTCATTGCAGGACAGGACTACGCGCCGCAGAATGTTCCTTTGCAGGAAGGAGAAGAAGAGCTTAACCATTAGGTCTTTTTAAACGCAACAGTATAAAGCCTTTTCATCCACATGAAAAGGCTTTTTCTTTTATCTTTGTTTCTTTAATATCTTTTTATGAATGAAAACCTTGATCCCTCCGGCGAAAATTTTTCTTCGGAAGAACTGGATATCGAGAGAGCTTTAAGGCCTCTCGAATTTGATGATTTTGCAGGTCAGGATCAGGTATTGGACAACCTCAAAGTTTTTGTGGAAGCTGCCAATCAAAGAGGAGAGGCGCTTGATCATACACTTTTCCATGGGCCACCCGGGCTTGGAAAAACTACTTTAGCTCATATTCTGGCTAACGAACTTAATGTTGGGATAAAAGTAACTTCCGGTCCTGTTCTGGATAAACCCGGAGATCTTGCCGGGTTACTGACTAACCTGGACGAAAGGGATGTGCTGTTTATAGATGAGATCCACCGCCTGAGTGCTGTTGTAGAAGAATATCTTTATTCGGCTATGGAAGATTATAAGATTGATATTATGATCGAGACGGGGCCTAATGCCCGATCGGTCCAGATCAACCTGAATCCCTTCACCCTTATCGGAGCCACTACCCGCAGCGGATTGCTTACAGCTCCCATGCGCGCCCGCTTCGGGATTTCCAGCCGACTCGAATATTACACTACCGAATTACTTTCCGATATTGTTCAGCGAAGTGCACAGATCCTCAAGGTGCCTATCACTATGGAAGCAGCTATTGAGATCGCCGGACGCAGTCGGGGTACCCCGCGTATTGCAAATGCACTTTTAAGACGGGTGCGTGATTTTGCACAGATCAAAGGCAACGGGAAGATTGATATCGAAATTGCAAAATATAGTCTTAAAGCATTGAATGTCGACGCCCATGGCTTGGATGAAATGGATAATAAGATTCTTACCACGATCATAGACAAATTCAAAGGCGGACCTGTGGGCATCACTACCCTTGCCACTGCCGTTAGTGAAAGTGCAGAGACCATTGAAGAAGTATATGAGCCATTTTTGATCCAACAAGGATTTATCCAAAGAACTCCCCGCGGCCGGGAAGTGACCGAAGCTGCCTACAAACACCTTGGAAGGGTGAGGGGTGGAATTCAAGGAGGTCTATTTTAAATCGGAAGTCAGACCTCACAGGTTTTAAAATCCTGTGAGGTCTTAAAACACAGAAGGTAACCATGAAAGAAGAGAGTGACATAAAGTCAAAAAAGGTGCCTGCAGTTCCGGCCTGGGAATTTTACAAAAATTCTCTTCGCATCCTTGAGAATCCCCTGATCTTTCACCGGAAGAAATTTGAAAAACTAGGAGACACCTTCAGGTTAAAAATTGGTCCCGGTAGCTCTGTTATCTTCTCCCGAAATGCTGCTTTTGCCCAATATGCCCTTCAGAAAAACCATAAAAACTTCTCCAAGACCCCCATCCAAACGCAGGATATGGCAAAATATCTGGGAAAGGGTTTGTTAACATCTGAAGGGGAACACTGGAAAAAACAACGCAAGCTCATCCAGCCAGCCTTCCATAAAAAGCAACTGGTACTTTTATTAAGTAGCATTAAAGCCGCTATATCAACAGAGCTGAATAAAATAGAAACCGGAAAAACTGTGGACATTTTTCCGGTGTTTAATGATCTGGCATTCCAGACGGTAGTAAAATCCCTTTTCAGCAGTGCGGTGGGGCAGAAGGAGATCAACCGGCTACAGCATATTACAGAAGCTGCACAGAAAATGCTGGTGAAGGAATTGAGGCAACCATATCTTGGCTGGTGGTTCAGCCTGTCGGGAAAAATTAAAGAGCATACAGACCTTACAGATGAAGCCAGGGATATCCTTAGGGAACTCATCAATGAGAGGAGAAATTCGGGAGAAAAACAGGATGACCTCCTGGATATGCTGCTGGATGCAAGATATGACGATGGCAGCAGCATGGAGAATGAGCAGCTTATAGATGAAATTCTTATTCTTTTCACTGCAGGCCATGAAACAACCTCCAATGCTCTTACTTTTACCGCTCAACTTCTCGCAAGACATCCGCAGGCACAGGAAAAGATCCTGGAGGAGGTGAAAAACGCGAATGGGGAAACTACATCTCTTGCTGAATTCATTCAATCCTGTACTTATACCAAAATGGTTATTGAAGAATCGATGAGGCTATATCCTCCTGTCTATTTTATTGACCGGCTGAATAATGAAAAGGATGTTTTTGACGGGTTGGAAATTCCGAAAGGTTCCACTTTACTTTTTTCTATGTATGAGATCCACCGGCACAGAGATTTTTGGGAAAACCCTGAGGAATTCAAACCGGAGAGATTTACAGATCCTAAAAAATATTCTTCCTGTTATTATCCCTTTGGAGCCGGCCCAAGGATGTGTATTGGAAATAACTTTGCTATGTACGAGATGATTCTGACAGTGGCCGAACTGGTGGAGCGTTATGAAATTTCCTCCTCCTCCGCCCCTATACAAATTAGGCCATTGATCTCACTCAAACCTGAAAATTCAATTTTGGAGTTTAAGCTTCGGAAGTAATACCTCTCAAAAATGGTATTTTTGGAACCTCTTGTTTTTTCAGCTTGGGCACAGTAGTTGCAATTATTCGAACCGTGAGTAATTCCTTAGCTACCAGAAATACAGCCCTGATAAAAGCCGAAGCCAAACGCCTCGGATTCCTCTCCTGCGGAATTTCCAAAGCTGAATTTCTTGAGGAAGAAGCTCCCCGCCTGGAAGAATATCTGCAAAAAGAAAGACACGGAAAAATGTCATTTTTGGAGAACTATTTTGACAAGCGCCTTGACCCAACAAAACTCGTTGAAGGTTCAAAAAGTGTAATTTCCCTGCTCCTCAATTACTATCCCGAAGAAGAACAGCGGCAAGATTCCTATAAGATCAGCAAATACGCTTACGGAACAGATTATCACTTTGTAATAAAGGATAAACTGAAAGGTTTGCTGCAGTTTATGCAGCAGGAAATTGGAGAAGTTGAAGGAAGGGCTTTTGTGGATTCTGCGCCGGTGATGGACAAAGCCTGGGCTGCAAAAAGCGGATTAGGATGGGTCGGTAAACATACTTTATTGCTGTCAAAGCAGAAAGGCTCCTTCTTTTTTGTAGCTGAATTGATCGTAGACCTCGAGTTGGAGTACGATCTACCGGCAACAGATCATTGCGGAAGCTGCACCGCCTGTATCGACGCCTGCCCCACTCAGGCCATTGTGGAACCATACAAAGTAGATGGCAGCAAATGTATTTCCTACTTCACCATTGAACTTAAGGATGAGTTACCGCAGGAAATGAAAGGTAAATTTGAGGATTGGGCTTTTGGATGCGATATTTGCCAGGATGTGTGCCCCTGGAACCGCTTTTCAAAACCTCATAACGAACCTCTATTTAATCCTCACCCCGAGCTGCTGAGCATGAGCAAAAAAGATTGGGAGGAGATCACTGAAGATACCTTCCGGAAAGTTTTTAAGAAGTCGGCTGTTAAGCGGACCAAATTCAGCGGTCTCACCCGGAACATTAGGTTTCTTAAAGAGGATTCCTAATCTCTTTCTTTCCGAGAATTCGTAACTTTCTGTTCCAATGGAAGAGTTATGATCTCAAAAAAGTCATTTTTAGCCTTTATTTCTTTCTGTTTCCTTCTGAATTTTTCTACGGGTGCTCAGGAACTTCAGCTGGATACGGATATGGTTATGCAGCGCCTCCTGGAGCAGGCTGATACAGATGGGGATAAAAAGATTACTGTAGAAGACGAGCCAAAAGTGCCATTTTTGATACCCCGTTCGGGAGAAGATTCTGTAGCAATTGAAGAGATCTACTATCTCTCGAATTTGCTTCAGGAACTGGCCATAGCCAGGGCTGAAGAAAAGGAGACTCTTCAGATTTCTCTTGAAAAAATTAAAGAAGCGCCGACCCAACGCATTTCCCGACGCATTAAAGAACAATTTTGGGATGATCTCACTCGTACCATTGACCGGGAAGGATTAGAAAGAATTCTGCAGGACTCCAAGGCCGAAGGTGATGTACAACGGTTGTATGTGCCGGCTACAGATTCGGTGGGAATTAGGTACTACAAGGATCTTCAGCAGGAACTGGAAGATTTTGAGGTAGTGGTTCTTCCGAAGCAAATTACTCCGCAGTATGTAAAATCCATTAATGACAAACCTGGACTTTTGTCATTAGCTCTTGAAGATGGCGAGGGCGTACCTTTTGTTGTGCCCGGGGGCAGGTTTAATGAAATGTACGGCTGGGACAGCTATTTTGAAGGAGTAGGACTTTTAATTGATCGACGCCTAGATCTCGCAAAGGCTATGGTTGATAATTTTGTCTACCAGATCAATCACTACGGAAAGATTCTCAATGCCAACCGTTCCTACTATCTCACCCGAACTCAGCCACCATTTATGTCTTCTTTTGTTCGGGAAGTTTATGAGGCCATGGAGGAGAAGGATGAAGAATGGCTTCGGAAATCTCTGGAAGCTGCAATAAAAGAGTATGAACAGGTATGGATGGTTGAAGGGGAGCGGCTAACAGACAATGGGCTTAACAGATATTTCGCCCAGGGGATAGGGATTCCTCCTGAAACCGAAGAAGGACATTTTGAGGGGGTGCTTAAAAAATTCGCTGCAAAGCATAATTTACCCGTTGCTGAATTTGAAGGAAAATACCAGTCGGGCGAGATTCTGGATAAAGAACTTGATGAATACTTTCGGCACGACCGCAGTTTACGGGAAAGCGGTCACGATACCTCCTGGAGACTGGAGGACAGAGCGGCAGATCTAAACACCGTCGATCTTAATTCCCTGTTGTACAAGTATGAAAAAGATTTTGAATACCTGATCGAGGAATATTTTAACGGAGAATTCGAAGCAACTTCAGGAAAGACTTATTCAGCAGAATACTGGGAGGAAAAAGCAGAGGAACGAAAGGAGCTGATGAATCGCTATTTATGGAATGAAGAGGAGGGTAGTTTCTTTGATTACAATTTTGAAAAGGGAGAGCAAACTGGATATATTTCGGCTACAAATTTCTTTCCGCTTTGGAGTGGAGTGGCTTCCGAAGAACAGGCAAAAAAAATGCTTCCCAACTTAATGGAAGATCTAAAAGCAAGAGGGGGAATTCTGTCCACAGCAAGAGAATCTGTAGAAGAAACTGCGACCAGTGAGGTGCAGCGGCAATGGGATTACCCAAATGGCTGGGCGCCGCATCAAATGTTGCTATGGCAGGGTCTGCTCGACTATGGATATGAAGAAGAGGCTGACGAGCTCATCTATCGCTGGCTCTATATGATCACCAGAAATGCGGTGGATTATAACGGAACCATTCCCGAAAAGTATGACGTGGTAAACGCCACCCACAAAGTTTATGCGGAATATGGGAATGTGGGAACGGAGTTCGATTACATCACCACCTCCGGCTTTGGATGGATGAATGCGTCATACCAATTGGGCATGGAACTGCTGCCACAGCATTATCATCAAAAGCTGGATGAATTGGTGCCGCCGGAAAGACTTTTTTAACAGCTAATTCAATTATTGCATTTTCTGAGAAGGTTACGAAGTTCTTTGTTATTATCAACGCTAATCAAGGCTCCATCAACCTCTACCTGTAGAGGGAAGAAGAAGTTAAAAACCTGACCATTCCTGACATTGGAAAGAAATTGGAAAAAGCTTTCTTTATTGGAGATGTTTTCTGAGAAGGTCTTTTGTAATTGTTTGTCATAGAGAAAAACAGTTACCGGAAATTCTATTTCTGCACATGTTACAGGCTGCTCCCCAAGTGCTACTTCATTTTGACACCTTTGCTGAAGTGCCCGTAATTGTTGAGGATTATTTATGGGTATTTGCTGGTAATTGGAATTGGTAGCAGTGAGAGGAAATTGAAGTTCAATTTTACCGGAATTATTACCCGCGCCTCTGTTCTTTATAAACTCTTCAAGATCGGAATTTGAATTTATAGTAATTTTTACACCGTTTACAACAATTTCATAAGGAGTGATAAGAGAGAAACAGGGGCTGTTATCGATCTCATCATCCAGACTGCCATCATGCATGGCGGTTCGCATTACAAGGTCAAAAGTTTCTGAATCCCTGCTCAGGCTTTGTTCTTCTTCTTCGGTTAAAACTTCATACTCCTCTTCCTGGCATCCCATTAGGAGCAGTAGGACCAGGTAAACAGGCAAGAAGGCAAGACCCTTCAGGTACAGAAATTTTTTCATTATAAAAATTACTTGTATTTGTCGAAATTACTCAGATAAAAGATAAATCCGGAAAGAAAAACCGAATAATGAATTCTTCTTTCCGGATTAAAAGGTTTACTCAAGACTTACCTCTCCAAGGTCGGTACGCTCACCTACTAATACTTCAACATTTGGAATTATTACTTCGGCAACAGTTACCTCGTAGGTGCCCGCAGGAACTCCGTAAAGAAGAAATGCACCAGTCTCATCTGTATAGGCAACAATATCATCTTCTGTACTATTGGCGTCACTACTGGCAGTAACAAGAACACTTTCTTCAGAAATTACTGTTCCCGAAATAGATCCACTTTCGGCCACGGTAGTGGTTCTGATAACCGGTTTAAGAATAAAGCCCATATTATTTGGAAGAGCTACTACAGATTTATCCACATTGAAGTCAAGAATAAATTCATAAGCTACTCCTGCTTCAAGGTCGTAGTGAACATTAAGCTTTAAACCTGAAGTTTGCGCACTGGGAGTTTTAAGTTCTGCTTCTTCTGATTCCCCTTCAAGCAGCACACTATTATCATTACCTAAGATAAGCCTTATCTGGCTTAACTGGCCGGCAGGAAAATAACCATCACCAAGCAGGGCACTAACACCACCAGTAAGTTCCAGTAGATTATAAACACGAGGTTCAACATCCACCTGAATGGTTTCCCCGTCTATGATTACCTCCAGGCCTGTTACTTCAACATTCACTTCCTGATAATCGCCCGGGGCATCAACCATGATAAAAGATAATTGTGCATTTTCCTGGTTGTCGTCTTTACTACAGCCGGTAAAAATTACTGCCAGGGCTGCAAAAAGTAGAATAAAAGATTTCAAATTTTTCATAGTATAATTATTTGGGTTATTTCTTTTGAATAGCCTGTAGTGGATATCCCCTTTGGCTATATAACAATTAATTTAACCTTTACCCTACCCTTAGATTAAAAAAATAAATACATTTATCCCGCCTATAACTTCTAAATCTACTTCCCCCAATGAAGGATACCTCCAAAGAGAACCTATGTAATGAACAGGTCTTTAGGGAATTCTATAAGCATCACTCACGAAATCTCTTCAATTTTATGTACTATAAATGTGGGAACAGCGAACAGGCGTCAGATTATGTGCAGGAATCCTTTATAAGAATTTTTGAAAATTGCAGTAAGATTATTCCATCCAAGGCTAAAAGTTTTTTGTTCACTACCGCCAATAATCTTTTTTTAAATGTGAAGAAACATGATAAAGTAAAATTATCATACAAAGAACAACAGGTTTCGGATGGTATTGAAAAGGAAGATCCTCATTTTATTCTCAGAGAAAAAGAATATATGGAACAATTGCAAAACGCAATTGCAAACCTGACAGATGCACAACGGGAGGTTTTTTTATTAAACAGGATTGATGATAAAAAATACAGGGAAATAGCCGAAATCCTGAATATTTCCCAAAAAGCCGTAGAAAAAAGAATGATGGGAGCACTGATTAAACTCCGTGAGGCTTTGGGTGATAATAAGGTGTAAAAGGTAGGGTAGAGTTAGGTAAGGTTGTTATATAAGCAGAGGGAAATCATGGAAAATAGAGATCAAATATTAAAGTGGCTTAATGGGGAATTGACTCCTGAGGAACTGGCGGATTTTAAAATCACTAAGGATTATCAGCAGTTGAAGCCCATAGTAGAAAATTCTTCTCACTTTGAAGCACCTGCATTTGATGAAGATGCAAACTACAGGAAGTTAAAAGAAATAATGGATAACGGGGAAGTGGAGTCCAAAGAATCTTTTGGCAGATTTATGTACCTCAAAATTGCTGCTGTTTTGGTAGTTGTTCTTGCTACAGGGATGTTCTTTTTTTTGAATAAGCAGGAGAGGATTTCAACAGGAACCGCCGAGATCACTTTATTGGATTTACCAGATGAATCTTCTATTATCTTAAATAGTGATTCGCGAATATCTTATCAACCTGAAATTTGGGGTAGTGAGAGAACAATCAAGCTTGTTGGTGAAGCTTTTTTTAAGGTGGAAACGGGCGGAGATTTTACAGTGAAAACAGAAAATGGAAAGGTCAAAGTTGTAGGAACTGCTTTTAACGTGAGAAGTAGAAACGATGAATTTCGGGTGTGGTGTTATGAAGGCGCAGTTAAAGTTTCTTTCGGGGACAAGGAGTTCCTTCTTAAAGAGAGACAGGCATTTTTCGGAACACAGGATACAATTTCAAAAGTCTTGAAGTTTAATGAAGAAATTCCTGTCTGGGCTATTCAGGAAAGTACATTTGAAGCGGTACCTCTGCGGGAAGTTATTAGGGAATTGGAGGAGCAATTTGATATTGAGATAAGCACCAAAAATGTGAATCTCGAGCAGTTATTCACAGGATCTTTCAGTCATTCAGATATGGAACTTGCTTTAAAGGCCGTAACAGTTCCTCTACAGTTACAATATGTGACTGAAGCTGACAAAAAGATCGTACTCTATGAAGAATAATTGCCGGCGTAAACCTAAAGCAATTGTTGTCTTTCTTATTTTTTTCAGTTGTTTTATTGGGAATTCACAGGTTTCAACAGAGACTTCCTTAAAATTAATATTGCCAGAACTGGAAGAAAAATTTGATGTTCGGTTCTCCTATCTGGAAAAAGATTTAGATAATATCCAGGTAAATTTGCCCACAAATCTAAAGCAGCTTGATGATGTCCTGAATTTTCTACGGGATCAAACTTCTCTTTCCTTTATTTTGCTAAACGATCGTTATATTGCTATAAGAAAAACCAGGACGGAAGAAATCTTCTGTTTTATCTTGAAGGATAGCAACACCGATTTACCCATATCGGGGGCGGGAGTATTTAATATAAATGGCGATTTAATAAATTTTTCCAATGAAGCAGGAGAGGTGGTTCTCAAAGATTCTGATATTGATAAAAACATAGTCATCAGGCATCTGGGATATAATCCCGTAGAATTAAAGCAGGAAATCACATCTTATAGGCATTGCCCTGAAGTTTTGATGATTCCTTTTGTTGAAGTCCTGGGAGAGTCTGTTATAGTTAATTATCTCACCACAGGGATAAGCAGGAGGAGAGATGGGTCCACTATGATTAATACAGATAATTTTGGTACGCTGCCGGGAATGGTTGAACCCGATATTCTTCATATCCTGGAGGCTCTACCCGGGGTGGAAAACGCAAATGAGACAATCTCGAGTATCAATATACGGGGAGGAACGAGTGACCAGAATCTCGTATTGTATGACGGGGTCAAAATGTATCTAACAGGGCATTTTTTTGGTCTTATCTCTGCATTTAATCCAGGTTTGACGAATAAAGCAAGGCTCGTAAAAAACGGCACCAGTTCAGAATTTGGTGGCGGGGTTTCCGGTACAATTGATATAAGTTCAAAAAATGAATTAACGGGTAAAATTTCCGGAGGTGCCGGAATTAGTCTTGTAAATGCCGATGCGTATTTGCAGGTTCCCCTTGCAAACAATCTGGAAGTACATCTCTCTGGTAGAAGGTCAATTGATAATTTTTACAGATCCCCTACTTTTAGCAGCTATTTTTCGAGGGCCTTTCAGGAGTCGGCCGTCTTTACGGGAGGAGATAGAGTTTCAGGGGAAGGAGCCGACTTTAACTTTCAAGATTACAGTGGAAAAATACTCTATAATTTTAGAGATAATCACAAGTTCAGATTAACCGGACTTATCATTGAAAATAAATTAAATTACATTGAGAATCTATCCGGACCTGGAGATGCAACAGAAAGAATCAATTCTCTTGCTCAAAAAAATCTTGTTATAGGTGGATCCTTAATTTCCAACTGGTCCAAAAATTTGGGGACAACTTTTCGGAGCTATCTTACCCGTTATAGTCTTTCGGCATTGAATAAAAATACAGCAACAGAACAAAGCCTTATTCAGAGTAATGAAGTTCTGGAAACAGGAGTTAAGCTCAGTCTTAAATATTCCCTGAGTAGTAGATCTGTTCTTCACGGAGGATATGAATTCTCTGAAGCAGGCGTGTCCAATATCGAGGTTGTAAATAATCCATTTTTTAGTAGCAGGATTAAAAATGTTCTGAGATCTCATTCGGTATTTACAGAAATGACTGTTGAACAGGAACAATTTTTTATTAGGGGCGGATTAAGACTCAACTATCTGGATAGGTTGGAGAAGTTCCTGCTTGAACCGAGGGTAAATATTAATTATAAGGTGTCTCAATCAATAAATTTTACGGTTCAGGGGGAACAGAAAAGTCAGACTTTGAGTCAGATTATCGATCTGCAGGAAGATTTCCTCGGAGTAGAAAACCGAAGATGGATTCTTGCCAATGGTCGGGAATTTCCGGTAGTAAGAAGCAATCAGGTGTCCATGGGAGTAGATTTTAAGTCTGCCGGATGGTTTGTGGACCTGGAAACCTATTACAAAAAGGTGGAAGGAATTAATACTTCTACACAGGGATTCCGGGATCAACACGAGTTTAGAAGGACAAAGGGAAGTTATGATTCCAAGGGCGTGGAACTGCTTGTCAACAAAAAATTAAAAGATTTGCAGGTGTATTTAAATTACACCCTGGCAGAAAGTTCTTATGAGTTTCCAGCCCTGGAATCTTCCTATTTCCCCAACAATTTGGACATTCGCCATTCATTTTCTTTAGCCATGAATTATTCTTTTGATAACCTGATTTTTTCTTTAGGAGGAAAAGCTGCAAGTGGAAAACCCTTTACTGCACCTGTTGAAGATCAGGAAACCTGGCAAGAAGGTAATTTGTGGTTTGTGAACTACGATTCACCAAATGCTGTGAATTTTCCTTTTTACTTTAGATTGGATGCTTCGGCTTCCTACAATTTTAAAATTTCCGAAAAACTAAAAGGTGAGTTTAATGCAGGTGTTATTAACCTGACGAATCGGGAAAATATAATCAACAGATATTACAGGGTTGACGAAGAGAATCCATCTACAGCTATTCAAGTGGATGAAAAATCACTTGGCTTTACTCCCAATATTTTATTCAGGATCATTTTCTAAATAGCTTCTTATTGAAAATATCTTCCTAAACCTTTTCTCCGGTTAAAAGAAGTGATATACTTTAAAAAAGCAACTAATCTTTATTGGTAATTATTCAAACTCTTACCTTTGTGTCGCCTGATTAAACAGGAAATTATGAAGAACGAACGCAAAAGACGTGAAGCTTTAGTATATCACGCGAAACCATTTCCCGGCAAAATTCAGGTTGTTCCAACCAAAAAATATTCAACTCAGCGAGATCTTTCGCTGGCCTATTCTCCCGGGGTGGCCGAGCCTTGCCTGGAGATACATAAAAATGTTGAGAACGTTTATAAATACACCACTAAGGGAAACCTGGTGGCGGTGATCTCTAACGGAACTGCTGTACTTGGTCTTGGTGACATAGGCCCGGAAGCTTCTAAACCGGTAATGGAAGGGAAAGGATTGCTATTTAAGATCTTTGCAGATATTGATGTTTTTGACATCGAAGTGGACACAAAAGACGTTGATGCTTTTGTGGAAACAGTAAAAAACATTGCGCCTACTTTCGGCGGAATTAACCTAGAAGATATTGCTGCGCCCGAAGCTTTTGAAATTGAAAGAAGGCTAAAGGAGGATCTGGATATCCCGGTGATGCATGATGACCAACATGGGACCGCGATCATATCTTCGGCAGCATTGCTTAATGCTCTGGATCTTGCAAATAAAAGAATTGGAAAGGTGAAAGTAGTGATCTCGGGAGCGGGTTCTGCTGCAATTGCCTGTGCTAATCTTTATGTTCTACTCGGAGTAAAAGTTGAGAACATTGCAATGTTTGATGTAAAAGGTGTTTTGCACAGAGAAAGAGAGGATCTTTCTGATTTGCAAAGGCGTTTTGCAGTGAAGAAAAAATATGAGAACCTTTCGGCAGCTATGGATGGTGCCGATGTTTTCCTGGGACTCTCAGTAGGAAATCTGGTGACACCGGAAATGCTGAAGAAAATGGCAAAACGCCCCATCGTTTTTGCTATGGCAAATCCGGAGCCCGAAATTGATTACGATCTGGCTATTGCAACCAGAAAGGATATCATTATGGCTACCGGTCGTAGCGACCATCCTAACCAGGTTAACAATGTTCTCGGTTTCCCGTTTATTTTCAGAGGTGCCCTGGATGTTAGGGCTACAAAGATCAATGAAGAAATGAAGATGGCCGCTGTGAAAGCTCTTGCAAGGTTGGCCAAAGAGCCTGTTCCGGAACAGGTGAATATAGCTTATGGAGAGACCAAGCTTAATTTTGGGACAGATTATATCATCCCAAAACCTTTCGATCCACGCTTGATCACACAGGTTCCTCCTGCTGTGGCTAAAGCTGCGATGGAATCCGGGGTTGCCAAAAATCCTATTCTGGACTGGGAACGTTATGAAGAAGAGCTGCTGGAGCGAATGGGTAATGATAACAAGATCACCCGCTTGCTTATGAACCGGGCCAAAATGGGACCTAAAAGAGTCATTTTTGCCGAGGCAGATCATTTAGACGTTTTAAAAGCTGCACAAATAGCTCATGATGAAGGAATAGCTCAACCTATTCTTATGGGAAGGAAGGATGTGATCCAGGAACTTATGCGGGAGATCGACTTCCACGCAGATGAAGTGCCTATTATTGACTCAAAATCTGACGAAGAAAATGATCGGCGCAACAGGTATGCCGATGTGTATTGGCAAACCAGGAAGCGAAAGGGTGTCACCCGCTATGATGCACAACTTTTAATGAGGCAGCGCAATTATTTTGCCGCAATGATGGTAAACGCTGGTGATGCAGATGCTTTAATCTCGGGTTATTCCAGGTCTTATCCGACTGTGCTCCGCCCAATGCTGGAACTTATAGGAAAAGCTAAAGGAGTGTCCAAAGTTGCTGCCACCAACCTGATGAACACCTCCCGCGGACCTTTATTCATTAGTGATACCTCTGTAAATATAGATCCCAGTGCCAAAGAACTTGGGAAGATTGCCCAGATGACCGCTCGTACTGTAAGACTTTTTGGAATGGAGCCGGTGATCGCAATGATCTCCTACGGAAACTTTGGATCTTCACAGAATGAAAAAGCCGAAAAGGTTAAAGAGGCTGTAGATTACCTGCACCGTTTCTATCCGGATCTTATTGTGGATGGTGAAATGCAGACCGATTTTGCTCTTAACAGTGAAATGCTTCAAAAGAAATTCCCTTTTTCGAAGCTTGCCGGTCGTAAAGTAAACACGCTCGTATTTCCTAATCTTGATTCCGGTAACAGTACCTATAAACTTCTGAAAGAGTTGAACAAAACGGAATCTGTTGGTCCAATCCTTATGGGAATGAACAAACCTGTGCATGTGTTGCAGTTGGGTGCGAGTGTAGAAGAAATTGTGAACATGACCGCTGTAGCAGTCGTTGATGCTCAGGAAAAGGAACGAAAAGCAAAACGTGAACAATAAGAATTAGTGAAAGGATATTGATTTTAGAGATGCGCTTTATCCTGTCCCAAAGCCTTGGGAGTTTAAGGTTTAAATGACAAATAATCTGGTAAAGAATCCTTCTGAAAGAAACTCAGTAGGATTTTTTTTAGTCCGCCGTCTTCTTTTGGAAATAACTGTCCGAAAATGCCATTTTTAGGAGGTATTTGTCGTAGCACTTGTGCTTTGTCGTCCTTTGAATTTTAGTACATTTGACCACTCAATTATCTATCTTACATGATCTACAGCATTAAAGGCCGGCTCGTGGAAAAGAATCCTACTAACGTAGTTATCGACTGCAACGGAGTAGCATATTTTATCCATATTTCCCTTCATACTTTCTCTCATATTCCTTCACAGGAATCACTGCAGTTATTCACTCACTTGCAGGTGAAAGAAGATTCGCATACGTTGTATGGATTTTGGGAAAAATCTGAGCGGGAGATCTTCAGGTTGTTGATCTCGGTTTCGGGGGTTGGTGCGAGCACAGCCCGCAGCATGTTGTCGTCCCTTGAGCCGCGGCAAATCATGGAAGCCATAGCAGCCGGAGATGTAGCTACAATCCAGGGGATAAAAGGGATTGGAGCGAAAACCGCACAGCGGGTTATTATTGATCTAAAGGATAAGATCTTAAAAGTCTTTGGAATTGATGAAGTTTCTGCTCCACAAAGCAATACGAACCGCGAAGAAGCGTTATCTGCTTTAGAGACCCTTGGGTATACACGAAAGCAATCTGAGAAAGTTGTAGACAAAATTGTGAAGGAAGAACCTGATGCTTCAGTGGAATCTCTTATAAAGCAGGCACTTAAAAAACTATGACTCCTTTGGAGCAGAACTATATTTTCAGGTTTTGGCTTTCACCTTCCTTTGCACTTCTTTGTGTGCTGGTTTTTACGTCGCCTTCCCTTGCACAGGATACTATTGTTCAACAGGATACGACTAAAACAGGATATTCCCTTGGAAAAATTCGGTTACCCAACCCGAACAGTATAGTTGCTTCTTATACCTACGATCCCACCCTTGACCGATATATTTACACCGAAACTCTAGGCAGATTAAATGTCACTGCCCCCCTAATACTTACTCCCGAAGAATATCAGGATTTGGTAATTCAGGAAGAAATGCAACAGTACTTCCAGGAGAAGTCGGACGCATTATCGGGAAGAAAAGAGGGTACAGAGGATGGACAACGGGACTTACTCCCCGGCTTTTATGTGAATTCAGATTTTTTTCAGAATATTTTTGGTGGAGGTGATATTGAATTTATTCCGCAGGGATCGGTTGCACTGGATCTGGGAATTTTATATTCAAAGAGAGATAATCCTGCTTTTTCGCCGCGCAACAGGAGCACTTTCACATTCGATTTTGATCAACGAATCCAGCTGAGTCTCCTCGGAAATGTTGGAGAGCGCTTAAAAGTTACCGCCAATTACGACACCGAATCAACCTTTGATTTTCAAAACCAGTTAAAGCTGGAATATACTCCTACCGAAGATGATATCATTCAGAAGATTGAGGTGGGTAACATCAATATGCCACTTAATTCTGCTCTAATCCAGGGTGCGCAAAGTTTGTTTGGGATCAAAACTCAGCTTCAGTTTGGAAGGACAACCATAACCGGTGTCTTCTCTGAACAAAAGAGTGAACGACGAACAGTAAATGTTGAAGGCGGGGCTACTGTTCAGGAATTTGAGAAATTCGCTATTGAGTACGATGAGAATAGGCACTTTTTTCTGGCCCACTATTTTCGGGATAAATACGACGAAGCTCTTGAGGATTATCCTTTTATAAATTCAAATGTGCAAATTACACGTGTACAGGTGTGGGTGACCAACAGAACAAATAACGTTCAGAATCTTACTGATACCAGAAACATTGTTGCCATTCAGGATCTCGGAGAATCGCCCGTTCCGGGAAATATTGGTCTTGAAAATCCGCCGGCAGGTTTCTTTAACCGTCCTGCAAATTCTTTTGCCGACAACCTTAATAACGACCTAAATCCCTTTGGAATAACCGGACCGGGAGAATCATTGCTTACACCTGCCATAAGAGATGTGGCCAGAGTGGAGTCAGGTTTTGGCGGCCTGCAGGTTTCAGAAGGAAGGGACTATGTAAAGTTGGAAAATGCGAGGCAGTTGGAACCCTCTGAATACCGGCTTAACTCGAGACTGGGTTATATCTCTCTGAATCAAAGACTGGCAAGTGATGAGATTCTTGCTGTTGCTTTTCAATACACAGTTGGAGGGGAAGTATACCAGGTGGGGGAGTTTGCCAGTGATGGAATTGATGCTGCAGGCGGTACGGGTGTGGAATCTTCCATTTCACAAAACCTGGTAGTCAAGATGCTCAAAAGCTCAGTCACTAATGTGGACGAGCCGGTATGGGATCTCATGATGAAGAATGTTTATAACCTGAACGCTTATAATTTGGAAAGAGAAGATTTCAGGATGAATATTGTCTATACAGATCCTCAACCTCTTAATTATATTACAGGAATAGATGGGGTGCCGCTTCCTGAAGATGTGGAGCAAACTCCTTTACTGCGGGTTTTTAATCTTGACAACCTCAATGTAAATGGCGATCCAATCACCAGCGGCGACGGATTTTTTGATTTTGTTCCGGGGATCACTATAGATCCGGAAACAGGTGCAGTAATTTTCACCTCTGTAGAACCCTTTGGTAGCTACCTCTTTAATAAATTAGATCTCAATCCAAATGCGGGACCGGAAATTTATGAACTTCCCGAAACCTGGAATGCCAATCAACAAAAGTATGTTTTTAGAGCCCTTTACAACACTACCAAAACCCAGGCAGAGCAAGAGCAGGCGGAAAAGAATAAATTTCAGCTTCGTGGGCGCTACAAATCATCGAACGTTGAGGGAATTCCTATAGGTGCTTTTAATGTGCCGCAGGGATCGGTTACCGTGACCGCTGGGGGAAGGGTGTTGCAGGAAGGTGTGGATTACGTGGTGAATTACCAGTTTGGACGGGTGCAGATCCTGGACGAAGCTTTGCTGGCTTCCAATATTCCGATCCAGGTTTCAACAGAGAATAATGCCCTTTTTGGGCAGCAAACAAAACGATTTACGGGGCTTCATGTGGAGCATCTCTTTAGTGAAAATTTCCTGATGGGGGCCACCTATCTTAATCTTAACGAACGTCCGCTAACTCAGAAATCTAACTACAGCTATGAACCCATTAACAATACCATTCTTGGGCTCAACCTGAATTATTCAACAGAATTACCTTTTTTGACCCGCTGGGTCAACAAGCTTCCAAATATTGATACAGATATTGTCTCCAATCTCTCTCTAAGCGGCGAGGTGGCCTATTTGGTTCCCGGAGCTCCTAAGGGCAGTGAATTTGAAGGTCGGGCTACCACTTATGTAGATGATTTTGAAGCAGCTCAGACTTCAATCGCAATTGACAATCCGCTGGGTTGGGAGCTTTCCAGCGTCCCTCTAGGTTTTGGAGGAGAACTGGCAAACGGTAATCTCGCGACCAATTACAAAAGAGCCAAATTGGCCTGGTATAGTATTGACCCCATTTTCTACGGAAGCAGTAGACCAGATGGTGTAACAGATTCAGATCTTTCCAGTTATGCTTCCCGAAGGGTATTCTTAAATGAGATTTTTCCAAATGTAGATGTGGTACAGGGTCAGTCTCAGGTCTTGTATACTCTCGACCTTGCTTATTATCCCGGAACTAGAGGCCCCTATAATTATAGTCCTGCAGCTGCGGGAGGCAATAACCTGACGAATCCTTCTGAAAATTTCGGAGGTATCACCCGCGCGCTTAACTCGACAAACTTTGAGCAGAGTAACGTTGAATACATTGAATTCTGGATGATGGACCCATTCCTGTATTCAGAAAATGCCGGAAATAACGGAGGGAAGCTTGTTTTCAATCTGGGGAATATTTCAGAAGATGTTTTAAAAGATGGCAGAAAGCAATATGAGAACGGGCTTCCTGTAGATGGCGGGGTGCAGAACACTACTCCTACAGAATTCGGAAAAGTACCTTCCAATCAATCTCTTATTTACGCTTTTAATACTGAAGGCCAGGAGAGACTAAATCAGGATATAGGATATGACGGACTTTCGGATGCAGAAGAAGCTCTAGAATTTCCCACTTTTAGAAGTCTACCGGATCCTGCTGCCGATAATTATGACTATTTCCTGAATGCTTCCGGAGGGATATTAGAACGTTATTTTGATTACAATGGAATTGAGGGGAATTCTCCGCCAGATGTTTCAAGCACAAGCCGTGGAAACACCACCTTACCTACAGTTGAAGATCTTAACCGGGACAATACCATGAACACGGTTGACAGTTACTACGAGTATGAGATCCCTGTTTTTCCTAATATGAACATTGACAACAGTCGCTATGTGACAGATGTTAAGAACTTCTCTATTGAGTTGCCCAACGGGCAGGAAATGCCTGTAAGATGGTTGCAGTTTAAAGTACCTATTTATGAACCAACCGCTGCCCGTGGAGGAATTGGCGATTTCAGGTCAATAAGGTTTATGAGAATGTACCTTACAGGTTTCGAGGATCCCACAGTTTTACGATTTGGAACTATGGATCTTGTGCGCGGGGATTACCGTAGATACACCCAATCTCTTGATCCCGATAAATCTGATCCTACTAACGAAAACACCACTTTTACCGTAGCTTCTGTAAGTATTGAAGAGAATGAAAACCGCCAGCCCATTCCTTATGTTTTGCCTCCTGGTGTGGATCGTGAGGAATTAATGAACAATAATACAAGAGTAAGACAGAATGAGCAATCTCTGGCCTTAACTGTTTGTGACCTTGAGCCACAAGATTCGCGTGGAGTTTATAAGAATTTCCAGCTGGATATGCGGCAGTACAAGAATCTGGAATTGTTTGTTCATGCAGAACCTTTGGTGAACAGGTTGAAGTGGCAGGAAGGAGAACTCGTTGCATTCGTACGAATAGGGACAGATTTCACCGACAACTTCTATCAAATTGAGATCCCACTTAAACCAACCGAATTTGGTGCTGCCTCTGCTTCGGAAATATGGCCTGCAGAAAACCGTATGAACCTGTCCCTTGAATTACTGCAGGAAGTTAAAGCAACAGTTATTGGGAATCCAAATTTCGTCAATACCGAATTAAATTTCTTTAATGAAGCAGGAGAACCGGTAACAGCCGAAACGCCCTACGAGGTGGGCGAGTTAAGGATCGGGATTAAAGGGAATCCAAGTTTCGGGAATGTTAGAATGCTTATGTTAGGTGTCAAAAATGGCCTTTCTGAAGCTTCTTCCAGGAACTTGTGCGGGGAAGTGTGGTTCAATGAACTCCGTCTTTCTGAATTGGACAACGAAGGAGGCTGGGCTGCTATTGTAAATATGGATGCCAACGTTGCGGATTTCGCCAATGTCACAGCCACCGGAAGAAAAAGTACCGTAGGCTTTGGTTCGTTGGAACAGGGGCCAAACCAAAGAAGCAGAGAAGACTTTTTACAGTATGATGTGCTGAGTAATCTTAATATGGGGCAATTGCTGCCGCCCACCTGGGGTGTGAGAATTCCTGTGAGTTACAGTTATGGTGAAGAATTGATCACTCCCAAATATGATCCAGAATTTCTCGATTTGGAGCTCGAAACGGTGCTGGATAACGCCGCAACAGATGAAATAAGAGACGATCTAAGAGAGAGGGCTGAGGATTTTACCCGCCGTCAAAGTATAAATGTGATAGGACTTCGAAAGGAAAGGATAGGTGATGGGAAGCCAATGCCTTATGACATTGAAAATTTGAGTGTTTCGGGAAGTTATAATCAGGTGGATCACCGTGATTTTGAAATAGAAGATGCTTTTGATCAAAATGTACGGGTGGGAGCCACATACGATTATACGTTTGCTCCTGTTAATATTGAACCGTTAAGGAATGTGAGGGCGCTGGACAGCAGTGCATATTTTGCCCTTTTACGGGACTTTAATTTTAATGTTTTCCCATCAAATATTTCTGCAACCTCCACTATATTCAGGCAATATAACGAACAGAAATTCAGGGAAATCAACTTGCCTCCCGGTTTTATAAATGGTATTCCCACACTTTACCAAAGAAATTTTCTTTTTGACTGGCAGTACACCATTAATTACAATTTGACAAAAAACTTAAGGCTGAATTTTGATTCTTCCACTAACAGAATTGTACGAAATTATCTTGATGATGAAAACAATCCTGACACTACTACCGGTGTCTGGGATGGCTTTTTTAACGTAGGTATTCCAAATCAACATTTCCAGTCCCTGCAGCTCAATTACGATTTGCCTTTGGCAAAGATCCCTTTCCTGGGCTTCCTGAAAACAACTTACTCCTATACGGGAAATTTCCAGTGGGAGCGGGGATCTGAGATTTACGAGACGCTTGAGGGAATACCAGATCTTGGGAATAGTGTCCAGAATTCAAACGTACACCAGATAAGTGCAAACCTGGAAATGCAAACATTTTATGATTATATAGGATTTAGGAAAAGAACCCGTCCGGGAGGAGCTAAAACTATTGAAGATAGAAACAGGGCAGTACCCACTCTTGACAGAAATGAACCTGAAATTCCTAAACCGGCAGATGTTGCTCGCTTAAGTGCCGGGGACAGGACCTATAATACTCTCGTAGGTCTCCTTACTTCAATTCGCAGGATACAGGTAAATTACGAAGAGAATAACGGGATATTTTTACCGGGTTATACGAATGATATGGGCTTTTTGGGCACATGGAATCCAACCTTCGGCTTTACTTTGGGAAGCCAGGAGGAGGTGAGGTATATGGCTGCCCGTAAAGGCTGGCTTACTTTATACCAGGACTTTAATCAACAGTATACACGGGTAGAGAATGAACAGCTGGGGATCAACGCAGAAGTTTCTCTCCTGCCCGATTTAACTATCCAGCTTACCGCCGGCAGGTTGTATTCTGAAACTTTTCAGGAGAATTACAGGGTAATTGGGGATCAATATATTCCGCTTACGCCACTCTCCTTTGGAAACTTTAATATTTCAACCATTCTTCTAAAGACTGCTTTTAATCAAAGTTCGGCAGAATCTTCGGCTACTTTTCAGGAATTCAGAGAAAACAGACTTGCAGTGGCAAGAAGACTGGCAATTGAAAACGGGCTGGATCCAAATGAGACCGATGAGCTTGGTTATCCCGTTGGCTTCGGAAAGAATAGTCAGGACGTTCTGCTTCCGGCGTTTTTAGCTGCTTATTCAGGTGCAGATCCCGATGATGTGGCCCTGGGAGCATTCAGAAGTTTCCCTCTTCCTAACTGGAACCTGAAATATACCGGCTTTATGCGCCTGCCATGGTTCAGAGAAAACTTCAGAAGGTTTTCTGTTAACCATGGATATACTGCAGGATACACGGTAAACCGGTTCCAGACCAATCTGGACTATGATCCTGCCAACCCTCGGGAAGCAGATCAGGCGGGGAATTATAAAAGTGAATTGTTGTTTTCCAACATTAATCTTACAGAACAATTTAGTCCGCTTATTCGAGTGGATCTGGAAATGGCAAATTCGATTAAGATTTTAGCCGATGTCCAAAAAGACAGGGCACTGTCATTGAGCTTTGACAACAATCTACTTACCGAGATTAGCGGAAATCAATACACCCTTGGGTTGGGGTATCGTTTAAAAGACTTAAAAATTGATACGAAGTTTGGAGGACGACAAAGGATCCTTAGCAGTGACTTAAATTTTAAGGCAGATGTATCATACCGTCACAATAAAACGGTTATACGATATCTCGACATCGACAACAGCCAGGTGACTGCAGGGCAGGATATATGGGGGATAAACTTTACGGCAGATTATGCTCTTTCGAAGAACCTGACGGCTTTAGTATACTACGATCACAGTTTCTCGGAATATGCGATTTCTACGGCATATCCTCAAACCACCATAAGGTCTGGAATAACTTTGAGATATAACTTTGGAAATTAAAGAAGGGACTTGACTTAAAGAATTAAAAAACTAACTTTGTTATATTAAAAAACTAACCATGAATATTCCAAAAGATTTAAAGTACACCAATGATCACGAATGGGTGAAAATTGAAGGAGATGTTGCCACCGTAGGTATTACCGATTTTGCCCAGGGAGAATTGGGGGATATCGTTTATGTGGAAGTTGAAACTGTAGATGAAACTCTGGAAAGAGAAGAGGTGTTTGGTACTGTTGAAGCAGTCAAAACAGTGTCTGATTTGTTTGCGCCACTTTCGGGAGAAATAATTGAATTCAACCAAAGCCTGGAGGACGAGCCCGAAAAAGTAAATTCAGATCCTTATGGAGAAGGCTGGATGGTGAAAATTCGGTTTAATGATGCTTCACAGATCGATGATCTTTTAAGTGCCGAGGATTATACAGAAGTTGTTGAAGGTTAAGCTTCTTTTTTTTCTAGCGGCTCTTTGTTATACAATTCTCATCTTATACCTGTCTCTTATTAACCTTGCAGACACGCCTGTACAGGATCTTGGGATGAGTGATAAGATGCTGCATTTAGGAGCCTATTTTGGATTGGGAATGTTATGGATGCTATTTTGGCTTTTTTCATTTAAGGAAGATAAGTTTTTTAAGAATATTGTTGTTATTTCTATAATTTCAATAGCTTTTGGCATCTTTATTGAGGTTCTTCAGGACACAATGACCAGTTATCGACAACTGGATCTTTACGACATTTTAGCCAATACAATTGGAGTGGTTCTTGCCGGAATTTTGGCTTGGAACTTAAGGAATTATCTAATCAGGTTAAAAGCTAAGATAAATTGAGATTTAATGAAAAATTAATTATTTTAGCCAACCTATAATTAAAACGGAATTATGAAACCCAAAAAAAACCCAAAAGCTGATTTATCCAGGAGAAGCATTTTGTTCTTCCAGATCGGAATGATCGTGATGCTTTTCATTACCTGGAGGGCGATTGAGTGGAAAACCTACGACAGGGAAGCCATTGATACCGGGATGGTAAATATGGATGACTTTGAAGAGGAAGATGTGCCAATCACCGAATTGAATACACCGCCACCACCACCACCGCCACCACCACCACCAGCACCCGAGATTATCGAGATCGTAGAAGATGAAGAGGAAGTTGAAGAGACGGTAATTGAATCTACTGAAACTAACCAGGAAGAGATCGTGGAAGTTGAAGAGGTAGAGGTTGTTGAGGAAGAAGAAGAAATTGGGGACGTTCCGTTTGCAGTTATTGAAGATGTTCCGGTTTTTCCAGGATGTGAGAATGAAAGAAACAATGAAGCTCGTAAAAACTGTATGAGTGAAAAAATCCAGGATTTCGTAAACCGGAAATTCGATACCGGTTTAGGTAGTGATCTTGGACTTTCGGGGATCAACAGAATTTATGTTCAGTTTAGGATCGAGAAGAACGGTAATATTACTGTGCTTGGAGCAAGGGCTCCACACCCACGACTACAGCAGGAAGCTGAAAGGGTAGTGAATTTATTGCCTAAAATGCAGCCTGGAAAACAAAGAGGTCAGCCGGTTGGGGTGCTTTACTCTTTGCCCATTACTTTTAAAGTACAAGACTAGTACTAGTCACTCTTAATATTAAATCCCGCACCAGTTGCGGGATTTTTTTTATCCAAAATTTTTCCATTGAAGGATATTTAGTAAAAGCGGAATTTATAGAGGTCATGTGAGTTCGTGCTCCTCAATTTAAACTTGATGAAGAAAACGAGAAGTGTTATAAAGGCTATTCCTGGATTTATTCCCCGAACACAGAGAGGAAGATCTGTAGGAGTAACTTATCTGTAATAATTATCCATATGATGTAAGACTAATGATCTAAAAATTGTAATTTTTAATCCCGTACCTGCCTGTGGGATTTTTACATCAATGAAATACTTCAGATTTTTAAAATAATGTATCTTTCCGTCGTAATCCACTTAGCTTTGTGCAGGATATGACAAAATATTACCCGCTCCTCATATTACTCTTTCCTTTTTTTGCTTTTTCTCAAACCTTCACGGGTGATCCTGAAAGATTTCCGCGTTTTAATGAATGTGAAAACGTTGAATTTCAGGAACAGAGAGACTGCTTCAATAGGATTCTTAAAAGCAGGATTAGTGAAGAATTCCAGGTGCCTGAGGTTATTTCCGAAGAAAATTACGAGGGAGAAATTATAGTGTTGTTTGAAGTCACCCATGAAGGAAATTTTGAGATAAATTATATTGATGCGGCCTATCCCGAACTAAAGGAGGAAATAAAACGCATTTTTGAGACCCTTCCTAAAATTACTCCCGCTTCCTACAACAGTAGGCCAATTAATATGCAGTTCCGGATGCCGGTAAAAGTTCCTTTGGAAATTGATGAGGTTCCGAATCTGCCTGTGCAGGAAAAGCTGGAAATTGTTCAGACCAGAAATAAGACTCCACTGATTCAGGAGCAGGTTACAGATGAGTATGATCAGATCGAGTCACTGAATTTTAATCACCCGCGGTTGGAGAGTGAGATAAATATTCCGTTATCGCACGAGCTTTACAGTAGGTTTGAAGATGAGGTCAACCGGGTGGGGATTAATTTCCACACTTCCTCCAAACCTTTTATTTTTTCTGAAGTAGAACCATATTATAATTTTGAATCTCAGCTTGCCGCTCTTCAAAAGCCGGTTAATTCCTGGGTGGGGAGGAAGTTATGGAATGAGCATCTTTTCAGGTTCCAGGGAGAGGATTACTGGTTCACTGTAGATTTTGCACTTGATCTGCAGGTGGGCAAAGATTTTGATAGCGACCTGGATGTTACCTACAACAATACGAGGGCTGCTATTTTCCAGGGAGGCCTGGGAAAGAACTTGAGCTTCTATTCGGTAGTTTATGAGAATCAGGGAAGATTTGCAGATTATTTTAATCATTATGCTGAATCAATAAGGCCCGGATCTGAAGGAGCTGCCATAATCCCCGGGCGCGGAATTGCCAAACCCTTTATGGGTCAGGCATACGACTATCCTGTGGCCGAAGGTTATCTTTCTTTTAGCCCCGGTAAATTTTTTAATTTACAGTTTGGCCATGGCAAAAACTTTATTGGGGATGGTTATAGATCTTTACTCTTGAGTGATAATGCAGCGCCATATCCCTTTTTTAAGCTCAACACTACTTTCTGGAAGATCAAATATACTAATACATGGATGTCGTTACGGGATGTGCGGCCGGAGGTGACAGGAGAAGGTTCCTACCGCACTAAATTTATGGCAAACCACTACCTTAGTTATAATGTCACAAAAAGGCTAAATCTTGGCTTTTTCGAATCGGTAATCTGGGAGAATGATAATAATCGTGGTTTTGATCTAAATTATCTGAACCCTGTAATTTTTTACCGTGCTATAGAGTTCTCTACCGGGGCTCAGGCAGGAAACGCGATCATTGGGCTCACAGGTAAGTATAAGTGGAACAACAGTTTCCTTACTTATGGCCAATGGCTTATTGATGAATTTTCTTCAAGTGATGTATTTGGCGGCGAAGGTAGCTGGAAGAACAAACACGGTTTTCAAATAGGAACAAAATATTTCAATGCTTTTAATGTGGAGAATCTTCAAATGCAGCTTGAATACAATCAGGTTCGTCCATATACTTACTCTCACAATACCATTACTCTTAATTACGGCCACATGAACCAATCCATGGCGCATTTGTGGGGTGCGAATTTTAGAGAACTCGTGGCTATTGCACGTTATAAAAACGGGAGATATTATGGTCATGTGAAGGCGATTTACGGAGAGCGAGGTTTTGACTTCTTTGAAAACGGAGATTATTACGGCGGAAATATTTACCGCACCGAAGATGAGCGCCCCCTGGAAACCGGTGTTCAAATTGGACAGGGAAATACAACCGACTCTTTCTTTGCGCAAACTGAAGTGGGTTATATTGTGAATCCTGTAACTAACCTGAAGTTCTTCGGTAGCTTTATATATCGCCATTTTGATCCCCAGGTGAATAGCCTACAGCATTTTGATAATACTACTTACTGGATCAACATTGGACTTCGCACAGATATTTTTAACTGGTATTTTGATATGTGAGTCTGTAAAAGCTTGAAAATCAACAGCTGATTTTTTATGTGATTATGAATTTTACAGCTTCAGGGTCTTGGTAGGAAATAATTAAAAAGTATCTTTGCGCCAAAATTGCCTTTTTTGGAAAACACCCAAGTACATAGTCCTTCAATAACTCTGGTAAGTGATTTTAAAGAGGTTACCAAGGTGAGGCTGGCTATAAGTGTAGTCTTTTCTTCGGTTGCCGGTTATTTCTTAGGTGCAGAATCAATTGATTTCCTTACTGTGGTAATGCTGTCAATTGGAGGATACTGTCTTGTAGGGGCTTCAAATGCCTATAACCAGATCCTTGAAAAAGATCTGGACCTCTTGATGAAAAGGACGAGAAACCGGCCCGTGCCTTCAGGAAGGATGTCCGTTAATACGGCTTTTGTAATTGCCAGTTCCCTTACAGTTTTAGGGCTTATTATTCTTTATCTTATCAATCCAAAGACAGCGATGTTTGGGGCGATAAGTATTTTTCTCTATGTGAGTGTCTATACGCCACTTAAAACCAAAACGCCGTTATCTGTTTTTGTAGGGGCTTTTCCGGGAGCTATTCCTTTTATGTTAGGATGGGTTGCCGCTACGGGAGATTTTGGTATAGAACCGGGAACCTTATTCATGATACAGTTCTTCTGGCAATTTCCTCATTTCTGGGCCTTGGGGTGGTGGTTGTATGATGACTATGCCAAAGGCGGTTTCTTTATGTTGCCTACCGGAAAAAGAGATAAGGGAACTGCAGTACAAATAGTTCTATATACTGCCTGGACTATTATCGTTTCCTTAATACCGGTTACTGGTATGACGGGTGCATTATACATTACACCGTTTTCTGCTATTCTTGTACTTCTCCTGGGGCTGGGAATGCTTTTCTATGCGGTACAACTTTATCGGAAAAGAGATGAAAAATCAGCTAAAAAACTTATGCTGGCCAGTGTGTCCTATATCACTCTGCTACAAATAATATATGTATTAGATAAATTAATTCGAGTATGGATTTAACACAAGGAACCCAAGATCATAAGCAGGATCGTGCCAAAAAAATGATGCTTTGGTTTGGGATCATTAGTATGGCAATGATGTTTGCCGGTCTTACCAGTGCTTACGTGGTAAGTACTAAGCGGCCGGACTGGCTTACTGAGCTGCAATTACCAACTGCCTTCTTTTGGAGCACAGCAGTGATCCTGTTGAGTAGTATCACCTTTCATATAGCCATTAAAGCAGTAAAGCAGAATAATCGTTCACTGGCAACTTCATGTCTTACTGGAACTTTATTGCTAAGTTTTATATTTATTGCTTTACAATTTCAGAGCTTTAGCGAATTATTGGAAACCGGGTATTTTTTCACTGGAAGTGCCAGTAGCGTTACCACTTCTTTTTTATATTTAATTGTAGGATCGCATTTAATTCACCTTTTGGGCGGAATTATTGTTCTTTTGGTGATAATTTATAATCATTTTAAACAAAAGTATTATGCGGGGCAAACACTTGGATTAGAACTTGGTGCTACCTATTGGCATTTTGTAGATGCTCTTTGGATATACCTGTTTTTCTTTTTATATTTCTTTAGATAAATAAAAAACCTATTTTTGCCCATACTTTAAAAATCAAATTCTTTCTATGGAAGCGACTGTTACCAGAACAGGTACCGAAGGAAAAACATGGGGCGGTGGGAATGAACCATTGAAAGTAAGCTATGGAAAAATGATGATGTGGTTCTTCATATTGTCAGATGCGCTTACTTTTTCCGGTTTTCTTGCAGCTTACGGCTTTGCCAGATATAAATTTTCTGATAGCTGGCCTATTGCCGATGAGGTCTTTAATCACTTTCCGTTTTTACATGGAGTAGATGCTCCCATGTACTACGTGGCTTTGATGACCTTTATTCTTATATTTTCTTCTGTCACTATGGTTTTGGCTGTAGATGCCGGTCACCAAATGAAGAAGGCAAAGGTTTCTTTCTATATGTTGCTTACCATAATTGGTGGTATTGTCTTCCTTGGCTCACAAGCCTGGGAGTGGAAGAATTTCATACAGGGAACCTACGGTGCTATTGAAACCCGGGGTGGTAACGTATTGCAGGTAATAGATAATGAAGGGCATCGCGTTGCCCTGGACGAATTTGTGGTTGCGGCGCCTACGTTGAGAGTACAACAGACGCGTTCTAATGCATTGTGGTTTACCGACGAACCTACATTACCACGTTTTACTATGGAGGATGTGCTTGTTGGCTTTGCGGCGAACCCGAACCTGCATATCAGAACCCAGGAATTGACAGAGACAGGTGAAAAGGTTATTCTTACAAGACAAGCCTCTTTAGCTAAGCTTGAAAAAGAAGGAATTGGTATTATAGAAGGAGCGAACCTGAAGAAAAATGAATACGGGAATCCCCTTTTTGGAGACTTCTTCTTCTTCATTACCGGTTTCCACGGTTTTCACGTTTTGACCGGGGTTTTGATAAATATTATTATCTTCTTTAACGTGCTGATAGGTACTTACGAGAGAAGAGGTCACTACGAGATGGTAGAAAAGGTCGGACTGTACTGGCACTTTGTGGATCTTGTTTGGGTTTTTGTATTTACTTTCTTCTATTTGGTATAATCTGGAATACAGCAAAAAATGGCACACGATACTACACACGCATACGAATCGAACTCCAAAAGGATCTGGACTGTTTTTATAATACTTTCTGTGATTACCCTGGTTGAGGTGATTCTTGGAATCATTAAACCGGAGTTCCTTACAGACACCTATTTTATCAGTTTAAAATTAATTAACTGGATCTTTATTTTACTCACGATCTGGAAGGCATATTATATTACCTGGGCTTTTATGCATATGGAAGGTGAAACTAAAGGGCTTCGACGCTCTGTGGTTTGGACTGCGGGTTTTCTTATTGTTTACCTGTTATTCATTCTTCTTACTGAAGGAGATTATGTATACGAGGTAATGCAGAGGGGGCAGGTAGCCTGGGATTTTTAAAAGTTAAAACATCATAGAAAGGCGGTTTTAAGACCGCCTTTTTTTATTTTTGTGCACATCTTTCCGGAAAGAGAACATGAAAAAATTCTTTGTCATTTTTGTCCTTTTTGCGCTCCCATTGGGGGCTTATCTTTTCTTCGCATCGGGAGTCAATAATTTTGCCCGTTTGCCGGTTCTTACACAGGAAATTTATCAGCTGGAATCCTTCAGAAGTCTTGAGAATTCGGAAGAGGAGGTGAGTTTCGACGACAAAATTACCATTCTTGGTTTTCCCGGTGCAGAGCCTATGGAATACCTTAATAATGCATATCATCTGGCCGAAAAGATCTATGATCCCTATGCTGAATTCAATGATTTTCAGTTCATTTCTGTAGTACCTGAAGGGAGTGAGGCTGAAGTGGAAGAGCTCAAAAGTAAGATTTCAGAAGTTATAGATTTTGAAAAGTGGAAATTTGTATTTGGTTCTCCCGAGGAGATCAATACTTTATTTGACAGCCTCAACACAAACCTTGAACTTAGCGGTGACCTTTCTACTCCCAATGTTTTTATTATAGATAAGAATGGTAAATTAAGAGGTAGAGATAAAGATGATGATGGTAGCGAGCTGTACGGTTATGACACCGGTTCGATATTTGTTCTTAATAACAAGATGAATGATGATGTAAAGGTTATTCTGGCCGAATATCGATTGGAACTTAAAAAATACAATAAAGAGAAGACTCAATAATAAATGAAAAATTACTCCTACATAGGAATTTCCTTCGTGATACTTATTTTTGGGATTATAGTGATCCCTGAGATCATCGACAGGGTAAGTGAACGGGAGGTAGTGTCCTCCAACAGGTCCGATGGACAGGAAGAGCGGGCTGCAGCCGGAGTTGAGCTCGATTACATCATGGTGAACGAAGAAAAAAAGAAGGTGCCTCCTTTTGAATTTATAGATCAACACGGGGATACAATCACTAACAAAGACTATGAAGGTAAGGTGTATATAGCCGAATTCTTCTTTTCTACCTGCCCTACCATTTGTCCTATAATGAAGGATAATCTGGTCCAGGTGCAGGATGTGTTTTCCAAAAATGAGGATTTTGGCATTGCTTCTTTCAGCATAGATCCACAACACGATACTCCTCAAGTATTACAAGAATATGCGGTTAATAATAATATTACGCACCCCAATTGGCATTTGTTGACAGGGGAGCGGGATGATATTTATGATCTCGCAAACTCAGGTTTTAATATTTATGCCGGTGAAGATGAAAATGCCGAAGGTGGTTTTGCGCATTCGGGATATTTTGCGCTGGTTGACAGGGATGGCTATATAAGATCCCGTAAAGACCCTCATGGAAATCCAATTATCTATTACAGGGGTTCTGTTCCCCGTTCAGCGGTAGTTGGGCCAGGAGAGGAAGAGCCGCAAATAGATATTTTGATTGCAGATGCAAAAAATCTTATCAATGGTAAATAGCAAAGTTGATAAAGTGATGGTGCCGACCATTCTGGTGGTCTCGATCCTTGTTCCTGTCCTGGTGCTCATCTTGATGTATCTTCCCGAGAGATATGATGTGCTGGGAGAAAGTTTTAATAACTTCCCTCTTTTCCATGCAATTCTTAACTTCTTCACAGCTCTATTACTTGTTTCTGGTTATTATGCTATGAGGAAAAAGAAACTGGGGTGGCATCGTAACCTTATGATCTCTGCTTTTTTCCTGTCGGCAGTATTCCTTGTGAGCTATGTGATCTCAAAAATCAGTAATGAACCTGTTCCCTATGGCGGGGACGGTGCCATTAGATATGTGTATTTTTTTGTTTTAATTACCCATATCCTGCTATCGGCAATTATAGTCCCGCTTGTATTATTTACTATGTATCGCGGGTTCACAGGAGAGGTAGAAAAACACCGTAAGATAGCAAGATTTACCTATCCTACCTGGTTGTATGTAGCAATCACCGGAGTGCTGGTTTATTTATTCATGGCCCCTTATTATTGAAAATATGCGTTCACGAATCTTACTTAGTACAATTTTAATTCTGCTCCTGTCTTATGATGTGGAAGCCCAATGTGCGATGTGTCGTGCTGTTCTTGAAACTGAAGAGAGTCAGTCGACTGCTGAAGGTATAAATGACGGTATCGTTTATCTTATGGTTTTTCCCTATTTGTTAATGGCAGGCATAGCTTATTTTATCTGGAAGTCCCGTAAAAAAGGTAGCACAAGAGAATAGTCTACTTTCCTTCCAAAATGCCATTTTTCAGAATCTTTTTTCCGGATAATGTAACATTTCCCTTTTTTGCCAGTCTAATGGGTGCCCCCTGTTTATTAAACTGAATAACACCCGGTATGATTGAAATTAAAGATTTGCACAAGTCCTATAAGACCGGAAGCAACTCTCTGCATGTGCTCAAAGGAATAAATTTTAATGTTGCCGAAGGAGAACTTGTCTCTATAATGGGTTCTTCGGGCTCGGGTAAATCTACCCTTCTTAATATTCTGGGAATGCTCGATGAGGCAGATTCAGGTACTTACACCCTTGATAATGTCCCAATCAAGAATCTTAATGAAAAAATAGCTGCCCGCTACCGAAATAAGTTTTTAGGTTTCATTTTCCAGTCTTTTAACCTGATTAATTATAAAACTGCACTTGATAATGTTGCTTTACCACTGTATTACCAGGGGATGAAGCGAAAGGAAAGACTGGAACGTGCCATGGCCTACCTCGACAAGGTGGGGTTAACTGCCTGGGCGCAACACCATCCCAATGAACTATCGGGAGGGCAAAAGCAAAGGGTGGCCATAGCCAGGGCCCTGGCCAGTGATCCCAAAGTCTTACTGGCCGATGAGCCTACCGGTGCTCTTGATACTAAAACTTCTTATGAAGTGATGGACCTTATTCAGAAAATCAATGAAGAAGGGCGTACCATTCTTATTGTTACCCATGAGCATGATATTGCGGAAATGACAAAACGCATCGTAAATCTAAAGGATGGTGTTATCATAGACGATAAAAAAGTAGATCAGGTAAAGGCAATGCAGTATGTTTGATCTGGAACGTTGGGAAGAAATTTTTGAAACCATTCGTAAAAATAAATTACGAACCTTTCTTACCGGGCTCTCAGTCGCCTCAGGGATATTTATTCTAGTGATCCTACTGGGGATAGGTGAGGGAATGAGGAATGGCATTTCTGCAGAATTTGAGCAGGATGCAGCCAATATTCTTTACGTCTGGACCGGAAGAACCTCTGTAGAGTACAAAGGGCTTAATCCCGGTAGGGATATAAGGCTTAAGACCACCGATTTTCAAACTACTGCTAAGAAATATGAGAATGATCTTGAATATAAATCTGCAGTTTATAGGATCTGGAATGGTGTGGTTACTTATAAGAAAGAATCAGGTTCTTATAGGGTAGAAGGCGTACTGCCAGATTATCAGTTTCTCGAAAACAGCAGCATGACCAACGGGCGTTATCTCAATTATTCCGACCATGAGAATTACGAGAAAGTAGTCGTAATTGGAAACAGAGTCAGCAATGATCTTTTTAAAGATGCAGATCCTATTGGAAAGTACCTGGAAATTTCCGGAATAAACTTTAAGGTTATAGGAGTCTTTACAGATCCCGGAGGAGAACGGGAAGAAAACAGGGTGTATGTTCCGCTTTCTACAGGCCAGAGGGTCTTTAACGGGCAGAACTATATCAACAACATGGCTTTTACACTCCAAAGTGAGGATAATTTTGAAGCAGCTCTTGCCGCTTCAAATAAGTTCTCTTCAGAATTACAGCAGTTCCTGAAAGAACAACATACAATAGCTCCCGAAGATAACCGCGCGATCAATATTAACAATTCTCTGGAGAATGCAAAGCGTTTTTATGATCTCATGGATATGATAAAGTTTTTCTTCTGGGGAGTTGGCATCTGTACCATCATCGCAGGAATTGTTGGAGTAAGCAATATTATGCTCATTATTGTGAAGGAACGCACTAAAGAGATAGGAGTGCGAAAAGCATTAGGGGCAGAACCTTTGTCAATCGTGGTAATGGTACTGCACGAATCTATTTTTGTGACTGCCATTGCCGGTCTGGTAGGACTTATTGGAAGCCTTGCCCTGCTGGAACTGGTGGGTCCCATGATAGAAACTAATTTTATTGCCAATCCTTCTGTGGATTTTGGAGTAGCGTTAACCACCGTGATCATCCTGATAGTTGCCGGAGCACTGGCGGGATTCTTCCCTGCCTACCGTGCAGCCAGGATCAAACCTATTGTCGCACTAAGAGATGAGTAAGCATGTTCAGTAGAGATAATTGGGACGAAATATTGGAAGCACTCAGTGCCAACTGGTTCAGGACGTTACTTACGGCTTTTGGAGTGCTTTGGGGAATCTTTATTCTGGTGATCCTGCTTGCTGCCGGTAAAGGGCTGGAAAATGGTGTGAAGCAGGGTTTTGGTGGAATGGCGACCAATTCCATGTTTATGTGGACACAGGTAACTTCGAAACCTTATAAAGGTCTGCCTAAAGGAAGACGGTATAATTTCAAAATTGATGACGTGGCTGCATTAAAAACCGAAGTGCCAAACTTGAGGTTTGTTTCTCCCCGCAATCAATTGGGAGGCTTCGGAGGAGGCAATAATGTAGTAAGAGGATTAAATACAGGAGCTTTTAACGTCTATGGCGATTACCCTGAGATCATTCAGCAGGAGCCAATGGATATCACTTCCGGAAGGTTTCTTAACTATTCAGATATTAATGACAAGCGGAAGGTGGCCATCATTGGGGAAGGCGTACGTACTACCTTATATGAACCGGGAGAGGAAGTACTTGGTAGTTACCTTAAGATCAACGGAGTAAATTTCATGGTAGTTGGTACATACAAAAAGAAAGGTAATAATGGTAATGCCGAAGAAAACCAAAAGCAGATATATGTTCCTTTTACAGCCTTTTCCCAGGCATTTAATCAAGGAAATGATGTTGGGTGGATGGCTATTACCGCACAGGATGGTTCTTCAATTACAGAACTGAAAGGTGAGATCATCGATGTCATCAAAAGTCGCCATTCCATCCACCCTGAAGACGACAGAGCGGTGGGTAATTTCGACCTTTTTGAAGAGTATAACAAGATCAATGGTCTGTTTATCGCATTAAAAGGCGTAGCCTATTTCGTAGGGATCCTGGTACTGCTTTCAGGAATCATTGGGATAAGCAATATTATGCTTATCGTGGTTAAAGAACGCACGAATGAAATTGGGGTAAGACGAGCACTTGGAGCAACACCCTGGGCGATAAGGGGGCAAATTCTCATGGAGTCGATCTTCCTTACGATAATATCGGGAATGGCAGGTATAGTGCTTGCCACAGGAGTGATTGCTGTTGTCAACCAGATACTTAGCGGTATGGATACTTCAGAAATGATGTTCCTTAACCCCAGTGTAAATCTGGGAGTAGTGATGGTCGCCCTCGCCATATTGGTGATTTCAGGTTTACTGGCAGGTTTGATCCCGGCACAAAATGCTATAAAGATCAAACCCGTTGATGCTTTAAGAACAGAATAGAGTAAAATTAAAAATAAACAGAATGAAAAGAATTGTAACGATCCTGATCCTGGTTGTAATAGCGGTAGCCTTTACCGGAGCATTATATTACCTCTACGCAAAGAACCAGGAAGATCCAACAGTATATGAAACCGAACAGGCTTCAGAAAAAACTATTGTGAAAGAAACAGTGGCTACCGGAAATATTGTTCCGAAAGAAGAAGTTTTGATTAAACCCAATATTTCTGGAATTATTGAAGAAATATATATTGAAGCCGGGGACCGAATAGAGGCCGGAGATCAAATCGCTAAAATTAGAGTCATTCCCAATGTCTCTTCTTTGCAAAGTGCCAAAGATGCGGTACAAACCGCAAAGATCAACTTTGACAATGAATTCAAAAATTTTGAGCGGCAACAGTCTTTATTTGAGAAAGGGGTCATTTCGGCCAATGAATTCGACGATGCACAGGTCGCATACAAACGGGCAGAACAAAATTACCGGTCTGCACAACAGAACTACGAGATAGTTCGTACCGGGACGACCAGCGGGTTAGGAAGTGCAGCTAATACGATGATTCGCTCTACAGTAGAAGGAATGGTCCTTGATGTCCCCGTCAAAGTAGGAAACCAGGTGATCGAGAGTAATAACTTCAATGATGGAACTACAATTGCCGTTTTAGCCGATGTTAATGAGATGATCTTTGAAGGTAAGGTGGATGAAAGTGAAGTAGGGAAAATTAAGGAAGATCTTCCGCTGGAAGTGACAGTTGGAGCTATTGAAAACAAAAAATTTGATGCAGTGCTGGATTATATAGCACCTAAAGGAGTGGAGGAAAATGGTGCCATCCAGTTTGATATTGAAGGAACTCTTGATAAATCTGATACTACCTTTATTAGGGCTGGATTAAGTGCTAATGCTTCAATCATCCTGGCCCGGGCCGATAATGTACTTGCAGTGCGTGAAGCTTTGATCCAGTTTGATCCCAAGACTCAGGAGCCGTTTGTTGAAGTGGCTACGGGTGAGCAGGAGTTTGAGCGCAGGGATGTAGAGCTGGGAGTAAGCGACGGCATCTTTGTAGAAATTAAAAACGGCATCACTGCTAATGACCAAATTAAGGTTTGGAATCAACTTAAACCTGTTGACCCTACTGCACAGGTGCAATAGATTGGTTTCTGCTGTAACAAAAACAAACCTTAGCAGACTTATATTTTACAACTACCATTATGAAAAGATTTTTATTAACTGCAGTTTTCCTTTCCTCTTCCTTTTTTGGTTTATCACAACAAAAAGAATGGACACTTCAGGAATGTATTGAATATGCACTTGAGAATAACATAAGCGTCAAACAATCTCAACTTGATGTGGAGTTAGCTGATATCCAGATATCCGATGCTTTTGGTAACTTCCTGCCGGGGATCAATGCTTCGGCTTCCAACTCCTGGAATACCGGACTTACTCAAAATGTTACAACCGGTATTCTTCAAACACAAACTACCCGAAATTTTTCTGCTGGGGTTACGGCCGGATGGACCTTGTTCGACGGGTTAAGGAATTATAAGCAGTACCAATATGCTAAAATGGCAAAACTGGCCAGTGAATATTCGCTGGAGCAAATGAAGGATGATATTGCCCTTTTTGTGGCCAATGCTTATCTACAAGTTCTTTTTAATAAAGAGAATTTAAAGGTAATCCAGGCGCAGCACCAAATCACACTTGAGCAGTTGGAAAGGGCCGAAGCGTTAGTAGAGGCCGGTTCCCTGCCAAGAGGTGACCTTTTAGAAATTAGAGCCACTGCTGCCAGTGAAGCCCAGCGTATGATTGTGGCCGAAAATCAAATAGAGATATCTTTGGTGTCCCTTGCCCAAATTTTGCTTATAGAAGATTACAAAACCTTTGACATTGCCGAAAGAGATTATGATGTTTTTGGCCATGAGATTCTTGACGTTCCGGTTTCTGAAGTAATTGAAGCTGCCGAAGAAGAACGGTATGAAGTAAAAGTTGCCCAGATGAATACAGAACTGGCCGAGAAAGAGGTGGAGATAGCTCGCGGAGCTTACTGGCCAACTCTCGCTGCCTTTTTCAACTATAACACCAGAGAATCTGGTGCCGGAAGGTTGCGGGCAGCAGGACTCGATCCCGATGAACCTTATCGTCAAATAGGTTTTGTTGAAGCAACAGAGGAAATAGTAGTTGCGCCAAACCAGTTAACCGAAATTGGAAATCCACTACCATTCTTTGAACAGCTTCAGCTCAACGATGGTGTTTCTTATGGGGTACAGCTAAGCGTACCTGTATTTAACGGTTTTGCTACCCGTAATCAGGTTAAAAGGAGCGAGGTGAATGTTTTGAGGTCCGAGTATCAACTGGAGCAGACGAAGCTTGATCTTGAAGCAAATGTTTATCAGGCATATACAGATGCCCGTGGCGCCTTAAAAGCCTATGAAGCGGCCCTGGTAGCCCTGGAGGCTCAATTACTGGCTTATGATTACGCTACAGAGCGTTACAATGTGGGTATGACCAACGCCTTTGATTTTAGTCAGGCAAAGTTCAACCTTGAGAATGCACAAAGTGAAGTGGTAAGAACCAAATACGATTATATTTTTAAACTAAAAGTGCTGGAACTATACTTTGGAGTGCCCATCACAGACCTTAAATTCTAAATAATGAAGAAAAAAACTATTTATATAATTGCCGCGATTGCATTGGTTGTAATTGTTCTGCTGGTTGTTGGTAAAAAAGCAGGATGGTTTGGCAAATCGGGGAATTTTAAGGAAGTTGAGGTTACAGAAGTGCAGAGGTTTGATGTAATAGAAAAAGTATCGGCTACCGGTAAAATCCAGCCCGAGGTTGAGGTAATGCTTTCTTCGGAAGTTTCGGGAGAAATCATTGAACTTCCGATAGTGGAGGGACAGCAGGTCCAAAAAGGGGATTTACTGGTGCGGGTTAATCCTGAGATCTACCAGTCGAGCCTGGAACGTGCCCGCGCCGGACTTCAAAATATAAGATCGGGTCTTTCACAGGCAGAAGCATCATTAAAAGAAGCCGAATCGAGCTACCAACGAAATCAAACATTGTTTGAAAAAGGAATAATTTCAAAAGCCGAATGGGACAGGATCGTCTCGGCTTATGAAGTGGCCCAGGCTTCCAGACAAGCGGCTTTTTATAATGTGAGAAGTGCCGAGGCCAGTGTCAATGAAGCACTTGAGAATTTAGGGAGAACCAATATCTATGCCCCTATGAGTGGGACAATTTCTTCTCTTGATGCCGAGCTTGGAGAAAGAGTGGTAGGAACTCAGCAAATGGCAGGAACCGAAATTTTAAGAGTTGCAGATCTCAGTGAAATGGAAGTAGAGGTAGATGTTAACGAAAATGATATTGTAAAGGTCTCTATCGGAGATTCTACAATAGTCGAGGTGGACGCCTACTTAAACGAAGAATTCAAAGGCGTGGTTACAGAGATATCAAATTCGGCCAATGCCACAGCAACTGCGGACCAGGTGACAAATTTTAAAGTGAAGGTGAGAATTCTCGAGGAATCTTATGAATACTTGCTCGAAGGAAAACCAGAGAATTATTCTCCTTTTAGGCCGGGAATGACCGCTACGGTAGATGTCATTACCAATCGCCGTGACGACGTAATCGCTGTGCCAATAAGTGCCGTGGTTGTTAAAGCAGATACAGCTGCAGGAAATCGTGAAGAGATAAATGAAAAAGCAACTTCCGAAGAACTTTTTGAAACTGTTTTCGTTAAAGAAGGTGATGAGGCAAAGGTTCGGGTAGTCGTAACAGGAATTCAGGACGATGCGAGGATCGAGATTCAGGAAGGTCTTGAAACAGGTGAAATTGTAATAACAGGTCCATATAATACCGTTACGAAAGTTCTTAAACCGGGTGACAAGGTAGAAGTACAATCAGAAAAAGAATAAATCCTTACCTTTCAGGTATGATTTTATGTATTGAAACAGCTACTACCAACTGCTCGGTAGCACTCGGGAAACAAGGAAAATTGCTGACTTTGAAAGAAGACTACAGCAACAATTATTCTCATGCAGAAAGGTTGCACCTTTTTATAGACGAGATCCTGGAAGAAAATGGGGTGCAGCCCGGGGATTTGCAAGCTATTGCTGTGAGCAAGGGACCGGGTTCCTACACAGGACTTAGAATTGGAGTTTCAGCCGCAAAAGGTCTCTGCTTTGCGCTGGATATCCCATTGATCTCCATTCCAACCTTAAAATCTTTGGCCTTGCAGGTAAAGCAGAAAAAAGATGGTTTTATTATACCACTTTTGGATGCCCGCAGGATGGAAGTCTATACTGCCGGATTCACTGCTGAATTTCAGAAGGTATTTGACACCCGGGCAGAGATCCTGACTCCCGGGTCTTTTTCAAAATACCTTGAAAATGCTGCTGTAACTTTTATCGGTAACGGGGTAGAAAAATTTAATAAAATATGTAATCATCCCAATGCCGCTTTTATTGAAGGAAAGTTACCTTCGGCTGCAGAGATGATAGCACTTGCCGAAGAAAAGTTTCAAAAGCAGAAATTTGAGGATGCAGCTTATTTTGAGCCGTACTATCTCAAGGACTTTATGGCTGGGTAACATTCCGGAATATAAGGTTTAAAGTTTTAGATTCAAAAAGGCTCCCGAATTTTACCTGTGAAACCTCCTATCTACAACCTCTACCACCTTTCTTTTCCCGACCACTTGATCACTGACCACTTTCTTTGCTGTGGTTAAATAAATGCACATCCCTTTGAGGGAATGGAATGGATATTCCTGCAGCTTCCAGGCGGGTTTTAGCCTCTTCTATGGTATACCAGTGACAGTCCCAGAAAATATCAATATTGGCCCAAAATCTTACTGAAAGGTTTACAGAGCTATCACCCAGTTCGGTTACTACGACGGCAGGGGCCGGATCTTCAAGAATATCTTTCTGTTCTTTAAGCAACTCCAATAAGGTGTCCTTTGCCAGTTTAATATTGCTGTCATAGGAGATCCCAATGGTGATGGAATCTCTTCTTTTTTCTTCAGCCGAATAATTTATAATGTTTTCGTTGGAAAGTTCACCGTTTGGAATAATAGCCAGTTGATTTCCAAAAGTATTAAGTTTGGTGTAGAACATGGATATATCTTTTACACTTCCTGAAATACCATTAACTTCAATCCAGTCTCCCAGTTTGAAAGGTTTGAGGAGAAGGATTAAAACACCACCGGCAAAATTTGAAAGAGATCCCTGCAGTGCAAGACCAATGGCCAAACCTGCGGCCCCTAAAATGGCAATAAATGAAGTAGTTTCTATGCCGAGCATTCCTACAACACTAATAAGCAATAGTACCACCAGAGCCCCATTAGCCAAGGTTAACAAAAATTTGGTGAGAGCAGGGTCATGATTCCTCTTAGTAAAGAATTTTTTGAGGTAACGAACTACAATTTTTATAATCCACCAGCCAATGACCAACCATAATAAGGCTCCTAAAAGGTCGGGTAAAAAACCGAGAAATTCTTTGAAATATTCTTCAGATATGGTTTTAATATTAGTAATTTCCTCCATCTATTTCTATTGTTTTGCTGCAAAGGTGGTAGAAACAGGTTCTTTTATGCGTTTAGATATCGTTAAAATACTGTTAAGAAGATGACTGCATAAATTTTTGTAAGAAAGAGGCTGTCTCATTAATTTGAGGCAGCTTTTTTTCATTTTATAGGTTCTTGCTATTGAATATTTGAAGGTATTTTCTTACATTTAGGTATTGATAATCAAACATATGAGCCATAAATTCAAGGTGTTTAACCAACAGCAAAACTGGCTTTTTCCTCCTTCCATTGAAGAATTAATTCCACAAGATCATCCGGTGAGGATTGTTAATGGAGTTATTGAACATCTGGATCTAAAGCCACTGATCAAAGCCTATAGTAAAGATGGACAGCCCAGTTATCATCCCAAAATGATGTTGAAGGTGATGGTCTATGCTTATATGGATAACACCTATTCCAGCCGTAAGATTGAGAAAGCCATGCGTGAGAACATTAATTTCATGTGGCTCTCCAATAGACAGGTGGCCCATCATAATACCATTGCTCGATTTAGAAGCACAAAGCTAAAGGGTGTCTTTAAAGACATTTTCAAACAGGTGGTGCTATTGCTGGCTGAAGAAGGGCTAGTAACTTTAAAAGAAGTCTACACCGACGGCACCAAGATCGAATCTGTAGCCGGGCGCTATACCTTTGTTTGGGGTAATGCAATAAAAACACGCAAAGAAAAAATGATGCAGCAACTCGAAGAGATGTGGGAGTACGCTCAGAGTATAGCTGATGATGAAGATAAGGATCCTACTCCTCCAGATTTTAAAAAAGTGGAGAAGGAAAAGGTAGAGCAGACTGCCAGGAAAATTAATAAGATACTCAAAGGAAATGACAAGGCCACTCCTAAGGCTAAGGCCAAGGCCCGGTATATTAAAAATAATTTTGCTGCCAACCTTGAGAAGTATGAGCAGCAGGAGAAACTCCTTGCCGGTCGAAATAGTTATAGCAAA
>NZ_AUKI01000023.1 GCF_000424665.1 Salinimicrobium terrae DSM 17865
TTACCTCGCAAGGGAAAATCCTGAATAGTAACTTCTTTATGGAATCCTTTAGACACTAAAAGTTTTGAGGAATGTTCCTGAGGAGGAGTATTGCGTTCCTCAAAGTAAAGGTGAAGTACTTCTTTTTCTTTTCTACTTCTTATCAAATCAAAATGCTCTACAAGGAATTGCGGCAATACAAGCTTAAGTAAATCCAGGTAATTATCCACCTCTAGTTTTTCTGCAAATATCTAGCTTTACTTCAATTCCTCCACAACTTTTGAGATTGATCCGTTTTCCTTCTTTGATTTCCTCTATCAACTTAGCATTAAATGCCGGCAGGTCGTCTGGATTTCTACTGGTAACGAATCCTTCGTCTACAACTACTTCCTTATCAACCCAGTTTGCTCCTGCATTTTTCACATCATCTTTCATGGAGTTATAGGAGGTCATTGTTCTGCCTTTCACAACTCCTGCACTAATAAGCGTCCATGGCGCGTGGCAAATGGCAGCTACAGGCTTCTTTTGTTCAAAGAAATCCCGAACAAATTTTAAAGCATCTTCGTTTGTTCTCAAATTATCCGGATTCATAACTCCTCCGGGTAGCATAAGTGCATTGTAATCACTTGCACTAACTTCCCCAACCACCTTGTCAACATTATATTCTTTTGACCAGTTAGTTTTGTCCCATGCTTTTATCTTCCCTTTTTCCGGACTAACAATATGGACTTCAAATCCTTCATCTTCCATTGCCTCTTTAGGAGAGGTTAATTCAACTTCTTCAAATCCGTTTGTTGCCAAAATGGCTACCTTCTTATTCATATCTTTTCTTTTTTATTGTTAAACAATTTAATATAAGATAATGATCACATTGCTCAGAATGTGCTAAGAAGCCTATAAAATAAAGGAATGGAAGGTTAAACTTTATGAAAAGTGTTTAAGTAGATTTCTTCTTATTTTCGTTTTTGCGATTAGTACGCTCCATTTTCTCCTTTTCCCGTTTTTCACCTAACTTATTTTCCTCCTCTTCCTTGTCTGCGTGGGATTGAAGTGTATCAAGAATCCTTTTTTCATCTATCAATTGTCCCCGTTTTTGTTCAAGTCTTTCAAGTTCCTGATATATAGCAGGTTCAGCATATTCATTTGGCTCCACTTTTTCTTTTTTGTGAAGCGCGTACTGAACAGTGAATTCGGCCCCAAAAAAGACGATTAAACAGGTATAATAAACCCACAAAAGAATAAGTACTACCGAAGATGCACCGCCATATACCGAGCCGGGATTGCTCTGTCCAAAGTAAAAGCCAATGAGATACTCGGCTATAAGAAAAAGGCAGGTTGTGAGCATGGCACCCAGGTAGGTAGTTTTCCACCTTAGCTTCACATCGGGCAGCCATTTGAAAATAGCAGCAAAGAGAGACATTATGATGGTAAATGAGAGCGCAAAATTCAGCAGGTCCAGCAGGAAAGTAGTAATGACCGGTGCAACAGATGCTACATAATCATTAATAGCTGCTAAAACCGCCGATAGAATAAGGGAAACAAGGAGTAACAACCCCAAAACAAAAACCATTCCCAGAGAAATGACTCTATTAATGATAATTCTCTTTACAGTATATTTTTTTACTGCAATGTTCCAAATATTGTTCATTGCAGCCTTTAACTGAAAAAACACTCCTGTAGCACCAAAAATAAGGAAAGCAAAACCAAAAATCAATGCCCAGGTAGAAGTCTGATCAAGGGCAGCATTAGCAACCATACCTTCAATAGCCTGCGCTGCATCTATCCCAATAAATTCCCCAATCTCCTGCGTTATCCTGCCTTGTACTGCTTCCTTTCCAAAAAAATAACCCGCTACAGTAACAACTATGATAAGCAAAGACGGTAGAGAAAATAAAGCATAATAAGCAATGGTTGCGCTACGGGCCCAGGGGTCATTCCTGTTCCAGCTGGTGTAGGAATGCTTTATTAATGCCCAGAATGTAAGTAATTTTCGCTTGATTAAGCTCATGTACAAAAGGTAATAAGATTGAAATTAATAAAAAAAGCCCTCCAAACTAATGCTTGAAGGGCTTTTAATAAACATTTAATAAACTATAGGTTTTCGAAAATAGAATGCATAAGCCTTTTTTTATCATTAAGGCTTTCTTCAAGAGAGATCATCGTTTCGGTACGGTACACACCTTCAATGTCATCCAGTTTAAAAATTACCTCTTTTGCATGTTGAGTATCTCTAGCTCTTATCTTACAGAACACGTTAAATTTACCGGTAGTAACATGCGCCACTGTAACGTATGGTATTTCATTAATACGCTCCAGCACAAATTTTGTTTGAGAAGTATTCTGAAGAAATATACCTACATAGGCTATAAAAGCATAACCTAATTTCTCGTAATTCAAAGTAAGCGAAGAGCCAAGTATGATTCCCGCTTCCTCCATTTTCTTAACCCTCACATGTACTGTCCCGGCTGAAATATTTAATTTCTTCGCTATATCGGTGAATGGGGTTCTTGTATTGTCGATCAACATATTGAGGATCTGGTGATCGGTTTCATCTAATCTAAACTTTGCCATATCTTATCTTTTGTAGATTCTCCTAATTTTTAAACGAAGTACAAAATTAATACAAAATAATTAGATTATAAATAATATTCACGGAATATCGGGCGATTTTATTGATAACTTCTCTTTATTTAACAGAATTACCTCTACTATATCGTTTTCGATAAGATCTGTTCCATCAATTTTCTTTACTTCCTTACCACTACAGTTTCTTTCCTCATGCCCAAAGAAATTTAAATGTTTTCCAATACTTTCCACCCGGGGCTCAAAAGAGACCTCCCCTGCTTTAATTTTTTCTGAATATTGAATTGCAACATCAACTGTTTCATCATTAATTACTACATCTCGAAGCATAATATCCCGAAAACTTTTTTCATTGCCAGGAATTTGAAGATAATCTTCTAAGTTTTCCTGATCATACCTTCCTGTAGCAATTGACCTAAGTCCTATAAAAAAAGAAAAAGCAAAAAATTTACGAGTCTCTTCTCTTAAGTAATCCTGTGGAAAATGGCCACATTCCACAAGTATAGTAGGAACTTTTTGTGCCTGAAAAAAATCTCCTGTACAATTGATGTTGAAACTGTCATCAAATCTGCCTATCTGTCCCGGAATTATCTTTTGCAGTTCCATATTCATAGCCGATATGATCTGCATTGCCTTTTTTCTTTCCTTGGTAACTGTCCTTTTTGCATCCATAGAAGGTGCCAAAAATGAAATAGTAGCCGGAAATTTTCTTTCTCCTGCTCCAAAGATTGTACGTTGATCATGTAGATTAAAACAAAAATGGGGTTTAAAATCTTCAAAACATTTCCTAAGCACTTTGCTCTCCGGTTCATGGAGGTTAAGCGCATCCCTGTTGAGATCCACTTTATTGACATTTTCCCGGGTGTACCTCGCAGCTCCATCGGGATTGAGCATGGGTATAATAAGAAGTGTGCATTGCCGAAAAATTTCCTTCACTACATCTATCTCTCTGTTTTTATTGAGAAAGTTCAGAAAATCGAGCAATCCTTTTGTTGTGGTGGTTTCATTCCCATGCATTTGTGACCAGGCAAGAATTTTCTTTGAACCAGATCCAACTTTAATAGCTTGTATGGGAATATTGAGAAATGACTTCCCAATTTCTACAATCTCATATACCTTTTTTAACTCAACTAAAGCTTCCTGTAAATTGTCATATTTAATAAGACGCCCTTGTAAACAGTCAATTTTAAACTGACTGTAATTCCCAATAAATTCTTCTGCAGTTTCCATGTTTACAAAAGTAAATATTCTATAATTTACAATCGTAAACACGGAAGCGGTTTAAGATTGTGTAGGAATGTAAACACTCAGGTTGCATAAGTATACCTGACACTGGGAAATTTTCCTTGAAGGTTTATATTTATATTTAATTAGCTTGTTTTTAGATTATTACATATGTTTATATTAAGTGTTTATTCATAGTTATAGTTCGTTTTTAAGGAGGTATTGCCAGTTATAAATTAATATGTTACTTTTGTAAACGTATTAATTTTACAATTGTGTTTACAATGGTGAACGTAGAAGAATTTACAAAACGAATCAATAAGATTATGGAATATCATGATCTTTCTGCGGCCTCTTTTGCTGATAAAATTGAAGTTGGCCGCTCCTCTATTTCTCATCTCCTATCGGGAAGAAATAAACCCAGTCTCGATTTTGTAATGAAGATCGTAAATGCTTTTCCGGAAGTAGAATTATATTGGCTTCTCAATGGAAAGGGAACTTTTCCAAAGAAATCCATGCAACAGCAAAAAGAAGAATCGGCCGTTACTCCTCAACAGGATGAGGTGAAGGATTTGTTCTCTACTTCCTCACCGCTGCCTTCAAATGAACAAATGGCCACTTCCTACTCCAAAAAGATAAAAAGAATCTTTATTCTTTACACTGATGGCACTTTTGATGCCTATCAAAATTGAGTAGCACCAAAAAAGATCTTAAATTTGGCGCATGAAAAATGTCTTTTTGGGAATCTGTGCCCTCTGCTTACTAACCTCCTGTTATGAACCACAACGCAACTGTGAAGATTTTAGAACGGGTACCTTTGAATTTGAGTCATATCTTGAAGGTGAGCTGGTAAAAACAAGATTTGTGCGCAATGACAGTATTGAAATAGATTATTTCAGGGGAAAGGCAGATACCTCTTCCGTACGTTGGATCAACGATTGTGAATATCTGCTTTCCAATTTAAACCCGAAGAACCGGGCTGAAGAAAAGCCGATTCACATGAAGATCCTAACAACCAAGGACAACACGTACACCTTCGAGTATGGATTAGTGGGAGATGCAAAGAAACAGCGGGGGACAGTAATAAAAGTGGAGTAATACGAATTCTTACTGCTCTTATTCTACACCTTAAACCTCTTGATTAATTCCTGCTTTTTTTCCGTAGCAAATCATTTTGTTCCTGCATTAAATTATTCAGGTTTGTGAGCAATTCAATATTTTTGGGAGTAGCCACAGTTCCGTTGTTTGGGTCTTCAGCTTTCCTCCTAAACCTGTTCATGAATTTCACAACCATGAAAACTACAAATCCAATTACCAGGAAATCAATAAAGACTTCAATAAGGAGGCCGTAACCTACAGCTATTTCCTCAATTACTTCTCCCCCTTCTATAGCCGGTATTTCTTCTCTAAGTACATATTTCCTGTCAGCATATTGGATCCTGCCGGTGAGAAGGGTTAGCGGTGGCATGATTACCTGCTTTACCAGCACATCAACGACACGGTTAAAAGCAGTACCAATGATGATGCCAACTGCCATGTCAATCATGTTGCCTTTAACGGCAAACTCCTTAAATTCTTTGAGAAAACCTATTGCCATTATTCGTCAAAAAGTTTTATCTGGGTGTCGTCGGGTTTGGTCGTTTCTCTTTGAAGCTTTCCTTCAGAAAAATTAGGAGTAGAATTTTGACTCTCTACGTTCTCCTCGCCTATAACTTCCATGTCTTCCGGAGCAGTCTCCTCGGGTTCAATAAAAGGTTTGGGATCCATAAGGTTTATCTGTTTGACCTTTTCCGCAGTTAGTTGGTTTCCAAGTGCTTTAATGCCTTTTATTGAAATAAACTCTTCAAGCTCAACAAGATCATTTGGTTTTTGATCTTTCCCTCTAATCTTTCCGTAAACCACCTCCACAACCGGAAGATAATCTGTTGAAACAATTTCAAGGTAAGACTTGGAATGTTCCCCAATAAAGTTTTCTTCCTTTTCTTCGTTTTCAATAAAGAAACGCTTAACGTAGAACTTTTCTTTTTCACCTTCCCAATAGATGGCCGAAATAGGCTTTTTTGGCGCCCATTTTTCGAGCACAATAATATCCTCATCAAATCTTGTAGTCAATTCTGGTTTAATTGTTTTGGCTATCCCATTCTGAGTAATAATTAATAACCTGTCCTCTCCTTTAAATTCTCCCAGTAAATCCCCTCTTTCGTCTACATTTAATCTTCTTACTGTATCATCAAACCAAATCCTCCTGGGTTTTAAGGTGGAAACACCTTCTTCCTTAAGTTCTATCTTTTTAACCGAATATTTGGTAACAATGTTGCCTTTTACAGCCCTGCCTTTTATAGCCATGTCTGCAAAATCTACCTCAAATTTTAGCTTTTTGATGCTGCCTACCTGCCTCAGATACACCATAACCACTTCGGCTTCCCCATTTGGATTGGCAGAAAAATAAAGTACTTCAGAACCTTTTTTGCCCTGCGTAAGATCGTATTCCCTGTCCCGGGTTACCGAAGTTACCGCAAACCTCTTTATATACGAAGCACCACTTTTCCCATCTTTATAGATCATATTATAGATGGTCCTGCGGTCCTTCTTCTTAAAAATAGCCACATGAATAATGTCTTTCCCAATAAAAGTCTTCGCATCTACCCTGGTAACGATCATTTTACCTTCCGCTGTAAAACAAATCACATCATCAATGTCTGAACAGTCAGTTACGTATTCATCTTTTTTAAGGGCCGTACCAACAAATCCTTCCTTGCGGTTAACAAACAGTTTTGTGTTGCGGATAACTACTTTAGTGGCTTCAATATCATCGAAAAGGCGCAATTCCGTCTTTCTTTCTTTTCCGGCGCCGTATTCTTTTTTCAATCGGGTGAAATACGAAACAGCATAATCTACCAAATGGTCCAGGTGATGCTTTATTTTAGCGATCTCCCCTTCGAGAGCTTCAATTTTTTGCTCTGCTTTTTCCAGGTCAAATTTTGAGATCCGCTTAATCCTTATTTCGGTAAGTCGTACAATATCTTCTTCCGTGACCGGGCGTTTAAGATGGGTGATATGAGGCTTTAGACCTTCATCTATAGCTTTAATCACTCCTTCCCATGTCTCTTCCTCTTCAATGTCGCGATAGATTCGCTTTTCAATAAAAATTCTTTCAAGGGATGCAAAATGCCATTGCTCCTGAAATTCCTCAAGTTTTACCTCCAGATCGCTTTTTAAAAGGCTAAGAGTGTGATCTGTTGATCTTCTTAATATTTCCGAAACCCCTAGGAAAGCCGGTTTATTGTCGATGATAATGCAGCTCAAGGGGGAAATAGACACTTCACAGTTTGTAAAAGCGTAAAGAGCATCAATGGTTTTATCGGGTGACATCCCGGAGGGCAAATGAATAAGAATTTCGACTTCACTCGAGGTGTTATCTTCGATTTTCTTGATCTTGATCTTTCCCTTATCATTTGCCTTGAGAATAGAATCAATTAAAGTAGAAGTATTAGTACTAAAGGGTATTTCCTTTATTACCAGTGTAGTTTTGTCGAGTTGAGAAATTTTCGCGCGCACTCTCACCCGGCCGCCTCTCATCCCATCATTGTAATTGGTAATGTCAGCGATGCCACCGGTCACAAAATCGGGATGTAATTTAAATTTCTTCCCCTGCAGATGTTTTATACTGGCATCAATAAGTTCAATAAAATTGTGCGGCAGAATCTTAGTACTTAATCCAACTGCAATACCTTCGGCACCCTGTGCAAGTAACAAAGGAAACATGACCGGAAGATTTACCGGCTCTTTTTTTCTTCCGTCGTAAGAAAGCTGCCATTCCGTGATCTTAGGGTTATAGACTACATCCAGGGCAAATTTTGAAAGTCTTGCTTCAATATACCGGGCTGCTGCTGAACCGTCTCCTGTAAGAATATTCCCCCAGTTACCCTGGGTATCTATTAAAAGATCTTTTTGACCCATCTGCACCATTGCGTCGCCAATACTCGCATCCCCGTGTGGGTGATACTGCATGGTGTGACCTACAATGTTGGCTACTTTATTGTAGCGACCATCATCAAGATCTTTCATAGAATGCATGATACGCCGCTGTACAGGTTTAAACCCATCTTCAAGAGAAGGAACGGCTCTTTCGAGGATTACATAGGAAGCATAATCAAGAAACCAGTCTTTATACATCCCGGTTACCTTTGTAAGCACCTCGTTATTCTCTAAATTCAGCTCTTCGTTCTGTCCGAATTGTTCTTCTTGATGATCGTCTAGATTCTCGTTCTCCATTTAAGCCTTCGCTTTGTTTTTTTCCAAAATCTTGGCAAGTGACATTTTTAAAGCTTTGACTTTCTTGCCGTTCAAAAAAGTAATATTGTATTTGTAGTGCCTGTACCCCCTGCTATTTCTGGAATGAATAAAAATGTGCAGGCGTTTGTATAAAAAATAATCCTCAACCTTAAAGTCCTTCAATTTTGATTTTGGCACCTCGGTCCTTTGTTCCCGGTAATGTATAAACTGTGACACCAATACTCCATTACTTTTTAGGTTTATGGTTTCCCCGTCACTGTCAAATTCAAATGTCTTCCCTACCATAAAAATGAAAATTCCAACCAGCAGGGCGATTACATTTGGGATCAGACTACTGTAATTAAAAGGAACATCGTCATATTTGAACTCAACAGAAGCGAATGCATTGGTGAGAAAGACTGCCACAACAATAATATATATCGAGGGGATAATGCTGGTTTCTTTCCTGTTGTTAAATTTCATGTTATTCGTTGATAAGGTCCAGCTCAACTTTAAGATTATCAATGATAAATTCCTGCCTGTCGGGTGTGTTTTTACCCATGTAGAAGCTCAGAAGTTCCTCAATGCTCATTTCCTTGTCGAGCATTACAGGATCCAGCCGAATATCATCACCAATAAAATGTCTGAACTCATCCGGAGAAATTTCCCCTAGTCCCTTAAATCGTGTAATTTCAGGTTTTCCTGAAAGTTTTTGAACTGCCTGCTGCCTTTCCAGTTCGCTGTAACAGTAAATTGTTTCTTTTTTATTTCGCACCCGAAAAAGAGGCGTTTGCAGGATGTACAAATGGTTCTCTTTGATTAGCTCCGGAAAGAATTGTAAAAAGAAAGTAATAAGCAGCAATCTTATGTGCATCCCGTCAACATCGGCATCTGTAGCGATCACAATATTATTATACCGCAGGTCTTCCATGGACTCTTCGATATTCAGCGCCGCCTGAAGCAGGTTAAACTCCTCGTTCTCATAAACGATCTTTTTACTCAACCCATAGCTGTTAAGAGGTTTCCCTTTCAAGCTGAAAACCGCCTGGGTGTTCACATCCCTGGATTTGGTAATGGATCCACTTGCTGAATCTCCCTCCGTTATAAATAGTGTGCTTTCCAGGTATCGCTCCTTTTTACTATCTCCCAGGTGAATGCGGCAGTCGCGAAGCTTTTTGTTGTGCAGACTGGCTTTTTTAGCCCGATCCTTTGCCAGTTTTCTAATCCCCGAAAGTTCCTTGCGCTCTCTTTCAGCCTGCAGGATCTTTCGCTGCAGCAAATCGGCAGTTTCAGGATTTTTGTGAAGGAAGTTGTCCAGGTGGGTCTTTAGGAAATCATTGATATAGGTTCTCACTGTTGGCAGGTCTCCCCCCATATCTGTAGAACCAAGTTTGGTTTTAGTCTGACTTTCAAAAACCGGCTCCATTACTTTTATACTAATAGCCGAAACTATGGATTTCCTAACATCACTGGCCTCAAAATTTTTATTGTAAAATTCTCTCAGGGTTTTTACAACAGCCTCTCTAAAAGCCGCCAGGTGAGTTCCTCCCTGTGAAGTATGCTGCCCGTTAACAAAAGAATGATATTCTTCGCTGTACTGAGTTTTGCTATGAGTGATCGCTACCTCAATATCATTTCCACGAAGGTGAATGATTGGATACAAACGATCATCTACGTTAATGCTGTCCGATAAAAGATCGGCCAGTCCATTTTCTGAATAAAACTTTTCGCCGTTAAAAACTATCGTTAACCCCGGATTAAGGTAAACGTAGTTCTTCAGCATTTTCTCTATGTATTCTGAACGGAATTTGTAATGTTTAAAGATTACTTCATCGGGAGTAAAAGTGACCTTGGTCCCACGCCGTCTTGAAGTCTCTTCAAGTTCCTCTTCTTCAATAAGATTTCCCTGCTCAAATTCCGCCGATTTTGATCGTCCGTCTCTGGTGGATTCCACTCTAAAGTTGCTGGAAAGGGCGTTTACTGCCTTGGTACCAACTCCGTTAAGACCTACCGATTTTTTAAAGGCGCGGGTGTCATATTTTCCCCCGGTGTTCATTTTGGAAACTACATCCACCACTTTTCCCAAGGGAATTCCACGGCCGTAATCACGCACGATCACCCTTTGATTCTGCACAGATATTTCAATAGTCTTTCCTGCACCCATTACAAACTCATCGATACAGTTATCTATAACTTCTTTTAGAAGAATATAGATACCATCATCTGCACTGGAACCATCGCCGAGTTTTCCAATATACATTCCCGGACGCATGCGAATATGCTCCTTCCAGTCTAATGACCGTATATTATCTTCGGTATATTTTGTTTCTTCGATCATAGGGGCCTCCTGCGGTTTCGTGGCTAATATAAGCTTTCCTCTAAAAAGTTGAAACCTATGATGAACAAAATAATTAACAATTGTTTCACAATCCGGGCATTCAAAATTCGGGGTTCAAGATTCATGACCAAAATTGTCATTTTTGGAAGGTAAGTTCCGGAATATTACTAAAAAGGCCTCACAGGTTTGGAAACCTGTGAGGCCTAATTTTATACAGAAATATTAAAATCTCAGTTCTAATTTAAACGTTAAACCTGAAATGCATTACGTCACCATCTTTTACAATGTATTCCTTCCCTTCCACTTTCATCTTTCCGGCTTCTTTTACTTTAGCTTCACTGCCATAATTAACATAGTGATCGTAAGCAATTACTTCAGCACGAATAAAGCCTTTTTCAAAGTCTGTATGGATCACCCCTGCGGCTTGTGGCGCTGTGGCTCCTATTGGAATAGTCCATGCTCTAACCTCTTTAACTCCTGCTGTAAAATATGTTTGTAGATTAAGAAGGTTGTAGGCCCCACGAATTAGTTTAGCAGATCCCGGCTCCTCGAGTCCTATATCCTGTAAAAACATTTGGCGCTCCTCATAATCCTCCAGTTCAGTAATGTCTGCTTCTGTACCTACTGCAAGCACAAGAACTTCAGCTCCTTCCCCTTTTACCGATTCTTTAACTTTATCAACATATTCATTTCCCGAAACGGCGTCGTCTTCATTTACGTTGCACACGTACATCACCGGCTTGTCTGTGATGAATTGCAAAGGCTTAATAAACTCGTTCCTTTCCTCTTCATTCAGCTCAATTGCTCTAACAGATTGTCCGGCTTCAAGTCCTTTTTTTACTTTTAACAGAGCAGCTTCTTCTTTCTGGGCATCTTTATTTCCGGTTTTGGCAGCACGCTTTACCTTTTCCAGCTTTTTCTCGGTCGTTTCCAGATCCTTCAGCTGAAGTTCCATATCAATAGTTTCCTTGTCTCTTACAGGATTAATATTTCCATCAACGTGGACAATATTTTCATTATCAAAGCATCTTAAAACGTGCAAAATAGCATCGGTTTCACGAATATTTCCGAGGAACTGGTTCCCCAGACCTTCTCCCTTACTCGCCCCTTTTACAAGGCCGGCAATATCCACAATTTCTACAGTTGCCGGCATCACCCTCTCAGGATTTACAAGAGATTCCAGCTTCTCCAGGCGCTTATCGGGTACGTTTACCACTCCAATATTCGGCTCAATGGTACAGAAGGGAAAGTTTGCACTCTGCGCTTTGGCGTTTGAGAGACAGTTGAATAAAGTTGATTTTCCTACGTTGGGCAGTCCTACAATTCCGGCTTTCATATAATATTTTTTGATGCTCTTTAGCGGCTGCAAATATAGTTATATGAATTGGAATTTTGAACAGCTCAAAATCTTCGGAAATCTTCACCAAAAAAAGGGCTGAAAAGACCTTCTGAAAATGCCATTTTTGATACCCATTCCGAAATTTTTTTATATGAATTTTACTGCGGAAGCTTACTCACTATTTCTACCCACCCGGAGCAGCACCGGAAAGTCTATTTCTCCCACTTCCCCAAAACTCTCCTGAAGTTCCTCCCTCACAAGCTCCACCGGATTTGCATTTTTCTCCTTCTCATACGCTTTAACGGCCGACCAGGTGTTAAGATACCCAATTAAGCGTTCAAAACTCCATTGCTGCTTCATCTCAAACGCCGGAGCTTCAATTTCCTCAAACGGAAAGGGTATCGTATTATATTTATCTTCTAAAAAGCATCTTTCCGGGGACCTATAAGGTCCTATAATGTTATTGTAGAAATGACGGATGATTTGATCTGTTTCAGAATTACTTTTAAAAAGGGAGTATCCAAAAATAGAAATTACCGCATCCTTTTTAAGCACCCTTTTAACTTCGGTATAAAACTTTTCAAAATCAAACCAATGAACAGCCTGCCCTACGGTGACGAGATCAAAATGATCACCTGGAAAAGCAGTCTTCTCTGCAGGTTGTTTAGAATACTGAATATTTGATTTCTGAACTGCCTGTCCAAGTTGATGAATGCTGATATCTGTCGCATTTACCTGCTCGAAAAACATGGCCAGTTCCCCTGCCACCTGCCCGTTACCCGTACCGCAATCCCACGCTCTTTCTCCGGACCGGCAAAGCTTCCGGAGAAAATTAAAAAGTTCTACAGGATACGTGGGACGATACCGGGAGTAATCGTCGGAATAGGACGAGAAGAGGTCTTTCATAAGTTATAAACTTCAGCTGAAATAGTACCTTTCTAAAATAGCATTTTTAAAGAAAATTTTTCCGGGGAAAAAAACAGGACGAAACTGTCCTGCTTGAGGTGATTTTCATCAGATTTTCACGACTTTTTAACCTCTCTCCCGGTTTGAACTTTTTTATAAGCCTTACTTTTGCATCAGAATTATAAAAACTATGAACAAAGGACTTTATATAGCGACATTGGAACCCAACAGTGGCAAATCCCTGATTTCCCTGGGACTAATGCGAGCCTTATTAGGAAAAACTGTAAAGGTGGCCTATTTCCGGCCAATAATTAATGAGGAAAAGCCGGGAAAACTCGATAATCATATCGACACGATCCTAAAATATTTTGATCTTCCTATGTCTTATGAAGATTCATACGCTTATACCAGGAGCGAAGTAACTCAAAAACGCAATGATGGAAAATCGGGTGAAATTATTGACACCATCATTAGAAAATATAAGAAACTTGAGGAAACTTTCGATTTTGTACTCGTTGAAGGCAGTGATTTTTCGGGAGAAGGCAGTGTTTTCGAATTTGATGAAAATGTCAATATTGCAAAAAACCTTGGCTTACCGGTAATCATTATAGCAAGCGGCCGTGGCAAATCCAAGGAAGGATTAATGGGAAGCCTGCAAATGGCCTATCAAACATTCATTAAAAAGGATGTGCGGGTTATGGCGATGGTAAGCAATAAAATTGAACTTGATAACCTCACCATCGCTACCAGTGGCATGAGGGAGTTCCTTCCAGATGATGTTGCTGTTTTTGCGTTGCCTCTAATCGACACTCTTGCCAATCCAACTATCAAAGAGATTGTGGAAGCACTTGATGGAAAAGTGCTTTTTGGAGAAGAATTTCTTGATAACCAATCCGGCAGTTTTGGGGTTGGAGCGATGCAACTCCGCAACTACCTTAAGCATCTAAAAAACGAAAGTCTTGTGATCACTCCCGGGGACCGGGCAGATATTATCCTGGGGGCACTTCAGGCTCACATTTCAAGTAATTACCCCCGAATTTCCGGAATTATTCTCACGGGAGGATTAATTCCCGAAGATTCTATCATTCAGCTTATTGAAGGGCTTTCACAGGTGGTTCCCATTATTTCTGTGGAAGAAGGGACCTTCAACGTAACCAACAAAGTGGGCGCCATCAACTCCAATATTTACGCTGATAGTACCCAAAAAATTGAAACTTCCATAAGCACTTTTGAAAAGTATATTGATATAGATCCACTTATAGAGAGATTCTCAGGACTGCAAGCCAAAGGTCTTACGCCTCGAATGTTCCAGTACAGCCTGGTAAAACGTGCCCAGCAGCAACGTAAACATATTGTTCTTCCCGAAGGTACAGATGAGCGTATCCTAACCGCCGCTTCCCGTCTTATTGCTATGGACATCGTAGATCTTACCATTTTGGGGGATGAGGATGAGATCAAAAAATTGATAATGAACCTCGCTCTTCCAATGGATTTCGATAAGCTGAATATCATTAATCCTACAAAGTCTGATAACTTTGATGAATATGTAAATACCTTTTACGAACTGCGGAAACATAAGAATATTAACATGGATATTGCCCGTGATCTTATGAGCGATGTTTCCTACTTTGGAACCATGATGATCTATAAAGGTCATGCAGATGGTATGGTTTCCGGTGCGGCACATACTACTCAACATACAATTAGACCGGCACTGCAGTTTATAAAGACAAAACCCGGAGTTTCGATAGTGTCTTCTGTTTTCTTCATGTGTCTTGAAGACAGAGTTTCAGTTTTTGGAGATTGTGCGATCAACCCAAATCCTACAGCCGAAGAACTTGCAGAGATCTGTATCTCTTCTGCTGAAAGTAGTAAAGCCTTCGGAATCGAGCCAAAGATCGCCATGCTCTCCTACTCTTCCGGAAGTTCGGGAAAAGGAGAGGATGTAGACAGGGTTCGTGAGGCAACAGAAATTGTAAAGAAAAAACGTCCCGACCTTAAGATTGAAGGACCAATCCAGTATGACGCTGCAGTTGATCAAAATATTGGAAAGAGCAAATTACCTGGATCTGAAGTTGCGGGACAGGCAAGCGTTCTTATTTTTCCAGATCTTAATACCGGAAACAATACCTATAAGGCTGTCCAGCGGGAAACAGGAGCTTTGGCAATTGGCCCTATGTTACAGGGGCTTAACCAGCCGGTGAACGACCTTAGCCGTGGGTGTACCGTGGATGATGTGTTTAATACGGTTATTTTAACAGCAATTCAGGCACAAGGTATATAGTGCTACCTTGAATCTAATATAAAAAATATGAATAGTAAAATATTAATAATTAATTCCGGAAGTTCCTCTTTAAAATTTCAGTTGATCAACATGCCTTCTGAAGAGGTCTTAGCTTCGGGACTTGTGGAACGTATTGGACAGGCTTCAGGAAAACTTTATTATAAATCGGAGGTTTATTCTACTTCCGAAGAAATGGAAATTAAAGATCATTCCGTAGCACTAAAGGAGGTAACAAAACACCTTATGCACAGCGATTATGGTGTGATCCAGGATCCTGCCGATATTCCTGCAATTGGCCACCGGGTAGTACATGGAGGCGCAAGTTTTTCGGATACCATTGTTATAGATGACAAGGTGAAAGAAAAAATCAGAGAGCTGTTTTCTTTGGCACCTTTGCACAATCCGCCAAATCTTAAAGGAATAGAAGTTGCCGAGGAAATTTTTCCCCAGTCAATGCAGGTAGCTGTATTTGACACTGCTTTCCACCAAAGTATTCCTGCCAAAGCTGGTAAATATGCCATTCCTAACAAGTTTTATGAAGAGGAAAAAATTCAGGTGTATGGTTTTCACGGTACCAGCCATAAATATGTTTCAGAAAAAGCAAATGACTTTTTGAAGAAAAAGAATACTAAACTTGTTACCGTCCACCTTGGCAATGGTTGCAGTATGACAGCAGTAAAAGACGGCAAAAGTATTGACCACAGCCTGGGATTTGGACCGGTGAACGGACTAATCATGGGTACACGTAGTGGAGATATTGACCAATCGGTCATATTTTATATGGTCGAACAGCTGGGCTATTCTGCGAAGGAAGTGAGTGATCTACTTCACCACAAAAGTGGAATGCTCGGCCTCACCGGCTACAGTGATCTTAGAGATATCGAGGAGCAGGCTGAAAAAGGTAACAAGCAGTGTCAGTTGGCTTTGGAAATGAATGCCTATAGAATCAAAAAGTATATTGGAGCCTATGCTGCCGCCATGAATGGTCTTGACGCTGTTGTTTTTACAGCAGGGATAGGAGAAAATTCAGACGTTATAAGAAGGCTGGTTTGCAGAGATATGGAGTATCTGGGCTTAAAGCTTGATGATGAAAAAAACAGGATTCGTTCTAAAGAAATAAGAGAAATTAGTTTTGAAACTTCAGCAGTAAAGATCCTGGTGATTCCAACAAATGAAGAGCTGGAGATTGCTAAACAAACTTTAGCTATGCAATAGCATACCTTTAAAAAATAGCATTTTTGAGCGGAGAGTTTTACACAAACAGGTAAGCCTCTCCGCTTTTTACTTTTGCGGCAAATACACTAATATTTTCCTCCAGTTCTTTCCTGAACTTCTGTTTTAATGGCTGCACAGAGAAGTGGACGGGACAGGGTTGTTCGGAACTGCACTTCTTCAAACCAAGAACACAATCATCCAGCCTGTTAGTTCCGTCAATAATATTTACAACATCAATTAAAGGCGTATCCAACGCTTCTTTTGTTAAGTAAAACCCTCCTGTTGGTCCTTTTGAGGAAGAAATTATATTTTCTCTGGACAGGGATTGTAATAATTTAGAGAGGAACGGCGATGGCAGCTTAATAGCTTCTGCTATTTCCTTTGCTCTTATTTTATTCTTTTCATTTGAATGGACCGCTAGATAAAGTACGGCATTTACTGCATATTTACTGGAACTTGATAACATTATTTGTTGAGGTTGATTAGAATTATTTGAGTTCAGAAATAAAATTCAGACAGCTAGATCCCAAATTTAATATAATCCTGATTCTTATCATATTTTATCTTTTTTAATCAGGAGATATTTGTCCTAATTATTAGAGAAAAGAATGACCAAACCAGACATTAATTTAATCCTAAAAAATATTAAGACCTTTTTATCTTTTATTAAAAGTAAATAACTAATTTTGCCCTGTAATATTAATAAAATTTATCATGAAATTAACAATTAAATTTTTAAGCCTACTATTCATCTTCTCTGCAATTGCTTGCGGTGAAAAGGAAGAAAAGGAAAAAATCAATCTTTCCGACGATAGTAGTATTGTACAGGAAGAAGTAATTGAGGAAGCCGCCTCCACTACGGCAGAGGTTGACAATATGCAGAATAAGGGAATTGGTCCTATAGATAATCTCGAACTTGGTGAGAATATCGATGAGTCTATGGCCACCAGAGGTGCAGAATTGTTTAAGAACATGTGTTCTGCCTGCCACAAAATGGATAAAAAGTTTATCGGTCCGGAGATCGCCGGTGTGACCGAAAGACGAACTCCTGAATGGATCATGAACATGATCTTAAATCCTGAGCAAATGATCAAGGAAGATCCCATTGCCAAAAAACTTCTTATAGAATCCAATATGGCAGTAATGGCCAATCAGAACCTTACCGAAGAAGAAACCAGGGCCATTCTGGAATACTTTAGACAGTATGACCAAAACAATTGATCTGTTTAACCTATAACTCCTCAATATGAAAGTAATCCATTCTTTATCCTTTTTGATTCTTATGGCGGGTTCCATACTCTTCACAGGCTGTAAACAGGACGGCAGTAGCGAAAATTCTGAACCTCATGCCGAAATGAATCATGATCAACCCGTTTCGAATCAGGGTCAGGCTTATATAGATGACGATAGTGAAACTCCAAATGCGCTGCGGTTAGCGATTGAATCACCGGATCATAATACACTTGAAGCGGCTGTTGAGGCTGCCGGAGTGCAAAATTCCCTGGTAAACGTAGGTCCTTTGACGGTATTTGCTCCTACAGATGCAGCATTTGAGAAGCTTCCGGAAGGAACTGTGGAAAACCTTCTTAAGCCGGAAAATAAAAGAGATCTCTCCTATATATTAAAGCATCATGTGGCTCCTAGTAATTACCCGGTTGAAACACTAGTTAAAAATGTCGAAAAAGGTCGTACTCTTTATATGGCATCTGGCGAGAATGTGGAAGTGACAATGGACGGAGATGATATTTATGTAGGAGGTAAAAAGATCATTGGTACTGTAAAAGTGAGTAATGGCTGGGTGCATGTAATAGATGAAGTAATTCTTCCGGAAAACCTTTAAGATCTAACAATACACATACTTAATTAAATCGGGAATATTTTTCAAAATAATATATAAAGTTTTTAACAACAATCATTTAATTCCACTTTAATGAAACACATTTTTAAATTCGCAGCTCTTGGTGTTCTGGGACTATTCATGCAGTCCTGCGGCAACAACACCGAATCTTCCAAACAAGGATCGGGAGGTTTAATGGCTGCCAGTGCCGCCGAGAAAGTTTACGTGGCTCCCGGAGAGCATGATGAATACTACGGATTCTTTTCCGGTGGTTTTAGCGGACAGCTTTCTGTGTATGGTTTACCATCAGGAAGAATGCTGAAAGTTATTCCTGTTTTCTCACAAGATGCTGAAAAAGGCTACGGCTACAATGAAGAAACAAAAGCCATGCTCAATACTTCTTATGGATTTGTACCATGGGGAGATCTTCACCACCTGGACATTTCTCAAACAAATGGAGAACTTGATGGAAGATGGATTTTCACCCATGAGAACAACACTCCGCGAGTAGCACGAATTGATCTTACTACTTTCGAAACAGTAGAGATTCTGGAGATCCCAAACAGTGCAGGAAACCACAGTTTTGCGATTACTGAGAATACTGAGTACCTGGTTGCCGGTACCCGTTTTTCTATTCCGTCTCCTCAAAAGGATATGACAATTGACGAAATGAAGGGTAACTTTAAAGGTCCTATGACTTTTGTAAAGGTAGATCAGGAAACAGGTGGAATGGAGATAGCCTTCCAGGTGATCATGCCCGGATTCAGTTTTGATCTTGCTCACCCTGGTAGAGCTGCTTCTCACGGATGGATGTTTGCTACCACCTATAACTCTGAAGAGGCAAATACCCTTCTTGAGGTAAATGCTTCTCAAAACGATAAAGATTATATCGTGGCAGTGAACTGGAAAAAGATTGAAGAGTATGTAAACAATGGCGGTGGGGAAATGATGCCTGCAGAATATGCGCACAACGTGTTTGACCACCACAAGCATTCTGCCACTTCTACAATGAAAGAGGGAATTATGACAGTTAATCCTACAGATGTTCCGGGTGCGATCTACTTCCTCCCTACTCCCAAATCTCCCCACGGTTGTGATGTGGATCCAACAGGAGAATATATTGTTGGTAGTGGTAAACTTGCTGCCCAGGTAACTGTCCACTCCTTCTCAAAAATGCTAAAGGCGATCGAAGAAGAAAACTTTATTGGGGAAGTTTATGGAATGCCAGTGCTTAATTATGATGCTGTTCTTGCAGGAATCGTGGAAGAGCCGGGATTAGGACCTCTTCATACAGAATTTGACGGAAAAGGAAATGCTTATACTACATTCTTTATTTCTTCGGAAGTTGTAAAGTGGCGATTAAGCGACTTTGAAATCCTTGACAGAAAACCTACCTATTATTCTGTAGGACACCTTATGATCCCTGGTGGAAACTCTCAGAAACCTTTTGGAGAATACCTGGTTGCGATGAACAAGATCACCAAAGACCGATATTTACCAACGGGGCCTGAAATGAATCATTCTGCACAGCTATATGATATTTCAGGTGAGAAAATGGAACTGCTGCTCGACTTCCCAACTATAGGTGAACCACATTATGCAGCAGGAATTCCTGCGGATATTGTAAAGCAAAATTCTAAAAAGATATTCCGTTTGGATGAAAACGAGCATAAATATGCGGTGAAAAATGAATCTGAAACCCGTGTGGAACGAGATGGAAATGAAGTCCACGTTTACATGTCCATGGTTAGAAGTCACTTTGCGCCAGATAATATTGAAGGTATAAAAGTTGGTGACAAGGTTTACTTCCACGTTACCAACCTTGAGCAGGATTTTGATGTACCCCACGGCTTTGCCATGATAGGTGCTAACACTGCCGAATTACTGGTTATGCCGGGTGGAACTAAAACTCTGTTGTGGGAACCCAAAAAAGAAGGAGTATGGCCACTATACTGTACAGATTTCTGTTCTGCACTTCACCAGGAAATGCAGGGTTATGTTCGGGTATCTCCAGCGAACTCAAACGTAGAGCTCAAATGGTCATTAGATGGAGAGTCGTAGTAGTTTAATTAGTTAGTTAGTTAAAAGATAGCTTTTCATTGACCGAAAGCGGGCCGGGATTCCGTCCCGCTTTCTTGTCTAAAACAACTAATAATGAAAAAGTCTGGAATTTTAATGACAGTGGGTTCCCTGCTGTTATTAGGTCTGTTTATCTTTCCTTTATGGAATATTCAACTTGGAGCTCCTCAATATCCGGACCCTCTGGGAATGAACATTTATATCTTTGGAATTGAAGGAGAAGAGGAATTTGACATTCAAAATATTGATGGTGTCAATAAATATATTGGGATGAAAAAGATCCCGAAACCTGAAGAAATGTGGGAGTTTGAAGTTTTTCCCTTGGTAATTGGTGGAATGGCCGCACTTGGTGTACTGGTGGGAATCCTCGGATTTTTTGGAATTCTTGGCCCCAACTGGTTCCTGGCCTGGTTTATTCTTATGAGTATTCTCGGACTACTGGGAATGTATGACTTCAATAATTGGTTGCTGGATTACGGCACAGACTTAGATCCTAATGCTGTTATTAAATTAACCGATGAAGAAGGAAATCCTCTTAATTACAAACCTCCACTTTGGGGTACAGATCAAATCCTCAATTTCGAGGCAAAATCATATCCGAGGACAGGAGCATATTTACTATTCCTGGGTATGTTTTTGACTTTGATTGCTTTTTTCACCGGAAGAAGAGTAGAAAAATCTTAAATAGTAAATTATGAAAAAGATAAAGAGTTTACTGTATACGTTATCATTACTGGGAGTTCTTGCCTCCTGTAGTACAAAACCCGAGGCTATTAGATATGGCGAAGACTCGTGTCACTTCTGTGAAATGACGATCGTAAGTAAGGCTCATGCCGCCCAGGCCGTGAGCACTAAGGGGAAACAATTCAAATATGATGCAATAGAATGCATGGTGCACGATCTGCAACGGAATGAAGCAGAAATGGCAATAAAACAGGTAGCCAATTATTCTCAACCGGGAACAATGCTTCAGGTGAATGAAGCCCAATTCATAATAAATGACAGTATCAACAGTCCCATGGGCGAAAATCTTGCTGCCATAAAGGCTACTGCTAAAAATGCCCCCACATATACCTGGAACGAATTAAAAGCTCAGTTCCAGAGTGAAAAATCAGTAACCTCAAATGAAGTTCAATGAGAAGATGGATGCTTCTTCTTTTTATTCTTAGTGTACTTTCCACACAGGCCCGGGAGATCGAGGTTTGTCACAGTTGTGAGGTTACTTCGATCCAGGCCGCTGTGGATATGGCACAGGACGGCGACGTTATTAGAATCAAAAGCGGAACTTACAGGGAGCACGATATAAAGATCCTTAACAAATCAATCCGCATCATCGGGGAAGATTATCCCGTAATAGATGCCGAAAAGAAAGGTACAGCATTTAGTATCCAGGCAAACAATTTTACCATGGAAGGCCTGCATATTAAAAATATCAGTACCAGTCATACCAGTGAATTTGCTGCAATATTAATGGCGCATTCAACAAATTTCACTATTCGGAACAACAGGCTGGAAAATGTTTTCTTCGGAATTCTTATCGAGAAATCCACAGGAGGAAGCATAACCGGAAACAGAATAAAGAGTAAATCGGTAAGGCAGGATAATTCCGGAAACGGTATTCACCTTTGGCATTCAAAGGAAATCAAGATCAGCAATAACGTTGTCTCGGGAATGCGTGACGGGATTTATCTGGAATTTGCAGGTGAAAGTATTATTTCAGACAATGTATGCAGAGACAACCTGCGCTATGGCCTACATTTCATGTTCTCCGATCATAATAAGTACCTGGATAATGTGTTTGAAAGCAATGGCGCCGGAGTAGCGGTCATGTTTTCAAAACATATTAAAATGTACCGCAATGTTTTTAAAAAGAGCTGGGGTAGCGCCTCCTTTGGCTTACTACTGAAAGAAATTAATGACGCGGAACTTAAACATAATGTATTCGAAAAAAATACCATTGCCATAAGCGCCGATGGCACTAACAGAATCGATTACGTTGAGAATGATTTCATCAATAACGGCTATGGTATCAAAATCCGCGGAGCCTGCTATAAAAATATTTTTACCCGCAATAACTTCCTGTACAATTCTTTCGATGTTGCCTATACAGGCCGTATTAATGAAAATGAATTCGACAGAAATTACTGGAGTGAATACAGTGGATATGACCTGAACAAAGACGGCATAGGAGATGTGGCCTACAGGCCAGTAAAATTATTTTCCTATTTGGTAACCCAAACGCCTGAAGCCATTGTTTTGCTTCGCAGCATGTTCATAGGCCTACTCGATTTTTCAGAAAAGGTCTCTCCTATTTTCACTCCCAAAGATTTAATAGATCACCATCCCCAAATGAAAAAGATAAAATGGTAAGTATACAGAACCTCCATAAAAAATTCGGAAAACATACCGTTCTCGACGGACTGGAACTTAATATTGATGATCATGGAATCATCGCGGTGCTGGGTCCAAATGGATCGGGAAAAACCACTTTAATAAAAAGTATTCTTGGAATGGTAGTGCCGGAAAAAGGCAGTATTCATATTAATGGCAAACCATTAAAAAACAATTGGGAATATAGAAAAGAAATAGATTATTTACCCCAAATCGCCAATTTCCCCGGAAACCTCACTGTGATCGAATTACTTAAAATGATCAAAGATTTAAGAGGGGAAGCAAAACGTGAGCAGGAACTGATCAATTTTTTTGGGGTGAACAAGTTTATTGATAAAAAACTAACCAACCTTTCGGGAGGAATGAAACAAAAGGTAAACCTGGTACTCACTTTTATGTTTGACAGTCCCCTGGTGATCCTGGATGAACCAACTACAGGTTTGGATCCTGTTTCGATCCTTAAATTAAAGGAGTTGCTTCATAAAGAGAAAGCCAGTGGAAAAACTATTCTTGTGACTTCTCATATAATGGAATTTGTAGAAAGCGTGTCAGACAGGATCGTTTTCCTCTGGGAAGGAAAGATCTATTTTAACGGCTCGGTAGAAGAATTAAAAGAAAAAACAAATCAGCGTGATTTTGAACACGCCATTGCAACCCTGTTAACCGGAGAACATGTTTAAGATATTAAAATACAGTTTTTTTGACCTTACCCGAAGCAGCTGGAGTTACATATACTTTCTGTTTTACCTGCTTTTGGGAATTGTACTCTTATTCCTTAACAACGACCTTTCTAACGCCGTTATAACCCTTATGAATGTCATCATTATTTTGGTGCCCCTCATTGGGACAATTTTCGGGGTCATGTACTTTTATAATTCCAGGGAATTCACAGAGCTCCTTCTTGCCCAACCTGTAAAAAGAACCTCTATTTTCCTTGGACAATACCTGGGAGTTGCCGTTTCTCTTTCTCTTAGTCTTGTACTAGGGTTGGGCATTCCTTTTATAGCCTATGGATTATTTCAATCCCCGGCAATCTGGGATTTTACAATGTTATTAATTACAGGAGTTTTCCTCACACTTATCTTCTCTGCCCTGGCTTTCAATATTGCCCTCTCCAGCGAGAATAAGATCAAAGGTTTTGGCTACGCCATCCTCATGTGGCTGTTGCTTGCTGTGGTATATGACGGAGTATTTTTGCTTTCGCTGGTCTATTTTCAGGAATATCCACTTGATAAATTTTCATTGATCGCAACCATGCTGAATCCTATTGATTTGTCTAGAATCCTCATCCTTCTGAAATTGGACATATCCGCCCTGCTCGGTTATACCGGTGCCGTTTTTAAGCAGTTCTTCGGAACTTCCTTTGGGTCTGTAATCTCCCTTTCAGTTTTAGTATTATGGACGATTCTGCCATTATTAAATATTGCCCGAATCGTAAAGAAAAAAGACTTTTAACCCTTCCTTGAACATTGTTTAACAGCAATTTGTAGCTCTTTAGTAGATCATTTGGTAACTTATATATTAGAAAAAAAGTTTAACCAAAATCGTTTATAATGAGAAATCAGGAATTTTTAAATAAGCTGTCGAACTGTATCAACCATTGTAATTATTGCGCAGATGCTTGTCTGGATGAGGACAATCTCAAGAAGATGGTAGAATGTATAAGAAAAGATAAAGTATGTGCCTCTGCCTGTGCTTCACTTGCAGATATTCTAACGGTTAAGAATGCCAATGTAACAGGATTAGTAAAATACTGCGAGCAGGTTTGTAGGGAATGTGCAGAAGAATGTGAGAAGCACGATTCTCAGCATTGTAAAGATTGTGCCAAGGCTTGCCGTGAATGTGAAGAAGCCTGTAAAAAGTTTGCAGCATAATAACAAAATAACCCGGTTTAACCTCCGGGTTTTTTATTATCTACTTTATAAAGATTACCACTCTAAAATGACATTTTAGTAAAGAATTTTTACTTCTTTATCCGTCCATACAACTCGCTCTCCCGGAACAACTCGTTTGCATCTAATTTCTCCATTTCGTCAAAGGTAACTCTCCAGGACCAGTTCCCTTTTGTACTACCGGGCGTGTTCATTATGGACTCGCCTCCAAGTCCTGCAATATCCTGCAATGGCAAGATCGCTACAGCAGCTACAGACTGTAAGGCCATTCGACCTAATACTATGTGCACATTTCCTTCTGTTACTTTTTCACCAGTATATAGATCCAGGTGCTCCTTCACTTCGGTGCCACTGTCCTTGAACCAGCCTTTCGTTGTATTATTGTCGTGTGTGCCGGTATAAACAATGCTATTAAAATTGTGGTTATAAGGAATATAAGGGTTCTCCCGGTTCGTATCTCCAAATGAGAACTGTAATACTTTCATCCCGGGAAATTTAAATTTTTCCAGCAAATCGTACACCGGTTGATCCAGTACTCCAAGGTCTTCAGCAATAAATGGCATTTTTGGAAACTCCTTTTGAACTTCTTTAAAAAAATCTATACCGGGAGTTTCAGCCCATTTTCCGTTTATCGCAGTCTCCTCCCCTGCTTCTACTTCCCAATAAGCTGCAAAAGCTCTAAAGTGATCTATTCTTACAACATCAAATAGCAGAAGATTTTGCCGCAGGCGTTCAATCCACCAATGATAGTCTTGCTTTTGAAGTTCTTTCCAGTCGTAGACCGGTGTTCCCCATAGCTGTCCTGTTTCACTAAACATATCTGGCGGTACGCCCGAAATATGTGTTGGCTGCTTTTCCCCATCCAGTTTAAAAATTTCGGGATTTGCCCAGCAGTCGGCACTGTCGTGATTTACGTAAAATGGTACATCTCCAAAAATGTGGATTCCCTGCCTATGCGCTTCCATCATTAAACCTGACCACTGAGAAAAAAACAGGAACTGAACGAATTTTTCCCGCTCAATTTGCTGTTTTAGTTCGTTTTTTGCTTTCTCAAGAGCCTGCGGCTCCCTATCCCTCAACTCTTTTGGCCAATCCGGCCAATTCGCTTTGTGGTATTTATGTCGAAGAGCCAGGTAAAGACAATAATTCTCAAGCCAGTCCTTATGGGTTTCTGTAAATTCATTAAAGTCCTGCTCCTGTATCTTTTCGGTTTTGAAAGTTTCAAAAGCAGCATCAAAAATTTGTTGTTTGTATAATTGTACAGTGTCAAAAGTGACTTTTTCAGCGCTCATTCCTGAAGGCAAAGGAAAATCTTTGAGGTCGATGTATCCTTCTTCTTCCAGTAATTTCGGACTGATCAATAAAGGGTTACCTGCAAAAGCCGAATGGCTGCTGTAGGGAGAATGTTGATAAATTCCATCTGTGGGATTTAAGGGAAGAATTTGCCAGTAAGTTTGACCAGATCTTTTTAAAAAATTCAGGAATTTATAGGCTTCGGGACCCATGTCCCCTATTCCAAATTCTCCGGGTAAGGAGGTTATATGTAAAAGAATTCCACTGCTTCTTTTTAATTTCATATTAAGTATTCAGTTTTAAAAGTGCTACAGGAAAATCTTTAAATAAATCGCGGATAGCAATTTCTCCGGAAAAAAATTCCTCGCCCGAAAATACATTTTTGAATGTTCCCTTCAGCTTTTCGGGTAAGTTTATTTTTAGTTCTTGTTGTAGGTTTACCTGAAGATCTTCAGTAAAAAGATCAACCACCATCACCGGTACTACAACTATGGCTATATTTTCTTTATTTTTTCGGGCAAAAGCCAAAACTTTTTCTGCCATTTCACCTTTTACTTCCAGCGGAATATATTCCCCTTCTTCAAAAACTTCAGGAATTTCTCTTCGGGTAATAAGGGCATGGTGCAAACAGAACATCTTGATCTTTCCGGAGGTATAGGTCTGCTTCAGGTTTTGAAGCTCCTGTTGCAGCTCTTCAGGAGCCACGGCTTTCATTTGCTCCAAATAATCTTTCCGAAGCTTATAATCTACAGGCCTCCTATTGTCCGGATCAACATAACTAAGATCCCAAAGCTCAGTTCCCTGGTAGACATCGGGAATACCGGGTGCAGTAATTTTCAGTAATGATTGGGAAAGGGATTTTAAAGCTCCGTAAGCCGAAATTTTTTTATGAAATGTCCTAAACGAATCTTTAAATTCCCCAGAAGCCAATAAATTCTTTAAGAAGTCGTAAACCTTGTTTTCATACCGTTCATTGGGTGCGGCCCAGGAGGAGTTTTCCTTGGCTTCACGCAGCACCTTTTGCAGGTAGGCTGTAGATCTTTCGAAGAACTCTTCTCCCGGCTCACCTTCATACGGCCAGGCCCCTATCAACATCTGGAAAATAAAATATTCTTCATTCGCATTGGGAACCGAATTGTCATTTCTTAAATTCTTTGCAAGTAAATGCCATTCACTTACTTTTTTAAACCAATCCTCCCCCATTTCGCTCAAGACGTTAATTCTCATCCGGGCATCTTCCCCGCGCTTGGTGTCATGGGTAGCGGTAGCATTAATCGAAAGCGGAAAATCTTCCAGGCGCAATTTCATTCTCTCGTGAAATCCTGATATGGTAAGCCCAAAATTCTCTGGAGAATCCCCTACTTCATTGTGAGAAATTAATTCGTTGAAGATATAAAAGGTTGTGTCTTCCACACCCTTGGCAGCCAGCGGCCCGGTGAATTGCTGGCATCGTTGTAGGAACTGGAGCATATTGTCCCGGTCTCTGTCAGCTTCTCCGAGGAAGGTATCTTTAATTTTCTCCAACTCCTGCTCAAGCTCCGGTTTGTGACCTTGAGCTGTTTGAAAAGCTGTTTCTATGATTTTTTTCTGCCGTTTTCTTAGCGGGTATTCTTCAGGATATATCCTGTAAACCGGAAAAGCAGCCAAAAAGGCTCCCAAAGCTTCTCTATTCTTATCTTTATTTTCCAAAAGCTCCAGGTTCAAGGCCATTTCCCAAAGGTTTTTGTATTCCCCACCCATTCTCTCTTCCAGAATAAATAACTTTTGACGATATATTAGGTCTTGATAATCTGTAAGTTTTGGGTAGAGCTTTTGGTACGCTTTTAAAAATTTTTCTTCGCTATTGGGGTCGGTAAGCAGTTGGTTCACCGTAGCAAGAAAACCATATCCACTGGTTCCCTCCACAGGCCAGTGTACAGGAAGTTTTTCATCCCACTCAAGGATCTTCTCGATCGTAATATAAAAGTCGTCACCAAGCTTTTCTCTTAGTCGCTCCAGGTATTCTTTTGGATCTAAAAGCCCGTCAATGTGATCTATTCGTAAACCATGGATCAAGCCTTCCTCACAAAGCTGTAATATAAAACGATGGTAACTTTCAAATACTTCCCTGTCTTCCATTCGAAGACAAATGAGATCATTGATCGTGAAGAATCGGCGGTAATTGATATTGGTTTCCGTTTCCTTCCAGTGGGAAGGCAAAAAATGTTGTTCTTCCAGAATTTTCTTCAACTTTTCTTCAGAAGCATTAATTTCTCCTATCCTATTGTCGACTGTATTTCTAAAATCGGGTTCCTTATCATACTCCCGCAGGAAATATTCTTTTAACTCTTCCCAATCTTCATTTTCTCCGGAAAAATTCTTGAATTTATCTTTCCATTTTGCACCAAATTTTGATCCCAAAATTGTAGCGTAAGAACGCGCAGAAGCTAAATATTCATGATCAAAATACTTGAAATAAAATCCCTTTTTTGAGACCTTAAGCTGGAGCTCTTTGTTTTTAATAACTTCGGGTAACGGACTCCCAAGGAATGGAGCCATAACCTTTTCAGATTTCTCCCAGTCAATATCAAAAAAATTGTAGTGTACAGATTCAGGTCCCAATTCAAAAATGCTCTGCAACCAGATATTGTCACCATCAAAAGCCATGTGGTTGGGCACTATGTCCTGCAGCCATGACATCTTTTTCTGCTTAAGTCTGCCGCTAATCTTCCTGAACATGTCCAGTCTCCCGATCTCCTTATTGAGCCGAAAAGGATTAATTATATCATAGCCATGACTACTACCCCTTCGGGCCTGGAAAAAAGGTGCAGAATATACAGTGGAAATTCCCAGTTCTTCCAGATAATCCAGGATCTCGTTTAAATCATCAAAAGTATATTCAGGAGAGAGTTGTACGCGATATGTTGAGATTGGATTTTTCATTCCACGGCGAGATTTACAGATTCCTCCAGCTTATGAAATGCCTGAATCCAATTGCTTGCCTCATCATCACCAGCTTCACTGCGCTCCAGCATTTCCTCATAATGTTCTTCTTTGATTCCGAAGGCTATGTTTTGAGATTCCCATTTTTCAGGAGTTAGCGGTGTTTCCTTCAGCATTTTCAAGAGATTGTTTACTCTATTCAACAACTTTATATCCAATGGATTTTTCTCAAGCTCATACATTCTTTCAGTTAACCGCCGATCTGCCTGAAAATTAAGTGTCACCATATCCAGATTGGTATCAATGGATACTGCCGACTTAAGCTGGTTCTCAATTTTCTTAAAGTTGCAATCCTTCTTACGAAGTTCCTTAATAAGACGGTTATTCACTGCCATCTCCACAGGTAATTTTAGCCTGGACGGGACTCTCATATTGATCTCCTGAAAGGTCTTTAATAAAGGATAAGTATTGTCATACAGCTGTTGCATGGCACCTTCGGCCCCTTTAAGATTATTTTCCATAACCTGTTTCATAATATTGTGTTGCTCATCACGGAATAAGTGCCAGAAGGAATAGTTATGATTTCCAAAATGGGTATCCATAAGATTAAAGATCTCGTAGATATTTCCCTTTTCGAAATAAAAGGACATTTTATCGTGAAGTTCTTCCAGTGCTTCGGGATTGATATATTTTCTTACTCCCCCAAAAATATGATGATCTCCCATATAAAGAACCGCATAAGAAATATCCACTTTTTCCCAGGTGATATCACTACGAAATTCCGTACGGGCAATGATCAACTTTTGCTTCCCGGCCTCATAATAATGGCTGGCCTTTGTGGTAGCACTAAAGTTGTAAAGACTCACTTCTTCCGGGAATTCTTCAAAAATCGAAGAAATCGCGTAGTGGGCACCGATCCTTATCATATCTAGTTCGGTTGGTTTTACATATAGCTCATAAGCCCTATGTACCGAATCATATTCCGGCATATTGCTCGGAACCTTTTTAAGAGATTCTACAAAGTCGGGCTCATAACTGTCGCCACTTATTTCTTCGGCCAACTGTACCGCACGTTGAGCGTAAAAAATATCCTGCATGGATTCAATACCACTCACCTCGTCGAAGAACCAGCCACAACTGGTGTACATCAACATAGTATGGTACTGCATTTCGAGAAGTTTGAGCAATTTGACTTCATCCTCTTCAGAAAGATCTGCACCAAAATTTTCGGTTAAGAAGTGCTTTACATTTCCGGAATCCCGGTTAAGGATCACCTGTATATATTTATTTCTTACTTCCCAGGGATCTGAATTATACGGCTCCATCTCCTGTTCATAAAGAGTGATGAGCTTCTCCCGAACCCCATCAAATGCTTCTCTTAAAGGCTTACGCCATTCCTGATTCCAATCTCCATTCCCGCCGGTGTTACACCCGCAGTCGCTACGCCAGCGTTCAACTCCATGATAACAACTCCAGGAAGTATCTTCAATGATCTGCGCCTCATACTCAGGAGGAAATTTTTCAAGAAATTCCCCATAAATGGTAAGGTTTACATCTTCATCCTCTTCTAAAGAGTGGAGACAATAAGAAAGCGCCATTTCCCCCAGCTTATGGTGGTGCCCGTAACTTTCTCCATCGGTCGCTATATGGACTAATTCCATCTTATCATGCTCGGCAACCTGTCCTTTCAACCTTTCGGCAAAACTATGACCGTTATTCAGAAGGCCTTCAAAAGCAACAGCCTGTGAAGCAGGGCCATCGTAAAAGAAAAGACTTATTTCATTTCCCGAAGGCAATTTACACTTATAGGCGCGACGTGTGTTCACTTTAGCGCCTGATGCATCTTCCCATTCTTTATCGCCTATTTTTCTCACCTGTTTGGCTTGATACGGCGAAAGAATAGTGAATTTTATTCCATGCTTTGCCAGGACCTCCAACACATCTGTATTTACAGCTGTTTCTCCCAACCACATACCTTCGGGCATGCGATTATATCGGGATTTAAAATCCTCAATTCCCCAGATAACCTGAGTTTCCTGGTCACGGGCATTTGCCAAAGGCATAATTAGGTGATTGTACGCCTGTGCCAGCGCAGATCCATGTCCTGAAAAAGTTTCCTGGCTCATTTTATCTGCTTCAAGGATTGCCTCATAAGTTTCAGGAGTTTCATTTTCCATCCATCCCAGAAGTGTTGGACCAATATTGAAGCTCATCCAGGCATAATTGTTCATAATGGCCTGGATCTTCTGGTCCTCGTCAAGAATTCGGGAAGCCGAATTTCTTACATAACATTCTGCGTTGATCCTATGATTCCAATCGTGGTACGGGTAGGCAGATTCCTGCATCTCTACTTTATTCAACCATGGATTTTCTCTTGGCGGCTGGTAAAAATGTCCGTGCACACATACATATTTCTTGCTCATAATTTTTTTTTTAAATATTTACCCACGAAACTAAGGTTCCAAAAAGGGCATTTTAGATGGGGATTTTTTTATGATCTGAAGATCAGTACTGCTTCGGCCGGAACTGTGATCTTTCCTGAATTCAAGAGGTCCTCAACCTCCTTTTCTCCTCCCCATTTTTTATCTGCGGAAGATATCAGGACCTGCAGATTATCTTTATCAGAAATTTCTTCTGAATAAGAACTACTTCCGAAGTTATAGATCCCTGTTATAGCTGAATTATCATCCCCGGCTGAAACTATCAGAATTTTTTTCTCCTCATCGGCTTCTGCATTAACGTTTTGATCCTTAAAAAGATCGAAAGCACCTTGCTTTTTCAGCTTTAGTAATTCTTTGTAAAAGCCCAAAATCTGGCTTTTTTGCTCTTCCTGCTTAAAATCCCAGTTCAGCTTTGAATTTTTAAATGTTTCTTCTGCCTGTGGATCGGGAAAAACCGCATCGGAATGGGAATGGAAGAAATATTCAAATTCTTTTTTCCGCCCTTCCTGTACAGCTTTTACAAGATCGGGATCGTTGTGACTAATAAAATACTGAAAACGATTCTTTTCTCCAAACTCCTCCCCCATAAAGAGCATGGGCACAAAAGGAGCCGAAAGTATGGTCGCGGCCGCAAGTTTCTGCTTTTCAAAACTCACCAGCTCGGCCATTCGTTCTCCCAATAAACGATTTCCCACCTGGTCGTGATTCTGGATACAGATCACAAAGTTGGAAGGTGTCATCCCCTGAGGATCGTTACCCACAGTACGTTTTCGAAAAGAAGAATATATTCCGTCGTATATAAACGCCTGCTTAAAAGCTTTGGCTAGATATTCCATTTTTCCGAAGTCGACATAGTATCCCGCATCTTCGCCAGTGAGAATGGTGTGCAGCGAATGGTGAAAATCGTCTACCCATTGGCCTTCCAGCCCAAATCCCCCTTCAGAATAATCTTTTATCAGTTTTGTATCGTTTAAATCACTTTCGGCAATTAGAACATATTTTTTCCCGGTTTTCGCCTCCAGTTCATCGGTCTTTTCGCTCAACTCTTTAAGGAAATGCTTTGCTCCCCGGTCAATGATTTCATGAACTGCGTCCAGTCGCAGGCCGTCAAAATGGAAATCTTCCAGCCACATCAAAGCATTCTGAATAAAGTGATGCCTCACAAAATCGGAATATTCATCATCAAAATTAATTGCGCTGCCCCACGGAGTATGGTATTTATCTGTGAAATAAGGGCCGTACTGGGAAATATAATTTCCTTCGGGACCCAGGTGGTTATAAACCACATCAAGCAAGATGCTGAACCCGCGGTCATGACAGGCGTCGATAAGCTTCTTAAGACCGCTCACTCCGCCATAACTATCCTGTGCGGCATAGGGATAAACGCCGTCATAGCCCCAGTTTCGCTTTCCGGGAAACTGTGATATTGGCATCAATTCTATGGTATTGATCCCCAGCTCTTCAAGGTGATCAAGTTTGTCTATTATGGCTTCAAATGTCCCTGCAGAAGTAAAAGTCCCCACATGTACTTCATAAATATACATATCGCTCAGCTCTCTGCCTTTCCAGGAATTATCCTTCCAGGAGTGAGCGGAATGATCTACCACGCGGGACCAGGAGTTGACTCCCTCTGGTTGAGAAAGAGATGCAGGATCCGGAAATTCGTCCTGTTCATTGAGCCTGTACTTGTAGAGCGTTCCCGACTCAACATCGTTGATGGATTTGCTCCAATAACCCTGATCGTCTTTAGTAAGTGCAATCGCCTTTTGGGTATTCTTCAAAACAACTTCAAGAGATTTGGCAAAAGGTGCCCATACGCAAAATTCAACTTTTTTATGTCCTATATATACCGCACCAATTTTCTTTCCCATAAAATCTTTCTTCCTGAATTTTCAAATACTCTCAAAGCTAAGAAGGATAAAACGGAAGATTTAATGTTTAATACTTTTTTAACTAAGGGTGTGCTATTACTTGCCTAAATTTAAGTGTTTTAGAATGCACGAAGACCTGAAATCACTGGCATTTCAGGAAATTAATCAACCTATTATCTTTAAACAATACATATGAAAATTGATGGTCATAAGCGAGTTAGTATTAGAAACGTAAAACCCCAAATTGACTGCGGAAAGTACCCCATAAAACGAATAATTGACGAAGAAATAACAGTTGAAGCTGATATTTTTGGAGACGGGCATGACAAGGTGGATGCAGTCCTCCTGTATCGGGAAAAGAAAAAAGGTAAGGGCCGTGAAAAAAAATGGCAGGAACAGCCTATGGTTTTTGAAGGAAATGACCATTGGAGTTCTACCTTCAAATTAACTGAGACCGGAGATTACGAATACACTCTGGAGTCATGGGTGGACCATTTCAGCACATGGCAGGATGGCCTGGAGAAAAAGGCAGCCGCCAATCAAAATATAAAAGTTGAACTTCTTATAGGTGCAGAACTCATGGAAGAAGCCCTTCCCCGTGCCTCTGCTCCAAATAAAAAGAAATTAAAGGACTGGATTAAGCTTTTACGAAGCGAAGAGCACGAGGAAAGAGCCCTTTCTGAAGCCTTAAGTGACGGTGCCTCCCGGACAATGTATGAATCCCGTGACCGCAACAAAGCTTTTCCTTACGAAAGAAATCTCGACGTAAGAGTGGAAAGAAAAAAAGCGCTTTTTAGTGCCTGGTACGAATTCTTTCCCCGTTCTGCGTCTCCTGAAAAAGGCCGGCACGGAACCTTTAAGGATTGTGAGAATGTACTTCCTGAGGTGGCAAAAATGGGATTTGACACCATCTATTTTCCACCGATTCATCCTATAGGCCGAAGTCACCGGAAAGGACTAAACAATGCCACTGAAGCCGAGGAAGGCGATCCAGGATCTCCATGGGCAATTGGAGCCAAAGAAGGTGGTCACAAAGCCATTCATCCCGAATTGGGAACTATGAAAGACTTTACCAGCCTTGTAAAAAAAGCTAAGGACATGGACATTGAGATAGCACTTGACTTCGCTATTCAATGTGCACCAGATCACCCTTACGTAAAGGAACACCCGCAATGGTTTAAATGGCGCCCCGACGGCACAGTTCAGTATGCTGAAAATCCTCCAAAGAAATACCAGGACGTACTGCCGGTAAACTTCGAGACCGAAGATTGGGAAAATCTTTGGGAGGAATTAAAGAGCATCGTAGAGTTCTGGATTGATAAAGGTGTGAACGTTTTTAGAGTAGATAATCCACACACCAAAACTTTTCCATTCTGGGAGTGGTGCATAAAAGAGATCAATAAAAAGCACGATGGTATTATTTTCCTTGCTGAAGCTTTTACCCGCCCAAGAGTGATGGAGGAACTGGCAAAGATTGGGTTTAACCAATCCTACTCCTATTTTACCTGGAGGAATACAAAAGAAGAATTTCAGGAATATCTTACACAGCTGACTAAAACAGAAGTCAGAGAGTATTACCGACCTAATTTTTGGCCAAATACACCCGATATTCTTCCTATTTCCCTGGAGCACAAAGATGAACCTTCATTCATTACAAGATTAATTCTGGCAGCCACTATGTCCTCCAACTATGGATTATACGGACCTGTATTCGAATTCAATCTTAATGAACCTTATCCGGGAAAAGAAGAGTATATACATTCAGAGAAATATCAAATCTATCACTGGGACTGGCACCGCAATACGCGAACAAAAGAAATGATAAGTATTCTCAACAGGATTAGGAAAGAAAATGCAGCACTGCAAACTACCTGGAATATCGAATTCTGTGATACAGATAACGATCAGATAATATGTTATTCCAAGATTGATCAGGATGAAACTAATAAGCTGATCATCGTTGTGAATCTTGATCCAAATAATACTCAGTCCGGTTGGGTAAGTGTTCCTTTAAAAAGGCTTAAGATCGAAGATGGCGATTCGTATTCCGTCAAGGATCTTCTAACCGGTGCGAGCTATATATGGCAGAACGAATGGAATTACGTCGAACTGCATCCCCGGGCAATCCCCGCACATATATTAAAAGTTGAAACTAAAAAACCAATACAATAAAAAGATAAAACAAATGATCAAACCACTGCAAGCGAGCGATCAGGAAACCTGGTATAAAGATGCTATTATTTATGAACTTCACATCAAAGCGTTCTTTGATAGTAATGGAGACGGAATAGGAGACTTTGAAGGTCTGCTACAGAAGCTTGACTATTTGGAAGACCTGGGAGTCAATGCCATATGGTTGCTTCCCTTCTACCCTTCTCCTCTTAAAGATGACGGATATGATATTGCCGATTATTACAGCATAAATCCCTCCTATGGAGATCTCGATATTTTCAAAAAGTTAATTGAAGAAGCCCATAAACGCGGATTAAAAATTATCACAGAGTTGGTCATCAATCACACATCCGATCAACACCCGTGGTTCCAGCGGGCCCGAAACGCGCCGATAGGTTCACCGGAAAGAGATTATTATGTGTGGACCGATGATCCCACTAAATATAAAGATACCCGTATTATCTTTACCGATACCGAGCCTTCCAACTGGACCTGGGATCCAGTGGCAAAACAATATTTCTGGCACCGTTTCTTCAGCCACCAACCCGATCTTAACTTTGATAATCTACAGGTACAGCAGGAAGTACTTGATGTACTGGATTTCTGGTTTGACCTTGGAGTAGATGGCTTTCGACTGGACGCTGTTCCGTATCTTTTTGAAAGAGAAGGAACCAACTGCGAGAACCTACCTGAAACTCATGAATTTCTGAAGAAACTCCGTACACATGTAGACAATAAGTATGAAAACAAACTTCTACTTGCTGAAGCAAATATGTGGCCGGAAGATTCAGCAGCATATTTTGGCGAAGGTGATGAATGTCACATGAATTATCACTTTCCAATTATGCCGCGAATGTTTATGTCGGTTAAAATGGAAGATAGATACCCAATTATGGATATTATTGACCAAACCCCCGAAATTCCTGAAAATTGCCAGTGGGCAATTTTCCTTCGTAACCACGACGAACTTACCCTCGAAATGGTGACCGATGAGGAACGGGATTACATGTACAAAGTATACACGAAAGATCCACAGGCAAAGATCAATGTGGGTATACGGCACCGATTAGCTCCCCTGTTAGATAACAACCGTAGCAAGATCGAGCTGATGAACGTGTTGCTATTCTCGTTACCTGGAACTCCGGTAATATATTATGGAGATGAGATAGGAATGGGTGACAATTTCTATCTGGGAGACCGGGATGGAGTAAGGACACCAATGCAATGGTCATCAGATCGTAATGCAGGGTTCTCTCATGCGAACCCACACAAGCTTTATCTTCCTGTAATTATTGATCCTTCTTATAAGTATGAATCAATAAATGTGGAGACCGAGCAAATGAATTCTTCTTCCCTCCTATGGTGGATGAAAAGGATCATTAGCATGAGGAAAAAGTATAAAGCTTTTGGGCGCGGAGATATCAATTTCCTCTCACCCAGCAACGCAAAAATTATTGCCTATACAAGAACTTTTGAAGATGAAGATATTTTGGTACTTGGAAATCTTTCACGTTTTCCACAGGCAGCCGAGCTAGATCTGGAAGCGTACGAGGACTACATTCCTATAGAAGTGTTTAGCCATAACAAATTCCCCAGGATCACAGAGCATCCTTATTTGTTTACCATGGCACCTCATGGTTACTACTGGTTCAAGCTTGAAAAAGAAGAAGGTCATATTGCAAAATCTGAAACACCTGTTCTAAAAATTGATGAATGGGCACAGCTTTTACAAAACAAGATCAAATCAAAATTTGAACATGATATCCTGCCGGAATATCTTAACTCCTGCCGTTGGTTTGGTGGGAAATCAAGAGTGATCCAGAACATAACTGTTATTAATAAAGTAGATATTCCTGTTCAGGATATTCCTTCCACGTTAATAACTATTGAAGTAAGCTATAATGATGGTCTACCGGAAGTATACCAGCTTCCCCTGGGATTTGTAAGTCCAAAAATGGACGAAGAGTACAAGGAAGTTCCCGGAAAAGGTATAATTGCCAAACTGCAGGTGGGAGATGAAGAAGGATACTTATTCGATGCTGTTTACAGTGAAAGTTTTAGAAATGTGCTCTTCAGGAACATTAAAAAAGGTAGGAAAATTAACAGCGGTCGTGCAAATCTTGTATTCTATCACAGTGAAGACAATTTTGAGGCCGAAGCAGAAAAGTTACATTCAAAAATCCTTAATGCGGAGCAAAGTAACACTTCTCTTATTTTCGACAACAGGTATTTCCTGAAGCTATATCGTAAACTGGATAATACTATCAATCCCGATCTTGAGATCACAAGGTATCTTACTGAAAAGACTGAATACAAAAATTCTCCGCGTTTTGTGGGTGCTATTGAATATAAGCCCGATGCCAAAAACATTATTGTGTTAGGGATGATGCAGGATCTTATTCCGAATCAGGGTGACGCATGGGATTACACAAAAGACGCTCTAAACCGCTTTTTTGACAGGGTGCTAACGCTACCTAAAGATGCCGAGTTTGAACCGGTAGAGCATACGCTCGCACCACTTTCCTATCAGGATCTTCCTGAAAATATGAAGGAATTGATGGGGGCTGTATTTCCGGAGAGAATGTTCCTACTGGGGCAAAGAACAGCCGAGATGCACAGGGCACTGGCGGCTAACCCGCAGGAAACAGATTTCGAACCCGAACCATTTTCCCTGCATTATCAGAGATCACTATTCTCGTCTCTGCAATCCTTAACAAGGAATGCTTTCCAAAATCTTCAGAAAAGCATTAAAACCCTTCCGAAACATATTCAGGAAGAAGCCAGGGAAGTGTTGGATATGAAAGGAGAAGTCTTAAACACCTTTAAAAAAGTCTACGACCACAAAATCCCAATCATGAAAATACGAACCCATGGAGATTATCACCTGGGGCAGGTTTTATGGACGGGAAAAGACTTTGTAATCATAGATTTTGAAGGAGAACCTGCCAGATCATTTAGTGAGAGAAGATTAAAGAGATCTCCTCTGCGCGATGTGGCTGGAATGGTTCGTTCCTTCCACTATGCCGCCTTTGGAAGCATTCTTGAATCTGAAATAGCAGATCATAACAAAGAAGGTGAACTGGATACCTGGGCAGAAAACTGGTATTACCTGGTGACGCAAATGTTCCTCAAAGGATATTACGATCATGTTGGGAACAACGATTTTATTCCACCAGATAAGGAAGATACAGAGATCCTTATGCAGGTATTCCTGCTTGAAAAGGCGATCTACGAAATGAATTATGAATTAAATAACCGTCCAGATTGGGTCTTGATCCCACTACGGGGAATTAAATCATGCATTAAAAAATAAATTATGGCTAAGAAAGAGAACAACAATAAAAAAGATATAGATAAAAATGTTTCAGGAACCGGGAAGGCTCCCAAAGGTCCTGTGGATAAAGGAAAAACTTCTGCTGAAGAATCTGGAGAAGTAAAAGGACCTAAAGGTGTCGGAAAAAAGACTCCGAAAAAAACTGAAGCCAAAAAGTCTACTTCAGAAAAGGCTGCAGGAAAAGCAGGTTCTTCAGAAGAAAAAGTGAAGAAGCCTACGAAATTGAAAGCTGGGTTGCCGAAAGCTAAAATGCCTGAAGCTGACAGTGCAGCAAAACCTAAACCAAAAAGTTCTGCAAAGAAGACAACTTCAGGAAAGAAAAAAGGAGACACTCCTACTAAACCGGCTAAATTCCAGAAGCCTTTGACAGATGAACAAGTGCCGGATGTTGCAGCACCTGCAACTAAGGTTACTACTACCCCTGAAGAGAGTCCGGAAAAGAAAACCGGCACCCGAAAAACTTCAGGAACAGCTGCAAAAAAGAAAACCGCAACAAAAAAGAACATTTCTGAAGAAAAAACAACAGAAAGAAAACCGGCTAAAAAGATGTCCCGAACAAAAAAAGTTCCGGGAATTAGTGCCGAGGAAAAAATGAAGTTGCCAAATACTTCCCCTTCCGAAGACCTTAAGAATGCAGCAAAAGAAACTGCAGATAACCTTAAGAAAAAGGCAACGCCATCAGAAGGAACAAAAAAAGACCTTGAAAGAAAGGCTAAAGACCTCATCCCAGATCCCGAGGATCTAAAAGCAGCAGCAGGAAGTCTTGCCGAGAAAATCATTCCGGCAGCTGAAAAAGCTAAGAAAAAGGTAGAGGAAATGCTGCCAGACAAAGAAGAAGTAACTGCGGCAGCACAAAAAGCAAAAGAGACAGTAGAAGACTTCACTACAAATAAAAAAGAAGAACAGAAATCATCTTCAGATAAACCTGTAGAGGCGACTTTATTAACCGAATTTGATGTGCATTTATTTCGTGAAGGAAAGCATTATCATTTATATAACAAACTAGGTTCCCACCTTATGGAATATATGGGGACAGAAGGAGTTTACTTCGCGGTATGGGCACCTAACGCTGAAAGTATTTCGGTTATTGGGGATTTCAGTAATTGGGACCGTCAGGCACATCCTATGAATGCCCGCTGGGACAATTCCGGTATTTGGGAAGTGTTTATCCCCGGTGCCAAAAAAGGCAGTTTATATAAGTATTTTATAAAGTCTAACAACGGCTACGAAGCCGAAAAAGGTGATCCTTTTGCTTTTCAATGGGAAACACCTCCAAATACAGCATCTGTAGTTTGGGACCTTGAGAATACCTGGAAAGATAAATCCTGGATGAAGGACAGGCAAAAGAAGGAAGGAAAGCCCCAGCCAATGTCGGTTTATGAAATACATTTAGGATCCTGGAGAAGGGTTCCCGAAGATAATTTTCGCTCCCTTAGCTACCTGGAGTTAGCCGAACAATTACCGAAGTATCTAAAGGAGTTAGGTTTTACTCACGTAGAGTTTATGCCGGTGATGGAGCACCCATTCTTTGGTTCCTGGGGTTACCAGATCACAGGATATTTCGCCCCATCAAGTCGTTTTGGTACTCCACAGGAGTTTATGCAGCTTATTGACAGTCTGCACCAGGCCGGTATAGGTGTGATCCTGGATTGGGTTCCTTCCCACTTCCCTTCAGATCTTCACGGAATACATTATTTCGACGGAACCTATCTTTATGAACATGCCGATCCAAGAAAAGGTTTCCATCCCGACTGGCAGAGCTACATTTTTAACTACGGCAGGAATGAAGTACGGTCATTTCTGATTAGTAATGCTCTTTTTTGGCTGGACAAGTTCCATGCCGATGGATTGAGAGTTGATGCCGTAGCCTCAATGCTCTACCTGGATTATTCCAGGAAAGAAGGTGAATGGGAACCAAATGAATTTGGTGGCAGGGAAAACCTGGAGGCCATTAGTCTGCTTAAGGAATTTAATGAAGTGGTGTACAAAGAATATCCCGATGTGGTCACCATAGCCGAAGAATCTACAGCATGGCCAATGGTGTCAAAACCAACATACATTGGTGGTCTTGGATTTGGTCAGAAATGGATGATGGGCTGGATGCATGATACTTTAAAGTACTTCAGTGAAGACCCTATTAACCGGAGATATCACCAAAATACCATCACTTTTAGCTCAAATTACGCCTTTTCAGAAAACTTCATGCTCCCTTTATCCCATGATGAGGTAGTTTATGGAAAACAATCTATTCTGAATAAAATGCCGGGGGACAGCTGGAATAAGTTCGCCAACCTGCGTACCCTTTATGCATATATGTACGCCCATCCCGGAACAAAACTGCTCTTTATGGGAGCTGAATTCGGGCAACCTTCAGAATGGAACCATGATGGGAGCCTTGAATGGCATTTGACCAATGAAGAACCTCACCGTCAAATTCAGGAAACCTTTAAAGAGTTGAATAAGCTTTATAAAAAGGAGCCTGCTTTTTACGAAAAAGCCTTCTCCCAGGAAGGTTTTGAATGGGTGGATATCAATGATGAGGAGAATAGTATTATCAGCTTTTTGAGAAAAGGAGAGGATTCTAAGGACAACATTTTGGTAATCTGCAACTTTACACCTGTCCCAAGAGAAAACTACAGAGTTGGAGTCGAGAAAGCAGGAAAATGGAAGGAGATATTCAATAGTGATGACGCCAGGTTTGGGGGTAGCAATGTCAAAAATCAGGATAAGATCGAGAGTCAGGAATTGCCGGCACACAGGCAGGATCATTCTATATCTTTGACACTGCCACCACTGGGAGTAGTCTATCTTAAAAAATCATGAGAGGACGGTAAAATATAAATAAGAACTGCCCCGGAAAATTCCGGGGCAGCCTTCTTTAAGTAGTTATTGATCCTTAATTAATTACTACTTTTTCTTTAAATTTTTCGTTTCCTTTTAAGACTGTGACGAAATACTCACCTGCCGGCAACTTAGAGAAATCCAATGTTTTGCTGAATACATCTTTACTATCTCTAAGATTGACAAGCAGTTCACCATTTCTGTCTTCCACCATGAGGTCAACACTATTTTTTGCAGGATTGCTCATAAAAACTTTTACCAGTTTCTCCTGTAGCCGGAACTGAGGTTTAAAACTTAGTATTGAAGAATTACCTAATATATCAATCCCTTCTGAAGATTTAGATATCTTCCATACCCTTGTGGCAAATTTCTTGTCCACTTTTAAAAAGTATATACCATTTGGGATCATTTCGAGATAAAAGGTCCGGGAGTAATCTCCATTCATAAGTAGATTATCCTTAAATAAAATTTCTCCCTCTTGATCCTCAAAAGAAATTAAAGTTCCCTGGCTTACTTTTGCCAGTTCAACCACCAAAGTTTGACCGCCATTCAAGCTGACACCATCCTTTTCTACTTCCATTGCACCTGCAGAAAGACAGGCCAGGAAAAAGGCAACTACTGAAATGTTTTTAAGCTTTTTCATAATTTTCATTTTTTTGGTTAATACTGTGATAATTATGAAACAAACTTAGGATGAATTTAGATCTAAAAACAGTTGAGAATTGACACAAATATGTTTAATATTGATTTCTATTGATTATATGATTTTATATATAAGTTAATAATGAACATAATAGAGTTAATTTAGATGAAGTAAGGCAAATAACTAAACGTTACATTATACACACAATAAACAGCTTTTAATGAAAAAATCCATAAAACCGGAACTTGAGAGAGTTGAGCCAGTTTTTGGCAGCTCTTTCTCTTATAGAACCTACAACAAGGATCATCAAAATAAAAATCATACTTTCTGGCATTATCACCCGGAGATCGAATTAGTATATGTGAATGGAGGCTCTGGAAAAAGACAAATTGGAAGTCATATTTCCTACTACCGCACTGGTGACCTTCTTCTAATAGGATCAAATCTTCCACATTGTGGCTTTACCGAAGGGCTTTCAGGACATGACAGAGAAACTGTTATCCAATTAAACCCCAACTTTCTGGGAGCCCGATTCTTTGACATTCCCGAAATGAAGAACATTAAAGCACTTTTTGAAAGGGCAAAAATGGGAATAGTATATTCCGGAGAATCAAAACAAGTTATTGGAGAAAGAATTGAGTCTCTTGAAGAAAAAGATACGTTCGAACGCCTCGTGGGTCTGTTGGAATTTTCAGGTTACTGGAAAGCTCAAGAGATTATTCGGTACTAAACGCACAAGGTTTTATTTTAGAGACAGGACTTCAGGACAATCAAAGGGTAAATCTTGTATTCAATTTTGTAAAGAACGAATTTCAAAGGTCTATAAATCTGGAAGAAGTTGCGGACATGGTGAGTATGACTGTACCGGCTTTTTGCAGGTATTTCAGGAAGACTTCCGGAAAGACTTTTATCCAGTTTGTAAATGAATATCGTCTTGTACATGCTGCCAAACTACTGCATGAGAAACAAATAAGTATTACTGATGTCTGTTTTGAGAGTGGTTTCAATAATTTTAGCCACTTCAATAAGCAGTTTAAAAAGTTTACTGGAAAATCCCCTTCCGTGTACCGGAATGAACTTAAGGTAGTTTTAACCTGATTTAGGCTGAAGTTTCTTTGTTAAAGCCGTATCTTCAATAGCCTAAAAAAAGAATACATGAAAGACATTAAGGCATACGCAGCCGAAGCTTCAGATAAAGATTTGGCTCCGTATAAAATAAACAGGAATGAACCCGGACCTCTGGATGTGGAAATTGAAATTCTATACTGTGGAGTTTGCCATTCCGACATTCACACTGCCCGTAACGAATGGGGTGGAACTAAATATCCCTGCATTCCGGGACATGAGATCGTGGGAAAAGTTACAAGAGTTGGAAATGAAATGACACGATACAAGGAAGGTGACACGGTGGGAGTAGGTTGCTTTGTTGATTCCTGTGGTCACTGTGAGAATTGTGAAGAAGACCTTGAACAGTATTGCCTTAACGGACCTACAGCCACATATAATTCCCCTTCCCCATTAGATAAGAAGGTTCACACCTATGGCGGGTATTCCACTCATATTGTTGTGAAGGAAGATTTTGTTCTGAAAATTTCAGATAAACTACCTCTTGAGGCCGTAGCACCACTTTTGTGTGCCGGTATAACAACCTATTCTCCGCTTCGCCGGTGGAACGTGAAGAAGGGAGATAAAGTAGCCGTAGTTGGATTAGGAGGATTAGGGCATATGGCAGTAAAACTCGCTTCCTCCATGGGGGCCGAAGTTACCATGTTAAGCCGTTCTCCCGAAAAGGAACAGGATGCGAATGAATTAGGCGCTGCCCATTTTGAACTTACCACTAATGAGGAAAACATGAAAAAGATGGCCGGGCGTTTCAACCTTATCATCAACACAGTTTCGGCACAACACGATTACAACCAATATCTCAACCTCCTGAAAACAGATGGAGTTATGGTATTGCTTGGGATACCTCCAAAACCTTCAGATGTGCAGGCGGGACAATTGATCATGAAAAGAAGAAGCCTTGTAGGCTCTCTGGTGGGAGGAATTAAAGAAACTCAGGAAATGCTGGATTACTGTGCAGAACATGGCATAGTATCAGAAGTTGAAATGATCAATATTGATCAAATAAACGAAGCGTACGAGAGGACTTTAAGCGCAGATGTGCGCTACCGGTTCGTAATAGATATGAAATCACTAAAAAACTAAAATTAAAGTAATGAAAAGAAAAGCTACAGCCGTATGGAACGGCACGATCAAAGAAGGAAAAGGAAATTTATCAACTCAAAGCCAGGTGCTGCAAAAAACCCCTTACTCATTCCATACACGGTTTGAGGACGAAAAAGGAACAAATCCTGAAGAACTTATAGGGGCGGCTCATGCAGGTTGCTTTACCATGCAACTTTCGGCAAACTTAAGTGAGCAGGATTTTAACCCGGTAGAGCTGGAAACCAAATGTGAGATTACCTTTGAAGATGGAAGTGTGACTAAATCCCATCTTATCCTGTCGGCCAAGGTGCCGGGAATTTCTCAGGAAAAATTTAAAGAGCTGGTGACCGATGCAAAAGAAAACTGCCCTATTTCTAAATTACTAAACACAAATATTACTATCGAGTCTACCCTTAACGGCTAAGACTCAGATTTATAATTAGAAAGCGCTTCAAAAATGACATTTTTGAGGCGCTTTTTCATTTTATTTTCCTGTACATATTTTTGATTTATCTCCAGTTCAATCCCCAAGTATTGCTCCGGAAATTTTTGGCGGAGATAAGTTGTGAATCCGTCGTCAATTCCCAGGTATGGGTAATTATAACGTACCAGTAATTCTTTATCCTGCTGAAGAAGATCACTTCTGAATTTTTCACAAAACTCTTTTTCTTTTTTCCTGGCGGGATCGAACAGTAAACCAATGTCGGCGTTTCTTATCTCATCGTGCAGTTGAGGCGTAAAAGTGTGCACAGAAATATGAAGTATTATCTTCCCTTCAGAAATTAATGAACCAATCTTTTCTTCAATGTAATTCTGATAAGGCAAATAAAAGTCATCCAGAATTTGCTCTTTTTGAGCCTCTGCAAGTGGAGCTGTGAATTCTGAAAACAGTTGCGGATGACCTAAGGAACGGTTTGGTTCAACCAGGAGGCGACTTATCATATACTCCTGACTAAATACTGCCAAACGTGAAAGCTCCCGAAAAAGATCCAAAGCCCCGGGATCATATCCACGATGAGTTTCCAAATCCTCTCCCGCTCCGGAAAAAAAGGAACTGTAATCATCGGGGATCTCATTTCCGGCATGTTCACAAGTCAGAAGTAAATTCAAGATTTAAAATTCAGGATTTAAAATTTATTGACTGCTAATAGTCAATAGTTACTGATTATTGACATAAAAACTATTCTCCTCCAGGCACTTTCCCAGTTCCCGATAAACTCTCAGAATATTCTCTTCTGAAGGATTCTCTCCCAGGGCTTTTAAAATTCTCGTGGAAAGACTGCCGTTCTGGAGCAAAAATTCTATACTACTTTGATGTTTTTCAGAAATATTCTCTTTGACAAGAGCATATATTTTATTCCAAATCTGCATTACACTAACTCTAGGCTGTAAATCAAATATATCGGCGAATGCGGGGTTTTCAATAGTAGTTTCTTCGGCATCAACAATGACTGAATTAAAGATCTCAAAAAGGTCATTTTCATGCCATTTTTTTTGATCTTCAAGAGAAACCAGTTCTTCGCTTACCAGTAGTTTTAAGCCTTCAATGATGAGCACGGCAATAGAAATATCGGCTTTTGGACATTCTTGCACGTCTATAACCCGTATCTCAATTGCACCACGATCAAAGCGGGCAATGGCACCCCGGGAATTCAAAAAATGATGATCCAGAATATTGTCGGTATCGTGCGGTTTTATGGCTTTATTAATGGGATCAAAGATTCCTTTGGTATAATCTTTCTTACTGAATAGTCGCTCAGGAATAACCTTTCCGGTCATCTCCGGAATTTCCTTCTGGTTTGTTTTATAAACATGCATTCTGGCATCTTTATAACCCGTAAATTTCCCTTCAAAAATGGGAGAACTGGCACTTAATCCCGGAATAATGGGTAGCAAGATCCTAACGGCTGCATGCAGTTTTTCAAATTCATCATCCCCGGAAAAAGGAAGGTTTATATGCATACTCTGCACATTGCTCCAACCATGACCCCGACAGTCAAAAATGCGATTATAAAGCGCATAAATTTTGCTGTAATTATGCTGCCATAACTGCATTTCAGATTCAGGATGCATCAGGGGGTGAGCTGCAGTAGGTAACAGTTGAGAATTAAAATCCTTCAGCAACAGGTTCATTTCAGCTACATTTTCAGCAAATAATTCATCAAGCGACTCAAGATCGGCCGTGGGACCGTTGGTTTTCATTTCCACCACATGAGCTACAAGTTCATTGCTCCATTCAATTTTTCCATTTTCCACATCTGAAGAAAGCGTACCGTTTTTCCTGGTGAGCAGTTTATCAACTATAGGATATACTTTAAATGTAGAGGAATTTACGAGCATATATTCCAGCTCTATCCCAAAAACTTCAAAAAGGTGATAACTCATTCGTTTTTCTTTTCTAGACGGTTCTTTAGAGCTGTAAGGATTTCGATATACACTTTGTCGCCGTAAAAGCGATCCTCCACGCCAAAATCAATATTTGGATTGTCATTAATTTCAATTACAAGCGGTTTTCCATTTACTTCTTTGACATCAATTCCATAGAGCCCTTTACCCATTAATTTTGCTGATTTTAAAGCAGCATCCAATATTCGTTTTGGCACCTCTTCTATAGACATAACATCGGCATTCCCTTCCTGATCATCTTTTTTCTTGGCGTTCCAGTTATAGATTTGCCAGTGACCTTTTGCCATGTAATAACGGCAGGCAAAAAGGGGCTTATCATCCAGGATTCCTATTCTCCAGTCATAATCTGAAGGAGTAAATTCCTGTGCTATCACCAATTCTGACTTTTTAAGCATCTCCCCTACCAGCTTCTCATATTCTTCGGCTGTAGCTGCTTTTTTGACACCGAAAGAAAAAGTAGAATCGGGAGATTTGAGTACCAGGGGGAGTCCGGTTTTTTCAATAATATTATTCCGGTTATCTTTATGTACAATTATAGTTCTGGGAGTAGGTATTCCAGCATTTTCAAGAGCTTCAGCCATAAAGACCTTGTTACAGCACTTGAGGATCGCATCGGGATAATCCACAATGGCAATGTCCTCCTGCTGTGCCTTTCTGGCAAAGGCATAAGCTTCATTATTCACTTCTGTACTTTGCCTGATAAACAAAGCATCAAAAGCCGAAAGCCTGGATAAATCCTTAGGAGAAATAAATTCCACATAAAAGTTCATTTTTTCGGCTAGTTCAGCGAATTTTTTTAGTGCTTTTGGATTACTTGGCGGTGCGGGATCATGATCCTGTACAAGAATGGCAAGATCATATTCATATGATTCATTTTTCGGAGTATCATAGCGTTTTTTTGCAAAATACTGAACTGCAAATTCATGCATCAAAGGACGATGCTCCTCCGGAATTTCAATTTCGGATAAAGCCTTTATTGATTTAATATTCCATTTATTGGTATAATTAAATTTGACCCTTAAAAAAGGGATCTGAAAATGTCTGTGAAACATGGCACTCAACTCACGGTACTTCTGCGCCACATTCTGGCCAAAATAGATGCTGAGGGTAAATTCAGGAGATTTAATTCCCTTTAAACTTTTCTGAATAAGGTCATCGAATTCATCTGAGACAATTTTCACGAGTTTTGGTTCTCTAAGATCCACAAGATTCATGACTGTGGGAATTGCAAGATGTCCCCGGGCCTCGGCCAGGAGAGATACATAATAGCCTTTACTTTGGTACGAGTAATCCTTGCATAAATTGAAAATACGGGCCTTCTTGAGACGCGAATATTCGGGATTTGTAAGATAATCCCGGGCAGAAATCACTTCCATATTCTCAAGGGAAAGATTCCAATTTTCGGGTTTATTTACAACTAAAAACTTCTTCATTAAATAATAATATTTACATCAAATGTATATTAAATTTTGACCGAAAATCCTTCTGCTCAATTAAATTTCAAACTTTTTAATCCTGAGAAAAGTACCTGTTATAAATTTTTATAAAATATGTTTTGCAGTAAGTTAAGCATCTTTAAACTTTTTTATTCTATCCTCATTTTCCTTATATTAAATATGATAAGGAACTAAAGTTTAATCTAAAGTAATATACGCTATGGCATCTAATTTAAGTTTTGACAAATTTGCAAAAGAAGCTTATGATTATGTAAATGAACTGGCACGAAATTTAGGTCATCCTGAGGAAAAAGAAAGGGTTTTAATTATATGGCGGGCAGTAATGCACACAGTACGGGATCGCATACACCCAGGAGAATCAATGCAATTGATGGACCCCCTGCCAATGATCTTTAAAGGTATCTACGTTGAAGGCTGGAAGTACAATGAAAAGCCTCCAAAAAATTACAACACCATTGATGAAATGAAGAATGAGGTTGAAATTCTTCAGGCGCAGCATGGAGAAGAAGATTTTCCCTGGAATAAATCTACAGAAGAGATTATCTCCATCACTTTGAATTCTTTACAACTCTTTATGCAGGGGAATCAACTGGAACATTTAAGAGGCCAGTTACCAGAAGAGGTGCAAAAATTAGTACAATAAAAAGAAAACCTTCCGGAATTCCGGAAGGTTCTTGTTCATGGAAGAAAAGAAATCTTGCTCTAAATTAGCCCCGAAATATTTCCTTCCAAATCAACAGTTATTTTCTCCGATGCAGGGTGCGCAGGCAACCCCGGCATACGCATCATATCTCCGGTGATGGGAATCAAAAATCCTGCCCCGGCAGCGATCTCAATTTCACGAACATGTAGGGTAAACCCGGAGGGTCTTCCCAAAAGTATAGGATCATCTGATAATGATTTTTGTGTTTTAGCTATACAAACCGGCAGGTTTTCCAGCCCAAGGTTAGTAATAGTCTTTAAATCCCGCATAGCTTTTGGTGCAAATTCAACTTTTTCGGCACCATAGATCTTTTTAGCTATCGTTTCAATTTTATAGATCACAGAATCTTCCCAGTCGTATAATGGTTTAAAGTCTGACCTTCCTTCTTCAATAGCTTCGATTACTTTATTAGCCAGGTCTAAGGCTCCTTCCCCTCCTTTTGCCCAACCGTCGGAGATGGCCACTTTAATTTTCAATTTTTCTGCCAGTTCCTTAATCACTTGTATTTCTTCATCGCTGTCGCTGTAGAATTTATTAATGGCTATAACAGGAGTAATATTGAACTGTCTGGCATTTTCCAAATGTTTTTCAAGGTTCGGCAATCCTTTTTTTAAAGCTTCAACATTAGGAATAGTGAGCGAAGAAAGAGGTGCGCCTCCATGATATTTCAAAGCTCTTATAGTGGTTGTCATCACCACGACTTTTGGAGCTAAACCGGCACTTTGGCATTTGATATCGAGAAATTTTTCTGCACCAAGATCAAATCCAAAACCTGCTTCGGTCACAGTATAGTCAGAAAGACTCATTCCCATGCGGGTAGCTATAACTGAGTTTGTTCCCTGAGCAATATTGGCAAATGGCCCCAGGTGGATAATAGCAGGATTCCCTTCTATCGTTTGTACCAGGTTTGGTTTAAGTGCATCCTTGAGAAGGGTAGCCATGGCGCCTTGTGCATTCAGGTCACGGGCGTATACAGGTTGTTTGTCAAAAGTAAAACCTATGAATATACTTCCTAAACGGCCTTTTAGATCCTCCAGGTTTTCGGCCAAACACATTATGGCCATGATTTCTGAAGCCGCAGTAATATCAAATCCGCTTTCCCTTGGGATACCCGAACCTGTTCCGCCAAGGCCAATTACGATGTTTCGCAGTGCACGGTCATTCACATCCATCACCCGTTTCAGGGAAACGGTTCTTGGGTCAATTCCCAGATTATTAGTTTTTGACTGTATATTATTATCAACTAAAGCTGCCAGAAGATTATGCGCTTTTTCAATGGCCGAAAAATCTCCCGTAAAATGAAGGTTAATATCTTCCATGGGTAAGACCTGAGAATATCCTCCTCCCGTTGCTCCTCCTTTAATACCGAATACCGGTCCCAGGGAAGGTTCCCTTAAAACTACAGTAGTCTTTTTTCCAAGCCTGTTCAAAGCTTCCGAAAGACCAATAGAAACCGTCGTTTTTCCCTCCCCGGCCGGAGTGGGAGATACAGCCGACACCAGGATAAGGGTACTTTTATCTACCTTCTCCCTGTCAATCTTATTCAGAGGTAATTTTGCCTTATATTTCCCGTACATCTCAATGTCGTCGGGATCAAGACCAAGCTTCTTTGCTATTTCTGTTATTGGGATTAATTTTACTTTTTGGGCGATGTCCAGATCTGTAAGCGGTGTAGTTGTCGTCATTGATCTTTGAGCTTTTAATTACAGGTCAAAAATACGGTCAACGTTAAGGACCGGGAATGATAAGGATCAGGTTTTACCACTTTTTTCAAACGTTTTCGTTAATTCTAAGTAACTGCTTTATAAAAAGAGTCGATATGTTCCTGATCCCCGCTTACAAACACCAGATCTTCCCTTAGAAGCTTGACATTGGGAAGAATTGTTTTGATCATTTCTCCTTTACGGGAAACCGCCAGAACATTCACTCCAAAATTCTTCCTCACATCTATTTCCTCAATAGTTTTACCCACTACAGATCCACTTTCTGTCATTACTCGTATACAACTAATTTTAAAATCGGGTATAGTAGAGGAACTGAAAGTAGGAAGGCGTTTACGGGATTGAAACACCTGATAGTTGTCTGCCCTTACCGAATCAATGAGGGTCTCCAATTCATCGATAGGTACAAGAAAATTGGTTAAGACCCGGGAAAATATTTCTATTGAAGTCTCAAATTCTTCAGGAATAACTTCATCGGCTCCCAGGGAAAGTAGCGTCTCGATTTCCTTGACATACCGGGTCCTCACCACTATATGTACAGATGGCGAAATGTGTCTAATGTTCGAAACGATTGCTTTAGTAGCCCGGGGATCGGAGATGGCCACCACCACTACTCTGGCCTTCTGAACGTTTACTGCTTCCAACATGTGTTCCTGCACCGCATCTCCATAAATTATAGGCTCACCCTTGGCTTTTTCCTCCTTCACAACCTGAGCATTAAGCTCCAAAATCATATATGGAATGTCTGCATATTTCGCAGCTCTGGCCAGGTTGGTACCATTGATCCCATAACCTATAATAAGCAGGTGATCCTCGGGACCTTCATCGCCATCTCCCTTAAGAGAAACTTCCCCATGCATCTCGACTCTGGCAGAACCGGGTGAAACCCTCTTCAGAATAAAATTTACACTCTTACCCGAAAAGAGAAAGATAAATGGCGTGAGCAACATTGTGAAAACCGAAACCGAAAGAAAATACTGGTTCATTTGCGGCGAAAGGAGACCATTTTCGATTCCGATCCTGGAAAGAATAAAAGCAAATTCCCCTACCTGAAAAAGCGCCATTCCCGTCAACAGAACGGTTCTCAAAGGATACTTTAAGACTGCCGCAGTTAACGAAACCAATCCTCCTTTTACTATGAATACGATCAGGACCATAAGAAGGATCATCCAGCCGTTCTTCATAAAGAAGTCAAGGTCCAGCAACATTCCTATCGATATGAAGAAGAAACTTATGAAGAGCTCCCTAAAAGGGAGAATAGTGCTGGTGGCCTGGTGGCTGTAATCAGATTCAGAAATAATAAGTCCTGCTAGAAAGGCACCAAAAGCCAGTGAAAGACCGGCTGCAGCAGTAATAAATGCGACCGTAAAACAGAGGGTTATTGTAGCCAGCAAGAAGAGTTCTTTACTTCTTGATCGCGCAATGAGGTGCATCCCTCGCGGAACAATATATTTGGCTCCAATGTAAGTAAGTGCAAGAACCAGGGCACTTTTCAGGATCAAAAAGAGCACTTCATGAAGAACATTAGTAGAAGTTCCTGCCATGATTGGAGTTACCAACATCATAGGCACCACAATAAGATCCTGAAAAATGAGGATACCCAGGGCCATACGTCCATGAGGAGCGGTCATCTCATTACGGTCGTAAAGGATCTTTAGAACTATTGCCGTACTTGAGAGGGAGAAGAGAAACCCGATGAAAACAGATTCATTCCAGGAAAATCCGAGAACATAAAAAATAAAAGCTGTAACTGCGATACTCAGTGCCACCTGCATAAAACCGCCCAAAAAAACGGTACGCTTCATAGAAGCCAGTTGTTTGAGGGACAGCTCCATTCCAATCACGAACATCAACAGGATTACCCCAATTTCTGAAAGTAATTCAATTTGATGTGGATTCTCAATTAATCCAAATCCAAAAGGTCCTATGATTATTCCGGTTATAAGAAATCCAAGAACAGATGGTAGTCGCAGGCGCTGCAGTAGCAATACTACCACCACCGAAAATCCCATTAAAACCACGATGTCCTGAAGTAAAGGAAAATGCATGTTGAAAATTAAATTTACTAATCCCTAATTTATTTAAATCCTAACGAACATGAAGCTTTTGACAGATTAGTTTAGCAGAAAAATATTTCCCCTTTAAAATGGCATTTAAAAATCTTCTTTTCCTGAAAACGAATAATCTTCCAGAATGTCCCAGGTTTTACCATTGTGCTTAAAAAGAGTTAAAGCAGTACATTTAAACTGCGCCTGGTAAGGCCGATTTTTGAATTCCTCCCACACCAGGGAAAATTTTTCCCTTGTGAGATCTCTTGTAGCGATAGTAATATGGGGATGGATTTTGGAGGTTTTATTACCGGGAAGGAACTCTGCCATCGATTTCAAAAGAATTTGGTGCAGCTCTCGTATAGGCTCATGATCTTCAACATTTAAAAAGATCACCCGCTGCCCAAAATGTCCAAAATCCTTTAGTTCCACAGAAAATGATTTAATTTTTTGAATGGTCAGGCCTAAAGCATCTATAAACGACTGTTCCTGTTCCAGCCAAAAAGGAGGTATTAAAGTAATGTGAGCCGGCAATTTTAAAGCATGAGCAGCTCCAAACCTGTTTTTAATTTCCTTTTTCATTTCCAGCACCTCCTCTTTTACTGCGGGAGGTGGAACAAGAGCTACAAAATAAAGTGCTTTAGAAATTGCCATTTTTGAGAGGTTGGATCTTGCGGTTATGAAATGAATTTTAAATTTTAATACTTAAAAAAGGATTATGAAAAGCGAAGGCTTTAAAAGCACTTATTTATAACCTGCGGCCTGAAGGTTGAACAATTCAGAGTAGAGCCTGTTGTTCTGCATAAGTTCCTCATGTGTTCCTATTTCCAGCACAGCACCGTTTTTGAGTACCATAATTCTGTCGGCTATTCTTACCGTACTAAAGCGGTGGGAAATAATCACTGCAGTCTTACCTGCTGTAAGTTTTATAAACCTGTCAAAAGCTTCAGTCTCTGCACGTGCATCAAGAGCCGAAGTGGGTTCGTCGAGGATTAAGACTTCGGCATTTTTCATATAAGCCCTTGCAATGGCAATTTTTTGCCACTGCCCTCCTGAAAGGTCTTTTCCCTGTTTAAACCTTTTCCCTAACTGCTGATCGTATCCAAAAGGAAGCTCAGTCACTACCTGATCTGCAAGGCTTTTTGAAGCCGCCCCTTCAATCCTCGCCTGATCTTCAATTTCTGTGATCTCCCCCATCGCTATATTCTCCCTCAATGTAAGTTCAAATTTTACGAAATCCTGAAAGATGACTCCAAAATACTGCTGATAAGCTGTACGGTCGTAATCTTTTATTGGAATGTCGTCCAGCAGGATCTCTCCTTCCGTAGGTTCATAAAATTGTAGCAGAAGCTTTATCAGCGTAGTTTTTCCGGCTCCGTTCTCTCCCACAAATGCAAGTTTTTCTCCAGCCTTTAGTTCAAAATTAATATTTCTTACCACCCATCTTTCGGACTTCGGATACTGAAACCCGACATTGATGAATTGAAAACCTTTACGGATGGTTCCGGGAAGAGGATGTTTTCCTTCAGAAGTACGTTCTACATAGCTAAGATCAAGAAACTCAAAATAATCCTGAAGGTAAAGCGCACTCTCTGTTATGGCGGTAAAGCGCGTAAAAAAGCCTTGCAACTTCTGGCGCAGGCGGTTAAAGGAACCTGCAAGGAAGGTGAGATCTCCAAGAGAAAATATGCCGGCCACGGTGCGGAATACTATTAGTACATAGGCAGCATAGTAAGCAGTTGTTCCAATCATATTGAAAAATGAACCCCAGCCCGCACGTTGTTTTGCCAGTTTTTTGCTCTGTACATAATACTTGTCAGATAAGTCTTTAAATCTGTGAGCGAGATATTCACTTAAACCAAATAATTTTACTTCCTTGGCCGTAACATCACTCGCCCCGGCATAACGTAAATAATCAAGTTCCCGGCGTTCCTGGGTCCAGCTCCTGGCAAGGGAATAACTGGTGCCGCTGAATTTGACCTCATTGATCATCGTAGGAATAATAGAGACCACCAGTAGAATTATAAGCCACGGTTCAAAAGCAACCACCCCCACCAGTAAGGAAATGATTACAATAATGTCTTCTCCCTGGGTTAGGATGTTTGACATAAGTCCTACCCTTCCCGTTGTTTGCTGCCGGGCTCTTTCCAGCTTATCATAAAATTCTGAATCTTCCAGTTCATCGAGGTCGACTTCAGAAGTTTTTTTGATGATCTTTACAGAAGTATCAATGGAATACTGATCTCCAAGCAGCGCGTCACTCAGGCTAATTCCACGGCTTAAAAAGTCCGAAATTATTGCCAATGCAAATTCTACGGCGACCAGCATCCACAGGCGATCCATATCCTTCACCTCTGCCGCAATTTGAAGAACCACCTCATCAATGATGAGCTTACCCACCAAAAGCATTAGAACAGGCAGGAGGGCATTTATAAGCCGCCCCAGCACATTGGCATAGAAGAGCCCGGGATTAACTTTCCGTATCTCATTAAAAAAACGGGGAACAAACTTCAGAGAAGAAAAGCTTTCCCTGAATCTAAACTTATTTGGCGACATGGATTGTTTTGGTCGTGGCAAAATGCTTCAGGTTAAAATTAGGGCAGCTACAGAGATCCCAAAATTAGCATTTTTAAAGCAGATTGTTTCGGCTATATAACCACTCCATTTTTTAGGTGTACCTATAGATTTCTAAAGATCCAGAAAAAATAATGAAGATCTTCAGCAAGAAAATTCTTAAGTTTCGGATATTCTTCGGCAGGAATTAATTTTCCCGAAGGTGATGCCACATAAAGAGTTGTACGATGAATCTTTTAAGTTTTTAACTCATCTATAGAAAATGGCCCATGCTCCTAAAGACGATCAGAATTACAAATTATGTCATTCAGCAAAAAAAATTCCTGCTAATTCAGTTAATATTTAAATGAAATACCAGCCGTGACTGCCTGCAACGGCACCAAAAATTGTAAGCAGGCTAAGAATAAGCAATACCCAATGCGCCCGATGGATTATTTCGAACGCCTTACCTGGATCCTTTTTTACATATTTCCTGAATAATTTGTGTAAGAAAAATGGTTCAAGAATAAAGAGAATTACAGTAAAAATCAGCCACACCAGGATCATTGCGTGTATCCACCAGAATTTTAGATCCAGTAATCTTTCCCAACCGTAAAGATGCAGCATATAAAAACCGGTAATTGCAGTAATTAGAGTAGTAATCTTAGCCTGCAGAGAAAACCTTCCTTCGGTCTTTTCAAAGGCTTCCATTTGCTCTTCTCTGGATTTCATCCTCTTAACTGCCGGTATTATGACGGTAGTAACCATCCCAACACCTCCTATCCACAGTACAACAGCCAAAACGTGAAGAACGCGGGCAAGGGTAAAATAATCCATTAATACAAAAATGTTACTTTATGTTTCCTGTCCTAATTTCTGGATCCAAGCCTTTTATAACTATTTACGAAAAATTTTCTTCGGTTTTTAAATTTAAATCTCCTTAAAATTAATCTTTTTAAAGCTTATTCTTTATCTCCCTGGATGGACTTTCCTTCGGCAAGGTAAAAATGATCAAGACTAAAAATATAAGTGGCCCAGATTATTACTAATACAATAGAAACTGTCCAGCTTATAGGACGACCCAGGTAATAACCCATAAAGAAATCCACCAGAATTGGAAGTGCAGCTGCAGGTAAAATTCCTACTACTGCAAGAAGGATCCTCCTGCGGGCATCTACTGTAAGCCTTGCACCACAATTTCTACATTCCCAGGAGGAAAAAACGTTCTGAAAAAAATGTTTTCGAAGATGCAGCCAAAATGAATATTTATAGCCGCAGTTTGGACAGGTTCTGGCCTTCATTGTTTGAAATTTAAAAACTATAAATCGAAATTAACAAAATATTTAATTTAGTCGTATAGCTTCACAATATAATTTCAGGGCCTGCGACTCATTCCTCGGGGTTCTCCTAAGCTTTACTTATTTCCAATGTCAATAAAATGATTCATTATTTTAGGGTTTCCTCCAGCCATTTAAAAAATTCCCTTTGCCACACTATGGCATTTTGTGGAGTTAAGATCCAATGATTCTCCATTGGAAAATAAAGTAGCTTGCTCTTAATACCGCGCAACTGCGCCGCCTGAAATGCCTCAAGCCCCTGTCCCACCGGCACCCGAAAATCCTTACCTCCCTGCACGATCATAATGGGAGTATTCCATTTGTCTACAAAATTAATTGGATTAAAATCTGTGTAGGCTTTTGGAGTAGGAGTTTCCCAATAGGGACCACCAAGATCTTTGTTTACAAAGAAGAGTTCTTCTGTTGTTCCATACATACTGCGAGTATTGAAGATCCCGTCATGTGCAATGAATGTCTTAAATCGGTTTTCGTGCATTCCTGCCAGATAGAAAACAGAGTAACCACCATAGCTAGCTCCCACGGCACCAATTCTTTCTGTATCTACAAAAGGTTCCTTACTTACTGCATCAATGGCCGATAAATAATCCTGAATATTCTGTCCGCCCCAGTCCCCACTTATCTGTTCATTCCATTCTACACCATATCCCGGCATTCCTCTTCTGTTTGGTGCCACTACTATATAACCATTGGCAGCCATTAACTGAAAGTTCCATCTATAGGAATAGAACTGAGACAGAGGAGATTGAGGTCCACCCTGCAAATACAGCAGAGTTGGATACTTTTTTGTTGGATCAAAGTCGGGTGGATAAATTATCCAGGTAAGCATTTCCTTACCATCTGTAGTAGGGATCATTCTTTTTTCGACCTCGCTTAATAGTATATCCTGGTAAATTGAATCATTGACACTGGTAAGTTGAGTTAAATCTCCTGTTCTTAGATTTACAGTGTAGATTTCAGCAGCGCGATTCATATCTGTTCTGGTGACCACCATTGTATTGCCTGTCTGTCCCACGAGTCCGGTTATATCAAACTGTCCCTCTGTAAGTTGTTTGATTTCTGGAACTCCTTTTTTATAAGGCTCAAGTACAAAAAGTTGTTTTGTACCCATCACCGGTGCTATAAAATATATAGTTTTTCCGTCGTTACTCCATTCAAAACTACTGACTGTTCCATCCCAGTTACCCGTTAGATTTACCTTTTCTCCCTCCTGAAGAATAATGATGTCATTTTTGTCTGATTCATATCCCGGCTCATCCATTTGAAGCCAGGCCAATACTCCCTCTGCAGAAAAAGCCGGTTGTGTGTCATAGCCCTCATTGTCATCGGTAATATTTGTAGTTGTACCGGAACTTAGATCATAAGCGTAAATATCAGTGTTGGTACTTACAGCATATTCTCTTCCTTTCAGCTTTTTGGAAACATACAGCACCTGGCCACCGTCATTGGTCCAGATGTAATCTTCGGGGCCGCCAAAAGGTTCTAACGGAGTACTATGCGGCTCTCCTTCCATAATATCAATCTCTTCCCCTGTGGAAAGATTTTTTAAAAATAAATGGCTGTAGTGACCATCTTCCCATTTATCCCAATGCCTGTAATTGAGGTCATCGTATATATAAACATCAGATTTTTCCAGTTGAGGATAAAAATCTTCCCCTGTAACCGGCTCTACCTCCACTTCTTTCGGAATGATCTTCCAATTTCCTGACGGGGAAATTTTGCCATCTCTGAATATACTATCGATATTTTGGTCCAATACAGGTTCACCTCCCGTTACCGGAATTACATAAGTCTTTGAACTGCTGGTATTCGCATCTATATCGTAAGAGCGGGTTTTGAAAATGACTTTTTGAGCGTCATTTGTTAAACCAACCGCCGAAATTCGGGCAATAGACCATAGTTTCTCAGGAGTCATCACCTGCGAAGACACAGGAAAACAATAGGCAGAAAAAACAATGAGGAAAAATATTCTTTTCATTAGAAGGGAATTTGTCTTTATTAATTTTTAAAGGGTTGGCTATTCTGATAAAAAATCTTCAGAAAACACCATTATTAAAACCCCGGATAAAAATAAACAAAACCACCTGAATTTTGGATGAAAAAGTGCTATTCCTATGAATACGGGTATCTTAAAGCTTATTGAAGAATATAAACGAAAGGAGTATCTTTTATAGTGTAAGATGCAGGTAACGCCTTTTACCTCCAAAAAATGCAAAAGGTGTCAAGAAACAGATCAGCTGAAAAAATGCCACTGGAATACACATATTTCCACAAATTCCACCTGTTCTTTTCGAATAATAGAAAGACAAGGATAAATTTATACTTGTACCGAAAAAGCTTACCTTAAGTTGGCGACAACTTTTGGATTAAACTTTTCGAAGAATAAATTCAGTTTAGTTAAAGATTCACTTTCAATAAAATCTTTTTCAATGAGCATTGACTGGTCTCGTGCCTCAATTTTGTAACTATTCCCATATTTTTTAACCCTTTTAATTTCTGAAAGTGAAATACTCTTCGAAATTAAATTATGTTTTATGATTTTATCATCCTGAATGGTGAGATACTGATATTTTTGACGATAGTAAGAACTTGCCGACTGAAGAATTCCCAATGCTATCCATAGATAACTAAAAACAGAACTACTGTTGATGGAAACTGCAAAAATCCCGAGGACTATCATAACAAAGCCATACCCAAAATTATTCCTGATGACGCTCCTGCAATATTTTATTTTCATGATCTGCCTGTTTAAGTGAATTTCCTTTGAAAAGCAATCCGTGTTAAATTTTTAACAAGATATAAAGAAAAATTGAATAACCTAATCTGCTAAAAAAATCCTTATGATTGTAACATTGCTATTTCAGGGAAAAAAAGACCCGGTATGGAATATTTTAGGATAACAAGGAAAGAAAATTGAAAAATAAATTGGTATTTTGAGCCGCTTAAAATAAAAAACTTTATATGTTCTCCAGAATCTACCTACTAATTTTTTTCACAGCCCTGGCTACAAACGCTCAAACAATGGATGAAGACCTGGTTAAAAAGGCCCGACAAATACATGAAGAAGTGATCACCATAGACACTCATAATGATATCAACGTTAAAAACTTTACGGCTCAAAAAAATTACACCCAGGACCTGGATACGCAGGTCACCCTGCCAAAAATGGAGAAAGGAGGCATTGATGTCACCTGGCTCATTGTCTATACCGGTCAGGAAGAACTGAATGCCGCAGGGTACAAAGCTGCCTATGAAACAGCTATGTCTAAATTTGATGCGATACACCGCCTGGTGAAGGAAATTGCACCCAACGAGATAGGTCTGGCTACTACGAGCGAAGAAGTAAGGGATCTAGTATCCAGAGGAAAAAAAGTAGCTATGATTGGAGTGGAAAACGGCTATCCTGTTGGAACAGATATTAAGAACGTAGAAAAATTTTATGATCTTGGAGCACGTTATATGTCTCTCTCGCATAATGGGCACAGTCAGCTTTGCGACTCGAACACTGGTGAAGCTGATAGCCAATGGCTGCACGGTGGATTAAGCGATCTGGGAAAAAAGGTAGTACAAGAAATGAACCGTCTGGGTATGATGATCGACGTCTCCCACCCTTCCAAGGAAGCCATGCGACAAATGATAGAACTTTCAGAAGCTCCTTTAATAGCCTCTCATTCTTCGGCCAGAGGGTTGTGTAATCACAGCCGAAACCTGGATGACGAGCAACTATTATGGTTAAAGGAGAACGGGGGAGTCATTCAAACGGTGGCTTTTGACTCTTATCTCAATACCGAAAAACATAACGCATACGAAGCAGCTGTTAATAAGGTTTATGCAGAAGTAGGCGAAAAAGTTGGTTTTAAGCTCCTGCCCAGAACCGATGTGAGGCAAATGAATACTGAAGAACGTGAAACTTATTACGAAGATTTCCGCAGGGTGAGAAAACTGGCACAACCAAAGGTTCAAAAATTGAAGGAGAAAGTTCCCCCGGTAGATGTTTCAGATTTTGTAAATCATGTAGATTATCTGGTAGAAAAAATAGGAGTGGATCATGTGGGGATCTGTTCAGATTTTGACGGCGGCGGCGGCATAGAAGGCTGGAATGATGCTTCCCAATCTTTTAACATTACGCTTGAATTAGTGAAAAGAGGATACACCCGTGAAGAGATCGCAAAACTTTGGGGTGAAAATTTACTTCGGGTACTTGATGAAGTTCAGGACGTAGCCCAAAGACTGCAAAAAAGTTAAGTTTCATTTTGCCATAAAATTGAGAGCACAAATTGAAAATATGTAGAATTGATCTTTCAAACTTTCAATTAATTTGAAAGCAGTTTCTACATCGGCCATATATCCAGGAGATTTATTATTAGAGAAAGTCAACCCAAAAATACTTACAACACTGGATTAAACTTTCTTCAGAAGAAAAGGTGATAATTTTGCCATTTTTGGCAGGCAGGAAAAGGTTCTAACTTCTGTTTGTCCTTACTTTTTTATCCCACCATACAAAAGCGACAAAAAGCACCAAACTTACAATAGAAGTCCAGATGAGACCTGTTTTAAGCCGTTCATAATCCCCTCCCAAATAGGCAACAAAAATAATCAGGGGAGAAATTCCTATCATGGTTGCACCTATGAACTTCCAGTATCCCATTTTTAGAACTCCTCCAACGAAACTTATTGCATCATTAGAAAGAAATGGGCTTAGTCGGACTACAATTACTGTCCAAAATCCATAATCATCAATAAAATGTGATATTTTCTTTTCATTCTTGTACCCAATTAGCTTTTCAACTATAACAGGTCCAAAATAACGGCCTATAAAATAACCTATACTGGAGGCGCAGAAAACCGCCACAAAAAGTATGGCAGCACCAAACAAAGAACCATAAGCCAGCACCGTAACTACCATAACTAAAGGAGTGGGAATAACAATAAGGAACATTTGAAAGATCATGGTGAGTAAGATCACTACTGGTCCAAACCATCCGAATTTCGAAACCCAATCGCGGGTACGCTGTTTATCTCCACTGGTAAGAACTTCCCACCCGGTACTTAGAAATTCCCGGACCTGGGGAATTAAAAAATAACTTAACACAAGGGCAACTATAATAACCAGGGAAATATATAATGGTGCTTTACTTTGTTTGACCGAAGGGGTCTCAATAGGATCGGGCATAAATTAGTTTGAGGTTAGGGTTATGCGATGAATAGTCGCCGGATTCCCTTCGTTGGAAATATATAAATTTCCGGAAGGATCAAAAGTCAACCCCTCCGGCTTTGGAAACAGATCGGGGTCGAGACGATGTAAAGCTTCGGGATCACCTTCAGGATCCAGGATCAACAAGTGAGGTCTTGTGGCTTCCAGGACTAACACTTTTCCTGTACCCGGATGACGAATAACTTCCGAAGGATAAAAAGAAGCTTCTTTATCTTTTGTACTAAGGTCATGAAAAATTTCCTCCTTAAAAGTCATATTAATGAGAGGTTTTTTATTCATTTCCATAGTTTCAACATTTACCACGTGGATTCCTTTATCATTTTCAGATTCCAGTCCCTTTCCTTTTGGAACTAGTAACAATTGTTCTTGTCCCGGATCAAAATAAAGTCCCTCAACATCATTTCTTGAACCAAAAGGAGTTTCGAAAACCTGAGTCATCGGCTTCCTCAAGAAATCCTCCACCTTATAAATTGTACCATCAGATTTGAGGACATAAGCTGTAGTTCCATCCAAAGTGATACCCTCATAATCACCGGGACCGGCAAATTCTATTTGTTTTACAATTGAAGAAGATACCAGATCATATATAAAAATAATCCCTCTTTCATCTTGTACGCAGGCTATTTTGTTTGGTTCCAAAAAAGCAATTCCCGAGACCTCTTTTAAAACTCCTGGTAATTTCCAGGTTTTTGCAATTTTAACTTCATTCGAGATGGTAGCACGGTACTCTATTGCCTCTCCCCGGAAAGTTAAAAAGAAGGCTGCAGCAAAAAGTAGAAGACCTACAGTAATGAGAATTACTGTTTTATTATGGCCCATTTTTTTCATTCCATTAAAATTAGGGAAATTCCCTTATGTCCAAAAAGTTTTAAAGTTTCCTTTTGAAACATTAGCAGGATTTTAGGAAGGCTGGAAATCCTAAAGTTTTTTAAAGTTTCAGAATTTTTTTTGTAAGTCTTCGTTTCTTTGACAGACACTAAGCCTATGAAGTTAAAAAATGTGAAATTGACGCCTTTTAAAAAATGGGTGTTAAGTTCCTTACTGGGAATTTTCCTGATTTTTGGATTCTTTTTTCTTAGCATTTATTGGGGTTGGTGGGGGGAACTTCCAAATACCCAGGAATTGCGGAATCTAAAACAGAATGAAGCTACCGAGGTCTTTTCTTCTGAAGGAAAACTCATGGGTAAATATTACATTTTTGACAGACAACCGGTACTTTATGATGAATTACCGCAACACCTCATTGATGCCCTGGTTGCTACTGAAGATGTAAGGTTCTATGAACATTCGGGTATTGACAACCGCAGTCTTCTTCGCGTTTTTTTTAAGACCATCTTAATGGGAGATGAATCTTCGGGCGGTGGCAGTACCATAACTTTACAGCTTGCAAAGAACCTTTTTGGACGTAAGGATTACGGGCATCTTAGTATTGTAGTAAACAAGGTGAGGGAGGCAATTATAGCCCAACGTCTTGAGGATATTTATACTAAGGAGGAGATCATAGGGCTATATTTTAACACCGTTCCTTTTAGTGATAATACCTACGGCATTGAGAGTGCTGCCATGAAATTCTTTAACACCGGCACTCAGTATCTTGATCTGGAAGAGGCTGCAACTCTTGTAGGTTCTTTGAAGGCATCTCATACCTATAACCCACGACTCTTCCCAGAGCGTAGCCTTAAAAGGAGAAATGTCGTCCTGAATCAAATGAATAAGTATGGCTATTTGCCTTCTGAAGAATATGTGAAGGCCAGGGTTAAACCGCTGGATCTTAATTACCAGTATTTTAGCAATAATGGCGGAGTAGCACCTTATTTTAGGTCACAGCTGAAGAAGGAGGTACAAAAAATTCTTGATACGCTCAAAAAAGAAAATGGTGAAAGTTATAATCTTTACAGAGATGGCCTGCAGCTTCATACTACCATAGATTATAAAATGCAGGAGCTAGCAGAAGAAGCCATGCAGGAACATATGACAGCACTCCAAAAACAGTTTGAAGAAGCCTACGGAAAAAATCCGCCATGGATGCGGAAGGACCTCCTGGAGGAAGCACTGGAGAACAGCAAACAATATAAAAGCCTGGCTGCGGCCGGTTGGAGTCAAGAGGAAATTTTAGATTCCCTGCACCGAAAAACCGATATGGAACTCTTTGACTGGGGGCAAAAAAAATTGCTTTCGGCCAGCATTGCCGATAGCCTCCAACATTATATGAAGTTCCTAAATATGGGCATGATCAATCTGGAACCTTCAACCGGAGCCGTAAAAAGTTGGGTGGGAGGAATAAATCATGAATATTTTAAATACGATCATGTAACGCAAAGCGAGAGGCAAATTGGTTCTACTTTTAAACCTGTGGTTTACACAGCAGCAGTTGAAGCAGGTATAGACCCGTGTACTTATTATTCCATTAGAGAGGTAACTTATGAAGGAGGCTGGACGCCCTCCAATTCGGGAAATGAGGAAGAAGATCCTTATATGAACTACCCCATGGCTACCGCTTTGGCGCAGTCTATTAATACTATAGCAGTAAAGGTTCTTTTCGATGTCGGCCTCGAAAACGTTCTTGAGCAGGCTAAGAAAATGATGTTTCCGAAAGATCTTCCGCCCTATCCTTCAATTGCTTTGGGAACTGCAGAAATGAGTGTGGCTGACCTGGCAAGTTCCTTTTCGGGCTATGTGAACCGAGGGAGAATTGTCAAACCTTTCTATTTGACAAAAATTCAGGACAAATATGGAAATGTTATTGCCAGCTTTGAACCCGATATCTCAAAACCTGCTTTTTCAAACACAACCCGGCAGGTAATGATAGAGATGATGAAGGAAACTGTAAATGAAGGAACTGCTGCAAGATTAAGATATAAATATAACCTGCCTAACGATATAGCGGGAAAAACCGGAACCACACAGAACAATCGTGATGGCTGGTTTGTTGGGATCACACCTAATCTGGTCTCGGTAACCTGGGCAGGGACAGATGATGCCCGTATTGGCTTCCCTTCTACCTATGTTGGCCAAGGTGCAAACTCAGCTTTACCTGCTTTCGCCTTGCTTATGCAAAAAATGAATGCAGACCCTCAGTTTAATGAGATCACCCAGGCAAATTTTCAGTCGCCTTCTTCGACAGTCCAAATGATGCTCAATTGTGAACCAGAAAAAAGAGATAACTTTTTAGAAAGGCTTTTTACTAAAAAGGACAAACCAAAAAAGCAAAATGAGGAAAAGAAAGGACTATTCAAGAAAATCAAGGGGCTGTTCAAAAAAAATAATTAATTGAAAATATTATTTAAAAATGCCCCTTTTAGATAGCCTTGGTAAAGAACAATTCCAGAAAAAATAAATCAGAAAAAACTAAAATTCCGCCTGATTGATTTTGAGTCTTAATTTCCGCATATAATCCTCCCTAAGCCAGTCCCGATAGTTTTTGGTGCTGTTACTTATACAGTAAGAGTACTTTCTAATCCTATAAGCGATATCTTCTTCGAGTTCTTTGGCCAAAAGCCTGGCATCAAAAACATCTTCACTATTATCCACACACATGCAGGTATGTTGTTCAAGAGAACGTTCCAGGACAGTTTTCGACTTTAGTCCTTTTTTGATTATATCATCATATTCCTCATCTACATCAAAAGAAACGTCTTTGGTATTTGAGAATTTATTCCGGAGGTCTTTTGGCATTTCATATCGAAAGTTCTGCTCAATTTCCTCGTCACTAATTAGATTTTCAAGGAAGTAATCTGGTGACCTGAAAATCTGCTTCCAATCAATAGGGGCACTCCAAAGTCCAAATCGGGCAGCATTATTTCCCAGATCAATTACTGTAAATTCACTCTTACCCGGTAGTACTCTTGATCCACGGCCAATCATTTGATAGTATAAGGTAAGAGATTTAGTCGCCCTGTTTAAAATAATTGACTCTACTGTAGGTTCATCAAATCCAGTGGTGAGGATACTTACAGATGTTAAAATGGCATCAGGTTTTTTCCTGAACCATCTTAAAATGTCTTTTCTATCCTGTTTACTGGTGGTATTATCCAGATGTCTTACATCAAAGCCCGCATTGCGAAAGGTTTCATAAACCTCCTTCGAAGTATTAATTCCATTATTAAAAATCAGGGTCTTCTTTCCCTGAGATTTCTCCATATAAGCATCCAGAAGCTTTTCCTGCATGTTAAAATTTGAATAGAGTTCTTCGGAAGATTTCACTGTGTAATCCCCATTGATTCCAACTTTAAGCGTTGAAAGTCCTACGTCAAAACTGTAAGTATTAGCCTTTGCTAAAAAGCCTTTTGAAATTAAACTGCTAATGGAATCCCCAACAATAAGCTCCCTGTAATTGTCTTTCATAGGTAGCTTAATATTAGAACTAAGCGGAGTGGCGGTAACGCCCAGAATGAAGCATTTGTTGAAAAACTTAAACAGTTTTCTAAATGAATTGTAATGGGCTTCATCAATGATCACCATGCCAAGATTCTCCAACTCCACCTTTTCATCATTAAGACGGTTGTTAAGGGTTTCTACCATAGCCACAAAACACATGTACTCATCCTGATCTGGAAGTTCCTTAATGCTGGAATTGATAATCTTGTTTTGTACCCCAAACCCTGTCAGCATTTTAGAGGTCTGTTTACAAAGTTCAATGCGGTGGGTTAGAATTAGTACCTTTTTGTTTGTTCTCTGTATGTATTCACGCACGATCTGTGAAAAGATTACCGTCTTACCTCCGCCTGTAGGCAGCTGGTACAGGAGATTATACCGTTCAGGGTGAGCGTCAATCACCCTAAAGATCTTATTAATATCTTCCTGCTGATATTCGTAAAGTTCTTTATCTACTTTTTTTTCAACTATCCCAAAAGTATCCTGCCCCATCTATTGATTTCCTATCGTTTGCAATTTTGCAAAAATAGCCGAAATAAAGGTTGAAGCAAAATAAACTGTCAGAAAATGAAAACAAACAAAAAATAAATTTTAACAACACGCTGATTTTAAAATAGTTAACTTTATAAAAGCTTTATACCATTCCCTTTTTTCCCCAGTCTAAATTGATAGAATGATTATGTTGAGTGAAAAAAAAAGGAGGAAATATACAGGTATTCTTAGTAGTAATAAACTGCTCAAGGATCTTTGCCAAGATGAACTGCAAAAACTGTTAGACGAACTTGAAGAGGTTGAATGGCCAAAGAGTACCTGTAGCATTTACAAGCAGCGTACTTCTAATCATTTTCATTTTATAATCTCAGGTCGCCTGAAGGTTTATCAGATCAATGTAAATACCGGTAGGGAGTTCACTTTTTTCTTGCTTAAGAAAAATGATGCCTTTGATATTCTATGTCTTTTAGATGGTGATGATCATGATGTTTATTATGAAACTCTTGACCGGGTGGTGCTATTATCACTTCCCATGGAAAGAATGAAAAAGTGGGTCCGGGCACATCCTGAGATCAATAAGAACCTGCTGCCATTTTTAAGTAATCAAATGAAAACGTTAGAAGCCTATGCTTCCAATGTAACTCTAATTGATATTTCTACAAGACTTGCGAGGTTAATCCTGAGGAACATCAATGCTGAATCACAGGAACTTGAATTAATAAACGACCTCTCCAATGAAGAATTAGCTAACCTGATAGGATCTACCCGCGCGGTAGTAAATCGTCATTTACAAGAATTCAAAAATGACGGAATTATAAGCCTTAGAAGAAAGAAAGTAGAGATAAAAGATCTGGACCTGTTGCTCTCTAAAGCTAATAATAACAAAGATTCAGCACCTTAATATTTTAACACGATATGCTACTTAAGTAGTATTTGATCTCTTTTTCTCATAGTAACTTCACCATATATTAATCTAAAATACATGTGCTATGAAAAATGTAGTCATTGGATTTTTCCTGCTAGCTTTTATTGCCACAGGAAATTCACAGATCGTATTAGATGAAGCTAAAGTAAATTTTACAAAAGCTTCTATGCAACTTGATCCTGCAACTCAGACTCTGGTTATTCAAATACCTGAAAAAGAGGTTGGAGAATTCGGAAAAAACCCGTTGGTCTTCATGAAAAACAATTTTGATGTAGAATCTTTTATCAAAGATAATTCAGATCAGGATTATTCAGAATTCCAGGTTAACTTTGTTAGTAATAAAGGTCATTTGACCGCCAGATTTAACAAAGATGGCGACTTAATTTCTTCTCAACAGAAATTTAAAAATATGAGATTACCTCATGATGTTCAACTTGAAATTGCTCACCTTTACAATAATGCCACGGTATTAAGAACAAGGTCTTTCGCACATTCTAAAGGATGGATAATTGACAAGGAATATTACAAAATAAAACTGGATGATGGTGAAAGAACCAGGAGAGTTCGTATCGACAGAAAGAACGACCGTCTTTATATAGCCGGTTTATAGAATAATTGCCTGATTTAAGGCAAAGGGACACCTAAAATTACTTTTTTGACACTACCATTTCCTTTAAGATATCGGTTTGTCCAAAGGATCTAAAAATTGATGGAGAAGAGTAGTTATAGGTTGTCCTTATTTTTTGGTGAACAGATCTGAGGAAAGATATCGGTCTCCTCTGTCACAAATGATACTTACCACTACTCCACTTTGTAACTCATTACATAGCCTCACCGCAGCTGCCGTTGCACCTCCACTACTCATCCCTGCAAAAATACCTTCCTCTTCGGCCAGTCTGGCTGTCATGTCGCGGGCCTCTGCCTCTGTAACTTCCAGAATCCTATCGACCTTCTGCGGATTAAAAATGGTAGGCAAGTACTCCTTAGGCCATTTTCTGATTCCTGGAATACGTGCTTCATCATCGGGCTGCACCCCCACAATTTGAATGTCCTTATTTTTCTCTTTCAGGAAAGTGGAAGTTCCCATTATAGTACCTGTAGTGCCCATAGAAGAAACAAAATGAGTGATCTTTTGATCTGTAACTCTCCATATTTCCGGTCCAGTCGAAGCATAATGCGCCTGCCAGTTGTCATCATTCCCAAATTGGTTAAGCATAAAATAATTTCCGGTTTTCATACGCTCTTCGGCATAATCTCTTGCACCTTCAATCCCTATATCTTCACTGGTAAGGATAACCTTTGCACCATAAGCTCTCATAGTTTGCACACGTTCTACTGTAGAATTTTCGGGCATAACGAGTTCTATATCCAGGTTGAGTAAGCGTGCAACCATTGCCAATGCGATTCCTGTATTTCCACTGGTGGCTTCAATGAGCTTTGTTTCATTTGTAATCTCGCCCCGCTCCATTGCCTTCCTGATCATATTATAAGCAGGACGGTCTTTTACACTTCCACCCGGATTCTGACCTTCAAGTTTAAAATATAATTCCACCTGCGGATTTTTGACAAGGTTTTGAGCTCTTACCAAAGGGGTATTACCAATAAGATCCAGTACAGTTTTACTCATTTTGTTGCAGATTTTTAATTTTGATCGTAGGATTGTGAGTCACAAAAGAATTAGGAGGTACAGAGTTTGTGAGCCAGGCATTCCCTCCTATTATGCTGTTAGCTCCAATGATGGTGTTTCCCCCCAGGATTGTGGCATTTGCGTAGATGGTAACATTTTCTTCAATGGTGGGATGTCTTTTCATATTCCTGAGTTCTCTTTCCACATATAAAGCACCCAATGTTACCCCCTGATAGATCTTCACATTATTCTTTATCACCGTCGTTTCTCCAATGACTACTCCCGTTGCATGATCAATAAAAAATGAATCTCCTATCTGTGCCCCGGGATTAATATCTGTACCGGTAAGTTTATGTGCACATTCGGTCATTAACCTTGGCACCAGTGGTAACCCCATCTTATAAAATTCATGACTCAAACGGTAAACGGCAATTGCAAAAAAACCGGGATAGGAAAGGTAAACCTCCTCGACCGAATTCGCGGCCGGATCATTCGTAGCGATAGCAACCGCATCCAGGTTGATCTTTTCAAGCAGATTAGGCAGCTTCTGGCAGTACTCTCTCCACAATTCTGAACATGGTTTTCCCGGTTCCCAGCAAACCAGATCGCCCAGTTCTTTAAAATCGATCGCCAGCCGCCCGAGATTTTCTTCCACCCCTGTATCGCTATCAAACAGGGTGTAAAATAAATTATTGGTAAATGCTTCAGCCTTTTCTTTGATCTTGAACCTCAAATTCGGCAACTGCTTCTGCTCGTTGATCTTCCTTATAACATCCTTATACTCCATAAAACCTGGTTAACATTCAAAAATACTAAAATGGAAATCAACGCCGGCTTATGTTTGGTTTCCTTTAATGCTAAAATATTTAACTATAAAAGAAAGGTTAAAAAAATGACACTTTAAAACATTGTTTTACAGGGTGTTGTAACTTTAAATATTAATCAAAAACTTATAACCATGGCACAAGACCAAAAAAAATCCGGACAAAAGCAAGATTCTAACAAGAAAACCGATCAAAAGTCTGATCAAAAATCTGGAAAGCAGCAAAACAAAAAATAAGACTTTTTTGTACACCACATCTTAGCATGTTTTTTAGGCCACCTCAAAAGGGTGGCTTTATGCTTTTTTAGTTAAAATTTTGGCAAGCCCTTCACTCACCTCCAATAACCATTTAAGCCGGTCCATAAGTATTTGCACTTCCTGCAGCCTCTCCCTCACCCCTTCCTTTCCACTACTTTCATTCCTGTCAAGATCCAGCAATTCCCGGTATAGATTTTCATAGAAAATTTCTGCTTCACCAATTTCTTCTGAACGATCTTCTTTTAAAATGTCTTCGTTTTCTACGGAATTTAAAAGGTTTGCCTTGATAACTGAAACATAATTCACAAAATGATCTGAAGCTTTGGTAGTGGTGTGAGACCTAATAAAAATCCCCAGAGAAACGGAAGCCGAGAGAAATTCCTGGTTGAGGGAAACTATTCTGAAGGTTTTTCCCAGGTGTATTTTATCTGTTTTTGATTCCTGGGTCATACGTTGAAATGCGGCATTGAGATCTCCCATTGCCAGAAAAGCTTTTTTCCGGGCGAGCCGGTAAGAAGCGGGTAAGGAAGATTTATAGGTATAAAAGGCTTCAATCTCCTTTATAAAATCAAGGTTTGCTCTTAAACTTCCATCAATAAAATTTTTAATGGTTGTATATTCCCAGGTTGGCCAAAGGAATTTCGCACCAAGAAAAGCCAATCCTGCACCAACGAAAGTATCCAACACTCTATATTCAATCACCTCCAAAACATTGGGACGCAGGAGGCTATAGACAAAAATAACATTAAGAGTAATAAAAGCTGCTGCAGTTTTATAATTGCGCTGTATCATGGAATGTGCCAGTACCAGACTTATTACTGCCAAAATTCCGTAGGCCACCTGGTTTCTTATAAGAAAGACCAGAGTTACAGCAACAGCACCACCAATGAGGGTGCCATAAAGCCTTTGTTTAAATCTATCGCGGGTTAAGGCGTAACCGGGTCGCATGATTACCGCAATAGTTAACAAGATCCAGTAGGCATTTTGAACAGCAAAATATTCACCAACAAAATACCCCAGCACCATGACAACTGTTAATCTAATGGAATGTCTGAAAATAGGAGATTTAAGATCCAGGTTATCCTGAAGAGTTTTTAAACTATAATCTGGAGTTGTAAGCAATTTGGCAGCATCTTTCGACTTTAATTTTATTTTCTCATCCCCTTTCCATTCTCTCATTAACCTATAAACCGAAAGTACCTTTTGGTGTTGCTTTTCCTTAAAAGTGAGAAAATTCCGAAATACGAGAAGAACTTCTTCATCACCGGAACGATTTGCTACAGCTTCAAAGTCCTGAAATTTTTTCCAGACCTCCCGTCGTTTATCGTGTAAAGAATCTTCTTCAGCGCGGGAAAATTTGTGCCAGAATCCATGGCCAAAGATCCGCAGATGGGCGGCCAGTGCCATGTTCCAATCTTGTATTAATGCTATTTTGTCCTCATGAGATACAAATAGTTTACTCATTTTTGAAAAATCCACAGGATTGGCCATTCCCAATTCCAGAATATCAACCAGCTCAATAAATATGAGCAGTCTCTTCCTTACCATGCCCGATCTTCCAAATTTTTTCCTTCGGGTAATGACCATTTCCCTAATAATCTCATGTTTTTCATTAATAGTAGTCTGGAGGGAAAAAAGTTCTTTTTCAAGCTCTTTCCTGTTTTTAGATTTTAGACTCATTAATCGGGAGCGTACCTCAAGGTACTCTGCGGTGAGTTCAAAGACTTCTCCCAAAAGATTATCGGTTTCTCTGCGACGCAACAAGTAATGGAACAAAAGGGTAAACAACAGGTACCACAATCCGCCCACTCCTATCCATAAGGCATGGATAACAACCCCTCCTTCCGCAGATACCTGGGCCATACTAAGCACTACTGCAAGTAATCCCGAAAATGAAATAAGAGATGCTCTAAAACCGAAAACTGAGATCATGGAATAGAGGAAGATTTGCAACACCAGCACGGGAATAAAAAACATTGGATGTGCTAGAGTAAACCCGGTTATTATGGTTGCCAGCACAGCAATCACAATGGAAAAAGCCACTCCTACTACTCTGCGTTGCAGGCTTCCCGGCACATCGCTGGGTGAGGTAAGTAAAACACCTACTGCCATGGCAATTCCAATCTGTATTTCACCCAGTTGAGCTGTGACCAGCAGGGGGAGAATAGCTGCAACTGCAAAACGAATTCCCCGGGAGAATTCGGCCGTTTTCAAAAGTTTAAAAAAAGACTGCAGTTGCCGGTAAAGATTCAAAGCAAGTTAGTTTCCTACAAAATTACATGGCTTTGGCCGAGCATGAGCAGCATTACTTGAAAAAGTTAGACTGCAATAGGAATTTAACCTTTAATTAGTATCTCAGCTTTGGCTGTGCCCCGGGGGCGTTGTAATTTTAAGATCGACCAAAAAGGCCTGTAAAAACACGCTTTTTTAATCATCAATAAATAAAATTACTATGAAAATTTTAATGGTTCTTACGTCTCATGACAAACTGGGAGACACAGGTAAAAAAACAGGATTTTGGGTAGAAGAATTCGCAGCTCCTTATTATATACTTGCAGATGCAGGTGCTGAGATCACGCTGGCTTCTCCCAAAGGGGGACAACCTCCTATTGATCCCTCGAGCACCACAGAAGATGCACAAACTGAAGCAACAAAACGGTTTGATAAAGACCAGGAATTGCAAAAAAAATTGTCCTCGACAACGAAACTGGAAGATGTAGATGCTTCAAATTTTGATGGAGTGTTTTATCCCGGCGGGCATGGACCACTTTGGGATTTGGCAAATAATTTGAAGTCTATCTCTCTCATTGAAGCCTTCAATCAACAAATGAAACCTATGGCCTTTGTTTGCCATGCGCCGGGGGTTTTGGCAAATGTGGAAGATCATAAAAAGCCTCTTGTTCGTGGAAAAGATGTTACAGGCTTCGCAAATTCCGAGGAAGAGGCGGTGGAGTTAACTAATGTCGTACCTTTTCTTGTAGAAGACAAGATGAACCAGTTAGGCGCCAATTACAGCAAGGGAGAAGACTGGAGTTCTTATGTCAAAGTAGATGGAAAACTTATTACAGGACAAAATCCTGCTTCTTCAGAAAAAGCCGCCAGAGAACTGCTTCGCTTGTTACAAAAATGATCCTTTGCTATGGCTAAAAAAGAAAAATCTGTATCTGAAGTTATCAGGGACCATGAAGCTTCGGGAACTTACTTTGAAGTGGATGGAATAAAAACCTTTGCTCTTAAATACGGGCGTGGCGAGCCGGTGCTTTGTCTGCACGGGGTTCCCACTTCCTCTTTTTTGTACCGAAAGGTCTTGAGGTCTCTAGAAAAGAAAGGTTATAAAGGGGTGAGTATAGATATGCCGGGACTTGGGCTTAGTGAACGTCCCGAGAATTTTGATTATTCCTTTTCTAACCTTGCAGATTTCCTTTACAAAGCAGCAAAAGCTTTAAAACTTAAAAAGTTTCATCTCGTAGTACATGATGTAGGTGGACCTATTGGTTTTGCTCTCGCAGCAAGGCACGCTAACAGGATTATGTCTCTCACCATCCTAAACACATGGGTTGATGTTGTCAATTTTAAGAAACCAGTGGTTATGAGACCTTTTGAAAAAAGAGTTTTAGGCGAGGCGGAATTAAAAATGATGACCCATCTCACCTGGCCCGTAATGTTTAAACAAATGGGAGTTATCAATTCGTCCCGTATTAATATTTCTGAAATAAACGCGTATATCGACCTTTTGAAAAGAGAAGATAACGGGAAAGCTTTTCTGAAGATTATGAGAAGTTTTGATAGTTCTCCCGAATTTCGTAATTTATGTTATAAGGCGGTGCAGAGTAAAAAGTACCCGGTGCAGGCAATTTGGGGTGCCAATGATCCTGCTTTACAACTGGAAACCTATGGAGAGGAAGTAAAAAAGGTTGCAGGATTGAAAGAGATCCACACTTTAAGATCAAAACATTTCCTGCAAGAAGAGGCATGGCTTGGGATCGCAGATAAAATTGTGGATCTGGCCCAATCTGTTCATCTCAAAACAATAAAAAAGGAGGTCTAAAAACCTCCTTTTTGAATCCTATATAAGCTCATTATTTTTTAGGTGGCTTAGTTGGCCTTATTTCAATCTTACTGGGTAGTGCCCTTTGATTCATTTTTAAAAGATCTACGACCAGTTCTCCTATATCTTCTTTCTGAATTTTCCATGCATCTTCATCTCCCGGGCTGTGATCATTAAAATGAGTGGCAACAGAACCCGGCATGATCGTAGTTACTTTTATATCGTAATTCCGAAGATCAAGCATGGCTGCCTGTGTAAAACCTGTTACTCCAAATTTGCTCGCATTATAGGCAGAACCACCGGCAAAGAAATTTGTACCTGCAAGACTTGAAATAGTGAAAATATAACCTTTACTTTTTTTAAGTTGAGGAATAGATGCTTTTAGACTGTAGAAAACACCGGTTAAATTGGTGTCTATGGTTTGCTGCCATTGTTCGGGAGTAAGATCTTCAATGGATCCAAAATGTCCTACTCCGGCATTGGCAACAACTACATCGAGCTGCCCCCATTTATCTATTAGCTGTTTTATAGCAGCTTGCTGACTCTCAAAATTACGTACATCGGCTTCCATGCCTATTACTTCGCCTTTTCCATTTTTAGTGATTTCTTTTGCAGCTTTTTCAGCTTCTTCACGGTGACGGCTTGTAATTCCTACTCTCACTCCCATGGAAGAAAGAGCCGCCGCAACACCATACCCAATTCCTTTGCTTCCGCCTGTAACGAAAGCTACTTTATTCTCTAAATTCTTCATATTACTTGATTTTTCAGCTTAAAGCTACCAAATATCTGGTGCTAATGAGGGTTGATGTATTTTAAGACTTTGTTAATTCTTCAGAATTTACTTAGTCTGAAAAATTTTAACTTCTGAGACTAAAATCTTTAAACTTGCTAACATGAATTACAAAGAGAATCAATTATCTTTGCACACCTTCCGAAGGGAGCTAAAAATGAGGCTTTTCAGGAATATTTAGTTTAATCTTTATAAAATACTTTACACGTTGGAAAATCCTAAGGCACAAAAACTTCTGAATAAAATACAGCGCGACCTAATGCGCAATGGCATTATCATCAATACCATTGTTCAAGATTTAAAGGAGTTAAGGCCGTACGCCGTAGAAGAAAATAGTCCCTTACTTGCTAAAGTAATAAGGCTTACCTATGAGCATATTGAAAATTACCAGACTTTCGATATCCCAATTCCGGAAGATGAACCGATTGAAGGTTTTGAAGAAGAAACCGAAAACAATTCTGATTTTGACCCGGTTGAAAGTCTTGATTATCTTCTTTCACTTATGGCCGAGGCAAAAAATAAGATCAATGCGATTGAACTTAGAGAATACAGCAACCAGCTAATGGCTTACGCCGAAGAGAATTAAAAAATTTTGTTTTGTAGAAGTGGCTCAATAATTGAATGTAATATTGAAAAGCTTTTTAATGAAGGAAACAAAAATGAAAAAGAAAAATGTTGCCGTCTTGAATAAAAAACCCCGCTGGAAGTTACTTCACCAATACTATAGTTACACAGGATTCTACAAGTTTGTAGGCCGAAGTCTAAAAAAGGCGATTTTACCGGTAATTCTTTTTCTTGCAGCCTTATTTGCCATTAATGAATATGTGGTGAATATTAACAGCATCCTGGTCACTGTGACCGAAACTTATTCTCCAATTGGAATCCTGGCGGTGTTTCTAGCCTCAGAATCAATTTTTCTTGGTTTGGTACCACCCGAACTTTTTATTGCATGGTCCGGAAAATCTGCTATGCCTTTACTTAACCTTAGTTTCCTGGCATTGGCTTCTTACATTGGAGGGATAATTTCTTATTGGATAGGCAAAGCCATTACACAAATCCCCGCCGTACATGAGGCGATGGAAACAAAAATGTCCAAACATATTAAGAATACGGAGAAATGGGGAGGGTTTCTTATTGTTGTTGGTGCACTCCTTCCAATTCCTTTTGCTATTACAAGTGTGGCGGCAGGTATAATCAACTACAAGTTTAGATACTATTTGCTTTTTGGCCTTCTTAGATTTATAAGGTTCTATGGCTATGCCCTGGTAATTTTTAATATCGTATAAAAATTGTAAGAAACAATCCTTAATAATTCCTCTTGAAATCCCGTATTTTTGAAAGACCTTAAATACGGGATTTTTTATGGGCCACGATCATGACCACGGAGCCGGCAAGAACCTGAAACTTGCTTTTTTTCTAAATGCTGCCTTTACCATTTTCGAAATCATTGGCGGGTTGTATGTTAATAGTGTGGCTATAATCTCAGACGCTGTACATGACCTTGGAGACACTCTTTCTCTTGGTACTTCCTGGTACCTGCAGAACAAATCAAGGCAAGCCGGTAATAATAAATTCAGTTTTGGTTATAAGCGGTTCTCTCTCCTTGGAGCCCTAATTAATAGCCTGGTACTTATTGCTGGTTCTGTGTATGTGATAACCGAAGCTATAAGTCGTCTTATAGAACCGGAATATTCTGATGCCGGAGGAATGCTCCTTTTTGCCATTGTAGGGGTTGCGGTTAATGGTTTTGCAGCCTATAAACTTTCCAGCGGCACTTCTATGAATGAAAAAGTAGTTTCGTGGCATCTTTTAGAAGATGTTCTGGGATGGGTAGCTGTACTAATTGTGGCTATAGTCCTGCATTTCTACAACAGTCCATATCTTGACCCTGCTCTTTCCCTAATAATTACTCTTTACATCCTTTTTAATGTTTTCAAACGACTTAAAGAAACAATGTTTATTTTCCTACAGGGAGTACCAAAGGAAATTGATTTACAAGAAATAGAAGAAAAATTGCGATCCATTCCTCATGTAGCTTCCCTGCACCATATGCACGTGTGGTCGATGGAAGGAACAGACCATGTTTTTACAACTCATATCAAATTGGAAAACATAAGACAATTCGAACAGCTGCTAAGTGTAAAGCGGGCTGTAAAAGATGTACTTCAGGATTATAATTTTGATCACTACACAATTGAAACCGAACTGGATGAAGAGTCTTGCGATCTTCTCTAGTTACCGTATCTGAATAAACTTAATATTTAATTCTCTCTCTAACTGGCGCAATTTTTTGAGTTCGTATTGGTTTACAAGAGCTAAAGACAAACCTGTATTACCGGCTCTTGCTGTACGGCCGCTGCGGTGAGTGTAGTATTCTGTTTGATCCGGTAACTGGTAATGAACTACAAATGCAAGATTTGCTACATCAATCCCCCTCGCGGCTACATCTGTAGAAACCAACAATCGCAAATTGTCACCTTTAAATGCCCTCATCACCTTATCCCGGTCCTTTTGAAGCATATCGCCTTCCAGCAATCCTACCTCATGATTCTTTGCTGCCAGTTGTTTAACCAAAATTCTTGCCGCCGATTTTGTTCTTGTAAAGATGATCCCCCTCTTTTTGCCCTGGCTTTTTAGAAAATATGCCAGGGTATCCAGTTTACTATTATCATCTCCTGCCACGAATTGATGTTCAATTGCAGTATTTACCGCATCCTGTTTATCAATGGCTACACGACGCGCCCCTTTGTTCACATACTTACTTATGATCTCGTTAAGTTCCTGTGGAATTGTTGCAGAAAACAACCACACATTTCTCTCTTTGGAATCTGTAACTTCAAGGATTCTCGTAAGATCATTTTTGAAGCCCATGCTCAGCATTTCATCTGCCTCATCAAGTACAAGAGTTTTTATTTTACGAATATCTATAGCCTTACGATTAATAAGGTCTATTAACCTTCCGGGAGTAGCAACCACGATCTGCGTTGGCCGGTTTAGTCGGGCAATCTGGATATCAATTTTTTCTCCTCCATAAACTGCTTCCGTAAAAACCTTTTCTGAATATTTGGTGAATTTAAAGAGCTGTCGGGCTATTTGTTGACCTAGTTCCCGGGTGGGAGACAGAATCAAAGCCTGAACGTGATCTTTTGCAGGGTCTATTTGGGCAAGAATAGGTAGTCCAAAGGCTGCTGTTTTTCCAGTACCGGTCTGTGCCTGTCCAACAAAATCAACTTCTCCTTCTGTAAGAATTGGAATAGCAGCCTCCTGTATTTTAGTTGGTGTGACAATCCCTATTTCATTCAACCCTTTGATGATGTCATCCGACACTCCCAGTTCTTTAAAAGTCATTGCTTTAATTTTTTGCGAAGATAGTTTATTCTTAACAGAAATATTTTTCTGGAGATTTGAAAGAAATAGATCGGTGGCTCCTTTAAGTCATTATTATCATCTTAAGAGATTAATAATATGGCTGTTAAATTGAAGCTAAACCATTCATATCTAAATGAATTATAATATATAATTATTAATTTGGTAGTATAACCGATAAAATAAGAAACATGCTGACTATCATATTAAATATCCTATTACCACCTGTAGCCGTTTATCTTAACCATGGAGTAGGAACGACCCTTTTGATAAGCATCATCCTAACTTTAATTGGTTGGTTACCCGGAGTAATTCACGCATTTATAGTAAATTAAAAAAATAAAAACTGTCTAAGATGTAAATCCCTTTATGATTTCAATGTGAGAGATTGGGATCAAAAACCTTCCCTTTTGAAGGTTCCAAAAAGTTTGAATTAGCCTTTAAGCTTATATTTTAGACAGTTTCTTTTTTGTTTTATATCTAATTTTTCTCCTCAAGTTTTTGCTGCCACTTCCATGTGCTTGCCAATGCATCTTCAATAGTGTACTCAGCTTTCCATTTAAGAACCTCATTAGCCTTATGTGTATCTGCATAGGCAGAGATTATATCCCCTTCCCTCCTTTCAGCAAATTTGTAGGGTAATTGCTTTCCGGAAACTTTTTCAAAAGCCTTTATTGCTTCAAGAACTGAATTTCCCTTTCCCGTACCAAGGTTGAATACTTCATAATTCTCCTTTTGCTCCTCTTCAAGTAATCGCTCTAAAGCCACTACATGGGCACGGGCTAAATCCATTACGTGAATATAATCTCTTATACAGGTGCCATCTGGAGTTGGATAATCATTTCCGAAAACCGAAAGTTTATCTCTTTTACCTGCAGCTGTCTGTGTAATGAATGGCACCAGGTTTTGAGGTGTACCTATTGGCAGCTCTCCAATATTTGCACTTGGGTGCGCGCCAATTGGGTTAAAATATCTTAATGAAATAGCACTTAAATGAGGCACTGCTTTACAAGTATCAAAAATGATCTCCTCTCCTATTTGTTTCGTATTACCATAGGGAGATTCAGCTTTTTTTACAGGCGCACTCTCGGTAATTGGCAATTCATCGGCCTGCCCATAAACTGTACAGGAGGAACTGAATATAAATTTTGGTGCTTCTTTTTCTTTTAACTGTTGTAATAAATATATCAGCGTATTTAAATTGTTTTCATAATAGAGCAAAGGATTCTCCACACTTTCACCTACTGCTTTAGAAGCGGCAAAATGTATCACTCCTTCAATGTTAGGATACTTGTCAAAAAAGTGATTTACAGCCTGCTTGTCCCGAAGGTCCAGATTCTCAAATTCCGGAGAGATTCGGGTGATTTTTGTAATTCCCCCCAACACTTCGATAGAAGAATTAGACAAGTTATCTACTATTACAACTTCAAACCCTTTTTCCTGAAGTGCCACCACAGTATGAGAACCTATAAAACCCAAACCACCCGTCACCAGTATTTTTTTACTCATTTTTATTATTTCTGAATCTTCCGCAAATTAAGAAATTACCATGTATAAAAGGAAAGCTAAGAGCTGAATTACTAAACCACCTTTAATTCTTTATCTATATAGTTAAAAATCACACTAAAAGCTATTTCAGGAGCAGAGACCTGCAGAAAAAATAGGATGAACTTCCATCCCGAATTAGGAGCTTTTAAGGTATATTTGCATCATTAAAAAAATAGCTATGTCTTTAGAATCACAAGTAAAAATTTTTAAATGGATCAGCATTTTTGAAGGGGTATCATTTCTTGTGCTGTTGTTAATTGCAATGCCATTAAAATACATCTGGGAATTGCCAGAAATGGTGCGTATAGTTGGGATGGCTCATGGCATCTTGTTTGTAGCGTACATTTTTGGAGCTTTATTATTGTTCAAGCCACTACAGTGGAAGTTTAAAACTCTTATGATTGTCTGTTTAAGCTCGGTTCTACCCCTGGGCCCTTTTTATGTTGAGAAAAAATATTTGTAATCCATGTGGGAGGATATAAAGGAACTAAGTAATTTTTTAGCCGAATTTTTTATTGAAAAGGGATTAGATGCAGATATAGCTCATTTCCTGAACATGCTGGTGAATATCATTTTTGTTTCTATTCTCTGGTTTGTCATACATAAAATTACAAAGAGCCTTCTTCTTACCACCTTCCATAAGTTTACCAATAAGACCAAAACCACTTATGATGATTACCTTGTAAAAAGTAATTTTCCGAAATATGTAAGCAATATTTTTCCGCTTTTATTGCTCATATTGACGGTGCCTGTGGTATTTGAAGATTATCCACGGCTACTCGTTGTATTTGAAAAGCTTGTAGACCTCTATATTATTTTTCTTACGGTGCTCATTGGCCGGAGCCTGGTGCGAACCACAACAAATTATATGAAGCGGCATGAGCGCTACCAAGACAAACCTATTGAAAGCTATGCACAGGTACTTATAATTGGCTTCTGGTCATTAGGTTTAATTTTTGCATTTTCAGAAATTACCGAAAGATCTGTTATTGGATTTTTAATTTCTCTGGGTGCGGCATCTGCCATTATCCTGTTCATATTTAAAGATACCATAATGGGGTTTATAGCCTCAATTCAGGTTTCGGTTAATGACATTGTTCGCATTGGGGATTGGATTACCTTCAGCAAGTACGGGGCCGATGGTTTTGTAACCGAAATCAACCTCGCTACGGTGCGAGTGCAGAATTGGGACAACACTTACACCACAATTCCAACTTATAACCTTATTGCCGATTCTTTTCATAACTGGAGAGGAATGCAGGAATCTCCCGGCCGGCGGATCAAGCGATCTCTGAATATTAAACAAAATTCTATAAGATTTATAAATGATGAGGATATCGAGAAATTTGAAGAATTTGGTTTGGTTGCTCCTTATATAAAACAACGACAGGAAGAAATAAATGAGCACAACCAGAAATTGGGTGTAAATAAAAAACATCTACTTAACGGAAGACATCAAACAAATCTTGGGGTCTTCAGAAATTACGCTCTTGCTTATTTAAAAGCACATCCACAGATCCACCAGGAAATGACTATGATGGTGCGTCACCTTCCTCCTACCACCCAGGGTATTCCCCTGGAAATCTATTGTTTTAGTGCTGATAAGAGATGGGAGTTTTATGAAGCAATAACTGCCGATATATTCGATCATTTAATTGCTGCAGTACCATATTTTGACTTACAATTATTTGAGTCTCCTTCCGGAGATGATATTATTAAGTCTATGAAAAGTTTATCAAAAATTTACTAAACAAAAAGCTGCCATTCTCACGGCAGCTTTTTTATTATCATTTACAAAGATCTAGTGAACTTCGTCCCTGTGGTCATCTTTGTAATTCCTTCCTCTACGCCTGTCATCATCATCCTCATAATCTTCTCTGAAATAATTATGTCGGGCATAATCGTTTCGCAGGTTCTTTGCTCCTAAATATCCTCCCGCAGCTGCAGTTATTACACCCAGGATTAAAGCAATTGCAAGGTACATGGCAGCATCAGAAACTCCCTGAGCTACACTTTCTGCAGTTTTATTTGCCTGCTCCTTAGTATTAGCAAGAAATTCCTCCGCTTGTTGACGCAAATTGTCATATTGAGCCAGGTAATTATCTACTGCCTGTCTTGCTTCACTTTCAGACATATCGGTACGTTCTGTCAATACATTTACAAGCGCCTGTTTATCCACCTCTTCAAAGGTGCCTTCAAATTCATTCTTGGCATTATTAAAAATTTGTTCTATTTGATTGTTTAAACTTCCGGGTTGAGTAACGACTTCCTGGCCTTGTTCTCTAGCTTCGGAAGTTACTTCTTGTGCCTGGCTTTCTATTCGGTCCGGATCCAGCTCCTCTTTACCTGTATCCTCCAGGAGAGCATAAAATTCCTGCTTTGCCTGCTCCAGTGAAATATTTAATGATTGAGATTGTTGCTGATTCTGAGCTTGATCACTACTACTACCTGTAACCACATTTTCAATAGCTTGTCCTGTAGAAGAAACTGCAGAACTAACTATGTTTCCAACTCCGGAAATGATACTCCCAACCGTTGAGGTAAGTAACCAGGCTGAAATAAAAGTGTATAAGGCCCATGTCATTATTCCCTGAATCATCCCGCTTTTATTAGAGAAAGAAACTCCAACACGGGCAGCGACATAACCGCCAATAAATAATGCCACTAAACAACTCACTATCCACCAGATGAGAGCTCCTGTGCCCAAACCACTTAAGGGATTACTTTCTTCGGTAGGCTCAATAGAACCAAAGCCTACTGCAAGCCCTATAAGATTTAGTAAAAGCATGACAGATATTATTGCAACTACACCTGCAAAAATTGCCCTCCAGGAAACTCCTTTTCTAGGCACAGAGTCATAGCTGTTAATTTCAGTTACTGTTTTCATAATTAAAATATTTGGTTGTTAAATAATTTATTAGTTGATTTTCATAAAGTTAACCCTTAATAAATCTAAAATTCATAAAATAATCAAAAGGTTCGGTATTTTCCTTCATGAACATGAGAAAACTCATTTTTTAAAATAAATTTGTTCAATAAAAAACAAGGTATTCTCTCATGCATCTTAAACCTTTCCTTCAGGGCTTTGGAATTTTTGCTGTACTAATCTCCCTCTTCCCTTTTGTTGCTTCAGATTACTGGTGGATAAGGATGTTCGATTTTCCTCATGTACAACTCACGATTCTCACCCTTGTGGCCCTACTGGTCTATTTCTTCAGGTTTGATTTGCATAACTGGAGAGATTACACCTTTGTCACCGTCTTAACGGTCTGTTTTTTACTGCAATTAACCAAGATATATCCTTATACACCTTTCTCAGGTGAGCAGGTTAGACAAAATACTGCTGCCGTTCCAGGTAGCAGTATCAGTATACTAGCTACCAATGTGCTGCAGCAGAATGACCGGTATGATTTGGTAGTAAGGGAAATCTTTAGACAGGATCCCGATCTTCTCATCTTTACCGAAACTAATACTACCTGGCAAAATGAATTGCGAAAACGCCTGAAGGATTTTGATTATGACTACCGTATGGAAATGCCCCTTAACAACACTTATGGAATGCTGGTTTACTCCCGCCTGGAATTGCTTGAACCTCAAATAAGGTTTCTTTTAGAGGACAGTATTCCTTCCATGCACGCAAAAGTGGTTTTGCCTTCCCGGGAGGTAATACAGTTACATGTCATTCATCCCACACCACCAATGCCTCCCCATGACGGATCTTCAACAGACAGGGATGCCCAAATGATGATGGTGGCAAAAATGGCAAAAGAATCAAAGCATCCGGTGATTGTAGCGGGAGATTTCAATGACGTTGCCTGGTCTGAAACTACTCAGCTTTTTCAGGAAGTGAGCGGACTTTTGGATCCACGTGTGGGTCGCGGACTTTTTAATACTTATAATGCGGATAGCTGGCTTATGAGATGGCCTCTGGACCATTTATTTGTTTCACATGAATTCCGGATGGTAAAGATGGAAGTGGGACACGATGTCGAGTCAGATCATTTTCCTCTATATGCTAAATTAAGCCTGGAGCCGGAAGTAAGAGCGGTACAGACGGTTAAACCGGCAAGCCAGAAGGAAATGCAGGAGGCAGAAAAACAAATTGAAAAGGAGGAGAAAAAAGATAGAAAAGAAAAAGCCGAGGGAAAAGAATAACTAGTTCTTAAGTCGGTCCTTCACAAACTCAATCTCGGTCTTTCCATGAGGTTTTGCCTTACCCTGGTCGTCAAGAGAAACCATAACAATTCTTTCTATGGTTATTATTACTTCCCGCGTCATCTTATTGCGAACTTCACATCGCAAAGTAATGGAGGCATTTCCAAATTTCACCACATCCATTCCTATTTCCACAATATCACCTTCCCTTGCAGAGCTCTTAAAATCGATTTCACTCATAAATTTTGTGACCGTGCGGGAGTTTTCCAGTTGGATTATTGCATAAAGCGCGGCTTCCTCATCTATCCATTCCAGAAGTCTCCCACCAAACAAAGTGCCGTTGGGGTTAAGGTCCTGCGGCTTTATCCATTTTCTGGTATGAAATCTCATAGGGAAATTTTTTGTTGAAAAATAAAATTAAAAGTTTTATCTAAAATATTCTATCCGGGCGACCTCCAGGATTTCTGAATGGTCAAAAGCAAGTTCAGGTAGATCGTTAATATTAAACCAGCCGGCTTCGGCGGCATCGTCATTTCCTTGAACCTTTTCTTCAGAGGTTACTTCGCCCAAATAGGTGACGCTGATAGTCCTGCCTCGCGGGTCTCTTCCCGGAGTACCAAATGTCTGCAGCTGTTTCAAATGTTGAACTTTTAGACCTGTTTCTTCTTCAAGCTCTCTCTTTGCACCATCTTCTAAAGGCTCTTCATCTTCAAGAAAACCTCCCGGAAGCGCCCATTGGTCTTTAAAGGGGACTTTTTTACGCTTGACCAATAGCACTTTGGATTCCTTATCATTTCTGAAAAATATCACACAATCTGTAGTTACCGAAATGTTTTGTCTAGCCATATTTTTATTTAAAATAAACAGTCTGAATATTCACAAATTCCCTGATGCCGAATTTCGACAGCTCCCTTCCATAACCTGAATTCTTGGTCCCTCCAAAAGGCAGGCGGGGATCACTTTTAACCAGTTCATTGACAAACACTGCCCCATCCTCTATTTGAGGAATTAACTTTTGAGCCTTCTCCTTACTAGCTGTAAACAATGACACTCCAAGTCCAAATTGAGAGGAATTTATAAGATCAATCGCTTCTACTTCAGATGTAAAGGTGGTAATCCCTATTGCAGGACCAAAAGTTTCCTCATTAAAAACTGGCATTTGCGGGGTAACATTTTTCAAAACAGTAGGTGCGTAAAATGCCTTTTTTCGCTCCCCTCCTGTTAATAATACGGCGCCCATTTCTACGGAATCATTTACCTGCTTCTCAAGGTCCTTTGCAAGGTCCTCCCTCGCCTGTACTCCAATAAAGGTGTCTTCCTCCATTGGATCGCCGGACTTCAATTCCTTAACCTGTTCTACAAACAAGTTTGTGAACTTTTCAGCAATATTTTCCTGAACTAAAAGACGCTTTCCTGCAATGCAGCTCTGTCCGGTATTCTGGAATCGGGCCTGCACGCAGGTTTTTACTGTTTCTTCCAAATTTGCGTCATCAAAAACCACCAGGGCATTACTTCCTCCCAGTTCCAGCACAGATTTTTTGATATGTTTTCCTGCCGTTGCGCCTACGGCTCTTCCTGCCCCTTCACTACCCGTTAAGGTGACAGCTCTAATCCTTTTATCCTGAAGTACGTCGTCAACCTTTTTACTACCTATGACGAGGTTCTGAAAACACCCTTCGGGGAAACCTGCTCGAATAAATACTTTTTCAATGTTTTTCCCGCACCTCATCACATTGCTGGCGTGTTTAAGCACTCCCACATTACCTGCCATTAAAGCCGGAGCGGCAAAACGTAATACCTGCCAAAAAGGGTAATTCCATGGCATAATTGCCAGCACTACCCCCAGAGGAGCATAATTCACATAACTTTTGGTGGCATCTGTTTCGACTTCTTCAGGAGCGAGTTGTTGTTCAGCATTCTCGGCATAGTACTCGCATACCCAGGCACACTTTTCAACTTCAGCAATAGATTGTTTTATCGGCTTACCCATTTCCTGAGTGATCCCTTCGGCGTATTCCTGCTTATTTTTCCTAAGTTCTTCCGCAGCCTTAAGCATAAGCTTTGATCTAAATGAAAAAGAAGTAGATTTCCACTCAAAAAAGACAGCTGAAGCTTTTTCAAGTGCTTTGTCGATATCTTCAGAGGAAGATTCCCGGTGTTCTTCGATAGTTTCTCCTGTAAATGGATTTTTGGAAAAAATCATAAAATGGTGTTTTTCTAAAGGTAAAAAGAACCTGTAAGCAAGAGAAATTATTAGAAGGATTTTAACTGAAACCCGAATTGTTCACAACACGTTTATAAATCAAAAATGAATGAACTCTAATCGCTTCGTTCTTTTACTATCTTTAAGAAAAACCCCACTATGAGAGATCGTGACCAAAGTTTACTTGAGTTAAGACCGCAAATAGAATCTGCTGTGGTGAATGCTTCAACCCTTCCAGATGAAAAGTTCCAGAACCGGACTCTGCGCCCGGTAATCTTGCTTCAAAATGATCTGCTACTCGAAGCTTTCAGGAATTACGTACAAAAACATAAAAATGTTTTTTATGAAATGACTGTAGATAAAAGAATGACATACATTGAAAATTCTATTCAGAAGGACATAAAATTCCGAAACAGTTTAAAAGGAATGATCATTGGTCAATTCACCATTGATGAATACCAGTATTATATAACTAACTCTTCTGCACTTAATAAAAGAATGATGAACCTTGTTAAGGACAGGTTGCAAAGTAATATCCAGCTGCTTGAGAAACTGTCAGCAGTATAGATCTTCCTGAAAACTGCAATTATTAAACTTTTGCTAATTGTTCTTTTTTAAATATTGCGTTGGCTAATTTTAAAAAAAGCAACAAAATGAGCATTAACAAAGAAGAATTATTTAACAAATGTCTTGATACCGTCAATGAAAAAATTGACCAGTATAATGAGAAACTAAATACTCTTACCGGCCAGAATGAGCAGCACAAATTTCATCCTGATTTTGATGAATATGGAAATAAAGGGGAAATGCTGACAGAGTATGAAAAGAATATAGTTTACCTTGACCGGGTAAGAAACATGAAAGAAACTCTTGCCAATCTGGACCGGGACCATCGCAGTGAGGTGGTGCGACCGGGCAGCGTTGTAGAAACCAAAAACGGCTATTATTTTGTTTCGGTACCTCTCGGAGAAATCGAAATGGAGAGCGGTAGTAAAGTTTATGCAATCTCGTCGGACGCTCCTATTTACAAGGAAATGGAAGGAAAAAAAGAAGGTGATTCCTTTAGTTTTAGAGAAGGGGAAGTCGAAATTGTAAAAATTCTTTAATTTCTACTCGGGGTATTCAATCCTTAGATGGTAAATATTTTTAAGCTTTCGCTTAAGAACCTTTTTTACCTGCTGAATTTCCCTGAATGTAACATCTGAATTTAGGAACTGCCCGTCCTCCATTTGTTTATTGATTATTTTTTCAACAAACTTGTCTATAGTTCGGGCAGTAGGTTCTTTTATACTTCTGCTGGCTGCTTCCACACTGTCACACATCATCAAAATTGCTGTTTCCTTACTAAATGGCATTGGCCCGGGATACCTGTAATCATCCTCATTTACTTCCTGGTCATTTTCCATAGCTTTCTTAAGGAAATAGTGTACAGTGGTAGTGCCGTGATGGGTTCGAATAAAATCAATGACCCTATCGGGGAGATTCCTTTTTTTAGCGATCTCTATTCCGTTTATCACGTGTTCAATTATAATCTCGGCACTTTCTTTTGGAAAGAGCTCGTCATGTGAATTAACCGATGTCGTTTGATTTTCGGTAAAATAGGTGGGGTTACGCATTTTTCCAATATCGTGGTAAAGCGCTCCTACCCTTACCAGCATGGAATTTGCATTAATTTCGTTCGCTGCTGCCTCTGCAAGATTTGCCACATTCAGGGAATGATGAAAGGTTCCCGGAGCTTTGTCTGAAAGTTCCTTAAGCAGTTTTGTGTTCGTATCTGAAAGTTCCAGTAGCGACATATCTGAAATTAAACCGAAGATCTTCTCGTAGGCATAAATCAGTGGCTGCACAAAAAGAGTTGCCAGTCCACCCAGCAGGAACATGAGAAAAGTTTCGGGTTCTACTTCATAAATTGAACCTTCCTGAATTACAGTGAAAGCAAAATAGGAGACAATATAGACAAGGGTGATCTGCCCCACGGTTATGAAAAGGTTAGCTCTTTTATATAATTCTGAAACTGTGAGAATTGTTACTATCCCTGCAATAATTTGCAGGAACATATACTCGTAACTATCTGGTACAATAAAACCAAGCAGCAAAACCGTAATTACATGTGTGAAAAGCCCGAGGCGGGAATCAAAAAATCCTTTTATTGTTAAAGGCAGCACGCAAAGTGGAACCACGTAAACATAGGCAACATTAAAACGTATGATCAATATGGTAAGAAGGACCATGAGCGTAACATTAAAATAAATAAAGGTGACCTTTATGTTATTTTGGAAGATATCATACCGGTATTTCCTAATGAAGAGCATTAACATGAGTAAGGCAAGGAAAACAAGCAGCGTATAACCCACGATTACCCAATTATAATTGGCTTCACTCCATACCTGCGATTCATATTCTGCCTTAAGTGAATTTAGGACTTGTAATTTCGCCCCTTCCACAACTTCTCCCTTGGCTACTATGATAGTCCCTCGTTCTACGTTACCCCGGGTATAAGAAATTTGATTATACCTGCTTTCCAGATCACTTTGGGTAAGAGCTTCATTATAAGTAACATTCGGTTTGACGGTATCAAAAAATAATCCGATTAACTCTTCCCGGTAATTTTGTAACTGTGCCTGATCAATTCTGCGATTGAGAAAATCCCTTAACTGGTTCTGCTTTAGTATGCTCTTGTAAGTCACCTCGGTCACTTCATTGCCTTCGCGCAGATAAACCAATTGATCGGGACTTAGTGGAACTATCTCCTGCAGCACTCCTGCATCATAGGTTTCTTCAAAAGTATTCTCAATAAACTCTTTAAGCTGAATATTCTCTCTACGCGTAAGAGTGTCGGGAAAAATACGTACAAATTGCTCCTCCAGAGCAGACTCTACTTCCGAAACAACTTCTGCATCGTAATCATAATAAGGAACATGGGTTTTATTAATCTCCTCTTTTTCAGCAGCAAGTTCTTCAGGACTTTTTAAAATGGCAAAATCGAAGGGAGCATAAAGGTTCTCATACTGCCAGGGTTTTCCTTTAGGGATCTCATATTTAAACTTGCCTCCTTTGGGAAACATGTATACAATGACCAGGGTGGTGAGAAGAAATAAAAAAACCTTGTAAAAAAGGTCCTGATTTTTATAAAGACTGTTTACAAACGATTTCATACAGGGACTATCTCTTTCCAAAAGTACTAAAAAAAGCCGGCTGTAGAGAACACGTTGGTTTGTTCCTTTTAAAATGATTAAATTCGCGAAAGTAAAATCATAATCCTTTAAACCATGAATAAGGAAGTAGTTATTGTAAGTGCCGTAAGAACTCCGATAGGAAGTTTCTTAGGTAGTTTATCTACCGTTCCCGCGACAAAACTGGGATCAATAGCAATAAAAGGAGCTCTGGAGAAAATCAATCTCAAACCAGAGATGGTAGACGAGGTGCTCATGGGAAATGTTGTACAAGCCGGCGTGGGACAGGCACCGGCGCGACAGGCCGCTCTTGGTGCCAATATACCTACCAGTGTTCCCTGTACTACCGTGAATAAAGTTTGCGCCAGTGGAATGAAAGCCGTAATGCAGGCAGCACAGGCTATTGCTTTAGGGGATGCCAACATTGTTGTTGCCGGGGGAATGGAGAACATGAGCCTTATTCCACACTACTTACATTTAAGAAACGGACAGAAATTTGGTCCAACCCAGATGGTGGATGGAATGCAAAAAGATGGTCTTGTTGATGCTTACGACCACAATGCAATGGGCGTGGCTGCAGATCATTGTGCAAAAGAGCATAATTATTCCCGGGAAGAGCAGGATAAATTTGCCATCCAATCCTATGAAAGGTCTCGTACCGCATGGGAAGAAGGAAGATTTAAAGACGAAGTGGTACCTGTGGAAGTACCACAGAGAAAAGGAGATCCTGTAGTTGTTAATGAAGATGAAGAATACAAAAATGTGAAGATGGATAAGATATCCTCTTTACGTCCTGCATTTAGCAAAGAAGGTACTGTGACGGCAGCAAATGCTTCAACTATAAATGACGGTGCGGCTGCACTTGTGCTTATGAGCCGGGAGAAAGCTGAAGAGCTTGGCCTTGAAATTTTAGCCAGCATTAAAGGATTTGCAGATGCCGCTACAGAGCCAATATGGTTTACAACAGCTCCGGCGAAAGCACTACCTAAAGCTCTTGATAAAGCCGGAATTTCTATCGATAAAGTTGATTTTTTTGAATTTAATGAAGCTTTTTCTGTAGTAGGATTGGTAAACATGAAGATTCTGGAACTGGAAGATAAGAACGTGAACGTAAACGGAGGGGCTGTTTCTTTAGGACATCCACTTGGTTGTTCAGGTGCCCGAATAATTGTGACGCTACTAAACGTTCTTAAGCAAAACAACGGTAAAATAGGCGCGGCAGCTGTTTGTAATGGGGGTGGCGGTGCATCGGCAATGATCATTGAGCGTCCATAATTCCTGTTCCAAAGCACCTTTTTGAATGCAATACGCCATTTGTAATTTAGGGACAGTCCCTTTAAGAGCAGAACCTGCACACACTTCTGAAATGGTAAGTCAGCTACTCTATGGCGAAACCTATAAGATTCTGGAAGAAAGAGCAAAATGGTCAAGAATACGGACTTCTTTTGAAGCTCTTGAAGCCTGGATTGATAATAAACAACTCTTTAAGATCACAGAACTAGAGTATGAAAAGCTAAAAAATGAGGACCTGCAACTTTCGGCAGATCTTATGGAGTTTGTAACAGGAGAAGGATTACTTATTCCTATCCCTATAGGTTCTGTTTTAAACGGAGTAGCACTTTTAAAACATCAACACTCAGGTGCAATTGCTACGGGAAGTCAGTCGAAAGAGAAGCTCATAGAAACCGCCTTTTTATATCTCAATGCTCCTTTTTTATGGGGCGGAAAAAGCCCAATGGGAATTGATGCCAGCGGTTTTACTCAAATGGTGTACAAACTTAATGGTTACAAACTCTCCCGAAATGCAGCAGAACAGGCTCAACAGGGGGATTCCCTGAGTTTTATAGAAGAAAGTGAGCCCGGTGATCTGGCTTTTTTTGACGGTCCCGATGGGGTAATAAACCATGTGGGTATCATAATGACCGACAATTATATTATACATGCCGATGGAAAAGTGCGGCTTGATCGCCTGGACCATTCAGGAATTTACAATTCAGATTTGCGTCGACACACTCATAAATTAAGGGTTATCAAGAAGATAATATAAAAATAAAAAAACCCGTTCAAATGAACGGGCTTTTTTATTTTCTAGTTTTTTAAACTATTGTTTTGGAGTAGCTGCTGCATTTGTAGATTCAAGTTCAGCAATCTTTACCTTCATTTCTTCTGCCTTTTCAGGTTCATTGATCTGGTAGTAGATATTCATTATGGTTCTGGCAGCTTCAAGATTTGTTGGATCATTAGCCATCACTTTTTCAAGGTGTGGAAGAGCCTCTCTATAGATTCCCTGGCGTTGTTCCGAAAGCTCCTCATATTTCTTTTGATCGGCTTTGCTCATCCCAAGACTATTCATTTCCTCTACCAAAGGTGCTTCTTCAGAAAGAATTACATAAGCTACATTTATTCTGGCATTGTGCATATCAGGATCAAGTTCTATAGCTTTTTTATAATAGTCAATAGCACGGTCATTCTCCCCAAGTTCTGCAGAACTTACTCCCATGTTGTAGTAAAGAGTAGCATTATCGGGGTTTTGCCTTACAACCTCTTCAAGAATCTCACGATATTTTGCCATGTCACCCATTTGGTAATACATATCGGCCTCAGCCTGCATAAGAGCAGCATCGTTAGGATTAGCCTGCTTTGCACTTTCCATTGCTTCAATCGCCTTCTCTTTATTTCCTTTTTCAATATAGATCAAGGCTATGTTCTTGGCAATTTCTCCTTCTTTAGATTCTTCCTTCTTATCCTGTGGGTTTATATAAGTTCCAGCTTTAACGAAAAGATCTCTTTGCTCTTTTGAAGCCATTCTCTCTTCTTCACCTGTTTCTTTGTTTACTGCAGTATAAATCATTTCTTCTCCTGTAAATCCAAGATCCTGAAGCTCCTCATAATATCTTAACGCTTCATCATAATCTTTGGAATTCACTGCGTTGGAAGCTGCATAATATAAATACACTGTATCACGGTCACTCATCCTGTAGCTCATCTCCAACTTTTTTGAAGCTTCAGCAAAATTCTGAGCATTTTGATCTTCAATTGCCGAGTTCACCAGGGCATTACTCACTGTAACCATTCCTTGCTCTGCCTCTTCCTGGCCCAATTCTTTTGCTTTTTTCATTGCTTCCGCTGCCGCCATTAAATCGTCAGTAGAAACATTTTGACCATCTCCTACCAAAGTATATCCTCTGTAAAGGTAGAAATCGGCTTTCTCATCATTATCGGCGTTAGCCAATTCTGCTTCTGCCTCCTGAAGGTAATTCTTAGCTTTCTGGTAGTCTCCTTTTTCAACAGCTTTACCTGCTCTTCTTATCTCCTTCTTTTGGGCAAATGATACGACAGTAATCATCGCTAATGCTGCCGTTAGAATTCTGGTTTTCATCTTGTTTTATTTTGATTTAATTATTCTTCACTATCGTTTGCAATAGTTGTGCCATCCTCATTTTGATCAGTGATCTCGGGTGTTGCGTCACCAGCCACATCCTCAACATCTTCTTCCTCATTAATCACTTTGGCTACCGCAGCAATGGAATCATTATTCTTTAAATTAATAAGTCTAACTCCTTGCGTTGCGCGGCCCATAACCCGTAAATTAGATACAGATGTTCTAATAGCCAATCCCGATTTATTGATGATCATAAGATCATCAAGATCGGTTACATTTTTAATGGCCACAAGGCTACCCGTCTTAGGTGTGATCGAAATGGTTTTCACCCCTTTCCCTCCACGGTTGGTAATTCTGTAGATTGGTTCCCCATCTTCGGGATCGTCAATATAAGTACGTTTCCCATAACCATTTTCCGAAACTACCAATACTGTCTCTTCCATTGGGTTTTCAACGGTGATCATTCCCACTACCTCATCTTTCTCATCGGCAAGGCTTATTCCTCGTACTCCCGATGCATTTCTACCCATAGGTCTTGTCTTACTCTCATCAAAACGAATGGCCTTTCCACTTTTTAGAGCCAACATCACCTGACTTTCCCCTGTTGTGAGCCTTGCCTCAAGCAATTCATCTCCTTCCCTTATGGTTATAGCATTAATACCATTAGTTCTCGGTCTAGAGTACTGCTCCAGGGAAGTTTTTTTCACTTGTCCTTTCTTGGTAGCCATCATGACATAATGGCTATTAATATACTCTTCGTCCTTGAGGTCTTTTGTACAAATAAATGCTTTTAATTTATCGTCGGGTTCAAGATTAATCAGATTCTGAATTGCTCTACCCTTTGAAGTTTTACTTCCTTCGGGAATCTCAAACACCCTCATCCAGAAACACTTACCTTTTTCAGTAAAAAATAACATGTACTGGTGATTTGTTCCTATAAAAAGATTTTCAAGAAAATCTTCATTCCTGGTTGTAGACCCTTTCTGGCCAACGCCACCTCTGTTCTGGGTTTTATATTCAGTAAGAGAGGTCCTTTTAATATAGCCCGCGTGTGAAATAGTTATTACTACCTGCTCATCGGGGATCATATCTTCCATGCTTAGGTCTCCCCCGGCATATTCTATTGTAGAACGTCTTTCATCTCCATACTTCTCTTTAACCTCGAGCAGCTCATCTTTAATCACCTGCATTCTTCGTTCCTTTCGCGCCAGTATATCCTTAAGATCTTCAATTGTCTTCATGATCTCTTCATACTCTACACGAAGTTTATCTTGTTCAAGACCTGTAAGTTGTCTTAATCGCATTTCCACGATTGCTTTAGCCTGGATCTCGGTAAGCTCAAAACGTTCAATTAGCTTAGATCTCGCTTCATCGGCGTTGCTGGAAGCTCTTATAAGAGCAATAACTTCGTCAATATTATCGGAAGCAATGATAAGCCCTTCCAATATATGAGCACGCTCCTCGGCTTTGCGTAGTTCGTATTCCGTACGACGCACCACAACCTCATGGCGATGTTCCACAAAATGATAGATCATATCCTTCAAATTCAACATTTGAGGCCGACCTTTTACAAGTGCAATATTATTGACACTGAAGGAATTTTGGAGGGAGGTGTGTTTATAAAGAAGGTTTAGAACGATATTTGGAATAGCATCTCTTTTGAGGATATAGACTATTCGCATTCCATTACGATCAGATTCATCCCGAATTAGAGAAATTCCCTCTATTTTCCTGTCATTTACAAGCTCAGCTGTTTTTTTGATCATTTCAGCCTTGTTGACCTGGTACGGGATTTCTGTGACAATGATTGCTTCCTTACCTGCAACCTCTTCAGTATGTGCCTTAGCTCTTATCACCACTCTTCCACGACCGGTTTTAAAAGCTTCACGAACTCCGTCATAGCCATAAATGGTACCTCCGGTAGGAAAATCGGGAGCCTTAACGTGTTCTATAAGTTCGTCTATCTCAATATCGTGATTCTCTATGTATGCTGTAATTCCATCTACAACTTCTGAAAGATTATGAGGCGGCATATTCGTAGCCATTCCCACTGCAATACCACTGGCACCATTTACAAGTAGATTTGGAATACGTGTCGGTAAAACTGAAGGTTCATGGATGGTATCATCAAAGTTAAGCTGCATATCAACAGTTTCCTTATCGATATCGGCTAGCATATCTTCGCTAATCTTGCGCATTCTTGCTTCGGTGTAACGCATAGCAGCAGGACTATCCCCGTCTACCGAACCAAAGTTACCCTGTCCATCTACCAACATATAACGTAAACTCCACTCCTGGGCCATACGTACCATAGTGTCGTAAACAGAAGAATCTCCATGCGGGTGAAATTTACCTAAAACTTCCCCTACAATTCTTGCCGATTTTTTGTGAGCTCTGTTGGAAAGAACTCCTAACTCATACATTCCATATAAAACCCGGCGATGAACCGGCTTTAAACCGTCACGAACGTCTGGCAGGGCACGTGACACAATGACCGACATTGAATAATCAATGTAGGCCGACTTCATTTCATCTTCAATATTGATAGGAATTAACTTTTCTCCTTCAGCCATAAATACTTGTTATTTTGGTTCAAAAATCTAACGTGCCAATTTACGCATTTTAAGCAACCCGGGAGCACTATTCATTGAGGTTTTATTGTATTTTATTAACAAATTTTTAGTTGTGCTTGGTTAATAAGTTCATTACATTCTGCTTTGTTTTATAAATGCAAATTCGTCAATTAGCTATACTTCATATGAAGCCGGTATTGATAATCGGGTATGGTTTTTGAAACCTTAATAATATAATCAGAGAGAAAGGAACAAAATGGATGATAATTTTTCACCAAGAGTAAAGGATGTAATAGCCTATAGTAAAGAAGAAGCCCTTCGGCTTGGCCACGATTTCATAGGAACCGAGCATTTAATGTTGGGTCTTCTAAGGGATGGGGATGGCAAAGCCATTAACATACTGCACGCCCTGGATGTCGATCTCACACATTTGAGAAGAAAAGTAGAAATTCTTAGCCCCGCTAATCCAGATGTGGCAGTAGAAACTAATGAGAAGAGAAACCTCCACTTAACAAGGCAGGCAGAAAGAGCTTTAAAAACCACATTTTTGGAAGCTAAGCTATTTCAAAGCACTTCTATAAATACTGCACATTTATTATTGTGCATTTTAAGGAACGAAAATGATCCCACCACCAAGCTATTAAATAAGCTAAAGGTGGATTATGACGGGGTAAAAGATCAGTTTAAATATATGATCACCAATGATGACGATTATATAGATTCCCCTACTTCTGAATCCTTTTCTGATGAAGATGCGACTTCAGAAGATGCCGGAAAAGGCAATCCCTTTGCAGGCACACCCGGAAAATCCACAAAGAAATCAAAGACTCCGGTCTTAGATAACTTCGGAAGGGATCTAACTGCATTGGCAGAACTGGATAAACTTGATCCTGTTGTAGGCCGTGAGAAGGAGATTGAACGGGTTTCGCAGATCTTAAGTCGTAGAAAAAAGAACAATCCGCTCCTTATTGGAGAACCCGGAGTTGGTAAGTCGGCTATTGCCGAAGGTCTTGCCCTTCGTATAGTAAAAAGAAAGGTTTCACGAATCCTGTTCGACAAGCGCGTCGTTACTCTTGATCTTGCCAGTTTAGTGGCAGGAACAAAGTACCGGGGCCAGTTCGAGGAGAGAATGAAAGCTGTAATGAACGAGCTTGAAAAGAATGATGATATTATTCTTTTCATTGATGAGATACATACTATTGTAGGTGCCGGTGGCGCCACAGGAAGTCTTGACGCCAGTAACATGTTTAAACCTGCACTGGCAAGAGGTGAAATTCAATGTATTGGTGCTACAACCCTTGATGAATACAGGCAATACATAGAAAAAGACGGAGCTTTAGAAAGACGTTTCCAAAAAGTAATCGTAGAACCCACTACTATTGAGGAAACTATCGAGATCCTGAACAATATAAAAGACAAGTACGAAGAACATCACAATGTTACCTATACAGATGAAGCCATACAGGCATGTGTCAAGCTCACCAGCCGATATATGACCGACAGGTTTTTACCAGACAAGGCTATTGATGCCCTTGATGAAGCAGGATCACGGGTACACATTACCAATATCGATGTTCCCAAGCAGATTTTGGAACTTGAGAGAAAGCTGGAAGAAGTAAGGGAGCTTAAAAATACTGTAGTAAAGAAACAGAAGTATGAAGAAGCTGCCAAACTGCGTGACGATGAAAAAAATATAGAAAAAGAACTGGCTCAAGCACAGTCAAAATGGGAAGAGGAATCTAAAATGCACCGTGAAACGGTGACAGAAGATAATGTGGCCGATGTAGTGTCCATGATGACAGGAGTTCCTGTTAACAGAATCGCTCAAACCGAAATCAATAAACTTTTCAAATTACCTGAATTGATTAAAGGAAAAGTTATTGGCCAGGATGAAGCAGTTGGAAAGGTGGTAAAAGCCATTCAACGTAATCGTGCCGGTCTTAAAGATCCGAATAAACCTATTGGTTCCTTTATATTCCTTGGTCAAACAGGAGTTGGTAAGACTCAATTAGCAAAGATTCTTTCAAGGGAGCTTTTTGACAATGAAGATGCGTTGATTCGTATCGATATGAGTGAGTACATGGAAAAATTTGCGGTAAGCAGATTAATTGGTGCACCTCCGGGTTATGTAGGATATGAAGAAGGTGGTCAGCTTACCGAGAAAGTACGCAGAAAGCCTTACGCAGTGATCCTTCTGGACGAGGTAGAAAAAGCTCACCCCGATGTATTCAACATGTTGCTTCAGGTCCTTGATGACGGATATTTAACAGACAGTCTTGGTCGCAAGATCGACTTTAGGAATACAATTATCATTATGACCTCCAACATTGGAGCAAGAAAACTGAAAGATTTTGGTCAGGGAGTTGGATTCGGAACTACCGCAAGGAAGAACCAGATGGACGACAATGCCCGGGGAGTTATTGAAAGCGCTTTGAAAAAAGCCTTTGCTCCCGAGTTTCTTAACCGTGTTGATGACGTGGTTATCTTTAATCCTCTTGAACAGGAAGATATCTTTAAGATCATCGATATTGAACTTGAAAAACTCTTCGGAAGAATTGGTGCTCTTGGGTATAACCTGGAATTAAGTCCTGAAGCAAAAAAGTATATTGCTGAAAAAGGATTTGATAAACAATATGGTGCAAGACCTTTAAATCGTGCCATTCAAAAATACATCGAAGACGCACTGGCCGAGGAGATCATTACTTCCCACATTTCTGAAGGAGATAAAGTTCTCATGGATCTTGATGAAGAGAAAAAGGAATTGACTATAAAGGTTGAAAAAGCCAAAAAGGAGACAAATTCCGAAGATTCAAAATAAATTAAATATTTAATAAAACAGAAAGAGCCTGTGATGAATCACAGGCTCTTTTTATTTTTTGCTGTGTCTGGCTTTCAGGATCTCTGTTACGTCCTCAAGCATAAAGCCTTTTGCCTGCAGGAGGATAAGGTAATGAAACAACAGGTCCGCACTTTCGTTTAGAAACAGTTCGTCATTCTCATCTTTGGATTCAATGACAACTTCCACCGCCTCCTCTCCCACTTTCTGTGCGATCTTATTGATTCCGCTCCGAAAAAGGGAAGCAACATAACTCTTCTCGTTTTCAAAATTTAATCTTCTGTCCGAGATCACCTCTTCCAGCTGTGTCAAAAATGGCATTTCTGAAACATTTTTTTCTCCCCAACAAGTATCGGTTCCTTTATGGCAGGTCGGACCTTCAGGATTGACGTAGACCAGCAACGTATCATTGTCACAGTCCACTTTAAGGTCAACCAGGTGTAAAAAATTTCCGCTTTCTTCTCCTTTAGTCCACAACCGTTGCTTACTGCGGCTGAAAAATGTCACTTTCCTGGTCTCCCTGGTTTTCTCCAGCGCCTCTTGGTTCATGTATCCTAACATGAGCACATTCCTGGTTTCGGCATCCTGAATTACCGCAGGCACCAAACCGTCTTTATCTTTTGAAAAATCTATTTTCATACTTCTTTTTTATAAAATAATCTTCATTGAGTGTGCTGTCGGAAATTTTCTTAAGGTGTCAGGTCGACCGAAGTCGGGACCTTCTGCCAACATCTTTGTTTCTCGATGACCACTAATCACGGAATACTAAATTCTAACTTCGATCCCCTTCTCCTTCATCTCCTGCTTAAGATCCTTAATTTCTATTTCCTTGAAATGGAAAACACTTGCCGCCAGGGCAGCATCGGCTTTCCCTTTTATAAAGGCATCACAAAAATGTTCTTTACTCCCTGCACCTCCGGAAGCGATTATAGGTATATTCACCATTTCTGAAATCTTTGCCAGAGCTTCATTCGCGAATCCAGCTTTAGTTCCGTCGTGATCCATCGAGGTAAAGAGTATCTCTCCTGCCCCACGTTCCTCAACTTCTTTTACCCAGTCAAAAAGATCAATTTCTGTCGGTACTTTTCCGCCGACAAGATGCACCAGCCATTTCCCTTCCACCTGTTTTGCGTCTATTGCCACAACAATACACTGTTTCCCGAATTTAGCTGCCAGATCATTAATGAGTTGCGGATTCTTAACTGCAGCCGAATTAATTGCTACTTTATCGGCTCCGTTTTGCAGCAGGATATCCACATCTTCTATAGAAGAAATTCCTCCCCCTACAGTAAACGGAATATTTACTGTAGCCGCAACCTTTCGCACAAGTTCTGCCAGTGTTTTTCTCTTTTGTTCCGTTGCCGTAATATCCAGAAACACCAGTTCATCTGCGCCCGAATTTGAGTAGGCTTCTGCCAACTCCACAGGATCACCGGCATCCCGAAGACTTACGAAATTTACTCCTTTGACGGTCCGCCCGTCTTTTATATCCAGACACGGAATAATTCTTTTGGTTAACATGTATTAAGTAGTTAAAATTGAGAATTTTAATTTTGGTGCTTGTTAATTGGTGCTTATAATTTGAAATTTACCGGATAAAATCTTCCAGCTGTTTTAAGCTTATTTTGTTCTCATAGATCGCTTTACCTAAAATTGCTCCTTCACAGCCAATTTCCTGAAGTTTCGGCAAATCATCAAATTCCGCAATTCCCCCTGAGGCTATCAGATTTAAATCTGGAGTTTCTTTTAATATTTTGCGGTACAACTCAAAAGATGGTCCTTGTAACATTCCATCTTTGGCAATATCTGTGCAGATCACGTAATTCACACCTTTCTTCCTGTAATTCTGTATGAAAGGGATCAAATCTTCTTCAGAATCTTCTAGCCATCCGCTTACTGCCACCTTCTCATCTTTAGCATCTGCTCCAAGAATGATCTTTTCACTTCCATACTTCTCAAGCCAGGACAGGAAAGTCTCGGGATCTTTGATGGCTATACTTCCACCGGTGATCTGGGAAGCACCGCTGTTGAAAGCTATTTTCAGGTCCTCATCAGTTTTAAGTCCGCCGCCGAAGTCAATTTTAAGATCCGTTCCCGAAGCAATCCTCTCAAGAACCTTGTGGTTGACGATATGCTTCGATTTGGCCCCGTCAAGATCAACCAGGTGCAGATACTTTATTCCGTGGTCCTGAAATTGCTTCGCCACCTCCAGCGGATTCTCATTATAAATCTTACTTGTATTATAATCACCTTGCGAAAGTCTGACGCACTTTCCGTCAATGATGTCTATAGCGGGAATTAATCTCATGTGAAGTTGGAGTTTAGAATTACGAAATTAGAAGTTAAAGCTAGGTTCTGTTTTGATTGCGGCGGGCAGTATTTATTGAAGTGACAACGATAGAAATTATTTCATTAGCCTCGGAATGTAAATTTTTTACCTCCTCCAAATCATTGTTAAGTATCTCCAGAAAAAGTTCCAGGAAATACATACTCTCATCGGCCTCTTCTTCAACGATTTTCAATTTATTTATAAAGTCGGCAGTGGATTTTCCTCTGAGTGCTGCACGATAATTAGCACCTACAGAACTCGAACTCCTCAATAATTGATTTACATAAGCATTATATTCTCTCGAATGAGGGATTTTATGACAAAACTTCCAGCAATCTACAGCGAACTCTTTGGTTCTTGATTTCAAATCTTTCATTTCCTTAGTTTTAAAAACAATCGTACTTCTAACCTCGTAATCCTACCTTCACTTCGTACTTCTAACTTCGTAAATCTAACTTCAAAAAGTTTTCCAGAATTTTCTCTCCTGCACTACTACTCTTTTCCGGATGAAATTGGACTCCGTAGAAATTGTCTTTGTTTAAGGCTGAAGAATAATTAACTCCGTAGTCACATTTTGCAATGGTCTCGGCACAAACTGGGGCATAAAAACTGTGTACGAGGTAAACGAACTTCTGTTCCGCTACTCCTTCAAAAAGAGGAGTTTTGAGCTCTTTTATCCTGTTCCAGCCAATGTGCGGAACCTTTAATGTTTTTTCAAAATGGATCACATCTACATCAAAAATCCCCAGACCGTCTGTATCGCCTTCTTCGGAACGGTTGCACATGAGTTGCATGCCCAAACAAATCCCCAAAACCGGCTGCTTTAACAGCGGAATTAATTTATCCAAACCTGTACTCTTCAGCTTTTTCATGGCAGAACTGGCCTCTCCCACTCCGGGAAAAATCACTTTATCTGCTGATTTAATTTCTTCAGCATCATGACTTAAAACACCTTCATAGCCGAGTCTTTCCAAAGCAAATTTGATGCTCTGAATATTACCCGCGCCGTAATTTATTATAACAACTTTCTCAGAAACCTTTCTTTTCTCAATACTCATATCTCAAGTCTCAAATCAATATCTCACATCAATTATAGCATTCCCTTAGTTGACGGCAGGATCATTTTTTCAGGATCTCTTTTTACCGCTACCTTAATTGCCTTGGCAAAAGCTTTAAAAATGGCTTCTATCTTGTGATGTTCGTTGGTGCCTTCGGCTTTTACGTTTAGATTCGCTTTAGCGCCATCTGTAAAAGATTTAAAAAAGTGGTAAAACATTTCTGTAGGCATATTCCCGACCATTTCTCTTTTAAAATCTGCTTCCCATACCAACCAGTTCCTTCCGCCGAAATCGATCGCCACCTGCGCCAGACAATCGTCCATTGGAAGTGCAAAACCATAACGTTCTATTCCCAGTTTGTTTCCCAAAGCTTTGGAAAATACTTCCCCAAGTGCAATCGCAGTATCTTCAATGGTGTGGTGCTCATCTACCTCCAGGTCTCCCTTTACCTCAATTTCCAGATCCATTTGCCCATGGCGCGCAATTTGGTCGAGCATATGATCAAAAAATTTAATTCCGGTGTCAATTTTGCTTTTCCCAGTCCCATCAAGATTAAGTGAAATGGAAATATCAGTTTCATTTGTTTTCCGTTCTATGGAAGCTGTTCGCTCCTCCAGCTTTAGAAATTCATAGATTTTTTTCCAGTCGTTGGTCTCAAGATTTATATACTTTTCAAGCTCCTCCTTCTTCACCGAAATTTCTCCACTGCCCAGCTCTTCATGACCGGTTATAAAAATCCCTTTTGCTCCAAGATTTTTTGCCAATTCCATATCTGTAAGCCGGTCCCCAAGTACAAAGGAATTTTCAAGATCATATTTTTCAGAATCAAAATAAGCTTTTAAAAGTCCTGTTCCGGGTTTCCTCGTGGATGCATTATCTTCAGGGAAAGTGCGGTCGATCACAATTTCCTCAAATTTCACTCCTTCACCTTCAAAAGCTTTCAAGATAAAATTTTGAACAGGCCAAAAAGTGTCTTCCGGAAAGGAATCTGTTCCCAACCCATCCTGATTAGTAACCATTACCAGTTCATAATCCAGTTCCTTTGCAATTTTTGACAGGTATTGGAAAGCTCCCGGAAAAAACTCCAGCTTTTCAAAACGATCTAATTGATAATCTTCGGGTTCCAGAACAATGGTACCGTCACGATCTATAAATAATATTTTTTTCATGCTTTTAATCTCTTTAAAACCTCAATTAATTCTTTGTTCTCATCTGGGGTTCCCACAGTAAATCTTAGTGTATTTTCACAAAGTTCCTGATTACTGCGATTGCGAACTACCACTCCGGCTTCCACCAATTGCTTATATTTTTTGTCGGCATCTTCAACTCTGACCAACAAGAAGTTTGCATCTGACGGAAAAATCTCCTTCACAAATGCCATTTTTGAAAGGTTAGTTCGCAGCAGTTCCCTTTCTTTTAGAATAAGCTGCACCTCTTCTTTTACCACTTCTGAATTTTTAAGCTGTGTCAGAGCTTTTTGCTGCGAAAGCTCATTTACATTGTATGGCGGCTTGATCTTGTTGAGAATATCAACTATTTCTTCGGAAGCATAGCAGATGCCCAGTCTAATTCCGGCCTGGCCGAATGCTTTGGAAAGTGTTTGAGTGATTACCAAATTCGGAAATTCATGAAGCCGCTCCAGCCAACTTCTTTCAGCCGAAAAATCTATGTAAGCTTCGTCAATGACTACCAAACCATTAAAACTTTTCAGGATCTTTTCTATAGAAGCCTCAGAAAATGAGTTTCCTGTTGGATTATTCGGGGAGCAGAGGAAAATAATTTTTGTCCGTTCATCAACTTTTTGAAGAATGCTATCCACATCGGGTTGAAAGTCGGTTTTTAAAACCACTTCCCGGTCTTCAACTTCATTTAACCCTGCCAAGACTTTGTACATCCCATAAGTGGGCGGCAAAGTGATCACGTTATCAACCTGCGGCTGGCAAAATGCCCGAAATATTAAATCCAGTACTTCATCACTACCGTTTCCGAGTAAAATTTGTGCTTCAGAAACCCCTTTTTGAGAAGCAAGGACATGCTTCACCTTCCCCTGCTGAGGATCGGGATAGCGGTTCACTCCATTATCAAAAGGATTTTCATTGGCGTCCAAAAATGTCATTTTTCGGCCATCGGTTTTGTACTCGTCACGAGCCGAAGAATAAGGCTTCATTTTCAGAACATTCGGACGCACCAGGTTTTTAAGATCAAAGCTACTTTTCATTACCCGGAGTTTTGAGCTTGTTCAACCTTAGGGTAACTGCATTTTTATGTGCCTGCAGACCTTCAGCTTCAGCCATTAATTCTACTGCCTGTCCTATTCTCTGAATTCCTTCCGAAGAGATTTCCTGAAAAGTGATTGCTTTAGTAAAACTATCATGATTTACTCCGCTGTACTGTTTTGCATAACCGTTTGTAGGCAAGGTATGATTTGTTCCCGAAGCATAATCCCCCGCACTTTCGGGAGTGTAATTTCCTATAAATACAGAACCTGCATTGTGAATACCTTCCACAAAAAATTGAGAATTGGCGGTACAGATAATAAAGTGTTCAGGAGCATATTCATTAATAAGGTCAAGTGCTTTCTCTTCAGATTCCATAAAAATAAATCTTGAATGCTCTATTGCCGCTTTTGCGATATCCTTCCGTGGCAGATCTTCTATTTGCTTAGCTATTTCTACCTCCACTTCTTCCAAAACTTGTTTTGAAAGCGAAACCAGCACTACCTGGCTATCGGATCCGTGTTCTGCCTGCGAAAGCAAATCGGAAGCTACGAAAGCAGCATCGGCAGACTCATCTGCCACCACAAGTAATTCTGAAGGGCCGGCAGGCATGTCGATAGCCACGTTGAATTTGGTGGCAAGCTGTTTGGCTACGGTGACATATTGATTTCCCGGACCAAAGATCTTATAGACTTTTTCAATGCTTTCTGTCCCAAAGGTCATCGCCGCTACCGCCTGGATCCCTCCCACTTTATATATTTTTTCTATTCCGCAAAGGTGCGTAGTATAGAGGATCACCGGATTCACTGAACCATCTTTTCCAGGAGGTGTGCACAGTACAACCTCTTTACATCCTGCCACCTGAGCAGGAACGGCAAGCATTAAAATTGTAGAGAACAAAGGTGCAGTGCCTCCCGGAATATACAATCCGATTTTTTGAATAGGCCGCTTCTCCTGCCAGCATCGAACTCCGGCAACAGTTTCAACTGATACCCTTTCAGTTTTTTGAGCGGTGTGAAACTTCCTGATATTTTGCATAGCCAGATCAATGGCCGACTTAAGTTCTTCGGAGACCTGTGATTTTGCAGCATCCAGTTCCTGCTTATTTACTCTTAGTTCACCTGATCCATTTCCATCAAAAAGCTGGGAATATTTTTTCACTGCCTCATCTCCCCGGTCACTCACCTCATTAAATATTTGCAAAACCAGTTTCTCAATATCCTCTACCTTTTGGGTAGGCCGTTCCAGGATAGTTTCCCATTGAGAATTTTTGGGATTATAGTATTTCTTCATCTTTCCGACTTTTAAAGTACCATTTTTTCTATTGGTGCCACAAGAATTCCCTCGGCCCCATTTTGTTTCAATTCGTCTATCACTTCCCAAAATCGCTCTTCAGAAATTACTGTGTGGAGAGAACTCCAGCCTTCTTCAGCTAAGGGCAAAACAGTAGGACTCCGCATTCCCGGAAGCAATTTAACAACAGCATCCAGTTTTGAATTAGGTACATTCATAAGGATGTATTTTGAGTTACGGGCTCGTAAAACGGCCTTGATCCTGAACTGCAATTTCTCCAGGATCTCATTTCTTTCCGAGGAAATTTTAGGCGAAACAGCCAGTACAGCCTCACTTTTTAGCATCACTTCCACCTCTTTCAAATTGTTTTTGAAAAGTGTACTTCCGCTGGAAACGATATCACAAATAGCATCGGCAAGTCCAATATTCGGAGCAATTTCCACAGAACCATTGATAATATGAAGATCGGCCGTAATTCCCTTTTTTGAGAGGTAATCTTTAACAGTGTTGGGATAAGAAGTGGCTATCCTGGCCCCCTGTAAGTCTTGCACTCCGTTATACTTCACCGACTTAGGCACAGCGAGGGACACTCTACATTTGGAAAATCCAAGTTTTTCGGCCATTTTAATATCGTCACCTTTTTCTATCAACACGTTCTCTCCAATAATGGCTACATCTACAACGCCATCCCTCAGATATTGCGGGATATCCCCATTGCGGAGATAAAATACTTCAAGAGGAAAGTTGCTTGAAGCAGCTTTTAGCTGTTCTCTTCCGTTGTCGACGGAGATGCCGGCATCTTTTAATAATCTTAAAGAGTCATCGTGTAGTCTACCCGATTTTTGCACTGCTATTCTAATCTTGTTCATCTGGTTAATTTTATGTTCGGGCAGACCAAAGGGAATAAAAAAACCCGCTTGAGCTGCTCAAACGGGTTTTTGAAATATGGTTTATACACATATCAATCTCACCTCGCAAGAGCGAATGAATGAGAATGATGATGATGTAGTTGTGCTTTCATTATAAAGCAAAATTAAATTTTTATTTTAAACTTCAGCAAGAAATTTTAAAAAAATTAATTATTTCCCAGGATTAAAGGCATTCCATCATCTCCCGAACCGATTACTACTACCTTGGCATTGGGAGATTTTGCCAGTTCAATAGTGGCCTGAATCCCTTTTTCACGAAGAACTAATGGTGTTAAAGAAGCATCCAAAATTTCGTTTGCACGTGCTTTACCTTCGGCATCAATACGTTGTCTTTCAGCTTCCTGCTCTGCCTTTGTCAAACGAAATTCATATTCCAAAGATTCCTGTTCCTGGCGAAGTTTACGCTCAATTGCGTCTTTAATAGTTTCTGGTAGAGAAACGTCCCGCACCAGCACTTCATTAATCTGCACATATTGATCCTTAAGCAGGACTTTAGTTTCCTCAAAAATTTCCTGTTGTATAGCTTCTCTTTTGCTTGCGTAAAGTTGCTCAGGGTTATATCTTCCAACCACTGCACGTGCAGCAGAACGTACCGCAGGTTGTAAAACCCTTTGCACATATGCCTCACCTCTTTCCTTGTGTAGTAAACCCAGATCTTCATAATCTGGCTCAAACCATATGGATGCATCAATTTCTATCTCTAGTCCATTTGATGATAAAACCTGCATTTTCTCATCAAGGGATTGCTGACGCACTTCATAAATAAAAACCTTGTTCCAGGGAGCTACAAAATGGAAACCTTCACTTAAGGGTGGTTCATCAACAACTACACCTCCACCAAAGGTTTGGTAAAGCACACCTGCTTCACCGGAGTTAATAGTGACTGTTGACTTAGCAATAAGAATAACTAAAATAATTCCTGCAAAAAGAATTGGCAGGCCAATTTTGGGCAATCTGTCCATAAACAATAAATAAAAAATTATAATTAAATGAGACCGAAATATTTCCGAAGAAACCATTCTCCACTAAGAGCTAAAACAATGATTCCCAGCAAATATTTCCAATCGATCAAAGATACGTCCTTTTTTCTGCTTTTTTGGACTGTAACGTAAGAATCGGCCGATAAAAGATCGCTCTTTAAGTTTTCGAAATCCTGCAGAAAATAGACATTCTGTCCCTTTTCTGCAGCAATATTCTGAAGGCCTTCCAAATTTGCGCGGACAAACTGTTTTTCTACATCAAAATCCAGGATCCTGAAGCTTCCCGATCGTGATAAGCTTTCTCCATCCACAACTACGTTAAAATTATACTCACCCCCGGGCAAAGAGCTTAAATCTACTTCAAAGGATCTGTCATTAAGCAAAAAGGGGATTTGCAGCTGTTCACCTGTTTCTGTATTCTTAACCTGCAATTCAAGAGCAGCCCTGGGATCAAATTCATAGCTTTGATCAAAATAATCTGCCCTTATCAGTACTTTTTCAGTATCGTTGTAAAGGGGTTCATATTCTACCAGTAATCTGTCCTGTCTACTTCCCGAAGCTAAAAAATGAATTAATTTTCCAATAAGATCATCAAACTTGTGAAATGAACCAGTTTCTCTAAAAACAGTGCCTCTCCATCGCCATATATCTGCTCCAAATAAAAATCCAATTTTGGAGTCTCCTACGGTAGTTACACCAAGTAAAGGCATTGTAGTTTCAACACCCTGCACCTCCCGGTAAAGCAGAACATCCATAGCTTCGGGAGCATCAAGAATTCCAAAATTTCCTTCCAAAGGTGGAAAATCTGTATATCCTATACTCTCTGTTTGAAAGGCGTTGAAATTCTCATTCCAAACCGGAAAATATTCTTCAGATTGGTTGGTGATTTCCTGCTGAAAGAGGTCCTGGGCCCTGTTTAGAAAATTCCAATCGGTCTCAGGGCCGGTGATAAGAAAATAATTGCGGTTTTGAGTGTTAAGCTGTTCCATCACCTTTGTGAACCTTGCATCGGGCTGATAAAGCATCACGAGCTGGTATTCATCCAGATCTGTCACTTCAGATATCGGTTTTAATTCTGCCTCCCGCTGCTGATTACTTTCTATTGCTTCTTTTAAGGCTCCTAGATCGGGATGTAGAAAGGAATATGCGATGAGAACTTGTGTTCGCTCGTCAATTACTTCCACTGCAAATTCCATAGAATTGTTCTGGATATTTTTTTCGGCTTCCAAAGCTTTTAACCGCACTTCGTAATTTTGTATCCCTATAGAGTTGGCAGGAAGCTCTACTCGAACAACTTCGGAATTATCTTCTGCAGAAAAAGAGAGTTGCCGGGAATGAACTACTGAATTTCCCTGACGTACTTCCAGCTGTGTCTCTGCTGAAGTATCTCCCGAATAGTTTATCAATATCTCCACCGGAAAACGGTTGTTCAAAAAGGCGTATTTGTTGACATTGGTTCGGGAAATACCAAGATCCCGATAACGCGTAGTATCCCCCACAACCACCGGAAGTACTGGCTGCTTAAAACGCTGTGCCGGAAAAGTGAATTCCTCTCCCAGTGTCTGGTTCCCGTCTGTTATAAGAACCATCGGAGCCATGTGGCCCTCATAAAGAGTGGAAAGTTCGTCAAACACAGCAGGAATATTTGTTTGGGATTCCGAAAAATTCAGTGAGTCGGAAGGTTTAAGCTCCCTTCCGAAAGAAAAAGTTTCTATTTCAAAGTTTTGCCGTAGTTCGGGATCGGTAGTTAATCGTTGCACTAAACTTTCCACTTCTTCTCCCGCCCCGAATTCGGTAATTGAAGAAGAATTATCCACTGCAAGAACCAAACTTGGTTTTTCATTGTAATATTCTGTACTGTTAATCTTCGGATTAATAAGTAACAAAAGAAGAGCAAAAATTGCTAAAAAACGTAAGGTGGCAAAAATGGCATTTTTGGAGGGTCTCCCTTTTGCCCGATAAAAATACTGAAACCAGGCCAGTGCCAGCGACAGGAGAAAAGCCCCAATAAGAAGAAATATCGTAGTTGCCGGCATTCAAATTTATTTTAAGAAAAGAAGAGGCTGTTTAAAATCCCAATTTACGTCAACCTGAACTTGTTTCAGGTTCTGTTCAGTTTTAAAATACAGAACAATAAGATTCTGAAATAAATTCAGAATGACGATTTTATTTTAAACAGCCTCTCAATAATTTTATGTAAGCATTCCGCCATCAACATTGATGACCTGACCGGTAATATAAGAGCTTAGATCACTGGCAAGAAAAACACACGCATTTGCAATATCCTCGGGACTACCACCACGTTTTAACGGAATTGCCTCTCTCCAACCTTCAACGACTTTTTCATCAAGCTTTCCTGTCATTTCGGTTTCTATAAATCCGGGAGCAATTACGTTAGTTCGGATGTTTCGGGAACCAAGTTCGAGAGCCATGGATTTTGAAAATCCTATCATTCCGGCCTTGGAAGCCGCATAATTAGCCTGGCCGGCATTTCCTTTTACTCCTACGACGCTACTCATGTTAATGATACTTCCGTGCCGCTGCTTCAGTAAAGTACGTTGTACTGCCTTAGTCATATTGAAGATGGACTTCAGGTTCACTTCGATCACCTTGTCGAAATCCTCCTCGCTCATCCGCATAAGCAGGTTATCTTTAGTTATTCCGGCATTGTTCACAAGAATGTCAATGCTTCCGAAGTCTTCCAACACGTTTTTAATTAGTTCTTCGGCTTGTTTAAAATCGGCTGCATCAGATTTGTACCCTTTTGCCTTGATCCCAAGTTCCTGAAGTTCCTTTTCAAGCTGATTGGCAGCTTCAGCAGAAGAGCTGTATGTAAAAGCCACGTTGGCTCCATGTTTTGCAAAAACCTCGGCTATTCCTTTCCCAATACCTCTGCTGGCACCGGTAATAATAGCATTCTTTCCTTCCAATAATTTCATATTAAATTTCTGTTTTCCTGGTGTGGGTTAATATTGATTCAAATATAAGACATGCGGGCAAGACTAAAAAACCTCCGAAATTGCCCTTTTAGACAAGTTCCGGAGGTTATTATTATTTTAGAACTGGAATTTATTATCCCATTACTTCTTTTACTTTTTTACCTATTTCTGCAGGAGAGTCCACCACGTGAATTCCGTTCTCCTTCAAAATTGCCTTTTTTGCCTGGGCTGTATCTTCACTACCACCAACGATTGCTCCTGCATGTCCCATAGTACGACCTTTTGGTGCAGTTTCTCCGGCGATAAAACCAACAACAGGTTTTTTGTTTCCGTTCTCTTTCACCCATTTTGCAGCATCTGCTTCCAGTTGTCCACCAATTTCACCAATCATAACGATGCATTCTGTTTCATCATCGTTCATCAACAATTCTACGGCGTCTTTTGTGGTGGTTCCAATAATTGGATCCCCTCCAATTCCAATGGCAGTTGTAATTCCCAGTCCCTGCTTCACAACCTGATCGGCTGCTTCGTAGGTAAGGGTTCCTGATTTTGAAACAATTCCAACTTTCCCCTTTTTGAAAACGAATCCAGGCATAATTCCAACTTTAGCTTCTCCCGGTGTAATCACTCCCGGACAGTTAGGTCCTATAAGTCGGCAATCTTTATCTTTAATATAATCTGCAGCTTTAATCATATCGGCAACGGGAATACCCTCGGTGATGGTAATAATCACTTTGATCCCTGCGTTTGCAGCTTCCATAATAGCATCGGCTGCAAATGCCGGTGGCACAAAAATAATTGAAACATCGGCTCCTGTTTCTTTTACAGCATCTTCTACGGTATTAAAAACGGGTTTTTCAAGGTGCTTTTGTCCTCCTTTTCCGGGAGTAACTCCACCTACCACGTTCGTACCATATTCGATCATTTGGCCGGCGTGAAAGGTACCTTCACTTCCGGTAAATCCTTGTACAATTATTTTTGAATCTTTATTGACTAAAACGCTCATAGTTGATTATTTGAATTTTGTGCAAAATTAGGTTTTTATATAAGAAACCTAAAGAGTTTTAAGAATTAATTGGAAGGAATGAATCCAGATTCTCTGGGCTATCATCAGCCTGCTGACTGATTTGATGTCCTTTGTACATTTTGCCATCCCTGCATTCCCAGATGGAAATAAAATGGGCCATGGGAAGTTCCTCATCGGGGTTTTCCACAGTACGAACATAATAGGTGAACCTTATGGTCACCATATTACCATCACTAAGAAGATGACTAATATCTGCCCGAAGATGTTCAAAAGACTTGGAAAGTTCCTGAGAAAGATCTAATAATTCTGAAAATCCAAGCTTGTGAAAACCTGCGCTACTGTTCCAAAACAGTTGTACATCGGGGTGGAGATATTCGTTTACAGATTTAGGGTTCTTGTAAAAATCTGAAGAATAGAATTTTGCAACGCAGTCTTTTGGTTCCATATTAACTATTTAATTTTTCCATCAATTTAGGTAATCGGCGCAGAAGTGCCAACTCTTTAAGCCAATCCCGTGATTCCATCGCAGGATTTCCCGAATATACGGTATTTTCCTTTGTTGATTTTGTAATCCCGGCCTGGCCCATAATGACGCCTCCTTTTCTTACCACAATACCACTTCGGAATCCTGCCTGCCCCCAGATTGTGACATCATCCTCAACAACCACAGCACCTGCAATTCCCACCTGCGAAGCAATAAGGCAGTTTTCTCCAATTACCGTATCATGTCCCACCTGAATTAGATTATCAAGTTTAGATCCCTTACCAATGGTCGTGTCTCCGGTTACGCCTTTGTCAATCGTACAATTCGCTCCTATATCCACATTGTCTTTTATTACAACCCTTCCGCCGGAAATCAATTTGTCATAACCTTCAGGACGCTTTTTGTAATAGAAAGCATCTCCTCCTAAAACACTTCCAGAGTGAATGGTGACGTTATCTCCAATGATAGTATTATCGTATATACTTACGTTCCCGTGAATAAGACAATTTCTACCTATCTTCACATTATTTCCTATAAAGGCTGTAGGCTGTATCACTGTGCCTTCTCCAATTTCTGCGGAAGCTGCAATATTCGCAGTGGCCTTTTCAAAAGGTTTAAAGTACCTGGTAAGTTTATTAAAATCTCTGAAGGGATCGTCTGAAATAAGTAATGCCTTGCCTTCAGGACAATCAACCTCTTTATTTATAAGAATAACGGTCGCAGCAGAGTTCAGAGCCTTATCGTAATATTTGGGGTGATCTACAAACACAATATCTCCCGGAGTTACCACATGGATCTCGTTCATTCCCAAAACAGGAAAATCGGTTGGACCTATAAATTCCGAAGAAATTATGGTAGCGATTTGTTCAAGAGTATGTTTCTGTGAGAACTTCATTCGATAGTAATGAGTAGTTAGTATTGAGTATGGAGGTTTTTGTCTTTTCTGATCACTGATTACTGATCACTGATTACTCTTTTATCCTTTCCTTATAAGTTCCTTTTTCGGTTTCGATCTTGATCTTATCTCCTTCGTTGATAAAAAGTGGAACGTTCACTTCGGCTCCTGTTTCTACAGTTGCAGGTTTAGTCGCATTTGTTGCGGTATTTCCTTTTACACCGGGTTCTGTATGAGTAACCTCAAGAATAACACTTGCCGGCATCTCCACAGATAGCGGCATTTGATCTTCAGTATTGATAAGAATGGTAACTACTTCACCTTCCTTCATCAATCCCGGTGCATCTAAAGCGTTTTCTGTAAGCCTTATCTGAGTGTAATCTTCAGTATTCATAAAGTGATAGAATTCTCCATCATTGTAAAGGAACTGGAATTTATGGGTTTCCACCCTTACATCCTCGATCTTGTGACCTGCAGAAAATGTATTGTCTATTACCTTTCCTGTGGTGACACTTTTCAATTTCGTTCTCACAAAAGCAGGGCCTTTCCCCGGCTTCACGTGAAGAAATTCAATAACCTTAAAAATATCATGGTTGTATCTTATGCACAATCCATTTCTAATATCACTTGTACTTGCCATTTTTTGACTTGATTAGTTTGAACTTATATATCCTTTCATGATTCCGCGTTGGGAATTCTTGATAAACTCTAAAATATCATCTCTTTCGGAAGTGGCCTCCATTTCAGCTTCGATGATAGCTACTGCCTGACTGTTATTATAATTTTTTTGATAAAGTATTCTGTATATATTCTGAATTTCCCTGATCTTTTCAGTAGAAAATCCTCGTCGCCTTAACCCTATAGAATTGACTCCGACATAAGATAAAGGCTCTCTTCCTGCCTTAACAAAAGGAGGTACATCCTTTCTCACCAAAGATCCACCGGTAACAAAAGCATGGCTCCCAATACTGCAAAACTGCTGAATAGCTGCCATTCCGGCTAAGATTACGTAATCACCAACGTTGATGTGGCCGGCCAGGGTACTATTGTTTGAAAAAATACAGTTATCTCCAACTACACAGTCGTGAGCAATATGACAGTAGGCCATAATCCAGCAGTTACTCCCAATTTTAGTCTTCATCCTGTCTGTAGTCCCACGGTTAATGGTAACACATTCCCGAATGGTGGTATTATCACCTATTTCTGTAAGTGTATCTTCGTCATTAAACTTCTTATCCTGTGGCACTGCAGAAATAACGGCACCGGGAAAAATATTGCAATTTCTTCCGATCCTCGCCCCTTCCATAATGGTAACATTCGATCCTATCCAGGTGCCTTCCCCAATCACCACGTTATTGTGTATTGTGGTAAAGGGTTCAATAACTACGTTTTTCGCGATCTTGGCTCCGGGATGAACGTATGCTAAGGGTTGATTCATAATATTTATTTTTGTTTTACTATTTGCGCCATGAGAATGGCTTCTGTAACCAGTTTACCATTCGCATAGGCATAACCCTGCATCTGGCAAATTCCTCTTCTTATGGGCGCCAGCAGTTCCAATTTAAAGATAAGAGTATCTCCGGGAACAACTTGTCTCTTAAATTTGACGTTGTCTATCTTCATAAAGAAAGTGAGGTAATTCTCAGGATCGGGAACAGATTTTAAAGCAAGGATTCCTCCTGTCTGGGCCATTGCCTCTACCTGAAGCACTCCCGGCATTACTGGTTTCCCCGGAAAGTGACCCACAAAAAAAGGTTCGTTCATAGTGACATTTTTGACACCTACAACAGTATCACTTGTCAGTTCAATGATCTTATCTACCAGAATAAACGGTGGCCTGTGAGGCAGAATGTTCATGATCTCGTTCACATCCATTAAAGGCACCTGGTCGAGATCGTACCTGGGAACATTATTTCTCTTTTCTGCCTTTATAATTTTTGAAAGTTTTTTGGCGAATTGGGTATTTACATAATGCCCCGGTTTATTGGCAATTACTTTTCCACGGATTCGGGTTCCAACCAAAGCCAGATCCCCTATCACATCAAGAAGTTTATGCCTCGCCGCTTCATTTGGATAATGAAGTGTAAGGTTGTCCAGAATACCGTTAGGCTTAACGGCAATATTATCTTTCCTAAACGCTATCCTTAACTTGTCCATAGTTTCGGGACTTATTTCTTTATCAACGTAAACAATCGCATTGTTGAGATCACCGCCTTTTATAAGGCCATTCTCCAGAAGAGTTTCCAGTTCATGAAGAAAGCTGAAAGTACGGGCGTCAGAAATTTCAGCTTTGAAATCGGATATTTTTTGAAGCGAAGCGTTCTGGGTTCCTAAAACTTTAGTTCCGAAATCGACCATTGTAGTCACCTGGTATTCATCTGCAGGCATTAACAAGATTTCACTTCCCGATTTTTCATCATGATAGCGAATTACTTCTGTCACCACAAATTCCTCCCTTTCACATTCCTGCTCTTCCACGCCGGCTTTTTCAAGAGCCTCCACAAAGAATTTTGAAGAACCATCCATAATAGGAGGTTCTGAAGCATTAAGCTCAATAATAAGGTTGTCTAAATCCAAACCGACACAGGCCGCTAAAACGTGTTCTGACGTTTGAATTTTCACCCCATCCTTTTCAAGATTAGTTCCGCGTTGAGTATTTACAACATAGGATACGTCGGCTTCGATCACAGGTTGCCCCTCAAGATCGGTTCTAACAAAACTAAACCCGCTGTTCACAGGAGCAGGTTTAAAAGTGAGAGTGACTTCATTTCCTGTATGAAGTCCAACTCCATTTAAAGAAACTTCTTTCTTTATGGTTTGCTGTTTAGCCATTATCCTTTAATTTTTTTTCAAGTTGGGTTAAGCGATCTTCTATTTTGGGTAATTTTCTAAAATGTACATATGCTTTGTTCCATTCATTGTAACCGAAGGCAGGAGAACCCTGGATTACCTCGTCATCTTTAATATTTCTGCCGATTCCCGACTGCGCCTGAACCTTTACGCGATCCCCTATATGAATGTGCCCGGCAATTCCTACCTGGCCTCCTATTAAGCAGTTCTTTCCAATCTTGGAAGAACCGGCCACACCGGTTTGGGCTGCAATTGCTGTATTTTCTCCAATTTCGACATTATGTGCGATCTGGATCTGGTTATCCAGTTTCACGCCTTTCCTGATTATTGTAGAACCAAGTGTTGCTCTATCTATAGTAGTACCGGCACCAATATCAACATTGTCTTCAATAATAACATTCCCTATTTGTGGCACTTTAGAGTACACTCCTTCCTGGTTTGGCGAAAAACCAAAACCGTCGGCGCCAATAATCACGCCTCCATGAAGTACACAATTATCTCCTACAATAGTTTCTGAGTATATTTTAGCACCCGGATAGATCGTCACATCATTCCCTATTTGAACATTATCACCTATATAGGTATTAGGAAAAATCTTGACATTGTTGCCAATTCTCACCTGCTCTCCAAGATATGAAAAAGCCCCCAGATAAAAGTTTTCACCATAGGTCGCAGAATCTGAAATAAAGCTTGGCTGCTCAACTCCCGACTTATTCAATTTTACCTGATTGTAATATTCAAGAAGCTTTGAAAATGCAGTATATGGATCTTTTACCTTTATAAGAGTCGTAGATAACCCATCTTCTGCCTTAAAATTATCACTGACTATAGTTATAGTTGCCTTGGTCGAATATATAAAGGAGGTATATTTAGGGTTTGCCAAAAAAGTAATGGAACCGGCAGTTCCCTCTTCGATCTTTGCAAGCCGGTCAACCTCTGCCTGCGGATTTCCTTCTATCTCCCCGTCAAGGATACCTGCTATTTGAGTTGCTGTAAACTTCATGCTGGCAAAAGTAAAAAAATAAGTTAATCTTTAGGTTTTGGATAACAGATATAAAATTTCGTTACCGGTTTAGAAAGTGCCTTCAGGTTGAAGTGATCTGAGGCTTTAATAACATCAGTAATTTTTCCACTTTTAAAGAGGATATGTATCTTTTCATCTTCTCGCTTATAAGCAAGGTTGCTTATGTCCCCGCTAAAAACGAAATACCTGGCTTCTTCCCTGCTAATATTAAAACGAGCCATGGCTTTTTGCAACTGATTTTCCAGTTTTTCTTCAGAGAGAGGATTTTTTTTCAGTTTGACTTTTAAAAGATCCCGATTTATGATCATTTGGCATAACCTGCTCAGCACATAATCTTTATCATGTGTCCATTCTTTCATGGCCGATAATATGTCGTAATCGTCAAGTCGTGCAAATACCTGAAGGGTTTCTTCTGAAAAATTTTCAGCGGTTACCTGCTGCTGCAAAAAGTGATTTAAAGCAGTGCTTGCAAATAAAGTGCGACCAGAATTAACAAGCTCCTTCGCCCGCTGAAGGACTCTTATTAATAATTGTTCGGCTACAACACCGGTTTTGTGCAAATACACCTGCCAGTACATAAGCCGACGGGCCAATAGAAATTTTTCTACCGAATAAATTCCTTTTTCCTCTACCATCAGCTCATTGTCCACCACAGTGAGCATGCTTATGAGCCGCTCACTATTGATATTCCCTTCTGCTACACCGGTGTAGAAACTATCGCGCTTCAGGTAATCCAGCCGGTCCATATCCATCTGACTCGAGATTAACTGACAAAGAAATTTTCGGGGATATTTTCCGCGGAAAATTTCAATAGCCATAGTTAATCTTTGGTTAAACTTCCGGTTCATTTCTTCCATGAAAAGGCAGGAAATAGTCTCGTGACTCACTCCTTCAACAATACTGTGTTCCATGGCATGAGAGAACGGCCCGTGCCCAATGTCGTGAAGCAGGATAGCGATTTGAAGAGCCTCTTCCTCTTCAGCAGAAATCTCTACCCCTTTTAAACGCAGCACCCTTACAGCCTTTTGCATAAGATGAAGACATCCCAGGGCGTGATGAAAGCGCGTGTGATGGGCGCCTGGATAAACAAGATAAGACAAACCCATTTGGGAAATTCGTCGAAGTCTCTGGAAATATTTGTGCTCCATGATATCAAAGAGCAGCTCGTTGGGTATTGTAATAAATCCGTAAATTGGATCGTTTAAAATCTTGAGTTTGTTTCCTGAAAGCAAGCCTTGTCCTTTATTAATTAATGTCAACAAAGATACATATATGAGCGATATCAAAATATTGTGGGTAGATGATGAGATCGACCTGCTAAAACCCCATATTCTTTTCCTCGAAAGCAAAAATTATAAAGTCTACACCTGCCAAAGCGGGACCGAAGCTTTGGAAGAAATAGAAAAGGAGAATTTTGATATTGTTTTCCTGGATGAAAACATGCCGGGACTTTCGGGACTGGAAACCCTTTCAGAAATAAAGGAAAAGCAGGCAAACATCCCCGTGGTTATGATTACCAAGAGCGAGGAGGAATATATCATGGAAGAAGCCATCGGTTCTAAAATAGCCGATTACCTCATTAAACCTCTAAACCCGAACCAGATTCTCCTAAGCATTAAAAAGAACCTTGATCATTCCCGACTGGTTTCTGAAAAAACTACTTCCAGTTATCAGCAGGAATTCAGAAAGATTGCCATGGACATGGCAATGATCAATTCTTATGAGGGCTGGGCAGAACTTTATCAAAAGCTTATTTACTGGGAACTCGAGCTGGAAAATATTGAAGACACCGGGATGTTCGAAATTCTGGAATCGCAAAAAACCGAAGCCAACCTTCAGTTTTGTAAATTCATTGATAAGAATTACCCAAAGTGGTTTGAAAAGAATGCAGATGCCCCCACTATGTCCCATACCTTATTCAAGGAAAAAATTCTACCGGAGCTAAGTAAGGAACAGCCAACGCTTCTTGTGGTAATTGATAACCTAAGGTATGACCAATGGCGGGCTTTTGAACCTGTAGTGAACAACTACTATAAAAAAGAACAGGAAATACCATTTTACAGTATCCTCCCTACGGCAACACAATATGCCCGCAATGCAATTTTCTCGGGCCTTATGCCCAGCGAAATGGAAAAACTCTTTCCTGATCTTTGGAAGAATGATACAGAGGAAGGCGGAAAAAACCTCTATGAAGCTGAATTTCTACAGGCACAACTAAAACGGTTGGGCAGCAACATAAAGCACGAGTACCACAAAATAAGCAGTCTTAAAGCCGGTAAAAAGCTGGTGGAGAATTTTAGAAGTCAAAAAGATAATGACCTTACAGTTGTCGTCTATAACTTTGTGGATATGCTCTCCCATTCAAAAACTGAAATGGAAGTAATTAAAGAACTGGCCTCCACTAATAAGTCCTATCGTTCGCTCACTCACAGCTGGTTTAGAAACTCTCCGCTCCTGGAGATCATCCAGCAGGCCCAAAACCTTAGATTTAAACTCATAATGACAACAGATCACGGAACCATTAATGTGAAAAACCCATCTAAGGTGATCGGGGACAAACAAACAAGCCTGAATTTAAGGTACAAAACCGGAAAAAGCCTTACCTATGAAGAAAAGGAAGTCCTGGCGGCTCCCAATCCCAAATCGATCCATTTGCCGACAATTAATATGAGTAGTTCCTTCATTTTTGCCAAGGGCGATCTCTTCTTTGCCTATCCCAACAATTATAACCATTACGTAAGTTATTATCGTAACACTTTTCAACATGGTGGAGTCTCAATGGAAGAAATGATCATTCCATTTAGCGTGTTATCTCCTAGATAACAAGAATTTAACTATCTTTATCGTCCCAAATCATAACACTTTTGAATGGAAGTAACCTACTTTCTATATGAAATTGAAACTGTTGCCCGAGAACTTTTGGAAAAAACCAAAAGCAAGACTTTGTTGTTCTATGGTGAAATGGGAGCAGGTAAAACTACCTTAATTAAGGCGCTTCTCAAAGCCTTAGGTGCCGAGGATACTGGTGCCAGCCCAACTTTTTCCCTTGTAAATGTATACGAAACCGAAAACGGAACGGTAAATCATTTTGATTTTTATCGTATTGAAGATGAATCTGAAGCCTGGGATATGGGATTTGAGGAATATTTAGAATCCGGGAATTGGAATTTTATAGAATGGCCTCAAAAAATTGAAAATTTTATAGAGGAAGAATACCAAAAAGTGGAAATATTCATACTTAAAAAAGATTCAAGAAAGTTAAAGTTATGTTAATTTTGATGAATTTCTTCTGGAGCTTAATTGATTATAGATGTACGAATTTTCTTTCGTTTTTAAGATTCGCTTAACATATTATTATAACCCGGAAGTCTTTGACCGAAATAAGAATTATTTTAACTGAATATTAAAAAATATAATATTTTAAGAGTTTGAAGATTTTTCCTTCAAAAAAGCGGCAAAAGTACGAATAATGCATTAATTATTAGCGGTTTAGTTTTATATAGGTTTGTATCAACAAATCGGAACATACACAACCTTAAAAAAACTATATCATGAAAATTAAAGCCCTTTTCCTAGCCGTTTCTATCTTTGGAGCAACTTTCTTTGTAACTTCAACCTCAGATAACGATAATAATAATGAAGTTAAGAAAACCGCTGTCGACAAAAGAACAATCAAAGTTCCTGCTGCTGGGTAGCATCATAGCTATTTCTATAGCTTTGTCACCTTACCTTTTTTATTTATATGAAATTTTCCCAAGCACTCGTGTTTGGGAAAATTCCTTTTTTAGATATGAAAGTTATTACTATGAAAATGTCTTAACTGCAGCTTGGACATATCTGGGGAAATTAACGCCTCTTTTTCTATTATTTATATGGTTTTTCACCTGCAAACATTGGTGGTATCATGCAATTTTGATCCCTATTGTAATGTACTTATACCAAATATTTGTTGTCTTCTACCAAGACGTTTATATGGAGACCGCATTTTGGATGGACACTGATGGATTAATATATCTTGCTCCTTTTTTTATAATAATTCTGTCTATAGTATATTTAATCAGGTTAAAAATCTTTGATCGCATTTACGGTATTGACCTCACCGAAATCGAACGGGAAAACATTTCTCCTTTTTCTCCATTTTCAGATAAGGAATATGATGAAATTAAGGAATTTAGGGAAAGCACAGAACAGAACAATGAAGTTCAGGAAGAATACTACGCTAAACTCTAAATTCCACCACTTATTAAAAAGTCGTAATTTTATCTTTGTGACCCACAAATTATGACAGAACACGTATCTCCTTTTACCAGGGAACAATTGATTCCGCAGGAAGAAACCCTGGAAGTCTATAAGCACAAAGGCCAATTATTTATTGGTATACCCAAAGAAAATGCTTACCAGGAAAAGAGGGTCTGCCTGAGTCCCGATGCAGTTGCAGCAATGACCGCACACGGGCATCGCGTACTCATTGAATCAAATGCAGGGGAAGGAGCGAAATTCAGTGATAAAGATTACTCTGAAGCCGGAGCCGAAATCACAAAAGAAACCAAAAAAGTATTTTCCTGTCCAATGATCCTCAAAGTGGAGCCACCTACCATGGAGGAACTGGATCTTGTGAATCCGCAGACAACTATTATATCCGCACTGCAGCTAAAGACACAAAAGAAGAGTTTTTTTCAAAAACTTGCTTATAAGAGGATTACTGCCCTGGCCTTTGAATTTATTAAAGATGACGATGGCTCCTACCCTGCCGTAAGAGCATTAAGTGAAATTGCCGGCACAGCCTCTATTCTTATTGCATCTGAAATCATGAGCAATAATCCTGCAGGGAATGGGCTCATGTTCGGGAATATTAGCGGAGTACCACCCATTGAAGTGACCATTCTTGGTGCCGGTACGGTGGGGGAATTCGCTGCTCGGTCTGCCCTGGGTCTTGGTGCGAATGTCAAAATCTTTGACAATTCCCTTACCAGGTTACGGGCCGTTCAGGCCAATCTTGGAAGACCGTTACACACTTCCACCATTCAGCCAAAAAATCTTATAAAAGCTTTGAAAAGAAGTGATGTTGTCATTGGGGCAGTAAGGGGGAAAAATCGCTCTCCTATTTTGGTAACCGAAACCATGATAGAACACATGAAAAAAGGTGCCGTGGTTATCGACGTAAGTATAGATATGGGAGGCTGCTTTGAAACCAGTGAGGTAACCACTCACGACAAACCAACTTTTGTGAAAAGTGGTGTTGTTCATTACTGTGTTCCAAATATTCCATCCCGCTACGCCCGCACATCTTCTCTCTCCATAAGCAACATTTTCACGCCATACCTCCTGCACATTGCCGAGCAGGGCGGACTTGAAAATACTTTAAGATTTGACAAAGATCTGCGAAATGGTTTGTACTTTTACCACGGAATTTTAACCAACAAATCTATTGCAGACTGGTTTGATCTCTCGTACCGGGATATCAACCTCCTTATCTTTTAATTCTCCATGAAATTTATTCACAGACTCGGCTATTACCTGGGAGGTTTTGCCATTGGCCTTGTTATCCTGGCATTTTTTTTAAGCGGAAAAAAAACTTCATGCGCCTACGGCATTGATGCCCGTGTTCTAAAGAATATTAGAATAAAGGAAAGAGCGTATTCAAAAGAAGCCATAGCCCAAATGCAGGAACAAATGATCGACACGGCAGCTATCTCCACAGTCCTCCGCAATGGAGATATTGACTTTAGCCGTAGCAAGACAGATCTGGATTCCTGTAAAGTTTACATGGTTACCGGCGACACCGATTCAGGTGACCTGGAAATGCTCTTCGAGAACTGCGACTCTATCGCCACTCTCCAGAAGATCTGGAAAAAATAGAACTATACTTCAGTTATTACTTTAAGCTTGTCCATAAAACTTTTTAAAGGATTTGCCCTGCGTGCTCCTTGGTTTTTACTTTTGAAATAACATCAGCGATAACTCCATTTTCATCAATTACAAAGGTGGTACGGTGAATGCCTTCGTATTCTTTTCCCATAAATTTTTTGGGACCCCAAACTTTGAAAGCATTTATCACTTCCTTGTCCTCATCGGCCAATAGCGGGAAAGGCAGATCATTTTTCTCTTTAAAACTTTGCTGGCGTTTAGGGGAATCTGCGCTCACACCAAGGATTTCATAACCTTTGTTTTGAAAAGCTTTATAGTTGTCCCTAAGATTACAAGCCTCGGCGGTACAGCCGGGAGTACTGGCTTTGGGATAAAAGAAAACCACCAGTTTTTTTCCTTTGTAGTCTTCAAGCTTATGTTGATTTCCATTTTGATCTTTGGCAGAAAAATTTGGCGCCTTATCGCCCGGTTGAAGTGTTGTCATAATTATTACTTTTGTTTCAAAGTTACATATTAATGACCAAGCAGGAAAAAGTTCAATTCGTCATAGACACTCTAGCAGAAATTTACCCCAATGTTCCCATTCCTTTAGACCATAAAGATCCTTACACTTTATTAATTGCAGTATTACTTTCGGCACAGAGTACAGATGTACGGGTAAATCAAATTACCCCTCTCCTTTTTGCCAGGGCAGACAATCCTTATTCTATGGCAAAACTTTCTGAAGATGAAATAAGGGAGATTATTAAACCTGTAGGCTTGTCACCTATGAAAGCTAAAGGAATCTACGGTCTTTCCAGGATACTTATTGAAAAGTATAACGGGGAGGTCCCGGCAGATATTGATGCCCTGGAGGAACTTCCTGCAGTAGGACATAAAACTGCCAGTGTGGTGATGTCCCAGGCTTTTAATGTTCCGTCATTTCCTGTGGATACTCATATCCACCGACTTATGTATAGATGGAATTTATCAAATGGTAAAAATGTGGTGCAGACAGAAAAGGATGCAAAAAGACTTTTTCCCAGAGAACTGTGGAATGAACTTCATTTGCAAATAATTTGGTACGGTCGGGAATATTCTCCCGCCAGAGGGTGGGATCTTGAAAAAGACATTATTACCAAAACCATCGGCCGAAAAAAGGTGCTGGAAGAATACGATAAAAAAAAGACCCGCATATAGCAGGTCTTTTTTTTAGTTTAAAATTGTTTCAAATTCCAGCTTCTTATAAGAGCTTATTCGTAAAGCCTTAGAATAGTTCAAAAGGAAATTAATGGTTTCCTTTTTTGGGGTCATTGTTTTCAATTTTTTTCGAGAGTAAAGTTTCGCCATTATTGGTTATTTAAGGTTGTAACTTAATAACGGACCAACTTTAATCTTATTGTACTGGAATGTCGTAGTTAATTAGTTAAAGTTAACTGGTGTTTCTCAATAACCTTACGTAGGTTTATTAGAGCATATCTCATTCGTCCAAGTGCAGTGTTTATACTAACCCCTGTTCTTTCTGAAATTTCTTTAAAACTCATGTCTTTATAGATCCTCATTACAAGAACCTCTAGTTGATCTTCAGGTAGTTCTTTGATCAACTCCTGAACATCTGCTTCGATCTGATCCTTAATGATTTGCTTTTCAGCATTTAGTCCGGAGTCACATAGGACCGAAAAAATATTGAAATCGCCACTGTTCTCAAACTTTGGCATTCTTTTGTTTTTTCTAAAATGGTCAATCACCAGGTTGTGCGCAATTCGCATCACCCAGGGAAGAAATTTACCTTCTTCATTGTATTTTCCTCTTTTCAGGGTTCTGATGACTTTGATAAATGTATCCTGAAAGATGTCTTCAGCAATATCTTTATCAAAGACTTTTGAAAAGATGAAACTGTATATACGTTGTTGGTGACGGTTAATTAGAATAGAAAGTGACTGCTCGTCTCCTTCCATATAGCTTTTCACGAGAAAAGCATCATTTGCCTCGGCGTTGTTCATAAGAGTTACTTTTACAGGCTGTTGGGGTGGCCTGGGTTAGTTATTATAAGTTCAAAGTAACTTTATGCTATAGGCAAATCTGGTTTAGAATTAATAACAGCAAATATAACAGGAAAATTTTCACTAAAACAAATAAAAGGTTAATGTTTTTAACAATGTCAATTTCATATAGTTATAATCATTTTCCCGGAAGCCTAAAAATTTGAAGATTAAGTATCTTTGCAGACTCATTTCAAATTTTAGTATGCAAGTAGATATCTCAGGAATAGATCCAAAGGAGAATATAATTATAAAAGGAGCCCGTCTTCACAATTTAAAGAATATAAATGTTATAATTCCGCGGAATAAACTAGTGGTCCTTACCGGACTTTCAGGATCGGGAAAGTCATCTCTGGCTTTTGATACTTTATATGCTGAAGGTCAGCGGCGTTATGTGGAGAGTCTATCCTCCTATGCCCGTCAATTTCTTGGCAGGCTAAATAAGCCACAGGTAGATTCTATAAAAGGAATTGCCCCGGCCATTGCTATAGAGCAAAAGGTAAACTCCACTAATCCGCGTTCTACCGTGGGAACTTCTACAGAAATATACGATTACCTCAAACTGCTCTTTGCCCGTATTGGAAAAACTTACTCTCCGGTTTCGGGTGATGAGGTGAAAAAAGACACGGTTACCGATGTAGTGAATTATGTAAAGACTTTTCCTGAAGGCTCAAAAATGCTTCTTTTAGCACCTGTCCATGTAGAACAGAGTCGCACCCCCGAGGAAAAACTGAAAGTCCTCCTGCAACAAGGCTACAGCCGTATAAAATTTAAAGACGAAGTCCTTAGGATCGATGAAACAGATCTCTCAAAAATAGCAGAAAAAAATTTGTTTCTCGTTGTGGACAGGATCGTTACCAAAGATGATGAAGATTTCATGAATCGTCTGGCAGATGCCGTTCAAACTGCCTTTTTTGAAGGGAAAGGGGAATTGTTCATTGAAAATTTTTCAGATAAAAAAATAAGACAGTTCAGTAATAAATTTGAGCTGGACGGGATGAACTTTCTTGAGCCTAACGTCCACTTGTTCAGTTTCAATAATCCTTATGGAGCCTGCCCAAAATGTGAAGGGTACGGAGATGTTATTGGAATTGATGAAGATCTCGTGATACCAAATACAGGATTATCTGTCTATGAAAACGCGATTTTCCCCTGGCGCGGAGAAAGTATGAGCTGGTATCGCGATCAATTGGTGAACAACAGCCATAAATTTAATTTCCCTATTCACAAACCGTATTTTGAGTTGACCCAGGAGCAAAAGGATTTAGTTTGGAATGGAAATAAACATTTTGAAGGACTAAATCAATTTTTCGCTTTTCTGGAATCCAAAGCTTACAAGATCCAAAACCGGGTGATGCTTTCCCGTTACCGCGGAAAAACGAGATGTTCTGTCTGTAAAGGTAAAAGGTTACGCCCCGAAGCAAATTATGTAAAAATAGGAGGAGCCAATATTACTCAGCTGGTAGAAATGCCGATAAATAAAGTTTCAGAATTCTTTGAACAGTTAGAGCTCGGTGAATCTGATGCTGCCATTGCAAAAAGGCTACTGACTGAAATAAGGAATAGACTTGGTTTCCTTTCAAAAGTGGGATTAACTTATCTCACTTTGAACAGAAAATCCAATACTCTCTCGGGTGGGGAATCACAACGAATCAACCTTGCAACTTCCCTGGGAAGCAGTCTGGTGGGTTCCATGTATATTCTTGATGAACCTTCGATTGGTTTACATCCCCGCGATACCTTGAAACTTATTGAAGTTCTTAAATCTCTTCGTGATCTTGGTAATACCGTGATTGTTGTAGAGCATGATGAAGATATCATGAAGGCCGCCGATGAAATTATCGATATTGGTCCCGAAGCCGGAACAAACGGTGGAGAAGTTGTCGCCTCCGGAACCTTTAGTGATATCCTGGTTTCTGACTCCCTGACTTCACAATACTTAAATAATACTCTCAGGATTGAGGTGCCTGCAAAAAGAAGAGAGTCAAAATACTTTATTGATGTAATCGGGGCAAGGGAAAACAACCTTAAGAATATTGACGTAAGATTTCCGCTTGGTGTATTTACAGCTGTAACCGGAGTATCAGGGAGTGGGAAAAGTACATTGATCAAGAGGATCTTATACCCGGCGATGTGCAAAGAAATTGGTGGATATGGCGAGAAAGCGGGACAATTCACAAAAATTGCAGGCAAATTTGGAAATGTGAAATTGGTAGAATTTGTAGATCAAAATCCTATTGGCAGGTCCTCGCGTTCAAATCCGGTGACCTATATAAAGGCTTATGATGATATCAGGAATTTATTTTCAAATCAAAAATTAAGTGATATAAGAAGTTATAAGCCAAAGCATTTTTCTTTTAATGTAGATGGCGGGCGATGTGAAACCTGTAAAGGAGAAGGTGAAGTGACTATTGAGATGCAATTTATGGCCGACGTACACCTTGTTTGCGAAGTGTGCAACGGAAAACGCTTCAAAAAGGAGATTTTGGAAGTAAAGTTTGCCGATAAAAATATTGATGATATCCTCAACATGACCATTGATGATGCCGTTAATTTCTTTTCATCAAATGGCGAAGACAAGATCACTTCAAAACTAAAGCCCTTACAGGATGTTGGTTTAGGATACGTGCAGTTAGGCCAAAGCTCCTCTACCCTTTCGGGGGGAGAAGCTCAAAGGATCAAACTTGCTTCTTTTCTGGTCAAAGGAAATTCAAAGGAAAAAGCTTTATTTATTTTTGATGAACCTACCACAGGTTTGCACTTTCATGATATTCAGAAGTTATTGAAATCTTTTAATGCTCTTCTGGCCAAAGGTCATTCGGTTATTGTAATTGAACACAATATGGACCTGGTTAAATGTGCAGATCATGTGATCGATCTGGGGCTGGAAGGTGGTGATGCCGGTGGTCGACTTATAGCAACCGGTACGCCCGAAGAAGTTTCGGAAAATAAAGAATCATATACTGCACCTTTTCTCCGCGAAAAGTTATAGAAAATGTCACTTTCGAGACTTCATTATTTAACATTAGGAAACAAGCAAATTATAAATTTGGCACAGCCTTTGAATCAAGAGTATTAATTACAGAGTTAATTTCTCATAATAAATTGTAGTTAATAATTTTTGGTTGGTTAGTTTGGAAACCTCGTGAAGCTTAATGCTCACGGGGTTTTCTAATTTTTGGCACGTAGTTTGAATATATATAAGTGTATCAAAAGATGGATACAATCGTTTAATCTTAAAATCCCTTATCATGAAAAAGTTTTACCTCTTATTGGTTTTAATGGTGGTTGGGTTTTCTACCAAAGCTGCACCTGCAGCCGAAGGGAACTTTGATCACCGGGGTTACGAAAATGCTGTTATTTTTGTGGAAAGAGGGGTTGAATTTGCCGTTTTTCCTGACGGACAGTTTGATTTCTTCTTCAATCCGAGGAATAATTTCAACAGAATTCCGTCACATATTAATTATAGTTTTAATTCCGGTTATGATTACGGCCCATTCGTACAATATGATGATTTTGGAGCTGTGATCCAAATCGAGAATGTTCCGGTTTATTACGACTACTATGGAAGAATTATTCAGGCAGGACGGGTTAAGGTTAGTTATAATGCCTTTGGAATGGTACACAGAGTAGGAAACCTGTTTGTACATTATGATCCTTACCATCGTTACAGCCATACTTCAGGATTTATCAATAACAGAAATGTACATTACGTCTATCGACCATGGCACGATCATTATATGAGACCATTTTCAGAATATACGGTAGTGTACCACCAGCCATATCGATTGTATTATGAGCCCAACAGAATGAGGTACAATTCCTATAAGAAGTATTATCACAATAACTATTACAACAATAACTCTTTTCAAAAGAGCTATTACAGACCAGGAGAAAGAGTCACCTCCTATCACAGAGGAAAAAGAACAGAGGAGCAAAAGAGAATTAGAACTCAAAATGCATCCCCAAGAGAATCAGCTGTTTCTGCAGCGCAATACAGAGAAGAAAAGAGAGAAATTCGCCGCTCTACGCCTGCAACTAATAGAGCAGATGCCAGAGCCCGGGCTTCAAGAGTAGAAACTCCTGCAGTACAGCAACGGGTAGTACGTCAAAACCGTGCAGCCAATGTTCCTGCTGAAAGAAGTGTACAACAGAGAAGCAGAAGTGCATCTGTAAACGCAACTCCTGCAAGACAAGTACAGGCTCAGGCCAGGACACAACGGTCTACAACTGTGAGTCCTGCAACAGTTCAGGAAACTCCTGCCTCAACAAGAAGCAGAAGTTCCAGAGGAAGAAATTAAAATTTAGTTTTGGTTGGTTAGTTGGTTGGTCCCCGGTTGCGATAGCGCCGGGGATCTTTTTTGTCTAAAATCTATAAATTCCTCCGAATTCATGGAAAGAGTTGTTGTGGCGGATCAATTTACTTTTTTAGGAACTTAAAACTTTGGTTGATGATCTTGTTTATTTCCGGAGAAAACTTCAGCAAATAAATAGTCAGTACGTATAGAAGGGCAATAATGCTTGACTTCAGCATTATATTCACCACAGGATGCCATGTGAAATTCCAGTAGTAAAACCCGAAACTAAAAATAAGGATGAGAAGAAGGCTGTATCCGGTTTCTTTAGTAAATGGATGAATTCTGAATTTTTTCAACACTATCACCAGCTTTACTGTATTATAACAGGCAAAGGCAAGGAAGGTGGCCAACGCCGCTCCTAAAAGCTCTAAAACTGGAATCAGAACAATATTTAGTACAAAAGCCAGAATAGCCAGAAACACGCCTATAGCTAAAACCAGCCGGTAATAATCTGAATTAAAAAGAATGCTATTGTTATTCCCAAGTAAATTATCATAGAGTTTGACACAGCTAATTAAAATAACAATCGAATAACTAATCTGATACTCATCCGGAATTAGCTCGTAAAGCTGAGAAATGTTGGTGATAATCAACAAAAAAATGAGTCCGCTAATGATCAAAAGGTTTAGAGAACTCTTTTCGTAAAGTTCCAGAAGTCCTTTTTTATCCTTTTTGTTGAGTAAAGTAGCTGTCATTGGATAAGTGATTTGGTGCATTGCTCTTGAAGGAACTGCGATCACAGAAGATACATATACAGCGATCCCGTATACGGCCACCATTTCTATGGGAAGAAATCTTTCTATCATCACCTTATCCAGATCCAGCAACACCATAGCGACAGATCCTGCAATAAGGATCAATGCAGAATACTTCAGAATAAAAGATCGGTTACGCGGAAAAGAAAAACTAAGCTTCGGAAAATATAAGCTGAAGGCATAGAACATCATTATAATAAGGCGCAAAATAAAAACCCCACCCACGGCATAAATAAAATTTTCAATAGAAATGTACCCGAAGTAGACCGCCAGCAACAGCAGGGAAATGCAGACCCGGTGAAACACCTCTTTCATAAAATTCCCGAAGACACTTTTGTAATGAACCTTGGCCCAGGAAAAAAAGATCTCAAAATAGGAAGTCGCAACGGCGATCACAAAAATTAACCAGATATATGGCTTTACCAATCCGTCACCGTCGGAAAAGTAATTGAGCAGCAAGTCGTAGGACAAATAACCAATAAGGGCAAGAATTAGAGAAATTCCCAGCGGTAAAAGCAGGATGACGCTTAGCAGCTTATCTTTTTCTTCGGCCGAATCATATGAGCTGTAAAACTTCACCAGGGTATTGTGAACTCCAAAGGCCATAAGCGGCCAGATGAGATTTGCAGCCGATAGCAGAAAACCCACCAACCCATAATATTCGGGGGTGAGAAAATTTGCATAGAGAAACAGGGTATTGATCGCTCCAATACCAAAGCCAAAATAAGTAGTAGAAAGATTTTTGGCCGATTGGCTAATGATGATCCCCATTAAAGCTGCTTTATTTGTGTGGCCAACTGTTTTGTCAAGGCTTTCCTGCTGTATTGCTGAAGTCCGATAGGATAAGATTTTAATTCACCCTTTTTGAAAAGCTCATACTTTTCCTGAAGAAAGCCTTTAATTTCCCCTTTTTGAGAGTATAGAAAACATGATCCCGTATTGGTTTTCTGAATGATCTTTTGAATATCTGCTCCCTCGGGACCTACAGCAAGTATAGGCCGATCACTCACCATATATTCAAATAGTTTCCCCGGAATTATACCTTTTGTTTCTTCACTATCTATCTCAATCAACAGGAGCAGCTGCGAACTTCTTTGAAGTTGCAAAGCTTCCGAATGAGAGACATAATCCTTCAAAACAAGCCATTCCTCTAAACCCGATTTTTGAATACTTTCCAGAACAAGCTCTCCCACTGCCCCAACAAGTTTTAATTGGAAATCCCTTGCAAAATTCTCATTTTCCTGTATCAATTCTGAAATTGCCTGCCACAGGTTTTCAGGATTTCTTCCGGAAAGCAAAGACCCAATATGGGAAAGACTGAATTGCTCATCCATTGGTAGCTTTTCAACCTGCTCTACATCATAACCATTAGTGATCACCTCAATGGGACGATTGGTTTTTGACAGGAACTCCTCTCGGGTAGTAAAACTGGTGGTAATAATCATGTCTGCGGTTTGCAGCACCTCTTTTTCCAGATCTTCATGTTTTTTTCGGGAACTAGAAAGCAGCTTTAGCTTACTGTGATAGCCAATTTGCGTCCATGGATCCCTGAAATCGGCTAGCCACTTCACTCCCATCTCCTTTTTTAGTTGTAACCCAATAAGGTGCATGCTATGAGGAGGACCGGTAGTAATAACCGTATTAATATTGTGCTCTTTCAGGTATTCCGAAAGAAATTTTACCGAAGGTTTGATCCAGAACTTCCGGGCATCAGGGATGAAAAAATTTCCCCGAATGAACAGCATAGATTTCTGCAAAAATCCTTGCTTCTGTTCCTTTGGAATTATTCCGGAACTAATAGCCTGAGTATCTTTTTTAGACAATAAGCCTGCAAAAGGATAGGGTTCAAAAATGGCATTTTTGAGCACCTTTATTTCTGAAGGTATTCCAGATTCAAGAGAGGTATCTTTTAAAGGGTAATGAGGATTCTCAGGGACATAAACAATAGGTTCAATACCATTTTCAGGAAGATATTTTACAAATTTAAGCCAGCGCTGCACGCCCGGGCCACCGGCCGGGGGCCAGTAATAAGTAACTATAAGTACTTTTTTCATTGCCCTGCTTAAAATGCAAACTTATCTTCGTCTTATTCCCCAAATGATACCGCCAATCAACAATAATCCCAGTAGTATAGAACTGCCCAATGCAATCGAACTCCCGGTTTTTACTACCTGCGGCTCAAACCTAAAAGTTATTTCGTGTTCCCCGGCCGGCACCATCATTGCGCGTAAAACATAATTGGCTCTAAAATGCGGTACTTCCTCCCCGTCAATATAAGCCTGCCATCCATGAGGATAATAGATTTCAGAAAAAACAGCAAGAAGATCATTTTCTGAAGAAGCGCTGTAGACCAGTTCATTCGGTTGATAAGACACCAGTTCGATTTGTGCAGTAGAGTCGGGCGCAAATTCCTTTTTCGGAATAAATTCGGCAAAGTCATTGTCAACTACCGCTACTCTTTTAGTATTTATTCCTTCCAGCGCCAGGATAGCTTCATTCGCATCCTCCACCAGGATTACCTCCTGAACAAACCAGGCATTGCCATTGGTTTCTGGATTTTCCTGGGCCACGGGACCATCTTCGGTTGGAATAATGAAGTATTTGGTGTTAAGCATGTTGAGCACCTGCAGGTTGTTCTGAGATAAATAAAAATCATAAAGTTCCTGCATCCTTCCCGGCTTGGCAGCATGATAGCCCCCTACCGAATTGTGGAAAAAAGAGGTGCGGGCGGTATTAAACGGGCTTCCGCTAAGGTCAAAAACCCTGTAGTGAGAATCATCCTGCATGATTTCCCGATCGGCTCCGGTAGGTTGGAAAGGTCGGTTTACCTGGCTCGACTTAACGAAATCGTCTCCATCTACATACCTTCTGTCTACCGCCACAAGATCTACAAGAATCAATGCTCCCAATGCTATTATTGCAAGATTTCGGGTTAATTTTTTCTTCAGAAATAGCCAGAGTACTGCAGCGGTCAATAGAACAAAACTCAGGGAGCGAATAGCATCGGTAGTAAAAACAGATTTTCGATCTTCCTTTAGTGCCCGAACAAATTCAGGCCCCAACTGCTGAATCAAAACTCCATCACTTGCGCCTGTAAAGCTGAAAGCACCTCTAAAAAGCAGGAACAACAAAGCTACTCCTCCGGTAATTATTGTTGCCCATTTTAGGGAATAGATTTTCCGGTCTTCAGTTTCTTCTCTAAAGAACAGTCTTGCAAGTCCTGCAATAGCCAACACTGGAATACAAAGTTCAATAATGACCTGTATGGAAGACACCGCTCTAAACTTGTTATAAAGCGGAAAATAATTGATGAAGAGATCTGTAAGGAAACTAAAATTTTTCCCCCAGGATAATAGTAGAGCTAACAAAGAACCACCTACGATCCACCACTTGAGCTTTCCTCTTATTAGAAAAAGAGCAAAAACAAACAGAAAAAGTACGGTGGCTCCAATGTAAGCAGGCGCACCAACAAAAGGTTGATCACCCCAATAAGTTGGTGCTGATTCGGCAAATTGTGCGGCCTGTAAGGGATTGGCTCCAAGCTTTAGCAACTGAGAATAGATTGCAGAATCTGTTCCTATATTTTCTGCACTGGAACCTCCCATAAACCTCGGGATGAAAAGATTAAAGCTTTCTAAAACTCCATAGCTGTATTCGGTAATATAATTATAATCAAGACCGGAAGATTTATCGGGTGCACCTTCAGGAGTAATGGTGAGTCCGGTGTCGCCACGGGTACTAAAATCGGCATATTCCTGGGTGGCCATTAAATTGGTTGCATTCGCACCTATGGCCAGTAGTACAGCTACCACCATTACAACAAGAGCTTTGAAAAACTGTGGTAATTTCTTCTTCTTAAAAGCATCTATGAGATAGACAATTCCAATGACAATCACCAGCAGGAGAAGGTAAAAAGTCATCTGGAAATGATTGGCACTTATCTCCAGCGCCATCCCGAAGGCAAGTAACAGGAATCCCCAAATATATTTTTGCCTAAAGCACAGGAGTATACCTCCAAGTACCCAGGGCATATAAGCTATAGCATGGGCTTTGGCATTATGTCCCACTCCTAAAATTATAATAAGATAAGTGGAAAAACCAAAAGCCAGAGCTCCCAAAACAGCCAGCCTGTAATCGATTTTAAGGACAAGGAATAAGATATAGATTCCGATGAAATACAGAAAAAGATAGTCTGCCGGCCTTGGCAGAAATCGCAATGTCCTGTCCAGTTCCTTTACGTAATTGTGTGGATAATTCGCTCCCAATTGATAAGTAGGCATTCCTCCAAAAGCCGCGTCTGTCCAATAAGGCTCCTCCCCTGTCTCTGCTCGGAACTCAGTTTGCTGACGAGACATCCCGATGTATTGTGCTATATCACTTTGAAATATCTCTTTTCCCTGGAGTACGGGATAAAAATATGCTAAAGAAACAACTATAAATCCCAGGACAACAAAAACATGAGGAAATACTTTCTTTAGGGACAAATTCATAGGAAGAGGATTTTGGAGCGGAAATTAGTCAATTTCTTCATAATCGATATACTCTCCCACGTCATTCTTTGACTTTTGCTTCCTTTTGGGTTTTTTATCAATGCTAACTTCCCCCTGCCGTCGTTGTTGCTCCCTACCGGAATCAAACTGACTAAACCGCTGCTGGAATTTTTTCCCGATCTTCTTCAACACCCAACGTAGAATAATAGGTCCAAGCCAGCGAAATATAAGTTTTAAACCAAAGTAAATAAGGAGAACTATTAGTATAACCTTTAACACCTGGGTTAGTGAAGCTTCGTGCATTCTAAAAATTTTGGTAAAATTACCATTCTGCTCAAAGAAAACCATTGCTGCAGCCAAAAAAAATGAGAAAATCTCTATATTTGGTTGTAACCAATCAGTCCCAATATGAGGATCTACGCGATATTTTTTCTTCTCTTCCTCTGCGGAAGTTTTCTTGCCACTGCACAATATACTGAAACTATAAATTCTAACAGACCCGGAAATTCACAGGGAGCCTTTGCCGTGGGACCTATGGTGCTACAAATTGAGGCAGGTGGCCAATTTGGACACGATGAACACGTATTGCTTCAGACAGATACAGAGCTTTGGGGGATAGATTACGCAGTAAGATTCGGGTTTCTCCTGGAAGAACTGGAGATCAATGTGATGGGCTCTTATTTAGACCAAACCACTAGTTACATTGTAGGAGCTAATACTGAAAATTACGGAATAAGTAATTTTAATTCTAATGCCATAGGCGTTAAATATTTAATTTATGATCCTTACAAAAATGCAAAGGAAAAAAAGCCGAACCTCTATAGCTGGAAAGCAAATCAACGCTTTGACTGGAGTGTTTTTATTCCTGCCGTTGCATTATACGCTGGAGCTAATTTCTCTTTTGGGGATAATCCATACCTGTACGAGGGACAGGGAAAATATACTCCCCGTGCAGCCGTGATCACGCAAAATAACTGGGGTCCATGGGTATTGGTCTTAAATGTAATTGGCGATCGCATAGGTGATGAGTATCCTTCTTATTCTGGGATTGCGACTCTTACCCACTCCTTCTCCTCTAAATTTGCCATGTTTGGAGAATTCCAGACCTTAATCAGTGACATTTACAGCGATGAGATTGCCCGTGGTGGTTTTGCTTATCTTTTTCATAAGAACTTTCAGGCAGATATTTCCGGGCTTATAAACTTTAAAGATACTCCCTCCAGGTGGCAGGTAGCCGGAGGACTTTCCTATAGGTTCGACTGGCATAAGCAAGACCAGTACCTGGAAGCCCAGGAAGAGCTATAATAAAAAATCAAAAGAACGCAGGATGATTGACATAAGCGGTACTTACACAGATCAGTATCAGCTCAGCATGGGGCAGGTTTACTTTAGCAAAGGGGAAACAGAAAACACGGCAGTTTTCGATTATTTTTTCAGAAAATTACCTTTTAACGGGGGGTTCGCTGTATTTGCTGGGCTTGAAACCCTTCTGGATTATCTGGAAAAACTAAAATTTTCAGAGAAAGACCTGGATTACTTAAGAAGCCTGGAATTTTCTGAGGACTACTTGGATTACCTGAAGAATTTTCGCTTCCGCGGAAAGATCTACAGTATGCAGGAAGGAGACCTGGTATTTCCCGGGGCACCGGTGTTAAGGGTGGAAGCAAATATCATCGAAGCTCAGATCATAGAGACCCTGCTGCTGAATATTCTAAATTTTCAAACTCTTATTGCCACTAAAGCGGCGAGAATGGCCATCCAGGCCAAAGGCAGAACCTTAATTGATTTCGGGTTAAGAAGAGCCCAGGGTTTTGGTGGCTATCATGCGAGCAGAGCCGCTATAATTGGCGGATTTGAGGCTACGAGTAATACCCGGGCCGGCAGGGATTTTGGGTTTCCGGTTTCGGGAACTATGGCACATTCCTTTGTACAAAGTTATGAGCATGAACTGGATGCCTTCAGGGATTTTGCCGAGGCACATCCTAAAAACGCCATTTTACTGGTAGATACCTATGATACTTTAAAAAGCGGAATTCCAAACGCCATCCAGGTGGGAAAGGAAATGGAAAAACGTGGGGATAAGCTGAAGGGGATACGCCTGGACAGTGGCGATCTTGCTTATCTGGCCAGAAAATCAAGGGAACTGCTGGACAATGCCGGTTTGGATTACGTAAAAATTTCAGCTTCCAATCAGCTGGATGAACATGTGATCAAAAGCTTGCTTGATCAGGAGGCCCCTATTGATATATTTGGAGTGGGAACGAGCTTAGTGACCGGAAAACCTGATGCCGCCCTTGACGGGGTTTATAAATTATCATTTTTCAAAGGTAAACCGAGGATAAAACTATCTGAAACTATTTCAAAAGTAACCTTACCTCACCAAAAGCAGGTACACCGGCTTCTTGATGAGTCCGGAAATTTCCTTGGAGGAGACGTGGTTTGCCTGGCAAATGAAAAAAATCCTGAAATGATGTATCACCCATACGATCCGCTCAAATTCAGGTTTGTTGGAGATGTAGAAAAAGAGGAGCTTTTAAATATTGTATTTGATAATCGAACAAGATCTGATAAAAAGAAGACCATTCAGGAAATTAAAGAGTTTAATAAAGAAAGGTTGGCAAAACTTCCCCCGGAATATAAGCGGTTTAATAATCCCCACATTTACAAAGTGGGAATAAGTGAGAAACTCAGAGATGAGCGGAACGCCATTATTGAGGAACACAAAAATAAAAGATCATGAAGACTTTGATCATTGTTGACGCACAAGTGGATTTTATGCCGGGAGGTGCGTTGGAAGTAAAAAACGGAGACCGTATTATTCCTGTAATTAATAAAATTTTACCTCATTTTGAGCTCGTTGTGGCGACACAGGATTGGCACCCGACGAATCATAAAAGTTTTGCGGTAAACCATCCGGGGAAAAAGGAATTTGAAGTCATTGATCTTAATGGTCTCGAGCAAAAGCTTTGGCCCGTGCACTGTGTTCAAGGGACAAAAGGGGCAAACTTCCACCCAGATCTTAAAACAAAACCTGTAGAAGCCATTTTTAGAAAGGGAATGGATCCCGAAATAGACAGCTACAGTGGATTTTCTGACAATGGACATAAAAAGGTCACAGGATTGAGCGGTTATCTCAAAGAAAAAGGGGCCGTAGATCTCTACTTCTGCGGACTAGCTGCAGATATTTGTGTTTATTTTACGCTTTTAGACGCGCTAAAAGAAGGTTTTAAAGCGACACTTATTGAAGATGCGGCTGTTCCTCTGCTGCCCGAAGGATTTGATAAAATACGACGGGATATAATATCCAGGGGAGGGAGAATTACTCACTCAGATGAGGTGTAAAAAATGACATTTTTGAGACTTGTTCCATGAATTCTTGCATGGCCTAACGACAAGCATCATTAAGGAACGATAACGGACTACGTTTGCCGAACAGGAAATTATTCGGGAATTTGTCGCCAACCTTTTTTATTCATAACTCATAACTCCATAACTCTCATTATCTCCGATGCCACCTGCGGGTAAACCACCATACTGCCGCCTGAAGAAAACCAGTCAAAACCACTGAGGTAATTATATGCTGCAACGCATGCAACACTCCGAAAGAGTAGCCATCCCGAAATTTATTGGGAAGGTTGTACCCGGTCATAAGCACCTGACTTAAATAACCGAGAAAAGCAAAAGCTATTACTAGAAAAGCATAGGTGAAGAAAAAAAAGAAATTTTTCTTCTTCGTCCACTTGAAGTAAATAGAAGCCGAAACCAGCACAAGCCAACTTACCCAAATACTTATCTGGTAGTGTAACACCGAATCAAGTGCTTCCTGCAGCTCGGTCCCATCGAGATTCCCTACTGCTTTAAACAAGGTGAAAATGGGGTAAAACAGTACCGCCAAAAAGAGAAATCTCAGTATATTTTTTTTTCGCATTTGGATCCCGGTTCGCAGCCCTTAAATTACGGAAACAAAACGGTTCTAATAAAAAACTCCCGCTTCTTTTGTAAGCGGGAGCTAATTTATAATGAGCTTTATTTCTTTATTTTGCAATATTTACCGCACGTGTTTCCCGTATCACAGTGATCTTCACCTGCCCCGGGTAAGTCATATCTGTCTGGATCTTTTGAGAAATCTCAAAGGAGAGGTTAGCTGCTTTTTCATCGCTTACCTTTTCGCTTTCGACAATAACTCTTAATTCCCTACCCGCCTGTATGGCATAAGCTTTTTTCACACCTCCAAACCCAAAGGCTATATCTTCAAGGTCTTTTAATCTCTGAATATAAGAATCCAGCACCTGTCTTCTCGCACCAGGTCTTGCCCCGCTAATAGCATCACAAACCTGTACTATAGGTGACAATAAAGAGGTCATTTCTATTTCATCATGATGTGCTCCAATAGCGTTGCATACTTCTGGTTTTTCCCCGTATTTTTCAGCCCATTGCATTCCCAGAATAGCGTGAGGAACTTCAGTTTCAGATTCGGGTACTTTTCCAATGTCATGTAATAATCCTGCTCGTTTGGCAAGTTTTGCATTTAATCCCAATTCTGCAGCCATAACTCCACAGAGTTTTGCTACTTCCCTTGAATGCTGCAAAAGGTTCTGACCATAAGATGAACGGTATTTCATACGGCCTACAGTCCTAATTAATTCAGGATGTAGTCCATGGATCCCAAGATCAATCACTGTTCTTTTTCCTACTTCGATAATTTCTTCCTCAATTTGTTTCGTAGTTTTCTTCACTACTTCCTCAATACGAGCCGGATGGATTCTTCCGTCGGTTACAAGTTTGTGAAGGGATAAACGTGCTACTTCTCTTCTTACTGAATCAAAACAGGAAAGAATAATAGCTTCAGGAGTATCATCCACAATGATCTCTACACCTGTAGCAGCTTCAATGGCTCTAATGTTTCTACCTTCCCTACCAATAATCCGACCTTTGACGTCATCGCTCTCAAGATTGAAAACAGAAACACAATTATCTATAGCTTCTTCTGTACCTATTCGCTGAATTGTATTAACAATTATCTTTTTTGCTTCCTGCTGTGCGGTAAGTTTTGCTTCTTCTATTGTATCCTGCACGAGGGACATTGCATCTGCTTTGGCTGTGTCTTTTAAAGATTCAATGAGTTGGGATTTCGCATCTTCGGCAGAAAGGCCGGAGATCACTTCAAGCTGTTGCACTTTACTGTTATGAAGTTTATCGACTTCCTCCTGTTTCTTTTCCAAAACTTCATTGCGGTGATTATAGTCTGTAATCTTTTCTTCCAGCTCCTTGTTTAAATTTTTATTCTTGGAAAGTTCGCTGGAAACCTGTGATTCTTTATCTCTTACTCTCTTCTCGGCATCTCCTATCTTTTTATCGCGGGAAAGAATGACCTTTTCATGTTCAGATTTCAGTTCAATAAATTTTTCTTTAGCCTGCAGGATCTTGTCCTTTTTGATGCTTTCGGCTTCCTGTTTGGCTTCTTTTAGAATTCCTGCTGCCGATTTTTTAGCTCTCTGGATGATCTTAGAGGCATTTTTCTTTTCAAGATATTTTGCCAAACCAAAACCAATTGCAAGCCCCAGGACAAGGGAAATAATAATAAGCGCTATAGTTAGTGTATCCATTAGTTAGTTTTTATGTATAAAAAAAGCCTGTACTAGTTGTTGATTTGTATAAACTCTCTAAATCACGTTTAGGGCTAACAAGCTGATCAAGGATCCGCTCAAAGGCGGCTTGCTTTTACAACTTAAACTCACCCTCTTTAAAGAATTGGTGTTGAGTTTATCAAAATAAATTAACTAATACAGGCAGTAACCTTTATTTTCTAATTCAAAGAACAGTTAAACCAAATGCTTATCAAGCAGATCATTGAGCGCCTTCAATTTATCTTCAGCTAAAACTACTTCGCTGCTGCGATCAATTGTATTTTGCTCGGTTTGGGCCGCAAATTGTAAGGCACACATGGCCAGAACATCCTGCTTATCCCTAACGGCATAACTCTGTTCAAATTGCTTAATCATGAACTCAATCTTTTTTGCAGCCCTACGTAAACCCTCTTCCTGTTCAGGAAGAATGGTCATGGGATAAACCCTGTCTGCAATTGAGATCTTTATTTTAAGCTGATTCGGCATTTTTTTATTCTTCTATTCAGAGAGGTGAACAATACATTGGTCAATTTCCCTGATCAAGCTGTTTATTTTAAGCTTGGTTTCTTTCTTATAATCATTACTGCCAAGCAAGGCATTGGCGGCTTTAAGAGTTTGCACCCGATTTTCAGAGGCTTCCAGACCTGCCTGCAATTCCTGCTTTTCGGCCCTTAAGGAGGTTAATTCCTCCTGAAGGCTTTGTTGTCTCTGCTCCAGTTTTTTGTAATTCTGAAGCAACTTCTCAATCCTACCTTCAAGATTATCAACTATTTCTGTTAAATCGTTCATTAAAGCTAAACCTGCTGCTTACCCTCACAAAGTTAATATACCTGCCGAAATATCCCAATATTTTGAACTCTATTTTGGATTAGCATTTAAAATAATTTTAACCTCCTCAGAAATAAGGGTTTAATTTTTGACGTTCGTTTGGTATCTTTAACCCGCTATTAAAAAGTAAAATTAAAAATCTTCATGAAAAGGATCTTTGCCCCTCTTCTATTCTTATTCAGCTTTACAGTAATTGCTCAGGCCCCAAATGTACCTACAGAATATTTTGATGATCCATTGCAAGTACCCCTGGCCCTGTCCGGTACTTTTGGTGAACTACGGTCCAATCACTTTCACAGCGGACTTGATATTAAAACCCAGCAACGGGAAGGTCTTCCTGTTTATGCTTCTGCGGAAGGTTTTGTGAGCCGTATCAATGTTGCGCACTATGGCTACGGGAAGGCTATATACATTCAGCATCCCAATGGTTACACTACTGTCTACGGACACCTGAAGAATTTTTCACCCAAAATTGAAGAATACATTAAGAAACTTCAGTATCAAAAGGAAAGTTATGAGGTCCAGGTCTATCCGGAAGCTTCAGAATTACCTGTAGAAAGGAGGGAATTAATTGCTAATAGCGGAAATACAGGGGGAAGCGGCGGCCCTCATCTCCATTATGAGATAAGAGATGGAGAACAGCGACCTATGAATCCTCTTATGTTTGGAATCGAGTTAGAAGATACGAGGGCTCCCATTGTTTCGGGGGTATTTGTCTATCCTAAAGGAGAAAATGCACATGTAAATGGTTCCGCGCAAAGACAGAAGCTAAGGTTAATTCCGCAGCAGGATGGGTCATTTAGAGCAGAAAAAATTGACGCCTGTGGCGAAATTGGCTTCGGTATTAATGCTGTTGACCAACTAAATGCCGCTCCAAATCATAATGGGGTCTATAGAATTGAGACCAGCGCAAATGGAGAAAAGCTTTTCCAGGCAAATTTTGAAATATTTTCTTTTAGTGAAACCAGACATCTTAACCAGTTAATTGATTACGACTACTACGCCCGAAATAACAGCCGCATTCAAAAGCTTTTTGTTGAGCCTTCAAACCCGCTAAGCATCTACAGCGATGTGAGCAATCAAGGCCTACTTAACGTGAAGGACAGTCTTTCCTACAACTACACAATTCGCGTTTCAGATTTCTCCGGAAATGAACGAATTGTAACTATTCCTATTGAAGGAAAGCATCAAAATGACATTAAAGAAGATCCTTCTGAAATTACCGACTTCTATGTGCCGGCAAATGCTGGAGCACAGTTTGAAGGTAATGGTATTGATGTATATATTCCAAAGAACAGCCTCTATCAGGATGCTTCCCTGGATATTTCCTTTGAAGATGAAAAAGTGATCCTTCATGAGGATGTTATTCCCATTCACACCAATATTACTATAGGTTTCGACCTTAGCAAGTACCAGCCGGAAGACCGGGAACAAATGTTCATTGCGAGACTCAACAAATGGGGAAATCCCAATTATTCCACTACCACCAAAGATGGGGAAAGATTTACAACCAAAACCCGCAACTTTGGCACCTATACTCTTGGTAGGGACACTCAGGCCCCGCGGGTAGTGCCGGTAAATTTCAAAGATGGCCAGTGGATCTCGGGAAATAAAAATCTAAAAGTGAAAATTTCTGATGATCTTTCGGGAATAAAGAGTTACCGGGCCACAGTCAATGGTAAGTTCATTCTTATGGAATATGAATACAAACAGAATTTGCTGACCCACGACTTTGCAGATGGCGTAGTAACAGATACCGAAAACCAATTGAAGATTGAGGTAATAGATAATGTAGGAAATACTACTATATTTGAAAGTACCTTCTTTAGAAAATAGATCTTCATTTGAGAGAATTCTTTGCTTTCCTACTGTGCTGCCTGCTTTTTTCGAATAGCTTATGGTCGCAAACAGCAGTAGTACAGGGAATTATTCTCGACGAAAACTTACATCCCGTTTCGGGTGCCAGTATTTCCTTGGAGGATAGAGGGACCTCAAGCAATGAAAACGGTTTCTATAATTGGGTAGTCCCTGCCGACCGGGAAATTCAGCTAACGGTTACACATATTGGTTTCAAAAATGTCACTTTTAAGGCTTTTCTAAGTCGGGATGAAGTTCTTGAATTCAATCCGGTACTAAGCAGCAGGATTGAGCAGATAGGAGAAGTAGTTCTTCAGCCGGAAAAGAGAGAAAGATTTCGTGGGATCACTGCTATAGACCCGGAAGATATTCGCAATCTTCCCGGAGCCAATGCCGGGGTAGAGAACTTGCTCAAAACCCTTCCCGGAGTAAGTTCCAACAATGAATTAAGCACTCAATACTCCGTTCGCGGCGGAAATTACGACGAAAATCTGGTGTACGTAAACGGGATAGAAGTTTACAGACCATTTCTCATTCGTTCCGGGCAACAGGAAGGATTGAGCTTTGTCAACCCCGACCTTATTCGTAATGTATATTTCTCGGCAGGAGGCTTCCAGGCAAAGTACGGCGACAAGCTGTCCTCGGTTTTAGATATAACTTATCGGCGGCCTGTTGATTTTCAAGCTTCTCTCGATGCCAGTTTCCTGGGAATAAATCTTGCTGCGGAAGGAGTCTCGAAAAATAGAAAATTTAGTGCCCTTGGTGGAATCAGGTATCGCGATAACAGTCTTTTAGTAGATGCAAGGGAAACCGAAACCAACTTTGAACCTCTTTTTGCCGATGCTCAGGTAAATTTGATCTATCGCTTTAGTTCCGGATTCGAAATGAGTTTTTTAGGTAACGCTTCTTTAAATGATTACAGCTATCAACCTTTAACCCGACAGACCAATTTTGGCACTCTGCAGGATCCCCGAGCTCTTGTTGTACACTACACCGGGAGGGAAGAAGATGTATATAAAACCTTTTTTGGAGCAGTAAAAGGCTCTTACAGGATAAATAAAAACTTCACTGCGCACCTTACCGCTTCTGCTTATAATACACAGGAAAAGGAATACTATGATATTATTGCGCAATACCTTCTTGGGAAAGTTAACGCGAATTTTACCGGAAAAGATTTCGGAAAAGTAGAGTTTTCAGAAGGTGTGGGAGCTCATTTGACCCATGCCCGAAACAAATTGGATGCTCTTATTTTTAATTTAGAACACACTGGTAATCTGAATATTGAGGGCCATAACTTCAATTATGGCATAAAATATACTCACGAAGACGTTCGCGACAGGATAAGAGAATATGAAATTGTGGATTCTGCAGGGTTTTCCCTTCGCCCTCCCCTCCCCGATTTTAAGAATAATCAGCCATACGTACCTTATGAAGCTCCTCTCAAGCCATTTACGTCCATTAGAGGTTTTAATAACATACAAATTGACCGGGTTCAGGCTTACCTGCAGTGGAGCCGCCGCATTGACATTAATGATCACGAGTTTTGGTTCAATGCCGGGGCAAGAACGCATACCTGGTTTGTTTCTTCAGAAGATGAAACAGCTGGTGCACAAATTGTTTTTAGTCCCCGGGGACAGCTTGCCTTAAAACCGGCATGGAAAGTTGATATGCTCTTCCGGCTAGCAGGAGGTGTTTATCACCAGCCTCCGTTTTATCGGGAACTCCGCAGCTATTCCGGTACCCTGAATCCTGAGGTAGAAGCGCAACGAGCGTTGCATTTAGGATTAGGAAATGACTATAGTTTTGAGATCTATGAACGGCCGTTCAGGCTTACTTCTGAAGTTTACTACAAGGATCTGGAAAACGTTAATCCATACACTCTTGAAAACGTGAGGATACGCTATGCAGCAAATAATAATGCTGAAGCCTTTGCTTACGGTTTGGATCTTAGACTTAACGGAGAATTTGTCCCCGGCACGGAAAGCTGGCTCAGCTTCGGATATTTAAAAACGGAGGAGAATATTAATGGGAAAGGTTTTATTGCCCGGCCTACAGATCAAAGGTTGAAGTTTGGACTGTTATTCCAGGACTACGTTCCCACAATACCCCGTCTAAAGATGTATCTCAATATGGTCTACAACACGGAACTCCCAGGTGGATCGCCGGCTTATGCCGACCCCTACCTATACCAATCCCGCTTACCCGATTACAAGCGGGCCGACCTTGGACTTTTTTATCTTCTCAAAAATGGCAATTCCGAAGAAGATTTTTTCAGAGGTTTTAAAGAAGTTTCTGTAGGCATAGAGATCTTCAACATTTTTAACACCCAAAATTCAATTACCAATACTTTCGTGCGGGATGTTTATACCAAAACACAATACGCGGTTCCCAATTACCTCACCCCGCGGATCTATAACATTAGAGTTGGATTTAAACTGTAGAACCCTAACCGGAGGAAATTTCAGGAAGACTGGTAATTTTATTTCATCCAGAAAGTAAAGATTTTTCTGAACATTGACTGCTTACCAATTCTGGGTACAGTCTACTTAAAATCTATTTCTCAATAAACTCCTTCAGGACTTTTACCACATATTCTACTTCTTCTTTTGTATTGTATCTCGAAAAAGAAAACCTCAAAGAAGGCTTTTTTAGATCATCTTCCGGAAGAAAGGCACTAAGCACGTGGGAACCCTGATCGCTTCCGCTTTGGCAGGCACTGCCTTTTGAACATGCGATGCCGTGAAGATCAAGCTGAAACAACAACATCAGAGCTTTCTCCTGTGACATAGGCAGGCACACATTAATAAGGGTATATGTGCTGTTTTCAAAATCATCGCACTGGCCATTAAATTTTGCTTCAGGAACCTCTTTTTTTAAGAGGTCTGTAAAATGCCTTTTTAGAGAGGTGATATAATTTCTTTCCTCTTCAAGATTTTCGTAGGATAGTTTCAGTGCTTCCTCTAAACCTACAATATTATGAACAGCTTCTGTCCCTGCACGAAATCCCCGCTCCTGCTCACCACCAAAAATAAGGGGTTGCAATCCGCTGTTCTTCCTTATATAAGCAAATCCAACACCTTTAGGACCGTGAAATTTATGAGCACTTACAGCTGTAAAATCAACCTTAACCTGGGAAAGATCAATTTCATAATGACCAATTGATTGTACCGTATCCGAATGAAAAAGGGCATCGTGTGATTTACATAACTCCCCTGTTTTCTTTATATCAAGAAGATTTCCCACCTCGTTGTTAACATGCATCAGGCTAACCAGGGTCTTCTCTCCGGAAGCATCCAGCAATTCTTCAAGATGCTGCAAATCTACTCTTCCGCAGTCATCGAGATTTACATAAAGAATTTCAGTTCCAAAGACCTCATGCAGTTTATTCAAGGTGTATAATACCGCATGATGTTCAATTTTTGATGTAATTATCCGCTTCACTTTAAGATCCCTTACAGCCGAATTCAAAATGAGATTATCGGCTTCTGTACCGCCAGAGGTGAAAATGATTTCTGAAGCTGCCACGTTAAGAATCTTCGCCACGGTTTTGCGGGCCTGTTCCACAAGTGTTTTGGCACTGCGACCATATGCATGGGTGGAAGAAGGATTTCCGTAAACCTCGCGCATCACCTGGGCCATACGGTCAACCACTTCCTCGCGAATTTGCGTGGTTGCGGCGTTATCAAAATAGACTTTTTTCATGGTCAACAAAAATAACAGATTTAAAATAATTTAAGCTTGTCTCGGTTAAATTATATATTACTTTTAATTTTGCCGAAAACCCGTTTTATGAAAAAGTTTGTTAGCCTTATTTTTGCAGCTTCCCTGCTGCTTTCATGTGATGACGGGGATATTATTGTGACCGATTTCAATTTTGAAGATCCTCAACTTAACTGGTGCGGGGATACCCAATCCCAGGTTCTTTATAAAATCAACAATACAGGTGTAAATGAAGCAATTGCTTTTAGGTTTGATCTCAATACTCCTACCTTACAGTTCCTTTTGGAAGAAGAAGGCAGAAAGGTTATTCCACTTAACGGGACAACCAATCAGGTTATTTACCGGGTTTTTGACGGGGAAGTAGATCGCAGTTATTTTTGCAATGAGATCCCGCCGGTTTCCCCTCAGGTTATTGAAGAATTCCGAAGCACCACCGGAGGTGAAGTGGTGATCGTGTCCACCGTGGCAAATGCGACGGATCATGACGGGGATGGAGTTCCCTCAATAGAAGAAGGTATGGCCGAATTGAGAGACACGGACGGCGATGGAATTCCAGACTATTTAGATATTGATGATGATGGAGATAACGTTCTTACCCGGGTTGAAATAGAAGTAGAAGCCGAAAATACTGTAAATACCTATCCTGACTCAGACAACGACGGGATACCCAATTACTTAGATGCCGATGATGACAATGACGGAGTGCCTACCCGAAATGAAGACTGGAATCTTAACCTAAATCCTACAGATGACCAGAATGCAGAAGGTATACCTCACTATTTAAATCCTGAAATTACCGATTCTTTTGAGGTGGAAGGAGTTAGAGAAAATGAAATCTCCAGAAGCTTTAGATATCTGGTAACCATTAATAATCTTACGCTTGTTAACCAGGGAGGAGATGGAGAACAAATTCGTCTACAGGATTATGAATTGGGAGTGATCACCTCCCCTAATCAAACCATCACTCTTGAACCAACAAATAGTGATGATAACGAGGAAGAAGATTAGTAATTTTGAAAAATATAGACCTCGGTAGCACCCAGACCATACTTTTGATAATTGGCATCATAAAATTTAAGGTTTTCATACCTGTTGAAGAGGGTCTCTAATTCAGCTTTTAAAACTCCTTCTCCCACACCATGAATAAAAACCACTTTCTGGATACGTTTGCTCATGGCAAATTCAAGCTGTCTTTTAGCAGTATCCATTTGGATATTTAGGATCTCGTAATTGGAGAGCCCCCCGGTTTTTGGCACAAGTTTGCCAATGTGTAAATCAACTTCCATGGGAGGTTGAGTACGCTCCTTGGGTTTCACTCTGGAAGATTTTCTCTTTTTGGAATTTTCTTTTTCCCTAATGACTTCGGAAATACTATCTACCTCGGGCGGCAGGATATCGGGGAGGGAAGGTCCGGCTTTCACCAATTCGTCGGCATTAAATGACATTAAAAATCCTTCAGAAGTTTCGATCGCCACCTCAGAACCATTGATCGAAAGAACCTTCCCTTCCAGGTCTTCATCAAGAACAGCCACTTTATCTCCCGGTTTGAACATGATTAAAATGAGTTATTATTTTTTTCTTCTTCCTCTTTTTTATGATCATCTTTTGTCTCGACCCAGTAATTTGTAGCATTATAAAGGCCATACATCAACATCACAATACCCAGAATCAACATATATACATTTCTTTCCTCTCCTGAAATTTGAAAAATCAGGATTGCACCACCTACCAGTATAAGCATTGAATTTACGAATTGTGAAGAAGGCTTTTTCATAATAATTTGTTTACCAGAAGGTTAAACTCAAAAAAGAGTGGTAACTTGATTACTTAAGCTACAAATTTCGGTAAAATGAGAGGATTTTTGTTAGTTACTGCATCTTTATTTGTTTTTCAAACTGTATTTGGACAATTGAGCATAGCTCCCTCAGGGAATGGTCAAAATAATACTTACCTGTACGTTAACGATAATCTATTATTTGTAAAAAATGATCTAAGGTTGATGAAAAATCCGTCGCCTGTACAGGAGCCATCGATTTACCTGCGCTCTGGTGCTCAATTATTTCAGGGAGATCAACAGAATAAAGCGAATTCCGGCACCGGGAGTATTTCCATTTTTGCCGAAGGTAGTACAAATGCACACGATTATAACTACTGGAGTTCTCCTGTAACAGCTCCCGAAAATGGCTTTTTTGGCATCTCACTGTTGCATTCCCCTGTTTCAGAAATTATTAGCCGACAAGCTCAGTTAACTTCAGCCTTAAACGGAACGGCAAATCCTTTCACTATATCCACCCGCTGGATCTACACCTTCAATGGCAACAGTTATTCCAACTGGAATTTTGTGGGAGGTAGTACTGCTATCCCCCCTGGCTATGGCTTTTCTATGAAAGGAACAGAGGGTAAAGATCCTACTTTAGTAAATGGTAGAGCAAATAATCCCGGAAATGCGCAGCGATATGACTTTAGGGGGAGACCAAATTCCGGAATTATTGAAATCCCGACTGAAAAGGACGCTTACCTACTGGTTGGCAATCCTTATCCTTCTACATTTGACCTGAGCCTTTTCCTGTTTGAAAATTCAGGTAATGGTACAATTAATACTACATGTTACGGCAGTGTGACCCGCCGCAATGTCACAACAGGAATTGCTTATTTCTGGGACTCAAAAGAAAATGGTTCGTCACATTACGTAGAAGATTATATGGGAGGTTATGGGACTTTCAGCCCTATAGATCCCTGTACAGATGGTATTTATGAGCCGCCGGTATTTAAGACAACGAAGGGAGAAGGAGACGGAACGAGGGGAAAAGATTTTGATCGTCGCTTTCTTCCAGTAGCTCAGGGTTTCATGATCCAAGGGGCTGCAACCGGGAAAATAATCTTTAAGAATACTCATAGAAAAATGGCGCCGGAAGAAAATATACCGGGTGCTGTTAAGGCTGGAATTGCTCAGAAAAAGCATACCTACGTCAAAGGTAAAACTCCATTATCACGTGTACAGCTCAAAATTTCTGTAAATGATCAATATGAAAGAAAGCTGAGTCTGGCGTTTTGGGACGAAGCTACGCCCGGAATAGATGCCGGAATGGATGCCGAAGCCTTTCAACTGGCCCCTACAGATGTAGGCTGGCTAAAGGGGGAAGACAGCTACGTAATTGACGTACGTCCTTTTGATATTGCTGAAGAGATTCCATTATTTGTACGAGTGGCTCCAGACTTGTCAAAGGTGGCATTTTCACTGGGAATTTTTGAAAATGTTCCGGTAAAAGAAATCTTTATAGTCGATACTCAAACGAAGGAATATTTTTCTATTAAAAAAGAACCATTAACTTTAGAGTTGCAACCGGGGACTTATCACGATCGTTTTAAAGTTGCTTTTGCAGAGAAAATTCCGCAGGAAGCATTGCCAGAGGTGTTTTTTAAGGAGGAAGGGGTCAAGGAAAAGTTCAGTATAATGCAAAATAACCGTCTGGGAGAGCTTCAAATTATAAGTAACGATCTTTCTCCGGTAAAAGCAGTGGGGATTTTTGATTTGCAGGGAAAAAAGATGTTGTATCGCACCAATTTTGATAATCAAAGATCTGTAGAAATTTCTACCAGACCCTGGATAAATGGTCTCTATATCGTGAAAGTAATGGATCTGAATAATACAAAAACAATTAAAAAAATTTCTGTCTACAATAATTAGGTTTTATGGAAGAATTTATGCTTCCCTGTTTAAATAAGCAACTTTTTGGGCTTGATTGCCTTGGTTGTGGAGCACAAAGGTCGCTCGTATTTGTTTTTCAAGGAGAATTTGGAGCAGCTTTTAAAATGTTTCCTGCCATTTATCCTATCCTTATTCTGCTTCTTTTTCTTTTCATCAATTTATTTATAAAATTTAAAGGCGACTGGTTTATCAAAATCGGTCTTATTGTGCTTAGCGCCCTGACCTTAATTGGCGCCTATTTCTATAAAATGAGTTTTATGATCAACTAACCAATATAAATTATGGAAAAACCAACCTTACCAAATTCAACTCTAATTTTAATTTTCGGAATCCTTTCCATCGTCACCTGCTGTTGCTGGGGAATTCTTGGCCTTATCTTCGGAATCGTGGCTCTTGTTCTTGCCAAATCGGCCAAACAGACCTACATGGCCGAACCTGATACTTACTCCGGCTACAACAATGTAAAAACCGGAAGAATACTGGCGATAATCGGGATTATCCTCTCAGCACTCTATCTACTGGTCAACATTGTGATGGTAGCGATATATGGATGGGACGGAATGCAGGAAATATTCATGCAATCCATGGAGGTTTACGAGAATCAATAAAAATCTCTCACAAAAAGAAGGGGCGAAAAAATAGTATTTTCCGCCCCTTTTTATTTCTGATTTTTCAGTATTATTTTTCGAAATCCTGAAGAGTTTTTGTAATGATATCTACACAATCCAATAGTTGCTCTTCATTCATTACAAGCGGTGGTGCAAATCTAATGATATTACCATGAGTTGGCTTTGCCAACAAACCGTTTTCCTTAAGTTTCATACAAATATCCCAAGCTGTAGAGCTGTCTTCGGAATCATTAATTACAATCGCATTCAGCAAACCTTTACCTCTTACCAGGTTTACGATATTTGAATTCCGGATATAATCGTCGAGCTTCCTTCTGAAAAGATTTCCAAGTTTCTCTGCATTTTCGGCCAGTTTCTCGTCCTTAATTACATCAAGCGCAGCCATTGCTACTGCACAGGCTACAGGATTCCCACCAAAAGTTGAACCATGCTGTCCCGGCTGGATCACGTTCATGACATCATCATTGGCAAGAACCGCAGAAACAGGATAAACCCCGCCGGAAATAGCTTTCCCAAGGATCAAAACATCCGGTTTCACATTTTCGTGCTCAACTGCGAGAAGTTTTCCGGTACGGGCAATTCCCGTCTGCACTTCATCGGCTATGAAAAGCACATTATGTTGCTCACAAAGCTCTTTTGCACGGGTAAGAAACCCTTCCGAAGGAACATAGACTCCAGCTTCTCCCTGGATAGGTTCCACAAGGAATCCGGCGATATTGCTGTTGTTTTTAAGCACTTCTTCAAGAGCATCGGGATCATTATATGGGATCTTCAGGAATCCGGGAGTGTAAGGTCCAAAGTTCTTTCGGGCGCCTTCGTCATTTGAGAAAGAGATAATGGTAGTGGTTCTTCCGTGGAAGTTATTTTCACAAACCACGATTTGTGCCTCAGTTTCCTCTACACCTTTTTTCTCATAAGCCCATTTACGTGCGATCTTAATGGCAGTTTCCACAGCCTCGGCACCTGTGTTCATAGGCAATAGCTTGTCGAAACCAAAATACTCTGTTGCGTATTTTTCATACTTCCCTAAAATGTCATTATGGAAGGCCCTTGAAGTAAGGGTAAGCTTTTGAGCCTGTTCTGTCATAGCTCCAACGATCTTCGGATGACAATGCCCCTGGTTTACGGCGGAATATGCCGAAAGGAAGTCGTAATACTTTTTACCTTCCACATCCCATACATAAACACCTTCTCCTTTCTCCAGTACTACCGGAAGTGGGTGGTAATTATGAGCACCATATTTATCTTCAAGTTCTATGGCTTCTGCGGAAGAAATTTTTTCTGAAATCTTCATTTTCATTTATTTTTTCAATTACTTAATAAGAAATTCCTGCTTTTCAAAAACCCTGTAAAATATGGCATTTTGAGGAGAGAAATCATCCTGAATTCAGAAGTCGCAAATTACTAAATGTTTCCTGATTTTTTAAGGCTTACGCCCAATAATTCTTGGCATTTATCCTATTTTTGCGCCATGGCGAGAAAGAACAAAAACAAAGAATTCAAAAACCTGGAAGTCATTGATGCAGGTGCAAAAGGAAAAAGCATAGCGAAGGCTCCAGACGGGAAGGTGATCTTTATTGGAAATGCTGTGCCCGGAGATGTGATTGATGTGCAAACAACTAAAAAGAAACGCGCCTATTATGAAGGAACGGCTACTAAGATTCACGAATTTTCAGATAAACGGGTTGAACCACCCTGCATCCACTTTAATGTTTGTGGAGGTTGTAAGTGGCAGTTCATGGGATATGAACATCAGCTCTTCTACAAGCAAAAAGAAGTCATAAATAATCTAACCCGCCTTGGAAAAATTGAATTACCCGAAGTCACACCTATTCTTGGAAGCAGGGAAATCTACTTTTACCGCAATAAGATGGAATTCTCCTTTAGCGACAGCCGCTGGTTGACGCAGGAAGAGATACAGAGCGGCAAAGACATCCAGGACCGCAATGCTCTTGGTTTTCATATTCCCGGGATGTGGGATAAAATTCTGGATATTAAAGAATGTCATCTTCAACAGGCGCCAAGCAACGGTATTCGAAACGGCATTAAAAAATTTGCCATTGAAAATGATATTCCTTTTTTCAATACCAGGAATCAACAAGGAATATTGCGCACTCTAATGATAAGAACTACTTCTACGGGAGAAATTATGGTATTGCTTCAGTTTTTTGAAGAAAATAAGGGGAAGAGAGAGTTGCTGCTGGATTATGTTGCTGAAGAATTTCCGGAGATTACTAGTCTTCAATATGTAATTAATCCGAAGGGAAATGATACCATTTATGATCAGGAAGTGATATGCTATAAAGGTCAGGATCATATTTTTGAAGAAATGGAAGGTCTCAGGTTTAAGATCAACGCCAAATCTTTTTATCAAACAAATTCTTCCCAGGCGTACGAATTATATAAGATCACTAGAGATTTCGCCGGCTTAACCGGAAATGAACTCGTTTACGATCTTTACACCGGTACCGGAACCATTGCACAGTTTGTTGCTGCAAAAGCCGCGAAAGTAATTGGAGTAGAAGCTGTACCCGAAGCTATTGAAGACGCCAAAGAAAACGCCCGAAACAATAACATTTCTAACACAGAATTTTATGTTGGGGACATGAAAAAGGTATTCACAGGTGAATTTGTGGAGAAACATGGTCATCCCGATGTTTTAATAACCGATCCTCCACGCGACGGAATGCACAAAGATGTGGTTGCACAAATTATTGGTATCTTGCCTAAGCGAATTGTTTACGTGAGTTGTAATTCAGCCACGCAGGCAAGGGATCTTGCACTGCTGGATGAGCATTATAAGGTAACCCGTACACAAGCAGTAGATATGTTTCCACAGACCTTTCACGTGGAGAATGTGGTTTGTTTAGAAAGAAGACAATGAACAGATTCCAAAAATGGCTTTTTTTAGTTGGATTTATTTTTCTTGCCTTTGGGTGCCAAAGAGATGATATCTGTCCTGAAGGAACGGAAACCACTCCCCTCTTAGTGATCGAATTTTACGATCCCCTGGACCCAACCCGTCTTAAGGCAGTTCCTAATCTTATGATTCGCGCCAGCGGAAAGGAAGATATTTTAATGGGGCCGGAAACTGTAAATACTATAAGTGTTCCACTTAGAACCAACGAGAATTTTACTGAGTATATTTTTACTACCAACACCAATTCTGACGAAGAAAATGAGGATGTTGTATCTTTTACATACTCTCCAGATCCCGAATATCTCAACCGCGCCTGTGGATATAAAGTGAATTACAATAGCCTGGATGTTGCGGTTAATGAGGATAATAACAACTGGATACTTTCAGAAACAATTATACAAGAAAGCATAGAAAATGAAACAGAAGCTCATATATATTTTACTCATTAGTTTTGGGTTTCATTCTTCTGCAGTTTTTGCTCAACAGGACCAGGCGACAGACACGATTGATGGGCGGGAACAGTATGGACTACGGGTTGGGATTAACCTAACAAAACCTGTAAGGACATTTTTTGAAGAAAACTATCAGGGTCTGGAAATAAAAGGAGATTACAGGTTATATGAAAATATTTATCTGGCGGGGGAAATTGGAAATGAACAGAATGTAATTTCTCAGCCCAATGTTACCGCTTCTGCCAAAGGAAGCTATATGAAGTTGGGTGGTGACTACAACTTTTATGAAAACTGGACCGGAATGCAGAACCTTATTTACTTTGGCCTACGCTATGGCTTTGCGACTTTTTCAAGTGAACTGCAGGAATTCTCCATCTACAATAGAAATCCTTATTTTGGACCCGATGTTAGGACTGAAGCACGTGAGTTCAATAACCTTACTGCAGGCTGGGCAGAACTCCAACTGGGGGTCAAGGTTGAGGTTTTAAACAATCTTTATCTCAGCACGCACGTGGAGCTTAAGAAAAAAGTCAACGAGACAAAGCCCGGGAATTTTGATAATCTTTATATCCCGGGATTTAATCGTACTTATGACGGGAGCAGCCTTGGTGTAGGTTATGGCTATTCTATTTCCTATTTGATCCCTCTTTACAAAATGTAATTAAACCTCTTGTTTTTTTGCTTTTTTGGAACCTTCGTATATCTCATATTTAAGCAGCTTAGACTCAAGGGAGCCATTAAATAACTTGATCTTTCTTGACGGCCTCAGGCCCACATGTTTAATTGCCTCGAGGTTGGAAGTTATAAACCAGGCATAGGTACCGGGATAACTTTGCTTCAACGTATCCCCAATGGCCTTGTAAAATTCAGGCATATCTATAGTGAGACGTTCCCCATATGGTGGGTTAAATACCATGTGTAAATGTCTTTCTGTTTGCTTTTCAGTTTTAAAGAAATCTTGGTGTTCTACAGATATAAATTCTGCAAGATTTGCATTCTGGACGTTATCCTTGGCTTTCTGAACAGCTGAAGGTGCTTTATCATAACCTTTAATGGTAAAATGGAAATCCCGCGCCTTCTTCAATACAGATTCCTGAATTTTTTCAAAAAGATCTTCATCCCAATCCTTCCACTTCTCAAACCCAAATTCCTTCCGATTTAAATTGGGAGGGATATTACAGGCAATCATAGCAGCCTCTATAAGAATTGTGCCACTCCCGCACATGGGATCCATAAAGTCACATTGACCGTCCCAACCTGAATGCAGCAACATTCCTGCAGCCAGAACTTCGTTAATAGGAGCTATATTAGTTGCCGATTTATAACCGCGCTTATGTAGCGATTGTCCTGAGCTGTCAAGAGAAACCGTGCAAAATTCTTTTTCAATGTGAACATTAATACGCAATGAAGGGTGATCCAAATCAATTCCCGGCCTCTCTCCTGTTCGGTCTCTGAACCTGTCAACAATAGCATCCTTGGATTTTAAGGCTACATATTTGGAGTGAGTAAATTTTTCAGAATGAACTGTAGCATCAATTGCCAAAGTTTGATTAGCATCTATAAAATCCTCCCAGGAAATTTTATTTATCTCCCGATAAAGGTCTTCTTCAGAAAAAACTTTAAAGTTCGTAATGGGTTTTAAAACTTTAATTGCTGTACGTAGAGAGAGGTTGGATTTATACATGAAACCCTTGTCTCCATAAAATGAGACAGATCGCACCCCCTCCTTAACATCTATCGCTCCTAAATTCCGAAGTTCTTTTGCCAGCAAAGGTTCAAAGCCAAAAAGGGTTTTGGCAACCATTTTAAAATTATTTCCCATTTCTTAATTTCTGTGAGAGGCAAAAATACATTAATTTTGCAGGATATGGAATTAGCAGCAAATAGATGGTTTTCTTCGTGGTTTGACACTCCTTATTATCATATTCTATACAAGAATCGGGGTGACGAAGAAGCACAGGAGTTCATGCAAAACATGGTGGAATTTTTAAAACTTCCAAAGGGTGCTAGTATTCTGGACCTGGCGTGCGGTAAGGGAAGACATTCTGTGTATCTCAATGAATTGGGATATGACGTTACAGGAGTAGATCTTTCTGAAAACAGCATCTCATACGCCAAACAGTTTGAAAACGACACCCTGAAATTTTACACTCACTGCATGTGTACTCCTTTAAAACAGAAATTTGATGCAGTCTTTAATCTTTTTACCAGTCTTGGCTACTTCGATGAAGAAAAGGAAAACCTTGAGAGCATTATAGCCATTAAAGAGGAAATAAAAGAAGGTGGATGGGGAGTTATTGACTTTATGAACGTAAAGAAGGTAATTAGAGAATTAGTTCCCTCAGAAATAAAAAAAGTAAAAGGAATAGATTTCAAAATCTCTCGTAGAGTAGAGAATGGTTTTATTCTGAAGGATATTAAATTTGAAGATGAAGGAGAAGAATATACTTTTACTGAAAAAGTAATGGCTCTCACATTGGAGAAATTTAGATTATATTTCTTTAAAGCCGGGATTGAACTCGTACATACCTTTGGTAACTACAATCTTGAACCTTATGATGAATCCACATCAGACCGTCTAATTCTCGTTTTTAGGTAATGCTGTATTTACTGCCATTGGCCGCGGTATTAATAGGATGTTTAATATCACTATTCCTAAAACCTACTTCTTCGACAGGTTTCCAATTATTGCTTTCTTTTAGTGGTGCGTTCCTACTTGCCGTTACAGTCTTCGAAATGTTGCCGGAAGTCTATAATTCGGGGTTTGAGAAGGTAGGAATCTTTATTATGGCTGGTCTGCTGTTGCAAATCTTTCTCGAATTTCTCTCAAAGGGGGTGGAGCATGGTCACATTCATCAAGATAACAATTCTGTAAAATTCCCGTTTTTGCTGCTTTTTAGTTTGTCCCTTCATGCTTTACTGGAAGGTTTTCCACTCAATCAAAGCAGTGAGCTACTACATGGAGTGGTAATTCATAAAATTCCCGTGGCTGCAATACTTGCTTCTTTTCTTTTCCATTCTAAAATTGGAAAATTTAGGGCCTTTCTATTTCTTATTATTTTTGGATTAATGACACCGCTAGGAAGCTGGATTAATTCGAATTTTGACATTTCTGAAACTTATTCTACATACATAAACGCAATGGTCATTGGGATTTTTCTTCATGTTTCAACTACTATACTTTTTGAAGCCTCAAAAAACCATAGTTTCAATGCATCTAAGCTTGCCGTGGTTATCGCCGGAATATTTTTAGCATATTTTCTTTAAAATGTATAGCCGCGAGGAGAGTAAAAAGATTCGGCACGAATTCTGGACAAGCTTCGGAAAAAATTATCCCCGCAAGTGGCTTTTATACAACACAAGAATAAAAGATTTTTCACTAAAGTTTTCTTTTACCCGGAACCTTGCTGAAGTATCTATAGACTTCGACTCTACAGATGAAATCATGAGACAATACTACTTCGAAAAATTGCAGAGCCTCCGGACGATCCTGAAAGAAGAGTTTTTTTTACCGGAGATAGTTTTTGCTGAAGTGTATGAATTGGAAAACGGAAAGATTATTTCCCGCGTCTATGTCACAAAGGAGAATGTGAATATCCATGATAAGAAAGATTGGCCGGAAGTCCAGAGCTGGCTTTCAGAAAAAATGGATGCACTCGAAAGATTCTTTTTAGAATATAGAGATTTTATTGAGCAGTAACTTGAGTTGTACTTGCGATCACACTTTAGCGGGTGGTTATAGGGCATAAAAAAACCCTTCATCAAATTCATGATGAAGGGTTTAAAAGAAAGGCGGCGACATACTCTCCCACAAATAGCAGTACCATCTGCGCTAACGGGCTTAACTTCTCTGTTCGGAA
>NZ_AUKI01000024.1 GCF_000424665.1 Salinimicrobium terrae DSM 17865
AGAAAGGGTGGCATACATTTGCTTGAGTCGACGATTCTCTTCCTCAAGTTCTTTGAGTCGCTTAAGCTCTTTACCATTCATTCCGCTAAAACGCTCTCGCCATTTGTAAAAAGCAGCGGTGCTTACACCATATTCACGACTGATCTCGGCAGCTGTTTTACCGTTATCGAATTCTTTGAGGATCTTAGAGATCTGCTGTGGAGAAAATTTACTTTTTTTCATACTGTTTAAAATTAAGAATTATTCTACTTTTAAACAGTTCGGTTTTAAGGGAAGCTTACAGAGGAGCTTTAATCAAATTACAAAGTATGGAACACAATAAATACCTTCCAAAAATGTCACTTTTAAAGGGTATTTAATGTCACAGATCCTGAAACCCATCAGTAATTATTATTAAAATTCCGAAGTAAAATGAAACTTCACGTTAGGATATTTTTGCTGAGCCATTTGTAAGGAAAAAGCAGAATCTGCAAGAAAAACAAGTTGTCCCTGCTTGTCAATTGCGAGGAATTTAGACTTTACTCTTTTAAAATCTTTAAATTCTTCACTTTTAGGATCTTGGGGTTCTACCCAGCAAGCCTTGTGTACGTTTAAATTTTCATAAGTACATTTCGCGCCGTATTCGTGTTCCAGGCGATACTGAATTACCTCGAACTGAAGCGCTCCTACCGTTCCTATTACTTTTCGGCCGTTGAGTTCTAAGGTGAATAACTGAGCTACTCCTTCATCCATCAACTGATCAATTCCTTTTTCCAGTTGTTTGGATTTCATAGGATCTGCGTTGTTGATATAACGGAAATGTTCGGGAGAGAAGCTGGGGATTCCTTTGTATCGCAATTCTTCGCCTTCAGTTAAAGTGTCTCCAATTTTAAAATTCCCCGTGTCGTGGAGTCCCACAATATCTCCCGGATACGAAACATCCACGATTTCCTTTCTTTCAGCAAAAAAGGCGTTTGGGCTGGAGAATTTCAGCTTCTTATTATGCCGCACGTGTAGGTAAGGGGTGTTTCTTTCAAACTTTCCTGAAACAATTTTTATAAAGGCCAGCCTGTCCCTGTGCTTGGGATCCATATTCGCGTGAATTTTGAAAACAAAGCCTGTAAAATGATCTTCGGAAGGATGAACTTTTCGAATGTCGCTGTCTTTTGGTCGGGGAGGAGGCGCGATCGTGATAAAACAATCCAATAGTTCCCGAACGCCGAAGTTGTTCAAAGCTGATCCAAAAAATACCGGTTGCAGGTTCCCGGCAAGATAAGCTTCTTTATCAAAATCGGGATACACACCATGGACAAGTTCCAGCTCTTCTCTTAAAGTAGTGGCAGCCTTTTTACCAATAAGTTCGTCCAATTCATTTGATTCAAGGTTGGAAATTTCTACAGTCTCTTCAATATCTTTTCTTGGATCACCAGTAAAAAGGTTCACGTTCTGTTCCCAGATATTATAAATCCCTTTAAAGTCGTATCCCATACCTATAGGGAAACTCAGAGGTGTAACGGTGAGGTTAAGCTTTTGTTCGATCTCATCAAGCAATTCAAAAGCATCTTTTCCTTCCCGGTCAAGTTTGTTGATAAACACGATCATGGGAATATTGCGCATACGGCAAACTTCCACGAGTTTTTCGGTTTGTTCCTCAACTCCTTTTGCAACGTCAATTACCACAATAACACTGTCTACGGCAGTAAGAGTTCTGAAGGTGTCTTCGGCGAAATCTTTGTGTCCGGGGGTATCGAGGATATTTATCTTATTTTTTTGATATTCAAAAGCAAGTACAGAAGTAGCAACAGAAATCCCACGCTGGCGCTCAATTTCCATAAAGTCACTGGTTGCACCTTTTTTAATTTTATTAGACTTCACAGCCCCGGCTTCCTGTATGGCACCACCAAAAAGCAGCAGTTTTTCGGTTAGGGTGGTTTTACCGGCATCGGGGTGGGAAATAATACCAAAGGTCCTTCTTCTCTTGATCTCTTCTGAAAACTTCATACTTGAATTTAAGGCTGCAAAGATAATTATTTGATTGTGAATAAGTGTTCTGCCGGGATACTCCTTTTGTCTCTTTTCGGAAATCAGAAAAAAGAGATTTCCCGGCCGATTTTGTACATTTGATGCTCAATTTTTGCAATGAAAGAAGAACAAGTCATTCTGGTGAATGAAAATGATGAGCAAATTGGCCTAATGCCAAAGATGGAAGCTCATGAAAAAGCTTTGCTGCACAGGGCTTTTTCAGTCTTTGTTTTTAATGATAGAAATGAACTCATGATCCAGCAACGGGCTCTGGGGAAATACCATTCCCCTGGTTTGTGGACCAATACTTGTTGCAGTCATCAACGGGAAGGGGAGAGCAATATTGAAGCCGGAAAGCGCCGCTTGCAGGAAGAAATGGGATTCTCGACAGATTTAAAAGATACTATTTCTTTTATTTATAAAGCTCCTTTTGATAATGGTCTTACCGAACATGAATATGATCATATCCTGGTAGGCCATTACAATAACGAACCCGATCTAAATCCCGAAGAGGCCCATGCCTATAAATGGATGAGCCTGGAAAACCTGAAGGAAGATATGAAGCGAAATCCCGATATCTATACTGAATGGTTTAAAATTATTTTTGATAAATACTATAAGCACATCAAGCAATGAGAGTAACGGTAAACAGGCGGGCACATTTCAATGCTGCACATAGATTGCATCGAAAGGACTGGGACGAGGAGAAAAACCGGTGGGTTTTTGGTAAATGCAGTAATCCGCATTATCATGGTCACAACTATGAACTAATAGTTGCCGTTACGGGTAAAATAAATGAAGAAACAGGTTTTGTCATGGATCTGAAAGATCTTAAAGAATTGATTTATGAAAAAATAGAATTGTCTTTTGATCATAAAAACCTGAACCTGGAAGTACCGGAATTTAAAGATCTCAATCCCACTGCCGAAAATATTTCTGTTATAATATGGCGAAAATTAAGAGCAGAACTTGAGTCACATCTTGATTTGGAAGTCACACTGTATGAAACTCCCCGAAATTTTGTCACTTACAAAGGAGAATAATTTTTTCAAAAACTGTTTTTTGAATTGAGAAATAGTGTAAATTCGCAGCTGAAAAATTACGCGAAAGATGGCGAATAGAAGAACATTAAAAAGGGATATGAATTACGTCTTTGGAGACATCATTGAGGCTGCTTACCTGCACCAGATAACCCATCCTGATGAAGATCCTGCAAAATCTGAAAAAATTGTCGATGAGGCGATTTCAGAATTTGACGAATTGATCAAAAAGATGAACCAGAAAGATGTTGAGAATAAAAAGCAGCATTTTAAAGGAATAGAAAAAGAATTCGAGGCGAAAGCCACAGATCTTGTTGAAAAAATAAACGCTTTATAGTAATAAAGCTTTTGCCGATGTAGCTCAGCTGGCTAGAGCAGCTGATTTGTAATCAGCAGGTCGTGGGTTCGAGTCCCTCCATCGGCTCTAAAGCTCCTTCAGAAATGAAGGAGCTTTTTTTATTGAGGACAAGAAGCCTGTCCTGAGTGGAAGCAGTTTTTGGGCGCGCTAAAAAGGTTTTCTTATTAAGTTTTTTCAAGATTCAAATGACAATCTCGCTCCTCAAATCTTAAAATAAAATACTAATGAAGCACATCCAGGTTAAGTAATTCTGAAGCTTCTGCCTGTACTCTTTTAAACTCCTTTTCGTGATTTCTTATATCCCGGTTCCAAAAAGGGATCATTTGAGTTAACTTCTTTTGCCATTGTTGAGTTTTCATCTTTTCAGGGAAAACTATTTCAAGCACTTCCAGCATTATTTTTACTGAGACCGATGCTCCGGGTGATGCACCCAGTAAAGCAGTAATAGCACCATCTTTGCTGTGAAGCACATCTGTGCCAAATTCCAGAACACCTCCTTCTTCTTTATCCCTTTTTATTATCTGCACTCTTTGTCCGGCTATCTGCAGTTTCCAGTCTTCAGGCCTGGCGTCCTTGAGAAAGATGCGCAGTTCTTCTATTCGGTCCTCGTGTCCCATACTTACCTGCTCAATAAGGTATTTTGTGAGGTCAAGGTTATGCCAGAAAACTCCCCACATTGAAGGGAGATTACTCAGGTTAAGAGATTTAGCGAGATCGGCCTTCGAGCCTTGTTTGAGAAATTTTGTACTGAAACCGGCGAAAGGCCCAAACATCAGTTCTTTTTTCCCATTGATGTAACGAGTGTCCAGGTGAGGAACTGACATTGGGGGAGAACCTACTTCTGCTTTGCTATATACTTTACCGGAATGTTGGTTTATTAGATCTTCATTCTTACAAAACAACCATTGACCGCTAATAGGAAATCCGCCATAACCATTCTTTGCATCTATTTCCACTTTTTGTAGTAGGGGCAAGGCGCCACCACCGGCACCAATGAAAACATTTTGCGCATCAAAATAGGTAGTTTCTCCTGTCTTCAGGTTTTTAACCTCTGCTAACCACTTATCTTTTCTACCGGGATCTATGTCCAATACTTCATGTTCTGTAAGGACTGGAACATTAAATTTCTCCTTGAGCACACTATAGAGTTTTCTGGTAAGTGCTCCAAAATTCACCCCTGTACCAAGTTCCATTCTAGTTGCTGCAAGTTTTTCTTCTTTCGAACGGCCTTTCATGATAAGTGGAAACCAGGATCGCATTGTCTCGTGATCTTCGGTGTATTCCATGTTTTCGAACATAAAATGAGACTGCATGGCTTCAAATCTGTCTTTCAGAAATCTTACGTTTCTTTCGCCGGGAACCCAGGCATGATGTGGAATAGTATTGATAAATGTTTCGGGCTCATCCAGCATTCCAACTTTAATAAGATAAGACCAAAGCTGTTTTGATATTTCAAATTCTTCAAAAATTCTAATAGCCTTAGAGATGTTAATACTTCCATCTTCATTGCGGGGGGTATAATTGAGCTCACAAAAAGCGGAATGTCCTGTCCCGGCATTATTTACCGCTGCCGAACTTTCAAGAGCAACTTGATCTAGCTTTTCAAAAATTATAACGTTGAGGTCGGGATCTAAAATTTTCAGCATTACTGCTAAAGTTGCACTCATTATTCCTCCTCCCACACATATAAAATCATATTGCCTGTTTATTTCCAGCGTTTTGTTCATCTTGTAAGGCTTTTTCTCAAAATAAAAATTTCAGGAACCACCCATTACTAATGAAATATTAAACCTTTCCAAAAACAGAGACAAAAAAATCCCGTCGATTGACGGGATTTATACTTTACGGTCGGGAGGTTATGCTTGTGGAGCAGAATCCTTCTGAGCCTGTTCGTTTTCGCGACGCTCCTTCAGGAATTCTTTTAGATTTTGTCCGTACTGCGATTCTTTTACTTTTGGAGTAAGAGAGGTATAGATTGTATCAAGATATTTTAGGTTAGCGTCATATACTTCAGAAATCGCCAGATAAGGTGCAATTTCCAAGTCTTTATTATTGAGGGCGAAGTTTACGGTAAACAAATATTTTCTTCTTAAAAGCTGATCGTATTCCACATTTGCTGAGTCCAAAGATGCCGTATTTTCCTCCTGTTGAGCCTTTAAACTTTGCTGGATGATTTCTAGATTCCGGGTATTAAAGAGGTTCATCATTGCCTGGTACTCCAGAAGCTTTTTTTGATTCTCGGAACCTTCAATAATTACATCTTCTTCAAATTTTTTAAGTGTAGTATTGATGATCATTTCTCCAGGTTCGGCAAAAAACATGATACGGTCATCGTAAATATTATTGTCCTTCTTGTTAAGGTACAGGTACAATATCTGCGGACTTTCAATAAAAGTTTCAAAGGCAAATGTTTCACTGCCCTTCATTGTAATAGAATCAATTGTTACAAGACTGGTATCTTCAACTTTTTGCAGATACAAGGTTCCTTTTTTTAACCCCTGTACTTTTCCCTGGATATGTAGGTTGTTTTCTTCAGAAGAACAGGCCGCCACCATGATGGCAGCGAGTATTAATAATCCAATTTGTTTCATATTTTCTGTATGGTAAAAATGCGCGCAAATATCCTAAAAAAATCTCTCTTAACCTTGTCCCCCGGCTGCCAACTGCATTAAAATCGTACTTAGAATAGCGCCATATGTCCCTACTACATAACCAAAGACAGCTAAAAGAACACCCACAGTAGCCAAAGAAGGATGAAATGCTGCTGCAACTACAGGTGCAGATGCCGCACCTCCCACATTTGCCTGACTACCAACTGCGAGAAAGAAATAAGGTGCTTTAATCAATTTAGCAACAAGGATTAATAATCCGGCATGAATACTCATCCAGACCAAGCCAATACCAATAAGTCCGGGATTATCAAAAACCATGGTCAGGTCCATTTTCATACCAATGGTTGCAACGAGAAAGTATATGAATACACTCCCAAGCTTGCTTGCTCCGGCACCTTCGTATTTCTTTGCCCGTGTGAAGGAAAGAAAAATACCCACAGCTGTTGCAATGGAGATCATCCAGAAAAAGGAAGAAGCAAAAGAAGACAAGGCCGATTTGTTATCGCGAAAAGCTTCGTAATTAGTAGATAGAAAAGTAGAAATTCCATCGGCAGCCCAATGGGCAAAACCAACTGCACCAAAAGCCAGGGCCAACATGATCATAAGATCTGCAAGCGAAGGATTCCTTGTAACACTTTCGGCATAAGCAGTTACCTTTTTCTTCAGGCCTTCAATAGCCGAATTGTCTGCGCCCAACCATTCATCAATTCGGTCGCTTTTGCCAATTCCCATGAGCAGGATGGCCATCCATAAGTTGGCAACCACAATATCTACCAGTACCATTCCGCCGTAAAGATCGGGGTTATATTCAAAGATCTCCAGCATTGCAGCCTGGTTGGCACCACCACCTATCCAGCTTCCCGCAAGGGTGGACAGTCCACGCCAAACGGCATCTGGGCCTACACCTCCCACAGTTTCGGGCGAGAAAGAAGAGATGATAAGGATGGCAATAGGTCCTCCAATAATAATTCCTATAGTTCCCGTAAAGAACATGATAAGCGCTTTAGGACCAAGGTTGAAAATTGCCTTGAGGTCGATGCTTAACGTCATCAAAACCAGGGAAGCCGGTAGCAGATAGCGACTTGCAACAAAATATAAATTTGAAGTCTCGTCTGAAATTATATTAAGGGAATTAAGAATTGCCGGGATGAGGTAGCACATCAACAGCGCAGGTACTACTTTATAAAATTTATACCATATTCCTTCTTGTTTGGAAGAGGTAAAAAAAACAAAACCTAATGCCAGCATCAATAGTCCCAAAACTATTGCATCATTGGTAAAAACAGGGGGATTGTTCATATATTGCCTTTAAAGGCTGGCAAAATACAATTTTTAGGAATGTCTTAAAAATTTATTAAAACTCTGCTAAGTTAAATAATTGTTGTAAACTCTTGGCCACTCCGTCTTCGGTATTATCTTTAGTCACTTGTTTGGCAATTTTCAGGATTTCCGGTCGTGCATTTCCTACCGCAATTCCCATTCCTGCTGCTTTAAGCATTTCAAAATCATTATAATTGTCGCCAAAAGCGATTGTTTCCTTGAGTGAAAAACTAAAATGGGAATCCAGTAAGTATTTCACAGCTGTTAACTTAGATACTTCCTTGTAGGTTATCTCCAGATAAGTATCTTTTGAACGGTAAAGATGTAACCGATCTTTATAATCTTTAAAAAGGTGATCTTCAATAGCGTCTATCTTGTCACCTTCGCCCATACACATGATCTTGTGCGCACCTTTTTGAGTATTTTTCCAATCTTTAAGTACAGCCCGGTTAGACTTAATCTGTGGTGTTACCTTTGTATTATTTTTCTCTCTTTTGGCCCATTCATCCATTTTGGGGACATACCAGTCTCTGTTGTTATAAAGGCTAATATGACAGTTTAGATCAAGATTAAAATTAAAATTATGCAGGTCATTCACTATTTCCCACGGAATTTCTTTAGACACCACAGTTTTACCATTAATACTTATTAAAGCACCATTATAGCAGATAAGCGGTTGATGCGCAATGTTTAATTCTTTCTGGAGGTGCTCCATAGCCTGTGGCATTCTGGAAGAAATAAGTACTACCGGAAGGTCCTCTTTTAACTGTTGAAAGACTTTTAAGGTAAGAGGGGAGAGTTGTCGTTCCTTGTTGAGCAGAGTTCCGTCAATGTCGGTAAAAATAATCTTATAGGTCATTATAATTTTTTACAAATTTCGATCTGGCATTTACGAGTTCTGGATGTAAAGACCAGTAGGCATCATACAGGACTTGGAGTTTTTAGAGTATTAGCAGGTAAAAAGAAAAGGCTTTCAAATGTTATTTTTCATGAGGTGAATATAAATGAATAATATCTTCAGCTGCCCGGGGTCTTTGGGTGCCTATAAGAAGGTCTTCTCCGGTTATTGTTTTTACTTGTATTCCGTTTGTACCATAAATATGATAAGCTTTTTTATCACTTCCGAGGCCGCGTATTCCCCAGCCACCAAATTCCCTGCGCGCATCGACTTTTCTTATATAGCATTCTTCTATTTCATTCCATTTGTAAAGCTTCCGCGTAAATTTAAACGGTTTAAATTCAGAGCTTATTCCTTCTTCATCTATTCGTGTTTCCAATCGGGTATAGGCTAGTGCAAAAACCAGGGGTATTACAATTACAAGACTAATAACGGAAATGATCACGGCAGTATCTTCTTCGGCTTCCCGGGTTGTATAATACGCCGTACCAACAACAATTAAGATAATTGCCAGTATGAACATGAACAGCCACCATCTTTTAATAAACTGTTTTTCTTTAAAGATCTTCATAAGCTAAATTTTGTTCCTTTTAAAGTTACAATTTCCCCCCTGTCTTTCCAACCTTTCAGAAAATGGGAAAATTAGGCAGGATTTTTGAAATTGATTTCTAAATGTCCTCCTTTTTCTATCTTTGGGACCTAAAATATTAAAAAATGAGAATTACTTTACTAGTTGCCGCTTTTCTTATTACCACCTTTACATTTGCTTCTGAAAATGATTGGGGTAGAACCGGGCATAGAGCCACAGGAGAAGTGGCAGAACAGCATTTAACTAAAAAAGCTAAAGCACAGGTTAGAGAGCTTCTTAACGGGATGAATCTGGCATTTGTATCTACTTATGGCGATGATATTAAAAGTGATCCTGCTTATAGAAAGTATAACCCCTGGCATTATGTTAACCTTGAACCGGGAGAAACCAAGTACACTAAAGAAAAAGCAAATCCAAAAGGAGATCTGGTACATGCTATCAATCATTCAATTGCCGTTTTAAAGGATAAAAATGCCACTAAAGAAGACAAGGAATTTCACTTAAAGTTACTTGTACATTTTGTTGGAGATCTACACCAGCCTTTGCATGCAGGGAGAGGAGAAGATAAGGGTGGTAATGACATCCAGGTGAGATGGTTCGGAGACGGTTCTAATCTTCACAGGGTTTGGGATAGTGAAATGATCAATGACTTTGACATGAGCTATACAGAGCTCGCCCATAATACAGATGTCCTTTCTAAAAAAGAGATCCGCAATATTCAACAAGGATCAGTATTGGATTGGATGTACGAATCAAAAGAACTTGCCAACAGGGTATATGATTCGGTTGAAACAGGCGAAAAACTTGGTTATCAATATATGTACGAATGGTTTCCCGTGGTGCATGACCAGGTTCAGAAAGGCGGACTTAGGTTGGCCGGAATTCTAAATGAAATTTATAAATAAATTCTGGTAAAATATCTAGAAAGCCCGGGTAGTTTTATCCGGGTTTTTCTTTTTGAAATAGTTCCGGTTTATTAAACTTAACATAGGCTTAAAAATTTTAATATAACTTTAAAATATTTTGCATAAGATGTTAAAAATAAATAATTTGGCCACGCCCTTTTATTGAACTTAACATGTCGCAGAATTGAACGTAAAATTCCTTTCTCTCTTCCTGGCAATATTGTTTTCAGCCTTTTCTTTTTCGCAATCTGAAGAAGAGAATGCTCGCGACAGTATAAAGAAGCTTTTAAAGTTGTCCACCCGGGCAATTAATGACTATGAGTACAATAAAGCTATCGATTATTCTCTTAGCCTAATTGAATTAGCCAGCAAGAAAGAAGATCCATATTATCTTTATCATGGTTATAATAATCTTGGGATTACTTATGACGAGCTGTTGGATACTCTCAGGGCTAAGAATAGCTACGAAAAAGCATTGGAATATGCAGAGATCGAGCAGAATGATACGCTTCTATGGTGGGCCTATAATAACCTGGGTAATATGTTTACCACTAATAAGGAAACGGTAGAGTGGGGTTTCAATTACTACGATAAGGCTATAGAAGTAGCATCTCAGTTTGATGATCCCGATAGTAGAGCGACACCGATATTGAACAAGGGATGGACCCATCTCGACATGAAGGAGTATGATAAAGCATATCCCTATTTGAAGAAAGTAAGGGATATTGTCGAAGAATATGAGGATCCCTACATCCACAGTCAATTAGCCTCCCTCTTCGGTATTTATCATTCCGGAAAAAACAATTATGAACAATCAAAGGAGTATTTTGAAGAGGCTATAAGAATTGCCGAAAAGGACTCCCTCTATATGGATGCTGTTTCAGCCTATAAAGGATATGCTGAAGTCTTATTCAAAAATGAAGAATTTGAGCGAGCCTATAATGCCCTTGAAAAATATAATGAATATGACGCTCTTTTATACGAGAAGGAGAAACTGAAGCAAATGGAAACTGCCCAGGCTCGTTTCGAAACTAACCAATATCGCGAAAACCTGGAAAGAGCCAGGAGGGAGCAAATATATAAAGATCAGGTAATCAATCAGTCTGAGCAAATTTCTTTGATTATGCTCATATCTATTTCCGTTATGCTCTTGTTTATAATTCTCTTAATCAGGAATAACCGGGCAAGAAAGAAACTGATTCTTGAGTTAAAGGAAAAAAACAGTGAATTATTTACTGCAAAGGAAGAGGCCGAACGTTTATCAAATTTAAAAAGCCGATTTTTCTCTACCGTAAGTCATGAATTAAGGACTCCGCTTTATGGTGTTGTAGGTTTAACCTCTTTACTGCTGGAGGATAATAATAATAAAAAATTAGAGGGTGACCTTAAATCTCTGAAGTTCTCTGCCGATTACCTGCTGGCTCTAATTAATGATGTTTTGCAGATGAACAAAATGGAATCCCGGTTGGTCTCACTGGAGAATACTCCTTTTAATATTCATGGCCTCATGAAGGGAATCGTAAAATCCTTCGAATTTACACGCCATCAAAATAATAATACTGTTGAACTGCAAATTAGTGAAAATATTCCGCGGACCCTCATTGGTGATTCTGTTCGTCTTTCACAGATCATTATGAATCTTGTAGGAAATGCGGTTAAATTTACCGAACGCGGAAAGGTATGGATCAAGGCAACATGTAAAAATTGTGAGGACGGAAAATGTCTTATTTACTTTGAAGTTGGAGATACCGGTATGGGAATTCCTGAAAATAAACAACAGGAGATATTTGAAGAGTTTTCCCAGTTAAGAGCAAATAATTATAATTATCAGGGGACTGGATTGGGTCTTCCTATAGTTAGAAACCTCCTTAAATTATTTGGTTCAGAAATCCACCTGGAAAGTAAGGAAGGCGAAGGTTCTGTGTTTAGTTTTGCAATCCTGTTTGCACAAGGGGGAATAGAGGAAACAGACGTACAAGGGGGTGATAGTGATTTTTCCGAAGAAAGCATTCTTAAAAAGGCACTTATTGTAGATGATAACAGGATCAATCAGGTTGTGACAAGAAGGATCATGGAAAAACGACAATTTACGTGTAAGGTGGCCGGGGATGGATATCAGGCAATCGAGATGTTAAAAAAAGAATCCTTCGGAGTGGTTCTAATGGATGTTAATATGCCTGGAATAAGTGGGATGGAAACTACCCAGAAAATCCGGGAATTTAATCCGGATGTGCCTATTATTGCTTTGACAGCAGTTGAAATACAGGAAATGCGGGAAGAAATTCTAAATTCCGGAATGAATGATATTATTATAAAGCCTTATGATATCCCTACTTTCTTCAATACAATTTTCAGGAATTTAAAAACACCGGTTAATCCTGAGGCTTAGGTCATATTAATGAAGGATTCATTTTCTTCGGTTCTCAATTCAATTCATTTTTCAGGGAAAATAAAAACCGCCTCCCTGACAGGCAAAGAAGCGGTTGCTGATTATAATAGTGATCTTAGGTTATTTGATCATCTCAAAACTGCGTTTTATAAAGGAGGTCAATTCTTCCCCTTTTAGAAGGTTTTGTGATAATCTTGCCAGGTCAAGAGATTGCTTGATCAAACGCTCCTGTTTTTTCTCAGTTTTTGTGTTGAGGATTTCCGTAATAAGCGGGTGGTTGGTATTGACCACCAGGTTATACATCTCCGGCATGTTGCCCATTCCAAACATTCCGCCGCCGCCGGTTTGCTGCATTTCTTTCATTCTGCGCATAAATTCTGGCTGAGTGATAATTAGAGGGGCTGCACTGCTGTCCATAGACTCTAATTGAACAGTATATTTTTCTTTAGGCACTACCTTTTCAAAATCTCCCTTCAGCTTTTCTTTTTCCTCTTCGTTAAGTTTAGAGATCTTCTCTTCATCCTTCTTGATGAGGTTGTCTACATGGTCGGCATCCACACGGGCGAAAGAAATTTTTTCTTCTCCTGTTTCCAGCTTTTGGAGCAAGTGAGAAACTATTGGGGAATCCAGTAACAATACTTCATAGCCTTTATCCTTGGCTGCTTCGATGTAACTGTGCTGCGCATCCATATTAGAAGCATAAAGAATTACTCTATTTCCATCCTTATCGGTCTGATTGTCTTTTATCTTTTCAATAAATTCTTCAAAAGTGAAATACTTATCCTCTACTGTTGGATAAAGCGCAAAATCTTTAGCTTTTTCAAAGAACTTGTCTTCAGAAAGCATTCCGTACTCAATAACGATCTTAATGTCGTTCCACTTTTTCTCAAAATCCTCACGATTGTTGTTGAAAAGAGACTTCAGCTTATCTGCTACCTTACGGGTAATGTAGCTGGAAATCTTCTTAACGGCTCCATCTGCCTGTAGATAGGAGCGGGAAACGTTCAGCGGGATATCGGGAGAATCAATTACTCCGCGCAGCATTGTAAGAAATTCAGGTACTATACCTTCAACATTATCGGTTACGAAAACCTGATTCTGGTACAGCTGAATTTTATCCTTCTGAATATTCATGTCCTGAGACATCTTTGGGAAATAAAGAATTCCGGTAAGGTTGAAAGGATAATCAACGTTCAGGTGAATGTGGAATAAAGGCTCCTCGAACTGCATTGGGTAAAGTTCCCTGTAGAAATCCTTGTAATCCTTGTCTTCAAGATCTGTTGGTTGCTTTGTCCACGCAGGATTTGGATTGTTGATAATGTTATCAACTGTTTTAGTCTCCGGCTCGGCATCTTCAGGTGCGTCTTCAGGAAGAGGAAGTTCTTCTTCGCGAGTCCCAAACTTGATAGGGATCGGCATAAACTTATTGTACTTGGTCAATAATTCCCTAATACGACCTTCTTCTAAAAATTCTTTGTCATCTTCATTGATATGAAGAATAATGTCTGATCCGTGGACTTTTTTATCGGCTTCTTCAAGGGTGAACTCTGTAGTACCTTCACACACCCAGTGAGCTGCAGGCTCATCTTTGTAAGACTTGGTGATGATCTCCACTTTATTGGCTACCATAAAGGCAGAATAAAAACCAAGACCAAAATGACCTATAATTCCGCTGTCTTTAGCTGAATCCTTATATTTCTCAAGGAATTCTTCAGCGCCCGAAAAAGCTACCTGGTTAATATATTTTTCAACCTCTTCCTTCGTCATTCCAATTCCCTGGTCGTTAATGATAAGTTGCTTCTTTTCCTTGTCGATCTTCACTTCGATGACAGGGTTCCCATATTCTACTCCAGCCTCCCCAATAGCAGCGAGGTGCTTCAATTTAAGAGTAGCATCTGTGGCGTTTGAGATCAATTCGCGTAAAAAGATCTCGTGATCACTGTATAAAAACTTTTTGATTAAAGGAAAAATGTTTTCAACAGATACATTGATATTTCCGGTTGCCATATATTTTGGTTTATTAAATTTTACGTTCCCCCAGAGATGTCAAAAAAAGTACCAACTAACCTTCGCTGACAAACTGACAGCGAAAGTAATTTGGGAGATTCTTTTCCGACTACTTTAAAGTCTGGTATAAAACTTTTAACATGAGATTGTTTGAATTTTGTGAATTAAACTTATACAAAAGTTGTAAATTTGACCTAATTAATTAGAAAACAATGGCAAGAGCAAAGAAAATGAATGAGCAGGAAGAGGTTTTAACGCAGGATCGTCTTATTGAATTTTATATGAATGATGTGCTGGAAAATGGAGAAGAGCCTGGAATGGTATACAAGTTTTGCAAACAGCATGATATTACTGAAGCAGAGTTCTACAATTTCTTCGGAAGTTTTGAAGGCTTAAAAATGGGGATCTGGAAAAGATTTTTTGAGCATACCCTAAAAGTTATGCAGAACAGCAAGGAGTATAATTCTTTTGATAACAGGGAGAAAATGCTCACTTTATATTATACCTTTTTTGAACTACTCAGCGCAAACCGTAGTTATGTATTGTTTACTCTTAGAAAAGAGGAGCCAATGCCGAAGAATGCTAAACAACTTAAAGGTCTGCGACGGGAAGTAAAGAATTATACTGCAGAACTTATTCGCGAAAGGAATCAGGAAAAACAGGGACGGCTTTTAAAAAGGTCTGAAACTGTCTTTTCTGAAGCTGCATGGGTACAGCTCATGTTTTTGCTAAAGTTCTGGATGGATGATAATTCCCCGCAATTTGAAAGTACAGATGTGGCAATAGAAAAATCGGTGAATACGGTTTTTGACCTTTTTGAGAATACCCCATTGGAGAGAGTGCTTGATCTTGGAAAATTCCTTTGGAAAGAAAAAATGGCCTGATCGATTTATACATCTTTAGACCATTCCCGCGGCTGGGTTACCCCTACTAATCTAGTCGTCGGGTTTTTAATTTGACAAAATATGAAAACAATAGATAAAATTCCTACCGGAAAAATAAGTCGTACCGGTAAAATGGTTCAAACGGGTATTAAGGTGGGAGGAAACTACCTGAAATACTATTCAAAAAAGGCATTAAACGGAGATCTTTCCCGGGATCAACTGGATGAAAGCAATGCAGAGGACATTTATAATGGGCTAAAAAGCCTAAAAGGAAGTGCTCTCAAAGTTGCGCAGATGCTTTCCATGGAAAAGAGTCTCCTTCCAAATGCTTATGTAGAAAAATTCAGTCTCGCCCAATTCAGCGTGCCACCGCTTTCTGCACCGCTCGTAAGGAAAACCTTCAAGAAATATCACGGACAGTACCCCAACGAACTTTTTGACACTTTTTCTCTTGATTCTGTCAATGCTGCCAGTATTGGTCAGGTGCATAGGGCAACTAAAGATGGAAAGGAACTCGCTGTCAAAATTCAGTATCCCGGGGTGGCCGATAGTATTAGTTCAGATCTCGCAATGGTAAAACCCATTGCTATGAAAATGTTCAATTTGCAGGGAAAAGATTCCGAAAGGTATTTTAAAGAGGTGGAAGGGAAGTTGCTGGAGGAAACAGATTATGTGCTTGAAGTAAAGCAGAGCATTGAGATTTCAGAAGCCTGTAAACATATTTCCAACCTTAAATTTCCCCAGTATTATGAGGATTTGTCCAGTGAAAAGATTATCACAATGGACTGGATGAACGGAATTCATCTTAGTGACTTTGCAAAGCAGAATAGGGACAAGGACAAAGCAAACAAATTAGGGCAGGCGCTTTGGGATTTTTATATGTACCAAATGCACGTTCTTAAAGAAGTACATGCCGATCCACATCCCGGGAATTTCCTTGTAGATAAAGAAGACAATCTCATTGCTATTGACTTTGGTTGTATCAAAAAGGTGCCACAGGATTTTTATGAGCCTTATTTCGAACTTGCCGATAAAGACAAAATAAATGATCCTGAATTATTCAACGAAAAGCTGTTTGAACTGGAAATTTTGAGAAAAGAAGATAGTCCAAAAGAGATTGCTTTCTTTTCGGAATTGTTCTACCAGATGCTGAGTTTATTTACCGCGCCTTTTCATGGGGAAGAATTCGATTTTTCAGATGAAGGATTCTGGACTTCAGTTACCACGCTTAGTGAAAAGTATAGTAAAGATCAGGAATTGAGAAAAATGAACGGGAATCGAGGAAGTAAACATTTTCTCTATATCAACCGTACCTTTTTTGGACTTTACAATTTACTGCACGATTTAGGAGCAACTGTGAAGATCAATAACTTTAAACAGTATTCCTGACTTTTTTAGGATTTTTGTAAAATTACAACCGGGACTAAGCTGTTCCGGTTTTTTTATTCCTGTTATTATTATTCTAAATTCTTTTCCAGGCCTGTTAAAAACATTAAAGTGTTTTATATCAGTGCTGTTGTGCATTAAATTGGACGTAGACGATTGAAAATGAAGTTGAACTTAAAACAATAACAATGAAAACTTTAAAAGGAATATTTTTAGCATCATGTATGATTTTTGGAACAGGAATTTATGCTCAGGATTTTGATACTTATGATGCAGATGTTGATGGAAGACTGGATCAGAACGAATTCAGCGAAAGGAATAATCTTGGTTATGACAATTGGGATGCCAACACAGACGGCATAATAGAGGACAGTGAGTTTTCAGAAAGAGCATATAATAGCTTTGATCGCAACCGTGACAGCTTTATTGATGAAACCGAATGGAACGAAGGAATTAATACCGGCTTTGGTCAACATTTTGGAGATGTAGATTACGATATATTGGATACCAACAGAGACGGTATATTAGATACCGAGGAATGGGACGAAGGTTTGACCAACAATACCTGGTTTGAACAGTATGACACTAATGAAGATGGATTAATTGACAATGAGGAGTGGAATGTAAATACATTTGACAACTGGGATATGAATAATGACAATTTTGTTGACGAAACTGAATTTAACGACTATGATGCATTTGAAAACTTTTAGAAGTTTTAAATAATTATCCCCAAAAGTAAAGCCCGCTAATTGCGGGCTTTTTATATTTTAAAATGTTCAATTTAATTCTTTAATTCAGGGCTCTTCTGTTCGACCTTAGCTTCCTCCTGGCCCTTGTTCTTGACGTATTGCTCCAGCCATTGATCCTGTTCCCAAAGAACATGGAGCACAGATTCTTTGGCACTGTAGCCATGGCTCTCTTTCGGCAGCATTACTAACCTTGCAGTAGCACCAAGTCCTTTTAGGGCATTAAAATAACGTTCGCTTTGCATTGGATAAGTTCCCGAATTATTGTCGGCTTCCCCGTGAATAAGCAGCAGGGGAGTCTTCATTTTATCGGCATGCATGAAAGGTGACATGTTGTAATAAACTTCGGGCGCTTCCCAATAATTTCTCTCTTCACTCTGGAACCCAAAAGGAGTTAATGTACGGTTATAGGCTCCGCTACGGGCAATTCCGGCAGCAAAAAGATTAGAGTGGGAGAGGAGATTTGCAGTCATAAAAGCACCGTAACTGTGACCCCCTACTGCGACTCTGTCTCTGTCAATAAATCCCATCTCATCCACAGCATCTATAGCAGCTTTACCATTAGCAACCAACTGATTTCTAAAACTGTCATTAGGCTCCTCTTCGCCTTCCCCTACAATAGGAAAGGAGGCATCATCAAGTACTACATAACCACGGTTTACCCAGTAAACAGGAGAGCCGTAATAAGGATAGGTAAAATCATTGGCATTAGACGTATTTTGGGACGCGGAATTCTTGTCCTTAAATTCCCTTGGATAAGCCCAGACGATCATTGGTAACTCTTCAGGATTTTCTTTGTCATATCCCTCAGGTAAATACAGTGTCGCATTAAGTTCTAAACCATCCTCCCTTTCATAAGTAATAACTTCTTTACTCACATTTTCAAGGCTCTTAAAGGGATTTTCAAATGAGGTAACCCTGGTGAGATCTTCTTCATTGTCAATATCACGAATAAAATAATTCGGATATTCAGCAGAAGCTTCTATCCTCACCAAAATCTCACCTTCTTCCATATCAATGGCTTCCACAAGAGTTTCTTTACGGTCGTCGTAGCTCGATTGGTATAGTCGCTCAGTCTCTCCTGTTTCAAGATCAAGTTTATCAACAAATGGATATTGACCTTCGGGAGTAAAGCCGTCACCTAACAGATAGGTGTTTTCATCTACCAATTTTAAAACCTGTTGCCCGTATTGGTTCTTTACCCTTACAAAACTACCGGGGTCATTGTAGCGATCCTGGTAATTCCGGTCAAAAAGCACTTTTGGCTCCTGTTCCGGGTTTGATGGATCAAAAACGTAGGTGCGGGTATTTCGATTGTTCCACCAGTAGTCGTTGGCTATCGCTGTGTTGTCATCTCCCCATATGATACCGGCATAACGGTCTTTGGTTTGAAGAATAGATCTACCTTCGCCTTTAAAAGGAGCTTCCAGAAGAAAAACTTCATCTCTATATTCAGCTTCTTTTTCTGGATCTCCACCATCAAGAGCTTCCACATAAACAAGTGTGGACGGAGCATCATTCCTCCAGTTAAGATTTCTACGACCTTCTCTTTCGGCCATAAATCCCTTCGGAAGATCTTCTATAAGTGGCACCTGGTTCACTTCGTTTACAAGGGTTCCATCTTTCGTATAAATAGTTGTTTCTGAAGGAAAACGGTAATAAGGTACAAGGTAGGAAAAAGGTTGTTTTATGTGGCTCACCATTACGTAATTTCCGTCAGGTGAAAACGAAATATCATCATACATCTTTGGCTCCAGCCATTCTGAAGTCTCTCCGTTGAGGTTTACTTTTACAAGTTCGGCCCGGGCCAACTGCTCAAAGTTGAATTCATCCGTGGGATTTTGTAATAAATCCTGGTAAGTCCGGTTTTGAGCTTCTTTTCCATCACTTACCGAAACTGTAGGGCCGGTGGGAACAGAAGTTTCAGGATCTATTAAGGGTTTCCGGTCCTGTGGCAGCATTTTTACAAGGATAGCAGAGTTATCACGGTACCAGTTGATTACATCCCTCATGTTGGCGTTAAGTGTAGGTCCGGTGAGCTTTCTGGCATTTGCGGTCTCAATATCGGTTACCCAAAGCTCTACCCCTTCTGAAGTAGTGTGCGTAAACGCCATTTTTGACTCATCTGGTGACCAGCTGAAGTTGGTAAGGCGTGGATTTTCAGGAAGACCCTGTACCTGCGTAGGTTCCTCGGCCTTCATATCCTTTACCTGGATATTATTAAAATAAGTAGCGCGACTGCTAATGTTTGTAACAGGATTAATTCTTAATCCTCCAAGGCGCATTTCTTCCTCACTCAGTTCTGCAATTGATTTGAACTGGTCGCGATAAAGAAAAATTATGTTTTCGGCATCGCTGTCGATAAGTGTTGAAGGAGCCAATGGAACATCTACAAGTTCAAGAATTTCCTGTGGCGGTTTTTGATAGGTAAGATTTTCCTGTCCAAAAGTTGCTCCTGTAAAGCAAAGAAAAGAGAAGAAGCTTAAAAAGGCTTTTTTCATAGTAATTGAATTAGGTTGAGAAACGCTCCGTTGTCAAGATGTTAATGTTTCTTATATTGCGAAGCATCTTTTTATTAAATGCCTAAATTTAAAAGAAATAATTTATCAGAGTCTAAAAATTTATACATGTATCAAACAAAAATAGCCGGCCTCGGATTTTATGTACCCGAAAATGTGGTGACAAACGATGATCTTTCCAAAATAATGGACACCAGTGATGAATGGATCCAGGAGAGGACGGGGATCAAAGAAAGGCGCCATATCAAGAAAGGAGATGGAAATTCTACCGCCGTAATGGGGGCTAAAGCTGCCAGAATAGCCATTGAACGTGCCGGAATTTCAAAAGATGATATAGATCTCATCGTGTTTGCCACCTTAAGTCCCGATTATTATTTTCCCGGAGGAGGCGTGCAGATTCAGGAAATACTGGATATCAGTACCTGTCCTGCCCTGGATGTAAGGAACCAGTGCAGCGGATTCATCTATGGCCTTTCTGTAGCCGATCAATATATTAAAACCGGAATGTATGAGAATGTGCTGTTGATAGGAAGTGAAAACCACAGCGGCGGACTCGACTTTAGTAACCGTGGCCGCGGAGTTTCGGTTATCTTTGGGGATGGGGCAGGAGCTGCAGTTCTTTCCCGTAGTGACCACAACGGGCAGGGCATTCTTTCCACCCACTTACATTCTGAAGGTAAACATGCACTGGAATTGTCTCTTAAAGGTCCCAATACAATGCATTGGGTACCACAGATCATCGAAGAGAATCCACAGGGAGATGACATCATATACTATCCATACATGAATGGCCAGTTCGTATTTAAAAATGCAGTAGTGCGTTTTTCTGAAGTGATCAAAGAAGGATTGGATGCAAACGGGCTTGAGGTTAAGGATATCGATATGCTAATTCCACACCAGGCTAACCTGCGAATTTCCCAGTTTATTCAGCAGAAGTTCCAGCTTGGAGATGATCAGGTTTATAACAATATTCAGCGGTACGGGAATACTACTGCAGCTTCTATTCCTATTGCTTTAACAGAAGCATGGGAAGAAGGAAAGGTAAAAGAAGGTGATACAGTAGTTCTGGCCGCCTTTGGAAGTGGTTTTACCTGGGCCAGTGCAATTATGAAGTGGTAAGAATCGGGAGACAATAAATAAGCGAATCCAACACTCTAAAATGACAAAAATCCGCAGCTTTTCAGTTGCGGATTTTCTTTTGGCTAATTAAACAATTTTTGTCCAGGGAACATAATTCAACTTTCTTCAAGGGTTCGCTCCGGTTGTTAGGCAGACAAATCTAACCTCTTAGAGTGGGTGACTAAAAACAGATAAATTAATTCTGTCTTTTCAGTAAAGAATTTTGAAGTCTTGGTTCTGGATTCTTGGAGCGTAACGGTCTCTAGTCTAATCTTAAACTTATCTTTAAAATAATCCTCCTCCCGATTCGGTATTATCGTCTCTTTGTTTCCTGCTAAGGGCTTTATTTTTTCCGCCGCCAAATCTATAGGAAAAGCCTAGGTAAACAGTCTGCGAATCGCTTTCAAAGTGGCCTCTTTGCTCGTAAGGCAAATCTGAAGTAAAGGTAAATTCCTGGGTATTAAAAATGTCATTAAAGTTTAGGCTTATGGTAGCTTTGTCTTTCAAGAAGCTGTAGCGGGCCCCGGCGTTCATGAAATAAAACTCCTCCGGCCTTATCTGTAACAATTCAGTACTGCTGCGGTACATGCCAAAAAGCTGGAGGGTAAGTTTTTTAGTAACATTAAAGCTTTGACTCAGCCTAAAATTGTAAACCGAACTCTCTACTTCCAGGTATTCTTCTCCCACAATTCCTTTTTCGGTACGGTTGTATAATTCAAAACTGGGATTAAGGCTCCACCAGGAGAAAGGTTTATACCTGCCGCCCAATTCAAATCCATAAGCTGTATTATCCTTCCAGTTCATGTATGTGAGTAGTAAACGGGAAGGATCCTCGGGGTCGATCAATAAAACCTGGTTTATCTCATCCTCTATTAACCTATAGAAGACGCCCCCTGTGAAACTCCCTTTCTTGAAATTGTGGGTGTAATTAAGTTCTATGGAGTTTGTGAATTGTGGATCCAGTTCCGGGTTGCCTACCTGAGTAAGACGGGGAGTAGAAAACTCTCTTACCGGATTCACCTGATTCAATCCCGGCCGGTCAACTCTTCTTCCATAGCTAATTTGCAGGGTCTTCATTTCATTAATTTTGTAAGACAGGAAAGCGGAAGGATAAAGCGTGAAATAATCTGTTTCGTAAACAAGATCTCCATCCAGAACGGCTTCTACTTCATATCTTTCTACCCTTGCTCCAAGCTGGTAAGACCATTTTTCCCAATTCTGTCCAAAAGTGGAATAGAAGGAATAGATATTATTATCATAGTCGTAGTGGGAATTCTCCAACATTTCGTTTGTGGTGCGGTAATCATTGGAACTTCTTCTTAACCTTGCTTCGGCGCCCAGTTCAAGCTTTGCAGTTTTAGAAAAAGGATTTTCATAATCAAGATTAAAAGTAGAGTTGGAGAGATCTTCCTCCACGTCATCACGGTAGGAATCCAAATCTCCAACCCCGGCCCCCGAATATTCAAAGCGGGCGATCTCTTCTCCATCGGTCGTACTGTGATCTGCTTCCAGGATCAATTTGTGACCTTCAGAATTAAAATCATGATTATAAACGAAGTTATAAGTGTGGGTTACATTCTCATTGTCTATAGTAAAGTCCTGATAAATATTTCCTGCACCGGGATTGTCAAAAATGATATTCGCTTCTCCTATGGGTCCCCCCAAATAATAATTTTGATTGGTATAAAAGGAAAAAGTATTATTGTCATTCAGGTAATAATCTACTCCTACTTTAAAAAGATAAGATTCATTATTATTGAGAAAACGAATGTTTTCTGTGTAATCATTTGTAAAGTTTTGGAGAACACCTATCTGTTCTCTTTTACCGCCATTCGCTCCAAAATTCCCGAAGAAGTTCAGTTTTCCCCTGCGGTAGTTCATGTCGAGGGAGCCGGTGTACCGGGTGTTATCACCAATGGTTACCCCTGTATTGAGATTTCCGTTAAAGCCCAGGTTCGAATTTTTGTGCAGAATGATATTGATGATTCCGCTCATGCCTTCAGGATTATATTTGGCCGAAGGGTTGGTGATAAGTTCAATGCTTTTTATTGAAGTGCTGGGGATTTGCTTGAGAAGTTGTGCCGCAGGAATGTTTGTGGGCTTCCCGTCCACAAGGATCCTTACGTTCGCATTCCCTCGCATGGAAATATTACCGTCCTGATCCACTGCCAGGCTGGGAATATTGTTCATGATTTCACTGGCCGATGCCCCTGTAGTAGTAAGATCTTTTCCCACATTAACTACTTTTCGGTCTATACGTTGTTCAATAGTAGATCTCTCGGCCACTATGTCAACCCCTTCCAGTTGGGCAACCTCAGGTTCCAGATAAATTGCACCTAAGTTGAATTGACGATTTCCCCCAATTACTTTTATTTCCTGGGAATATGGTTTATATCCCATGAACTGTACTTTAAGAATATAATTCCCGTCTTTCAGTTTTTCTACGGAAAAGCTTCCGTCTGCAGAGGTTACGGCTCCGGTAGTAATTTCGCCTTCGGGGGTTGTAACCGTAATAGTGGCATATGGAATAGGCTCCTTTAGTTCACTGTCGAGTACCTGTCCGGTGATGCTGCCTAATTCAGTAGGATTTGTTTTCGCATTTCCGGAAAAGGTTCCCCAAACGAGAATTAAAATTAAAATTAACTGTTTCATTTTTTGATTGATTTGATGATGATTGATTTAACCTAATACCTTGCATTGCCTAATAAAAGAACCGGGTTTTTTTTAAAAAAACAATTCTGGTATACTTAAAAGACTATATAAATAGCATTTTGTTACAAAAACACGTAAATTTTAACCTTTACGTAAGTCGTTTCTTATAAGATTTCAGATCAAAAAAGCCCATACAAAAAGTATGGGCTTAGCACGGGGCTCTTTTAACACTAACCATCAATGTCTTTTAAATCGCCCCAATGCGGGAAATATTTCTTATCTTAAAGACTGCCTATCTTTGGCATTTGTTACACTAACTGAAAAAAAAATTTAAAATGGATAAGAAAACCCTCGTATTGGGTGCAACTACCAACCCCTCAAGATATGCTAACATTGCGATAAACAGGCTCGTAAGGAATCAGGTTCCCACGGTGGCAATAGGTTTGAGAAAAGGAGAAGTAGCCGGAGTACAAATTGAGAACGAACAGGTGGCTTTTGAAGATGTACACACAGTCACTTTGTACCTTGGTCCCCCAAGACAGCCGGAATATTACGATTATATTCTTTCTCTGCAACCTGAAAGAGTGATCTTCAATCCAGGTACAGAAAATCCTGAATTTTACAGACTTCTTCAAAAAAATAACATAGAAGTTGAGGTAGCCTGTACGCTGATTTTACTTTCTACGAAGCAATATTAATCCCAGGAAGGTAAGGAGCCCATTGAGGATAAGGACGAAAAATCCAAACTCAAAACCAAACCACACAAGGCTGTTGATGCTTATCACGTAGGTTAAGATTGGCGACAGAATAGCAATTACCGGCACAAGTTTATCCTTTACCTTCATCTTTGTAAAGAGTCCAAAGCTGTACAAGCCCAGTAAAGGTCCGTAGGTATATCCTGCAAAGACGAAAAGTTTTGCGATGACGCTCTCGTCCTTGATCACATATTTAAAGGCGATGATCACCAGGATCAAGACTATAGAAACGCCAATATGAATTAGTTTTCTCGCAGCTTCCTGCTTCTCGGGCTTGTATTTATTCTCAATATCGAGAATATCAATACTAAAGGAGGTGGTAAGGGCTGTAAGGGCGCTATCTGCACTACTGTATGCAGCAGCGATCAATCCCAGGATGAAAAAGACCGCGATTCCTACTCCCAGTTCTCCCGAAGTTGCTATTACCGGGAAAAGATCATCCTTTGAAGCTTCCAGTCCGTTAACGCGTGCATATTCGGTAAGTAATACTCCAAGTGCCAGGAACAAAAGATTAACAAACACCAGTACAATGGTAAACCAGAACATGTTCTTCTGGGCATCTCCAAGATTGCGACAGGTGAGGTTTTTTTGCATCATATCCTGATCAAGTCCTGTCATCACAATGGTAATAAAAGCACCCGAAATAAATTGTTTCCAAAAATAGTCGGCACTTTTAATGTCGTCGAAAAAGAACATTTTTGACAACTCACTATTCGAAATGTGTGAGATCAATTCGCCGCCCTGTATACCAAGATCATCTGAAACATAATATATACTGACACCTACAGCAATAAGCATACAGAGAGTCTGAAGCGTATCGGTATAAACAATGGTTTTTATCCCCGATCTAAAGGTGTACAGCCAAATTAGCAAGATCGTCATGATCACAGTGGCCCAAAAAGGGATTCCAAGGCTGTCAAAAAGAATGATCTGCAGGACATTTGCGACCAGGAAAAGCCTGAAACTTGCTCCTACCACCCGGGAAAGTAAAAAGAATGAGGCTCCGGTCTTGTAAGAGTATGTCCCAAACCTGCCTTCCAGGTAAGTATAAATAGAGGTAAGATTCATCCTGTAGTAGAGCGGTAGCAATACCAGCCCAATCACAATATAACCAACCACATAACCCAAAACCACCTGCATATAGCTAAACTGGCTCGCTTCCACCCATCCGGGTACAGAAATAAAAGTTACTCCGCTGAGGGAGGCCCCTATCATCCCGAAAGCCACAACATACCATGGCGACTGCCTGTTGGCCTTAAAAAATGTATTGTTATCAGATTTTCTTCCGGTTATCCAGGAAATAAAAATGAGCGTAAGGAAATAACCGGCTATTAGAAGGAGTATGGAATAGGGCTGCATTTGTCAGAATTTCGGCAGCAAATTACAAAACTTAACAATATCTGCAGCACCGCGAATGCAGGTTCTTTTTCTGGGAATTGTATGAAATAAGAATTAATTTTGAAGTATGGATTTTTCTTCAAAATTATTAGAAGGAGCTGTGAATGAGATGTCTCAGCTTCCGGGGATTGGCAGGCGCACCGCCCTGCGATTGGTATTGCATCTTTTAAAGCAGCCGGAGTCCCAAACGGTGGCTTTAAGTAAAGCCTTGGTAGATCTCAAGACAGAAGTAAAATTTTGCAGAAATTGCCACAATATAAGTGATACAAAATTATGCGAGATCTGTGCGAATAGAAGTCGCCAACAGGAAGTAGTTTGTGTGGTAGAAGATATTAGGGATGTGATGGCTATTGAAAATACGAGCCAGTACCGTGGACTTTATCATGTTTTGGGCGGTAAGATCAACCCTATGGAAGGAGTGGGGCCTTCGCAACTCACTATAAAATCCTTAGTAGAAAAGGCTCGAAAAGGGGAAATAGAAGAGATCATTTTTGCCCTTAGCAGCACCCTCGAAGGTGACACAACAAACTTTTACATTTTTAAGCAGCTGGAAGGGCTGGAGATAAAAACCAGTACCATTGCCCGTGGAATTTCTGTAGGAGATGAACTTGAATATGCAGATGAGGTTACGTTAGGAAGGAGCATAACCAACAGAATTCCTTTTGAAAGTTCGCTGAAGAATTAACATCATCAATATTCCCTGCACAAAATTCCTGAATAAAAATTGTAATTTTACTCGGAAAAGCGGCTCTGATTCAGAAGCTGAAAGAACTCCTAAAATATCGGGTGCTGAATAATTATTATTAATTGAGGTAAATTTTTAATAATTTTGCAGTCAGAATAATATAGAACAACTTCGAGATAAGAATATGGCAAGATTTGAACTGAAATTACCCAAAATGGGGGAAAGTGTTGCGGAAGCAACCATTACAAATTGGTTAAAGGAAGTTGGAGATACCATTGAAGCCGATGAGGCTGTTCTGGAAATTGCCACAGATAAAGTGGACAGTGAAGTACCTAGCGAAGTTGACGGAAAGCTGGTAGAAAAGCTTTTTAATGCAGATGATGTAGTGCAGGTAGGACAAACGATCGCTATAATTGAAACTGAAAGCGATGAGGCGGCCGAAACTACCCCGGTAGCTGACCAGCAAGTGCCTTCTCCCGAAATTGAAGAAGCTGTTGCCGCCGCCGAGGAGCGTGTGGACAAGGCTAAAGAAATAAGCACCCAGGATTTCTCTGATAGTAACAGGTTTTATTCTCCATTGGTTAAGAATATTGCCAAGGAAGAAGGAATTTCATTTGATGAGCTCGAGAAATTAGAAGGTAGCGGTAAGGATGGAAGAGTGACTAAAAATGACATTTTAGAATACCTTGAAACCCGATCTTCTCAACCTGCATCAAAGTCAGGTCAACAACCACAACAACAAGCTGCAACTCAAAACCAGGCTGCATCACAACCCGCTAAAACTCCTGTGAGTGTGAATGGTGAGGACGAGATCATTGAGATGTCCCGAATGGGCAAAATGATAGCTCATCACATGGTGGAAAGTGCACAAACTTCAGCTCACGTGCAGTCTTTCATTGAGGTTGATGTAACTAACATCTGGAATTGGAGGAAAAAGAACAAAGATGCGTTTGAAAAAAGAGAAGGGGAGAAACTTACATTCACCCCGATCTTTATGGAGGCTGTAGCCAAGGCTATAAAAGATTTCCCATTGATCAACATTTCCGTTGACGGGGACAAGATCATTAAGAGGAAAAATATAAACCTGGGAATGGCAGCAGCCCTTCCCGATGGCAATCTAATTGTACCGGTGATTAAAAATGCCGATCAGCTTAACCTGGTAGGCATGGCAAAAGCAGTGAATGATCTTGCCGGCCGTGCCCGTATCAACAAGCTAAAACCGGATGATATCCAGGGTGGTACTTATACGGTGACCAACGTTGGGACCTTTGGAAGTATTATGGGCACACCTATTATTAATCAGCCACAGGTTGCGATCCTTGCTTTGGGTGCTATTAGAAAAGTGCCGGCAGTGATTGAAACTCCCGAAGGAGATTTCATTGGAATTCGATACAAGATGTTCCTTTCTCACAGCTATGATCACCGAGTGGTGAACGGTGCATTGGGAGGACAGTTTGTTCAGAGAGTAGCCCAATACCTGGAAAAATTTGACAAGAACAGAGACGTATAATTAAAGTCTCAAAAATGATAAAAAGCCATGGCCTTTCCGGCTGTGGCTTTCTTTTTTAGCTGTTTCCCCTAAAAATTTCGGGAAATAGTATATTTACCAAAATCCGAATTTATATGGAATTGAAGCTGAACAAGCCATTATGTTTTTTTGATCTTGAGGCGACAGGAACTAATGTGGCCAAAGACAGGATCGTCGAAATTTCTATTCTTAAAGTTTTTCCCAATGGTAACCGTGAAAGCAAAACCTGGCTGGTAAATCCCACGGTGCCAATCTCCAAAGAAGTGATTGCCATCCACGGCATAACCAATGAGAAAGTGGCCAACGAACCAACTTTTAAGGAACTCGCTCCCACGGTTTATGAAATGATTAAAGGTTGCGATCTTGCCGGGTATAATTCCAATCGTTATGACATTCCACTTTTAGCTGAAGAAATGTTACGCGCAGGAGTGGATTTTGACATGAAGAATTCACTCGCAGTTGATGTGCAGACCATTTTCCATAAGATGGAACAACGAACCCTTTCTGCTGCATATAAATTCTACTGCGGTAAAGATCTTGAAGGCGCTCATGGTGCCGAAGCCGATACAATGGCGACTTATGAAGTCCTGAAGTCCCAACTTGAACGCTATGAAGAACAACTGCAGAATGATGTAAAGTGGCTGTCTTCGTTTACAGCCAGGAAAGAATGCGCAGATATTGCAGGTTTTATTGTGTATGATAAAAAGGGAAGAGAAGTCTTTAGTTTTGGTAAACATAAAGGAAAATCTGTGGAAGATATTCTGGAGCAGGAACCGGGATATTTCGGCTGGTTCCAAAATGCCGATTTCCCGCTGTATACCAAGAAAGTTCTTACCGCGATTAAGTTGAGAAAGCTCAACACAAAACTTAAATAAATACTGTCAATGAAGATCATCTGTATAGGTCGGAATTATACCGATCATATTGCCGAACTTCAGAACGAAAGACCCGATGAGCCGGTGATCTTTTTAAAACCTGATTCGGCTGTGCTGCTTAAGAAGCAGCCTTTCTTTATTCCGGAGTTTTCCAATGATGTGCACTACGAAGTAGAGCTGCTGGTAAGGATCAATAAGATCGGGAAACACATTCAGAAGAAATTTGCTCACAAATATTATGATGAGATTGGATTGGGTATCGATTTTACAGCCCGGGACCTGCAGACTAAGCTCAAAGATAAAGGTCTGCCGTGGGAAAAAGCTAAAGGTTTTGACGGCTCTGCTGTCATTGGAGAAAAATGGATTGAAAAATCACATTTTAAAGACCTTAATGATATAGGTTTTGAACTGGAAAAAAATGGAAAACTGGTGCAGCAGGGAAGATCTTCACATATGTTATGGAAGATTGACGAAATAATTGAATATATTTCACAGTATTTTACGCTCAAAATAGGAGATGTGATCTTCACAGGAACTCCTGCAGGGGTGGGGCCGGTTGCAATAAATGATCAATTGAGCGGATTTATAGAAGACCAACAAATATTCTCAATACAGGTAAAATAATGAGGAACTACAATTTAGAAAGTGTTGAAGAAATGGCCGGCGGAGACCAGGACTTCGTAAAAGTGGTGGTACAAACATTCCTTGAGGAGATCCCTCCAGATCTTGAAGGAATGAACCAGGCCGTTATTCAGGATAACCCTGAACAGGCTTATCAATACGCTCATAAAATGAAACCAAACTTCCAGATGTTTGGTTTAGGTCTAATGCCTCAAATTAAGATCCTCGAAGGTTGGGCAAAAGACGGTGAAAACAAAGAAGAAGTTCAAGAGGCTACCCGCATTATTACCGATAAGTATAAAAAAGCCGAAAAAGAACTTAAGGAAGATTTTGATCTATAATGACTGCAGAAATTATTACCATAGGAGATGAGATCCTTATTGGGCAGATAGTCGATTCCAATTCGGCCTATATTGCGAAGGAGCTCAATCTTATTGGGATTTCTGTTTACCAGATCACTTCTGTTCAGGATGAAAAGGAGCACATCCTTACTACTTTAAGTGAGGCTTCAAAAAGAGCAGATATCATCATTCTTACCGGCGGCTTAGGGCCAACCAAAGATGATGTGACAAAATATACCCTTGCTGCTTATTTTGAAGATGAGCTGGTATTGAATGAAAAGGTGCTTCAACATGTCGAGGAGCTTTTCTTGAAATACAAGAAGACTCCGATTTCAGATCTTAACCGAGAGCAGGCAATGTTGCCTTCAAAAGCTACTGTGCTGCATAATAAATACGGGACTGCTGCAGGGATGTGGATCGATAAGGATCAAAAGGTTTACATTTCTCTTCCCGGTGTGCCTTACGAGATGAAGAATCTTGTGGAAGAGGAGGTAATTCCCCGGCTAAGGGAAAAATTTGATCGCCCGTTTATTTATCATAAGACTATTCTCACAAGCGGAGAGGCCGAAAGTGTTATTGCGAATAAACTCGCCGGCTTTGAAGAAAAACTACCTAAACATATTAAGCTGGCTTACTTACCGGGATTGGGACGGGTACGGCTAAGACTCTCCGGAAAGGGTGAAAATGAGGAGGAACTAATAACTTCAGTTGAGAAGCAGGTGGAAGGTTTATATGAACTCCTGGGAGATATTATTTCTGAAGAGCAGGAGGAGGATGAAAAAATTGCTGTTCAGATAAGTAAAATACTCACTGCAAAAAAGAAATTCCTCTCGGCAGCCGAAAGTTGCACAGGAGGAGCTTTGGCGGCTTCCTTTACCACTCATCCAGGCGCATCGGGCTGCTTTAAAGGGGGAATTGTCTCTTATGCAACCCAGCTTAAAATTGAAAACCTGAATATTTCCGAAGAGCTTATTAAAAAACATTCGGTGGTTAGTGCCGAGGTGGCCGAGGCTATGGCAAAGAACGCCCGCAAGGCTTTTAAAACTGACTACGCGCTTTCAACAACCGGAAATGCCGGACCAACGAAAGGAGAAAGTGATGCCGAAGTAGGTACTGTTTATATTGGTCTTGCAACGCCTGATAAAGTTTTTTCTCAAAAATTTGTTTTTGGTAATAACAGGGATCAGGTGGTAAAACACACTGTGCATAAAGCATTTGAAATGATCCTGAAGGAAATTACGGCAGAGAAATAAAAAAAGATCTCTGCGTTTTTGGAATAAAGAGCCAGGACCGCTGCGCTTTTGAGCCAGGAGACAAAATAATAATCTCGATAGGAGAATTTTGAGATTTGTTATTCGACTATGGCATTCGGTGCTTAAAATTTGTTTTCATTAATCCAGTCTCCAGTCTCCAGTCTCCAGTCTTCAGTCTCCAGTCTCTGGTCTCGGGATTCTGGTTAATTTTTGTTGCTTCAGGCTTTTGAAAAGTACTTCAGGAGCAACCGAAATTAAGGTTCGATTTTAAAAAACTTCCGAAGCAAAAAAATAAAACCAAAAACTTAGGTGTCAAAAGTGGCATTTTCAGAAGCATTTTCCGCAGAAGAAGCTAAGGAGGAACTTCAGAAAAATATTTTTAATTCCCTATTGGCTATTAGGTAAAAAAATCGTTAATTTGCAGCCTGTTTTGAAATAACGAGTTAAAGTATAGAACAATGTCAAGAGTTTGTGAACTTACAGGTAAGAAAGCAATGGTAGGAAACAATGTTTCCCACGCGATGAACAAGACAAAACGTAAATTTGACGCCAATTTGGTTAAAAAACGTTTTTACATCCCTGAAGAAGATAAATGGATCACTTTAAAAGTATCTACTTCTGCAATTAAGACAATTAATAAAAAAGGGATTGCTGCAGTAATTAAAGATGCCCGCGCAAAAGGCTTTTTAACCAAGTAATCCTAACATTTAAGACGCAGTAAAATGGCAAAGAAAGGTAACAGAGTTCAGGTTATATTAGAGTGTACAGAGCACAAAGCAACGGGTAAACCGGGTACTTCAAGATATATTACAACAAAAAATAAAAAGAACACGCCAGATAGAATGGAGCTGAAGAAATTCAACCCAATTCTAAAGAAAATGACGGTTCATAAAGAAATTAAATAAGCGTAAGTCATGGCAAAGAAATCAGTAGCAACATTACAGACAGGATCAAAGAGATTAACTAAGGCTATTAAAATGGTGAAATCTCCAAAGACCGGTGCCTATACTTTCGTTGAAGGAATTATGGCTCCTGAAATGGTAAATGACTTCCTGAATAAGAAATAAGTTATTTTCAAAATAATTAAAGGCCGTCCCGATACACATCGGGACGGCTTTTTGTTTTTGTGTATATTTACCCTCGGCTTTTTGCCTATGGGTATTTGCCGTTTGTACTAAAAATAAAGACCATACCACATAATGAGTTTATTCAAAAAGATCTTCACGCGTGAGAAAAAAGAGACCCTGGATAAGGGTCTTGAAAAATCCAAAAATGATTTCTTTTCCAAGCTGGGAAAAGCAGTTGCCGGTAAATCCAAAGTTGATGAAGAGGTACTCGACGACCTGGAGGATGTACTGGTGAGCAGTGACGTGGGTGTTGGAACAACAGTTAAGATCATCAATCGTATCGAAGAACGTGTAGCCAGGGACAGGTTCCTCGGGACAGACGAACTTAATAAGATCCTGAGGGAGGAGATCGCTGCCCTTATGGCCGAAACAAATTCGGGCGAAGCGACAGAGTTCTATGTTCCTACAGATAAAAAACCTTACGTGATCATGGTGGTTGGCGTGAATGGAGTAGGTAAAACCACAACGATTGGAAAGCTCGCTTATCAATTTAAAAAGGAAGGTAAAAAGGTGGTTCTTGGTGCAGCCGATACTTTTAGAGCAGCCGCGATCGAACAACTTCAGGTTTGGGCAGACAGGGTGGATGTTCCTATTGTAAAGCAAAGAATGGGTAGTGATCCTGCTTCCGTGGCATTTGATTCTGTGCAGAGCGCAGTGAAGCAGGACGCAGATGTGGTGATCATTGATACCGCAGGCCGACTTCACAACAAGGTAAATTTAATGAATGAGCTTACCAAGGTGAAGAGGGTGATGCAGAAAGTGGTAGATGATGCGCCTCATGAGGTTTTACTTGTTCTGGATGGGTCTACGGGCCAAAATGCTTTTGAGCAGGCTAAACAATTTACTGCAGCTACCGAGGTCACTTCCCTTGCAGTAACCAAACTTGACGGAACCGCAAAAGGCGGGGTAGTAATAGGTATTAGTGACCAGTTCCAGATCCCCGTAAAATATATTGGGGTGGGCGAAGGCATTGAAGACCTGCAGGTTTTTAATAAGTATGAATTCGTGGATTCTTTCTTTAAATAGCATTTCAATTCAATTTACATCCCTATGAAGCAATTCTATATTCTTTTTTTGGTCCTTTTAACTGCAACTTCCTGTAAAGTACAAACAGAAGAAGAAGCGGTCGTGGCAGAACCTGCAGTGGTGTGGGAGCGACAGGATGAAGCTGCCGAACTTGAAGAACAGGCGCAGCATGAGAATGAAAGAATGCAGTTTAAACTTATCAATTCTCAAACCCTGGACAAGAATGAGATCTGGAAACCATTTGAAGAGGATCTTGCTCAATTCTCTGCCAGAAAGTATGAGTCTCTGAAACCTCTTATTCTTGAAAGAAGCATTCCCGAACTGCAACGTGCTATTAAGAACGGCCGACTTTCCTATACAGATCTTACCCTTTTCTACATTTATCGCATAAGAGAGTTTGAAAGCAATAATGAACTTTCCCTTAACGCAGTGATCGCATTGAATCCCGATGTAGTGGCACAGGCCAGACAGCTTGATGAGCAGGAAATCCCTGCAGGGAGTGAGAATTCGGTTTACGGAATGCCTATTATGCTCAAGGATAATATCAATACTTCAAACGTAAAAACTACTGCCGGAGCAATTGCCCTGGCGGAGAATTTACCTACTGAAGATGCTTTTATTGTAGAGCGTTTACTGGACAATAAGGCGCTTATTTTGGGTAAGGCAAATCTTAGTGAATGGGCCTATTACTTTTGTGAAGGTTGTCCTCTGGGATACAGTGCCGTTGGCGGGCAAACCCTTAATCCCTACGGAAGAAAATTATTTGAAACCGGAGGTTCCAGCGCGGGCAGCGGAGTGGTAGTAGCTGCAAATTATGCTGTGGCTTCAATTGGGACCGAAACAGCCGGTTCTATTCTTTCACCGGCTTCCAAGAACTCTGTGGTAGGATTAAAACCGACTGTTGGGCTGCTGAGCCGCACCGGGATCATTCCTATTTCCGGCACCCTGGATACTCCCGGTCCTATGACAAAATATATTATTGACAATGCAATTTTGCTCGATGCCCTTACGGGAAAAGATTCAGAAGATCCTGCATCGGTCGTAGGAGGTATTAATTATGTAGAAGCACTTTCTTCTGAAGGTCTCCGCGGAAAAAGAATTGGAGTCATGAAGTCTCTGTTGACCGATTCCCTGTACAATAATGCTGTAAATGCGATGAGAGAAGGCGGAGCCGTAATTGTAGAATTTGAGGCCGAGCAGGTGCCGTTGGAAAATTTCCTTACCCTTCTCAATGCACATATGAAAAAGGATCTTCCTGCCTACCTTTCTACTCAGGCAGGAGAGGATATAGAATTCAGGAGTGTTGGGGAAATAGCAGAATACAATCAGCAGGACAGTGTACTGCGGGCACCATACGGGCAGCAGCTTTTTGATGCAATAGTGGCCGATACTACAAGTGCTGCAGAGCTGGAAAGGATCTCTGCACAGCTTCAGGAAAACGGAAGACGGTTTTTTGACGTGCCTATGGATCAACACAACCTTGATGCAGTTGCTTCCATAAATAATTATCATGCGGCCTATGCTGCCGTGGCAAAGTATCCTGCTCTCGCTGTTCCTGCCGGCTTTGAAGCTACCGGGGAGCCAAAGAGTATCACTTTTATAGCCAAACCCTTTGAAGAAGCTATGCTTTTAAATTTGGGTCAGGGTTTTGAACAGCTGAACCATTTAAGAAAACAGCCCGGGAATTACAGATAATATGTCACACAGGAATCTGGTGATCATCACGAAGATCATCCTTATCTACAGTATATTTTTCATTGTTATGAAGCTGGTGATCATCTTTGGTGGTGCCTGGCTTGTTCCAAATCTTGTTTTAATGCTTCCCTTTCTTATCCTGGGAATAATCTCGGGAATCCAGGTGAAGCGGGAAAAATATTCCTGGTGGTTTGTGGGGATTGGAGCAGCAGTGATCATTCTCACTCGCGTCTATGAAACTCAGCTGGCGGTGTGGATACAGCAGCAGGTGATGAGCTAAACAACTTTAAAAAATCCTTCTGAAAATATCATTTATAAGCCTGAAGATTCTTTAGGCTTTTTTTGTGTTCTATTCTAACTGTAACAAATCCCGGAAATATGTGCTTCTTTACGGGTTTCCATAATTGTCTTTAACAGAATTTTAATAGATTTACTGTCAGCAGTAACAAAAGTTGTTTTATTCCCTTTTATAAGGTGGTAAAAAGAAGTGTTTTGCTGTTATATAACGAGTTGTACACAATGGCTCCTGACCTCACTCAAACTTGATAAAAATTAAATTTTAAATGCTGCTCGTGGAAATCAGTATCTGACAATCTTTAACACAAAAAAAATTAAAACGACTGACTCTCACTCGACTGAAAATTAATTTTATCACTCTTGCGGAATTAAAAATAATCGAACTAATTAAAATTAAGCGGAACAGCGAGATAGTTTCATAAACTTAACCTCACTCAGCCGCGGTTAATTTTCTCACTCTTACGGAAAAAATTTATTTTCAAAAAAATAAGATTTGGAGTTCCTCAGAAAAAAAACGGCAAATCTCTCGTGCTCACTCAACTGTGTCGCCACTGATGTACAACAATAAATAACACAAATTGCGGAATACCTCTCAAAAATGGCATTTTTGACTACCTTTAAAGTAAAGTCATTAACGGACAAATTAGAGTCGCCAAGCCGCAACTTGCGTTATTCGAGCCGTTAGGCAAAATTTAATGGAAAAATTTCGAACCCACTTAATTGTAAATCTTCGAAATTCAAGAATAATTGAAAATCTTGATTTCACAAAATCTGACTTTAGCTTAGAACTAATTCCAGAACCCACGAATTGCTTTTGGGAATATGGTAATGGATTGGGTGAAATACATTACGGCGGCGGCAAAAATGCAAGGGATTTTGATAATAAATTTGAACTTCAACAGAATGAATTAATTATTTTATCTCCTGATGAGAACATCGCGGCTAATGCTTTATCTCTAATTAAGGGCGGAATGATGTTAGCCTATCCAGATCCGACAAATACTTTTTTAGATCTATATGTATCCAAAAAGACTGATAGGCCTCCAGATTTTTATAAAACTTTTCCTGGCACTTTTCATAAATTAGAAAGTACAGCCTTTGGTTGCCAAGTTTTGAAAAAATTATAAATAAAAGAGATGAGTCTTATGCCTTAGAAAAACTTAAAATAAGCCTGGAACTACTTTCCTTTTCACCTCAATCAGCAGATCCGATGTATGGGCAAATATTTGACCATTATGCATTTGAAAAGCAAAATCATACACGAGCAGCATTTGCAATTATAGCTGCTTTTTCAGCAATTGAAGAGTTGGGTCTTGAAATCAGATCCAGCGCAAAAAATCCTCGGTTTCTAAACAGCGAGAAGGGACAATGGAATCCAAAAGTTTTAAAAAATGTCCTCCTAAGGTTAGAGAAAAAGGGGATTAAAGAATCGGATACTTTTGACTGGATATTTAGAGGGGAACAAACTGCAATTGAAAAGAATATCAAACCTTACTTTGGCATTGATTCGGAGTGGATTAAATATGGAGAAAAGGTTAGAGATAAAACCCTGACTTTCCCAGAGGCTTTGCACAACGCGAGCTATTTAAGAAACTATATCGCAGCACATAAGTTTAAGGAACTGACAGAATTCATAAGTCCTTATGACGTTTTTAATGTACAAATGTTAGCTCGCAAGCTGATTTTAGAAAGTTTAGGTCTGTGGCAAACAATGTTAGGTAGAAATAAAACTGTGGCTAACAATGAATAATACAAATTGCGGTATACCTCTCAAAAATGACATTTTTGACTACCTTTTAAAATAGAGTTTTGACGGACAGTTTTTTCTGTCCATCCCGCAACTTGCGTTATACGGGACGTTGTACGCAAGCTAAAAAATGAAGTTGGTATTATTTTTCATTTTCTTGAAACTCTAATATATCACCAGGTTGACATTCCAGAACCTGGCATATTGAATTTAACGTACTAAAACGAACGGCTTTTGCCTTTCCAGTTTTTAAAATAGATAAATTTGATAAAGTAACGCCTACTTTCTCAGAAAGTTCGTTTAAAGACATCTTTCTTTTAGCCATCATAACATCTACGTTAACAACTATAGCCATAATTTAAACTGTTAATTCATTTTCTGACTGAATTTCAACTCCTCGCTTGTAAAATAAAGCAACAATAAAAATTACACCTGACATAAAAAGAAATTCTTCAGCACCCCAATCGAATATTACGAGAATATCTTTTTTACCCAACCATTTACTATATCCTGTTCCAATTAATGCGATTAATCCTGTAAAAAGAGAGAAGTAGCTGATTTTGATTATTAATTTTGATAGTTCCTGATTAAATGGAAAATGTTCATCGAACTTGGAAAACAGTTTAATAACCAAAAAAAATATATAAGCTTGGAGAGCTAATAATGAAATTATGAAAGCCAAGAGTGCTACATAATGACCTACACCAAATTCATAAAGCGTTGAAAGATTAAGACCTAAATATAAATCTTTAGTCGCCTCTTGATTAACAAAAAGACTAACAAATGAGGAGATAATAATCGCCCCTGCTTTGATGCAAATTCCAATGAAAATCACCCACGAAACAACCTTCATTGTACTTAAAATTTTATTTGTTTTCATTCTTAGTTTTTTAAATTAAAAAACAAATATCAATAATTATTTATTGAAAAACAATAAAATTTATTCTTTTTTCAATACGAGTAAAAAGCCTGAGTACAACAATGAATCCTCTGAAAAGCAATAATCAGCTTCTCTTCTAAATTTAATATTTAAAATCCTTTATTTCAATAATTATATTTTCGGCGCGTTAAATTTTTGGTGAAGCTTTGCTTCGACAGAAATTCAACGCTATAATAACCCGCTCAGCATCCTATTTGTGGTCACTTCTAATGAGCGCCACCAGCATCTCTATGATTGGTTAAATAAGCCTGTCCACTGGCTAACAAAAATGTGGTCCATAAATGCCCACCTTCATTGTTTTGCGGTACAGGCTTTTTTTGACTTGAGTTTGATCATTGGGTAATTTTTATGCTACCACACCTATTTCATAAGGTGTTTCAGTTTTTATTACGGCCAAGGTGCGACTCAGGAGTTTATGAGTCTTGCTGGCCATGGTTTCGCGGGCCGTAGGAAAATTGAATTCCTGATTATCGATCCAGTGACGAAAGGTATGGCTCCAGTGGTCATTATCAAACTCTGTAAGATGCAGTTGCCTGTACTGCAGTGTATTTTCCAGCTCCTCTTGTGGATTTCGATCCCTATGAATAAATTTGGTAAGGCAGTAAACGTAGTTTTCATAATCTTTAATTTTATGGTGAATTTTAAAGGTACTCGATTACTGCTTTTTCGTTGATGCTAACACAAATTGCGGAAGACCAGTCAAAAATGGCATTTTTATGTACCTTTTAATATGGTAATTAGAAGATAAATCTCGTTCCCTAATTCGCACTTGCGTTAACTGGAAGGTTGTCAAAAATACTCGAGGGATGTTCTTCGTAACAACTTTTTTTACCTAATCAGGCATACTTTAACTTTGGATTTTAACAAAAAAAAGCTTCTAATACATGAATATTGTACATCCAACCAAGAATACAGTAAAGACAATATGGTATTCATTTAACAGTAGTTCTGCAAGGCGTTGGTTTCAGAAAGCTATTGTATTCACGATTTTCTCTTTAGTAGTAAATCATTTAGCAAATCGTGATAGTTTCCCAGATACTGAATCGTATAGATTCCCCATAGAAGGTTTTCTGTCATCTATCGCTTTATGTTTTCTCATTGGAATCATAGCGGATTTTAATTTTAAATTTTACAAGAGAAAGCATTTTTCTAAAAAGGTGGAAATTGCCACTATCATATGGTTTATGGCTTCTACCCTGGGTTATATTACAATCATGTATATTCCTTTAAATATTATTATAAATATAGTTGCAGGTGCTGAGACAGAGTTCTACTATTTATTAATTGGTTTGCTCCTTACCTTATTATTGAGTTTTATTCTCGTAGGTTTATTGTATGCGCGAGACCTATACAGTTTATATAAGTTATCTATAAAAGATGCTGAAATTACTATTGAAAGCGGCGCGAAAATGACAAAACTTATCTATGAAGATATTGTGTGTTTTTACATAGAAAACAAAATTGTGTATACGGTAAAAAATGATGGCACCTCAATTAACACCGATTTCACATTGAATGAGCTGGAAGAAAAAATAAACGATCAATTGTTTTTTAGAGCCAATCGGAAAATTATCATTCACAAAGATGCTGTAGACCAAATTGAAAAAATTGAAAATGGAAAGTTGCGTATTCGGCTGAATGCTTCCATTGGAAACGATGTGATTTCTCAAATCAATATCAGTCGTTACAAGCGAAAGGCATTTATGGATTGGTTTCAATAAAAGATGCCAAAAACGGCCGACTATTCAGTTATAAATTCACGACCATTCAGTGAAAACATAAATATTTAAAGGAGTTTTCAGAGATTTTGTTCATTATTTCGCTAAGAATTTAGAATCAGAAAAAATGAACAAAATCACCTTACGCCAAACATTAGTTCCATTAATTACCATTGCAATCATCTGCTTCATATGGTTTGGACCCATCCGTTTAAGTTACGTAGAAAACATTATTATTTCTCTATTAATCATAATAGCTAATTATGTAGAATATGACGGAAAACCGTTTTCAGCACTTGGGTTTCAACGTAAAAAATTCACAGTAAAAAATATCTTAGTTCTTGCTCCATTAGTTGCATTAGGACTCTTTGTTTTTTATGTCTTCGCATTGGTTCCGGGAATTACAAAACTCACAGGAGTTCCTATCGATTATTCAAGTTTTAATCAATTGAGAGGAAATCTTCCAGCCTGTTTAATTGCATTATTATTAGTCTGGGCAACTGCGGGGTTTGGTGAAGAAATTATCTTTCGCGGTTATTTTATGCGACAATTTGTAAAATTCTTTGGAGAAAGCAAAGTAAGTATCGTGCTTAATATTGTTCTACTTGCCAGTTTTTTTGGCTTTATGCACAGTTATCAAGGAATTACAGGCCAAATTGTTGCAGGTATTGTTGGCGGGCTCTTAGCCTTAATCTTCTACTTGCGTAAATATGATTTGTGGTTTGTTATTGCTGTACATGGTTTTTTTGACACCATTGCCCTAATTTGTATTTACTTTGGTTTGGCGTAACGTAGTTATTTAAACCACTTACACCTTAAATTTACTCAATAAATTGTGCCTTTTTGAACTATATTTTGTTAATAAAATAAACAGTACTAGGGCTATCCTTGACGGGTTTTTATGGTTTAGGCTTAATTGCTATGCTGAGTCTGACTCGGAAAACCATTTAGATAATTACAGTTGGTATGTTTTATTTTTTGGCAATAACGATATAAAAAATAGCGGTTACAGTGCTGAATATAAAGTGGATTAAATAAATTTAACGTCAGTATCAAACCGAAATGTTACTGCCTTAAAATCCGCTACTTTTCATATACAAACGTTGGCGGTCATTCTAACTGATGATAATGCAAGTACATGAATTAAAAAATAAGCAGATATGGATAAAAAATTCGAAGCAGGAATAAACATTGCCATAAAAATTCCCAAAAGTAAATATGAGAAAACCCTTGCTTTTTACAGGAATATTCTCAAGATGGAAGTCGAAGAAAAGCCCATTGACAGTCCAACCGTGTCTAAAACACACAAAGTCAAATTCGGAAGCAATATTCTCTGGTTGGACTGCGTGGACAATTATACACATTCAGAAACTTGGTTACAGCTTACGGTTCCTAATGTAGAAGAGGCAACAAACTATTTGCAATCCAACGGAGTGGAAACTTGTGACGAACTTGAGGAGCTATCAGGAAATATGCATTGGATTCAAGACCCTGCAGGAACAGTATTTAACCTGCAAAAGAGAAACATTAAATAGGTTTTATAAAAAAAGACCGCCTATAGTATATAACATCAAGGCTCAAACCTGTCTCAAATTGAAAATCCGTGCTCGCTTGCAACGCGTGAATGTCCTGAGGACAATCAAACTCGCCCGCTCGCAATGTTTTTATACGGGACGTTGTAAACAAGCCAAAAAAATGCTGCAGAATTATTTTGTAATAGTGTTTCCTAAATGAAAAAACGAAATTAAAAACATTTATATTATTATTCCTTTTAGCTTTTTCACCAATATTTGGGCAGGAAATTTTAACTCGATTCCAAATTCGCCACTCGCACTATTTAGAGGGAATAACCATAAAGCAAGCGAAGTTATTCGCTTTAAAAATTAAGAAGTTAAAAAATCAATAGCGAAATTATTAAAGATGAATAAAAATACATTTGAGAATTTAATGATCGCAGTAATTGCTGCAATTCTTTTAGTTGTAAGCTTCCTGGACCAAGAAGAGTATAGTTCCATAGCTTTATTTCCTTTGATACTCCTCTTTTTAAGCGGAAAATTATTTTATAAGGATAAGAATAGTTAAAAAAAGAACCCTTTTATAACTGCTTTCTTTTTTAAGTCTGGAGAGCAGTACTGCCGACTGACACTTTTTTAAAAGAATATGCTACAAGAGCATTGAAAAATAAGATCACTTACAATATCAGGTATAACATGTTTGCTCCTCGGAAGCCGAGAGGCACGGAATTTAAGAGTTATGTTTAGAAACCGGAATCCATCTCAAAAGCATCATTTTTGGCAGCTGTTTTTTTCTGCTCATTTATCATAAATTGAAGCCAAAGGGATCTAATTACGAAAAGAAACAAAAAAGAGACTAGGTTAAAAGCGAATAAGAAAAAAAGAAACTTAGTTTTAACCTTTTCACTCTTAGTAACAGTGATTGTACTGGTGTTGATTTTTACATGGTAATGTTGAGAGAATAATGAAAAACACAAAATCTTATCCTGCAGAAGTTTATCTGAATGGCAATTGGATGCCGCCACAGGGGGCAATGGTTTCCGTTTTCGATCGCGCCTTTATGTTTGGTGACGGTATTTACGAAGTGACTCCTTTTTACCGCGGAAAACCATTTAGACTGCAGGATCACCTGGGCCGGTTGAAGTATTGCCTTGAAGAAATAAAAATTCCTTTCGATTTTTCCATTTTAGAGCCACTAATGTTTGAAGCGCTTTCCCGTGCCGGACTGGCAGAATCAGATGCTGCAGTTTATATCCAGGTGTCCCGGGGTGTTGCGCCGCGGACACATTATTTTCCAGATAATCCCGAACCCACTTTTTTGATGTATGCTTTTCCGGTACAGCTGGAGAATTTTCAGGAGAAGCGATGGAAGGTGCTGGTTTCTGAAGATTTCAGGTGGCAACGTTGTGATATTAAATCCACAGCACTTTTGGCTAATACGATGTCCAATGAGGAAGCTATTTCGGGAGGTTTCGACGAAAACCTGCTCGTTCGCGACGGCTTCTTTACTGAAGGTTCCCATTCTACCGCTTTCTTCGTTAGCCACGGAATTGTTTACACCCATCCCGAAGGTCCGCACATCCTCTCGGCCATTACCCGAAAGGTAGTTCTGGAAATTTGCCGGGATCTTGAAATTGATTATAAAGAAGAAGCTTTTCCGTTTGATAAGATTTCAGAAATAGAAGAGATCTTTGTCACCGGCACCACCACGCAAATCACAATTGTGGACTCTTTACATACTGGAGGAAAAGAAATTTATTCTGCTCAAAAAGGTGAAATTACCGAGAGATTGCAGGAGGAGTTTTGGGGGAGGACCAGGGTGTGAGCGGTTGGCGCACAGAGTTGATGTCGGATGTCTGATCCACGTCATGCTGAACTTGTTTCAGCATCTCGTTACAAAGACCCAGAAACAAGTTCAGGGTGACGATCTGCCAGTGCCGAATTGCAACCGAATCTGAATTTGGTGCTTGAATTCGAACATTTACTTTCTCTCATTCACCATCTCAAGAACCTCCTCCACCGGCAACTGTTCAATCGTTCTACCCTCAAACCCCGTCATAGTCTCTGCCATAAAAAGTGAATTTATAATGGCTTCCTCCGTGGCTTCAATAGCGGCCATGAAAAGCGGAGTGACGCGATCGTTAGGCACGACCTCCTGATATATGGTATTTGTTTCAATCCTGTAAGGGATTTGGAGATCTTCGGCAGTGGAGAAGGCGATGATGTAATCACCACTCCCGTTGGAAGCTATTCCACCGGTTTTAGCAAGTCCCAAAAATGCCTTTTTTGCCAGCCTTTCCAGGTTACGACTGTCCAGTGGAGCATCGGTTGCTACTACGATCATACAGGAGCCGTCTACGTTGTTCAGCAACTCATCACTAAAACTGAATTTCCCCAGCTCTTCCCCAACCTGCACTCCGTTAATTTGTAATACTCCGCCGAAGTTAGTCTGCACCAGAACCCCAACCGTGTGTCCACCCAGAGACTCAGGGAGTTTTCTGGATGAGGTGCCAATTCCGCCTTTGTAGCCAAAAGCAATAGTTCCGGTGCCGGCACCTACGTTTCCTTCCTGAGTATTATCTTCGGTGGCAGCTTCAATTGCAGAGATCACATCTTTTTCTGTAACGTGTCTGCCGCGGATATCGTTCAAATATCCATCATTAGTTTCTCCCACTACCGCGTTAACTGAAAATACATTTTCATTGCCGTCAAGATTCAGCGTATAATCGATCACTGCATTCATGGCGGTAGGGACACTAAGCGTGTTGGTGAGAATGATTGGCGTTTCTAAATTTCCTAATTCAGCAATTTGTGTGCTGCCGGCAAGTTTTCCGAAGCCATTGCCAACATAAACGGCTGCAGGAACTTTCTGCTGAAAAACATTCCCTCCGTGCGGAAGGATTGCGGTAACACCGGTTCTTATTGAATCACCTATGATTAGTGTGGTATGACCGACTTTCACTCCGCTAATATCAGTAATTGCATTCAGCTTTCCCGGTGTCATAACGCCAATCTCAATTCCAAAATCACGGGCTCGTTCCTGTGAAAAAACAGATAACAGGGGAAATAGGATGAATGTGAGGCAGATAAACAACTGATTTTTCATTGGGTACTAATAGTTTGAACGACAATTTAGATTTTTTCAAGATAGGATTCTAAAATCTACAAGCTTAAGTTGTTAGATGTGAGATTTGTTATTTTAGATTGTATCTTTGCAGCCGCTTTGGAAGACCTTCCTTTTTCTGAAACCTCACAGGTTTTGGAAATCTGTGGGGTTTAAAAGGTGAAAAATTGTAGTATGAGAACAAAGTCATTAAAAAAGAACAGGATAAATGTGGTCACCCTTGGCTGCAGTAAGAACGTCTACGACAGTGAGATCCTTATGGGTCAGTTGAAGGCGAACAACAAGGATGTTGTGCATGAGCAGGAGGGGAATATCGTGGTGATCAATACCTGTGGCTTTATAGATAACGCAAAAGAGCAGTCTGTAAATACCATTTTAGAATATGTTGAGCTGAAGGAACAGGGGGAAGTGGACAAAGTGTTCGTGACGGGATGCCTCAGTGAGCGCTATAAACCAGATCTTGTAAAAGAGATCCCGAACGTGGACCAATATTTCGGAACTACCGAATTTCCGGAACTGCTTGCCGCCCTTGAAGCCGACTATAAGCATGAACTTATTGGGGAACGTCTAACTACAACTCCCAAGAATTACGCTTACCTGAAGATCGCCGAAGGTTGTGACCGTCCGTGTTCTTTTTGTGCGATTCCGTTAATGCGCGGGAAGCATAGATCCACTCCGATTGAAAATCTGGTGGAGGAAGCCAGTAAACTTGCTTCCCAGGGAGTGAAGGAACTTATTCTTATTGCACAGGACCTAACTTATTACGGACTTGACCTGTATAAAAAGCGAAATCTGGCCGAACTTCTTGAGAATTTGGTGAAGGTGGAAGGAATTGAATGGATCAGGTTGCATTATGCTTTCCCGACTGGTTTCCCGATGGACGTGCTCGACCTGATGAAGCGTGAGCCGAAGATCTGTAATTATCTGGACATTCCGTTGCAGCATATTTCTGATGATCTGCTGAAGTCAATGCGCCGCGGAACTACCCATGAAAAAACTACAAATCTGCTGAAGGAATTCCGCAACAGGGTGCCGGAAATGGCAATTAGAACTACTCTTATTGTCGGATATCCCGGTGAGACTGAAGCTCATTTTGAAGAGCTGAAACAGTGGGTGAAAGACATGCGTTTCGAACGTCTTGGTTGTTTTACTTATTCGCACGAAGAAAATACGCATGCTTACAATCTTGAAGATGATGTGCCGCAGGAAGTGAAGCAGGAGAGAGCCAATGAAATTATGGAAATTCAGTCGCAGATCTCCTGGGAACTGAATCAGCAGAAGATTGGAAAAACTTTTAGAGTCGTGATCGACAGAAAAGAAGGGGAAAACTACGTTGGAAGAACAGAACACGACTCTCCCGATGTTGATAATGAAGTTTTAATCGATGCAACTAAAATTTACCTGAAGACCGGAGACTTTTACGATGTAAAGATCACAGATGCTGCCGATTTTGACCTTTTTGGAGAACCGGTTAATGCGAATGTCGATAGACCGAAGAGAAAAGAACTTTTTAAAGTTAATGGTCAGTAAAAAGTGATCCTGTCACCCTGAATTTATTTCAGGGTCTTTATCCTGAAAAGTAGTGATGCAAAAACAAGTTCGGCATGACGATGGATTGATTTACGTCACCCGGAATTTACTCTAGGAACTTCAGAATAACGAGATGCTGCAACAAGTTCAGCATGACGCTAAGGAATTCCACATAAAGCTGCAAGGTCTTTTTTGGACCTTGTAGATTTTGTTTTTTGGCCACGGATGCACAGATATTTTTTTAATCTCAACGGGTGAAGTTTAACTCTCAGGGTTCTAAACCCTGATAGGGGTCTTTTTAAAAAATAATCTAAGACCTACAAGTTTTTGGAAACCTTGCAGGTCTGTGAACATCTCACATCTCACTTCTAAGCCACCGTAATCTCATCTGTCAAATAAACCTCCTGAACACTTCTCAGAATCTCAATTCCGTCTTTTAGTGGTCTCTGGAAAGCTTTTCTTCCCATAATAAGTCCGCTGCCGCCGGCGCGTTTGTTGATCACTGCAGTTTTTACGGCCGATTTGAAATCCGAATCCCCTTCAGAACCTCCTCCGGAGTTGATCAGACCGATTTTACCCATATAACAATTTGCTACCTGGAGTCGGCAAAGATCAATGGGATGATCTGTCGTCAGACTTTCATACATTTCTTTGGAATGTTTAGCAAAGTTGATGTCCTGAAACCCGAAATTGGTTGTCGGGAGCTTTTGTTTGATCACATCGGCTTTAATGGTTACCCCAATATGGTTGGCCTGCCCTGTTAGATCGGCGGCGGAATGGTAATCTTTTCCGTCTTTCTTAAAAGCTGAATTTCGGGTGTAGCACCAAAGGATTGTTGCCATTCCCAGTTGGTGTGCTTCTTCAAAAGCCGCAGCAACTTCCTGAATTTGTCTTGTGCTTTCTTCACTTCCGAAGTAAATAGTTGCGCCAATTGCCGTTGCGCCCATGTCCCAGGCTTCTTTAACACTTCCGAAGGGAATCTGGTCGTATTTATTGGGATAGGTCATTAATTCGTTGTGATTAATTTTCACAACAAATGGTACTTTATGGGCGTACTTACGGGCGTGTAAAGCAAGTCCGCCAAAAGTGGAGGCCACTCCGTTACAGCCGGCTTCTATGGCAAGTTTTATAATGTTTTCGGGATCAAAATAATCCTGGTTCTTGTAAAAGGAAGCGGCCGCACTGTGTTCTATTCCCTGGTCTACAGGAAGAATATTAAGATAGCCGGTTCCGCCAAGGGCGCCGTGGTTGTATAGTTGCGCCAGACTTTTCAAGACTTGCGGACTGCGGTCACTTTCAGTAAAATTTTCTACGGTTTCCGGCCCCGGAATTGTCAGTCTTTCTTTTGGAATTTTTTTGCTGGTATGCTCCAGCAGATTGGAAGCGTCGTCTCCCAAGACATCTGTTATCTTATCAATATGACTCATAATTCAATAGGTTTTGTTAGCTACGAGTCTGAAGTTAAGTTTTTTACGGTAGAAGACTTTGCCGAAGGCTCTTAAAATATGTATAAAATCAGCGGTACTGATAAAAGATTCCTTCATCAAAAGGGGTCCAGAGACAGGCCCGCAAATCAGCATTTTTGAGACCGTTGTTCACCCAGGTATTACAAGTGTAGAGGGAATTGAGGGATCTTTTGGCGTGGAAAAAAGCATCATTTTGATTGTAATGAAGATCTTCTACAGGAATAACATTCCCGGAAGCATTTTTTTCAAAACTTTCAGAAACAAAATTCACGAGATCCTGGTATTGCTCTTTTGTAATATTTACAGGAATAGTAGGCTGATTAAATCTAATTGCGGATTCAAATTCGACATGCATGGCCGAAGGAGTGGGAAGAAATATTGCCTTAACTGCTACAGGAAAGGTAAGGTCGCTCCATTGTGGGGTATTTTGATAAAATTCCAGATCTCCCCAACCAAAAGAAATATATTGAAAATTTGCCCTTTTTGAGAGGGTATGATCTGGAGTTACCAATTCCTCCCAATCCATTATTTCATTCCGGCTTGGAAAAACAAAGTCGGTATGGACCCCGTTGGTGCGAAGGTAAATTGTTATTCTTCCTTCTTCAGGCTGATCTGTATTTACGGGGATCACAGAACCAATTATTGCCGAAACAAAGTACAGTAGCATAAGCAGTAAAAAGGCGAGCAGACCTTTTGCGAAAAACTTTATGACCTTTTCTACGACTTTCATGTTTTTCTTTGCAATAGTTCCTTTAGTGCTTTTTTGAAGATCTCAATTTCCTCCAGGGTATTGTATGGTGCAAACCCGATCCTGATCCATCCTCCAGTTTCCATTACCGGAAATACTTCTGCCATAGTGGAAGCATAAAAATGCCCGTCGGCTATACAGAGGTTGAATTTTTCGGCAAAGAATTTTGTCGCTTCCCGGGAGTGAATTCCGTTAGTCCTGAAGGCAAAAGTCGGGGTTTTGGTGATGTCCTCAGGCGCGCGATAAAGTTTGATTTCAGGAATGGATTTAAGAAAGGTCTGCAGGGAATTCATAAGTTTCTCTTCGTGGGCTTCTATTGCTTCCATGCCGGATTTTAATCGCTCTCTGCGATTTTCCCCCGATCCAAGATCTTCTATAAAACCTATTGCACCACAAAGGCCGGCAATGGCTTCATGGTTTTGTGTTCCGGTTTCCAGTTTATACGGAATTTCATTGGGAGCCGGCTTTAACTTCGGAATTTCTAACTGCTCAAAAAGGTCTTTTTTGATCGCTGCTATTCCCAGATGTGGTCCGAAAAACTTATATGCCGAGCAGAAAAGGATATCACTGCCCAGCTCCTGTTTATCCACTAAAAAATGAGGAACTGCATGAACGGCATCTGCAATAGTGATCGCATTTACCATTTTTGCAGCTTTAAATATCCTTTTTGCGTCACTAACCGTTCCTGTAAGGTTGGAGGAGAGGCCGATACCTACAACTTTTGTCTTTTCATTAATAAGAGCATCAAGGTTTGAAAGATCCAGTACTAATCTCTCCTTATCTACAGGAATCCATTTTACTGTTGCGCCGGTCTCTTTAGCCAAATGTATCCATGGATCCACGTTCGCCCGGTGATCCAGTTGGGTGACGAGAATTTCATCTCCTTTTTTCAGTAAAGGCCTTAAACTGTGGGAAACCTGAAAAGCAAGGCTGGTCATATTTTGCCCAAAAGCCACTTCTTCAGCGGGGCAATTCAGCAGATCGCCAACGGCTTCTTTTGCTTCTTCCAACAGCGCATCGGTTTTTATACTGGTGGAAAAAGTGCCGTGGAGATTGGCCATTCCGGTTTCGATGTATTCCAACATCCGGTCAATGCAGCCCTGCACCATTTGAGTACCGCCGGGACCATCGAAATATATAGGGAAAACCTGTTGTTTGTTCTTAAAATTCAGGGCCGGAAATTGAGCACGGACTTTATCAATTGAAAATTTACTGCTTTGCATGATTCTTCTTTTTTTTATGGTCAATATAGATATAAAGTGCGTAGAGAATTGCGCCTACGCCACCTATCCAATAGAGGCCATTTTCCAGTTTATCAATATCAGTTGAAAAATAACCTACTGCCAGGGAAAGTGGGATCATTCCCGCATAAGTGGCAAGCATAAATTTTTTATACCTCATTCTAAAAATTCCGGCAATGAAGCTTATTGCATCATTTGAAAAGAAAGGGGATACTCTGAATAGCACCACAGTTCCAAAAGCATAATTATCAATCCAGAATTTCATCTTTTTATATTTTTCTTCGCTGACAATGGCATTCTTAAACTCTTTCCCAATAAAATAACCGATTGTGGAGGCGATTCCTACCCCTACCAGGTTGATCAAAACTCCCCACCAGAAACCGTAGGCAAGAACTCCTACAATTATTGGTAGCCAGGAAGGAAACACGATGAGGAACATTTGCAGTATAATAAACAAAATGATTGCCAAAGGGCCCCAAATTCCGAACTGCTCAACGTATTCCTGAATGCGCTGCTCGTCGCCACTTAACAATATGTTCCACGCCTCCTGTACCGAATCCTGAAATGGCTGATGAGTAAAATACAGGATCACCAGGAAAGCAATGATACCAGCGCTAATTATAAATGAAGAATATTTCTTAAGAAATGTTTTGCTCACCCTGCAGGTTACTTTCGTCACAAATTAGAAAAAAAAGTTCAGGAACACCTGTATACATTCTTAATTAAAATCATAAACTTAATTTTAACTTAAGATAACACTGGGGAACCTCAAAAACCCCATTTTTGAGAACTCATATATTCTTAGTTTTTGTCGATTTAGATGTATGAAATAAGGTTGTCCTTTTTTGGGCAACCTTTTTACTTATTGGTAATCTGCTCGTAACATTTACTTAACATTGAAACCTGTTCTTTGTCCCCGACAAAAACTGAGAAATAATGAAGATTACTACAGGCCTAATGCTTACATTGGGTTTATTAATGACCAAACATGTGCAGGGACAAGACTTTACAGAAAACAAATTTGGAAAAGGTCTTGTTAATGTAGTGGCTAAAGATAGCTCCTACAGTGCAAACTTCGCGATTAGGATGCAGTCCCTTTTTATTTCCAATTGGGATATTTCAGAAGATGAAGGCCTGGGAGAAGGAGAGACCAACTTCCTCATAAGAAGAGCCCGTTTAAAATTTCAGGGTTTTGCCTATACTCCAAAGCTTAAGTATAAACTGGAATTAGGATTGTCCAACAGGGACATTTCGGGAGCTTCTGTTTATACGGGTAATACAGACAGAATTTTATTGGATGCTGTTGTAAAATGGAACTTCCATGAAAATTTTGAACTTTGGGCAGGTCAGACAAAACTGCCCGGTAACAGGGAGCGTATTATATCTTCAGGAAGCCTTGAAACCGTAGACAGATCTCTTCTTAACAGTCGCTTCAATATCGATCGGGACCTGGGGTTACAGTTGCATCACGAAACTAATCTTGGTGGGAACTTTATAATGAGAGAAGCACTCTCTGTTGCCCAGGGGGAAGGCCGTAATGTAACAACCGGAAATCTTGGAGGTTATCAATACACAGCCAGATTAGAATTTCTGCCATTTGGTGATTTTGAAGATTACTCAGGTGCCGATTTTGTTCGTGAGAATAAACCAAAACTTGCTGTAGGAGTGTCTTACGACTATAATGACAACGCCGTGAGGACCAGGTCTAATTCCGGTAGTTATATGATAATTGATAATGGCTTTTTTGAGACCGATATCACTACCTTTTTTGTAGATGCCATTTTTAAATACGATGGCTTTTCAGCTCTTGGAGAATATGCTCACCGCGATGCAGAAAATGTCTTTGCAATGGAACCCGACGGGAGTTTAACAGGTGCAGCCGTAAATGCGGGCACCGGTCTTAACCTGCAGGCCGGTTATCTGTTTCCCGGCAATGTGCAGCTTTTAGGCAGATATACCAATATTGATCTCGATAATAGTGTAACCCAGGAGGTTGAACAGCAGTACACCCTGGGCTTATCCAAATATATTGTAAAACACAAACTCAAGATACAAACAGATTTAAGTTACACCGATATGAATTTAGGCCTGGATGATGGCCTTATGTATAGATTACAATTTGAACTTCATTTATAATAAACAACCATGAAAAAATTTATTTTATTGACTGCAATAAGTGTTTCCCTTGCTTCCTGCGGAAACCAAAAAAACGAAAATAGTTCCGGTATCTCAATTGATGGTTCCAGTACTGTTTATCCGGTAACTGAAGCTATCGCTGAAGAGTACCGAACAGTGGCTCCAGATACTGATGTAACCATAGGAGTATCAGGTACAGGTGGCGGTTTTCAAAAATTTGGAAGGGGAGAAGTGGCAATTACGAACGCTTCAAGGCCTATTAAAGAAGATGAGAGAGCGATAGCAGAAGAAAACGGAATTTCTTTTGTTGAACTTGAAGTGGCTTATGACGGTCTTGCAGTAATTGTGCACCCGGAAAATGACTGGGTATCATGTTTTACTGTTGACCAATTAAAAAGGATATGGGAGCCTTCAGCACAGGGGAATATTAAGCGATGGAATCAAATCGACCCAACCTGGCCCGATGAGGAGATTCGTCTTTATGGACCTGGCGTAGCCTCAGGAACTTTTGATTATTTTACTGAAGCTATTGTTGGTACTAGTGGAAGCAGCAGGGGAGATTATACTGCCAGTGAAGATGATAACGTTCTTGTACAGGGAGTTTCCGGTGATAAATACGGACTGGGATTTTTTGGCTTGGCTTATTATGAAGAAAATTCAGATAAATTGAAAATGGTAGCAGTTGATGGAGGTGAAGGCTGTATAGAACCTTCTGCACAAACCGTTAGTGACGGTAGTTATGCACCACTTTCCCGCCCACTGTACATTTATGTAAACAGTTCTTCTCTTGATAATCCTGAGGTGATCGATTTCGTGAATTTCTATCTTACAGAAGCTTCAGATCTTTTGGATGATGTAGGTTACGTTCCTTTAACTGATGAGGAATATGAGAGAGAGCAGGCGAAATTCGCTGCTTTTGTGGAACAAAAAGCGAATCAGCAATAAAATTTTCCGGGACATTTAATGTTCCGGGTTATTTCCCTAAATCATGCGAAAATTTAAAGAAACGGTAATAGAAAAGGGGCTTCAGGCGAGTGCCCTCGTTACTATTGCTGTTACTGTGGGGATCATCCTGGTTTTATCAATAGAAGCCATACTTTTCTTTAAGGAGGTTTCAATTATTGACTTCCTGACAGATACACAGTGGACCCCTCTTTACACCGATAAACATTTCGGAATTATTACCCTTTTGTCGGGTACTCTTTTGACCTCCTTTATTGCGATAATATTCGCAGTACCGGTAGGTTTATCGATAAGTATCTACATTAGTGAGTATGCGCCCCGGAGTTTTAGAAAGACGATTAAACCTGCACTTGAATTGCTCGCAGCGGTACCAACCGTTGTGTATGGTTTCTTTGCACTCACTGTAGTTACACCTTTTCTGCAGACTTTCATTCCGGGACTCGCCGGGTTCAATTCCTTGTCGGCAGGTTTGGTAATGGGAATCATGATCATTCCTTTTGTTTCGTCATTAAGTGAAGATGCATTGCATGCCGTACCAAACTCTCTTCGTGAAGCCGCTTATGGAATGGGATCAACAAAATTACAGAATGCGTTTAGAGTTTTAGTGCCTGCGGCTTCATCAGGAATTATTGTGTCAATTATCCTGGCAATCTCCCGGGCAATAGGAGAAACAATGATCGTGGCTATAGCTGCGGGGCAGCAACCAAGATTAACAATTGATCCTACAGTTCCTGTGGAGACTATAACTGCATATATCGTACAGGTGAGTTTGGGGGATGTGCAACATGGATCTTTAGAGTACCGCACCATTTTCGCAGCGGGAATTACCCTCTTTATATTCACTTTCCTTCTTAACACAGTTAGTTATAAGATTAGGAAAAAATTCAGGGAGAAGTATGAATAATATTAGAAAGAACAGGATCAAAGACCAGGTTTTTAAATTTTGGGGTATTGCCTGTACCTTTTTGGGACTAATCCTCCTGATGATTTTTATTGGATCAATAATAGTTGACGGGGTGCAAAGGATTGACTGGAGTTTTATTACCAGTTTACCATCCAGAAAAGCAGAAAGAGCGGGAATTTACACTGCACTAATGGGAAGTGTGTGGATCCTTATTTTCACCACCATTATTGCGCTGCCGTTGGGAATCGCAGCAGCTATTTACCTGGAGGAATATGCGAAGGAAAGTAAACTTGCTTCTCTTCTGGAAGTCAATATTTCTAACCTAGCCGGAGTACCTTCGATCATTTATGGTCTCCTGGGGCTGGAAGTATTTGTACGGATCATGGAAATGGGGGCTAGTGTATTGGCAGGTAGTTTTACACTTGCTCTATTGATCCTCCCTATTGTGATTGTTTCCACACGGGAATCTATTAAGGCTGTTCCTAAATCTATAAGGGATGCCTCCTTTGCGCTGGGTGCTTCAAAATGGCAAACTGTTTCGCAGCAATTGCTCCCGGCATCTTTTGGGGGTATACTTACTGGCATTATTCTGGCGCTTTCCAGGGCCGTGGGAGAGACTGCGCCTCTTATTGTGATTGGAGCCCTTGCTTATGTGCCTTTTGCGCCCGAATCACCAATGGATGAATTTTCCGTATTACCCATACAGATCTTCAACTGGATTTCCCGGCCACAACATGGATTTGAGACAAATGCCGCAGCCGCCATCATTGTACTTTTGTTGATTACCTTTATAATGAATGGAATTGCAGTGTACTTCAGGAACAGATGGCAGAGTAAATTAAAATAAAATGAAAGAGAATAAAGATACAATAGATAAATCCCTAAAAAGAAAACATAAACTTCAGACTAAAGATGTGAAGGTTTTCTATGATGATTTCATGGCCATAAAAGGTATAGACATGAACATCAGGGCGAATAAAATTACGGCATTCATAGGGCCTTCTGGGTGTGGGAAATCAACATTTCTCCGACTTTTTAATCGTATGAATGATTACATTGACGGATTTAGAATGGAAGGAGAGATCCTCATTGACGGGGAGAATATTTACAAAAAAAAGGTCAATGTGGAACAACTGCGGAAGCAGGTAGGAATGGTTTTCCAAAAACCTAATCCATTTCCTAAATCTATTTATGAGAACGTTGCCTACGGCTTGAAAATTCAAGGTATTAAAGACAAGAGCTATCTTAAGGATAAAGTCGAAGACTCACTTAAGCAGGTTGGCTTGTGGAATGAAGTAAAGGAGGATATCAATAAATCTGCTTTAGCATTGTCGGGAGGTCAGCAACAACGATTATGTATCGCCCGGACTCTTGCTGTGGAGCCTTCCATAATCCTTATGGATGAACCCACCTCTGCACTGGATCCTATTTCAACGGCTAAGATCGAGGAACTTATTTACGAACTGAAAGAAAAATACACTATTGTCATTGTGACTCACAACATGCAACAGGCGGGAAGGATTAGTGACTATACCGCCTTCTTTTACATGGGAGAATTAATTGAATATGACAAGTCCAAAAAGTTATTTACCAATCCCGAAAAGAAACAAACCGAGAATTATATCACCGGTAGATTCGGATAAACTACAGTACAATGATAAGTTTAGATCAACACAGAGACACATTAAATCAGGCCGGGCTCGAAATGCTGTCGCTTTGCACAAAACAGTTGGAAAATGCCAGAGAGGCTTTTTTTAATCATGACAGTGACCTCGCCGAAGAAGTACTGCATACAGAGAACAGGGTAAATGCACTTGACCTTAAAATTGACCGGGATTGTGAACGGTTCATCGCGCTGCACAATCCTGTAGCCAGTGATCTTCGTTTTGTACTTGCATTAAGAAAGATCAATTTTGACCTGGAGCGGGTAGGAGATCACGCTTATGGAATATCCAATTATATAGTTACCATTGATACCCAAATTGAACCCCGTCTTCTGGAAAGAATGCGGGTAGAGGAAATGTTCACAACGGCTTTATCTATGCTTGACGATATAACCATTGCGTACAATGAGGTAGATACTAAAGTGGCTCGTAAAGTCTTTAAAAAAGATAAGATCCTTAACGAGATCAACATGAAATCCTTTGCCATTATTTCTGAAGAAGTAAAGGCAGATCCACAGGTGATAGACCAGGTGATGTTATTATTTTCGGTGATAAAAAAGGTAGAGAGGATAGGAGACTTGTTTACAAATATTGCTGAAGAGATCATTTTCTACAGGGAGGCTGAAGTTCTTAAGCATCGCAAGAAAAAAGGTGGAAAGAAGAAGGATTCTTAAATAGAAACAAGACCGCTTCACTTCAAGAACCAGGAGTCAAGACTTTCCGAAGAAACAATTAATTAAAAATTAAAAAAAGAATTAGCAACCAAAAAAATGCCTGGAGATCCCGGGCATTTTTTCCTTATACCTTTCTCAAAAGATGTTTTTTGTAAAGCTATAGTGCTTTTTAAACAGCTGGGTACGAACTGAATCAAAACAATAATTCTTATTTTTGTTAGAAAGGATTACAAGATAAATATTCAAGCTGAAAAAATAGTATTAGCAAAATTGTTATTAGACACTAACAATCCAAAGATTATTCAATCTATAAAAGAAATATTCAGGAAAGAGAGTGCTTCTGATTTTTGGGACGAGTTGAGTTATGATCAAAAAGAAGAAATTGATACAGCGCGAAGGGAAATAAAAGAAGGGAAATCGTCCGATTACCAATCATTTATGAGCAAACATAAATAATGAGTAGAAAAGTAATAATTTCTCATAAAGCCGAGGAGAAATTAGAAACTCTTTTTAAATATTTACTGGAAGAATGGTCATTTAAAGTTGAATCTGACTTTATCAAATAACTTGATAGGAATATTCAAATTATTTCAGATCAACCAAAAAGTTTCCCAGAATCAGATAAACAAACTGGATTAAGAAAATGCGTGATCACTAAACATGTCACTATGTTCTACGAATTCAACGAAAAGGAAATTCATATCCTTACAATCTTTGATTCGAGACAAGATCCCAAAAAGTTAAAAAAAGAATTGTAAAAAATGCTTTAATTGGATTAAATCTCTTCAAACGAAATAAGAGTCAAGACTTTTTTAAATTAAAAATGCCCGGAACCTCCGGGCATTTTAGTTTATGTCATTCTGAATTCATTTCAGAATCTTTTCATTTTCAAGTCGTGTTAAGGAGTGTCTAAAGCAGGATTTAAAAGTATCGGCTTTCCAAAGCCAAGATCCTCTAAACGATCTAACTGAGTTGCCGCATCTCCCACAATGAGGTAGTACATCTTATCCGGATCTACATATTTCTGAGCGAGCGTTCGTATTTCGGGAACAGTGATGTTTCTTACTGTCTCTTCCTGTTTTAAAATGTAGTCTTTAGGTCTGTTGTAGTTACTAATCTCGCGAAGCATCTGTAGTTTGGAACTTAGAGTTTCAAACTTTCGGGCGTTACTTTTGATCATGAACCCTTTGGTCACTTCCAGGTCCTCTTCATAAAAGTTTTCAGGGTAATTGTCAACGATCTCCTTAATAAGATCCACGGCTTCATAAGTGATATTGGACCTTACTCCGCTTGAAATGAGGAACGGACCTTTATAAGTGCTGCCGTTAAACCCGGAACGAATTCCGTAAGTATAACCTTTACCTTCTCTAAGTTCCTGGGTAAGCTGGGAAGCAAAACTTCCGCCTCCAAGCCTGTAATTCATCACCGTAGCCGGAAAGAATTCTTCATCTGTTTCAGCTAAAGCAGGATATCCTATATGTAGAATCGATTGTTTTGCCCCGGGAACATCATAAAAATACACCTGTGAACTTTCAGGAGCGGTCACTTGAGGGAGGTCTTTAAAAATGACATTTTTGACACTCCAGTCTTCAGTGATATTTTCTACTTCCGCAACAGCTGTCTCCCGTTCGATATCTCCCACTACTAAGAAAGAAGCAAGGTCTGGCGACAAATTACTGTTGTAGTAATTCTTTAGATCCTCAAGAGTTATCTGAGCCACTGTTTCTTCTGTTCCAAGATTGTCATGAGATAGAATATGATTGGTTCCATAAATAAGCTTCTTGAATTCATTTGAAGCTATGGTGTTCGGAGAGGCTTTTTGTTGCTGAATGCGGCTAACTACCTGTTGTTTTGCAAGCCCAAATTCTTCCTCATCCCATCTTGGCTCCAGAAGGATTTCCTGCACCAAAGTCATTGTTTCATCGAAGTTTTTAGAAAGTGTACTACCACTAATAACGAGATTTTCGTCTGTGGCATTCACCCAAATGCTTGCTCCCAATAGCTCTATGGCCTCTTCCAGTTCTTCCGGGGATCTGTCTCGGGTTCCTTTGGTCATCAGGTTTGCCAGTAGATTTGAAACTCCGATTTTAGAAGGATCTTCCAGAAGCATTCCGCCTTTGATCTCGAGCATGAATTGCACCAGAGGCACTTCATTATTTGTGATGCCGTAAATTTCAACTCCTTTTTTAAGCTGTTCTTCCCAAATTCCAGGAACTTTTACCTGTGGGGTGTCTCCGTAGGGAGGCTCAACAGTGCGGTCAAAACTCGAAGGTGTTCTCTGGTAGGTCACCTCATCCTCAAGATCAAAGTTCTGTTCGGCACCCATCACGATCTCTTCCTCTTCAACTTGTGCGAGCTGAGAATTCTCAAGAGCGAGCTCGGTTTGTTCTTCAGGAACGAAACTAGTCGCAACAAACGGCTTGTTCTTAATATACTTCTCGTAAACTCTCATCACGTCCTGCGGAGTCACGGCCAGTAAGTAATTTATTTCTTTGTTGATCATTTCAGGATCATTGGCGAAGATCTCGTATTGTGCCAGCTGAAAACCTTTTCCTAAAACACTGGAAAGACCGTTATAAAAAGTAGTTTCCTGTCCTGCTTTAATTCGCTTCAGGTCTTTTTCTGAAATTCCTTCAGCCTCAAATTTGGCAAAGGTTTCCTGTACTGCGTCGTAAACACTATCAAGATCTTTACCATCATAAGCCCTGACCTGTAACATTAATTGTCCCGCCAATTCTGAAGTGTAATTGTACATTTGAACATTAGACGTAAGTTTTTGATCTGCAACCAGTTCTTTATAAAATGGAGCATTTTTACCATCTGACAGGTAGTTGGCTAAAACTTCCAGAGCATAGGAATCTTCCTGATAGGAAGGAACGCTTGGCCACGCAATGGTCAATTCGGGTAGTCTCGCGAAATTGTCTTCGTAGTACAGCTTTTTTGTCTGTTCAAGGTTGGCAGGTTGTTTTGCAAGGTTTTTTATTTCAGGACCTCTTTTAATTTCCCCAAAATATTTCTCGACCCACTGTTTTGCCTGTGCGGGATCGAAATCTCCGGCCACGGTAAGTACAACATTATTGGGAACATACCACTGATTAAAAAATTCCTTAACATCTGCAAGTGTGGCATTTTGAAGATCCTCCAGAGAACCAATTACCTGCCAGCTGTAGGGATGACCTTCGGGATAAAGGTTTTGGTCGATCACGTACTGGGTGTGCCCGTAAGGACGGTTATCCACCCGTTGTCTCTTCTCATTCTTCACTACCTGCTTTTCTTTTGCAAGGACAGGCTCGGTAACAGTGTTTATGAAATAACCTAGCTTGTCGGCTTCTGCCCAGATCATTTTTTCAAGGGCGTCATTTGGAACTGTCTGAAAATAATTTGTGCGGTCACGGCTCGTGGATCCATTGGCACCACTTCCTCCAATTTGGGCGCTGAGTTTATCCAGTCCGCCTTTTCCAAGATTTTCAGATTCCAGGAAGAGCAGGTGCTCAAAAAGATGTGCAAAACCGGTTCTTCCTTCTTTTTCCCGGGCAGAACCCACATGACTGGTAAGAGCTACAGCAACTACAGGGTCGGATCTGTCAATGTGGAAAATGACCTTTAATCCGTTATCAAGGGTAAAGGTTTCAAAGTCTACTTCGAAACCTGTAGCTTCAGGAGTTTGCTGGGCTAGGACATTTCCGGAGGAAACGGTGGCCAAAAATGCCAGAAAATAAAATTTTAAAGATTTCATTCAGTTTTAATTTCAGAATTACATTATTAAATAGGTGACGTAGGCGACATACCCTATAACAAAGACCGCGCCTTCCCAACGCTCGATCCTGCGACCCTTGCCCGTGAATACGAAAATAAAGAGCAGTAATCCTGTTACAATGTTTACCAGGATGTCGAAAAAGGTATCGGGATTTATGCCAAGAGGAACAATGGTTCCTGAAATTCCAAGGATAAGGAAAATGTTGAAAATGTTCGATCCAACCACGTTTCCTATTGCGATATCCACATTCTTTTTTCTCACTGCAATTATGGATGTGGCCAGCTCAGGCAGGGAAGTTCCAATAGAAACGACAGTTAAGCCAATTACCCTTTCAGAAAGTCCTATGACTTCGGCAATACTTACAGCACTGGTCACAATTAAGCGGCCGCCAATGACGAGTCCGGCGAGGCCAATTACAATAAAAAGTATCGCTTTTCCTACAGTGTAATCTTTTGTCTCTATCTCCTCGTCGGCACCTCCGCTTTTTGCCACCATAAGGTTATACACGAGAAAGATCAAAAAGAAGAGCAACAGGATGATCCCTTCACTTCGGGAAATAAAATTTGCGGTTGCACCGTCCAGAACAACATCTGAAGCCACAACAAAAACACAAATCGCCGCCAGTAAACTCAGCGGAATTTCAATCCATGTAGTATTACTCTTTACTGTCAAAGGATATATAAGGGCAGAGATTCCTAAAATTCCCAGCACGTTAAAAATGTTACTTCCAAGTACGTTTCCAAGAACCATATCTGTACTTCCGGTAGTGGCGGCAAAGACATTCACCACCAGCTCGGGAGCCGAAGTTCCAAAGGCAACGATGGTCAAACCTATCACAATGCTGGGAACTCCCCATCGGGCTGCCAGACTCGAGGCGGAATCCACAAGAAAGTTGGCTCCGTAAATAAGTGCTACAAAGCCTACCAGTAATAAAAGTATATCTATAAGCATTTCAATTTACTATTTAGTGTAATTCGTAATTTCGCTGTTGTCTACAAAGAAAATGGAGTTTGTAAAAAGGAGTTTTCCATTCTGCCAAAAAGCACGGAATAAGGGATTGTCAACCAAATAAATAATGCTTCCCTCTCCCACTGGCTCTACTCCAAAAGTGAGGGAATTTTTGATATTTTCCTTAGCCCTGTTGCCTACAAATCCTGCAACAATGTTAGGAGTATCCTGAAGATATCCTACATTATAACCATCACTTAAAAGACTGTAGCTGTTATTGCTAAGCTTAAGGCTGAGGTAGGTATTGTCATACCCGAAAGCCATTGGATGGGTCTCATCCATTTGGGTTTCAATAATACTTCCCGTAATGAGATCTTGTATATTTTCTCTTTCACTTTGAGCATATGGAACGAGGTTCGGTTTGGAAATACTATCCTTTTTCTTTTTCTCATTCAGTTTAATGTCGAATCCGTCTTTTCCTGCAAAAGTTTGGATGGCGCTGCCAATGGCGATTACCTTGCCACCTCCTTTGATCCAGGTAGTGAGTCGGTCCAGGCCTTCCTCATCAAAGAGATCTGAATTATTTCCTGCAGGCAAAATAATAACCTCCAGTTTTGAAAGATCGATCCTGTTAAAATAACGGGTGTCTAATGAAGTAACAGGATAATTAAGGTCCTGTTCAAAAAAGTACCACAGCTCTCCATAGTTAAGGGAAGAAGTCTCTTCACCTCTTATTAAACCTATCCTTGGCGCGTTTATGATCTTAACCTGCGAAGATCCAATATCGGGCCCTGAAGTTGAAAAACCGGTTGTAGTTGCAGAAAGTTCTCTTTGATAATCATTTGCAAAACTAATTAGCTTCTCATCAAAATTTTCAATTTCTTTGTTATCGTTCCTGGTAATAATAAGGCTTCCGGGTGCAAATTTCTCTTCCGAAGTTCTCAAGGCTGTTTCAGTAAACCTTACCATGATTCCTTCCTGCAGAAGTGCTGAGAGGAACCGGGCATCTTTCATGCTATTCCACTCAGTGATATAAGCAGTGGCCATGGGAGAAACTTCATTTGTAAATTTAATTGCATCTGCCGAAGGTTGAGTCCTCACTGAGGAGGTAGTTGAAAGCGCCTCCAGGCCATAGGCGTACGGCAGGCTCCAGGCCGTAATGTCATAAGTAAGGGAATCGGCAAGCTTTGTCTCCGGTTCCATAAGTACCTTTACCATTTTTCCTTTAGGTTGTGCTGTACTTATTACAAGCGTATTTTCAGTTGCCTGAATGCTGCTGTTCTCCTTTTTTAGCGGATCATAACCACGAATTTTTCCGGGTTGTGCCATGGAATAAGTGATCTCGTGACGATCCAGCAGCTCCTTCAGCAGGTCCAGTTTATCTTTGTGTCCTGATAGTACATAATTTTCCGCATCCCTTTTAGAATTATCGTAAAATCTGGCAAATTCAGAATTTAACCGCTCTACATTTTGAGCCGCAATTTCCACTGTAGAAAGTCCGGTAGTGTGGTGATGCTCCACCCGGTCGGGAAGCGTTAGTTCATAACCATGATCTGTTTGAATAGCGAGGCCTGCGTGACCTGCCTGTTCATAGGTCATTCCAATTGCCCCCATAAAAGTGGGATAGGTGTCTCCATAGCTGGGGTAGAGGAGATCAAATCGCTCCTTAGTGAAATACAACCAGCCCTGTTCGTCAAAATATTTCGCATGATTCTTTCCTATTTCGGTCTGGAATTCCCTTTGAAAGGAGGTAATTACTTCATGTAGAGGCTCTGCTGCAGGGGCAAAATAATAAGGATCATTCCTGCCCTGTTCATGGAAATCCACGTGAATGTGAGGTAGCCAGTCATTATAAATATCTAAGCGTTGACGGGTTTCTTTTTGTGTCGCCCAGGCCCAGTCCCGGTTGAGATCAAAAAGATAATGATTAGGTCTCCCGCCGGGCCAGGGTTCGTTGTGTTCCACTGCCATGGGTGAAGTGTTGGAAGGAGACGCTTTAACCTGCTTATACCAGTTCACATAGCGGTCACGACCATCGGGGTTAACATTAGGATCCATGATCACTACTACGTTTTCTAGCCATTCCTGTTTTTGAGTAATAAGCTCATAAAGGGTCTTCATAGCAGCCTCTGTACTGGAGGCTTCATTTCCATGTACATTATAACTTAACCAAATAATGCCTTTTTTGGCAGGTAAAGCCTCATCGCTTTGGATCACACCTGCATTTTGAAGGTGACTTTGCCGTATCTTCTCCAGGTTTTGTAGATTTTCTTCTGTAGAGATGATTGCATAAGTTAACGGTCTTCCTTCATAAGTCTCTCCATATTTATGAAATTGTACCAGTTCTGAATTCTCAGCCACATGTTCAAAATAATCTACCACTTTATGGTGGCGGGTAAAATTTGTGCCCGGTGGATAACCTAAAAATTCTTCGGGAGATTGTTGAGCAAAAGTAAATTGGAAACTTACGAGCAGAGCTGTAAGTAAAGCCGGTAATTTTTTCATAGAGGTAAACTTGCGTTTCAAATTAGCCCGTAAATATAAAACTTTATCGCTGTCAATATCTTTTTATTGATTTTACCACCAACGCTCTTAATTGTATATTTGCGAAAATTCTTTTCAATGCAGAAAAATTCTCTTTCGTATCGGGATACTAATTACTTTATCCCTTTAGTGACCGATTATCTGGATCAAAAAGAGAATGTAAAGCAGTTCTATGATCTTTTCCCCACTCTTGAGAACTTCGGAAAACAGATCGATTCCAAAAAAGAAAATTTCGACAGGAACGGCGGTAGCGAAAAACGTGCCGTCCTTGTAAAAATTCTGAAGGATCAACACAAAAGCCTTCATATTTCTAAAGCAACGACCGAAAATATTGATCTCTTAGAAAAAAAAACCACATTCACTGTTACAACCGGCCATCAATTAAATCTTTTTACGGGACCACTTTATTTCCTTTACAAGATCGTAACAGCCATAAATCTTGCTGCCGACCTTAAAAAAGAGTATCCGGAATATAATTTTGTGCCGGTGTATTGGATGGCTACCGAGGATCATGATTTTGAGGAGATAAGTTTCTTTCACCTCCACGGAAAAAAATTTCAATGGAATCCGCCGAAATCTGAAAAAACCAGAGGCCCTGTGGGAGAATTACCGACCGAAGGTCTTCATGATGTTTTTAAACTTTTTTCTGCGGAAATAGGAAATTCCAGGTATGCGCAACAGCTGAAGGAATGGTTTCAAAAAGCTTATCTGGAGCACGATAATCTGGCCGATGCTACACGTTATATTGCTAATGAGCTTTTTGGGGAACAGGGACTTGTGATACTTGACGCGCATCAACTTGATCTCAAGAAATTTTATATTCCATATTTAAAGGAGGAGCTTTTTGAGCAGATTTCCTTTAAGACGGTTCAGAAAAAGACGGAAGCTTTAGAGAAAGAAGGCTATAACGTTCAGGTGAATCCGCGGGAGATCAATCTTTTCTACATGAAGGAAGGGCTTCGGGAGCGAATCATCGAAAAAGACGGTAAATTCTTTGTGCATGGGCAGGATATTTCCTGGACTAGAGAAGAACTACAGGAGTTGATTGAAAAACATCCTGAAAGATTTAGTCCTAATGTACTTTTACGGCCGCTATATGAAGAGGTGATTCTGCCAAATCTTTGTTACATTGGAGGTGGTGGTGAAATTGCCTACTGGTTCCAGCTTAAGGAGCTTTTTGAAAAAGCTGATGTAACTTTCCCAATACTTTTACTTCGGAATTCCGCCTTACTGCAAACTGAAAAACAGGACCAAAAAAGGAAAAAATTAAACATCTCTTTACCCGAGCTTTTTCTGAAATCTCACGAATTGATCAACAGGAAAGTCCGCCGAATCTCGAACATTGACATTAACTTTACCCCTCAAAAAGAGCATCTGGTGCAACAATTTCAGGGGATGTATGACCTGGCAGAGAAGACAGATAAATCTTTTCTGAATGCGGTAAAAGCACAGGAAGTAAAACAATTAAAAGGTCTAGATCACCTGGAAAACCGTTTGCTTAAGGCTCAAAAGAGAAAGCTGGAAGATGAGGTTTCCCGTATTGCGGCCTTACAGCAGGATCTGTTTCCCGGTAAAGGTTTGCAGGAAAGGCATCATAATTTTTCTGAATTCTACCTGGAATCCGGGGATATTCTGATTCCGAACCTACTGCAAAATTTAAAGCCTCTCGAATTAAAATTTGATATTCTTTCGTTATGACGAAAATGCATAAAATCGATATCGACCTGGTTGAAATGACCCTCGATGTAATGAAATATACAGTTGACAGGATCTCTAATGTCACTCCCGAACTTGGTGCTCCTAAAAAAGAGGAGGAATTATTCGAAATGGTAGGGGAGACAATTACCCCAAAAGGAATTGGAGGGGAAGTTGCATTTAAAATGTTCAGAGATATTCTGGTGAAAGCAACGGTACCTATTGATCATCCCCGCCACCTCGCTTTTGTACCTGCTGCGCCCACGCGTGCGGCCATCATGTTTGACCTTGTTACCTCGGCTTCAAGTATTCATGGTGCCTACTGGATGGAAGGTGCCGGCGGAATCTTTTGTGAGAATCAGGCGATGAAATGGCTTGTTTCCCTCACGGGGCTTCCAAAAGGCTCTTTTGGAGTATTCACCAGTGGGGGTACGGCAGCAAATCTTTCGGGACTTATAACTGCAAGGGAGGCCTGGCGTAAAAAGGATTCAGCAAATATTGGGGTGCGGGCTTTACTGCTCACTTCCAATGGTGCTCACTCTTCTATCCAGGCCATGGCAAAAGTAATGGACGCCGATATACTGATGATCGACTGCCTCGATGAGAACCTGAGAGGTCACGCGTTGCAATCGGCTATTGACGAGCTCGAAGAAAAGGATAGGAAAAGGCTTTTTGCGGTGGTCGCTACCGGTGGAACCACCAACGCCGGAATCATAGATGAACTGGATTCTATCGCCGATGTTTGCGAAAAAGAAGACCTCTGGTTTCATGTTGACGCTGCTTACGGTGGTGGTGCTCTTGCCGCGCCTTCTGTACGTCATCTTTTTAACGGAATTGAAAGAGCAGACAGTATCACGATAGATCCACATAAATGGCTTTTTTCTCCATATGATTGTGGCGCTGTAATCTACAAGGATATGACGCTCGCAGCCGAAGCTCATTCCCAGAAAGGCTCCTATCTGGAGATATTTAAAGATGAAGGAGCCGATGGTTTTAATCCGGCAGATTACCAGATCCAGCTTACGCGAAGAATACGAGGGATGCCTTTATGGTTCTCCCTGGCAATGCATGGCACAGATAAATATACCAATGCTATAGAGAAGGGGATCCAGCTTGCAAAGATCGCTGCCAAAAAGATCGAAGAAGATGAAAACCTGGAACTGGTTCGTCCGGCTAGTTTATCTGTTGTTCTCTTCCGAAGGAAAGGCTGGACTCCCGAAGATTACCGTGACTGGACTTACCGAAACCATAAAAACGGAATTGCTTTAGTAACTCCCACGAAATGGAGAGGAGATGAGGGTTATGAGACCATTTCCAGATTCTGCTTTATTAATCCCGAGACTACTGAAGCTGATATTGATATCATTCTGGAAACGATGAAGTAATTTCGAAATTAAAATCCTTGCTTTTGGGATGGAGAGCCAAAATCGCTGCGCTAATTAAAACCAAGTGCCAAGACATTTTTAATTGAAAATAGGGCAAGTGTTGGATATTCAATAAATTTAAATTGGTCTGCGGGAAGTTTGATTTGAATTTGCTCATTTTAGAATTTTAGTATTGATTAAAACAGCTAACAGCTAACAGCTAACCCTTTCCAATATTTTATACTAGGAAGTAACGAGCTGATTTTCTCCTATTTCCACAGTTGAGCCTTCAGTAAGTATTGCAGAGTGAGGCGTCTGCCCGTTCAGGAGATTTAAAGCAGGATCAAATTGGCGCGAAAAGTCAACATCAACAGAATATTCTTCTACAGTGAAGAGATGCCAGTCGACGTGATTCATTTCATATTCATATGTGTCTTCATCTGCTTTGATGTATCCATGGGTACGATCTAAAAGGAAAGCAGCTTCAGTATCCTTGTCATATGGAGTTGCCAACCGATTACTCCTTACCCAAAAATTCTGGTCGATCTCATCGTACTGCCAGGAATATTTCACGTTTAAAGATTCCTGTGTTTCCTTAACAGTTCCAGTTGCCGGAAGAGAGATGTAATTAGTTTTAAATAATGTGTTTGTTAAAGTTGAAACACCTGGTTGATCAAAAATGCGATTTATTACCACAACTCCTTTTCTCCATTTAGCACCGTCAAAGCGCTTCACATAGATTTGAAGATCAATTTTTTCAAAATCCTTCAGCAGTGGTACTTTTACACCGGCTACCTTTAATTTTTTAACCTGGAATCCCACCAGGCTTATCATACATTCCCCGTTGTAGAAATCTATTTTTGTATGTTCGGGTAAAAATTTCTCCACCACCTCCGGCGGAAGTGTATAATTTATTAATGCAATTTTTCGGAATTCAGAAGAAATATTGAGTTTCATGTTAAAGTGTAATGTGCTTCTTATAAAAATATTAAAAGCATGATTGCCAGTGGATAGGTTTGGGAAAAGTTTAAAATTTTTCGGTAAGTGAGGACTTAGTTAAATTTAAAGTTCCAGTCGCATGGGATGAAGAATTATACTTTTTCTGTAATTCTCTCAAAAGTGGCATTATTAGAAAGCTTTTTTAAAAAAGCTCGGAATGAGACTTATTATGGGTTTAAGGTTAGCTGTACCTTTTATACAAACCTTTAAAAAATAAATTTACAGTGAGGAAAATGGCCTCAAATTCCTATTTTTGCGCATGCACAACAACGTCCTTATTTTAGATTTCGGTTCGCAGTATACACAGTTGATTGCCCGCCGGGTTAGAGAACTGAATATCTACTGTGAGATCCACCCTTTCAACAAGATCCCGGAAGATCTATCAGGTTTTAAAGCTGTAATACTTTCCGGAAGCCCATTTTCTGTAAGAGCAGACGACGCTCCACACCCCGATCTTTCACAGATCAGGAAAAAGCTGCCCGTTTTGGCGGTTTGCTATGGTGCCCAATATCTAGCCCATTTCAACGGCGGAAAAGTAGAAGCTTCAGAAATAAGAGAATATGGCCGTGCCAATCTTTCGGTAATTAAAGATGATGAAATGCTTTTTGGCGACATCACGGAGAATTCGCAGGTCTGGATGAGCCACAGTGATACCATTAAAGAATTACCTGAAAATGGAGTCCGGCTGGCCAGTACGCCCGATGTAATTAACGCTGCATATCGTATTGATGGCGAGGAGACTTATGCTATACAATTCCACCCCGAAGTTTATCATTCGACAGATGGGAAACAACTGCTTGAGAATTTCCTGGTAAAGATCGCGAAAGTAGCACAGGAATGGACACCCGAGGCTTTTGTAGATATGACCGTAGAAGACCTTAAAAAACAAATAGGCGATGATAAGGTTGTGCTGGGACTTAGCGGCGGAGTAGATTCTACTGTTGCAGCTGTTCTCTTACACAAAGCCATTGGAAAAAATCTGTATTGCATCTTCGTAAATAACGGGCTCCTTAGGAAGAATGAATTTGAAAGTGTGCTTGACCAGTATAAACACATGGGGCTTAATGTAAGAGGGGTAGATGCTTCGGCACGTTTTTTGGAAGCTCTGGCAGGTATCTCAGATCCCGAAGGGAAACGGAAGGCAATAGGGAAAACTTTTATAGATGTATTTGATGATGAAGCTCACCGTATTCAGGATGTGAAGTTTCTTGCACAGGGAACCATTTATCCCGATGTAATAGAATCTGTTTCTGTGAACGGACCTTCAGTTACCATTAAATCTCACCACAATGTGGGAGGATTACCGGCTTACATGAAACTTAAGGTGGTTGAACCTTTGCGAATGTTGTTCAAGGATGAGGTGAGACGAGTGGGAGCAGAGCTGGAGATTGATAAAGAATTGCTGGGGAGACATCCTTTCCCTGGACCCGGACTGGCCATACGGATCCTTGGAGATATCACTCCCGAAAAAGTCCGTATTTTACAGGAAGTAGATGCTATTTTTATTAATGGATTGAAAGAATGGATGTTGTATGACAAAGTTTGGCAGGCAGGAGCAATTCTTTTGCCGGTGAATTCGGTAGGAGTGATGGGAGACGAAAGAACTTATGAAAAAGTTGTCGCCCTAAGAGCTGTGGAATCCACAGATGGAATGACAGCAGATTGGGTTAATTTGCCCTATGATTTTTTGCAAAAAACATCCAATACAATAATTAACAGAGTTAAAGGCGTTAATAGGGTAGTGTATGATATAAGCTCCAAGCCACCCGCCACTATTGAGTGGGAATAAAAATTAACCTATGAAAAAAATTGCAGTTCTTTTCCTGTTTTTTCAAATGTTTGCCTTTGAGGCCTTTGCACAGCAGTATAAATACCACATTGTTAAAAGGGGAGAAACTACACAGGAAATAGCCCGACATTATAATATTTCTGAGGAAACACTCTTTAAATTTAATCCCGATGCCCGCCGTGGAATAGAGCCTAATGGGAAACTGGTAGTGCCAATTAGTTCCGAGCCCGGAGAAACATCGCAAGCTTCCGGACAGGACGATCAAAAATTTGTAATGCACCGTGTGAAGCGGCAGGAGACGCTTTTTAGTCTTTCACAGGAATATAATGTTAGTATTGAGGATATTAAAAGGTATAATAAACATTTATATTCCGAAGAACTTCGCAGGGGTGAGCGCATCAGGATCCCAAAGAAATCTTCTCAAGTTCTTGTTGAACAAAAAACTACCCCACCGCCTTCCAATCCATTGGATCTAACTGTGAAAGAACATGTAGTGCTTCCGCAGGAAACACTTTATGGAATTTCCAGGAAATACAATATTACTATAGCCGAATTGCAGAGACTTAATCCAAATATGGAGAACCTGCAGCCCGGAATGGTGATTCAGGTTCGTAATGGCAATGCCGAAAAAGTTGTAGATGTGGAAGGAAATCTTTTTAAATATTATCAGGTTCAGCCACAGGAAACTATATTTAGCCTTACCCGTCGCTTCGGAATTAGTCGTGACTCCCTGGTATCGCTGAATCCTGCCTTGAATGATGGATTAAAATCCGGAATGGTATTAAAGATCCCGAATATTGAGGTTTCTGAAGGTGTTGGAGAATATGTAGTCGAAGATTATATAAACCTGGAGCGTAAGATTAGTAATTATAAGACCAAGAATCTTGTGCTTATGTTGCCATTTAATAAGAATAAGCTTGTAGTGACTGACACTTCAAGTAATTTTGCCGAAAGAATTGAACGGGACAAAGTAATGCAATTATCTCTGGATTTTTATTCAGGGGTGCTCATGGCCGTAGATTCGGCTAAAACATTAGGAATTTCTACAGATCTTACTGTCTTGGATACGGAGCAAAATGCTGGAAAGGTGAATTTACTGCTTAACAGCAGGAATTTTGATGATGTAGATGCTGTTATTGGTCCGCTGTTGCAGTCTACTGTGGAGACTGCGGCGCGTGGGTTGGAGCGTAAAAATATTCCGGTAATTTCCCCGCTCACTAAAAAACAAACAACCTCTCTTGATAATTATCTTCAGGCTCGTCCTACAGATGAAATGCTTAGGGAGGCAATGATCTCATTTATTTCAGATCATTCTGCGGGTAAGAATTTGGTTATAATTGCCGATGGAAGTGCAGCCGAAAACAGGAGAAGGCTATCTGCAGCTTTTCCTTCAGCCAAAGTTGTTACTCCTTCAGAAGGCGGTTATCTCAATCAAGGGCATGTTGCCGGCTCTTTAGATAAAACCAGGCCGAATTGGATCATTCTGGAGTCAAACAAGATTGGAGTTTTAAGCAATGCGACTTCTTATCTTAACTCCCTGGCCGATAGCTATAAGATCACACTTTTGACAACAGACAGGAATAGATCTTTTGAGAGCGATAATGTTTCCAACAGTCATTTAGGAAAGCTTAATTTCCACTATCCTTCTGTTGATCGTGCTTTTGACCCGATCAAGAACAGGAATTTTATTAAGAAATATTTCGATAAATATGGAGTGGTGCCGGATGCTGCTGCAGTAAGAGGTTTTGACGTTACTTATGATGTACTGCTTAGACTGGCATCGGCAGATGATCTTTATGAATCGATCAAGCAGGATGGAACAACCCAATATGTGGAAAATAAGTTCAATTATGAACACAGACCCAATGGCGGATTCATCAATAATTCAGTTTACATCCTGGCTTATGACAGGGAACTTAACTTAAATGTAGTACGCTAATGACGTCAAAAGTGACATATTTGGGAGATCTCAGGACTGAGTGTGAACATCTTCAAAGCAATAATAGATTCATTACAGATGCTCCTGTCGATAACCAGGGAAAAGGGGAGGCATTTTCGCCCACAGATACTGTGGCAACAGCCCTTGGTAGTTGTATGCTCACAATTATTGGAATAAAGGCCAGGGATCTTGGGATCAATGTTGAAGGTGCGAGCGCAGAAATTACCAAAAGTATGGCTGCCGATCCCAGAAGAATATCGGGCATAAAAGTTGCAATTACTTTCCCGACTTCTTATGATGAAAAACACAAAAAGATTCTGGAACGTGCAGCAAAGACCTGTCCCGTCCTTTATAGTCTGCACCCCGACATTGAGCTGGATATCAGCTTTAAGTATTAGTATGAAAAAGGCCGTTTTCAGCAGTCTTTTTTTTCTTATGGCTTTTGTAACACAGGCTCAAACGGAAGAATCGCGGTTGGCGTGGGAGGCGAACGCCCTTACCTGGGAAGATTTTCAAAGCTCTCCAGATCCTAATAGCCCATTTACCGCCAATACAAGCTCCGGGATCTCTTACTCCTGGTCTCTTAAAAGTTCCATTTTGGGAAAGGAATATCAATTTGAAGTTCTTTCCTTTTTTAATCCTGAAAGATCCTGGGTGAAAAATTCAGGTTCTGACCACCTTTTGGCTCATGAGCAGCTACATTTTGATATCACAGAACTTCATGCCCGAAAATTGCGAAAAGCACTGGCAGAATTTGATTTCAACAAGAGTAAGAATGTTAAAACTGAATTGCAAAAAATATATAGAGAACTCGAGGGGGAACGGGCTGCTATGCAGAAAAAGTTTGATCTGGAAACCAGGCACAGCATGGAGGAAGCTGCCCAACTTGAGTGGCAACAGTTTGTGACACAAGAGTTAAAAAAATTCGAGAATTTCTCTTCTTAAAATCCGGCTACCTCTGCCTTAGCTTCATTAAATTCCCTGAGCATATCATGAATAATCTCTGCGGCAGGTTTAATATCACGGATAAGCCCTGAGATCTGGCCTATTTCAAGTTCTCCCTCCTCAAGATCCCCTTCAAACATTCCTTTTTTAGCTCTTGCTCTTCCTAAAAGTTCAATTAACTGCTCTTTAGAAGGTTGTCTGGAATACAATTCTGTTACCTGCTCAAAAAAGCGATTTTTAAGCAGTCTTACCGGGGCGAGCTCCTTAAGTGTTAGGACTGTATCTCCTTCTTTGGCTTTCACGACCATTTCCTTAAAATTTGGATGAGAAGAAGCTTCATCGCTGGCAACGAACCTGCTTCCTACCTGCACGGCATCAGCTCCAAGAACCATAGCAGCAAGCATTCCGCGGCCGGTAGCGATTCCGCCGGCGGCTATCAAAGGGATCTTGATCTGTTCCTTTACCATTGGAATGAGCGTAAAGGTCGTGGTTTCATCTCTTCCGTTATGGCCTCCGGCTTCAAAACCTTCAGCAACAACCGCATCGACTCCTGCTGCTTCAGCCTTTAAAGCAAACTTTACACTGCTTACCACGTGTACTACTTTTATGCCCTTTTTTTGCAGGTGGGAAGTCCAGGTTTTTGGATTTCCGGCAGAGGTGAAGACGATAGGAACCTTTTCTTCAATGATGATTTCAATGATCTGTTCAAGATTTGGATAAAGCATGGGTACATTTACGGCAAAGGGAAAAGAAGTTGCTTTTTGGCATTTTTGGATATGCTCGCGCAACACATCCGGATACATAGAACCGGCGCCTATAATACCAAGTCCGCCGGAATTACTTACTGCACTGGCAAGTTTCCAGCCACTCGCCCAGATCATGCCAGCCTGGATTATTGGATATTGGATGTTAAAGAGTTGGGTGATTTTGTTGGTCATAGTTAATATTTATAACCCTAACAGGGTTCTAAACCCTGAAAGGGTTGTTCTTTTGTGAATTAAGAAATAACTCCCGAACCTATTAACTCATCTTCAATATGCCAGGCCACAAACTGACCTTCAGTAATAGAGGCCTGTAGCTGTTCAAAGACTATATATAAGCCGTTTTCCGTTTGATGTAGCGTTGCATCCTGTAAAGGTTGGCGGTATCTTATTCTCGCTTTCACCTGCATTTCCTGGTCGGGAGCAAGCTTAAGATCGGGCCGTACCCAGTGAGTTTCATCGGATGAAACAAAGAGTGCCCGACGGTAGATTCCGGGGTGATCTTTACCCTGTCCTGTGTAGATGACATTTTCTTCCACATCGGTTTCGATTACGAAAAGAGGCGCGGGTGTTCCGCCTACGGCCAGTCCTTTACGCTGGCCTTTGGTGAAATAATGAGCTCCCTGGTGACGCCCCACTTTTTTTCCTTCTGAAGGATCGTAAGTGTATTTCTTTGCCAGGAATTCAAGTTTCTCCTGTTTATTCTGAAATTCCTTCGCTTCAGTTTTAAACTTAACTTCAGAAGCCGGGACTTCGACGATATCACCTTCTTTAGGCTGTAGCTTTTGCTGAAGAAATTCGGGAAGTCTTACCTTTCCAATGAAACAGAGCCCCTGGGAATCCTTTTTTTCGGCAGTAATAAGATTTTGTTCTGCAGCTATTTTCCGCACTTCACTTTTTTGAAGTTCCCCTATAGGGAATAGAGTTTTTGCCAGTTGATCCTGGGAGAGCTGACAAAGGAAGTAAGACTGATCCTTATTTTTATCTTTTCCTGAAAGCAGGCGATAAACGGTTTCTCCGGCAACTTCTGTTTCTCCTTTTCGGCAGTAATGTCCCGTTGCCACGTAATCTGCCCCCAGTGAAAGGGCGATCTTCATGAATACATCAAATTTGATTTCACGGTTACAGAGTACATCCGGGTTGGGTGTGCGGCCACGTTCGTATTCTTTAAACATGTAGTCCACGATTCGTTTCTTATATTCTGCACTTAAGTCGACAGTCTGGAAAGGTATCCCCAGTTTATCGGCCACCAGCATTGCATCATTTGAGTCGTCCAGCCAGGGACACTCTTTTGAAATGGTCACACCTTCGTCATGCCAGTTCTTCATAAACAAGCCAATAGCGTCATATCCCTGTTCTTTTAATATATAGGCCGCTACACTTGAATCTACTCCACCAGATAAACCTACAACTACTCTTTTCATAATCTTTCTCCTGCCTTGTAAAGGCCTAAAATGAGGCGCAAAAATACAGAAAATTTGTCACTTTTTGCAGGTTGGAGGTACAGGCCCGATGTCCCTAAATAGGAAAGGGTGGCCAAAATGCCACCCTCTTAATCTTTACAGAAAAAAATTTATTGTCTCTCCAGAGTAAAAGTTGCCGGGATAGCTATTCCTTCGATCATGAGTTCTGTAGTGTAGGTGAACTTGTTTGAACTTCCAAAAGCTACAGTTCCTTCTGATTCTCCAAGCAATCCGAGATCGATAGCATATTGACCATCTCCCAAATTTTCCCATGTTCCCGTAGCAGAACTTGCCTGGCAATCGTTTTGTTGGAAATAAAACGTGGAATTCAGTGTATTATCTTCATTAAATGTTATTGTTGACATTTGATTGTCGCATTGGTTAGGATCAACAGGAGCAATACTCTCTATTGCAGTTACCTGCCAGGTGCCAACAATGGAAGTTTCAATTGCTTCGTCATCATCCTCACTACAGGAGGCAAAAAGGAATAGCCCTAAAGCGGCTAGTAAAAAAAGGTACTTTTTCATATTTTTTCTTTTTAATTCAAGTAAATATATCAAATATAAAACCGAAAGGAGAAATGCTAAAAATCTTTTTCCTCTGTGAACTCTCCGTTTTCGTAGTATAGCCAGGTACCGTGGTGCTTATCGTTGCGATAGACCCCCTCACTCATAAGTAGTCCCTGGCCATTAAAGAATTTTGCAGGACCGTGCAATTCGCCACTTTTATAGGTTAGATCTTCAAGAACAATCCCCTTAACCGAAAACAGCTTACGGGAACCATGTAACTCGCCATTCATATAAGTAGCTTCTTCGGCCAGTTGTCCTTTATCATAATAGATCTTTTTTGGACCGTGTAATTTTCCGTTCTTATAATTTTCGGTCATCATAACTTGATCTGAATCTTTATGGTAATAGGTCCAGAGACCAGTTCGTTCCCGGTCGTACATTTCTCCCTCACTTATTACCTTGCCGTTCTGGGAAAGATATTTTGCCACGATTCTTCCGGTAGAAGGATCAAAGTCCATGATGGCTACTGGTTGTTTTAATCCCTCCTGGTAATATTTAAACAAACCAGTTCTTTTTCCATGGTGAAATTGGCCCTCATATTTGAGCTGGGTCTTCTTGTTATCGAAAAACTCTTTCCAGTATCCGTGTTTTTGACCCTCTATATCAACGGAATTTAGCTTTTCCTGCCCCCAAAGAGGTATTGTCTGGAGAATTAAAACACATATGATTATCCAAATATTAGATCGATTCATTTTGTTTAAAATAAATTAACTAAACTTAAACACATTTATATATCCTATTCATTTAACTTTGATGTATAACAAAAATTGAAAAAGATGAAACATTTATCAAAATTAAACAAAATAGCAGCAGGCTTATTTTTTCTGCTTGCTTTTACCGCTTGCAGCGACGATGATGAAGCTACTCCACCGGTTGTGGAAACAAATACAATAGCCGAATTTGTTGCATCAAATGAAAATTATTCCTCTCTTGAGGCAGCACTTGAGGTTACCGGTCTAACTTCAACGCTAGATGGAACAGAAAATTATACAGTCTTTGCACCCGACAACGATGCGTTTGCTACTTTTCTAACAGATAATGGATTTTCTTCACTTTCTGAAGTTCCTGTAGCAGTGCTTACCCAATTATTGTTAAACCATGTGCAAATGGGCGAAATCATGGCAGCCGATCTTTCCACGGGATATATTGAAAGCATGGCTACAGGAAGTGCTTCCGAAGAGCCCCTGTCCATGTACATAAATACAGAGGGTGGAGTAATGATAAACGGAGTAGCGACTGTTACTTCGGCAAATATCGAAGTTGACAATGGAATCATCCATGCGGTAGATGAAGTGATCGGGTTGCCATCTATTGTAACATTCGCCCTGGCCGATCCAACTTTTAATACACTTGTTGCAGCTCTTACCAGGGAAGATGACTTTACTTTTGTAAATACCCTGATGCAGACCGATGCTCCGGCTCCTTTCACTGTTTTTGCGCCTACCAATGAAGCTTTTGCTTCTCTACTGGAGGAGCTTGGTATGAGTTCTCTTGAAGATATTCCTACAGATTTGTTGGCTTCTGTTTTAAGCTATCATGTGGTAACCGAAGCGAATGTGTTGTCGACTGCACTTACAGATGATATGGAAGTCTCAACCCTTGCCGGAGAATCTTTTACTATTAATCTGGAGAATGGAGCAATGATCACCGATGCAAACGGTAGAATGGCAGAAATTATAGTAGTAGATGTGCAGGCCAACAATGGTGTTATTCATGTAATTGACACTGTTCTTTTACCTGCAATGTAGTTTTAGTTAATAGTGATTGGTTAATGCAGAAGAGCCCGGAATATTCCGGGCTCTTCTATTTTTGTACAAAATTTAGAAATTATTTCTTGCCTTTCTTTTGTTGCTGTTCGGCCTGCTCCATCATTTCCTGCATCTTGCGTGCAAATTTTCCTTGTTTCTTTGGCTTCTTCTTATTTTCCTGAATTCTTGCATGTATCTTGTCCTCATCCAGAATAAAGTGTTTAATGACAAGCATGATACCAATTGTAATAAGATTTGAAACTAAATAGTACAGAGATAATCCACTCGCAAAGTTGTTGAAGAAGATCAACATGAAGAGCGGGGATAAATACATAATAAATTTCATATTCGGCATTCCCGGCTGCTGCATGTTCTGCATGCTCTGCCCCGTGGTCATCATCATATAGATAAAAATAGCGATAGAAGCGAGGATCGGGAACAAACTCACGTGGTCTCCGTAGAATGGAATATAAAAAGGTAACTCGGCTATGGTGTCATAACTCGAAAGGTCATCGGCCCATAAGAAGTCCTTTTGTCTTAGCTGAAAGGCACTTGGGAAAAACATGAATAAAGCATAAAATACGGGCATTTGCATTAACGCAGGAAGACATCCGCTCATGGGACTGGCGCCTGCCTTGCTGTACAGCTTCATGGTTTCCTGCTGCTTTTTCATAGGATTGTCCTTATACTTCTCGTTGAGTTCGTTAATCTCAGGGCGAAGTACTTTCATCTTGGCCTGTGATAAATACTGTTTGTATTGAACAGGAGAAAGAACAAGTTTGATCGCGATGGTCATTACAATAATAGCGATCCCATACCCCATGTAATTGGTGATAAAGGAGAAGAATGGGATGAAAAGATACTTATTGATCCAGCCGAAAATTCCCCAGCCCAGTGGCAGAATCTCATCAAGGTTCCTGTCATAATTGTTCAGGATTTGATAATCACTCGGTCCGTAATACCAGTTCATATTGTAATTAAGCTCCCCACCTTCAAGCTGTAACGGGAGGGTGGAAGCAAAAGCTTTTGTGTAAAGAGTGTCTACTTCCTCATCTTCTACAAGATCTTCAGACTTAAATTTTCCTGTCTCAAAAGGAGTATCGGTAAGAAGTATTGAGGTAAAGAAATGTTGCTTATAAGCCACATAAGAAATGTCAATATCTTCATCTTCTCCATCGGTTACGTAGTCAACGCTCCCGTCATCATATTCATACTTTAACTCAGTGTAACGGTTTCCATAAGAAATACTCTTGGCATGACGATAACCCTTTAATTTCCAGTCGAGAGTGATTGGAGCCGAGGAACTAAATACATCATTAAGACCTTGTGAGCGAACGCTAAAATCTATCATGTAATCCCCCGGTTTCAGGACATACCGGTATTCCAGGAACTCGTCTGGAGATACCTTTAATTTCATGGAGACAATAGTATTCTCTCCACTTTCGGTCACAGTAGGCTCAAAATAAAGATCTTTTGTATTTAAAACCCGGCCATCATTTGTTGTAAAGTTGAGGTTGAAAGACGCATTGTTATCTTTAATAAGATAAACCGGAATGGAATCAAAGGTCTTATAGTTCTTCATCTTTGCTTCTGAAAGATATCCGCCTTTGTTGGAAAATTCCAGGGCAAGAACATCATTTTCAACCGAAGTTTTATTTTCTGTAGCCGAAGGTAATGTAGCCGAATAACCAAATGCACCTAATCTGCTTGCCGCGCGGGCAACTGCAGCAGAATCTGCTTCCTGGAATGCTTCGGGTTGTACCACGTCTTGTTGGTCATCTGGTGTTACAACAACTTCATCATTGGCCGGTACTTCAACTACTTCGGGAGCCGATGGGTTCATGTACAACATCCACAACAGGATACCTCCTATTAAAAGGAATCCAATAAGGGAATTGATGTCTAATTTTTTTTCTTCCATTCTAAATTTTAATAATCGCGGAATTATCCGCCTTCAGGTTTAGGCAAAATCGTAGCCAAGTAAATCTATTGTGCCAGGCTGGCATTCTTATTTTTCTGTGAGTAATTTTTTGCGGCCTTAATAAACGCAATAAAAAGCGGGTGCGGCGAAGCCACTGTGCTTTTATATTCCGGGTGATATTGTACGCCTACAAACCATGGATGATCTTCAATCTCAATTATTTCCACCAAATTTGTTTTAGGGTTTACTCCTGTACTCATCAATCCATGAGACTCCATTTGAGGGGCATAACGGTTATTGTATTCATAACGGTGGCGGTGTCTTTCAAAGATCTGACTATTGCCATAAACCTCCCGGGCAATGGAACCATCTTTTAAAGTACATTCCCAGGATCCAAGGCGCATACTTCCTCCCAGGTGGGTAATTTCTTTTTGTTCCTCCATGAGGTCAATGACCGGGTGAGGCGTGGTAGGATCCATTTCGGTAGAATTGGCATTTTTGAGTTGTAGTACATTTCGTGCAAATTCTATAACCGCCATTTGCATTCCCAGGCAAATTCCTAGAAAAGGTAATTTGTTCTCTCTTGCGAAGCGCACAGCATTTATTTTTCCCTCAACTCCGCGTTCTCCAAATCCCGGAGCAACTAAAATTCCATCCAGGTGTGAGATCTTATTTTGGATTGTGCTTTGGTTGATAAATTCGGAATGTATACTCTCAATATTTACCTTGACTTCATTTGCCGCACCGGCGTGGATGAAAGCTTCAAGTATAGATTTATATGAATCCTGAAGTTCAACATACTTTCCAATCAATCCAATGGTTACTTCATGTTTTGGATTTTTGTGTCGCTTTAGAAATTCATTCCAGTGGGTAAGGTCGGGAACAGTTTCATCAGGAAGATTTAATTTCTTCAGGGTAACAGTGTCCAGTCCTTCCTCCAGCATCATATTTGGCACGTCATAAATAGTGGAAGCATCAATAGACTGTATAACTGCTTCCTGCTTTACGTTGCAAAACAAAGCCAGTTTTCTTCTAATATCATCAGAGAGTTCATGTTCAGTACGACACACGAGAATATCGGCACGAAGTCCGCTCTCCATCAGGGTCTTGACACTATGTTGGGTTGGCTTTGTTTTAAGTTCGCCGGCTGCTGAAAGGTAGGGCACAAGTGTAAGGTGGATCACCAGTGCATTGTCGTCTCCCAATTCCCATTTTAGCTGTCGCACGGCTTCAATATATGGCAGGGATTCTATATCTCCCACGGTACCACCAATTTCAGTGATCACTATATCATACTCGTGATTCTTTCCTAAAAGCTGTACGCGTTCCTTTATTTCGTTGGTGATATGCGGAATTACCTGCACGGTTTTTCCCAAAAATTCCCCACGGCGTTCTTTCTCTATTACACTTTGGTAAATACGCCCTGTAGTCACATTATTTGCCTGAGAAGTATTAACGTTAAGAAATCGTTCATAATGACCAAGGTCAAGATCTGTTTCGGCACCATCTTCTGTTACATAGCATTCGCCGTGTTCGTATGGGTTTAAAGTTCCGGGGTCAACATTGATGTAAGGATCAAGTTTCTGAATAGTGGTCTTGTACCCGCGCGCTTGCAGTAATTTTGCCAGAGAAGCAGCAATAATGCCTTTTCCAAGCGAAGAGGAAACGCCGCCGGTGACAAAAATATACTTGGTTTCAGCCATTTTAAAGAGGTGTTTGTGCGTCTTTTATTCAGGGCGCTAAATTACAAAGAAGAAAAGAAAAAGAAACCATTTGCAGAAGAATATGTTAGCAAAACTTTAAGGGTTTGAGGGCCTTCAGAAAGGTAGTAAAATCAACTAACGGGGATATTTTCTTCTAATCGTCCTAAGAATGTCTTCCATGCCGTTAACCTTTAGATCCAGCACCTGTTGAAGTTGATCTCCTGTCTTTCCCTTCGGAAATCCCTTCTGTCTAAACCAAACCAGGTAAAATTCAGGTAGTTCTGAAAGGTAGCGGCCTTTATATTTACCAAAATGCATTTTCGCATGGGCGAGGTCTAGTAGGGCTTTATGATCGGGTTTAAGATCCATGGGGCTAAGGTCTCAAAAATGGCAAAAAAGAAAGAGATTTTTCTGAAGTATTTCTGGCATAGACTTCCGGCGTAAAAAGGTTAAAATCTTGATAATTGGAACCGGCATTTCGGGCTGTTAATGACCTTTTCAGTATTTTCAGCTAAACTTCTTAGGAAATGGCAGTAATAGGATCAATTATAAAAGGACTCATACAGGCACGGGATGCCGTAACTTCTCAACCGCAACCTAATGAAGCCCAGGTTGACGTGCTAAAAGGCTTGCTTCAAAAAGCAAAAGACACAGCTTTTGGAAAATACTACAAATTTGATGAGATTCTTGAGGCAAACGATATAAAGACAGAATTTGCCTCCAGGATTCCCATTTTTGACTATAATAAAATCAATGAAGAGTGGTGGAGCAGGATGCACGAAGGGGAAGAGGACATAACCTGGCCCGGAAAACCTCCTTATTTTGCTCTAAGCTCTGGAACTACAGGGAAATCGAGTAAAAGAATTCCCGTAACCGAAGACATGGTGGAAGCCATTCGCCAAACCGGAATAAAGCAGGTTGGTTCCCTGGCAAATTATGATCTCCCTTCAGACTTTTTCCAAAAAGAGATCATGATGCTGGGAAGTTCTACAGATCTTAATAAGGTTGAAGACCATGAGGAAGGGGAAATAAGCGGGATTAGTGCCAGTAATATTCCTTTTTGGTTCCGGAATTTCTATAAACCCGGAGTGGAAATTTCTGAAATAGAAGATTGGGATGAGCGGGTTTTGGAGATCGCTAAAGAGGCAAAGAACTGGGATATTGGTGCAATGTCCGGTATTCCTTCATGGACCGAATTGATGATCAAAAAAATTTTAGAGTACCACGATGTCAAAAATATTCATGAGATCTGGCCAAACCTGTTGGTTTATACCACGGGAGGAGTGGCTTTTGAACCTTATGAAAAAGCTTTTGAAAAGCTGGTCGCTAAACCCCTGGAGGTGATTGATACTTATCTGGCTTCTGAAGGTTTTATGGCTTTCCAGGCGCGTCCCGAAACCCGTTCCATGCAGCTGGTAGTCGACAATGGGATCTATTTTGAATTTGTTCCTTTTAAACCTGAATTTATTACAGAGGATGGATCTGTAAAACCTGACGCACCTGTCTTGCCTTTGGAAAAAGTTGAACCCGAGAAGGATTATGTGCTTCTAATAAGTACAGTTTCAGGAGCGTGGCGCTATGTTATTGGAGATACAGTAAAATTTACCGATGTTGAGCGCCTGGAGATTAGGATAACTGGGAGGACGAAGTTTTTCCTCAATGTGGTGGGATCTCAGCTGTCTGTTAATAAGATGAATGAGGCCATAAAAGAAATGGAACAAAAATTCGATATTACAATTCCCGAATTTACTGTGGCAGCGGTAAAAAAAGATGGTGAATATATCCACAAGTGGTATTTGGGAACCGAAGGAAAAGTTGATGAAAAGAAACTGGCAGAATCACTTGACAAAGCCTTACAGGAATCCAACAAGAATTATGGTGTGGCCCGAAGTAAAGCATTAAAAGGGGTAGAAGTGGTTATGGTGGACCCAGAAATTTTTACCGAATGGAGCGCCTCCAATAAAAAGAAAGGCGGACAGGTAAAAATGGAAAAGGTCATGAAAGAAGAAAAGTTCGCAGAATGGGAAAAATTTGTTGAGTCAGGGAAAAGTGAATGATTATCAACCCCTATATCCGGAAAAAGAGCTGAGATCGCTGCACTTTTAGAATCACGAAAGATTCAAAATTCATCATAAAGTGTTCACACTATTCTTTAATTTCAGCTTTCTTCTTTCTCCGCCTCTTCCAGTCTTTCCTCGAGTTCGTTAACCAGCACGAGGATCTCTTCCGGGGATAGATAAAGCCGGGCGATCCTGTTCTTGTAGGTGTCGGATAAATGGGAATGATTGAGGATAAAATTTTTGGTAGCGAGGATATAATCACTCATTCCGCTGTTTACCGCATAAGTGTCTGCGGCGCGTTCTGCTTCCTTAATATAATTATCTGATGTTATGTACCTTATTCCAAAGATGATAAGTCCCATGGCCGATTTGTCCCGGTAATCCATAATGTGCCCTAACTCGTGCCCAAGCCAGCCAATAAGAACATCTGATGGAATATCGGCCATAGAGAATTCTTCTTCCTCTATCACAAATTTACTGCTCATATAAATATTGTAGGTGCGGTCATTTTTTCCCTTAAAAAGATTTGATTTGTTTGGCTGGGCCTGCATAAAGGATTTTTTGATACCATCTTTAAACTTAAATTCAATTTCTACATCTTTAAGTTCGGGGTAATAGGAAAGGGCGATTTTAGCTTCATTTAAAATACTTTCGGGTATAATCTTGTTTTGTTGGTAAACGATCTTTTCTTCTTCCATATTTTTCTTTGCTGCACAGCTCCAGTTTCCCACAAGTAGGGGAGCAATAAGGAGAAATAAATAAAAACTTTTTTTCAAGGGTAACAGGTATTTTCTGTACATGAAATAAGATAAGGCTTCCCACTAGAGATTATTTGAAACTTTTCTTAAATTATGGTGTAGCAGGTTGATTTTAATTAATTTGAAGGAATATTATAAAAACATACATTATGCCAGAGTTACCCGAGATTACACTTTTCCGTAATTATGTTACTGAAACTTCTTTAAATAAAACTATTAAAAAAATTGAATTTCCAGATGCTTCGCTCTTACAATCGCCCGCATCAAAGTTTCAGAAGGAATTAAAGGGGCAGCAATTAAAAAAAGCAGAACGCCTGGGGAAATATCTTGGAATTTCTACAAGCGGGAATGCTTCTTTGATCTTTCACTTCGGAATGACCGGAAAGCTGGAGTATTATGCAAATCAGGACCCGCCGAAGTATTCCAAAATGATCATTCATTTTGAGGACGATTACCGGCTGGCTTACACCTGTAGAAGAAAACTCGGAAAGATCTTTTTAGCTGAAGACCTTCAGAAATTTCAGGAGGAGAATGAAATTGGTAAGGATGCGCTCGAACTTTCAGAAAAGGAATTTTTGGAGTTGCTGGAGGAAAAGACCGGGAGTATCAAAGGTGTTTTAATGGATCAACATATGATGGCTGGTATTGGGAATGTATATTCAGACGAGATGCTGTATCAGGCCGGAATACATCCGAAGTCAAAGACGAATAAAATATCTGCTTCAGAAAAGAAAAAACTATATAAAAAGCTGAGGTCCGTTCTGGAAATGGCGATCAAAAAGGAAGGAGTTCGAAAGGAGTTCCCAAAATCCTGGTTAATTCAGCATCGGGAGGATGGGGAAGATTGTCCTAAATGTGACGGAAAAGTGAAGCAAATAAAAGTTTCTGGCAGGAGTACATATTTTTGCCCATCCTGTCAAAAAGAGGAGAAATGAAGGTTCATATTGGCTGTTCCGGATATAATTACAAGGAATGGCGCGGGCCATTTTATCCGCAGAAAATGCCTCAGCGGAAATGGCTGGAACACTATTCTTCCATTTTTGACACGGTGGAGATCAATAAAAATTTTCAGTTCACCCTAAAGGGTCACCGTTATATTACTCACAGAAAAAAGCTGAAAGAAATTGACCAGAGTGTTCAGGATTTTGAAACACTGGCAAAACTCCTCCAAAAGAACCTTGGCTGCATTCTCTGGCAGTTGCCACCAAACCTGCACCGCAATGACGAAAAACTTGAAAGTTTTTGCCAGACACTAGATCCCGGTTTTAAGAATGTACTGGAATTTCGTCATGAGTCGTGGTATGATAAGGAAGTTTACAAGATCCTGAAAAAGCACAAGATCATTTTTTCATCTATCTCGAGTCCGGAATTTTCCGAGGAGCTTATCACCACAAGTAAGATTGGTTACCTGCGTTTCCACGGAACAGGAAAGGACTGGTATGACCACCTCTACACAAAAGACGAGTTGAAGGAATGGCACAAAAAGATTTCCGACAGCGGATTTGAGGAGATCTATATCTACTTTAATAATGATATACATGCTCATGCCCCGGAAAATGTCGGGCAATTAAAGGAACTTTTCGGGTAATTAAACCTCTATTTCCATCCCGTCATGAGCAGGAATTAGTTCTACATCTTCTTCCAGTGCTTTAATTTTTTGTTTGCTATTTTCAGGTTCATTTTCGAAGAACCATTCCCCGTAGTGACAAAAGGCTAATTTTTGCGTTATGGGACTTAGTAACCGAATAAGATCTGGTACTCCTGTATGTCCAAAAATGCGATCTTTTTTACGGTTTATTCTTCCACCTTTTTTAATGAAAGTCGCTTCGGTAACAATAAGATGGAGCGGTGGCAGGTTTTCCAAATTAGCTTTTTCTATCCAGGCGACATCGCCCGTGATGAAAATCCTTTTTTGCCCTTTTTGGATGACGTACCCGAGGGATTTTAGTCTTAAAGCGTGGATAACCGGAATAGGAGTGAAGTGGTAACCGGCCACTTCAAACTTTCCGGAAATCACCTGCAGCTCTGGAATGAGTTCATGTGCTTCGGGTCCAAAAAGAGGAATTTTGGGAGCGAATTTTTCATTTTTGGGTACAAAGAAAGCATGATCGGGATGAAAATGAGTGAAAACCACGGCTTCAGGTTTGTAAACCATATAATCCGGCTCTCCTACATCGATAAGGATCTTATCGTCAATTAGAAAGCCGGTATGATTCACGTGGTTTTCAGCTTTAGGATCAATTTTTCCGCGGGTGCCAAGGATCTTTATCTTCATAAGAGAATCTAAATTCCGAAGGGATAAGTTTCGGGAGTTTTACTTCCGTCGGGCTTAAGGTGGAGAGGGTGCAATCCATGGGTCTTGTCGATGTACAGAAAAGCGTCATATCTTTTTGACATTTTTGAGGGGACATAATTACCGCGTTCCTGGTGAGGATCATATACCACACCTACAGCGCGATGACCAATCTTATCCTCAAGCTTTTTCGAGAGATCACTTCCTTCTTCAAAAAGAAGTAACTTATTCTCTGCGCCCAGGGTGTGTAACATTTTCTCGATACTTCCTTCAATTCCTTTTGGCAGGTTCATGTTTTTCATTGGAGCTCCCCAGAACTCCCCTGCAACCACCGATCCTTCATAGGACCCAAAGCCTACGAGGTAAACACCATCATCTGCATGTTGTTGCCTTACCAGCTGTCCTACATTGTGAAGCCCGCTTGAAGCCATACTGGTTGCTCTGGCATCTCCAATGTGGGTATTGTGCTCCCAAACAATCACTTTAGCATCATCTCCATGATAATCTGTAAGAGTATTCAGGGTTTCTACCATATGACTATCCCTTACATTCCATGAAGAATGGTCGAATTGTGCCATGGCTTCATAATATTTTTCGGCATTTTTGAGGACCAGGGAATTAAGTTCAGCATTGAGTCCGGCTTCGGCTTCATTTTCATACTGTTCTGTTTTTCCCCGGACTTCTTTAAGCAGTTGCACTACTTCGTTACGACACTTTTGCTTCATACCGCGATAAGCTGTGACATAAGAATCATTCTGCTTATAAGGCTCAAAGCAATCTGCCGTACGTCGGGCAAGAGCAGCAACTTCAGGATCTTCTTTGTCCAGATAATTGACAATAATTTCCATTGATTCCCATAGGCTGTACACATCCAGACCGTAAAATCCAATTTTTTTCTTCGGGTCGAGATTATCATTGTGATTTTTTATCCATTCAGCGAAAGCGGCAATTTCCCAGTTCGCCCACATCCAGGTAGGCCAGCGTTCAAAGTTCTGGAGAACGTCTGAAATTTCAGAAGGCGTGCCGGGAAGCCCCTTAACCCAGCGATTGATCTCAAAACAATCGGGCCAGTCACCTTCTACCGCGACGAAGGAAAATCCTTTTTCTTCGATCAATCTTTTAGAGATTTCGGCCCTCCAGGTGTAATACTCATGGGTGCCATGGCTGGCTTCACCTAATAGCACATATTTTGAATCTCCTATTTTTTCCAGGAGAGGATCCAGGTCCTTTGCATTTTGCAGGGGCTTGATAAATTCCTTTTCTTTTTCATTTTCCAGTTTCATGTCGGTTTGTTTTGATTTATCTTAATTTACGAAATCAATTACCAAATAAGGGATAGAGGGCAGGTGCTTTAGAAAAGTTTAAGTAGATATTAGTTTTTTTTAAGGAGCTTTTAATTAATTTCGGTTAATATGGAGACTGCTCAAATAGTAATTGGATTAGCAATCATTTTATTTACTTACCTCGATTTCTTTCATACTACACTTTCCGGAAATGGGTTTGGCTATTTTTCAAGGATTATTAACCAAATCCTTAACCGGATCATGATCCAGAACCGCTCCCGTAAAATCTTTAAGTTCTCCGGAATCAGCCATCTCTTATTAACAACCTTTTTTTGGATGTTGTTGTTGTTTATTGGGACTTATGTAGTATTTACTGCGGGAGAAGAGATGGTGGTGAATGGAACCACCGGATTACCGGCTACTCACCCCGAACGTTTTTACTTTACCGGGTATGTTTTATCTACCCTTGGGATCGGAGATTTTGTACCCGGAACCGATACCAGCAGGATCCTTACAGGAATTCTGGCCTTTTCGGGATTTATCTTGATCACTACGGGTTTAACTTATCTACTAAGTGTACTTAATGCCGTACTCTCCAAAAAACAGCTTTCTTTTCTAATTTCTACAATGGGTAAGGATGTGGAGGAGATCTTTAATTTTTACAAGGAACAAGATGACCTTGAATATTTAATTTCAAATGCGAGCGATCTCAGGCAGCAGATACTGCAGAATGCCAGTAGTTACATAGCTTTCCCAATGGTTAATTATTTTCTCTCCAAAGAACATGAGTCTGCCTTAATAGTTCAGCTTGCAAGGCTTTATGAGGTGCTCATGATAATTCGACTCGACTGGAAAAAGGATTCTGTCCAGCACAAGAAAATAACTGTATTGCTTAACGGAATAGTAAAATATCTCGAACTTGGATTGGAGGAGCCAGATGCTGCCAAGCACAATGAAGAGGAGTTGAAAACGTATAGAAGTCACTGGATGAATCACGGGTATATCTTTGACAATCACCTCCAGATAGACAAACAATTCACTTCCAGTTTGAAGTATGCGGGCTGGAACTGGAAGGAAGTGTATAAACTTAAAACTCAATCTTAAAAATTTAAAGCTTGAAAATAAACTTTTCGTTCTCAATTTTAAGTCGAAATTATTAATGTTTCTTTTTATTATTTCTATTTTAAGGAGGGAAAGCATTTTGGTAACTTTTAGTTTTAAAACAAATTATTAATTGGGATCTACCTTAAGGGCCTTTTTAAGAGATATAGGAAAGCTTTTACATATTCCTGCAGGTTTAGCTGTTTTATCCCTGCCTGTTATTATCGTATATTCCGAATGGTTTGCCATTTTGCCTTTCGCGGGAATGGCTTTGGTGAGCCTGGGTACAGGCCAGCTATTTTTTCACGTTTTCAAAGGAGGTGGGGAAGAAACAAGTAAAGGACTTTCGGTAATGTTGGTGGCCCTGGCGTGGCTTCTGATTTCTCTTTTCGGAACTATTCCCTTTTATTGGATAGCCCTCACAGCGCCAGAAGGAATGTACAACCAACTTCCGGTTTTTAAAACCTTGGTTAATAGTTTTTTCGAATCGGTTTCAGGATTCACCGGTACCGGCTTGACCATGCTGGAAAATCCTTCCGAAATTCCTCATACCCTGCAATGGTGGCGTTCCTTTTCAGAATGGATAGGTGGAATAGGGGTGATCATGCTTGTCTCAATACTTCTGAAGCTTAATCATGATGAGGAACGACTTTATAGAGCCGAAACCAGGAAATGGCAGATAAAAGATGCACCCTTCAGAGCTACTATTTATAAGATTTGGTGGATATATATTGGTTATACCATTATCTCAATTCTTCTATTTTATCTTGTGGGAATGCCTTTTTGGGAGGCCTTAAATCATGGAATGACCGCTCTTGGAACAGGAGGTTTTTCCGTTACGTCCAATAGTTTTACAGATTATAGTACACAGATAAAAGCTATAACTGTGTTTATCATGATCCTGGGTGCAATAGCGTTTAAAATCCATTATTTACTCATTTTTAGATTTGATTTAAAAAGAATTGCAAAGCAGACCCAACTTCATTATTTCTTTTTGTTCCTGGTAACCACCTTTCTTTTGCTTTTATGGATTTATCCTCAGATCCCGTTCATCGATCTACTTTTCCAGGCCACCTCTGCACTCGCTACATGTGGATTGAATACTGTGGATCTTGCCGTATGGCCCATGGCTCCTTTGTTCGTTTTAATCATTTTGATGCTCTTGGGAGCCAATGGAGGATCAACAGGTGGAGGAATTAAGACTGTAAGATTTGCATGGTTTGCAAAGGGAATCTGGCGAAGTTTGAAGCAGGTATGGTATCCTGAAGAGAAAGAAGCTAAAGTTAGTTTAGACGGAGAAGTGAAGGACGTGAAAGAGATGAGAAATCATATTCAGCAAGCTGCCAATGTACTTTTCCTATGGGTAATAACTCTTACCCTTGGAACATTCTTTTTATCCTTAATGGTAGGAGAGGAATATACTTTTTATCAAGTTCTTTTTGATACAGCATCGGCTTTAAGTAATGTGGGCCTGAGCACCGGAATCACGGGTGCTGGTATGCCCGAAAATGCAAAATACCTTCTTTCTCTTTTGATGTGGCTGGGAAGACTCGAAATTATGGCTGTAATTATTTTGCTGATTTCTCCTCTCTATCTAATGAAAAGGAAGGTTTCCGGGAGAGAAAAATACTAGCTGTAGTAGGGGAATTAATCAGAATGAAAACACCAAATTCCCCTACTTCTTTATCTGTTACATTGTTTTAGCCGTTAAACTGGAACTGCTAATTATCATTAGAAATAACAGACCTGGTACTTCATCATGTTTATCATTTATTTGTTTTAGGTTTTCTGAAAAACTAAAGGTAGTAATTCAGAAAGGTAAAGAATAAGCTTTTTCCTGCGCACAATGAGGCAACTTTAACCTTAAAATTTGTAGGCACAAACCTCGTTCCGGAAAACTGGTTAGGAGTTTCTAATCCAAATCAATCTTTTCAATAATAACTGCCAATCTTTCTCTGAATTCAGGATCTGCCTGCACACGATCGGCAATAACTTTGAAAATGTCCATATCTAAACCAGCCTGAGTAATCGCATTTTGCTTCTTTTCCAGATAATTTTGCTGAAGACCTTCCAGTTTATCTATGATCTTTTCATATTGCTGCTCTACCTGTTCTGAAAGATTAAGCTCGGCTGCCGGATTTCTTTTTGCCTCATAGATTTGATTGAAACGTTGAAGTTCCATTCCTTGCTCCTGTATAAGTTCTCCCATTTCTGTCCGTGCATTTTCATCAATTTGTCTTAATTGAAAAATAGCGCTGGCAAACTTTTCCAGTTGAGCATTTGTTATTTCCTGTTGTTCTACTGGTTGTTGTTGTGCCGATTTATATTCTGTTACGACAGCAGAACTGACATTTAAATTAATAAGGAACAAGAATGTAGTACAGGTTAATAATGTTCTAAATTTCATGTGTAAAGTATTTAAAATTAATAATTTATAAAATTAGAAGAGCCGGGTTGAGCAGAAAAGCAGTTTGTGATTTAATTCTAATATAATTATAATAGATTAACTTCATTTTTAGTTAATCAAAAAATTCTACCATAAAAGAACAGCTCCGTTTGGAGCTGTTCAAAATATTTCAGGAGTTTGTCTTACTTATCTTCGGCAAATTCCTTCTCGAAACCCAGAAGGATTTGTCCACGGGTAAGGTCTTCAAAAGTTTCCCTTTCTCTAATAAGATGTGCTGCTCCATTATACCACATAACTTCAGGTGGACGATATCGGGAATTGAAGTTGCTGGCCATTGAGTAGCAATAAGCACCTGCATTGTCAAAAGCAAGAATATCTCCTTCTTTGATTTCTGAAATTCTGCGGTTACTGGCGAAAGTGTCGGTTTCGCATATGTAACCAACTATTGAATAAAACCTTTCTTTACCACCTGGATTGGAAATGTTGTGGATCTCGTGACGTGAACCATACAACATGGGTCGAATCAAATGGTTAAAGCCACTATCAACCTGAGCAAAAACGGTGGAGGTAGTTTGTTTGATCACATTTACTTTTACCAGGAACTTTCCGGCTTCACTCACCAGGAATTTTCCGGGTTCAAAAGCAAGGGTAAGGTCGCGACCATATTCCTTGCAAAATGCCTTGAACTTTGCGGTAAGTTTTTCCCCCAGCTCTTCAATATTGGTTTCAATATCACCTGCTTTGTAAGGCACCTTAAAGCCACTTCCAAAATCCAAAAATTCCAGATCTTTAAAATTACGGGCTGTGTCAAAAAGTATTTCCGAAGCATAAAGGAAAACTTCGATATCGAGAATATCACTGCCGGTGTGCATGTGAATTCCATTGATGTGCATACCTGTATTTTCCACGATGCGCATGAGGTGTGGGATCTGGTGAATAGAAATACCAAATTTGGAGTCTATGTGCCCCACAGAAATATTCGTATTGCCACCTGCCATCACGTGAGGATTGATCCTTATGCAAACAGGAACCGAAGGATGTCTGGTTCCGAACTGTTCAAGTATAGAAAGATTGTCAATATTGATCTGAACACCCATTGCAGCTACTTCCTCAATTTCTTCCAGGGAGACTCCATTTGGTGTATAAATGATTTTGGATGGTTCCAATCCTGCTTCCAGGCCTAATTTCACTTCCTGTATAGAGACTGTATCAAGCCCGGCTCCCAATTGTTTGAACAATCCAAGGATAGAAATGTTGGAAAGAGCCTTAACAGCATAATGTACCCGCAGGTTTTCGATCTTACTAAAAGCCGTAGTAAGACGATTATACTGGGCAATGATCTTTTCAGCGTCATAAACATATATTGGGCTGCCAAATTCGGCCGAAATCTTTAAAAGGTCCTGGTTGTTCATAGTAATAAATTAAAGGCGCAAAAGTAAAAGGGATTTTTGGTAATTACGCACTGCTGATTGAAAATTAACCAATTCTAACAAAATGTTATTTTATAATAGACATAAATGAAAATTTTAGCAGTCTTAGTTTACTCCAAATGAGGAATTTTTGTAATTTACTATTGTAAATCAATTTATTATGGTTTCCCGGCTTGCATTATTTCCTTTAAAAAGCGTGGTATATCCCGGCGAAAATTTGCCTTTGCATATCTTCGAAAGACGCTACATCCAATTAATAGAAGATTGCCAAAGTACCGGAATTCACTTTGGGATTCCTTTTTACATAAATAATCGTCTGGAATTTGGAACAGAAATGAAACTTTTAAAAATTGTACGTAACTATGATTCTGGTGCCAAAGATATTTTAAGTCAGGGTCTTCGGGTATTCAGGATCAGGAGATTTGAACAAAATGAACCTGGAAAATTCTATGCTGGAGGTGACGTCGAGTTTGTAATAAATCGTGATGACTCTACGAGAACTTTGAAAAATCAATTACTGGACTTAATCTTTGAACTATACGTGCATCTTGAAGTACCTCGACCACTAATAGACAAAAACAGTTTTAATAGTTACACCCTTGCCCATAAGATAGGTTTATCGCAGGAGCAGGAATATGACCTTCTTAAGCTAACTTCAGAAAAGAAAAGACAGGAATACCTGATCAATCACCTTCTCATAACAATACCCATTGTCCAGGAGATGAACCGCACTAAACAAGTCATTGAACTTAATGGACATTTCAGGAATTTTGATCCTCTGGATTTCCGGGAATTCAGGTTAAAAACAAAAAAGTAAAGAAAATGTTAGATTTAGGTGCTTGTACCAAAAAGATTGGCAGAATCCTCTAACATTTGTTACTTTTGTCAACCTTAACGAATACTGAAGAAACACCTTACTATGAACATACACGAATATCAGGGTAAAGAAATTTTAAACAGTTTTGGAGTCCGCATACAGCGTGGGATTGTTGCCCAGGATGCAAAAGAAGCAGTTGAAGCTGCAAAAAAACTTACAGAACAAACCGGTACCGGATGGCATGTCATTAAAGCCCAGGTTCATGCTGGTGGACGTGGTAAAGGTGGCGGAGTAAAACTTGCCAAGAATCTTCAGGAGGTTGAAGATATTGCAGGTCAAATTATCGGGATGAATCTGGTAACACCGCAAACTTCTGCCGAAGGAAAAAAAGTTCATCAGGTCCTGGTTGCCGAGGATGTTTATTATCCGGGCGACAATGAACCGGAAGAATATTATATGTCTGTACTTCTAAACCGTGCTACAGGTAGGAATATGATCATGTATTCCACAGAAGGTGGTATGGATATAGAAACGGTAGCCGAAGAAACACCACACCTGATATTTAACGAAGAAATAGATCCTGCTACGGGATTAATGCCATTTCAGGCTCGCAGGATTGCCTTTAATCTTGGATTAAGCGGAAATGCTTTTAAAGAAATGACAAAATTCGTAATGTCTCTTTATGAAGCATTTACAAAATCTGATTCCTCTTTGTTCGAGATCAACCCGGTACTTAAAACCAGTGATGACAAAATCATGGCTGTCGATGCCAAGGTAACTCTTGATGATAATGCGCTTTTCCGTCATAAAGATTACGCCGAAATGCGTGATGAGCGTGAGGAGAGCCCGGTAGAAGTAGAAGCTCGTGCTGTAGGTCTTAACTATGTGGACCTTGACGGAAACGTAGGATGTATGGTAAACGGTGCCGGACTTGCAATGGCAACTATGGACCTTATTAAACAAGCCGGTGGGGAACCTGCAAACTTCCTCGATGTTGGAGGTACTGCCGATGCGAAGCGAGTTGAGGAAGCTTTCCGTCTTATTCTGAAAGATGAAAAGGTAAAGGCCATACTGGTTAACATTTTTGGAGGAATTGTAAGGTGTGACCGTGTTGCACAAGGAATTGTTGATGCCTATAAAAACATGGGAGATACCATTAATGTACCTATTATTGTACGTCTCCAGGGAACTAATGCAGACATTGCCAAGGAGTTAATTGATAACAGCGGACTTGATGTTTACAGTGCCGTTGAATTCCAGGAAGCAGCAGATAAAGTTCAGGAAGTGCTGGCTTAATAGCCACATAAAATTTAAAAACAAACCCCGGGTAAATTCCGGGGTTTTTTTATTTAGTGTTCCTCAGTTAAAATTTTTCATATTAAGGCAAACCTTTAAAGTCCTAGAGAGTAAAGTCAAGTTCATTGATAAAAGGCTCATGGTTAAAATTAGGTTAAGAAATGATGTGACTGTAACAAAAAAATGTGTTTGCAGTCTTTAGCGTATAATCATCAATCAATTAATCTTTAACAATCATGAAAAATTTAAAACTTTTTTTAGCCGCTTTTGTATTCACAGTATCAACTGCAACTTATGCAAACCCTAATTTTACTTTCGAAGAAAAAAACAGATCAATTAGTGATCAAATCGAACAAATGCTTTTGGATTCAGGTTTAGTCATTGAAGAAGAATTTACTGTGAGAGTTATCTTTAAAGTAAATGAGCAGAGGAAAATAGAGATCAGGTTGATAAAATCTCCAAATGAGGAAGTAAATTCTTTTCTAAAAAGAAGGTTAGAGAATCAAAAACTTTATGGTAATTCCTGGGATGTAGAGAAGATCTATGAATTACCTGTAAGGGTACAGGCAACAAGATAAAGCTAACGTCAATTTAAATAAAACCCGGCTAATTACCGGGTTTTTTAACCTTACAGCCAAAAAGATTAAATAATTGTTAAAAATTATATTTGATTGTAACAATTACCTCTTTATGAAGTCTTTATAGTAAATCATCAATCATCAAATCGATCAATTAATTAAAAAACGAACATCATGAAAAATTTAAAATTGTTGTTATTAGTATTTGCAATGATCTTTTCTTTAACAGCATCTGCCAGGGAGATCAAAGGTTTTGCAAACCAGGATTCAGTATCTGTCGAAATTGAAAGAATGCTTACAAACATGGAATTAGCCAACGCCTGTGAACCACTTGAGGTAACGGTATTCTTTTCGGTATCTGAAGATCAAAAGATCCAGAGTTTGTCAGTTGCTTCTCCTAATGGAGAGGTAAATGATTACATTCAAAAGCAGTTATCTAATAAGGAGCTTTCCAGCGAACATTTTATGAAAGGTAAGATCTACGAATTTACTGTGGTTAAGCAAATGAGTTAAAACAGACTGTTTTTAAACTGAAAAGACCCGGAATTAATTTCTCTGGGTCTTTTTATTTAAAGGTGTAAGCCACATTCGGTTTTTGGATTATTGTTCCAGCGGCCACTTCTTTCCTCTCCGGGAAGTGTACAATGGGAGCACCCAATGGAACTATAACCTTTCGCCACCAGCGGGTGAAAAGGAAGCTGATGTTCTTTTATAAATTCATCCCTCTCCTTTTTAGTTACATCCAGCAAAGGGTAAAATTTGAGGATCTCTCCCCGGTTCTCAAAAATGTTTAAGCTTGCACGGTGATCACTTTGCCATTCCATTAAGCCACTCACCCAAACAGTATATTTCGCTTTGATTTGATCCAGAGGCTTTACCTTGTTGATATGACAACAGAAATCCGGATTTTTTTTCCAGGTCTGGTCATTCTTGGTAAACTCGTGTTCCTCTTTTACAGCATTTATGGATTTTACTTTAAGCCCATAAATTTCAGACAGCTTCTTTTTGTATTGTAAAGTTTCTTCAAAATGATATCCGGTATCTATGAAGTAAACCAGCTGGTCCCGGTTAACATCAGAAAATAATTTTAAAAGGAAGGCGGAGGTAGCAGCAAAGGAGCTGGTAAGCATTACCTCGGAAAGTTTAAAATCTTTGTAAAGCTCCTCAATTCTCTCATGAAGACTGAGGTTTCGATATTTTGTATTAAGCAGGGCAACTTCAGCAGCCGCCACTTCTCTTTTCTCGGCAACAACTTCCATCAGTTACTTTTTATCTTCTTTTTTAGGCATAGGCCCACGTTTGTAGATCACCAGGCCGTTCAGAAATTTCCGTAGGAATTGGTCTCCACATTCCATGTATTTCGGATGGTCTTCACTACGAAAAATGGCTCCAATCTCACTTCTTGTGACTTTAAAATCCACCAGAGAACAAATATGGACGATATCTTCATCCCGTAATTTCAAGGCTACTCTTAATTTTTTGAAGATGTCATTATTAGATAAAGGCATGCGTAAAATTTAAGCTGTAAAAGTACATAACCATATTGGATTAAGGAAGTGTTGGTAGTTTATGAAAAAGGTTTTTTCCATTTACTCAAAGGAATGCCACCATAATGACATGTTTTATCATATTAGTTATGTCAAAAAGTCTTGTTTTTTCGGTTGGTATTTAATTTGCCTATAAAGAATTGGAGTAAAAAATAAAGTTTAATCTCAAAATATTTTAGTTATGAACCTTGTAAAAAGAAACGCCGACAATTGGCTTCCTTCAATTTTCGACGACATGTTCAAAACCGATTGGGACAATGGTAACGCAGGAATGAACCGCATTGGAACCAGTGTTCCTGCTGTAAACATTGCTGAAAGTGATGAAGCCTTTAAACTTGAACTTGCAGCTCCGGGAATGACGAAGAAAGATTTTAACCTGGAGTTGGACAATGGAGTTCTCACAATTTCTGCTGAAGAAAAGAAAGAGAATGAAAAAAAGGATAACGGCGGAAGATTTACCCGTCGGGAATTCAGTTACAGCAGCTTTAAAAGAGCCTTTAGCCTTCCTGAGACTGTAGACGCCGATAAAATTTCGGCTCAATATAAGGAAGGGGTTCTGGTGATTAACCTTCCAAAACGTGAAGATGCAAAAGTGCAGGCAAAACGAATGATTGATATTAAATAATATCTTTCTAAAAAGTTCAGTATGAGACGCCCTTCGGGGCGTTTTTATTTATCCAGAAGGATCCATCGATTTCCGGCACTTTGAATTAGATATTTTGTTCCGGGATCTATGGTATTCACTGTTGAATTTGTTGTAATATCCAACAAATCATTACTTCCTGTGAAATCCAGGTTCTTTATGGAATTTCCAGGCCAGTTGATCAAATATAGTAACCTGCCCTTGTTTAAAGATGCATCGGGAATTAACACGCTGTTCACCTGGTTGTTGATACGAAGAGTATAAGTTTCTTCCGGAATTACAAAGGCTCCGGTGTTAGAGGCAGTGGAGGAGTAAGTGCCCGAATTAGGATATTTCCAACCCACAATTCCATCGGCATCTGTCATTAAAACCTGATTTTGAGAACCTCTTACATCCGGTAGCACGTAATCATTTCCTGTTGTTCCTATACCTACTCTTCCCGCAAAATATCCTGCAAATACCTTTTTTGGATCATTGCCAAAGGCGGTGCTGTAGATGCCGTAAACAAATCCGTTCCCCTGGGCCGTACCAATCTCGTTGTAGATGCCGTAATGGTTCTTTGTGGCACCAAATGTTTTTCCTACATCATTGTAAATTCCATATATCTCTTCATTTGAGTTTTGATTCACTTCGTTGAAGATGCCGTAGTGGATTCCTATTCCGCTGGCACTGACCGAACTTTTTATTCCGTATTTTTTATCGGCTGTAGCAGTATTATTACTGGAAACAATGCCATAAGTGACATTTTTGGCAGTAGAGTTCGCGTTTTCCACCTCAAGACCCGTCCGGATGGTATGCTCTTCCTGATTATCTATCATTACTTTCAGCTTCACGTTCTGGGATGGACCTCCAATGTTCACATTACCTTTTCTAAAGATCGCATCATCCAGACTGGTGGCGGGTAAGGTAGTCCCAACTTTGTAAAAGTCAGACGTAGCTTTGCCTGCCAGACTCTCCCAATTTCCGGAGGTGGAATTCCACCAGTAAAATCCGGGTGAGAAATCCTCTTTTTGAGTGGTAAGGAAAAGTAGCATCCCATGTTGGGCAACCGTTGGGTTAGTGGTAGGAAAATTCGAAACCCGTGGAATTAGAATACCATCGATAGGTAAGGGAGAAGTGGGGTTCTCTATTTGTATATCCAATTGTGCTTTTGGATCATGAGTATTGATCCCTACCTGCGCAATAATATTGGGAGCAAATAGAAGAAATGCCATCCCGACCAAAAGAAGTTTGTACACGAGTGAATTTTTTTCCTGGGGAGGCACCAATGGGATTCAATATACCAATTTATCCTACTGTAGTACAGCACAATATAAAATATTTAACATTTTAGAATGCTTCCTGCACCTTCTCCTGTAGCATTTTGATTTCGTCCCGCAGTTTTGCCGCTGTCATGAAATCCAATTCTTTGGCAGCCGATTCCATAGCCTTTCGTTTTTCCCTGATTCGCTTTTCCAGTTGAGGTTTACTAAAGTATTCTGTTTCGGCCTCGGCGGCTTTAAGATCAGGAGCAACTTCGTAGATGTATGGCTCCGGTTTTTTGCGCACGAGCATGTTTTCGAAAGACTTTTTAAGCGCAGTAGGAGTAATGTTGTTGACTTCGTTGTACTTCAGCTGTTTTTCACGCTTGTACTCCGTCTGGTCAATAGTCTTTTGCATACTATCTGTGATTTTATCAGCATACAAAATTGCTTTTCCTTCAAGGTGTCGGGCAGCACGGCCAATAGTTTGTGTAAGAGACCTGTTGCTTCGTAGAAAACCTTCCTTATCGGCATCGAGAATTGCGACCAGGGAAACTTCCGGAAGATCCAGTCCTTCCCGTAAAAGGTTCACCCCAACCAGCACGTCAAAAAGGCCTTTTCGAAGATCCTGCATAATTTCTACTCGTTCCAGAGTGTCAACATCGCTGTGGATGTAGCGGCATCGTATATCAATTCGGGTGAGGTATTTTGTGAGCTCTTCGGCCATGCGTTTTGTAAGGGTGGTTACCAAAATCCTCTGATCCTTGTCGATCCTAAGCTGCATTTCTTCTATGAGGTCGTCAATCTGATTGAGACTGGGTCGCACTTCGATAACAGGATCCAGCAATCCCGTCGGCCTAATTACCTGCTCAATGTACATTCCTTCTGTCTTCTGAAGTTCATAATCTGCCGGAGTAGCACTCACATAGATCACCTGATTCTGAAGTATTTCAAACTCTTCAAACTTAAGAGGACGGTTATCCATAGCTGCAGGAAGCCTGAAGCCGTAATCAACCAGAGTTTCTTTTCTGGACCTGTCTCCGCCATACATTGCATGTACCTGAGGGATTGTAACGTGACTTTCATCCACCACCATCAGGAAGTCATCAGGGAAATAATCGAGCAAACAGAAAGGTCTTGTGCCGGGAAGGCGGCCGTCGAGATATCTTGAGTAATTTTCAATTCCCGAACAATAGCCCAGCTCCCTTATCATTTCAAGATCGAAGTTGGTGCGCTCGTCAAGGCGTTTTGCCTCCAAATGTTTTCCAATATCCTGGAAGTAGTCCACCTGTTTTACAAGGTCATCCTGGATCTGTCTGATCGCTCCCTGCAGCACATCGGGCGATGTCACGAACATGTTAGCAGGATAAATGTTTAGGCGCTCGTATTTTTCAATCAGGTCATTTGTAGCAGGATCAAAAGCTTCGATCTCTTCTATCTCATCTCCAAAAAAGTGTACTCTAAAAGCATTATCGGCATAACTGGGATAAATATCTACAGTGTCTCCTTTAATCCTGAAGTTCCCGTGATTAAATTCTGCTTCAGTTCTTGAATAAAGACTTTGAACAAGCTTATGGAGCAGCTGAGTGCGGGAGATTACCATATCTTTCTGGATGGAAACCACGTTCTTTTTGAATTCCACCGGGTTTCCAATACCGTAAAGACAGGATACTGAAGCTACCACAATTACATCTCTTCTTCCGGAGAGAAGGGAAGAGGTAGTGCTAAGGCGCATCTTTTCGATCTCTTCGTTAATCGAAAGATCCTTTTCTATATAAGTTCCCGAGGAGGGTATAAAAGCTTCAGGCTGATAGTAATCGTAGTAACTCACGAAATACTCTACTGCATTTTCCGGAAAGAACTGCTTGAATTCAGAATAAAGCTGCGCAGCCAGTGTCTTGTTATGAGCAAGTACCAGAACCGGCTTTTGCACTTCCTCGATCACGTTTGCAACGGTGAAGGTTTTCCCAGATCCCGTTACTCCAAGAAGGGTTTGATATTTCTCCTTATTATTTATCCCATTAACCAGCTGCTTAATGGCCTGCGGCTGGTCTCCGGTGGGTTGAAAATCGGACTTAACTTTAAATTTCATAGGATTTTTTGCTGACCTGCAAAAATAACCAATTTTAAAGCTATCAGCAAATATTACCGGTTTCTAAAAAGTTTAAGATCAGGCTTATTACAGATCCCTTTTCTTCAGCAGTAAATAAGACAGGTAAACAAAAATAACGATCCACAGGATTACAATAAGAAGTTGATACCAGTGAATGGAATAGTCTTTCGTGATCTCCGATCCTAGTTGATTGGCTGCCGACTGAACTGCGTTGAGCCTTGTAAATGGCTCCCTTACAAGCAGGGCCATAGATTCGAGTGGGAAGAATTGGGCGATATTTTCAGCAATGTTTGAATCCCTGAAGATCTTATACTCCATAACTCCCCGGACAATGCTCTCCAGGATCCACCAAATGAACAGGAAACCAAGTGCGAATGCCGATCTTTTTACAAATATCCCAAGGAACATGCAAAAAGCAAAGAAACCGGTGAGCTTGATAAAGTAAGCCAGCAGGTATTCCATGTCTGAAAAGATGATGGAGATCTCTGTATAATCTGAAAAGAATAGCCCGAGGATTAGTGATACAACAAAAAGAAATATGGTAGATAATAGTGCGAACGAAACAACCGTAAGGAATTTAGAAAGGATAAATTCCTTTTTGCTGAGCCCGTCAATAAGGTTTTGCTTGATCGTGCGGTTGCTGTATTCATTGGACATCATGGAAACAATCACGATAGCCAGAAATAACTTAAGAAGAGCGGCAATGTAGCTGTTGAAATGCCATATGTAGGGAAAATTGAAGATCCCCTGATCGGCCAGCCTGAAATTCACATTTCCAAAGTTGAATTCAATAGAAGCAATTAGGGCTATAAAGGTGATAAGAATAAAGTAAGTGGTGATTAAAACCCTTGAAGATTTACTAAACCGCAGTTTGTGGTATTCTATGTTAAGTAATCGTAGCATTAGGCAGTAATTTGGTTAGTTAACGTTAGAAATTGTTCCTCAAGGCTTTCTTTTCGTTTCACGAGTTGGGAAAGAGCGAGACCATTCTCAAAAAGGTAGGTGTTAAGAGCTTCCGGTTCCAATGGTTCTTCCAGAAAGGCAGTAATAATTCCCCCTTTTTGAATCACCTTTCCGAATGCGGGATGGGATTCGAGAAGAGCGAGCAATTTCTCTTCATTTGATGCTTTAAGTTCAAAAAAACCAAAACTTGCGTTCATTTGATCTACCGGACCGCTGTACAGTTTTTCACCTTTCCTGATGATCACTACATGGGTACAGACTTTTTCCACTTCATCCAGGAGGTGAGAAGCCAGTAATATAGTGGTTCCCGTAGAGGCGATCCTGGTAATGATCTCTCTTATTTGATGAATTCCCTGTGGATCAAGACCGTTAGTTGGTTCATCGAGGATAAGGATCTCGGGATCATTAAGCAAAGCAGAAGCAATGGCTAAGCGTTGTTTCATTCCCAGGGAAAAAGTACGGAACTTACTGTTTCTTCTATCCAACAGTCCAACCAGTTCCAGCTTTTCATCAATATTATTTGGCGGCACATTCTTAATCTTACACACAAGCTCCAGGTTTTGGGCTGCTGTCATGTATGGGTAGAAGTTGGGGCGTTCAATAATAGCTCCTACTTTCTTAAGGGCTTCATGAGTACTTTGTGTTCCATCAAACCACTGGAATTCACCACTGGTCTTGTTGACCACGTTTAATACTATGCCCAGAGTAGTAGATTTACCGCTTCCGTTGGGACCAAGTATACCGTAAACATTTCCTTTTTCAATTGAGAATGAAAGATCTTTGACCGCGGTGACGGGACCAAATCTTTTTGTGAGATTGTTAAGGCGAAGAATTGTGCTCAAAATTATCCGGTTTTAACATTTGACGTCTAAGTTAACGTTTTGTTACAGGCCTATATGAAAAGAAGTCTTATTTTTGAGGAAAGTCAGTGTATGCAGGAAAAATTAATGTCAAAAAAGAAACCATCATTCCCGGTTAATGACCGGTTCCATAAATATCTGGCGAAATACAACCGCAACACTAAAATTCCTGTTTTTTATGATGATTTGTTGAGGTTTTCGGGTTCTATTGTTGTGTATGATCAACATGATGAAGACACTTTTTGGGTGCGTTGTTATTATCCCGATTATGAAAGAGATGATATTGACAACAGCCTGAAGCAGGTATATACCATCCTGCATTCCGACGGTAGTGATGACTCCCTGGAATTTCTTAATGTAGATGCGATTGACTACTGTACTTTCGGGAATTCAAAGCCTTTCCGGGTAAAAATCCGAAATATTCTTAATGACAGTTTTACATATTTCTACGTTAAAAAGGCAGATGCCTCGCGTATTTACGGACTTGAATTTGAACACATACTTTCCCCGCACAGAATAAATTTCCTAGTCTACCGGGATACGCTGATTGAAGAGCACATTGCCGGCATTCCAGGAGATGTTTTTATAGAGGATGAACTTCCAATGTGTGATGACCGGGCAAAAACTCAAATTGCCAAGCAGTTTGTGAAATTTAATGAACGGTGTACAATCAGGTTGTTGGGAGACATGCGTTCCTATAATTATGTAATCATTCCCACCCACGATTTTGACCATGTGGAGTACCAGATCCGAGCGATAGACTTTGATCAACAGTGTTTTGAAGGGAGTTTAAAAGTTTACAGGCCTCAGTTCTTTAAAGAGAACTATAAGATGGTGCAATTGGTGGCAGAGAAGCTGCAGGAATCTTCCATAGAGCAATACAGGAGGGAGGAGCGTTCCCTGCTTGCAAAAAGGATCATCAATGCCCAGTCCCGTTATAAGGAATTGATGCGCTGTATTCTCAATGACCAGATATCGAATGAATCTAACGTAAAACAACTACGGAAGGAACTCTACGAATTCTCCAGCGATATGAAATTCAAAAGGGCACGCTCCATGGGGCAAATTATTAGAACAGCCCTGGATTTTGTAAAGAGAAATTATGAGGATGTAAATATGAAAAGACTTATTTAAACGAATAAGGAATAACAAAAAAGAGTTCTTAAAAATGTCATTTTTGAGAACTCTTTTTTAGGTTTAATTAATCTTGGCTCTTGGATCAGCTTTTCTGTTCTTTGTTAAAGTATACCAGGTAGTAATACATCTGTCTTTCTTCGTCCCAGCCTTTTTCCACGAATTTTTCAGCTGATTCCGGATTGATAAAATCCATTTTGATCTGGATGTTGGTGTCCAGATTGATGACGTTCTTGATCGACTTGCGGGCAGAAGTTACCGCTGTATTTGAAATAGGGAAACTGGTGAGGTCTTCGATCTTGTATTTTGGAGCTTTCTCTGTTTTGTAGTTCTGGAATTCCGGAAGTAGAGCCGGGTTATCGATAACCGAATTGAGGAATGCAGATTCTTCAAAATCATCGTTTTTTGCAAAATAATCTACACTTCGGTTCATAAACATCACTTCCTCCTTTTTATCTTCCGCAGGAAGTACGACGTCCTTGGCAAAATTCTGGCAAAATTTCAGATATTTCTTGGTGTGGAAATTATCATCGGCCATTACATCAACTCCGAGGAAATTTTCCAACCAGTATTTAGTGTCATATCGATTTGAATCGACAGAAAGAATTTTAAAACCTTCTTCCCTGTTCTTGTTAAAGATAATCGCTCCCTTGTCCAATTTGTTCAGGTTTATTCCCTGCTGGATGATCATTTCAAGGATACTTTCTTTTTCCTGGAACTGCAGGAAATCATGCTTTAATTCAGATTTAAAAATACCGATTGCCGTGGTCTTCTCATTGTCCAGCATCATGTTGTCAAAAAAAACGACGTAGACTTCTCCGCTTTTGATGTGCGGGTGGGCCGATTGCTCGAAAAGCAAGGTTGTAATCTTCTTTGACTGCTCGTGCACAGATTGCGGATTGTCAAAAATCTTGGTCGCGATCTCATACAACGGGTTAAACTCCACGTCAACCTCATTGGCAAATTGAAAATAATTTTCCTCTTTGTCCCGAAAAGGCTTCAGGAAATATTCTTTAATAAGTGGCGTGATCTCGTCGTTCAGGTGAAAAGGCTGAGCAGAAAGAAAAATATTTTCATTCCGGCTTTTGTTGCCAACTCTGTGAATAGAAAGAGAGTCAATCTGAGCGTTATATAAATTGATCATATTGAAAAGTGCGGTTAAATTACCGGATTAATAAAGGCCGAAAAATAGGAAAATTTAGTCTAGTTCCAATTCTCGTCAAAGGAAAGATCATCGTAATCATCGACATCAAGATCTTCATCATAATCAAGACCAAGATCATCATCTTCTACCTGAAATTCTTTTTCGGGAGCGGCTGTTGGGAGCTGTCCGTGAACAAAGAGCAGGTTTGGATAATCCATTTGAGGATCGGGTTCTGCAATTTCGGCTAATTCTACAAGAAAAGTCCACATGCTAAAGAAATCGTAGACGTAAATAAGTTTGGTCTGGGTTTCCGAAACCACGCTATCAAGAGTTGTTTCGTTCATTAACCGAACTGAGCCTGTACCTTCGGTTACGTCGAACTGGGAGATTTCTTCCCCCTGGTTCCACTCGTCATCACTAATATAGAAAGAAGCCATCTCGGTGCCATCAAACCCAAAGGATTGCAGTATGGTATTATGTAAATCTTCAAGGGTGTTTTCAGACATGATTTCTACGTCACGGAACACATCTTCTTCGGCATCAAGGATAATTCTAAATCTATACAGCATAAGTCAAAAAAATTGGATTGCAAAGATACATTTTTAGATGAGAAATTTCAGCTAACGACTAAATCTATGCAGGGTAAACGTCATTGCGGTAAGCAGGAAAAAAGCTCCCACCTGGTGGGCTACCCCAAGCCACAAAGGAACGGCATAAATGAGAGTGAGAACTCCAAGAACGAACTGCAGAAAAACCAGCCCCACAAGCCATTGAATCCCTCTTTGCTGTGGAAGAGTGAGTTTCATACTTCTCGATCTGTACCAAATATAGAGGATTACGGCCACCACTACATAGGCAAGATAGCGGTGTGCGAACTGTACTCCACTTTTGCCTTCAATGAAGTTCCTCCACAGAGGCTTCTGCTCAATATAAACTGTCTCATGCACCCATTCTCCTCCTGTCATCCATGGCCAGAAGTTGTGTATCCATCCGGCATCAAGACCTGCTACAAAGGCCCCCCAGATTATTTGCAGGAGCAGGATGATCATTCCTACCCATACAAGGTTTCTAAAGCTTTTGTTTATCTCTTTCTTTTTTGGATAGTTCAGGTCCATTGCCACCCAAAAGCAGTAAGCAAAAGTAATAAAGGCAGTAGTGAGATGCGCTGCCAGCCTGTAATGGCTTACGGCAGGGATATCCACGAGGCCGCTTTTAACCATGTACCATCCCAAAAATCCCTGGAAACCTCCAAGAATAAGCAGAATAACAGATTTATAAATAGTAGGCTTAGTAAGTTGCCTGGTGATGAGGAAATATAGGAAAGGAATAATAAATACCAGCCCTATAAGACGGCCAATCACTCTGTGGAGCCATTCCCAGAAATAAATACCTTTAAAATCTTCAAGAGTGAAGTGGTAATGTAATTTTTGGTATTCCGGAAACTGTTTGTAAAATTCAAACTCTTCTATCCATTGTTCCTCTGTAAGGGGAGGAATGGTGCCGGTAATTAATTTATAATCTGAGATCGATAATCCCGAATTGGTGAGGCGGGTAATTCCACCTATCACTACCATTACAAAAATTAGAAAACATCCGGTATACAGCCAGTAAACAACCTTTTTATTGTCTTTCATGGGGGTAAGGGTGAGGGTAAATCATGTCTTATTGAGGGGATAAACCTATTTCTTTGCCTTTTTGAAGCATATATTCTTTGGCGGCCCCATATTCGTTGGGGATTACCCCCTCTAAAATTGCTTCTTTAATGGCATCTTTTATTATTCCAATTTCGCGGGAAGGTTTAAGATCAAAAGTTTCCATGATCTCTTCTCCCGAAACCGGCGGTTGAAAATTGCGCACGTGATCCCGCTCTTCGACTTCTTTTATCTTTTGTCTAACAACCTTAAAGTTATTATGATATTTGCGGTACCGCCGCGGGTTCTTGGTTGTAATGTCGGCTTCGCACAAGGTCATGAGATCATCGATATCTTCACCAGCGTCAAAAATAAGTCTTCGAACAGCCGAATCTGTCACGTCCTGTGAAAGAACAATAGGTCGCGAGCTCATGTACACCATTTTTTGTACAAACTTCATCTTTTCATTCAGAGGCATTCGAAGGCGCTTAAACAGTTTGTAAACCATTTTGGAACCAACAAATTCATGTCCGTGAAAGGTCCATCCCAACTGGTCATCAAATTTCTTTGTTGGGGCTTTTCCTATGTCATGAAGCAATGCAGCCCAACGCAACCAAAGATCACCTGTGGTTTCTGAAATATTATCTACCACCTCTAAAGTGTGCCAAAAATTGTCTTTGTGACGTTGACCCTCAATTTCATCTATTCCTTCGAGTGCAGTAAGCTCCGGCAGGATCAATCGTAAAAGTCCGGTTTTATGAAGGTGGCTAAACCCAACAGAAGGTTTTGGGGACAGCAGGATCTTGTTCAACTCATCCACAATTCTTTCCCGGGAAATGATCTTGAGTCGGCTCCTGTTACGGATTATTGCCTGCAGGGAATCTTTCTCGATCCTGAATTGTAGCTGAGAAGCAAATCTTATAGCTCTTAGCATTCTCAATGGATCATCAGAATAAGTAATGTCTGGATCCAAAGGAGTGCGAATAACTCCGGTGCTGAGGTCCTGGAGCCCGTCGAACGGGTCCAGAAGATTACCGTAAGTCTCTTCATCGAGACTAAGTGCCAGGGCATTAATTGTAAAGTCCCTGCGGTTCTGGTCATCTTCAAGAGATCCTTGCTTTACATCGGGATTTCGACTTTCCTCGCTGTAGCTTTCCTTACGCGCGCCAACAAATTCTACCTCCATATCGTAAGCACGAAGCATTGCAGTTCCATAGGTCTTAAAGATCTGCACTTTAGGTTTATGCGGAAGAAGGGAAGAAACTTTTTGTGCAAGCTCAATTCCACTCCCAACAGCCACAATATCTATATCCTTGTGTTCTCCGCGTTGCAGAATATAATCTCTTACAAATCCACCTATAACATAGCTCTCGAGCTCCAGTTCTTTGGCTGCAAGAGAAATGACTTTAAAAATGTTGTTGGATAGTGCCTGTTTATAATTGTTCAAGGTTTCATTTATTTTTTGTCACGAATTTCCGGGATTGGAGAGATTTAAAAAGACCTGACAGGTTTCCAAAACCTGTCAGGTCTAATCTTTACTTCCTAATTACTTTTACTTTCCCATCGTTGCTAAGTTTTATTATAGCCGAAGGTTTGGGAGTTTTCATGGACTGCTGCAAGTTCACTACATAATCTACACCTTTTATGATCTCGGGATTGATCTGTCCAAAAGTTTCAGGAGTAGGATCGCCGCTAATGTTTGCCGAAGTGGAAACCAATGGTCGCTTTAATTTCCTAACGAGTTTTTGACAAAACTCATCCTTTGTCACTCTTATTCCCAGAGTATTGTCATTGCCCACGAGATTTTCGGCAACCCGAATGGGTTTATCATATATAATCGTTGTAGGTTTGGCAGCATACTTAAGAATGTCGTAGGCTACCTCGGGGACTTCCTCCACAAACTGGTTGAGCATCTTAAAATCTGAAACTAAACAAATCAAAGCTTTTTCTTCACTTCTCTTCTTGAGCGCGTAGATCTTGTCTATTGCATCGGGATGGGTGGCGTCGCAGCCAATTCCCCAAACAGTATCTGTAGGATATAAGATAATTCCGCCTCTTTTTAAGACGGTCAAAGCGTTATTTAATTCTTCAGTGTAATCTACCATTTAAAGCGTTTTTATAAGCTTCCAGGGTTTTTTTGGCCATAATTTGGCTGGTAAAATCCTGAAACAGTTTTTCCCTGGAAATTTTTGCAAAGTTCGTGATTACCTGTGGATTTTCAAGCAAAAACAACAGGTTTTCACCTAAACCAATATGATGGTATTTTTCAGATAACAAGCCATTCACATTATTTTCTATGACTTCAGGAATACCACCCACCATCGTACTTACCACCGGCACATTGTGGTAAAAAGCTTCATAGATCACCTGCGGAATTCCTTCACTTTCTGATGTCAGCAACAACGCTTTGAACTGCGGAATAAAAGCTGAAGCTTCGGGCATATAGCCGGTAAAGAAGAGGTGATCTTCCAGATCGAGGCTCTTTACGAGGTCTATCAAAGCCTTGGTTCTTCGGCTGAAGTAGCCAACCTGGAAAAAATATAAATTTTTTTGGTTCTTCCGGTTAATCAGATAATCGGCCGTGTGAACAAAAGTCTCAAGATTTTTAGCTTCAATGTGATTCGCAATATTGCCAATTATGATGGCGTCGTTGGGAAGATTATATTTACTATGGATCCAAAAAGGGGATTTTTGATCCTTATTTTCTAAACGGGTTCCGTGATAGATTACTTCCAGCAGCTCATGATTATGAAGTGTTTTTAAACTTACTAGTTTTGTAGCTTCAGAAACACAAAGGATCTTTTTAATCTTTGGATAATTATATTTGAATAAGGTCTGCCGTCGCGCCCGGATCGGAAAAGAGGTTTTTTTACTCAGGATGCAGGGTGGAAGTTCTAAAAACTGGTCGGCTATTACTGCGAGAGTTAAAGCTGTAGGGTCGTGGATATGAATTAAATCAAATTGTTGTTGCCTGCAAACTTGAATAATTTTAAAAATGTATCTCGGGTCGACCTTTATGAGTAGTGGGGCACTTATAGCAGGAATTCCTGCCATTTTTAATCTTGAATGAAAAAGTTTTTTTTGAACACATAGAATTGTATTCTCAACTTCGGGAGTTTTCTTGAATTCATACCAGAGATTTTCGATGTGATTTTCACCACCACCCCATGTTTTCACGGCCGAAAGGTGCAGAATTCTCATAGCTGGTTATCTTTTAAAGCACGAAGGCCTTTAAAAAAAAGAACTTCTATACAGGTCCCAAAGGTAAGTTTTATACGGAAAAAATGAGATAAGTAATAAAACCTTGAATTTAGTGTCTTTTTCCCTTTTCTAATGATGTATATATTTGCAGCAGAAGACTTCCAAGAACATGAAAAATAAAACAGTAATCTATACCGCAATTTTTGGGGATTATGACGGCCTTATTCCTCAGCCTCAATTTCCGGGAATTGATTACATCTGTTTTACAGATACGCCGCAAAAATGTTCTCCCTGGAAAATTATTGAGGTTGAAAGAAGGTTCGAGAATTCGACTCTCGACGCAAGATTCCATAAAATCCTGGCGCATGAGCACCTTGAGGATTATGAAATAAGTATATATATTGACGGCAACTTTTTAATGCTTTCTAATCCCGGGGATTTAACTAAAAGTTTGTTTGAAGATGATACCGTATTAGCATTTTTCGATCATAACCGTGCCAAAGACCCGAGGAATTGTATTTACGATGAATATGAGGCTTTACTAAAATTGGGAGCAGAAAGAGGGTTCTATAAAGATGATCCCGAAAAGATGAAAAGGTTGATCACCCATTTAAAAGCTGAAGATTACCCCAGGGATCAAGGCTTAATAAGTTCAGGTGTTTTGATAAGAAAGCACAATAATCCTGAATTAATTAAATTAATGGAAACATGGTGGTGGTACGTCAAAGAATATTCTAAAAGAGACCAGCTGAGTTTCAATTACGTCCTATGGAAAACTGGATTTGATCGGTATAAAATAATTGACGGGGATATAAGAAAAGGAAATCGATGGTTCTATTTCCTGGGGCATCACCGAAAAAACTACAGTTTAAAACTTGCAAAATTCAAAGTGAAGAGGTGGTTTAAAAAACCATGGTAACATAACCGTGTTTAATAATAATTTAAATTCCAGATTAATATTGAATTGGTATCGGATTGAAGGAATTTGTCTTTCGAAAGACGGCCAATGTTTCACTGATCATCTCAAAATGTAAATCTGGATGAAATTTCTGGAAAGATTTTATAATTTTCTGTTCTCCTTTTCTGTTGGCATCATCTAATAGTAGACAATAATCTTCCTGGAAAAATTCAGTAATCTTAGTAAAGGCCGGAAATCTTGAATACCTGATCTTTCTTCCGTTTGCCGGAGGGCCATCGACCGTAATTAAATCGAATTTTTTATTCTCAATTCCACTTAAAACCGTTTGATAATTATACCAGTTTACCTTTCCCAGAGGAGTTTCTATTTCTTTAAGGTCGGCCTGAATAATTTTTACGTATTGTTGTAAGTCTTCATTTTTTAGATATCGGTCAATTACTGTCGCCCATTCTTTATTATGTTCAACTGTTATGATTTTTAAACCTAGATTGTTTCTTTTTATCAACCGTGCCATTAAAATTGTAGATAATCCGGAACCAAATTCCAGGATCATCTTCCTTTGATTGATTATTATTTCATTAAGTATATAAGCGATGCACATGGGGCGTAAGGCCCCGCCGTTAAAGGGTAAATACGGAAGATTGATAAGCAGTGGCTGTAATATTGCCATTGAATAAGTATCATCGGACTTTTTGGCGTTGTGTTTTAACTCTGAATCTTTCATATATCTATTATCTATATACTTGAAATCTTAATATACACAAATGAAAATGGAGAAGAGTTGTTTTATTACCTGTTAGTGGGAGATCCGCGTTACGAGAAAGTTGAAGAGGTAGAAGTAAATTGTTCTTCCCAGATTCCTATAGAGGCCTTCGTTTTAATAAGATCTTATCTGATTTCTTTTGAAATCTTCGTACTGCGATAATAACGAAGCAGCTGTTTTTTCTTCATTATAGTTTTTGGAAATCAGCTCATAAATATTATCTCCCAGTTTTTTCCTCAGGCCAAGGTTTTCCTTCAAGAATCTAATTGATCTAACCATTTCTTCTGGTCGTGCCTCACATAAATAAATATTTTTATTATGAGTGAATACTTCTCTTATAGCATCAGAATCCATTGTAAGTACTGGCCTGCCACAGGAGGCATAATTGAAAATCTTATTTGGAATAACTACACGGGCTTTAAAGGTGTCTCCAAAAATTCCCAGGCATAAATCAAAGCTGTTAATGTAGGAATCCAGCCGCTTATAATCTACCTGGCCCTTAAAAATCACTTGTTCCAGCTGGTAATCTTCAGCATAGTTTTTTGCTTCTTCGTATTGATATCCCTGTCCAATTATATAAAATTCAATGTCCTTTTCCTTTTTTAACTGCCTCGCAACTTCCAGTATTTTAAGAATGCCCTGTAGTGGAATAAAATGACCTATAAATCCAATTCTGAATATTTCGGGAGATTTCTCAATTCCAGGTGTTTCTCTTTTAAAATCCCGTGAGTTTGATCCTACGTAAACTATACCGGTCCTTTTTTTGGCAATCCCGTATTTTTCAGAAAAATATCTTCTGTGCTCAGAAGTGTCAAAAATGACAAAATCGGCTTTGTTTATAGAAACTTTGTCTCTATACCAGGATCTGAGGGCTTCATAACTAAATTTATGGTGTGATTTATAATCATGAATATTAGTCATATACTTTGAGATCAAAGGATCAAAAACCACATCACAGGAAGAATTCCTTTTTACAAAATTCACCGATTTATGTCCAAAGCTCGGAACCAGGATGAATTGGGCATTATTACTCAATTCTTTAATTTTTCTAGCCGTAGATTTATTAAACTTATTGAAAGGGAATTCTGTAACTTCATAACCTATTTTCTTAAACCCATTAAGGATTATCAAACTTCTGTTGTACCTGGTATCAACATTATATCCTGTAACAAGAATGTATTTTTGGTTCACAGTGTTAGTTTTTTTATTTCTTGAAAAGTGGAGGAATAAAATGGATTGTAGAGAATAAGTTCACGCAATCAGCTTATTATCCTAAAATATCTTTTCTTAATTCTTCCGTTTCTTTGCCCCATTTTACAGAAAAATCTATCATGGTAGATTTGTTATTGAAAGGGGAAAGGTAGTTTTAACGGTTAATCTCTGAAAATGATGAACATACATACTCTGTGCCAGTTGTATTGGTAAGACAGAAGAATCCTTATTAGATAATTTTTTTACCCTGTTGAATAAGTCAAAAGCTGCTGCTTGAATTCTTTCGTCCCATAAACCAATTGAATTTATAAAACTTTTTGTGCTAATAGTTACGGAACCGCCATAACCTTCAATTAATTTATAGCCCCAAGTTCTTCTTCTCTCTTATAGATTTCCATAACTTTTACGTCCCAATTTAATGGTACCAAATATCGTTATTAAAGAGGCAAACCACTTCATGCCTGGCTCTTTTTAGCCCGACAATTTGATTGTAAGGATAATTATAGTTGCCATTATTTTCCACCAATACCACATTATCTTTTTGTGCGAAAAATTCGTTGCACCTGTCTGTGGAATTGTTGTCAACGATAATAAGCTCGAAAGGATAATGGGTGTTTTCTTTTAAGGTTTTATAAAAGAGTTCATTCATCGATTTTTGGTTATAAATAGCGGTTATAATAGAAACCATACTTTCTTATTGTGTAGTCGGCAAATATAGTCAGAACAAAAAACAACTTAAAAAACAAATCCGATTTTAGAATTGGCATTTTGAGCTAATATATGAGGATTAATTAGCTGGAGTGTGCAGCAAATTATTGATGTATTCCACGATCTTCTTTCTATTCTGTTTTGCATCAAAATTATCCAGTATATATTTTCTTCCGTTTACACCAAATTTTTGCCGGATTTCAGGAGAGCTATAAAATTGTAATATTTTATCCTTCATGGCCTGGAGATCATCTTTTTTAATAAGAAATCCAGTTTCATTATTCTTTACAAGTTCGGGGTTACTACTAATGTCAAAAGCGATTACGGGTTTTTCCAATAGTGAAGCTTCTGCGATCACATATCCAAAACCTTCCCAGTGTGAAGGAAGAATGAAAACATCCAGGTCCTTTAAGAATGAAACAGGATTCTTTATTTCTCCTGTAAATTGAATCAAATGCTCAACTCGTTTTTCCTTTGCATAATCTATTAGTGTTTGTAGCAAAGGACCGCCGCCACCAATTCGTACTTTAAAATTTTTTAATTCATCTTTTAATAGTGCCGCCAAATCTATTAAGGCTTTTTGATTCTTTTGGTATACAAGTCTCCCAAGATTACCTATAACAAAACCAGGTGAATCTTGTGGAGTAGGAACATTGAACTTGTCAACATCCAAACCATTGTAAATTACTTTAATTTTGTTTTTAGGAAAGAGGTTGGGATTCTTTTTAAGAATGGATTTTTTTGTTGCTTTCGAATTAGCAATAATCCCCGTAATGACGTGCTTGAAATAAATTCTGTTCAAAAAAGAATTCTTAATTGGAATATCACTTCCTCTTCTGTAAATAATATGTTTAACATTTTTCGTTGCAGCGGTGACGCCCACAGTTTTTATATCAATGGGAGAATTAAGTAGAATCACATCTGGCGAGACATCTGATAAGATCGCGGCAATAGCCCGAAACTTCAGGGGATTCAAAAAACTAAAATTGGTAATTGGAAGTTGTTTTACCTCAACATCCTGTTTTCTTGCGCGTTTGTATAATTCGCTATTTTGATTGGTAAGGATGACAACCCTGAATCCATTTTCTTTTAAGAATAATGCCATTTCGAAATGCCATTTCTCCCCTCCTCCCCAGGATTTTGATGTATTGACAAAACAAACAATTTGCATATTACTTGAAGAGGGTTAACAAAAAAGATCTAGGCATTATTCTCTTTTTTTAAATATAGCATGTGCTAATTCATTCGGGGTGAGGGCTCTTTTAAATGTGTATCCTATTCAATTATTTATCAGGAATTGTAGCCAGGAATTCCTTTGCCCTTCCATGCGAATTTAAAATTTTTATATTAATTTAATTCCTTTTATAAAGAAAGAAGATTGAAATAATTGTCATTGCTGATCATGATTTTAAAGAACCTTTAAATTTAACCACTCAAACTTGTAGCTTCAAACAGGTATTATCAATTTTGGAATTCTCAATTTAGAAATCCTTGGAGGCCTCCTAGGTTCATTTGGAAGAAGGGGAGGAATCCTTGGTGTTTCTCTGTTTTAACTAATGAGATATTTATCTTTGTTAAAACTTAATAATAATTTAAGTTTTTGCACTTTCTAATTCAGGGAAAACAGAACATTTTAATACGCGGGAAAAATTTAAATTAAAGTAACGGGTAGTAGCCGATAATGAAAATTCAGACTTCCAAATATTACAAGTTTACAAAAGATAAGATAGAAAATATCCTTTTGGATTTTAAAGGAAAGGGGGAAGTCTTTTTTCAAGGTCCGAGAAATGAAATCAGGACTATTGAACTCGAAGGAAAGCTTTTGAACATTAAATCGTTCAAAAAGCCCAATTATTTTAATAGATATGTTTATGTTTTTTTACGTCCGTCCAAAGCAGAGCGTTCTTTTAATTATGCCTGTAAGTTACTTGAAAAAGACATAGGCACTCCTAAACCTGTGGCATTTGCCGAAGAAGTGGCCTCCGGGGCTTTAGTGAGAAGTTTTTATATAAGTGAGCATCTTGAAAATGACATGACTTTTAGAGAAATTGATCTGGCACAGGCCGGGCACGAGAAAATACTTCGTGCCTTTACCCGTTTCACCTTTTCTTTACACGAGAAGGAAGTTGAATTTCTTGATCATTCGCCAGGCAATACTCTTATAAAGCTAAAGGAGGATAGTATTGAATTTTACCTGGTCGATTTAAATAGAATGAATTTTAGAAAATTAGACTTTTCTGAACGAATGAAAAATTTTTCTCGTCTATCCCAGAATAAGGGAATTTTTAAAGTCATGGCAAACGAATATAGCCGGCTTATTGCTCAACCTGAAGCTGAAGTGTTTGAAAAGATGTGGTATTACAACCGCTTATTCTTTGAGAAGCGCCAGCAAAAAAGAAAAGTGAAAAAAAAATTTAAAAATTTAGTAGGCCTGAAATAATTTTCAGGTAATGCCAATTAATGAGAAAATTTTATGAATTTGAAATTCATGTTTGGATCTGGAAAAAACTCCAAATTACCCTATTATATAAAGAATTATTCCAAAGTCTTCCTGCCGAAATTCATTTTTCAAAACCGGCTATCCAGCAAACTTGCCTCAATTCCCCAAAGAACCGATGCCGGGTATATAAAAGAGCGGGTGGACTATTACAACAAATTGGACAGTGTGGAAATAATAGATTCCTCCAGTCCCAGGTTTAAAGACTTAAAAAAAGACAGGGAAATCAAAAGTGTTTATTTCCTTGATGCCTATGATATTATATCCTGGTTCAAAGAAGATTACAAATGGAATTTCCTGCCCGGAGACATTACAATCATACCTAAAGTTCCTTCAATTGTAAAAAGCCGACCAATAGAAGGGGACAACCGCAATTCTGTTTTATTAAAGCTCGTGAAAGTAAGGCACTTTATTTTTCTTAATGACAAAATCCCTTTCGGAAAAAAAAAAGATAAGCTTATTTTCCGCGGGAAAGTAGATAATAAACCCAACAGGGAAGCTTTTATGAAAATGTATTTTGGGCATCCAAAGTGCGATTTAGGAAATATTACCCGAAATGATGTTTCTCCAGCAGAGTGGAAAGTTGAAAAGAGTACTCTTTACGAACACCTGCAGTATAAATTTATTCTTGCCCTGGAAGGAAACGATGTAGCGAGTAACCTTAAGTGGGTGATGTCTTCTAATTCTATAGCAGTTATGCCCCGACCAAAATACGAGACATGGTTCATGGAAGGAAAGTTAATACCTAACTATCACTATTTAGAAATAAAGGACGATTATTCTGATTTGGAAGAACGACTCAATTATTACATTGAAAATGAAGTGGAAGCCCAACAAATCACAAGGAATGCTCAGGAGTATGTATCCCAGTTTTTCGATGAGAAAAGAGAGCATTTAATTGGACTGGCCGTTATGGAAAAATATCTGCAAAAGACAGGACAAAAATAATTCACAGGATCAAATTTACTCAATATTGGAGGGTGTTACTTTAAAAGGTCTTTGTAAACCTGGATCATTTCAGAAGCAATAAAATCATCATTAAATTTTTGCACATATTGATAACCTTTTTCCGCAATCTTATTTCTCTCTTCAGGTGAATCCAGTAATTGACTTATGGCCAAAGAAATTTCTTTCACATTATTAGGATCCACATAAATGCTGTCTGGTCCACCTGCTTCCGGAAAGCAGCCGTAGTTGGTGGTAATTACAGGTGTTTTGGAAAACAAAGCTTCAATAATGGGAATCCCGAAACCTTCGAAAAGGGATGGGTAAATAAAAACCAGAGCTCCCTGGTAGAGGAGGGCAAGCTCATAGGTGGATAATCCTTTTAAAAAAGTGACTTTATTTTCTAATTTTTCCTGCTGGATATACTCCTGCACACTTTTTCCGTAGGAAGTCAAAGAGCCTACGATCACCAGGTGAGTTTCGATATTTTTTATTGCTTTTACTGCCGAAAGTACATTTTTCCTGCTTTCCACAGTGCCAACATTTAAAATATAATCCTGAGGCAGGTGATACTTTTGAAGCATTTTCTGGATAGCCTCTAATCCATAAGCCTGTTTATACTCTTTTTGGCATCCCTGGTAGATCACCATTAATTTCGATTCATCTACCTCCAGGAATTGAACTATGTCTTTCCTGGTTTGGTCGCTTACTGCAATTACCACATCGGCCTCTTTTACAGCATGCTGAAACTTCTTTTTGTAAATAGAACGGTCCAGCCGGGTGTAAAATTCGGGATATCTAAGAAAAATCAAATCGTGTATGGTGACCACACTTTTAATATTCTTTTTGTATAATCCCACGGGAATTTCCCCCGATAGTCCGTGGAAGATTTGAATATTATCCCGCTCTAAATCGTTCACGACCTTCTTGTGTCTCCAGTATCTGTTAAAGATCATGTCTTTCAACTTGCCCGGAAGTTTTTCCTCTACAGGACCCTGGGGAGTAAAAAGAGAATCTTTTCCGGGTTTTGGGTTGTACAGGTAATAGGTGTTCTCCGGGTAAAACGTACTTAAGATTTTCACCAAATCACGGCTGTAATTCCCCAATCCGGTTGAGTTATGAAATATACGTTTTGCTTCGTAGCCTATGTTCATTTAGGAGGATTTTTGAATTTTCCTGCGAATATTCTTTAGAAGAAAATTTCGCAATTCATTACGGAAATTTTCAGGTTTCAGGTTTTTATAAGATCCCGGAACCTGAGTGGAAAAATCTTCAGGATGTATAGATTTGTTCCGGATTCCATCTTCATATATCGCCCAATCCTGTTTTTTTATAAAAGGTGAATAAAGGGAAAATGTAGGTATGGAAAGAGCTTTCGCAATGTTGGCAGCACCTCCTTCATTACCAATATAAACCTCAGAAAAGGTACAATTCAATATAAATTTTCGAAGATCCTTCTCGTAGATGTCATTGAAAATTCTTTTTTTGGTAGTCTCGGCACAAAGTGAAAATATTTTCCTTGCCTCAACCTTCTGAGAAGGAATATAATTAAATAGGATTTGTGCATTATCCACCACACGTACAATTTCATCAAGAACTGTAGCCATGTATGGTGCGGGATAACTTTTGATCTTTGTACTTCCCAGGATCCCACACATAATTATGGGATATTCTGGACTTAAACCTGCTGTTTGAAGTTTGTTTTCAACCTGTAATTTTTCCTCATCAGAGATGTATATTACAGGTTTTGAGGCAACAGGAAAATCTTTGTTCAGTGCCTGTAAGAGCAGCATCCTGTTTTCTATAGCCAAACCGGCTTTTGTTTCGGGATGGTTTTTATACTTAAAAGTATGGGTGTAGAATTGCCGGGTGTATTCCTTATGGAAAGAAATTCTTGTGGTGGCGCCGGAAAATTTTGCAATTATACCAGTTCCTATTTTAGAATAAGCATCTATGACGATGTCATAAGATGTAGCTTCTATTCTTCTCAAAAACCGGAAAAAGCCGACTATATTTATATTCCAGTCAGGATTAAATTCGATGATTTTGTCAATGTAAGGATTATTCTCAACCACCGCCCGCGTATTGGGATAGATCAAATAATGTAGCTCGGCAGTTGGATATTCCTTTCGAAGGGGTTCAAATAAGATCGAGGACGTAAGTACGTCCCCAATCATTTTCTGCTGAATCACGAGTACCTTCATAATCCCTTCTTATCTCCCATACCGGGAGCATTTCCTCTTCTTAATTTAAAGCAAATTAGACTGCTACATTGTGTTCTCTTAGAGCGTCATTTAGAGAAGTCTTTTTATTGGTGCTCTCTTTTCGTTTTCCAATGATCAATGCGCATTGCACCTGATATTCTCCTGCCGGAAACTTTTTTGTATAACTTCCCGGTATTACAACAGAACGGGCAGGTACAATCCCTTTCATTTCTACGGGCTTTTCTCCCGTTACATCAATGATCTTTGTTGAAGCGGTTAAAACCACATTGGCACCAAGAACGGCTTCTTTCTCTACTTTCACACCTTCAACAACAATACTTCTTGATCCCAAAAAAGCATTGTCTTCAATTATTACCGGTGCTGCTTGTAATGGTTCGAGAACACCACCAATTCCAACTCCACCACTTAAATGAACATTTTTTCCAATTTGAGCACAGCTTCCAACTGTTGCCCAGGTATCCACCATAGTACCTTCGTCGACATAAGCTCCAATGTTCACGTAACTGGGCATCATGATAACTCCGCTGGAAATATAGGCACCATGTCTTGCTACAGCATTGGGGACTACCCTTATTCCTTTTTCCTTATAACCTCTTTTTAATGGAATTTTATCGTGATATTCGAATATTCCTGCTTCCAGGGTTTCCATCTTCTGAATGGGAAAATATAACACTACAGCTTTCTTCACCCATTCATTTACCTGCCAGCCATCGGCTACAGGTTCGGCCACACGAAGTTTTCCTCCGTCAAGTAAATCAATTACTTCACGAATTGCATTTGTAGTTTCAGATTTATTGAGAAGATCCCTGTCGTCCCAGGCTTTTTCTATGATATCTTTAAGATGTTCCATTTTAGTTTTTGTTTTAAATATAAAATACCTGCCCGGTGCAGATGTAATATTGAACCGAATAATCTGTCAAAAATGACATCCTGTAAAGGTTTTTTTGGGCAGACTATTAGCTGCGCGAAGGTAATACATTTAACTTAAATTAGCTGAAGTCTTGAAGGGCCGTGGCAGGAGTCAGCAGTTTTTGGGTTCACGAATTAAGGCGTATCTTTGCCGCCAAATTATGGGAAGAATACTGGCATTAGATTACGGCACTAAACGCACCGGGATTGCGGTTACCGATGAGCTACAGATAATAGCTTCAGGTCTCACCACAGTTTCCACGGCAGAACTTTTGCCTTTTCTTAAAAAATATTTCACTGAAGAAAGTGTGGAACTTGTCCTTCTGGGAGAACCCAAACAAATGGACTATACTGCTTCTCACAGCGAAATTAATATTCAGGAATTCCTGAAGAAGTTCACAGAAAATTTTCCCGAAATGAAGCTGGAAAGAGTAGACGAGCGTTTTACGTCAAAAATGGCATTCCAGTCCATGATCGATAGCGGACTTAAAAAGAAGCAAAGGCAAAATAAAGCCCTTGTAGATGAAATAAGTGCAACAATAATACTGCAGAGTTACCTTTATAAATAGATATTCAATAATGATAATCCCAATAGTAGCATACGGCGATCCGGTTTTAAGGAAGAAAGCAAAAGAAATTCCACAAGATTATCCAAACCTGAAGGAACTTATCGATAACATGTGGGAGTCCATGTACGGCGCTTATGGCGTTGGTCTGGCCGCACCTCAGGTTGGTCTGCCGATAAGGATCTTTATGATCGACACTTCTCCCTTTTCTGAAGACATTGAACTGTCTGAGGATGAACAAAAGGAATTGGCAGGACTTAAAAAAGTATTTATAAACCCAAAGATCCTGGAGGAGACAGGTGATGAATGGGCCTTTAATGAAGGCTGCCTAAGTATTCCTGAAGTCAGAGAAGATGTTTTTAGAAAGCCCGAAATTAAGATTGAGTATTTTGATGAGGATTTCAATAAGCATACTGAAGAATACAAAGGATTGGCGGCGCGTGTGATCCAGCATGAATATGATCACATCGAGGGGATTTTGTTTACAGATAAGCTCAGCAGCCTCAAAAAGAGACTTATCAAAGGAAAACTTTCCAATATATCAAAAGGGAAGATCCAAATAGATTATCGCATGAAGTTTCCGGAACTTAAAAAAGGCCGTTAATTAGTTTTGTTTTTTAGACGGGAGGTAAGATATTTGCCTTCCAAAAATTAAAAAGGATATGAAGTTAGATAAAGTGTTGTCGATTTCGGGAAAGCCGGGATTGTATGAACTTAAAGCTCAAACCCGCGGTGGTTTTGTTGCCGAATCTATGTTAGACGGTAAAAAGATCTCTGTGAATATGCGCCACAATGTGAGTTTGCTCAGTGAGATCGCTATTTATACCTATACCGAAGAAGTACCTCTACGTGAGGTCTTCCAGAAGATCTCAGACAAAGAGAACGGAGGAGAGGCAATAAGCCATAAGGAATCTAAAGCAAAACTTGAAGAATATTTTAGCGAAGTTCTTCCGGGGTATGATGAAGACCGCGTATATGTAAGCGATATAAAAAAGATCCTGCAGTGGTATAACCTGCTGGTGAGCAAAGGTTACACTGACTTTAGTAAGCCCGATGAAAAAACCGCAGAAGAAACTTCTGAAACAGATAAAACTCCAAAAGATACCGGAGGAGAAGAGGAATAACCTCTCCATAATTTATAAAAAACCAACTGATTTTCAGTTGGTTTTTTCTTTTCTTAAAACTTAACTTACTTCTCTTAAAGATCTGTACATGAATTCACGGGAACAACAGCTTAAAGCATTTGACAGGCTACTCACAATCATGGACGAATTGCGGGAGCAATGTCCCTGGGACCGGAAACAAACTTTGCAAAGTCTGCGACATCTAACCATCGAAGAAACTTACGAATTGGGAGATGCTATTTTGGACAATGACCTGCAGGAGGTGAAGAAGGAGCTGGGAGATCTATTGCTGCACATTGTGTTTTATTCCAAAATAGGAAGCGAAACAAATGACTTTGACATCGCCGATGTCGCAAATAGTATTTCTGAAAAATTGATCAGTCGTCATCCGCACATCTACAGCGACACCAAAGTGAATGATGAAGAAGACGTGAAGCGGAATTGGGAACAGCTCAAATTAAAAGAAGGTAAAAAGAGCGTTTTGGAAGGCGTTCCTGCCTCTTTGCCAGCTCTCGTTAAAGCCAGCCGCATTCAGGATAAAGTAGCCGGAGTAGGATTTGACTGGGAGGAACCACAACAGGTATTCGAAAAACTGCAGGAAGAGTTGGAAGAACTTCAACACGAAGTAGAAAACCGTGATCAGCAAAAGATTGAGGAGGAGTTTGGAGATGTGATGTTCAGTATGATCAATTACGCCCGATTCCTTAAAGTTAATCCCGAAGATGCCCTGGAACGAACAAATAAAAAGTTTATTAAACGATTCCAGTACCTGGAAAATAAGGCCAAAGAACAAAACAAAAGCCTGAAGGATATGACTCTGGCAGAAATGGATGTGTTTTGGGAGGAGGCTAAAAGAATATAATTCGATTAGCGCATTATTTTAATAAGAGCAAGAATCGCTGCGTTTTTAGAACCAAGAGCCAAGACTTCCGGGTTGGAATATGAGAATTTAGGTTGTAAAAAGACTTATTTCTGAGTTAAAAAAAACACCTCTTAAAAATGACATTTTGAGAGGTGGTTTAATTTCAAGCTTTTTCCCTAGATCTTATTGATCGTAAAGGGATTTTACTTTCTCCAGTTTTTCTTTCCAAATCTTTAATTGATCCTTCTGGTTTTGAATGTTCTTGTGAACATCCTGTACCAGCGGATTCTTATCGTCAACATTCGAAAAGAACTGAAGGTTGTTTTCCAGCTGTCTTATTTCTGCCTTCGTTTCCTCGATCTTCTTGGTAAGGAAATAATGCTCATTATTCAGTTTTTTGGAGTCGTCAGAATTCTCAAGTGCCTGTACTTTATTCTCATACTTAAGCATTTCGCTCTGTTTTTTGTCTAGGTCGAGCTTATCGAAAGCCTGGTCAAGTGCTTTGTTGAATTTGCCTTCTATATAACGCTTACTATGCGGTACACGCCCCAGCTTCTTCCATTCCTCAATGAAATTTTTGATAGTAGGCAAATCCTGTTTGCGATCCCCGGAAAACTCTGTATTTTTCAGCTTTTCAAGAAGTTCTTTTTTCTGTTCAAAAGCTTCACCTTCTTCTTTATTTTCCTCATTTCTTGAGGCGTGAAGTTTGTCAAAATAGTGATTACAAGCAGCCTTGAACTTTTTCCAGATCTTGTCGCTGTCTTTGCGGGGAACATGGCCAATATTCTTCCAGTCGGTCTGGATCTTTTTCATGAGTGGCGTAGTGACCTTAAAATCCTCACTATCCTTGTGCTCTTCAGCGATCCTTACCAGCTCCTGTTTTTTCTCCAGGTTCTCGTATTGTTCCTTTTTCTGGTTTTTGTAGAAACTGTTTTTGTTTCGGTTAAAGCTTCGAACAGCTTCCTTAAATTTCTTCCAGGTCTCGTCGTTCACCTGACGCGGCACCTTTCCGGCATTAAAAAATGCTTCCCTTAAAGCTTCCACTTCGGTGATCTTTTGTTGCCACTGTTTGTGAGAATTGTAATTACCTGAAGCAATTTCCTTTATCTGCTCAATGATCTCCTGCTTTTTCTCAAGGTTTTTCTCGAAATTCTTTTCCATTTGGGCAAAATATTCCTGCCTTTTGTCGTGGATCAACTTAGTAGCATTGCTGAATTTTTCCCAGATATCGTCTCTGTATTCTTTTTCTACCGGTCCAAGATCTTCCTTCCACATCTTGTGCAGCATTTGTAGCTCTCGAAAAGCACGATTTGTATCGGTTTCCTGCGTAAGTTCTTCTGCACGCGTAATAATTTTTAGCTTCTGCTCTAGGTTGTGCTTGAAATCAAGATCCCGGAATTCCCTGTTGAGGTGTAGGAAATCATAGAAATTCTCGACATGATGGTGATATGTGTTCCAAACGGTATTGTATTTATCACGTGGAATTGGACCGGCAGTTTTCCAGCGGTCCTGCAAATCCTTGAAGTGCTTATAGGTAGTGTTGATGTTCTCCTCAACGTCTATTAGACCTTTTAGCTCTTCAATTATTTCCAGCCTTTTGTCCAGGTTCTTGTTAAGGTCCTGCTTAAGTTGCTGGTAATATTTATTTCTTTTTTCCTTGTAATCAAAATACAGGGAGTTAAACCGCTTTTTTAAAGGGGTAGAGTAGTGGAAGTCAATGATATTTCCGCCATCGGCCAGGAACTCTTCTTTTTTCTCCTCTATTTCTTCGTCCAGCTTGGCATGAAATTCTGCACGTATTTCTTCCACGTGCTCTTTAATTGCCTGTACCTTTTCATTTTTAAGAAGTTTTTCCATCTCATCGGCCAGGGCTTCCTTACTCATGGAATGGTAATCCTTCTTTTCAATGCCGTGACGTTCTCCTGTGGTTTCGTCTTCACTTTCCTCGGCTACGGTCTCTTCCATTTCACTCTGTGCATCCCGGGATTTCTTTGGCGCAGGATCTTCTTCTTCATCACCTTCAACTTCGGAAGAGTTTTCCTCTACCTCTTCGTCTGATGTTCCAGGGCTTTGGGAGTCAAAAAAGGGATTTTTTGCTTTAGTTTTTTCGTTTGAAGTTTTCTCTTCGGAATTGTTCACTTCTGAAGCTGTTTGCTCAGTTTCCTGTTGCTTAGCAGCTGCCTTTTCTTCATCTTCCTCGTCAGTTTCCAAAGCAGCTTCGGGAGATGTAGCGGGTTCTGCAGATTTTTTATCTTCTGTTGCCTGGGCTTCATCTACCATGGCATCTTCAATGGAATCTTTTTCTTCTTTTTCTTCTGAAGATTTCACTTCAGAAGTTTCTTTTTTTGAAGTTGAAGCCGGAATTTCTTTTTTCTGAGAAGCTGGTTTTTCTTCCTCCTCATCGTCATTATCAAAAGCCGCTTCTGGAGAGGTGCCGGCTTCGACATTTCTCCTGTCTTCGGTGGATTTTCCTTCATCTACCATAGCATCGGCAATATGATCTTTTTCTTCCTTCTCTTTGGAAGTATTTTCAGCTGTTTCTTCTGTCTTATTACCAGGATTTTCAGCTTGGGAATTCAGACTATTATTCTCCTTTTCCGGCTGCTCCTGGTTGGACATTTTATCTTTCTCAGACATATCTTTCAATGTTAGGGTTCACTATTCAGTAATAATTGTGAAAGATAATAACTCCCCGGAGACCTAACAAGGGATTACGGCTATTTATGAGTGGTAAATTGAGGTGCAGCCCTTAACCCAGGTTCCATATTTCCCAGGCCTTTAAAGCCTGAAATTCGAGCATTTTCTGTCCATTCAGGATGGTTACTCCCCGGGTTTCGGCCATCTGCATTAAAGTAGTTTTTGGCGGATTGTAAATAAGATCAAAAAGCAGGTGCCTGGAACTTAAATGCTCTACCGGGAGCGCCGGAAATTCTCCTGTCTTTGGGTAAGTGCCCAGTGGCGTGGTATTGACGATCACGGAATTTTTCTCTAAAATTTCTCTAGAAAGTTCTTCGTATGAAATGGCATTTTTGGAAGGGGAGCGGGAGACGAAGATAGTACTTATATTTAAGGAATTTAGCGCATAATTAATAGCTTTGGAAGCCCCTCCAGTGCCAAGGATAAGAGCATGTCGATGATGCGGCTTCAGGTGAGGTTTTAGAGCTTCAGCAAAACCGAAGTAATCTGTATTATAACCCGTTAATTTACCGTCTTCAGCAACTTTTATGGTATTTACCGCTCCTATTTCTTTTGCTACAGGGTCAAGGGTATCCAAAAAGGGCATAATTGACTCCTTGTATGGAATAGTGACATTTAAACCTTTGAGTTCAGGATTTTGGACAATAATGTTAGAAAATTCTTTTATATCCTGCAGGTCGAAGTTCTCATAGGTTGCGGCTATACCTTCCCGGCGGAATTTCTCTGAAAAGTACTTCCGTGAAAAGGAGTAGGAAATATTTCGTCCTACCAGTCCAAATTTATGCATAGGATTTTTTATTTTTTAGTTCGGCTAATGCTAGCCAAAGGACCAGCAGAGCCCCCACCACAATGAAAAAAATAGCTATCCAGGTACTAAATTCATGGAGTTGTGGCACATACCTGTCATAATTATCAATGATCTTATTTCCTTTTTGGTCAAGTAAAAAGACACCTTCTGTATCTCTTCGGAATTCGGCTTCTTTCCAGGGCCATACCACTCCAAGGGAGCCGGTAATAAAGCCAATGATCACGGCAAATGTGGCATTTTTATAGTGCTTCAGCAGGTATCCAAGTATATGTGATAATGATACCAGTCCGGCTATCGATCCGGCAGTAAATACAAATAAAACTTGAAGCAGGCGCATCCTGTCTTCATCATCAAGAAAAGAAAAATCCAATTGAAAAAGTTCAGCAAGAGTGAGATAAAGGGCGTTTACTGAATCCACCAGAAGCAGTACATAATTCCCCAGCAGGATGAGAATAAAAGAACCTGAAAGTCCCGGTAAGGTCATCCCGCTAACTCCAACTATCCCGCAAAAAAATACAAACCAAAGATTGTCATTTTGCGCTGCAGGCTCAAGAAAACTGATGCTTACTCCCGCAATAATTCCCAGCAGCATAAATCCAATGTTTCTGCGGTTCCATTCCTCAAAATCTTTGCTTATATAATAAATGGAACCCAGGATCATTCCAAAAAAAGAGGCCCAGACATAAAGTTCATAATGACTTATAAGATAATCTAGCAGCAGGGATACTGAAAAATAACTTATGACCATTCCCAAGGTAAGCAGGGAAAGAAAACGGGCGTTGGTGTAGTACCACAGACTGCGGAACCTGCCGTTGACCAATAATTTGAGTGAGTTGTAGTTAATCCGTCGGAGGGAAAAGATAAATTCTTCGTAAAACCCGGCAACAAAAGCAACCATTCCGCCGGACACCCCGGGAACCTTATTGGCGGCACCCATTAAAATGCCTTTTAGGACCAGAAATATTTTATCGCTATACGTTCGGGTTTCCTGCATTTTCCTGCACCGGCTTTATTTCTGCGAGACCCTCTAAGATAAGAATAAGGGCAAATCCTGCAAGCATAAGTACGAAGGCCTGTAGCGTATGGGGTTCTGCATGAAAATTCCAAGGCATTACAGATTCATCCCTAATAGTAATTACCTTATCACCTAATTCCAGGGTTTCCAGTTGGCGCTTCCAGGGCCATATTTTATTCAGTGATCCGGCAATAAAACCTGTCAAAACGGCCAGAGTGAGGGTGCTGTAATTGATAAAAAGCCATTTAAGCAGGCGTGAGAACGACAGCAATCCGAAAACTGCGCCTAAACCCACAATTCCAAGGATCTTAAAGTCAAAATCGTGGGCCGCTTCACTTACGGTTTTATAAGCGCCCAACAAAACCAGGATAAAGGCTCCCGAAATCCCCGGGAGTATCATTGCACAAATTGCAATCGCCCCTGCAAAAAACAAATAGAGATCGCTTGCAGCCGCAGTTATAGGAGGCAGAGAAGTAACATAAAGAGCAAACCCTGCACCGATGATTAAGAATAAAAAAACATTAAAAGTCCATTTTGGAATCTGTTTGGCGACATAGTACACACTCGCAAGTACCAGTCCAAAAAAGAAAGACCAGATTAAGATCGGGTGATTTTCCAGCAAATAATTTGTAATGCGCATCACCGTAAAGATGCTAAAGAGAATACCGGCCAATAGAGCTACAATGAAATTGCCGTTAAGCTCCTTCCACATTGCTTTAAATCCTACATTCTTCCATGTGTAGAGGAGGCCTACTTTCACACCACTAATGGTGTTGATAAGCTCCTCGTATATACCTGAAATAAATGCAATTGTACCTCCGGAAACACCGGGAACTACATCTGCAGCTCCCATAGCCATTCCTTTTGCTGTGATAATAAGATAATCTTTAAAACTTCGTCGCATTGGCTTTATTTGAAGTGCGCAAAGTTAAAAGAATTAACTGCAAGATTTCAGGTGCATTTTTATTTTCTCTTTGACAGATTTCCTGGCAAAAATTGATGGGAAAAGCTCCTCAATGATGATGTAATATTCAGAATCCATCTTAAGGGCATTGTTCAGGTGATTATTTCCTTTTTCCGGTTCGTGAAGCACGAAGTAAAGTCCGGCGAGCCTGTATTCGATCTCTGCTGTCTCAGGATAGAATTCAATGGCCTGTAAGAGATTTTGAACTGCTGCCTCAAATTCTCCCAGGTTGATAAGAATATCGCATCTCTTTACCCATGTTTCCAACTCATAATTTCCCAGCTCAAGAGTACGACGGTAACCTCTCTCGGCCTCCTCAAGTTGCTGTAATTTATTGTTGATGCGGGCGTACCTTTTCCAGTACAGCACGTTTTCACTATCTATATTAATGGCTTTATTGATGTAATAAAGTGCTTTTTTGTGGTTGCCTTTTTTATAAAAGAAATCAGTGATCGCTATCCAGCCCTTGTCCAGCAAAGGATCTTCATGTACGGTTTGGCGGTAATTCTTTAACGCCAGCTCATCCAGCCCCAGCTTTTCATAGCATTTTCCAATTCTTAAGTAAGCAAAGGAGGTTGGGTCATCAAGGTCCATGGTAATGGTGTAGTTCTCAATGGCTTCGTTGAACCTTCCAAGTTTTTCCAGCACCTTTCCTTTTTCAAGGTAAGCTCCTATAAAAGTATCGTCACTAATAATAGCAAAATCAAAAGCTGAAAGAGCTTTAGTATAATTTTTAAGATCAAAATACTGTTTCCCCAACTGGTGCCAGCCTACTTCTGAATATGGATTCCTGTCAAGAAAAGTGTTCAGGTAATCTATCGCTCCCTGCTTCTGTTCAAGAAAATCAAAACAATACATGATGTTGTACAGAGCCGAATAATCTTCTTCATCGGCTTCCAGACACTTCATAAAGTTAAGTTTTGCATTTTCAAAATCCTCAAGGAACAGGTATTCCATTCCCAGCAGGGAATAAACATCAGCTTCATCGCAGGTAATCTCCAAAGCAACCTCAAGCATTTGTATGGCTTCCTGGTGTTGATCTTTCTTTGAAAGTATATTGGCCTTTTGAATGTAGACTTCCTCATTAGAGGTTTCAAGGTCATAGATTTCGTTCAGTATTCCTTCGGCCTGGTCCAGCTTGTCCTCAAATACAAGGATCTCCACCCGAAGCAACCTCAGGTTTACCGAGGTAGGGTGTTGTGAAAGTCCAAGTCTGACAGCTTTTTTGGCAAGGGCAATTTTTCCATTCTCTAAATAAAAATGAATAATATTTTCAAACTCATCAGAGTCAAAAAATAATACATCATTCGTTTTCAGCATCGATTCAAAACGAGTAAGGGAGAAATTGTTTTCTTCGTTATGGCTTAATAACATAAGCAGTTTTTACTGATTTCTACAGTATTAAAGTTATAAATGTTCTACAGCGGCCGTGGTAATATACGAATATGTTGTTAACAAAGTAATTAACACTATGGCTTCACTGCTTTAGATTATCTAATATGTCAATAATTATGCCGCATCCTTCTTTGATCTCATCCCTTGATATTGTTAGTGAGGGTGTTATTCTCACCGCCTTTCCTTCAAATAATAACCAGAATAAAATGAGACCGTTATCCTGTGCCCGAATTATCAATTCATTAACAATTTCTTCTGATTCTAGCATGAGGGCAAGCATCAATCCCCTTCCGCGGACTTCAGAGATTAAAGGATGCACCAATAAATTCCTGAATAATTGCTCTTTTTGAAGGGTTTGTTCCATTAGATCTCCTTCTATCAGCTCCTGAAGGGTAGCCAACGCCGCTGCCGCAATCACCGGATTTCCTCCAAAAGTGGTTATATGCCCCATTTTAGGATTGATACTCAGGGTATCCATAATTTCTGAAGAAGAGGTAAATGCCCCTACTGGCATACCGCCACCCATGCCTTTTCCCATCACAACAATATCCGGCACCATATCATAATTTTCAAATCCAAACAGCTTACCAGTACGGCCAAAACCCGGCTGAATTTCGTCAAGGATAAGCAACGCTCCAACTTCTTCACATCTTGCTTTTACCTTTTTGAGGTAATCATTTTGCGGCTGAATAAATCCCGCACCACCCTGAATGCTCTCCAAAATGACACCTGCAGTATTTTTATTTATTTTCTCAAGGTCTGCATCAAGGTTGAATTCTATCCAGGACACGTCTCCAATAAGAGGACGAAAAGGCTTTTGCCTCTCCTCGAAGGTCATTAAACTTAAAGACCCCATGGTGTTCCCGTGATATGCATTTTTTGCAGCAATAATTCCCGTTCTACCTGTGTAGCGACGGGCGAGTTTTAAAGCCCCTTCTATTGCTTCGGTTCCCGAATTGGTGAGATAAGTTTTCTCCAGCGGGACAGGCAAATTAGCGGCCAGTAACTTACAAAGTTCTACCGCAGGTCCCTGTGCGTATTCACCATATACCATGACATGAAGGTACTTTTCTGCCTGCTGCTTTACAGCCTTTACCACCCTTGGGTGGCAATGACCAAGTGTACAGGCGGAAACCCCGGCAACAAAATCCAGGTATTTTTTATTTTCTGAATCATAGATGTAGGAACCAATCGCATAGGAAATTTCCAACGCCAGCGGTAAAGGCGATGTTTGCGCCTGATATTTTAAAAAATCCTGTTTCAATTTTTAATCCTTTTTGGGTTGGATAGCGACGGCAGGGGAGATGGTATCCTGCTGTTGTTTCTGGATTGGCTGTTTGCTATCCTGTGCCGGAAGGCTGTCCAGTTCTTCCTGTCGTAAGAGTGGTTCGGGTTGGGCAGCTCCTTCACGGGCACCGGGAATAGTATCTGAAGGCGTTTCCTGAAGATCTTCTTCTTGTAAACGACTTTTTTCATTAAGGAGTGGCCCTGTTCGGGTTCCATTATCGAAAAAACTTTCTTCTTCTTCCGGCAGCGGAATTCCCTCAATCCTCACCGGCACATAATCGGGATCATCAGCGAAGAGATCCTCAACAGAATTGGGACGTTCTTCGCCGCGCCAGTTAAAACCCTTTAAAGTGCGATCCTCTTCAGGCAGGTCACTTTCCGGGTAGAGAATTCCATCTACATTATTTATGTAATCCACCATCTCTATTTTACCGTCTTCAAAAAATACTATTATAGAGCTGGAAAGTGTTTTATTAATTCCAATTAGATCTCCGGGATCATTTCTCATAAAATAGAGCGTTTCAGTGTTTTTGACCAGGTCTACCTGCTTCAGTTTATTGTCCTCAATCTTCCCGTACATCTGTAATCCCTTCAATTGATTGTAGCCACCAAGACTATCCCGCTGTATCATAAAAGCATTATCATAGACCTTTAGTGAGTCCATCTTTTCAGTCTCTACATTGGTCATCAAATGAATAGTATCTCCTGTTAGCTGGTTGTTCTCAGACCAAATCACCGGTCGGCCCAGCATCTGGGTTAGTCCCGTCCTTTCCCGAACATGAATGGAATCACTCTTGCCGCTCATGTTGCTCTTGAACATTCGAACATCATAAAAACCGCGAATGACCCTGTCATCCGGTTTTCCTGTTACCATTAAAGTATCTGCATGTAGGTAAATGGAATCCTGTTCCTGCATGCTTACCGCTAATGCACGTTTAGTTATGAACACCGAATCCCTGTCGCGAAAAACTTCGGCATAATGGCCACGGATGATACTTTCATTAATTGTGTCTGTAACTACTATATTATTTGTGGCCGAAGCAAAATTCGTATTCCGGTTAAAATAAAGGCTGTCTCCTTCTAAAAGGCGGTTTTCGTAATCTATTCTTGAGTTTTTAACGAAATAACCTGTGTCTCCACGGGTGTCATAATAACCTCTTTCAGCATAAATAGTAGACTGGTCACTCTCGATCGTCGTTGGTCCGTAGAAATAAGCGTCTCCGGATTCAGAATAAAAATCAAGATGATCAGAGGTCAGGACATAATCGGGATTGGTAATCACGACTTCCGATGCGAAGGTGTATTTTTCATCCTCAAGATAGTACCTGCCAATTCGGCTTTGAAGCACACTTGCCGTATCGCGAATCGTACCGCCGCTGCGGTAGTAAGCTTGTTGTTTTTCCCTATCAAAGAAAAGGGTATCGGTTTGCAGGCTGGTCTGTGGATTTCGCATAAAAACATTTCCGCTCGCAAAAGCAAAACGGGTATTTCCGTTGTATTCAGCATACTGGCTGGTCATGGTAATAGTATCACCCTGCTCCATACGCACATTTCCGTAGGCTTTAAAGAAATTCTCTTCGGCATAATGAATGGCCTGGTCTGCCCAAACTTCAATACCCTGGTGGATAAAATGTACCTGCTCGTTGACCTTGCTCAGAATAAAAGCGCCGGGATACCTTTGCTCGTCTTTAAGAGTGCGTTCACTTTCATAACGAATTTTCCTATCCTCCTGGCCATAACTAATGGAGCCTCCTAGAAAAAGGGCTGCAAAAAGACAATAGAAATAAATGTTCTTCACCAATAGGAATTTGATCCAAAAGTAGTGATTTCTGAAGGAAATACAGGGTACGCCTTTATCTTTTAAGCATAGAAGGATCAGCTTCTTTTATGGTAGGGAATCTTCCTACAGCCCCTGTCATTTCCATATCATTCTCCTTAAATTGACTGTCGGGTTATGTCTATTGAGATTGGTTAAATTATTAGTAGTTTTATTTAACGATTTCAAATATTCTTTCGGTCTGGAGTCCTTCCCATTTCAATTCATTATTATACCATACCCTGGTTATAATTTGATTAGAATTGTTTTTGTCAATCTCCGTTTTGAGGATATCAAAATCAGATTCCGAAAATTCAATTTTTGTTTCTGAATAATTATTTGCAACTATAGTTGTACTGGGGAAAATCACCAAATAAGTTTCGTCCTGTCTTTCAACTGTAGTAATACCTTTTGGGTTATCTAAATTTCCTTTGTAGTACCTGATCCATTCATTATTAATTTTGTGATAGATCGTAATATCGGCTTCGGTGTACCTTCCAACTGGTCCTAAGAGATTTTGACCATCTTCATTAATATATTTTATTGAAACTCCTGTATCTATAATTGTACAACAGTCTTTATCATCTGTAGAACAACCTAAAACCAGGGTTAGGGTAATGAGAAATAAGATTTTTTTCATGGCAGGTAAAGTTTAAGAGGTTAGCGATCTGAATACAGTTTTCTGATTTTTGATGTAATATAATTTTAGATAAATAAGCACAATTGTGGGTTCATGGCTAATTTTTTGATTCCGTTTTTCGGATCTTATATATTTTAACCATGCTTCTAATTTCGGAAACAATTTATTGTTTGCAGTTAAGATTACGACTTCGTGCGGCCAAACTTCCTTTCCTTATTTGCTTTATAAGTTCCAAAAACTGTGATTCCAACTCCCAACCCCAGAGTACCATATTTAAGTATTAAATCAGTATCAAAAAGAGTGGGTGCGCAAATTGTGAATAAAAGACCGATTGCAGCTACTATTAACCCGATGTTATTTTTCATTGATTTTTATTTTCTTCAATTATTTGTATAGTAACTTACTATTTAGTTACAAAATTGGTTGATTATTGACTACCCTAAAGCTGATTTGTTCAACCTAGTGATAAGCTAATGCTATAATTGGAGAGCGACAACTGTCCACGGACTATAAATTATGATCTAAATGCTCATAAACCTGCCGTACTTTGAGCAGGTAAAACTTACAAAATCCAAAAACAATATGTATTTTTAAATTATTAACATAATACATTTCTTATGTCATTTCGATTAAATGCTATTACTAAAAGCGCTGTTTACATATTTTTATTTGCCTTAACTGTATCGGGAATGGCGCAGGATGGAACAATCTACGCACTCGAAGCTCCTGCAGAGCCAGAAGCTATTCCACTGGAAACGGGTGGCGTTGAGAATCAACCTTCCACCGAAACATGGTTCCGCCAGTGGGGTGATCCCATGGCACGGAATATCTCTACTGCAACGCTCACTCCATTCCTGCCAGATCCCGGAAAAGCGAACGGTACGGCCGTGATTGTAGCCCCCGGGGGAGGTTTTAGATGGCTTTCGATGGGCAATGAAGACTGGGAAGTTGCAGAGGCACTTGCGAAGCAGGGAATTGCTGCTTTTGTATTAAAGTACCGGCTTCATCCAACTCCGGAGTCACTCGATGATTTCAGGGCCTCAATGAATCGACCTGTCACGCCTCCATCCGGATCTCCGGATGAAGCGCAGGAGACACCACCACAACGTCCCAGGTCTAATCTTTCCAACCAGCTGGAGGATGCCGAGGCCGCGTACGCTATGATTGTAAACCGGGCTGAAGAATGGGGTGTTGATACAAATAATATCGGAATGATGGGATTTTCGGCCGGTGCCGGCCTCACCATGCATTCAACTCTTAATTCTGAAACTATGGATTTAGCTTTTATCGCTCCCATTTATGGTGGAATGGGTGCAGTAGATGTGCCTGAGAATGCTCCTCCCATGTTCAACGTTATTGCCGCCGATGATTTTCTATTCAATGGGAATTTTGATCTAATCGAGTCCTGGTACAAAGCAGACCGGCCTGTGGAATTTCATCTATATCAGAACGGTGGTCACGGTTTCGGTCTCGGTAATCCCAACCGTACCAGTAATCGCTGGTTCGATGCATTTATATATTGGCTGAAGGTTAATGAATTCCTTCCTGCCGGTTCTGAAGAATAATCGTATTATTGCAGAAATTAAAAGCACCCTTACAGAATAATTAAGATGTGCAGCCGTAGAGCTCAAAGAACGGATTATGTCGAAAGGGGAAAAAGCTTGTTTTGATTGCAGTAAATGACAAACTACTGAAAACAGATTTTTGCAGTTTCAGGACTTCGATATGAGGTTGATGTGCTTCACAATTAGCCTAATGAATTAGGTTTTTTAATTCAGTTGCTATTTGGCACCGCCCTAATAATTGTGATATTCAGTTATTGTAATAAAACATCCATCCGGGTCGTGCAGTGAAAAATCTCTTTTCGTTGAATTTGAATTTATGTGAGTATCTTTTTCAATTGGACAGTGCATTTTTATCACATTCAGGTATATAGAGTCCAGTTCGTTAGTTTTATAATAGAGTGTCAGGCCATTATCGGGGTGGTATCAGGGTTTTCATTGTAGGATGTTAATGTTCTCCCCATTCATGAAGACAAATGAAAACCTCGTCATTTTCATCCTTTAATACAGCGAACTCATTACCTCCGTTGGTTCTTTTGTATCCAAAGACTGATGATGCTGAGCAGGTTATTAGCGCGTTGAATTTCTACTGAAGCAGAGCTTCATCAAAAATTCAACGCGTTAAAAAATATATACTATTGAAATAAAGAGAATTAAATAGTAATTTTAGAAGAGAAGCCGATTATTGCTTTTCATAGGAACCGTTGTTAGCTACTGGCGGTTCCCCGTAAATATGTTTCAGGAGTCATTACTGCAATTTCACTCTTTTTATAATCTTTAATATTTCTGGTTAGAATGATATTTACTTTGCCATTCTTAACTGCTGAATAATTTTGCAGCGCATCTTCAAAATCTTTGAAGTCTGAGTTTAATGAATCAAGCACTACTTCTTTATCAATTTGTAAAACATCAACTATTGTCAAAAGTTGTTTTATTCTTTCAATTACGATATCGTGTTTGGCAGTTTTTCTAAGTAAATAATATGTGTTACAAATAATTACTGGAGTTGTAAATCCTTTTATTTTATTTTCCTCACATAAGTTTAAAATTTCGGTTGCAAATTCTGCAAATGGTTCTCTGTCAAAGAAGAAATCTAAAATAACATCAGTATCAATAAGGACATTTTCCATTATTTATATTTTTCTTCTAAACGATTTCTCAGTTCTTTTTTGTAGTCCATGTCTTTGGGCATTTTGAAAGATCCTTTTAGAGATTTTACTATAGGATTCAGTTTCCTGTCCTTTTGTTTTTGTTCTTCTTTGGTGAGCATCTTTAAATAGTTTTCAATGATATCTGAAAGACTACGATTTTTTTCTTTAGCGTAATCTTTTGCCCTTTTTATGATTTCTTGTTCTATCGTTAATGTGAGTTTAGTATTCATGACCTTTATATTAGAAGTTATAAATACAAATATAAAGAAGAATACCGATTACACGTGTTATTTTATAAAAATTAACACACTTTGTAATCCGCTTGTAGCTAACGTCTCGTATAAAAACAGTGCGAGCTGGCGAGCTTGATTGTCCGCAGGACAATCAGGCGTTGCAAGCGAGCACGGAGTTTCGATTCGAGACTAAATTAAGAAATGTTTTTATATGCTGTTGGCAAACGGTTTTTCAAATCTCCAATATTCGAGAAATCATTGTCTTATATTCTTGAACGTTCTTTCCAAATTCCTTTTTATGATGGAGCCAAAGAAAAATTCCCATTGCTAATATTATTCCTCCAAATACTATGACGTATGAATTGCTGTTTAATTTTATGAACATTCCAGCTAAGAAACCTAACCCCAAAATAAAAGTTCCAAACCATAACAACTTTAATAATGGATGCGGAGTAAATGAAATTTCTAGATTAGTCTCATTTGCAGAATCCGTCTTAAATATTTTTCCATTTACAATAATTCTATTTTGAGAACTATTATCCAAGGCAACTAAAATCCGTTTGTGGATTTTAAATTTCACAATATCTTCTTTATTTGATTTCATATTGAGAACAAATCGGTCAGCACTTCCAAGTGAAGATTCTAATTTTTTGGAAATTTCTTGAGGACTATTTTTTATTTGAATTCTCCATTTTTTCATAGTTTCTGTTTAAATGTTTGGTAACGTCTCGTATAAAAACAGTGCGAGTTGGCGAGCTTGATTGTCCGCAGGACAATCAGGCGCTGCAAGCGAGCACGGACTTACGATTCGAGACAGATTTGAGCATCTTAAGTTTGATTTCTTAACTTTTACTAACTAATCAGAAAGAACAAAAGAGAGGAGTAAGGTTATGTTAAGCATAGGAATATTAAATCCGTAAACATTGAAAACCCCCTCTCTTTTCTACTTCAATTTCGTTCAGTTCTATGAGACTTTGATCTCGTTTTTAAGATGTTGAAAGCAAAGTAGGCGTCCTTTCCAAATCAAGTATCTATGAATAAATGTAACCAAATTTATGGAGTAGACATCAGTAAGAATGTATTTGATGTTGTGGACTCTAAAGGAAATCATTCTCAGTTCAAGAATGATGCTAAGGGATTCAAAGCTTTTCAGAAAGCACTTCCTGGTGATGCCTTAGTTGTAATGGAGGCTACAGGGTATTATCACTACCGGCTGGCTCAATTCCTTTATGAACAAGGTGTAATGGTCTCCGTTGTAAATCCGCTGTCAGTTAAGAGATTTATTCAAATGAAATTATCTAAGGTAAAAACAGATAAATCTGATGCTAAAGCTATCTGTGAATATGCCACGGTAAATGAGGTTCCATTATATACTGCAAGAGACAAGAACCAGGCAGAATGCCTACAGCTCCTGCGCCTGATCGATACTTACTTAAAACAAAGCACAGCTATCAAGAATAAGCTGCATGGAGAGAAAACCCTGGGAAAACCATCTAAAACAGTATATCATTCTTTAAACCGCTCTCTAAAAGCCGTGCAGAAAGAAATCCAGATCCTAGAGGACCGCCTATTGGAGATCGTTAAAGAAGAACAACAGAAACAGTTAACTCTACTTAAAAGCATTCCGGGTTTAGGCAAAAAAACTGCTATTATGTTAATCGTTTTGACTGATGGTTTTTCCAACTTTGAAAACGCCAGCCAACTCTGTAGCTACACCGGAATTACTCCTACACTACGCCAATCAGGAAGCAGCGTGAGGGGTCGAAGCCGAATAACCAAAATAGGCAATACAAAGCTCAGAAACCTTTTGTTTATGTGCAGTTTTTCAGCTAGTAAACACAACAAAGCCTGCAGGGAGATCTATGAAAGAATTATAGCAAAAGGGAAAAGTAAAAAACTGGCTCTAATCGCTGTATGTAATAAATTACTCAAGCAGGCATTTGCAATTGCAAAATCAGGTTTGCCTTACCAGGAAAATTTTGTTTCGAAATTAGCTTAGAGAACCTTGTTTTTTAACTCAGTTCTTTGTTTTTATA
>NZ_AUKI01000001.1 GCF_000424665.1 Salinimicrobium terrae DSM 17865
CCACACAGAATGCTTTTATTGAACGATTCAACGGCACCTATAGAAGAGGAGTTTTAAATAAATACATTTTTGAAGACTTGAATCAGGTAAGAGAACAAACTCAAATCTGGATGGATGATTATAATAATCAAAGACCACATGATGCATTAGGAAAAATGGCACCAATAGAATATGCTGAATTTAATTCTCTATTAGCGACTACAGATAAAACCAAAAACAATAATTTTATCCCATCAAGCAGTTCTAATTAGGGGAAGCTTACAATTGTAGTTCCCGAAGGATATAAAATTGAGCCTTAGAAGAAGACCTTACCTATCTGGTAGACTTCCCAATGGACGACAATGAAAATTATTACGTCGCCGTAGCAGGTCGGCATTTTTACGAAATAAAGCCGGAAATCGCCCCAGATGCACGGATTCTGCAACTCATGCCAGCCGGCAGCACAAAGGTTATCTATGATAAACTTGTTCCTGACTAAACTTAATACTATTTGACGATAAAAAAAGTTTCTTCGTTTAAAGCTATCCTAAAAAAGGGTAGTTATGTCAGACATTCACGAGTCGGTAAAGATTTGAATCTCCACTTTCTTATTTACCCTGATCAACTAAAAAAGCCACAGTAATAGCTTTAGTAAGCAAACAGCAAAAGGTATTTATTCTTTTCAAATGCAGGTGATTTTTTTTTCAAACAAAGTGCCCGGGTAAACTCACAAAACTTCTCTGGAAGTTTCCTGTAGAAATGAAAAAACAAAAAAATTTCGTTTTTCAAGAACAGCAATGACCTGATTCTATTGCCTCTTCAAATGACCTGAAATCTAGTTTTCTGATTCTAGAATAGGTGATTATTCTATCATTTTTCACAGTACTTTATGGTTGTTTGCGGCTTCCCTTGAAGGTATTATCTTATATTTGAAAATTAAAATTTACAAATGTCGGAAAAATCAGACCAGACAAAAATTTTAGTTACCGGGGCTGCCGGCTTCATAGGTTTTCATCTCGTAAAGAAATTATTGAATTTGGACTATGAAGTCGTAGGTATTGATAACATCAACGATTACTATGATATTGATCTAAAGTATGATCGTCTCAAGGAGCTGGGAATCGATAGAAAAGCTGCAGAAAATTTTCATGAAAAGGTGCAAAGTAAGCATCAGTTAGGCTTTACATTCATTAGAGTGAATCTTGAAGACCGGGGATATCTGCCTAAATTATTTGCTGAAAACAACTTTGAACAGGTCTGTAATCTTGCAGCACAAGCGGGAGTACGTTATAGTATTAAAAATCCGGAAGCTTACGTCGACAGCAATGTGGTGGGTTTTTTAAATCTCTTGGAATGTTGCCGGAATCACAAGATCAAACATTTGATATATGCCAGCAGTTCCAGTGTTTATGGGCAAAATGAGAAAGTGCCTTTTTCTGTTGAAGATAATGTAGATCATCCCGTTAGTTTATACGCAGCCACCAAAAAAAGTAATGAATTAATGGCTCATACGTATAGTCATTTATATGATATTAAAACTACAGGGCTTAGGTTCTTTACGGTATATGGTCCCTGGGGAAGACCAGATATGGCAATGTTTTTATTTACAGATGCAATGGTAAAAAAGAAACCAATTAAGGTTTTTAATAATGGTGACCTTGAGCGGGATTTTACTTATATCGATGATATTGTTGAGGGTATTATAAAAATTATACAACCTGAAAACGAGAATTCTAAGGCTCGATATTCTTTATACAATATTGGAAACAGTAAGCCGGTAAAGCTAATGGACTTCATTAGAGAAATAGAGAGGCAATTGGGTGTAGAAGCCCAAATGGATATGTATCCCATGCAACCCGGGGATGTTAACAGGACCTGGGCAGATGTTGAGTCATTAAAAGAGGATTTTGGCTATAACCCAAATACCCCCGTATCAACGGGAGTTAAAAATTTTATTGAATGGTTTAGAAAGTATTACACTTAATTTGTCATTCTATATAGAAAATTTCAATTTGATAAATCCTGTTTTGATTTGACTTAAACTTTTTCTAAGCTGGACCTTATTTTAAAATAAGGAGAGACTCATTAATTTTGCAATTGTTTAAGATTTCCAAATAAGCCTCTTCTTTAAGAAGTACTATCTTTACCCTCGGTTTTAATCTGGTAAGGAAAAAGAAATATTTATAATTCCAAAAAAGGATTTTAGCCAGTTAAAAAGCCGTAAAATACCAAACATGGAATATTCAGAATTTCTACAATTCTACAAATGGTTTAAATAAACAACTATTGATTAAGAACTTCATAAAAAAGTATTTTGAGAGTCTTGCTTTATTTTACTCTTATTTAGGGTACAAAGTATTTTTCATTTTCGCCTTGAATATTTTGGTAGGAGTGTTAGGTGGATTAGGTCTAACAATATTTTTACCCTTGTTACAACTTGTTAGTGACTCTTCCGAGGTCGATCCTGAAAAACCCGGAAAGATGGCTTTTATCATGGAGTTCGTACGTGATCTGGGACTTTCCTCGGAAATGGTTTTTATACTTTTCTTTATGATTATTTTCTTTTTTAGGAAAGGCCTAATCCGGTTCCTTCCCGGAATTTTGAAATTAAGTTTTAAGGAAAACCTTATTAGAAGATTAAGGGCGACAAATGTCCCGCACTTGAACAAATTAGTAGATCGTGCAGCAACATCCTTTTAGAAAATAGATCAACTTTTAGAAAAGACTTGGTTTTGTGGAAAACAAGTATAAATAAATGTTTAAAATTTTATTGTAACTATAGACTTAATGAATAAACCTCTTAATTTATATATACTTAATACACCTCATGATCAATGGGAAAATTACCTTATTAAAGATTTTAAAGAAAAAGGTATAATAGAGAATGCTGTGGTCCAGAAAACGGTTGCTGCCAGTAAGAAAAAGTTTGTGAATCTCGGCTCTAAAGGCTTGAATGGTGAATATAAATTTGTACCATTAGAAATTTATGATAAGGTGTATGATCATCTACCTAAGTTCATAGACATGTATTCAAGGGTTAACCTGCATAATTCTGTTAACTACAACGAACTTAACTACCATCAGTATCTCGACCATTTTAACTTAATGATAAATTATTATTATGGTTTATTCACTGAAAATAAAATTGATTTGCTCATCCAGAATAATTCCCCTCATGCCGGTTATGACTACATTCCTCATGTATTGGCAAAAGAAATGAGAATTAAAACTTTATATCTAGAACAACCGACATTTCCTAATAGATTTTTTCATTACTGGGATTTTGAGGATTATGGATCTTTTGAAACAACAGAAAAGCTTTTTGAACCTACCCGAATTGAGATTGAAAATAAATTTGAGAAGGATCTGCCTTATATGAAGGTGAATCGTAGAGATGGCTTTAAATTGTCTAATATTAAAGGTCCAGCTTCCTTACATAATGAGTTGACTAAATATGTTCCTGAATATCAATTGATAAAGGATTTACTTAAATCAAACTATAGAAGTCAGGCTTATTACCGTTATAAGCTACGAAAGCAATATGAAAAAAACAGAAAGAAACTCGCAACTGAGCTTAATTTAAATGTTCCTTTTGTCTATTTTGCATTACACTTACAACCAGAAAAAACCACTTCTTCCCTTGGAGGTAAGTATTCCGATCAGGCTTTAGCTTTAGAACATTTGTCTTCAATCCTGCCAGAGGGCTGGAAGATATGTGTCAAGGAAAATCCCAAGCAGACTTATTTTATGAGAAATCCCGAGTTCTTTAAAAGAATTGAAAGAATTCCCAACTTGGTATTTGTATCGCCTTCCTACAATACATATGATTTAATTAAAAATTCAAAGATTTGTGCAACCATAACAGGAACAGTTGGATGGGAGGCTATTACAGGGGGAAAACCTGTTATTGTATTTGGACGGGCATGGTATAAAACATTACCTGGGGTTTTTACTTTTTCATCAGATCTGGACATTGAAAAAATAAGTTCTGAAATAGTAAGTTTCACAGAGCTTCAGTTAAAATTTGATGAGCTTACTGCGAAATTAGCACCGGGGGTGGCTTTAAATGAAGTTTATCCTTCTTATTATAAAGATTATGACGTCGAAGAAAACGACATTACACTGGCCAATAGTCTTGAAAAAATTATTCGATCTAAATTTGAAAATTAATGTTAGCAAATAAAAGTTTATTAATTACTGGTGGCACCGGATCACTTGGGAAAGCTCTTACCAATCATATTTTAAAGAATTATCCTGGTATAAAAAGACTGGTTATCTTTTCAAGAGATGAGCAAAAACAGTTTCAAATGGCTCAGGAATATCCTGCTGATAAGTATCCACAGATCCGATATTTTATTGGTGATGTGCGGGACAAAGAAAGACTGGTGCGGGCTTTTAAAGATGTAGATTTCGTCATACATGCTGCGGCAATGAAACATGTGCATTTGGCAGAATACAACCCGGATGAATGCATTAAAACTAACGTGGGAGGGGCACAAAATGTTGTTCATGCCTGTTTGGAAACCGGAGTAGAACGTGTAGTTGCTTTATCTACAGATAAAGCTTGTGCTCCAATCAATTTATATGGTGCAACTAAACTTACTTCAGATAAGCTTTTCATAGCTGCAAATAATATTAAAGGCTGGAATCCTATTAAATTCTCAGTCGTACGATATGGAAATGTTATGGGATCTAATGGTTCTGTAATTCCTTTCTTTATGGAGAAAAAAAAGGAAGGTGTCCTGCCGATTACAGATCCCGAAATGACCAGATTTAATATCTCTTTAAAGGGAGGAGTGGACATGGTTATGCATGCATTGGAGAATGCCTGGGGCGGAGAACTTTTTGTTCCCAAGATCCCTTCTTATAAAATTATGGATGTTGCGGAAGCAGTTGGTCCCGACTGTCAAAAGAAAGTCGTAGGAATAAGACCGGGAGAAAAATTACATGAGGAAATGATCACTCCTTCAGATTCCTTTTACACCTATGACTTAGGGAAATATTATACTATTCTGCCTTCCAATCCCCGATGGAATTTGGAAGAATTTAAGGAGAAATTTAATGCCAAAAAGGTTCCTCAGGGCTTTAAATATAATTCAGAAGAGAATACAGAATGGGAAACTGTAGAACGTTTACGTGCTTTAATAAAGGAGCATATTGACGAAAATTTTGAAGTTGCCCAATAAAAATAAGTGATGCAAAATAAACCTATTCCCTACGGAAGACAAAATATTACAGAAGAAGATATACAGGCTGTTGTAGAAACCTTAAAGTCAGATTATCTTACTCAGGGACCGAAGATCATTGAATTTGAAAAAGCATTTGCAGAATACTCAGGTAGTAAATATGCAGTTGCAGTTGCTAATGGTACAGCCGCTCTCCATCTCTGTGCACTTACTCTGGGTGTAAAAGAGGGAAGTAAGGTTATTACTACTCCCATTACTTTTGCCGCCTCTGCCAATTGCGTAAGATATTGCGGAGGGGAGGTTGTATTTGCTGATATTCATCCCGAAACGTATCTCCTTGACATCAATTCAGTAAAAAAATTGTTGGAAGATGCTCCAAAAGGAACTTATAGCGGTATCATTCCCGTTGACTTTGCAGGTCGTGCCGTTAACCTGGAGGAATTTAAAGAACTGGCAAAGGAATATGATCTTTGGATCATAGAAGATGCCTGTCATGCACCAGGAGGTTTTTTCAATGATTCTAATGAACAAAGACAATTTTGCGGAAATGGAAATTTTGCCGATCTCGCCATCTTCTCTTTTCATCCTGTAAAACATATTGCCAGTGGAGAAGGAGGAATGATTACTACTAATGATAAAGATCTTTACAAAAAACTACTTCAACTCCGTACCCACGGAATCGTAAAAGATGACAATCTCTACAAGAATTCTATAGACTTCGCAGTTGGATCGACTGACCAGTCGAGTGGAGCCAAGACCTATCCTGGGTGGTATATGGAAATGCAGGAACTGGGATATAATTATAGGATTACAGATTTCCAGGCAGCCCTTGGAACAAGTCAGTTAAAAAGAGCTGAAGAAGGATTAGAGCGAAGAAGAGAAATTGCTCAAAACTACTACAGGGAATTTCAGAATAAACCGTTTGTAAAGGGCCAGTCTGGTCTTTTCGAAGGACACGCTTATCATTTATATATTATTGAGGTTGAAGATAGACTGGGCCTTTATAATTTTTTGAGAGAGCAAGGCATATTTGCACAAATTCATTATATCCCCTGCCATTTGATGCCTTATTACAGGGATCTTGGGTGGAAAGAGGATGATTTACCAAAGGCTGAAAACTATTACAGACATTGTATTAGTTTACCTATGTATCCAACTCTTTCACCTGAAGATCAGGATATGGTAATCTCAAAAATAAAAGAATATTACAGTGAATAAAAATCTTTGCATCATTCCGGCTCGTGGGGGAAGTAAACGTATTCCCAGGAAGAATATTAAAAGCTTTATGGGCAAGCCAATTATTGCTTATTCTATAGAAGCCGCATTAAAGAGTGGACTTTTTGAAGAGGTTATGGTATCTACTGACGATGCGGAGATCGCCGAAATAGCGGAAAAATATGGTGCAAAAATTCCTTTTTTGAGAAGTAAAAAGAATGCCGATGATTTTTCAACTACTGTGGATGTACTACTGGAAGTTGTGGAAGAATATGAAGCATTAGGAAAAAAGTATAACAATATCTGCTGCATTTATCCCACAGCACCTTTTGTAACTGACATAAAATTATCCGAAGCTTTTGAGAAATTGTCTAGGGAAAAACTTGACGCTGTATTTCCCATAATACCATTTGGGTATCCTATTCAAAGGTCATATAAAATAGAAAATAATAGTCTTCAGTTTTTCTTTCCGGAATTTGAGAAGTCACGGTCCCAGGATCTTGAAAAAGCCTATCATGATGCGGGACAGTTTTATTTTGCAAATACGGCAAAACTTCTTGTTAATAAATCTATTATATCAAATAGTACGGGGGGAATCATTATAAATGAAATGGAAGCTCAGGATATTGATACGTTAGAGGACTGGAATTTAGCCGAAGTCAAATTTAAACTAATGAAAAAAGAAATAGATCAAAAATAATAAATCAGCTGTTCTTGATAAATTTCAACATGGCAATGGACGCAAATAAAAAAAATATTTTTTTCAGGGCAGATGGTAGTACAGAGATTGGCTTAGGTCATATAGTCAGATGTATTGCTCTTGCCCATATGCTGAAAAAAAACTTTTCAATCAATTTTGCTTCAAAAGAAATTCCGGAAAATTTAAAAAAACAAATAAAAGAAAATGGTTTTCTGTTAAATGTGATTTCTTCTGAGGAAGATTTTTTCTCCTTATTATCTGGACAGGAAATCGTAGTGTTGGATCACTATGAACTGGATTCAGATTATCAGAAAAGAGTAAAGAACCTTGGGTGTAAATTGGTTTGTATTGATGATTTACATGAAAAAGAATTCTTTGCTGATTTAATTATTAATCATTCTCCAGGAATTGTCCCACAGGATTATCGTGCTCAAGAATATACAAAGTTTGCATTAGGACCTCAATACGCATTACTCCGTCCTATTTTTATTCAGGCTGCAGGCTTAGAGAAGGAAATAAGGGAAGTTAATAATGTAATGATATGTTTTGGTGGCTCAGATAATAAAAATTTAACCAAGCCCATTTTAGAAGTTGTGCAGACCAATAAGAAAATTAAAACGATCACTGTCATTTTAGGATCTGCATATCCCTATAGGAGTTCCATTGATGCAATTGTTGGAAACAACTCTAGGATTAGAGTATTATCTTCTTTAAATGAAAAAGAAATGTTGGCTGAGATTGAAGGTGCAGACTTGGCAATAATTCCTTCCAGCGGTATATTGTTTGAGGTTATTGCTGGAGGATGTATCCCATTGATTTGTTACTATGCAGAAAATCAAAAGAAACTTTTTACTTATTTCAAAGAAAGCAGAAAAATACCTTCATTTAATGCATTGAAATTTGACAAAAATGAGTTGGATTCTGCGATATCAGATATAGTGAATAAAAAAATCCAGATGAGAGAAATTCCTTTACGAAAAAAGATTGGACAATCTTATGTTAACAATTTACACAAGTTTATGGAACTCATAGCGTAATTAATCAAAAAATCAGGAACAAAAATTAGAAAAATTATGGGTTATACAATTAATGCGGAGCACATTTCTATTGGAAAGTTCGTTACCATTGAAGACGGCGTTTATATAGGAAACAAATTCGGAAAAAAAGCGCATAAAGTGATTATTGGTGATGGAGTCCATATTGGTCATAATTCCCGTTTCTATTATCCAAATTTAGAAATTGGGGACTATACAGATATTAACAACCACGCATTTGGTAGTGGGGATATGGATTGTAAAATTGGAAGTTGCTGTTGGTTTGGGCAGAACTGCATCCTGGATTCTGAAGGAGGACTTGAAATTCATAATGGTGTTGGAGTAGGGGCATACTCACAGTTATGGAGCCATATTAAATTTGGGGATGTTCTGGAAGGATGTCGTTGGGATCAAAGAAAGAAGCTTACTATTGAAGAAGATGTTTGGTTAGTAGGACACTGCATTGTTTCACCCATAACAGCAGAAAAAAAGAGTATGGCCATGGTGGGATCTGTAGTAACAAAAGATATGAAGGCTAACCACATCTATGCCGGTACTCCTGCAAAAGATATGACTGAGATTTTTGGTAATCAATATCAGGAAAAAAGTGTGGATGAAAAGTTTAGTATGATGGTTGAAAAATATAATGAATTTCTTGAGACACGACCTGAATACAAACCGGATAGAAATAATATAGAAATTATAAAATCAGCGAAAGCTATACAGAATAGTGATGAAATCTCTTATTTTAATGTAGAAGATAGGACTTATAATAAACTGCTCACTCAAATGGAATATGACTTTATGAAATTCCTCTTGGTACAGATTAAATTTTATCCTCGTCAATAACAAAATAGTGATCTTTTGATATTTTAATTACAATTGATACTAAATATAAGAAAAGCAACAGAGGAGGATTGCAGCTTATTATTCAAATGGGTAAATAATGAAGATGTACGGAAGAATGTGTTGAACCCTGAGCGAATTAATTGGACAAAACATGAATCCTGGTTTAGAAAAAAAATTGATGATCCTAATTCAGTTATTTATATCCTGGAAAAGGATAATTACCCTATTGGACAAGTAAGGTACGACAGAAATGAGGAAGATTTTTGGGATATAGATTTTTTTATTGATCCTAATTTTAGGAGCCTTGGTTTTGGAAAGAAAATAATTGAATTAACCTTAGGAGAAATAACTGGTTCTGTTAGAGCTTTAGTAAAAAAAGATAATGTGGTTTCACGTAAGGTTTTTGAAAAACTTGGATTTCAAGGATTAGAAAGTAAAGAAGGGATTTTCCAGTATATATTTAGATGAAAAGATTTGTTATTCTTACAGAGAAACCATGGCATAAAAGCCTCTACCTTTCGCTCCAAAAAGTGATTGCAGAGGCAGATTGGGTGCTTATCGATGAAAAGAAAAATTTTTCTTATGAGGAACTGGAGAAATTACAACCAGAAAAAATTTTTATACCTCATTGGTCCTATATCATTCCACCTCAAATTTTTAAAAAATTTGAATGTATTGTATTTCATATGACAGATCTACCCTACGGGCGCGGAGGCAGTCCACTTCAGAATTTGATTGCCAAAGGACATTCAGAAACAAAAATTTCAGCAATTAGAGTGGAAAAAGGTTTAGATACAGGTCCTGTCTATTTAAAAGCACCATTGAGTTTAATGGGTACAGCACAAGAAATTTTTCTCAGAAGTACTGATGTTATTGAGAAAATGATTGAGGAAATAATCATCCACGATTTAAATCCGGTTCCTCAATCAGGGGAAATTACAGAATTTATCAGGAGGAAACCAGAACAAGGAAATATAGAACGTCTTGATACTGTAGAACAGGTTTTTGATTATATAAGAATGTTAGATTGTGAAGGATATCCACCGGCATTTTTTGAAACAAAGGAATTTCGATTTGAATTTACCAGGGCTTCATTAAAATCTGAAAAAGAAATATTAGCAGATGTTAGAATCATTAAGAAATAAAAGAATTTTGGTCGTTGTTGCACATCCGGATGATGAATTATTGGGCCTGGGAGCGACTATGCATCAATTAATTCGTGATTATTCCTGTAAGGTAAAAGCTGTAATTCTGGGGGAGGGAATAACCTCGAGGTCTGATACCCGAAACCCGGAACAATGGCAGGAGGAATTGAAAATTCATAGAGATAATATTGAAAGTGCTCGAGAAGCAATAGGTTATGAATCCACAGGGATATATGATTTTCCGGACAATAGATTCGATACGGTATCTTTGCTGGATATCATAAAAGTTGTTGAAAAAGAAAAAAAACTTTTTGATCCCGAAATTATTTTTACCCACCACCATGGCGATGTTAACATCGATCATCAACTCACTTTTGAGGCCGTTGTTACTGCCTGTAGGCCTGTGAATGAGGAAAGGGTTCATACTATAGTTTCATTTGAAACTCCATCTGGTACTGAATGGGTAGCACCGACAGATTATGCCAGACAATTTATTCCTAATTTCTTTGTAGAAGTTTCTGAAGAGGGATTGGAGGCAAAAATAAAGGGAATGGAGAGTTATGAATTCGAAAAAAGGGAATATCCACATCCCAGGTCTCCTGAAGCTTTAAAGATCCAGGCTCAAAGATGGGGTGTTGTGGTCGGCAAAAAATTTGCAGAAGCATTCTCAATCGTTCGGATAGTTAATTAATCATTTTATAACGGCCTAAAAAACTTTTGATTTTGAATAAAATTTTTTGCAATTAAATATAATTTATCATGTGGAGACCAGAACCCACTAAAAAAACGGGGCCGAACTGAAAAGCCATACGAGTAGGAATTTAAAATTAAGAAAAATGAGTTTTAAAACAGAACAAGAGAATTTTTGGGCGGGTGATTTTGGTAATGAATACGTTGATAGAAATAATGACATTAAGAGTATAGCAACCAGAACTGCTGTATTTTCAAAAATTTTCTCCAGAACAAAGGATGTTAATTCTATTATTGAGTTTGGATCCAATGTTGGACTTAATCTTAAAGCTATAAGAACATTATTGCCTTCAAGTTCAATTAGTGCTATTGAAATAAATTCTAAAGCAATCCAGAAACTGAATGAAATTCCTGATGTAAAGGTTTTTGAAGGATCAATTTTAAATATGGAAGCTAAAGATTTAGGTAAATACGATTTAACTTTTACAGCAGGGGTTTTAATCCATATTAATCCCGAAGAATTACAGAAGGTTTATACGAATTTATATGAATGTTCAAACAAATATATACTTGTTAACGAATACTACAACACTAAACCTGTTGAAGTAAATTATCGTGGTAATTCAGAACGACTTTTTAAAAGAGACTTCGCAGGTGATTTGTTGGACCTATATCCAGATTTAGAATTAGTTGATTATGGTTTTCAATATCACAAAGACCATAACTTTCCTTTGGATGATTCTACCTGGTTTTTGCTAAAGAAAAAGAAGTAATATACAACCTATTGCCATCTGACAGTGGGACTGTCTTATCACGAGAATTGTGAAACGAAAAGTTTTGTGTACAGAAATCTTTAGGGATTAAATAGAAGGTAAATTCCCTTTAAATTTTTTCTTACTTTTTTTGAGACAACAGTAGAAGACATGTGGATTATTAAATGTAATATTTCTTTTTCCGCACAAATAACAGAAAACAAGAGCTATATATAAAAATTGTCATTTAAAGCTCTAGGTCCTGGTTGGAATTAAAATCTGAAAAATCAATACAATGAAAATAGGAAATATAGCAATAGGAGGAAATAATCCTTCATTTATAATTGCTGAATTATCGGCTAATCACAATGGTAGTTTAGAAACTGCAATAGAAACAATTAAAGCTGCAAAAAGAACAGGTGCAAATGCCATTAAATTGCAGACCTATACGGCAGATACTATGACTATTGATGTAAAATCTCCTGATTTTATGCTGAGCCAGGGAACTATCTGGGATGGTCAATATCTACATGATCTCTATAAAGTGGCGTACACCCCCTGGGAGTGGCATGAGCAACTTTTTAAGGTTGCAAAAGAGGAAGGGTTAATCTGTTTTTCATCGCCTTTTGATCGAACAGCCGTAGATTTACTTGAAGAATTAAATGCACCGGCCTATAAAATAGCTTCATTTGAAATTACTGATATACCACTTATTGAGCTAGTAGCTTCTAAAGGTAAGCCGGTAATAATTTCAACAGGTATTGCCGGGAAAGGGGATATTGAGCTGGCATTAGAAGCTTGCCTAAGAATGGGAAATAAAGATGTTGCGCTTTTAAAATGTACTTCTTCTTACCCGGCGCCCATAGAAGAGGCAAATATGGTGATGGTCAAGGATTTGGCCGAGCGATATAATGTTATCTCCGGCCTATCAGATCATACTATGGGAAATACTGTACCAATTGTTGCTACCTGCTTTGGAGCAAAAATTATTGAAAAACATTTTATTCTGGACAAATCTATCGGAGGTCCTGATGCTTCATTTTCCATGGATGAGCAAGAATTTACAGAAATGGTAAAAGCAGTTAGAGAAGCCGAAAAAGCTATTGGAGTGGTTGATTATACTTTGACCGATAAGCAGAAGAAAGGGAGGGACTTTTCACGCTCTCTATATGTGGTAAAAGATATAGAAAAAGGGGAAATAGTTACTGTAAAAAACGTAAGATCTATAAGACCCGGGTATGGTCTGCATCCCAAATATTATTCTCAAATCATGGGAAAAAAGGTTTTAAAAAGTCTCGATCGAGGGACACGTGTGTCTCTCGAAGATATAGAAAAATAAGTAAAATTCCATAAATATCCACAACTCGTATACGACACTCATTTTGTTCGTAAAGTTTTGATGCTGGTTAAAAGAACAATTCTTATTTATTTAACAGACACCAAAATAATCTCCTTTACTTTAGCCTTTTTAAAAAGTATATGGAAAATTTGCTGCGGCAGGAAACTTTTCTGAAGCATGCTGAGTAGCGCTTTCCTGATGAACGGCTTAAAAAATGATTATGTTTTGGGAATCTTGATTTTTTTGAAGCTTTTAGCGGTCAAGTAAAAAGGTAATTGTTTATGGGAAAGTTTTGATGATCGGAAAAGATATTTGTCACTTGAGCAGTACCCTCTGTATTAATTAATTGTATGTCTTTACAAAAAAAGGCTATCTCAGGTATTAGCTGGACTTTTATTGAGCAATTTGGTAGTAAGCTAATGTCATTTACTGTCCAAATCGTTTTAGCCAGACTAATCGCACCTGAAGAATTTGGTCTCCTGGGAATGATATTAATTTTTAATGCCGTCGGCACCTCATTATCAGATTCAGGGATGAGTCAATCTTTAGTAAGATCTGATAAGCCCGATGAAGAAGACTTTTCTACCGTTTTTAGCATAAACCTCGGGGTCTCACTGTTCCTTTACGTTATATTTTGGATTGTCGCTCCTTATATTTCGAGTTTTTATGACCAGCCCCGGCTAACCAATCTAATTCGGGTATATAGTGTAGTCATAATAATTAATAGCTTATTTGCCATACAAAAAACCAGATTAACCTATAATTTGAATTTTAAGTATCAAATGAAAGCTCAATTGCCAGCTTTGTTCCTCGCTGGTATTACAGGCATTCTACTGGCCTACTTAAATTTTGGGGTTTGGGCATTGGTGTATATGGAGATAGTAACTGCACTATCCTTGACGGTTATCTATTTTTTCCAAACCCGTTGGATTCCAAAAATGAGAATTAACCGTGTGAAACTAAAAGATCACTTTAATTTTGGTTATAAACTTGCTCTCTCAGGTGTTATGAGCAGAATTATTGCCAATATCTTTCCCATGGTAATTGGTAAGTATTTTTCTGCTGCAATGGTGGGTTATTACACGAGAGCATTTACAATGAAAAAATTCCCGGTTATTACTATTTCCAATACTTTAGATAAAGTTCTATATCCGCTTTTTGCAAAGATTAAACATAATAAGGTCCAATTAAAAAAAGCTTATCAAAAAGTACAGATTTTAGCTTTACTTGTTTTAAGTACGATTATGCTGATGTTAATCTTAACTGCACATCCTTTATTTGGCTTCTTGTTGGGTGAAAATTGGCTTCCGGCAGTTCCTTATTTCCAACTCTTATGTATATCGGGAATTTTTTACCCAATTAATAAATATAATTCAATACTATTGAAAATTAAAGGGAGGACCGATTTATACCTGAAAATGGCGGTAATTGTAAATGTTACTCTGGTTCTGGGAATAATTTTTACAGCTAAGCATGGAATTATTCCCTTAATTCTGGCACAACTAGGTAATATGTTAATCGCTGTCTTCCTTAACATCTATTATGCAAATAAGTTTATTAACTATACCTTTAAAGAACAGTTTACTGATTTATTTAAAACAGCACTACCCGGGTTGGTTTCTTTTACTATTGTATTTGGTTTAATGGAAATGTATTCAGTTTTTGAGAATTTTTCTTATATAATTCAACTTGTTTTTTCCGGAAGTTTATTTTTAGTCATTTTAATATTAATACATTATTTATTTAAGACCAGGTCCTTTCAAGAGCTGGCTTCACTGTTAAAATTAATAACCAAGGGAAAAATGTTGAGTAATTTGAAATAATGACATAATGACCAGTTTAAATAGCAATAACAATGTGTATGAGGCCTTATTGATCAAATTAGAGAAAAATGTCACTTGCCGAAGATTGGAGTCTGATCTATAACATTCCAGATATAATATTCCAGATATAATATTCCAGATATAATATTCCAATTTAGTTTTTTACAAATTGAAAAAAAAGGAAAATAAAAGAATGAGCAGCCACCAAAAAAAAGTACTATTTCTTATTGATTCATTGCAAGGCTCCGGTGCAGAGAGAAGTCTTGTCGAAATTGCAAAACGGTTTAAGGATTACACTCCCGTTTTTGTCCATATTTACGATGGGGACATGTTGAAGCCGGAGCTACAAAAAGCGGAGATTAAAGTTTATTCCTTAGGAGTTCAAAAAAAATATGGTTTTAAGGAAGCCTCAAATTTGCTTATTCCTATATACAAAGAGGAAAAACCCACTTTAGTACATTCTACTTTGTATCGAGCTGACATGGTTGCCAGGTACCTAAAGAAAAAATTTCCACAGATTCCTTTGATTGGTAGTTTTGTGAATAATTCCTATACTCCCCAACGATATAAAAGTGCAGGTTTAATTATGAAGATAAAAATTTGGTTGGCCTATCAACTAGATAAACATTCTGCAAAAAGAGTAGATTTTTTTATTTCTAACTCTGAAACTATAAAAAAATCTGAAGGTGGCGCTTTAGCAGTACCTCCCTCAAAAATTGGGGTAATTTACAGAGGGAGGGACCTCTCAAAGTATGATGGTTTTGACAAATCCTCATTAAGGAGTAAGAAATCTTCGCTAGGGATCCAAAGTGAAAATATCCTAATAAATGTGAGTAGGTTAATTGAGAGAAAGGCACAATTGGACATAATTAATGCGTTACCAGTTGTTCTCAAAAAATTTCCGGATACTGTTTTACTCATCGCCGGGCATGGAAAATATCATCATATTTTGCAGAAAAAGGCGGAAGAACTTAATATTCAGAAGCATGTTAAGCTTCTTGGGCGAAGGCAGGATATTTCTGAATTGTTGGCATTATCAAAAATTTTTATTTATCCATCCTACGCAGAAGGTTTACCGGGTGCTTTAATTGAGGCCATGATGTCACGCAAATTAATTATAGCTTCTAATATTGGCGAAAATCTTGAATGTGTTGATGAAAATTGTGCGTTAATATTTAAAAAGGGCGAGGTAGGTGAATTGGCAGATAAAATTATTTATGCTCTTAAGAATTTTTCAAGGTTGCAGGATTACGGTGAAAATGCCAGGAGGGCAGCACAAGAAAAATTTGAAATACAAACTATTGCCCATAAATATGAGGAGTTGTATGATGATGTCACGAATAATTATAGTTACAGGAGATGAGAAATATTATTTATAATGCTCTAAAATTGTTTGACCCTATTTTAAATAATATCAATAAAAACAGGCTTAGGGTTTTAGCTTATCACGATATAGTAGATCCTGATAATCTTGAAGCTCAGGTTATACATTTAAAATCAAAATATAATCTTATAAATATTTCCACTCTAAAAGAACATTTGTTCAATAATAGAGGTTTACCATCAAATTCAGTACTAATTACTTTGGATGATGGAGATAGATCTGTGTTTACAAAAGCTTTGCCTGTTTTTAAAAAACATCACATACCCTCCTGCTTATTTGTAGTCACAGAACTCATTAATAAAAACAAAGATTTCTGGTGGAATACTATAATAAAGAATGAGAAAAAAAATGGGCTTTCCCAGAAAGAAATTATAAGGGTCCTTAACGAAGCCAAATCAGTATCAAATGAACGAAGATTAAATTTATTAAAAAAATACCCGACTACATATCAACAACAATTAAAAACTGAGGAATTAATTGAGCTTAAAAAAAATGGTGTATATATAGGAAATCATTCACATACTCACCCTATGTTTGATAAGCTAAATAGAAAAGAGTTAGTGGATGAACTGTCGCAGGTTCATGCTTTTTTCAAAAGTTATAAAATTGGTGATTCAGAGGTATTTGCTTATCCTAATGGCAACTTCAGTGAAAGTTCAGAACATTTGCTTCACGAAAACAATATTAAAGTTGCTTTTTTATTTGATCATAAAATAAATGAAAAGCATATAAATCCATTAAGAATCTCGAGATTAGTAGTTAATGATATTACACCTCTCTGGAAATTTAAATTAATATTAAGCGGGTGGCATGGAAAAATATTGCCTTTAACCCGGGTGGTAGGAAAATTAAAAAAAACAGTATGACAAAATCAGAGTTATTACATAAAGTTACTGCCCGCTTTAAAGGATATCCTGTTTATTCAAAACCTTTAGCGTGGACTGGGAAGGAGATTACACACCATCAATGGATCTTCATCATTGGATGTTATAACTCGGGTACAACATTGTTGGACCAGATCCTTTCTGCACATAGTAAAGTTAGCGGATTGCCTGATGAAGGAGTAATGTTAACAGATCAATTGCCACGCCCGGAAGACTTCAACTGGCGAAGAATGTGGTGGAAGTGTGAGGAGGAAATTGACAATTATACCTTTGAAAACCAGCCTAATTCCCGAACAATTAAAAATCACTGGTCGCATTTCTATGACTTAACCAAACCTTACCTGGTCGAAAAATCGATTTCTAATATTTATCGTTTAGCCTTTTTCGATAAAGAGTTTCAGCCGGCTTACTTTGTACACATTGTAAGAAATGGTTATGCGGTTGCAGAAGGAATTCAGAGGAAAGTTAATATCATGAAGAATAATCCATTTTTTGCGCAAAAAAAATATCCTATTGAATACTGCGCCATGCAGTGGGTGAAATCGTTACAAAAGGTAGAAGAAAAGAAGGCTAACCTCTCAAATTTTTTAGAGATAAAATATGAGGATTTTACTGCCAATCCTAAAAAAGTGGTTAACGAGATTTATGATTTTGTTGGGCTGGAGCATGTAGAAGATGATTTTTTTAAGAGATCTTTTAAAGTTCACGAGAAAGAAAATTTAATAACTAATATGAATGTCAATAGCTTTAAACGTTTAGCTAAAGAAGATATTAGGATTATAAATAAAATTGCCGGAGAATATCTCGAAAAATACAACTACAAATTATTATAAAAATGAAATTACTTTATGTTCAGGATAGTCTGGGAACAGGGGGAGCAGAACGTTCTAATGCAGAACTTTGGTATTATCTCAGGAAAGAAGGTGTACAGATAAAGATAGTTGTCCTTAGCCATAGAAAAGAAGGGATTGAACAAGAGATTTTAAAAGAAGGTTTTGATGTCAATTTTTTAGAACCAGGAAATCTTATTAGTCATTCTAAACAAATAAGCCAAGTAATTAAAAATTATAAACCAGACATAGTTCATTCATCATTATATAATGCTTCCATGAGGGTGAGAATGGCGAAACTCTTTACTTCTTTTTACCATGTGGAAAGTTTAGTCAATTGTCTTTACGATGAAGTAAGATTTAAAGACCCCAAAGTAAACAGCTTTTCCTTAAAAGTTTACAGAAAAATAGATAAGTACACACAAAAGGGTACCGACAAATTTATAGCTGTCACCAATGAGGTGAAAAAGCATTATGAAAAGCAACTAAACATTCCTGCTTCTAAAATTGATTTTATCCATAGAGGGAGAAAGGATAATCCTTATAGACACGAAAAGCAGGAGGTTGGCCAGCAGTTGCGTAGAGAACTTGGATTTGCCCAGGATGATCTAATTTTTGTCCATGTGGGAAGGCAGGAATATCAGAAAGCTCATATAGACATTTTAAAGGCTATAAAAGAACAGGATGAGAAGTTACAACAACTACACGTTAAGTTCATCTTTTGTGGTAGAAATGGAAATTCAACAGATGTAATTGAAGATTTTTTAAATAAAGAAAATATAAAGACTGAAATGAGGTTCCTGGGGCACCGCACTGATATTTATAGGATACTGGTGGCATCAGATGTTTTTGTATTGCCTTCCCTTTATGAAGGCATTGGAGGAGTTTCAATAGAGGCGCAGGCTGCTGAATTACCGGTAATATGCTCTGATATTGCTGTTTTTAAAGAGGTAATGAAAGGAAATCCATACATCGAATTTTTTGAGAAATCAAATTTTGATGATCTCGGGCAAAAATTAGTCAAACTGGCGGGATCTCCTGCTTTAAGGGAAAAGATGGGAAAGGAAGGAAGGAAAAATTATATCAATAACTTTCAATTGGACAGTATTAATCGACAGGTTCTGGATTACTATAAAAAATTAGTCGAGGAGATGGTGTAAATAATAAATCGTTAAGAAATCATGAAGGGCAGGAAACAACAACTTGATCTGGAATACCGGGAAATAAATTATGACAAAGATTTACCAGAAGTAGTTGCTTTAATTCAAAAGTTTTTGGATCCCAATTTCTCAATTGAGTTTTTTAAGTGGAAACATTTAAATAGCCCTTTTGGAAGGTCATTTGGACTTATAGCTCTCCATAATAAAAGGATTGTAGGGTTAAGAATGTTTATGTTCTGGGAATTTTATAGTTCAGGGTTGGATAAATTTATTCGTGCGATTAGACCCGTGGATACTGTTACCGATGCCAATTATCGTGGCAAAGGGATTTTTAAAAAATTAAATTTAATTGGTCTGGATCGATGTAAGGGAAATTATGATCTTGTTTTTAACACCCCAAATGAAAATAGTCTACCGGCTAATTTAAAAATGGGATGGAAGAAATTGGAAAACGTTGAAAATTTTAAAATTGGCATTATCCATCCATTTTTAAAAAATTATACATCAAGAATGGTTTCTTTCGACGAAGTGGATTATTCATTTCAAAAGGAGAAAGTAAATTGGGCTACTACTGTTCGAACAAGAGAATTCCTTTCCTGGAGGTATAAAGATGAATCCTATAAAATAGCTGGTTTTAGGGACCCCAGGAATTTTATTATATATAAAGAGGAAAAGAGAAAAGGTTTACCTGCTATAATTGCCTACGAAATCATAGGAGATCCAACTCTTTTTTCCTGTATGATGTCTTCATTGGGCAGGAGCCTTAAGACCCCCCTGGTATATTTTTATAATTCTCCAGAATTTAGAGAAGTTGAATTTTTGGCATGTATAAAAAGAAAAAAAAGTATTGTATTATATAGAAATGACCGCTTTAATTTTAATATGAGAATTGAACTTTCGTTGGCTGATTTAGAAGGGGTATTATAATAAAGCTTGTCACCTTATTAAAAAGACAACTGGACGTTATATGTTTTTTCCTAATAAGGAGATGAAATATCTTCAAAAACTGACATACTAGTTTAACATTTTTTAAAAGATAATAAAATTGCTTAAAAATTGATGTCGTCATTGAAGATAATTAAAAATATGTCAATCCTTTTAATATGAATACTTTGTACAATAAAAATTAAGTGTATAATTTGAAAATAATTCATTTTGAAGATTATTCAGATAATCCATAAGCCACAACACAGAGGTGCAGAAGTTTTTGCCAGTCAACTTTCCGGACATTTAGTCTCACTAGGGCATCAGGTAAAAGTAGTAAGTGTTTATGAAGGAAAAGCAGATCTACCTTTTGATGGAAAAATTACTTCTTTAGAGGCCTCCCCTTCCAAACGATTTTTTGATTTAGCAGCGTGGAAGAGATTGAACAAAATCATTCGGGAGTTTGAACCTGATGTGGTTCAAGCCAACGCCGGGGATACTTTAAAATACGCTGTTTTTTCAAAAATCATTTTTAATTGGAAAGTCCCAATTTTCTCCAGAAATGCCAGTGAAATAGGTAGGTATCTTACAAACTCTATACAAAAGAATTTGAATTCGTTTCTTTACAAAAGAGTGGATAGAGTGATCTCTGTTTCCAAAGCTTCAGAAAATGATATTTTAGAACATTTTCCATTTTTAGAAGGTAGAACAGAGGTAATACCTGTGGGTCTGGAAAGAATTAAAATTCCTCGGGATGTAGTCCTTGAGCCCGGTAATAAAAAGCACATTGTTCACGTTGGTGGATTTACATTTGAAAAAAATCACAAAGGTCTTATAGAGATCATTCTAAAGGTTCTAAAGAAGCACCCGAATGTTTTTCTTCATCTTTTAGGTGATGGACCATTAAAAAAAGAAGTTGAAGAACAGGTAAAGGAGAATAATCTTTCTCAGTACGTAAAATTTTATGGTTTTGTAAACAATCCTCTTTCCTATATTAGAGGTGCAGATGTTCTAGTTCTTCCCAGTATAATTGAGGGTCTTCCAGGTGTTCTACTGGAGGCTATGTATTGTAAGATTCCTGTGGTGGCTTATAACGTTGGAGGAATTTCGGAAATTGTTAATGAAAATACCGGATTTCTTATTGAAAAAGATAGGAAGGAATTGTTTGCTACAGCTATTCTTGAAATTCTAGAGAAGGAAAATGACCTAATGATTAAAACGGCTTATAAAATAGTGAGTGAGCAATACATGAACGACAGAATAACTGAGCAGTTTGTGAGGTGTTATTCCCGTTTCTTAGATTGACTGAGATGATATCTCATGTTAAATAATGTTAATTACAAATTGTATGGTTGGAGTAGAAATCGGAAGCTATAGATTTGCAACTGTTTTCTTCAATTAAAAAATGAATGGGTAAAATTAGAATACTGCACTTAATCAAATCGTTAGGCAGAGGAGGCGCAGAGATGTTACTTCCTGAATCCCTGAAATTACACAACCAGGACAAATTTGAATTTCATTATATTTATTTTCTTCCCTGGAAGAGTCAGATGGTCGCGTCAATAGAAAATGCGGGAGGTAAGGTAAGCTGCTTTAACGCCAGTAACAACTTTAGAATGCTTCTAAAATATAAAGAGGTAATTGACTACTGTAAAAAGGAGAAAATTAATTTAATTCATTGTCACTTGCCCTGGTCTGGGTTCTTAGGTAGACTAATTTTTCGAAAGGTCAATCTTCCGGTTATTTACACAGAACATAATATCCAGGAACATTATCATAAAGTAACAAAAGCTTTAAATAAGTATACTTACAATAATCAAAGTCTTGCAATTGGAGTTTCAAAGGATGTCACTCGTTCTATAAAAGAAAATATTGCTCCAGATATCCCGGTGGAAACTGTTTTAAATGGAGTAAACACTAATTTTTTTAAAAGAAATGTTGAAAAGGGCAAGAAAATCCGCCAATATTACGGAATACCTGAAGAAGCTATTGTGCTTGGAAATATAGCTGTATTTAGAGAACAAAAAGCACTCGATGTTTGGATAAGGGCGTTTGCTAAAATTCATGAGCAAGACTCTTCAATATACGGCATAATTGTGGGGGCCGGACCAAAAGAAGAAGAAATGAAAGAGCAGATCAAAATTCTAGAGCTTGAAAATAAAATTTTTCTCCCCGGATTACAAACAGATACAGTATCCTACTTTTCCGCAATGGATATTTTTATGATGAGTTCTACATTTGAAGGTCTCCCTGTGGCACTTCTCGAAGCTATGAGTTTAAATTGTGCTGTTATAACTACTGCAGCAGGAGGAGTAGTAGAAGTCGTTCAGGATAAAAAGAATGGTTTGATTTGCGAGGTAGGCAATGAAAAAGCCCTGGCAGGATTAGCTATAAATCTTTTAGAAGATAAAGACCTCCGAACTAATTTACAGCAAAAAGCCAGAGAACGTATAAAAGAACATTTTAGTTTATCTTCTATGGTAAGTGAACTGGAAACGATTTATTTGAACAAAGTTAAGGATTAGATATGATCATTCGCAAAGCAAATGAAGGAGATGTACCTCAAATCATTAAGGTTCTAAAAAAAAGTCTTGGGGATGAGCTTCCAGTCTCTGAACAGATTTGGCGGTATAAACATTATGATAATCCATTTGGTCCTTCTATTGTTTTAATTGCTGAAGAAAACTATGACATTGTTGGGGTTAGAGCTTTTATGCGGTGGGAATGGAAGATGGGAAATGCCTTTTTTCACACCTATAGGGCTGTCGATACTGCGACATCTCCTGATCATCGGGGCAAAGGTATTTTTAAAAAATTGACCCTTAAAGCAGTGGAGGTTGCAAAGGAAGTTGGAGGAGATTTTATTTTTAACACTCCGAATGATCAAAGTAGACCGGGATACCTTAAGATGGGGTGGGAAAGATCTGGAAAAATAAAGGTGGGAATTACACCTTCATGGATTTCTTTTTGGAAACTACAGAGTGGTAATCCAGAATATATTATTTCTCATAAAACGTCTAAAGAAGAACTTGGAGCTATTTGCGATAATTGGAATTCGGCATTGGCATCAAATTCTCGTTTATTCACTCCAAAAAGTCCTGAATATCTCATTTGGAGATTTGAAAAAAATCCATTGCAAAAATATGAGGTCTTTTCAGAAGATGGAATCTATATGGCTGCCAGTGTGAAAAAGAGGAGGAACTTTAAGGAACTGAGAATTGTTGAAAGTATCTTCGAAAACAGAGAGAACAATCTAAGAAAGGCAGGAAAAATTATCAAAAAATGGAGTTCCAAATTTGGTGTACAGGTTATTTCCTTTTCACCAGAACTAAAACAATTAGGTGGCCCGTCTTTTGTAGGTTCTTTTGGTCCTATTCTTACTTTAAGAGATTTAAACCTTCAGATTTCCGGTAACCAGAATCTTGCAAATGTGGAACAATGGTCATATAGCTTGGGAGATCTAGAACTATTTTGAATTTATGCTGGGAGTATTATTCTTATTTCTTTTTTTATTTGTTGTAAATCAGGGAATCTTCTCTATTTATGCGAAGAAGCATAGGTTCTTTGATAAAAAGAAGATGAATCTCCTTTATATTTATCATAGTTTTTTTTATGGTTTCTATTTTTGGTATGCAAAGAATAATCCTTCAGACTCGAAAGGATATTACGAAATTATTAGTACTCATACAGGCTCATGGTTTGAATTATTTGGAACCGATACCACTTTTATTCATTTTCTTGGATATCCATTTTACAAAATAGGTATTTCTTCTTATGAGGGTCTAATGTTTTTGTTTTCCTGGTTTGGATTTCTGGGATTCCTTTATGCTTATTTGTTCTTCAGGGAGAATATTCCGGTGAAAATTAAATTTATTAAAATTGATTTCCTGACACTATTGTTATTTCTGCCTAATATGCACTTTTGGACTGTTGCCCTGTCAAAAGGAGCGCCAATTTTTTTAGGATTAATGATGTTTACCTATGCAATCACAGACCCACGTAAGCGTTTATTTCTTCTTGTCCTGAGTTCTTTCATTATTTTTCATATTCGACCCCACGTCTTTATGTTTGTGGCGGTAGGAGCCATCGTTGGTTATCTGAGCGGTCAGGAAAGAATTTCTCTTCAGAAGAAATTATTGATCTCAACCGGACTTATTATGACACTTTTTCTCGTACAAGATCAGATTTTGGCAGTAGTTGGACTACAGAATAGTGAGAATTTAGTGGGGGGATTTGAAGAATTTGCCGAAGGTCGTTCTTCCGATTTAAGCAGAAAAGCAGCCACTGGTGTAGATATGGCTGCTTATCCGTTGCCCCTTAAACTTTTTACCTTCTGGTTTCGACCTTTATTTATTGATGCACCCAGTTTTATGGGTTTTGTCATATCTGTGGAAAATTTGTTCTATCTTATAATTTTCATAAAAATACTGAGAAAGGATTTTATTCGGTTTTTATTAAGATCACCTTCATTTGTGAAAATGAGTGCAATGATATTTATAGCGACATCTTTTGCTATGACTTTTATTATGTCTAATCTTGGAATAATAATGCGGCAAAAATCAATGGTTATGTATTACCTTTTTTTTGTAATTTATTATTACCTGGCACAGAAAAAATACACCCGTATAATGCGCTTGAAGAAATTACAGGCTCTCAGAAAAAAAACTAAAATTAATAAACAAGGATATGCTCCTGCTTAAACCGGTTAAGTGAATAGAAACGGACATTTTGTTATTTCATTGGATTTTGAACTACTTTGGGGTGTTTTTGATGTCGTAGATTACAATGACAAATTCAGGTACTTCAGGAATACCAGAGAGGAAATTCCTAAAATTTTAACCTTGTTTGAAAGATATGATATCCATGCCACCTGGGCGATTGCAGGTATGTTATTTAATAAGGATTGGAATGAATGGGAGAAGAATAAACCCCTAAAGTTGCCGATTTACAGGAACAGTAAATTATCTCCTTACTCGTTTATTAATAACCTTTCTGAGGAGGAAAAATATAAGCTAAATGACCTCGTATTTGCTCCAGAATTGATAAAAGATATTAAAAAGACTGCAGGTCAGGAAATTGGCACCCACACCTATTCTCATTTCTATTGTCTTGAAGAAGGTCAGAACGTTGTGGATTTTAAACACGATCTCGAAAAAGCAATTGAATTAGCAGAAGCAAAAAATATTGCTATAAAAACCCTGGTTTTTCCACGAAATCAAATGAAGGAGGAATATTTAAAGGTATGTGCTGGACTGGGAATAAATAATGTACGTTCAAATCCTTCTGATTGGTATTGGGAAAATACGCTCTCCGAAAATATTTTTACTAAACTTGCTCGTTCAGGGGATGCCTATTTTCCCCTGGGTAAAAAGACGTATAACCTTGAACCGAAACCCAGCGATGTTGTTCTTAAACAGCCGGCTAGCCGTTTTTTCCGACCTGTTGAAAGTAATCAAGTTCTGCGTAAACTTAAATTGAAAAGAATTAAGAATGAGATCACCAATGCTGCACAAAATGGAGAAACGTATCACTTATGGTGGCATCCTCACAACTTTGGAGATGATCCAGTCGCAAGTATGAATGACCTGGAGCTTATTCTACAGCATTTTAAGATATGTAAAGAACAATATGGCCTCCAATCGGTCAATATGCAGGAATTACAAAATTCTATACGAGAATGAATTTTATGTTTATAGATGATCAAACATTAATAGTTTTTTATGATTTATAAGAATAGTCTTTGGCATAGAACTTAGTAATTTCGAATAATTTCAATACAACTTATGCTTCAATGGAAACCGGCAGATAAAAAAGCTGCAGTTTGTTTTACTATCGATGATATTCATCCTTCTAAAAGTACAGATTACTACGAAGCAGGAGGGGACCTGGACAAAGGAAGACTGGGCTTGGTTAAGTGGCTGCTGGATCGGCATCCAGAATTGAAAGTTACTCTTTTCACTACAGCTAATTGGAGAGAAATTTCTCCGGTCCCTACCCGTAAATTCCTTGCTTCACTTCCGGGAGTTAGAGACAAATTCTTTTTGGCTAAACGCTACCAAAAGGATACAATGAATTTGGAACGGCATCCTGAATTTGTTGAATTTCTTAATTCGATGAAAAATACGGAAATTGGATTTCATGGTCTCTACCATGTGCATAAAGGGTTAAAAATTCCTGTAGAATTTCAAAATCAAACTAAGGAAGAGTTTAGGGAGATTTTAAAGGAAATGCAGCGGATCTTTAATAAATCTGGGATTGAACATGTTAAAGGAATATGTCCTCCCGGTTGGAATGCACCAAACGCCTTATTAGATGAATTAATTAAAGAAAATTTTGATTTTATTGCTTCAGCAAGAGATATTTTCACACCTATTAGTAGGGATGCTAGGACAAATATGAGCGGCATCAAAGGAGCTTCCCTAATTAGACCTGAAGCCATAAAAGAAAATAAATTAATTCATTTTCCTACTAATTTCCAGGCCAACTCAAAGGTAGAGCGGGCCAAAGAAATTATTAATAATTCCGGACTTCTTTCAATTAAGGCGCATATTGTAAAATCGGTTTTTGGCTATATTGCAATAGACGGGGTGGATGAACTTTACATGAATTATCTGGACTCTTTATTGACTAATCTGAAAAACGAATATGGTGATTCGCTTTGGTTTACCTCTATGGGGGAAATTTCTGATTATATAAAAAAGAATAATTAATTATGGAAAAATTTGTAATAAACCCCAAAGGTTACAGAGAGGAGTATATTTCTAACCTTAATGCCTGCTTTGGTCACTGGGGAGGGGATGCCGAATACAAATGGGGACTTGAAAGGCAAATCGGGAAACATACGACCGACATAATGCTGATTGAAAATGAAGAGGATGGAGTTATAGCTGGATCAGCGGTATCTTACAGAAAGTTATCCCGGGGAAACACTTCTTTTGATATAGGTATAATGACAGGATCCTGGACCTTACCTGCAGCAAGACGGAAGGGCTGCTTTACGAAAATGATAAATTGTTCCAAAGAACTATGTAAAGATAATCAGGTTCCTTTCCTTACAGCTTTTGTCACTGAAACAAATGCAAGTAGCCGCAGGCTGGAATCGGAAGGATCATATATGTTTCCTACCTCTCATTTATTTTCTCCTGAAAAAGTTTATAATGAAAAAGATATACCTGCGCCTGAAGTAGTTGTACGAAACCAGGATGTGGATAGACAGATCTTTAGCCGTGCCATGGAAACTCAAAAGGAATTACTTAGCTTCAGTTATTCTTTTGAAGAATTCAGGAGCCAGTATTTGGACAGAATAAAACAAACAACGATCTTAAAGATCGAGGATGATTACGCTATCCTTGAGAATGGTCAAAATGAAATAAAGATTCTTCTTTTGACCTTTTTAAACAATAATGATTTCTTAGTTTATCAAAAAGCTATAGGTAATTGGTGTTTAAAAAACAGAGGGCGAAAATCATTTTTCTTTACCACAAGAAATGAACTTGCATCAATTTGTGAAGAAATTGGTTTTAATAATGTTTCCGGATATTTTACCATTCTTGAGAGTATGGGAGACGCTACAGAATACAACAAAAAATTTGCAGATCTTCATATTAATATGGGAGACAAGATGTAGATCTGGATGGAGAAACTTATAAGGATTACTACAGTGCCCGTTTCCCTTGAAAACCTACTGGAAGGGCAACTCAATTTTATGCAAGGTGAATATGAAGTAATAGCCGTTTCTTCGGAAAAGGAAAGATTAAATAAGTTGGGTGAAAAATTGGGGGTGAGGACCTATTCGGTGGACATGACAAGAGAAATTACACCTCACAAAGATATTTCTTCATTATGGGAATTGTACAGGTTTTTTAAAAGGGAAAAACCCTTAATAGTACATACGCATACGCCAAAAGCCGGCGTTGCGGGGATGATGGCAGCAAAAATGGCCGGAGTGCCTTTACGTTTACATACCTTAGCGGGTCTTCCTTTGTTGGAAGCAAAGGGACCAAAACGGAAACTGCTCGAAATAGTAGAAAAATTAACTTTTAAATGTGCGACTAAGGTTTACCCCAATTCAAAAAGGATCCATGATTATGTTCTGGAAAAAAAATTCATTTCCGCAGAAAAATTAAAAGTACTTGGAAAAGGAAGTTCCAACGGTATAGATACAAATTATTTTAATCCCAATAATTTCGAGAAATCGAGTAAGGAAAATTTCCGAAAAGAGTTATCCATTTCTAAGGAAGATTTGGTTTTTGTTTTTGTGGGAAGGCTTGTTAGGGATAAGGGAATAAATGAATTGGTCAGGGCCTTTAAGTTACTGAATAAGGAACATTCTAAAATAAAACTTTTGTTAGTTGGACCTTTTGAGGAAAGTCTTGATCCATTAGAACCTGAAACAGTAAGAATTATTGCAAATGATAATTCGATAATTGCAGTAGGATATAAAGATGATGTAAGGCCATATTTGGCCATCTCTGACGTACTTGCTTTTCCGAGTTATCGTGAAGGTTTTCCCAATGTTGTAATGCAGGCAGGGGCAATGGGTTTACCTGCAATAGTTTCGGACATCAATGGATGTAATGAGATTATAATTGAGGGGAAAAATGGTACCATAGTTCCTGCGAAAAGCACTGATGAATTGTATCATGCTATGAAAAAAATGATTCTGGATGAAAATTGGAAGAATTCATTAGCTCATAATGCCAGAAAGACCATAAAGGATAATTATGAGCGAAAAGATATGTGGAAAGCTATTCTGGCAGAGTATAAACATCTTGAAAAACAATTAAAGAAAGATTTTTAGTTTATGTGTGGAATTAATGGATTTGTTTCGACTAAAGAGGAAGATAAAACTGAAATTTCCAGGATTTTGGGTGAAATGAATCAGGAAATTGTCCATCGGGGTCCCGATCAGGATGGATTTTTTACTGAATCAACCCCATCTTATTCTGTTGGAATGGCTATGCGTAGGTTGTCTATAATAGATCTTGCCACAGGTGAGCAGCCAATGGCTTCAGACGATGGAATGATCCAGCTAGTTTTTAATGGGGAAATTTATAATTATAAGAGTTTAAAAGATCAATTAATTGATCTGGGATATAAATTTAAAACGACTTCAGATACCGAAGTTATCCTTCGCTTATATGAGGAGCATGGAAGTGATAGTTTTAAAAGGTTGGACGGGATGTTTGCCTTTAGCATTTATGACAGGAACCTTAATAAAATTTTTATTGCGAGGGATTACTTTGGAGAAAAACCTCTGTACTACACTCAGCAAAAAGAAAAATTCATATGGGCTTCAGAATTAAAATCTGTTATGACCCGTAAATCAGTTAAACCTCCAATTTCTCTTGAAGGTCTTAATCTGTTTTTTCAATTCACTTATATTCCTGCCCCTTTTACAATTTATGAAGGTATATACAAGTTAGAAGCTAATCATTATCTTGAATTTGATTGTAGAAAAAATTCTTTCTCAATTGCTGAAATTGAGCAGGAATTTCAGGAGCACAAAAAAGAAATTAATTTTTCTGAAGCAAAAAATAAGGCACATGAGCTGGTGCAGGAAAGTGTTCAAAGTAGGTCTGTATCCGATGTTCCAATAGGAACATTTTTATCTGGTGGTGTGGATTCTTCAGTTGTTTCAATATGTTTAGCACAACAAGCTGAAAAAAAAATAGATACCTTTTCGATAGGATTTGAGAAGAAATCCTTTGATGAAACAGACAAATCAAGGACCGTTGCAGAACTCATTGGTAGTAATCATCATGAGTTCGTAATTTCTGAAGGTGATCTAAAGGATAATATGGACCAGATTCTGCTAAATTTTGATGAACCTTTTGCAGATTCGTCCTCTTTACCTACCTACCTGGTGGCTCAAAAAACAAGACAACAGGTAAAGGTAGCACTTACAGGAGATGGTGGAGACGAAGTTTTTGGTGGATACAATAAGTATTACATGGGTAAAATGAATAACAAATATACTTCATTAATACCTAGATCTCTTCACAATGTAATAATTGGATCTACTGCTCCTTTTCTTTCAACCAAAGATGATAACAGAGGGTTTAGGTTTAAAACCAAACGTCTTTTAAAAGCTGTGAACTACGAAGGTGAGTTTTATTTTAATATAATGTCCCTGGGGTTTCCCCGAAATGAACTTAAGGAAATTTTGAAAGACAAATTTTTAAAAGCTGATGCTCTGGACTACTACAAGAGCAAAATTGGTGACCGTAACAAAACCTTACAGGATTTTAGAAAAATTGACCAGATCATTAGCCTGGAGGGTGATATGCTGGTGAAAGTCGATCGAACGAGTATGCTTACTTCTCTAGAGAGCCGTTCTCCTTTTTTAAATAAGGAGTTGTGGAATTTCACATCTCAGTTACCCGAAAATTATTTAATGAAAGGTTGGAACAAAAAGTATTTATTAAAAGAGGCTTTTAAAAAGTACTTTCCAGAAGACTTTTTGAATAAATCCAAGAAAGGATTTGGTGTCCCCGTAGGAGACTGGCTAAGAGGTTATCTCAGAAAAGAATTATTGAGCTACTCCGATAAAAGCTTTCTTAATTCCCAGGGAATTTTTAATACAGAAGTGATTATTGCTCTCATTAATAATCACATTTCTGGTAAAGTTGATAATACTTTCAGGGTATGGACTTTCTTCTGTTTTCAGAAGTGGTACAAACAGACTTATAACCATTCGAAAAACTAAGCACGACAAATTAAAATTGTAATAGGAATTAAATAATTAAAATTTTTCCAATTAATGGTAAAAGAGATAGGATCAGTTGAAAACGGAGGAGCTAGAGTTGGAGTGATAATATTGACTTATAATCGTCTAAGTTTATTAAAAATAACTTTATGTAAGGTCCTTGCTCAGACTCATCGTCCTCATGAAATCCTGGTTGTGGATAATTATTCTACAGACGGCACCAAAGAATATCTTGAGACCCTTGATACAATAACGACTATTTATTTAGAAGAGAATACGGGTCCTGCGGGAGGATTCTTTGAAGGAGTTAAATATTTTGCTGAAAATTCTTCAGTTGATTTTGTGTGGATGATGGATGATGATTTTTTTCCTTTTGATTCCTGCCTGGAAATACTTGTTAAAAATACAAATAGAGATACGGTGGTTTTTCCTTTCGTTAGAGAAAAAGATTTTGCTTCCAGAAGACAACCGGGATGGTGGGGGGTTTTGGTGCCCATGCCTATAATTAATCACGTTGGCTATCCCCGAAAAGATTTATTTTTCTGGTCTGAGGATACAGAATTTCTCCAGGCTAGAATAGAACAAAAGTTTAAATATCCTTTAAAATGGATTTCTTCTGCTAAGGGAGTACATTTCACCAAGAGAGAAACAAATTATCGTCAGCCTTGGCGCTATTATTACGAAATACGTAATTCCACATATTCCCGATTATTTATAAAGGAACGAACTGCGCTTCGAATGTATAAAATTGTAAGAAGCTGGGTCAAGCTTTTCGGTAGCATTATTGTAAAGGAAAATAACAAATTTGAAAAAATGAAATTTTTCTTGTTGGGTTCCTATCATGGATTAACAAAGCAGTTGGGTAAAACTGTAGAGCCTAAAACAGGTAAAATTATTAAAAAGAAGTAAAACCGGCTGTTTCTTATCTTTTTTTTAATTGAGGAGAGATTGTTTGCTATTGTCTTTAACAAAACTTTACATAGGTCTTTCTTACGAAATCCTGTAGTTTTGCTGTTAAATTAATGTTGAGTGTACCAAACTTTTTTAAAGCCTCTAATAGATTTTATTGTTGCACTAACAGGCCTAATTATTCTTTTTCCTGTTTTTATTCTTGTCGCCCTTGTTCTAACCTTTGCCAATAAAGATAATCCATTTTTTTTACAAGTTAGACCTGGGAAAAATGAAAAGCTTTTTAAAATTATAAAATTTAAAACCATGAAAGATGCCAAGGATAAGCATGGCATCGACCTTCCAGATGATCAACGACTAACATCGGTGGGTAGACTGGTGAGAAAGACATCTTTAGACGAAATACCTCAGTTATTAAACGTTTTAAAAGGAGATATGAGTCTTATTGGACCAAGACCCTTGCTTCCCGAGTATCTTGAACTATACACTCCTTATCAGAGAAAGAGGCACGAAGTGCGACCCGGAATTACTGGTTGGGCTGCTGTAAATGGAAGAAATACTCTTGATTGGAATCAAAAATTTGAATTGGATGTGTGGTATGTAAAAAATATCAGTTTTGGATTAGATTTTAAAATTTTATTAAGGACTATAGAGAAAGTTATTACATCCGAAGGAGTGAGTGCCGAAGGTCATCCAACTATGCCGAGATTTTCGGAGTATCTCAAAAACAAAAACAAGTAATGAAAAGAATACTAGTAACCGGTGCCGGAGCTTTACTCGGTCAGGGAATTCTAAGATCGCTTAGTTATTCTAAGAATGAGTACTATGTCATAACTGCAGATCCCGATGTGCGTTCGACTGGCCACGCACTGGCAGATAAATCTTATATTATTCCATTTGCCGGGGATGAAGTTTATCTAAAGAGAATAGAGGATATTATTGAACAGGAGCATATTGATCTAATTCTAATAGGAACAGATGTCGAATTGCCACTTTTTGCAACTAAGAAAGAATACTTAGAGAAGAAATATTCTTTAATTGTAGTTGTTTCAAAGACGGAAGCCGTAGAAATTGCTAATGATAAATGGAAAACAGCTCAATTTTTAAAAGATAATGGTTTTCCATTTCCTGTTTCTGCATTGACATCAGATAAAAAAGAAATTGAGCGACTGACAAAATTAGTCGATTTTCCTCTTATTGCAAAACCAGTAGATGGAGCAAGATCAAAAGGTTTACAAACGATTAATAATTATAATGAACTTAAAGAGATTTGCAGCTATGAAAACAACCTTGTAGTTCAGGAGAAAATTAAAGAGGATGAGGGTGAATTTACGACTGGCTGTCTTGTCTTCGGAGGGAAATGTGTAGCAGTAGTGTCTCTAATCCGTGATTTGCGGGATGGAAATACCTGGCGAGCTTATCGGAATGGAGATTCACCATATGATGATCAAATCGCCAAAATAGCAGAGAAGCTGGGAGTTGAAGGTCCGGCAAATTTTCAATACAGAATTAAAAATGGTCAACCTGTTGTCTTCGAAGTGAATTGCAGGTTTAGTGGAACAACTCCTTTAAGAATGATGTACGGCTTCAATGAAGTAGAGGCCCTAATACAGTATTATCTAGAGAATGAAAGTGTACAAAGACCCTCATTACGATCAGGTACTATATTGAGAACTTTTTCTGATGTCTTTATTCCTAATGAGGTGATAAGTGAATTTGAGGAAAAAGGGGAGACTGCAGCTTTTAAGGCCGAGTTTTTTTCTTTTAATAAAAGTTCTTAATGAAATTTTTAATTTTTGGTGGAACGGGATTTGTTGGGCGTGCTTTGATTCAATATTTAAAGGACCAGGGGGAAGACGTTGTACATGTTTCACGATCAGGAAAAAATGACTCTATAGCTCTGGATATTACTAATGAAAAGGATTTTTTAAATCTGGATGTAATTCCCGATGTTATAGTTAATTGTGCTTCTGTTACTCCAAAAAAAGGTAGAACTTCCAAGGATCCTGAATTTTTGAGAGAGTTATTTTCTACTAATGTAATCGGAGCAGTAAATATTTGCAATTGGGCTATAAAAAAGGAAGTTCCTAAGGTTATTAATTGTTCAACTCTTGTTGTGGTACGGAAACCATGGCCAATTCCTTTAAAAGAAGAACATCAAAATCCACCTACTGGATACCACGTGGGGTATGCTATGTCAAAGCTAGGTCAGGAACAATTAATGAATGAGTGCTTCGAGGGGAGTAGTTCGCAATTAATCCATCTAAGGCTTTCGGCAGTTTATGGTCCCGGTATGTCGGCTGAGGGAATCATTTTTGATACCCTTAAGAAATTGGAGAGGAATGAAGATGTAAATTTAAAGGATTCCAGGAAGAATTCTATTGATTTAATTCATGTGAGAGATGTTAGCCGAGTGATTTACAGTATTAGTAAGGGTCCGTTAAAGGATAAAATCTTAAACGTTGCAAAGGGTGAAGAACTTTTGATATGGGATCTTGTCCATCTTCTAAAGAAATTAAAACAGTCAGATTCTAAAATATTAAATTCAGACTCTAATTTATCCGCCTCGCCATCTGCCATAGACATTTCAAGATTGGAAAAATATCTCGGCAGGGAGTTCACTAAATTTACACCCTATGAGGATGGTTTGAAAGAGATAATAGATTTTGAAAAAAAGAATAATTTTTAAATATGCGTTACTTGATCTTTGGAGATGTTCATGGCAATTTACCAGCCCTTGAAGAGCTTTTCAAGTTTGAAAGGAATTCTTATGATCAAGCCATTTGTCATGGGGATGTTGTTAACTACGGTCCCTGGAGTAATGAATGTGTAGAATTTCTTGACACTTTATCAGACATTTTTCTATTAAAGGGTAACCATGAAGAAGCATTTTTGAGAGGGATCTATCCGGGAAAAAATGAGATAGCCAAATCTTTCTTTGATTTCTGTTTCCCAAAATTTATACAAAAAGAAAAAATTAGAAAATATGGTAGCTCATTCAGAGCAGGTAATTACGTTATCAGCCATACAATTCATCAGGATTATTTTTATCCCGATACCGACCTGACAAAATACAATATTAAAAGGAATTCTATTATTGGTCATTCTCATTATCAATTTGACCGAAAGATTGGAGAATTCAGAATAATTAACACAGGAAGTGTAGGGCAAAACCGCAAGGCTATAAACTTAGCAGAATACGTCATCTATGATGATGATAAAGACCAGGTTAAGTTGAAGTCTTTCCTATTTGACATTGATAAAGTGATTGACAAAATGGAAGATGATGGGTATCCGGAGATTTGCCTGAACTATTATAAAAACAAGACTAAGATTTAGCAATGAAATCAAAAATCTGGCTTTCTTCTCCGCATATGGGAGGACTTGAGAAAAAATATGTCGAAAAAGCTTTTGAAGAGAATTGGATCGCACCTTTGGGGCCGAACGTAACGGGATTTGAAGAAGATCTGGAAGTGTATTTGGGGGAAGAAGTTAAGGTGACAGCTTTAAGTTCAGGTACAGCAGCTTTGCATTTGGCTTTGATACTATTAGGAGTGGAAAGAGGAGATGAAGTTCTTTGTCAAAGTCTCACCTTTGCGGCTTCGGCCAATCCAATAGTGTATCAGGGAGCGACTCCTGTTTTCATAGATAGTGAAGAAGAAACCCTTAATATCTCTCCCATCTTTTTAGAAGAAGCAATAAAGTCAAGAATCAACAAAGGGAAAAAGCCTAAAGCTATTATAGCTGTACATTTATATGGTATGCCATATAAGGTGGATGAAGTACACGAAGTGGCGGCAAATTATGATATTCCAATTATTGAAGATAGTGCTGAAGCTCTTGGAAGCACTTATAATGGGAAAAAATGTGGAACTTTTGGCGACTTTTCTATATTATCTTTTAATGGCAACAAAATTATCACGACCTCTGGTGGTGGAGCTCTGGTGACCAGGAGTAATTCTGAAAAGGAAAGAGCTATTTTCTTGGCCACTCAGGCGCGGGATAAAGCTCCCCATTATCAGCATAGTGAAATAGGTTTCAATTATAGATTGAGCAATGTTTGTGCTGGAATAGGAAGAGGCCAAATGAGGGTGTTAGATAAGCATATTCAAAAGAGGCGAGATATGAATAATTTTTATCTTGATCTTTTTGAAGGGGTTAAAGGAACTAAAATCTTAAATGAACCGGAAAATAGCTATTTTTGTAATCATTGGCTAACAATTTTGAAGACTGAAAAAAAATCAGGTGGAGTAAATGCGGAAAAATTGAGATTATATCTTGAAAAAGAAAATATTGAAAGCAGACCTCTTTGGAAGCCCATGCATTTGCAACCTGTTTTTAGTAAAGTTCCTTTCTATGGAGATATGGTAGCAGAGACAGCTTTTAAAAATGGTCTATGTCTTCCTTCAGGTTCAAACCTGGGAGAAAATGAGAGGAACAGGATCAGTACCGCAATCAAAAATTTTCTACAGAAAAAGTAGCATTGTAAACGAAATTGTATGGGTAAGAATCTAAATAAAGCCCTTGAGCAAATATTATCCTCTGAGAATCGCCTTGATATAAGGAATATTAAGTACCTACCGCGATGGGCAATTTTAGGTATTGATGTAGCTCTATTAATAGTTTCAGATTATCTCACTCTACTAGCCCTGGAAGATCTCACGAATAGGATCTATGATTTTTTAAGTTTTCCTGAGCGTATGTTTCTTGCTGTGGGAGTGAATACATTTTTTTTCCTGATTTTCAGAACGTACGCAGGACTTATAAGACACTCGTCGTATCTTGATGCTTTAAAGATCATGCTGGCTAATTTTAGTACTTTCATGACCTTGATTATTCTCAATTACTTGTCTTTATTTCTAATTGGGGAAAGGATTTACTTGGTTGCCGGTTTAGTTTTTTATTTTCTGGTTTCATTTGCTTTACTTTTTCTCTTCCGTCTCTCTGTAAAACAGATCTATGAATATTTTAAAAACACGCAAAAAAATCAAAATTTAAAAAAAGCAGTGATTTTTGGTGCTGGTGAAAATGCCATATCCATTGCAGGAGCTCTGGAATCGGAACATCCTAAAAGATTTGATATTAGAGGATTTGTAACAAATGATAATACGAGAAGAAATATTCGAATTTTGGGGAAACCAGTAATTTATAATGGCTGGAAAGTAAGTGATGAGGCAAAAGTCTTAAATGCTACTGCTCTGATTTTGTCAGAAAACACCTTAACCGCCGAAGAAAAATTTGCTCTGGTGGAAGACTGCCTGGAGAATAATATTCAGGTTTTTAATGCACCTATTGTATCTAATTACGAAGATGAAAAATCGGTTTCCAATAAGGTCAAATCCTTGCAGATCGAGGATCTACTGGATAGGGAACCTATCCTGTTAAATAAAGAGAATAAGCGGCAGCAACTTACCGGAAAAACTATTTTAGTAACGGGTGGTGCCGGTTCAATAGGAAGTGAAATTGTGCGACAGGTTGCTGAATATAATCCCGGACTTCTTTTAATCCTTGACCAGGCAGAGACACCTCTACATAACCTGCAGTTGGAAATGGAGGGTAAATTTCCTGATCTAAACTATAAATGTATTATTTGTGATGTTGGAAATCGCAAAAGACTTGCGTTACTCCTTCAAAAATCTCCAGTAGATGTTATATATCATGCTGCGGCATATAAACATGTCCCTCTCATGGAGGCAAACCCTCATGAAGCGGTATTTGTAAATATTCAGGGGACTAAGAACCTAGCCGATCTTGCAGTTGAGTATAAAGTAGGTCATTTCGTAATGGTGTCTACAGACAAAGCCGTGAATCCAACGAATGTAATGGGGGCATCAAAAAGGGCGGCAGAAATATATGTTCAATCCTTATATCATTCCGCTAGTGGAACTGAAACTGGGAAGACAAAATTTATCACCACCCGTTTCGGAAATGTTCTCGGTTCAAATGGATCCGTAGTACCTCTGTTCCGGAAGCAAATAGAAAAAGGTGGTCCCGTTACTATAACTCATCCTGACATCATTCGTTATTTCATGACAATTCCTGAAGCTTGCCAGTTGGTTTTAGAAGCTGGAGCGATGGGGAAAGGTGGAGAAATTTTTATTTTCGATATGGGAGAACCAGTTAAAATTATGGACCTGGCTATAAAAATGATTAGGTTGGCAGGTTTTATTCCGAATCAACAAATAGGTATTAAAATTACAGGCCTTCGTCCGGGTGAAAAATTATATGAAGAGTTGTTGAGCAATAAAAGTAAAACTCTTCCTACCCATCACAAAAAAATTATGATTGCCGTAGACCAACCTGGTAAGTATGAAGAAATAAATGAATCCATTTTAAAGATTATCAAATCTGCAACCAAATTAAAGAGTCATAAAGTTGTTGCTAAATTAAAAGCCCTTGTTCCCGAATTTAAGAGTAATAATTCTACTTTTGAGAGATTAGATAAGGATACGATTAAGCATCCAACCCAGAAGAAGATTAGTTAAAATGATAATATTGAATCCTGTGAAGTTTTTTTTTCTCAACAAAAATATCCTGAAGTTCCTTTTTTTCATTTTTGGGATATTCCTCATTTCCTCTTGTTCAACCAGAAAAGAAATCGTTTATTTTCAGGATTTGGAAAGATTATCTAAAATGGCTGCACCTGGAGATTTTCAGGCAATAATTGAAGTTAATGATGTTCTTCGCATTGATGTTTCTTCTATGAATGAAGAACTTGCTGCGCCCTTCCAGCTAAATCTTAACACCCAAGGTTCAGGTGGCGGGGGAGGCGATAATGCTGCTCTTACAGGCTATCTGGTCAATTCGGATGGATATATAAATTTTCCGGTTTTGGGTAAAATATATGTAGAAGGAAAAAGCAGAGAAGAACTCGAGGAGGAACTCACAGAAAGGTTACGGGAGGGGTATTTAAAAGACGCGGTAGTTAGGGTTAGGATAGTGAATTTTGAAGTGACTGTAATGGGGGAGATTGGAAGTCAGGTTATTCAGGTAGAGGATGAAAGAATATCGGTTATTCAAGCCATTGCGATGTCGGGAGATATTACTTATGATGGTAAGAGAGATAAAATCCTTGTCATAAGGCAGATTGATGACCAACTAAAATATGAGATCCTGGATCTTACCAGTGTGGATATTTTTCAAAATCCTTTTTTCTATTTAAAGCAAAATGATATTGTATACGTGGAGCCAACATATAGAAGAGTGAAGTCGGCAGGATTTATTACGAGTTGGCAAGGTTTGGTTTCAATAATAACAACAGCATTTAGTCTATTTATACTTTTCAATAATATTTAATGGAAGAATTACAGGAAATTTCTGAAAAGGAAGAATCGAACTTTGATTTTAAAGCGGAAATTTATAAATATTTAAAACATTGGAAGTGGCTTCTGTTTGGCTGCTTTCTCGGCCTTTTGTTGGCTTATCTTTATAATAGATATACCCTACCACAATACACTACAGAGGCTACGATGATGATCCTTAAGGATGAAGGTAGTAATCTCGTTGGAGCCCTTCCTTCCGGTGGAGCTTCTATTTTGGCCTTTGATAATAGCTCCCTGGAAAACCAGATTGTAAACCTTAAATCTAAAAGATTAGTAGAAGAGGTTATTGATGAACTTAATTTAAATGTTACATATTTTGTCGAGGGAAAGGTAATTGCGGTTGAGGCTTATGTTAATCCTCCTGTCGTTATTGAATTTCTCACTGAGAAAAATCTGGTTCATGAATCATCTCTGAACATTTGGATAACTCCCATCTCCTCCTCTTCTTTTTTATTGGAAACAGCAGGTGGTTCTTCTAAAGAATTTGAATATGGAGAGCCTATAACTATGGAGGGACTAACTTTTTTAATAGCTCCGAATGAAACAGCACTTAATAATAGTTCTACAGTAAATATTCAGATATTTCCTTTGAAAGAAGTGGCCAATGAGTACATTGATGACTTAACTGTGGAGCCACAGGGAAGAGCTCAGGACATATTGTCCTTAAGTACTGTGAGTGAAGTTCCTGAGAAATCTCAGGATTTCCTCAATACTCTTATGCTTCATTTTAATGTAGATGGAGTAGCTGATAAGAGACAGGTAGCCGAAAATACTGCTGAATTTATCCAACAACGATTAGCATTAATTTCACAAGAATTGGATTCAGTGGAAGGAGGTATTGCCGATTTTAAAAGTGAAAATCAATTTATGGACGTGGGAAGTAGTGCCAGTCAATATTTGTCAAAATCTACTTTGGCCGAACAGGAGATCTTCTCCTTGGAGACTCAGTTGATGATATTGGAGGGTATCGAAAATAGGTTACTTTCTGCTAAACCTTATCAACTCTTACCTGAAGGAATGGGCCTGGAGGAAGGAGGTATGGGTAATTCAATAAGCCAGTTTAATGAACTCGTATTACAGAGAAATGCCTATTTAAATACTGGAACAACACAAAATCCTGTGGTACAAACGATTACGGAACAATTAGATTCATTACGAGAAAATATCCTCAATAATATCGATCAAACAAGAACTTCTATCCGTATTCAGTTACGGGAATTTAACCAGCTAGACCAAAGAGCAGAAGGACAGTTTAGTACTTTCCCCGGATTGGAAAAGGGAATTCGAAATATAGAGCGTCAACAGGCAATAAAAGAACAACTTTATTTGTTTCTTCTTCAAAGAAGAGAGGAAACAGCTATTTCCTTTGCTTCTACATCCCCCGTAGCGAAAGTTATTGATCCTGCCTATACCCTAAATGAACCAATCGATCCTAAACCATGGCTTATATTAACAGGGGGAGGAGTAATTGGATTGGTAATACCTTTGCTGATCATTTTTGTAATAAATTTCCTTGATACAAAAACACATCATAAAGGGGATCTACATTCACTTATTAAACATATTCCTTTTCTAGGGGAGATCCCTCGCGTGGGTACAGAGGAGTCGGAGATGATAAAATTAAATGACAGGTCTCCTCTGGCCGAATCATTTAGGATTCTCAGAACCAACCTGGCTTATCTCGTGCAATCCAGGAATAAAGATAAGGCTGAAGTAATCTTTGTTACCTCAACCATCAAAGGAGAAGGAAAAACCTTTGTTTCCTTTAATTTGGCGCGGACGCTTTCCAGTACTGGAAAAAAAATCTTGTTGGTAGGGGGCGATATACGTAATCCAAGACTTCATAAATTTGCGGGTAATCCTTTGGAAGTAAAAGGTCTCTCAGATTACCTTTATGACGTGGACACCAAGGCGGAAGATATTATACAATCCATAAATCAGGATAATATTCCGGTGGATATGGTCTTTTCCGGAGCAATACCTCCAAATCCTGCAGAGCTGCTCATGAATGACAGAATGGAAGAATTTCTAAATAGCCAAAGGGGAAACTATGATTTTATTATTGTAGATACAGCGCCTACTATGATTGTTACTGATACCCTTCTGATAAGTCAGCTGGCAGATACAACCATCTATGTGGTAAGGGCGGGGTATACCGAAAAGAAGCTTTTGGATTTCCCTGAAGATCTGAAACAACAAGGGAAACTCAAAGGACTTGCTGTTGTCCTTAATGATATAGACTATTCAAAATTTTCTTATGGTGCTAAGTACGGATACGCATATGGATATGGTTATGGATATGGAGCGGATGAGGATAAAAAAGGGGTTTTTAGCTTTTTAAAGAAGCCTTTTAATAAAACCTAGAAACGAAAAGATTCTTTAGTTTTATCAATTACAGGAAGAATAAGTTGTAGTTGTTTTTTGGATATTTTTATACTTGAGAGTTTTTCCAGATGCCGCATTTGATGAGTATCTGTTCCCAAAAAATCTATCATTTCTTCTTCCAAAAGACGCAAGGCTATTTCTTGGATATTTTTTCCATAATGACCTACAAGACTCAAGATATTTAACTGAAAGGAGCAACCTCTATTTTTGAGAGCTTTGTATTTATTAAGAGATTTGGAATGAAAAAAAGCATAGCGCTCGGGATGTGCAAGAACAGGAAGATACCGTCTGGTCTGAAGCTGAAAAAGGATCTCATTTAAATTGATAGGGGCTTGAAAATATGACATCTCTACGAGGACTTTATTATCAGTCAAAGTCAGAAGGTCTTCCTTCATCATTAATTCGAGAAACGCCTGATCCATCATATATTCTGCAGCCGCTTTAATTTGAATATTTTTTTTTCTTTGAACATTAAGTTCTTCCCGGAGGATTCTTAAGGCATTACCAATACTTTCAGGACTATTTGGATAGTAATCATTCATAATATGTGGAGTGGCTATGAATTTATTTATTCCTAACCTGTTGAAACCTTCAATAAGTTCTATTGAAGCCTGAAGATTTGCTGCTCCGTCATCAATTCCGGGTAGAATATGATTATGAATATCTATAAAATCCTCAAGCTGATCTTTAAGGAAATACTTTTTACTGAAAAAACTAAACATGGTTGAATATTATAATATAAAACTACTGTTTTTATTCTAGAGTTTATTGGGCTTTTGCATAAGAATACTACTTTTACGGTTCAAACCCAAAGCGTGAATACAAAACACTTCTTCTTAATATTTTTTCTGGTATCAATAGTTCATTCTCAAGAGATTGACTATACCTTATCAGCCCATGCTCAAGGCTTGATTTATTCGGGAGAAGAAAGTCCTTTCTGGATGCATTCTAACCAACGCGGCAGAATTGACGAAAGAACAAATTTCAGTTCATGGATAGATGGTATGGGTAGGTATGGATTTCGCGATGGAGGGATAGTGGAGGCTGGATTAGGAATACTTTATAAAGATGGCTATACAGAAGAGGTCCAACTTGATGAATATTTCGTAAGCTACGAGAATAATTTATTTGAAGCTTTTGCCGGAAGAAAACAAAAAGAGGAGTTCTTTAGCGGAATCAGTGCTACAAATAAAAATATGCTCTGGTCCCTTAATTCCCGACCCATTCCAGGAATAGGAATCAATTTCAAGCCTATAGAAGTTTTTAAACGTGCAGGAATTAGTGTTAAAGCATCTTGGGAAGAATATTTCTCAGATGAACAGGACAGGCATATTCCGAACATAAGAATTCATCATAAAAGCTTTCATTTTGTATACACAGGTATAAGAAATTTTGAGTTTATCGCAGGAGGTCATCATTACGCACAATGGGGAGGGAAATCTCCTGAATATGGGGAAATTCCGGCAGGTTTTGATGATTATCTGAGGGTGATTACCGGAGGAAGCATAATTGGTGGAGACGGTTTTGTAGGTGAAAGTGAGGTTAATGCTCTGGGGAACCATCTTGGAGGCTATGAGGTTCAATTAAACACCAGTATATCTCATTATGATATTTCTCTTGTCTACAACACTCTATTTGAAGATTTCTCCGGAATCAAACTTAGAAATACTCCGGATGGTCGGTACGGATTTTATCTGAGGGACAGGGAACCGGAAAAATGGATCCAGGCTTTTTTGTATGAATACTATTTTACAAGAAATCAAAGCAAAAATTATCCCACGACAGACGGAAAAGATAATTACTTTAATAACCACCTTTATCAGTCAGGTTGGACCTATGAAAAAAGAATAATTGGTTTACCATTTATCATGCTTGATGAAGATAGATTTAGAATAGCTCATAATAATATTGTTGCTCATCACATAGGGATAACAGGTAGCGCTTTTTATACTTACCCGTATAAATTTCTTACCAGTTACCGCGGGAATTATGGTGCAAAGAGCGGAAGTTCCAGACCAATTGAACAAATTATTTCAACTTATTTGGATGTCAATGTCTGGCAGGAATTTATGGATGTCAACCTCCAAGTAGGGGTTGACTTGCAATTTGAGGAATCTTCGAAGGTTGGGTTGGGTCTTCGGGTGAGCAAAAGCTTCTATTAACTATTCGTCTTTAAAAAGTATTGTGTAACTCAAGTAAACAGCTGCCACAGCTGCGAGTAAAAAGAACAGGATTGCGAGTCCTGGATATCCAAAGATCATAAAAGGGGAGGGGACACTCATCAACATTGCGGCACCAATAATCATAGCCGCAATGATAAGTCCAAGCGTAATTCGATTGGCCACTTTTTGAAAACCATCTGTAAACCTTTTTTCGTCAATTGCATCTATACGAAAACGAAATTCGTTTCGGGCAAGGTTCTCTGTTATCTTATCCAGGCGATCGGGAAGGTTTTCCATTAGCTTTTTGGAATCCAATAACACCGAAAATAATTCCTCTGGTTTTAACTCATTCAGCATTTTGTTATGCAGTAACTTATTCATGTAATTTCTTACTGCTTCTCTCAAATTGTATTCAGGTGCCAAAAATGCGACTATTTGATCCATGTTCAGCAGGATCTTTCCGAGGATATTAACCTCTACGGGGAGATGTATGCCATTCATGGCAGCACTTCTGTTCATCTGGATCAACAATTTTCCGGTCTGCATATCCTGTGCCGTACTATTACTGCTTTCCTGCACCATGACACTTATCTGCTTTCTGAATTCCTTTTCGGTGGCATGCTCGGTAATATCGCTCATGTTTATAAGAATATCAGCAATCTCTTCTCCGTCATTCTTACTCAATCCTAACAATAGTCTTAGCAAATGATCTTTCATCTTCTTGGAAAACTGGGCTACCATTCCAAGATCCATAAGAGCGATCTTTTCATTTGCCAGAAGATGAATATTACCCGGGTGAGGATCTGCATGTACAAATCCGTCAGATACTATTTGCTTTAGGTATGCTTCAATAAACTCATCAACAAGTGCTGTGTAATCATTTTCAGTCTTTTTAAGAGGTGAAACGCTGGTAATCTTTTTCCCCTTTACATACTCCATGGTGAGAACGCGGGAGGTAGTATAGTCGGGGAATGGCTGTGGTACTATTAGCCTTCGATAATCTTTGAGATTTATTCCCAGAGTGACCAGATTACTTGCCTCCCTAAGATAATCCAATTCATGTAGCATAATCCTTCTCAGTTCTGCCAGGACATCATTAAAACCATACTTTTTGCCAACTTCTGTATGTTTTACGGCGAGACCTGCCATTTCTTCAAGAGTATCAAGATCTTCCATAAATTTTTTCCTGATATCGGGTCTCTGGACTTTTACAGCAACTGTTTTCCCTGATCTTAATTCGGCCAGATGGACCTGACCTATAGAAGCACTGGCTAAAGGCTCTTCCTTGAAAAAATTAAAGGCTTTCGAGATTTTATTACCAATTTCTCCTTCTACGATCTCTCTCACTTCTTCATAAGGGATGGTGGGAAGGTCGTCCTGAAGCGAAGCTAAAGCTTTTAAGTACCGATCTGGTAAAAGATCGGGCCGGGTAGAAAGCAACTGTCCCAATTTGACATAGGTGGGACCCATTTGTTTAAGGTCTTCAACCAGCTCTTCCGGAGATTGTTCTTAATCACTAAAATTTCGAGCTGTTTCTTCTTCCATAGCGTTTGAAGCAGTTTCATGTAAAAGCTCACTGTTCCAGTACTTTAACATAAAACTCAAAAACTTCTGGTATCGCTCAATATTTGCGGGGAGAATAGACATAAAACTGAAGTATATTATTTTACTGAGTTATGTTAAAAATAATATTTTAAATATCACTCGAAGGAAGTTTTGAGAATTTTTAACTGAAGTGTGATTTTAGGCTAAACCAAGGATTTATATTTTTTATCTTGATTAGAGGCAACAAGTTGATATTAGTTAGATTAAAAATTTATTCCTTTTTTAAGGGAAAAAAGGCAATAAAAGGTTTGCAAAGATGTATCTGAACACATACATTTGCAACCGCAAAATATTTGCAAGTTCATATACATTACAAGGAGAGTTGCCAGAGTGGTTAATGGAGCAGTTTGCTAAACTGTCGACGAGCAATTGTCGCGTGAGTTCGAATCTCACACTCTCCGCTAAATGAATTCAAGATTCAGGATTTAGAATTCAGGATTTTTCAATTTATCTTGTCTGCTTTGGGAGGTAATTGGATTTGAAAAATTGTTAATTGAAATTATCAGCTTAAGCTGATCTCGGGGTGTAGCGTAGCCCGGTTATCGCGCCTGCTTTGGGAGCAGGAGGCCGCAGGTTCGAATCCTGCCACCCCGACGAAATAAAGCCTTGCACAAAAGTGCAGGGCTTTTTTGTTGGTCCCAGGCGCCAGCCTGTGCAGGCATTGTTTCAGTTCCACTCCAAAGGATCACCGACCGCAGGGAGGTAATTTGAAAATTGAAGAGACGATAGTAGAGGTGCTAATTGTCACAATTTGCTCTTGAAAATTAGAGGGTCCCGCACCTTTTTGGACTTATCAAAAAGCCTTCAGAAAAAACTCTGAGCTGAAATTTCCTTTTTAAAAATGTCATTTTTCAAGAGTATTTTTGAAAGATCTTTTGTAAATTCTTCTTTTGGTGAGAAGGACAAAACTATAGAAGGAAAAACCTCCAGATTTCCTATTTTTGCACTCCCAATAAAATTCCGAATCTGAAGATTATCTAAATTTATAATAAACTCATTATTTGATCAATCCGCCTTTATACCAGTCTAGATTTGATGCCCTGCAATGCTGTGTCCTTATCCCAACATATAATAATGATAGAACTCTTCAAAGGGTAATCGATGAGGTGCATCTTTATACCAGCAATATGATAGTGGTAAATGATGGTTCTACAGATGATACTGCCAGTGTTCTCCAGCAATTTTCTTTCCTTCGGGTAATCCATATTCCTGTGAACAAAGGGAAAGGTAATGCACTTAAAAGAGGTTTTAAGGAAGCTTCTAAAATGGGTTTTAAGTATGCGATTTCTATGGATTCAGACGGGCAGCATTATCCCGATGACTTCCGTGTGTTTTTGGATGCTCTGGAGGATCATCTTCCTGCCGAACCTGAACTTCTGGTTATCGGCTCCCGAAAAATGGACGATCCTACAGTTCCCGACAAAAGTAGTATAGGAAACCGTTTTTCCAGCTTCTGGTATCGGGTTGAAACCGGAGTGAAACTCCAGGACACCCAGTGTGGGTACAGACTTTATCCTCTCGAAGCCCTGAATTCTCTCACTTTGTACACCTCTCGTTTTGAACTGGAGATTGAAGTGATTGTAAAAGCGGCCTGGAATGGGGTGAAGGTGATAAATTTACCCGTAAAGGTGCTGTACGATCCCAAGGAAAGGGTTACTCATTTCAAGCCCTGGCAGGACGTTGCAAGGATCACCGTGTTAAATGTTTATTTTGTCTTTATTGCGGTTTTTTACATCGCACCACGCAATTTTCTGCGGAAGTTTCGCTCATCAAAAGAAAATATTTCTGAAAATAAAATCTCCCGTGAGGTTCCTCTGGAATAACGCCCTACTTTAACTTTTTTGACAAAGCAGTACTACCTTCTCCTCGTTGAGAAGTGTAGTGAAAAACAGGTAATTCTCTCCTCCGTCTTTAATTTTGAACTGACTCCGGAGTTCTGCAACAGTTTCAGGAAAATTGCGGGTGGTGATATTGGCTTTTTTTAACTGAAAGTCCTTTTTCAAATGTTTCTTTCTGAAAGGTAGTACTTGCAGGATCTTAAAACGCCTTCCCGGAAATTCAACAGGTTCTTCCGAAGTATATAACTGAGTATTTGGATGTAGTTTTTTAAGTCCAAATTCTTTTCCCAGGGCAGCAAATAAGCCGCTTTTCATTATGGCCGCATTTGGTTCGTAAAGAAAAATTTCAGGATCACTGTAAACTTCTGCTATTAGAGCGTTGTCAAAGGAACTTTCAAACAGTTGTTTTTCCTTCTTCTGAAAATTAATTGTTTTTATACGAATCTCTTCTGAAACATTTTTCTTAAAAATCCACAGCAATTCTTTCACATCATTTTCCACAGCGACTATGTGGATTTCATGCACATTTTGAAGTTCCCTGAGCCCGGCCTGAAGGTCTAGCAGGGGGGAAGTCTTCAAAAGAATACTATCGGTTTTTTCCTGAAGCAACTCCAGGTTTTTGGGAATATTGGGTAAACAATCCGACAGGAAAAATACGCGTCCGCCGGCTTCGTCTCGTCTGGAAGGATCTATATAGATCCAGTCAAATTTTTCTGAAGTATTTTTCAGAAATTCTATTCCATCCCCGGCCTCAGAAATGACATTTTTAGCACCCAATAGTTCAAAGTTGTGAGCGGCGATTTCCTGCAGATGAGGATTAAGTTCAAAATGTCTTACTTGTTCAAATTTTTCAGCAAAATAGTAAGAATCAATTCCGAAGCCACCTGTTATATCGGCCAGGTTATGGCCCTGGATTAGGGAAGCCTTATATTTTGCAGTGATCTCTGAAGAAGTTTGCTCTAAATTGACATTTGGAGGGTAAATGATTCCACTTTTTTCAAACCAGAGAGGCAATTTTTTTTCAGCTTTTTTCTTACCTGAAATTTGCACCAAAAGCTCCTGAATGGAAATGCCTTCAAAAGGACTGCCCTGAAATGCCATTTTTGACAGCTCAGTTTTATGATGCTTTTCAAGATATTCCTGAACCTCGTTATTTAGAAGTTTCTGGTTCAATTAAAGATCCCTGGTCAGGCGTTTAACGATCTTGTATTCACTTAAAGATTCTTTTGCAATGACCTTGATCGCAGTATAAAAAGGCACTGCCACAACCATCCCTAAAATTCCGAAAGTTAATCCCGCAATAAGGATAATCAGGAAGATCTCAAGGGGATGTGATCGCACACTAGCTCCAAAAATAAGTGGCTGATTAATAAAATTATCGATCAACTGGCAAATTAGATATCCGGCCATAACATAGACAAGTTGGGGCAGGATAATAGTTTGGAAATCAGCTCCCAGGTTGCTGGAAATCACAAAAAGAGAGATCAAAATTCCTGAAATAATCGGCCCCAGGTAAGGGACTACATTTAAAAAAGCACAAATTAAGGCAATGGCAATAGGATTTTTTATTTCGAACAGAGATAACAATATACTATATAGAATAAACAAGACGGTTATCTGCATGGTGAGACCAACAAAATAGCGGGATAGTAATACCTTTATCTTATTAAAAACCCGTTGAAATTTATCCTCATGGCCTCTGTTAGAGAAGACCAGGATACTGTTGAGCATTAGACGGCTATCTTTTAAAAAAAAGAAGGAAATAAAAATTATGGAAAATACCGCGATAATACCCGCTCCCAGTATTCCGAAAAAACTATTCAGGTAACGGGGGATTGTGGCCAGATCAAAATTTCGTGCAAATTCGGTTTGTTTAATACCTTCAATAATATTGATTTCTTCAACTCCAAGATAATTATTGATCTGATTATTAAGTTCATTTAAGTCCCTGGTAAAAGCATCCATATCTATTTGTCCCAAATTTTTACTTTGTTCCACTACAATCGGAATAAAGATCGTGATCAAACCGATAAAACTCGAGAGTACGAGCAGCAGGACAATGACCACCGCGAGCTTATTGGGAACCCTAAGTTGATTTTTAAGAAAAAGGACTACAGGACGTCCTACAAGGGAGATTACTCCGGCAATAGCGATATAAACCAGGACCGACTGTATGAGGTACAGAAAATAAAGAAGAAAAACCACTCCTAATAATATGGCAATGGCTCGAAGGATTCCGTAGGAAAGTTCTTTTTCGTTCACTAGGTAAATATATTATTTCTCATTGAACTGGCTGCAGCCTTTTAGTAATTTCAAAGAGTGCAATTGCAGCTGCATGGCTTACATTCATGCTGCTGTTTTCTCCAAACATATTTATATGCAGAAGATTATCGGCCTTTTCCAAAATCTCATTCTTCACTCCCAGTCTTTCATTTCCCAGCACCAAAGCCACTCTGTCATTAGCCCGTAAATTACACTCCTGAATTGGAATACTTCCTGAACCTATTTCAAGAGCGAGAATTTCATATCCCGATAATTTTAATTCCCGGATAACAGCTTCGGAATTATCCCGCTCCTCAAAAAGCACATTTTTGACAGTGGATCTGGCTGTCCTCTTTAACCTGTTGCTGTTTAAGTCTACCAAACTTTCACAGAAAAGTAGCTTTTCAACCCCAAAAGCATCGGCTAGCCGAAATAAGCTACCCAGGTTCGCCGGACTGGAAATTCCGTCCAAAACTAAAACAATAGGAAATTGCTTCTTTTTGAAAGTGGTGGAATCGTGAGTTGCCTGCATTAATTAGAAAAAGCAAATTTCATGATGTTCGCTCCCATTTGAAGCGCCTTTAACCTCACCTCTTCGGGATCATTGTGTACCTCTGAGTCTTCCCAGCCATCACCAAGATCGGTTTCAAAAGTAAACAGGCAGAGGAGCCGTCCATTTTCAAAAATTCCAAATGCCTGTGGACGAAGTCCGTCATGTTCATGAATTTTTGGTAGTCCATTTGGAAAATTATATGCTGCAGAAAAGATAGGATGGGAGGCGGGAAGTTCCTCGAGCTCTTTATCCGGAAATACTTTCTCCAGCTCCCTGCGAATATACTCATTCATGCCGTAATTGTCATCAATGTGCAAAAATCCTCCTCCAAGAAGATAATTCCTCAAATTTAAAGCGTCTTCATCACTGAAGAACACATTTCCATGACCCGTCATAAAAATAAAAGGATATTGAAAAATATCTGTACTACCGGGTTCTACTGTCGCAGGTTGAGGGTCAATTGAGGTTTTAATATTTTGATTAGAGAATTCAATTAGATTCGGTACCGCAGTAGGATTACTGTACCAATCGCCCCCACCTCCGTATTTGAGTACTGCAACCTTTTGTGCCTGCACGTTCGACGAAAAGGAAAATAAGAAAAGGATTAAAAACAGTTTTTTCATGACTCTAAAATAGCAAAAAGGGAATTATTCTTCTTCATTGATCAAAGCAGCTGTATGACAGGCAACTATCGCAGCAGTTTCAGTTCTTAATCTGCTGTTTCCCAGGCTTACAGGTTCCCAGCCTGCTTTCATTGCTACTTCTATTTCTTCTTCGGAAAAGTCTCCTTCGGGCCCAATTAAAATGGTCGCTGAAATAGCTTTTTGGAGACTCCTTGAGAGTAATTTTTTTGGCATGGAATCTTCACAGTGTGCAATGAACTTGGCTTCCGAATGACCTTTCTTTATAAAATCCTTAAAACTGACAGGTTCATTCAACACCGGGAATCTAGTATGTAGTGATTGTTTCAGCGCACTCTGAATCACTCTTTGAAAGCGCTCAGATTTAATTACTTTTCTTTCACTGTGGTCACAAATCACCGGTGTGATCTCCTGAATGCCTATTTCTGTGGCTTTTTCCAAAAACCACTCGTATCTGTCATTCATTTTGGTAGGGGCAACTGCAAGGTGTAAATGATAAGGTGCCGGAGGCTCTTTTTCAGCAGACAATATTCTGGCGCTACAGTTATTAGGCTCGGCCAGAGTGATCTCTGTTTCAAAGATCCAGCTTTTCCCGTTTGTGAGGTGTAAAGTATCTCCTTCGCGCTTTCTCAGGACTTTCACAATATGCTTACTCTCCTCTCTGGAAAATCGGACTTCCCTATCATTTTCTGTTACTTCAGGATGAAAAAAGAGGTGCATGGATTACATTTTAATTCTTGCCTTGGCAGTCACTCCCAGATCGGCAAAATCTTCAGAAATAAATTTATAATGCCCTGCAATGGCGATCATCGCGGCATTATCTGTTGTATATTCGAACTTAGGAATATAAGTCTTCCAGCCGTACTTTGCCTGCGCTTCGTGCAGAGTGTTTCTTATTCCGCTATTTGCCGATACTCCTCCGGCAATTGCGATCTCTGTAATCCCCGTTTGTTTAACTGCCTTCTTTAGTTTGTCCATAAGAATCCCAATGATGGTATGCTGAATTGAAGCACAGATATCTTCTAGGTTTTCTTCAATGAATTGTGGATTCTGCTTTACCTGCTTCTGAATGAAGTACAAGATCGAAGTTTTTAATCCGCTAAAGCTAAAGTTCAAACCTTCTACCTTCGGTTTGGGGAAAGGAAAGGCTTTAGGATCACCTTTTTGAGCATTTTTATCTACCAGGGGTCCACCGGGGTAGGGGAGACCAAGGATCTTTGCGCTTTTATCGAAAGCTTCTCCCACTGCATCATCCAGGGTTTCTCCAATTACTTCCATTTGAAAGTAATCGGTAACTTTTACGATTTGGGTGTGGCCTCCACTAATCGTTAGAGCGAGAAACGGAAATTTGGGTTTTTTGAAATCTTTCTCATCGATGAAATGCGCGAGAATATGAGCCTGCATATGGTTGATGTCCAAAAGGGGAATCTTTAAACCTAAAGACAATGATTTTGCAAAAGAAGTCCCCACAAGGAGCGAACCCATTAAACCCGGGCCACGGGTAAAGGCAACAGCCGTGAGGTCTTCCTTAGTAATTCCGGCCCTTGAAAGAGCTTCATGAATGACCGGTACAATGTTCTGTTGATGTGCTCGTGAAGCCAACTCGGGCACCACTCCGCCGTACTTTTGATGAACCTCCTGGGTTGCCACAACATTTGAAAGGATTTTTCCGCTGTGAAGTACTGCAGCAGCGGTGTCATCACAGGAAGATTCAATGCCGAGTATGTAAATATTTTGTGCTGTCATCCTTAGTATTTAGGCCCGAAAATTGTTAATATTGCTCGCAAAGTTATAACTAAAAAATCTATCAGAAAATTCTGGAAAATACTAGGTAAAATGCTGCTCTCTCTGCTGCTGCTTTTCATCATTTTGTTGATAGTATTTTCTATTCCCTCCGTACAGACTTTTGTTGCAGGAAAAATTACAGATTCACTTAAAGAATCTAAAGATGTAGACATAAGTATTGGGAGGGTTGGCATTACTTATAGCGGAAAGCTTAAACTAAATGATGTTTTGATCCTGGATCACCACCAGGACACCCTTATTTTTTCCCAACAGGTAAAGACGTCGGCTACCAGCCTTAGAAGTATTTATAACAATAATCCTACTCTGGGAGCTACAACCGCAAAGGACCTTTACATGAACATGAAGGTATATGAAGGGGAGGAGCGGGATAACCTAAATATATTTCTTAATAAGCTTAAAAGTAAAAAACAGCAGGAGTCCACTCCTTTTGTGTTGGCCATTTCAAGGCTTGAGGTGGTAAACGGGAAGTTCAACTACATAAACCAGAATTTAAATGATCCTGAAGTAGTCAGATTAGATAACCTATTCATTCTAGCCAGCGGTTTATTGGTAGAAGATTCAGATGTTTATGTGGATATTGAAAAGCTTTCGGGTTTTGAAAACAGAGGAATTAGAGTGACCCATCTAAGTATGGATTTCACCTATACTTCCGAGGAAATGGTATTGGAAGAGCTGCAGGTAGAAACTCCTGATTCTAGAATTGATTCCGACATTCGTTTTGATATTACCAATGGTTTTGCAGGATTTATTAATACTGTACCTGTTGAGGCGACCTTTAGACCGTCAACCATCTCTACAAATGATCTTCAGCCTTTTTATGACAAATTTGGAAAAGATCAAAAGATCAATTTTTCGACTAATCTTGACGGGATACTAAATGATTTACTGCTTTACGATATTAAAATGACCGGCCTTGATCGCACGCGCCTCGAAGGAGAACTACAAATTAGAAATTCCCTGGGCACAGATGAAGATGAATTCTCCCTTGACGGAATTATAACAAATCTTTCCACCAATTATTACGATCTTGTTAATCTCCTTCCCGGTTTACTTCAGGGTAAATTACCCCGGGAACTCAGAGAACTGGGGAATGTTCAGCTTGAGGGAGATATTTTTATTTCAGAAAACTCTTTGGTTACAGATGCTGTTTTGTTCTCACAGCTGGGAGCCGCTAACATTGATCTTGAAATGAACGGCTTTGGAGAAGGAGTAATTACCTCTTACGACGGTCGCCTGGTGGCGCGAAATTTTAATGTGGGACGATTAGCCAATATCCGGGATCTGGGCACCACTTCGCTTAATGTTACTTTTGACGGAAGAGGATTTACAACAGAAACCCTGAATACGCAGGTGCGGGGAAGTATTTCGCGTTTGGTATATAATGGCTACACTTACAACAATCTTAAATTACGTGGTACTTTAAAAGCACCTCTTTTTAATGGGAATGTGATCTCTCTGGATCCTAATCTCCGAATGGAATTTAATGGACTTGCAGATTTTTCAGCCGAAACAAACATATATGATTTTGAAGCCTCTGTGGCCCATGCCGATCTGGCTGCCTTAAATTTGGTGCAACGCGATAGTATCTCCACTTTTCAGGGAGATGTGATTATGAATATGGAAGGTACTAACCTTAATAATTTTGAGGGAGAGATTTATCTTTTAAATACTTCTTATAAGAACGAGAATGATACTTACATGTTCAAGGACCTTGAAGTGACATCAGATTTTGATGGGCCTGTGAGGACTATTGAGGTGCATTCCCCAGATGTCATTAATGGTACAATAGAAGGGATATTTGATATTACGGAAGTTCCTGCATTGATTGAAAATGCGGTTGGAAGTCTCTACACCAACTATCGTCCCAATAAGATTACCACCGACCAGTATCTAAATTTTGACTTTGATATTTACAATAAGATCGTAGAAGTTTTTTATCCTGAAATAGCCCTGGCTCCCAATACTTTCATACGGGGAAGTGTGGAATCTGATGAATCTGAATTTCGTTTGGCCTTTAGATCCCCTCAAATAGAAGCTTTCAATAACTTATTTGATAAGGTTAATATTCAGGTAGATAACTCAAATCCACTTTTTAATACTTTTATTGAAATTGATAGTGTAGCTACAAATTTTTACAACATCAAGGATTTCAATCTCATCAATGTTACTCTCAATGATACCCTTTTCATGCGTTCAGAATTTAAAGGTGGCCCTAAAAGCAACGATGAATTTAATCTTAATTTGTACCACACCATTAATGATGACAATCAGTCTGTAATAGGTTTGCAACCCTCGGACCTGAAATTTAAAGAAAGCGTCTGGCATCTTAATGAGGAAGGTAACAAGTCCAATAGGATCATTTTCTCTAATGGATTTAATAATGTGAGAATTGATTCTCTTGTGCTGAGCCATGAAAATGAAGAAATCCGATTATCGGGAGAAATGCGTGATTCCACTTATAAAGATTTCAGAATGGAATTCGACAATGTGGATTTGTATAAAATCACTCCCGAATTCGCCAGCCTGGAAATGGAAGGGATTGTAAACGGCTCTTTAAATCTCCTGCAGCAGGAAGGGGCTTATTATCCTAATACTTCTCTTACAGTTAGGGATCTTATAATTAATGACCAGATGTTGGGAGTTCTCAACCTCGATGTAATGGGAAACCGCGATTTGAGCCTTTACAATGTAAACACTACACTGCGGAACGCAGGGCTGGAATCACTTTCGGCTATTGGGGAGATCCTGGTGGAAGGAGATTCACCCGAAATTGACCTGGAAGTAGATCTGAAAAATTTTAATTTGGCCGCTTTTAGTCCCCTCGGAAAAGATGTCATTGAGAACATAAGAGGCTTAGTTTCGGGAGAAGCCGATGTTACGGGAAATTATAAAAATCCTGATATAGAAGGAAGACTTTTTCTTGATGAGGCAGGCTTATCAATACCATATTTGGAGGTGGATTATGCTTTTGAAGAAGGAGCTGTGGTGAATTTAAATCAGCAGCAGTTTAACTTTGATGAGATTACAATTACCGATACAGAATACAACACCACTGGTGTACTTGATGGGACAATTTCCCACAGGAACTTTAGCGATTGGGTCCTTGGACTTAACATCTCTACAAACCGTCTTCTGGTTCTGGATACAGATTATGATGAGGAAGCCCTTTACTACGGTACAGCTTTCATTGGGGGAAATGCGGCCATTTACGGCCCAACCTCTGAACTTGTGATTGATGTCGTAGGTGCCACCCGTAGAGGAACAGTTTTCAAAATCCCTATTAGTGATTCTGAAAGCGTAGGAGATAATTCATTTATTCACTTTTTGAGCCCGGAGGAAAAGGCAGCCCGATTAGCTGGTGAGGAGCTGGAATTCCAGGATGTTAAAGGTCTGGAACTTAATTTTGATCTTGACGTTACAGATGATGCTCTGGTGGAACTGGACATTGACGGAAGCATATTGCGGGGAAGAGGAGCAGGAACTTTACTGATCGAGATCAATACCCTGGGAAAATTTAATATGTGGGGTGACTTTATTGCAAATACTGGAGAATATATTTTTAATTACGGCGCACTGCAAAAGCGTTTCGAAGTGCGGCCTGGTGGAAGTATAAACTGGAATGGAAACCCTGCTCTGGCCGATCTCAATATTAGTGCAGTCTATGAAGCCCATGCTAACCCGGCAATTGTCCTGGACAATCCCGGTGTTAGCCGAAGGATACCCGTAGATGTGGTGATTAATCTTGAAGGAGAGCTTTTGCAACCCGATATTTCCTTTGATCTCGAATATCCCAATGTAGCTTCGGCTGTCAGATCGGAACTGGAATACAAAATAGAAACCAGCACCAATACCGAAATTCAGGCGTTCTCTCTTATTACTCTCGGCCAATTTTACACAGAAAATGTGCTTACGGGTAGCCCCGGAAGCATATGGGCAGGGAACCTTTTTGAAAGTGCTTCAGGATTCTTTAATAACCTGCTTTCCGACGATTCAGGGACATTCCAGGTGGGCCTTAATTACGAACAGGGGATACGAACTCCCGAACAATCAATGGCAGATAGGTTTGGGGTAACTCTTTCCACACAAATTAGTGAACGGGTACTAATAAATGGCCAGGTTGGAGTGCCGGTAGGAGGTGTCACTGAAACTGTTATTGTGGGAAACCTGGAGATCGAATTTCTTTTGAATGAAGAAGGAAACTTACGGGCAACTATTTTCAACCGGGAAAACAACATTCAATATCTTGGAGAAGAACTAGGCTTTACGCAGGGAGTAGGATTATCTTACCAGGTGGATTTTGACACTTTTAAAGAGCTCCTGCGGAAAATTGTTGACCGGGAAGTTACCAGTACTGCCGCCATTCGAGAGGAAGAGGAAGATGGGCAGGTTGAAAAGAAAAGTCTTGCCCCCGATTATATCAGGTTTCCCGGAGCCGATGACTTTTAACTACAAGAGGTTCCAAAAATGGCATTTTTGGAACCTCTTGTAGTTTGAGCCGATAGACCTGGAGAAATTTTACTTTACGGCGATTACACTAATCTCTACGTTGACAAATTTCGGAAGATTGGCCACTTCCACAGTTTCCCGTGCCGGGGCTGTCTCTTCATCAAAATATTTTGAATAAACGGCATTGATCCTGCCGAAATTATTCATATCGCTTATAAAGATTGAACTTTTTACTACATTTTCAAAGCTCATTTCGGCCGCGACCAATATTGCTTTAAGGTTTCGCATTACCTGTTCTGTCTCTTCTTCAATATTTTTCTGTTCCAGTTCCCCACTTACCGGGTTAAGTGCAATTTGTCCGGAAATATATAAAGTATTTCCGCTTAAAACTGCCTGGTTGTAAGCTCCAATTGGTGCCGGTGCATCTTTAGTTTGAATGATCTTTTTCATGATTTTCAGTTTTTATAATCTTCTATCTCTTTCTCTTCTCTTCTCATATTTAATATCTCTTAACAGGGAAGACTTGATCCCAATAAAGAAATTCCATTGTTTGTAAATGCCAAAAGGAGTCCAGCTAAAGGTCATTCTCCAGCTCTCGAGATCCCTGCCAAACCTCAGTTGGGTATGGGTAAATCCCGTGTTGACAAAGTCATAACCCGAAGAAGCACCTACAGACCACTTGGGAGAAAGTTCCACATCTCCCGAAAACATCAAGGAGTGGGAGGAAATTTGGCCTTGGCGAGCATTGTTACTGTAGTTAAGTACATAAGCTAGCCTAAGGTCCCAGGGGATGTCAAAGTTATACCAGCTGTTCTCACTCTCCTCATCCTCTTCGGGCATATTCTGCTCATGCTCATCATAAAAAGTGCCGTCAATGTCCATGTCTTTACCAAAGAGATCATCGGGTCGTCCGCCATTTCTGAAAGTCTGATTTTCAAGCCGGTTTACATTCTCTTTTCCTCCTGAAAAATCCCGGCTTGAAAAGGAATATCCAAAACTAACATTTGCGTTGGTAAGCCGGAATAAACTTCCACCATTCTGAATATTTAGCGTATTGATTCGGCGGTTTTGATTGTTCAGAGCATAAATGTCCAGGTTGGTTCCAAAGTTAATATCCAATTTGTTTTGAACGACCGGAATACTTCCGCGGATACTAATAGGAGATAGTTTCAATGAATCTCCCGCCAAATTATAGGAAGTGCTTATATTAAGATTGTTAAGTAGTTTTACTTTTCGCGGTTCGGCATCTACCGAATCTTTCACCTTTGCTTCAAAAGTATTACTTAATGAAAGGCCAATAGAACTGGAGAATATTTTTCCCGGGGGACCGTATAAGGTTCCCTGGAATCTGGAATATTCGACAATACGTTCTTCACGACCTTCAGTCTCCGGAATGATATAATTATCATAATAATACCCAAACCCGGGATTTATATTATAACTTATAGATGGACGTATCATGTGCCGAATGGCCTGTAGTTTTCCATCTCCGCTAAAATTTTTGGTTCCGTAGATTGTGGTCCCAATACTAGTGTTGAAGTTGTAGGTGCGAAAGGAGTCAAAGCCACTCACTGTGTCGATGATCTCAAGGCGTGCATCCTCATCGTAGGATCTTTTAAAGGTCCTGAAAACCCATGACTCGGTATAATTTGTTCCCGCACTTACACTTAAATAATTAAATAATTTAAAATTGGTGGTGAGCGGGATAGAATGCTGAGCTCCTAAGATGGCATTTTTGAACATTTCGGGTTGAAAGAAGAGGGAATCTGTAGTCTGAAATCTATTCTCTCCTCTAAAATTGTACTGGAAATTAATGTTCTCTATGATACCTTTTTTGGCACCTATCTTGGGCTCAAATGGGTAAACTCGAGCCATGCTAGCCTGCACGGTAGGAAGCGTCATATTAATCTGTTCCGTATTGGTATTCTGGCTATGCGTCGCAGCGATGCTCAAGTTTACCTGAGGCTGGATGTTAAAAGTTTTTGAGTACGAAACCGAAGAGCTTAAGGTATTTGTCAACCGGTTTCCTGTGTTCATTTGGTTGGTAGAAGCCTGGTAATAGTCACTACTACCAAGGTTCACAGCTGCAGAGAACCTGGAGGAAGGATTTGCTTTTGAATCCTGGGCGTGGTTCCAGCGAAGGTTGTAAATAGTGGATTCAGAAAAATCTGGAAACCCTCTTTCACTGTTGATCAACTTTTCATATCTAAAACTCACATTTCCCCTAAACCTGTAGCGAAGAGCATAGGAGGATTCCATCCTTAATCCATAACTCCCGTTGGTATAATAATCTCCCAGGACAGTAAGATCAACATAATCACTTATGGCAAAATAATAACCTCCATTTTGCAGATAGAAGCCGCGATTGTTGTCATCTCCAAAAGAGGGGATGATAAATCCTGAAGTTTGCTCATCGGTCATTGGGAAATATCCAAAAGGCAGACCCAATGGAGTAGGAACATCGGCAATATACATGTTTACAAGCCCCGAAACTATTTTCTTATCGGGTACTAGTTTGATCCTTCTGGCGTAAAAATAGTAATCGGGATTCTCTTCATTGGGAGAGGTGGTAAACCTTACATTTTGCATGTAATAAACTGAATCATTTTCCCTTTTAGTGATTTCCCCAAGCACTTTAAATTCTCCCTGGTCTGTACGGGAATTGAACACAAGAGCTTTTTCAGAATCGAAATTAAAACGAATAGAATCGGGACGTACTACACTCTGGGCCTGGGTGAATACCGGCTTTTGAGTGTATACACCTGCCGTGTCAACAATTCCGTAGGCATAAACCTCATTCCGCTCATTGTCGAGAATGATTCGACCCGCAGTAATATTAATATCACCATAAGTGACTTCGGCATTGTTGTAAAGATAGATCCTGTTTTCGCGCGGACTTAAACGCATATAGTCAACGGCCGTGTAAACAACTCTATCTGCAAGCATTTCATTCCGCGGTCTCACCGTATCTTGTTGTGTAAGACTTATAACGGGAACCGGAGCTTCTATAATAATGGAATCGAGTATTACTTGCACCGGTTCACGTTCTGCAGGAATGCGGATACCTTCATTTGTTTTGATTTCCTGTGCTGTAGATTTTGGGGCTAGAAAAAGCATAAAAATACAGCAGGAAAGTATGTAAAGTATCTTTGTTCGCAATGCTAGTTATGCTATTTTTGTATGGTGTGGCTCGTTTTTTGAAGTCTCAAAATTACATATATTTTTTAAGGAACCTTTTAGAGTTCAGGAAAAATAATAAGCGTTTTAATGAACCGTTATTTCAATATGAAAACGAACATTTTAGTCTTTTTGATATTTTTTACTACTATTAATTTCTCCCTGGCTGCTTCTGTTGGGGGAGATCCGCCGCGAGATCCTTTCGTAGTGGTATTAGACGCAGGCCATGGAGGTAAGGATCCGGGAAATAGCTGGAATGGATATTCAGAAAAGGATATTTCCCTCAATATAGCTCTACAGGTAGGAGCCGAACTTGAAAAAATTCCGGATGTAAAGGTTATCTACACTCGTAAATCTGATGTTTTTGTTACTCTTGCAGGAAGAGCCAATATTGCAAATAAGGCTGAAGCAGATCTTTTTGTTTCTATTCATATGAATGGTCATAGATCGCAAGCCCAGGGGACAGAGACTTTTGTATTAGGACTTCACCGAAATCAGGATAACCTCGAAGTAGCTATGCGGGAAAACCAGGTAATTTTTCTGGAGGAAGATTATGAAATGACCTATGATGGTTTTAATCCGAATTCACCTGAATCTTACATAGGCCTTACTCTTATGCAAGAGGAGTATCTCGACCAAAGCATCCTATTAGCAGATCTTATTCAAAAAAACTTCACGAATATTAATAAGAGAGTGAACAGGGGAGTGAAGCAGGCAGGATTCCTGGTGTTAAGAGAAACTTATATGCCGAGCGTCCTTGTTGAAGCAGGTTTTTTGAGCAATAAGGCTGAAGGAGCTTTCCTTAATAGTGCTGCGGGGCAATCTGCGATTTCAGCATCTATTGTAAGGGCAGTTAAGGATTATAAAAACTCGATTAATCATGATATTCTGGACAACTTGGAGGCCAATCCGCCCGTACAGCTTACGCAGGAAACTGAGGAAATGCCTTTAGATGTTTATGACGGAATAACTTTTCGTGTACAATTGGCTGCCTCAGGTAAGAAGCTTGATCCTTCTTCCCGAAATTTTAAAGGCTTAAAGCAGGTCTCAAGGAATAAGGAGGGAAAACTTTTTAAATATTATTATGGAGCTACTTCCAGTTTTTCGCAAATCCAGGATTTCCATGAAATGGCAAAGCGCACAGGTTATCCTGACAGCTACATAGTAGCTTTTCGTGGAAATGAGAAGATCAGCGTTAATGAGGCGTTAAAAACAAAAACCAAATAGACCTTCTTTACTAGATAAATTTTATATTTGTGCCTCATCAAACAGGACAATTTTTGTGAAATATACTAAAGAGGTAAAAACCGCTCTTCTGGCCATTGTTGCCATTCTTTTATTTATTTTTGGATACAGCTTTTTAAAAGGTAAAAACTGGTTTGATTCCAGTAGAACGTTCTATGCCGTCTATAGTGATGTGGAAGGACTTTCACCTTCATCCGCTGTTACTATTAATGGCCTTAGGGTGGGTAATGTCACCAAAATTGGATTTCTTGATGTCTCCGGGAGACTGGTAGTGACTTTTTCTGTTGATAATGATTTTCCTTTTTCTGAAAATAGCGTAGCCCAAATATATGGGGGTGGACTCATTGGAGGTAAATCGCTTGCCATTATTCCCGAATATGAACCGGGAAATATTGCAGTGTCGGGAGATACGCTTCCCGGTGAAATAGAAGAGGGGCTACTTGAACTGGTAAACGAAAGGCTTACTCCGCTGCAGGAAAAAATAGAAGATCTCATTGTAAGTGCAGATTCTTTAGTCAATTCTTTTAATGAAGTAATGAGCCCTGCCACGAGAAAAGATATAAAGAACAGTATTGCAAGTCTTAATGCAACAATGGTTTCCCTCAACAATTCGGCAAATACTGTAGAAGAGGTGTTGGACGAAAATGCTCCTAAACTTGACCGAACTTTTACCAATCTTGATGAGATGGCTATAAACTTTAGTAACTTCTCAGATACCCTTGCTGAAGTTGATATACTTAAAATCACAGAGGAGCTTGAAGCTACAGTTGCTAACCTGGAAGAATTTTCTGAAAAAATGAACTCCGGCGAGGGAACAGCCGGAAAGCTTGTTAATGATCCTTCAGTTTACAATAATCTTGAAAGGGCAACAAATCAGCTTGATGCTTTGATACAGGACGTGAAATTGAATCCAAAACGTTACGTACATTTTTCTATCTTTGGGAAAAATCCGGGACCTTATTCGCCACCGGGAGATTCATTAAAATAACCAACCAACCATGCAGATCCTTGCACAAATCGTCTTTATCCTTGCTCTGGCAATTGGGATAGGTATTTTCGTTCGCAATATTCGGAGGATGATTCGGAATATTAAATTAGGCCGGGAAATAGACCGGACCGACAATCCCGGGGCAAGATGGAGGAAAATGGCAAAAATTGCACTCGGCCAGTATAAAATGGTGCGCAGACCTGTCTCAGGAATCGTGCATGTTATTGTATACATAGGTTTTATCATCATCAACATTGAAGTTCTTGAAATTATTATTGACGGAATTTTTGGTACCCATAGAATTTTTGCCTTTGCAGGTGAACCTTATCGTTACCTGATAGGTGCATTTGAAATTCTCGCACTTTTGGTTTTATTAGGAGTTATCATTTTTTGGATCAGGCGAAACGTAATGAACATCTATAGGTTCAGAGCCAGGGAGATTACAAGTTGGCCCAAGAATGACGCCAATTATATCCTCTATTTCGAAATGGTTTTGATGACCCTATTTTTGGTTATGAATGCGGCAGATTATCAATTGCAGTTAAATCTTGCTCCTCATTACGCCATGACAAGCGGGGAGATCGCAGGTGCTTTTCCGGTAAGTAGTTTTTTATTGCCACTGCTGGATGGATTTAGTAATTCTACACTTATTATTATTGAGAGAACCGCCTGGTGGTTGCATATTCTGGGGATTCTTTTCTTCCTGAATTATCTCTACTACTCTAAACATCTTCATATTCTTCTGGCTTTTCCAAATGTCTATTATTCCAAAATAAGGCCGAAGGCAGAATTTGACAATATAGATGCTGTTACAAAAGAGGTTCAACTTATGATGGATCCTGATACAGATCCATTTGCCGCACCGGCAGAACCTGAAGGGGAAGCTGAGGGAGAGCCGGCAAAATTTGGCGCATCAGACATTTTCGATCTCAATACGGTGCAGTTGCTCAATTCCTATACCTGTACCGAATGTGGGCGTTGTACAGATCAATGTCCGGCAAACAATACAGGTAAATTACTTTCTCCCAGAAAAATCATGATGGATACTCGTGACAGGTTAGAAGAGGTTGGAGAAAATATTAACAAAAATGGCAAGTTTGTAGATGATGGAAAACAACTCCTGGATGACTATATACAACGTGAGGAGATATGGGCCTGTACCACTTGTCAAATGTGTGTGGAAGCCTGTCCTGTTGGTATAGATCCTATGTCAATCATTGTGGAAATGAGAAGATATCTCATGATGGAGCAAAGTGCCGGACCGGCAGATCTGAACAATGCATTAAGCAATATTGAGAATAATGGAGCTCCATGGCCCTATAACCAAATGGACCGCCTGAACTGGGCAACCGAAAATTAATTACCAAACCGGCCTTTTCGAGGCTGCAATAAAGAAACAATGGCAGAAAATATTAAAGTGCCAACAATGGCAGAATATATGGCCGAAGGAAAAAAACCCGAAGTTCTTTTTTGGGTTGGTTGCTCCGGAAGCTTTGATGACAGGGCAAAGAAAATAACAAAGGCTTTTGTGAGGTTGCTCAACAGGGCAAATGTAGATTTTGCTGTTCTTGGAACAGAGGAAAGTTGCACCGGTGATCCTGCAAAACGTGCCGGCAATGAATTTCTTTACCAAATGCAGGCTGCCGGAAATATTGAGGTATTAAATGGATATGAGATAAAGAAAATCGTCACCACCTGTCCACATTGTTTTAATATTATGAAAAATGAATATCCTGGACTTGGAGGGAATTATGAGGTAATGCATCATACCACCTTTTTAAAGTCCCTGTTGGAAGAGGGGCGTCTTACCGTAGAGGGAGGAAAATTTAAAGGTAAAAGGATAACCTTTCATGATCCTTGTTATTTGGGTCGGGGAAATGGTATTTATGAAGCTCCTCGCGATTTACTGAGAAAGCTGGAAGTTGAGCTTGTGGAGATGAAAAGGTGTAAAAAAGATGCGATGTGTTGTGGTGCCGGAGGTGCCCAGATGTTCAAAGAACCCGAACCGGGAAAAGAAGATGTCAATGTCGCCCGCACAGAACAGGCAATAGAAGTAAAGCCGGAAGTAATCGCCGCAGGATGTCCTTTCTGTAACACAATGATGACAGATGGAGTTAAGGCAAAAAACAGGGAAGACAATATAGCTGTCATGGATATTGCCGAAATGATTGCAACTGCCGAAGATTTGTAGGCAAGAGAAAAAGTATAAAAAGGGGCTGTAAAATATGATTTTACAGCCCCTTTTTATCTTTGTTCCAATTTTAGTCTTGCTTCATTCGGCCTGATATTTCTCACCAGGATCAAAATTTCATCTTCCGTAAGTCCTTCTTCTATGTAATTTCCCTGTCTCCCTCGTAAATAGGCGTACTTTTCCAAGTTCGTCCTATACTGAAGCCAGGAGCTTTTCTTGTCTTTTTCCCCATAACCTTTTAAATAGGCAATAATCACCTGGTCGTCTGCAACCTTAATATGTTTTTGTTCATTGTACATGTGTAAAATCTCCATACCGTGCGAAATTCCCTGTTGCAGCATTTCAGAGTACGAATTCCCTCCCGATGCATAAACAGGTTCCAAATAGTAAGTACAAACAGGGGTAGTGATGGTATAGCAATATGATTCAACGTAATTGTTAAATTCGTCCCAGATGCTGCCCACTTCAATATGGATCTGTTTGTCCTCGCGTAACCATTCCGTAAGGTTATGGAGATGATTAGTTCCGCGAGAAAACCCCAACTTCTTTGCAATTTTAAAAAGTTCCTTTTCCTTATTTTCCATAAGACAAAATTAGAGTAGAAAGTTTCTAAAATTATGATTTTTGTCAGCCTGTGGCAGTACTTTTGATGACAAAGTCTTAGAACCTTTATGAGAAGGAGAATAAGTGCAACTTTAACCTTCACAAATTGGAATCCCGCTTTCAAATATGTTATTTTTGTAATTCTAAATTTATCCAAATTAATGTACGTTCCATTTGAATCTTTACCCGAGAGTTCCAGAGTTTGGATCTTTCAGGCAAATCGCTCTTTTACAGAGGAAGAGCAGACCGAAATTAAAGAAAAACTTCAGGCTTTTATTGAGCAATGGACTGCCCACGGTGCCAATCTTCAGGCTTCTTATGAGATGCGCTATAAACGATTTATTATTCTTGCTCTTGATCAAAAAATGAATGCTGCCACAGGTTGCTCCATTGATGAATCTGTACGATTTGTTCAGCAGTTGGAAAAAGAATACAATGTTGATCTTCTGGACAAGATGAATGTTTCCTTTAAACAGGGAGAATTTGTTGCTTATAAGACGCTCACAGATTTCAGAAAGATGGCTAAAGACAAAGCGGTTTCTCCAAAAACCATTGTTTTTAATAACCTCGTAAACAATAAAGCTGAATATCTTTCAGATTGGGAAGTTCTTGCATCTGAAAGCTGGCACAAGCGTTTTCTAAATTGATGAGAATTAAAATCCTTATTACAGGTCTCTTGCTGACCTTGTTTTTTATTCCCCAAATTTCCTACTCTCAAAGTCGTCCTTTAATTGCTGAAGATGTAGAGCAACAGCGGCAATGGGTAGACAGCATCTATAATGCAATGTCTTTAAAGGAAAAAGTTGGACAGCTTTTTATGATAGATGTATTTTCTTCAGATCCTGCTTCCAAAACCGACAAAGCAAAGGAACTGGTGGAACAGCACCATGTTGGCGGGGTGATCTTCTCAAAAGGAGGACCAAAAAGACAGCTGAAACTACAGAATGAACTGCAGGATCTTTCCAAAGTACCACTTCTTATAGGAATGGATGCCGAATGGGGTCTGGCGATGCGGCTCGATTCGACCTATGCCTATCCCTGGAATATGACTTTGGGGTCCATACAGGATGAAAGTTTGATTACTGAAGTTGGGGCGAGTATTGCAAAACAATCAAAGAGGTTAGGAGTACATGTAAATTTTGCACCTGTGGTGGACATAAATACAAATTCTGAAAATCCTATTATAGGAAACCGTTCTTATGGCGAAAACAAAAACAATGTCACCAGAAAGGCTGTTGCTTTTATAAAAGGTATGCAAAGAGAGGGAGTTCTTGGAAGCGCTAAGCATTTTCCCGGCCACGGAGATACCGAAAGAGATTCTCATAAAACTCTGCCCACAATAGATTTCTCTCGTGACAGGATCTTTAGAGAAGAACTATTTCCTTACGGGGAGTTAATTGCTGAAGGTTTAGGTAGTGTAATGGTGGCCCATTTAAATGTTCCCAGTCTCGAGGAGCGCACCGAATTTCCTTCCACTCTTTCTCATGAAATCGTCACCGGAATTCTAAAGGAGGAGCTTGGGTTCAACGGACTTATTATTACTGATGCTCTAAACATGAAGGGTGTTGCCAACTTTGATGAGCCGGGAAGAATAGATCTGGCTGCATTTTTAGCAGGGAATGATATTTTGCTTTTCTCTGAAGATGTACCCAAAGCTTCAGAATTAATTATAGAAGCATATAATAAAGGTCATATTACAGAAGAACGGCTGAAGCATTCAGTAAGAAAAATTCTTTATGCAAAATATAAGGTTGGTTTAAACAAATATGAACCTGTAGATCCCACATATATAATTGAAGATCTCAACAGCATTCGAAATGAGGTGCTTGCCCATAAACTGTATGAAAATGCTATGACGGTAATAAAAAATGACAGGTCGACCCTTCCTGTCAAGGATCTGGAAACCAGTAAAATTGCCTATGTTCATTTTGGGGAAGATTCAGGGGATGCCTTTTACGAACAATTGAACCGATATGCTCAGGTTGATTCGGTTTCGGCAGAAAATCTTAATGAGTTATTGGATAAGCTGGAATCATACAACCAGGTAATTATTGGTTATCATCAATCTTCTGCTTCTCCATGGAGCGGTTTCAGGCTTAATGAACAAGAGCAGGTTTGGCTTTATGAAATAGCCCGAAAAAACAAGGTGATTTTTAATGTTTTTACCAGCCCCTATGCTTTACTGGATCTACATACCACAGCAAATTTTGAGGCGATCCAGGTAGCTTATCAAAATAATGATCTTGCACAGCAAAAGGCAGCACAGGTTATTTTCGGGGCTCTTGAGGCTAAAGGAAAACTTCCTGTTAGTGCAGGAAAGAATTTTCCCGTAGGAACCGGTTACAAAACCAGAAATTTAAACCGTCTCTCTTATGGACTGCCTGAACAGGTGGGGATGAATTCATATAAGCTTAATAAAATTGATGATCTTATTGAGAAGGCGATTGAACAAAAAATGACACCTGGGTTACAGGTGCTTGTAGCACGAAAAGGAAAGGTGATCTACGAGCGAAATGCAGGCTATCATACCTATGAGAAAGAAAGGCCCGTAAAGGCTTCAGATGTTTATGATTTAGCTTCTCTAACGAAAATCCTTGCAACCCTTCCGCTTTTGATGGAGCTGGTAGATCAGGATGAAATAGATTTAGATTCAACCTTAGGCGAAATGTTACCATCTTTCCGCGGAAGCAATAAAGAAAATATTACCATCCTGGAAATGCTGTCCCATTACGCCCGACTCAAAAGTTGGATTCCTTTTCACTGGATGACCATTGATCAAGACACTAAGCGTCCCGATGTGAAGTATATTCGTTCCCAGCAGGATAGAGGTTACAATGTACAGATAGCCGAGAATATGTATGCCAGGAATGACATTAGGGATACAGTACTTCAAATAATTAGAGATAGTGAATTGGAAAGAAGGAAGGAGTATAAATATAGTGATCTGCCTTTTTATCTCCTCAAGTTTTACCTTGAAGACATTTACGGAACCTCTCTCGAATATCTAACCCAGGATCATTTTTATAATTCTCTGGGGGCCCATTATACTACCTATTTACCACTTCAAAAATTTTCTAAAGAGAAAATTGTGCCCACAGAGGAAGACAGTTACTGGAGAAGTCAGCTGTTGCAGGGATATGTTCATGATGAAGGGGCGGCACTTCTAGGAGGAATAGGAGGGCAGGCTGGATTATATTCAAATGCCAATGACGTGGCCAAAATCATGCAAATGTATTTAAATGGAGGGCAGTATGGAGGTAAGAGATATTTTGATCGAGAAACAGTAGATAAATTTAATACCTGCTATTATTGTGACGATGACGTGCGACGGGGAGTTGGGTTTGATAAACCCCAGCTTCGTGAAGCCGGACCTACCTGCGGTTGTGTTTCTATGTCCAGCTTTGGACATAGTGGATTTACAGGAACTTTTACATGGGCAGACCCCGATGAAGAAATAGTTTATGTATTTTTATCGAACAGAATTCATCCTTCTGCAGAAAATAATGAACTTACGAGGGAAAGTATCCGCTCGAATATCCAGGACCTTATTTACGAAGCTATAGAACGCTAATACATGAAAATTGCCATTGTTTGTTATCCCACTTTTGGGGGAAGTGGTGTGGTCGCTACAGAATTGGGTATGTCTCTCTCCAGGAGAGGTCATGAGATCCATTTTATAACATATAAACAGCCTGTTAGGCTGGAGCAGCTATCCCATAATATTCATTTTCATGAAGTTAATGTGCCCGAGTATCCTCTTTTCCATTATCAGCCGTATGAACTTGCTTTAAGTAGTAAGCTGGTAGATATGGTGAAGCTCTATAAAATAGAGGTGCTTCATGTACACTACGCTATTCCTCATGCCTATGCAGGCTACATGGCAAAAAAGATGTTGGAGGAAGAAGGAATTTTTTTGCCCATGGTGACCACTCTTCATGGAACTGATATTACCCTTGTTGGCAATCATCCATTTTATAAACCGGCTGTAACTTTTAGTATCAACAGTAGCGATGTTGTGACTTCTGTATCCCAAAGCCTTAAAGCAGATACTCTGCGTCTTTTCAACGTGAAGCGGGAGATTGACGTGGTGCCAAACTTTATTGATACTACTAAATACACTCAGTCAATTAGTAATTGCCAAAGGAGTATGTTGGCCGCAAATGATGAAAGGATCATTACTCATGTTAGTAACCTGCGGAAGGTAAAACGCGTGAAAGACGTAATTATGATCTTTAATGAGGTGCAGAAGAAATTAAAATCAAAACTCATTATGGTAGGGCAGGGGCCTGAAAGAGAAGTGGCCGAAGATTTGGTCCACGAACTGGGATTGGAAGAAAAAGTATTGTTCCTGGGAGAATCTCATGAAATTGATAAGGTGTTGAGCTATTCAGATCTTTTTCTGTTACCTTCAGAAAAAGAAAGTTTTGGACTCGCAGCTCTTGAGGCTATGGTCAACGGTGTTCCGGTTATTTCTACCAACACCGGCGGACTTCCGGAGGTCAATAAACAAGGTTTTTCAGGATATTTAAGTGATGTGGGCGAAGTCTCAGAAATGGCTGCAAACGCCATATATATTCTGAAAGATGATAAAATTCTGAAAAAATTCAAAGAAAATGCCCGCAACCAGGCCTTTGTTTTTGATGTAGATTCTGTGGTTCCTCTCTATGAATCTTTGTACCAAAAAGCCTTAGATTCAGGCATAAAAGAAAAGGCTGCTAAAAATTAAATTTTTAACAGCCTTTCCGGGTATAAATTTATATGTTTAGAACTGATAACGCAGGCCAAGTGCGACATCAAATCCTAGATCATCACCGTAGTAATTTACTAAACCTATTTCAGGTCTAAAATCGAGAGAGATCAACAGTGGAAAGTCAAAGTCGTATTCGATACCTATGTTTCCGGCCGCAGTGACAAAAAGACCGTCATCATCGTTATCATTATCATCAACTTCAACAGAACCAACACCTGCACCAAAACCGGCATACCAGTTAAATCCTCCTTCTATGTTCCAAACCCAATGATGAAGTCCGGTTAGACGAAAAGCATCGTATTCTCCACGGCTGCTCCATCCAAGATCAAACTCGAGGCGATTGTTTTCTGACAGCCCATGCTGATAGGAAATTTCAGTTCCAACACCATTATTGTCACCTAAACGTAAACCCAGGGCATGATCTGCAATAGTTTGTGCTTGTGAAGAAAGGGTAAAACCAAAAATACATAAAGCTAATAAAACAATTTTTTTCATAATTTTTCATTTAATTTGTTCCTACAAAATTAGACTATCTGAGTGACCGACTATCCCCAACTTCAGCTAATTAAATGTTAATGTTAACAGAGACCTGTTAATCCGTATGCCAAAAGCTGAGAATAATAAAACTATGATTGATGAGCTTAAAGGTCTTGAATCCAATTTGGAAGGGAAACTCTTCTACGACGCCCTCTGGCGTAGGATATTTGCTACAGATGCTTCTGTTTACCGTACGGTTCCACTGGCAGTAGCCTATCCTAAAACTGTTGAAGATCTTAAAAAACTAATTTCTTTTGCTACAAAAAATAATACCTCTCTCATTCCACGCACCGCAGGCACCTCACTTGCCGGCCAGTGTGTTGGAGAGGGCATAGTAGTAGATGTTTCAAAGTATTTCACCGGGATTATTGAACTTAATACTGGCAAAAGGACAATAAAAGTTCAGCCAGGGGTGATCCGGGACGATCTTAACAGGTATCTCAAATCTCATAACCTCTTTTTTGGTCCTAATACTTCAACCTCCAATCGTTGTATGATTGGCGGAATGGTGGGTAATAATTCCAGCGGAACCACCTCCATTAAGTATGGCGTAACCCGGGACAAGGTACTGGAAATGAAAGTACTGCTTTCTGATGGCTCTGAAGCTGTTTTTTCTGAAATTACTTCGGAAGAATTACGGGAAAAAATGCAGTTGGATTCCATGGAAGGAGACATCTACCGGAAGTTATATCAGGAACTTAAGTCGGAAGATGTAAGGCAACAAATTATTTCAGGTTTCCCAAAACCGGAAATTCACCGCCGCAATACCGGATATGCAGTAGATGAACTCATTTCAGCTGAAGTTTTAGGGGGGGAAGAGGAGAAGATCAACATTTGCAAATTGCTTTGTGGAAGCGAAGGAACTCTCGCTTTAACAACCGAAATTACTTTGCAGCTGGATGAGTTGCCTCCAAAAGATGCTGTAATGATTGCAGCACACTTTGATTCTGTTGAAAAATGTTTACAAGCGGTAGTGCCTGCTATGCGGCACTCTTTGTTCACCTGTGAGATGATGGATAAGGTCATCCTGGATTGCACTAAAAACAGCATTAAATACAGGGAAAACAGATTTTTCATAGAAGGAGATCCTGCAGCGATCCTTATGCTTGAAATTAGATCTGCTTCTGAAGAAGAGCTTACTGACCGAACTGCCGACCTGCTCAAAACTCTTTCCGATTCAAATTTGGCTTATGCACTACCGGTACTTCGAAATGAAACAATTGAACTTGCTTTGGAATTGCGAAAGGCAGGTTTAGGCCTTTTGGGAAATATAGTTGGGGATCGAAAAGCCGTGGCTTGCATTGAAGATACCGCTGTTGCAGTGGAAGATCTCGCAGCATACATTTCTGAATTTTCAGATTTGATGAAGGATTACGGTCAGGAAGCAGTTTATTATGCTCATGCCGGTGCAGGAGAATTACACCTGCGTCCGATTCTTAATCTTAAAAAGGAACCTGATGTGGCCCTTTTCAGAAAGATAACCGAAGACGTAGCTTCCCTGGTTAAAAAATATGGCGGTTCCATGAGTGGAGAACATGGTGACGGTAGGGTGAGAGCAGAGTTTATCGAATTCATGATAGGTGAAGAGAATTATAACCTCTTGAAAAGGGTGAAAAACATCTTTGATCCAGAGAACATTTTTAATCCTGGGAAGATTATTGATGCCCCTGCTATGGATGAAAGTTTACGGTACGAACCGGGCCGCCGGGAACCGGAAATCGACACCTTAATGGATTTTACAGATTCCCTTGGTATTCTAAGAGGTGCCGAAAATTGTAACGGTAGCGGCGACTGTAGAAAGCCGTCCGAAGCCGGAGGTACAATGTGCCCCAGTTATCGTGCCACCCGTAATGAAAAGGATACAACCCGCGCCCGTGCCAATGCTCTACGAGAATTTTTAACACATTCAGATAAACCTAATCGATTCGATCATGAAGAGTTGAAGGAAGTTCTTGACTTGTGCATTAGCTGTAAAGGCTGCAAAAGTGAATGTCCTTCTAATGTTGATATGGCGGCATATAAGGCAGAGTTTCAATACCAGTACAATCGTGCAAATGAAGCTTCCCTGCGCTCGAAAGCATTTGCTTTCAACGCAGCGTTGAACAAAAAAACATCAGGAATTTCCCCTTTTTCGAACTTCATGTTTTCAAACTCCCTGACTTCCGGAATTCTGAAGAGAACCATGGGAATTGCTCCACAGCGCAGTCTTCCGCCACTTTCTCGTCAAACATTGTCTTCATACTACAGGAAAAATCAAAGAAAAGTTGAAACCCCGATCAAAACGGTTTACCTGTTCAATGATGAATTCACGAACTATCTGGACTCCGAAGTAGGAATGGCGGCTATAAAACTTCTTAACGGCCTAAATTATGAAGTGAAAATTATAGAACATCCCGAAAGTGGACGGGGCTTTATTTCTAAGGGCTTTTTAAAAGAAGCCAAAGAAGTAGCCAATAAAAACATTCAGATATTTAAAGATATTATCTCACCTGAAAGTCCGTTGTTGGGATTGGAACCTTCTGCAATTTTAACCTTTAGGGATGAATATTTAAGATTGGCCGATGATAAAGCAGCTGCAGAACGGGTATCCAAAAATGTCTTTCTACTGGAAGAATTTTTCAAGAAAGAAGTCATTGCGGGAAATATTACTGCCGACTCTTTTACTTCAGAAAAAAAGAGGATCAAATTGCATGGACATTGTCATCAAAAAGCACTCTCGGGTGTGGAAAATACATTTGTAATGCTAAATCTTCCGCAGAATTTTGAGGTGACGGTGATTCCTTCGGGTTGTTGCGGTATGGCGGGTTCTTTCGGGTATGAAAAAGAGCATTATGAGGTAAGTATGCAAATTGGTGAACAAACATTGTTCCCGGCGGTAAGAAAAGCATCGGAAGGGACTGTTATTGCAGCTCCCGGTACCAGCTGTAGACATCAAATCCAAGATGGAACGGGTAAAAAAGCTCTGCATCCTGTAGTGATCATGGCCGAAGCATTGAAATAAACATTTTCAAATCTTGGCTTAAAAAATTACATTTGCTCAAAATCACCTTCAATGGCGGGAAATTCCTTCGGAAAACTTTTTAGACTTACCACATTTGGGGAATCTCATGGCGAAGCCATTGGAGGAATTATTGACGGCTGCCCCGCCGGTCTTAAACTTGATCTGGAAAAAATTCAGCAGGAAATGGAGCGGCGTAAGCCGGGTCAATCTGCTATCGTGACCCAGCGGAAAGAACCTGATACAGTGAAGTTCTTTTCGGGCATTTTTGAAGGAAGAACAACAGGAACCCCTATTGGGTTTGTTATTGAGAATGCAAACCAGAAGTCAAAAGATTACTCGCACATTAAGGATGTCTATCGTCCTTCCCATGCCGATTATACCTATGACAAAAAATACGGCAACAGGGATTACCGGGGCGGTGGAAGGTCTTCGGCCCGCGAGACAGCGTGCAGAGTAGCGGCAGGAGCTGTTGCAAAGCAACTGCTTCAGGAAATAAAAATTACGGCTTATACTTCTTCAGTTGGTAATATTCAGCTTCAGAAAAAATTTGAAGAGTTGGATCTTTCAGAAATAGAAAAGAATCCCGTTCGTTGTCCCGATCCTGAAACTGCAGCCGAAATGGAATCCTTTATTAAAGAGATTAGATCGCAGGGAGACACTGTGGGTGGAGTAGTGGAGTGTGTCATATCGAATGTTCCGGTAGGGCTGGGAGAACCTGTTTTTGATAAACTTCATGCCACTTTAGGTGCAGCTATGCTTTCAATTAACGCTGTAAAAGGATTTGAGTATGGAAGCGGGTTTGCTGGTGCGGCTATGAAAGGTAGCGAACATAATGACCTCTTTGAGCCTGATGGCTCCACAACTTCGAATTTTAGCGGAGGCATTCAGGGAGGTATATCCAATGGAATGGATATTGTTTTTCGTGTGGCTTTCAAACCCGTGGCCACCATAATGCAAAAGCAAAAGACAATAAATGCTGAGGGCGAAAGTGTAGAAATGCAGGGCAAAGGAAGACATGATCCTTGTGTGGTGCCCCGGGCAATTCCAATAGTGGAAGCCATGGCCGCCCTGGTGCTGGCCGATTATTATTTGATGGATAGAACTTCTAGGATATAATTATACAGAAACTATAGTATGAAAAAATTAGCACTGCACTGGCAAATCTTACTGGGAATGGCTGCCGGGGTGATCTTTGCGCTTTTAATGACCAATTTTTCCTGGGGAGCCGAGTTCATAAGTGACTGGATAAAACCTTTCGGAAATATTTTTATTAATGCCCTCAAGTTAATTGCAGTGCCTCTAATTTTGGCTTCGTTAATAAAAGGGATTTCCGATCTTAAAGATATTTCGAAGTTATCCAAGATGGGGACCCGAACTATTTTGATCTATATCGGTACCACATTGATTGCAGTGACCATTGGTCTCTTATTGGTGAATTTAATAGAACCGGGTGGTGCTATTGCCGAGGATACGAGAAATGATCTTATTGCCAGTTATGAAGGTGATGCAAATGTACGAATAGCCGATGCTCAGCGACAAAAAGAGGCCGGACCACTCCAGGCCCTTGAGGATATAGTACCAGGAAATATTTTTGCTGCAGCCAGTGATAATGGTAATATGCTTCAGGTGATCTTTTTTGCCATCTTTTTTGGACTGGGTCTTATTTTGATTCCTGAAGAAACTGCAAGGCCTGTAAAAGCTTTTTTTGACGGGTTCAATGAAGTGATTCTCAAATTGATTGACCTAATAATGCTGGCTGCACCTTATGGTGTTTTTGCCTTACTTGCCGCGCTCGTGGTGGAATCTCCCAGTGCAGATCTCTTTGCCGCACTGGCTATGTATGGTGTCACTGTAATCATCGGCCTCGCCTTAATGATTGGCGTTTATATGCTAATCGTTTGGATCTCCACCGGGAGAAATCCAGCCTTTTTTGAAAATGGTATTGCCCCCGCTCAATTACTTGCTTTTTCCACTAGTTCAAGTGCTGCGACCTTACCTGTGACCATGGAGCGAACCGAAGAGCATCTTGGAGTACATGAAGAGGTGACAAGCTTTGTTTTACCCATTGGTGCTACAATAAATATGGACGGTACGAGTCTATATCAGGCTGTGGCTGCTGTATTTATAGCCCAGGCTTTTGGAATGGATCTTACTTTAGGTGCACAATTAGGTATTATTGCCACTGCAACTCTTGCTTCAATAGGTTCTGCAGCTGTCCCGGGTGCCGGAATGGTAATGCTGGTAATTGTACTTTCCCAGGCAGGAATTCCCGAAGCAGGTCTTGCCCTTATTTTTGCAGTAGACAGGCCACTTGATATGTGCCGTACCATGGTAAACGTGACTGGTGACGCCGCAGTCTCTATGATGGTAGCAAAATCTGTAGATAAGCTGGGAGATCCACGGGTAAAAAACTGGGATGATAACCTTCCAAAGAGAGAGAAGATTCCTGCGGAAAAATAGATATTCTAAATCCTCTTACAGATCCAACGATTTTTCCCTTCCAAAGCTTGTGAGACTTGGCGGAAATCCTTGTATTTGCGCGGGATAAATTTTTTACCTGAAAATCTTCCATAATGACCAATAAAACCCGCAATTACTTTAAAACCCTCCTGGAAATCGACCAAAACCTTGACAGGCTTGTGCGGGAGATTGACGTGCTGAATTATTTGAATCCGCTGAATATTGAGCAGGAAAAAAAACGTTTTTTTAGTTCAAAGTTTTCGGAAGAACCTGTCTTCAAGTACAGAAAACTTAAATTTGATCCTTATACCCTGCAGCGGCAGTTATTTAGCCAAAGACTGGAGGATATTCCCGATGAAGATATCCATAAGCTGTATTATGATGCGATTTATGAGTATTCGGGATTGGTGCAATGTGTAGCCACAGTTGGCAAGGAGAAAAAATTCTTTTATAACTCCCTGCGGGTGTTTGGCACTCCCACCGAACGAGATGTTAAAAATGCTAAATTCATCCTTCATTTTCACAAAGAAGAGGATGCTGAAGAAATGGTGCCACGTTATAATGCCGATCAGGCACAAGCCTATTTTCAGGCATTTGGAGAGCATTATCCATTTAAATTCAGAATTAGACAGAGCAACAGTATCACAGGAGCTGCCATGGCTTTAAATTCCGGGGAACTTTTAGTGAAGAAAAACAGGAAGTTTAGTGATAACGACCTAAAGATTCTCTCTAACCATGAGATTGGAGTTAACATGCTAACTACTTTTAACGGACTCGATCAACCTCTTCGCATATTCTCTCATGGATTTGCCAATAATCATCCTACCCAGGCTGGACTAGGGATCTTTAGTGAATATATGAGTGACAGCCTGAGTTTAAAAAGGGTGAAAGAGCTGGCTTATCGCGTTTTGGCTGCGGATAGTCTTATAAAAGGCTACAACTTTAGTGATACTTTTGATCTTTTGTACAATCAATATAAACTGGACAGGGAAACGTCATGGTTAATCACGCTAAGGGCTCACCGTGGTGGTGGATTTACCAAGGACCACCAGTACTTGCCCGGGCTTAAAAAAGTTTATGACTATCACTCTTCCGGCAATGATATGGGGCTCCTGCTCACCGGAAAAGTAGCCATGGAAGACGCTGATCTAATTCAAAAACTTCAGCAGAAAGAACTGGCTCAACAGAACACTTATTTTCCCCATTCCTTTAAAGAGAATAAGAATACGAATGACAAGCTGGAATTTTTACTGAGTAACCTAAAGTAAGTAGGCAGTGTTCAGTGCTCAGTTGGCGGTCTAAAAATTGGAAATTAAACTTCTATTTAAAACTAAAAAGCAGTTTTTTGATAAGCTTATTTCAAAAACAAAGCCTGCAGCTCGGGAGTTGGTGTCATACAGGTTTCTTTTTTACCAAACCAGCTATAACGGTTATTGGCAACAATGCTATAAACGCCATCCCTCAAACCTTCAGGAAGAGTTTTAAAATACTTTAGCCATTTATAACCCCTAAGATGTTTGGCTATTTCAATCGCTGCGGTCGACTTGTGATAGTAGGCGACTCCGGGGTCAATGAGAATGACCGAATCCAGGTTTTCTGTATCAATTCCTCTTTCATTGATGATTTGACGCCCCACGTCACTTTGAAGGGGTGCAAATCTAAAAACATCATCAACGTCATTCCTTATAATTGTTTGGACAGTATTATTGCAAAGATTACACACACCGTCAAAAAGGATAATTTTTTTATTCTCGGGAAAGTTTACCATAATTTTCTTTTTCTATTTTTTTCGCTGCACAAGTTCCAGTTGGTCCACAGATACCGAGGTGGTGAAAATACCATAATTGACTTTTGCGGTCCCTTTTTCAATGCTGTCAATGCTACCCACGGCTTTGCCGTCCTGCATTCGCACCCGGTCACCCACCTTTAGTACCGGTCTTGGCTTTGCAACTTCTTCTTTAATTTCTTTTTCCTGCTTTTCTTTTTTCTTCTTCCTTATTTCTTCCACCTTCTTTTCGGCCTCCTGCATCACCTTTTTTTCCTTAATCTTTTCAACCTTCTTTTCTTTAGCCGTTACCTTTTTTCGTTTAGAATTTTCAACTTCCACGATCTTAAGGAATTCGGCAATAAGTTCTTTTTTTCGCTTATTCTGAAAATACTTTTCGCTTATTTCATTTATCTTATTTCCTAAGTATATAAGTCGTTGATTACTGTCATACAGTTCCTGAAAGTTCTCCAGTTTCTGCTGAATTCTGGCGTTGGTTTCTTCCAGTTTTTTCTTTTCAGATTCTGTTTGCTGTTCCTTGGTCTTTAATGAAGTAGTGGTCTTCGAAAGTTTAGATCGTTCTTTCTGAAGATCGGCAATACTTTTATCGAATCTTATTTTTCCACGTTCAACTTTCTTTTTGGAGCGGTTGATAAGACTATAAGGAATCCCATTCTTTTGCGCTACCTCAAAGGTGAAGGAACTTCCCGCTTCTCCCATATGCAGCTTGTAAAGAGGCTCGAGGGTGCGGGCGTCAAACAGCATATTTGCATTGATAACATGCGGCAGCTCATTAGCCAGCATTTTTAAGTTGGCGTAATGGGTTGTGAGGATCCCAAAGGCTTCTTTTTCATAGAACACTTCCAAGAAAGTTTCCGCCAGGGCACCTCCTAACTCAGGGTCACTTCCTGTTCCAAACTCATCTATCAAAAAGAGCGTTTTATCATCTACTTTTTTCAGAAAGTAATTCATGTTTTTGAGCCGGTAACTGTAGGTGCTCAAATGATTTTCAATACTCTGGTTGTCGCCAATATCAGTGAGGATCTTATCAAAAAAACATATACGGCTGTACTCGTGAACCGGAATAAGCAAACCACTTTGCACCATGATTTGAAGCAGGCCAATGGTTTTAAGAGTAATACTCTTTCCACCTGCATTTGGACCTGAAATTACAATGATGCGCCTTTCCTTATTCAGTTCAATCGTCTGCGGAAAAGTCTTCTCATTCTTTTTACGATTATTCAATAAGAGCAAAGGGTGAAAAGCATCAATGAGTTCCAGCTCCCGATCCTTACTTATCTTTGGCATTACTGCATCCATTTCCATGCCGTACTTTGCCTTTGCAGCAACAACATCTATGTCACTTAGAAAATCCTGATAATCTATTAATAAGGATCTATAGGGACGAATAAAATTTGTAAGCTCCTTAAGGATCTTTTTTATTTCCTCCTTTTCCTCGTATTCCAGATTGTTAAGCTCTCGTGTGTAGTTGTAAGTGGCTTCTGGTTGAATATAAACAATGCTTCCAGTTTTGGAATTTCCTAAAATCCCACCTTTTACTTTCCGTCGGTGCATGGCAGTAACTGCCAGAACCCGAATATTATCCACTACGGTTTCTCGTATATCATCAAGATACCCGAGATTATTGTAATGGGTAAGAGCGCTACCAAAGCTGGAATTAATTTGCCCTTTTACATGTCCTATCTTTCTTCTGGTTTCGTGGAGCAGGGGAGAAGCATCATCTTTCACTTCTCCAAAACGATCTATGATACTATTGATCCTTTCAATGATCTCGGGAGTATATTCTACTGCGGAAGCTGTTTCGTGTAGACACGGATACAGCTCCTCAAACTTCTTTAAAAATTTAATAAGAGTATTGGAGGTTTCGGAAATGGATCCAATCTTCCTGAAGCCTGAAGCTTCCAATCGTGTTTCTTCTATTCCCAGAAGCTTTATTTCCTGGTCTATGGCATCAAAGCCGTGATTGGGGATTCGGCTTTCCTGCTGGTACGAGGATACATATTCATTGGTTTGTCTTAAACCGAAAATAGTTTTTTGATAGCTTGAAAAAGGTACTATTTCGAGAGCTTTATCCTTTCCCGGACCTGTAATAGTGTACCGGCTAACTTGCTGGCAAACTGTGGGAAATTCCAGGTCCTGAAGAGTCTTGGCTGTAACTTTGATCATATAAAATTTCCCTATTTTTGAGGAGCCGCAATTTAACCATTATTATGACCTTTAACATAGCCCCGAGTTGGAAAAAAAAGTTAAATCATGAGCTTGAAAAGCCTTATTTTAAAGAACTCATGCATTTTGTAACTGCTGAATATAAAGCTAATGAATGTTTTCCCCCTCCAGATAATATTTTTAAAGCTTTTGAGCTTTCCACCTTCAATGAAACCAAAGTTGTGATTATAGGACAGGATCCTTATCACGGCTACGGACAGGCTCATGGTCTCTGTTTTTCGGTGCAGCCGGAAACTAAAGTTCCTCCTTCTTTGGTGAACATTTTTCGAGAGATAAAAGAAGACCTGGGAAAGCCGGTACCAAAACACGGAAATCTGCAGCATTGGGCAGAGCAGGGGGTTTTAATGCTCAATGCCACACTTACTGTGCGGGCTCGGCAAGCTGGTTCTCACCAGGGAAAAGGTTGGGAAAAGTTCACAGATGCTGTCATATCCACTCTTTCGGAAGAGCGGGAGAATCTCGTATTTCTTTTATGGGGAGGCCCGGCTCAAAAGAAGGGCCGAAAAATAGACTCTAATAAGCATCTGGTTTTGACAAGCGGGCATCCTTCTCCTTTGGCCGCCAATCGCGGGTATTGGTTTGGTAACAGGCACTTCAGTAAAACCAATGAATATTTGAAATCTTTAGGAAAAGAACCTATCAACTGGTAATTAGAACCGGTAGCCAATTAAAACCGACGGGAGAATAACAATATCGGGGGAGTATTTATCGAAAAGGTTTCTTCCTATTCCGAAGGAAACATCTGCAAGAAATCCTTGTTTTGAGACCCACTTGCTACCCACACCAATTCCAAAAGCAAGGTCTGTATATTCCATGTCCACCTCTTTTTCTTCCGGTACTCCGGTTTCTGAATTAGGAAATTCCATGTTTACTTCATTCGATCCATTTGAAAACATGCCAAAAACCTGAGCGTAATAACCCCATGCGGTTTTATTTTCCTGCGGGAAATATTTTAATTTTCCGGTGATGGAGAAATCTTTAGCGTAAATCTTTGAAAGGTCTGTGTCTTCACCTTTATTTTTATTAAAGACCTTGGAGAAAATTTCCACTCCAGCAGAAGTATGATCGTTGATCAACCTCTCGTATCCCACATCCAGTGCTCCAAACACCAGAAGATTCAGGACGTTAAGGTGAACCTCACTTTTCAAAGTATCCCTTCTAAAGGTAATTTCCTCCTGTAGCTGCGGCTCAACTACCAAAGTATCTTCTGAGAATTCTTCAAACCCGGTTTCCTGAGCTATTGAAGGCAGGGCTGTCAAAATGAGAAAGAGTGAAAGATATGTCTGTAGTAACTTCATGTTTTGTCTTATTGATGTAAAAAATAATAATTGTCTTTTATTTCCGGTATAAGTCCCAGTTCCTTAAGTTGATCCTGAACTTTCTGAATCTCCTGTACCGAAATTTGCTTCTGGCTCCAGGAGGTGATCTTTAACCATTGCTCAATATCTTCAGTTTTCTGATCGTATTTTCTTGCCAGAGCCAACTCTATTTTTGGAATTCCCTTGAATTTTCTTGTTAGATCATTTATGGTTTTTAACATGCTGAGAACTGTAACGGTTTCTTTCTCCAAAAATTCTTTTCTTACAGCAATTACAAAACAGGACCAGGGAGTAGGGCAGTCGGCAATCCTTCTAAAAACTCCTTTATCCACCAGCGGCTTGGTCGTAAAATGTTCCCACATAAAATAACCAGCTCTTCCTGATCTAAGCGCCTCAATGGCACCCTTAATGTCGCCTACAACTTCAAATTCTAGTTTTGAAGGATCCCAACCAAGATTTCGGGCATTTACAAATGCCATTAAATGTGATCCCGATCCATATCGGCTTATGGCAACTTTTTGATGCTTCAGGTCTTCAAAATTCTTAAAACCCGATTCTGCTGCTACATGAACGCCCCAAATAAGAGGAGAGGCAATATATTCCTGTACGATCACAGCCTCATTACCATGGTGAATATCTTTAATGATCCCTTCAGTTAAAATAACGGCGGCATCTATCTCTTTATTACGCATTGCTTTGCACATGGCCCCTGTACCATCGGGAAAATTTCTCCAGCTAAGATCCAGACTATTTTTTTTAAAAGTGCCATCATCTATGCAAAGATGCCATGGTAAATTGAAATGTTCCGGAACTCCCCCAACTTTAATTTTTTTCATGAAGCATGTTTTTCTTTTAAATAGTTGTAAATCTCATCTTGAGATCTTATTGGTTTTTCTCCGAGCCCTGCCTTAACGAAGGTATTTGTTTCTGTAGGATCCTGTATTCTCGCTTTCACATTGTCATTAAACTGAATCTCAAGAATATCTTTAAATTCCCTGGCGATATCCTCATCATAAACGGGTGCAATAACTTCAATCCTTCTGTCGAGATTCCGGGTCATCCAATCGGCACTTCCAAAGTAAAGCTCTTCATTCCCATCATTTTCAAATAGATACATGCGGCCGTGTTCCAGGTAACGATCAATAATACTTGTCATGTATATATTACTACTCAAATTTTCTATTCCCGGCACCAAACAGGTAAAGCCCCTTACCAGCAGTCTTATCTTTACACCAGCCTCACTGGCTTCATATAAAAGGTTTATGATCTCTTTATCCTCCAGGCTGTTCATTTTGGCTTTAATCCCCGCTTTTTTCCCCAGTTTAGCATTCTGTATCTCCCGGTTTATTAAATCTGAAAAAGCTTTCCTGGTAGAAAAGGGGGAAATAAGCAGACGTTTTGCCCGGGGGATGATTAATTCTCCTTCCAAAACCAGAAAAACCCTTCCAAGTTCTGACGTTATTTTTCCATGAGCCGTAAAAATAGCATGATCACAGTAGATCTTGGATGTTTTACTATTGAAATTCCCGGTTCCTATATAAGCATAATCTTTGAGTTCCCCCTTTTCCTCCCGGCTCACCAGAAGGATCTTGGAATGCACCTTAATTTTTGGGTAACTATAAATTACTTTTGCGCCCTCTTCTTCAAATTTCCGCCCCCAGTCGATATTATTTTTTTCATCAAACCTCGCTTTAGCTTCAATAAAAACTGTGACTTTTTTATCATTTTTCAGAGCTGTAAGAAGGGCAGTGGTCACGACAGATTCATCAGCAATCCTGTAAATGGATATCTTGATCTCCTTAACCAAAGGATCATTTGCAGCCTGTTGTATGAACCGCTCTACATATTCAAAAGACATATATGGAAAATGAACCGATTGGTCTTTTTTTGAAATAACTTCAAAGTAATTTTCGGCATTTTCCAGGACCGAATGTTTTACGGGAGTTAGTTCTTCATAATGCAGGGCCGAATTATTAGTGGGATCGGGAAAAGAAAAGAAATCACTAAAATTGTGGTACCTGCCACCCGGCATCATATCAATTTTTCCTAATTTTAAAGTCTTACGTAAGATTTTCTGATCTTCTGCCGGCATACCGGAATCATAAAGTAACCTGGTGGGTTGCCCGTCTGTACGTTGTTTAAGGGAATCATAAATTTTTTCGGCTAGTAACCCGTCTATTTCATCATCAATATACAATTCGGCATCACGGGACAGTTTTATTTCATAAATCCCTTCAATTTCCTTCTGCGGAAATAGTTCCGGTATATTCGTTTTTACGATATCATCCAAAAAGGTGATCTTGTGCTCCTCTGTTTCAGAAGAAAATTTTATAAATCTGTCACACTTATCTGTAGGAATATTAACCACTCCAAATTCAGATTTATCTTTAAAAGAAACCATGAAATAGAGGGCGTTGTTTTCCAAAAAAAACTCCTTCTCATCTGAAGGATCTAAAATGGAAGTTTTAATGCATTTTTTTATTTTCCGGAAATATTTGCGGGCAAATTCTTCATGGTATTTATTATAGTCTTCCCGATGAACCAGGTAGATCCCTGCCGTTTCTAGTTCGGGAATTATTTGTTCCCTGTAGATCTTACCGAATTTACTCTGTTGCTCCCGTACTTCTTTAAGTATTTGCTTTACCGTTTTGTTTGGCTTAAGGGCAAGTTTTTTTCTAATACTTTTCTCCACCCGTTTCATCTGTCTCAACTGGGAAACTCTAACCCTAAAATATTCATCAAGGTTCATTGAAAATATGGCAAGAAATTTTAGCCTCTCATAAAGTGGAGTGGTGCTGTTTTGTGCTTCCTGAAGCACTCTTTCATTGAAACTTAACCAATTTAAATCGCGATGCCTTGTAATTTTATCTTCAGGCTTTAACATAGGGAGGGGTTTACCCAAAAATACGAATATGAGGTATGCGTGCTTTTAATATTCTGTTAAATGAAATTATGCAGAGACTAGCTTTTCCAAAGCATATTTTATTGTATTATCCACTGCCTTTGCTCCATCTTTAGTAAAATTCCCGGTTGCACGGTTTGCAATAATAGCATTAAGGGAAAGGGCCTTGTGCCCCAGCATTTTTGAAAGACCAAAAATAGCCGAAGTCTCCATTTCCAGGTTGGTTATTTTTTTGCCCTTAAAATTAAAAGCAGCAAGTTTATCCTTCATATTATCATCTCTTAACGGTAAACGAAGAACGCGCCCCTGGGGTGCATAAAACCCCACATTTGAACCCGTAAAGCCGGAAAATACCTGTGGACTCAGAAATTTCTCTACCAAAGAAGGATCGGCAGGAACGACGTAAGGTTTGCTGTTCTTTTCGTAAGTATTGAGGTGGCCTTCAAGGGCTTCATTGAAATCCTGAAGTTGAACGTCATCACTTTGGTAATAATGGAGCAGACTATCAAAACCTACTGCCAGTTCACTTACCACAATAGAATCTACAGGTATATCTTTTTGAATGGATCCCGAGGTTCCAATGCGGATAATATTAAGACTTGTCTTCTTTTCTTTGATCTGCCGTGTACCGAAATTGATGTTCACCAGGGCGTCAAGTTCGTTGAGAACTATGTCAATATTATCTGTACCAATTCCGGTAGATATTACTGAAATTCTTTTTCCCCTATAGGTTCCTGTCTGGGTATGGAATTCTCTTTTTTTGACCACCACATCTACTTTATCAAAGTACTTAGTGATTTTCTCTACACGATTTTGGTCTCCCACCAGAAGAATGGTATCAGCGAGATGTTCAGGTTTAAGATTGAGGTGATATATGCTGCCATCAGGGTTCAGAATCAATTCTGAAGCTGCTAAGTGATTCATTTTATAGTTTTAATATTTCATGGTTATCGGGGTCGTAGAGAAAGTCGTATTTCCTAACCCCGCCATAACATTCGTTATCTTTTAGGTTTTGATAGTAATTCTTTGAACCATTAAGGGCTTTAAGACCATCGTTAGTTAGAGATAATCCATTATCTGAGACGTCATAGAACGGACTAAGTTTTTCCAAAACCCTTTGCATTTGTACATCTACGTAACCATAATAACCCTGGTACTGTAAAGCATAACCAAGGAGGTGATTCATAGATTTTATTTTGTGTTCACGAATGAGTTTTAAAACATTTACTTCCAACGAATTTAAGCCGGTCTTAACACTGGGAAAGCGCTCAATATGTGCCCTTATGGAACTGGACAAGTACTCAAAATTTGTAGTTTTTTTAATTTCTGACGCCAAACGTCTTGGATTTTTACTGCAATAGAGTTCCCAGATCAATTGTGCAGTTTGAATATCCTGATCGGTTAATGAAATTTTTTGAAGGTAATGTTCTTTGAGGTGTTTAGGTGAAAGCTGAGAAAGAGGGGTCATTTCTTCCTCTCCTTTAAGCTTTCGACTGCAAACCAGTGAGAAAGGACCGCCTTTTTTATTTTGAAGCAGGAAACTAATAAGGGCAAGCATATTCATGTGGGAGAATAGATCAAACTCAAACCACAAAACTACTTCATCATAATTATTTATAGCAGCGAGTTTCACCAGTTCACCCAGGAATTCCTGCTGGTACCTTTCCTCTGAAACCTTATATTTTTCCTGGAGAAAAGTTTTACGCAGCAGAACGAACTCCTCGTCTCCAACATCTATTGAAGCAGGACCTTCACACAACATCTCGCGCCAGGTAATAACATCTCCCGGCAATTCTAATGTGAGGATCTGTCTTGAAAGATCGTCACCATTAGTAATATGTAAAATCTTATTTTCTTCCATCAAAGCCAGTTTATCCTCCTACGCGCTTTACTTTGTAACCAAGTTCTCTAAGATAAGACATTACCTTATCCCTCACATCTCCCTGTATAATTATTTCTCCATCTTTTACAGAACCTCCTACGCCACATTTCTTTTTCAGATCTTTACCAAGGGTATTAAGGTCTTCCGCGCTACCAACAAAATTAGTAACAATAGTGACTTTTTTACCTGCACGACCTTTTGAACTGTAGTGTGCTTCAAGAAGTTGATCCCCGGGTTTTAAAGTTTTTTCATTTTCTTCATTACCGTGAACATCGGGTTCAAAATCTTTGTCCGTAGAGAAGACAAAACCTCCAAGATCCTCCAGCCCCATCTTTTTTTTAGCCATGGAATTATTTTTTGAGTCCTATCTCAACCAACCGCTGGTGAAGAAATTCTCCGGCAGTAATATCAGGATAAGTTTTTGGATGCTCGTCATCAATACATTCTTCTAAACAATTAAGCGGCATCTCACTGCGCGGATGCATAAAAAAAGGAATTGAATATCTCGGTTTATTCCACTCTTCTTTGGGGGGATTGACGACCCTGTGAATTGTGCTTCGAAGTTTGTTGTTTGTATGCCTTTCCAGCATATCCCCTACATTTATCACTAATTCATCCTCGTTTGGAACGGCATCTATCCATTCCCCGTCTTTTCTAAGCACCTGTAAACCTCCTGTAGATGCACCCATTAATAGCGTAATAAGGTTGATGTCACCATGAGCTCCTGCCCGTACTGCACCTTTAGGCTCTTCTGTAATAGGAGGGTAGTGAATGGGCCGAAGAATACTGTTCCCATTACTTGCCCAATGGTCAAAATAAAATTCATCTAAACCAATATAAAGAGCAAGTGCTCTTAAAACATAGATTCCGGTCTTCTCCAGCATCCGGTACGCTTCCATCCCGGTATGGTTAAAATCCGGTAGCTCTTCTACCTGCACATTGTCCGGATATTCTTCAGTAAGATTTGCATCTTTAGAAGGTTCCTGACCAAAATGCCAGAATTCTTTAAGATCTCCCTCTTTTTTTCCTTTAGCATGTTCCTTTCCGAAGGAAATATATCCCCGTTGACCTGCCAGACCCTCAATTTCATATTTTCGTTTGGTTTCGAGCGGAAGAGCAAAGAAATTTTTCACTTCTTTATATAGCTCGTCCACGAGGTTGTCACTTAAGAAATGATTTTTTAAGACAACAAAACCAATTTCTTCGTAGGCTTTACCTATCTCATTTACAAATTTCTGTTTTCTCTGCGGGTCATCAGACAAGAAGTCTGCGAGGTCAACACTTGGAATGTTGTTCATTTCCATAAGATATTGTTTTATATACCTCACAAAGTTAAATAAAATACTTAGAGTGGACTTGGCTTTAAATTTTTCTTAATAACAAGGAGTTCTATTTTAAGTACATTTGATAAACCAATTATTAAATATGGAAATCAGTCAAACTCCATTCCAATCCAACATAAAATTCAACAGGACCAATTTTGAGGATGAACAACTACTTAAAATTTATAAAGCTCTTTTAAAGCCACGACTCATTGAGGAGAAGATGTTGGTTCTTCTTCGACAGGGGAAAATATCCAAATGGTTTAGCGGCATAGGTCAGGAAGCGATTTCTATTGGAGTAACACTTTCTCTTCACAATGATGAATATATTCTCCCAATGCATCGCAACCTGGGAGTTTTTACAACCAGGGAGATTCCTCTTCACAGGCTTTTTGCCCAATGGCAAGGAAAAGCCCCGGGGTTTACGAAAGGGAGAGATCGCAGTTTTCATTTTGGAACCCAGGAATATAAGATTATTGGGATGATCTCCCATTTAGGCCCTCAGCTTGGAGTTGCCGATGGAATTGCCCTGGCACACAAACTTCAAAAAGAGCAAAAAGTAACCGCAGTTTTTACGGGTGAAGGAGGGACCAGTGAAGGAGATTTTCATGAAGCTCTTAATATAGCATCGGTTTGGAAGCTCCCGGTGCTGTTCTGCATTGAGAATAATGGCTACGGACTTTCCACTCCAACTTCCGAGCAATTTAACTGTGAACATATTGCAGATCGTGCCGTTGGTTACGGTATGGAATCCCATATAATTGACGGGAATAATATTCTTGAGGTGCACGAGAAAGTTTCTCAGCTGGCCGAAAGCATGCGGAATAATCCTCGTCCGGTTCTGGTTGAATTTAAGACTTTCAGGATGAGGGGACATGAAGAAGCCAGCGGAACAAAATATGTTCCCGATCAATTGATGGAGGAGTGGGCTAAAAAAGATCCTGTGGACAACTTCAGACAATTTCTGTTGGCCGAAAATATTCTTTCTGAAGATCTTGATTCCAAACTTAAAATGGAGATCAAGAAGGAAGTAGATGAAGATCTCAAAAGCGCAAACTCTGAAGCTGCTATTGAATTTAATAAAAGTAAAGAGTTAAATGATGTTTACAAAGAGTTTGTTTATGAGGATATTAAACCTTCAGAAGAAACTGAAGAACTTAGGTTCATAGATGCAGTTTCACAGGGATTAAAACAATCCATGGTGCGACATGAAAACCTGGTTCTCATGGGTCAGGATATTGCAGATTACGGCGGAGTATTTAAGATCACAGAGAATTTTCTTGAGGAATTTGGGAAAGAAAGAGTACGAAATACTCCAATTTGTGAATCTGGTATAGTGGAAACCGCCATGGGACTTTCTATCGCAGGTATGAAAGCCATGGTAGAGATGCAATTTTCTGATTTTGTGAGTTCGGGTTTTAATCCGATTGTAAATTATCTGGCCAAGGTCCATTACCGATGGGGCCAAAATGCCGATGTTGTTATAAGAATGCCCTGCGGGGCGGGAGTGGGAGCAGGACCGTTCCATAGTCAGACTAACGAAGCCTGGTTTACTAAAACTCCGGGTTTGAAAGTGGTTTATCCTGCATTTCCCTATGATGCTAAAGGCTTATTGAACACTGCATTTAATGATCCAAATCCTGTGCTCTTCTTTGAGCATAAAGCCCTTTACCGCAGCATAAGACAACAGGTGCCAAAAAACTACTACACCCTACCATTTGGAAAAGCTGCCCTACTGAGAGAAGGGGAAGATGTGACGGTGATTAGTTTTGGGGCAGCAGTTCACTGGGCCCTGGAGATCCTCGAGGCAAACCCCGACATAAAAGCCGATCTACTTGACCTGCGTACTTTGCAGCCACTCGACAGCGAAGCTATATTTTCTTCAGTTAAAAAGACGGGAAAAGTCATCATTCTACAGGAGGATAGTTTATTTGGAGGGATAGGAGCAGATATTGCTGCTATAATTGGGGAGGATTGTTTTGAATTTTTAGATGCTCCGGTAATGCGCGTAGGAGGTCTCGAAACTCCTATTCCATTCTCAAAAGCTCTGGAAGAAGGATATCTTCCAAAAAAGCGGTTTGAGGAGAAACTTTTCGAATTATTGAAGTATTAAGAAAGAATTGGCTTCGTTTTTAAATTGTTAGGATATCTTTACAAAAAAGTTGTTAAATAAGTAATAATCTTTTGTGTGACGGGTGGTCGAAACGTAATTTAGAGTAACTAATCACTAAAACCTTAAATTATGATACGATTAATCGTTATCTTTTTAATCATTGCAATTATTGCTGCCATTTTTGGATTTGGTGGAATTGCAGAAGGTGCTGCCGATATCGCGCAAATCATCTTTTACATCTTCCTTGTATTATTGGTTATAGCACTAATAAGTAGACTTTTCAGAAGATAATTGTAGAGAGAACAAATCCGGTGTCAGTTGAAACTTTGAATAGTCCTGACATTGGATTTTTTTATTAATCAAAAATAGAAGAATGAAAAAAGTTGGTTTTTTAATTTTAAGTGTGTTTTTCCTAGTTTCCTGCGGCTCAAGTCGTGTTGAAAATGATGCAAGGGCTACCATAAATGGAGATTGGCAATTGACTGATATTACCTACCCTGGTAATGACCAAAATGTACAGGTATCGCTCCTCAATGATGTTCCTGCGAGATGTCTTGAAGGCAGTACCTGGAATTTTATTTCGAACAATAACACAGGATCTTTTGTTAATTCAGGGATCAATTGTGATTCCGAAACCGAATTCTTTATTTGGTCTATAGATGGCTCTAATGCTGCTATGGGTAACTATGATCTTATGTTCAAACCTACCAATGCCGACCATAAATCTGAAACCGGTAATCAAGGTTACAGGATAAATCTTACTCAACTTTCCGGTGACCAAATGACCTGGGAACAAACAGTAAGTTTTGAAGGAAAACCTTTTACCATTAGAATGAACTTTAATAAATAAAAGAAACTACTATGAAAATGAAACAGAATAGATTATTTGCCTTTTTATTTGCAGCACTTATCACGTTAGCGGGATGTGATGCCACAAGAAATGCGAATAATAAACAAAAAGGAACCGTCATAGGTGCATCAGGTGGTGCAGTTATTGGAGGGGTTGTAGGTAACAATGTAGGAGAAGGGAATACCGCACTTGGTGCCATTATTGGTGGTGTTGTAGGTGGTGCTGCCGGTGCATACATTGGTAACCGAATGGACGAACAGGCTCAGGAGATCGAACAGGAGATCCCGGGAGCAGAAGTTGAAAGAGTTGGTGAAGGTATTAACGTAACATTTGATGAAACCAGCGGAGTATATTTCGCTTCAGAGGAATATGCCATTGAAGGAGAGTCTAGAGAAGCATTATTAAAGCTTGCTAATATTTTTGAAGAATACCCAGATACTAATATTTTGGTTGAAGGGCATACAGACAGCTCTGGAAGTGATGCGTATAATTATACTCTTTCTAAGAACAGAGCACAGGCTGTAACCGATTTTCTTACCAGTCATGGAATCTCTTCAGGAAGAATTGATACAAAATGGTATGGTGAGACTCAGCCAAAATATGATAACTCTACCGTAGAAGGTCGTTCTAAGAACCGTAGAGTGGAACTTGCGATCGTAGCTAGCGAGGAGCTTGTAGAAGAGGCAAAACAAAAGGCCGGCAATTAATATTCCGGATTAAAGTAAAAAACCCGGTTTTGCCGGGTTTTTTTATTCCTTATAAAACCGAAATGATTAACAGCAATATCATCATTGTGGGCGGTGGCCTTGCAGGTTTGACTGCTGCAATACACCTGGCTCAAAAAGGACAAAAAATCACTCTTTTTGAGAAAGACAGTTTTCCGCATCACAAGGTATGTGGTGAATATCTTTCCCGGGAAGTAAAACCTTACCTGGATGATCTGGAAATCAACCTGGAGAAATTGAAACCTAAAAATCTCGATCGGCTTTTATATAGTACGCCTTCAGGACGGTCTATTGAAGTTGACCTACCTTTAGGTGCCTTAGGAGTCAGTCGTTATGCTCTGGATGAATTGCTTTATGAAACAGCCAAAGCTAACGGGGTAGAAGTGTTGCAGGAAAAGGTCACGGAAATCACATTTTTAAAAGACCGGTTTAAAGTTACTTCTTCCGAAGGAGAATATTCAGCCGGTTATGTTTTGGGTGGCTTCGGAAAAAGATCGCTCCTGGACAAAAATCTCAACAGAGAATTTTTTAAAGAGGCGGCACCATGGGTGGCAGTAAAAAGCCATTATCAACTGAAGGATTTTCCCGATGATCTTGTAGCATTGCACAACTTCAAAGGCGGCTACTGCGGACTCTCCCGCACAGAATCAGGTAATATTAACATGTGTTACCTGGCCACTTATGAAAGTTTTAAAGCTCATAAAGATCCTGAGATATTCAATGAAAAAGTACTTCGGAAAAACCCATTTTTGAATAATTTCTTAGCTGAAGCTTCGCCGGTCTTTGAACAACCCTTAACTATTGCACAAATTTCCTTCAGTAAAAAAGAGGCGGTTAAGGATCATGTTCTTATGATGGGAGATACAGCCGGACTCATTCACCCCTTGTGCGGGAATGGAATGGCTATAGCAATTCACAGTGCTAAAATAGCTTCTGAAGAGATTTTAAAGCATTTTAAAACAGGGAACAGCCGGGAAGAAATGGAAAATGCATATAAGGAACGTTGGGATAAAATTTTTAGCCAAAGATTTAGAACAGCTTTCTGGCTACAAAAGATCCTGCTCAGCGAAAATCTGGCAGAAATTTCACAGACACTTATTTCGACTATGCCATTTCTGCTTCCAAAGATCATTAAAAAAACACATGGAGAACCAATCGTTTAATGGTAAATACACGAAATAGATCAAACCAAAAGGAGATCATGGACGATCTCGATATGCAGGGGGAAGAGCTCGAGAAAACGCTGCAGGATCTCGACAAAGTAAACCGATGGTTGGGTGGTAATGAAATCACGTTGGAAGGAGTGAAGAAACTTCTAAAAAGCTGCTGTTATAAGCGGCCCATCAGGATCATTGATGTAGGCTGTGGCAATGGCAGTATTCTTAAAGAGGTAGCAGATTTTGGTCGAAAAACGGGGGAGAAGTTTGAGCTTCTTGGAGTTGACGCCAATACGAATGCAATGTCGATTGCAGAGAAAAATCTTTCGGCTTATCCTGAAGTTTCTTTCCGTGGTATGGATGTGTTTTCAGAAGAATTTAAAGCCCTGGAAGCAGATATAATTTTGTGTACCTTGACCCTGCATCATTTTACAAATGGGCAAATAAGGGAGCTAATGAAGATCTTTACTCAAAAGGCTGAACTTGGAATAGTCATTAATGATTTAAAAAGAAGCCGGTCTGCTTACTACCTCTTTCAGGCATTTTGTGCGGCTTTTGGAATAAGGGAGGTCAATCGCAAAGATGGTCTAACATCTATCCTTAGAAGTTTTAAAAAAGAGGAACTTGAGGAGTTTGGAAAAGAATTAAATGTAAGTCGGCAGGAGATTAATTTAAAGTGGGCTTTCAGGTATCAATGGATACTGTATAATTAGAAAAAAAGAATGAGTGTAAAAATAACGACAGTAGCAAAACAACTTCCGGAGTATTCCCGTGAAACGGCAGAGGTCATTCCATTTGTAGAGACCTGGCTTGACGGACAGGAGGAGAGGTATAAAAGAAAAGTGATCAAGATCTTTGAGGGAGCTGCGGTCGATAAGCGATATTCTATTATGGAACCTTCGGAAGTCTTTACAGCGACTTCATTTGAAGATAAGAACAGGATCTATTCCCGGGAAGTAAAAAAATTAGGTTCAAAAGTGCTGAAAAAGGCCCTGGAGCAATCAAATTGGGAGGCTGAATCTATTGATTACATCATTACCGTTAGCTGCACCGGAATTATGATCCCGTCGTTGGATGCTTACCTTATAAATGAATTGCAAATGCGACAGGACGTTGTTCGTCTTCCTGTCACAGAAATGGGATGTGCCGCCGGAATTTCAGGAATGATCTACGCCAACAATTTTTTAAAAGCCAATCCCGGAAAAAGAGCTGCAGTTATTGCGGTTGAGAGTCCCACAGCTACTTTTCAGCTGGAGGATTTTTCAATGGCAAATATGGTTAGCGCGGCAATTTTTGGGGACGGTGCTGCCTGTGTCCTCATGTCTTCGGAAGAAGATGCCAGGGGACCAAAAATCGTGGGAGATGATATGTACCATTTTTTTGATGCCACAAATCTTATGGGTTTTGACCTCACAGATCTCGGACTGAAAATGGTGCTGGATCCCGCTGTACCACAAACTATTGCCGATCATTTCCCAAACATAATTCATCCCTTCCTGAAGAAAAATAATACATCCATTGAGAATGTGGACCACCTTATTTTCCATCCCGGAGGAAAAAAAATTGTGCAAACAGTTGAGGATCTTTTTGGTAAATTAGGTAAGAACATAGATGATACTAAGGAAGTGCTCAGGCTTTACGGAAATATGAGCAGCGCAACAGTGCTTTATGTTCTTGAAAGATTTTTAAACCGGCCGATAGAAACAGGGGAGCAGGGACTCATGCTGAGTTTTGGACCCGGATTTTCGGCTCAAAAAATATTGTTGGAATGGTAAAGGATTTTGAAGAAAAAAATTACTGGGCCCTGGTTCTGGGCGGGAGTAGCGGCCTTGGCTTTGCTTCGGCTAAGAAGCTGGCAAGGCATGGAATGAATGTCCTTGTGGTCCATCGTGACAGGAAGGACGATCTTCCCGAAATTAAGGCAGCTTTTGATGAGATACGGGAGCTGGGTGTAAAACTGCATTCCTTTAACCGGGATGCGACCCGAAAAGATCGCCGGGAAGAAATGAGACAGGAAATGAAGGAGATCATGGGAGAAACCGGAAAAATTAGAACCATGATTCACAGCATCTCTAAAGGCAATCTGAAGTCAATGCTGGGAGAGGAGCCAACCCTTGGAAATAATGATTTTCAACAAACCATAGATGCGATGGCGATAAGCCTTTATGATTGGACACGATTGATCTATGATGCCGGTCTCTTTGCCAAAGATGCACGAATTTTGTCCTTTACCAGCGAGGGCAACACTAAGGCCTGGAAAGATTATGCAGCAGTTTCGGCGGCCAAGGTTGCCCTGGAGGCGATCACTCGCAGTATTGCCCTTGAATTTGCCCCAAAAGGCATTCGGGCAAATTGCATTCAGGCGGGAGTAACTGTTACCCGTTCTCTGGAGTTGATCCCAAGCTATGAAACTTTGCGGCAGCATGCCCTGAAGCGGAATCCCTTCAAACGTCTTACCACCCCCACAGATGTTGCCAATGCCGTTTACTTATTGAGCAAAGACGAAGCAAGCTGGATTACAGGAACAGTGATTCCTGTAAATGGAGGAGAACACCTAAAGTAATGTGTGCAGTGTGGAGTACTCAGTAGGCAGTAATTGCAGTTAAAAATACGGGTTAAGAAGAACAAAAAATAAATTTAAGCACCAATTTCCGATTTTAGGAGAATTAACTGTGGGACCAGAAACCTTGAGTGAACATCAAAAAATTATTGACCTTCTTCCTTATTCACACCCTTTCCTTTTTGTGGATGAGCTGGAAAAAGTAACTGAAAATGGCATTTTAGGCACTCATACTTTTCCGATGGATGCCTATTTCTATAAGGGGCATTTTAAAGATAATCCCGTGACTCCGGGAGTGATCCTCACCGAATGTATGGCGCAAATAGGAGTAGTTTGCCTGGGAATCTTTCTTCTGAAGGATGAAGAGCTGCAAAGTTTCGGTGTTGCCTTGTCAAACGCATCAATAGATTATTATTTGCCGGTATTGCCGGGGGAAAAAGTGAAAGTAGTTTCAGAAAAACTATATTTCAGGTTTGGCAAATTGAAATGCAAAGTAAGAATGTTTAATGCTGAAGAAAAGCTCGTGTGCCGGGGGGAAATTTCAGGAATGATAAAAGCTGAATGAATAGAAGAGTAGTAATAACAGGAATGGGTGTGGCCGCTCCCAATGGCGTTGGATTAAAAGCTTTTTCTGAAGCTCTAAAAAAGGGCAAAAGCGGAATAAAATTTCAACCCGAGTTGGAACGGCTGAAATTCAGGTGCCAGATTGCAGGCAAGCCTGAAATTTCCGAAGAAATGCTAAAGGAATATTTTACAGATCTCGAACTCAGAGGGTTGAACAGCAGCGGAATCGTATATGGTGTAATTTCTGGGGTGGATGCCTGGAAAGACGCTGGTTTGCCCTTTGGTCCCGAAGCGGAAACCGACTGGGATAATGGAATCATCTTTGGGACCGGGATTTTAGGAGTCGATAAATTCAGGGAAGCAATTCATTTAATTGATGACAAGAATACCCGCAGGCTTGGCAGTACAAGTGTTGTTCAAACCATGGCTAGTGGGATTAGTGCTTACCTTAACAGCAAATTGGCCTGTGGCAACCAGGTTACTACCAATTCTTCGGCCTGTACCACAGGAACAGAAGCCATTTTAATGGCAGCCGATAGAATTCGTGCGGGTAAAGCCAAAAGAATTTTAGCGGGCAGTTGTGGTGATAGTGGTCCTTACGTTTGGGGTGGCTTTGATGCCATGCGAATTCTTCCACATAAGTATAATGATAATCCCCAAGCGGGATCAAGACCTATGAGTGAATCAGCAGCGGGTTTTGTTCCGGGGAGTGGGGCAGGAGCACTGGTGATTGAAGACCTGGAGTCGGCATTGGAAAGAGGAGCAAAAATCTATGCCGAAATCCTGGGTGGACACATCAACAGTGGCGGACAAAGAAATAAAGGTTCCCTGACGGCCCCGAATTCTGAAGGCGTAAAAAAATGTATCGGAAATGCCATTTTTGACGCCGGAGTACGACCAGACGAACTCGATACCATCAATGGGCATCTAACCGCTACTGCCATGGATCCCACAGAAGTTGCCAACTGGAGCGAAACACTTAAATTAAGAGGAACTAAATTCCCTTACATCAACAGCCTTAAGAGCCTTACAGGTCATTGTCTTAGCGCCGGAGGGAGCATAGAAAGTGTCGCAAGTGTATTGCAAATAGACGAAGATTTCATCTTTGGAAATATAAATTCCGAAGATCTGCATCCTGAGATCGAAAAGCTTGTGCCCCGCAAAAATGTTCCGGAAAAAACCCTTTTTAAGGAGGTAAATATAGTGGCTAAAGCAAGTTTCGGTTTTGGAGATGTCAATGCCGTGGTGATTTTTAGTAAATTCCGGGATTAGTTATTAATCAATGGAATTCCTTGAACTTTAAACCTTAAAATCTGAACCAGAGGAAATGGAAACAAAAGAAATAATTTATTGCCTAAAAAAGATAGTGAAACCCTATGTTCAGAATGATCTGGCGTTTCAGGATTTTGGAAAGGACACAGATTTTATAAAAGATCTGGAGATAAATTCTGCCAACCTTGTGGATATTGTGCTGGACGTGGAAGATGAATTTAATATAGCCATAGATAACGATTCCATGGACAAAATGCTCACCGTCAAAGACGCAGTAGAGATCATCAAAACAAAACAGCAGGAACAGTGATAGGGAATGATGTGGTAGACCTGAAACTGGCGGAACGGGAGAGCAACTGGCGCAGGAAAGGTTTTTTAAAAAAAGTGTTTTCCCCGACAGAACAGGCTTATATTACCACATCTACAGATCAAGACCGGTTGGTATGGCTTTTATGGAGCATGAAAGAAGCGGCATACAAAGCACATCAAAGGATGTTTGATCTACCACGACGGCTTAACTGGTTAGCACAGGAATGCCGAATTTCTAACATGACTTCAGAAACTGCTTCAGGTACAGTAGATATTAAAGGGAATATTTATTACACTTCTTCAGAAATAGCTTCAGAATATATCCACACTTCGGCAGAGAAATTTATTGATTCGGGTGTCAAAAGTGGCATTTTTGATGCCTCTTCTTCCGAAGTAAAAAATGAGCTAATCTCAAAAGTAGCTAAACAATTTGAAGTGAATCTTATAGAGCTTCAGCTTAAAAAAGATGAACTTGGAATGCCTTTTTTGAGCAGGAACAACTCAAAAATATTTGATAGTTTTTCTTTTAGCGGACATGGGAGGTTTAATGCTTACAGCCTGTCGTTAATTAACTGTGAAACCGCAGTTAAACAGTCTTAAGGCTTTTGGACGCTTTTGGGTGCGATTGTATCTTTAATTGAACCCAAAAACAAAAATTAAATGAAATCTGTCGATAAAAAAGAAGTTATTAGCAGCCAGTCGGCTGAATTTATTCAACAAGCTGAAGCGGGAAAATTTCACAAGATGATTCCCGATACTTTTATTATTAAAATGGAAAATGGTGCCCAGGGATATGCCATAAGACATCTGAACAGACAGGATATTCTTCTTATAGACACCACTGCTCCCGGAGCTAAAAACGGAATAAAACACCTGGTAGAAGAAGGCTATAAGATCAAAGGGATCCTGGTGACACATAAAGATGCTTTGCAAAAAACATATGCTCCATTAAAAGAAATTTCTGAAGATGCAGGTGGTGCGCCTATCTTTAGCCACCCCGTAAATAACACCAATACAGATTTTAACGTTCGGGATATCAATGCTAAAAATGATATTTTCAAACATTTTTCTATTGAACTTACAGATTTCCCTTCAAAGGGCGGGGAAACAGCAGTTGTTTATACTGAAATCAATGAAGGAATGATCTTCGCCGGAGACACTGTTGAAGCGACTTCTTATGACCAGGATGGTGACGAATTTAAAAGAGCCGACACCGGCAGTGAGAACAAGAACCGCGGAATGGGTGAAACCTGGAGAACTTATATGAAAGATTTCAGGTATTCCTTCCCTTACAAGGGAAAGCCGAAATTTAATCTTTCTGAAGGTCAGCAAAAGGATTTGATCGTAAAATTAGGTAGTACGGGAGAAGGCGGCAGTAATCCGAATCTTTAAGCTGTTGTAAATACCCAATAATTTACGGCCGTCAATTTGATTCAATTAATTTGAGTCTGGCGGCTTACTATGAAAAAGAAAAAGAGAAACAGGACTATACCCTGCAGTACTTTCGCGTTTGCCTCGATTTTTCACCTTCATATGAAGTGCTGAAGAGTTCCGGCAAACGTATATGGAAGGTGCTTTTCGGATAGTCCTCTTTCTTTTTTGTGCTTTTACGAACTTCCTGTTTAAGTATAAGATATTGTTAAACCACCCACCATTCCGGCTGAATTTTGATAATTTAAAAGGAAATAAATCTTCAAAAAATGTCACAACTCAACGTCACCCAAAAATTAATTAAAGAACACCTTTTAAAAGGGGAAATGACCCCGGGCAAGGAGATTGGTATAAAAATAGACCAGGCTTTGCTACAGGATGCCACAGGAACCCTTGTACAGCTGGAACTTGAGGCTATGGGCCTTGACCGTGCAAAAACTGAAGTAGCCGTACAGTATGTAGATCATAACCTGTTGCAAACAGATTTTAAAAATGCCGATGATCATGCATTTTTACTTTCGGCATCTCAGCGGTTTGGAATCTGGTATAGTAGACCCGGGAATGGAGTAAGTCACCCGGTGCACATGGAGCGCTTTGGTAAACCGGGTAAAACAATGGTGGGATCAGATTCCCACACCCCTGCAGCAGGATCGTTGGGAATGCTGGCAATTGGTACGGGAGGATTGGATGTGGCCGCAGCCATTGCGGGTCAACCATACTTCGTGAAAATGCCGCAGGTGATGGGAGTGAAGCTTACAGGGAAAATGCCCGACTGGGTGAGTGCAAAGGATCTTATCCTGGAGATGCTGCGCCGTTACGACGTGAAGGGCGGAGTAGGGAAGGTGATAGAATATTATGGTCCCGGTCTGGCAGAATTAAGTGCTATGGATCGTCATGTGATCGCAAATATGGGAGCTGAACTTGGTGCGACAACAACGGTTTTTCCAAGTGATGAAATGACAAGAAAATTCCTGAAAAGTCAGGATAGGGAAGAGGATTGGACAGAACTTTTAGCCGACGAAGGTTGTACTTACGATCTCGAAGATGAAATTGTACTGGATGATCTTGTACCGCTCATAGCTAAACCCACAAGTCCCGGAAATGTCGTAACTGTAAGAGAAGTCGAAGGAATGGAGATAGGACAGGTGGTTATAGGATCATCTGCAAATCCCGGAGTTAGGGATTTTTGGGTAGCAGGAGCGATTGTAGACGGTAAGGCAACCAAAGAAGAAGTTTCTTTTGATGTAAATCCAACCTCCAGGCAGGTAATCCAGAATCTCATCGCCAATAAAGGCTTTGAGAAGCTTATCGCCGCAGGGGCCCGGTTCCACCAGTCGGGTTGTATGGGATGTATAGGTATGGGACAGGCACCGGCATCAGATACTATAAGTTTAAGAACAATGCCCCGGAATTTTCCAAGTCGGTCGGGAACAGAAGATGACCAGGTCTACTTGTGTAGCCCCGAAACTGCAGCAGCCTCCGCTTTGACGGGAAAGATCACAGATCCCCGTGATCTTGAGAAGCTTTATGGTATGAAATACCCTAAGTATGAATATCCCGAAAAAGAATTGATCAATACCATGATGCTTGTAAAACCACCGGAAAATACAACTGAGGTGGAGCTGAAGAAAGGACCGAATATTAAGTCGCTCCCTTACATTGAACCTCTTAGAGAAGCCTGTGACGTGCCGGTTTTACTTAAAATGAGTGATAATGTTTCCACAGATGAGATCCTACGGGCGGGAGCAGAGGTGTTGCCTTTTAGAAGTAATTTACCCGAAATAAGTAAATTCTCATATTCAGTAATTGATGACACTTTCTATGACAGAGCTCAAAAGGCTAAGGAAACCCATGGAGGACATGTGGTAGTAGCCAAAGATAATTACGCACAGGGTTCCAGTAGAGAACATGCTGCACTGGCTCCAAAATATCTGGGACAGATTGCAGTTATAGCCAATTCCTATGCCCGCATCGCCTGGCAAAATTTGGTCAACTTCGGAATTCTGCCTTTGGAATTCATTGATATTTCTGACTATGATAAAATAGAACAGGGAGATCACGTTAATCTTCTTAACCTACGGGAGGACGTGAAAAACCGGAATAATATTAAAGTAGTTGTAGATAAACAGAATGGGCAACGTGTGGAGTTTGATACTAAACACAGTATGAGTGACCGCCAGATTCAGGTACTCCTTAAAGGTGGAATTATAAATGAATTTAAGGAACAACTTAAAAATAAAGAAGTGAACGCCGTAAAAGAAAATACGGTTACTGATAATGAAAGGAAACAGATAAAATAGAAACAGCTGTGAAGCTGAGGACCCGGACGAATTGTCCGGGTTTATTATTTCTGTCGTTCCAGGTGTTTTATAGTTACTTCCATACCTATGCTTCCAAAGAAATCTATTGTAGATTCTAATACATCTTTTCGGATGGTGGGCAAGTCAATTACTTCTAATGTATAATTTTCGCCGAAGTCATCTGTAAAATGAAGAGGAAGGAATTTATCTGATCTTCCTGAAGCCTTTGCAAGCATCTCAGAATCCAAACCTTCTGAAGTGGTGACTAAAAAAGCATTTTTAGGAGCAGATTTTTGAAGTTCCCTATAGAAGTACTTTTTGGCTTTAATATCTTCAGCTACAGCCTCAATAATCAATTGGGCATTCCCGGCCGCCTCTGTAATATCCTTAGAATAGGCAATATTGGCCAGAGCAGCTTCAATTTCTTCTTTAGATGCGTCGTAGTGGTTCTGATAATAGTCACTAAGTTGACGAAATCGTGTTCGGGCTTCTTCCAACAGGCCGTAATCCATGTCATAAACTGTAACGTCAATTTTATTAAAGGCAATATGAAAGGCTAACCTGGAGCCAAAATTCCCCGTTCCGAAAACAGTTACTTTTTTAATTGTCATAGCAGCAAAAATTTAGTCCTCTTAAGGACCTGTTGAGACCTAATGTCCCATTTATATTTCTTAAAGCCTGTCAAGGGAATATTAATTTCCTTTATTTTCAGACTACTTTAACTTTAAAATAGACTAATGTAAAAGTTTGAGTATCAAAACCTCAAAATTTTGTATTTTAAGGTGAATTAATTCAAGTATAAATGAAGAAGCATATCCCTGTAACATTCCTGTTTTTTGCAATATTATTGACTTCCTGTGGTAGCTTCCAGAGAGATAGTTCGAATTCCATTGAATATATCCAGATGTTGGAAAAGGTACAGGATCTTGAATTTGAGATCGAAAATGAATGGGCTAATCCTATGAAATACAGGAGAGTAAATTTATTAGGAAATCCAAATCATATTAAATTTGAAGGAGATAGTGTGAAGGTATATCTGCCATTTTTTGGAGAAAGGCAATTTGGAGGGGGTTATGGTTCTGATGAAGGTGCCATACAGTATGAAGGACCTTTAAAGGATCTTCGAATTGAAGAAAGGCCTCGAAAAAATCAGATCCGAATTTTCTTTGAAGGGAGCAATGACAGTGAAAATCTGGATTTTAGCGTAATTGTATTTCCGAATGGTAAAACAACTACATTGGTAAATTCTTCACAGAGGGATCAAATTAATTATGAAGGAAAGATTAAAAAACAAGAATTGGAATAATTTATTAATTGTAATAAAAATTCATTATTCACCAAATTGACATTTAAATTTAGAAAACCGGGAGATTCCTTCGACTGCATAAGAAAAGGGGTTACATAAATAATTCCAGGTTTTCTTTATTTTCTATTTTACATAATATAAATTATAGTTCACACAAAAAATATATTGTTTTTTAAATCTCATTTCAATGTAAGACAACTTAGGACTTTAAAAATATGGTCCCTTCAACCATCCGATTTTATATCTAAAATTTTATAAGTTCTTTAAATACCATAATTCAACATTTATATCTCTTGAGGAAATTCAATCTTAATATTGTATTTATCCAATATATTCAGAAATTTGGGATCTTCATAAAACTGAATATAAATATCTTCCTCATCAATAACATGCTGAAAGACTTCATTATTCATTCCAAAATTAAAAGCTAACTCCAAGTTTTTATAAAATTCTCTTTTATTTCCCAAATGTGCATGAATTTCAGCTAAAGTTGTTGTGGCATAAGGATTTTGTGGATTTATTTCAAGCGCTTTGTAAATAAGGTCAAGAGCAATTTCATACTCTCCATTTTTTCTATAAGTATCCGATATAGAGTTATATCCATTATCATAATCAGGATGATATTTGATTACCTTCTCCTCATATTCTAATGCTTTAGTCATTTCATTTCTTTTATGATATATTAATCCCATTTGAACTAATGAACCTAATTGTTTTTTATCTTTTTTTAAAATATCAACAAAAACAGATTTTGCTTTTTCTTCATCTATTTCTTTTAGAGCCAACCCTTTTATGTACAAATAGTCTAAATTACTTGGATTAATTTCCAAAGCTTTTTGTATTGTATCTAATGATTCATCATAATTTCCATTTTCATAAAATACTCCTGCTAAATCATGATAAGCTTGATTAGATTTTGGATTTAATTCTATAGCGCTTTTTAAAAGCTTGATTTTTATTGAATTATTTGTTGCTGACCTTGATTGTTCAATTAATACTTTTACTCTTCTTAAAGTGCTGAATCTTTCTCTTTCTTTATCAGACAATACATCTTTTGTTAATTCTTGAAATAATTCTAAATAGTCAATGGAAATTGGAGGTTTATCTTTATCTAAATCTTGTCTATCATGTTCATAGCCAATTTTAAATTTTTCTTCAAGTTCTAAATCTGGATCAGAATGAATGATGAATATTTTTTCTAACTTAAAATTATTATTTTTGTGCCGCTTTAAGTAATGATTAATATCTCGAAAAGCTTTATTTTTTACATTTTGTACTTTAATTTTCTGTTTTGGTTCTGAGGAGTAAGGAATCCTTGATAGAACCACATTTAATTTTGGAACACCTTCAATAAAGGTATTCTCTGGAATGGTTAAGGTGTTTATTATTTGTTTTGTCCCTTCTATGTTTTCTTTATTGTTAGCAGCCATTAAAACTATTTCATCAGCTAAAACAGACATTGTTATACCTGAAATATCAGTTATCCCTGTTCTAGAATCTATTAATAAAAAATCTGGTTTGAGTTCTTTTTTTATTCTTTCTTTTAAATCAATAAACAGAGCAATCCCTTGACTATTATCTTCATAAAAAAGTTCATTCCATTTTATTGATGAAAGTTTTCTCCAATAGTCTTTAGACTCAGTATTACCCGCCGCAATTAAGCTAATGTCTTTCAAGTTTTTATTCTGAAATCTGACTTTAGTCACATACTCAGATAAGGATTCAGGACGAATTTTATTTTCAGAAAATTCATAAATATAATCAACAATTCCATTATTAATAATTGATTTCTTTAAATTCTTTCTAAATTTATATTGGAGACCAGGTGCTTCCAAATCAAAATCTAATAAGCATACCTTTTTTCCAAATTCAGAAAGCCTTTTGGCAATATTTGATAAAGCAAGTGTTCTCCCAACTCCTCCTTTGTAAGAATAAAATGTTATTGTTTTCATATTCAATTTAATTTAATTGGACATTCAATAACATGCCATTGTTTCTAACCCTGTTGGAATATGAAGCAATATATTGGGAAAAAGCTTCATCAAAAGCAAAGGGAAACGAAGAAGTATTTTTTGAGACATTTCTTTTTTTATTGAATATCTCATATGGAGTATTCAAGATATCTTGATCAATATTTAAGAAATCTGATAGGCATCTTATCATTGATTTTGATAATCCTCTTTTTTTATTCATGACTTCAGAAACCACTCCCTTACTTCCAATTACACCAATCAAATCTTTTTGTTTTAAGCCCATATAATTCATTTTTAATTTAATAATTTCAATGGGGTTGCCTTTTTCAATATGAAAATTATTGTTTTCATAATCATTAATAAGTTTGTCTAATAACTCAAATTCATTAATAAGATCTTCGTCTTCAACAAATTTTGGATTATCACCTATTTCTTCTAACCGATAAATAGCATTTTGATAATCCTGTTCAGATTTTAATATTTTTTGTTTCATCTTAAGACTTATTTTGATCAAATAAATTTATATCGTATTGATTTTTATTCTTTACTAGTTTATCATATTCAGCATGTGTACCAATCCATTTTAAATAAAGTATTGAGATTTTCATGTTCTCAAAAAATTGATATTTTGCTATAATTCTTATGTGATTTCCTTTTACATCAATGACTACTCTTTCCGATGATTGAGTTGCTTTTTTGGTGTCTTTTTTACCTAAAAAGTCAACTGCCTTAGCTCCGAAAGTTTCTACTATATCTTGTGGCTTTTTCCATGTACTTGATTCAACTACAGATAACCAAGCTTGAAGACCTTCTCGATAATTGGAGTGTTTCTTTATAAAATCTTTTATATGTTTTTTAGCAACAACACGGGCCATTGGATTCTAGAAATTTCAACAAATATATAAAAAGTTCTCAACACGAGAACTTTTTATATAAACCTTTAACACAATTTAAAATTTTTTTCACACACATCCACTCCTCTTCTATTGTCGTTTCTTGTATATTTCTGACCTATATACCGAGCTTATATAGATAACGAAATTCTTTTTGCATCCACTCTACCTACACAACGGAATTTAGGCTTTATTTCTGGTACTATAGGAAATTGACTGCATTTCAAATCTAGATCATTGTTCATCTTACCAGAAAGATTTGCAGCTTTACCAAAATTAACTAACTTCCGTGCCTTAACTATAAAAATTTTCGAATGAAGAACCGGTTTTTAAAAATGTCATCTATCCTTGTATTTTCCGTGGTCACCGGAATTAGTGGAATTCAGGCTCAGGAAATAGAAGGTTCCTGGGAAGGAAAATTGAATGTTCAGGGTAACGAACTTCCCTTGAAATTTGATATAACCCGGGAAGACGACTCACTGGTCGGGACTATGGATAGTCCGTTGCAGGGAGCTTTCGGATTGCCTCTGGATGAAGTCAAACTGGAAAATGACCAGGTTACCCTCTCCTATTCACAAATTGGGGCCACTTATACCGGCACTCTGAATGGGGAAACTATTACCGGTACTTTTAAGCAGTCCGGACAGGAATTTCCTCTGGTACTTCAAAAGGTAGAAAAAACAGTTCCCGGAGATCCAACTCTGCCTTCTTCAGAAAAAGAATTGGAGCAACTGGCTGAGTACGATCAGGGGAATTACAAATATGAAGTAGAAGATTATTTTGCTAAACCAAAGGCGAGTTCTTTCCAGTTCTCTCCAGATGGAAAGTACATGTCCTACCGTGAAAAAGATGAAAATGCCAAAAATCATGTTTATGTAAAAAACCTTGAAACTAATGAAATTACCAGAGCAATTGTGGAGAAGGATGAATTGGTAAGGGGCTATGGCTGGGCAAATGAAAATAGACTCCTCTATGTAATGGACAAGGGAGGAAACGAAAATTACCATTTATACGCAGCAGATGTTGACGGTTCAAACACAAAGGACTTAACACCATTTGAAGGAGTTCAAACCCAGATTTTAAACCTCTTAAAAGATGATAAAAACCACGTGATTGTTTCTATGAACAAGAAAAATGCACAGGTTTTTGAACCATATAAGGTGAATATTGAAACCGGAGAGATTGAAAAACTATACACCAATGATGATGTAGAAAATCCTATTATGAACTATCTTTTTGATAAAAACGGAACTTTAAGAGGATTTGTACGCTTACGGGAAGGTGTGAATATGGATCTCTACTATAACAAAGATACAGAAAGCCGGGATTTTGAGGTAATTAAGCAGAATAACTGGAAAGATACCTTTAATCCTACTTTAAATTATGCTACTGAAAATCCTCATGATGCATATGTTATTTCAAATCTCGAAACAGACAAAAACACAGTTTATCTATACGACCTGAAAGAAAACAAGATTATTAAAAAGTTGTTTTCCAATGACAAGTATGATATTTCAGGAGTTTCTTTATCAAGAAACCGGGATTATGAACTTGACTATTACTCTTATGAAGGAGAAAAGCGGGAGATCGTTCCGGTTAGTGATTACTATAAAAAGCTACATAAGCGAATCACTGAAGAATTTCCCAATAAGCAATATTCTATAGCCGATAAAACCGATGATGAAAGTAAATATCTTGTTTTCCTTCAAAGCGATAAACTATACGGTGAATATTGGTCGTATGATGTAGAAAACGATGAATTTGAACTGTTGTACAATTTGATGCCACAGCTCAAAGCCGAAGACATGGCCGAAATGAGGCCAATTACCTTCAAAAGCCGGGATGGAAAAACCATACATGGTTATATTACCCTCCCAAAAGCCGCTCTGGAAGGAGAAAAAGTTCCCGTTACCGTCAACCCACATGGAGGGCCACAAGGAATAAGGGACTCCTGGGGCTTTAATCCCGAAGCACAATTATTTGCCAGCCGTGGCTATGCTACGCTACAGGTCAATTTCAGGATCTCTGGTGGCTATGGCCGTGAATTCCTTGAATCGGGCTTTAAACAAATTGGAAGAAAGGCTATGGACGATGTAGAAGATGGTCTACAGTACGTAATTGATCAAGGCTGGGTAGATCCAGACAAAGCTGCTATTTACGGTGGAAGTCATGGTGGATATGCCGTGTTGAGAGGTCTTACAAAAACTCCCGATCTTTATGCTGCAGGTGTGGATTATGTTGGAGTTTCCAATTTATTTACATTTATGGAAACCATTCCGCCTTACTGGAAGCCTTATGAGAAGATCTTAAGGGAAATCTGGTATGATGAAAACGTGCCGGAAGAAAAAGCCATTATGGAAGAAGTTTCCCCAGTGTTCCACATTGATAAGATAAAGAAACCACTGTTCGTGGTACAAGGCGCTAATGACCCGCGTGTCAACATCGATGAATCCGATCAAATCGTGAGAGCACTACGCGCAAAAGGCGTGGATGTTCCTTATATGGTAAAGTATGATGAAGGACATGGTTTCGGGAAAGAAGAAAACAGAATTGATCTTTATGAAGCAATGATGGGCTTCTATGCCAAGCATTTAAAGGACGAGGAACTCGAACCACAGTTCAGGGATTAATTTAAAGTCACCTTTATACCTATAACTTTTTTTTTGATCTCGTCTAATTCACTTGCTTTTTAATAAAAAGTTATTTTGTCTTGTCTTCAAGGATTTCCCTTATAATTTTAAGATGATGCTCAGTATGGATCACAAGGAACTTAGGAGTTTTATCTCTCTTTATGTGCCCAAAATATGGATGCTCAAAAAAGGCATTTTCAGGAAGTTTTGTAATTCCATTGATCCTTAATTTTGCTGCAGAGATCTGTTCCTGCAGTTCTGCTTCTGAAATATTTTCTTCAGGAATTACCTTTTTTGGTGCTCTCGCTTTTCCCCTGGGAATTTTGCCGAAAAGATACACTAGTTCCTTCTTCCAGCTGAAGGATTTGCGGTAAGAAGCCGGTTCAGATTGCTCCAGACCGGTAATAATAGAGTTGATCACCTTCAGGTTATGTGCCAGATGCCAACCAACGGGCGCCTTGGAGACTTCTGGCTTTTGTAACGTCTTGTGTTTAATGTAGCTCTCCATTTCTCCTAACTGCGCCTGCAGTACTTGTAATTTCATAGACTAGCTTTATTTTTTCATAAGTTAAGAATTACAAACATATTCTTACCCGCAACTTCCAGACGGTTGCGGGTAAGATATTTTGATCGATAATAATGGATAATCCTTTCAGAATTTAATGAACTAATTCCCTGTTGTTCGTCAATTCAGCCTGAATATTGGCAGGAACAGGTTGATAACCAACAAAGCTTGTGCTGAAGGTGGCTCTTCCTTTGGTAAGGGACCGAAGTTCAGTAGAGAATCCAAACAATTCAGATTCAGGTGCAATACATTTTAAAACCTGATAATTCTCTGCACTTTCTATACCCTGGATAATTGAGCGCCGGCTTTGCAGTTCGGTCATAACATTACCCACCATTTCTTCCGGCACCTTAACTGTTAGGTCCAGGGCAGGCTCAAGCAGTTTAGGATCTGCATTCAAAAATGCCTTTTTGAAGGCGTGTGCACCTGCAATTTTAAAAGAGATGTCATTAGAGTCTACAGAGTGCATCTTTCCGTCATAAATCATGACTCTCACATCGCGGATATATGAGCCGGTTAAAGGACCCTTTTCCATGACCTCAAGAATTCCTTTCATGACTGAGGGCAAATACCGTTGATCGATCACTCCTCCCACTATACAGTTGTAAAATACCAGCTTTCCTACCCATGGTAGATCCAGTTCTTCTTTTCCCCTTATATTAAAACCGTCCGGCTCAGGCATATTCTCCTCCCATGGTTCTATTTTCATATAAACTTCAGCAAATTGGCCGGAACCTCCCGATTGTTTTTTATGCCGGTAGTTCGAAGCTGATGAACTTTGAATAGTTTCCCTGAAGGAAATTCTTGGATTTTCAAATTTTGCCTCCACACCATAAAAATTTTTGAGTAGCCAATCTATAGTTGCCAGATGAAGTTCCCCCTGGCAGGCCAGGATCAACTGTCTCGTCTCATTGGAAAAGGAAAATTCTACTGTAGGATCCTGGCTATGAATTTTTTTTAAAGCTTCATTTAGTTTTTCCTCATCCTTGGTATTTAGTGCCGATACTGCCCTTCTTATCCTGGATTGAGGATACGTAATAGGTTTTAGGGCAACTACTTCCCCGGGAGCACCTAACGTATCATTGGTTTCAGTATGTTTTAGTTTTAGAGTTGCTCCTATATCCCCGACGACCAGCTTTTGAAATCATATTTCTTTCTTTACCATCCATGATGAAGAGCTGGTTGAGAACTTCGATCTCTCCATTTCTCGTATTTATCAACTTATCATTTACTTTCACCTCTCCTCTTTTCACCTTGAAAAATGTCACCTGCCCAAGGTTGGGTTGGTGAACAGTTTTAAATACGAATACCACTGGTGGTTCTTCAGGTTTAGGTGAAATATTCGTCCCTTTTGCAGTGATTTCAGGTTTAAGCTCGGTTGCTGCGGGAGCCACGTTATCAATAAACCCCATAAGTCTGCCGCTTCCCATATCATTAAGAGCAGAAGTACAGAAAACCGGGAAAAGGTCATAATTAAGCATTCCTGCCTTTATTCCTTTTCGCATTTCATCTTCGTTAAGCGTGCCCTTGTCAAAATATAATTCCATTAATTCCTCGTCATTTTCGGCTGCTTTTTCCACCAATTCATTGTGCAGGGCAGCCGCTGTAGCTTTTTGATGTTCAGGAATGGGAAGCTTCTCGGGTTTCCCTCCTTCCGGAGAAAATTTGTACATCTTCATTTTGAGTACATCAATAATACACTGTGCACCGTCATTGATAAGAGGATACTGTATCTTAACCGCTTTTTTACCTACCAGGTCTTTGACACCATTAAAGCTTTTCTCAAAATTAAGCCCTGGGTGGTCAATCTGGTTTATAACAAAAACGGTTGGTTTATGATATTCTTTGATATAATTCCAGATGATCTCGGTTCCTACTTCCGCCCCGTACTGGCCGTTTAGAACAGTGACTATGGTATCAGCCACTCTAATGGATGAAATGATCTCTCCAATATAATCATCCAGACCGGGAGTGTCAATAATATTGATCTTGAAATTCCTCCACTCGGTATGCAAAGGTGTGGCAAAAACAGAATTCCCTTTTTCATGCTCAATTTCATGATAGTCTGAAACCGTGTTTTTAGCTTCTACAGTACCACGCCTGTTTATCAAACCGGCTTCAAATAACATGGTTTCTGCTAAAGTAGTCTTGCCGCTATTATGGGCGCCGACAAAGACCACGTTTTTGATGTGTTTGTCATCGTAAATTTTCATCTTTTAAAGGTTTTAAAGGAACAAGAGGGAAAGAGAGTGCGAAACATCCGGGAAAATTTGTAAGATTGTGCATATAATTAATCATAAGTTTCCTGGATTAACTTAAAAATAAACACCTATTAAATTTAATAGTTTTGGATTATATTTTTTTGAATAAATTAATAATTTCACTCTTTCATGACCAATATCATAAAAGCCAGGTTATTTGGGTTCAGGAATAAATATTTAATTAGATCTGTAATTAGCTTCTTTTTGTAACGTTTTAAGAAACATGAGGTCTTATTCAAAACTAAAAATCTTTATGAAAAAAATAATCTATTCCCTGGCATTGACTGCCATGGCTTTGGGTTGTAAAACCCAACAAGTTTCCGAACCTGTCGTTCAACCCATAGTTGCCACTCTGGACCTGGTGAATGTGAAGGATGACAAGATCATGGTCACTGTGGATCCAGGAGAAATTAATACTGAAACTATAATATTTTATATTCCAAAAACAGTTCCCGGCACCTACTCTACTTCTAATTATGGGGTTTATGCGGAAGATTTGAAGGCTTTTGATCGGAAGGGTAACGAATTGCCTGTCACGGTTTATGATGAAAACAGCTGGGGCATTGAAAATGCAACCAGGTTGGATAAAGTTACGTACTGGATGAACGATACCTTTGATGTTGATGGGGAGGGCGGTATCTATTCCATGGCTGGAACTAATATCAATGAAGGAAATAATTTCCTGCTGAATCTGCACGGTTTCGTTGGTTATTTCAACGACCTTACTGAAGTCCCATACCGTTTGGAAATTACCCGACCCAATGATCTTTTCGCCGGAAGTGCCCTGGATATTACTGAATCTTCTCAAATTAATGCAGTTACAACTAAAGACATTTTTAATGTTAACCGATATTTTGAGGTGACTGATAATCCAATAATGTACGCAGTACCCGATACAGTAAGCTTCAAAGTGGATGAAATGGATGTGCTCCTTCACGTTTATTCTCCCACCAATAAATTCAATGCGCAGGATTTTAAACCTGCCATGGAAAGGATGATTACAGCTCAAAAGGATTTTCTGGGTGAAATTGACAGTACCGATAAATATGCAATTCTCCTGTATCTTTCTGCTACGCCCGGTGAAGGAGATGCCTCCAACTTTGGTGCGTTGGAACATCACACCTCTACGGTTGTGGTTATGCCCGAGGATATGGGCAAGGAGGCCCTTAATGAATCCCTTACGGATATAGTTTCCCATGAGTTTTTCCACATTTTGACTCCGCTTGGGGTGCATTCAAAAGAAGTTCATTATTTTGACTATAATGATCCACAGATGTCGCGGCACCTTTGGCTTTACGAGGGTGTTACCGAATATTTTGCAAATCTTTTTCAGGTGAATCAAGGGCTCATTACTCCTCAGGAATTCTATGACAGAATGCAGGAAAAAATTGTTGTTTCAGGGAGATTTGACGATACAATGTCATTTACCGAAATGAGTCAGAACATCCTGAAAAAGGAATTTAAAGACAGCTATTACAATGTATATCTGAAAGGTGCACTTATAGGTATGGCTCTGGATATTAGGTTGAGAGAATTAAGCAACGGGGAAATGGGCTTGTTGGATCTAATGAAGCAACTCACCACGATGTACGGAAAAGATAAACCTTTTGAAGACGAGGAACTTTTTCCCGTCATTACCGAATTGACTTATCCCGAGATCGGGGAGTTTTTCAATACTTATGTTAGTGGGAACACTCCAATCCCATACAATGAATACTTTCAAAAAGTAGGACTGGAAATGAGGGAAGGTGAAGTTCCGGTTGATTACTTCCTGCAAGACCCTTCTACACCCTATATTACCGTTAATGCTGAAGGAGAGATCGTTTTGAGAAATGATATGCCTTTAAACACCTTCTTTAAAGAAGTCGGATTAATGGGTGGGGATATCATAAAAACAATTAATGAAAAACCATATAATGTTCAAAACGTTTATGACCTCATTAATGATTCTGTAAACTGGTCTGTTGGAGATCCTGTAAGTTTCACTATTGAAAGAAATGGTGAGGAGTTACAGGTTGAAGGAAAAGTAATTGAGCCTATGGCGACAGGAATGCGTCTTATGGAGACTATGAACCCAAACAGCGAACAAATGGAATTACGCCATAGCTGGTTAAAATCATAAAGTAAAAGAGGCTGTCTCATTAATTTGAGGCAGCTTTTTTTTTTCATTTTATAGGTTCTTGCTATTGAATATTTGAAGGTATTTTCTTACCTTTAGGTATTGATAATCAAACACATGAGCCATAAATTCAAGGTTTATAACCAACAGCAAAACTGGCTTTTTCCTCCTTCCATTGAAGAATTAATTCCACAAGATCATCCGGTGAGGATTGTTAATGGAGTTATTGAACATCTGGATCTAAAGCCACTGATCAAAGCCTATAGTAAAGATGGACAGCCCAGTTATCATCCCAAAATGATGTTGAAGGTGATGGTCTATGCTTATATGGATAACACCTATTCCAGCCGCAAGATTGAGAAAGCCATGCGTGAGAACATTAACTTCATGTGGCTCTCCAATAGACAGGTGGCCGATCATAATACCATTGCTCGATTTAGAAGCACAAAGCTAAAGGGTGTCTTTAAAGACATTTTCAAACAAGTGGTGCTATTGCTGGCTGAAGAAGGGCTAGTAACTTTAAAAGAAGTCTACACCGACGGCACCAAGATCGAATCTGTAGCCGGGCGCTATACCTTTGTTTGGGGTAATGCAATAAAAACACGCAAAGAAAAAATGATGCAGCAACTCGAAGAGATGTGGGAGTACGCTCAGAGTATAGCTGATGATGAAGATAAGGATCCTACTCCTCCAGATTTTAAAAAAGTGGAGAAGGAAAAGGTAGAGCAGACTGCCAGGAAAATTAATAAGATACTCAAAGGAAATGACAAGGCCACTCCTAAGGCTAAGGCCAAGGCCCGGTATATTAAAAATAATTTTGCTGCCAACCTTGAGAAGTATGAGCAGCAGGAGAAACTCCTTGCCGGTCGAAATAGTTATAGCAAA
>NZ_AUKI01000002.1 GCF_000424665.1 Salinimicrobium terrae DSM 17865
CAGATGCATGGAATCGATTTCCAGTATATCCAGCCAGGGAAACCCACACAGAATGCTTTTATTGAACGATTCAACGGCACCTATAGAAGAGGAGTTTTAAATAAATACATTTTTGAAGACTTGAATCAGGTAAGAGAACAAACTCAAATCTGGATGGATGATTATAATAATCAAAGACCACATGATGCATTAGGAAAAATGGCACCAATAGAATATGCTGAATTTAATTCTCTATTAGCGACTACAGATAAAACCAAAAACAATAATTTTATCCCATCAAACAGTTCTAATTAGGGGAAGCTTACAGTAGCTCCTCTCCTTCGGAGAGGCGGGGGTGAGGCTTTATTTCAGCAATACACCCTTCTTCTGCATCACAGGCACATCCTGAAGAGCTTTATCATTGATGCTGTTCTTTGGGAACGTAAATTTTTTATGGAACATTTTTCCTTCAGCAAAAAAGGAAACGGAAAATTCATTATTCAGCTGGAGAACGTCGTCCTGCAGAAATTCTACTTTAGCAAAAGATTGTGGCGGCAATTTCGTTATGCTGTGCCTCATTGTTGAAGTTTCCCGTTTACCATCGTAACCTTTGGTCACAATCAAAACTCCTTCAATTGCTTCAGACCGGTCATTAATCAGGTAAGCATTCCAGTCAAAAGTGCCATAATCCTTATGCTTTTCCCGCACGGCAGCAACGTAAACCTCTTTAACTTCAGGAATTTCAATGTCCTTCTTCACTAATCGCTGATCTTGTTTTTAGCCCATTTATAAAGCCCGTAAAGGATTAGTGCTGCAACTCCAAGAAGGATGGCTCCTATTGTAAACTCAATGATTTCAATGGCTATTAATAAGATAATAATTCCTAAAGCAATAACTCCGATAACAATAAGGCCTGCTGTTTTCATATAGATGATTTAAACTGTTCTAAAAATCTCATGTCGTTTTCATAGAACATTCGAATATCCCCAATCTGGTAAAGCAGCATAGCAATTCTTTCTATTCCCATCCCAAAAGCAAAACCTGAATATTCTGAAGGATCTATGTTACAGTTACGCAGCACATTTGGATCGACCATTCCGCAGCCCATGATTTCCAGCCAGCCGGTACCTTTCGTGATTCGGTAGTCGGTTTCGGTTTCAAGGCCCCAGTAAATGTCAACCTCTGCACTTGGTTCTGTAAACGGAAAATAAGAAGGTCGTAACCTTATCTTCGATTTCCCGAACAACTGCTTAGTAAAGTACAACAAAGTTTGCTTTAAATCTGCAAATGATACGTTTTTGTCAACGTAAAGTCCTTCTACCTGATGAAAAATACAATGTGATCGGGCAGAAATGGCCTCATTTCTAAAAACTCTTCCGGGAGAGATGGTTCTAATCGGCGGCTTATTGTTTTCCATATACCGCACCTGCACCGAGGAGGTATGGGTGCGCAACAGCACATCGGGATTCGTCTGAATGAAAAAGGTATCCTGCATATCCCTTGCCGGGTGATATTCGGGAAGGTTAAGGGCAGTAAAATTATGCCAGTCATCTTCCATTTCAGGCCCTTCAGAAACATTGAATCCAATATTGGAGAAGATCTCAATGATCTGGTTCTTTACAATAGAAATAGGATGGCGAGCACCAATTTCAACCGGTTCACCGGGACGCGTAAGGTCACCATAGATCCCTTTTTCTTCCTCACGACTCTCCAGTTCCTCTTTTAGCTGCTGCACTTTATTGGTAGCAGCATCCTTAAGTTCATTCACCGCCTGTCCAAAAGCTTTTTTCTCCTCATTTGGCACCGCTTTGAATTCAGCAAAATACTGGTTCAAAATACCCTTTTTGCCAAGGTACTTTATACGGAAAATTTCTACTTCTTCTTTCGTATTTGCCGTGAAAGCTTCAATTTCAGCGATGTGTTCCTTAATGGTTTCTGTCATGGTTCCTTTTCTTTAGGAGGCGCAAATTTAGGAAAATAATGCGGCACTTCAACTGTCCAGGTAGACCGTATAAAATGATTACTTACCTGTCAAAAATGCTATTTTATGTATTCTTTTTCCAGGAAATACTGAACAATAGCTTCTTTCATGAGCACCTGTTGCTCCCCCGCCTTTAATTGTGGCAGATTTTCCAAAGTCTTGTAGTGTGGCCAGCCTTCATCATCAAAATATTCAAATTCGTAGTACCCGTAAGGCTCCAGGAGCCGACAAATTGCAATATGCATTAGGTCGAGCTTATGATCCTTTTTGAATTTCCTGTGCACCTGCCCCAGTTCCTGAAGACCTATAATATATATAATGGCATCGAGCTCCAGTTTTTCACCATCTGCAAATTGCTTTGACAGCTTGGTTTCCACCTCGGCCCAGCGTTGTTTTAATTGTTCATCTCTTGACATGGCGCAAAGATAATTACTAAGAACGGGAAATTGCTATCTTTGAGCACATGAATGTTCTGGACCTGCTCCTCAGTATATTCCTCCTTCTTGGGCTTGTAAGGGGGCTTTTTAAAGGCTTTTTTGCAGAACTTGCCGGCCTGCTGTCCCTCATTGGAGGGATATATGCCGCTATTCACTTTTCAGGTGCCACCTATGCATTCCTGAATTCGTTTATTGATTGGGATGAAAAATATCTCACCGTTCTTTCTTTTGCCGTCACTTTCTTTCTAGTCGCTTTTCTTATCTCGCTGGCGGGGAGTTTCCTTACCAAGATGGTGCACATGGTGGCACTTGGAATCGTTAACAGGTTAGCCGGCGCAGCGTTAGGGGTGCTAAAAATGGCATTTTTGGCAAGTATATTTATCATGTTCATAGAACGCTTCGAGGTTTTTCATGCCGAAGAAGCTACAAAAGAAGAATCTGTCCTCTACGAACCTGTCAGGATACTCGCCCCGGCTTTTCTACCCACTATTATTGAAGAAGTAAAAGAAGGGGATCTTTTCAAAACCTCTTCTGAAGCTGATGAAGCTCAAAAATAGTATTGAAAAAATCACCTTTTTTGGAAGGTGTTTTAGAAGCTCAATTGATAGACCTCATCAAGTTCGGAGTTGTTGCTGATGTTCACTCCCAGATCCTGAATAATTCCTGATCCCACTCCATAAACCACACCATGAAGAAATAATGGCTGATCGTGATTCCAGGCGTTCTGCACGATGGAAGTCTTGGCAAGATCATTAACCTGTTCTCGAACGTTCAATTCCACAAAACGATCAAAACGCTCCTGTTTATCTTCAATGGCATCAAGTTCCCGGTTGTGAAGACGATAGACATCTTTTATATGACGAATCCAGTTATCAATTAGTCCTATGGATTCATTACCCATAGCAGCTTTTACCCCACCGCAGCCGTAATGTCCGCAAACGATTACATGTTTCACCTTAAGTACATTCACTGCATAATCCAGAACACTCAGCATATTCATATCGGAATGCACTACCATATTGGCAATATTTCTGTGAACAAAGACTTCTCCCGGTTGCGCTCCAATGATCTGGTTGGCGGGAACACGGCTATCTGCACAACCTATCCACAACAACGGTGGTTGTTGTCCCTGAGCCAATCTTTCGAAAAATTGCGGATCATTTAATGTGGTTTCTTCAACCCATTTTTTATTGTTCTCAATTATTTTTCTATAAAAATCAGGCATAGTATTTTTTATTAGAACTCTCGGATTAAATTTTTTCCCAAATATTTCCAATACTCTCGTTTCTCAATTCCCGTTCCCTGTCCTTCGGCATTTTTTAAAAAAACCATGATATCAGACATGGATTTTAATCGCCGTTTTTTAGCTTCTATTTTTCTCAACTAAGTCGCAGGACTTTGACCTGCAAATGATCAGATATAAATTAACCACGAGTAAAATAATTCAATCCTTTAAAAGCTTCAAAAAGGGAGCTAAATGAAAATATTCAGGAAAAATTCACCTCCTTCTGCTGTTATATAAAAGTAGATAAAAAATAAAACATCACATATTTTCCGGGAGAAAGTATCTCATTTTTTCCGTCAGAGAATCGTAAATTACTCCTGACGGCTTCAAGTTGGAAAAGTTACAGCGGTTGAAGATTATATCGGTTTCACGGAGTTTTTAATACAACCTGGAATGACTTTTAAATGTATTTAATAGAGTAGGCACTCCTCACATTCTATTTAAGTAATTAATAAATTTCTGTTTATGTATATTAATTCGGAGATTTGCACCGGTCTAAAGTTTTAAGGACCTTCAAATATTAGAATTAATTTTTTATATATTTCTTTTAATTCAAAATCTGAGATTATGTACACTTTGAAATTAATAGATAATAAATTCACTCCCGAGGAAGCAAAGGAGGTTCTTCTGACCCTGATCAACGATAAAATCAAATTCCATTCTACAAAGAACTTCAGTTCTGAGATACGCACTGGATTATCCCAGGAACATTCCCGGCAGAGAATCAAAGAGCTGGAAGAGGCGAAAAAGGAAATAATCGCATTGATCAGAAAAGCTGAAGATGTGAACATCTTACTGGATGTGGAATCTTCCATACATATCTCTGGAAATCCTGTAGAAAAGAAATACCAGATTTAAGAATAATTATTTAAAATTCAATTAAACCCCCTCCTGGATGAATATAGATCTATTAATTGACAACCTCACCAGTCCGGCTTTACTGTTCTTCCTTTTAGGAATTATTGCAGTTTATATCAAAAGTGATCTGGAAATACCGCCTAACTCATCAAAATTTATTTCGCTTTATCTCCTGTTTTCGATTGGATTTAATGGGGGACGGGAACTTGCCCATAGCGAATTTTCCATGGAAATTATATGGGTTCTTTTATTTGGTGTGGTAAGTTCTATCATTATTCCCATTTATACCTTTTTCATCTTAAAAAGAAAACTTAGTACTGAAAATGCCGGAGCCATTGCAGCAGCTTACGGTTCTATTAGTGCTGTGACTTTTGTTACTGCAGTTTCATTTCTGGAATTGCAACAAGTTCCTTACAGCGGACACATGGTTGCTCTTATGGCCCTAATGGAAGCACCAGCAATTGTTGTAGGAGTAGTATTAATTATGCTGTACGGGAAAAAAAGTACAACATCACCAAAGGTAGGAAGCCTGGTAGGTCATTCTTTTGCCAATGGAAGTGTATTGATGATTCTTGGAAGCCTTGTAATTGGAGCTCTTGCAAGTGAAAGTCAGGCACAAGATATAACTCCTTTTACTACTGACATATTTAAAGGGTTCCTGGCTCTTTTCCTTTTAGACATGGGAATTGTTAGCGGAAGAAAATTAGGAGATTTTTTAAGAAATGGCTGGTTTACAACTCTGTTTGCCATTTTTATTCCGGTGGTAAATGGAATTGCGGTTGCATGGTTAAGCCAATTTGTAACAGAAAGTGTAGGAGATAGATTTATGCTCGCGATCCTTTGCGCCAGTGCATCTTACATCGCTGTGCCGGCTGCCATGAAAATGGCAGTACCAAAAGCAAATCCGGGATTATACTTGCCTATGGCCCTGGCTGTAACTTTCCCCTTCAATATAACTCTGGGATTCCCGCTCTATATGTCGGTGATCCTAGCATAAGGAACAAGAGAATATAATACTTCTTTAAAGAAGTTAGGATTATGATGATATTAACTCCGAAATTCAAGATAAGAGAAGAGTAACAAAGAAATCTTTCATTAAAGAGTGCTAAACTTTAATTAAAGCACCGATCATACGCTCTAGAATTGGAAAACAACTGTTAAGCTTAAGCTTATAATCTTTTTATACCCTCTTTAGGCATCCAGCCACGACTTCCGTTTGGCAACTCAATTTCAACCCAGTCCTGGAAATCTTCGACAATCTTCACCTTCGCTCCTTCATGGAGTAATAAAGCTTCTTCGGCCCGGGGCGAGGGTTCGTTCTTTACTTCAACCTCTTCAGAAAAAATTATAGCATAATCCCTTTCCTGCTGAAAGTTTTGCTTTGTTGCGGCTATTATTGCTGAAGATATTGCCATCACGACAAAGAACATGGCTCCTATGAAAAGCAATCTCTTAACCATGGTTTTTCTACTGAAATAATAAACCAGAAAGAACACGACAAACGTTAGCATACAAAAAATGGCAACCCAACCCCAGCCTGATGCAGAGAATGCTGCAGTAGAAGTGTCAAAAATGCCTCTAAACCCGGTTCTTTCTTCCTCTCCTATAGCGTCTATTGCCATATTCTTAGCAAATTCAAGATTGTTGCGGACATCCTCATCACCGGGTTTCAATTGTAAAGCCTTTTCGTAGTGGTAAATACTGGGCGCAACTCTGTTCAGCTTGTAATAAGAGTTACCCAGGTTGTAATGCACTGCGGCCGATGTTTCTCCGCCAGCGAGGATCTGTTCATATTGCTCAATCGCCCTATCATAATTTCCTGCGGCATATGCCTCATTAGCAGTCTCAAAAAGTTGAGAATTTTGAGCAATTCCGGTAAAACTGAAACACAATGCCAGTAAAAAGATTAGCTTTTTCATACTTGTTTATCCAATTTTGAAATTACACGCACGGCCTTATCATAATCCTGCTGCATCGCAACGTTTGATGCAGGAGTATAGCGGGCAAATTCACAGCTCTTTAGCAGCTCATTAAACTCTGCCACCGTAGTGGCATTAGCACCCTTACTTTCTAAAAGCTCCATTATCCTTTCCTTACTCATCTCACTGGTCTGGATGTGTAACTTGGCTTTTAAATAATTATGTAGTGCCCTTTCAAGGGATTCGTAAAATTTTGTTTGATCTCCCAGATTCTTTTTAGCTTCAGAAAGATATTTACGCGCCAAACGATCGGCTTTTCTAATCCTGTTTCCGCGGACATCCCCGGCTTTTTCACGCCTTTTTTTTCCCAAGAGGATCACCAGCGGAATGAAGAGTAAAGGTGAAAGAAACAAACTCCAGAATAAAGCAGATCCCATAAAAGGCGCTTCGCCAATTGTTTTTAAAGAGGTACTGAGTTTTATATATCTAAATTGCTTTGCAGCGGTAGGCTCCTGCTGTACGATCGCTCCTGTACTTCCCGAAGCCGGTTGGCTTCCCCCCGGCGGTGCAGCCACATCTACCATGATCTCGTCTGAAGTGAGGGTTCTATAGGACTGGGAATCGAGATCAAAATAACTAAAAGTGACAGGGGGAATCGGATACTTTCCTTTTGACTGCGGCACCAAAGTGTAGTTATTCAATATGCTCCCCTGCATCCCATTAATTGTGGTATTGACGTCTTCTACATACTCAGGCTCATATTTCTCCATAGAGGCAGGTACGGTCAAAGGTGGCAGGTCGAACAATTTAAGATTTCCCTGTCCGGTTACCTCTACAGTGGCCTGCAGCGACTCGGTTGCGCGAAGTTCAGTTTTGTCGGTGGTTACGTTGAGATTCAGATTTTTACCAACAGCACCGGTAAAGTCGGCCGGGCGGCCTTCCTGTGGTAAAGGTTTTACTTCAATACTGCGATTTCCCGCAGCAACTACTTTATCTACAGTTTCATAAAACCTGTTCCCAAAGATATCCCTTCGGTTACCGGGCACCTCAACAGAAATATTCAGGGTTAGCGGTTCAATGTTCAGCTTTCCGGTCTTTTGCGGATAAAGCACTGTCTTCCGAAGTACCACAAACCTGTAGGGTTCGCCATCATAGGTTCCATTCTCGACCTGCAGCCTTCTAATATCTATATTCTGGCTCCAGAAATCGCTAAACTTTGGACTATCGATCTGGCGCCAGTCACTCACATTGATACGAGGACTCACATACAACTTATAGACAACCGTAATGGCCTCATTTAAATAAGGGTTGGTATCGGATATTTCTGCTACCAGATGAATATTTTCTGAAGCTATGTATTCTGAATTTTCACCGTCTGTTGGTTCATCTACAGCCGCAGTGACTTCCACCTGTACCGGTGTAGTTTTATAAATATTACCGTCTATCGTGATCTCAGCTTGGCCAATAGTGAAATTTCCCCGGCCTTTTGGAGCGAGAAAATAGCTGTATGTTTTGGAGTAGCTTCTCTTTCCATTGATCCAGCTGTTACTTACCGACTGGTTTGGACCTCCAACAACAGTAAAGTTGGCAAATTCCGGAGGATTAAAATTATCACCATCCTGGTTCATTTCAAAGTCAACCCTAAGACGCTCATTCACCCCAAGTTTATCCTTGCTTACTTTGGCCTCAAACTGTACCTGTCCAATGGCAAAGCCTGAGACAAGAAACATCACTAAAAGTAGCAGTTTGTGCTTCATTTTTTACCAGTCTTTTTCTGTTTGTACAGGAACACCCTTAGCCTTTTTAGCATTTATCCTTTCCTGCACTTTCTGTTCTTCATTTCCCATAGCTTCCAGCAGGTTTTTCACCTGTTGTGGAGAAAGCTGTCCCGGCCGTTGTTGTGGCTGTTTGGGCTGCTCACCTTCTTTTGGTTGTTCCTGTTTTTTCTGCTCTTTATCGCCTGGCTGGCCGGCATTATCTTTCTTTTGCTCGCCTTCTTTATTTTCGTCTTCTTTTTTATCACCACCCTCTTTATCATCGGGTTGACCGTCATCGCTCTGCTCCTTCTCGTTCTCTCCCTCCTGCTGTTCGTTCTTATCCTGTTGATTTTCCTGGTCCTGCTGATCCTTTTCGTTGCTGTCACCGCCGCCGCCCTGCTTTTCCTCTTCTTCCAGCATCTTTTTAGCCAGAGCAAGATTATAACGGGTTTCGTCGTCTTTTGGATTATTGCGCAGGGATTGCTTATATGCCTCCACAGCTTCACTGTACTTTTTCTGCTTCATATAGGCATTACCCTGGTTGTGAAAAGCGTCATGTTTTAAAGGCTTTTCCTCAGCTGTAGTTGCAGCGCCACGGTGACGCTCCAAAGCCTGACTTGTAATGTCCTTGTTATAGTAAAGATTTCCCAGATTGTATTTCGCTTCGGCATTTGCAGGATCTTTTGCTATTGCTTTACGATAAAAAGCTTCTGCAGTAGCCGGGTTATTATCGGCCAGTGCAGCTTCTGCTTCCTGCATATATTTTTTTGCTGCTTTAGTTGCAACTTCAGGATTTTCCTGCGCAGCAGCAAAAAAAGGAAAAGAAAAAAGGATACCAAAAAACATCATTTTTGGCAGGTATTGTTTGGTCATTCTTTTCATCATCAGCTTCTTTTTTCGTTAAACAAATTTAACCTTTTTAACCAGGAAGTTTGTCGTTCAAGTAACAGAATATCAAGCAACAAAAACAGCAGACCCAAGGCTAAAAACCATTGGAATTGACTTTTATACTCGGCTATTTGCTGCGATTCAAATTCTTTTTTGTCCATATTTTGGAGGATCTCTGTCACTTCTTCCACAACTTCGGAAGTTACTCTTCCATCAATATATCTCCCGTTTGCTTCGGAAGCTATCTCCTTCAGGGTTTCTTCATTAAGTCTGGTAATTACTGTTTCCCCCTGATTATCCTTCTTATAATTCTGAATTACGCCATTTCTTTTCACGGGAATTGGTCCTCCTTTTGAAGTTCCCACCCCAATAGTCACGATCCTGATGCCTTCACGGGCAGCTTCCGCAGCTATTTCCTCAATATTTCCTTCATGGTCTTCCCCATCACTAATTAGAAAAAGGACCCTGTTAGTCTGTCCATCATCATTAAAGTAGGTTTTTGCCAGTTCTATCGCTTCCCTAATGGCTGTTCCCTGCGATGAAAGCATATCGGTATTCATGTTCTGAAGGAACATTTTAGCCGCAGCATAATCTGTCGTGATTGGTAACTGCGGAAATGCACTACCGGCATAAGCTATGATCCCAACCCGGTCACTGGCCAGATTGTTAATTATCTGCGTGACCAGTTGTTTCGATTTCTCAAGCCGGTTTGGCGCAATATCTTCGGCCAGCATACTCTTTGAAACATCCAGAGCAAAAACGACATCTACTCCCTCTCTTTTTACAGTTTCCAATTTTGTGCCAAACTGCGGATTCACCAGTGCTATTACAAAACTGGTAATAGCAAGGCAAAGCAGGATGATCTTCATTACCTGTTTCCCGGTGGAGCGGTTAGGGCTCAACCTGTCCAGCAATTCTTTGTCGGCAAATTTGCGCTGTGTTCTTTTTTGCCAAAAGATAACCATGGCATACAGCAGTACTATGACAGGAATGCCGATCAATAACCACAAATAAGTTTTATCTTCTAACAAAAACATCTTCTACTTTTTTTATACAAAGCTTCTGAAAACAGTAAATCTCAACAGTACTTCAAACAATAACAGAAATCCTGCCAGTAAAATCAACGGCCGGAATTTTTCCTCGTAATTATAAAACCTGAATTCTTCTATTTCAGTTTTTTCCAGCTCATCTATTTCCGCATATATTTCCTCAAGGGATTCATTATCGGTCGCCCGGAAGTATTGTCCGCCGGTGGTTTTGGAAATTTCTCTTAGGAGGTCTTCATCAATTTCCACGGGTACCCTGCCGTACTGGAAATTTCCATTTGGTAAAATAGCTATGGGAGATAAGGCGGTGCCGTTACTTCCCACTCCGATGGTATATACTTTAATCCCGAATTCAACCGCAAGTTCGCTGGCTATGGTGGGATCGATAAACCCTGCATTATTCATTCCATCGGTAAGCAAAATGACCACTTTACTTTCCGCTTTACTATCTTTTAATCTGTTCACTGCTGTAGCGAGACCCATCCCAATAGCGGTACCATTCTCCAGCAAATTGTTGTACTCAATCTCCTCAAGTGCACTTAGCACAATGCTTTTATCACTGGTAATAGGAGTTTGAGTAAAACTTTCTCCGGCGTAAACTACCAGTCCTATCCTGTCTGCAGGACGATTTTTGACAAAGTCTGCGGCCACTTCTTTTGTTGCTTCGAGCCGGTTTGGATCAAGATCACGCGCCAGCATACTCGCTGAAACATCTATAGCCATTACAATGTCAATCCCAAAATTACTGCTGGTTTGGGAGGAGACATCGACGCTACGCGGTCTTGCAAGTGCTGTTATTACAAGAGCGAGAACCATCAATCTCAACACGAATAAAACCGGACGAAATTTTCCAAGTAAGCCGGGTTTGGCTTCAAAACCTTTTATGCTCGAGATCCTGAGTTCGGCTGTTTGGCGGTTGCGTTTCCACACATACCAGCCCAAAGCCAGCGGCAGGAGCAGCAATAACCAAAAGAACTGCGGGTCTTCAAAAAATAATCCTTCGAACATTAATTCGCTTTGTTTATAAGTTCAACCGATGTCGTTATTCGCTGAGCAATCTCATCGGCATATTTATCTTCTTCATTGTAGATCATTACCACCTGCTGGTATCCTTCTCCCATTCCAAAGTTCAGAATCGAATATTTTTTTGAAACAGGTTGTGATTTTTCATCTTCCTGGAAGGTCATGGTTCCAAAGACTTTTAAACCTTCCAATCCATTTAGAGTTGTAAATTCTTCCTGCTTGGTAATTATATTTCTCGCACCCCTCTCTTCCAGATATGTATAAACCTCCTCAAGAGCAGAGTCAAGACTAAAATCTTCCCCTGCCCGGCGGGTATTAATACTTACGAACAGGTTGGAATCAAGACTTCCGTAATTAAAAGTTTCTTTTCCGGTAGCCATTGCATCGGGGTTATTTATATCCCTCACCAGGACATCCGGGGTGGCAATAGTAACTGCAGGAGTACCGTATTCACTGGAGATCCATTCACTTTCCAGTATTTCTTTGCTTGTATTTCCTATGTAAGTATCTGTAAAATATTCAAATCCGCGGGTGGAGATTATGTAGGCCGTACCTGCACTTATAAGTAGTACCACCACAACTATTCCTAAAATGATCTTTTTGACCTTCTTTTTTCGCTCTAACCTTTCGCGATATTCTTTATCGGCAAGCAATTCCTCCTCTGTAGGCTGCGGAATTGAAGCTTTCGTGTCTTTAATTACATTCTCAACACTACTGCGATCTTCCTTTGCAGTAAGGACATCGGGCCGGGAATTTGCAAACTTGGCGAGATCGGCTCTTTCTAAAATCTCTTTTAACCGGCTAATCGTGGTGTTCTCAAGTTTTAATCTGCCACGATCTCTTTCGGCTTCGAGGTAGGCGATGAGTTCATTTGTGGTACTTTCCAAAGCATGATCGTAAATGTCCCCATCAAGATATCGCCTCACAGCGGCTGAAAGCTGAGAATAGTATTCCTTGATCTCCCGTTGTTCTAAAAGATGAGAATCATCAAGCTGTTTCAGTTCAAAAAGTGCACGCTCGTATGGCGGAAGCTGTTTCGCAGCCTCTTTTCTTTTTTTCCTGCTCCTGTAAAGCAGGTAAACTACTACCCCCAAAAGTATAATCCCCAGCAACCACAATATCCAGGCTGAAATTTCAAAAGCCGGTGGCACCTCAACGGCAGGTTTTATGGGAAACATTTTTTGCTTTGTGGTATCAACTACTACATCATTCACCACCACTGCAAAGGAATCAGTAAGAAATTCCCGATCATTGATCAATACCCGCTGCCGCGGAATAGTATAGCTGCCGGAGTCAAATTGGGTAAGGGCGTACTCACGAACGAGACGGTAACGGTCACTAATATCGCTGGTGTCAATGGCATAAGCCTCGATCATTTCCAGCGGAGAAAAAGTCTGGCCTTCGGGGAAAACTACCAGATCTTCCCGGTCTGCTTCCACCGAAAGTTTATAGGTGATCTGCTCTCCAATTTTAATCGTGGTAGTATCCACAGAAGCCGAAACTTCCTGGGCACGAACTTCAGTAAGTCCTGAAGTAAGAAAAAATATGAACAGACAGAATAAAAGAAAGTTATTCTTTAGGGTTTCAAAAATGCCATTCTGCCTTAAAATTCTTTGCATTAAATAATCTTTTATCTGGCCTTAAAATAGCCGAGTAATTTTTTTACATAACTTTCATCAACACGGGTGCTAAGGCTTCCTGCCCCGCTTCTTCTAAAGCTTTCAGAAAAATAGTCAACCCGTTCGCGGTAATACCGGGAATAATTTTTCCGTACTGCTCTGGAAGAGGTATCTACCATTATTCTTTTACCGGTTTCTTCGTCCTGCATGGCGACCATTCCAAGGTTAGGAATTTCCTCTTCCCGTTCGTCGTAGACCCGAATTCCAGTCACGTCATGGCGGCCACTGGTTATTTTTAAGGTTCGCTGGTAGTCTTCATCAATAAAATCTGAAAGCACAAATACGATCGCCTTCTTCTTCATGACGCGAGAAAGATAACTCAGCGCATTTTCAAGGTTAGTTTTGTGGCTTTTCGGTTCAAACTCTAAGAGTTCTCTAATTATTCGAAGTACGTGAGAGCGGCCTTTCTTCGGCGGAATATAAAGCTCAATAACATCTGAAAAAAGAATGAGCCCGATCTTATCATTGTTTTGGGTAGCCGAAAATGCCAAAGTAGCGGCAATTTCTGTGATGATGTCCTGCTTAAATCCATTTCGGGTTCCAAACAATCCGGAACCGGAAACGTCAACTACCAGCATCATTGTGAGCTCACGTTCTTCTTCAAAAACCTTCACAAAAGGTTCGGAATAACGCGCAGTCACATTCCAGTCAATATTTCTTACATCATCTCCAAAATGATACTGGCGCACCTCACTAAAGGTCATTCCACGACCTTTAAAGGTAGAGTGATACTCGCCGCCAAAGATGTGGTCACTTAACCGGCGGGTTTTAATCTCTATTTTCCGTACTTTTTTGAGTAACTCCTTAGTATCCATTTTTTCAATTGACAATGATCAATAAACAATTAACAGGAAATAATCAGCAATTATCAGAATCTAAAAACCTGATCATTGCTAATTGATCAATTGTTCATTATTAAGGTACTTCGATCTCGTTTACGATCTTGTTAATGATATCTTCAGAAGTTACATTTTCGGCTTCGGCTTCATAGGTAATACCAATCCTGTGACGCAGTACATCGTGTACGATGGCACGAACATCCTCTGGTACTACGTAACCGCGACGTTTAATAAAAGCGTAGCATTTGGCTGCTGTCGCCAGGTTTATACTTCCCCTTGGAGAAGCTCCGAAATTGATAAGCGGCTTAAGGCTCTCAAGCCTGTATTTTTCGGGGAAACGTGTAGCAAAAACTATATCGAGAATGTATTTTTCAATCTTTTCATCCATATATACCTCCCGCACCGCTTGTTGTGCCCTTGCAATTTGCTCCAGACTCACAACAGGATTCACCTTTTCAAAACTTCCTTTAAGATTGGCTCGAATGATCATTTGTTCATCGGCCATTTCGGGATATTTTATTACCGTCTTCAGCATAAAACGGTCAACCTGTGCCTCGGGCAGCGGATAAGTTCCTTCCTGCTCCACCGGGTTTTGAGTGGCCATAACCAAAAAAGGACGATCCAGCACAAAAGTTTCTTCTCCAATAGTAACTTGTTTTTCCTGCATGGCTTCAAGTAGAGCCGATTGCACTTTCGCCGGCGCCCTGTTAATCTCATCTGCAAGAACGAAATTGGCGAAAATAGGTCCTTTTTTAATGCTGAAATCATTTTCCTTCATGTTGAAAATGAGCGTCCCAACAACATCTGCCGGAAGAAGATCGGGCGTAAACTGTATCCTGCTGAAGGAACCATGCACAGCCTGGGATAGCGTATTTATGGCCAGTGTTTTTGCAAGTCCGGGAACTCCTTCCAGCAGAATGTGTCCCTGGCCAAGTAACCCGATTAACAAGCGTTCAACCATATGTTTTTGGCCTACTATGACCTTCTTCATTTCTGAACTGAGTATATCAACAAAGGCGCTCTCGCGTTCTATTTTTTCGTTGATACTCGCTATGTCTACCGAGCTGTTATTTTCCTGCATGAATGATTAATTTTTATATGTGAAGATACTTATCTATAGTCAACGGCGCAACCTCAGCAAATATTCAACCAATTTATCTTAAAATTTTGTTAAAAGAAAAAGCAGCGGGATTACCGCTGCTTTATTACTAGCAAAACTTTATTGCAATTTATTCAGTTACATCGAGCCATAAAGTTTCGACATCCACATCGGCACCAGCTGCAACTACTACATTATTCACAACAGCTATGTCTAATCCTAATCCGGAAGCCGGAGTAGCAGTCACTCGATAAGTTCCCGCAGGAAGACCATGTATTTGAAAATTCCCATTAGCATCGGTATACGTCGAAGCATTTAAAGAACCGCTCTCAGCTGTTACCAGTACCTGCTCGGTTGTAGGATGAACCTTCCCTACAATAGAACCGGTATTAGCCTCTGCCGCCACTCTAATAACAGGATGAAGTTTATAACCCTCGCCGGCAATATTCTTAACAGATTTGTCAACGTCAAAATCCAGAATAAAAGTATATTCTGCATTTGCCTCGAGCTCTTGATCTACCATTACTTTGAGTCCCGACTGTTGTGCACTGGGAGTTTCTAAGGCATACTTATGCTCCACCTGCTCTTCATCCACTACTACAATAGTGTTATTATCTCCAAGAACAAGTCTGATTTGATGAAGGTAACCTGCTTCAATTTCGGTATCAACCAATAATTCAGTAACACCACCTGTGAGACTTAGAAGATCAATAACTCCCGTATTTACTCCTTCAAGACTGGTCCAGTCTTCTTCCTCACTTCCTTCAGCAGTCGTTTTAATCATCACATCTTCAACTTCAACCAAGACATGCTCATAATCCCCAGGGGCATCGGTTAACTTTACGGCCACTCTTGCCATACCTTCCTCTGTTCCTCCGGAATTATCATCTGAACTACAACTAACAAGCCCCGATACCAGAGCAAAAAGGAATAAAAATAAATGGTACTTTTTCATAAAAGATTGTTTTTAGGTTTAGGCATAATAACGCTCGATAAAGTGGTTTAATTTATCGATTAATGAAGTTTAACTAAAATTAACTATCCTCAACACTCCTTTAACAACACAGCTTTTAGTTAAAATGCAGGAGTTCATTACTTTTAAAAAATGAGACAAAGAAATTCTTATTCCCGTATCATTCAGGATCCGGAAGCATGGGATGAAATATCGAAAGGAAAGAAAATAAGACTTTTTCAACATTGCGTGGAAAAAGGGATAACAACATTTCTAATTAATTTATCAAAGGATAAAAATTATAATCATAGCCTGGGAACTGCATTTAGTGAAAGTGGATTAAGTCGTGATCAGGTACAAATGGTTGCCTTCCCGGGCAGAGATCTTACAAATAAAGAGACGATCATCTCCCGGGTAAAAAAGATTCTCAAGCTCCTGGACACAGATTATCTCGACCTGTTAATCCTGGACTTTAATGCACCTTTAGAAGTGCTTTTTTCAACTATAAAAGAACTAAGGGCCGGTGGTAAAATTGTGGAAGTAGGAATGCTGGAAATAAGACCCGGGGAGAAAAAAGAATTTTTAAAAGATTTTCCTGCCAGTGCCACTCTTTCTACCTTCAGCTTTACCCCTGGAGCAGTGAAAACCCTTACCTTAGCTGAAGCCGCTACAGAAGACACCACACAAATGATAATTCCCGAAAATGGGGATTGGGAAAATGAACATGAGGAGCTAAAAAAGGTAGCAAATAAGTATAACCTGCATCCAAAAGAGATGCTTTTCGCCTGGTTACTACACCACAAAGCTCAATTTCATGCAGTAATCAAAGGAAATTCTGAAACGATCATAGATTCGGCTCATAAAGCATTTCACACTTCTATTATTGAAGAAGATTTGAAAAAGCTACCTGAAAGACTTTAAAAAAACACATTTTTGACACCTATGAATAAGACAGCTTTAGTAACAGGAGCCAGTAGCGGGATTGGAAATGCAACAGCCATTGCCCTTGCCGAAGCCGGATTCAACCTCGTCATTTGCGGCAGAAGAAAAGAAGCACTTCAGGAGCTTAAAACCAGACTTCAGAAAAAGGTAAAAGTTGAAATTCTGATTTTCGACGTAAGAAATAAGGAGGAAGTTAATAATGCATTACAGGGCCTTCCGCAGGAATTCAAAAGAATAGATGTTTTGGTGAATAATGCCGGTAATGCCCATGGTCTTGATCCTATACAGAATGGAAATATGGATGACTGGGACGCCATGATCGATATCAATGTGAAAGGCTTGCTGTACGTGAGCCGGGAGATCATTCCTCAAATGGTGGAGAGAGGAGCAGGAGACATTATCAACATTGGCTCACTAGCCGGAAAAGAAGTTTATCCCAACGGGAATGTCTACAGCGCCAGTAAACATGCGGTAGACGCTATTAATCAGGGAATGAGAATCGACCTGAACGGAAAAGGAATTAGAGTGGGTGCTATTAATCCCGGATTGGTGGAGACTAATTTCAGTGAGGTAAGATTCAAAGGAGATTCCGAAAGAGCGAAATCTGTTTACGAGGGATATCAGGCCTTAAAACCTGAAGACATCGCCGAGCTTGTGGTTTTCGTTGTCACAAGACCCGCTCATGTAAATATAGCCGACCTGCTGGTACTGCCTACTGCACAAGCCAGTTCTACAATTGTGCATAAGGAATAAGAAGCCATGATCAACAAGCGCCTTCTTATTAAAAACCTGCTCGCACATAACAGCGAGAATAGTTTTTATGATAAAAAGCGCCAGATCAACCTAGCCGAGAAAGAAGGTAAAGCCAAATTTTTAAAACATATTTGCGCCCTTGCCAATTCCAATCCCAACAACAATTCCTTTATGGTTATTGGCGTTGAAGACGCGGATAATGCGATCCAGGGAGTAGATTTCTTTGATGACAGCAAAATACAGAATTTGGTGAATGCCTATATTGAGAATCCGCCGCTGGTAGCCTATGAAAATATTCCTTTTCCGCACTTATCTGATGAGTTAGTGGTAGGGCTGGTAACCATACGGCCTAACAAAGACAGAACCTGCTCATTACGCAAAGGCATTTGGAAATATCCAAAAGGCAGCGTTTTTTTAAGAGAAGGCAGCATAAGTATTGCTTCAGAATTTTCCCGTGGAACCCAAAGTGACAATTCGCTTATTGTAGAATCAATAGAAGCCCATTCCCAAAACAACATAGAAATGACACTCGATGGGGTTTTTGACTTTATGGGAAAACATAAAAACCTGAGCCCCATTTATAAAGTTTTTAAAGAGTATTTTGTTATTTGCTGGAGTGGAAAGAAAAAAGAACTGAAGGGGAACACCTATTTTTCAAGGGTAGATATTGAACTTATTAATGAGCAGGTAAAGCTGTTTTATTCTGAACTTGATGAGGTGAGTATAGAAATTTCTGATGATCTATTTACGATCCTGGAATATGTGCGGCTGGGACTAAATGACAGATTCCAGTATTACCCCCTGGAAGAGGTGAAGATCTTTTTTAGAGATAATGCCACTTACGAGATCAAGACCAATATGCTCTTTGAGCCTCCACAGTTTGAGAAAAGGACTTTATACCATATTTACAATTCCAATATTGCACTGGTAAATAAGCTAAAGCAAAACCTTACATTATCTCCGTCCGAAGAAAAAGACCTCTATAACTTGCCAGCCACCTATTTGTTATGTTACTTCAATGGTTTTAACGCAGCACTGGAAAAGCTGGAAGAATCAAAAGACGAATTAAGGAAATATGATGAAAGGATCTATCAGCAATATAAGGACAGCCTTCGGATCCTAAGAAAGGTAAAATATAATTGAAAATGGGAAGAACTCTGGTTATTGGAGATATACATGGGGGGCTAAAAGCCCTTGTTCAGTTACTCAAACGAGCTAACATAACCCCCGAAGACGAACTCATTTTTCTTGGGGATTATGTTGATGGCTGGAGTGACTCGGCAAATGTAGTTTCATATCTTATTGAGTTTGCCAAACAAAACACCTGCATCTTTTTGCGTGGTAACCATGATGATCTCACCCATCGCTGGCTTAAAACCGGCGAGCTAAATGACAGGTGGCTCCAGCATGGAGGCCAATCCAGCATCGATGCCTACAGGCAATTTTCAAATAAGGAAAAAGAAGATCATATTGAATTTTTTGACCAAATGGTCAATTATTACATCGACAAAGAAAACCGTTTGTTTGTTCATGCAGGATTTACTAATCAAAAAGGTCCCGGGGAGGAATACACGCCCACCCCGTTTTACTGGGACCGTACGCTTTGGGAAATGGCCATGGCCCTCGACCCTTCGTTAAAACCGGGAGATACCCATTACCCAAAACGCCTGGAACTGTTCAATGAAATTTTTATTGGTCATACGCCTGTAACGCGGATAGGCCGGGATAAACCTACCCGTTTTGCCAACGTGTGCAATGTAGATACAGGGGCAGCTTTTATGGGAAAAATTTCTTTATTGGATGTGAACTCGGGGGAATTGGTTCAAAGTGATCCTGTACATTCACTATATCCCGAAGAATCGGGCAGAAATTAAGATTATTTTTAAATATCTCCCTTATTAACTTCTTATCTTTGTAGATTACCAATCCTTAAATGGTGCGGTGTTAACCTTGCAAGATAAATTTTATGGCCCTTAAGAATATACGTTTAGAAGTAATGCAGACCGTGGAAAAATCCATTGATGATTTCGTGGAAAAATACCTTATTCCCGTTGAAGATATATGGCAACCTACAGATCTTTTACCAAATTCTCAGGAAGAAGGTTTTTTTGAAGAAGTGAGGCAAATACGTGAGGAAGCCCAGGAATTAGGGTATGACTTCTGGGTGGTGTTGGTAGCCGATATGGTAACCGAAGAAGCTCTTCCTACCTATGAATCCTGGCTTATGGATATGGAAGGAGTGGAGCAGCACGGGCAGCAAAAAGGATTACAGAATGGTTGGGCTAAATGGATTCGCCACTGGACCGGGGAAGAGAACCGTCACGGGGACACCCTTAACAAATATCTTTATCTCTCGGGAAGGGTAGACATGAAAGAAGTTGAAAAAACTACTCAATATTTAATTAACGACGGTTTTGACATTGGAACAGGACGTGATCCTTACCGCAATTTCGTTTACACAAGTTTCCAGGAATTAGCGACTAACATTTCTCACAAGCGGGTAGGCCAGCTGGCGAGAAAGAAAGGAAATAAAATGCTGGCAAAGATGTGCAACATCATCGCCGGTGACGAAATGCGCCACCACCTTGCCTACAGGGAGTTTGTAAAGACCATTTTCGAATATGACCCAAGTGAGATGATGCTGGCTTTTGAAGATATGATGAAAAAGAAGATTGTTATGCCGGCGCAGTTTATCAGGGAAAGTGGTCAGGGAATTGGCGAAGCTTTTGAAAATTTCTCCAATGCCGCTCAGAGACTCGGGGTTTATACCACCCAGGATTATATTGAAATTCTTCAAAAACTTAATGAATACTGGGAGATCGACAAAATTAACTCTCTTACAGATCAGGCTGAAAAAGCCCGTGATTATCTTATGAAGTTACCAGACAGGATGACAAGGATCGCAGAAAGAATAAAAGTTCCGCAGGATCCTCACCAGTTTGCCTGGGTAGCTCCAAACGGAAAATTATAATCTACAACCCCGCAATTGTGGGGTTTTTTTAATGCTTAGAATTGAGAAAGGTTTAATTTTCACCTAACCAAGATCTCTTTCAGCTTTGCAAAATTAAAATCCTCGGATACTACAATAAAAATTATTCCGCCTGATCCCCTAGCTCCATAAATAACAGTGATTTTTCCCGTTTCTACATTCACTTCGGAAATATTCTCCGGAATCAGCATTTTTGAAACCTCAACAATTTTTTCCGCAGATGGATTAGTAGGAAAAATTATCCGCCCCTCCTTGTTCTTAGTGAAAATATAAATGGGTCTTGAATTAAAGTTAATTCTGTTCCTTGAATCTTTTTGGTGCGGTATGCCCGGTTGTGCTATTACAGCGGTGTCTGCCATCCACCTTTCCTTAATCATCTCCAATTTTTCCTCAAGCTGCCGGTCATCCAGTTCCTGTAGCCATCGGGAATTTTGTTCTTCGGTAGTTATTGGCCCGGCTTTTTGTGCAAAAGAAACGTTGACTGATAATAGAAAGACTAATAGAAGGTATCTCATTTTGTTTAATTTTAATTTCAGGAGAAACGAAGATCAGAAATCTGCTTCTAAAATGCCATTTTTGAGATCTATTCCCACACCAAATTTTTTGCTTTCTCTATTTAGAACCTCCCGGAGCCAAGCTGCATCTTTATTAGAAGGTTTGTTAAGGCTCAATTTCTTTATTTCCATAGGTACCATTTCCAGGTTAACAAGATCTCCGCTATTGGGATCTAATTCGGGGAAATACATAAGGGAAAGTTCTCCCCGGTACTTTTCATGACCACCAATGCCTTCGTAATCATTGATAAAATCTCCTGCTCCGTAAAGAATTAGTTTGTCGTTGTACACTTCGATCCCCATGGGATGGTGCGATGAATGACCGAAAATCAAATCAACACCTGCCTTATCTATTAACGAATGGGCAAATTGCCGATGCGCTTCAGGAACATCATAGCCCCAATTAGGTCCCCAATGCATTGATAAGACAACTATGTCTCCTTCTTTTTTAGTAGCTGAAATATTTTGTTGTATCTCCTCAACCTGCTGCTCTGTAAAGGCCGGCAAAAAATTTACTCCAGATCTGTCATTTTTGGCAGCCCAGGTTTCAGGAATTCCGCTTCCGGGGGAGCCGTAAGAGTAAACCAAAACCCGTCCCTTTTCTACCTCAAAGATGGATGATTCGGCTGCTTCCTCTTCGCTTTTACCGACTCCCGAAAATGCTACTTTTGCATCATGCAGGCTGCGCATAGTTTCTGCCATGCCTTCCCGGCCCCAATCCAGCACATGATTATTTGAAAGACTGGCGTGATCAATGCCGGCCACAGTGAACAGCTTCACATTTTTTGGGTGCATACGGTAATGGATTCCTTTCCCCGGCCAGGGCTCATCATTGGTTGTAATACTGGTTTCCAGGTTGATAAGCTTAAGATCTGGATTATATTGGTCCCAAACCTTCAACGCATCTCCCCAAATGTACCTGTAGCTTAAGGGAAGATCCAGCTCTCCACTCTCCTGCTCTGCAAACAAAAGATAATCCCGGGCATCTTTTACGTAAGGTTCGTAAAGAATCGGCCCTACAGAAAAGGGCAAAGCCTGATCAATACCCCGGCCAGTCATAACATCCCCGGCCAAAAAAAGTTTTAAGGTCTCTTTTTCCATAGATGTCTGAGCAGTGCAAAAAATACCTGCAAGTATTCCGCAGCAAAACATTAATTTTTTCAGCATTTTTGGCACTCTTCAATTTTTTGTTCCCAATAAGATACACATTTTAGAGAATATGTCTTTTCCGGCAATGGCAGTAGCAGCCGATTTATCACTAAGTTTGCAGAGCAAAAATTCAGCATGAGTTCGCCTAAAAATCCACTTTTTATCATTCTTGCCTTTTTTTCCATCTATGTGATTTGGGGATCAACTTATGTGTTAAACAAGATTGCGGTGACCGAATTGCCTCCATTCATGTTGGCTTCAATACGTTTTGTAACTGCCGGTCTCTTGATTTTCGGAATAAGCCTGGCAATGGGTAAAAGATTGCGAATTACCCGCGCCCAATTTTGGAACACCGTAATTGCCGGTTTCCTTTTTTTGGCTTTTGGAAATGGGGTTGTGGTGTGGGCACTGAGGTTTGTTGACAGCGGTTTTGCCGCCCTGGTCATTTCTGCTCAGCCCCTGGTGGTTCTTGTGTTCATGAGAATTTTTGAAGGTAAAAAGATCCTGCCCATGTCAATGGTGGGAGTAGCTTTAGGATTAATTGGGATCTACCTGCTCGTTAGCCAAAAGGAAATTACTTCCCAGGAAAATTCCATCCTCGGAATCCTCATGATCTTTGCCTGTCTCTTAAGCTGGTCTTACGGAAGTTTATTTGTAGGCCAAGCAAATTTACCAACCAATCACTTTGTGAATACCGGTTACCAAATGTTTACTGCCGGAATCATTCTTGGTGTTTCAAGTTTCCTGTTTGATGAACCATGGAGTTCTCCAACCGGCTGGAGTACACCGGTGCAATATTCAATGATACTGCTTATTATTTTTGGAAGTATAGTAGCTTTTACTGCTTTCAATTACCTGTTAAAGGTGGTATCTCCCGAAAAAGTGGCAACTTCCACTTATGTTAATCCGGTAATAGCCATGCTCCTGGGCTGGTATTTTCTTGATGAGCAAATTACAACCCAGTCGGCTATCGCCGCTGCGGTTTTATTGACGGGGGTATATTTTATTAATACCAAGAAGAAATTAGTGGTACTGTCAAGATTCACCAGCAAAGCATCCCACTACCTTAAAAATAATTAGGCTCACGATTCCCAGATGTCTCTTCCTTGCTAAGAATTGACTTCTGAAAAGTTCAACTTTTACCAGAATTTGAACAGGTTAAAAGGAATATCTATTCTACATCCAGAACCTGATGATTGACATTCACTCCCTCATCCTGGATTTCAAATTCAAGAATTTTTTTTAAAGCACCTTCTTCTTCCTCAAGGTAGCTTCCGGTTGTGGATTCCTGTTGGCCATTGCTTCTGGAGAAACTGAAGGTGTATTTCCCGTCGGCAGAATTTCCTGGTACCTGGAGAGTATGTGCAATTTCCTGCCCTGCAGGTAAAACATCAGCTTCAAATGAAACCCGGTCTCCGGCAGTGAATAATTTAAGGTTTTCTACAGGTTCCGCAGTATTGTTCACTATTTCAATTTCAAGAACATGGTCTTCGGGGACACAAGAAAAAAATAAACCTGTAAAGAATAAAAGAAGTAGATTTTTTTTCATAGCTGTATTTGACTTTAATTTTCTCCTAAGATAAAGAATCTGCTTCATTAAAAGAAAACACCTTCGCACTCAAGGAGGGGTTGGTCCTTTCCTGGGGGTTTAAGAACCCATAACTTAACATACTTTAACCCTTTCTCTTGATCTACATCAATTTCAACCGGGATACCCTTTCGTACTTTTGAAGTAATTGATAATTGACCTAATCTTAGGTCGCTAATAAATTAAATATGAGTAACAAACAAGCACTATTACAAACTTATAATAAAGAAAATCTTAACTTGAAAAATAGGGTGGTAATGGCACCAATGACCCGAAGCAGAGCCAATAATTCGGAAAATAAACCTACCGGGGAGCTTCAGGGGGAATATTATAAGCAGCGCGCCAGCGCCGGATTAATTATTACCGAAGGTTCCCAGATTTCCAAGCAGGCAGTGGGATATATTAATACCCCCGGAATTCATTCAGAAGAACAGGTGGAAGGCTGGAAAGAAGTCACTCAAAAAGTACATGAGGCAGATGGAAAGATTTTTATCCAGCTATGGCATGTAGGCAGAATGTCGCATCCGGATTTTCACAATGGGGAACTTCCTTTAGCACCTTCGGCTATAAACCCGAATGCAAAATCCTTTACTTCAGAAGGCCTGAAGGATACAGTTACTCCTAAGGAGATGAGTCTGAAAGAAATCAAGAATACCATTCAGGATTTTAAAAAAGCGGCTGCCAACGCCATGGAAGCAGGTTTTGACGGGGTGGAAATACACTCTTCTAACGGATATCTACTTCATCAATTCTTTAATGAAACCTCAAATCATCGAACAGACGAGTATGGAGGAAGTATTGAAAAGCGTGCTAAAATTCTCTTTGAAGTAATTGATGCCATTAAGGAAGTTATGCCCGAAAATAAAATTGGGATACGTCTTAACCCTTCGTTAAACGGTATTTTTGGAATGACCATGGATGAAGAAACAATACCCACCTTTGATTATATCGTTAAAAAATTAAACGATTATGATCTGGCATATCTTCATCTCTCCGAACCGTTTAATGATGTTTCAGACATTCCTTATGCGGAGACTGAAATTGCAAAACGCTACAGACCTGTTTATAACGGCACCTTAATGATCAATACAAATTTTAACCAGGAGAGCGGAAACGCGGTATTAGAAGAAGGAAACGCCGATCTTGTTGCCTTTGGAAAGCCATATGTCTCAAACCCCGACCTTGTGGAACGCTTTGAACAAGACATTGACCTGACGGAATGGGATCAGGATACTTTCTATACCCCCGGAAAGGAAGGGTACCTCGATTACCCTGTAAAAAGTGAAAGAGAGGCTTCATTACAATAGTTAAGTACTACAGCTAAAAAAAACCCGCTCTTTTAAAGCGGGTTCTTTTTTGTCTAAAGTCTTATGTACGAGTAGATCTTCTACAAATCGAACTTTATTCCCTGGGCCAATGGCAACTCAGTAGTGTAATTGATCGTGTTGGTTTGACGACGCATATAGATCTTCCATGCATCGGAACCTGATTCTCTTCCACCACCGGTTTCTTTTTCACCACCAAAAGCTCCGCCTATTTCAGCTCCGGATGTTCCTATGTTTACGTTAGCTATTCCGCAGTCAGATCCTTCTACAGAAAGGAATCTTTCGGCTTCTCTCAGGTTGTTGGTCATTATTGCAGAAGAAAGTCCCTGCTTAACGCCATTTTGAAGAGCTATAGCATTTTCAAGATCTCCGCTGTATTTCATGAGATATAAAACCGGAGCAAAAGTCTCATGCTGCACGATCTCATAATGGTTTTGTGCTTCAGCAATGGCAGGTTTTACGTAGCAGCCACTTTCATAACCCTCACCTTCCAGCACTCCGCCTTCCACAATGATCTTTCCGCCCTCTTCAACAACTTTATCCAAAGCCGCCTGATAATTTTTTACGGCATCCTTGTCGATAAGTGGCCCCACGTGGTTGTTCTCATCCAGCGGATTCCCAATACGCAGTTGCTTATAAGCATCTACAATGGCATTTTTCACCTTGTCATATACGTCCTCATGCACGATCAGTCTTCTGGTAGAAGTACAACGTTGGCCGCAAGTACCTACAGCTCCAAAAACAGCACCTATTACCGTATTTTTTACGTTCGCATCGGGAGTTACAATGATCGCATTATTTCCTCCAAGCTCAAGTAGGGATTTTCCTAAACGTGCCGCTACTGCCTGCGCCACAATCTTACCCATTCTTATAGAACCGGTGGCCGAGATAAGAGGTACGCGCTCATCATTTGTAAGCAAAGCGCCCACTACATAATCTCCTGTGATCAAACAGGAAATACCTTCGGGCAGGCCTTCTTCATTAAATACTTTAGCGGCGATATTTTGGCAGGCAACAGAAGTAAGCGGAGTCTTTTCAGAGCCTTTCCATACGCACACGTCTCCGCAAACCCATGCAAGGGCTGTGTTCCAGGCCCACACGGCTACAGGAAAGTTAAATGCTGAAATTACTCCCACTATTCCCAGTGGGTGATACTGCTCATACATACGGTGGCCTGGACGTTCAGAATGCATAGTAAGCCCATGTAACTGTCGGCTTAATCCCACTGCAAAATCGCAGATATCGATCATCTCCTGCACCTCACCAAGACCCTCCTGGTATGATTTTCCCATTTCATAGGACACCAGTTTTCCAAGCGGTTCTTTTAGTCGGCGTAATTCATCATTAAATTTCCGCACTATCTCTCCCCGCTGTGGCGAAGGCATGGTTTTCCATGTTTTAAAAGCCTCCTGTGCAGTTTCAATTACACGATTATAATCTTCTTCTGTAGTAGCTTTTACCTTTCCAATTAAAGCTCCGTCAACGGGAGAATATGATTCTATGACCTCTCCCGAAGAAAACCATTCCTTCCCTGTGGAAGTTCCGTTATTAACTTCGTCTACATTAAGTCCCAGCTCTTTCAAAGCTTGATTTATTCCAAATTTTTCGGCAGTTGCGCTCATTTTTGTTGTTGTTTTGTTATGGATTTGTTTGGATAGTTGCGAATATAAAAAATATTCATGGAAATCTTGAGCAGCTGCGGTCTACTTTGGCTTCTCCATCACCGTTCCGCATTCATTGCAAGTGCGAAGTTCCTTACTACTGTAAAAATGCTCAAAATGCTTCTGAAAATCATTCTCAATATCGTGCAACGGGAAATAGACTTCATAAAGTTTGTTGTTGCAGTTCTCACAAAACCACAGCAAACCATCTGTAGCTTTAATATCAGTTCTTTTACGTTCCACCACGATTCCCACAGAACCTGTAGTACGCTCTGGAGAATGTGGCAGTTTTGCAGGATTCAGGTACATATCTCCCGGTCCCAGTTCAAAAGTTCTTTTTTCCCCCTCGTCCTGGATATGCACCTTTATTTGCCCTTCCAGTTGATAGAATAATTCTTCTGTTTCATTATAATGATAATCCTTGCGGGCGTTTGGACCTCCAACCACCATCACGATATAATCTTCCGCATCGGGGTACAAACTTTTATTGGCCACCGGTGGTTTGAGCAGGTCACGGTTTTCCTTAATCCACTTGTTGAGGTTGAAAGGTTTTGGTATGGGCATAGAATTTTATTTTTAGGAGCCTAAATTTACGGAATCTTTTCCTGAAGGCCCTTCTCGAAGAATCACTTCGCTGCTAACCCACCCTTTTTTATTAACTTTCCTGCTGAAAAATCCAGATCATGAAAAAAATACTTTTCGTTTTTGCCCTTTTTGGCACCTTAGCCTGCAACAATTCTCCTGAAGAAAATTCAGTTAATACTGAAACTCCTGAAGTTGCTTCTGAAGAAAAGGATACCATTCCAAATTTCGGAATTGTCATACATGGTGGTGCTGGAACTATTCTGAAGGAAAACATGTCCGATTCTCTTGAGCAAGAATACAAATCAAAGCTTGAGGAAGCCGTGAGAGCGGGGCATGCCGTACTGGAGCGTGGAGGAACTTCAATTGAAGCCATCGAGCAGGCCATTAACATAATGGAAAATTCTCCGCTGTTCAATGCCGGTAAAGGTGCGGTTTTCACCAACGCCGGAACCAATGAACTCGACGCTGCGGTGATGGACGGAGAAACACTTAATGCCGGAGCTGTTGCCGGAGTAACTACCGTCAAAAATCCTATCGATCTTGCCATTGCAGTGATGAAAAATTCTGAACACGTGATGATGATAGGGGAAGGAGCCGAGACTTTTGCTGAAGAGCAGGGTATGGAACTTGTAGATCCGGAATATTTCTTTACAGAGAACCGCTTTAAGAGTCTTCAGCGCATCAAGGATTCAGAAAAAACACAACTGGACCATGATGATCAAAAAACGGCATTTTTAGATCCTTATATTAAGGATTCCAAGTTTGGGACCGTGGGGGCTGCTGCTCTTGACAAGCAAGGAAATCTTGCTGCGGGAACTTCTACCGGGGGAATGACTAACAAAAGATGGGGGCGTGTGGGAGATGTTCCTGTAATTGGCGCAGGAACTTACGCAAACAACAAGACCGCTGCAATATCGGGTACAGGATGGGGAGAATTTTTCATTCGTGGGGTAGTTGCTTATGACATTTCTGCACTTATGGAGTATAAAGGACTGTCTCTGCAGGAAGCTGCCGAAGAAGTGATCCAGAAGAAAAACGTTGAACTGGGAGGAAACGGCGGGATCATAGCCATTGACCACCAGGGAAATGTTGCGATGGAATTCAACACTGCCGGAATGTACCGTGCAAAAATGAACCGCAATGGAGAGCTGGAGATAGGGATTTATGGGGAGGAGGAGTAGGTAACCTTACCACTTCTTTGAGCCCTCTGTGGTCTTAAAGTAATTTATAGAGGGTGTTTTTTATTTTTATAGAAATGCACTTGCTCCTCTCATAATCTTTAACAGAAGATTATATGCAATTTTATTGAAGTACAGCGAGTAGCTTCATAGCTTTGGCGCGCCTAAAAATTGGCCTTATGAAGTATATTATCGTCCTAATTTTAATTTTCACCTTCCAGAGCAACATCCTTAGCGCACAGAGATTAACAAAGCAGCAGGTGGAGGATACTATTTCCAAAATGCCTGCTTTTTCCATGTATAAGGACACTTATTTCATATCGGGAGTGCCTTTTCAGAATGTTTCCAGGGAGACGGCAGATGCGAAATATCAAATTAGTTTTAGACAACTGCTTACGCGCCAGACTCTACCGCTGGATTCTTACCTCTTCTTAACCTATACACAAACTGCATTTTGGAGAATCTACAGTAATTCAAGTCCTTTTGAAGAGATAAATTTTAATCCCGGAATTCAGGTTGGAAAACCCATTTTTGACCGGCAGGAGAAAATTGTAGGGATGGCATTTTTAAAGGCTGAACATCATTCGAACGGCCGGGAATCCATCTACTCCCGAAGCTGGAACCACCTTGCAGCAAGCTATCACGCGAAGATCTGGGAAAAAACCACAGTTGCTGTAGAAGCATGGTTCCCTTTCCAGTACCAGGAAGACAATCCCGACCTCATGGAGTACATAGGTTATGGTGAAGTGAACGTAATTCAGGAAATCAAACAGGACAGGATGAGCATGGAACTCATGTTAAGGAAAGGCTGGAATTGGGAATCGAAAGGAGCGCTAAGGATGCGATTTATGTATCGTCCCTTCGGAATTAGAAATTTATATATCATGGCTGAATGGTACAATGGATATGCTGAAAACCTTATAGATTATGACGTCTTTACTAATATGGTTCGGGTGGGACTGGTTCTTCGGTCTGATGAACTCAACTTCCTGAAACAATCTCCTGCAGCCTCAGGCCAATAGAAGTCAATAATTATCACAGAATCTCTATTAAAATACGTCTACACTTCTTTAACACTTCTTTAGGTTCCTTTAGTTCGGAAATTTCAGAACCAAAGTGTAATTTTGCGCCTTCAATTTTTTAGGAGGTAAAAATGAAGTTAGAAGTACAAAAAAAGAACTTGATCGAAGAGCTTGGAGTGCACTTGGAGGGAGACAATCTTGCCCCTCTTGCTGCAAGAATTCTTTCTACTCTTATTTTATCAGGTAAGAAAGGGGTAACTTTTGATGAATTGGTATGTCAACTACAGGCCGGTAAAAGCACTGTTTCTACTCATCTTGATCATCTTCAAAATTCAAATCGTGTAAAATATTTTACCAAACCGGGTGACCGCAAGAGATATTTTGTAATTGACCCAAACCTTATCCTTAATGTTATGGATGAGATGATCGACAAATGGGAGAAAGAGAAAAAATTACATTTAAAAATTAAGGAATATAAAAAACAATGTAATTGTGAGGCCGAAGAAACCGGAGACTTCCAGTTCGATCTGGACTTCCAGGAAGATTTCCTCACCTTTTTAGAAGAAACCTCGACGGCGGTTAAAAAATTTAAAGCCAAACTTCTGGTAAGAAACAACTAACATTCAGACAGAAAGAAAATATGAGAAATTTAAGTTTTATAATATACATTTTAAGTGCTTTTACAGCGGTTTCTTGTCAGGACCAAAATCAAGGTCAGCAACAGGCGGGTGGTGCTGCACCATTTCCGGTTATAGAAGTTTCGCAGAGAACGGTTACCGGCTTTACATCATACCCTGTGAGCATTGAAGGAATTGTGAACAGCGCAGTAAGAGCTAAGGTGCCGGGATATATCACGCAGGTACTTGTAGATGAAGGTGAAAAGGTAAGCAAAGGACAAATTCTTTTCAAACTTGAAACAGAATCTCTTTCTCAGGATGCCGGGGCCGCAAAAGCCAATGTAAACGCTGCCCAGGTTGAAGTTGATAAGTTAAAACCACTGGTGGAAAAAGGAATTATTAGTTCAGTGCAGCTGGAAACTGCAAAAGCCAGGCTGGAACAGGCAAAAGCAGGTTACAGCAGCATTGCAGCAAGTATTGACTATGCCAATATAAAAAGTCCGGTAGACGGGAATGTAGGGGCTATCAACTTTAGGGAAGGTGCTCTTGTAAGCCCCGGAGATCCTACTCCTCTTACAACTGTTTCAGATATTGATGAGGTATATGCTTTCTTCTCTATGAACGAAAGAGATTATCTCAATTTTATTCAAAATGCAGAAGGAGAAAATCTTTCAGAAAAAATTGGGAATTTTCCTCCGGTACAACTTCAGTTGGTGAATGACCAGATTTATTCAGAATTAGGAGAGATACAAACAGTAACAGGCCAGGTGGATCCGTCCACAGGAACGGTAGGTTTTAGGGCCATTTTTCCTAATCCTAACGGCATTCTTGCAAGTGGAAATAGCGGTAGGATACGGATTCCCCGCACCTATGCAAATTTTCCTGTAGTGCCCGAATCTGCTTCTTTTGAGCAGCAGGGAAGGGTTTATGTTTATGGAGTGCAGGGAGACAGCATTGCAATTTCAGTCCCGATTGAGGTTGTAGACCGCGTGCAAAATCTAATTGTTGTGGGAGCCGGAGTTGAACCCGGAGATATGATCGTTGCCCAGGGAGTAGGAAAGCTTAGAAATAATACCCCTATTGTTCCGCAGCCGGTATCTTTTGACAGTATCGCTACCTCCATTAAACCAATCTTTAAATAGGAAAGACTAATGCTGAAGACTTTTATAGAGAGACCTGTTTTATCTACAGTAGTCTCAATAGTTATAGTAATGTTGGGTGTTTTGGCCATTACTACGCTGCCGGTGACTCAATATCCCGATATTGCACCACCCACCGTACAGGTGAATGCCAGTTATCCCGGAGCCAATGCTGCAACTGTTTTGGAGAGTGTGATCATTCCCATTGAAGAACAAATCAACGGAGTGGAGGGAATGGATTATATCACTTCCACTGCCAGTAACAACGGGAGTGCAAGTATCCAGGTCTTTTTTGAACAGGGCATTGATCCCGATATCGCCGCTGTGAATGTACAAAACCGGGTGGCGAGGGCTACTCCTTTGCTTCCGCGGGAAGTAACCCAGAGTGGAGTTACAACTCAAAAACAGCAAACAAGTGCCTTAATGTTCTTTACGGTGGTTTCTGAAAATGAAGCCTATGGTGCCACCTTTATTCAAAATTACCTGAATATCAACGTCATTCCTGAACTAAAAAGGATCAACGGAGTTGGAGACGTGAATGTATTCGGAGCCAAGACCTATGCAATGAGGATCTGGTTGCAACCGGAAAAAATGGCTGCCTATAATCTTATTCCTGCCGATGTTATTGGAGCTATTAATGAGCAAAGTCAGGAAGCTGCTGCGGGATCTTTAGGTCAAAATAATGCTGAAGCCTTTGAATATGTCATCCGCTACAGCGGTAGATACAACAGTGAAGAAGATTACCGGAACATCGTCATTAAAGCATTGGACGACGGAAGGTTCTTAAGACTGGAAGATGTAGCCGAGGTAGAACTTGACGCGCAGGGGTATAACGTGATCTCCTTCACGAATGGCAAACCCGGAGTAAGTATGGGAGTATACCAAACTCCGGGATCCAACGCGCAGGAGATCATCGAGAACATTCATGAAAAGCTGGATGAACTTGAAGATAATTTTCCGACAGGACTGGAGGTAAGAATAAACTTTGACTCCAACGAATTTCTTAATGCTTCTATAGATAAAGTGGTTCTTACCATTTTGGAAGCCTTTTTACTGGTGTTCCTGGTTGTATTTATTTTTCTTCAGGATTTTAAATCCACACTTATTCCGGCGATTGCGGTACCCGTATCTATTATAGGAACCTTCTTCTTCTTAAACCTCTTTGGCTATTCTATCAACCTGTTAACACTTTTCGCCCTCGTACTGGCCATTGGTATTGTGGTAGATGATGCGATCGTAGTTGTCGAGGCTGTTCACGCCAAACTGGAACAGGGTGCCGAAAATGCCAAGGAAGCAACACATTCTGCCATGGAAGAAATTGCAGGTGCGATCATCTCCATAACTCTGGTAATGGGTGCTGTGTTCATTCCGGTGACCTTCATTACGGGCCCAACGGGAGTCTTTTACGAACAGTTTGGAGTTACTTTGATGGTCGCTATTGCAATCTCAGCGGTAAATGCACTAACTCTGAGTCCCGCTCTTTGTGCACTTTTTTTAAAACCACATCACGAAAAAGAAGGCAAGAAGAAAGGCTTCTTAAAAAGGTTCTTTTCAGCCTTTAATGTCGCTTTTGATGTCACCACAAAAAAATACGTAAAATCCGTCTCCTTTTTATATACACATAAATGGATAACCGGCGTGATCATTATAGCCGCAGTAGGAGGAATTTTCTGGGCTTCTGCCATTACGCCCACAGGATTTGTACCCGATGAAGACCGCGGGATGATCTTCGCAAATATCGCGCTTCCTCCCGGGGCCTCTCTTGACAGAACTGCTGAAGTTACTGCGGAATTGAGCCGAAGAGTGCAGCAAATTCCCGGAGTGGATGTTGTTTCGGTCGTTAACGGATTCAGCTTTTTAGGAGGCGCCGGAAGTAACTACGGAATTTCATTTATCAAGCTCGATGACTGGGATGAACGAACAGAAGATGGTATGTCAGCCGAAGCTATCATCGGAAAATTCTTTGCCACAGCCGCGGGAATAAGTGATGCCGATATTCTCTTTTTCCAGCCTCCCAGCGTTCCGGGATTTGGTGCGTCATCGGGATTTGAGGTGAAGGTTTTGGATCGAACTGGCGGTAGTTTTGAACAATTGGATGGTGCCACACAGAACTATCTTGCAGATCTTTCTGAAAGGCCGGAGATCCTCTATGCAAATAGTTCCTTTAACACCAATTATCCGCAGTATGAGATTGACCTCAACATTCCAAAAGCCAAGGAAGCAGGAGTAGATATTGGCACTATTTTCTCCACCCTTCAGTCTTACATTGGATCTGTATATGCTGCCGATTTTGCCCGCTTTGGAAAGCAATACCGGGTATTTGTTCAAGCCTTGCCCGAGGACAGAGCGACAGTAGATGACCTCAATTCAATTTTTGTGCGTAATTCCCAGGGAGAAATGGCACCTATTACTCAATTCGTCACTCTGAGCCGGGTTTATGGGCCACAGTCGGTTACCAGGTTCAACCTCTTTAATTCGGCTAGTGTAAATGGTGCAGCGGCACCAGGTTTCTCTTCGGGAGACGCTATTGCTGCCGTGCAGGAAGTGGGAACGGGATCCCTTCCAGAAGGTTTTGATATAGGTTTTTCCGGCTTAACACGGGAAGAAATATCGGCAGGAGATCAAACCACCTTTATCTTTTTATTAAGTATCCTGTTTGTGTTCTTTATCCTTGCAGCTCAGTATGAAAGTTACCTGCTGCCTTTTGCAGTCTTACTCTCTCTTCCGGTAGGAGTAATGGGAGCCTACGTTACCACAGCCCTCACCGGCCTTGAAAACAATATTTATTTTCAAATCGCACTCATAATGCTGCTGGGCTTACTCGCCAAAAATGCCATTTTAATCGTGGAATTTGCTATACAGAGACGTAATGCCGGGAATTCTATAGTTGATTCTGCACTTGGTGCAGCACAAGCCCGTTTGCGACCCATCCTTATGACCTCCTTTGCCTTTATCGTAGGGCTTCTTCCTCTTGTATTTGCGACAGGAACAGGAGCTGCAGGAAACAGATCAATCGGGACAGGGGCTGTTGGCGGATTGTTAATAGGAACTATTCTGGGGGTTTTCATTATTCCTATTCTTTTTATCCTTTTCCAGTGGCTTCACGAAAAAGTCTCCGGTGAACCTAAAGCCGCAAATGAAACTCTTTAGAAAATGAGAAAAATTCAAATATTTAAGTTTGTTTTAATTCCGGTTGTATTGCTGTCCCTACAGTCGTGTTTTGTGGCTAAGGAATACACCCGGCCTGCGGAAGTCGTAGAAAACGAAACGTACAGAACAGATGAACTTCCTACAGATACTATTTCCATGGCCCGAATCTCCTGGAGAGACCTGTTTACAGATCCGGTTTTAGAGGGTCATATAGATCGGGCACTGGAGAATAATATTGACATTCGTATAGCCCTGCAGCAAATAGAAGCTGCGGGTGCCTACCTTAAACAGGCAAGAGCTGGGCATTTACCTACATTAGGATTATCTGCGCAGGTGACTCACCAGCAACTGGCGCAAAACAGTCAGTTTGGAAGCTTTTTTGAAGGGTCCATTACTCAGTATGACGCCACCGCCAACCTTTCCTGGGAAGCCGATATCTGGGGAAGGATTGCCAGCAATCAAAGAGCACAAAGAGCAGCCTACCTGCAAACAGTTGCAGCTCATCACGCAGTAAAAACCCGCTTAATAGCAAATGTTGCCAATCTTTACTATCAGCTTTTGGCACTAGATGAGCAGCTGGAAGTAACGCAGGAAACAGTTGAGAACAGGATAAACAGTCTTGAAACTATTGAAGCCCTCAAAGAAGCGGGAAATGTGACTGAGGTAGGCGTAAAGCAAACCGAAGCTCAGCTCTACCGGGCCCAGGCAGTAGTAATAGACCTGGAAAACCAGATAAGACTTCTGGAAAATACATTTTCGATCTTACTGGGAGAGGCTCCACATGCTATTGAAAGAACTGAACTTGGGCTTCAGGAATTAAATACCGATCTAAGGATAGGAGTGCCGGTGCAGTTACTTAGAAATCGTCCCGACGTCATAGCTGCGGAATATAATCTTGTAAACGCTTTTCAACTTAAAAATGTCGCCAGAAGCAACTTCTATCCCGCGCTACGTCTCACAGCGAATGGTGGATTCCAGAGTCTCGACCTGGCTAAACTTATCGATGCCAATTCTTTATTTGCAACACTGGTAGGTTCTCTTACGCAGCCTATTTTTAACAGAAGACAGATCAGGACACAGTTTGAAGTAGCTCAGGCACAGCAGGAAATCGCATTTCTGGAATTTAGAAGAGCCATCCTTGATGCTTCGAGAGAAGTTTCGGATGCTTTGTACAACTACGCTGCAGCCGACAAAAAATTAGATATCAAGCAGAATGAATTTGAAGCCTACGAACTGGCGACTTCTTATTCAGAAGAATTGCTAAATAGTGGTTTCGCAAATTACCTGGAAGTGCTTACTGCAAGGGAGAATGCTCTAAACTCACAGCTGGAGCTGGTAAATATTAGATATGAAGAATTGAGTTCCATAGTGAATCTTTACCAGGCCCTTGGCGGCGGCTGGGAATAATTTTTTTTGCATCGCCGTGGTTGAAAGAACGGCCGTCTGGAGATTTCCAAATCGTCATTCTGAATTTATTTCAGAATCTTTTTGATCTGATGTTTAAATTATATAGAACCTGAAACAAGTTCAGGTTGACCGCTATCAGTTCAAATCAGCTTCATCGTTTTTACTTCAACATGCTTCCCTTGGCTGCCCACCAGGGATGGATCTCCACCTCCAGCCTTCCCGCTTCCACCATAGGATCAAGCCGGGCAAGACTGTCGGCCATTTCTATAGTGGGAATGTTGTAAACTGCAATTCCGCGAATATTACCATCATCACCTAAAGGACCGGCAAGACTTATATAACCTTCAGAAGCCATTCGACTCAGGTGTGCTAAATGTTGTTTCTGAAGTACTGCTGCAGTGGCAGAATCCTGCGCCCGGTTCGTACCCGATTTCAGGAATACTATAAAATACTGCTGCATCAGGTAAGTACTATCTTCCTCTTCATATAGAAAAGTTTGATAGCCTTCCTCCTTTAGTAGACGGTCCCGTTCATCTATATTGGGCAAATCATCGATGGCGGCTTCCACTTCGGCAGGTCCCGGAATTCCGCGGATATCTTCTTCATAATCCTTGCATCCTGTCAAGGCCAGAAAAATCAAACCGATTGTTAATCTCTTCATTTATTGAAATTTGTCCATTCTTTAAATGGGAATTTACTAAGATAAGAATTGTAATATTTTTTGTTTCCGGTGACTTCAGCTCCTAACCAACTTGGCTTTTCAATTTCTTCCTGTGGATAGTGCAGTTCAACTTCTGCCAGTAATAAACCATCATTTTCTCCGGCAAATTCATCAGCTTCAAAAATGTGACATCCGACTTTAATTTCGTAACGTGTCTTCTCAATAATTCCCGGCTCACACAACTTCAAAAGTTCTTCAGCTTCAGCAACAGGAATTTCCTTCTCCCATTCAAACCTGCTTAAACCGTCACTGCTACTTTTACCTTTAATTGTTAAGAATCCTTGATCACCACTTATTCTCACCCTCACAGTTCTTTCCAATGCTGAATTAAGGTATCCCTGGACAATCCTTGTCTTGCTGAAAGCTTCATCCCTAAAATCGGGGATATCTAAAATGAGAAATTTTCGCTCTATTTCCTGCATTTGCTTTTATTAACGGTAACTCTCTGCAATTTCTCTGATTTCACCCGACTCTATTCTCGTGGAGGCGTATTTATTATTGGCAACATAGATCATCGCATCTGCAATCGTTCCTGCGTGAATGCTCCGGTACTTTTTTAAAGGTCCAACAAGCAAATGGTTCCCCACGCTCATTACCTTTTTCCATGCTGCTTCAAAAGGGCGACTTTCTTCCCTATTTCCGGCGATGAGAGAGGGTTCAAAAATGTAGGTTTCAGGAATTTCCTGCACCAGCACATCCCGCTCCATTTCCCCTTTGGTACGGTTATAGAAAAAGCGGCTTTCGGGATCGGCTCCAAGAGCGGAAATGACTAAAAATCGAGGAATATTATTCTTCTTAGTCAATTTTGCTGCCGATACCGGGATCCCGTGGTCGATCTTATAATATTTTTCCTCATCGGGTGTTTTTGACTGGGTGGTACCAATGCAGCAGAAAACTTCGTCGGCCTTAAAGTCTTCCGAATGCTTCTCCAGTTCAAAAAGGTCAACTAAATGTTCTTCAATTTTGTCATTTTTGACACCTATGGGAGAACGGGAGAAAAGTTTGATCTTGCTGTACCTGTCATCGTTAAGAAGTTTGTGGAGCAGCTCGCCACCGGTAAGACCGGTAGCTCCTAATATTATTGCTGTTTTCATAGCATTTGTTTTTTATGAAGATAACAGATTTCAACCTCAATTCCTAGGTGTCAAAAATGGCACTTTTAGAACATTATTTTTTTGCAAATTCCCTGAGACAGAAAGAACTTCCTCTCACGTTCAACAATAAGTTTCACTAATTTTACCACAATGAAGGAGACAAGACAGCGGAAGATCATTCATGTAGACATGGACGCGTTCTATGCCTCGGTGGAGCAGCTGGATAATCCGGATTTAATAGGAAAACCGATTGCCGTGGGAGGCAGTTCCCAACGCGGCGTAGTAGCTGCTGCGAGTTATGAAGCCAGGAAATTTGGTGTAAAAAGTGCAATGAGCAGTGTCCTGGCAAAGCGCAATTGTCCCAACCTCATATTTGTTAAGCCGCGTTTCGACCGCTACAGGGAACTTTCTCAGCGCATTAGAAATATCTTTTTCGAATATACCGACCTGGTAGAGCCGTTATCTCTTGATGAGGCATACCTTGATGTTACTGAAAATAAAAAAGGAAATCCCAGTGCTTCTCTTATCGCCAGGGAAATTAGGGAAAAAATTAAGGAAAGGACAGGCTTAAATGCCTCTGCCGGAATTTCCATCAATAAATTCATTGCCAAGGTGGCGAGTGATGTTAACAAACCAAACGGGCAAAAAACAGTACCTCCCGAAGAAGTACAAGCTTTTTTGGAAGAAATGGAAATTAGAAAGTTCTACGGGGTGGGCAAAGTAACAGCCGATAAAATGTACCGGCTGGGAATTTTTACCGGGAGGGATCTTAAAACCAAATCTCTTGAATTTTTAAATGAAAACTTCGGCAAGAGCGGGGAATATTATTTTTATGTAGTGCGCGGGATTCACAATAGCGAAGTAAAGCCTTCGCGTATCAGGAAATCTTTGGGCGCAGAACGTACTTTTGAGGAGAATATCTCTTCAGAAATTTTTATGCTCGAGCGGTTACAGAATATTTCCGAAGAAATTGAACGACGACTGGCAAAAAGTAAGGTGGCGGGGAAGACAGTTACTTTAAAGATCAAGTACAGTGATTTCACTCTCCAAACCCGAAGTAAAACTCTTCCAAATTATGTTTCTTCCAAAGAACATATCTTGGAGACTGCAAAAGAGTTATTGTATCAGGAGAAAATGAAAGAGTCGGTTCGTTTGCTTGGTATTTCTCTTTCCAATCTCAATACCGATAAAGACGAAGAGAAAGAAGAGGAGAAAGTGATCGCAGTGCAGCTGAAGTTTGACTTCTAAAAGGATACCGCTGCGCTTTCAGAAGCAAGAAACAAGAAACAAGACATGGTCTCTTAAAAAAAGCCACAGAGATCTCGTCTCTGTGGCTTTTCTTTATCTCAACTCTAAGATCTCAGATCTAAAATTTATTCTATTTCAGAGATGCGCAGGGTATTCACCATTCCCTTATTGGTGATAGGCATAGCTGCGAGGTTGATCGTAAAATCTCCTTTCTCTACAAACTTATATTCTGTTGCAATCCTGTTGATATCGTCAATTGTTTCATCTGTACTCACCATTTTATCGTAATAGAAAGCACGAACTCCCCACAGGAGGCTCAACTGGTTGAGTATTCTTTTGTTGGAGGTGAATACCAGAATATTGGATTCGGGTCTCCAGGCAGATATCTGAAATGCGGTGTAACCACTATTAGTAAGCGTACAAATAGCCTGAGCTTTTATCTCGTTAGCCATGTGTGCTGCGTGATAACAAATGGATTTGGTGATGTACCTTTTTGTGCGCACATGAGGTGGTTCATGAGGAACTTTAATGAGTGGTGAATTCTCTACACTCATAAGAATTTGACTCATCTTTTCGATCACCTGTACGGGATAATTACCAACAGAAGTCTCTCCACTAAGCATAACAGCATCGGCTCCATCCATGACAGAGTTTGCCACATCGTTTACCTCTGCCCTTGTAGGGGTAAGACTGGTGATCATGGTTTCCATCATTTGAGTGGCAATGATAACCGGGATCCTTGCTTTCTTGGCTTTTAAAACCAATTGTTTCTGAATAAGCGGAACTTCCTGCGCCGGAATTTCTACACCCAAATCACCACGAGCAACCATGAGTCCGTCGCAGTAGGCTACGATCTTATCGATATTATCGACACCTTCTGGCTTTTCAATCTTGGCAATTATCGGAATTTTTTCATCTGTATGTTCCTTGATAAGGTTTTGAAGCTGAATAAGATCATCACTATTCCTTACGAAAGAAAGAGCAATCCAGTCGACACCCTGTTTAACAGCAAATTCGGCATCCTGGATGTCTTTTTCGGTAAGAGCCGGAAGGGAAATCTTTGTATTAGGAAGATTTACTCCCTTTTTTGATCTTAGGGGACCACCCTGGATCACTTTCGCCAGAACTTCATCCTTTTTATTGGTACTTACTACCTCAAAAATCAGTTTTCCATCATCCAACAAAATCCGTTCTCCGGCTTGAACATCCTGAGGGAATTCGTCGTAGTTCATATATACTCTGGAAGATGTTCCTTCAAACTCTTCTCCGGTAGCAAAGGTTATTTCGTCTCCTTTTGTAACTACTACCTCTTCCTTCATCTTACCTACCCGTAGTTTTGGTCCCTGAAGGTCTCCCAGTATGGCTGTGGTAAAGCCGAGTTCTTCGTTAAGCTCCCGGATAAGTTTTATGCGCTGTTCTACATCTTCATAATCGGCATGAGAAAAATTGATTCTGAACACGTTTACACCTGCACGCATCATATCTCTCAAAACATCTTTAGAACTGGTTGCCGGCCCTAAGGTGGCTACAATTTTAGTCTTTTTCGTATTCGGCATTAGTCAAATATTAAATTTTCTTTCGTTTTTATTTGATGAAAATCAATGTCATAGGCGGTAGACACCTGTGGGATCTCCATTATCCTGGAAGTGAGCATCTTTATAAACACCGCATCCAGTTCATCTTCGATCTTCATTAAAAAATCTACCTGCTTAAATTCCGGTAATAAAAATGATTTTTGGATAGCCAGTTGATCTTCCAAAAACAGAGAATCCTCAATTGATCCAGACCTTCCTTCCTGCCTGGATACATTGCTCACCAGGTGATAGGTGCAATATTTTTGCAGATCTTCATAAATAAAATGGGGGAAGAAAATACTATCCTTCCCTTTATGAAGATCAATGTCTCTGAGGGTCCTGGCCAACTTTAGGTTCAAATGCTTATTCAACAGATAAGCCAGCTTATATTCTTCTACCGAAGAATGTATAGCAAGGAGCTTATAGGGCTGTTCAAAAACGTCATCTAAAACCAGTTTATGCGCCGGCATATGATTTACATCAAAGGTTAAAGATAATTATTGTGTAGTAGAAAATTAATTTTTTTGGGGTATATTTTCAGAATATCTTACGAAAACGTTGTAGTTTCTGCTATATATTTAAGAGGGTGTAATTTTATTCTGCAGGGCATAATAGGCTCTTTTGGATGCTTTTTCTTCGGCTTTCTTTTTTGAAGTAGCTCGCGCTTTGGCCACTACTCTATTATCGATTCGGAGTTTCACGGCAAAATGTTTTAATTCATCCTTACCCGTATCTTCATAGATCTCATAGTTAAACTCCCTTTTCTCCTTTTGACACCACTCGATAAGAAGACCTTTATAACTTATTACCGTTCCCTCCAGTTGCTCAATATCCACATAGGGTTCGATGACCCGCTCATAGATAAACTTTCTTACATATCTGTAACCCCGGTCAAGATAAATGGCACCAACAAGAGCTTCAAAAAGATTTCCGTGAATATTCGTTCCAAATTGATCTGTGGGAATATTAGTCTGGATATGTTTTATTAATTCAAGGTCTTTCCCCAGCTCATTGAGATGTTTACGACTTACTATCTTGGATCGCATCTTGGTAAGGTATCCTTCGTTTCCGCCTGGAACTTCACTAAAGAGATGAGAAGCAATGACCGCACTCAACATGGCATCGCCTAAAAACTCCATTCTCTCGAAGTTAATAGCATTTCCGTCAGAATCTTTTTGATTGAGCGACCTGTGGGTAAACGCTTTTTTATAGTGGGAAATATTCCGTGGTTTAAAGCCCATGATCCTTGTCAATTCGACAAAAAAATTCCCGCCTCTGGAAGAGCGGGAATTTAATATATTTCTTATAACACTCATGGTGAGTCCTTAGTCGTCCATCTTTTTGAAAAGCACACAGGCATTATGACCACCAAAGCCAAAAGTATTGCTCATGGCTACCTTTACCTCCCTCTTTTGTGCCTTATTTAATGTAAGGTTCAATTCTGGATCAATATTCTCATCGGCAACCTCATGATTAATGGTAGGCGGTACCAACCCATGTTTCATGGCAAGGATTGATGCGATAGCTTCCACCGCTCCGGCAGCACCTAAAAGGTGTCCTGTCATAGATTTAGTGGAATTAATATTCATACTTTTTGCATGTTCCCCAAAAACCTTTTTAATCGCTTTGAGTTCGGCTACGTCGCCAAGTGGGGTCGAAGTACCATGTGTGTTGATGTGATCAACATCTTCCGGCTTCAGTTCTGCATTTCTAAGACAATTTTCCATTACAGCCACCACTCCAATTCCTTCCGGATGTGGTGCAGTCATATGGTGCGCATCCGAAGATAATCCCCCGCCGAGTACTTCAGCATAGATCTTTGCTCCTCTTGCTTTTGCATGCTCATATTCTTCGAGAATGAGAGCACCTGCACCTTCACCCAAAACAAATCCGTCTCGTGTAGCATCAAATGGTCTCGAAGCCGTCTCGGGACTTTCGTTCCTGGTTGACAGAGCGTGCATGGCATTAAATCCACCCATACCTGCAGGAGCAACTGCTGCCTCACTACCTCCGGTGACAATAACATCACTGTAGCCTAACCTGATGGTATTTAAGGCATCTATTAATGCATTAGCCGCAGAAGCACAAGCCGAAACCGTTGTATAGTTAGGGCCCATGAATCCATGTTTGATGGAAATATTCCCGGGAGCAATATCGGCAATCATTTTTGGTATAAAGAAAGGATTGAACCTTGGGGTTCCATCGCCTTTACCAAAAGCCAGAACTTCATCCTGAAAAGTCTCAAGACCTCCTATCCCGGCACCCCAAATCACTCCAACACGGAGCTTATCTACGGTATCAAGATCCAACCCCGAATCCTTTATAGCCTCATCTGAGGCCACTAAGGCATACTGAGCAAATTTGTCGAGTTTCCTGGCTTCTTTTCGATCGAAGTGATCTAAGGCATTGAAATTTTTGAGCTCACAAGCGAATTTAGTTTTGAATTTTTCGGTGTCGAAATAGGTAATGGGTGCAGATCCGCTTTTACCATTCACTAAACCTTCCCAGTATTCTTCAATATTATTTCCGATTGGGGTAAGGGCACCTAATCCAGTTACTACAACACGCTTTAACTCCATAAGGATATGTTACTTTTTATTTTTTTGCGTCTTCAATATAAGAGATTGCCTGACCTACAGTAGCAATGTTTTCGGCCTGATCGTCTGGGATCTGGATATCAAATTCCTTCTCAAATTCCATGATCAACTCTACAGTGTCTAATGAATCAGCGCCCAAGTCGTTGGTGAAGCTAGCTTCGTTTACTACTTCATTTTCGTCAACTCCTAACTTGTCAACGATAATCGCTTTTACTCTTGATGCAATGTCTGACATAACTTGTGTTTTTAATTTTAAATTAAGTGGCAAAAATAAAAAACTTTATTTTAAAACCTGTTTTTACTTTAAAAATGTGAACGTAAATTACATAATTTCCGCCTAAAGCCAGTATTTTTACCTGCTAATAATTGTTAAGACCCTTCTCTTGCAAAAAGTAGGAAATTCCAAAAAAAAGAAAATAGTGATCTTTGCCTCAGGTAATGGATCGAATGCCGAAAATATAATCAAATACTTTCAGGATAAAGGGACAGCCGAAGTCACGGCTGTATTTTCAAACAACCGGCAGGCAAAAGTTCTTCAAAGAGCTCATAATCGAGGCGTCAAGGCATTACATTTTGACCGTGAAGCTCTTTATGAAACCAATGATATTTTTAATTTGCTAAAGGACATGAAACCAGACCTAATTGTGCTGGCCGGCTTTCTATGGATTTTTCCAAATAAGATTCTGCAGGAATTTCCGGGAAAAGTGATCAATATCCATCCTGCCCTACTTCCCAAATACGGCGGAAAAGGAATGTACGGAATGAACGTTCATGAAGCCATTTTAGAGCAGAAAGAAGTGGAAACGGGAATTAGCATTCATTATGTAAATGATAAGTATGATGAGGGAAAACTTATTTTTCAGAAGACTACTTCCGTAGATCCCCATGACACTGCTGAGTCCATTGCTCAAAAAATCCACGAACTGGAATATGAGCACTTTCCGAAGGTAATCGAGAATCTTTTATTCCCTTCGGAAGATGCATAATGCACAAGTCCATATTTATACAGATGGGGCTGCGCGGGGAAATCCAGGCCCCGGAGGTTATGGAATAGTCATGGAATGGGTGGGGAAACCTTATCGAAAGGAGTTTTCTAAAGGCTTTAAACACACCACCAACAACCGAATGGAACTTCTGGCTGTCATAGAAGCCCTGAAGAAGCTGAAAAATTCCGACACCACCGCTATGGTTTTTACAGATTCCAAATATGTCGCCGATGCTGTGGAAAAAGGCTGGGTTTTTAACTGGGAAAAAAAAGCTTTTAAAGACCGAAAGAATGTTGACCTGTGGATTGAATTTTTAAAGGAATACCGTAAGCATAAAGTCAGGTTCAAATGGATAAAAGGTCATAATGAACATCCACAAAATGAACGTTGTGACCAGCTGGCAGTACGAGCTTCCAAAGGAAATAAGTTGTTAATCGATACAGGATTTGAAGAGGGCTCGAAAAGCCTTTTTTAAGACCTTATAGGTTTTACTGCTTGAAAAACAAAACCGTATATTTGCACCTCATTTTTAAATAATATTATGAACAAATTATTAATAGTGGGTACCGTTGCTTTTGATGCTATCGAAACCCCTTTTGGTAAAACTGATAAGATCCTTGGTGGAGCAGCAACTTATATAGGGCTTTCTGCCGCACAATTCGAGATTGACAGTGCCATTGTCTCTGTTGTAGGAGAAGATTTCCCACAGGAATATCTCGACCTGCTTAGCAACAGGAACATAGATCTATCAGGAATTGAAATAGTCAAAGGCGGTAAAACCTTTTTCTGGAGTGGTAAATATCACAACGACCTTAATTCAAGAGATACTTTAGATACCCAACTTAATGTACTGGCAGATTTCCAACCCGTGGTACCTGACAATTTTAAATCTCCCGATGTTGTTATGCTGGGGAACCTTCACCCGCTGGTGCAACTTAGTGTACTTGAACAGATAGAAAGACCAAAGCTGGTGGTGCTTGATACCATGAACTTTTGGATGGATAACAGTTGGGATGACCTCATGAAAGTGATTGGTAAAGTAGATGCTCTTACCATTAATGACGAGGAAGCACGGCAGCTTACAGATGAATATTCCCTCGTTAAAGCCGCCCGTAAAATTGCCGAAATGGGTCCAAAATATGTAGTGATTAAAAAGGGGGAACATGGAGCACTTCTATTCCATGACGAGCAGATATTTTTCGCGCCTGCCTTACCTATTGAGGAAGTTTTCGATCCCACCGGGGCCGGAGACACTTTTGCCGGTGGTTTTACCGGATATTTAGCCCATACCGGCGATATATCTTTTAAGAACATGAAGAATGCAGTAATTTACGGCTCAAACCTTGCCTCTTTTTGTGTTGAGAAATTCGGAACAGAGAGAATGCAGGATCTAACCAAAGAAGATGTGCATCAACGCCTGGAGGAGTTCAAATCTTTAACACAATTCCAGATAAAACTTACTTAATATTTCTGCCCTGTAATTTCAGGGCTTTTTTTATGACTAAAACCGGGTCAAACAACAATAGTTTATGAGTGATGCTTTAAAACACGAATGCGGAATTGCCCAACTGCGCCTGCTAAAACCTTTGGAATACTACAAAGAGAAGTATGGAACAGCATTCTATGGGGTGAACAAGATGTACCTTATGATGGAAAAGCAGCATAACCGCGGTCAGGACGGAGCCGGTTTTGCGAGCATTAAACTTAATACTCAGCCGGGAGATCGATATATTAGCAGGATTAGAAGTATCGCTGGACAACCCATACAGGATATTTTTGCCCAGATCAATGATCGCATAAATGAGGAGATAAAGCAACATCCGGAATATGCCGATGATGTTGCACTGCAAAAAAAGCACATTCCCTACCTGGGAGAATTATTCCTCGGTCACGTTCGCTACGGCACTTTTGGAAAAAACAGTGTGGAAAGCGTTCATCCTTTTCTGCGGCAGAATAACTGGATGCACAGAAACCTCATAGTTGCCGGAAATTTTAATATGACTAACGTACACCAGCTTTTTAATAATCTGGTGGAATTGGGGCAGCATCCTAAAGAAAAAGCCGATACTGTAACTGTTATGGAGAAAATTGGCCACTTTTTGGATGATGAAGTTCGTAAACTTTATAAAAAATTAAAGAACGAAGGGTACTCCAAGGTCGAAGCTTCCCCCCTAATCGCCGAACAGTTAAAAGTAAGTAAGATCCTTAGAAAATCTGCTAAGAACTGGGATGGGGGTTATGCCATGGCCGGATTGTTGGGTCATGGTGATTCCTTTGTGTTGCGGGATCCTGCAGGTATAAGGCCATGTTATTATTACTGCGATGACGAAATTGTAGTAGTTGCTTCGGAAAGACCTGTCATTCAAACCGTTTTTAATGTTGAATTTGACAAAGTAGTAGAATTACCTCCGGGACATGCCATTATTACCAAAAAAAATGGTGAAGTTCGGATTAAGCAGATCCTCGAACCTTTGGAAAGAAAGGCCTGCTCCTTTGAACGTATATATTTTTCCCGCGGAAGTGACGCCGAGATCTACCGCGAGCGGAAAATGCTTGGAAAGCTTTTAATGCCGGAAGTGCTTAAAGCTATAGATCATGATACCGTAAATACTGTTTTTTCTTTTATTCCTAACACAGCTGAAACCTGTTTCTACGGAATGGTTGAAGCAGCACAGGATGAACTTAACAAGCAAAAGAATGATACTATTCTTGCCGAAAAAGAAACTTTAACCGATGCCCGCCTGCAGGAGATCCTTGCCCACCGGCTAAGAACCGAAAAAATTGCGATCAAAGATGCCAAGCTACGCACCTTCATCACAGAAGACAGCAGCCGGGATGACCTGGTAGCACACGTTTATGACGTGACTTACGGTGTGGTAAAACCCGAGGATACCCTGGTGATCATCGATGACAGTATTGTAAGGGGAACAACCCTGAAAAAGAGTATTCTCAAAATGATGGACAGGACAAATCCCAGGAAGATCGTGGTTGTTTCCTCTGCCCCACAAATACGTTATCCCGACTGTTACGGGATTGATATGGCAAGATTAGAGAATCTTGTGGCTTTTGAAGCAGCTCTTGAATTACTTAAAGAAAGTGACAAGTACCACATAGTGGAAGAGGTGTACGAAAAGTGCAAAAAACAGGTAGATCTTGAAGATAAGGAAGTGAAAAATTTTGTCAAGGAAATTTACGCACCTTTCACAGATGAACAAATTTCAGATAAAATAGCTGAGCTACTAAGTCAGGAAAATATAAAAGCTGAAGTTAAAATTATATTCCAGTCTGTGGAAAACCTTCACAAGGCATGTCCAAAAAACCTGGGGGATTGGTATTTTACAGGGGACTATCCTACTTTTGGAGGAAATAGAGTTGTAAACCGTGCCTTTATTAATTTTTATCAAGGAAGTACTGAAAGAGCCTATTAATATGGCCTTTTTCTTTACTCCTTAAAGACCTTTGTGTAGTTCAACTAGAATACCTGCTGTTCATCTAAAAAGATCTCAAAGACAAAGAATAATATTTACTTTTACAAAGCCATAACATAAGTAGGTTAAGTTCATGGTAGATTTGGGGCAAAAAAGGTGGAGCTATCCACCTTTTTTATTTGGTATAAACTCAGTCTTGGTCTTCCTCCCCGGAATAATCTTCAAAAATGCTCTTTTAGGAAGATAATCAATTAAAGCTTCTATTTATACTTTAATATCCTTACTTCAGGGGGAATCCTGACCTGTCAAAATAGATATTTTTGTTCCTCTTTTTTAAAGCTTCTGTACAGAAAAAGTATCTCTGGTGCCAGGATTAATTAAGAAATTTTGCATAAAAAAAGGCTCTGAAAAATGCTCCCAAAGCCTTTTTAATCAACTACCAACTGTTTCTACATTAAGAAACTTATCATTATACCGGCGGCAACGGCAGAGCCAATCACCCCACTCACGTTTGGCGCCATTGCATGCATGAGTAAGTGGTTTGAAGGATCGCTCTTGATCCCTTCCTGCTGCACTACCCTGGCACTGTCCGGCACCGCAGAAACTCCCGCAGCCCCGATTAATGGATTGATTTTATTTCCAGGACTCATAAAAAGATTCATGATCTTGGCAAAAATGAGTCCACCCGCAGTAGCAATAATGAAAGAAACTGCTCCCAGAGCGAAGATCTTTATTGAGCTTGAGGTAAGGAAAACACTTGCTTGTGTAGAAGCTCCTACGGTTACTCCCAGTAAAATGGTCACTATGTCAATCATCTTGGTTCTCGCTGTATCTGCCAAACGCTCTGTCACTCCACTTTCTTTAAGGATATTTCCAAAGAAGAGCATTCCTAAAAGTGGAATAGCCGATGGAGAAATGAAGGTGGTTATTAATAATCCAATTATTGGGAACAGGATTTTTTCTGTTTTAGATACGGCCCGTGGAGGTTTCATTCTTATAAGCCGCTCTTTCTTGGTGATCAATAATTTCATAATTGGTGGTTGGATCACCGGCACAAGGGCCATATACGAATAAGCCGCAATAGCTATACTCCCTATTAATTGAGGAGCCAGCTTAGCAGAAGCAAAAATCGCCGTTGGTCCATCTGCCCCACCAATTATGGAAATTGCACCTGCTTCGTGAATTTCAAATCCCAGAGCTACAGCCCCAATAAAAGTTCCAAATATCCCTATCTGTGCAGCCGCACCCAGGAGCATTAGCCGCGGATTCGAGATAAGAGATGAAAAATCGGTCATTGCACCAATTCCCAAAAAAATAAGAGGTGGATAAATTCCCTGAGTAACACCAAAGTAAAGGTAATTGAGAACCGACCCTGATTCATAAATGCCTACTCCCGCACCAGGAGAGAAGGGAATGTTTCCCAATAGAATACCAGTACCTATTGGAATGAGCAAGAGAGGTTCATAATGAAGTCGGATAGCCAGAAAAATAAAGATCAAACCTATGGCAATCATTATAAGATTTCCAAAACTTACGTTTGAAAAACCAGTATAATCCCAGAAATGTCTTAGCCCTTCAAACAGACCGCCTGTTTCTTCAGATGTTTCAGAGACTAAATTTTGGGCCATTAAATCACTTCCAAAGATTAAAGGAATCAGGTATAGAATAGCCAGTATACTTAAAACAGTTATTAATTTTTTCACAATCTTATCATTTAGATATTCAGAGAATTGTCCATTGTTCCTATGAAGAACAAAAAATTACTCTATCACAAGAAGAACATCATTTTGAAGTACTGCATCTCCTTCTTTTACATTAATTTCTTTTATTACTCCCGCCTGATCTGCCAGCACATCATTTTCCATTTTCATTGCTTCCAGAATGAGCAGGGAGTCCCCTTTTGCTACCGTATCCCCCACTTTTACTTTCAATTTAAAGATACTACCAGGTAAAGGTGCCTCTACAGGAAAACCGCCTGTAGACTGCTTTTTGGTTATATGACCTTCTCCAGGCTTCCTTACCACGCTTTCTCTAACCAGTTTGGGTGTTTTTACCGGCCTTTTCTTATCCTGGTGGACCTCTACTATATATTCAGTACCATTGACGTGAATGGTAGCGAGTTCATCCTCTATTTCTTTAATGTCTACGGAATATTTATTTCCGTTAATTGTAAAATCAAATTTTTTCATGATAAAAAATTTTACCTGGGATTGTTGTTTACTCCGTAAATTTTAGAACTCCAGGGAGAATAAGTACGGGCAACGCGTTTAATAGTTATTATTCCGCTTTCCTCGTCATGTTGCTCTTTGTAATAAAGAGTAATAGCGAGACCTATAGCTGCACTAACCTCTCCTGAGATATATTTTTCCTGTTTGGTTTCTCCATTCTTCCTGGCAGCGGCTTTTGCCCTTACCTCTTTTATCTTAGAACTTAATCCCAGATTTAAAACCTTGGGCATGCTCTGGAACAGGAACATGAGCAGGAGAAGAGCCAGGAACACTACCATATAACCTACTCCTGTAATGATCCATATCTCGGACCAGTCTATAAAAGACATTGAGTTTTCTTCCATAATGAGTAAATTAAAGCGGGATGTTATTGTGTTTTTTAGGAGGATTGGTCACCTTCTTCGTCTGCAGCGTTTGCAAGCCTCTAATGATCCTAAAACGTGTATTTTTTGGTTCTATCACATCATCAATATATCCATAGGCAGCTGCTTGATATGGATTCGCGAATTTCTGCTGATATTCCTGTTCTTTTTCCAACTTGTATTTCGCTTTCTCTTCGGGGTCTGTGATCTCACTCATAGCTCTTCCTTCCAATACCTCAATGGCTCCTGAAGCACCCATTACCGCAATTTCTGCAGATGGCCAGGCGTAATTAAGATCCCCACGCAGCTGTTTACAGCTCATTACGTCATGGGCCCCTCCATATGATTTCCTTAAGGTAATTGTAATCTTAGGTACGGTTGCCTCTCCATAAGCGAACATTAATTTTGCCCCATGAATAATAATTCCGGCGTACTCCTGTCCACTTCCCGGCAGGAAGCCAGGAACATCGACAAAAGTGAGGATAGGAATATTAAAAGCATCACAGAATCTTACAAACCTGGCAGCTTTTCGGGAAGCATCACTGTCGAGGACTCCCGCAAGGAAATTTGGTTGATTTGCCACAATACCAACAGATTCCCCGTTCATCCTCCCAAAACCTACAATAATATTCTTCGCATAGTTTCTATGTACCTCCAGGAATTCCCCTTCATCTACAATACTGTAGATCACCTCCTGCATATCATAAGGTTGGTTTGGGTTATCGGGAATTATGGTGTTGAGAAAATCATCCCGCCGGTCAATAGGATCATGCGTGCTGAAGATTGGTGCTTCTTCCAGGTTATTCTGTGGAAGGTAGGAGAGCAACTTTCTTATAAGTAATAATCCGTTTTCTTCGCTGGAGACCTTAAAGTGCGATACTCCCGATTTCGAGGCGTGAATATTGGCCCCACCAAGATTTTCAACAGAAATATCTTCCCCGGTCACGGTTTTAACAACCTTAGGTCCTGTAACGAACATATAGCTGTTCTCTTCGGTCATCATTACAAAATCTGTAAGAGCCGGAGAATACACTGCTCCGCCGGCACAGGGCCCAAAAATGGCAGATATCTGCGGAATTACCCCCGAAGCAAGGATGTTGCGTTCAAAGATTTCAGCATATCCTGCCAGGGAAGTCACCCCTTCCTGGATTCGGGCACCACCACTGTCGTTAATACCTATTACAGGGGCTCCCGCTTTCATGGCCATATCCATTACTTTGCATATCTTTTGTGCAAAGGTTTCAGAAAGGGAACCACCAAATACAGTGAAATCCTGGGAAAATACATAGACAACTCTCCCGTCTATTGTACCGTGGCCGGTAACCACCCCATCTCCCAGCACCTTACTGTTTTCCATACCAAAGTTGGTACACCTGTGGGTGACAAACATGTCGAACTCTTCAAAGCTGCCGTCATCTAAAAGGATGTCTATGCGTTCCCTTGCGGTTAATTTCCCTTTCTCATGCTGGGCATCAATCCGTTTTTGCCCACCACCTAAACGGGCTGTTTCCCGTTTTTGGATCAATTCATTTACTTTATCCTGGCTTGTCATATTCTTTCAGATTATTTTTCCGGTTTTTCGCAAAGTTCTGTCAAGACACCAAAAGTGGATTTTGGGTGGAGAAAGGCAATATTTAAACCTTCTGCTCCTTTTCTTGGAGTTTTGTCAATTAATTGTACATCTTTTTGTTCCAGCTCTTTCAACCGGGTTGAGAGATCCTTCACTGCAAAAGCTATATGGTGAACGCCCTGACCTTTCTTTTCTATAAATTTTCCTATTGGGCCATCTGGAGCTGTAGATTCCAACAATTCGATCTTTGTTTGCCCTATTTTGAAAAAGGCCGTTTTAACTTTCTGGTCCCTGACTTCTTCTACAGAGTAACATTTTAATCCAAAGGTTTTTTCATAAAAGGGAATTGCCTCTTCAAGACTTTCAACAGCAATACCTATATGTTCTATGTGCGTTGGTTCCATGATTTATATAGTTTTTAGTTCACTTCAGTTTAGAGCAAAAAAAAATCGCACAAGGCGATTTCTAATTTTTACCGGTAATATTATTTATCCCTTCTCCTTCAGGAAGAGATAAAATGATGTCAAAATCTGTATTCCAGGGTAAAATTGGAGGTAAGGCAATTCTTAAATTTCGGTAAGAAAAGCACAACTTAAACCAGTGGAAAATTTTACTTAAAACACGTATCATTTTGATACATTTAATTGCTCTATAAAGGTAACGAAACTTTAACTTTCCCACTTAATAAAATCAGGGTAAATTTTTATAATTTAACGCAATCGTTGTAGTAATAGCAAGGGCTACCAAAGGGTCCGAATTAAAAATTATACTGTAAAGGTCGGTCAAAACTTTCTCTTAAAGAATGATTAAAATCATGACGATTTTATCTCCATTTCACAAAACTTCTGAGTAAATTTACTGGTGAGATTTTAGCCGGTCCTTTGAAAGAAAAAAAGACTACCGCAAAGGGTATTATTTAATTTCTGGTAGTTTAAAATTAGAAGGCTTTTAAGCGGGGGAAAACACTTTCTCTTCTTTTTTTCACAAATCCACTTTCAAAACAGCCGGGAGATTCTTTTCACTTAAGATTTAGGTTGTGAACTTCTTGTTCCATTTCAGCAGAGATCAAAAGCAGGCTACATTAAAATATAGCCAGGGCCAACTTTTGAAGATATTAAAATTTCAAAAGGAGTTGCTGGACCACTTAAGATTCAATACCACTTTTAATAACAAAGACTTTTTAAAACATCCCATAAGGGATATTTACAAAACAAATTGCGAGACAATCCCGTAATCTCACACGCAGCAATGCAATTACTTTCATTAAAATGAAAACAATGAAGGAACCATTATTTAAAGAATTTCCGGAAGTTTCAACAGAACAATGGAAACAACAAATCGAGCGCGACCTTAAAGGTGCCGATTATGAAGAGAATTTAATTTTCAGGTCCCTGGACGGGATCGATGTCCAACCTCTTTATACTTCCCAAGAAGTAAAAGCAAATATTGAATTACCTCCACCAAAACAGTGGAAGATCTCTGAAAGAATAGTTGTCGAATCTGCTTCACAGGGAAATCAATCTGCAAATCAAGCTCTTGAAAAAGGAGCAGAAAGTCTCTGGTTCATCCTTTCCTCAGAAAACATTGATCCAAATGCCCTTTTTGAAGGGATAGATCTTCAGAAAATTCCTGTCTATATCAAGTTGAAATTTCTTTCTGAAGATTATGTGCAAACACTAAGGGCTGTCTTACCAAATAAATCTTCGGTTTACCTTCAGGTAGATCCAATAGCACATCTAGTCGAAACCGGAAACTGGTTTTTTGACCAAAAAAAGGATATTCAGGTTTTAAAATCTTTAAAGTATGCTTCAGGATTCACCTCTGTTATAAGTGTAGATTCGGCAATTTACCAGAATGCAGGAGCTAACATTCCGCAGCAACTTGCCTTTGCACTAGCGCATCTCAATGAATATTTAAATCTACTGTCTCAAAAAGGGCATATTTCAGAGAAATTTGAGCCACAATTCATAATGGCCGTAGGGAGCAATTATTTCTTTGAAATAGCAAAAATTCGAGCTCTTCGACAGCTTTACGCCAGCCTTGCCGCAGAATACGGTCTTTCCGAAACCTGCTTTATCCTCGCACAGCCTACAAAAAGAGATAAGACCTTATATGATTATAATGTAAATCTTTTACGTACCACAACCCAATGTATGAGTGCTGTTCTTGGAGGCGCAAATGCTGTGAACAATTTGCCGTATGATGAGCTTTTCCATAAGAACAGTGATTTGGGGAATCGTATTGCACGCAACCAACTCCTTGTAATGAAACACGAGGCATATTTTGATAAAATAGCAAATCCTGCAGATGGGGTTTATTATATTGAGAGCCTTACTTCCCAGTTTGCAAGTGCAGCATTTGAGATCTTTCAAAAAATTGAAAAAGAAGGAGGTTACCTTAATATGTTGTTGGAAGGAAAAATTCAAAAAATGATCAACCAGAGTGCAGAGAAAGAACAGGCGCTTTTTGACAAAGGAGAATTGATCCTAATTGGCACTAATAAGTTTGCGAATCCACAGGACCAAATGAAAAATGACCTGGAATTGGATCCTTTTAAAAAGATCACTGCTGAAGAAACTATAATAGAACCTGTTTTTCCTGTTCGACTAAGCGAAAAAGTCGAAAAAGAAAGGTTACAGAAGGAACAGGAAGCACAAACTGAAAGCTAAAACTATGGAACGAAAATCTCTTCAAAATATGACACTTTTGGAGCCTCAAACAGCGAGTGATGTTGCTGTGGCTCCAAATCCAGACAGAGAATTTAAAAACGAGGTTGACGCCAGGAAATTTTATTCTGAAAAAAATCTTGAAAATCTCGAACACCTGAAGTTCTCTGCCGGAATCCCGCCTTTTCTAAGAGGTCCTTACAGCACCATGTACGTGATTAGGCCATGGACCATTCGGCAATACGCCGGATTCTCCACTGCCGAAGAAAGTAACGCCTTTTACCGCCGGAATCTTGCCGCGGGTCAAAAAGGACTTTCTGTTGCCTTTGATCTTCCCACCCACCGCGGATACGACAGTGACCACCCACGAGTAGTGGGAGACGTTGGAAAAGCCGGAGTGGCCATAGATTCTGTGGAAGACATGAAGATCCTCTTCGACCAGATCCCGCTGGACCAGATGTCGGTTTCCATGACCATGAACGGGGCGGTACTTCCCATTCTCGCCTTTTACATCGTGGCTGCCGAAGAACAGGGCGTAAAACCCGAACTACTTTCGGGAACCATTCAAAATGACATTTTAAAGGAGTTTATGGTGAGGAATACCTACATCTATCCTCCTACTCCGTCGATGAAGATCATTTCAGATATTTTTGAGTACACCTCTAAGAATATGCCACGGTTTAACAGCATAAGTATCTCGGGATATCACATGCAGGAGGCCGGTGCGACAAGTGAGATCGAACTCGCCTATACCCTGGCCGACGGACTCGAATATATCCGGAAAGGTCTCGAAGCAGGGATGGATATTGATAGTTTTGCTCCCCGACTTTCCTTCTTCTGGGCCATAGGTATGGATCATTTCACCGAGATCGCAAAAATGAGGGCTGCCAGAATGCTTTGGGCAAAACTGGTTAAGCAGTTCAATCCTAAGAATGAAAAATCCCTTGCCCTGAGAACCCATAGCCAGACCAGCGGCTGGAGTTTAACAGAACAGGATCCTTTTAACAATGTAGCCCGTACCTCCATAGAGGCTGCGGCAGCTGCTTTTGGAGGTACGCAAAGTCTGCACACCAATGCGCTGGATGAGGCTATTGCCCTGCCAACAGATTTTTCGGCAAGAATCGCAAGAAATACGCAGCTGCACCTGCAACAGGAGACCCAGATCACAAAAACTGTTGATCCATGGGCAGGAAGTTATTATGTAGAAGCTCTCACAGATGAAATTGCCCATAAAGCATGGGACCTCATCATGGAAGTGGAAGAGCTGGGCGGCATGACAAAAGCCATTGAAGCAGGAATTCCGAAACTCCGCATAGAAGAGGCTGCAGCCATCAAACAAGCCAGGATCGACAGTTCCCAGGACATCATTGTGGGAGTAAATAAGTACCGCAGAGAAAAAGAAGATCCTATTGTCACCCTGGAGGTAGATAACCAGAATGTGCGCAGGCAACAGGTAGAACGCTTAAAACAGCTTAGGGAAGAGAGAAATAGCGAGGAAGTGAAGCTGGCTCTGCAAAAACTCACCGAAGCAGCAAAATCTGAAAAAGAGAACCTGTTGGCTTTGGCTGTAGATGCTTCCCGCAAGCGTGCTACTCTTGGGGAGATAAGTGATGCCCTGGAAGAAGTTTACGGCAGGTATAAAGCACAAATTAAATCCTTTAGCGGCGTGTATTCAAAAGAGATAAAAGATGACTCTGCCTTTAAAAAGGCAAGGGAAATGGCAAATCAATTTGCCGAACAGGAAGGAAGACGACCAAGGATCATGATAGCCAAAATGGGTCAGGATGGCCATGACCGTGGTGCTAAAGTAGTATCCACAGGCTATGCCGATGTTGGTTTTGATGTGGATATAGGTCCGTTATTCCAAACCCCAGCAGAAGCTGCAAAACAAGCGGTGGAGAATGATGTACATATCCTGGGAGTTTCTTCCCTGGCTGCAGGGCACAAGACCCTGGTGCCACAGGTGATTGAGGAGCTGAAGAAATATGGCCGGGAAGATATAATGGTCATTGTGGGCGGAGTGATCCCTTCACAGGACTACCAGTTCCTGTTCGATGCGGGTGCCGTGGCAGTGTTTGGTCCGGGAACAAAGATCAGCGAGGCAGCAATTAAACTGCTGGAGATCCTTATTGACGAATAGAATCCGGAGGTAAATACGAATTATTAAAATCAATATTATGAGAAATTCTCTAAACATAGTTTCCCCTCAGGAAGCTGTATCTCACGTAAAATCGGGAGAAAGGGTGTTCCTGCAAGGTGCGGCAATGACTCCAAATAAATTAATTGAAACTTTAACCGGGCGCTACAGCGAATTAAAGGATGTAGAGTTCATTCATATTCATACAGAAGGTCCTGCGCCATATACCCAACCCCCGTACAACCAATCTTTCAAAACAAACAGTTGCTTTGTTGCGGGGAATGTGAGACAGGCTGTTAATTCCAGCATTGGAGCTTATATTCCAATATTCCTAAGTGAAATACACCTGTTGTTCAGAAGGAATATTTTACCTCTTGATGTGGCATTCATTCAGGTTTCCCCTCCAGATGAACACGGCTACTGCTCCTTAGGAGTCTCTGTGGATATCACTTTGCCTGCCGTGCAAACCGCAAAGAAAGTAATCGCTCAGGTGAATCCAAAGGTTCCCCGCACCCACGGCGATGGAATTATTCACGTGAGCCAGATTCATGCAGCCATTGAGGTTGATCATCCAATCCATATCCATGACATCCCTCGACCTTCAGAAATTGAACAAAGAGTGGGAGAATATGTTGCCGGGCTGGTAGAAGACGGTGCTACCCTGCAAATGGGAATAGGCGGGATTCCTAATGTAGTGCTTTCCAAACTAACCAATCATAAGCGCCTGGGAATTCATACCGAATTGTTCTCTGATGGCGTGCTTCCCCTGATTGAAAAAGGTATCATTACCGGAGAAGAAAAAAAGATCAAGACCGGAAAAATAGTGACCTGTTTTGCTGCCGGAAGTCAGAAATTATATGATTTCATTGATGATAACCCCGTGGTGCATTTCAAAGAAGCCGCTTATACCAATGATTCGGCTCTTATTCGACAGAACCCAAAGGTTACAGCAATTAACTCGGCGATCGAAATCGACTTAACAGGCCAGGTATGTGCAGATACCATTGGAAAATACCATTTTTCAGGAGTAGGCGGCCAAATGGATTTTATTCGTGGCGCCTCCCTTTCTCAAGGTGGGAAAGCCATTTTTGCTATGCCATCTGTAACGAATAAAGGAATTTCCAAGATCGTTCCCTCTCTTAAAGAAGGTGCCGGAGTTACTACTACCCGTGCCCACGTTCATTATGTAGCTACGGAATTTGGGGTGGTAAATCTCTACGGGAAGAACCTTAAACAGCGGGCAAAAGCACTTATTTCAATCGCTCACCCAGATCACCGGGAAGCTCTTGAGAAGGCTTATTTTGAAATGGCATATTGATCAACTGAAATTAAAATCGATAGGGAATCCATTTTTAGCAACTACTTCAGATGTTTTTGCGGAAGTAGTTGCTCGATTAATCCTAGATTTTTAAACGTAATATTTTACTGAACCATGATTTTTCTGAAAAATTCCATCACCCGAAAAAACCTTATGGCTATTACGGGTCTGTTTTTATCTTTCTTTTTAATAATCCATTTGCTGGGGAATTTACAATTGTTATTGCCGGCGGAAGAAGCCCAACTCCAGTACAACTCCTACAGTCATTTCTTAGGAGGTAATATTCTGGTAAAGCTGGTGGCTTATGTTCTTTACCTTTGTATCATCCTTCACAGCCTGGATGCAATTTATCTTGCTTATAGACGGAAAAAAGCGAATGGTGTTTCCTATTCCTATGACCGCCGTGGCAGGGCAAGTACCTGGTACTCCCGGAATATGACAGCCCTGGGAATCATTATTTTTGTATTCCTGGTAATTCATTTTAAAGATTTCTGGTACCACTATAAATTCGGAGATCTTCCAACAGATGTAAATGGCAACAAAGATCTTTATACACTGGTAGTGGTGGCTTTTGAGCAGTTGTGGTATGTTATATTATATATAATAGCGATTCTGGCCCTGGGATACCATCTTCTACACGGGGTTTTTAGTGCGCACAGGACTATTGGTCTTTACCATCCCATGTACAACAAGGTAATTCGGGTCCTTGGAGTTGTTTTCGCTGTAGCCATTACCATTGGTTATATCATAATTCCCCTCTTTCTATATATTAATTTTCAATCATGAGTAAAACAATTGAAGCACCCATTCCTGAAGGCCCTATAGCCGAAAAATGGAGCAATTATAAAGCAAAAGCAAAGCTGGTAAGTCCTAATAACCGAAAAAGGCTGGAGGTTATTGTAGTGGGAACAGGCCTGGCAGGAGCCTCTGCAGCTGCTTCCCTGGCCGAAATGGGATATAATGTAAAAAGTTTTTGCTTTCAGGATTCTCCCAGAAGGGCACATTCTGTTGCTGCCCAGGGAGGTGTAAATGCAGCTAAAAATTATAAAAACGATGGGGATAGTGCTTACCGAATGTTCTATGACACTCTGAAAGGAGGGGATTTTCGTTCACGGGAAGCTAATACCTATCGCCTGGCAGAATGTTCTGCCAGTTTGATAGATCAGGCCGTAGCCCAGGGTGTTCCCTTCGGAAGAGAATATGGCGGGTATTTACGTAACCGTTCTTTTGGTGGAGTCCAGGTCTCCCGTACTTTTTATGCGAGAGGTCAAACAGGACAACAGCTACTTTTGGGATCCTATCAGGCCTTATTAAGACAAAAGCAGGCAGGAAAAGTAAAGCTTTATGCCCGTCATGAAATGCTTGATGTGGTTATTATTGAAGGAAAGGCCCGGGGAATAATTGCACGTAACCTTGATACCGGTCAAATCGAACGCCATGGGGCTCATACCGTAGTTCTGGCAACAGGAGGATTTGGAAAGATATATTATCTCTCCACCCTGGCTATGGGTTGTAATGCTTCAGCAATTTGGCGTGCTCATAAAAAAGGAGCTTTTATGGCCAATCCCAGCTGGACACAAATTCATCCAACAAGTCTACCTCAAAGCGGGGAACATCAGTCAAAACTCACTTTAATGAGTGAATCCCTGAGGAATGACGGACGAATCTGGGTGCCTAAAGATCAAAATGAAACCCGTGCACCCGGGGATATTCCGGAGGAGGATCGGGATTACTACCTTGAAAGAAAATACCCCTCTTTTGGTAACCTTGCCCCCCGTGATATTTCCTCCCGGGCCGCAAAAGAACAAATAGACCTTGGGAAAGGGGTGGGACCTCTCAAAAATGCCGTTTACCTCGACTTTTCCAGAGCAATTAACGAGTATGGAAAAGATGTCATCGCCGAACGCTATGGCAACCTTTTCACCATGTATAAAAAGATCACCGGGATAGATGCTTACAGGGAGCCAATGAAAATTTCTCCCGCAGCGCACTTTTCCATGGGTGGCCTTTGGGTGGATTATGAACTTATGACCACCGTACCCGGACTGTTCGCAATAGGGGAAGCAAACTTTTCAGATCATGGTGCTAACCGTTTAGGGGCAAATTCCCTGCTACAGGCCTGTGTGGATGGATATTTTATTCTTCCTTACACCCTTCAGAATTATTTGGCAGACCAAATAAGGATTGAAAAGACAGATGTAAATCATCCGGCATTTGAAGAAAGTGAAAGGCAGGTAAAAGATCAAATGCAGGCCTTTCTTAATTGCAAAGGCAAAAAAACAGCTGAAGAATTTCACAAGGAACTGGGAAGAGAACTTTATGATAAATGCGGACTCCTGAGAACCAAAGAAGGTCTGGAAAAAGCGATTGAAAACATAAAAAAATTAAGAGAAGAATATAAAACAAATCTCCTGGTGCCGGGAACAGCCGGAGAGGTCAACAGCGAACTCGAAAAGGCCGGTCGCGTTTCAGATTATATGGAACTGGCAGAGCTAATGTGCCTTGATGCCTTACACCGGGAAGAATCTTGTGGAGCCCATTTTAGAGCCGAATATCAGACGGCAGAGGGTGAAGCAAAAAGAGATGATGAGAATTATTGCTATTCAGCAGCATGGGAATGGACGGGAAATGCGTCTGCTCCAATGTTAAACAGGGAACCGCTGGTTTTTGAAACAGTAAAACCTACGGTGAGAAGTTATAAATAGAAGGTTATGAAGATCAAATTAAAAATATGGCGCCAAAGGGATAGCCGGAGCAAAGGAGAATTTAAAGAATACCACCTCGATGACGTAAGCAAGGATATGTCTTTCCTGGAAATGCTTGACACTCTCAATATAAAACTAATTAAGCAAGGCGACCTGCCGGTGGAATTTGACCATGACTGCAGGGAAGGAATTTGCGGACAATGTGGGGTGATGATCAATGGAATTGCCCACGGACCTTTAAAAAACACCACTACCTGCCAGCTGCACATGAGATCCTTTAATGATGGGGATACTATTCATGTGGAACCTTTTAAAGCTGCTGCTTTTCCTATTGTGCGAGATCTCAAGGTAAATAGATCTGCTTTTGACAATATAATTTCTTCCGGCGGATATGTTTCTGTAGATACGGGTCAGGCTCCCGAAGCCAATTCCATACCGGTTACCTTTGAAGAGGCAGAATCGGCTTTTGATGCTGCGGCTTGTATTGGGTGTGGAGCTTGTGTGGCCAGTTGTAAGAATTCCAGTGCAGCCTTATTCACAAGTGCGAAGATCTCCCACCTCGCACGATTACCCCAGGGGGACAAAGAGACTTCCACCAGGGTTGTGAACATGGTGAATCAAATGGAAGAAGAGGGATTTGGATACTGCACAAATACGGAAGCCTGCCAGGTGGAGTGTCCGGAAAATATTTCGGTATTGAATATCGCTCGTATGAACTACGAATACAATAAAGCTAAAGTTCTGGCAAAGAAGTAAAAACGGAAATACGAAACTGTCAAAATTTTCAGGTTCTGATAAGTGACCGATAGATCCTGAAATATAATCATAATGACTTTTAAAAATTAAGGAGCACCCGAAAAGATGCTCCTTTTTTCATTCCGGCAAATATTCCCTCTGATTCTGAGCTCAAAAAAACCGCCCGGAGATCTCTCTCCGGGCGGTTCCTGTGGTTGGATTTAGTTAGTATCTAGAATTCTGCATCCATGTGATGATGCTCATCAATTAGCGGACCTCCATTGATTATCTGTTCAGATGCCTCTGTAGAGAATTTCTCGAAGTTGAGGTGGAATGAATGGGCTAACTGAATGGATTTTTGAATATAAGCGCCTTTCTGCAGCCATGTATTCAATGGGTTCAGCATTTCTGAAGGCACATTATGACAATATTTAGGCATATGTAGTCCAAAGATCGGATGCATTTCAAAATCAACATTCTCAAGCTCTCCTTTGAGAATAGAAGTGATCATTGCACGGGTGTATTTAAGTTTGATCCTGGATCCTGTTCCGTAAGGACCACCGCTCCATCCGGTATTGATAAGCCACACATTAACACCTGATTCTTTCATTTTTTTGCTTAACATTTCTGCATAAACGGTTGGATGCAGCGGCATAAATGGTGCTCCAAAACAAGCGGAGAATGAAGGTACCGGTTCGTTAATTCCTGCTTCTGTTCCTGCCACTTTTGCGGTATATCCTGAAATGAAGTGATATGCAGCCTGACCTGGGGTTAACTTAGAAACCGGAGGCAGTACTCCAAAGGCGTCACAGGTAAGGAAGAAAATGTTTTTAGGATTTTTAGCGTAAGAAGGAACCTGGATGTCATCAATATGATCAATTGGATAACTTACCCTGGTATTTTGAGTAATGGAGGCATCAAAAAAATCAACTTCTTTTGTACCCTTTTTGAAGATCACGTTTTCCAGTAGGGCTCCGGGTTTTATAGCACGGTAGATATCCGGTTCAGATTCTTCGGTAAGGTTAATTACCTTGGCATAACAACCACCTTCAAAGTTGAAGATCACATCTTCAGCTGTCCAGCCATGCTCGTCATCCCCAATAAGCTTTCTTTCAGGATCTGCAGAAAGTGTAGTTTTTCCGGTTCCTGATAATCCGAAGAAAATAGCTGTATCCCCGTCCTCACCAACATTGGCAGAACAGTGCATAGGCAGTACATTTTTTTCTACGGGTAGAATAAGGTTAAGAGCAGAGAAAATTCCCTTTTTCATCTCCCCTGTATAGGCAGATCCTCCTACCAGTGCAACTTTACGTGTAAAATCCAGGATACTAAAGTTTCCCTGACGCAAACCATATTTTTGGGGTTCTGCTTCAACATATCCGGGAGCACAAACTACCAGCCATTCTTCTTTAAAATCGATAAGCTCTTCCTGTTCAAGGCGAAGGAACATATTCTTAACAAAGAAGGCAGACCATGGGTACTCAGTAATGGTACGCACATTCATACGGTAGTCTTCGTGTGCACAAACATATCCGTCATGTAAATAGACCTCTTTTCCCGAAAGATATTCGGTCACTTTCTCATAAAGGAGACCAAAGTTTTCTGAAGACAATGGTTTATTAATGTTTCCCCACCAAACTTTGTCTTTCGTATAATCATCTTTTACAAGAAACCGGTCTTGTGGCGATCTTCCTGTAAAGGTTCCTGTATTGACACTAAGAGTGCCGTTTTCAGTTTCGGTGCCCATTCCTTTGCGTACAGTGATTTCCTGTAACTCTTCGCCCGAAAGATTCCAGTGTACCTTGCAGTTTTTCAACCCATATTTATTAAGGGTTTCGGTTTGAGGTCTTTCTAATACATTTTTCATGATCTAAGTATTGAGTGGTTATAAATTGTGCCATTTGTTTCGCTGGCGATAATTAAATTTAAACTGAAAGGTAAAAATTTTGGTCACCCGCCTCTGGTTCTTAATCAAGAACCAGTAGAGGAACATTTGAATGCAGGGTAAGCAAGTTTGTAAGTCGGCCTGGAGAAGCCTCACTTCCCGGTAAATGGGTTTTTGGCATTATGGCCAGCATATCCATATCATTCTTTTGAATATAACTAAGAATGCCCAGTTCAATATCTTCACTTTCGTGGAAAGTATGGTGAGAATAGAACATTTCAAGGAAGTAATTCAAAGTAGCCTCATTACTCTCATCGTCCTCATTATATCCCATTGCCATTTCCTTTTGCTGAATGGTCAAAACATGGACCTGAGTCTGATGTTTTCGGGAAACCTCCAAAAGGGTATATAAAGGAGACCTGTCGGCTATCTTTTCATTACCCAGAGAGAGGATGATGGTGTTGAGCCTGAATTTCTTATACTTTTCAGGAATAACAAGTACCGGAAGATCTGCTTCCTGAACAAGATTTGAAGTTGTGGTGGCAATATTCTCTTCTCCGGGTTTTGCTCCCCGGGTTCCCATTATAATGAGATCTATCTTTAGCTCTTTTTGAAGCTGAATGATTGAAGATACCAGCTCCCCACTACGCACTATGGAATGAATTTCCGGAAGAAGAGGCTTTTTGTACTTTTTTATGATCTTCTTAAAATTTTCTTTAATGGCATTGACATCAGAGTTCTCGTTAGAAATATTTAGAAGGAACAAAGTGATAGAAGGATCCTTATCTGCAAAATTTACAGCATACTCCAATGCATTTTTGGATACTTCAGAAAAATCGAAGGGAATTAGGATATTTTTCATGGCTTTAAAATTGCGGAAAATGCTGTACATATTCCTGATTTATATCACCTTAAAGATACCTCTAGTAAAAACTGTTAATCATGACAAATATCATTTGTAGAATGAAAGAAATCAACATTTTAGCTCCGAAAACGTTTGCAGTTTTTGCTTTAATCCTACTGCAGAAAAAGAGGTGCCAAAAATGCTATTTTTGACAGGTAAGTATAAAGAGAAATTTCTTTTCGGGATTCTTAATTCCGAAGTTCTAATCCTTCCATTCTTTTAACTGAAGGTTTTTCCCGTCGTAAACCCCATAAGTGTAGAAATTGATCCAGTCCCCCAAGTTCATGTAAGTAGAATTCTCCTGAAGTTGAATATCCAGCGGAAGATGCCGGTGTCCAAAAATAAAATAATCGTAGTGCTGAGTCTCCAGCTTCCGCCGGCAGTATTGAATTAGCCATTCCTTTTCCTCCCCCAAAAACTGAACGTCTTCTTCCCCTGAGATAGCTTTATTTTTTACAGAAAAATATTGTGCCAGTGGCATTCCAATATCGGGATGCAACCAGCGGTAAAGCCATTTGGCCAACGGATTGGTAAAGACCTTTTTCATCCTTTTAAAACCCTTGTCTCCCGGACCGAGCCCGTCCCCGTGACCGATAAGGAATTTTTTTTCATTAAAGATGAACTCCTTTGGCTTCCGAAAAACGGGAATATTTAACTCCTTTTCAAAATAGTCGTCCATCCAAAGATCATGATTTCCCACGAAGAAGTAAATGGGAATACTACGGTCCCTTAATTGCGCCAGTTTTCCTAAAACCCGAACGTAACCTTTTGGCACCACATGTTTATATTCAAACCAAAAGTCAAAAAGATCCCCCAGTAAAAAAATTGCAGCAGCGTCTTGGCTAACATGATCAAGCCAGGCAACGAACTTCTCCTCCCGGGGCCTGCTTTCTTCGGCAGTAGGCGCACCAAGATGGTTATCGCTTGAAAAGTAGATCTTTTTACCCTCGGGTATATGCATGCTAAGGATTTGCGGGTAAAGATAGTTTTTAAATTTCCGAAGTTAAAATCTTCAGAAAAAATGGCATCCTACCGTGCGCTCCTTGGGGATTTTATGAAATAAAGGTATCTTTAAAAGAAACAGTTAAAAATGGATAAATTGATTTCGGGAATTCATCATGTCACTGCCCTGGCCGGAGAGCCACAGGCAAATCTGGATTTTTATACAGGCATTCTTGGCCTACGAATGGTTAAGAAAACAGTGAATTTTGATGCCCCCGATGTTTACCACTTCTATTATGGCGATGAGGACGGAAACCCGGGATCAATTATGACCTTTTTCCCATATGAAGGCATACAAAAAGGCCGTCACGGAAAAGGCATGCTAAACATTACTACATTCTCGGTGCCGACTAATTCCCTGCTGTACTGGGAGGAGCGTTTAAAAAAATACCAGATTAACTATAAACCCGCGCAGGATCGGTTCGACGGAGAGGCTGTGATCTATTTTGAGGATCCCGATGGATTGGGACTGGAACTGGTTTTCAATGACCGCGACAATAGGCCCGGATGGACCTATGGGAATATCCCGCTGGAGCACTCCATTCGCGGTTTTTACAGCGTTGAGATATGGCAGGAAGGTTACGAGCGAACTGCTGGTTTGCTTACAGAAGGTCTTGATCATAAACTAATCGCCGAAAAAGGTAACCGCTTTCGCTTTGCGGCAACAGATGCTCCCGGAAATTATTTAGATATTGTGTGCAGGCCCGATGCTTTGAGAGGATTGGGAGGTGGCGGTACAGTCCACCACCTGGCATTTTCAACAGCAAATAAAAAAAGTCAGTTAGCAGTGCGGGAAAAGCTCGCCAATTCAGGGTATAATCCAACCCCCGTGCTGGACCGGCAATACTTTGAATCTATCTACTTCAGGGAACCCGGCGGAGTTTTGTTTGAAGTAGCTACTGCCGAGCCAGGTTTTGCCATTGATGAATCCCGGGAAAAGCTGGGGGAAGAGCTAAAACTTCCGCCGCAGTATGAATCAAGACGGGATCTCATCGAAAAAGCAATAAAACCTGTAAAGCTTAACCCTTCAAAATTTGAATAATGTTACACAAGAAAGATTTTAAATACAATGGTACTCCTATTGATCAAGCTAAAAAGGCACTCATTATGGTGCATGGCCGCGGTGGGTTTGCCGAAGATATACTGGCAGTAGCCGATCATCTCAAACTTGAAGACTTTGCATTGGTAGCTCCACAAGCGTATAACAACAGCTGGTATCCCCTCTCCTTTATGGCGGCGGAACAGCAGAATCAACCCTGGCTCGACTCGGCCATAGAGATGCTGCAGTTGTTGGAAACCGAACTTAATCAAAAAGGAATTGCCTCTAAGGATATTTATTTCTTTGGCTTTTCACAGGGAGCCTGCCTCACCCTTGAATATGTAAGCCGAAATGCAAAGAGATACGGCGGAGTCATTTCCATAATTGGGGGACTCATTGGAAAAAATATTAATACTGGAAACTACATCACAAATTTTGAAGGTACGCCTGTTTATTTGGGTACCAGCGATCCCGATGCACACGTTCCAGCAGATCGTGTACAGCAAACAGCGGAGATTCTTAAAAACAAAAATGCACAGGTAGAGTTAGACATTCACAAAGACGCCGGCCATGTTATCCTCCCGGAGGAATTGGGCCGCGCCAATAATTTTATTTTTGGATATTCAGGTGAGCCCAATAAGAAACCTTAAAGGTTATCTGAAGCATACCACTCGGCATAGGAAGTTTCAGTTTCCTGAAGCTTAAGGTTAAAGAGTTGAATGTGCCCGGGAAGTCGTGACTTTATTCTTTCTGCAAAATCCTGGATCATATTTTCACTGGTGGGTTGATAATCAACAAGAATTACGCTGTGCCCCCTTTTTTGAAGTTCCTCTGCCAGCTCAACGTGGGGCGTATTCTTATTAAAAACCGTCGCATGATCGAACTTATCCACGATCTCCTGTTTCACGATCTTCTTTAGATCTCCAAAATCAATGACCATCCCCAGTTTCACGTGATCCTCATCTTCAATAGGTTCTCCAATCACCGTTACAGCCAACTTATAGCTGTGTCCATGCACATTTTTACATTTCCCGTCATAGCCAAAAAGGGCGTGACCGGTTTCAAAGGAAAATTGCTTGGTTATACGGATTAATGCCATAGAATAAAGGTTTGGTGCAAAGATAGGAGTTTTTCCCGCCGCTTATTTTAACTTTTACTTCCGGAATTTTATAAGACTTAGCTTTTTAATGATGCAGAAATTTGGCATTTTCAGGATACATTTACAGCCTTATAAGAGATGCCAGTGGAGATAATTGAAAACCCGGTTTATGAAAAGATCATTTCAGATCTTTTGGATCAGCAATATTCTATTGTAGAAGACTTCTTTAGTCTTTCTGAAGTGGAAGAGCTTCGGAATTCCCTTCTTTCCAAATATGAAGAGGACAACTTCAAAAAAGCAGCGATTGGAAACCGAACGAATGAAGTAATAGCCAAATCTATACGGGGGGATTTCATCTTATGGCTTAATGAAGCTGAAGCTGCACAGGCAGAAAAAGCTTTCTTTCAGAAAATCAATGACTTCGTCCAGTATCTCAATCGTACCTGTTTTATGGGAATAATACATAAGGAATTTCATTATGCTCTATATCCCGAAGGCACTTTTTATCAGCGTCATCTCGACACTTTTCAAAATGACGACAGGCGAAAATTGTCAATGGTTTGCTATTTAAATGACCAGGATTGGCAGCCCGAGAATGGAGGGGAATTGGTGATCTATACTAATGAAAATGGCGTGGAGAAATCAAAAAGCATTTATCCTTTTCCAGGGAGAATGGTAATTTTTGAAAGCCAGGTTCTGGAGCATGAAGTAAAGCCGGTAAAAACTGAAAGATTAAGTATTACAGGCTGGTTAAAGACACGTTAGACTACTTCCTGAATTTTTTAAATAAAACTACAACAATCAACAAAATTGCTATAAGCAGCCAAAAACCATAGCCACTTAAAAACCTGAGAAGATCAAAGGTCTCTTCGTTCACGGGTAAGTTCTCCTGCATTAGCGTTCATTTCTTTTTCGCCTGGCATAACGGGCATAGAAGAAAATTGCCAGAACAATAATAATCCCAACAAGATAAACCCAATTATCCTCCAGAAAATCTACAGGTGAAAATCCATAACCTTCCCTCTCGCTTGCCGGCCTGTCTTGTGGTAAATGTTCTTGTTGAATATTCATATAGTTATTTATTAAGTGCTCAAAAGGGCATTTTTAACCCCAGTTATTTCTCTTTCTGCTTCTAAAGAAGATAAGATAGAGTATAGCAGCCAAAAGTACTACGGCAACACTCACAATTGTCCAGAAGTTGGATCCTACGAAATATCCAAGATTGTAAGCTATTTCCCCTGCCTTGCTTTTGCCAACCTCCTGTGCAGCAAGTATTAAATTTAGGTGCATATTATTTATTTTTAATTTTTGATAATGCTTTACGGGTGAAATCGGAAAGCACTAATTCCCCTGATATCGCTGCACGTTCCTGAAGAAGACTATCCCAATTCTCTGTTCCCTCCCAAAGTGCTTTTTTCATCTCATTTAAAGCTGAAGGATTATAAGACGCCAGTTTTTCAGCAAAAAAGTTTAACTCTTTATCCATTTCAGAAATGGTATCAAAAACGCGGGCAAACAACCCTTTTTCCTGCGCCCAATATGCATTTTTCCATTCATGTGCTGCAAGAGTTAATTCGGCTAAGGCTCCTACTCCAATTTTACGTCTCACAGCCGGGGCGATCACAAAAGGACCTATCCCAATGCTGAGTTCAGATAATTTTATGGCTGCCTGTTCGGTAGCAAAACAATAGTCACATGCTGCCGCCAATCCAACGCCTCCTCCAACTGTTTTTCCATGGATACGGCCAATAATAAGTTTTTTGCAACTCCGCATGGCATTGATCACATTAGCAAACCCCGAAAAGAAAACTTCACCTTGCTGCATATTCTCTACTGCAAGCAGTTCATCAAAAGAAGCACCTGCGCAAAAGGCTTTTTCTCCTTCAGATTTTAAGATGATCACTTTTACTTCTTTGTCTTTAGAAAGACTTTGCAGTTCCTTTTCCAAACGTTCCAGAAGGACCGAAGGAAATGAATTACTCGCAGAATGTCCAAATTCAAGAGTAGCTATTCCGTTAACAACATTAGTATAGAGACTTCCGTTTTCTCGCGTGGTGGTCATTTTTAAATCTGTTTATGTAAAGTTACATTTTATTTTAAGCTCCTGAAGAATTTACCTCTCCCGACTTTAAATCTGAAAAAATATATCTTCAGTTTCCAATATCCGGAAATAAAAAAGATGTTTACTGGAAGTCAATAAACATCTTTCTCAAGGAGTACATCCAGACTTTTAATTAGGTGCCGGATAGAGATAATTTGCCTCAAAACTCAATGGGATTCCCAGCCACCAATAAACCAGTAAAAAGATCGTCCAGGTAACTAAAAATATAACCGAATAAGGTAACATCATTGATATAAGGGTTCCAATACCCATTCCTTTAACATAGCGCTGACCAAAAACGACTACCAGGGGAAAATAGGGTAATAATGGTGTAATAATATTGGAAACAGAATCCCCCACACGATAAGCTGCCTGAGTAAGGTCAGGTGAAATACCCAACTGCATTAACATAGGAACAAAAATGGGTGCAATGAGTGCCCACTTTGCCGATGCAGATCCTACCATTAAATTTACAAAGGCACTTAATATTACAATTCCAACAATAGTTATTTGACCCGGCAAGTCAAGTGCCTGAAGAAAATTTGCTCCTTTAATTGCTATCAAAAGACCTATGTTTGAACGTGAAAATGCATCAATAAAAAGTGCAACGAAAAAGGCCATTACAATATAGTAACCCATACTTTCCATGGATTTTGTCATACTTTTTATCAAATCCCCTGAAGATTTATATCTACCTGATACAAAACCAAAAACAAGTCCCGGAATTAATAAAAAAATAAAAATCAAGGGTACAATTGCCTGCATTAAAGGCGCATGAAAAGAAGTGAGGGATTGAACTTCGGGATCAACCATACCCGGTCCTCTTAAAGCCGAATCTTCTGAAGATGCCCATAAAAATAAGCCAACAATTCCCAATACCATAGCCAGAAGTCCCAACCAGAAAGCTTTACTTTCTTTGGAAGTCACCTTTTCCATTTTAGGCATTTGATCTTCATCCCCATCCACTTTCACCTTTGAAAGCCGTGGTTCGACAATTTTATCTGTAACCCACCAGCCAACAAATACAATCAATAAAGTTGATGCAGAGGTGAAATACCAGTTATTTAAAGGGTTTAAGTTAATATCGGGATCAAGGATCCTGGCGGCCTCAAGCGTGAAGCTCATAATGAGCGGATCAATAGCCGAAGGAATAAAGTTCGCTGAAAACCCTCCGGATACCCCGGCAAAAGCTGCTGCAATTCCTGCTAAAGGATGTCGACCTGCGGCATAAAAAATAACACCTCCCAGGGGAATTACAAGCACATAACCTGCATCTGCTGCTGTGTGACTAACGATAGCTATTAAAATTAGCATCGGGGTAATCAATTGTTTGGGTGTAAAGTTTAAGAGCTTTTTTAAACCGGCGTCGATCCAACCCGAGTGTTCTGCTACCCCAACTCCAAGCATGGCAACTAAAACAATTCCCAAGGGAGCAAAAAGCACGAAGGTGCTTACCATACTCGCAAGAAATTTGGCCAATTGAGACCCTGTGAGTAAATTTTGAACATTTAGGCTATTCCCGGTCATTGGATGAACTTCCCCAAAATCAAACGGAGACAGAATTGCCGATAAAACCCATACGAAGATGAGTAAATAGAAAAATAAGATTGCAGGATCGGGTAATTTATTACCCATTTTTTCAACTAAATCAAGGGCTTTGTTTAAAATGCCTCTTTTGGGTGAATCAACTGCTTCTTCCATAATTAAATCAGATAGTTGTTAATTAAGTGCTAAAATAAAAATTTATCTAAAAATCAACAGTTAATCATCCTGCCCCTTTTTTAAGTTTCCCGGTGAAGGTATTTACTGCGGAATTTTATGACCAAAGCGCTGCTGCGTATAATCATCCACACAAAAAATGCAATCCAGATCGCATGGAGCTTCAGCCCGAAGTAATCTCCAATTAATAATGCCGGAGTGAATCCAAGAAAGGTTGCCGCCAATAAAACATTCCGCAGATATTTAGCCTCTCCCAGTCCTTTAAATATTCCGTCAAACATAAAAGCAATTGCATTTACCGGTTGCATAACCAGGACCATCCAAAATACAGAAGTAAAGAGCACAAGAACCAGGGCTTCTTTGCTAAAGATTAATCCAATTTCTTCATAGAACAAAGCACAAATTCCTATGAGGGCTATGGCTATCATAAGAGAATACTTGCTGATCTTTTTACTAAGCAGCCACAAGCCACTGTAATCTTTGGCTCCCAAAAGCCGGCCACCCATGGCATTACCTGCATTCGCGTAACCGTCAATAAAGAAGCTGAAGAACAGCCAAATGTTCATGAGAATACTTTGGGCTGCTATAAAATTGTTACCGTAACCCGTGGCGTAGGCGTTGGCAAGATAGATTGCGAAGTTGAGCGCAACCGTTCTCACAAAAAGGTTTCCGCTCATTAATAAGAGGCCTCTCATTTGTGGATTTATTCTGCGGCTAAGCCCCAGGTTGAAAGGAGTTTTAGTAAAAAAGAAATATAGAGCCATCACCAGCATCACCGCCTGCGCAATCACACTTGCCCAGGCTGCGCCTTCGAGATGCATGGCAGGAATCCATCCTTCGATCCCATAAACCAATGCGAAATCAAGTCCAACATTAAGCAGAGCACCAGTTAAACTACATTTCATAGCCCAGAGCGTATTCTGTAACCCACGAAATACGCCGAACAAAGCAAAGGTCACCAGAGTGAGCGGATAACCCAGCGCCCGAATCTGATAATAATCGGCAGCATAATTCAACACCTTGCCTTCGGCATTATAAGCACTGAAAATTGCCGCTGCGAAATAAGCGGTCACTGCATAAATAACCAGACTCAGTAAAAAGTTGAAGAATATTGCCTGCGGCACGAGGGTTTTTACCGCATGAATTCTCCTTGCACCAAAATGCTGAGAAACGAGGGCAGAGATTGCAGTTTTTGTCTGCGCTACGATCCATATAATAGCAGAAAGAAAAGATCCCACAATACCCGCAGCCGCCAAGGCTTCAACAGGATCCTGCTCCACATTGCCAATAATGGCTATATCTGTAAGAGAAATGAGCGGTTCGGCTATTCCCGCAATAATTGCAGGAATAGCGAGTCGGTTAATGGATTTAAAATTTACAGCATTTGTCACCCGTAAAACTTCAGAAATGCAAAGTTAAAATTTGCAGGAGAGTAGCTTGGAAAATATTGAAGAAATACCTTACGTACGGATTAAAATTCTATTTTTGAAAAATCGTAATTTTTCGGTTTTCACCGAAAACGATCATTAAATTCCTCGTAAACAAATGAAAAACAATTTACTATTTTTTCTTGCAATTGGCTTATTCGGACTTCTTCCGGCTTCTGCACAAGATGATTATCCCACTAACAGAGAAATCGAACAAAGGCTTCAGCAAATAGCTTACGCAAGAGATGCAAAACTTATATCGCTAACCAAAACAGAAGGAGGTCAGGATATCTGGGCCTTACAAATAGGAAAAGGGGACCTGGAAAATAAACCGGCGATTGCGGTGACAGGAGGAGTGGAAGGCTATCACGTCCTAAGTGTCGAACTTGCCCTACAAGTAGCTGAAAAGCTGGTGAGAGAACATAATGACCTTCTGGAAACCAACACCTTCTACGTATTCCCTAATATGTCTCCCGATGCTTATGGGAAGTATCATGATAATTTAAAATATGAACGCCGTGGGAATGCCGCAAGAGTTGACCAGGACCGGGATGGAAATGTTTCTGAAGACGGCTATGAAGATCTAAACCGTGACGGGCTAATAACTGAAATACGGGTTGAAAGTCCTTTGGGAAAATATGTAACTCACGAGGATCATCCGCAGATCCTTATCGAAGCAGAAGGAAGAGATGCTGCAGGAGAAACGAGATACCTTAAATTCTCTGAAGGATTTGATAACGATAAGGATGAGAAATTCAATGAGGATCTTTTAGAAGGAATTGCATTTAATAAAAGTCTTACCTATCAATTCCCCGTTTTTCAACCTCTTGCAGGTGACTATCCCGTATCACAAAGAGAAACAAGAGCTCTGCTAGATTACCTTTTTGAAAGGTGGAACATTTTCGCTTTTGTGACTTTCGCTCCCGAAAATAATTTATCCGCACCTTTAAAATATGATAAGGCGGGTGCCGAAAAAAGGTTAATAACCTCAATGTTGGAAAAGGATGTCAAATTGAATAAAATGGTATCAGATCTTTACAATGAAACAGTGTCTCTTGAACCTTACAATCAGGATAATAAAGGAAAAGGCGGAGATTTTTTCCAATGGGCCTATTTTCACTTCGGAAGATTAAGTTTTAGTACTCCAGGCTGGTGGGTTCCTGAAGTAAAGGAGCAAAAGGAAAAAGAGAATGACTCCATACCTTCCAAAAAGGGGGAAATTACTCCCGAAACAAATTTTCTTGCCTGGGCAGAACAGGAAGGATTAAATGATGTTTTTATAAACTGGACAGAAGTTGATCATCCCGACTTTCCTGACCGTAAAGTGGAAGTCGGCGGAATTCGTCCATTTGCAATGACCAACCCACCTTATAAAATGGTGGACAGTATTGCCCAACAACATACAGATTTTGTGGTAAAACTGGCTAAAATGAAGCCAAATTTGGAATTTCACAATCTTCAAACTGAAAAGCTCAGCGGTGGACTTACCCGGATTACAGTAGACCTTTTCAATAATTCCCCCTTACCCACACATTCTGAAATGGGAGAAAGATCCCGATGGCTTCAAAAATTACAGATTACTGTTAATAAGGACAAAGAAGATATTTTGGCAGGAAATACCATTAAACTTTCAGGAAAACTTGGAGCCTTCGAAAAGGAAACCATTTCCTGGATCGTAAGAGGCGGAGGGACAGCCACCGTGAAAGCCGGAGCACCTCACACGGGGTATACCATCATGAATGTAAAACTTTAATTTTTTAGAACAAATGAATTTTAAGAACATAAGAAAAATAGCAATTCTGGGAATTTTAAGTTTTCTATTGACCATTCCTTCGGTTTACGCTCAGGAAAAATTCTTCCGCGCTATAGGAACACCTCACAAACCAAAGGTGGAAGTGAGCTGGAACAGATACTATACCTATGAAGGAATCGTGGAGATTATGGAAAAAATCACTAAGGCATATCCCGATCTTGTAAGAATGGAAAGCATAGGAAAATCCTTTGAAGGTAATGAGATATATCTCCTGACAATTTCAGATTTTAAAACAGGAGATCCAGATAAAAAACCTGCAATGTATATTGATGGAAATATTCATTCTAATGAAATTCAGGGAGCCGAATTTTCTCTTTATACGGCATGGTATCTTACCGAAATGTTTGGGGAACTAGATTTTATAAAGGAACTTCTTCAGGATAAGACTTTTTACATTAATCCTACAATAAACCCCGATGCCCGTAATAACTATATGAATGAGCCAAACACTCCACATTCCCCAAGATCGGGAATGATCGTTTTGGATAATGACAAAGATGGACAGGCAGGAGAAGATGGATTTAATGATCTTAATGATGATAATCATATCACCATGATGATAAGGAAATCTCCAACCGGCCGCTACATCAAGGATCCTCAAGATCCCAGAAGGCTGATCCGCGTTGAAGCTGAAGAAAAAGGTGAATTTGAAATGTTGGGCTATGAAGGCAAGGACACAGACGGGGACGGCGAAGTAAATGAAGACGGAATAGGATATTACGATCCAAACCGTGACTGGGGTTGGAACTGGCAGCCAGATCATATTCAGCGTGGAGCTTACAAATATCCCTTCAGCCTTCCGGAATCAAGAGCTGTAATGGAATTTATAATGGACCATCCAAATATTGCCGGAGCCCAAAGTTACCATAACTATGGAGGAATGATCCTTAGGGGGCCGGGAGCAGAAGAGGATAAGAATACGTACAATGCAGAGGATGTCAAAATTTATGATGCCATAGGCAAAAAGGGAGAGGAAATGATTCCGGGTTACAGATATCTTGTAGTATATAAAGATCTCTATTCTGTGTTTGGAGGAGAGCTCGATTGGTTTTATGGCGGCAGAGGGATCTACACTTATACCAATGAACTTATGAATTCCTACCAGTATTTTCACAAAAATGAAGGAAGAGGAAACCAGGAAGAGGAACTCAAAGTTGACAGGTATCTAACTTTTGGAGACGCATTTGTGCCTTGGGAGGAATTCGATCATCCACAGTACGGTAAAATACAGATAGGTGGATTTAAAAAGAACTTTGGAAGAGCACATCCCGGTTTTTTACTTGAGCAGGATGCACATCGTAACATGGCTTTCACAATCTACCACGGCTATCATACACCTAAGCTAAGTATAACCGATGTAAAAGAAGAAAATCTTGGAGGAGGGCTGAAGCAGATCACTGCTACGATTTATAATGAAAGACTAATGCCAACACATTCCAGCCAGGATCTAAAATACAACATTGAGAGACCCGATTATATTAGCATATCCGGCGCAAATGTGGTAACCGGGATGGTGGTAAATGATGAAGATTTCAATAAAGTAGAAGAACAAAAACAAAATCCGGAGAAAATAAAAGTTGACAACATTCCCGGAATGGAGTCTGTAAAGGTTCGCTGGATCGTTTCAGGAAATGGGAATTATCGAATAAATGTTGATTCTGCTAAAGGCGGAACGGCTGCCTGGAGTAAATAATTTGCTTCCTTAAATATTAAAAAAGCTTCGTGAAAACGGAGCTTTTTTATTTTGATCGAAAAATAAAACTGTTTCATTCCAAAACCAATTCGTAGCAGTAAAACGGATGTCTACTCTGCTTTGGAAAGTAGACATTCCCGAGTCTCTGGTAGTCTCTCCGCGCATAAAACTGCTGATTTCTTTTATTCTGGCTAAAGGTGTCAAGCCTTAAAGAATCATAATTTTGTTCCCGGGCGTAGTCTTCGGCAAAATCCATTAACCGCTGTCCATTACCACTGCCCCATGTGGAAGGTTCTGTCGCGAGCCGGTGAACATAAAGATTATTACCGGATTCGGTCAACCAATCAATTGGGATGTACTCCTCATCCATTTGAGGAGTGAGGACGATGATCCCCAGCAGTTGTTCTCTTTCCTCAAGCAAGAACAGCTCCTGCTTATTTATATCCTGCTGCAGTTTTTCCATAGACGGATAATGTTCATTCCACTGAAAAATGCCTTTTTCCTGCATCTTTACAGCACAAGCCTCAGTGAGGCTTTTAATTGATGCCAAGTCTTTTAATTCAGCTTTTCTAATCATGAGAAAGAATATTCGACCGCAAAAATAATTTTAATAGAAAGAATTTAAAGCCTTTACCTATTTAAATAAATTTAATACATTTGCCACGTTGAAATTGTTTCAGCAACATGGGGGATTAGCTCAGCTGGCTAGAGCGCCTGCCTTGCACGCAGGAGGTCATCGGTTCGACTCCGATATTCTCCACAAAAAACCACTGCGAAAGCGGTGGTTTTTTTTATTTAGACTCTTAAGAGGATCCAAAAATGCCATTTTTGAGACCTATTATTTTTTAATAAACTCCGTCGCCTTTTGTATGATCTTTTCCATCGCCGGTGGCAGCTCATCTTGTTCCCATGGATGGGAAGCTCCAAAAACATGGTCACTACCTTCCAGCAGGAATAATTCTGATTGCCGGGACCATTCATGAAGCTCCCGGGCATTTTCTACCGAGACCGTGGGGTCTGTTGTGCCGTGAACAATTAAGTAAGGTATGTTTAGTTTTTTTGCCGACCTGGAGATGGTTAAACGTTCTTCATTTTGCTTAAAATCTTCATAGAAGTCAAACAAGTGTGGCATTTTCTGTTTGGTTCTGGAATTTTCTATATAAGAAATACCCTTTTGTCTCCATGCTTCCAGCTCTTCTCCCTTTGGAAATCTTTCCCCAAAGTCGCTAACCGCAGCAAGTGATATTAGTTTTTGTATACGATGGTCTTCGGCCGCTTTAACCACAACAATTCCGCCGCCCCGGGAATGTCCCATAAGGGTAAGACGCGAGAGATCGGCTTTTTCGGCGTAAGGGAAATTTTCACTGCTAATCCAGTCGATCAATACTTTAAGATCATCAAGTTCTTTGGTGTAAGTGTTTTCTCCAAAAGCATCGAGGTCCGGAAAGTCTACAGGCTCTTCAAGAGTTCCGCCGTTAAAGGCAAAATTAAATTTTATAAATAGAAAGCCATTTTTTGCAAAATCTTCAGCCATTAAATTCCATGCACCCCAGTCTTTAAATCCTTTATAACCGTGGCAGAATAATAGAACCGGTTTATTTTCCCCTTCTTCAGAATAAAAAACATCTGTTGGAATTGGACGGCCGTGAAGACCGGGCAAACTTTTATTCTTCTCTTGTTTAATTACCATGCGTTTTGTTTTATTTCTTTTTCTACAAAAGGAACTTCGGGATCACATATCTCTAAAATAAGATTTTTAAGCTGCAATTTAAATTCTTCAAGTGTTTCTTCAGTCACATCGGTATCTTTCCTGGCTCCATATCCTTTTTTATCCTTTTTACTGAACTTAAGGAATCCTTCCTTTAAATTCTTAAAGGAGATTATCCCTGCTTCAGAAACCGGTGGCAGAGGTTCTTTAGCGTTCATCATAAGGGCATAGGTAAGGATTTGAAAAGGTTTGCTGTACCTGTCATAGTCAGATGTTATTTCTTCCCAATCAACCACTTCTACTTTGTTCTGCTCAACTCTTCCGGTTTTGTAATCTATGATGCGTAACTTCCCATTGAATTCATCAACCCGGTCAACTGTTCCCTTAAGAAAAACAGGAAAATTAAGTTCCTCAATGTGGATTTGGGTTTTCAGTTTTTCTTCTATTTTTAGAATCTTTAGGGTATTTCCCTCTTTTAGACCATTAATTTCTGAAAGTAAAAAGTTGCGCACATAACGTCGTGCTACTTCAAAAATGAGCAGGTTCTTTCCCTGATCCAGTGGTGCCTTAGTGTAATGATCCCTAAACTGCTTTTCAATCTCTGCATTAATCCCTTTTAATACCGGTTCAAGCTTCTGAATAGATATTTCTTCGTTTACCCAATTTTTGTAAAATTCTTCAAGGGTATCATGCACCACAGTTCCAAGTGTATTGTACGCCACTGTTTCTTCCACTTCTTCCCGCTCCTTGAGTCCCAGAACATATTGCTTATAAAAATCCAGCGGATTTCTAATATAGGTCGTAAGTGCCGATGGTGAAAAACCTTCTGCTGCTCTTTCTCTAATTTTTTCCATCATTCCCGCCGACTTAGGTACAGTCTTAAGTTTCGCCGATACTGGAGGTACTATAGGACTAATGTTACCTTTTTCTATTGTGTGGTTCTTATTCGCTTCCATTTCAAGCTGCAGTAAAAATCTGCTTTTTTCACCTGCATTAAGTCGGTCACTTTCGGTGTTATAAAGCAGATTCACATGCTCGGCACGCTGTAGCAAATGGTAGAAGTGATAGGTGTAGACCGCATCTTTCTCTTTATATGTGGGCAACTTATAAGCACATTTAAGATCGAAAGGAATAAAAGAATTGCTACTTTTCCCTGCCGGAAGCACTCCCTCATTAACCGAGGTAAGAATTACATTTTTAAAATCCAGGACTCGCGATTCTAACATCCCCATGAGCTGTAATCCAGAAAAAGGTTTTCCCCGGAAGTCAACCGCCTTCGAGGAAAGAAGATCCTTGTAAATCGAGAACAGGATCTTTATTGTATTTATGTATGGATATTCCTGAAGTAAATTACTTAATTGATTGACCAGTAAATTTAACTGATATAGAAATTCAAGTGTTATCTTGTTCCGGTCCTTGTCAAGACGATCTTTAAAGATCATGATCAATTCCTGAAGTGCCTCCAGTGCAATTTTGGGATCATTATCCCAATTTCCAAAACAGATCTTAAAAAGCCGTTTTAACTCATTAGGTACAGAAGCAAGTATATCCTTTTCATTTAGATATACCAGATTTTCATTTCGAATATTTTCCAGCATCTTTCTCGAATAACCACGGGTTACCTGCTGTACAAGCGGATGGCTAAGAACAAGCATAAGATCTTTATAATAGTAATTTCCATTCCCCTGGATTGTATGCATCTTCAACAAATGTTCGAAAAGAAATGTTATCGGTGCATTTTGAAGGGCAAACCCCATAGTTATGTTCACCTCCCCCACGTTAGGAGGCAGAGAATTTAAAACCGGGAGCAACAAACTTTCATCTCCAAGGACTACAGCAGTTTGCTGTAATTCACCCGGTGACAATTTCGACAACAATTCTCCAACATATTTTGCCTGCCCAATGTTTTTGGGTACCCCCACCATCTTAATATTCTTGGCACTGTTGTAAGATTGGGAAATTATTTTGAGTTCATTATCCTTGTAATAAGGCCAGGATTTCATATAATTTCTCAAAAATAGCGAAACATCGTGCTGTTCATCCTTTAAAAAAACCTCATCCACATCCCAGTAGACTTCGGCTTTTCCTGCAGCCAGGAGCGTTTGAAAGATGTCTTGCTCTGCACTATTTAGGGCATTGAATCCTATAAAAACAAAAGATTTAGAAGCAGCCGCAGCATAAGCAGTAATTTTTTCTGAGGCCCGTCTGTAAACCATTCCTTGATATGCCAACTCCTTTTTTTCAAGTTGTTCTTGAAGAGTCTGGTAATATTCAGCAAGTTTGTTCCAAAATAAAAGATAGTTCTCCATGAGGGGAGTACGCTCCTCCTGAAGATACCAGTGGTTCATTTCCTGTATGTTGCCCAGGTAACCAAAAAAGGATTGATAATCCACGAGGTATCGGTCAATTTCATTGAAATCGTACAATAGCGTTTGTGCCCAGGTGGAAAAGGTTTCAAATCCTTCACAATTCTCTTTGGGAGTACAGGCCAGGTAGGCTGAATAGAATTCAAAGAGAGAAGTTACGTTATCAATAGGTTTTAAGCCTGCTATTTCTTCGGCAAAATCTTCAATGCTCAATACTCGTGGGGCAAACATGGGAGTTGAGGAGAGTCTTGAAAGCCGGTTAAGAAGAGCGGCACCCGCTCGTTTACTCGGTAAAATAAAGATAGTTTCAGAAATATTGGTTTTTCTGGATAACAATTCCTGAAGCACCTGTTCAATAAATGATGTCATGCTCTAAAAATAAAAAACGCCCCGAAAAATCGGAGCGTCTTTTTAAAAATTTATTCTTTCAGAAAACTAATTGTTATCCTGATCATTGGTTTTTATAAACCTATTCCTCTAAAGAGATCTCAACACGTCTGTTCTGCTGTCTTCCTTCTGCAGTGTTGTTAGTTGCTATAGGATTAATTTCACCATAACCTTCGGCAGTCAATCTACTTGCATCGATTCCTTCAGATACAAGAGCTTCTCTTACAGATTCAGCTCTTTCTCTAGATAACTGCAAATTATATTCTTCGCTACCAGTGCTATCTGTGTGTCCACCTATATGGAAATCACTAGTAGGATATTCCATCATAATTTCTGCAATAGCATCAATTGTTTCCTCAGAATCGTCACGAATTGTAGCTTTATTAAGATCAAAAAGGATTGTTCTTGAATATTCGTTCAATTCTTCAATAATTGCCACAGTCACTTCAGGACAACCATTGTTCGCAACAGTTCCCGCAACTTCAGGACATTCATCGTCTTTATCCAGAACTCCGTCATTGTCCATATCTTCCCATGGGCAACCGTTGTTTTCTTCTGGTCCTGCTTCATTTGGACATTCGTCCTCGCTATCTCTTATTCCATCACCATCGGCATCAGGACATCCATTCATTTCAGGAAGACCAGCTACGGTAGGACATTCATCCTGTGGATCGGCAACGCCATCACCGTCAGTATCGGGACATCCGTTATATTGAGCCAAACCTGCTTCGTTAGGACATTCGTCCAGTCTGTCTTGAATTCCATCACCGTCAGAATCAGGACAACCATTGAACTGCTCTAAACCGGCAACTTCAGGACATTCATCATTCTTGTCATAGATGCCATCACCATCGGTATCTTTTCCACCCAAGGCAAATTTAATTCCTGCTGCATGTTGGAAGTGAGAATTCATATTCTCATCAAACCCATGCTTATAGATCGTTTGGACAGATAAAGCAAAATTTTCTGAGATCCAGAAGTTCAATCCTACTGTTCCATCAAGAGTTGCAAAGCCTTCGTCGTCCAGCCAGGTATATCCACCACCAACTCCAATAATAGGATCCAACCAACCTTCGTCGGCGTTATTACGGAAGCTGTAGTTAAAAGTACCGTCTAAACCATAATACATTAAGTCATTGCGACCTTCATCTCCAAATTTACTGATCCGGTTTATAGATCCAGCTCCTTCAAAATAGAATCCGGCTCCAATGTTTCGGGCAACAGAGATCCTTGAAAGACCTGCAAGTATGTTCCAGTGATCTCCGACATTAAAAAAGTCATCGAAGTATTCACCTAAAGGAGCGTCCTCACCAGTCGGATAAAAATCCACTGCGTTTACTCCCAAACCTATAGCCCAGGGATTATCATCATCCTGTGCCTGCATAGTGCTAAAGCTCAGGATACATAATGAAGCTAATAATAATCTGTTAAGATGTTTCATATTGAAGAGTTTAATTTTAATTAGTTAGCAGAAACAAAAGTAGACCGATAATCAGGATTAACAAAGCTTAATTTAATAAAGTTTTCTTAATAAGAACTCGATAACAGCGGTTTGCAGCCGAATTCAGACACTAATATTTTCAGAAAATATTAAAGTTTTAATAAAAAATTAAGATTTGTGATTGCGTTTGAAATCTCTTAAAAAAAGAGTTATTTAGGAGAAAAAGATCTACTTAACTCATTAAGCCGCATCTGGTAACATTCTTTAAGAAAATTTAAAAAAGTAAAAAATAAGGATGTATTCTAAAGCAGAACACATCCCTATTAATATTCCTTCTTTTATTTAATTATATTCAATTCTTTACCTACCTTTTTAAAGGCTGCAATGGCTTTATCTAAATGTTCTTGTGTATGTGCGGCAGATAGCTGTACCCGAATGCGGGCCTTACCTTTTGGTACAACAGGATAAAAGAAACCTATAACATAAATCCCCTCTTCCAAAAGTCGATCGGCCATTTTTTGCGAAAGTTTGGCGTCATATAGCATGACCGGAACAATAGCAGCATCTCCGTCTATTATATCAAAGCCTGCGTCTATAATTTCTTTTTTAAAGTATCTTGTATTTTCCTTCAGTTTGTTTCGCAGCGTATCATCTTTCGCGAGCATTTCAAAAACTTTAATAGAAGCACCCACTATGGCCGGGGCTAAAGAATTAGAGAAAAGATATGGCCTTGATCGTTGGCGTAGCATTTCGATAATCTCTTTTTTACCTGTAGTATAGCCGCCCATTGCGCCTCCTAAGGCTTTACCCAGTGTTCCGGTAATTATATCTACCCTCCCCAATACATTCTTTTCCTCGGGAGTTCCTATTCCATTTTCTCCAATAAAACCGGTTGCATGTGCTTCATCGATCATGACCAGGGCATCATATTTTTCGGCCAGGTCACAAATTTTATCCAGCGGTGCCACGAGTCCATCCATTGAGAAAACCCCGTCTGTCACCACGATCTTAAATCTTGCTCCATCCTCATTTGCCTGCTTTAACTGGTTCTCCAGGTCTTCCATGTTATTATTCTCATAACGATAGCGTGCAGCTTTACATAACCTAACCCCATCAATGATGGAGGCATGGTTGAGCGAATCTGAAATTATCGCATCTTCTTTCGAAAATAAGGGTTCAAAAACTCCTCCATTGGCATCAAAAGCCGCAGCATATAAGATTGTATCTTCAGTATGGTAAAAATCGGCGATCTTTCTTTCAAGTTCCTTGTGGATATCCTGTGTTCCACAGATAAACCGAACGCTAGACATCCCAAAACCATGCGTATTCATGGTTTCCTGGGCAGCTTTTATCACTTCTGGATGTGATGAAAGCCCCAGGTAGTTGTTAGCACAGAAGTTAATCACTTCTTTTCCGCCTTCTATGGTGATATCTGCTCCCTGCGGTGAAGTAATTACCCGTTCTTTTTTATAGAGTCCTTCTTCTTTTATTTGTTCTATTTCATTTTTTAAATGATCTTTCAATGCTCCGTACATAATGGTGGTTTTTTTACAAAATTACATTCTTTAAACAAAATTGACCTGTAGGTCTTCATTAATGTAGACCAACAATCTTTTTTCTACCCGATAATTCATCCTTTCAAGCACTCTTCCATATTCTTTAATTTGTTCCCCGTGAGTCGGATTTCCGGCACCGGTTTTATAATCAATAATGCTAACGCGGGTGCCCGAGAAGTTCAACCTGTCGGGTCGCAGGAGAGATCCATCTTCAGAAATAATATCCCGTTCATTAAAATTTACTACTCCCTGTGCAAAAAACTCTTTTAATTCAGGATGTTTTATAACTTCAAAAATGCTCTTTCGAAGCTCCTCTTTTTCTGTAGAAGAAAAAAGTCCCTCTTCTTTGGCATTTTCAAGGACCCTCTCCACATCTGCTTCAGTATTGATTCTGGCAAAAAGATCATGGATCAACTGCCCTTTTTCAATAGCTTCCTTCTGTCTTGAATTCCACATTAACCCAGAACGGGTAATAATAGAGATCCCATTGCTTTGCGTGGGGTAAGAAAAAAAACTTTCCTGTTTGAGAGAATTTACAGCCTTTTTCTCCTCCATAAATCTCTCCTCTGGATCTCCAATATGGTATTCATTGCTGCCATCCCACTTGCCAATGGAACGTAAATAGGAAATCAACAATCCGGAAAATCGACCGGTTTTCTCATTGCCTTTTTTGTCCAGATCCATTTTGGAAATAACATATAACTGTTGCTCCGGGCGGGTCATGGCTACATAAAGAACATTTAGGGCATCGAGCTGACTGTTACAGCACAAATCGTGATAAAGATGAGGTGCCTCTCCTTCCCATTCTTTCATTTTTTCAGCGGCACGTAAATAGGCTATCTCCACATTGGAACCAAATTCAACGGGTAGATCCATCCAGATATGCTCCCGGGCCGTATCACTTATCTGGGTGTTGGCAAAAGGATAAATTACTACCGGAAACTCCAGCCCCTTCGCTTTGTGAATAGTCATTATTTGAACCGCATTTTCTCCCTGAGGAACTACAATGCTCAATTCTTCTTTTTTGCGCTCCCAATGCTCCAAAAAGGAAAAAAGACCAGATCCTTCTGTACTTGAAGTTTCATAAACAAAATCCAAGTAAAACTGCAGGTAAGCATCAGATATTGCTTCAATTGAAAAAGCTCTTATAATGTATTCTACGGCTTCATAGATAGACATTTCAGTGACTAATCCTGGAGAAAAATCAATGTTTTGAGCCAGGGCTTTAAAAAACTGTTCTCCTTCAAGCTGAAGGTGATCCATCAAAAATTGAAATTCATTTTCAACCTTTATGGTTTTATTCAGCAGATAATCTAAAATCTCAAATTTGAGAGTCTTATCGCCCGGATCCAGGCAGTACTGCAAAACCGAAGTAATGAAATTCACCTTTGGAGACCTGCTTATGAGGAGACTTTCAGCAGAAATCACCGGAATAGAATGTTCACTCAAAAAATTAGCGACAGCAATACTTTCCTTACGAGTGCGGGTAAGAATACAAATACCGGTTAAGGATTGTCCTTTTTCCTGCACATTATTTATAATTTCCAGAACTCTTTTAGGGTAAACCTCCATTTCTTCGGAAGCATTTTCGGCTTCTATAAATGAAATGTTTACATAGCCTTTCCTTTTACTCACCTTTCCCTGGCCACTATTGAGAAAAAGGTCTTTATGCGTGGTATTCAGAAAATAATCTGAAGCAAATTTGAAAAAACCATTATTGAATTCCACTATAGTACTCGCACTGCGATAGTTGTTGGGTAGCACTAACATTTCCGTCTCTTCAATACTAAAAGGATATCTTCTTTCACATAATTCTATAAATTGCTCAGCCTTGCCCCCGCGCCACCTGTAGATAGACTGCTTTGCATCTCCCACCAAAGTGAGAGAGCCATATTCCCCGACCGGGTGTTCCATCGAGAGAGTGTTGTCAACCAGCGGGATCAAGTTTTCCCACTGTAGTTGTGAAGTATCCTGAAATTCATCAATGAAATAATGACGGTAGCGATCACCAAGACGTTCATAAATGAAAGGTGCTGGTTGATCCTTAACTGCTTTTCCTATTGTAGCATTGAATTCTGAAATTAAAACCAGAGAATTTTCAGCTTTGATTTCCTCAATCTGGGCCTGAATAGCGTTTAACAAGGATAAGGGCACCAGGTTTTTTTCCACGGCCTCGAGAAACTGAAGTCTTGTAATATTCTTTTTCACTTCCCCATACATTTCCACGATTTGCGGCTGAAGGGCGTCGAGAATTTGCTTTTTTTCGGAATCTAATTTGTTTGCGTAAAGTGCTTTTTCCGCCAGATCTTGTTGCCATCCTGCCGAAAAATTCACATTAAAATCCCCTTTTTGAAGCTTCAGAAAAAATTTTGGACAATAGCCTCCACTGAAGCATTTATCGTCAAGATTGTTTTCCTCCAGTAATTGAAAAAAAGAATTCGCAGTATTATTTACAGCTTCTTCAAGTTTTTTCTGTTGTTCATTTGCCCTTTCTTTCAGTTCTTCAAAGTCCGTAAGCTTTTTGGATTTAAGAATTTCCAAAAATTTGCCACTGGTTTCCTGGGTAAGCAATCGTCCAATGGCAAAAAGATCCCGGGCTATGTCCCAGCTCTTATCATCATCTGTCCTGGAAAGGACGAAATTTACCAGTACCCGGGTAATAGCCTTATCCTTACCTGCTTTACTTATAAGACGGTCCACAGCCTCAGTAAGCACTTCATCGGTACGCAGTTCCACTTCAAAGTTAGGAGGGAGACCAAGATCTTTAGCAAAAGTTCTCAATACGCGATGGGTAAAACCATCTATTGTTGAGACTTCAAAAGCCGCATAATTATGAATGATGTTCTTTAGAATTTGCCTGCTTTTTTGCTGAATTTTTTCAACTGGCATCCCGGAGCTTTCAGAAATATCCTCCAGTAAAGCCTGTTCTTTCTCAGATCTATCGAGCTTTGCCAGCGCATTAAGGCTTTCAATGATTCTTGACTTCATTTCCCCCACAGCTTTATTGGTAAAGGTAATTGCCAGAATATTTTTATAACTTTCTATACTCGGAGAAGAAAGTAGTAGTAGCAGATAATCTTTGACCAGGGTGTAAGTCTTTCCCGAACCAGCCGAAGCATTATAAATTCTGAAGATATTGGACTGCTTCAAATTTTTTTTTACTAAAGTAAGAAATGCATCTGGAATCGCCCTAAACCCCAGTTAGGGATTAATTAAATTATTTTCAAAGAGTTACCACTTCACCTCTCCTATCTTGATTTAATGCTTTAAAAACGCCAAAGTTTTAAGGATTTTATAACGTTTTATAATTTCTATTAGATGGCTTTATCTTTAAATTTGAAGTTGACCTTATTTAATAATACTAAAAAGATATAATTATGGCTTTCGAGTTACCAAAACTAAAATACGCAACTGATGCATTGGAGCCTCACATTGATGCGAGAACAATGGAGATCCACCACGATAAGCACCACGCAGGATATACCAGCAAATTAAATGACGCCGTAAAGGGTACAGATATGGAAGGTAAGAATATAGAAAATATTCTTACTAATCTGGATATGGAAAACAAAGCGGTTAGAAACAATGGTGGTGGATATTTCAATCACAACCTTTTCTGGGAAATTATGGGACCTAATGGTGGTGGAAAACCGCAGGGAGACCTGGCTTCGGCAATAGACAGAGATTTCGGATCCTTTGATTCATTTAAAGACGAATTTTCGAAGGCAGGTGCCACTCAGTTTGGATCGGGATGGGCATGGCTATGCGTGAAAGAAGGAGGCAAACTTGAAGTGTGCTCTTCGGCAAACCAGGACAATCCACTTATGCCGGGTATTGGATGTGGTGGACAACCCATTCTTGGAATGGATGTTTGGGAACACGCTTATTATCTCAAATATCAAAACCAGCGTCCGGCATACATTGAAGCTTTTTTCAATGTCATAAACTGGGAAGAAGTATCTAAGAGATACGCACAACACAAATAGTCAAAATCTCCAAAAATATTTGGCTTATTACAGAGCTGCTGGTAATCCCGGCAGCTTTTTTTATACGCATAAAAAAAGGTGGAAAGCTCCACCTTTTTTTGCCCCAAATCTACCATGAACTTAACCTACTTATGTTATGGCTCTTCTAAAGTAGACAAAGATCCCATTATCAAAAACTATTTTAGTCAAAATACTGGGATAATTGTTAAAGAGCATTTTTTTAGGTTCAGGTGTAAGAATTAAGAAACAACGGTTAGCAATTATCTTAATTAACCTCTAAATCTTTTAGTCTTAACTGCAGGCTAATATTCCCCTGAAATTCATTTTCATCAATACAATAGGCAGCTTTAACCTTTTTACCCTCATTAAGAAGTTCGCATTTCTTCCCCAGGTCAAATCCAATGGCATCAAAGCTACGGTCATTCCCTTTTTTGAAAAAGCGAGCCTTTAGATGTTTATCTTCGCCACCAACACAACGGGCATAACCGGTATCTCTCAAATCCCTGGTCATAAAAACGGGAGACATATTACCAGGGCCAAAAGGGGCAAATTGTTTAAGGATTCTATGGAATTTTGATGTGATATCCTTTAATTCTATTTCTGTATCTATCTGGATTTCGGGAGTCAATAACCGCGGATCTATAGTTGCCGAAACCACCTCTTCAAATTTATTTTTAAAATTTTCATACTGCTCAGAAAGTAAGGTTAATCCAGCAGCATATTTATGACCCCCAAACTGTTCAATGAATTCACTGCACCCTTCAAGCGCATCATATACATCAAATCCACGTACAGAACGGGCCGATGCGGCAAGCTTCTCTCCGCTTCGGGTAAATACCAGGGTTGGCCGATAGTAAGTTTCAGTTAATCGTGAGGCAACGATCCCAATAACTCCCTTATGCCAGTTCTCCCGGTAAACTACCGTCGTCTTCCTTTCCTGCTCGCTAAGCTCCTCAATCTGGGCAAGAGCTTCTTCAGTAATTATCTTATCTGTTTCTCTTCGGGTGGTGTTGTACTCCTCAATTTCTTTTGCAAACATTTTTGCCTGTACGGCGTCTTCTTCAGTTAAAAGATTAACGGCATGAAGGCCATGTTTCATTCTTCCTGCAGCATTGATACGGGGAGCAACTATAAAAACAACATCGGTAAGTGTTAAATGTTCTTTTTTGACTTGTTCCAGGATGGCAGCAATCCCGGCGCGTGGTGCGACATTAATGACCTGAAGACCATGATAGGCAAGAATTCGATTTTCCCCTGTAACGGGAACTATGTCGGCTCCAATAGCTGTAGCCACCAGGTCAAGATATGGAATGAGCAACTCAAAAGGCTCCCCACGTTTTTGATTCAGTGCCTGCAAAAGCTTAAAACCCACGCCACAACCGCAAAGCTCCTTGTAAGGGTAATTACAATCCTGTCGTTTGGGATCCAGAACTGCTACCGCTGCAGGAATTTCTGCTCCCGGCCGGTGATGGTCACAAATGATAAAATCAACTCCTTTTTTACTTGCATAGGCTACCTTTTCAATGGCTTTAATTCCGCAGTCGAGGGCGATAATTAGGCTAATATCATTGTCGGCCGCGAACTCTATTCCCTTATAGGATACCCCATAACCTTCTTCGTACCTGTCCGGTATATAAGTTGCAACGTTGGGATATATCTTTTTTAAGTAGGAGGAAACAAGAGCAACGCTTGTTGTGCCATCAACATCGTAATCTCCAAAGACCATGATATTTTCCCTTTTTTGAAGAGCAAGTTCAATTCTTTCAACCGCCGCTTTCATATCCTTCATCAGGTAAGGATCGTGAAGGTCATCTAAATTTGGTCTAAAGAATTTTTTTGCCTCTTCAAAGGAACAAATTCCGCGCTGAACCAATAAAGAAGCTATTGGTGCTTCCACTCCCAAAGCTGCCATGAGATGTTCTACAATTTCAGGATCGGGTTTAGGTCTAAGAGTCCAGCGCATTTCATTTTTTTTCAAAAGTACAGATTGTTCTCAATAATTTCCTTCCTACATGATTTCACTTTATAGGAAGTGAAGAAAATTCTTTCGAAAGAAGAAGCACGTAAAATGCCATTATTGAAAACTGTTTATTTTTTTCAATAAATTAGCTTTAAAGCTAGATTTATGAGAAATTTTGTTCTTGTTTTAATATCTCTTTTCATCCTTAGCTGCAACGATGACTCTCTAAAGAGTGAAAAAGTGCAGGAAACTTATACAGTTTCAAATACTGAAACTCTGGAGATCCTTTTAACTACAGCTATTCCCGTTGAAGGAGGATATAGTGTTGCGGAACAGCCACAACACGCTGTTCTAAGTGAAGTTCAATATCAGGAGAAGGGAATTTTCTATGTTTATAAACCTGAAAAAGGGTTCACCGGGATCGACGTAGTTAAGATCAAAAGAGAAGATTCAAACGGTGCAGAGGTGTATGCCGAAACTATTACAACAATAAATATTAAGGTTACTGAGTAGTTTATTTCCTGCCTGCAACTACCAGTACAATTTCTCCTTTAGGCGGCTTTTTTTCATAGTGCTCCAACACTTCGGAAGCAGTTCCTCTCACTGTCTCTTCATGTAACTTTGAAATTTCCCGGGAAACCGACACTTGCCTATCTTCTCCAAAAAATTCTTTTATCTGCCCAAGAGTTTTCAGAAGTTTATGAGGTGATTCATACAAGATCATAGTTCGGGTTTCCTGTGTAAGGATTTCCAGCCTGGTTTGTCTGCCTTTCTTGACAGGGAGAAAACCTTCGAAAACGAATTTATCATTTGGCAGTCCACTATTCACAAGCGCCGGAACAAAGGCAGTGGCTCCAGGCAAACAGTCTACCTCCAGACCAGCCTCTACGCAGGCACGGGTAAGTAAAAAGCCGGGGTCACTAATAGCAGGAGTTCCTGCATCACTTATAAGTGCGACATTTTTTCCATTCTGGATTTGCCGCACCACATTTTCCACCGTTTTATGCTCATTGTGCATGTGATGGCTTTGCATAGGAGTGTTGATCTCAAAATGCTTTAGAAGCTTTCCGCTGTTGCGGGTATCTTCGGCTAGGATAAGATCAACTTCCTTTAGAACCCGTATGGCGCGAAAAGTAATATCCTCTAGATTCCCAATGGGAGTTGGCACAATAAATAGTTTAGCCATAGCAGCTTCTACTCGTAACTTTTCTCAACTATAGCCAAAAATCTGCTTTCATAGTCTTCTTTTCCCTCCCAGTTATTATAATCGGGTTTAACCATGTTTGCAACAAAATTAGAAGCTTCTTCTTTGGATTTGATAGTATTGAGTTGGGATAAAACCCTGTTATAATCTGTAGTACTACCGTCAAAAAGGTGCTTTACAAAAGCCATTCGATCATTCAAGCCAATATTGATCCCTTTTTTGAGGCGGTCATTAAGAGATCTAGGTTTATCCTGGCCAGCACCTGACTTCTTTACCGGCTCAAACTGCGGGAGATTATCATAATGGACACCACCAATGTCACTCATGTCATTCTTCTTATAATTGCGTGGTTCTATGTGCGCAAACAAATCATCAACCTGCTGAGTTTCGGGTGGCATCTGGGCTACTATATCTTTAATTTTTTCGGTATTAGGTTCCGTGATCGCCTCAGAATCATTATACTCAAGCCCGGTCGGGTTGTATTCATCTGGTTCGGGAAAATTCTCTTCCTGTCTTACGGTCTCCGACTTTTTTTCAGGAGTTTTTTTCTCCTGATTTTTTACTTCTGAAGTTTTCCCCTCCGGCTTCTGTTCTTTTGGAGCCTCCACTTGTTGTGCAGTTTTCACCACTTCCTGCTGTCTTATTTCAGCAGCGGTGTAAAGATTGGATTCGGTGAAATTATAAATCGTGAGTTTTTCGAACAATCTCCTGGCCAATTCTTTCAGTTCTCCTGTAGAGACCTGATCCTGATCTTTTAAAAGAGCAACTTTTTCGGCCAAAGCTACTAATTCCTCTTTCAACTGCTTTTTCATAACTTTCATGCTTGCAACCTAAATGCGGTTGTATTTTTAATAAATTTGTGTCACCTTTATCAAAAGCGAAGTCCGCTTTTTGGTCTTGAAAAATACAAAATGTTTCTCGAAAATACAGTAAATCATAAGGAGCAATTTGGGTGGATTGAAGTTATATGCGGTTCGATGTTCTCGGGAAAGACCGAAGAGCTTATTCGCAGGCTCAAACGTGCAAAATTTGCCAAACAAAAGGTTGAGATCTTTAAACCGGCCATAGATACCCGCTATAATGAAGAAATGGTGGTCTCTCATGATTCCAATGAAATTCGCTCTACTCCCGTGCCTGCTGCAGCCAATATAAGATTGCTGGCAGATGATTGCGATGTAGTAGGAATTGATGAAGCCCAGTTTTTTGATCAGGAAATCGTTTCTGTATGTAATGATCTGGCCAACCGTGGAGTGCGGGTGATCGTTGCCGGCCTTGACATGGATTTTAAAGGGAATCCTTTTGGACCTATGCCCAGCCTCATGGCAACTGCAGAATACGTGACGAAAGTACATGCGGTTTGCACCCGTACCGGAAACCTCGCTCAGTTCAGCTACCGCAAAACTTCAAACGAAGACCTGGTGATGCTGGGGGAGAACGAAGAATATGAGCCTCTTAGCAGAGGTGCTTTTTACAAGGCCCGCCTGCGAGAAAAACTGAAGAACATTGAGGTGAAAGATCCTGAAGAATTAAAAGATATAAAAAGAAGCGAACATGCCGAAAGCCAGGGAGACCGTACTTGAAATTGACCTCGGTGCCTTAGCGCACAACTATAATTACATAAGATCCAGGACAAATGATGATGTGAAATTTATGGCGGTAGTCAAAGCCTTCGGCTACGGAAGCGACGTAACCGGAATAGCAAAAAAACTTGTGGAACTGGGAGCCGATTATTTTGCGGTGGCCTATACTTCAGAAGGTATAGCCTTGCGCAAAGCAGGTATTGAAACTCCCATTCTAGTGCTGCACCCGCAATCCATTAATTTTGAAGCGATAATTGAGCACTGCCTTGAACCTAGCCTTTACAGCGAATTTGTTCTGCAGAAGTTCATCGAAACAGCCGAAAAACAGAAACAGAAAGAATATCCTGTGCATATTAAATTCAACACGGGCCTAAATCGTTTGGGCTTTTCGGAAAAGGAAACTTCTATAGTGAGGGATCTTTTAAAGGGGTCAACGTCGGTAAAAGCAGCATCATTTTTTTCTCACCTCGCAGCAAGTGAAGATTGGAGGGAAAGGGAGTTTACCCTTTTGCAGATACATACCTTCAGGAAGATTGCTTTAAAATTATATGATGAATTGGGTTACAGACCTATGCTACATATTTGCAACACTTCAGGAATAATAAATTACCCGAAAGCGCATTTCGACATGGTACGATCTGGCATTGGATTATATGGTTTTGGAAATGATGAACCCGAAGATCAAAAACTAAAACCTATAGGTACTCTTAAAACTATAATCTCGCAAATCCATCACATGCAGAAGGGAGATACCCTGGGCTATAACAGAGCCTTTAAAGCAGATAAGTCGAAAAAAACGGCCACCCTACCCATTGGTCATGCCGACGGTATTAACAGGCAATATGGTAACGACCGTGCAGGAGTACTAATTAACGGGAATTACGCTCCCATAATAGGTAACGTGTGCATGGATATGATCATGATAGACATTACGGGAATCGAGTGTGAAGAAGGAGATGAGGTGATAATTTTTGGTGGACCTCAACATGCCACCAAATTTGCCGCAATGGGCAATACTATTTCCTATGAGCTTATTACTGGCATATCCCAGAGGGTCAAACGCGTTCTCATTGGCAATTAATTTTTAATTTAGCCTGCTAATTAAACTTTCAAATATGGCATTTTTTAAAGATTTTAAAATCTTTCTTTTAAAAGGAGATATCATTGCTCTTGCTACGGCTGTAGTCGTAGGAGCAGCTTTTAATAAAATCGTTTCTTCTGTAGTAGCCGATATTATTATGCCTCTTATCGGTGTAATAATGGGAGGAGTCGATTTTTCAAATCAATTCATAGCTCTGGATGGAGAAAAATATGAAACTCTTGATGCTGCCCGGGAAGCTGAAGCCGCGATACTCACTTATGGTAATGTGATACAGGCCATCATTTACTTTATAATCGTGGCCTTTTTCATTTTCCTGGTGTTGCGTGCTTATGAAAAAACAAAAACCAAGAAAGAAGCTCCAAAAGTAACCGAACCCAAAGGACCTTCACAAGAGCAGTTGCTTACAGAAATAAGAGATGAATTAAGAAAAAGGAGTAGTTAAAAAATCTGGGCCTTTACCACCTTATAACCTTTTTTTCCTGCTATTCTTCTTTTTGATTTAAATTTGTATTAATAATCCTGAACGACACGTAGTAACCGCTACGCTACATATTTTAATTTTAAACCCCCGCCAAAAACGGGGGTCTTTTTTCCTGTTATCTCTCATTTTTAACATTCTGTGAAAAGTGGTTATAAAATGAAACCGGCGCAATTAATTTCATTTCATAATTCTTTTAATTATTAGCAGTACAATACATTTGCAGTGTTAAATGTATGATCTCAAAGATTTTGAAAGCTTAGAAGGTCTTAATTAAGAAATTTAAAATATGAAAGTAGCAGTAGTTGGTGCCACCGGAATGGTGGGACAAGTGATGTTAAAAGTACTTGCAGAAAGAAATTTTGAAATTACCGAATTATCACCGGTAGCTTCAGAAAGATCTGTAGGTAATAAGATCAACTTTAAAGATAAAGAATATGAGATAATAGGCCTGGAAGAGGCTGTCGCACAAAAGCCGGATATTGCCCTGTTTTCGGCAGGAGGGGAGACTTCGCTGGAATGGGCACCAAAATTTGCAGAAGCAGGCACAACGGTTATCGACAATTCTTCAGCATGGAGAATGCATCCCGATAAAAAGCTGGTAGTACCCGAAATAAATGCTTCAGAATTAACCAAAGAAGATAAAATTATTGCCAATCCAAACTGTTCCACCATCCAAATGGTGATGGCACTAGCACCTCTTCACGAAAAATATGGAATAACCAGGGTCGTTGTCTCCACCTACCAGTCTATCACGGGAACAGGAGTGAAAGCCGTGCAACAATTGGAAAACGAGTATAAAGGTGAGCAGGGGGAAATGGCCTATCCTTACCCAATTCACCGTAACGCTATCCCACAGTGTGATGTTTTTGAAGAGAATGGTTACACTAAAGAAGAAATGAAACTTACCAATGAGACCAAGAAAATTTTAAAGGATGATACGGTGGAGGTTACAGCAACTGCCATTCGTATTCCGGTAGTGGGTGGCCATAGCGAATCGGTTAATGTGACCTTTAAAAATGACTTTGACATTAATGAAGTCCGTAAATTACTAAAGGAGTTTCCAGGCGTTACCGTGCAGGATAATACAGATGTAAATACTTATCCTATGCCAATTTATGCCGAAGGTAAAGACGATGTTTTTGTTGGACGTCTACGGCGGGATCTTTCACAACCAAATTCTTTGAACATGTGGATCGTAGCCGATAACCTTCGCAAAGGCGCGGCAACCAATGCCGTACAAATTGCCGAATATTTGGTAGAAAATGATCTTGTATAGTTAAGAGGTGCCAAAAATGGCATTTTTGAAAGCTAATATTTTGAGGCTGCATATCCTGTGCAGCCTTTCTTAATGTGATTTTGCAGAAAAATACCTATTTTAGAACCTGTCTTAAATTACTGAAAAATGAAGAAAACTTTGATTACTGTACTTGCTGCCGGAGCATTGATCTCCTGCGGAAGTTCACAACAACAACAACAACCGGAACCACCCGTTCCGCCAACACCTGAAACCCCATCTACTGCATTGGAATATCCCGAAACCCGAAAAGGTAACACCGTAGACACTTATTTTGGAACCGAGGTAAAAGATCCTTACCGCTGGCTGGAAGACGACCGCAGCGCAGAGACTGAAGCGTGGGTAAAGGCACAAAATGAAGTTACTTTTGACTATTTGGATCAAATTCCGTTTAGAGATGAACTAAAACAAAGACTCACCGAACTCTGGAACTACGAGAAATTAAGTGCTCCAAACGAAGAAGGTGGTTGGATCTACTTCAGCAAGAATGACGGACTGCAAAACCAGAGCGTTATTTACCGTAAAAAATCTGAAGATGCAACGCCGGAAGTTTTTCTTGACCCCAACAAATTCAGTGATGACGGAACTACTTCTCTCGCCAGAATGAATTTTTCTGAAGACGGAAAAAAACTGGCCTACAGTATTTCTGAAGGCGGAAGCGACTGGAGAAAGGTGATCGTTATTGACACTGAAACAAAAGAGGTTACAGAAGATACTCTCGTAAATGTAAAGTTCAGCGGTCTATCCTGGAAAGGCAATGAAGGTTTTTACTATTCCAGCTATGATAAGCCCGAAGGAAGTGAACTTTCAGCAAAAACAGATCAGCACAAACTTTATTACCACGAGCTGGGAACTCCCCAAAGCCAGGATGAAGTGATCTTTGGTGCTACTCCCGAGCAAAAACATCGTTATGTGGGCGGAAATGTTTCTGAAGATAACCGCTACCTGTTTATTTCTGCCAGAAGCTCAACTTCAGGCGGAAAACTGTTTATGATGGACCTTACCGAAGATAATCCTACCATTGATACTATTGTGGGACATGAAAGGAATGAGAGCTACGTGATCGATAACCGGGACAGCAAGCTTTTTATTGTAACAAATATGGACGCGCCGAACAGAAAGATCATAACTGTTGATGCGGCCAATCCAACTCCCGAAAACTGGGAAGACCTTATTCCTGAAACTGAAAATGTGCTAAGTCCCTCAACCGGAGGTGGATATATTTTTGCAGAATACATGCAGGATGCGGTTTCAAACGTAAAGCAGTACGACTATGAGGGGCAGCTTGTGAGAGAAGTTGATCTACCGGGAATTGGAACTGTAGGCGGTTTTGGTGGTGAGAAAGAAGAACAAGATCTTTATTACCACTTCACTAACTACGTAACTCCTGGCAGCATTTATAAATTCAATGTCGAAAGTGGAGAATCTGAGTTGTACAACCGTCCCGATGTAAACTTCAATCCAGATAATTACATTAGTGAGCAGGTTTTTTATACCTCTAAAGACGGCACCAGGATCCCTATGATCATCACCTACAAAAAAGGAACTGAATTGGATGGGAAAAACCCGACAATTCTTTACGGTTACGGCGGATTTAATGTAAGCCTTACTCCTTCTTTTAGTATTGCCAATGCGGTATGGATGGAACAGGGAGGAATTTATGCTGTCCCAAATCTTCGCGGAGGCGGGGAATATGGAAAAGATTGGCATGATGCAGGTACAAAGATGCAGAAGCAAAACGTATTTGACGACTTTATTGCAGCCGCAGAGTATCTTATAGAAAACGATTACACTTCAAGAGATTATTTGGCTATTCGCGGAGGCTCAAACGGAGGTCTTCTGGTGGGTGCTGCTATGACTCAGCGGCCAGACCTTATGAAAGTAGCTTTACCGGCAGTAGGGGTACTGGATATGCTTCGCTACCACACCTTCACCGCAGGTGCAGGATGGGCTTACGACTATGGTACCGCCGAAGAAAGTGAAGCAATGTTTAATTACCTTAAAGGATACTCTCCGGTTCACAACGTAGAGAGCGGAGAAGAATATCCTGCCACATTGATCACTACGGGAGATCATGATGATCGCGTGGTCCCTGCTCACTCATTCAAGTTTGCTGCCGAGCTTCAAGATAAGCATGCGGGAGACGAGCCGGTGTTGATAAGAATTGAAACCAATGCAGGTCATGGCGCAGGAACTCCTGTGAGTAAAACTATTGAACAATACGCAGATATTTTTGGATTTACACTTTATAGTATGGGGTACGAAAGTCTTCCAAATGATGTAGAGTAATATTAAATACAGATATCTAACCTTTTCAAAAAGCCTTCTCACGAAGGCTTTTTGTTTTTAATGACGTAAATTTACTATTCAACTTAAAATATATGCTTAAGGTTAAAAACCTTTCTTTTGCCTACGAAGAAAAGCCGGTTTTAAAGAACCTGAGCTTCGGGATTGAAAAAGGGGAAAATATTTCTATTATAGGTGCTAGTGGCTGTGGGAAAAGTACACTCCTCCAGTCGATTTACGGCCTCCATCACGTAAACGGAAAAATTTTTTGGGGTGATAAACAGTTACTGGGACCAAATTTCAATATAGTTCCGGGGGAGGATTTCATAAAATATCTCACTCAGGATTTTGATCTTATGCCACCCTTAAGTGTAGCCGAAAATATAGGCAAATACCTCTCCAACGCCTACCCGCGTAAAAAGCAACAACGGGTTAATGAGTTGCTGGAACTGGTAGAAATGCGGGAACTAGCCCGAGTAAAAGCCAAATTTTTAAGTGGAGGGCAGCAACAGCGAGTGGCACTTGCCAGGGCTTTAGCTAATCCTCCCGAAGTTTTGCTGCTGGATGAACCTTTTAGCCATATTGATCACTTTAGGAAAAATAAGCTGCGAAGAAACCTTTTTTCATACCTTAAAAGAACAGGTGTGACAGTGTTAGTGGCAACCCATGATAGCACAGATGCTCTTGCATTTGCCGACAGAACAATGGTAATGAAAGCAGGTAAGATTGTAGCATTGGGACCGCCGCAGGAGCTTTATAACAATCCTAAAAATGTTTATGTAGCTTCTCTTTTTAGCGAAGTAAACGAGCTGCCGGTATCCCTGTTCTTACAAAATTATCCGGCGCGTAAAAAAGTTATTTTCTATCCTAATGAAGTGAAAATTATAGATTCGGGCATGTACAAATCAGTTGTTAGGAAATGCTTTTTTAAAGGCAGTCATTTCCTAATTGAAGTAGAAATGGATGGGCAGCAAATTCTACTGGAAAACCCAACAGAATTGAGATTCGGGAAAACAATTCACCTGGATTTTAATCCGAATCTACTTGAAAAGAGAATCAGGTAATTAAAACACTTTCTGAATCATAATCTCCCGGCCATTAAAGTTCACGACATCCCCTGCCGTTTTCCCAGTCAAAACCTTAGAAATAGGGGCACTCGCTCCTACGGCAAAATACTTCTCTCCATTCACAATTAATTCTCCAGCGGGAATGGAAATAAAATAATTTGCAACCGGGGTTTTTACAACACTTCCAAAAGTTACCTTTTCATCTATTCTCCCCGAAGGAATTGCCCGTACTGTTTTCTGCAGCTTTTTAAAACCCTCGGATTGTCCGGCAATTTTTTCAAATTCAAGGTGCAACATAGCTCTGTCGGTTTCATATTTGTCGCCCATGGAGCACTTGGTTTCCAGTTTTAAAGCAGCTTCAAGATCTTTTATCCCTAATTCCATCTTATTAATCCTCGTGGTGACATATTCTGTACAAGCTTCCAAAAGTTGGTGTTTTATTTCTAATTCCCTCATCTTACTTAATTTTAAACCCCTACAATCTTCCAACAAGACCGGCTGGAATTCTGGATTAATTGCCCACAGTCAGCCGAAAAATAAAAAAAGAGCCTAATCATAATTTAGACTCTTCTGCTTTAGCTAAAGTATCAATAGATTTTTTTAAAATCTCCTTCCAACGGTCAATCCTAATCTGGGATAGACAGGATCTATTTCATCTGGACTTAAAAAGTTTCTTCCCGCTCCTCCAAATACTTCAAAAACCCATCCACTTTCAGTCATAAACTTAGCGCCAACAGCAAGGCCTAAACCTGCACCCACTTCATTAGTTACTGTTTCTTCATAATAATAGTCTTCATAATACGAATACTCATAATAATCGCCCCCATAGATAGCGGCATTACCTTCAACAAAAAATCCGGATGCAGGTTTATCCCCGAAATAAACCCTGTAATAAGGAATGGCCATAAAATCGATACCAAAAACTTCATCTACAGAAAAAGCAACAGAAAGACCTAACGCTGATTCCTCATCTAAAACGCGTTCATAAGAAAGTTCGGGAAAACCTAGGAGCAAGTAAAAGGCATTCACTTTTAATTCGTTCTTACCCGTATAAAACCTTTCTGGCTGTTTATCGGTTACTTCTTCAGCTTCCTGAGCATATCCACTGAAATTAAAACTCAATAAAACCAATAGTAATAGTAATATTCTTCTCATTGATTTGTTGTTAAATGATGTTTTTATAGGTCGACAAATATAACTTTTAATTGAAATTCTCAAATTAAATTTGGAGAATACTACTAATTCTACAATTTTAATTCTCCAAGATTCCTCATTTGCCTCACGATCCAGGCTTGTCTTCCCTGAATATAACTACTGGCCGGGTTAGCTCTATATTGTCTTGGATTAGGAAGAATAGCTGCAATAGCTGCTGCCTCGTATGAAGTAAGGTTCTCTGCACTTTTGTTAAACCAGGCTTCTGCTGCCGCCTCGGCACCATATACACTCTGCCCCATTTCAATGCTGTTGAGATATACCTCCAGGATGCGTTCTTTACTCCACAACAATTCAATCCAAAAAGTGAAATAAACTTCCATACCCTTCCTGAACCAGCTACGCTGCGGCCACAAAAAAACATTTTTTGCTGTTTGCTGAGAAATTGTACTCGCCCCTCTTACTCGCTTACCTTTCTTGTTATCCTCCATCGCCTTCTGAATAGCCTTATAGTCAAAGCCACTATGATGTAGAAAATTTTGATCCTCGCTGGCGATTACAGCAACCTTCAGGTTATCTGAAATTTCTTCCATAGGCACCCAATCGTGCCTGATTTCTTCTTCGGGATTTTCAAAATATCTAATAGCCATTAAAGGAGTAAAAGGTATTGGCACCCATTTGTAAATAATTACCATGAGAATACTAAAGAGAAATAAACCCAGTACAAGTTTCAGCAAAAGCCTGAAGAATTTTTTCATACTTAATCGATTAGCTCGGCAAGTTCTTTTCCTACGAGACTGCCAATTGCAATACCCATTCCGCCAAGCCGCACCCCGCAGAAAACATTTTTGGAAACCTTCTTAATTACCGGCTTTTTTTGATCTCCCATACCCATAATTCCGCTCCAGCGTCTTTCGATTTTAAAAGGTTTGCCCGGAATTATAACATTTTTCAGAAGTGCTTCAAGCCGCTGCTGAATTAGAGTCGTGAGGGCAAGTTCTGTAGTTTCTTCTCCTTTTAAATTGAGATTTCTTCCGCCCCCCAATAAAATTCTATTATTGATATTTCTGAAATAAAAGAAACCCTTGTCCATGTGAAAAGTACCTTTTACATGCAAATCTGGAATTGGTGAGGTGATCAACACCTGCGCCCTGGCAGGTTTGACCTCGGGTATTCCCAGTTGTGAAGCAAAACCATTGGTGGCTATAAGTAAATTACCTGTGTGGAAGCTAAAATGTTCTGTCTCTACCTCTACAGAATCATGCCCCTGAACAAAACCGTTTACAGTGACCGAATTTAGAATCTTAACTCCGGCTGCCTGCACCTTTTGTAGTAATGCAGTCATCATTTTACCGGTATCCAGCTGCCCTTCAAATTTATTGAATATCAATTGGTCCTTTACCTTTCCAAAGTCAAATTTATTATTCGTAATGCTGAAAACATCCTCTCCAAAAATGGGATTTAAAAGGTTGTTTATTTTTGCCATTTTCGAGAGACAAGAATTATAAAAATTCTCTTCTGCTGCTGTGAACAGTTCATATCCGCCATTCACCTGAAGGTCTATATTTTCACTTCCCAAATTTTCTTTGAGTAGATTAAGCCCCTGAATTCGCTTCCTCACCAATGCCACCATTTCCTCCTCGGAATGTTGCTCGAGATCATCCAGAATTTCACCAAGGCTGCCAAAACAGACAAATCCGGCATTTTTAGTACTCGCTCCGTTGGGAAGAAGACCTCTTTCCAGAACTACAATCTTAGCTTTTGGATAACGGGTTTTTAGTTGCAGGGCACAGTTGAGACCGGTGATTCCGCTGCCAACTATTGTAAAGTCTATACTTGAGAACCAGGAATCATGCTCCCAATAGGAAAAGCTCATAAAAATTGCATTTTGACGCTAAAGTTATTCTTTTTTTGCCTCTTCGGGCTTCTCCCTGTAAAGTTTGAGGGGTACAAGAGCCCCACCTTGTCTAAGAGAGCCGGAAAGACCTTTATCTGTAAGTTTTCCTTTAAAGTGAAAACCTCCTGCTTTAGGCGCCTTTACCTCCAGTATACGATCATTATATGTTATAGACTCCACAGGTATATCATAAGCATTTTGCGCAGGACTGTCCAGGGTGGTTATATACCCATCGTGGGTTTCAGAAATATGAAAAACAATTCCCATATTGCGATCCTGCACCTTTAAATTTCCGTACCAATCTCCTGTAATATCCTGGGCAACAAGGGGTATGCTTATGAACAATAGAAATAAGGCAGTAAATAATTTCCGCATAATATTGAATTTATGAACTGTTGAAATGCTGTGTCGGCTACAGCCTGAACCAAATTTTCCTCTTAAGGTAATAATTTATTTATAAACCACTGAAGTATAACATATGGCATAAACATGAAGAAGAACATGTAATCCTGTTATTTCAACTTTTGAGCTGATGAAAGATAAAAAAGCCCCTTAGAAAAGGGGCTTGGAAAGTTATTCTATGGGCTTCATTTTGAAGGTTTCCATAAATTTGGTTGTATAATTCCCTGCAACATAATCGGGTTCGTCCATCAACTGCCTGTGAAACGGAATTGTTGTTTTCACTCCTTCAATCACAAACTCGTCCAATGCCCGTCTCATCTTGCTTATCGCTTCTTCCCGGGTTTGGGCAGTAGTGATCAACTTCGCAATCATCGAGTCGTAGTTTGGGGGAATTATATACCCGCTGTAAACGTGGGTGTCAATTCTTACTCCATGTCCTCCCGGTGCATGGAGATTCGTGATCTTTCCGGGAGAAGGCCTAAAATCGTGGTAAGGATCTTCAGCATTAATCCGGCATTCAATAGAGTGCAGTTGCGGTGTATAATTCTTTCCTGAAATTGGTACTCCTGCAGCAACCAGGATTTGCTCTCTTATAAGATCATAATCGATCACCTGCTCGGTGATTGGATGCTCCACCTGGATTCGGGTGTTCATTTCCATAAAATAGAAATTCCTGTGCTTGTCTACAAGAAATTCCACAGTCCCTGCACCCTCATATTGAATAAACTCGGCTGCTTTTACGGCAGCATCACCCATCTGTTTTCTGAGTTTATCGGTCATAAAAGGAGATGGCGTTTCTTCAGTAAGCTTCTGGTGACGGCGCTGAACTGAACAATCTCTTTCTGAAAGGTGACATGCTTTTCCCGAGCTGTCTCCCACTATCTGGATTTCAATATGACGTGGCTCTTCAATGAGTTTTTCCATGTACATTCCGTCATTCCCAAAAGCGGCACCGGCTTCCTGACGGGCAGATTCCCAGGCTTTGCGCAGCTCTTCCTTCTTCCAAACGGCACGCATTCCCTTACCTCCACCACCGGCAGTAGCTTTAAGCATTACAGGATAACCCATATCTCCTGCAATCTTTTCGGCCTCTTCGTAAGATTCCAGAATCCCTTCAGAACCGGGAACACAAGGTACTCCTGCTGCCCTCATAGTAGCCTTGGCAGTAGCCTTGTCCCCCATCTTCTCGATCATCTCCGGACTGGCACCTATAAATTTTATTTGATGTTCGGCACAAATCTTTGAAAATTTTGCATTTTCAGAAAGAAATCCATATCCGGGATGAATAGCATCTGCATTGGTAATTTCTGCAGCTGCAATTATATTGGACATTTTTAAATAGGAAAGGTTACTTGGAGGAGGGCCAATACAAACGGCTTCATCGGCAAAACGAACGTGCAGACTTTCTGCATCGGCAGTGGAATACACCGCCACGGTTTTTATGCCCATCTCCCTACAGGTGCGAATAACGCGCAAGGCGATCTCTCCCCTGTTGGCAATCAATATTTTTTTAAACATACCTGTATAGTTTTGGCTGTAGGGTAAAACCTTACAGCTGTTATGAAGGATCTACTATGAAAAGAGGTTGATCGAATTCTACAGGTGAAGAATCATCCACAAGTACTTTTATGATCTTACCAGAAACTTCACTTTCAATCTCGTTGAAAAGCTTCATAGCTTCGATCACACAAAGCACATCTCCTACCTTTACCGAGTCTCCTACTTCTACGAAAGGACCTTTGTCCGGGGATGGCTTCCTATAGAAGGTTCCGATAATTGGAGATTTAATAGTGATATATCCTTTGTCATCATCTTCCCCGCCGGTATCACCGCTGCCAGGTGAAGTTCCTTCTTGCTGTTGCTGTGCCGGCGCCTGCTGTTGCTGTACCGGTTGGTGCATTTGCGATGCAGCCTGCATTGGTACCTGCTGTAAAATTGTGGTTTCCTTATCCTCAGATCCGGTTTTGATGGTGATCTTTACATCATCCATTTCCAGCTTTACTTCACTGGCTCCAGACTTGGCCACGAATTTGATTAGATTCTGAATTTCTTTTAAATCCATAATATTTAATGTTGGGTGTTTTTAAGAATTATAAGCCCATTTAAGGTAAACTGAGCCCCATGTAAAGCCTCCTCCAAATGAAGCAAAAATAAGATTATCTCCTTTTTTAAACTGTTTTTCAAAGTCGCTCAATAACAACGGTAAGGTAGCAGATGTTGTATTACCATATCGCTGAATGTTCATAAGTACTTTTGCATCGTCAAGGCCCATACGGCCAGAAGTTGCATCTATAATACGACGGTTGGCCTGGTGCGGCACCAGCCAGTCTACATCTTCATTGGATAAGTTATTGCGCTCCATGATCTTTGCACTCACTTCGGCCATGTTCGTCACGGCAAACTTGAAGACGGTTTTACCATCCTGATAAACATAATGTTGTTTATCGGCAACCGTTTGTGCTGTTGGAGGAATTAAAGATCCACCCGCCGAGATTTTTAAAAATTCTCTTCCGGTCCCATCACTTCTAAGAATCTCATCCTGCATTCCCAGCCCTTCTTCATTAGCTTCAAAAAGCACTGCGCCTGCACCGTCACCAAAAATGATACAAGTAGTTCTGTCTGTATAATCCAATATAGAAGACATTTTATCTGCCCCAATTACCAGTACTTTTTTATACTTTCCTGATTCAATGAAGGCAGCAGCAGTTGACATACCATATAAAAAGCCGGAACATGCGGCCTGTAAATCATATGCGAAAGCATTCACGGCTCCAATCTCTGTAGCCACATAAACTCCTGTCGCTGCTACAGGTAAATCTGGAGTTACTGTTGCAAGTATTACGAGATCAATTTCTGCAGGATCAACATTAGATTTTTCAATGAGGTCCTGTGCTGCTTTTTTGGCAAGAAAAGAAGTTCCTTTATCAGAGTCCTTAAGAATGCGCCGTTCTTTGATCCCGGTTCTGGAAGTAATCCATTCATCATTGGTATCGACCATAGTCTCAAGGATCTTATTGGTCAATACGAATTCGGGTACATACGCGCCTACAGCTGTAATCGCTGCTGTTCTTTTATTCATAAAATAGCTTTTGTGCCTCTGTATTAAAATTAGTATTCTGTATAGTAGTAAATTACTAAATCTTCAAAATACAGCGGTGCAAATTAAGGTGTTTTTAGGGATCAATCTCAAAAGTTGTGGAGGAATTGAAGTAAAGCTAGATATTTGCAGAAAAACTAGAGGTGGATAATTACCTGGATTTACTTAAGCTTGTATTGCCGCAATTCCTTGTAGAGCATTTTGATTTGATAAGAAGTAGAAAAGAAAAAGAAGTACTTCACCTTTACTTTGAGGAACGCAATACTCCTCCTCAGGAACATTCCTCAAAACTTTTAGTGTCTAAAGGATTCCATAAAGAAGTTACTATTCAGGATTTTCCCTTGCGAGGTAA
>NZ_AUKI01000003.1 GCF_000424665.1 Salinimicrobium terrae DSM 17865
TGTCGGGTACTGAAATAAGTTGACCGTTTTACGGAGTTTTAAACAACTCAGTATTATGGCAAATCTACAAGATTTTTCCAAAGAAGCTTCTAATCGAGTAAATCGTTATTTTAGTAAAAGCTTTAAGCGTAAAAAAGTTCAAGAGATTGAAAAGAATATTTCCACTGTTGCCGAGATTTGCAGGGAATATGAAGTGTCTACAACGGCAGTTTATAAATGGTTATATAAATATTCTCGCAATCGCAAACGTGGTGTAAAACAAGTTGTAGAACTTATGAGCGATACCCATAAATTAAAAGATCTAAAAGCCAGGATCCGCGAACTGGAACAAATGCTTGGTCAAAAGCAATTTGAGATTGAGTTCAAGGATAAGATGATCGATATTGCAGAGGAGATGTATGATATCGACATCAAAAAAAAACTAGGTTCCAAACCCTTACCTGGTTCTGGCTCCACAGGGAAAGCCACCGATGGAAAATGAACCAGATCTATCGTTGGATGGGCACCACAAAGCAGAACATTCATCAGCGGCTCAATAGAGAATTAAAAAGAGCTGAGGAGAAAGAGCAATTAAAAGTAGTTCTGCAGCAGGTAAGAGAAGATCATCCGGATATGGGCTGCAAGGTTCTCTACAGAAAGATAAAGCCTCAGACTTTGGGGAGAGATAAGTTCTTTGAGTTTTACCGCAGTTACGGATTTAAGGTAACTCCACAAAAATGCTTTAGAAGGACAACTGATAGCACTGGAGTTATACGATTCCCTAATTTAGTTACGGGTCGGGAGTTGACAGGTGTAAACCAGGTTTGGGTGAGTGATATAACCTACTATGAGACGAACAGTAAGTTTTACTATCTCACCTTTATCATGGACCAATACTCCAGAAGAATAATTGGTTATAGTGCAAGTAGAACTCTAAGAACAGAAGATACTACTATACCGGCACTGAAGATGGCTTTAACACGTATCAAAGGCGATGAGCCAGTAAAACCAATTATTCACTCCGATGGTGGTGGCCAGTACTACAGCAAAGAGTTCTTAAGCTTAACAACAGGAAGTTTAAGAAATAGTATGTGTGAAACTGTGTATGAAAATCCTCATGCCGAGAGGATCAATGGAATCATTAAGAATAAGTATCTAAAGGGATACAATCCCATCAACTATGATAGTTTGAATAAGAAATTAGATAAAGCTGTGTACATGTACAACCATGAAAAACCTCATAGTTCCATTCATCATTTTACACCGGTAGAATACGAAACGAGATTAAACAAAGAATTAGTAACTTTAAATTAAATAGGATCATAAACCAACTTCTAAAAATGATCAACTCTATTTAGGACTCCACACTCCTTTAACCTTAAACTTTAAACTTTGAACTTTGAACCGGCTTAGCCCGTAATTTCCTGAATCAGCTGCAAATAATGCTGCCGATCTTTCACAAAATCCAGTTCAGAAATGTCGATAATCTTCACATTAAGTCCCGGCTGAGATTTGATGAAGGAGAGATAACTGCGGTTAATATTAGCAAGATAATCGGCTTCTATATTCTGCTCGTAATCCCGGCCGCGCTTTTTAATATTTTCAAGTAATCTTTCGGTATTTTGGTAGAAATAGACGTAAAGATCGGGTTTTACCAGCTCCTTGTACATAAGGTTGAATAGTTTCTGGTAAAGGGAATACTCATCTTCATGAAGCGTTATCTTGGCAAAAATGAGGGACTTGAAAACATCATAATCTGAAACCACGAAATCTTTAAAAAGATCGTATTGCGCAAGATCATCCGAAAGTTGCTGATACCTGTCGGCTAAAAATGACATTTCCAGCGGAAAAGCATATCGGGATTTATCTTCGTAAAACTTCGGAAGGAAAGGATTATCCTTAAACCGCTCCAGGATGAGCTTTGCATTAAAATCTTCGGACACCATGGTGGCAAAACTGGTCTTTCCGGCACCAATATTTCCTTCCACCGCAATGTAATTAAAGCCTGAAAAAGAAAATTTCTTCGGAAGCTGAAGTTTTTCAGAAGTAAGCGTTAAACCTGATTTATCTAAGGTGTCAAAAAGCGCATTTATTTTGACATTTTTGACAGGGTGTTTTACTTCCGAAGCAATATCGGCCAATGGCGCTAAAACAAAGTTGCGATTATGCATTTCGGGATGAGGTACAGTAAGCTCTTCAGAAGTGATGACTTCCTGTTCATAGAGGACAATATCGAGATCGATTGGCCTGTTTTGATATCCCTGCCCGGTTTTTCTTTCACGGCCAAGTTTCTTCTCGATCTCCAGCAACTGTTTCAGGATCTTGTGAGGCCGGAAACGAGTGTCTACAGCAATGCAGGCATTAAGAAAAGATCTGCCTTCAAATCCCATGGCCGGAGTCTCGTAAACCCCCGAAACTGACTTTACATCTCCCGTCTTTTTCTGAATTTCTTCCACAGCCCGCTGCAAAAACTCAAGTCTGGCACCTTCATTGCTTCCCAGAGCTATAAATACAATTTTTAAAGGATTCAAGAGATCTTAAGAAAATTTTAGTAAGATGAGATAAAGTATTTCACAGCAAATTAAATAAAACAAAAGCACATACCCTTAACTTTGTTTTAAAGAGTTTCAACAAAATTAACACCTCCCGAAGCCTGCTCTTTCGAGCAGACAATTGGGAAAACGAAACTTAAAAAAGTATACAATGAAAAAATTTTTAAAAATATTCGGAATTGTTCTGGGAGTGATCCTTCTTTTGTTATTCTTAACTCCTTTCCTGTTTGAAAAACAGCTAAAGGACCTGGTGCAGGACACAATCAATAAAAACGTTAATGCCGAGGTAACCTTTGAAGATATTGACCTGAGTATTTTCAGAAATTTTCCCGATGCTACACTTGTCATTGAAAACCTTAAGGTCATCAACGAAGCTCCTTTTGCGGGCGACACTCTGGCTTTAAGCGAAGAAGTCATGCTCCAAATGTCAATTAAGGAACTTTTTAAAAGCGGCAATGAACCTAAAAAAATTGATGCCCTAAGGATTGACAATACTTTTCTCAATATTATGGTTGATACCCTGGGAAACAACAACTATGATATTGCCATTCAGGATACAATTACTACCACAACCTCACAGGGTGGCGGCTTTAGCTTTGACGTGGAACATTATGAAATCAATAATTCGCGGGTGAATTATGTCGATAAAGGCTCCAAAATAAGATTGTTTGTTGAAGATCTTGATCACCGGGGAACCGGCGATTTTTCGGCCGCAACTTCTACTCTCAGCACTTATTCCAATGCTCTCGTGAGCTACGAAATGGACAGCGTGAATTACCTTGACCGAAACAAGGTGCTATTGGAAGCAGATTTTAAAATGGACCTTGAAAAAATGAGATATACTTTTCTTGAGAATGAGGCGCTAATAAATCAGCTTCCGCTCACTTTTGATGGTTATGTGCAGATCAATGAAGAAAACAATGAAGTCGATCTGAGTTTTAAAACTCCAACTTCCTCTTTTAAAAACTTCCTGGCGGTAATGCCCGACGAGTATTCCAAAAATATTGAAGACGTGGAAACCAGCGGGGATTTCGTAGTAGATGGATTCATCCGCGGAATTGTGGACGAAACTTATATCCCTAAGATGGAGATCAATATTGCTTCCAATAATGCTGCCTTTAAATATCCCGATTTACCAAAAGCGGTTGAAGATATCACTATTGCAGCTGTACTGAAAAATGATACCGGCCTGGCCGAAGATACTTACGTCAATATAGATCGTCTAAATTTCCGCATAGATCAGGATGCATTTAGTGCCAACGGAAGCATTAGAAATCTTACCGGCAACATGCTGGTAAACATGGCCCTTCAGGGAACAATTAATCTTTCGAACATCACCAGGGCTTATCCGCTGGAACTGGAGCAGGACCTCAACGGAATTGTTACTGCCGATCTTACAACGACCTTTGATATGGATTCTGTAGAAAAGGAGCAGTATCAAAATGTAAAGAGCAGCGGTACGGCGACTATAACAGATTTTAGTTATACCTCCCCCGAAATTCCGAATGAGGTAAAACTGGCAACTGCCCGCTTAAGATTTAATCCTGGTACAGTTAACCTGGAAAACACACTTTTAACTACGGGACAAACAGATCTTGCTGTATCTGGTACCATTCAAAACCTGATGGGTTATTTATTTACAGACCAGAAGCTGAAAGGGAATTTCACTGCTACTTCCAATACTTTTTCTGTCAATGATTTTATGGTGAAGGAAACTATTGTAGAAGGAGAAGAAAATCAACCGGCCACCACTGCCGAGATCGCGGGAGATGAAGCGATTAGGATTCCGTCATTTTTGGATGCTAATATTGACTTCACTGCAGATCGTGTATTGTATGATAACCTCGTACTTGAGAACACCAGCGGAAGTCTGAGAATAGTCGATGAAGCGGCCACCCTCGCCAATGTTTCGTCCAGTATCTTTAACGGAGACATCCTGTTGAACGGGGTTGTCTCTACCAGGGATGCCATTCCCAACTTTTCGATGCAGCTTGAATTACAGTCTATAGACATTGTGAATGCTTTTAAAGACATGGAGCTGTTAAGAAATCTTGCACCTATTGCCCAGGCTTTGCAGGGGGAACTAACCACGAATATTGATTTGAGAGGAAATTTAAATGATGATCTTACGCCGCAGTTACAGACTCTTGCCGGTAGTGCTCTTGCGGAAATACTTGGGGCAAGAGTAAATCCCGAACAAACTCCGCTGCTTTCACAACTCGACCAAAGTCTCACCTTTATTGATCTCAACGATCTAAATCTAAAAGACCTCGAGACAAGATTAACTTTCAATAATGGCCAGGTAGAAGTGCAGCCCTTTGATTTCGATATTAAAGGAATTAAAGGACGGGCGTCGGGATCCCATGGATTTGATATGGATATGAACTACGATGTGGCTTTGGAAATTCCGGCTAGATATTTAGGAAGTCAAATTGGCAATACCCTCTCACGTCTTAGTGCTCAGGAACAGGAGAATATGACTGTAGGTTTACCTGTGAATATTACCGGAAGCTTTACTAATCCTAACATCAACCTCAACATGCAGCAGGCGGTAAATAATCTTACCCAGCAAATTATAGCAACTCAAAAGGAAACGCTGAAGGAAAAAGGTCGGGATGTGCTGAGTGACATCATTAGCGGCGGACAAAGTAAAGACACCACAGCTGCAGGGAGCCCTACTCAAAACGATTCAGTTAGAAAAACTCCAAATGAAGCAGTTAAAGAAACTGCGAGAGATATTCTGGGCGGAATTTTAGGTGGTGCCAGAAAGAAAAAAGACACTACAAGCAATCAATAATTACTTTAGGGACAAAGTCACATTAAAGCCTTCGTGTTTTCGAACGTTGAAGACCATCCCATCTTCAAAGATAAGGTATTGCCCTTTTATGCCTTTAAGAACCCCCTCGTAAAATGGCACTTTTGCGAGGTTGAGGGTTTTACACTTTGCGGGATAACTCAAAACCGGAAATTTAATTTCCAGCTCTTTTGAATTTGCAAGATAGTAGTCTTGAACTTCTGTGGGTAAATATTGTCGCATATCATCCCGTATTGCTGCGAGATCAAGATCCTTGAGGTCGTTGGTAAGCATGCTGCGCCAATTGGTTTTATCTGAAAGATGTTCCTTTAAAGCAACTTCTGTTATTCCGGCGAGATAGCGGTTAGGAACCTCTACCACCTCAATGGCCTCGTGCGCTCCCTGATCGATCCAGCGGGTAGGAATCTCACTTTTCCGTGTCACTCCCACTTTCACGTTACTCGAATTGGCAAGATATACCACGTGTGGCTGCAGCTGAACTTTCTTTTCAAACTCCAGATCCCGGTGTTCCTGGTCGAGATGGGCTTTACTTAGCTCTGGCCGAATCACCCATTCACCCATTTCGGGACGTTCCATAAAGCAATTGTAACAAACCCCATTGGCGAAAATCTTCTTTTTTTTGAGGCAGCCGGTACATTCGTAGTTAAGAAAGTTTATCTCCAGCCGCTTATCGAGAACCTGGTTCAGGTTTAAAAAATCCTGCTCAAAAATGAGATAATACTGAACTGTTTCGTTAAGTTCGGTTTTCATTTTAGTAAGCACACCCTCGTAAGTCATAGAAAAGAAAATTATATCGCAGGCTAATTTTTTGCCAGCTGTAAGAATAGTTTTAATTTTAACCGGTTGCATCCCGTTTTGAAGGGGCTAAAGATAATAAGAAAAAATGCCAATTCCGTTAGTACATTCTGTAGCTTCCTGGTTCCTCAAGAAGCGAATCCATCAAATGGAATTATTCATGAAATACCCCTGTGAGGTGCAATTCGAGCTTCTTAAAAAACTTGTGCAAAAAGCAAAAGATACTGAAGTTGGAAGACAGTATGATTTTGCTTCCATAAAGACTTATGAAGACTTCGCAAAACGTATTCCTATACAACAATATGAAGATTTTGAACCGCAAATAGAGCGCAGCCGCCGGGGTGAAACCAATATTTTCTGGCCTACGCCTATCAAGTGGTTTGCAAAATCAAGTGGTACAACCAATGCCAAGAGTAAATTTATCCCTGTAAGCGATGACTCACTTGAAAATTGCCATTATGCTGCAGGAAAAGATATGCTATGCATGTACCTCAATAACAATCCTGGTTCGCAGTTATTCAGCGGAAAAAGTCTGAGACTCGGGGGCAGCAAGGAACTATACAGCCGCAACGGCACACAGTTTGGGGATCTATCGGCGATTCTAATAGATAATATGCCTTTTTGGGCTGCATACAGCAGCACACCGAGCAACGAAATTTCCCTGATGAGCAACTGGGAGGTGAAAATGCCCGCGATAGTGAATGAGACTATTAAAGAAAATGTTACCAGCCTTGCGGGAGTTCCCTCATGGATGCTGGTACTTCTTAACAATGCTCTTGAAGCTTCAGGGCGGAATAATCTGTTTGAGATATGGCCCAATCTTGAAGTTTACTTCCACGGCGGAGTAAATTTTGCACCCTATGTAGATCAATATCAAAAGATCCTGCCCTCGAACAGCTTTAGATACTTTGAGATCTATAATGCTTCGGAAGGTTTCTTTGCCATTCAGGACTCAAACGACTCAAAAGAATTGTTACTGATGCTCGACTACGGTGTATTCTATGAGTTTATTCCGATGGAGAGCTACGCAACTCCTGAAGAAAAGGTAATCCCCCTTTCTGAAGTAGAATTAGGAAAGAATTACGCCGTACTCATTACCACAAATGCGGGGCTATGGCGCTATAAGATTGGTGATACCGTACGATTTACTTCGCTTGCTCCTTATCGAATCAAGATCACGGGCAGAACCAAACATCATATTAATGTATTTGGTGAAGAACTTATCATTGAAAACGCCGATGAGGCCCTTAGAAAAGCCTCTCAACAAACAGATTGTGAAATTGTGGATTATACTGCAGCACCGGTGTTTATGCACGGCAGGCAAAAAGGGGCTCATGAATGGATCATTGAATTCAAAACTCCTCCCCGGGATTTTGATTTCTTTGTGCAATGCCTGGATAAACATTTGCAGAATATCAATAGCGATTATGAAGCAAAACGTTTCAACAACATGACCCTGAATCTTCCTAAAGTTCATTTAGCAAGGAAAAAGCTGTTTTATGACTGGCTCAAGAAAAAGGACAAACTCGGGGGGCAGCACAAAATCCCGCGGCTTTCTAATCAACGTTCTTATGTTGAGGAGCTCCTGGAAATGAATGGATAGATCTCAGATCATAGAAATGAGATTTTAGACTTGAGATAAGAGATTTAGTCGTTTTCACCGTGTAATATAAGGAAACAAAAAAGCAGAACCCTTTCAGAGTTTGGAGCTCTGAAAGGGTTCATTTTAAAAACCTGCAAGGCCGGAATAAAGACTTGCAGGTTAAATTAATTTCTTTTCCTTCAGGATTACAATTCCTTCGAGACTTTGGCTACCGCCGCAATGGTAGCATCAAGATCATCATAAGTAAGTGCATCTGTAATAAACCAAGTCTCGAAAGCACTTGGAGCAATGTATATTCCTTCTTCTAACAGACCATGGAAAAACTTTTTAAAGCTGTCGTTATTTCCTTTAGCTGCCGAAGCAAAATCTTTCACCTCATCTTCAGCAAAATGTACAGAGATCATAGAACCCTGGCGGTTAATCGTGTGCACCACATTATTCTGCTTTAATACCTTGCTTAATCCCTGGTGCAGGTAAGCTGTCTTTTCTTCAAGACGGGAATAGATGCCATGATCTGCATTAAGTTCCTTTAGCATTGCCAATCCTGCAGCCATCGCCAATGGATTCCCGCTTAGCGTCCCTGCCTGATAAACCGGACCCACAGGAGCCAGGTAATCCATAATTTCATTGCGTGCGGCAAATGCACCTACGGGTAGCCCCCCTCCAATTACTTTTCCAAAGCAAACTATGTCGGCATTTACGCCGTATACTTCCTGAGCACCTCCTTTTGCAAGTCGGAAGCCGGTCATCACCTCATCAAAAATAAGCAGTACTTCATGTTCATCGCACAGCTGCCGAAGACCTTCCAAAAATCCCTTTTTTGGAGGGATACATCCCATGTTTCCCGCAACCGGCTCAAGAATTATACAGGCAACTTCACCTTTATTGGATTCAAGCAGTTGCTTCACATTTTCAAGGTCATTAAAAGTCGCCAACAAAGTATCTTTTGCAGTTCCTTTTGTAACTCCGGGGCTATTGGGTGTACCAAATGTCACGGCTCCACTTCCCGCCTGGATCAAAAATGAATCACTATGCCCATGATAGCAGCCGGCAAATTTGATGATCTTATCCCTGTTTTTGAATCCTCGGGCGAGACGTACAGCACTCATTGTAGCCTCGGTTCCCGAATTCACCATTCGAATCTTCTCAATATTGGGCACCATAGAAACGGCAAGTTCTGCGATGGTGGTTTCTATCTGAGTGGGCGTACCGAAAGAAGTTCCTTTTTTGGCTTTTTCCACTACTGCGTTGACTACCGGTTCAAAGGCATGGCCAAGAATAAGGGGACCCCAGGAGTTAATATAATCAATGTATTTATTCCCATCTTCATCATATAGATAGGCGCCTTTAGCTTCTTTCATAAATATTGGTTCCCCGCCAACGGCCGAAAATGCCCGCACCGGCGAATTCACTCCCCCGGGAATTACTTCTTTAGCTGCAGTGAATAACTCGCTGCTTCTTTTATAGATCATATTATTGTTTTAAGGGGTCACTAGTAGTGTCTGGCCAATGCCAATGTTAGTGCCTTTTAGTTTATTTATTTTTTGTAGTTGCTCAACTGTAAGGTTATGTCTTTTAGCAATAGAATATAGGGTATCCCCTTGCTGCACAGTATAAGCTCTGGCTACAGAATTTCCGGAAGTTACCGACTCGGTATAGACTACCACCTCTCTCGCGGGTGTATCACCGTCATACAAATAAAGTTGATATCTCTCGATAATGCTTATAAGTTTCTCCGGATACCTCCTGTCGGTAGCATAACCTGCGGCTCTAAGGCCACGGGCCCAACCTTTATAATCTGCGAGTTCAAGATCAAAAAGTGCAGCATAACGCTTCCTTTCGGCCAGGAAAAGCGAATGATCCCGGAAAGAATATTTAGGATCTTTATATTTTCTAAAACACTCCTGGGAGCGATCATCATCATGATATACTTTACCACCGGTCCAGCCATGACATTTTATCCCAAAATGGTTATTGGCTCTACGGGTCAATTCCCCCTCGCCTGCACCCGATTCCAGGATTCCCTGAGCAAGAGTGATACTGGCAGGAATCTTATAAAGTTCCATCTCCTCCTGTGCCATAGGTGCATAAAGTTCTATATACCTTGCAACCTTGTCGGTGTAAGTACCGGGCGTGGGTGAATGCTTTCCTGCCGTGCTTTTTCTGTTTTCTTTATTAGAAGCCTTTTTACCTGTCCCACAGGAAACCGTGAAGATTAGGAGAAAAAGTACAAAAATTCTAATTGCAACTTTCATCATAGGTCAAAATTGGAGGTAGATTTCTCATTTTTAACACCTTGTTCATACCCGAAATTCCCTGAAGCCCCCCGGTATGAATGGCTAAAATACGAGTATTTTTCAAGAAATATCCTGTCTCTGCCAGATCAAAGATCCCGTACATAAGTTTTGCGGTATAAACAGGATCTAACTGTATCCCATACTTACTTCGGAAGTTGTTCATAAATTCGATAAGCTTTTCATCCACTTTAGCATAACCACCAAAATGATAATCTGGTATAATCTTCCAGTTATTTTTTTTGCTGAACCGTTGGATCTCCGGTTTTAAAAAGTCACCTTTCAAAGCCGGAAACCCCAGAATCTGCTGATGTTCTTCTGATGAATTTATGAGTCCGCTAATGGTTCCTCCGGTTCCAATCGCACAGCAAATTGTATCATATTCTGCATCTTCAGGAGTTAAAATTTCCTCACATCCTTTTACAGCCAGCTCGTTTGTACCTCCTTCGGGCACCAGGTAAAAATCGCCGAACTTCTTCCGCAAGTCTTCAAGAAATGCTTCTGAAGTTTTGTTTCTGTAATCACTTCGGTTTATAAAATGTAGTTTCATTCCGCAGTGAGAAGCAAACCTCAACGTAGAATTCTCCTGAAGGGTCTTCTCCAGATCCTCTCCCAATTCCTCACCTCTAATTAATCCAATGGTTTTGAAGCCCGATAGTTTTCCGGCGGCCGCGGTAGCAGCAATATGGTTCGAAAAAGCCCCTCCAAAAGTGAGCAGGATTTGCCTTTTTTGAGAGGTAGCTTCAGCGATGTTGTACTTCAGCTTTCTGAATTTATTTCCTGAAACTTCAGGATGCAACAGATCTTCCCGCTTCATAAAAATGGAAACACCTTCAATTTCAGTAATAAACTGACTTGGGATTTGGGGAGGTGCGGTGTATAAATTCTTGATGTCGCTCATATTAATTTCTGAATGCCTTCAGTAAAACAGGTGCAAATATTAAGAACTAATTATAAGAAAGAAAGCTCAGTTTCTCAAAAAGTATCTTTAATTTCTACAAACGAGTCGTGAATGAAGATCAGAAAAAATAAGAAATGAGAAAATTTGATGCAATTATTATAGGCACAGGCCAGGCGGGACCTCCCCTTGCTTCCAGTATGGCTAAAAACGGAAAAAAAGTTGCCATTATTGAAAAAAGCGAACTTGGTGGTACTTGTGTGAATACCGGTTGTACACCTACTAAGGCTTACGTGGCTTCGGCCAGGAGAGCATTTATTGCAAAAAACAGCCGGGAAATGGGCGTGAGCATTGAAGGAGAAGTAAATGTAGATCTAAAAAAGATCAAAGCCCGGAAAGACAAATTGATTTCAGATTCTCATGAGGGACTGGAAAAAATGTTTGAAAACGAGAAAAACATCAGCCTTATTGGCGGAAAAGCAGTTTTTGTGGACAACCACACAATACAAGTCAACGGAGAAAAACTTTCGGCCGAAAAGATTTTCATTAATGTTGGCGGAAGGCCGCGTATTCCGGAAAATTTTAAGGACGTTAATTACCTTACAAACCGCACTATGCTGGAACTGGAAGAAATCCCTGAGAATCTGGTCATTGCAGGCGGCGGCTATGTTGGTCTCGAGTTCGGGCAGATGTTTAGTCGCTTTGGAAGTAAAGTCACTATCCTGGAGCGCGGTACACAGTTAATGAAAAAAGAGGACGATGACATTGCGGAAGCCATAACCGGAATCATCAAAGACAGTGGCATTAAGGTCCTACTGAATTCAAATTGCATAAAAGGCACCCAACGGGAAGGGGAGATCGTTTTGACTTATGATTGTGAAGAAGGCGCCAAGGAGATAAAAACTCCCCATCTTCTGCTGGCTGCGGGAAGGGTTCCTAATACAGATGATTTAGGACTGGAAAATACAGGAGTGAAAATGGATGAAAAAGGTTTTATAAAAGTTAATGATCAGCTTCAAACAACGGTTTCTCATATCTGGGCGCTTGGAGACTGCAATGGAGAAGGTGGCTTCACCCATACGGCTTATAATGACTACCAAATTGTGAATTCTCATCTTTCTGAGGAGAAAAAAAGGAAGCTTTCTGACAGGTTTCTCTGCTATGCCGCTTATATTGATCCGCCGCTGGCAAGGGTGGGACTGAATGAAAAACAGATAAAAGAAAAAGGTATAAAAGCTAAAGTTGCAGAGATGCAAATGAAAAATGTGGCCAGGGCAAAGGAAAAAGGAGAGACATCAGGAAAGCTTAAGATCTTTATTGAGGCGGAGACAGACAAAATACTGGGAGCAATATTCCTGGGAACAGGAGCAGATGAATTTATCCACACTGTCCTTGACCAGATGTATGCCGGCGCTTCTTATAAAGTGATGCGGGATGCTATCCACATTCATCCTACCGTGAGCGAACTTATTCCCACCATGTTGGAGAATTTAAAGGACCTGTAGGTCAAGTGTACAGGTCAAAACCTGTATTACAAATATTTCCTGTAATTCCAGAAAGGTCTGTTCGAGATGTAATTAAGATCTTTTTCATTGGCATAGGCCTCCCGCTCAAAACAGATCTTGTTGTAGGCTTTATAGGAATCCCTGTACTTGATAAGGCGAATAAAATATTCAAAAAAGTACCAGATAAAGAAGAAAATGATAAGCAGCTCTACCTGCTGTTTGAGGTGAATGCGCTCGTGGTTCATAAAAACGGAATTGTTCTTCAGCTCTTTCCGCTTCACAACTATAAACGGCCACAACACCACACCGTCAAAGTGTTTGGCAAGAATAAATTTATTTACCACCACGAACATAAGGGCAAGATAAGAAAATGCTATTTTTGTAATATGAGTTTTTTAAAGAAAAAAATTCCGCTTGAGGAAGGGGACTTTTATATTACTCCCGAAGGCTACCGCTGCTTTACCGAACAATACCACCTCAAAAGGGGCTACTGCTGTGAAAGCGGCTGCCGCCACTGCCCTTACGGCTTCAATAAGAAAACCAACCAACAGAAAAAATAATTCTATATGGACTTCAAAAATGCCATTTTAGAAGGTATTCCCAATACTTTACCGGCTGCAAAAGAGTATGATCCTACTGTAAATCACGCACCAAAACGCAAAGACATCCTTTCGGCTGAAGAAAAGAAACTGACTCTTCGGAATGCCCTGAGATATTTTGATAAGAGTCATCACGAGGAGCTGCTTCCGGAATTTCGTCACGAGCTGGAAACCTACGGCAGGATCTATATGTACCGTCTTCGTCCCGATTACGACATGTACGCCCGACCTATTTCTGAATATCCCGGAAAATGCGAGCAGGCAAAAGGCATTATGCTCATGATCCAGAACAACCTGGATCCGAAGGTGGCACAGCATCCGCACGAACTGATTACCTACGGGGGCAATGGAGCGGTTTTTCAGAATTGGGCGCAGTACCGGCTGGTGATGAAATACCTGGCTGAAATGACCGAAGAACAAACTCTGGTCATGAATTCCGGTCATCCCCTGGGTCTTTTTCCTTCCCATCCCGATGCTCCACGCGTAGTAGTTACTAATGGAATGATGATCCCGAACTATTCAAAACAGGATGACTGGGAAAAATTTAATGCCCTGGGAGTAACGCAATATGGACAAATGACTGCTGGAAGCTATATGTATATAGGTCCGCAGGGAATTGTTCACGGCACCACCATCATCGTGCTTAATGCCCTTCGAAAAATAGCGAAAACCTCTACTTCTCCAGAGGGCACAGGTATCAAAAAAGGTACTTTGGGCGAGGGTTCTTTATTTGTTACCTCTGGGTTGGGGGGAATGAGCGGTGCACAACCCAAAGCCGGGAATATTGCAGGCTGTATTACAGTTTGCGCCGAAGTGAATCCCAAAGCTGTGGAAACCCGCCACTCTCAGGGTTGGGTTGATGAAGTTGTCCAAGACCTCGATGTGCTGGTGCAAAAAGTGACCGAAGCTAAGGCTGAAGGAAAAATTATTTCATTCGCTTACCTGGGAAATGTGGTGGAAGTATGGGAGAAATTTGATGAAGAAAATATTCATATTGATCTGGGTAGCGACCAGACTTCTCTGCACAATCCATGGGCGGGTGGCTATTATCCCGTAGGTATAAGTTTTGAGGAAGCAAATGAATTGATGAGTTCCGATCCGGAGAAATTTAAAGAAAAGGTTCGGGAAAGTCTGCGCAGACAAACCGAGGCCATCAACCGCCACACCAAAAAAGGGACCTACTTCTTTGACTACGGAAATGCCTTTTTGCTGGAAGCTTCAAGAGCCAGCGCAAAGATCTATAAAGATGAAGAAGGCAATTTTGTAAATGGAACTTCAGCCGGAGAAGACAAAGATTTTGCCTATCCCAGTTACGTGCAGGATATCATGGGACCTATGTGTTTTGATTACGGGTTCGGACCTTTCCGCTGGGTATGTGCTTCGGGAAAAGAAGAGGATTTGGAAAAAACAGATCAAATTGCCAGGGAGGTGCTTCAGAAGTTAAAACAAGATGCGCCGGAGGAAATTCAGCAGCAAATGCAGGATAATATCAAGTGGATCGAAGGTGCCGGGGCCAATAAACTTGTAGTGGGTTCTCAGGCTAGAATTCTTTATGCCGATGCCGTGGGGCGTATAGAAATCGCAAAGGCTTTTAATAAAGCTATCGAAAAAGGGGAAATTGGAACGGTAATTTTGGGAAGGGATCATCACGATGTTTCGGGAACCGATTCTCCTTACCGTGAAACCTCCAATATTTACGACGGCTCCCGCTATACAGCCGATATGGCGATTCAAAATGTCATTGGCGACAGCTTTAGAGGCGCAACCTGGGTAAGTATTCACAACGGCGGCGGAGTTGGCTGGGGCGAGGTAGTCAACGGCGGATTCGGTATGGTTCTTGAGGGTAATAAGGAGTCGGAGAGGCGACTAAACTCTATGTTATTTTGGGATGTAAATAATGGGATCGCAAGAAGATCCTGGGCGCGCAATGAAGGTGCCATATTTGCAATTAAACGGGCGATGGAAACAGAACCCCGTTTAAAGGTTACCATTCCTAACATGGTCGATGACCGTCTACTGGACACTTAACCTAAAAACACTTATAATATGAGAGCGATTAAACTTACTTCGGTACTCGTTCTGTTCGTGCTGGTAATGACTTCTTGTAATACCGTAAAAGTAGCGACAGATTACGACAGGGATGTTAACTTCTCGCAGTACGAGACCTATGCCTTTTTTAAGCCCGGAATTGACAAAGCCGAGATCTCCGATCTTGACAAGAAAAGAATATTAAGGGCTATAGACGAGGAAATGCAGGAAAAAGGCTTTATGAAGTCCGATAATCCCGATTTACTGGTAAGCATTTTCACCAAGACTGAAAAAAATATCAATATTTACAACAATCCATACGGGTATGGTTATGGATGGGGATGGCACCCCTGGTATTGGGGTACAGGTTATAATACCGTGAATTCTACTACAGAAGGAACTTTATACATTGATCTGGTAGATGCCGAAAAGAAAGAATTGGTTTGGCAGGGAATGGGAACTGCAGCCCTTTCCACTAAAGTGGAACAAAAACAGGAAAGGATCAATGAGATTGTTGAAGAGATCCTGGAAAAATATCCGCCATCTCTTAATTAAATTTCAGCCCCCTGAATTGAAGCCGCTAAACATGAATAATTTAGCGGCTTTTTTATTTCCTGAAAGGCTATTCTAAAGAAAATCAAGGCTTTGCAAACTTAATATTTTTGTATCTTTAAGTCCTGTTCATTTTATAAATCTATGGAACAAGAATTTGAATCAAACGAGATAATTGACAGGCTTCCGGCACACCTGAAGCAATTCATAAAACCTCAAAATTATGAAGACTACACCCCTATTAACCAGGCGGTGTGGAGATATGTAATGCGGAAGAACGTTGACTATCTGAGCCGGGTTGCCCACTCTTCTTATCTTGATGGTCTAAAGCAGACAGGAATCTCTATCGATCATATTCCCAACATGTACGGGATGAACAGGATCCTGAAGGAAATTGGCTGGGCCGCAGTAGCGGTTGATGGGTTTATTCCGCCGGCAGCTTTTATGGAGTTTCAGGCATTTAATGTACTGGTCATTGCCAGTGATATAAGACAGCTGGACCACATTGAATATACACCGGCACCCGACATCATCCACGAAGGTGCAGGCCATGCACCTATTATCGCAAATCCCGAATATGCAGAATATCTGCGTCGCTTTGGAGAAATAGGTTGTAAGGCAATCTCCAGCGCAAAAGATTACGAGATCTATGAAGCTATTCGTCATCTTTCAATAATTAAAGAAGCCGAAGACACTCCCGAAGAAGAAATCAAAACCGCCGAAAAGAGGGTGGATGAACTGCAGAATGACCAGCGCGAGCAAAGTGAAATGGCCCAAATAAGGAACCTGCACTGGTGGACCGTGGAATACGGGCTTATAGGAACACCCGAAAATCCCAAGATCTACGGCGCCGGACTTCTTTCCTCAATTGGCGAAAGCACCTGGTGTATGACAGGCAAGGTGAAGAAAATTCCATACGATATTAGTGCTGCGCAACAGGAATTCGATATTACAAAACCTCAGCCCCAGTTGTACGTAACTCCCGACTTTGCTCACCTTAGTCTGGTACTGGAGCAGTTTGCCAATAAAATGGCTCTACGCGTGGGCGGACTTGAAGGGCTGCAAAAGCTTATCAATTCAAAAAATTTAGGAACTATAGAACTCAGTACCGGGATCCAGATCTCAGGAAAATTCACGCGGGTTATCAAAAATGACGGAAAACCCGTGTATTTCCAAACCACAGGAGAGACTGCTTTAGCTTCCAGGGAAAAAGAACTGGTAGGTCACGGGAAAGAAAATCATCCCGATGGTTTTGGATCTCCTGTAGGTAGGCTGAAAGGAATTAACCTTGCCATTGAAGATATGAGTCCGCTCGATCTTAGGGCATACGATATTTACGAAGGGGAGCAGGTCAATTTCGAATTTGAAGGCGGTATAAATGTAAAAGGAGAAATTATTACCGGCACCAGGAATCTACAGGGAAAGATCATTTTAATTAGTTTGAAGAATTGCACCGTCACCTGGAAAGATGAAGTCCTATTTAAACCTGAATGGGGAAATTACGACATGGCCATAGGTAAAGAGGTAATCTCGGCCTTTGCAGGTCCTGCAGATGCTAAATCCTTCAATTTGATCACTCATACTCCCTCCTCCACTACAATTAAAAGTAAAAAAACCCCTGAGCGGGAAGAGCTTGAATCACTGTATGAATCGGTTCGGAATATCAGGCAGGGAAAGAACACTAAATTCTCATTGGTTGCAGCTTTTGATCTTGTAAAGAAATATCATCCAAAAGACTGGCTTCTTTCAGTTGAAATTTTTGAGTTGACAAGCAATAAGGATGAAAAACTGGCTTCCGAAGTGCTGGAACATCTTGAAGATGTAAAGCAAAGAAGACCCGATGTTGCACATCTAATCGATAACGGAATTGGACTTGTAAAGCCCGAACTGGTGACCGGATAATTACAGTTTAAGCTCCTGCATTTCGCCGTCAGCACTAAATTCCTGATTGTTATAAGTAAGGGTCCAGCCGAGGGTATTCGTAAGAATATATATCTTTTGCAGCTCGCTTATCAGCCGGTTTTTAGCGTTTGATTTAAGACCGGAATTTTCCACCTTTTCCCGCGTAGATTTATTGATGCGCTTTTTTATCTTGTTGTAATCCTCTGCACTAAACTGGTTGAGATAATCCTGGGTGATGTCATAATATTTGATGTCGGGATAGATATTAATCTCCTCTTCGGGAATATGTTTGATATGCACCGTCTTATTTTCCACATCAACCTCGGTTACAAGTTTACTGAGATCATAGGCCACCGTAGCTTTTGTATTTACGATAATAAGTGCCCGCTTACGTGCAGGGAGTACATCTAAAAACCTGTTTTTGGTATCCTTATAGGTAAAAACCTGCGAAAAAGTACCCTCGGTCACCACAAGCTTTCCAACATTTTTAATCTGCTGCTGAATCATTGCCGTACTCTCCTCCAGGCGGTCTCTTTCCGCATTGCGGTTTTCAAAATAGCGCCAGGCCAGGAAAATGATCAGCACCGCAAGGGCACCCACGATATACTTCTTCATGTTCTAAAAATACGAATTAGGAGAGCGCTTTTTTCCAAGAAAATGTGAAGATTTCCCTCAGAACCTGATTTCAGGCACTTCTTCCTGAAGTTTCCCGATCTTTTCCTGAAGATCTCTGCGGAATTTTTTGTGTGCTTCGGAAGTTTCATTAAAAGGCCGGTGCAAAAGCCCTTTTTGGATGGTATCCACCTTCTTCATTATGGCTGAAGCTTCTGAAGGAATCCACGCTTCCTGAAATTTCTCCCAAATATAATCCACAGCCGTTCGATTAGGATGCACCATATCTTCCGCATAAAATCTGTAATCCCGAAGTTCATCCATCATGATCTCATAAGACGGAAAATAAGAACAGTGACTTTCAGAAGCCACTATTTCCTGAATCGCAGTGATCAATTTCGCCTTACTTAGCTGATTGTCCACAAATCCATCCTTAAGGTGCCTCACAGGAGAGACCGTAAAAATAATCTGTGCTAAAGGATTAATCTCTCTCACAATTTCTGAACAACCAAAAAGAGCACTTTTAACCTCTGTTATTTCCTTGCTGAAATTAGATTGCGGCACCTTATGGCAATTTGCCACAAACTCATTGGTTTCTTTAAGTCTATAGCCCCATGAAGTTCCCGGGGTTATCACCACATGAGTCGCCGACAATAAGAATTGATGTGTTTCCTCCACAGCAGCATTCAAATTCCTCAGAATATCCTCTTTTTCAACAGAATTAAGATCTGAATGTGCTTCGTAGCAATGCCAGGCTTCATTGTGGTAAAAAATATCTTCTTCAGTAAAAACATGTTGCGTTTTTACCCTTTTTAGGAAGTTATGAATTGCAGCAGGATGGAAGAGAATTCCAAATGGATTGAGCAGTTGCTCAAATTTAAAATATTCCAGCTTCTTCCCGATATTCTCAACAAAACAGGATCCCAAAAGCAGCACTTTTGAAGAGTAACCAATTTTCGGTTCCTGGGATTTAATAGGAATTTGGGTACGGAATTCCATCTTCTAATTTTGGTTGACCTGCAAGGTTTTGAGAACCTTGTAGGTCTTATTTTTGGAAAAATATCAACTCAAACCTTCAAGGTTAAAAAAAACCTTGCCGGTTATGTATAGTTAGACCTTTCATGGTTTGAAACCCTGAAAGGGTTGATCATACATTTACTTTACAAACTCTTCAGCCTTTTGCAGCGCTTCATTAAGTCCGGCGGGATTTTTACCTCCGGCTGTGGCGTAGAAGGGTTGTCCGCCGCCGCCGCCCTGGATGTATCGCCCTAATTCTTTAACAACTTTTCCCGCATTCAATCCTTTTTCCTCTACCAGATTTTTGGAAATATAGCAGGAAAGCATGGCTTTTTCGTCCTGTTGTGTCCCAAAAAGAAGAAAAAGATTGTCCATTTCATCTCCTAACTGGAAGGAAAGATCTTTGATTCCGCCCATATCCAGATCTACTTGTTGAGCCAAAAAGTTAACTCCGTTGATCTCTTTGATCTGGCTTTTTAAATCTCCTTTCAGGTTTTTAGCCTTGTCGCGAAGCAGGGATTCAATTTGTTTTTTGAGTTCTGCATTTTCTTCCTGCAGATTTACCACGACTTTCACCGGATCCTGAGCATTTTTAAGAACTGCTTTTAATTCTGCAAAAGCTTCAGTTTGATTAGCAAAATATTCTCTTGCAGCTTCATTCGTAATCGCTTCGATCCTTCTTATTCCAGATGCCACAGCACCTTCAGAAATTATTTTAAAATGCCAGATATCTGAAGTGTTTCCAACATGGGTTCCACCGCAGAGTTCCATGGATTTCCCGAAACGAACTGCACGAACCTTATCCCCGTATTTCTCTCCAAAAAGGGCAATGGCACCGTCATTTATTGCTTCCTGATAGGTCATTTCGCGATTATCAACCAATGGAAGTTTCTCGGCAATTCTGGAATTAACAAAATCCTCTACCTGCTTTAATTCTTCAGAAGAAACTTTGCTGAAGTGGGAGAAATCAAATCGCAAATAATCACTTTGTACCATAGAACCTTTCTGCTCCACGTGAGTACCGAGGATATCTCTCAAAGCCTGGTGCAGTATATGCGTGGCACTATGGTTGGCTGCAATTCTTGCCCGCTGCGCCACATTCACCTTGGCCGTAAAAGTACCAGTGATATCTTCGGGCAATTCTTTAATAAGGTGGATGATAAGATTGTTTTCCTTACGGGTGTCTAAAATGTAATTTACACTCCCATTTTTGGACTCCAGAGTTCCTTTGTCCCCTACCTGGCCTCCGCCTTCAGGATAAAAAGGCGTTTGACTGAAAACCAATTGATAAAGCTCTCCTTCTTTTTTTGATTCCACTTTGCGGTAGCGTAGGATCTCTACATCGGCTTCGAGATTGTCGTAGCCAACAAAACCTTCGGTCTCTGCATCCTTCACTACCTGCCAGTCCCCGGAAGTTACTTTGGATGCATTTCTGGAACGATCTTTTTGCTTCTGAAGTTCTTCCTCAAAACCTTTTTGATCAAGACTATACCCTTTTTCGCTTAAAATTAGCGCGGTAAGGTCAATAGGAAATCCATAAGTGTCGTATAATTCAAATGCCTTTTTACCTGATACATTTTTGTCTTTACTCTCCTTCATAACCTGATCCAGCATCACCAATCCCTGATCGAGGGTGCGTAGAAAGGAATTTTCTTCCTCTCTTATTACGTTTGTAATTAAATTCTGCTGGGAACGCAGTTCAGGAAATGCTTCTCCCATTTGAGCGGCAAGGGTTTCTACCAATTTGTAAACGAATGGTTCCTTTTGATTTAGAAAAGTAAATCCATAACGAATAGCTCTTCTTAGAATTCGGCGAATCACATAACCGGCTCCGCCGCTGCCGGGGAGCTGACCATCAGCAATGGCAAAGGATACCGCCCTCACGTGATCTGCAATTACGCGAACTGCAATATCGGTTTCCTCATCTTTTCCGTATTCTGAACTGGTGGTTTCGCTGATCTTTTTAATCAGAGGAGTAAAAACATCTGTATCGTAATTTGATTTCACGCCTTGCAACGCCATACAAAGACGCTCAAAGCCCATTCCTGTATCCACGTGCTTTTCGGGCAGCTTTTCGAGAGAGCCATCAGCTTTCCGGTTGAACTGGATAAAAACCAGATTCCAGATCTCCACTACCAGCGGGTGATCATTGTTGACCAAGTCTCTTCCGGGGGTTTTCGCTTTATCTTCAGCAGACCTTAGATCGACGTGGATTTCAGAAGATGGTCCGCAGGGACCCTGATCGCCCATTTCCCAAAAGTTGTCTTTTTTATTTCCGTAGATGATGCGGTCTTCAGAGATGATCTGCTTCCAAAGCTCCAAAGCCTCTTTGTCCAGGGGAAGATCCTCTTCCTCGTTCCCTTCGAAAACGGAAATGTAAAGGTCCTCCTTTGGCAATTTATAAACTTCAGTAAGTAATTCCCAGGCCCAGCTAATCGCTTCTTTTTTGAAATAATCGCCAAAACTCCAGTTCCCCAGCATCTCAAACATGGTATGGTGGTAGGTATCCTTACCAACCTCTTCGAGGTCATTATGTTTTCCGCTCACACGAAGGCACTTCTGGGTATCGGCAATTCGACGATCTTTGGGAGTACCGTTGCCTAAAAAATATTCCTTGAACTGGTTCATCCCTGCATTCGTGAACATTAGTGTAGGATCATCCTTTACCACCATGGGTGCCGAAGGAACTACGCTGTGGGACTTACTTTGGAAAAATTCGAGGAATTTAGAACGTATCTCCTGGGATCTCATGAAAAGTTAAAATTTTTATATTATGCTGTCGGAAAAACAATTTTTATATTTGTTCGTTTCTCAAGCTGAAAGTTGCACTGTTTTTGCAACATTTTAAGATAACGCAAAAATAGCATAATTTAACTTATATGTCTAAGGTTAAATATTATTACGACAGCGAGACGCTTTCCTATAAAAAGATAGAGCGCAAGAAGGGGCGCCGCCTTGGAATTGCTGCTCTCAGTGTACTGGGAGCCTTCCTTGCAGGCTTTATCCTCCTGGTCATTTACTTCAACATTCCGCAGCTCGAAACCCCTAAGGAAAAAGCACTTTCCAGGGAGCTCGATAACATGAAATTACAGTACAGTCTTCTTAATCGAAAGATGAAGCAAATTGAAAATGTGCTGGCAAATGTTGAAGACCGGGATAACAACATCTATCGTCTTTACTTCGAAGCCAATCCAATTCCCGAAGAACAGCGTCTTGCGGGATTTGGAGGTATTAACCGCTATAAGGACCTTGAAGGGTTTGACAATTCAAAACTTATAATAGACAGTCATAAAAAGCTTGACATGCTTACCAAAAGACTGGTGGTTCAATCCCGCTCCCTTGATGAAATCGTGGAGCTGGCTAATGACAAAGAAAATTTACTTGCCTCTATCCCTGCTATAGTGCCTATAAAAAATGAAAACCTTAGAAGAATGGCTTCAGGTTATGGATGGCGAACAGACCCTTTTACCAAGGTGAGAAAATTTCACTACGGAATGGATTTCACTGCCCCTCGCGGCACCCCGGTTTATGCAACAGGTGACGGCGTGGTAGAACGGGCAGATAATCGTTCCAGTGGTTACGGCAATCACATTAGAATTGATCACGGCTATGGTTACGTAAGCCTTTATGGTCACTTGTATAAATATAATGTGAGAAAAGGACAAAAAGTGCAACGAGGTGACCTTATTGGTTTCGTAGGCAGCACGGGCCGCTCACAAGCCCCTCACCTGCACTATGAAATTTTTAAGGATGGTGAAAAGATCAACCCTATCAACTTCTATTACGGGCAACTTTCTCCTGAAGAATATGACGAGATCCTGGAACAGGCACAACTGGAAAACCAATCTTTGGATTAATGCACGTAAACCTGCCCGATAAACTTTACTACGGAATTGGAGAAGTAGCCGAAGCTTTTAAGGTCAACACTTCTTTAATAAGGTTTTGGGAAAAGGAATTTGATGTAATAAAGCCTAAGAAAAACGCTAAGGGAAATCGAAAATTTACCAGGGAAGACATTAAAAATCTCGAATTGATCTTTCACTTGGTAAAAGAGAGAGGATTTACTCTGGAAGGTGCAAAAATCCATCTGAAGGAAGAGAAAAGCCGGAAAACATTGTCTAACTTTGAGATCATCAGAAAACTGGAGCATATTAAATCCACACTAATCAATCTAAAAAAAGAATTATAACATGAAAAAATGGCTCGTCCCCGTATTGATCATTGGGGCCATCGTTTTAGGAATTTATTTATTAACTGTTGGCAAATATAACACTGCCGTAGAAAGACAGGAAACTGCCCAAACTGCATGGTCGCAGGTAGAAAGTGCTTATCAGCGCCGTAGCGATCTGATTCCAAATCTTGTAAATACTGTAAAAGGAGCTGCAGATTTTGAAAGAGGAACTCTTACAGATGTCATTGAGGCCCGTGCACAGGCAACATCGGTCAATGTTGATGCAAGTAATATAACTGAAGAACAGCTTCAGCAATTTCAACAAGCCCAGGGGCAGGTTTCTTCTGCGCTTTCACGACTACTGGTAACTGTGGAGAGGTATCCTGAATTACGGGCTACAACTAACTTTCAGCAGTTACAGTCACAATTGGAAGGCACAGAGAATCGAATAAACGTGGAAAGGAACAGGTACAACCAGGAGGTTAGAGATTACAACACCTTCATTCGCAAATTCCCGAATAACGTCATTGTAGGCATGTACGATTTTGACAGGATGCCTCTTTTCGAATCTGATCCCGGAGCTGAAAGTGCACCCGAAGTAGATTTTGAATTTTAACTATGGCAAAAATTGAAGATTTCCTTTCTAAAGCAGGTGAAGCCGAAGTAGTAGCAGCCATTCAAAAGGCAGAACAAAAAACTTCGGGAGAAATTCGCGTGCATATTGAACACAGCTGCAAAGGCGATATTTGGGCTCGTGCCATGGAAGTTTTTCACTTGCTCAAAATGGACAACACAAAAGAGGACAATGGCGTACTTATTTATGTAGCTGTAGATGACAGGCAATTCGTCATCTACGGTGATAAAGGTATTAATGAAGCTGTTCCCAAGGATTTCTGGGAGACTACTAAAGAAGCCATAGTTGCACAGTTCAAAAAAGGTGATTTTAAACAAGGCTTAATCGACGGGATCTTAAGGGCAGGACACGAATTGCAGGAGCACTTCCCATGGAGCGGAGACAAAAATGAACTTTCGGATAAAATATCCAAATAATGAAATATTTACTTCGGAACTCCCTTCTTCTTTTCCTTTTACTGGGTGTTGGCATTAATGCAATTGCACAAAGGGATATTCCGCCAAGGCCTTCGATGGAGACCAGCGTTTATGATGAAGCCGGAGTACTCTCTGCGGATGAAGAAATGGCTCTGGAAAGAAAACTTGTTAATTACGCCGATACTACCTCAACGCAAATAGTTGTTGCCACCATCGAATCCCTGCAAGGGGAATATATTGGCACTTATGCCGCTGAATGGGCGCACGAATGGGGCATTGGTCAGGCAGAAGAAGACAATGGAATTCTCATACTCCTGGCTGAAGAAGAACGTAAGATATGGATTACCACCGGGTATGGAATTGAAAGCACTCTTACAGATGCCCTTTCAAAGCAGATCATAGAAGGTATTATTTTACCGGAGTTCAGAGCCGGAAGTTACTACCAGGGATTAAACCAGGGTACTACTGCTATTTTTGAGGTGCTGGATGGTACCTATCAGAGAACCAGGCAACCTTCGGGCGACGGGGCATCTCCCCGCTTCGTTGTTCTCGCACTCATTTTTATCGTTTTCCTTATTATTCTTAGCTCCCGAAACAAAAGGGGTGGTGGCCGTGGCGGATTTCGCCGTGGCGGCGGACTCCTCGACATCCTTGTTCTTAGCAGTCTTGGTCGTGGAGGCTTTGGCGGAGGCGGTGGCGGAGGAGGCTTTGGCGGAGGCGGAGGTTTCGGCGGCGGCTTTGGAGGCGGTGGCTTCGGCGGCGGCGGTGCCGGAGGAGGATGGTAAAATTAGTAGTCAGTGGCAGTGGGAAGGAAGTTAGCAGTATTCCGTGATCAGTACACAGTAAAGGTAAATGCGCCAAATTCATTTTATATAATCCAGATCTAGAATTAAAGCGCAGAGTTAAATGCGGGGCTAAAAAAATTGTACTGGACCGAGGGGCAAACTCTCCGTAGCCAGGCATTTTTAACACCGGGAAATAAATCAGAACCCAACAAAATCAAATACCACTCTCGTCATATATTGCAAATCCGCGACAATAAAAAAGCCTCCAATATTCCTTTGTGCTATTTACTGCCAACTGATACTTCAAACTGAATACTAAAAAACAAAGGGTTCCAAAAATGCTATTTTTGGATCCCTTTGTTTTTAATTTTTACTTCTTTCTGAAATATACAGAAACCGGAACTCCGGTAAAATCAAATTTTTCCCGTAATTTATTTTCCAGGTACCGCTTGTACGGATCTTTTACGTACTGCGGAAGATTACAGAAAAAAGCAAACTGCGGCTGGGGAGTAGGTAGCTGCATGCAAAATTTAATTTTTACATATTTGCCCTTGTAAGCAGGCGGAGGATAAGATTCAATGATAGGCAGCATCACCTCATTGAGTTCACTGGTCTTGATCTTTTTGCTTCGGTTATTGTAAACTTCTACAGCAGTTTCAATCGCTTTAAAGATTCGCTGCTTCGTCAAAACAGACATAAACACCACAGGCACATCTGTAAAAGGTTCCATTTCCTGACGAATCTTCGCCTCATATTCCTTCATGGTATTAGTCTCCTTTTCAAAAAGGTCCCATTTATTGACAAGAATGACGATTCCTTTCCTGTTACGCTGGGCAAGCCAGAAAATATTCTGAACCTGTCCATCAAAACCGCGGGTAGCATCCATAACTATTAAACAGACATCGCAGTGTTCGATTGCACGCACCGACCGCATAACAGAATAAAATTCAAGGTCTTCCTTTACCTTGGATTTTCTACGGATTCCCGCTGTATCCACAAGATTAAATTCGAAGCCAAAGCGGTTGTATTTGGTGTCAATAGAATCCCGGGTTGTACCGGCAATATCGGTCACTATATAGCGATCCTCCCCAATAAGGGAATTAATAAAAGAGGATTTTCCTGCATTGGGACGTCCAACTACCGCAAACCGGGGTAAATCGGCTTCTTCGGCACGTGTATCCTCCGGCAGAGCTTCTACCAGCGCATCCAGTAATTCACCTGTGCCACTTCCGCTTGTACTGGCAATGGGATAGTACTCACCTAGTCCCAGGGAATAAAATTCTACTGCATTTTCCAGTCGTTTGGAATTATCCACTTTATTTACCGCCAGAAAAACCGGCTTATTAACCTTGCGAAGCAGTTGAGCAACATCTTCATCCATAGGAGTTACACCTGTCTCTACATCTACCATGAATATAATAGCATCGGCCTCACCAATGGCGAGTTCCACCTGCTTATCAATTTCAGCTTCAAAAACATCATCACTTCCCAATACGTATCCCCCTGTATCAATTACAGAAAAATAACGGCCATTCCAGTCGGTTTTCCCATAGTGACGGTCGCGAGTCACTCCACTAACCGAATCAACAATGGCTTCACGGCGCTGAATCAACCGGTTAAAAAATGTGGATTTTCCTACGTTAGGTCTACCTACAATGGCTACAATACTGCTCATAATAATAACTTCTTAAATAAGGGTGCAAAATTAGGTGATTTTAAACGATTGCTCTGTACTTATAGTTGTCTAAATTTCAGGAATAACAGAGTTCAAAAATCTTCTGAAAAAAAATGTAGAGGTACCGAATTAAAAAGCCGAAGAAAAGAAATGAAACTTTATTTCTTATCTCCCGAGTACCCAAATCGGCGCAACTGTTTTGAATCACTGCGCCAGTTCTTATTAACCTTTACATATAGCTCCAGATGCACCTGCTTTCCAAAGAACTTTTCCAGATCTTTCCGCGCCTCTACTCCCACTCTCTTTAAAGCAGCACCTTTGTGACCAATTATAATTCCTTTTTGGGTTTCCCTTTCTACCATAATAATGCTCCGCATACGGATGATCTCTTCTTCTTCAAAAAATTCTTCAGTGTCTATTTCAACACTGTATGGAATTTCTTTTTTGTAATGCAGAAGGATTTTCTCCCGGACGATCTCATTGACAAAAAAGCGCTCCGGCTTATCTGTAAGGGTGTCTTTTGGATAAAAGGGAGGAGAATCGGGCAGAAGTTCCACGATCCTGTTGAACACCTGGGGCACATTAAATCCTTGTAACGCAGAAACGGGAAAGATCTCGGCATTAGGAACCTTTTCCTGCCACAACTGCACCTGCTCTTCCAGCTGTTCCTGATTGGATTTATCGATCTTGTTAAGAAGCAGTAAAACAGGAATTTCTGAATTTATGATCTTGTGGAAGAAAGATTCATCCTTAAGTTCCTTTTCTCCGATTTCTACCATATAGATCAAAACATCGGCATCTTCAAAAGCAGATTTTACAAAATCCATCATAGACTCCTGAAGTTGATAAGCAGGTTTAATAATCCCCGGAGTATCACTGAGGATCATCTGGAAATCTTCTCCATTTACAATTCCAAGGATGCGATGCCTCGTGGTTTGAGCTTTAGAGGTAATAATGCTCAATTTTTCCCCAACAAAGGCATTCATAAGAGTGGATTTCCCCACGTTAGGGTTTCCAATAATATTAACAAATCCAGCTTTATGCGACATAATTCCTTTTTTCTTTACAAAGATACTTATTTATAATACGAGGTAACCACATGGAGAGGACAAGTCGTTTTTCCAGAGCGAATAAAGATGTTCCCTACAGTAGAACCATTTCCCCACGCAACTCCTTTTAACAGATTATTATAACTAGTAGAGGTTCACTTTTGTAAATTTGAAACTATTAATTACCAAAATTAGAAAATAATGAAAAAAATTATGATCTTGTTTTTCACCATTGGTCTTTTGGCTTCATGTGGTGATGACGAAAAAGAAAGTCTTTCCCAGGAGTTTGATGAGCTAATGGTGCAAAACGATAGCCTCCAGGCCGTACATTCAGAATTTGAGTCTACGCATCAAACAATTCAGCAAAATCACCAGGAGCTTTTGGAACAGTTGGATACTTTACAGGTTTCAGATTCTACTTTTTTCGATCAAATGGCACAAAATGAAGTGATTATCAAAAAACATGAAGGAATTCTGGCGGGCCATGAGGAATTAATGGATGGACATCAGGATCTTAAGAATAACTTTGGAAATTTGAGCAGTTCGGAGATGAAAGCGCAGATTTCAAAGATGAAAGAGGTGCATAGTACCATGATGGAAGAGCACAGCAACATGAGAAATGAGCACGAAGAAATGATGAACAAACACGACGAAATTCGTAAAAATATCATTGACAGCAACAGGGAAGACATATAGGTCGACTCGCCACAAATTCAGAATTTTCAAAATACATCTATTCCCATAGTATTCAAAAAAGGTACTATGGGAATATTTTTTTAAATATCTATACTTTTAATATTCAGCACGTTATTTCCAAGAATTTTCACCGAGATAAGTAAGGTTCGCTGTCCCGGAATAATCTCCTGAACCCGGAATTCATTGATCTTCCCTGTAATGTTCATCCCATCTGCTACCTCGAGACCGGCAGCGAATCGCTGATTTAGTGTTTCAAGCTTTTCAAGTACTATAGGGCGTATATCAAATTTCATTTTTTCCTTTAATTTGGAATACATAAAGTTATTGATAAGGGTCTCCACCACCTTATCAACAAACCATCCGTTTTTTACCCCTTCAAGTTTGTACCGGCGAATCTGTACCTCCTGGTCTATTTCCTTAAAAGAGAGGGAAAGATGCACCACGGCTTTTATCACCTTATTTTTAAAAAATGTTGTTAGAAGATTTAACTGTACATGAACGGCCAGATCAAAATCTTCCAAAGGACTGCGCACAAGGTTGATCATTTGAATTCGTGCATGGTCTGAAGTTTCTCCATTCGCCTTGCCTTTACTAAGAACCTTACCCAGTAATTTCTTTTGAAGATAAGTCTCAAGTACCTTATAATCAATTTTTACCGGCAATCCTAGAATTACGTTATACTTATTTTCAGAACTTGTTCCTTCCATAGTTGTTCAGTTGCATAAAAATAAAAGATAATGAATTTCAAATTCCCAGTCAACTTCCTTTTAAAGCTTAGAAATTTTTAACGGAAAGAAGATGATGAGTAATGGGTTTTGTATTTTTACAAATCTTAAAACCATCTTTTATGCCACTCATTCTTCCAGTAGAAGAAAAAAATCCGCAGTTTGGGGAAAACTGTTTTATAGCCGATAATGCTACTGTTGTTGGAGACGTTGAAATGGGTAGGGACTGCTCAATATGGTTTACTGCCGTAGTAAGAGGAGATGTAAATTCGATTCGCATAGGTTCCAGGACGAACATCCAGGATGGAGCTGTAATTCACTGCACCTACAAGAAGGCAGCCACTACCATTGGCAATGATGTTTCTATTGGGCACCGGGCTATTGTTCACGGTTGCCGGGTAGAAGACAACGTGCTAATAGGAATGGGAGCAATTGTTATGGATGATGCCGTAGTACAGGAAGGCTGTATAATAGCAGCTGGGGCAGTAGTATTAGAAAAGACAGTTTGTGAAGCCGGACATATTTATGCAGAAGTTCCTGCAAAAAAGATAAAGAAATTGTCTAAAGAACAGATTGCTAATTTGAAAAAGACAGCAGCAAATTACATAATGTACAGTAGCTGGTTTGAGGAAAAGCAAGGTTAAAACCTACTGCTAGAGAGACCACAACCTGTGCAGGGAAAGAATAAGAATAATTCCTGCCACAGCTGCAAGGATAAACAAACCAATAAAACGCACATTGGAATTATTTATAAGTTTTATGATATCATGTTTTGACATAGATCCATTTTACGTCTTGAAACGCAAATAAAGTGCCAGAAGCAACAGACTATGGAAATAATTTCCTTTACAAAATGTTTCGTGATTAATCTTATATTGTACCAAAATCCTCACAGTTATTAATGAAGGTCAATTCAGATTTTGTATGGGCAGTTATCTTGCTGATAGTGGCAGCAGCTTCTTTCTTCCTTGGCATTAAAAAAGAAAATTTAAAATCGGAAGAACTGCTTGATGAAAAACTTGAGGAAATCAGGGTTCTGGAGAATAAGAATCAGCAACTTTCGGAAGAATTAATTTCTCGAGGAATTTACAGTTATCCACAGGCGAGCATAATTCCAAAAATGGAGGATTCTGTGGCTATGGTCCTTATCTCGCTCAATGGAAAAGATCCAATTAAAAACTTAAGGTTAAGAAGAAATGTTTTCTTCAATTACTCTGCCATGGGATCTTTCCAACCCTCACAAGAAGGAAGATTAACCGATTTAGGTGATTTAAAACCTCACAATCCTTCGGCTTTTGACATTCCTTTGCAAGGAGATGAAGTTGCCTTGAATCTGGAATATGAATCAAAAAATGATACGTGGCAGCAATATATTTGGATCAAAAAATCCGGGGAGGGCCAAATCAAATTATTTTGGATTATTACCAACGAAAGTTCAGTGGTGATAGACAAACACGTTGATCCCGGTTTTCATTTGGATTCAGAAGAAAAGGTGGTGCCATGGGATGATCAAAAAATCAATTATTCCAATATAGAAATGAATTCCATTTTTCCTCCAAACAACTAAACCCGGACTTCCTTTAAACCTACGGAAACCGGAGGTGTATTGATGATCACAGCTTTGGCCACTAAACTGGAAACAGCTGCATCCCCCGAGACATTTACAACAGTCCTACACATATCAAGTGGTCTGTCAACCCCGAAGATAAGGGCTAAACCGGCTTCCGGTATTCCCGCCTGGGCCAGTACGATCACCAGCATTACCATTCCGGCACCCGGTACTGCGGCAGATCCTATTGAGGCCAGCGTCGCAGTAAGTATAATTCCTAATTGGGTGCCAAGAGAAAGTTCAAGTCCAAAAGCCTGGGCTATAAAAACTGCTGCAACGGCCTGGTAGAGGCTTGTTCCATCCATATTTATAGTCGCTCCAACCGGAAGAACAAAACTCGCCACTTCCTTTGGCACCCCAAGATGTTCCGTCACCCTTTCCATAGTTACCGGAAGGGTCGCGGCACTGGAACTTGTTGAAAAGGCCAGTAATTGAGCAGGAGCTATCCCCCTGAAAAAGGAGAGAGGTGATCTCTTAGTAAAGAAATATACCATTAGCGCATAAACACCGATCATTAGGAGCAATCCCAGAATAACAGTAATGGCATACATGCCCAGGGCCGCAAAAAGGTCCAGGCTGGGGGCATCAATAACCAGAGTCGCTAAAAGGGCAAACACCCCTACAGGTGCGGCCATCATGATAACATCAATCATCTTAAGGATAACCTCGTTAAAACTATCGAAGAAATCCTTTACCGGTTTTGCCGTATCTCCTGGAATAAGTATTAACCCCACTCCCACCATAAGAGCAAAGAATATCACCTGGAGCATATTTCTGTTATCTGCAGCGGCTCCCATGAAATTTTCGGGTACAATATCCACAATACCCTGTAAAGGACCAGTCTCCTGCTGTACTACAGCTTTAGAAATATTTGTTGAAGCCTCAGTTTCATAGCTTGAAAGGAGATCCATTCTTGTTTCTTCTGAAATAGAAGCACCCGGTTCAATGAGGTTGACCAGAATTAAACCTATACAAACTGCTGTTATAGTGGTGAGAATAAAAGTAAAGACCGTCCGGAATCCCATTTTTGAAAGGTTAGAAAGATCCTTAAGATCAGAAACACCTTTGATAAGGGAGGCAAGGATAAGAGGAACTGCAATTAGCTTCAGTGCATTAATAAAAATGTTGCCGAAAGGTTTAATCCAATCCCGGACAAAAGAAGGACCCCATGTAAACTGCGCCAAAGCCAGACCTACTAATACACCGAAGCTCATCCCTATGAGGATTTGCCAGTGCATAGGGATATTTTTTTTCCTCATAACCTTCAGAGATAATTTATACCCTTAAACAGGACAGGCTTAATTCAAATTTCATATCTCTTTAAGAACCAGATAAGTTGTATAGACTAGGTAAATTAGAAGTAATACACCCGCTTCCCATCTTTCGAGCGTTCTCTTTCCACCAAGGAACATGAATAAAAACAACAGAGCGGTACCTCCAAACAGGAGATAGAGGTCAGTATTAAAAACAGCATCATAGCCAATTGGCCTCAGCAGCGCACTTAGCCCCAGGATAAAGAAAATATTAAAGATGTTCGAGCCAATGATGTTACCCACTGCGATGTCATTGTTCTTCTTAAAAGCCGCAATAACAGAAGTGGCTAACTCGGGCAAGGAAGTACCGGCGGCCACAATGGTAATACCAATGATCTTCTCACTCACTCCAAGAGTTCCGGCAATTTGCATGGCACTTTCTACAACCAGCCTTCCTCCCAGGATTAAACCTGCAAGTCCAAGAATAATAAATCCGAAGATTTTAGTATTAGACTTTTCCTTCTCTACCCCAACAGAGGTCGCGGGCACGTCTTTTAATTGCTTATAGACATAAAAAAGAAACGCCAGAAAGAATAGAATTAGAACTAAAGCATCCCACCTGCCTAAAGAACCTTCCTGATCAACAAAAAAGTCATTAACCAGAAAATAAAGTACTACAGCAGCAAGTAAGGAGATCGGAATTTCTTTCCATACAGTTGTTTGTTGAACTAACAGAGGAGAAATCAACCCTGCCACTCCCAGGATAAACAGAAGGTTGAAGTTATTACTTCCAATCACATTGGCAAAGACAATATCCTCGTGTCCTTGATAGGCCGCAACCGCGTTCACCACCAGCTCTGGTGCCGAGGTTCCAAAAGCTACTATGGTAAGACCAATGGCGAGATCGGATATCTTTTTCTTACGGGCGAAGGCAGAGGAGTTTTCCACAAGCCATCCTGCCCCTTTTATTAGTAGTATAAGCCCAATTACAAGCAGTAAAAATTGTAGTATCATGAATAATTTTAGGAAAATATAGTTAAATTATTTTTTTTAAGCACATTATTAAGGAGAAGAGATCACCCGAAAGCTATCTCTTTTCTTCTCAAACCTTTACGCAGCAGAATTTAAATTTGGACGCAAACTAATTAACGCATTGATGGTACGATTCCACTTTTCTGCATGTTTCAATTCATAATCCTGCATATAAGTTTCTTCACAGTTGTAAAGGTTTACAATCTGCATTGTACCGTTATGCAACTTCAACTGGAGATCTAATCGTTGCAGGATGGTCTCTGTACGTTGTTCTATTTTCAAGGTCTGGACTTCCTGAAGAATTTCGCACGTGCATACCTGCTTAAGATCAATAATTTCTGAAACCAGTTCTGTTCTCTTTTTTTGAACCAGTAAAATCTTGTTTTTTTCTTTGTCAAGGCCAATAATGTTATTGTTCCAACTATCTTTTTCCTCAAAACGAAGCTGATGCTTCTTGGTTTCTTCTGAAAATTTATTTTTTAATCTGCCGGATTCTTTTCGACCAATCAGAATAAAAAGAAAATAAGATAAAAATACTGCTGCCACGAGGACAAAGTCGACGAATAATATATCAAGTTTCATTTCTTTAAATTTAAATTTTAAATACTGCATTATTGTACCTATCAACAGTTGAAGGTACCAGGAAAGGTGAATTTCACCTTTGCCATTTTATGAGCTAATTCAATCTAAAGAAAGACATGAAAGGGAAAAATTATCTCCTTCACCCCCAAACCTGGAACAATATTGTGGGAACGTTTAAGATAATGAAGAGAAGTAGTAGTATGATTTGCACTGTGTGCCTCAAAAAGTTCAGGGAAATAAAAAGATCCTTTTACAAAAACCAGGCTCTTCTGACTCGGGAGAATAAAATCGAAAAGATTTTCAACCTCCTCTCCTGCTAACGGAGTACTTATTAATTCCTGCAGACCATCGCGATCTTCGGAAGTTAGAAAACCTTGATTAGCTGAAAATATTGAGTTACTGTTGCCGAAAAGCATCAGGAACAGGAGAACCACCCGGGGTGATATAAAAATATTTTTCAGCATTTTCATGATCAAATGTACTACATAGTTATGTTAAAAAAACATGCGTTAATCAACAACCAAAAAAATAATTTTTCCGCAATTTCCAAACGTAAAAAAGCCATAGGAGAATCTAAAATTTGAGTCTGGACAGTAACTTCAAATTTGTCCAGGAGCTGAATAAGTTAAAATTTCCTGCTCCTTATCCCGAACAAGATTATTAAATCCCATAATAGAAAATGATGAAAGAAGGTCAAATAATAAAATCAGTGTAACTATTTATTTCAAGGTAAAACGTTAATAATTTAATCTAATTTGTCAAAATTAGCCTTTCGGGGGGTGATGAACTGTATTTCGAAAATTATGGAAATACATATCTTTGGATTGGAAACCAGTTTTTCGGTAGTACAACTGAAGAAGTGCGGAGAATTGAATCAATCAACTAAGACAAATTGAACTAAGGTTAATCCAAATGCCCATTTATGTCTAAACAATCAAAAAAAGATATCCTTCAACTACGGAACTTAAATTTTGACCTCGCCAATTATTTTTCTAATACTATTATTCCTCAATTGTTTGTAGATGCAGACATGATTTTAAGAGTTTTTACTCCGCCGGCAATGAAACAATTTTCATTGTCCTATGATGATATCGGCAGAAATATTGAAGATGTAAAAGATAACATCAGATATCCTACAATTGCTGAAAATATACAGGAGGTAATAACCACTAATCATGTATTTGAAAAGGAAATCCAAACTACAGAAGGCAACTGGTTTCAAATGAATATCGTGCCGTACGTGGATCATGAAGATGATAGTACAAATGGGGTAATAGTCACATTCGTTGATATTAATAAAAGGTTAAATGCCATAAAAGAGCTGGAAAAAGTCAATGCACAACATCAGGTATTACTATACGCATTATCTCATGATGTAAAACAACCTATATCAACTCTTAAGTTGCTTACCACCGGACTTAGGGAAACGTACAAGCGAAAGGATAAGGAGCAGTTCAATCTTATGTTAGACAGGTTAGAAACCACCTCTGATGGAATTAATTCTCTGTTAAATGAGTATGCCCTGAACGGAGAAGCAAATCTACAACAGAGCGAAGATCTCATCGATCTTGAAATCATCAGTCAAAATGTTCTGGATGCTCTTAGAGATGAAATTAAAAACAATAATATTACTATTAATAAGAATTTTAAAGCTCCAAAAATTATATTTCCAAAGAATAATCTAAGGAGCATAATTTATAATCTATTGCATAATGCTATTAAGTATCGGGATCATGACCGTACTTCTGTTATTGATATAAATACTTTCCAAGTAAAAGGCTCTGTGGTCTTCAGTGTCGAGGACAATGGTATTGGAATTGACCAAGAGGATCAGGAAAAAATCTTTGAGAAGTCTTCAAGAATAAATAAAGAGATAGAGGGAACAGGTATGGGATTGTATATCATCAAAAAGATGCTCGAAGCCAATAAAGCCTGGATTGAAGTCAATAGTACTGTTGGAAAAGGAACCAGTTTCCAGGTATTTTTTAAGCATGAGAATGAGTAGATTACCAAAGTCAGATATTAATATTAAAATCTCATGTTTCCAGGATAGAAAGCTTCAGAAGTATCAGGATATGAATTGCCTCCACCTGATCTTAGATCTGGAAGGCAAGGAAATTATATAATAACTTATACAGCTACTTCAAAGAGATAGACCGGCAAGGGAAAGACACCAGGATCTGGGATAGCAAAACTGAACATTAGGTGAATACTACTCATGATATCCAGCATCCTTTTTATTCTGGTCTTAGCGGCTTGCAGTTGCCAATCCCCAAATATCTATTTCCTCCTCCTTATGAAAATGCCAGTAGGTTGACATTTTACGCATCTTTCTTTAATAGCATAGAATTTAATAGTACGTTTTATAAAGTTCCGAAACCGGCAACAGTCGCAAGATGGGCAACATCGGTACCGGAAAACTTTAGGTTTACATTTAAATTATGGAAAGAAATTACACACAACAAAGGGTTAAATTTCAATAAAGAGGATATTGTTGCTTTCTTTAATTCCATCAACTCTGTCAATGAAAAGAAAGGATGTTTGCTCATTCAGTTTCCCCCGAGCATTGGGATAGAACACGCGAAGCAATTAGAAAAATTGTTAAGCTGTATTACTGAATCAAATCCTTCACACGACTGGAAATTTGCTGTAGAGTTTCGAAATAATTCCTGGTATCACGAGGAAACTTATGAACTATTGGATTTTCACAAAGCGACAATAGTCATACATGATATCCCTAAATCTGCAACACCTTTCCTAGACCATAATTCCGATTTTCTGTATTTTAGATTTCATGGGCCAACAGGAAATTATCGGGAGAGCTATTCAGAAGATTTTTTAATAGAACACGCTACTCTTGTAAATGAGTGGATAGAGGAAGGGAAAACAGTCTATGTATATTTTAATAATACCATGGGTGATGCGTTTAATAATCTGAAAACACTTACTCGTTTTGTTCAGGATTAAATTCTGATAGGATATGATATACTATAACAACACAAAGCACCAGAATTTCTTTTAATCCAATGAAAATATATGCCCGAAGGACCCTCTATCATATTAGTCAAAGAAGCGACGGCAAAATTTGTCGGAAAAAAAGTTATTGCGGTTGACGGGAATAGTAAAATTGACCAGAATCGTTTCCTTAATAAGAAGATCATTGAGTTTAAAAGTTGGGGAAAGCACTTTCTCATCTGCTTCGACGGATTTACACTGAAGGTTCATTTCTTAATGTTTGGCAGTTATACAATAGATGAAAAGAAGCCCGACAGAAACATAAGGCTTCACCTCAAATTTAAAAATGGGGAAATTAATTTATATGCCTGCTCAGTAAAATATCTTGAAGGAGACATTAATGAACATTACGACTGGAGCTCAGATGTAATGAATGCGCATTGGGATAGAGAGAAGGCTAAAGCCAAATTAAAAGAAATACCCGAATTACTAATCTGCGATGCCCTTTTAGACCAGGATATTTTTGCAGGAGTCGGTAACATCATCAAGAATGAAATTCTTTATCGGGTTCGTTTACATCCTGAATCCATGACAGGGAAAATCCCAAAGGTAAAACTCAATAAACTCATTGATGAAACCCGTATTTACAGTTTTCAGTTTTTGGACTGGAAAAAAGCTCATGAGTTAAAGAAACATTGGCTGGCACACACCAAAAAGGAATGTTTAAGATGCAATCTTCCAATAATAAAAAAACAGACAGGAGTTAAAAAACGCAGAAGTTTTATCTGTGCTAATTGTCAGGTATTATATACCTAAAGCGTTTAATCTTTAAACGGAGCAATAAAATAAGAGTCGGACAAAATGGGCTTGTAAATTAAATTCAAGGGATCAGGAGGCTCTCAGTCCTTTTTTGCCTGTAGCCGCAGAACATGTAAAGCAAAAATATGATAAAAGAACTTTTCCCCTTACTCTCCCCTTGCTCTCCCCTTGTTATTCTCTTTCTGTAGAAATTCTTCTGTCAAAAAATCCTTTTAAAATCTCCAGAAGCTTCCCTTACAACGCAGATTTTCCTTCCCATGCTCAAAGCGGGAACAAAGGTTTATGATTTATTAATTTACAATCGTTTCTAATTGTTGAATTCAAGTACATCTGTGGAATTAAATCCTATTTTTATTCTATCAGCCACGTTACCGTCTTTAGTAAATACCGCTAGATTTTGACCACTATCAAGTTTCAACAGCAACTGAGTTTTATTTCCCAGAAAGGTCCTTTTGATAACCCTTGCATGAGTTACGTGTTCACATTCTTCATTTATAGCAAAATTCTCGTGCCTTATAGCATGTGAACATTTGGGATTCAAAGGACATTTGAATGCCGATTGTAACTCCTGGCTCAGGTGTATAGTGTTTCCGAATAGAGAAGCAACATAAATGGAGTTGGGTTTGATATATAAGTTGGCTGCCTCATCTTTCTGGATTAATTCCCCTTTCTGTAAGATGAGAATCTCATCGGCTACCGCTAAAGCATCCTGAGTATCATGAGTAACAAAAATAGCAGTCACCCCCGTTTTTTTTACAATCTCAAAGATCTCATTCCGTAATTGAGCCCGTAACATGGCATCAAGATTACTGAATGGCTCATCCAGGATCAAAAGAGAAGGATTGGGGGCAAGGGCTCTAGCAAGAGCCACTCTTTGCTGCTGACCTCCTGATAATTGGTGAGGATATCTCTCTTTCATTTCTCCCAGTCCTACCAGATCAAGAACCTCCTGAGCCCTAATCTTTTTATTCTTTTGCCTGGAGATCCCGTACAACACATTTTTAAAGAGGGTCATATGCGGAAAGAGAGCGTATTCCTGAAAAACCAATCCCACCTTTCTTTTCTCCGGCGGCACGAAATTATGCAGGGAAGAAAACATTTCTCCATTAAGGACAATATTTCCGGCATCGGGAGTTTCTAATCCGGCTATAAGGCGCACGAGAGTTGTTTTTCCACTTCCGCTTTCACCCACCAGTGCGCAAACATCTCCTTCATTGAGATTGAAAGAAACATTTTTAAGAGCAAACGATTTTCCCTTATCGTAACTTTTTGAAAGCGAATGGATCTCCAACATGATCTGTTTCTATTTTATAAGCATTCGGTTAAGAAATATTACCGGTAACATGACGGTAACAATAATGAACAAAGAAGGAATAGCGGCTTCCATAACCATTTCGTCGCTTGCATATTCGTAAGCTTTCACTGCCAGGGTGTTGACATGAAAAGGTTTTAGGATAAGAGTCAAAGGTAATTCTTTTAATGCATCAATAAAAACCAGAATGAAAGCACTGGCAATCCCGGTTCTTATCAATGGAAACTCAATTTTAAAAAAGGTGCTGATATTTCCTACTCCCAAAATTCGGGAAGAATCTGGAATAGTATTGCTTACTTTTAAGGATGTAGATTCAATAGGATTATAGGCCACGGCAAGAAACCGCACCACATATGCATAGATGAGGGCCACAACCGTACCTGTTATTAGCAGACCTACATCCATATTAAAAAATCTGTCAAAAAAGGAGATAAGCCATTTATCGATCGAGATCATTGGAATCATGATCCCAATGGCAATTACGGCTCCCGGAATGGCATAGCCCAGCACTCCCAGTTTAGCAATATTTTTTATAAAACCTAACCGGCTCCATTTAGAAAAATAAATGAGAGTGATTGCCATTACCACCGTCACAAAGGCGGTTAGACACGCTATCCAGAAACTTTGCAATGAAAGGGCAAGAAAAGACGCATCAAATACTTTATCAAAGGTTAGAACCGCCCAAAAGATCAATTGACTTAATGGAAATATAAATCCTAACAGCACCGGAATCAATACAGCTATAAAAATCAACACTTGTTGCCGCCTACCCGGTTTTTTCCTGTCAATTGACCTGTTATTGCTTCTGTTACTGTTGAATTGTACCTTCCGTCTTTGAAATTTCTCAAGCAGAATAAGGGTGAAGACGATAACTATGAGGAGAGCCGAAAGATAAACCGCTGTCTCAGGTTCTTCCAGTGCAAACCAAGACCTGAAGATCCCTACAGTAAATGTATTTACGCCGTAATATTTTGCAGCTCCATAATCGTTGAGCACTTCCATTAAAACCAGGATTAATCCAGCGACAATTGCCGGGCGCGCCATAGGAAGCATTAATCTAAAAAAGGTCTTGAACTGCCCTACTCCAAGCATTTCAGAAGCTTCAAGCAGACTGTTGGCCTGATTTATAAAAAAAGCTCTGGAACTTACATAGACATAGGGAAAGAGAGAGATCCCCAGCACAAAAGCAAGTCCGAATTTATTCATTATATCAATCCGCACAAATTCCAGCCCTGCGGCTTCGAGCAGGAGTTGAAATGATCCGCCGTAATCAAAGATCCCGGCATAGGCATAAGCCACTATGTATCCTGGAATGGCGAGGGGCAGGATAAGCAGCCATTCCAATTGCTTCCTTAAAGGAAATTCAAATCTGGCAACCAACCAGGCGGTAGAAACGCCGAAAAGAAGTACAAGAATTCCACAGGCAAGGATGAGGAACAGGGAATTCCACAGGTAGTCTGGCAGCAAATTATCTACAATATGCCCCCAGGTTTCCCCCGGTCCCGAAAATAATTCTATACCAATAGTTACAACAGGTAAAGCGATGAAGACCAGGATGGCAACAGTAAGCAGCGCCCACTTATTGCTATCCCGTTTCAATCGCTTTAACCGGTACTGATAGGAAAATATGTTCTTACTTCCAGCCTGCTTCATCAAATATCAACACGGCTTCTTTGTTATGTTCTCCGAGTTCGGAAAGGTTTAGACGATCTTCTTTAAACTCACCCCAACTCTGTAGTAATTGGGCCGGTTCCACTTCTTCGTTTACAGGATATTCATAATTGGAATTTGCGAATACCTCCTGAGCTTCTTTGGAAACCAGGAACTCAATAAATTTTATTGCGTTCTCTTTATTGGGAGCATTACGGGCAACCCCGGCACCACTTACGTTGATGTGAGTTCCCCGCCCTTCCTGATTTGGGAAGAATATCTTAACCGATTCTCCGGCCTTTACTTCTTCGGGATTTTCAGAATTTAATAGATTACCAATATAATAAGTGTTGACGATAGCTATATCGCCTTCTCCGGCCACTACAGCTTTGACCTGATCCCGATCATTTCCTTTTGGCGCCCGCGCCATACTTTCCACCATGCCTTCTGCCCATTCCTTTGCTGCTGCTTCTCCACTGTGGGCAATAATGGAAGCCAGCAAGGATTGGTTATAGATATTTTCGGAAGAACGGATAAGGATCCTGTCCTCCCACTTCTCTGTAGCCAGATCTTCATAGGTTGAAAGCTGCGTACTGTCCACTCTTTCGGGTGCATAAGCTACGATCCGGGCTCTTTTTGTAAGACCGAACCACTGGTTATCTGGATCTTTAAGATGAGATGCAATAGTGTTGTCCAAGATCTCGGAATCAATTGTCTGTAGCAACTCCTGATCCTTTGCACGGGTAAGCCTGCCTGCATCTACTGTGATTAGTACGTCGGCCGGAGAATGTTCCCCTTCAATTTTCATCTTCTGGATCAATTCATCTGCATTGGCATTTATGACATTTACTTTAATACCGGTTTTTTCCTCAAACTGCTTGAATAACTCTTGATCGGCAGCATAATGCCTGTGAGTGTAAACGTTCACTTCTCCAGATTTTTCCGAAGCAGCAGTCGTCTCCTGTTTTTCGTTTTTGCAGCCCGTTAAAACCGCCATGGTCGCTAATGCTAATAAGAATCTCTTCATTACTTCTTTTAATTTTTAAGTGTGACAAATATAATTATTTAGACCTGGTTTAAATAAAACCTTCAGAAGAATCAAGCCGGTCGAGCCCGATTTCTGTAAAAAATTAATCTATAGTCTTACCTGCAATGTTACATACCAGGTAAGAGGTTGAGCAGGAATGATCCCGGGCCCCGGGTATCCTGTCGCCCGTCGGGTAAAATAGATGTTATCCAGTAGATTATTGATTCCGCTTTCGATCTTATACCTGTGATACGAATAGGACAGGGAAAGATCCAGGATACCATAAGCGGGAATAACCCCTTCAATTCCGCGTTGGGAATCATTTATATTCTGCGGGGCATTGGTTGCGTCTGAAAATTGTTTTGAAAGATAAGTGTATTGCAAGGCACCCAGCATATTTCGATAACCGAAATTCAGACCTGTTTTTAAATTAACAGCAGGTATGAATTCTACTTTATTCCCCTCTACGTTGGTCTGTTCGGACTGTATATATTCTGAACTGGTAAAGGCACTGTTTACAAATACCCTGGCCATGTAGTCCTCAGCTTCCGGAAAAAAACTTGTTTGTAAATTCCAGTCGGCAAAGGTTTCCAGTCCATAAATGAATGCGTCTCCTATATTGCCGCGAAATCTTATCACCCTTCCGGTTTCTTCCTGTTCCCCCTGAAAATTCTCACGGGTTTCTGCTCGTAGCACCTCCCCTATCCGGTCATTATATTTCAAACCGAAAATGCTGGCATCATAGGATAAAATATTTCTCCACCTTCCACGGATCCCCACATCTGAAGTGAACCCGGTTTCATCAGTTATGTTCGGGTCAACCTGAAAAACGGGATTAACAACCCTTATATCACTGAAGGTTACAGAACGATAATTCTGTGAAAAATTAGCATAAATCTCGACACTATCAGACATTTCATATCCTGCTCCTACTCCCAGGAGTACAAAACTGCGTTCAAAGCCGCGGTTGTCTGTAAGTGCTTCGTTCTTGAGGACATTCCCGGCCAAATCAAGAAAAATATCCCTGTAGGTTCCCCTGCTTTCTGTATTTATATATTCAAACCTGAAGCCCGGAGTAAGGGAAAGTTTATTTGTGAAATTGAAGATGTTTTCTCCGAAAACAGCAATATTCTCATTTGGAAATTCAAAGTTGGACTGTCTGGAATAATTAGGAAACTCGGCTGTGGCAAAAGAAAAATCCGGACCGGATCCTGTGGTGCCGGGTCCCTGTTGCTGTAGGTTTTTGGCCTTGTAATATTTAGTACCTATTAAAAAAACAGACTCCTCAAAAAGGTCATATCTGGTAAGGATTCTTGCTTCAGCTCCCCAGTAGTTGAATTCATCTGAAAGTAATTCCCGTGGCGCTTCAGGATCATCGGGTTGAGAAACCCGGTTCTCCCGATAGCCTACTGCTTTGCGGGAAGCATCCAGTCCAAAGATGTTCAGACTGAGATCTGTATCCGTTAGAATTTTGTGTTCCAACTTTAAAGCCAACAAGTTCCAGTTCACATCAAACCAGTTCCTGGACCTGTTACTGTAAGAGGGATCCCGATAAAATTGCGCATCTGTAAGTCCGCCAGGTTGTTGTGCAAGATAATCAAGTAAAGTATACTCAAAGGATAGCTTCGTTCCTTCACCAAGTCTATACCCTAGATGAACGAAAGCATTGTGGGAATCATATTCTGAATTAGGCCGGAAGCCTTCTCCTGTTTTATAATTATAATAGGTGTAGTAACTGAAGTTTCCCAGGGTTCCGCTTAAGCTGTTGAAACTGGTAAAGAGATTATAAGATCCTGTAGATTGCCGGGAAATGAGTTCAAATTTTTTATAGGAAGGCTGTTTGAATTTAAAGTTGATCAATCCGCCGAACTGGGTTCCGTACTGCAGGGAGGCAGCACCACGCACCACTTGTATCTCACTTAAAGCTTCTGCCGGCGGGGTGTAGTAACTTTCAGGATAGCCTAGAACATCTGCAGAAATATCATAATCATTTTGTCTGGTATTAAAATTTTGGGTCCTGTTAGGGTCTAATCCACGCCCACCAATATTCAGTTGCAGGCCGGCATCGCCGTTGTCATAAATATTGAGACCAACGACCTGACTATAGATCTGGCGGGCATTGTTCGTCGCTAAGTTTGCCGTTAGCTCCTCAAGTAATACCACCTCACTTTTCTTACCAGAGTAAATAGCGGTGCCTTCGACCTGCCTAAGATTGCGCAGCGAAAAAAGCTTTTTTCGGCGCTCGGTAAGTACGACTTCAGAGAGATTATTGGACAATACACTAAGTTCAATTTTTACTGATTCGTCCAAGGGAATATCTACCTTTTGCACTTCAATTTCATATTGGAAACTAAAGATCGTGAGCTCGTAACTTCCCGTTTTGAGATCTTCAAATCGGAATTTTCCTTCCTGATTAGCTACCTTCAATTCTCCGGTCGTGTTGTTATAAACCTCAGCTTCCGGAACCGGGGAGCCATCCTGAGCCGAAATTATTTGTCCGTCTAACACATATTGAGCCTGCACCGGAATAAAAAACAATATAAACAGCAGATTAAAGACCTTTGATAGTGTCATGAAAAGGGAGTAAGAATGTTTTTGTTTTAAAGGAATCGCAATGCTCCAGTAGGTTTACTTCGGGATCTATGTAAAGAGTGCTTTTCCGGCCATTCAGTGCCACATGATTTTCCACAAAAACCTGAATATTGCTGTGCCCTTTCTTTTTATAATGTTTCCCGAGGAAATGAGCATATTCTAAAATGAAATCAGGCTGAGTTGCCATTTGTTTTTCCTGAAAAGGCGTGAGAAAATCAGAATTTTTGACATAAAACCACTTTCCGGATTCCTGATTCACAATCTTAAACTGCGCGTATCCGGCTTTTTCCATTAACATAACCCGCCATGAAAAGCGGAAACCTTCCTCCGTCCAGAACAATTCCCCCGGATAGAGCAAATATCGCCACGGCAAAAGAACCTGGATCAAAAAGAACAAGCTTAAAACCGAAATTACCAGCTTTCTTCTTACGGGTCTGTAATATTTTTCACGCCCATTGTCAAATCTGCCTTTAGCAATTTTAAACAACCCCGAGAGAAAGTTAAGGATCCTGTGGTGGAGACCGGCATCAAAAAAGATCAGGGCGCTAACGATCATGATGTAAGGGAACATCCCAATGGGAAATAATATCCTCGTCACCAGGTGAAAAACAACCACGAGGACAAAGGCAAAGACTCTGGTGGGTTTGTAGAGCAATAAAAAAGGAATAACAATATCGTATAACATCCCCGACCAGCTAAAAAAGTAATGCACCCATTCCTGTTGCAACAGGTCGCCCAGCAATGGCAAATCATATCTTGAAGGCAACCATATCTTTAAAGGCATGGCTTCCAATAGCCAATCTGAATTAATCTTTGCAATTCCCGCATAGAAATAGACTGTGGCGATCAATAATTTAATACTGTCAATGCACCAGGAAGGGATCTTCTGAAAAGCCCTTTTTGGCTTTTGCCAGGCATCCACCGAATAATAAGCATTTGCCGGAAGAAAGATCATGAGAAAGCTAAGAATACTTATAAAAAAATAATGGTTAAGATAAGTGGTCTTATCCATCAATTCTATATAGGTAAAGCTTAAGAAAAAAGTGATAATTGCCAGCCGGTATTTGAAACCTGCAGCGACAAACAGAGCAGAAAGCCCACAAATAATAAAAATAAGATAGGTGAATTCTCCCAATGGTTTTACCCACTCAAATCCATAGTAGGAGAAGAAAAATTGCGGCGTGATATAAAGCTTCTCTATCCAGCCATGCCACCAGAATCTAATGACGCTCAAAAACATCATGATCCCAAAAAAGATCCGGAAAACCGCCAAAGGAGCGGCTTCCGAATTTTTATTCAGGTATGCTGAAAATGCCTTTTTCATTGCCCTCTTTTAGAACTCCCTTTAATCTCCATCTGTGTCCACGTAGTCCACACTTATGGCAAGTGCCTGCAGCATATCCACTTTTAACAATACAACGTTCTTCTGAAGTTCATTAAAAGCCTGCAACATAACCGTGTTTTCCGTCTTTACCTGCTCTACAAAATCATCATTAAGATTTGTGGCCTGTTGCGCAATAGCATTGAACTGAGAGTTGATGAGGCTGCTAAGGTCTGTGGAATTCTTGACTGTATTAAGGTGATCCAGGTATTGCTTGTAACTGGGACCTGTTTCATTGCTGTCGAAATGTTTTCCGTTAAAGAAATTCTGTACTGTTTCCAAGGCTTTTAAATAGAGGTCTTTTGATAAGCCGTTAGAATATTTCGCCTCTACAGTTTCAGGCATGGGATTTCCTGTGAAAGCTCCTGCAGGAATTCCGATTTTACCGGTCCTCAAATACTTTTCGTAGTACATTACATAATCATTAGTGAGCCTGTCAACAGCACCAGTATTGGACGAAGCTGTATTGGAAACAAATTGATCCCGGAAGGAATTCTGCCAATCGCTCAATACTTCTTGTGTAAGATCGTTTATTCTTGAAGAAACGTCCTGCAGGTAGTTAAGATAAGCTGAAGCATTGGAATGCGTTGTATAAAAATCCAGAATGCCTGCATCCTCTGCCGCCAAACCGTTTAACAGAAGATCCAAAGCGGGAAAACCCTGCTCATCGTAGGAAGACGGCAATTCAAGATTATAGCTTCCACTTTCTATTTTCTCCTGCACAGCAGCTTCGTCTACGGGATAGGTATTAAGGAACATCCTGAAATTAATGGCCTCTGCTTTACCAACTCCAAAAAGAGCAACTGTTTGGTACTGAAGGTAAGCTTCTTCATAAGATTCCCTCAAGTCAATCAGCGCAGCTTCGGAAGGATCCTGCACAAAAGCTTCTGTTTTAGCTTCCAGATCTGAAGTATAGGAAGCAAAATTTTCATAGGAGGGAATGATGATATTATCTGCCCAATTCTCAAGAAGGGCAGCACGGTCAAAATTGTCTTTATCTGTTTTCTTCCCTTCGTCATCCGAATTACAGGAGCTCAGGGTAAATGTAAATAGGAGAAGAATGGAAACTTTAAAATATTTCATATTTATATGTTTTTAAAAGTCTTTTTTAAAGCCTGCTATAAGCCACGGGATCCTTTAGATTTTCTTTTCAAAAAACCTGGTTTAAATAACTCTGAAACCTGCCCGGTCCTCCGGGCAGGTTATTTCAGAAATAAGCTTTAACAGCTATGCGTGGCTACTTCAAATTACTAGGTTATTCAGCTGCCTGTGCAACTGTGAATTCAAATTCTGCTGCAATTGCTTCAGAAAGCTCATCCAGAGTTTCAGGAGTTACGTCCCAGAAGCCATCACCGGCCATTAGAGTTTCCAACATAGAGTCAACTTCAGACTTAGAAAGGTATGGAGCATTAGTGGCAGGATTATGAGTAAACCTTAAACTATAGATAAATCCATATCCTTCAGATAAATCGTGGAATGCAGATCCCATTTTACCCGCTTCGAGTGCTCTTTTTCCAGCCTGGAGATAATAGACTGCACGTATTCCGATAATTTCTGAAACATTTTCCCGGATGATCGCAACCTGCTGGTCTCTCACATCATAATTTCCTGCAACTATAGCAGCACGTCCCAACTTGAAAGCCTCAAAGGTTTCTTCAGCAATCCCTTCAAAATCAGGATCGGCGTCTACACGTCCAAGATATTTAAAAAGTAAAGGATCGCTGTTATCACCTAAAGAAGAATTAGGAGTGGCCGAAGCAACAGACGGATGCCCATAAAGATAACCATAAGCCTCATCCCACTTGTGCTCCATAGTTGTATACGACTTTCCTTCTTCAGTTACACCTTCATTGTTATTCACAATATTATCTCCCGCATCAAGAACAGCTGAAGCCAGATAATTATTCAGCATCTGGTCTGCAACCAATGCTCCGATAAGACCTTTGGCAAAAGCCTGATCCCATTCCAATCCCTTTGGATTCACATATCGCACACTGGAGCCATCTTCAATCTGACCCGCAACACCTCTCGCTGCTAGCTCATTTTCATTTGGAAAAACTTCGTTTACCTGAGCACTTATATATTCTTCAAAATCATTCTTAATAGCGTTGCTTTCTACGGCGTTTGTGGCGAAATAAAGCTGGGAAGCAGCTACTTTACTCTTAATGCTTTTTGAGGAAGAATTGAGTTCTTCAGATGAGAAAGGATCATTCATATTAGAATACATGTTGGAAAGGCTTTCCTCGGTAGCATTGTCAAAATCTTTAAAAGAAGATGCCAGCTCTTTGGCCATGACCAATCTTGTAGTTTGTCCATCGAACATAACCGTAGAATTACCAGCTCTTTCAAAGGAATAAGTTTCCGGTACATCAATAATTTCATTTTCAATAACCGGATCATCATCGCTTGAACAGGAAGTAAATATCATTCCTCCAATGACCGCAGCAAAAATTGCTTTTTTCATTTTTAAATTAATTTAGACTTGTTATAAATAATTAGTTTCGGTGGCAAATATAAATGAACTACGAGTTTTTCACAAAGCTTATTTAGACTTAATTTAAATAAAGTTAAACTATGGGTGACGCCGGAACCATTGAGTTTCCTGATAATATTCAGTGAAAATTTGGTCTCTTTGCAATAAAACTTTTGAAACCACGACTTTAGGGGATAGGATGGATTAGTAGTGGAATATCGATACCAACAAATTTCTTCTTTATTTAAACGTAAAATCTGCAGACAATTTCCTTAGAATTATTCTATGTCTTTGATTAAGAAATTACAAACATTCAATATCACAATTCCTCCACAACTTTTGAGATTGATTCAATTTTTGCCTAATCCACAACATTTAGGAATGATCTATTTTCTGTACTTATTCTGTACTAGAGCAGAATAAAAAAAGGCTTCACATTTCTGTGAAGCCTTGTCTTTACTAGTAGCGGGAACTGGACTCGAACCAGTGACCTTCGGGTTATGAGCCCGACGAGCTACCTACTGCTCTATCCCGCGATATTGGACTGCAAATATACGGTCAATTTTTATATCTCCAAAGGTTTTTTTGAAATTATTCCATCACCCAGTTCATAGCTTCCATACGCTCCTTTCTACCAAAAGATTTAACTTTGGCAGGAACGATAAAATCTTTCATTTGCATCGATTTTTCAAAAATTTTATCATCTGTAACTATTGCAATTTTCTCAAGATCCTTGCCATGTGAGAAATGGAAACCAAGAGTTTTTATAAAAGCTGCAAAAGATATTCCTTCATCTGACTGATCTTCAAGATACAGACAAATAGGAGCTACATTTTTAATCCTTTCTCTTACCGCATGGAGAATTTCCTCAATTTTATCCTGATCAATCTCCGTATTGACCATAAATCCAACTACATTTTCAGCAAATTCAAAGGATTTTTCCACGGCTTGATTATTGAAGTTCCTTCCGAATTTATAAAAAGAATCTTAAAATTAGTAGCTGTTTCTAAACTTTTATAACCTATTGTTCAATATTTTTAGCGTTAAAGCTTATTAATTCCGCCTTTTCAAAGGAAATAGATAGCTCAATAGGATTACAGCAATTCTCACAGTCCTCAATATAATTCTGCTCTTTTCTGGACGGATCCAGGAGCATGGAAATACTCTCCCAGCAATAAGGGCATTGAAAATAATGCTCAGTCATAACTAACCTTTTTCTTCAAGAGAAAGCTGCACTTCTTCCCAATCTTTCATTAACTGCGACAATTCCTTTTTCTTTGCCTGATAATTATTCAAAAAATCTTTCTGTGCCACACTTTTCTCATAATTTGAAGCAAGTTCAAGATCTTTCTCCTTGATCTCTTTTTCTAGTCGGGAGATCTTACTCTCAATGTTACTCAGCTTATTATTAAGGGACTTCAATTTTTTCTGGTTCTCATAAGAGTCTTTATTACTTTCTTTTGGCACCTGTTTCTCAACATCTCTCTTCTCTACCTCACGCATATCCACCAGTTTGCGTTGATCAAGATAGTAATCAATATCTCCAAGATATTCTTTTATCTTATGGTCTTTAAACTCATATACTTTATTTGTTAGCCCCTGTAGAAAATCCCTGTCGTGCGACACCAGAATAAGTGTGCCTTCAAAACTTTTTAATGCGTCTTTAAGAACATTCTTTGATTTAATATCAAGATGGTTGGTTGGCTCATCCATCACCAGCACATTGAAAGGTTGCAGAAGCATTTTAGCCAAGGCCAGCCGGTTTCGTTCCCCTCCAGACAACACCCTGACATGTTTTTCGACTTCATCTCCGCGAAAGAGAAAAGATCCCAGTATATCTCTCACCCTGGACCTGTTCTTTTCATTTGCCGCATCTATCATAGTATCCAGAACAGTTTTTGAACCATCAAGATATTCCGCTTGATTCTGTGCAAAATATGCTATTTGTACATTGTGTCCCAGCTTTAACTTTCCTTGATGATCAAGTTCTCCTACAATAATCTTAGCCAATGTTGATTTTCCCTGCCCGTTTTGTCCAACAAATGCCGTCTTGGAATCCCTTTCAATTAGCAAATTAATATTCTTAAGAACGTCTTTGTCTCCATAGCTTTTAGAAATGTGATGTGCTTCAATAACCACTTTTCCTGGAACGACCGACACCGGGAATTTTAAAGTCATGACAGAATTATCATCTTCGTCTACTTCAATACGGTCAATTTTGTCTAACTTTTTGATAAGGGACTGAGCCATACTTGCTTTAGAGGCTTTAGCCCGGAATTTCTCAATAAGTTTCTCTGTCTGCTGAATTTGTTTTTCCTGATTTTTCTGTGAAGCCAGTTGTTGTTCCCGTAACTCACTTCGAAGCACAAGGTATTTCGAATAAGGCTTATTAAAGTCATAGATCCTTCCCAGGGAAATTTCAATGGTTCTGTTCGTAACATTGTCCAGGAACATTTTATCGTGAGACACGATCACGACAGCCCCGGGATAATTATTTAAAAACCCCTCAAGCCAGATAATAGATTCGATATCAAGATGATTGGTAGGCTCATCCAGCAGAAGAATATCATTTTGCTGAAGCAGAAGTTTGGCCAGTTCGATCCTCATTCTCCAACCTCCGGAAAAGGTATCGGTAAGTTTATTGAAATCCTCTCTTTTAAATCCGAGACCCTGCAGGATACGTTCTGTTTCTCCCTGATAATTATAACCGCCGTGGATTTCATATTGATGCTGCACATCATTAAGATCAACCATTAGCTGGTGGTACTTCTCACTTTCATAATCTGTGCGCTCCGCCAGTTGGTGATTAATATCTTCCAGTTGTTTCTCCAGACGTTTAATTTCCTCAAAAGCCTGATAGGATTCCTGTAGCACCGTTCTTCCCTCAACAAAATCGATATCCTGCTTCAAAAAACCGATCTTTAAATCCTTATCTGAAGCGATCTGCCCGGAGTCCGGTTCCATTTCACCTGCCAGGATCTTAAGCATAGTGGATTTTCCGGCCCCATTCTTTCCAATTAGCCCGACCCTGTCACCGGCACCTAGCCTGAAGGTGATCTCTTCAAATAAATATTCTCCCCCAAAGGAAATCGACAAATTATGGATATTCAACATGCTGTAGCAAAATTTTTGCAAAGATGATCAATTTTCTGCCGGGAAAAAAACCTGTCAATTTGAAAATCTGCCGCCAAAAATCCTGAGTAAAAGAAAAAATGAAGAATAGGAAATGAAGATAACAGTGCATACTGAAAATTCAAATTACCGCCCTGTATTTTAGTTAAGATGCTTAATTTTACAAGAGATTTAATAATCTTATGAATTTTCTCAAAGGAAGTAAATTGTATAGTGTCCTTACTGGTACCTGCCCTGTATGCCAGGAAGAAAGTATGTATAAAGATCCTAATCCTTATCATATTTCCCGCATATTTGACATGCATACCAGGTGCTCCAATTGCGGCACCAGGTATAAGATGGAACCTTCCTTTTTCTTTGGAGCAATGTACGTAAGTTATGCCGTCGGAATAGCCTTTGCTACAGCTGCTTTCGTAATTTCTTACTGGCTGCTTGAACTGTCTTTACTCATTTCATTTTTTGCCATAGTAATCACTCTGGTGATCTTCTTACCGATAATTGTGCGCTGGAGCAGAAATATCTGGGTGAATTTCTTTTTTACCTTTGATCCAAAAAAGACAAAAAATTAAGACTCTTTATGCCATTTTTTAGTGAATCTGGAAATATTAGTATCGGGATCTAATGGTTTACCTTCATTAATGAAATTAAGGAGCTCCTCAGATATTGAGGGAGCTATTAGAATTCCACGGCTTCCAAAACCATTGCATGTAAATAAAGAAGAATAACGAGGATGTCTACCTATTAAAGGCCGACGGTCAATGGTTGTAGGGCGTATTGCGGCCGCCTGATCAATTACTTCGAAATCAATAGAAATAAGATTCCTAAGCTTCTCAAGAAGTTCCTCACGTGCTGCGGCGGTGGGGTTGGGAGTTTTATCTGTGTTGCTATAGGTTGCCCCAACAGCATAAGTATCTTCCTCTACCGGAATGATAAAAACAGAAGATTTAACACTTACTTCCAGGTTTAATCCAGGGGCTTTTATATAAATATATTCTCCCTTGTTGCCTCTTAACGGAAGGTAATTAAAATAAGGATTTTTTAATAAACCGAAACCTTCGCAGAAGATTATATTTTTAGCCTTTATGCCCTTATAGTCCACTCCAGATTCATTGATACTTAAACCTCCATAGTCAAAAGTGTCATTTTTAAGCATCCCTTTTTCCTGAAGATGATTTGAATATGAATCCAACAGATATCGAAGATTAATTCTGTAAGTTTTTAGAACCTTTCCAAACGCATGTTGACCCTGGATATGTTCATTCACCTGAGGAACTAATTCTGTTTCTAGAAAAGGTGCCAGTCGCTTGTTATCTGCAGCTAAAAACCAGTTGTTTTGTTCCTCAACAGAAGAAAACCTGCGATAAATTTCCAACGGATTTAAAAATTTCTTTCCAAGATGTTCTTCCATACCGGAATAAAATTCGATGGCGGTTTCCAGCTGTTCATCAGCTTTAGCAGCCAGCGTAAACCGCTTAAGCACTACCGGATTCATTAAACCTCCGGCCACTTTTGAAGCCTCCTGGCTATGGTCATTAAAGACAACAAATGATCTTCCGAGTCTTTCAAGCCTGTAGGCAAGACAGCTTCCACTAAGACCAGACCCAACAATAATAAAATCTTTCATATCACAAAATTAGATATAAAAAAACGCCTCTCCGGAAGGAAAGGCGTTTTAAAAATGTATTGAAGGCTTTTAATAATTCCACATATCCTGTTCAAAATCTCTTATCTGCTCCTTAATGCGTTGAGATTCCAGCAACTGCATGAAAGCATTATTACTGATGTACTCATTCACCTGGCGGTTACCCTGAACATTATCTTCAGCATAGATAACAGCATTAAATCTTCTCGCGTTAAGCAAGTGATCAAATGACACAGGATTGGATGAGTTTTCCCTATTAAAGGCATAAGATTCATTCAGTACCTCACGTGCCCCGGGAAACCATACCCAGAATAATTCCACCAGAGCCGAAGCTCCGCCTTCGTCGATAAAATTAACATCAGGCGCAACAGGGGCAATCCCGAGCAATCTATACTTTAATTCGGCCTGGCGTTTGTCAAAATACCATTGTCCACGAATTCGATATTCGGCAATATCTGCAGAGGAAATATCCCTGCGGCTTATATACTGTGGGTCAATCTCCTCCCCTGCATTGTACTGCTCAATACCAAGATCTGTAGTATCTACCTTAGACAAAGCAGCGCTAATATCCTGAAGTGTACGCTTATCGTTAAAGTAAGAATCAGCATAGATGTTTTTTATCTTTCCACTTTTGATACCTGAAACGAGAACATCATAAAGGGAACGTCTTGAACTTCCAATCTGGTTAGTATCTATAGGATAATACAAAGGAAAATTAACCCTTTCATCAAGATCTATTACCTCCCAGGTGCTTTTTGCCCAAAGTATATCCCGTTGATCCACATAACCGTATTCTAAAGGATCATTCTTTCCATAGACAACCTCTGCCCTGGTTGGAGTTCCTATCTCGTCGGGAGTTCTGGCATTTAACAGATTATTCTGGCCAAAAGACGATACCGAAACAAGCAATCCACATAATCCTAACACTAATTGGTTCCAGTTCATATTTTTTATTTTTAATTCGTTAATTCAACCAGTACCGGAGATACCTGCTTAAGCTTATATCCTGAATTTCCGGCAAGTTGTGCTTCCACATCAAAGATCTGGATAGTTTCTCCTCTTCCGGCTCTTCTAAGAGCTCCTATAGCACTCTGGTCCAGTTTCTGTCCTCTTACCTGAATGGTAGGCTGACCCGGTACACGGAATTTAAATCCGGTCACTCTCAGATCAACATCAAACTCGAAGTCGGGAAGACTTGCCCCAATAGTTGAAATTTCAAGATTTTGGCGTTGCATTCTCACGGTACCGTCCTCTCCTCTTACGGTTCCAACCGGTCTGGGAATATCCCGTACTCTAAAAGTTTTACTATCACTGACATTTTCTCCTCCGGGTAATTCGCCACTAACATTTATCGTCACCTCACGCGCCTGAAGCGTAGTAACATCCATTATATAATTACCGGCACCCCCTGCAGCTCTAAGTCCAGGAGCATTAGCGGAAACATTTCCTACACCCGGAATTGAAATCGTCATAGGATTTGCAACTCCACGATAAACCACGTTCATTTTATCAGCAGAAATTACTGCAGAATTAGGTTTTGGAATAACGGCATAAGAACTGCTTACTGGTATTCTTACAATAGAATCGCCTTCCTGGAATTGAAGTTCACCGGTAATTTGCTGCTCTCCCACGTTACCCGCAGGGAAGTTTAGTGCTACCTGACCGGCCTGAGTTGATTCAACTTCATTTCCATTGATGATCACATTCTCAAAACGCAAGGATGGATCGACCCTTCCTAAAACAACTTTTCCTGTAAATTCCTCACCGCTAAAAAAGGCAGTTTTATCGGGAATCACAATAGCTTCATAGTTCGTCAAAGACACATCACTTATAAGTTGACCTGAGAGCATTGAAGAAAGCGCATCATTTTCTGCAGATTTTGCATCTCCCTGCATTTGAGTTAACTTAGTAATTGAAGCAATTAAAGGAAATCCTTCAAAGTTATAGGAAAGCCAGGGGCGTTCTACTCCTTCCCCATCTACAACGGGTTCTGTACTAAATTCTCTCCTAACTTCGGCTGCAATATCGGGATATTCTTCACCTATTACATTTACAACTCCTTCTCTATACTGCTCGATTTGAGCGAGAAATTCTTTTCCGGCTTCACTTGGTTCTCCACTTGAAAAAAGATACTCATCCAACTCTGCGGATTTATCCATTGTTTCATAATCCTGTAGCTCATCGGCCTCTTTCTCCTCAAGAGCTTTCGCTTTGAGACTTTCTATATAGGCAGTAAAATCTGTAGTAAGAGCATGTAATCGTTCTGCTTTTTCTTCTAGGGGAGCATATTTTGCCGGTTGTTCTTCCGCTTTTGTTGCCAATCCTGCCAAAGCAGCAATATTTCTTTCGGTAACAGAAGCGTTTGATTCGGCAAGGCTCTCATTAATATTTCCAAAAGCCGTAAGTACTTCTTTGGACATATTAAGAGCCATCATTGCGATGAAAACCAGGTACATTAGGTTAATCATCTTCTGTCTTGGTGATTGTTTTCCAGACGCCATTCTATCTTTAGTTTTTTCTTTTAATTATAATTATGCTGTAAAGCTATGTTAAGCTTTTACATGCATAGCAGAAAGCATTCCTCCATACACATTGTTCAGAGAAGAGAGATTGGAGGCTAAAGATTCCATTTGTTCATTCAATCTGTTCGCATTTTCGGCTACTGCTTCATTTACTTCTGCTTGACGGCCGGCAGATTCAACCTGAACTTTATATATACTGTTCAAAGATTCCAATTGATTTGCTGCAAGACTCATCTCTTCGCTGTATTTCTTTTGAGAAGCCATAGCATCTACAGTGGGAGTAATGTTTTTTGCGGCACCTTCAAAATTTCGGATACTGTCTCCAAGGCTGCTCATGAGGTTTGCATCAATTTTAGCCTCACGAAGAATTTCGTCAAGTTTTTTGGAAAGCATTCCCTCCGTTTCCTGCTCACTAATCAAATTTTGATTATTTCTTGCTGCTGGAGTGCCTCCGGCCAGCTCAGGGTAAACTAAGGACCAGTCAACGTCATCATCAACAGGTTCAAATGCAGAAGCAGCAAATACAAGTGCTTCCACAATAAGACCTATGATAAGCATTTCGTTACCAAAAGGCCAGTGCATAATTTTAAAAAGTGCTCCAAGAATAACCACGGACGCACCTAAACCATACACCATGTTCATTAACTTTTTACTTGACTTTGATTGTGCCATAATAATTAAAAATTTAGTTCTTTTAAATAGGTTGTTGTATGTAAATAGGGATTGTTTATCTTGTTTGGTTGAGGGTAAGATCTGTACCTAAATAGTCCTGTACGGTCCTGAAGCCAATATAACTGCGTGCAGAATCTGCGTATTCATAATCCCGGGAACTTACCTGCAGGAAATATGCCACATCTTTCCATGAACCTCCACGAACTACTTTTCTCATATTCTCTTCATCATTTACAGAAGGGTTCATAGATGAAAAATATTCATAGGACGCAGGATCATAGGAAGAAAAAACCCATTCCCCAACGTTACCGGCCATATTGTAAAGGCCATAATCATTAGGTTCATAAGATTTTGCTTCTACTGTATATAGTGCTTGATCGGCTGCATAATCACCACGAAGCGGTTTAAAGTTAGCCATGAAACAACCGCGATCATTCTTGGTATAAGGCCCTCCCCATGGATAAGTAGCAGACTCGAGACCTCCACGAGCCGCATATTCCCATTCAGCCTCGGTAGGCAGGCGGTAGGAATTCACATTATGTCTGCCTCTTTCTTTACGGTAAGCATTGTGGTAAAGTGTACGCCACTGGGCAAAGGCGCGAGCCTGCTTCCAGGAAACACCCACCACAGGATAATCTCCATATGCATCATGCCAGAAGTAGTCATTATGCATAGGTTCATTATAGGAATAATTAAAATCTTTGATCCAGACAGTGGTATCCGGGTAAATTCTTATTTCTTCAGTTTCAATAAAATCGGCACGTCGTCCCGGTTCAGCTCTTGCTGCCTCGCTCACGTCCATCCAGGTATAACGAAATTTAAGATGATTAACATCAAAAGAGCGTTGCCCATTGTATGCTTCTTCAATAGGAATATACAGGGTATCCATTACCTCTGCATAATACTCGTCCGGGTAATCCCGGGTATCCCATATAATGTCCACATCTTTGTTAATTTTTCTGCCTTCATAACCTCCCATACTGTAATAATTGTCATACATATACTTTTCATAAGGAGTCATATCGGCTTCCTCAGTATCGGCAAAGGCAAATTCCCCAATACCACCTGTTCCTGGAGTTTCACCGATTTCTTCGGCAAAGATGGCAAGTTTCATCCTGGTTACCGAGTCTTTCACCCAGTTCACAAATTGACGATACTCAGCATTAGTAATTTCGGTTTCGTCCATATAAAAGGAACGTACAGTAACTGTCTTGGGCGGTGCATTTTTTAAACCGGCAATATCATCATCACTTTTACCCATAATGAATGCCCCTCCGGGAATTAATGTCATCCCCAAAGGCTTTTCGGGATGCCATTGTTTTCCCTGCGCACCTACTAATTGCCCCTGATCACCGCGGCCACACGAGGCCAAAACAGAAATTACAGCAATAAGCAAAAAAAGTTTCCTCATAATATCTCTCAAAGTTAGGACATAATAGCTCCAAGGCCGTAAACCTATTTATTTATTTTCTAATAAACAATTTATTTAGGCAAAATGCAGAAGCTACCAATGTTTATATCATTAAATTTCGTTTTTCCTTTTGGTTTTATACCACCTTTCGGGAATAATTTGATTACAGGCATCCAGATAATCTCCTTGGGTGCAAGGTAATAACGTATGTCTTTTAAGTTTATTATTGGCTGGTGAAATAAAAGGAATTTCTATCCACCAGCGACCGCTTAGCGGACTCTTATAAAAAACTAAAATTTCATCATCAATTGGTACCTGATATCTTATAAACTCTTTTTTTGAAGAAATAGTATTTTCATTTTTCCGATAATTCACTCCCTCTGCAAAATACCAGAGAACCTGTGCGATTAACATATTTGCAGCAGGAAAATTCAAACGGGATGTATACTCAAAAACTCCAAAAGAAGTCACTTTATCACTAATACCGGCATATCTAGCTAAGGAGCAAATTTCTTTTCCGTCAAAACCATTTGGGGATTTAAGCCGGTAGTTACCAAGAGCTCCTCCACTAATCGCGCCAAGATCCATACCTACCAGGTTTGCATCCCGCATAACCGGCTCAATTGAAGTAATATCTCCTGTAACTTCACCAAGTCGATACGCATCAAAGAACAACCGGTCCATTAACTCTATTTCATCCTGAGAATTAAAATAAGTTTGATATCCCAGGTTAGAATAATTAAAAAGATTATAAGGTTTGGTCACTACTATTCTACCAACATAGGAACGATTACTAATAGGCTTATCGGCATCTCCCAGGTCGAATCTCGAATCGATATTCACCAGATTTACCATTTGCTCAACTCCATCATACGCCCTGTATTGGGCATAAACAAGATCCTGGCTCCCACCTATTATCACCGGGATTATTCCTTTTTTAAGACACATGTTTACCACAGACTGTACAGCAAAAAAAGTATCTTCAACAGTTTCTCCTTTTTGGATATCACCCAGATCGGCCATTGGTAAATGCCAGTTGCCGGGATATAAATTATAAAATTCCCAGCGAATGCCATCCAAATTGAATGGTTCCCCTGAAGGTTCTTCATCAAGACGATCTTCCAGCACTCCAAAAATGACAATTTTCACCCCTTCCAGGTCCGGAAAGGCTTTATCTGCAAGATGCAGGCGCAAAGATGATCCGAGCTTATTTCCTGCACCGCCAACTAATTCCTCGTTAACAGGGCTAAAAAAATCCAGTTCCATAGACTATTTCTTTTTCACTGCTGTTTTCTTCCGGGTGGTCTTCTTTGCGGAAGTTTTCTTGGTGCCTGTTGCTTTCTTTGCAGTTTTCTTTTTTGGTGCCTTTCTCTCAAGGATCTCCTTCACCTCCTCTAAACTAAGCTCGGCAGCATCAACAGTTTTGGGTAACTCTATTTTAGTCTTTCCTTTTATAATATTGGAACACGTCCCCATCTGGCTTTTTCAACCTTAATACCTTCTTCTTCCCAGTTGTGAATAACTTTTTCCCGCTCCTTTCTTAGCTTATCTTCAATTAATTCCTCTATATCTTCTGCGGAAAGATTATCAAAATCATATTTTTTATTGACATTGATAAACATATCATTCCACTTCAAAAAAGGACCAAAACGCCCTACTCCTTTTTGTACAGGAAGTTCTTTGTACTCATATATAGGGGCATCGGCTTTTTCCTTCTCTTTGATCAATTCCATGGCCCGTTCCATGGTCACTTCAATTGGATCTTCACCTTTTTCAAGGGAGACAAATTTCTTTCCGTAGCGCACGTATGGGCCAAAACGACCATTGTTCACCTCCACCTTTTCTCCTTTATATTCCCCCAGCTCTTTCGGAAGTTTGAATAATTCCATTGCCTCTTCAAAAGTAACCGAATCCAAAGTTTGATCTGGTGAAAGACTGGCAAATTTCGGCTTCTCCTCATCCTCCACAGAACCCATTTGCACCATGGGACCAAATTTTCCAAGACGTACACTCACTGGTTTCCCCGTGGCGGGGTCTTTCCCTAGTATCCTCTCCCCTACTTCTCTGTCTGCATTTTCGGCAACATCTTTAACATGAGGATGGAAATCACTGTAGAAATCCCTCATCATTTTTGTCCACTCCTCATTTCCTTCGGCTATTTCATCAAAATCCTGCTCCACCTTAGCGGTAAAATTATAGTCCAGAATACCTGCAAAATGGTTTACAAGAAAATCGTTAACCACCATTCCAACATCGGTAGGTACTAATTTTCCTTTATCGCTGCCTACCGTTTCAGTATGCTTCTTTTCATTTATTTTCTCATCTGCCAGGGTCATCTGAACATATTCCCTTTCGGCACCATCCACAGATCCTTTCTCGATGTAATTTCTGTTTTGAATTGTAGAAATAGTTGGCGCGTAAGTAGAAGGACGGCCAATTCCCAGCTCTTCAAGTTTTTTAACTAAAGAAGCTTCTGTATACCGGTAAGGGGGACGCGTGAATCTTTCGGTTGCGGTTATGTAGTTGTTTTCAAGCTTTTCTTTTACCCTAAGCGCCGGCAACATTCCCTCCTGTTCCTGTACCTCTTCATCTTCCTCATCCCTACCTTCCAGATAAACTTTCAAAAATCCGTCGAATTTAAGTACCTCCCCATTCGCGGTGAACTGCTTGTCGTGCTTATCAGCTTCAATCTTCACGTTGGTCCGCTCCAGCTGTGCTTCACTCATCTGGGAAGCAATAGCTCTCTTCCAGATCAATTCATACAGCCGTTGTTCATTACGGTCTGCTCTAACACTATGTGCTGCAAAATTTGTGGGTCTTATTGCTTCGTGGGCTTCCTGGGCTCCTTTTGTCTTTCCTTTAAACTGGCGGGTTTTGCTATACTTTTCTCCATAGGCCTCAAGGATCTCCTTTTTAGCACCTTTGCGTGCATCTTCAGAAAGATTAACGCTATCGGTTCTCATATAAGTGATATGCCCCGCCTCATAAAGACGCTGCGCCATAGTCATGGTCTTACTAACCGAAAAATATAATTTTCTTGCTGCTTCCTGCTGAAGAGTTGAAGTCGTAAAGGGTGGTGCCGGAGATTTCTTTGCGGGTTTGGTAGTTAGATCGGCTACCTTAAAATTAGCTCCCAGGTTTTCTGAAAGGAATTGCTCCGCTTCAGCTTTTGTGTCAAAGTTCTTCGGAAGCTTTGCTTTAAATGTCTTTCCTTCTTCCGTAGTAAACTCAGCATCAATTCTAAACGAAGCTTCAGCCTGAAAATTCTGAATTTCCCGCTCTCTTTCAACAATTAACCTAACAGAAACAGACTGCACCCTTCCGGCTGAAAGTCCACCTTTTACCTTTCTCCAAAGCACCGGAGAAAGTTCATAACCTACCAAACGATCCAGTACCCTACGGGCCTGTTGAGCATTTACCAGGTTGTAATTAATTCCCCGGGGATTTTCAATAGCCTTTAAAATAGCAGACTTCGTGATCTCGTGAAAAACTATCCTCTTTGTTTTATCCTTATCCAGGTCCAACTCTTCGGCCAAATGCCAGGCAATGGCTTCTCCTTCCCGGTCCTCATCACTTGCCAGCCAAACCATATCGGCACTCTTTGCTAAAGCTTTTAATTTTTTAACAACGTCCTTCTTGTCTTTTGATACTATATATTTAGGAGTAAAATCACCTTCTGTATCCACCCCCAGCTCTTTTGTGGGCAAATCGGCAATATGACCGAAACTCGAGGCAACGGTGTAATCTTTGCCAAGGAATTTCTCGATGGTTTTAGCCTTTGCGGGGGATTCTACAATCACTAAATTCTTTGCCATAGTATCATTTTTTGTTTTGCAAAAGTATAGGAATTTTTAAATATGGGTTTTATATTTTCAAAAATGCAGTTTCAGGGGCCTCCTAACTCTTTATTATTTCCCCCTGTCACTTTGTCACATTTCAACTAAAACTGTATCTTTGCCCGTTCAATTACCTAAAGGTACTTTTTTGAATTATGGAGAAGATAATAGATGAAAAACAGCAGGGAAATGCACTGGTGATGGAGCCTAAAACGGGCAATGGGAAAAAGCTGATGATCGAGAGCTATGGTTGCCAGATGAACTTTAGCGACAGTGAGATCGTCGCGTCCATCCTTGCTAAGGAGGGATTTGATACTACCCAAAATCTGGAAGAAGCAGACCTTGTTCTTATAAATACCTGTTCCATTCGCGATAAAGCTGAACAAACAGTAAGAAAAAGACTGGAAAAATACAATGCAGTAAAAAAGATCAATCCGGGAATGAAGGTAGGCGTACTGGGCTGTATGGCCGAGCGTTTAAAAGCCCGGTTCCTAGAAGAAGAAAAGATTGTGGATCTCGTGGTAGGTCCCGATGCTTATAAAGACCTTCCCAACCTCATTAACGAAGTTGAAGAAGGTCGCAACGCCGTCAATGTGATCCTTTCGAAAGATGAAACTTATGGAGACATTTCTCCCGTTCGTTTACAGAGCAACGGAGTTTCTGCTTTTGTTTCCATTACCCGTGGCTGTGACAACATGTGTACTTTTTGTGTGGTTCCCTTTACCCGTGGTCGTGAACGTAGCCGGGATCCCCAGAGCATCATGGAAGAGGTCAATGATCTTGCTCAAAAAGGCTTTAAAGAAATCACACTTTTGGGCCAAAATGTAGACAGCTATTTATGGTATGGCGGCGGACTCAAAAAGGATATTAAGAATGCCTCGGAAATGGAGAAAGCCACCGCTACAAATTTCGCAGCCCTTTTGCGAATGGTAGCAGAAGCTCATCCAAAAATGAGAATAAGGTTTTCAACCTCCAATCCGCAGGATATGACCCTGGATGTAATAGAGGCTATGGCGAAATATAGAAACATATGTAACTACATTCACCTGCCCGTACAAAGCGGCAGTAACAGGATCCTGAAGGAAATGAACCGTTTACATACCCGGGAAGAATATTTCACCCTAATTGACAACATTAAAAGATTGATTCCCGATGTTGCCATCTCCCAGGACATGATCACCGGCTTCCCAACAGAAACCGAAGAAGATCACCAGGACACACTTTCTTTAATGGAGTACGTAAAATACGACTACGGATTTATGTTTGCCTATTCTGAACGGCCCGGAACAATGGCTGCCAGAAAACTCGAAGACGATGTGCCCGAAGAAGTTAAGAAAAGAAGACTTACAGAAATTGTCAGTCTTCAGCGGGAGCATAGTTTATACAGGACTCAGCAGTTCGTTGGTAAAACTTATGAGGTGCTAATTGAAAAAGAATCTAAAAAGTCTGATGCTCACTGGAGCGGGAGGACCTCACAAAATACAGTAGCGGTATTTCCAAAGGAGAATTATAAAGTAGGAGATTTCGTAAATGTAAAGATCAATGATTGCACCAGTGCTACCTTAATAGGAGAAGCGGTTGGGTATAGCGATAACAACTAGTATTCGGTGCTCAGTCCTCAGTAGGCAGTGGATTTAAGGTTTAAAAAATAAGAGGTTTACACTTTAGAAAAATATGAAGAATAAACCTTATTATTTAAAAAGCACAGCATTTCCAGCACCCCTAATAGAATTTGGTGCTTGATAATTGCTATTTAACGTTATAAAATATAGGTTCTAAGAATGAAGAACATAAAAAAATCTCAGTTGGAAATTAAATCAAATTCCCCCATTGGGGGCTAGGGGGCTTATGGAAAGCATTCAGGCAATAAAACAACGTTATGGCATTCTGGGGAATGACCAGAAACTTAACAGGGCCGTTGAGAAGGCCATGCAGGTCGCTCCGACAGATATTTCTGTACTTGTAACCGGCGAAAGTGGTGTGGGAAAGGAAAGTATTCCCAAGATCATACATGCGCTCTCCCATCGCAAACACGGTAAATACATTGCCGTTAACTGTGGGGCTATCCCCGAAGGCACAATTGACAGCGAATTATTTGGCCATGAAAAAGGTGCTTTTACAGGTGCCACACAATCCCGGAACGGATATTTTGAAGTCGCCGATGGCGGAACCATTTTTCTTGATGAAGTGGGGGAATTACCTTTAACCACTCAGGTACGTCTTCTTCGGGTTTTAGAAAATGGAGAGTTTATTAAAGTAGGCTCTTCAAAAGTGCAAAAAACAAACGTTCGTATAGTAGCTGCAACCAACCTAAATATGGCCGAGGCCATTAAAAAAGAAAAATTCAGAGAAGATCTTTATTACAGGCTTAGTACCGTGGAGATTTATCTGCCCCCGCTGCGCGATCGTAAAGACGATATCCACCTGCTCTTTAGAAAATTTGCAGCCGATTTTGCTCTTAAGTACAAAATGCCTACCATCCGTCTGGATGATGATGCCGTAGTCTTGTTACAAAAATACCGTTGGAATGGTAACGTGAGGCAGCTAAGGAATCTGGCCGAGCAAATCTCGGTCCTGGAACAGGAAAGAAGCATAGACGTCGAAAAACTTAAAGAATACCTTCCCGGCCATGGCAGTAATTTACCTGCCGTTATTGAGGAGAAGAAAAAAGAAAGTGACTTCAGCAACGAGCGGGAAATTCTTTACAAGGTTCTATTTGACATGAAAAGCGACCTTAATGATCTTAAAAAGCTCACTTTGGAGCTCATGGATAGTGACGGTCATAAAAACGTGAAGGAGGAAAACGAGAGTCTTATTAAAAAGATCTACGGAAATAATGATGAAGAAGATGTCATTCCTGAAGAAATAACAGAGGAGGAACTGGAAGTTCTTCAAATTCCGCAGCAAAACACGCCCGATAAACTTGATAAATATTATTTTGCTGAAGAAATTGAGGAGGAGGAGACGCTTTCCCTTCAGGATAAAGAGTTGGAGCTAATCAAGAAATCTTTGGAGCGCCATAATGGAAAAAGGAAGGCAGCGGCCGAAGAGCTAGGCATAAGCGAGCGCACACTGTACCGAAAGATCAAACAATACGACCTTTGAAAAATGTCATTTTTGACACCCAATATTATATGAAAAAAATACAACTGCTGTTTGTTTCCCTGCTCCTGTTAAGTTTTAATTCCTGTGGTATCTATTCATTTTCGGGGGCCGATGTCGGTAATGCCGAAACTTTTCAGGTGAATTATTTCCAGAATTCCGCACCTTTAGTAGAACCCGGTATTGATCGCACTTTTACTTTACAGCTCCAGGATCTTATTCAAAGTCAAACCAACCTTAACCTGACAAATGAAAATGGCGATCTGGTTTATGAAGGAGAAATTGTGGATTACTATGATGCCCCAATGAGTGCCACGGCCGAGAGCACGGCAGCTCAAAACAGGTTGACTATTGTGGTAAATCTTAGGTTCTATAATACATTGGATCCCGAAAAAGACATTTTAGACAGGCGTTTCTCCTTTTACTATGACTATCCTGCCAATGTTCAGCTAACAGGTGCAATTTTGGCTACAGCATTAGAGGAGATCTTTACACGTATCACCCAAGATATTTTTAACGCTACCCTGGCAAACTGGTAATGAAACAGGAGGAAGTAACATCAATTATTAAGAAGCCTACTGCCATCTCTTTTGAGCAGACAAAAGCTCTGCGAGAGATTTTGCAAAAATACCCCTACTTCCAGGCCGCCCGGGCAGTTCGCTTAAAAGGTCTTAAAAATGTAAATAGCCTGCATTACAATAAAGAACTAAAGGTAGCGGCTGCCCACACGGCAGATCGAGGAGTACTTTTTGATTTTATTACTTCCTCGGAATTTAATCAAAATGAGATTGCTGATTCCATCAAAAAACAGGAGCAACAACAGAAGGATCTTGAAACCCGGAAGCCGGCAGAAGGCATCCAAGAAGATGAAAATCTTTCTCTCGACAAAGCTTTAAAGATGAAGGTGAAGGAATCTGAACAGGTTTTTGATCCGGAACTTTTCAGCAGAAGAGAGGCAGATAAAAGATCTTCGGCTGAAGATAATTCCCTGGAAATAGGAAAACCTCTCTCCTTTAACCGCAACGAAAATCACTCTTTTTCGGAATGGTTAAAACTGGCTTCAGCAAAACCGATTAACAGGGAAGGATTAACTTCAGAAGAACAGGAAGTAAAGAGCAGAAAGTTTGAACTTATAGAAGAATTTATTTCAAAGAATCCAAGAATTACCCCCTCAAAAACTGCAAAAAAAGCCGACCTCGCCGAAGATGGTCTCACAGCACCAGAATCCCTTATGACAGAGACCTTAGCGCGAGTTTATCTGGAACAAAAAAACTATAAAAAAGCCGTACAGGCATATAAAATTTTAATTTTGAAAAATCCGGAAAAAAGTGGTTTCTTTGCAGACCAAATTCGGGCAATCGAAAAATTACAGGAAAATAATAGTTAAGCATAATGAGCACGTTTACAATCTTTTTGACGCTAATAATTATAGTTGCGTTTTTGCTGGTAGTAGTTATCATGGTACAAAATCCTAAGGGTGGTGGTTTATCATCTTCCTTTGGCGGTGGTGCAAATCAAATTGGGGGTGTTCAAAAAACTTCCGATTTTCTTGACAAGAGTACCTGGACACTGGCTACCCTGCTTTTAGTGTTAATTCTTCTTTCAAATGTCACTATTATGGATAACACCGGTGTTGGAGAATCCAGGATCATGGGAAGTGATCCCGAAGTAGAAACTAACATTCCCGCTCCTATTGAACCTCCTGTGACAAGTCCGGGAGAGCAAAACTAAAATAAAACACTTCTTTATATAAATGCCAGCTTATGACAAGCTGGCATTTTTTTTTGCCTTTTGTCAGCATTTATGGACTGGCACAATTTTCGTCTTTATGGCAATTCAATTAAAAGAATAATTAACTAAAATACATTTGTAAAATGGCACTAAACATTAAACCTCTTTCAGACAGAGTACTTGTTGAGCCTGCCGCAGCCGAAACTCAGACTGCATCAGGTATTTACATTCCCGAAACCGCAAAAGAAAAACCGCAAAAAGGTACTGTAGTAGCCGTTGGTGGTGGTAAAAAAGATCACGACATGACCGTTAAGGTTGGTGACAGCGTGCTTTACGGAAAATATGCAGGTACCGAACTCAAACTGGAAGGTAAAGATTACCTTATTATGAGAGAGGAAGATATTCTTGCCGTAGTATAATTACTATGGTTGCACCGCCACCATCTTTCCGGCGGTTTTTAACCTCATTAATTTTTTGAAAACATAACTAATTCCCGAAACCGGGAATAAAAATTTAATTAAAATGGCAAAAGAAATAAAATTTGACATCGAAGCCCGCGACGGTATTAAACGCGGAGTAGATGCATTGGCTAATGCAGTAAAAGTTACATTGGGACCTAAAGGTCGTAATGTTATTATAAATAAATCTTTTGGAGCTCCTGTAGTGACAAAGGACGGTGTAACTGTTGCAAAAGAGATCGAACTGGAAGATGCTCTTGAAAACATGGGAGCACAAATGGTAAAGGAAGTTGCTTCCAAAACCAATGATATTGCCGGTGACGGTACTACAACTGCAACCGTGCTTGCACAGGCTATCGTAAAAGAGGGTCTTAAGAACGTAGCTGCCGGTGCAAACCCAATGGATCTTAAACGCGGAATTGACAAAGCAGTTGAAGCTTTGGTTGCCAACCTTAAAGAGCAAACTCAGCAGGTAGGTGATTCTTCAGAAAAGATCAAGCAGGTAGCTTCTATCTCTGCTAACAACGACGACCAGATTGGAGATCTTATTGCGCAGGCTTTCGGAAAAGTTGGAAAAGAAGGAGTAATCACTGTTGAAGAAGCAAAAGGAACTGAAACTACAGTAGATGTTGTAGAAGGAATGCAGTTTGACCGCGGATATCTTTCTCCTTACTTTGTTACCAACAGCGAAAAAATGACTGCAGATCTTGAAGATCCTTACATCCTGATCTACGACAAGAAGATCTCTGCAATGAAAGACCTGCTTCCAGTACTTGAGCCGGTTGCTCAAAGCGGAAAGCCACTCTTGATCATTGCCGAAGATGTTGACGGGGAAGCTCTTGCTACTCTTGTAGTAAATAAATTGAGAGGTTCCTTAAAAATTGCTGCTGTTAAAGCTCCGGGATTTGGAGACAGAAGAAAAGCAATGCTTGAAGATATCGCTATCCTTACCGGAGGTACAGTAATTTCAGAAGAAAGAGGATTCACTCTTGAGAACGCAACTCTTGACATGCTTGGTACTGCTGAAAAAGTAGCTATCGACAAAGACAATACAACTGTAGTGAACGGTGCCGGTGACAATCAGGCGATCAAAGATCGTGTGAACCAGATCAAGTCTCAAATGGAGAGCACAACTTCAGACTATGATAAAGAAAAACTTCAGGAGCGTTTGGCTAAATTAGCCGGAGGTGTTGCTGTACTTTACGTAGGTGCAGCTTCAGAAGTTGAAATGAAAGAGAAGAAAGATCGTGTTGACGACGCACTTCATGCAACCCGTGCGGCTGTAGAAGAAGGTATTGTTGCCGGTGGTGGTGTGGCTCTTGTTCGTGCAAAAGCTGTACTTGCTAACCTGGAATCTGCAAATGCAGATGAAGCTACAGGTATCCAAATTGTTAACCGTGCAATTGAGTCGCCTCTTAGAACTATTGTTGAGAATGCAGGTGGCGAAGGCTCTGTAGTGATCAATAAAGTACTTGAAGGAAAAGGTAATTATGGATATGATGCAAAATCTGACACCTACGTGGACATGATGAAAGCAGGAATTATCGATCCTAAGAAAGTAACAAGAGTAGCTCTTGAAAATGCTGCTTCGGTTGCCGGAATGATCCTTACTACCGAGTGTTCTTTAGTTGATGTTAAAGAAGACAACGCCGGTGGTGGCGGAATGCCTCAGGGAATGGGCGGAGGTATGCCCGGAATGATGTAATTTTTTAGAGACTAGATTTTAGAACCTAGAGTTTAGACTCTTATTGAATAGAACCCGCTTCATTGCTGAAGCGGGTTTTTTATTTTCATTTTTCTGTAACAAAAGATCCGGTTAAAAGTCTATAGCTTATTCATTTAAAAAATAAAACACTAAACATCGAAATTTTATGAAAACAAAAAATTTATTTTTAGCTGTTCTGATGCTATTCACGACTTTTACTGCAGCTTTAGCTCAGAATTCAAATTTCGGGATAAAAGCCGGAGCGAATTACTCTACCCTCTCCGGAAACACAGGAGGTGAAACTAATTATTTGCCAGGATTTCATGCAGGCTTTACCTCTGAATTCCGGCTGTCTCCCATCTTTTCATTACAACCCGAATTGCTCTACTCTCTTGTAGGCATTCAAGTGGAGTATGATTATAGTATAGGAGAGGCCACTTTTTCTTCCGATCAGAAGATAAAACTGGGATACATCCACCTGCCGGTTATGGTGAAGTACTTTGTCCTTCCTTCAATTTCCTTACAAGCCGGACCTCAAATTGGCTACCTTGCCAGTGCCAAAAATGTATACGAATCGGCATCTACTTTTCCTGGAGAACCGGAAATGAGAGAATCAGGAACAGAGGACATTAAGGACCAGTTAAAGGAGATATCTTTAGGACTAAACTTCGGTCTGGGATATGAATTCCAAAATAACCTTTTCCTTCAGGCCCGATATCACGTGGGGTTATCAGATATCAGTGACTATGACCAGGAAATGGAGGAAGATTTCGAAGGAGAATTGGATAAGATTAAAAATTCAGGTTTTCAGGTTTCCCTTGGATATAAATTCTGATTGTAATGTTCCTGAATATCTTATACTGAAAAAGGTTGCCGGGCAGTTATAAAACTTAAAGATGTTTCAAAAATGCCATTTTTAAAACATCTTTTTTTGTTATAAATTTCTACTGAAGAAGCTTCAATTTATTGTACTCAAAGCTTTTTTCGCCTAGAGTAAATGTCTTTGGTTATGGTAAATCACCACTCTAAAGGTATCCCTCAGTCGCAGCCTGAGAAATTGTGAAATACTTATCCCGGTTTTAGTGCGGCTAAGACTTACCTTCTTACTTTTCTTAAGAAGTTCCAGCAATATTTGCTGATCGAGAACAAACCTTTCGATCACTTCTTTCCCTAAATCTTTTCCTATAGGATTACTACTCTTTAAAGTTTTCATTTTTTTAAATCCCTCTTTAGGAAGCATGCTTTTAGCAAAATAACCACCCAAAAAACCGCTTTTAAAGAACTCTTCAGCCGGATACGGTGATGAAGCAATTTGTCTTTCAATTTCAGGAATATAATAGTTCCCATAAAAATTGAGATGTTCGAAACATTCAAGAGAACTCCATGCACCGGGTGCCGGTCGGTGATTAAGATCTTTGACAGGTCTTTTGTTTAAATCAAGGGCAGCTTCCAAATTAGCTTCATTGCGTTGCATGAGATCACTAATTAATCCGGCAGATTTTGTTTGCATTTCCGTAGCATAATGAAAAGAAAAATTATTTTTTCATATAATCAAATGCTCCTTTGCGAAGGTTGATACCGTGCTCCATATAAGCTTTTAAACAGGTCAGGAAATTTACCCAGCCTTCGGTATTTTGACCGTACCATTTTATTCCTTGCTCATTTACCTCCATCTTTCCTTCGGTGATCCTTATAAGGGTTTGAGAGTTAGCAATTTTTTCCAGGTTGATCTCTACTGTTGTTTTAAAAGTATCAGATCCATCCCATTCAAAAATGACATTTTCGGGATCTTTTATTTTCAGAACTTTAACGGGAAAGGAATCGGGAAATTCCGGAAAGATCCAGTCAATGGTCTTCCCTTCTTCCATACTTCCGGAGGCTTGAGAAATAAAATAGTTGGTCATTTTCTCCGGCTCAACTATGGCCTCAAAAATGTCCTTACAGGATCTGGCAATTTGAATGCCGGTTTTGATCTCCAGCTGCTCCATATCATGTATTACCTTCGGGTTTAGAATAGTTGATGATCCAGGTAACTCCAAATTTATCTGTACACATACCGTAATAACTGCCCCAGAACACATCCCCAATCTGCATATTGATCTTTCCTTCTTTACAAAGACTTTCAAACAATATATCGGCTTTCTCTTTACTTTCAGTATTGATGGAGAGGGATACATTATTGCCAAATACAACATCGGGGCACCAGCCATCATCACAGTCACTACCCATTAACAGGCACTCTTTCCCAAGGGGCAGGGCAATATGCATGATCTTATTCATCTTATATTCGGGGATGATCAGCCCTTCATCTGAAGGCATATCCCGAAATCTTCCAATAAAGGAAAATTCACCCCCAAAGATGGATCTATAGAAGTTAAAGGCTTCCTCACAATTGCCCGGAAAAGTTAAGTAGGGATTTAATTTTTCCATATTATAATTCATTTCCAAAACTTTACATTCTGTCTAATTTACATGAATATTCCAATTGTTTTATTAAAATTTTCAAAAATTAGGAGTAGCTGTGAACTTCTGTAAACAAAAAAGCCATTCTAAAAAGAATGGCTTAAAATTTCATTTTTGACACTGATTAAGATACCGCTTTGAGTCTTTTAATACCGGACTTATCAAGTTTCTCTTCGGCATAATCTCTATCCACAACCAATTCTGTAGAATTGCCTTCGGGCATCTCAAACATGGCATCGGTAAGTATTGCTTCGCAAAGAGATCTCAATCCACGAGCTCCCAGCTTATATTCTATTGCCTTTTCCACAATAAAATCCAGGGCTTCATCTGTTATACTAAATTCAATATCATCCATCTCAAATAATTTCTGATATTGTTTAATAATGGCATTTTTAGGTTCTGTAAGAATAGACCTTAGTGTTTTTCTATCCAGCGGATTCATATGGGTAAGCACCGGGAGACGTCCAATAATTTCGGGTATCAAACCAAAATCCTTAAGGTCTTTTGGAATTATGTATTTTAATAGATTTTCACGCTCAACCAAATCATCACTTTTGGAAGCACTAAAACCAACCGCCTGCATATTAAGGCGTTTGCTGATATTTTTCTCGATCCCGTCAAAAGCCCCTCCTGTGACGAAGAGAATATTTTCGGTATCTACTTCTATAAATTTTTGATCCGGATGTTTACGACCCCCCTTTGGCGGTACATTAACTGTCGTCCCTTCCAGAAGCTTAAGTAAAGCCTGTTGTACACCTTCTCCGGAAACATCACGTGTTATGGAAGGATTATCGCTTTTACGGGCAATCTTGTCTATTTCATCAATAAATACGATCCCGTGTTGAGCTTTTTCCAAATTATAATCGGCTGCCTGTAATAATCGGGTAAGAATACTTTCTACATCTTCTCCAACATACCCGGCTTCGGTCAACACTGTAGCATCAACAATTGCAAGTGGCACGTTGAGCATTTTGGCAATGGTTTTTGCCATAAGGGTTTTACCTGTACCGGTCTCCCCTACCATTATAATATTACTCTTCTGGATCTCAATGTCATCATTGTTCGCCGGTTGCAGTAATCTCTTGTAGTGATTATAAACAGCGACAGAAAGCACTTTTTTGGTGTGCTCCTGACCAATAACGTATTGGTCCAAAAAGTTTTTGATCGCCTTGGGTTTTCTAAGCTTAAGCTCAGACGAAAGTTCTCCGGAGCTGTCCTGCTTTGATTCTTCTATAACGATCCCGTGGGCCTGTTCGATACACCGGTCGCAAATGTGAGCGTCCAGCCCGGCGATAAGCAGGTTGGTTTCAGGTTTCTTCCTTCCGCAGAAGGAACATTCTAATTCTTCTTTTGCCATAAATTTTTTCTTGTCGCCTGTTACGGCTTCCCTACATTCTTTAAAAAAGGAAGTTACTCCCTAGTTAAAATTTCATCGATCATTCCGTACTCTAAAGCTTTATCGGCTTTCATCCAGTAATCACGGTCACTATCTTCATGGATCTTCTCATAAGTTTGACCGGTATGTTTTGCAATGATGTCATACAGTTCCTTTTTAAGGATAAGGATTTCTCGGGCAGTGATCTCAATGTCGCTGGCCTGTCCCTGGGCTCCACCTAAAGGCTGATGGATCATTACTCTGGAATGCGGCAAACCGCTCCTTTTTCCTTTTTCCCCTGCACAAAGAAGAACTGCTCCCATAGAAGCGGCCATTCCAGTACAAATTGTCGCAACATTAGGCTTGATGAACTGCATGGTATCATAAATACCCAAACCTGCGTAAACGCTTCCTCCCGGAGAATTGATATAAATCTGAATATCTTTTGAAGAGTCCGTACTTTCTAAAAACAACAATTGTGCCTGGATAATATTGGCTACCTGGTCACTAATGCCTGTTCCTAAAAAGATAATACGATCCATCATTAAGCGGGAAAAAACATCAAAAATGGCGATGTTCATTTGCCTTTCTTCAATAATGTTCGGGGTCATACCCTGCGGATACATGCTGCTTATTATCTTATCATAATAGTTACTATTGATCCCGTGATGACGGGTAGCATATTTTTCAAATTCTTTTGCGTAATCCATTGAATTCCTGTGTAATTTTTCCGGTTATAAAAGTGGAATTTTTTATTTAAAAACTTCCTGTATTATTTGCTAAAAAAGGCGTTAGACCAAGTTTAGTCTAACGCCTTAAAGATAAGTATTAATTTATTAAAGATCTATTGATAAACCTCTTTAACAAATTCTTCGTACGTTACTTCTTTTTCCTCAAGGTTCACTTTTTCCTTGTAAAGTTCAAGAAGTTTTTGATTCATCAATTGCTCTGAAAGGCGTTTTACTTCATCCTGGCGGGAAAGGATACGGGCTGCGATATCATCAAGTTCCTTGTCTTCGGGGTTCATCTGACCAAACTGAGCCATTTGCTCCCTGATCCTGTCTTTGGCAAAAGCTTTAAGATCTTCGAATTTCACCTCAAGATTGTGCTCCTGAATTAGTTTCCCTTCGATCAACTGAAATCTCAAGCCTTTTTCACTCTTTTCGTATTCTTCACGAGCTTCTTCTTCAGAAAGTTCTTTTTCACCTGCTGTCTGAATCCACTTCTGAAGAAATTCCTTAGGGAGATCGAAATTGTGTTTGTCGATCAACATTTCAGTCACATCATTCAGTAATTGCTGGTCGCTTTGCTGCTCGAATTGTTTGGCGGCGTCTTCTTTGATCTTTTCTTTAAGTTCTGTAACTGAAGTTACTTCTCCTGCCCCAAAAAGCTTATCAAATAACTCCTGATCAAGTTCTGCCAACTCCTGAGTGTTCACTTCCTCAACTACAAATTCCACCTCAACATCTAACCCGTGCGCTTTATCATGCTCCACCTTTAGGTATTCCATAAGGTCGTGATCATCTGCGAAAAGACCTTTGGTGCTTACCTTGATCGTATCTCCTGCTTTAGCTCCCAGGAAAGGCTCTTTATTTTGAACTTTTTCAAGCTGTAGCGTAGTTTTTGCGTCTATACCTTCAGCTTCATTTTTAAAAGTTCCGGTTAGTTGATCTCCTTCTTCGGCAACTTCTTTTGAAACAAGTTTCCCATATTGTTTCTGAAGTGTCTTCACCTGGTTTTCGATCATCTCGTCCCCGGCAACAATTTTATAATTTGTGATTGGCTTTTCATTGTCAAGGCTCACCCCAAACTGCGGAGAAAGTCCCAATTCGAATTCAAAGGTGTAATTATCGCTGTCCCAGTCAAAATTATCCTGCTCCTTAGGAAGCGGATTTCCGAGAACATCCAGTTTTTCTTCTGTAAGATATTTATTTAATGAATCCTGAAGAAGCTTGTTCACTTCATCCACTAACACAGCTTTTCCGTATTGTTTCTTCACCATTCCCATAGGCACATGTCCTTTACGGAAGCCGGGGATATTTGCATTTTTACGGTAATCTTTCAGGACTTTTTCAACTTTACCGCTGTAGTCTTCTTTGGCTATATCAACCTTGAGTACGGCATTAAGTTCGTCAATGTTCTCTCTCGTTATATTCATTATGAGCGCTTATAAAAATTGGTCTGCAAAAGTACAACTTTTTTGAGAGCAAGCAAAGTTTCAAAAACCTGAAATTCAGAAGCGTTTATTTCCTTTCTGCGATGGAGAAGAACAAGGATTGAATTATGGACAGCAACAGGCTAAAAAGCACTGCAATCCAAAAGCCGCTCACCTGAAATCCGCTTACAAATGCATCAACCAGCAATATGATTATAGCGTTGATCACAATTAGAAAGAGACCTAGGGTGAGAATGGTTACAGGAAGAGTCAAAAGTACCAGGATTGGCTTCACAATAAGATTAAGAAGTGCCAGCACCAGAGCCACTACTATTGCAGTAACATATCCCTCGACAGTAACACCAGGTAGAAAATTAGCGAGAAAAACCACCACTACGGCGGTGAGAAGAATTCTTAATAAAAAGGTCATAGGTTAAATGTTTAAACTAAGATACAACTTCGAATGAAAAACGCCGGAACAAGTCCGGCGTTTTAGTTATATTTTTATTAAAAAGACTTAGTCGTTACTCGGAGTTATTGTGCCATAGTATCCAATATTCACTTTTGGAACTGTAGCATTGTATTCACTGTTGATCGCTTCTATAGTCTCATTTGCTATAAGAGCGTAACCCCGTGGAGTTAAATGTACTCCATCCAGAGAAAACGCACCTCCTGAGGCAAAAGTTGAAGTAAGAACTCCCCCGTCAAACGGAATACCTGTGGTAGCTGTCTCTTCCAGCAAAGCAGCGGCATCTACAAAAGCAAGATCGAAATCTTCAGCCACTTTAGCAATTGTAGCATTGAAACCTTGAGTCGCTTCTGCAATTCTTTGGATTTCCTGATTATCCAGTACATCTGCATCATCAAAACCATTTACGGCATCTATGACCAGTTGAGCTTGTTCTGGCGTTGGCTGACCACCTTGTTGTAACAGTCCAAGTACTTGTAATACTTCTGGGCCAACTGCTGCTGAACCATATCCTTGAGTAGGGATGGCAGCACGATCAATTGTGAGCAAAACCAGTTCTTCTTCAGTCATTTGCCTGAATCCAAGAGGGTTTGTTTGTGTTACCGGAACATCAATAATAAAACGATTTGGACCCGCACTGAATTGAATTGCATACTGAGAAGCAAGTGCTACAGCTTGTTCCTGAGGCACCTGTTGCTGCATTAAAACCTGCGTGAATATACCTGCTACTGCCTGGAAAAATCCTGTTAAGTTTGCCGCCTGTTCAGCTGTTAATACAAGGGCGTTGTTTGGAACAGTATTAAAGAAAGGAATATCAGTTACATTCGGTATGTTTAAAAGAACACCTTCCTCAGCTCCGGCCTCAACCATGCTTGCAACAATTTGGGTATACGCCCCTGTGAAAACTTGCTGGCTCGTTATATCGTTCTCATCAACGCCCCCAGAAGTTGCATATCCCAAAACATCATTATTACCTATCCAAAGGCTAAAAAAGGTAGGTTGTTGCGCAACGGCATCTGCAACGACTGTAGTGCCTGGATCTGAAGCGAAACGTACAAAATAGGGATTGGCGGTCGCCGGATCAGTGGCTAAGCCTTGAACATTACCATAACCCGGTGCTAATAAGTGATAACTTCTTGCACCAGGAACACCAAAATTGTTGAATGGCCCTGTAAGAGTATTTAGAATATCGGTTGTAGGTTCCATTCCTGTATAAATCCTGGGTAGCGTGTCCTGATCTACCACTGATAAAACAAGTCTATTGCTGGTAATTTGTTGACCTCCCGCTAAAAGTCCCCCAGCATTATCGGCCATTAGAGGCTGAACAAAATCGAAATCTCCCTCTACCACCTTGGCAAACTGCTGCGCCAGGATATTTGGATAAGAATTCTGTTGTCCTGTAATGTACAGCGCATTATCTGCATATCCTGCGGTTAAAGAATTTCCAAGGGCAACATAATTGGAAAAGTCAGCTTCTCCATTGGAATAAGCATCAACATCGTCAACAGGATTTTCGAATTCAGGTTCACAGGCCACCATTCCCAAGGCAAGGATCCCGAAGTATTTTATATAGTTTTTCATAATCAAATTCTTTATTACATTTTATATGTTACTCCGATTCCGGGAATAAAGGCTACAGATTTATAAGTTCCTCCAAAAGGAATATTTTGTCCGTTCTCATCAACATAATGATCATAGGAAGCGTCTACTTCATCAAATCTTATGTAAGCAAAAGAGGTATCAATTGCCAGTCTTGAAGTCACTTCAAGAGAAAGTCCGCCGGTGAAGCCCATAGAATCGTTCCTAGGAGTTTCGGGCGCGAAATATCCCTCCTGGACGGGAGATTCATCAAGATAATAACCTGCACGCAGAGTTAATTTGTCTGTAGCTGTGTATTGAGCACCAAATCTCCAGGTATTGGCATCCTCGTAGGCACGGGGATTCTCAGACACTACACCATTAGCGAAAGTAATATCGAGGGACTCGTACACTCCCCAGAAAGTACGGTTGAAATCAAAAGCAAGTAACCATTTTTCATTAAGCTGGTATGATAATCCTGCAGTTAGTTCTGCCGGCAAAGGCAATTGCGCATCAAAAGTTGTATCGCTAAAAGGTGCAAGCGGAGTGTTCGGAATGTTTTCAAAATCCGCCTCCCCGCCTTCAGCATTCATAATGATCTCAGACCGGTAATTAAGTCCTACTTTGAGATCTTCGGTAGCAGTAAAAAGCGCACCTACAGACCAGCCCCATTCATTCACCCCCGAAGCGTCTATGGTTACATTGGCTCTGTTCCCTTCGATATCTGTCAGCGTTCTGCTTAAGTTTCGGTTAAAGTTTACGGAACCTGTAACGAAGATTGGTCCCCCTCCAATGCTGAAGAAATCGGCAATTTTATAAGAAACAAGTGGCTGGATGTATATTGCCTGTAGTGCGATATTGTTCACCAGGTGAGATCCCGCCCAGTCATCTTCCCATTCAACTGTACTTCCATAAGGAGTGTACACACTTAAACCAAGAGCAAGATTTTCGTTCAATTTGTAAGATGCATTGAAATAAAAAGGTGTTCCCAAAGGGTTATCTGTACGAGCTGTCGCCCCAGTAGCCTCATTTTGCCAGGCAACTTCAGAAAAAACTGCACTTACCCCTGCAGAAATGGTTAATTTGTTCTCAAGATAAACCAGTCCTGCGGGATTGAAGAAGCCCAATTCGGCACTGTTAACAACGGCAACTCCCGTATGTCCCATGGCCAGCGCACGCTGCCCCTGCACACCAACACGGTAACCACCGGCATAGGTTATAGTACCTGCAAGAGCAAATACCATTAATAATAAGACTTTTCTCATAATAGTTTGTGTAGATTAAAATAAAGGATCAATGGCTCAAAAATAGCATAAATTGAATATAAGGCAAGAAAAACCTTGATTTATTACGCGTGCATAATAAATATCACCTGAAAATCAGATAAATTTCATTACCTCTTCATAAAATTTCTTTTTATTCTCAGCGTGCACCCAATGCCCCGCCCGGGGAATGACAGAAAGTTTTGATTTAGGAAAATGTTTTTCCAACAATCCCTTATCTTCAGAAGTAATATAGTTGGACCTCTCCCCTTTGATAAAAAGTGTGGGTTTTGAATAGGAGTAATCTTCGGGAAGTGCTTTTCCAAGTTCTTCGATTTCTTTGGTTAGAACATCCAGGTTAAGTCTTAGTCCAAGCCGGTCCTTTTCTTTCCAAAAGAGATTTTTCAGTAAAAACATTCGCACTGCTTTTTCCGGCACATATTGGAAAAGCACTTCATCTGCCTCTCCTCTTGAGGTGAGGGTAGCATCGTCAACAACTTTTAAACCTTCTAAAATGTCCTGATGATGTGGAGCATAGTATTTTGGAGCAATATCCACCACCACAAGTTTTTGAATAAGGTGTGGAAAGAGAGCAGCAGCAGTCATAGCCGTCTTGCCTCCCATAGAATGTCCTATTAAAATGACATTTTTGAGGCTGTGGTGATCTATATATTCTTTTAGGTCTTTTGCTAATTCGGTATAATTAAAAATCTCACTATGAGGGCTTCGGCCGTGATTTCTTTGATCAATAAGATGGACCTGGTAACCGGCTTCGGCAAACTCATTCCCCAGAGTTTTCCAATTATCACTCATTCCAAGAAACCCATGAAGGATCAAAAGAGGCTGTCCCTTTCCAAGTATATTTGAATGTAATTTCATTAGTCTCTTAATAAACTTAAATATTGATTGATCACGTACTCCAGCCCCTGGTACAGAGATTCGGCAATGAGCGCATGACCTATGGATACTTCCAGCAAGCCAGGAATATTTTTATTAAAGTACTCGATATTACTTAAAGAGAGGTCATGACCGGCATTTATCCCCAGCCCAAGATCATTGGCTGCCTCAGCACAGGATCTATAGGGTTTAATCCCTTCCTTATTACCTTTCGCGTATTGTCTGGCATATTCTTCGGTATAGAGCTCAATACGATCTGTTCCGGTGTTTGCTGCTCCTTTTACCATTTCAAGATCGGGATCTACAAAAATTGAGGTGCGAATCCCTTTGTCTTGAAATTCTGAAATGATTTCCCTGAGATAATCCCTATGTTTAATTGTATTCCAACCGGCATTGGAGGTTATGGCATCTTCAGCATCGGGAACAAGGGTCACCTGCTCGGGTTTTACCTTTAGTACCAAGTCTATGAATTTCTGCACAGGATTTCCTTCAATGTTGAACTCGGTAGTTACCACCGGCCGAAGATCCAATACATCCTTATACCTAATGTGCCGTTCATCGGGACGTGGATGCACTGTTATTCCCTGGCCTCCATACCGCTGCACATCTTTTGCTACCTGCACAACATTAGGAACATCTCCTCCCCGACTGTTTCGAAGGGTTGCGATCTTATTAATATTTACACTTAATTTCGTCATTTTTGGCACCTGTTTTGAACAAAAATACAAAGTTGAACAAGCAACAAAGTATTTTATTTTGATTAATTTGCAGAAAAACTACGGGACAATGAACATTCAGCCATTTATTCTTAATGAGGTTAAAATTCCGCAGTTTCACACTCCTGTCGCAGAAGTACTTGAGATCTTTAATGATCATCCATATTCTCATTTACCCATAAAGCAAGGTGAAACCTACATGGGCTGCATTCCCGTAGCCGATGCCAGGATCTTTGAACCCGACAAACCTATGGAGGATTATCAATACGCCCTGGAAGGCTTTTTTGTAAGAGATACCGATAACTGGATTGATGTTTTGCATAATTTTTCCAAGAATGATTCCAATATTATGCCTGTCTTAGATGATGATAATCTATTTTTAGGTTATCTGGAGCTCCAGGATATTATGAATTTATTTACTGAATCTCCTTTTCTCAATAACCCCGGAGGTATCCTGGTTGTAGAAAAAGGAGTTAAAGATTATTCATTTAGTGAAATATGCCAGATTGTTGAGTCGAATGGCACCCATGTTTTGGGAGCTTTTATTTCGGGTACAGAAAATGACCGAACCCAGATTACCCTGAAAACAGGAAGCATCCCATTTAATGCCCTTTTTCAGACCTTTAGAAGATATGGTTACGAAGTTGTTTCCCAACATTCTGAAGATTCCTTCTCCTCCAGCCTGGAAGATCGCTCCCGTTATTTGGACAAATACCTAAATATCTAGAAATGAAGGCTGCTATCTACGGGCAATTTTATCACACCGACTCAGGTGTTTATATTGAAGAACTTCTTAATGTTCTGGACTCAGAAAATATTGAAGTTGCTATTGAAGAAAATTTTCTCAGGCTTATTGACGAAAACAACGAGATAAAAAAAGATTTTCGCCATTTTAAAACATTTCAGGAGCTTGATGAGACCTTTGATATATTTATAAGTGTCGGTGGGGATGGAACGATTCTACATTCGGTGAATTTTGTGCAGGACCTGGATATCCCTATTATGGGTATTAACACCGGAAGACTCGGTTTTCTGGCCACTGTTCATAAAGAAGAAATTCGCGCTACTATTTCAAGATTAATTAGAAAGGAGTACAAAATTTCTGAACGTTCCCTGCTTAGTATTATGACAGATCCTGAAGTAGATGGTTTGTGCAACAATAATTACGCATTGAACGAAATAGCAGTGAGCAGAAAAAACAGTACTTCCATGATCACCATAGACACCTGGCTTGATGGAGAACCACTTACGTCTTATTGGGCAGACGGTTTAATAGTTTCCACCCCTACGGGATCTACCGGTTACTCCTTAAGTTGTGGCGGCCCGGTCATTACACCGGCTACCAAAGCGCTGGTCATCACTCCCATTGCACCTCACAATTTAAATGCACGTCCACTGGTTATAAAAGATAATACCAGGATCACATTGAAGGTATCTGGCCGGGCCGATGATTACCTGGTCTCGATGGACTCGAGATTAGCAACCCTTAAAAATAATACCACTGTTACTATAAAAAAAGCTCCTTTTAAACTAAAAATGGTAGAATTTACAAGCGAAACCTTCCTAAAAACCCTGCGAAAAAAACTCCTTTGGGGAGAAGATAAGCGCAATTAAAACAATAAAACCTCCTATAATCTGTTAATGCTAAGGTACAAACCCATTCAGGTTATTTGTGGGGCAAACAATATTGTTATATTTGCAAACTTTTGAAGACCTATGAGGTATTTTGTCGTTATGGTAATTGTCGCACTTTGCGGAAGCCGAACATATTCCCAGAATTTTGAGGTGGGCCCTTTTATAGGAGGAGCAAATTACATCGGGGATGTGGGCAATACTACCTATATTAATCCAAACACTCCGCTCTTTGGTGGTTTGGTTAAATGGAATCGCAGCGACCGCCATTCCTTCAGGTTCTCTTTGCTTTATGCACAACTTGAAGCCGATGATGCCAGGTCTAATGAAGGCCGAAGACAACAACGTGGATATTCTTTTTCCAATTCTATAGCTGAAGCTTCCCTTGGTCTGGAATTTACTTTCTGGGAATGGGATCTTCATGCCAATACTTACCAATCAACTCCTTATCTTTACACCGGCATCAATTACTATTTTGCTAAACATTTCATGTTAAATAACGAGGCCTATACAAACCCAGCGGCTAATGAGCTACAGGAAGCCGGGAATAACTGGGAATTTTCCCTTCCAATTGTTATGGGGTACAAACAAACCCTTACTACTTTTCTCTCTGCAGGTATGGAAATAGGTGCCCGCTACACCTTTACCGATAATCTCGACGGTAGTCATCCATCTGAGGTAGAAGGAGATTTTCAACCCTATGATTTTGGTAACCGGAATACTACAGACTGGTATGTTTTTACCGGCATCTACTTTACTTTTAATTTTGGAAGAGGATCGGGTTGTTTCAATAAATACTAATATGAACTTTAAAGAGAACATTAATCCTTCAAAATTGCCCCGACACATTGCCATTATAATGGACGGCAACGGCAGGTGGGCAAAAAAACAGGGACTAATGCGCGTAATGGGTCATGAAAAAGGCACTAAGGCGGTTCGGGAAGTCGTGGAAGCCAGTGCAGAAATAGGGGTGGAAAACCTCACGTTGTATGCCTTTTCCACAGAAAACTGGAACCGACCAAAAATGGAAGTAGATACCCTCATGCGCCTTTTGGTCTCTTCTCTCAAAAAGGAGATAAAAACTCTTCAGGATAATGATATTAAGCTCAATGCTATTGGATGTCTCGACACTTTACCGGCAAAAGCATTTAAAGAATTGCAGGAAGTCATAGAAAAAACTTCTTCCAATAACAGAATGACCCTCACCCTCGCTCTGAGTTACGGTTCCCGGGAAGAGCTGTGTAATATGGTGAAGGAAATTTCAAATAAAGTGGCTGCGGGCGAGTTTTCCTCTAAAGATATTGATGAATCGGTTATAAATAAGCATCTTTACACCCGCAATTTACCAGATGTAGATTTGGTAATAAGAACGAGCGGTGAACAACGGATAAGCAATTTCCTATTATGGCAAATCGCTTATGCAGAATTATATTTTTCAGAAATACTATGGCCAGATTACAGAAGAGAAGATCTCTACGAAGCCATTTATAATTATCAAAACAGAGAACGAAGATTTGGAAAAACGAGTGAGCAACTTAGTTAGTGCCTTAAAAACAAAATCTACATTAGCACTTCTGGCCATTGGCCTTTTAATAAATTTTTCTTCAGCAGCACAGGATCTCCCATTAGCAGATGGCCAGGAGTACACCATAGGCGATATCGAAGTTACGGGAAATGTTTCCTTTAACGAACAAACGATTATTGCATATACAGGTCTTAAAAAAGGAGAAAAAATATTTATTCCCGGAGACCGAATAAGCAAAGTCCTTAAAAAATTATGGGATGTTGGTTCCTTTAGTGATATTAATATTTACGTCACCAATATTGAAGGTGAAGTGGCCGACCTTGAATTGGAAATTCAGGAAGTACCAGCCCTTGCTAATGTGAGGATTCAGGGGGTAAAGAAAAAGAAGCAAGAGGAACTTATAGATGAAAACAACCTCACCGTTGGCACCAAGGTAACGGAAAACCTGATTACCACAACGAAGAACTTTATCCAAAACAGCTTCAAAGAGAAAGGTTTCCTCAACACCAAAGTGGCCATTAATACGGTTCCTGTCGAAGATACATTAAACAGAAACACAGTTAACGTGGTAATTAATGTAGATAAGGGGGAGAGAGTAAAAATAGAAGATATAGAAATTACCGGGAATGAAGCTTTTTCTGATGCGCGATTGAAAAGAGCACTGAAAAATACGAAAGAAGAAAACTTTATAAGATTCTGGAAACGCTCAAAATTTATTCCGGAAGAATATGAAGAAGATAAGCAAAAATTGCTCAACGTGTATAAAGAAAAAGGATACCGTGACGCTCGAATAGTATCAGACAGTCTTATGCGTGTTGACGAAGATGATGTAGCTCTACAAATCACCATCGAGGAAGGAGATCGTTATTACTTTGGAGATATTGAATTCATAGGAAATTCTGTTTACACAGATCAGGAATTACAAAGGAGACTGGGAATAAACAAGGGTGATGTCTATAACGGCGTTCTACTTGAAAAGCAGATTGCCGATAATACCAAGCCTGATGCCAACGATCTCACCAATTTATATCAGAATAACGGATACCTGTTTTCAAATATTAATCCGGTCGAAGTAAGAGTTTACAATGACACTATTGATTTTGAAATAAGGATTAGAGAAGGTAAAGTTGCATATTTTGATGAAGTAACGGTAATAGGAAATGACAAAACCAAAGATCATGTCATTTATAGGGAAATGCGTACGAAACCCGGACATAAGTATAGCAAAGAAGCCGTGGTAAGAACTGTAAGGGAGCTTGGGCAACTTGGATTCTTTGATGCCGAGAATCTCTCCCCCGATTTTAAGGAAGTAGACCAGAATACCGGGACCGTAGATCTTGAATACTCTGTAGTGGAAGCGGGAGCAAGCCAAATAGAATTACAGGGAGGTTATGGCGGTGGAGGTTTTGTTGGAACGCTTGGACTTTCCTTCAACAACTTCTCCCTTGGCGGACTTTTTGATAAAGATGCATATCGGCCTTTACCAATGGGAGATGGACAGACCCTATCCCTGCGTGCCCAGGCCAGTACTTACTACCAGACTTATAGTCTTTCTTTTTCTGAACCCTGGTGGGGCGGGAAGAAACCTGTAAGACTTTCAACATCCCTGCAACACACAGAACAATATTTTTATGACTACAGGAACCGCGAGGCCGACAAGGACCGTAAGTTCTCCATTTCGGGAATAACATTTGGTCTCGCAAGAAGACTCACAGTACCGGACGATTTCTTTGTACTCTCTACTGCATTAGCCTTCCAACACTATAATCTAAGTAATTATAACACAGGATTGTTCACTTTTGGAGATGGATATTCAAATAATCTATCTCTCACTTTAGGGCTTACCAGGGATAATACTTTTAGTAATCCTATTTTCCCAATGGGAGGCTCTAAATTTGAAATAATTGCCAAACTAACTCCTCCGTATTCTTTATTCAACAACATTGATTACGGAAATTTAGGAGAACAGGAAGAATTCCAACTTCAAAATGCCAGGGGAGTATTAATTAACAGGCAGGGAAGACCCTTAAGAGAAGGAGAGGACCCAGTACCCGATCAGGCAAAGATCGACCAGGAAAAATATAAATGGCTGGAATTCTACAAGATTAAGTTTAACGGTACCTGGTATACTAATTTATACGAAAAGCTGGTATTAAGAACCCATGCAGAATACGGATTCCTTGGAGCCTACAACAACGAACGCGGAGTCCCTCCTTTTGAAAGATTCTACCTTGGAGGAGACGGGATGGGAACATACAGCATGGACGGCCGGGAAGCTGTTTCATTAAGAGGATACCCTAACCAGTCACTTACCCCGCTGGACAGAGGAGTTTTAAGTGCTGCAACAGATAACGATGGTGCCACCATCTACAACAAATATTCTTTAGAATTAAGATACCCTATTACTTTAAAACAGACAGCTTCAATTTTCGCCTTAACTTTCCTTGAAGCCGGTGCTTCTTTTGACGGGTTCATGGATTACAACCCATTCCAGGTGAACAGAGCGGCAGGTGCAGGCTTAAGAATTTTCATGCCGGCATTTGGATTGCTTGGTATAGACTTTGGATATGGATTCGATCCACTTCCTGGGGAGACAAAAGCAAATGGCTGGGAAACCCACTTTATAATTGGACAACAGTTTTAATTTGGCACGGTATTTTCTATACACCCAATAATTATGAAGAAATCAATTCTCATACAATTACAATTTGCTTTCATAGTTTTTTTGAGCTACGCCGTACAGGGACAGCAAACAGTAAGAATTGGTTATGTTGATATGGAATACATCCTGGAGAACGTTCCAGAATATCAGGAAGCCTCAGCCCAGCTTGAGAATAAAGTTCAGCAGTGGAAAGGAGAGATCGAGATCGAAATGAACAGGATCGAAAAAATGAAGCAGGATCTCGCCAACGAAAGGCCACTATTAACAAGTGAATTAATAAGTGACCGGGAGGATGAAATAAGATTTGAAGAAAAGAAGATCCTCGATTACCAGCAAAAGAGATTTGGCCCCAATGGGGATCTAATAACTCAAAAGCTGCAATTAATAAAACCAATTCAGGATCAGGTTTTTGTAGCGGTGCAGGAAATTGCTGAAAACAGGAACTATGACCTTATCTTTGACAAATCGGCAGATATAATCACTCTTTATGCAGCGGACAGGCTGGATGTAAGCGACCAGGTACTTAGAAGCATAACCAGAGCCTCCAACAGGGAGGAACTGGAAACGCGCCAGGAGAAGCGCGAGCTTATAAGAGAGGAAGCCAAAACCGTTGAGGAAAATGCAGTACTTTCAGAAAGAGAGCAACTTCAACAACAGAGAAAAAAAGAAAGAGAAGCGCTACTTGAGGAAAGACGCAGAACGAGAGATTCCATTCGCACTGCAAAAAAAGAAGAAGCTGAAAGGCGCCGAGAAGAAATTTTGAAGGAGCGCCAGAGGAAAAAAGATTCCGTAGCCAAGGCAAGGGAAGAAAAAAGGAATAATTAAAAAGCCAGAAATGGCATTGACAATAAATAATTCAACTATTAAATAATCAATTTTAACACAATGAAACAATTTAAGACCCTTCTAATAGCTGTAGCTTTAATTTTTGGAGCGACCTCATTTGCAAATGCACAAACCAAAGTAGCTCATATTGCAACTCAGGAACTTATTGAACAAATGCCAACCTATAAAACTGCAATGAATCAACTGGAAAAGCTTCAAAAGACCTATGATACTCAAATTAAAGATATGGTAACTGAAGCCCAGGGAACAATGAAGAGATATGAAGCTGAAGCTCAAACAAAAACAGATGAAGAAAATCAAAAGAGAGCTTTGGAACTTCAACAAACTCAAAGATCTATAGGTGAGTACCGTCAAACAGCAGAACAGGATCTACGTAAAAAAGAAGTAGATCTACTTAAACCTGTCTTTGAACTAGCACGTACAACTATTCAAAAAGTGGCCCGTGAAAAAGAATTTGACTACGTTCTTGACTCTACTACCGGAACAGGTGTGATCATGGCCGATGGTTATGACCTAATGCCAGATGTTAAGAGTGAACTAGGTATCTAATTCCTCCTTAAAAAATAAATTTTTGGAAAACTGCACATCATTGATGTGCAGTTTTTATTTTTACAGGAATGAGAAAAGATAACCCTATAGGTATTTTTGATTCGGGTGTTGGTGGCACCTCCATTTGGAAAGAAATTCACAATCTACTCCCTCTCGAACATACAGTTTATCTGGCCGACAGTGCCAATGCTCCCTATGGAGAAAAACCTCCTGAAGAGATTGTAAGGCTAAGTGTGAAAAACACAGAATGGCTACTTCAAATGGGTGCCAAGATTATCGTGGTCGCGTGCAATACAGCAACCACAAATGCCATTTCTCATTTGCGCTCCTCCTATGAAGTGCCATTTATAGGTATAGAGCCGGCAATCAAACCGGCAGCACTTAAGAGCAAGACAAAGTGCATAGGCATCCTGGCCACCAAAGGCACTCTTTCCAGCGCACTATTTGCCAAGACCTCAGATCTCTACTCCAGGGACAATAAAATAGTAGAGGTAGTAGGAAAGGGGCTCGTAGAGGAGATCGAAAAAGGTGAAAAAGACTCTCCTTTTGTCAGGGAAATGCTGGCAGAGCTTCTTCAACCTATGATAAATGCAGGAATGGATCATCTGGTACTAGGCTGCAGCCATTATCCATATTTAATTCCCACCCTGGAAAAAATTCTTCCTTCTCATGTGCAGATCATAGATTCTGGGATGGCCGTGGCAAAACAAACAAAAGTTGTTCTGCAAAGCCTTGATCTTCTTACACAAGATCAACAACAAATTCCGGAATTCTTCACGAACGGAGATCCCAAGATTCTCCAAGGTATAATCCCTTTTCCTGCAGATTCATTTAAGGTAGGCTTTCAAAATTTTTAAAATTTCCATTGAATCATTCTAAATAAGAGTTGCATGCAAACAGAAAATCGTATTTTTGCAAAAATTTCGACATGAAAAATATCACTGTAAACATTCAGCCTACAAATAAACCTACAATAGTTAAGTTCGAAGCAAGCATCTTTTTGACAAAACATGAAAGTTTTGAATTCCAAAATATTGAAGAGGCTAATCGTTCACCTTTAGCTCAACAGTTGTTTCATCTGCCTTTTGTTAAAAAAGTTTATATCGCTCAAAATTTTGTTGCAATAGAAAAATACAACATCGTACACTGGAAAGATGTACAGAATGAAATTTCGGAGCAAATCGAATCCTTCCTGAACAACGGAGGAATTGTAGTTACTCCTTCCGATGAAGAGATTAAAAAAATTCCTGTCACTGTTTATGCCGAAAGCACTCCGAATCCAGCCGTAATGAAGTTTGCTTCCAACAAAAAACTGGTACTGCAGAGTGTAGAATTTAAGAATATAGATGAGGCAAAAAATGCTCCTTTAGCAAAAGCTCTCTTTCATTTTCCTTTTGTGAAGGAGGTATTTATTGATGAAAATTATCTCTCCATCATGAAATATGACATTGCAGAATGGGGAGAAATTACTCAGGAGATCAGGGAATTTATCAGGGAACACCTTGAACAGGGGAAGGAGGTATTGATCGAAGACAGTCAAAAATCCTCATCTGCCACAATTGAAGAAAAGACACCTGAAACAAAAATTACATTGGACGATACATCAAAGGAAATTGTTGCCATTCTTGACGAGTACATAAAACCTGCAGTAGCAAGTGATGGTGGTAACATTTTGTTTGAAAGCTATGATAAGGAGCAGAAATTGGTAAAGGTGATTCTACAGGGCGCATGCAGTGGTTGTCCCTCTTCGACAATAACTCTCAAAAATGGCATTGAAACTATGTTCAAGGATATGCTTCAGGGGCGAGTGGAGCGTGTTGAAGCCATTAATGGTTAAATTTAAAATTCCATTAGCTTAAACAGAGCCGGATAAAATATATAACTATGAAAAAAGTAAAACAAAATTTAAAAATCTTCTTTTTGCTTCTGGGTATGTCTGTAATTCTTACAGGCTGCCAGGAGATGAGTTCAAAGATGGATGAGCAACTGGACAATATCAATAAACGTGCAGAGGAACTTGATTCTGCTGTTAATCGAGGATTAGATAAAGTGGAGAATCTTGATTCAACCATTACCGCTAAAAGTAAAAGAATTAAAAATCTCGATTCCATTGTGCGCAAAACAACTACAAGAATAGATTCTTTGGTTAATAAAAGTGCAAAGGAAATAAACCGCGGGCTAAATTAACCGGGTTCGGGAAATTCAATTTAACTTAAAAACTTCGGGATTAAGACTGAACTACCTCTTTAAAATGAGGTTTTCGGTCTTAATTTTTTTGTGGTAGACCGGCCGGAAAACGGGTCGTTACCACGGCAATATTAAATTCCTGGTAAAGTTCCAGTAAGTTCATGGTAGAAGTAATAAGATCCCTGGTTTCCAGGAGCAATCCAAAATAAAGTTCCGAGTTTTTAGGACTACTTTCGCTGGTCCTAATTCTCTTAATCTGCTTTTCAATAAGCTCCCCTACATCTTGAAGCAGGTCCTGTTTCCCCCTCAATACCACATCGATACGGGCGAAATCCTGTTGATTGAAGATATCTTCGATCTCATCAAACAAACTCTGCATCTTATCATCAACTCTTTTGAGATCCCGAATTTGATTAAATTTGAGGTTCTTGTGGTTATTGTTGACGTGGTTATAACTGTTCCTGGTAATGTAGCCGATGGATTGAACAATGTCCTGCAGGTAATCCAGAATTAGAATATAGAATCGATTGGAATCCAGTGATCCCTCCTCAATTGTTTTAATGAAATAAAAAACATTTCTTTTGAGTTGATCGATTTCAGATTCAAGCTTTTTAATGGACTTCTTGTTCTTTTTGAGTTTACTTTTGTCATAGTAACCCAGATTTTTTACTGTCTTGGAGAACATTTGATTCACACCGCAAACTATGCTGGAGATATTTTCAGAACTCTCTACCACGATATCATTTATAGTGCTAATCTCATGACTTCGGAAAGGCTTTTTCAGGGTTTTCTCTTTTTCTTTCCGCGAATGAAGCACAAAACTTCGTGCTATGCTGAAGATAGCCAGTAAAATGAGAACTGTGATAGCTATTATTCCTCCAAAATATATTATGGCTGCAAATATAGCTGCGGCAGAAAAAGCGACCAGGGCAGTTACGAACCATCCACCTATGACGTTCACAACTCCCGCCACTCTATACACGGCACTTTCCCTATCCCAGGCTCTGTCGGAAAGCGAGGTTCCCATAGCCACCATAAAGGTCACATAGGTGGTAGAGAGCGGTAATTTAAGACTGGTACCTATCGAAATAAGGATACTGGCAACTACCAGATTAACTGAAGCCCGAACAAGGTCAAATGCCGGTGTTTCATCTGAATCCCTGGTAAAGGAACGTGGTTTTTGAAATTTCTCCTCAATCTTCCTGCTCAACACTTCGGGAGTTACCGCGCCCATCACATTTCCCAAAAGTACCGAGTAACGAACGATTCCCCTTGAAAGAAAATTAGGTTCGAATCTTTCAGTCACTTCCCCCTGCCGGGAAAGATTTACACCTGTTTTCACCACATTACGGGCCTTTCTGGAAAACCATAAGGTTGCCACCATCACAGCTCCTGCGCCTAACAGAAGAAATGCTGGTGTAGAAACTTCCCCCTGCAGGCCACTCATAGGAAATTCTGAAGGTAAGACTCCTGTGGAGGCATATGCGGTTTGCCACAACTCAAAAGATTGCCATGCTGCTATGGGTACACCAATAAAATTCACCAGGTCATTACCTGCAAAGGCCAGAGCCAGGGAAAAAGTGCCCACCAGGATGATAAACTTGAGAATATGTGTTTTAAACAGGCTCATTAAGAGCTGAGAAATAACTGTAAATAGCACCAGCCCTCCACCGATAATAATAAGGGTATTGTTATTCAGAAATTCAAGGAAAGCTTCAGGAACAAATGAAACTGACTTCAATCCTTTCAGCAGTATGAAATATAAAATAGCCGTCAACGACAGCCCTCCAAAAATGGCACCTGCATATTTAATTTTTTGTTCAAATTGAAAAGAAAATATAAGCCGGGAAAAATACTGCACTATTGCTCCAATTAGAAAGGCAACGACAACCGCCAGTAATATTCCTATTATAATCTCGGTGGCCTTGGAAGTATTTATATAAGTAAGAATATCTCCGAAATTCCCGGAGTCATTGTAAATTTTAATAGCTGCAATACTCACTGCTGCACCGAGTAATTCGAAAACTATAGACACAGTGGTGGAAGTAGGCAAGCCCAGAGAATTGAAAAAATCCAGCAGTAGGACATCGGTAATCATCACTGCCATAAAGATGATCATGATTTCCTCAAAAAAGAACTCCCCCGGCATAAAAATACCTTTCCTGGCTACTTCCATAATTCCGCTGGAAAAAATAGCCCCCACACCTACTCCAAGGCTGGCAACAATAAGAATAGTTTTCATAGGGAAAGCACGGGATCCAATAGCCGAACTCAGGAAATTAATGGCGTCATTACTCACTCCCACAACCAGGTCGGTCACGGCAAGGGCAAAAAGGGCAACCAGCATTACGATATAAATATCTTCCATAAGGAAAAGCGGGTTAAGCTACTGCAAAATAGGAATTTTTTAAAAGATGGCCCTTATATGCGAGTTGAATATTAACCCCTTAAGGTTTAACAATTTCTTACTAAAAGGCAGGTTTAAAATTTTGTATATTGATTATCAATCAATTAAATAATTTACTAATAAAAAAATACAAGATATTATGGCAGTAATGAAAGTAGTGGAAATCATGGCAAACTCAAATCAGAGTTGGGAAGAAGCCGTAAAGAATGCAGTAAAAACCGCATCAAAATCTATAAAAAACATAAGATCTGTTTATGTAAAAGATCAAACCGCCAATGTTGAAGGTGATAGCATAACCGACTACCGGGTGATCGTTAAGATCACTTTTGAAGTAGATGCCTAAAGAAAGGCATGATTTAATTAGTTGATGAAGCCGTCTCATTTACTAAAATGAGACGGCTTCTTCTTATGTCGATTTCTGTTGTGTTTTCTACTTCTTTACCTGTCGAAAAAATAAAGGTTGAGTGATTTCAGGCACTCTTCTTCCTAATATTATGCGCCAGGGCATGTAATCCGAACTCTAATTCCACTTTATCCAGTCCGCGGTGGGTAAATCTTTTAAAGTTTCGATTGTGTTTGACATGAGCAAAGATCGGCTCCACATCTGCGGTTCGTTTTTTTAGTTTGGCTTGACCTATCTCCGATAAAAGATCCTCCCGTGCCTTTTGTTTGTAATATTCCAGAGTATGATTTCGCTCTACAACCCGTTCATTCTTACCTTTAAAACAGACGCCTCTAATAGAACAACCTGCGCAATTCTTTGCCCTATACTTGCTGTAGGTTTGCTTATAACCTGATTTTGTGATTTTCTTCCCTTGAGATATTTTATCCATTCGTTGCCCCATCGGACACACGTAATAATCCTCCTCCTTGTTGTAGTGTAGCTGATCGCGATGGAAGGCAGAAGCGTTTTTCTTCTTCTTGCTCCCTGTTTTATTCTGTTCCTGGTCAAAGGTGTTGAACTTCACGTAGGCATTGATACCCTTGTTTGATAGTAACTCATAATTTTCCTGGCTTCCGTAACCGGCATCAGCAGTAAGAGATTCCGGAAGACTTTGGTATAAGTACTGGTAGCTCTCCAAATGTGGTTTTAGAGTATGGAGGTCATTGGTTTGTTGGTGAAGGGTGTAATTTACAATGAACTGATCTTCTGAACTGATCTGAACATTATACCCCGGTTTAAGTTGCCCATTTTGCATATGATCGTCCTTCATCCGCATGAAGATGGCATCAGGATCTGTTTTGCTATAACTATTTCGACCGGCAAGG
>NZ_AUKI01000004.1 GCF_000424665.1 Salinimicrobium terrae DSM 17865
GTGGCCTTTACCAAGCTGGCGCACTGGTACAAACAAGTCGAGGATACAGGTTTTAAAGCCTTCAATACAGTAGCCAACAGTATACAGCTAAATTATAGGTCGATCTTAAACTACTTCCAAAATAGAAGCACAAACGCTTCAGCAGAATCTTTTAATGCAAAAATAAAGGCCTTTAGAAGTCAATTTAGAGGAGTGAAAAATGTCGAATTTTTCCTGTATAGATTAACTAGAATATTTGTCTAGTCCACAACAATTAGGCATGATCCAGGAAAACACGAAGACCAGCACGCTTAGGTAAAAGTGATTTTGCCATAGAACAAAAAAGCCGCTCAAAATTTTCATTTTTTGAGCGGCTTTTTAATTCCGGATCTTTATAGATCTTCGGGATCTTCGTCTTCGGGATCTTCAACATCATCCATGTCTTCCCCCACCTCTTCATTTTTTTCGGGCAGATCTACGATTGGCTCATTAAAATCTGAATCATCATAATCTTCTTCATCGTAATTTGCCATTGTATTTTCAAGTCGGGTGCTCACTTTTACCAGATAAATACTATCCTCAGTTCTTACCTCAACAGCTTCCACCGTTTCATTCTTTGCATTTTTAAATGAGATGATTTGATCATCATCATATCCGTCGGGGTATTTTTCGACCAGTAGCCCCAAGATCTCTGGAGTTAGCTTTTTGTAATCAACAATGATTCTTTTCATAAGTAGTTTTTTGGTCCTCCTTCTAAGCGAAAATAACAATTCATTATTCCGCTGCCGTTAAATTAAATAAAAAATTTAAAGTCTATCTTTTTATTAAAAATTTCATTCCTCTAGGAAGCAAGGTAATAATTAAATGCCTCCAGGAGGAGTGTATTAGGTACTTCCCGATCAATAACGGGTTCTCCAATTTTTCGCAAAAGAACGAAATTTATTTTTCCTCCTTCATTTTTTTTATCATATTTCAGTAATTCAAAAATCTTTTTTTGATCCTCACTAGAAAAGCTGATCTTCCCATACATGAAATGAATATAATCTTTTATTTCATCACGTAATTCCTTTGGAAATCCTTCAAGTTCTGCAGAGAGATATGCTGCCAGGATCATTCCTGAAGCTACAGCTTCCCCATGCAGTAATTTTTCTTTTTGAGGAGATTCAAGAAAATATGATTCAATGGCGTGTCCCAGGGTATGTCCAAAATTCAGGCTCTTGCGCAATCCTTTCTCCATGGGGTCCTGTTCTACCACTTTTCCTTTAATTAGTACGGATTCCTTGATTAAACCCTCCAGGTCCATAAAATCCAGATCTTTCATTGATTTAAGGCGGTTCCAGTAATCTTCATCTGCAATTAATCCGTGTTTAAGCATCTCTGCCAGTCCACTGCGCATTTCGGCTGCGGGTAAAGTATTGAGGAATGATATATCTGTTATAATCATTTCGGGATTTTGGATAACTCCCACCTGATTTTTCAATGCTCCCAGGTTTACTCCATTCTTTCCTCCCAGGGCGGCATCTACCATAGCAAGAAGGGTTGTGGGAAAATGCACGCAGGAAATACCTCTTTTAAAGGCTGCCGCCACAAATCCGCCCATATCTGTCACTACACCTCCTCCCAGATTCACCAAAAGACTTTTACGGTCGCCACCAAGTTCAGATAATGTCTCCCAAAGGGAACTGCAGGTCTCAAGAGTTTTAATCTCTTCACCGGCGTCTATTTCCAAAATCTCAATTTTAATATTTGTTTCTATCTTCTGAAGAAAGGGAGAGAGACAGTATAGATGCGTATTAGTGTCTACCAGAACAAATATTTTAGAAAAGCTTGCCTGCTTTAAAAACTGATTAAATTCGGCGTATCCTTCCTTATTAAAGAATACAGGAGATTGGGCAGATGCTTTGGTCATAGATCTTAAATAATTATGCATTAAATGACCGAAAATAAGGAGAAAATTTCTAACAATCTCCACTCAATAATTATCTTTGTTGACCCTAATTTGAAGAAATGATCACAAAGAAAATATTTAATAATACTGAAACAGCTTTCAGGCTAAAAACTGATTCAGAATTAAACCGGGCAATCTTCCTTTTTGAGATGATAGATCGTCCTTTTCTGGTTAAAACAGGCACTACGATGACCAACCTGGCTCTTAAGGCTCATTTGCCTGTAGAGGGGCTCATAAAAAAGACCATTTTTAATCAGTTCTGTGCCGGGGTGACCGAAAAAGATTGTCTTCCTACCATAGAAAAGATGTATAGTAAAAATCTCCACAGTATTCTGGATTATTCAGTAGAAGGGAAGGAGAAGGAGAGTGAATTCGAAAAGGCTATAGAACGTAAAACCAACATAGTCAAATTTATTTCTAAACGGGACGAGTTGCCATTTGCAGTTTTTAAACCTACCGGAATTGGTCGTTTTGAACTTTGGCAAAAAGTCTCTGCCAATGCAAGTCTTTCTCTTGAAGAGGAAGAAGAGTGGCAAAGGGTGAAGAACCGGGTGAACAAAATTTGTGATGAGGCTTATAAACAGGGGGTAAGGCTTTTAGCCGATGCCGAAGAAAGCTGGATGCAGGATGCTGCCGATGTTCTTATTGAGGAAATGATGTTTAAGTATAACAGGGAAGAAGCAGTTATATTTAATACGCTACAATGTTATCGTTGGGATAGAATGCAATATCTGAAAGATCTTCACAGTCGGGCTAAAGATCAGGGCTTTATAGTTGGAGCAAAGATTGTTCGTGGAGCTTATCTCGAAAAGGAAAATCAAAGAGCTTCAAAAATGGGATATATGTCGCCAATTTGTGAGAACAAGGAAGCCACAGATGTGAACTTCAATGGTGTTCTAACCTATTGTTTGGCTCATATTGAAGATATTTCGGTATTTATAGGTACCCATAATGAAGTAAGTAATTACATCGCCTTGCAGGTGATGGAAGATAAAGGCATTGAAAAGGATGATGACCGGGTATGGTTTTCTCAGTTGTTCGGGATGAGTGAACACATTAGTTATAATTTGGCAGAAGCCGGATACAATGTTGCTAAACTTGTTCCTTTTGGTCCTGTAAAAGAAGTGGTGCCCTATCTCATTAGAAGAGCTGAAGAAAACACTTCGGTTAGAGGGCAAACAGGAAGGGAATTAGCCCTGCTTTATGAAGAAAGAAAGCGACGGGGAGGAGAGATAACCAAGAGCAACAGGGAGAGTGAACTGGCTGGCTAAGTTTATTTATTTCAAAATAATGGGATGGAAATTCCATGGAAGCTGGCCGGACTCATTAAAAAAAGCGGTTGTCATTGTGGTACCGCACACCAGCTGGCACGATTTTTATCTTGGGCTATTAGTGAGGAGAATTTTAGGAGTAGATATAAAATTTGTAGCCAAAAAAGAATTATTTAAACCTCCTTTTGGATGGTACTTCAAGTGGATGGGAGGTACTGCTTTAGATCGTACTCCGGGACAAAAAAAAGTGGAGGCTATTGCAGCATTATTTGATCAAAAAGATGAATTTCGTCTTGCAATTGCTCCCGAAGGAACCAGGAAAAAGGTGACAGAATGGAAGACAGGCTTCTATTATATTGCCAAAAAAGCAAATGTACCCATTGTAATGATAGCATTTGATTTTGGCAAAAAAAAAGTGAAGGTTTCCAAACCTCTTTATCCCACTGAAGATAAGGATCTGGATTTTTTAAAGATCAGGAAATTTTACGAAGACGTTACGGGAAAAATTGCCCGGTATTCATAAAAAAGGAAAAGCTGCCCTTGAGCAGCTTTTTCTTTTTTATATAAACTACAGAATTAATATCTGTAAACAGCATTCATTTTTGAATCCTTGTTTGGCATAAACTCTTCTTCTATTAAATAAACTTTTCCATTTTGTTCAATTACTTTTACGGCTGCCAGGTTCATTAGAGAAAGACTTCCATTTCTTCTTTCTCCATGCACGTCTACAGATGCCATTTTCTCATTGTAATCTCCCCAAATGTCTTCCCGGTTCTGAAGGAAGAGGGTATCCACTTTTCCTTCATAAATAGCAGGAATGATTTCAGATACACTTGTAGAAGTACGGGAAGGATTAAGTTCGTTGAACTGTTTCATTTTCTCTTCTCTTTCTTTTCTAAAATGTGGTTCAAGAGTCTCCAACGCCGCCACATGAAGTCCAAAGAAGCTATCATAATCTGCTTCGGGATTTCCGGGAACGGGTTTGGGAAAGAGGTTTTTGTACCGGCTAGCTTCCTGATAGATTGGGAAATAAGAATCCTGACAGGCTACAATTAAAGGTACAGATTCCTTGTTCAGGATTTCGTAAATGCCTTTGTCTACTGCACGAAAAAAACGCAGGATTTCATTTTTCCTATCCCGGCTCGCCGGTTCGTACCCATGTTGGGTGGAAGAACCCTCGGCACTGGCTCCTATGCTGTTCCTTTGAGTTTTATGCTTTTGGTTCTTTTCCTCATAGTCGTAACCTACCCTGTCTTCCAAACGGTCGGGGGTAAGATCACCTATTTCAACCTCTCCAATAGAATATTGAGTGGCTTCATAAAGTTTTACCTCCTCAAGTTGTAAGTGTAGAAGATAGAATCTTCCATCCCCGTTAAACATAGGAACAAGGGGTTTTAAGTAAAAATGATCGCTTACATAAGTAAAGGCTTCAAAGTAAATCGGTAAGGTATACTGTCGCGAAAATCCATCGGCAAGAAAAAGGGCGAGACCATCACTCTGGTGTCTCCAAAAATCCCGATCGTCTATAAGGTTGGTTACCGGTTTTCCAATCTTATCGATTTTATCCTGGGAGAATCCCATTTTCTTTAGCTCTTCGGCAGCTTTTTTCCACTGACTCTTTAAATTGATTTTGTCTTTTTCTTCTAAAACGTCCTTTCCCGCCCGCTCTGTAGGGATAAAAATTGAGACGCAAGGGTTGCTGTCAAATTTTGCTAAGTCCTCAAATTGTTCTTTTGTCAAAATTGGCATGATCTGTTATTTTTTTGCGGAAGAATCATCCTGAAACAAGGGTTTCTTCCTGATTTATAATTGCCTAATTAAGATACTAAGATGACCCAGAAGCCAAAGGGTCGGTGGTCATAATTTTTCCTTAATTACCGCAGGTTTTGTCGTTAATATTCTGCTAAGGCTTACCACCACACAATGAAAAAACGTTCAAGATTCCCGTCGGGTGTTTTCATCCATAACAGAGGCGAAAATTTTTTGTAAAGCAGAATATTGATTTGTGGCTCTATTTCCTCAAAAGAAAGCCAGGTGTTATTTTGCTCGGGAAATACAGACCAGTATTTTTTACGGGGGCTAAAAAAGGTGTTTTGCCCGAAGATTTCAAAAGTGAATTCTGAAGCCTTTATCCAATATCCTGCAATCGTATGGGGATTGATGTGATCAAAGGAGGTTTTTCCCATCTGCTTCGGAAGAAAAACCGATGCTTTAAAGCACATTTTCTGAACCACATTTTCAGGATCAATATTTAAAGCGGTTAAGTGTTTCTTGGTTGCCTCCTTAAAAAGTAAGGGGAATTGTTTTTTTTGAAGCCTCTCCAGTTTTCGGTTTAGACTATCACGCTTATTCGGGCCTACGAGATGATCTAATTCTGAAGTTCCTGTCCCGGGATCAAAAAGGTAAAATTTGTAGATGAGTTCTACATGTGAAAGTTCTCCTGAATCAGATTCCTTCAGCAGAAAATCCAGTTCTCCCAAAGTAATTCTGTTTTCAATGATTTGCCGGTTTTGGGCAATAATCTCTTCTGAAGTAAACTGGGACACATAGCAGGCGAAAAAATGCTCCATTCGTTTCCCCAGAACGCTCTCTATGGGCGCAGATATTTTTATAAGATTTTTTTCCGGTACCAAGGTGGTGGTATGGTAAAGCGGGTAGTCAAAAATGGCATTTTCAGCAAAGATTTGGGAAGTATTTAAAAATCCAAGAAATTGCTCTTCCGGAGTGAATTCCATTTCAATCTTCTTCTTCATCCTGGCTCAGCAAAAAACCAAAGGGTTTGAGAGGAGAAATATTATTAAATACAACGTTTAAAATGGCTAAAACAGGAATAGATAAAACCATGCCGGCAATTCCCCAAACCATGCCACCAATGATAACGGCAAGTATAACGAAGAAGGGATGAAGATCCACCTGGTCTCCCACAACATAAGGCTCAAGGATATAGCTTTCCACAAATTGAGCAACACCAAAGGTGATCATAATTCCTATTAATACACCAGTCTCCCCCGACACTAAATAACCGAAAATTAGAGCCAGGCCAAAGCCTACAATATTTCCAATATAGGGCAGTAAACTGAAAACAGCTGCCAAGAGACTAATCAATATAAAATTATTTACCCCGGATATTCCCAGGCCTATAGCGTATAACACTGCCAGAAGTCCTATGAGAATCAATTTTCCTATAAGATATTTCTGGGTAACATTGGCCGAACTTACTATTACCTCCTTTACTTTACTACGTTTTGAATCAGGGAAAAGAAGTAGTAAGAATTCCTTAAACCGATGCCGGTAATTAAGCAGGAAAAAAATGTAAATAAAGGTGAGCAGGTAATCTCCGAAAAAATTCACTGCAGTACCAAGGAAGGATGCCGCTTTTTGGCCGGCATTAGAATCTGCACTTATTAAAGGAATGTCGGGCCCTTCTTCAGATTTTTCAAGATCCTCCTCTTTCAGAGGTGTATGCTCAAACAAAAATCCTTTAACCTGCTCGATCTTCGGGGTCATTGTCTCTTTAATCTTTGGCCAGTCATCAATGACTGTTTTCACCTGCATGGAAACAAGTGCCAAAAAACCTACAGAAGCCAGAAGAATAATAATAGTGCTAATAAAAGAAGAAGCGGCGCGGTTAAGAAAAGTTTTCTCCATTCGTCTTGACAGCGGCATCATGAGCAAAGATAGAATTAGTGCTGTTACTAAGGGTATAAAAAATCCACTTGCTTTTGCCAGACCCAGGAAAAGAAAATAAATCCCCAGGATCGTAAGCGCACCATAGAGAATGATCTGTTTCCCTTTTGAGTTTTTCAATTTTTCCATGTAAGTGAAGATACAAAAGTAGCAGCCATTATTATTTAACTAAAAGTTAAAGACTTTTCTTGTAAAGCTGCCGTCTATGAGTACCGGGCCAATTTTTTATTTTAATTTCGTTTAAACACAAATTGTGAAGCGACAGCGATATTATTATTTGATCAAGATTCAGTATCTGGGTTACAGGCTGCACGGCTGGCAAAGGCAGCCGGGTCTAAAAACTGTAGAAGGGCTGGTAAAGAAAACCCTCAAGTTTGTTCTTGGAGATCTACAGTTCAAGATTCTGGGCTCCAGCCGCACAGATGCTATGGTATCTGCTCATGAATCTGCTTTTGAACTGTTCACAGACCATGAACCTTTAGAAAATATGGCCGATTTCCTGGTAGTGTTTAACAAGAACCTTCCGCCAGACATTAGAGCTCTAAGTATAAAAGAAGTTGATGCCGGTTTTAATATTATTCAGCATCCAAAGAAAAAGGAGTACTTGTATCTATTTTCCTTCGGAAGAAAAAGTCATCCTTTTGCAGCACCTTTAATGGCCACTTTTCCTGAAAAACTGGACATTGAACTTATGATGGAAGGAGCCAAACTTTTTGAAGGAAAGCATTCCTTTCACAACTACTGCACAAAACCAACACCTCATACAATTCTGGAAAGGGAAATCGAGATTTGTGAGATACGGGTAAATACGGAAATAACCGCCAGTTTTTTCCCCGATAGATCTTATCTTCTTAGAGTTACAGGAACGGGATTTCTACGCAACCAAATCCGGCTCATAATGGGCAGCCTGGTTCAATTGGGTAGGGGAGAATTATCATTTGCTGAAATGGAAAAAAGTTTCGACCCAGACGTAAAAATGCTTATGACTTACATTGCCCCCGGCAGCGGATTGATTCTAAACAAAGTGGATTTTGAAGTTTAGAATTTCGGGTTTAGGTTGGATCTTGCGGACAAAACATTTTCTGCGCACTGAGCACTGATCACTCCTCTTTCCCCAGGATCGTCAATGCTACCCTAATGGTACCATAATCCATAGCTTCCTGAAAGTGTTCAAAATAGGGTTTTAGACCTTCGGGATCACCAAGTTCGGACTTAGCTTTTCGAACTTCTTCAAGATCTCCCTCCGAAATAAATTTTTTCAGATCAACATCTTCATCAGATTCGTAAAGCTTTGAAAGATGGGAAAATATAGTAGTGGGGGCAAGATTTCTTGCCTGTGCAATTTCTTCAATGCTTAATCCTTCCTTGTATAATTTAAAGGTCTCTTTATATGTATTTCCTTTTTTGCGCGCTTTCTTCTCCCTCTTTTCTTTGCCATGCGCAATAATCTCCTTCATAAATTTATAACCGTAATTCTGCATTTTTTGTCTTCCCACACCACTAATTTGCATAAACTCTTCATCGGTCATTGGCCGTTCCTTTTCCATTTCTCTTAAGGTGGCGTCATTAAAAATGAGGTATGCGGGAATTCCCTCACTTTTTGAAAGTTCCAGCCGCAGCTTTCTTAACCTTTCAAAAAGGGTATTTTCTGAAGCTTTTTCTGTTGTGACCGTTTCCTTTTTCAGTTCGGCTTGCGTCACCTCTGCAAGCGAAACTTTTTCTCCTTCAAAAAGCACATTTTTGGCAAGGCTGGTCAGACGGATTTTATTTTTATCGTGAAAAGCGATTTCCAGAAATCCCTGATTGATCAATTGGATCATATATTGCTGCCAGTCTCTCCAGGAAACCTCATTTGCAATTCCATAAGTACTCAACTGTTGATAACCTTTCTCCAGCACCTGTGCATTCTGTGCTCCACGTAAAACATCGATAACCATGGAAACCGGTTCCTGCTCCCGCAGTCGGTACACAGTGGAAAGTGCCTTTTGGGCAAGCAAAGTTCCGTCGAAAAATTCGGGAGGATTTTTACATACGTCACAGTTTCCGCAATCTTTGGCAATTATTTCTCCAAAATAGCTTAACAGGATCCTTCGGCGGCAACTAAGCGCTTCAGAATATTGTTTCATGCGCTCCAGTTTTGCAAGCTGTACTTCCGAGTTTCCCGAACCTTCAGCAAACTTCTGCAGTTGCACCACATCGGCGTAACTATGAAAGAGTAGAGTAGAAGATGGTAAGCCATCACGACCGGCACGACCTATCTCCTGGTAATAACCTTCCAGATTCTTAGGCATGTTGTAATGGATCACCCATCTTACATTTGATTTGTCAATTCCCATTCCAAAGGCAATAGTCGCACAAATAATCTCATTCCTGTCGTTTATAAAATCCTCCTGAATCTTTATCCGGTCATTATGGGAAAGCCCGGCGTGATAAGCTTCAGCTTTATAACCTTTGGCTTTTAATTTGGCTGCAAGTTCTTCTGTATTCTTACGGCTAAGGCAGTAAATTATACCACTTTCAGACTTTCTACCTTTCAAAAAGGCCAATATTTGTTCAAATTTCTTATTTCCTGGGCGAACATCAAGGCTTAAGTTTTTCCTGTCGAAGGAAGAAATATGTTTTCTGGCATGAGGAATATTCAATTGTTCACAAATGTCCTGGCGTGTAGCTTTATCGGCCGTAGCGGTAAGGGCAATTACCGGGGTTTCGGGATGACGGTTCTTCAGATAACCAAGTTGTGTATAAGCAGGCCTGAAATCATGACCCCAGCTGGAAATACAGTGTGCTTCATCAATAGCAATGAGACTGATATTTCCTGCCGAAAAGACCGTGTCGATGTACTGCAGGCTTTCAGGAGCGACGTAAAGAAGTTTAATTTCATTCTTTTCGATCTTGCTGAAGATCTCCTGCTGCTCTTTCTCCTGCTGACTGCTGTTAAGAAATGCGGCAGGAATTCCGTTAGCAGTCAATCCATCTACCTGGTCCTTCATTAAAGCTATAAGCGGAGAAATTACAATAGTGATCCCCGGAAGCAAAATAGCAGGAAGCTGAAAACAAATTGACTTTCCACCACCTGTTGGCATAATCACCAGGTTATCATTGCCTTCGAAAACGGAATCGATGATTTCCCGTTGCAGTGGTCTAAAGCTGTCATAGCCAAAATATTCCTTTAATGTTTCTAAAATTTGTGCCTCCTCTACCATTTTACAAAGAAAATGAAACCATGCCAATGCTCAATGATAAGACCCGGTTAAATACAACTTTTTATCATAAGCCGCAGGTAAAGGGAAATTCTTACATTTAAAGAAATATTCGTCTATGGTTAAAAGAACGCGCTACCTCTCTAGAAGGCCCAAGTCAACCAAGGCTCTTCACCAGGCACCGGGAACGGTAACCTATGTGGGAAATAAAGAACAGGTAGAAACAGTACTGGAGGTCATTGATTACAATGCCGAATTTTTTGAAAGATTCACTTCAAGGAGACCAGAGGATGCATTTCAATTTGAAGAAGAAGATCGTACCACCTGGATCAACATTGATGGCTTAAGTAATACGGAAGAAATAGAAAAGATTGGAAAGTATTACGAGCTACATCCTTTAATCATAGAAGATATAGTCAACACCACACAACGTCCCAAGATAGATGAATACAAGGATTATTTTTTCATTGTGGCAAAAATGCTTTATTACCGGGAAGATGGCAGGCTTGAAAATGAACATATTAGTATGGTGCTGGGGAAAAATTATGTACTCACATTTCAGGAGGCCGGGGGAGATGTTTTTGAGGGGGTAAGGGAGAGGCTTTCCATGGCCAAGGGTCGAATAAGAAGCCGGGGTGCAGACTATCTTGTATTTGCCCTTTTAGACGCTATAGTGGATCATTATTTTTTGGTGATTGATGATATGAGTGATAAAATAGAGGCTATGGAAGAACGTCTTTTTGATGCCCAGCCAAAAGATGATACCATTCTTGAAATTCAGGAATTAAAAAGAACCATGCTTCGAATAAGACGTGCTGTGAACCCTCTAAGAGAAGTGGTGAGTCGCATGGAGAAAATGGATCACGACCTGGTGCAGGAGCAAACTATCAATTACATAAGAGACCTTTATGACCACATGTTACAGGTGTCAGAAAATATTGAGATTTACAGGGAAATGACCTGGGGTCTCATGGATATGTATATGACCACGATTAGTAACAAAATGAATGAGGTAATGAAGGTGCTTACCATCATGGCTTCCATTTTTATTCCCCTCACTTTTCTTGCCGGGATTTACGGGATGAATTTCGAATATATGCCAGAGCTGGGGTATAAACACAGCTATCCTATATTATTAATAGTAATGTCTTTGCTAATTATAGGAATGCTGTTCTACTTTAGACGGAAGCGGTGGCTTTGACTTTTACTTTTTTTGCCAGAATTTATCGTCCCAATCATCAGGATCAGGGGTGATGATTTCCTCTTCTTTATTAGTAATATTTCGAAGTTTTTCTTCGGGAATGGTTTCCTGCAGCTCTTTGAAGAGTTCCCGCTCCTCAAATCTTATATGGCGATTCAATTCCTTTTCGATGGAATTAAAGGTTTCTGCATCTGCTTCCATTTTAAAAAGAGATTCAAGACGGGCATGTTCTTTTATGGCCCTTACGCTCATAGGGTGATGCTCTCCTAAAAGAGGAAAAATCTCCTCCTCTTCAAACTTAAAATGTGGTCTTAATTGAGAAGTAAAGAAAAAATCGGTATATCTTTTTATTCTTTCGTGCGGGATATTTCTTTTTAGATCTTCTCTTATTTTCCAGCATAACAGCAGTCCGTGGTGATGATCTCTGCTTAGAGGTTTTAAAGATTCATGTCTTTTTAAAGGTTTATTCATGATAAAGAATTTGGTTGAGCTAAAGATACCTCTAGTTTAAAAGGTGCCTTATGATGAAGGTCATGGATGAATAGAAGCTATTTATTGGAATCTACTTTTTATCTTTTTTTTAATAACAAATATTCCATTTATCCTCCAAAGCTTCATAATTTAGAAGTAGCCATTAACAAAAACCCATTTATATGAAAATTGGTTTTCACGCTTCTCATGAGCAATTTACTCCCCGCCACCTGCTTGAGCTTGTCCAAAAAGCAGAAGATGCAGGATTTAAAGCGGTTTTATCCTCAGATCATTTTCATCCCTGGAGTGACAAACAGGGGGAAAGTGGTTTTGCATGGAGTTGGCTTGGTGCCGCCATGCAGGCAACGAGTCTGGAATACGGTATTGTAAATGCACCCGGGCAGAGATATCACCCGACAATTATAGCCCAGGCCGCAGCCACTCTTGATCAAATGTTTCCCGGTAGATTTTTTCTTTGCCAGGGAAGTGGACAGCTTCTAAATGAAAATATTACAGGAGAAAAATGGCCTTCCAAAAGAGACAGGAATAAAAGGCTTCAGGAATCTGTAGAAGTTATGCAGCGGCTGTGGCAGGAAGATGATTACCTCAACCATGATGGAATGTTCAAAGTGGAACGGGCAAAGCTTTTTACCAAACCTACTCAAATGCCCACAGTATTCGGTGCAGCAATAACTGAAAAAACTGCTGCCTGGTTGTCAACGTGGGCAGACGGTATGATCACCATTTCCAAACCTATTGAAGAATTAGAAAAGATGATAAAAGCCTTTCGAGGAACAGACGGGGCTAAAAATCCAATGGCTTTAAAGGTACAAATATCCTATGCTAAAACCCGGGAAGAAGCTTTAAACGGAGCATGGGAGCAGTGGAAGAACAACATATATCCAAGCAAACTAATTGCCGATATTGATAGTCCGGAAAAATTTGATGCAATGGGACAGAATACCAGGAAAGAAGATGTCGAAAATCATGTTATCATTGGAACTGATGCAGATATTTTTATCGAAAAGATTAAAAAATACGGTGAGATGGGATTTGAAAAAGTGATCATTCACAATGTAAATAAGCAACAGGAAGATTTTATTGAGTTTTTCGGAAAACAAGTACTTCCAAATTTTCAACAGGATTAACTTACTGAAGATGAATAAATACTGGTATAAAAATGCTGTGATTTACTCTCTGGATGTAGAAACCTTCAAAGATGCAACAGGTGATGGCACCGGAGATTTCAAGGGTCTAAAAAATGCACTTCCTTATCTTTCAAGCCTGGGGGTTACCTGCCTCTGGCTTTTGCCAATCTTTGATACCCCAAACCGGGATAACGGCTATGACGTGAAGGATTACTACAAGATCGACCCACGGCTTGGAGATCTGGGTCATTTCGCGCAGCTAATAGATGCAGCCGAAGAAGTGGGAATAAGGGTTTTAATCGATCTGGCAGTAAATCATACTTCTACGGAACATTTCTGGTTTCAGGAATCGAGAAAAAGCAAAAACTCCAAATATCGTGATTACTATATCTGGGTAGATGAAAAGCCCGAAGATCCTGAGCAAAATATTATGGCAGCTGAAGGTGAAGAGAGCATCAGCTGGAAGTATGATCGTACTGCAAAAGCTTATTATTTTCATTCATTTTTTCCTCACCAACCCGATCTAAATATTGCTAATCCGCAAGTTCAGGAGGAAATCTTCCGAATCATGCATTTCTGGTTAAAATTGGGAGTTTCAGGTTTTAGAGTAGATGCCGCTCCTCACATGTTTAAGGAAAAAGGAAGAATGGATTTTGAAGGTGATCCCCATGAGATCTTCCGGAATTTCAGAACATTTGTGGAAACTCAAAAACCGGATGCTATTCTACTTGCCGAAGTAGATCTCGATCCTAACCAATATAATAAATACCTTGGCAACGAAGACCAGATGCACATGCTCTTTAATTTTTTCGTAAATAACTATTTATATCTCGCGTTTGCCAGAGAAGAAGCAACTCCTGTGGCAAGGGCAATGGCGAGGATTCCCAAAGAGATTACAGAGAAAGAGCAGCTGGCAATATTTTTACGCAATCATGATGAACTCAACCTAAGTAAATTAAGCAGGAACGAAAGAGAAGAAGTTTTTAAAGCTTTTGCACCCAAGGAACACATGAGGATTTTTGGTCGCGGTATCAGGAGGAGACTGGCTTCCATTCTTGGCAATAATCGAGAAAAAATGGAGCTGGCCCACAGTCTTCTTTTTACGCTACCAGGAACACCTGTGCTTCGATATGGCGAAGAAATAGGAATGGGGGAGGATCTTTCTATGGAAGGGCGCTCCAGCGTACGCACAGTAATGCAATGGTCTAATGAAAAGAACGGCGGATTCTCTTCTGCACCCACAGAAAACCTGATTCGAAATGTTATTTCGGGAGGAGAGTATGGCTATGAAAAGGTTAATGTTAGCAACCAATTGAGAGATCCCAACTCTTTCCTTACCTGGATCTCCAGGGCAATAGACTACCGGAAGGAATTTGCAGAATTTGGGTGGGGCCGCAGTCACATCATTGATACCGGGGATCCTCGTGTTCTTGGACACTATACTCAATCTGATAAAGGTATGGGTGTAGCTTTCCATAATTTCTCAGGCAAAGAGATCACCATTAAGCTGGAAGTGGATATAGAACTATTTAAGGACGTTATTGATGTTTTTGGAGATGTAAGATATGAAGGTTTTGATCCCGAAAAGGCTGAAGTGAAGCTGAATCCTTATGGGTATAGATGGATGCACAAAAAACATAACTTTTTATGAAGTACGACAATTACTTATGGTGGCACAAAGGAGTAGTTTACCAAATTTATCCTCGTTCCTATAAAGACAGTGATGGAGATGGAATAGGCGACTTGCGGGGAATCATAGAAAAACTTGATTATATAAAAAACCTCGGAATAGATGCTGTATGGATATCTCCCATATATCCCTCTCCCATGGCCGACTTTGGCTATGATGTAAGCGACTATACCGGTATTCATCCCATGTTTGGAAATATGGATGATATTGATGAATTATTAAATGAGGTACATATCCGCGGAATGAAACTTATTCTGGATCTGGTGCCTAACCATTCATCAGATCAGCACCCGTGGTTCCTGGAATCCAGAAGTTCAAAAGATAATCCAAAACGAGATTGGTACATCTGGAAAGATCCTACGCCCGATGGTGGTCCTCCAAACAATTGGCTGAGTGTTTTTGGAGGTCCGGGCTGGGAATATGATGAAAAAACCGGGCAATACTACTATCACGCCTTCCTGAAAGAACAACCCGATCTCAATTGGCGTAATCCCGAGGTTCAAAAAGCTATGTTTGATGTAATGAGATTCTGGCTTGAGAAAGGAGTGGATGGATTTAGAGTCGATGTAATGTGGCATATGATCAAGGATGATCAATTTAGGAACGATCCATCCAATCCCGAATATGAAAAAGGAATGAATTCATACAGCAGGCAAATACCTGCTTATTCTACAGACCAGGATGAAGTTCATGATATAGTATCAAAAATGCGTAATGTAATTGATGAATATGACGAAAGGCTGTTGATAGGGGAGATTTATCTTCCCGTTGATAAGCTGGTCAAATATTATGGACATGAAAATGAGGAAGCACATTTACCATTTAACTTTCAACTATTGGAGTTGCCGTGGAATGCGGCTAAAATAAGAACTGCAATAAGTGAATACGAAGGAGCTTTGCCAGAGAATGGATGGCCTAACTGGGTGCTGGGGAACCATGACAAGTCTAGAATTGCCAGCAGGGTAGGAAAGGAGCAGGCCGGGAATGCGGCAATGCTGCTTTTGACGCTCAGAGGTACTCCTACTCTTTACTATGGGGACGAATTGGGTATGGAAGATGTTGAAATTTCAAAGGACAAGATACAGGATCCACAGGCTTTGAACGAGCCGGGAGTGGGGCGTAGTCGGGATCCCGAACGAACCCCAATGCAATGGGATGACTCAGAAAATGCAGGATTTACTTCAGGAGAACCCTGGCTTCCGCTCATGGTTAACTATAAGGAGCTTAATGTAAAGAAGCAGTGGAATAAGGAAGATTCTATGCTGCAATTGCACCGGAGGCTCCTGAGAATAAGAACCGAAGAGCCGGCGCTGCATATCGGAGATTATGTTCCCGTACCTTCAAAAGGAGATATTTTAGCTTACCTTAGAAAATATGAGCAGGATGAATTCCTGGTGGTCCTGAATTTAGGAGTTTCCGAAGAAGTATTTGAACCTCAGCTTGAATGGCAGGGAACTGTAAAAATATCCATCCAGAAAGATCTCGAGGGTCAAAAACTGAAAAATAAAATAACAATAGCCCAAAATCAGGGGTTGCTGATTAAACTGGACAGATGAGAACATTAGGAAAAAAGACCTGGGTGATTGCCGAAGGCTACATCCCAAAATATGGCACAGGTAAAGAACCCGAATTCACCAGCCATGAAACCGCATGTATTTTGAATACCTCAAATGAAAATGCCAATGTAGAACTCACTATTTTTTTTTCAGATAAAGATCCGGTGGGACCATATAAAATAACGGTAGAAGCACAGCGAACCAAACATTTAAGGTTCAATGATTTGAAGGATCCAGAACCTGTGCCTTTGGGTACAGATTATGCCTGTGTGATAGAATCTTCAGTTCCGGTTGTGGTTCAACATACGCGACTAGATTCAAGACAAGCTGAAAATGCTCTTTTGACGACCATAGCTTACTCAGAATAAAGAACATAATCGTCGAGAAAAAAATTCCGGACCGCTCCGTCACAAGAGCCAATAACAATTTTAATAAGGCTAATAATCAATGGGTTAATTATGGAGGTCTTGTCTAATAAGAACAAGGAGAAACTGTAGGAATTTTATTGAATAACAATTTAAAAATATCTTTTAATGCTAATTCCTACCGTTTATTAACTTTTCAAAAAAGGCTATTTTGTTGATACTTATTTTGAGGGTAAAATTTTTAAAGTGAATTGAAAATTATTTTAATTTTCAGTGGATTAATTTTGAACGATTAGGAAAAACCAAATTCAAATTTTATTCGTTGGAATTTTTATGATCATAACTTTTGGCTGTGGCAGTACCATTGAAACCCGCACAATGAAGCCGGTGGTTCGGGCGGCTGTAGACGCTCCAGAAAAATTTGAAGCTGTGGCGGGAACTACTTTGAGTGATCAAGCCTGTAATAGTCCATTGATTGACCCGCGCGATGACACTGAAATTTTAATTCGATCTTCTTTTAAACAAGGAGTAGCAGATTATGAGGTGCCAAATGGAAAATATGGTGTCGAGGCTGGCGAATTTTTGAGGATTGACTGTGCCACCGGGGAAATAAGGGGAATTGTAAGAAAATAATTCCCCCTATTCAATTTTTTAATCCTGTTCTTCGATAATAAAAAACCCATCATTCCCCTGGGATTGGTATAGGGGCATAAAGATATAGGCGTTCCAGTCGCTTTTTATTTCATGACCATTACTCGTTGCAAGTAACTGGCCTTTTTTGATCTTCTGAAAATTTTTAAATCCGGGCTCCATCTTAAAATTATCTCCTTTCTTTATTTCATGTCTGTATGTGATCTCAAAAGTCTTTTGGGAAGGTGCGTTCTTTTCGGTAAAACGCTCCACGCATTCGGGATAACAGGATACATTTTTCACCTCAAGACCATTTGCTTCCTTTAATGCAAGCCAGATCATTCCCTCATGATTTTCCACAGAGGCCTGATTGGTGTGCTGACCGGCTTCAAAGACAAATCCGGTCAAACCGGTACGGCTCATATAATGATCAATAGCCCCATAAACGATGTCACTAAATCCCCTTACGATATAAGTAGGAAACTTATGAGCCCAGCTGTCATTGTCGTGTACGTCCTGTACAGATATGTAAGGCAAACTATCTGAGGAGGTGGTGTGGCAGTCCAGAAAATAACGTTTTGTATAACTGCTTTTTGATTGCTTTTCAAGAACATTTATTATTTCGTGCATTTCCCGTTGTTCCTGTGTTTCGGGATCATGGTTTTTTACATTTTCTTCGGTCCATGTTCGGTTGAGGTCTTCATCTATATAGCGTTGCTCCTTCTGCAAGGCAGCGGTATTACCCATAACTCCAACAATTCTGCCGTTGATCTCCGGTTTCGTCTTTTCCAGTTCAGCAAAAACCCTTTTTAGTGCTTTTACTCCGCTGGGTTCATTTCCATGAACACCCGCAGTGACAAATAATAATGGTCCTTTTTTATTGGTAGAGTATTCTCCTATAATTCGGTTGTTATCTTTCATCTCTAATTTTCTGAATTTATGCCATAGTGGCTAATACCTGGTTCGATATCTGGCCTTTGTACAATTTCTTGTATTCTACTTTTTTCTCAATAGCATCAATAACCACATCTGAAAAATCGGGTAGACCAATTTCCTCAAAGTAATCCATTCCGCCTGGACTTAACACATTGATCTCAATAAGCTTGTCTTTGACGATATCAAGTCCTACAAAGAATAAACCGTCTCTTATTAACTTTGGAGCGGTTATTTCAATGATCTTCTTCATTTCATCTGTAAGCGGACTTTTGTCACCCGTACCTCCCTGATTAAAATTACTTCGGAATTCTCCTTCGCCCGTTACCCTTTTTATGATGCCGTAATTACCATCTTTTTCCATGACCCTACCATTCAACAACAGCACTCTTACATCACCTTCTTTTGCAGCCGGAAGATACTCCTGTGCAATTATATAACCCTGTGCAGAAAGATTTTCTATGATCTGGTTAAGGTTCTTCTCGTTTTTATCGATAAGGTAAACATCTCTTCCTCCCGATCCTTCAAGAGGTTTAAGTACCATCTTCTTCTTATGATTTTCAAAAAAATCCATAACGTCTTCTTTCTTACGCGTTATAATAGAATTAGGTTTTATACTGGCAGGAAGTTCTTCAAAATAAAGTTTATCAATAAAAGCATTAGATAGGGCATAAGCATCATTTAAAACCAGCACTCCTTCTTGCTGCATCATGCGCCCAAAAGCAACCCCGGCTTGTTCGGCCCATTGCCTCGAAGAACCTTCTTCGGTAGGATTATTTCTAATGAACAGCACATCAAGATCTGTAGCTGTTATTCGTTCTTTTTTAGCCTTTTCTCCCTGGAGGAGTTTAAGGTATTCTTCAGGTGTTTTTGCTTCCAGTTTTTTTGGGACGTAGGTAGAATATATCGAAAGCTCCTCGTCCTGCTCAAAAAAGAAATCTCCTACTCCCATGGCATAAACATCATGCTTTCGTTTCCGAGCTTCCTGCATAAGATAAACTGTGGTACCACAGGTTTCGGTTTCTACGTTATTTACTACAAAACATATTTTCATCAATAGTCTTTTTTAGGGATTTCTCCCGGTTTATTATTTTTTATAAATTACTTACTCCATTGTTGCCAGCTCCCGATTTGATATTCCGGAACCATACATCTGCTTATATTTCACCTTTTTTTCAATCGCTTCAATAATAACATCTGAAAAATTATCAACTCCGATTTTGTAAAGTCCGTCCAGACCACCCGGACTTAACACGTTGATTTCAATAAGCTTATCTTTTACCACGTCAAGTCCCACAAAAAAGTGACCGTCCCTCTTCAATTTCGGGCCAATTATATCAACGATTTTCTGAATATCTTCAGTGTGCTCACTTGATTCTGGAGTTGCACCCTGTGAAATATTACTGCGAAATTCTCCTTCACCACTCACTCTTTTAATGATGCCATACTTGTTTTTCTTTTTAAGGATCTTTCCGTTAAGAAGAAGAACCCGTACATCGCCTTCCCTTGCGGCAGGTAAGTATTGCTGAGCAATAATATAACCTTTTGCTGTGAGGTTTTCAATGATCTGGTTGAGATTCTTTTCGTTCTTATCGATAAGATAAACTCCGCGACCCCCAGATCCCTCAAGAGGCTTAAGGATCATTTTTTTCTTGTGTGCTTCAAAGAATTCAAGGATTTCTTCCTTATCCCGGGTAATTAGGGAGGCCGGTTTTACATGTGCCGGTAATTCTTCGAAATAAAGCTTATCAATAAAAGCATTTGAAAGTGCAAAGGCATCGTTGAGTACCAGAACCCCTTCCTGTTGAACGATGCGTCCAAACGCTACACCAGCTTGTTCGGCCCAGTGACGGCCTGTATCTTCTTCGGTTGGATTATTACGTATAAAGAGTACGTCGAGCTCTTTGGCTACAATTTTTTTCTTTTTTGCTTTTTCCCCCTGTAATATGTCAAGATGTTCCTCAGGATTTTGAGGTTTAAAGCCTTTGGGTAGGGAAGTGCTAATAATACTGAGGGCCTCATTTTGGGTAAAACTGAAATCACCCACTCCCATGAGATACACCTCGTGATTCCTTTTCCAGGCCTCGTGCATCATATAAACCGTGGTTCCCGCGCCTTCGCTCTCCACACTATTAACTACAAAACATATTTTCATGCATTGATCAATTGTGAAAGGGGAATACCCTCCCTGATTTTACCCAATTTCTTCCTGGTTTCTTCAGATTTTAGATATCTTGGGGTAAGCTTTACAGGAGTAAGCACTCTTCTCTCCTTTAATTCGTTTATAATCGGCATGTGTTCTAAGGCAAATTTTCCTGAAAGCAGGGGAGCTAATTCTCCACCTTCTTCCAGATGTTTCTTTAATTGCACCAATCCTTTTAAATAGGAAATGTCTTTAGTAAAACCACCGCCCTGCATTATTCTTGACGTAATATTAAAAGCCCGTTGTGGGGTAAAATTATAGTCTTTATTAAGCAGCCGAAAGATCTCCTGGAAATCGGCTCCATGCATCCTGGCCGAAGCTGCCACCACCCTTCCCGCGAGAGTCCGCATCCTGTTGGCGGTTAAACCACCTACAAGATATTCTGACAGCACAGCAAGGCCTTCCTGAAGAGTATCATAATCTGTTAGACCTATAGATAATAATTTTAAAGGTTGTTGTTGCCCATTATAATAGGTGAGGACATGAGTTCCAATTTCGTGCTGAATTAAGGCATGTGTTTCATTAGCATTAAGTTTATAATCACTTGGAAGATAAAGTTCTCCGCGCGAGACCATAAGAATATTCACATCTTCACGGACATGTACTTTACTGGAAAAATTTTTGTCCTGTTCCCTGAAATAGTCAAATTCGCGATTTGCCAAAATTTTAAAATCTTCGGCCTTCATGATGCTTTTAAAATCCTGATCTTCTTTTTCGTTTACTTCCTTAAGGATTGTTTCAGCTTCCCGCTGCAGGTCGTTGCTTATCTTTCCAAACAACATCATGCTGTTGTAGAAAAAACTATCGGAACCTCTTTCACTAAGCATGCTGATCTGTAAATCCAGCTCTTCGCGTTTTTCTCTGAAAATATAGGAGAGGGCAGGGTCATCTACATCCTCTAGTTTTAAATTGTAGAGTCTTCTTTTAAGAACGTCTGGATCAAATGGCAATAGACGGTAGTGGTAGTTGAGTACCTGTTCATAGTTGGTTTCAAAAAAAGTATCTTTAATGTGCCGGATGTTGGCCGGTGAAACCAACCAAAGGAATTCGTAGGAAGTTTCTATTTCAGCCAGTTGACGGTCAATCTCCTTAACTTTCTCCTGAAGGTGTTTTTGACCCAGAGCCCTGTAGCTTTTTACACCACTGGAAGTTTGTATTCTTATAAAATGGAATATTGTTTTATGTAATGCGACTACAAAATCGTCTTTAAAGCTTCTAAAAAAAACAGGGTAATCTTCTCCTTCTTTACTGCGGTAAACGGGAGGAACTTCAACTCCGAGAAGGAGGCAACCTGAATCTTTTAATTGCGGCAGGTCCAAAAGAGGCTTTTTGCCCTCCGGTTGCCTTTGCAGGGTATCCTGTACTTCGGTTTCTCCCAATTGTAAAGCTCTGTAGCCTGAATCTACATCATCAAGTTGTTCCTGTAAAACCTTGATTGTAGTAGAGAGCTTACCTGCAGGACCTTTAATTTTAAATTTGCGACTTTCAGGGTCGCCTGCAAAGACTTCAATGATCAAAAAAGATTTAAATTTCGAAGACATAGCTTCACTAAGGCAGAACATGAGGCGCTGGTATCCTTCAAAGTCTTTATTGCCAATAATAAGAAAAGAAGCTTCGCTAAGAATGAGTCGCACGGTAGCCCTATCCATTCCTTTTTCAATATCTTCATCTTCATTTCTGTAAATTACAAGATAAGGCAGTTCGTCACTCATGTGTAGGTAGCCTCCCCCGGGTAAATGCTTTTCGATCTCGCATTCTTCCCGGAGTTCTTCTATGATCTTTTCAATAGAGGTTTCTCCAAAGGCTTGTAATTCTTTTGATGTGCTCACTTCCATAAACTAAATTTGCTTTTCTTTAAGAAGTCCAAAAACATGAAATAGATGCCGACTCCCTCTAAAAATGCTCATTAGTAAATTTAAATTATTCGAAACTTCTGATATAATAAAGGCTCTTCAATTAGCTGAAGTTTAGGAAAGTTTTAATAGTACTTTTGGATATGACTCCTAAAGGGTTTGTTCCACCAGCAAGAGGTAAAACTGAACGGGAAAGCATTAATTAAGATTACAAATAAAGGCTCCAGGGAATAATTTACTGAATCTCTTTTACTTAGCTACAATAGCCGAATTAAATATTTTTTTTGCTTGTCCTTTTTAAAAACCTCATTATATTTGCACCGCTTTAATGGTCGCGTAGCTCAGTTGGATAGAGCATCTGCCTTCTAAGCAGACGGTCAGAGGTTCGAATCCTCTCGCGATCACGACACGCAAAAAACCACGTCTTTTAAGACGTGGTTTTTTTGTTTGGTGAAGACTTTATAAGATGATCCCCAGTTCTATCAAAAATTCGATCATTTCAAAAACTTGTGGTACTAAACAAAAGCAGGAAAAGTAAGCAAAGGGATTGGACTACAGGACTGCATCCTTTTAATCCTGTCCCTTACCAGCCCTCTTTTAAAAAGATTCATATTTCTTTTTTCAGGCATCATTACAATATCGGGATGATCTTTTTCAATGGCTTTTCGCAAAGTATCAAAAACTTCAGAAGAATAAAGGGTCTTATAATCAATATTGGAATAAGGGATTTCCGACTCAATTTTTTCCTGAAACATTTTCAGGTTTTTTAAAGCTTCATCTTCTTTTTTGTGAGTAATATGTACAACCTCAATTTTAGCATTTAATGATTTTGCCAACGGGATTAATTCTTTGAGGTAAATTAATTCCTGATCATCAAAAGTACTTGCAAAAAAGATATTCTGAGGCTGCTTAAAAGTGAAATGTGGGGGTACAGCAAGTATTGGTAAATAAGATTTACCAATCATTTCGTTAGTCGTTGTTCCCACAAACCTATCCTTAAGTTTACTTGCACCGCACGCTCCCATAACAATCATTCTTACCTGAAGATCTTTGGTGAATTTAAGAATTTCTTCGGCTACATCCGGACCTGATACAACTGCCGGTGATATCATCTGTGGATCATAAATTTCCCCCAGGTGAAGCTTGCAAAAACCCTGAAGCTCCTTTTGATGTTCTTTTAGGAAATCTGAACCCAATTTTTCCGTTTCCTGAGGAGGGTAGACATGAAGTGCAATGAGGTCGTCACCTATTACCCGGGCGAGTTCAGTTGCATATCGAAGGGCTGCCACAGAATTTTCTGAAAAGTCTGTGGCGTAGATTATTTTTTTCATAAGATTTCAATTTAACTTGTTTAAAGTTAAGGTCTTGAAATCTGAAAAAGAATGATTTTGGTCAGTTATAAAATTAATTCTTTATTGAACAGGCCTGAACGATTCCAATATCAAATCAAATAAATTTCCTTTTTTAATTAATAATTCAATCTTTCCTGAGGCTTGGTAACTTCAGCTAATTCTCTGTCTGTAAGACTTTCCCAACTATTTAGATATATGTCTTCCTCTATTGTTTCATTCAAATCAAGATCAGGATCCATAAGTAAAAATGTCTTCTTTAATTCACTGAAAGGCCTGTATCCTGTAATTTGGTATGTTTTGTCCGAATAGTGGATTAAGAGAGTGGGGAAGCGGGTGATTCCACTAGCCCTGGTTCGATCAAGATCCTGTTTAAATAGGCAGCTAACTTTATCTGAAAAAAGGTCTTCCTTAAATATAGCTTTTTTAAGTATTCCTTCGTGCTCTAATCCCTGAGCCAACTGCAGGATCTCATCCAGTTCTCCAATATTTGTTTTGTTCATCATGACAGCTTCTCTCAACTTCCGGAGCATTGCTTCTTCTGCAATTTTGGAGTGGAGGGCAGCTGCTTTTACTGCCATGCAAGCCAGGTAAGAAGTATCTACCGGGTTTGATATCCAGATATTTTCGTCGATAGGTTGACCGGACATATGTCTTGCTTGCATCCAGAGAGGACCGGCCTGAGCAGGTCGAGCAACGTCATTCATTTGATCATTGAAGTTCTGCCAATCTTTTAAGAGACCGCCCATCACATAGATCAGTTGCAGGCGGTCTTTTAAAAGAAATCGTAATTTCCGAAACTGAGGTTCAAAAGCCCAGCTCCAGCAACAAAGAGGATCTGTAAAATATTCAATCTTGAATTTATTCATAGAGGGGGGTAAGATTAATATTTACTCCATTGTGCCTCACCTTTTGGCATGGCTTTTTTAATTTCATCGTACTTCTTCTTACTTAATTCCTTGTTCTTTTTGTCCACTTCCTTGGGATCTCTGCTAGTTTTCCCATGCCCTTCAGTCATTCCTTTTGTTTTTCTGACATGTTCAATAGGATCTGAAATGTACTCCCAGGTTTCGCCCATTTCCGGACTTTTACCTTCATTCCATGGTCCTCTGACATCCTCTCCATTGGAAAGATTGAAATATTTATTACTATATTTTGGATCACTTTGCAGGACTCCGGGCGGGAAATTGGGCTCTATGGTAGCCAGGGCAGCCTGGAACATCTGGAAATGAGCTACTTCCCTGGTCATTAGAAATCTTAGAGTGTCTTTTACGTGAGGATCATTTGTATGTTGCAATAAATATTCATAGACTATCTTTGCTCTGGATTCAGCAGCAATGTTTGATCTAAGGTCTACCGTTAGATCTCCATTGGCTGTAACATAAGCCGACGTCCATGGATTTCCGTTGCTGTCCGTAAGAGTGGGACCTCCGCCCGAAAGATTAAAGAACTGTGGATTCACCATAGCATTATGAATAAAGCCTTCTTTTGAGGCCTTTCCTTTAAGTAATTCCATAATTTCTGATTCCTCTGCAGCATTTTTAAGATCCCCATGAACTCCTTTTAAAAGCATTTGGATGGTGGCACCTACAATCTCAAGATGACTAAACTCTTCAGTAGCAATGTCCATAAGCAGGTCATACTTATCAGGATGGACCTGTTTGACCGCAAAGGCCTGGACAAAATATTGAAGGGCTGCCTTTAATTCTCCATTGGCACCTCCGAATTGCTCCAACAATAGTGTGGCAAAAGCGGGATCGGGTTTAGATACGCGTGCATTAAATTGTAATTCTTTTACGTGGTAAAACATAATTAGTGGGATTAATGGTTAATGACTTTTCTTTTCAGGTTTAAAGTATAACCTTTCTACTTCTGCCGTGGTTAATTATTTCGTAAACTTCTGTTATAGTTTATGTTACGAAAATTCTTACCTTTTTAGAAGTTGCCTTATTCCCCGACACCATGTGGAGGTCCTTGCTGTATTGTTTGATAAAGTCCATGAATGTAGGTGATATATCGCACATAAGTATCTACCCATTCTCTACCTGCTTCGATGCTGCTACTCCTGTTTTCTTTGGCTTCCCTGGCCTTTCTGAACCAATGGGTGACTTTTTGATTTATTTCTTCACTTAGAAGGCTGACTACGGGATCAATATTTCCCGAATCCAATGCATTTTCTGCAGCTTCAATATCTTCAGGATTAGGTTGGGCATCTTTTAATCCGGTAAAAGGTAAACCTTCCGCTTCCCTGTGAAGCCGAACAGAAGTTTCCATAAAATATTCCTCTGCAAGCTGTTTTGATTCTCCTCCTTTTTTATAGACCTGCACACTCTGCTGAAATTTCTCCCTTAGCTCTTCTTCCTGTTTCTCACCAACCCAGATCAAAATTTTGTCAATATTTTCTGTTTGGAGCGCTTCCCGGGCAGCAACAGCCACGGGACCATTCTTTCTGTCACAATGTGCCAAGGATTCGGTAATGGTTATACCGAAGAGCAGGAGAAAAAGGATACTTATGGTCGGAATTCTTTTAAACGTTTTCATGATTATTATTTTAGTTGATTCGGCTAATAAATTAATGATGTGTGATAAGTGCCACAATGAGAAATGTCAGGATTATAAAAAAATAGAGTCAAATATTTCTTAAACCCTGTCCCAGAGAGGATGGGCTCATTATTTAAAATCAAATCTTCACCACAAATTAACGTTCAACTTTATTTCTTACTCAGAACTTCCCTTATTTTTGCCACTTTTAAGAGGTAAAAAACATGAATTATTCAAAAATAAAGCTCGTGGTGAGCGATATGGATGGCACTTTATTGAACAGTAAACATGAGGTGAGTCCGCAGTTTATAAGAATTTTCAGGGAGCTACAGCAGCAGGATATAAAATTTGCAGTGGCAAGTGGCAGACAGTATTACAGCCTTAGCGAACGTATGGACGCGATTAAGGATGAGCTTATCTATATAGCCGAGAATGGTGCTATTGTAATGCATAGAGATGAACAACTGCATATTGTTCCCATGGAGAAGGAGGTAGTCCATGAGATCATTAAAGAAGTCCGGAAGCTTGGCGGTAAATACCTTATTCTCTGCGGAAGGGACCAAGCCTATATTGAAAGTACAGATCCAGAATTTATGGAACCTTTTCTTAATCATTATGAGAAGTATAAGGTTGTGGACGATCTTCTGGAAGTGAAGGATGACCTCTTTCTTAAATTTACTATATGTGACTTAAGCGGAGCAGAAAAGAATTCCCTGCCGCACCTGAAACATTTTAAAAATCGCCTGCAGGTCAAACTATCGGGGGAAATCTGGATAGATTTTAATGATAAAGAAGCACAGAAAGGAAACGCTTTAAAGGCAGTGCAGGAGAAAATGGGAGTTAAAGAAGAGGAAACAGTAGCATTTGGGGATTACCTGAATGACATTGAATTATTTCAGCACTCAGGTTACAGCTACGCAATGAAAAATGCACATCAGGAAGTTAAAGATGTTGCTACGCATCATGCCGGTAGTAATGATGAACTGGGAGTGGAAAAAGTATTGGAAGAACTCTTAAATTCTATAAAATCGACCAAAGCATAATATTCTCGAATAAATTCAGAAACTAAAAAGGCCATTCCCTGATAAAAAGGAATGGCTTTTTTAGTTTATACTTTTATCTAATAAGTTGCGGGTGCTCCCGGCCTTGGCAATGAGTTAAGAATAAATTCTCTCAGGTCATCATTTGCCTTTTTAAGGTCTTCATTTCTCAGGTACATCATATGTCCACTTCGATAGCCTTTAAAGCTCAACCTGTCGCGCATCTTCCCGCTTGGATCTAACTGCCACATCGTGTATTTGGCATCAAAATAAGTGGTGGCCCCATCGAAATATCCACTTTGGATCAAGACGTCCAGGTTAGGATTTTGGGCCATAGCCTGTCGCAGATTTTCTCCGGTATTATTACCGCTCCTGTCCCAAGGGTGCACAGGACCAAACATATAATAAGTAAGGTCTGTTTTGAAATTGAGATCATTTCGAAGATAATGGTTTATCGCAGGTGTAAAGGAGTGCAGCCAGGAAGTAAGTTCAGAATTATAATCGGGGGAATCCCCGGCTTCCTTGCGATCCAACCCTACGTATCGGGAATCAAGTCTTCCTACCGTTAAACCTTTTTGATCTCTTAGAAGATCTTTCCAGAAATATCTGTAAGGAACTTCCAGATTATGCTGAAGGATTTCTTCCTGCGAGATTCCGGAATAGCGTGCCATAGTTGCGGCTACTTCCTGTTTCCTTTCCTCCTCCAAAAAGCCTCCTTTTGCCAGGGCCGGTAATAAATCATTTATGGCGTATTGTTCCACTTCCGGAAGCAGCTCTTCTAAATCCCTTTTTTGAAGGTCTTCCGGAAGTAGATTGTGATACCATGCGGCAGCGGTAAAGTAGGGGAGACGGTTTGCAACTTCTACCGGACCTTCTCTGTCTATTCCAATCTCTGTAGGTGAAACCAGAATCACCCCATTGAGATACATCCACTGTGAATTCTGCAGCTCCAATGCTAATCCCGAAACCCTGGTCGTTCCATAACTTTCCCCGATAAGGTATTTAGGAGACAGCCACCGGTCATATCGGGTAACAAATGTATTGATCCATTTGGCGAGGTAACTAACATCTGCATTCACACCAAAAAATTGATCACGATCCCGTTTTTTCTCTCCTTCAGGCTCAATTATTCGTGAGAATGCGGTATTTACAGGATTGACGTACACAATATCGGCGATATCAAGAATAGAATAAGGATTTTCTTTAATGCCATAAGGCTGTACGGGGAAACCTTCGGGATCTATTTCCAGTACGCGTGGCCCGGTGTAGGCTATATGCATCCAAACAGAAGCAGACCCAGGTCCACCATTGAAGGAGATTACCAACGGCCGATTCTTCAGGTCCCGGGCGTCGTCTCTTTTATAGTAAGTATAAAACAAACTGGCAATAGCTTCGCCGGAGTCATTCCAAACAGGTTGGGTACCGGTAATAGCAGTGTAATCTATTCTCTGGCCATTGATATTGACCCTGTGAGAGGTAGCAACCGTAGTATCTACAGGAACTTCAACTGATTTCTGTGCCGTAGCTTCAGAGTTAAAAAAAGCGAAAAAGATCGCCAAGCAAATAATTTTTTTCATTTTCAGGATTTAATTAAAAGCCTAAAAATAGAAATTTCAGCGGGAAAAAGAGGCTTAAATCTTAAAAGGAGTATTGCAGAGAAAGTCCCTGGTATTCATTTCCTTGTACATCCAGTCCCATTGTGGGAGCGATTACAAGATTGCTTTCTTTCTTTTTGTGAAATTCAGGAATCAAAATTCCACTGGCTGCACCAATTGCGTAGCCCACGATGTTATCGGTTAAAAAATGCTTTCCCGCTTTAGATCTTAAATAGGCTACCCATCCAGGAACAATAGCTGCGGCAGTCCATACATAAGGTTTAGCTGCGGAGTCTGGATAAAAGTCGTTATAGATTTTGGCTGCGAAAAAGGTAGCAGAGGCAGTTGCTGCGGTGTGTCCTGCGAAAAATGATCTTTGGGCACCGCTTTCGGTGCGCTCCCCTTCGGGTACAGAAGTGTTATATACCAAAGGTCGCGGTCTGTCTATCAACCCGGCAGTGATAGTGTACATTGCTCCGGTAGTTGCCATGCTTTCTACAAACAAAATTGAAATCTGACCTGCATTAGATCGCATATTTTTATCTGCCAGCATCATTACTACCGGTACAGCAAAGGATCCGTAAAAAGGATAATCACTTAATGTACTCGCCTCTGGACTATAGTTACCGGCTAAAAACCTGTCTATTTTTGGGACATCATCTTTTGATAAGTTATTCATTTCTGCGACAGTGAGACCTTCTTTATCCTGGATGAATTTAAATCCCAGAGCATTAAGTCCTAAGGATAAGCCCAGATAAGGACCGTCAACTGCCCAGCTGATTTCATAGGGAGAACTGGATTTGTCGCCGGTATTAGAGGAATAAGTTTGGGAATAGGTGGAAAAGGAAAATAAGAATATAAAGATTAGGGGGAATATGGAATTCTTCATCGTTAAAATTATTTTGGTCAAATCTCGCGGTTTTGGCAATTATTACCTGAAGAATTAACGCAATTATAAGAGTGGTTACGTGCCTTTTCAGAAAACTTTTAAATAATTCTTCTTTTTTGTACGTCTATAATGGAACTCAATCATAATTGAAATGTTTATATTACACATTAAATATTTAAACATTATTATCTTTGAAGAAAATTTATGAAATTATATCAACTACAAACTCTCCAGCGATTGCCTATTTCGCTCAAAGAAGCCTGGAATTTTTTTTCAGATCCTGCAAATCTTAAAACCATTACACCTTCCTATATGGGTTTTGATATCACAGCGGGTGGAGGTCGTCCTATGTTCGCCGGACAGATTATTCAATATATCGTCACTCCGGTTGCCGGCATCAGGACCAAATGGGTTACGGAAATAACACACGTAAAGGAGCCGGAGTATTTTGTAGACGAACAGCGATTTGGGCCATATTCTCTTTGGCATCACAAACATTTCTTCAGAGAAATAGACGGGGGAGTGGAAATGGAAGATATAATTGATTATAAACTACCGCTGGGTTTATTGGGACAGGCAGTACATCCATTCGTTGTTCGTCCTAAACTAGAGGAGATTTTTAATTTCAGAAGAGAAAAGCTGGAAGAGCTTTTCGGGACTTATAAAAAAGAAACCACTTAATCTGCTTTTTAAAACCTTTCGTAAAGATTTCTGAAGCAATTTAAGCGGTTCTGGTACTAACTAAAAAAATTAGATCTTCTGTGCGGCTTTTTGTTTATAATGACTAAACAGGTCGTGTTCCTTGATCATAGCGGTGGTTCTTTCAGGTAGCATTTCTTCCCAGCCGCCTTTACCTTCTGCAATCAACTGCAGCACTTCTCTGGAAAATATATCCAGGATGGCAGGATCATAATTAGAGATATCCACAACTTTACCATTATACTTGAAGAACTTGTATAGTTCCTTCATTCTTGGATGAACTTTAAGATTTTCGCTGGTCGTAATTTCTCCGGTCTCACGGTCTTTAAACGGATACAGATATACTTTAAGATCTTTAAAGAATAACTTACCAAAGGCTTCCAGGATTCCTCCGCTTAGATGCCTGTAGTACTTCTCATCGAAAATATCTACAAGGTTGTTTACACCCATTGCGAGACCCATTCGTTCTTTCGTATAGCGGGAAAAATATTCCACAACTTTATAGTATTCCTGGAAATTGGAGATCATCACGGTCTGGCCTAGGGAACAAAGTAACTCTGCCCTGTCCATAAAATCTCTTTCATCTATCTCTCCTTCCGCACGAAGATTGGAGAGGGTTATTTCAAATATAACTTCGGTATTATCTTCAGAAACCCTGTTTTCACTCAGGAAAAGCTCCATGGAACGTTTATACATGTCCATATTCACCTTTGTTACCGGTCTAAAGCTACCGCGCAGGGCAAGGATATTCTTTTTATAAAGAATTTTAGCCGGTAATACGTTGTTCCCATCGGGTGCGAACATAACTGCTTCGGTCATTCCATTCTTGACCAGCTGCAGACTCATTAACCTGTTATCAACCTTTTCAAAACGAGGTCCGGCGAAATTAATGGTATCTATTTCTATCTGATCTTTATCAATGTGATCATAAAGGTAACGGAGTAATTTCTTGGGGTTATCATATTTATAATACGCTCCGTAAATAAGATTTACACCAAGGATACCGAGGGTATTTTGTTGCAGGCGCGCATCATTTTCATGAAAACGCACGTGAAGGCTTATTTCATTATAACCTTCTTCGGGATGCACCTGATATTTTATTCCAACCCAGCCATGGCCTTTGTACTTCTTAGCAAAATCAATAGTGGCAACAGTGTTGGCGTAAGTAAAAAATAATTTATTGGGGTGTTTTTCGCGGGAGATCCTTTGTTCGATGAGATTTGTCTCATGAGTAAGCATCTTTTTTAATCTCTCTTCGGTAACATACCTTCTGTCATCTTCAATTCCGTAGATCGCGTCACTAAAGTCCTTATCGTAGGCACTCATCGCCTTTGCAATCGTTCCTGAAGCTCCTCCGGCCCTGAAAAAGTTACGGACAGTTTCCTGTCCCGCACCAATTTCAGAAAAGGTTCCGTAAATATTTTCATTCAGGTTAATTCGTAAAGCCTTACTCTTGATCGACGGGACGTTTTCAAACTCCCTGTCACCCATTATAGTTATTGGCATAGCTGTTTTTTTTTGTGCAAAATGGATTCCTCTGTAGAGAACGCCAAATTGTATCCAAAGGTACTAAAATGCAGGGCCAAACAAAAAAATAATACTTAGTTTTGTGGAAAAATTCAGAGCTTTGAAGGTTACATTTTTAGGCACAGGAACTTCGCAGGGAATCCCGGTTATAGGCAGTGATCATCCGGTTTGCCAAAGCGATAATCCTAAAGATAAAAGATTAAGGGTTTCAGTTTTGATTGAAGTAGACAAACTTAACCTTCTTATTGATTGTGGTCCTGACTTCAGGCAGCAAATGTTGTCAAATAAAGTGCAGCGCATTGATGCTATTTTATATACTCATGAACATAATGATCACACCATAGGACTCGACGATATAAGACCTTATTTTTTTCGCCAGGGAGACATTCCTGTATACGCACATGCCCGGGTCCTAACTTCTCTTCAAAAACGATTTGACTATATCTTTGCTTCCGAAAATAAGTACCCCGGTGCCCCCAGTGTGCAGGAACATGTAATTGAGAACAAATCGTTTACGGTCAAAGGAATAAATGTTAATCCTGTAAATGTAATGCACAATCGTGTGCAGGTTTTTGGATTCAGGATTCGGGATTTTGCGTATGTGACAGACGCAAAGACCATAGAAGAAGAAGAGGCAGAAAAGCTTAAAGGTGTTGATGTACTCGTGATCAATGCACTGCGAAAAGAGCCCCACCATTCCCATCTTAACCTGGAAGAAGCTCTTCAATTTATTAAAAAAATAGGGCCTGAAAAGGCATATCTTACTCACATAAGCCATCACATGGGTTTTCATGACGAGGTGCAGGCCGAACTGCCCGAAAATGTCTTCCTGGCGTATGACAACCTTCAAATAAAAATTTAAATGCGGAAAAGTTTTTTAATGTACCTGTTCGTTTTCACAATCCTACTAGCGGTAATTTTCTACGTGAACGGCAGTAAAGTAGTAGCATCAAAAGATAAAGAAATTGAATTCCTAAGGGAACAACTGGAGGAACAAAAATATAGTGGTGATAGTGCAGCAGAATCTATTATTCAGGAGGACACCTTTTCGCTTATTTCTAATGAAGAAGCGCTTACCTACCTGGAAAACCGTGGTTTTGATCCTGCTGAAATAATCTTAAAAGTAGAGGAGGCTCTTATAAGCAGAAATACTGCAGAGGAAGATAACGACCTGGTCCCGTATGAGGGAATGAGTGGACCTTTCAGGATCAACAAGGTGAAACTTCTCAACCATAAATGGGCCATTGCAAGTTTTACTGATGGAACTTACTGGGGCGACTTACTAATTAGCTTCGAAATTGATGAAGAAGGTAATGTGGAGGTCTTTTCTGAAAAGGCCGTGCTATATCCCCAAAATTAAAGCTGCTCTTCGAGCCACTTTCTAAGCTCCTGAAAATTTTGTGGTGCAACGCCATGCCCTACAGGAAATTCAGAAAATGTGTTCTCAATCTTTAAAGTATCTAGAAAGGGCTTGGTCTTTCGCGCCCATTCTACAGGGATTACCTGGTCTGCCGTACCGTGAGAACTGTAAACAGAGAGGTTTGAAAAATCATTCTTCTCATATTCCTGCTTCAGGATTTCCTTATTAATGTAGCCGCTTAAGCCAATAACATTCTTGATCTTTTCGGGATAGGAGAGGGCTACAGCAAAACTAAGGATACATCCCTGACTAAAACCAACAAGGGTAACATTGGTTGGATCTACAGGATATTCTTCAATAACCTCATCCAGAAATTGCATGATCTTTTCACGGGAGACCACCGCCTGATTATCGTCGCTGAATTTCCCGTCTGTACTTCCCTGCCAGTGAATAGCATACCATGCGTTTCCATAGGGAGCCATGGGATACGGTGCTCTTACGGAAATTATAAAAAGTTCGTCGGGAAGATCTTCTGCAAAAGAGAACAGATCCTCTTCATTGCTGCCATAACCGTGCAACATAATTAGAAGAGGGGCTTTTTCTACATGCTTCTTAGGCTTTCTTATTAAGTGATATAAAGTAAATGTTTCTGCTTCCATTAATTAATTGTACTAAACCATTTTTGAAATTGTTTTCCTAAAATAGGCACTTCGTTTCTTTCTCCCTGTATAGCACCAATTAAGCCATACCCTACCAAAACAACAATAAAAATATAAAATGGAGCTGATATCAACCAGGAGTTAAACCATGAAACGATCATCCCCAGCAGGTAGAAAGTAATATGAATTCCCAGCCCCTGTCTAATGTGAAAAGAGGCAAATGGGTTCTTTGAATCATTATTGAGAAAATAGGCAATTATAGTTCCTATTATAGTTAAATAGGCCCAAATTGCTGCAGCTTTTCCCTCGTTTGCGACGCTTTCCATGGTGAAATAATTAAGCCATAAATTTACCGAATTTCCTGCTTTTATACAGATTTCAGGAAGCTAAATATTCCTCACCCACTAAGATACCATAAACTTTTCCTTTCAATTCTTTTCCCATGAATAAACTGTTTTTAGAAGTACTTAAAATATGCTCTTTTTGAAAGATATATTCCCTGTCCGGATCAAAGAAACTGAAGTTAGCCGGAGATCCTTCATCAATAACATTTTCCCCTAGATTAAATCTTGATTTACCGGAAGTAAGAACTTTGACTGTTGTTCTAACCGAGAACAACTTCAGCAAGGCTCCTAAAGCCGATTCCAGGCCCAGGGTGCCAAAAAGGGCATTATCGAATTCCACTTTTTTGTGCTCCACATCAATAGGAATATGATCTGAAGTTACCATATCAATGGTGCCATCTTTAACGCCTGAAATCAAAGCCTTAACATCAGATTTTGTCCTAAGAGGCGGGAGTACTTTGGCATTGGTATCAAATTCATTAAGAACTTCATCTGTTAAAAAAAGATTGTGAATGGCCACACTGCATGAAACATCCAGACCTCTTTCCTTTGCATCTCGAATAATTTCGACAGATTTTGCTGTGGAAATCGTGGGTATATGAAGTTTTCCCCCTGTGTACTCAAGAATATAAAGGTCCCTGGTGATTTGTAGTTCCTCGGCTAAAGCCGGAATTCCTTTTAATCCTAACATGGTGCTACTCTCATGCTCATTGACCTGCCCGTTGAGTGCGATCCTGTCTTCCTGCGGAAAGGACATAACAAGTCCATCGAAATTTTGAGAATACTGTAGCGCCAGTTTTAATAAATTAGGATTGGAAACGGACTTTTTGAAATCTCCAAAAGCTACGGCTCCTGCCTGTTGCATGTCATAAAGTTCAGCCATATCCTTTCCTTCACTTTTGCGGGTAAGTGCACCAATAGGCAGTAAGGAGACGGGCTGTTTTTCAGCTTTATTTTTCAAGAAAGTAACAGCACCTTTATTGTCGGTCACCGGATCGTGACCCGGATTTAAAGCTATTGCAGTAAAGCCGCTATAAGCTGCTGTTCTTAATCCGTTTTCAAGAGTTTCTCTTTCTTCAAACCCCGGTTCCCCAAAATTAATGCTACTGTCAAACCAACCCTGGGAAACGTGCAGATTTTCAAAATTGACTTCCAGGTCAGGTTTACGCACTTTCACTACGGGAGCGATTTCCTTAATAATACCATTTTCCACCAGGATATCCATCACTTTATTGTTGTATGGACTTTCATTATCAATAATCCGGGCAGATTTGATGAGTATTTTCATTTGAAGAATTTAAGAATGAGTATTTCAGTAAGTAAGAAAAACAATGCAAAAATAATAAACCATTTCCAAAGGCTGTCTACTTCATTAGCCGATTCAATTTTCGAAAAAACTCCCGGAATGGAGGAGTGTACGGAAACTTTTTCTCTTTCGGTTAATAATGTATTTACAGGATCACTCTCCGTCCTAGGTACATTAAAACTAAGAGTCTTCAGTATAGTTTCGTCTTGCAGTACGTCAAAATGTCCCGGTCTTTTTGGCAGCTCATCAAGTACAAGTTGGACCTTGTTCTGAGAACTTTGCTGTTGCGGGATGAAAGTGGTTTCAGGAGAGGATAATTTAAGTATCTCGTCTTTTTCAAGATTCGCCTGAATTCCAATCGTTTGGGATCTACCCAATATATTATACATGTTAGACCCTGAAATAGCAGTATTCCCAATATTGTAAAAAGTAGGAACAATGAGGGGAGAATTTTTAAAGTTGGAATTCTCTCTGTCTAATGCTGCTGTAAATACGAAAACATCGTCTTGTTCAAAAAGAAAAGCCTGTCCGTTTTGATATTCAAGAATACCTGCGGTCGCTTTACTTAAAGGGAAGGAGCTCTGTACTTTTGGATATTCAAAATTTGAAACCCTTTCGTTAAAGACACTATTATACAGTGGGTGCTCGAATATGATATCGGTGATCAATTTTTCCTCTGTGTTCAAAGGTCCGAAAGTTGGTAGTTCCAGATTTTTCAGGAGCGTGTTGTAATCCTTGATTTCTCCCTCTACTGTGGGAATAATTACCAGTAAAACTTCTTCTTTAACCAGTTGTTGAAGAAGATTGAGCATAGAAAAAGGAATTTTTTCGGGCTGGTTCAGGATAACAAGGTTCGCCTGGGAGAGGAGGTTATAATCAATATTGTTCTCAGGAAGAATCGCCAGATTAAATTCAGGAGAATTATAGATCCTTTGCAGAAAATCTGATTCGGTATCTCCAATCACTACCACATTCACCGGAGCGATTTCGTTAATGCTGAAGTACAACCTGTTGTCGAATTGTAGTCCGTTGTCTTCAATTTCTATCTTCCCATGAGGTATGGCACCTGCGGCAAGATTAAAGGTGGTTCTTCCTTTTAGATCTTCATTTAGTTCTATTGTTTTTCTTGCGAGCATGCGATCCCCATTATATAAACCTACGGCAACTTCCTCCTGCCTATCTCCAAAAGCCGAAAAAGACACATTAAGAACAGTTTCATCCAGTCCCCGGTTTGAAACCCAGGCAGAATCTACTGCAACGTTGGAGAAGTTTTCCGGACTTGACTGTACAAGATAGGTGTTGATATCATTTCCCAGGGCAGAGACAGAATCCTGCAGATGCTGAAAATCGGAAATCGCAATGAAGTTTTTCTGAGAATTAGTTGAATTTCGGAAAAGGTTTTGAGCTTTTAATTCAACAGCTCTCCAGGAGAGTTCTGTGGGTGAAAAATTTTCTTCTTGTACTCTTTCACGTAAACTGTTAACAGTAATTTCCCGATATTCTTCATCATTGGTGAATAAGGTCACCATTTCTTCTTCGGGAATATTCTCCAGGAGATCCTGAATGCTTCTTCTTAAAAGTATGCCGTTCTTTCCCTGGGCCTGCATACTGTAGGAGTTATCCAGGTAGATTACCGTTTCAGTTTCCTTAATTTCGCCCGAAGCAGGAGGGAAGTAGGGTTGCGCAAAGGCAATAATGACACAGGCTAGAAGTAGCAGCCTGGTACAAAGGATAAGAAACTTTTTTATTCGGGAACTTTTTCGGGTCTGTAGGACAGCCTTTTTAAGGAATTTGACATTGGTGAATTCAGTAGTCCTGAACCTTCGGAGTTGAAACAGGTGTACCAGGATTGGGATCACCAGTAAAATCAAGGCATAAAGCAGTTCCGGATATTTAAAGTACATGCGCAGGCATTCTTTTGTCAAATATAAAAAAAGGTCTTAGCAAGACCTTTTAATTTGAAACTTAAAATTACTGCCTTCTCCCGGTTCAGATTCAATTGTAATATCTCCTCCCAGGTGCGTCAAAATTTTTTTAACGGTTGCCAGGCCAATGCCACTTCCAGGGTTGCCATCCCGGTCATTGAGATCCAGAGTGGTGAACAGGTCGAATATTTTACCAAAGCTCTCTCTCGGTATTCCGTCACCGTTATCTTTAACCTCAAACTCGTAGAAATTCTCAAGACTTCTGAATTCAATTTCTACTCTGCGCTTTTCCTTATGATTATACTTAAGCGCGTTACTTATAAGGTTAAAGAAAATTTGGGTAAGAGCAGCTTTATTTACCTTTTTTAGAATCCCTTTTTCCGGGTAAGTGATCTGGATATTTGGGCTTACGGTGTAAAGATTTACGATGTTTTTGAAGAAGGTTTTTAAATCCACATCTTCCTCCTCTTTTTCCAGAATTCGTTCGCTACGGTAAAAAACCAACAACCCGTCAACATAGTTCCTTAAACTGTGAGAAGCCTGGGAAAGAAATTCAATATACTGCTGAGTCTCCTCATCAAATTTTTCCTTATTTTCTTCTTTTAATAATTCCACGAGGGAAATAATGTTAGCAAGGGGAGATTTAATATCATGGGATACAACGCTGGCAAATCTCTCCAGCTCCTTAAAACGCTGTTCCAGATCCTGCTGAATACGCTGGTACTGGTTTTGTTGTTTTCTAAAAGCAATATCATTTAGGATTTGATTAACGAGAACTTTTAAAGAACGTTTTTGGTTTTGGGCTAACCTGGTGCTCTTGGGGTCAAAAAGGCCAATAATGCCGAGTTTTTCACCTGTTGCAGTAATTACCGGTACAGCAATGATATTTTCATTTTCAAATCCTGGAATGTTTAGTTCCTGTTCGTTAAAAATAAGAACCTCATTCTGCTCAAGCACCTGTTCCCACAGCGAAGTCCCTGTATCAAATTCTTCAATTGGTAAACCGTAAGTACTTTTAATCCACGCCCGTTCATTTTCCACAACTACCAGAGCCGCAGCCGGAGCCTGAACTACCTGGGAACAGAGAAAAAGAAGATCAGAAAAATCGCTGTCTGCAGAGGTCTTTAGGATCTGAAATTCTTCGGGAGCCGGGTGTTGACGGCTTCCAATTTTCTGAATTTGGGAATTGGGCATAAATATCAACCTTAGAACTAGTTAAAGATATCAATTGCTTCTAAAAAATTTGGAATTAAACTTAAAATATTTGAGAAAGTTCCTACAGTAGGACTAATAATTCTCAAAGACGCCAAGGCCAAATAATGCAAAATCATATTTTACCGGGTCCTGACGGTCAAGTTTCCGAAGATTTGTATCAAGTTCAGCCAAAGCTTTGGCGTCATTTTGTTTGCGCTTTAGAAGTCCCAGTTTTCTGGCAACATTCCCCGAATGTACATCCAGCGGACAACTAAGTTGAGCGGGGGAAAGACTTTTCCAAATACCCAGATCTACATTCCTTGAGTCATTTCGTACCATCCAACGCAAAAACATATTGATCCTCTTAGCTGCGGAATTCTTTAACGGGTCACTCACATGTTTTTCGGTCCTTTTCTCGTGAGGTAATTCGAAAAATATTTTCTTAAATTCGTGGATTGCAGGTTGTAAGCTATCTTTACTTGAATGTTTACTAAATATGTGTTCCAGGCCTTGGTGCTCCCTGTAAATGTTTTGAAAAGCTGTAATAAAATAAATTAGATCGCCACCATTAAAAGTGCGATGAACAAATTTTTCCAACTTTTCCAGGTCAGTTTCTGAATGATTTTGAACAAAATCATAAGGAGCATATTCCAGCAATCCTATCAATGAATTGGCATTCTTGAGAATACTTTTCCTGTTACCCCAGGAAATTGTCGCTGTTAAGAATCCCGAAATCTCAATGTCTTCTTTTTTACTGAAAAGATGAGGGATCTGCACAGGATCTGTTTCAATAAATTCGGCTGTGTTGTATTGATCAACCTTAAAGTCAAGAAATTCTTTAAGTTCGGTTTTTGTCATTAATGACATGAAATTTTTAATGAGATGTGACTCGGGATTTATACTAAATATTTCTATGGATTACAGGAACATTTAAATTTTAAACGATTTTCCCGTCTACCATAGTCAATTTTTTGTCGGCCATGTTCGCGAGTTCTTCGTTATGGGTAACGATGACAAATGTTTGTCCAAATTCTTTTCTGAGGTCGAAAAAAAGCTTGTGCAGATTTTCTGCCGATTCACTATCCAGGTTACCCGAAGGTTCATCGGCAAAGATAACTCCCGGATTGTTAATAAGAGAGCGGGCTACGGCAACACGTTGTTGTTCCCCGCCACTCATTTCGGCTGGTTTGTGATCTGCTCTTTCTGAAAGTCCAAGGAAGCCCAAAAGTTCTTTGGCTCTTTTTTCAGTCTCAGCTTTGTTTCGGTTTCCGATAAAAGCCGGAATACAAATGTTTTCAAGGGCAGTAAACTCCGGTAACAACTGGTGAAACTGAAAAATAAATCCAATATTCTCGTTCCTAAATCTCGCCAGATCCTTGGAGTTCAGGGAATAGACATCTATCCCATTCACCTTTAATAGACTATCTTTATTTCGGTCAGGTTTTTCGAGGGTTCCAAGAATCTGAAGCAAAGTTGTCTTTCCCGCCCCGGATGCGCCAACAATGGAAACAATTTCACTTTTTGGTATATGCAGGTCTACTCCCTTTAAAACATGAAGGTCATTGTAGCTTTTATGAATGTTTCGAGCTTCTATCATATTTAGGATCTTGTTGCAATATTAACCTTTAATAGTATTTTTTATGGTATTATAATCCAAATAATAAACAACACGTAGGGAAAGATTATGCCTTGCGGGCTGCCCAAACAAATTATCGAGACTTTCCAGATAAGCCAGTTCACTCTGCTTATCAACCTTGAAAAGGGAATTACGATAAAGCAGAATCATTTCACTACCGGGAGCAAACCGCCACTGGTAACTCAGGTCGAGATTCCATATATTGAAATTTGCATCAGGATCATTTTCCTCATTAAGTTTGTAGTCAAAGGGAACTAAACTGCCATTACTTTGCAGGCGGGTGAAGCTATTATTTCCAAAGTCTGCTGAAGACCAAAAATTCCTGAAGCTAAGACTTAATGCTTCATGGGTATTAAAATTGTAATTTCCCTGCAGGGAATTTTCAACACTCTGCATGGAACGGGTGCCAAAAATGACATTTTTGGGGAGTAATGTTACAAAGCTTTCCCTGTCATTTTCATTCATAAATTCAAAGGAGTAAATGATCATGAACTTGTTGCTAATTCTCAACCGCGGGCTAAAGCTGAAGTTAATTTGACCGTGCTGCGTTCCCAGATACTTATTGTAACCCAGCCGTGAATCAACTGCAATTCTTTTTCGGTAATCTGAAGAAATCCAACCTTCAGCTGAAGCATTTTCTGAATAAGTAATAAAGGAATTCTCACGGCGGGGTTCGAAAAAATCTTTAAAGGGAGTGCTGTAATTTACGGAACCTCCAAAAGCAAAACGGTCTCGGGTCATTGCGAAGAAGCTGGATCCCAGGTTATTTGTTACTACAACGTCGGGATCGTAGCGCCGCTGATGATTGCCATACAACCTGATATTGTAACTGTTGAAAATTCCATGGGGCTCAAAAATGCGGTAGGAGGTATCCCAGAAAAAGTTGTTGTAATTGTTAATAAAATTCAACCCCAGGTCGTTGATATCATAGGTCTTATTGGCAAATTCATGAGAAATCCCATAGCGGAATTTTCCCTTGGTGCGAGCAAAGCCGAATTCTGATGCAAAACCTGTTTTATTCCTATCGGTGTAATTTATCCGACTCATCTTAGCCTCTCCCGAAAAGTTAAAAGAACTAGCTTTATTATAGACATCAAACAGAAATCCGGTGACATTACCATCTCTAAAATGTCCTTCCCTGGTAACATTGGTATTGATGATGGAAACAGAAGATTTTTGGTCGAATTGCTGATCTAGTACAAAGATGTTGTAATTCGCCAAAGGTGCTGTCACAAATTCTCTTTCCTTTCCAGTAATTCTATTGTAGTACCTGGCTTTTTGGCTTTTAGTAATTGCATTAAAAAACCCTATTCCCAGACCGTTTTCCGTTCTTCCGGAGATCTTCAGAGCATTCAGGAGGTTCGTAGTTTCAGGATTCTCTATTATGTCTTCATTTTCCAGCCTCGCATCCTGGGCTTCATTAAATCCAATAGGTGTATCACCAATTCTGCGGGAATAGAAAAGGTTGCCTTTGGTAAAAAGTTCAGTTCCTTCAGTAAAAAATGCCCTGTTTTCGCCAAACGTCTGTTCAAAGGGACCGAGATTCAGCTCAACTTCATCATAGGCTGTCTGCCCAAAGTCGGGAACTAATGTTGCGTCCAGAGTAAAGGCATCATTAATTCCATACTTGAAGTCCATTCCTGCATTGAAAGCAGTGGTTGCTTCATCATCAAAATAATTGACCTCGCCCGACACGTATGGATAAAAACTCAGCCGTACCGGCGCGTCAATATTTTCTATCCCCTTTAAAAGGCCATTGTAGTGGGTGCTTATCCCCACAGATTTATTGATATAATTCCAAACATAGGTTTCGTTGAGATAACTGATGTGGCGGCCTAATTGCATACTCCAAAGCTGCTCTTCAATTTTGGGAAACCTTAAGGCAGAGTAGGGGATCTCCATTTCAACATACCAGCCTTCATCATCTAAGGAAACATTTGCTTCCCATACTACATTATATGCAAAATCTTCATTCTCACCTTTCATTTTTGCATCGGCAAGAGTACCTGCAGCCGTAACATAGAAGCGGGTTTGATTTTCTCCGTCATTATAAGTGTTTAGATCAAAAAAGAAGTAATCTGTGGTGGGAATGTTATCACGTTGGGCGAATTCACGTCTTATTTGGGACGGTTCTTCATCATATAGATATGCGGCCACATAAATTGCCTCGTCGTTGTATGCGATTTTAACTTCGGTTTGATGTGTACTTCGGGAAGGCTTGCCATCTCCCGGTTCATACATTACAAAATTGGTAGCTACGGGAATGTTCTGCCATATAACATCATTCGGCACCCCATCAATTACGGGTTTACTTTCAATTCTTGTAGTCGTATATGTTTTTTTCTGCCGAAGTCCATTGTGCTGTGAAAACAGTGATGCTGTGATCATAAAAAGCAATATTAACAGCGCGTTTTTAGGGAGCATTAGGTTTAATTAAAGGCAGTGTCTTCCTGAAATGCAATGTTACGAAATCCTGTAATTTTATAATTGGAAGGTTGCTGCTTTTTCCCTATTTTTTGGAAAAAGAAAATATGGAAGAACAACAATTGGAAAAGGCCACCTTGGCCGGAGGATGTTTTTGGTGTACCGAAGCTGTTTTTCAGCGGGTAGAAGGAGTGAAGCAGGTAACATCAGGGTTTACCGGCGGAAACATTAAAAATCCACCGTACCGTGAAGTAGTTGGCGGAAGAACTGGTCACGCAGAATCAATAGAAATAAAGTTTGACCCTAAAATTGTCACTTTTGAAGAGCTACTGTATATGTTTTTTGCTACTCATGATCCCACAACGCTCAACCGGCAGCAAAATGATGTAGGAACACATTACCGTAGTGCCATTTTTTACCATTCTGATGCTCAAAAAGAAACAGCAGAAGAAGTGATCAGGAAACTGCAAGAAGATAAGACTTTTAAAGATCCTATAGTGACAGAAGTTTCCCCGGCGGGAGAATTTTATATCGCCGAACAGGAACATCATGATTATTACAATCAAAACCGAAATCAGCCATATTGCAGAGTGATCATTGATCCAAAGGTTCAGAAACTTAAAAACAGTTTTTCCAAAAAAGTCAAAAATGAACTCTGACCTAAACTGGCACTTTTCTTGTGTTACCAGGTGAAAAGCTATAACAGATGAACACAGATAAAAGGAAATTATTAATTAAAGGACTTTTTTACGATGCTATTGGTATGGCAAGTGGAGCAGTACCTTTGGTTGGCGGATTTTTGGATCTTTTGTGGGCACCTTATGCCGCAAAGAAAATGTCTGCCATGTATCCGGGGAAAAAGGGGAAATTAGCCTCTGTCCTGGTATTTATTGAGGAAATCCTGCCATTTAGCGATATTATTCCAACCTTTACTTTAATGTGGCTTTACACCTTCGTATGGCAAAAAGGAGAGGATTATGGGGAATTAAGGCCTATAAGAGTGAGAAGCTAAATAGACGAATTTCGATAAATTAAAAAAGCCGGTTGCTCTTAGCAACCGGCTTTTTATTTTTAATTCAATCTTTTAAAATTTCACTCCTAACCCTAAAGAGATATTTCTACCCATATTAGGTATACCTTCCGGTTTAAGACGGGACAGGTGAGATATATAAGTCTTATCCAGTAGATTTGTACCTGTTAATCTAAAATTAATTTCCCAGCCGTCTAACGGGACCGAAGTTCCAAAGCCTGCATTCAAGAGAGAATAGCCTGCTGTATCGGTTTCAAAAGCACTTGTGTTATCCTGCTCAAAAACAGTTTTTAAACTAAGACTTGCATAACCTTCTTTTAATAATTTCCCTTCCGGAATTTCCACCCATAAAGTATTTAAAATGGATTGTGCGGGAATAAGTGGCAAATATTCGTCATTTTCCTGTTTTCCTATTACTAGTTCATAGTTGCTTTCGAGGTGAAGCCAGTCCAGGGGGTGGGGATGAATATGTATTCCAATCTCGCCTCCATATAGACTGGCGTCATTTTGACGATATGCGAAAACAGGATTTTCATCAAAAACTTCTCCTGTTGGGTCCAGGAAAATGTAGTCATTGATGGCATTATAAAATGCATTCGTAAACACTTCGAAATGCTCATTCCTGTATTCCAAAGCGAGGTCCAACTGGTAGTTTTGCTCGTTATCAAGATCGGGATTGCCTATTTCAAAACGGTTGGTTCCATGATGACTTCCATAGGAGGTAAGTTCAGCTAAATTGGGAGCTCTAAATCCGCTCGCTAAATTAAGTCTTCCGGTAAAGTGGGAGGTAATATCTAATTTTACCCCCAGGGCACCATTATAGCTGTTGAAATCCCGCTCAAGTGCAGGCACTTCCGTCTCAGTGTCGTGATTTTCATAACCTTCAGCAGAAATCCGTCTAATGTCATAACGCAACCCTGCCTGAAAATCAATTCTTTCAAGATGATAGTGCGTGGTAGCCAGAATTCCGGCATCTGTGGTTGTGGCATCGGGAATGAGAATTTCTTCAGCTAAATTTTTATTAGTCTGGAACATTCCCTGAATTCCTAAAATGGTTTCAAATTTCCCCCGGGCAGGAAAATGATACTTAACATCGTAATTGATCGTTTCCAGATGCATTTCAAGGGCAGGCTCTTCCTCCTCATGACCAACCTCTTCCTCATGCTCCTCGTGTTCCTCCTCGTGTTCTTCTCCCTCGTGTTCCTCTTCCCCGTGTTCCTCATGTTCCTCGTGATGCTCTTCAAATTCTTTACGGTTATTGAAAAGATAACCTAACTTAACATCAAGGCTGGAGTTATTGAAATAAAAAGAGTTATCCAGACTTAGAATGTGGTTATCCACCTGTTGGTAAGGGATCATTTTACTCTTGGACGTGCTTTGCAGTCCTATATCTTCCGGAATGCCTGCGAAGCTACTGTTAAAATTATAACGCAGGTCTCCTTTATAGTTGTCACTACGATACCCTAAACCGGTCTTTAGGTCATATTCAGTAAAGCGGGTATTAGTCACTCTTTGTCCGTTACCGGTTTCGTAATCACTGTGGGTTGCAAAATTCCCACGAGCCAAAAATTTTAATTTATCGGCCGAAGTATTGACTCCCACATTAGCTTCTAAACCTTCGGTATTGGAATAATATATGGTTTCAGCATCTACGAGGGTAGAATCTGCAGGAGCAAAGCGTTCCGGATTTAAATACAAGACCCCTCCCAGGGCATCACTTCCATAGAGAAGTGAAGCAGGACCTTTAATCACTTCAACGCTCTCAATCCCAGAACTACTTATTCCGAGACCATGTTCATCTCCAAATTGTTGGTTCTCCAACCTTACTCCCTGTGTATAAACCAATACGCGGTTTGAACTAAGGCCTCTAATTACAGGTTTTCCTATGGCCGAACCAGTAGTAAGTGTTTCTACTCCTGCAATCTGGCTAATTCCATCGGTTAGCTGGAAGGCTCCTGTTCGTTTAAGACTTTCTGCAGTAATTCGTTCCACCTTCATTACGTTCTCACTTTGTAGTTGATGGAAAGGGGTGGAGACTATAATTTCTTCCATCTCTATGGCAGTCGGAGAAAGTTCTATTTGTAGATTTTGTGTGTTTGGTAATTCAAATTTATAGGTTCTGGTTCCGTATCCCAAAGAAGACACGACCACAGAGTAAGAACCTTCAGATAAATCTTCGAGTAAAAATGCTCCCGAAAGATCGGTAATTGCGGTACGTTCGGGTTTCTGGAGCTGCACTGTAGCTCCTATTATTGGTTGTTCTGTGTCTGAATCTATAACTATTCCTTTGGCTGAAAATTGACTATAGCCTGTTGTGACCGCCAGTAATAGCAGTCCAAAAATGATGTTTTTCATGGATTTTTTTAAATACGTTGTAAACTGAAATAAAATTCTTCAATATGGTTCAACCTCTGGCAGGAGGTGCTCTAAGTGAAAAATGCAGTTTTTGATACGCACTTAAAAAATTATATTCCTTTCCTATGGAAGTATTCTCAACCTCGGGCTCGTGTAATGACCATGAGTCAAGTGGTGGAAAGGAAAAAGGGTTCTGCTGAAGGTGGAATATATCACAATCCACTGTCTTTTGATGGAAATGTGATTCGGCATAATGATTACAACTGTAATGTTGATGACCGGCGAAGACGTGAGCGAGATCTACTGCCGAAGGGAAGAGGATCAATCCTGTAAACAGGACAAGAGATATTTTTTGCCACAACTTCATCTTTATTTCAGAATCCTTCCGAAGCCCATTCGGGAAAGCATATTTTTTTCAAATTGCCAGAAAAACCTGAATTGACCAAATAACCAGCCATAAGCAACCAGAAGAACCTGATAAACGGGAAAGATCATCAACAAGCGTAAAGCGTAATAACTAAAAGCTCCGAAAAGGTCCGAAGAAAAATTCATTCGGTTAAACCCAATAAATTCTAAAACCGGTTTTGTTAAAAACAGGGATGAGGAGCCGGTAAGACCGAAAACAATGAAAATAATTAAAATTTGCCAGTTAGAAGAAATCCCCCAACGTTGCTTCAATTTATTCATGCTGCAAATATAATAAAGAAAATGAAGAACTATCTCCGGGGTGGATGTTTAAATATTGCTGATTCACAATCTTGTAGGAACAGAAAAGCGCTGGTTGTACTTTTGGGAGAGATAAACAAAGTAATTATACAGCTTATAATTGACATCATAGCCGTAATCAATATGGTGGTCATAATTTATAGGCATTTCATAGATATTTGGGTTGTACCGCAGAGGTTGATTTACACGGTTATTATAATCTGTTACCAAAAAAGAATTTTTGTTTTCCAGGTAACCGAGAGAATGGTAACCCTCAGGGCGTGCTATGGCATTAAGAAAATAGGAAAAACCGGGATCAATTATTAGTATCTCATATTCAAGGCTGTCATTAGCAATTCTCACAGTATCATTTTCCACCATTGTTTGCCCCCCCAGCATATCCCTATCACGGGTAGAGGAACAGCTGTAAATGAACAGGCCCAACAAAAATATGTACAAAAGATTTTTCATGTATATTATCCTTTTAAGAATCCACCGATCATACTTTAACACCAAAGATCTTGCCAGCTACGTCAATAGGAATCTTTATCTCTTTATTTAATTCGAGATTTTGAACGTGGACTAGTCTTGTAATTAAAGATCCAAACTATCTCTCTCGGTCATTTCTTCTTAATTTACGAAAAACCCAGATTTACAATTTATTGCATCTATTTTTTAACCAAAAAAAAGATGCTTCTTTTAACAGAAGCATCTTTAAATATGTCATTTTAGAGAAGTTTAATTCAGGACTTTTATTATCTCTTCGGCCAGTTCATAGCCAATTCTTTCCTGGGCCTCATTTGTAGCCGCGCCAATGTGAGGACTTAATGATATTTTTTCATTCATAAGCACTTTAATGGCGGGAGAAGGTTCCTCTTCAAAGGTATCGAGGCCGGCAAAACTTACTTTCCCGCTTTCGAGAGCTTCAACGAGTGCTACTTCATTGACTACTCCGCCGCGGGCTGCATTAATTATACCCACACCGTCTTTCATTTTCTGAAATTCTTCTCTTCCCAGAATGGGTTCCTCTTGCGCCGGCACGTGCAGGGTAATAAAATCTGAATGTTTAATTAATTCTTCAACAGGTTCTGTCTTTATGGGGATTTTTATTTCCTGATGGTTATAGAACTCCAGAGTAATTTCCGCTTCCCCCTCTGAACTGTCGCTGGCAATAACTTTCATTCCTATTCCCAATGCGATCTTTGCTACCTCACGGCCTATTCGACCAAAGCCAATTATTCCAAGGGTTTTTCCCCTTAATTCCCGGCCTCCGGCATAATTTTTCTTAAGTTCCTTAAATCGTGAGTCACCTTCAAGAGGCATATTACGGTTGGAATCATAAAGAAATCTTACTCCGCCGTAAAGATGAGCGAATACCAGTTCGGCGACAGAAGCTGAAGAAGCTGCCGGTGTATTGAAAACGTGCACCCCTTTGCTCCGGGCATAGTCTACATCAATATTGTCCATTCCAACCCCGGCACGACCTATGATCTTCAGGTTGGGGCAGGAATCAATCAGATCCTTGCGCACTTTTGTGGCACTGCGGACTATAATTCCGCTAATATCATTCTCTTTAATGTACCCGGGCAATTGCTCCTGGGCTACTTTTGTTGATATAACTTCAAAACCGGCTTCTTCGAGTTGCTTTTTTCCACCTGAAGCAATACCGTCATTTGCTAAAATTTTCATTTATGGTTTTATGTTTAGGCTTTCCTTTCCAGTTCACTCATCACGTCAACAAGTACCTGTACACTTTCCAGGGAGAGTGCATTATACATGGAGGCACGATATCCCCCTACGCTGCGATGGCCATTAAGACCATTGATGCCGGCTTCTTTCCACATCGTATCAAAAGTTTCCTTTAAATCGTCATTATTGAGCGTGAAGGTGGCATTCATGGTGGAACGGTCCTTTGTATCTGCATAGCCCTCAAAAAGAGGATTTATATCTATTTCTGAATACAGAAGCCCGGCTTTTTTCTCATTCTGTTCTTCTATACCTGCAATGCCGCCATTTTTCTTCAGCCATCTTAGAGTAAGCATTGATACATATACTGCGTAAACAGCGGGTGTATTGAACATGCTGGCTTTATTAAGATGCACGCGGTAATCCATCATTGAAGGCACAGATCGGTCAACTTTTCCAAGAATATCTTCTTTGATCACAACAAGAGTAGTTCCCGCAGGACCCATATTTTTTTGTGCTCCTGCATAGATCAAATCAAATTTTGAGAAATCCATTTGTCTTGAGAAAATATCACTGCTCATATCACAAACAATGGGTTTTGGTGTATTGGGAAATTCCTTGATCTGTGTACCGTAGATAGTATTATTACTGGTACAATGGAAATAATCCACGTCTGAAGGTATGAAATACCCCTTCGGAATATATTTAAAATCCCTGTCGGCAGAGGAGGCAACCTCTTTTACTTCCCCAAAAAACTTTGCTTCCTTAATGGCTTTAGTACTCCAGGTACCAGTATTAAGATAAGCTGCTTTAGTTTGAAGTAGGTTGTAGGGTGTCATAAGGAACTGCAAACTTGCCCCTCCCTGAAGGAAGAGCGCTTTATAGCCTTTGCCTTCCAGTCCCAGTAGCTCAAGGGCCAGACTGCGGGCTTCTTCCATTACATCTACAAAATCTTTACTGCGGTGAGAAATTTCGAGGATCGATAGTCCTGAATTGTTGAAGTCCAATATTGCCTGTGATGCCTCTTCAAAAACTTCCTGCGGAAGGATACAAGGACCGGCACTGTAATTATGTTTTTTCATATGTATATTTTAACAAACACAAATATGAGAAAATCATTGGCAATTCCCTGTTATTGAAATGATAATTTAGGCGGTTTTATTAGTGAAAACCTGAAATTTTTAAACATTTCGGGTCAAAAAAGCAAGAGTGTCAACATTATCTGCATAATCCCATAATTTTGGTTGCTGAGTCTTTCCGAAAGAAATTTCTTCTTCAATAATGTTTTTTCCAACGACACACTGTATTTCTTCTTTTCTGCTTTCCAGTTCGTTTTTTACTTCTTCCAGATCGTCATAACGCTCATAAAATAAAGTGGCTATAGGAGAACTCAGGGATCGATCCTCCTTGAGGATTAAAAATCCATTTTCCAGCAACTTGAATTGGCTCATTAGGTAGACAGCTTTATTATAGTCATAATTGTTCGCGTATTTTGCCTGATTTATGATTGGATTCCAACTATAAATAGCTTCAAAAAAACCAGTAAAATCATAATTCTTGGGAACATATAATTTAGAAACATTTCTGCAGCCAAGGCCATAGTATCTAAAGATATCTTCAGCCAGGAAAGAGAGCTCTTCGCAGGTTTCTTTTCCTGTGAGTACAGCAACAGAATTTCTGTTCTTTCTTATTATCGAAAGTTTTCCGGCGAAATAATACTCAAAATATCTGGCGGTGTTGTTACTGCCTGTAGCAATAACAGCATCATAATTTGTCATTTTTGAAGCCCCATCGGCAGAGTGGGGGAGGATCTCAATCTTTTCATCCCATTCAGGGGAAGTAGCTTTAAGATAGTCGGCAACAACAGGTAAAAGTAGTTTATCATTTGATGATTGCTTCACCAGCGCCTTGTGACCACTTACCAGGATCGAGAGAAAATCATGAAAACCTACCAAAGGTATGTTTCCTGCCATAATTACTCCCACCGTCTTTGATTCTACTTTATCAAAATTATATTCAGAAATCCATTTTTGAAGATTTTCCTGGGTTAAAGCCTCAGCCCATTGTTCCAATGAAAAAAGGACATTCTCTTTAGTGAACCAACCATTGTGATGTACGGCCGAATCTATCTTCTGTTGGAGCAGATCAAAATAGGGGTCGTTGTATTGGAGGTTGATATCCTTTTCATACCCAGACCTTTTATATTGATCAAAAAACCGTCCCAGATTTACTAAGCTTTCTATACGCTTCTCGATTGTCATCTCCCTTATTTGTTTAAGAACTGTTTTGGCTTTAAATTTGTGCAAATTTAGAACAAAAATAAGCTATGGCAATTATAATAACCGATGAATGCATCAACTGTGGAGCGTGCGAACCCGAATGTCCTAATACCGCCATTTACGAGGGTGCAGATGACTGGAGATATGCAGATGGAACAGATCTTAGTGGCGACATAGTACTGCCTAATGGAAAAGCAGCGAGTGCAAATGAAGCACAGGAACCTCTTAGCGATGAGATCTATTATATAGTACCCGATAAATGTACCGAGTGTGTTGGTTTTCACGATGAGCCTCAATGTGCCGCCGTGTGCCCGGTAGATTGTTGTGTGCCCGATCCTGCGAATGAGGAAACCCGGGAACAGCTTGTTTCAAAACAAAAATTCATGCATAACGATTAATTTCGATTCGATATGAAGCAAAAAAAGACCTGCAAATTTTTTGCAGGTCTTTTTTTATAAGATAGAGTTGTCCAATTACTTGATCTCAACCACTTCTAAATCAAAAATAAGATCTTTTCCTGCTAATGGATGATTTCCATCCACAACAATAGAATCTTCTTTTACTTCTTTCACCACAAGGTTCATTTCGCGACCGTCTGGGGCTTTTGAAACTAGTCCCATTCCGGGTTCTGGCTTAATTTCTTCAGGTAACTGACTTTTATCTACCTCCTGGATCAATTCTTCTCTTGGAGCACCATAAGCTTCTTCAGATGGAATTTCAACAGTTTTCTTTTCATTTACTTTCATGTCGAGTAAACCTTTTTCAAATCCGGGGATAAGTTGCCCCTGTCCCATAGTGAATTCAATAGGTTCTCTCTCTAAAGAACTGTCGAAGACCTGTCCATCGGTAAGTTTTCCGGTGTAGTGTACTTTTACAGTATCATTTTCTTTAACCTGACTCATAATAAAGTTTTTATCAATTAAATATTTGGGAAATGGAAATCAAACAGAAATTAAAAAGGAAGGACCTTAACAGCGCTGAGAAATATCTCATTTCGAAAGTGCAAAGATAACATTAATAAGACAGACAGCCAAAGAATGACCACTTAGTCCTTCAATTCGGAAAAATTCTTTATTAACTAAAAAATAATCAGAAAAAACAGAAGTTTAATTACATACTTTTAATATCTCTCTTAAAGGAGGGTTAAGACTGAACCTTATAATTGTAAAAAGCTCATTTTTTTAGTATGTTGGTCATAATGTACTCAATTAAACTCGTTTTAAAGTTCCTGGTACTGCCGCTTATTTTGGTAGGTGCCATGGGAAGCTGCGATGAACCTGAAGCTGAAAAATACAATTTTGAAGACTGGCAAAAGATCACTGTTACGGCTTCCGCCTATAATTCCCTTAAGCAGCAGGGAGAAGGTAATCCTTTTATAACGGCCTGGGGAGATTCCCTTAGGCCCGAAGTACAATCAATTGCCGTTTCAAGAGATCTTATTAGAAAAGGATTAAAACATAATACTCCAGTAAAAATTGAAGGTTTTGAAGGAGTTTTTTTTGTAAATGATAAAATGCACCCAAGGTGGAGAAACAAGATCGACATCTATATGGGGCTTGATAAAGAAAAAGCTCTTAAGTGGGGCAGAAGAAAAGTAGAAATAGCTTTTCCCGCCAAAGATGAACCGGGAGGATAAAATTAACTTCAAATGGTACAGGTAACGAAAAAGTACATCAATGAGTTCGTGGATTTTTTTAAGAAGCATGTCTCCAGGAAACATCCAGATTTTCCTTTTTATTTCCTTATTTTCATTGCTTTCCTAGTCTTCGTATTAGGGATTAACCTGTTTGTAGGTTTAACAGAAGAAGTGCAGGGGGAAACTATAGGACACTTTGACGACAGAGTTACAGATTATGTTACCTCCTTTCGAACCCCGGGGCTTAACAACTTCTTTATATTCGTGACAGATCTTGGAGATTTATACGCGTATATTACTATTACTATAATAACCGGTCTATTCTTGTTTTATAAACTGAAAAACAAGAAATTTATTTTACAGCTTATTGGAGTAGTTATCCTTTCCTTTCTTGTAAATCTTGCGCTAAAAGAAGTATTTGACAGGGCAAGACCTGCCCTGGAACATATGGTAGTTATAAAGACCTTGAGCTACCCTAGTGGACATGCCATGAGTGCTATGTCTTATTACGGATTTCTTATCTATATCATCTTCCACATCAAAATGAATAAATTGCTGCGCGGATTCCTCACGGTGTTATTTGTAACCCTGATTTTCTTCATAGGATTAAGTAGAATATATCTGGGAGTTCATTTCCCGTCAGATGTTGTAGGAGGCTTTATTGGTGGCCTAATTTGGGTAGCCTTTTGTGTGGTTCTCTTTAATATAATTGATCTTCTGAGGCAAAGAAAAATACGAAGCAGGGCCGAAGAAGAAGAAAATCTTGAGACAGGTTAATATTTCTTATTTTTTTGTTAGAGTTCTAAAGTTTTTTGATCCGAATCTTTATTTTCGAGTAAATCCAAAAATGAGCCCCAAAATCGTCTACAATTCTACAGCATTTATGGTTGTGGAGTTTATTGTTTTCTATGTTTTTTTCCCCTTTATAGCTAATGCTTTTTTGGATGGGTGGTACAAAATCATCCCTTTAGTGCTTATTGCATTTTTCTTTCTTTTTTTGCTGCTCAAGGATCCTACCTTTGACCGAAATGTACTTACCAGATTCAATAGATATTATCTGTGGAAAAGTGTTCCCAGGATGATCATTATTACGGTTCTGCTTGTGTGGTTTACCTTTTGGATTTTTCCGGAGTTATTCTTTGTATATCCTATAGAGAACTTTAAAAGCTATGTAATAACCTTCTTTTTATATCCTCTGGCGTCAGTTTTTCCGCAGGAGATCATTTACAGGGTCTACTATTTTCACAGGTATCATAAAGTAGTACCCGAAAAGTATCTTTTGATGTTTAGCAACGCAGTAGTCTTTGGTTTGACACACTTCATATATGCCAATTGGGTTGCTCCAATTGCCACCTTTCTTGCAGGCTGGATCTTTATTTATAACTATTACCGAACAAGAAGTCTGCTCAATGTAAGCCTGGAACATTATTTTTATGGTCTCATTATGTTCACCATAGGCTTTGGATACTTCTTCCAATAAAAAACCATTAGATACCCAGGTTGGACAATAGCCACCACAAGATGATGAAAATGATAATGGTGCCAAAGCATCCACACCCGGTTTTACCTCCAAGTTTCCTGGCGCCCCAACCTGCCAACAAGGCTCTAATGATCTTTCTCATTACAATTTTTTATTTTCATTAAAATTAACTGGAAGTGGACTTTTGAGAAGCAAGTTTGGGATACTTTTATAAATCTATTTTTTATTAACTTGAAACAAAAAAGATGAAACATCTAATTTTATTGATCCTTTTCTGCGGAATGGCAGCAACAGGGCAGGAGAATGGTAAAGCTCCTGAAATTAAATTAACGGGATTTAGCCATCCGGAATCTATAATCTATGATGAAGGGACCGAATATTTCTACGTCTCTAACATGGCAGACAGAACAGAAGGAGACGGATTTATTTCAAGAATCTCAAGGAAATGGAAAGATCAGGAGCATAACTGGATCACCGGTTTAAACGATCCCAAGGGATTACTTGTTAAAGGTGACCGACTCTATGTTACCGACGTTACTCAACTTGTGGAAATGGATATCAACTCCGGAGAGATTCTTAGACGAATTCCTGTTGAAGGAGCAGAATCTCTTAATGATCCTGCCATGGATGAAGAAGGAAATATTTTCTTTTCAGATCTGGCCGGTAGTAGCATTTATAAAATGCATGATGGGGGAGAAATTGAAGAGTGGCTTAGTACTCCTGACCTGGAAAGACCTAATGGTTTATTTGTAACCCCTGGTTTTATCCTCGTTGCCGCCTGGGGTGATGATCAAAATGGTAATATTCTCAAAGTGGACCGCACCACAAAAGAGATCAGCAGGATATCAAAGGAAGGGATTGGTAATATGGACGGTATTCAGCCAAAAGGTAACGGAGAATATTATATTTCTGACTGGGCTACTGGAAAGATCTATACCATTGATATGGAGGGAAACCTTAAAGAAGTAATTTCTTCAGAAAAGAGTTCGGGAGATATTCTGTATCTCGAAGATGACAAAAAACTATACCTTCCAATGAACCACCAGAATGAGTTGTGGATTTATAATATGAATTAACTGGATTTAATTTCGTTCATGAGTTGAAATGCCTGATTCACATATTCCTTCTCCAGGAAAATTGTAAAATAATTTGAAGTTGAAATGATCTCGTAAACAGGAATCCCTTCATAAGCCAAAAGCTTAAATATGTAGAAATAAAGTCCTACAGTTTTCGTATTCTTTTCAGGCAACGCAATTGTAATTGATGAAAGCTCTTCAGATATGCTTACGAGCTGCTCATTTTTGAAAATATCCTCGATAACAGTTTGCAGGCTTGTGGACACCAGGAAATTACTTTCCTGGAAGTTACTCGAATAGTTAAGAAAAATACCCGTTTGATCTTTTATTGCATGTAGGAGTTCAGCTTTACGTGCAATAATGTTTTGAGAATTTAGATAAGTATATTCAGTAATCCCCGATCTTACGATCATATCCCCTAATTCCCTGAAATTCTTTGTTGTGAACTTGCTTCTTTTGGGATGGTAACGGCGCAGTGCCATAATTATGGAACCTTGTTTGACCGGTTTTCTCATCTCCTTTTCAACCTGTGGTTGCAAATCGGCAGCCAGGGAGCTGAAGTTTATGATGTTCCGGGCTAAAGCATCATCCAGGAAAGGTTGGTGCTTTATAATATCATGTACGCATGTACTTATTGTCTTCAATGTTAAATAATATACAATTTGTACAAAGGTATAAAAAAGATATCATTTTTTTCAATTCCCGAAGATCATCTTGTAATTATGCAAATCTAACTTGTAGTATGAAGGTTTTAAAATTTGGAGGAACTTCTGTTGGTTCTGCGGAAAGTATCCGCAACGTCAGGGAGATCATCAATAGCCAAAAAGGGCGCAAAATTGTAGTGGTTTCAGCTATGTCTGGAGTCACCAATCAACTTCTGGAAATTTCCGAAGTTTATAATTACGGAAAGGAAGACAAAGGACAGGGATTGATGCTGGAGCTAAAGTTAAAGCACCTGCAACTTATTGAAGAACTTATTGAGAACAAGGAAACTAAAAAAGTTACCCGGAATCTTTTCCATGAATTGTATCACCAACTGGAGGAAACGCTTAAGACCAAGCCGTTTTATGAAGCAGAAGTCATCACTTTCGGTGAGAGCTTCTTAAGTCTTATTTTTTCTCAATATCTTGAAGAACAGGGTGTTTCAAATACACTTTTGGATGCCAAGGACTTTATGCATGTTTCCAACGTAGAAAATCCTGAGATCCAAACTGTTCAAAAACTTTTGAAATCTACTCTGGAACGCGAAGTGACATCGGAAGTTTACGTTACACAAGGTTTTATCAGAATTGATCGTAATAAAAATATTAGCACCTTAAAACGTGGAGGCAGTGATTATACCGCAACTATAATTGGTGCTGCTGTAAATGCCACAGAGGTACAGATCTGGACAGACATTGACGGATTCCACAATAATGATCCCCGATTCGTTGAGAATACAACGGCTCTTACAAGTCTTACATTTGAAGAGGCAGCAGAACTTGCATATTTTGGTGCAAAGATTCTGCACCCCCAAACAGTTTCCCCGGTCAAGGAAAAAGGTATTCCCATATATTTAAAGAATACTTTCACGCCCAATGCCCCCGGTACCTGCATTTCCGACGAACATCATACAATTGGGTTAAAAGCTATTTCAGCCAAAGACGGGATTACTGCTATAAAGATTAAATCTAACCGGATGTTGATGGCACACGGTTTCCTGAAAAAGATTTTTGATGTTTTTGATAAGCACGAAACGGCGATCGACATGATCACCACATCAGAAATTGCCATTTCTCTAACCATTGATGATGCAAGAAACCTCGATAAGATCCTTTCTGAACTTGATGAATATGGAGAGATCACTGTAGATTCAGATCATTCAATTATATGCGTGGTAGGTGAGGGAGTCATTAATGATCATGAGACATTCAGGCTTTTTGAACTGCTAAATGACCTGCCGGTGAGGATGATTTCCTACGGCGGAAGCAGTAACAATATTTCCCTGCTCGTGGATACCACAAATAAAGTACAGGCATTAAAACTGCTGCATCAAAAGCTATTTGAAGTTAAAATATTGAACGCGACCTAGTTGCTCACTTTGAGTTGTTAGTTTATTTGTTTGGAAAGAATCGCTCGTTTTACGGGCGATTCTTATTTTTAGCCTCAATGTATTTTGATAAATATTTTGTGCTCAATAGAGTATGATGCTGTAACATTTGTCCGGTGAAATTTGAGTTTCTGTGCCGCTCCAGTTGCGGTTGTATCTCCTGAAGTTTCTCACGCAGTCTTTCCCGATGCACTACTTCCGAAAATTTTGACTGTAGAATCATAAACCCGTTTTCCTGAGCCTCTCTCCACAGCGATTCATTTTCGTACAACTTTACCGCCGCATCAGCAAAAGCTTCAGGATTATCGGCAATTATGCCATTCCAGGGTAATTCTGCTGCCATACCTTCTGCACCAATAGCCGTTGTGACATTGGGAGTTCCCACCTGCATTGCATCTGTGAATTTACCTTTAATTCCTGCACCAAATCTTAAAGGAGCAAGTAAAATTCTGGATTTTTCAATTTCAGTCCTGGCCGATTCTGCTCTTCCATGGACTAAAAATCCTTCTTTAGTATTATGCTGTTCCCGGATTTGCTGAGGAGTATAGGCGCCGAAAATGTGAATTTTCGCCTCCTTTATCCTTTTTCTGATGAGCGGCCAAATTTCTGTTTTTAATTGAAGTACTGCATCCTTGTTCGGTTCATGCAGAAAATTTCCAATGCTTACAAAATCCTGTCGCTCATTGAACTGAAGAAATCTCTTTTTCTTTTCTTCCGAAATCTCCTTCAGCATAAACGGCAGGTAAAGCAGAAGATGCTCAGGTACTCCAAATGTTCCGGTTAATAAATCCTCTTCAGCGGGGGAAATGATCAGGCTGATATCACAACGGTAAATACTGGCGATCTCCCTTTTAGCAGTATCAGAAAATAGGAGGGAAGGAGTAACTTCTTTGCCGGTTTTAGCCGCTTCCTGCCTGGCTTTCCGCAGAAAGTGCAGATCTTCGGTATCAAGAATCCTGATCGCATGTGGACAAACTTCAGCCACTCTCCATCCAAATTGCTCTTCCATCATAAACCTGTCAAAAATGACAATTTGGGGAGAGATTTTTTTCAGGAAGCTGTCAAAGCTTTCGTTGTTTAGTTCTATCTTTTCGGAAGTAATTCCGAGGGAAGAGAGATCGGCCATAAAGGGAGTTTCTGCAGCTGTGGTGGCGAAAGTAATGGCAAAACCTTCCGCAGAAAAAAATTCCAGCAACTGCATCATTCTTGCACCCGCGGCCGAAGATTGGGGTTCTGGCCACACATAACCTATAACTAATAGCTTCTTTTGAGACATGTCCCAAAATTAACAGGATTTAATACAATTTTTGAATTGTGCGGGTAATTTGTGACCTTTAAGAAAAAGAGAGCTATGAGCCGCGGATTTGTAAAAGAAGAAGACCAGGAGGAAGCGCCGTTTATTCCGCCACGAGCAGCATTACCTGCGGGGGTGATTAATTATGTTACTCCGCAGGGGCACAGGCAACTCCTTGAGGAACGGGAGACCCTGGAAAAGGAGAGAAAGAATCTGGATATTAGCAGTGATAAGGATCGACGACACGCTGCCGCCGTAATCGATGGAAAACTCAATCTATTAAATGAGCGGATTAGTTCAGCAAGAATCCTTGAACCTAAAGAACAGTCCCAGGACGAGGTAAGATTTGGTGCAACAGTTAGTTTCCGACCTCTGGCCGGACCACAAAAAGGTAAAGAACAATCTTTTACAATTGTTGGTGTCGACGAGGCAAATATTAAGGCACGAAAAATAGCATTTTTAGCACCTCTTTCCAAAGCACTTACCGGAAAGAAAGCTGGAGAAACGGCTAGAGTACAAATGGGAGGAGCAATGCAGGAATTGGAGATCCTAAACATCAACTATAAATGATTCAGAAGCATGTTTATATAGTAATGGGCGTCTCTGGGGCTGGAAAAACAACCATTGGTAAATTACTGGCAAAGCAGCTCGAAATTCCCTTTTTTGACGCCGACGATTTTCATCCGGTTGAAAATGTAAAGAAGATGGAATCCGGAGTTGCCTTGAAGGATGATGATCGTGAAGAATGGCTGGAGAATTTGAGTATAAAAATCACCGAATGGCAGGGGAAATATGGTGCTGTTCTGGCATGTTCTGCTTTAAAGGAAAAATACCGGAAGCAGTTACAGGTGCTGCCGCAAGATCATATCACCTGGATCTTTTTGCATTCAGATTATGAAGTCATTCGCGCACGCATTGCCGGCAGAGAAGGACATTATTTTAAGCCTGAACTTCTGCAGTCACAATATGAATCCCTTGAGTTACCGTCTTACGGTATCCATGTAGATGTCGATCAATCTCCTGAACAAATAATAGATGAGATCATGGAAAAAGTAAAAAACAAAGCGGAAATCGGCCTTTTTGGGCTGGGAGTGATGGGGCAGAGTCTGGCCATTAATATGGCTTCCAAAGGCTATAGCGTTTCTGTTTACAATCGACATATTGATAAGATCGAAGTAGATATCGCAAAAAACTTTGTTTCAGAAAATGCCGGATTGAAATTTCAGGGCTATGATAATTTAAAAGCCTTTGTGGAAAGCCTGGAAAAACCCAGAAATATTCTGCTCATGGTCAATGCGGGGAAAGTGGTAGACTTTGTCATTGAAGATTTGCTTCCATACCTGGAAAAGAATGATCTTATTATTGACGGAGGGAATTCCCATTATAAAGATACCATTAGGAGAGAAAAAGATTTAAAGAAGAAGAACATATTGTTCATGGGAGCAGGTGTATCAGGTGGCGAAGAAGGTGCCAGGAAAGGTCCTTCCATCATGCCGGGAGGACCGGAAAACTCCTATAAAAGGGTAGGGCCCATACTTGAGAAAATTGCAGCCAGGGATAAAACCGGAGAGCCTTGCTGTACTTATGTAGGACCCGATGGCGCAGGACATTTTGTGAAAATGGTGCATAACGGAATCGAGTATGGCGAAATGCAGCTCATTGCAGAAACTTATCACCTGTTAAGATTTCACACCAGTGCAAAACCTGACGAAATTGCCGACCTTTTTGAGGAATGGAACCGGGAACTGCAGAGTTACCTGCTTGAAATTTCTGTGGACATACTTCGGAAGAAAGAAAACGGAGAATTATTACTTGATAATATTTTGGATGCAGCCAAGCAAAAAGGCACAGGAGGCTGGTCTACCAATGCTGCTCTGGAACTGGGAGTTCCGCTGGACACTATTAGTGCGGCAGTGATGGCAAGAAATATTTCCGGAATGAAGGAACAGCGTGCCGCTGCTGCAAAATTATATGACCTGAAAACTTCAGAAGGTGAAAATATAAACGAGCTTAAAAGTGCTTTTTTTGAGGCCTATAAAGCCACAAGTATTGTAAATCATGCCATAGGATTTGATCTGCTCACAGCAGCTTCAAAAGAATATCATTGGAATTTAAATCTTTCAGAAATTGCAAGAATCTGGACAAATGGCTGTATTATAAGAAGTAAACTTATGGAAGATTTGGTTGCTAAATTCAATAATTATCAACAGCATCTTTTAATGCAGGAGGAAATTGTTCTGGAAATCTCCAACTTCAGAACATCCCTGCTAAAGGTGGTGGGCAAAGCTTTAGAAGCCGGTTTTCCCGTGCCGGTGATGAGTGCCGCAGCAAATTACCTGCTGAGTTTCACTGTCGAACAATCATCGGCTAATATGATCCAGGCGCAGCGGGATTATTTTGGAGCACATACCTATGAAAGAAAAGACAAAGCAAGAGGTGAATTTTTTCACACCCAATGGCTACAGGAGGAGAAATAACTATTCTGCCGGGGAAAGGATAAATTCCAGGGTATCTACAATATCCCCATATTGGTCGACCTCTATTTCAAATTCCACCTTTTCGGGAGTGGCTTCATATCCTAACTTCCGAAGTTGTGCGGGATCAATTTCTGCAGTGTATGTTCCGGGGGCAAGGCCTAAATAACTAAAATATCCGTCGCCTTCACTCAGTATTTGAGCAGCTTTTTCCCCTTTTTGATCCAGGATGTTAATTAGAATCCTGCCCTGACCACTCGTGGTACCATCCTTGAAATAAACCATTCCACCAATTTCACCCATGACTTCAACAGGAACATATATTTCTTTGAAATGGTTGGGCTGAGTTTTTACCAGGATCTTTGAATTCGGTATTTTCCACGCAATATTGTCCAGACTCAAAGGATCCAATTCCAGAACGAGGTCAATATATGGCTGAAGCTCTGTGATTCGAAGTATTGTTTCCTCCTCGTCATAACTAAGTCTGCCACTTCGGTTCTTAAGTTCAAGGCCCGGAACGCCCGGTTCCATTGGATCTTTGATCCCATTGCGATTTAGGTCCAGGAACGGAATTATTGTAAGTGCAGCTCTGGACATGGCTGTGCGGTTGCTGGCCATCACATACCCGGTATTGTCATCGAGCATCAAACTCCCTCTAGCCGATTGTACAAAGGAGGAATTTCTATTTCCAATTCTTGAGGTGGCCGAAGTTTGAGCAAAATTGAATGCGTAACGTAATCCCACTTCGAAAATATGAGCTTCTCTTAAAAAGTTATTCTCATAGGCGAGGTTAAGAAAGCCCTGCCGAAAAAAAGGACGTTCAATTTCAAGAATTAGATTGTTAAAATTATTTCGGCTAAAGTCATATTGAATTTGCGGAGAAAACAAGAACTTTTGAGGCAAACGATAAGTTTGGGATATGGAGCTATAAATAGTAGGCTCGTCCATCCTGTCATTATACAGCCCATAAGTTGTAAAGTTAGTGCTAATGCCAAAAACTGCACCTGAAAGCAGGAGTTGTGCCGTAGTAAACTCGGTGGTAGGCATAATGATCTGGTTTACACTAAAGCGGCTAAACATGGTGAAATATTTAATACGGATAGGAGTAGAGAGACTAACTTTTCTTTCCTCAAGATAGTTGTAGTTTATTGCCGTTTGATCTTCATCATAGTTTATATAATTAAAGTCTACCTGGAAATTACGGGGGGAACGATAACTTAATAATGCTTCGCCTTTGACCCCGTACATATATTCACCAGAGAACAATAAGCCCGAAGCAATCCTGGCCGAAGAATTTACAAAAGGCATAACCTCTCCACTGGTAACTTCAGAAAGGTACTCAACCCCACCACCAATAGTGATGGCGTTACTAAGACCATAATTCAGGTTGAGCCGGCTAAACCGGTTCCACTCTTCATTTTCTACAACTCCGGCGCTAAGCGTGTATTCCAGTTCATTTTTGGGAACAAAATTATAAGGGATATTGATCACCCTGTCCTCAATTCGCTCTTCTCCCCATGGACCGTAAAAGCGGAGGCTTACTGCTGTATTACCGTACATAAGCGGTACTTCAAAACTGTAGAAACCTGAGGCATCTGCCTCTGTGAAAGCTACCAGCACATTGTTCACATAGAGTTCAACTGTCCAGCGTGGTTCGGTATAATCGCTGAGAAGATAAGTTCCAAAAGACCTTCTGCTTTGAAAAGGACTGTTGGTCACCTGTACTCCGGAAACCGGTGCAAAAAGGGAAGAGGTAGCCCTTGTGAAAATTCGTCCTGCAGTTACCTGTGTAAGATACTTGTTATCATTGTTTACATAACGCCATTGATAAAATTGGTTACGTGATGAAAATGGCAACCTGCTCGAATAATTGAGCATTAAATTGGTTTCCCCTCCGAGGAACATGGTTCCCAGACCGAGCATTAGTCTGTTATCATTTTCAAAACCGGTCTGCTGAGTAGTAACAACACCCCAATCCAAAGTACCGGCTTTAAAGAAAGGATAACGTGGTGGAATCAAAGTATCTGGAACTACGATACCCTTAACCTGGTCCAGATTTTCCCGCATTTTTTGCAGTCGCATTTCTTTGATTACAGGCAGTTCCTTGTCTGTCTCCAGCTCTACGGAAAGGCTTCGGAAGGAGAATTGAGTATCCAGGTCAAAGATATTCCCGAAGTAATCAGCTTTAAGGTATTTTCCGGAAGGAGTGATTAAAACATCATTTTTGGATAAGCTAAAAGTTTCACCCTTGTATGTGATCTCCGGTTGCTGCCAATTGATCATATAGGTGGAATCGGGATGAATGATAAATCCGCTAAGAACTTCCCCATTAGTTTCGTGTTTGATCTTCAAAATGTCAAATATCACTTCCACAGGTAAATAAGCATCTTCCCCTTTAATGGCAATAGGAATTTCAAATGTTCCCAACCTGGAAATGTTCATTTCGACACCCAGTTCATCATATTCCGGCGGAGTTGACTGAGCTGCAATGTTGGAAACCCACAATAACAGGATAACGACAACCAGGAACTGGAAAACGTCAGAACATAAAAGGCGGGAGGAGGAGGGCATTAATTCTGGCTTTCTATTCGTGAATGAAGGTTAGGGTGAAAGTTCCGTTATAGCTCCCCGGGGGTCCGGCATCCTGATTGGGAATATGTAATTTTCCCCCCACAAATACTTCATGAGGATTAGTTGTTGTAATAAAAGTTTGACCGGTGCTAATATCCAGATATAGATCAATGCTTAAAGTGACACTGCTTCCTGAAGGCCCTGAGAGTGAAATGTTGTTGACTGGTTGAATCTGAAGAAGGGTTCCCGGATTAGCATATACGTCAAAAATAGCATAATGGTGAGGACTTCCGAGGTTGAGTAAATAAACATCTGTATCCCCCGTTCGGTCTCCATTGGGACTAACAATCACATTCCCACCAGCATTCCCAACAGTAAAAGCTCCAAAATTGAGACCCTGTGCATTCCGCACCTCGACAGTCACAGGAATAGGCGGATTCTCCTGGGCAACCATTTCAAAAAATGCAGTACTCCAGAGGCTCAAAAAGATTAATAAGAAGAAGTTTTTTTTCGTCATTTCTTAATCTTTAAACATTACTTTTTTAGTTTGACTTTCTTTTTCTGTCTCCAGCGTCACCAGGTAAATTCCCGTAGTCATAATTCCGCTAAACCTGATCTCCTCCTTACCGGTACCAGATTTACTCTGAAGTATTTGTCCCGACATACTACTCAGGATAACTTTTCCCTTGTTATTGTTCAGCAGATTAAGTTTTACCACGATTTCTTTTTTGTGATTGTAAACAATAAAACCTTCCGTGGCAAGGGCAATCTCTGCAGCCGATAATTTCCTGGAGGAAAACACCAATACAAAGCGGTCGTTATTTTCCCCTTTTTGAGAGGTAAAGGAATACTCATGATCGTCATCAAGATCTTTTAGCACCTTCTTTTTATTGTCCCTGAGGTAAATATGAAGTGATGCAAAAATGTTTCTGGTTTCAGAAAGAGTCAGGAGTATTTCACCCGATCTTTCGGTTGAAATTCCCAGGGGAATTTCCACAGTCTCAATCCCGAAACCTGAAACAGCATTGATAGAGAGTTTTTCTTTCTTATTACTCAGGCTGTAAAAACTTGGGACGTCTATAGCCGTATTTAGTAATTTTTGTGCATCTATCTCTTTTTCAAATTCGGGAGTTCCCCCGTTTCTGAAATAGATCACAGTAGCATCTGTTACTTTTTTGTCTTTAAATGCAGCAGTAAGTCTTATTTGTGGGACTTCAGCTTTATTTTGTGTTTTATAATAGGCCTGTTGCGCCTGATTCCCCGTCCTTACAGCATTAGTGAATTGTAAAGTTGCGGTTGAGGAATTATTACCATCAATCGGGTCACTCACTCTCACGAAAAATCCCTGCATGGACGGGATAATACTGGAAGAGCGACCATCTGTAGAAATTCCGTCTACAAAAGAAGTATAGGTTCCAGTGTACCGGTTACCCGCAGTGGCTGTAAAGAAATGAATGGCATTGTCAATTCCGTTTAGGTTAGGAACCATAAGATTCCAGTCAATGGGAGAAGGGTATGGGTTACCCACTAAATTAAAACCATTTGTGTAGGTTCCTGTATTGTTTTGAAGAGCAACCTCTAAAACACCGTTGTTCACCTGTCCTGATAATTGTAAGGTCAAGGGGATGGTTTCTCCACTTGGATTGATCGCATAGCCAATTCCCGGTTGTAAAGCTGAAGCCGAGTCTAAATATTTTTGCCAGCCGGTAAGATCATTTCCTACTGAATCTTTTCTGTTTTCCAGATATTCATAAAGATGAGGAAAACCGGTTTCCGAATTCGTAAGATTAAAATTGGCAGCCAGATTGGCTACAGTAGAATTTTGAAATGGGGTACTAAAGTATTTATAACCAAAGGCATTTGAGAGATAGCGCTGCATTGTTGTAGTACCGGTGACCTGTCCATTTCCGCTGCCATCGATATAGGCAGTTCCCGAAGAATCGGATACCAGAAGCAGGGAGTTACCTGTATCAAATGTTCCCTCTTCCACCTTTAGAGAATTTAAAACACGAATGTTCGCATTGGAAGTAACTCCTGCTGAATTTTTAATGTTGAGATTGAGAACATTATCTTCTGTAAAAGCTCCTGTAAAAAGATTTTGGACTGTGGTTCCTTCCAAAGAGACACTGCCATTTGCAACATTCAAAATTCCGGAGTTTTGAAGGTCCCCGGCCATTCTAATCCAGTTGTTATTAATAATTACTGAAGCTCCGGCTTCTATAGTTAGTTTCCTGGCCAGAGCGTTTGTTGCCCCTGTAAATAAAGAAGGGTAATTTGTTAATCCCGCTGGAATAAGTACATCGATCCCTAAAGTAGGAAGTGTACTGCAGCTCCAGTTGGCGGTATTGTTCCAGTTTGTGTCTACCTGGCCTGTCCAAATTCCGGAAGAGTTGACACTAAGACTAACATTCCGGGAAATAGAAATTTTGCAATTAGAATTATTACCGGCGGCAGGTTTAACAATTACACGGTAAAAGTTTCCTTCATCAGTTAGTGAAACATTAGGAACAGAAAGAGTATTGGAATTGGAACCTATAGGAGTCCAATCTCCATCACCAGTTTTTTCCTGCCATTGATAATTTACATCAGCAATCTCAGCAACATTGAATGTGGCTGTTTGTGAAGGACATACTATTTGACTCGAAATATCACTAAGATCGTAGCAGTTTATATAGTCAATAAGTTCTTCAGGAAAGGTATCCTGATTATCTTCAAAATCCTGTTCACCTCCATAATCGCAGTCTTGGGATTCATCTGGGGTGCTTCCCTCATACCCATCTGTTGTACAGCCAAAATCATCTGGCCAACCGTTCCCGTTTACATCACCTAAAATGTAAATATTTCCATCTTCTATTGTTACGTCACCTTGGTTAGATGAACCACTTTTTGTAAAATTACCATAGACAACTAAGAAACTGGATAAAGATATTTCTACTTGATTTTTAATTTCAAAGTTTCCATAAACAATTACAGCGGCAGAGGAGCCCATAGAAAAACCTACTGATGTATTAGTCATAAAGAAGTTTTCGTGGATAATTAAAGTACCATTAACAACTAATTTTCCACCACCATCAATAGTAAGATTATTAATTTCTATAGTTGATCCTGTGGGAATAACTACAGAATCATTCTGTACCAATACATCTTGCAAAACCACATCATTAATTCCAGGTACAACACCGTCCTGCCATGTATTGGTTTCTATCCAACTACCTGCATTTGCTGTACGGACCTGACTTAACAAGTTCCCCGAAAACAATAAAACGAAAAAGACAAGTGAAAAAGGACTATTTCGTAATGATGTTTTGGCTCCAGACATTTAATTGAGGTCTATATCTGTAGAAGCTAGAATTTTTCCATTTTCTTCGGTGTAAGAAACCCGGAGCTTTCCACTATTGAGATTAACATCTTGTGAATTTCTCAAATCAAAACTGAAATTTCTTTTCTTGTTGGGAGTGTAAACAGAAACTCCTTTTACTATTCCAACCTCAGTTTCATCTCCTTGTGGAGAAATATGATCTACTTGAATGTTGCCATATACCGACATATTTCCCGTACGATTAAGCACCAAAGAAAGTTTTGGGTTTTCATCTTCCCTCTGAAGTTCAATATTCGATAATTCAAGTTGTGTGGTAGATTCCCCCTCACGGATTATTATTGGAATACTAATACCGAAAACCGTTTTGATATTTATGGAAATACCTTCGCTTTCTTCGGCTTCTTCTGTTCCAAGCGCAGTTTGCTCTTCCACAGCCCTAAAATACATATGAGACCGGTATTCTCCCGGCTCAAGGTTTCCTGTACGAGTGACTTGAACCCTGATAGTCTGGGCCTCATTGGGTGCCAGAGTTACACGCCTGGGAAAATATCTGAGAAAATCCTGGGCGAATTGCTGTCCTTCTTCAGGCACTTCAACTTGCTCAAAATTTCCACTCTCTGTCATTTTATAATTGACAAAAGAAATCGCATAAACAGCAGTATCACTACCTGTATTAGCCAGGTTGATCTCCTGTGATCTCTGGGAACCATCGAAGACCAGCCTTTTCGGCATGATCATTAGATCCCCCTGGGCTATGGAAATTTCAGGAAGGGAAAAAAGCAATAATAAAATTGAAAGTGAGAGTAATTTTGTATTCATGCGGGGGCTGAATTTTCTAATTTTTAAACTGAAGCAAATGTAAATAAAAGAAGCCGAGAAAGTTAAAGTTTTCTTAAATCAATTATAGGTAACCGTAACATTAAAACCTGAAGAATTGGTGTAAAATCCTGATGCCTGATTAGCCTCTAGATTTAATCTTGCACCAATCTTTATAATATCAGAAATGAGTCCTTCTTCGGGTTCAACGGTAAATTGATCTATTATTAACTGTTGATCCGGATTATCACTATTAAAAAGCACAAAGGACTCAGGAAAGGTGATAGAGTAATTATTATTTCCGTGAGTTACAATGGCTTCTGCAGGATTCACTGTGCCGGGGAAAGAAGATGAAATCTGCACGCCATTAGCTACTCTTGAACCCTCCGGGGTCAGGATCACAGTACCGGGATTATAGGCACTAATTACATTTCCAAAATCCAGATCTACCGTTTTATCAATTTTAATGGGATCGATGATCGTCACCCGACTTGTAACTGTTGCCGCAGCTGATGTCTGGGCAAAAACCTGGGTAGAGAACAATAAGGAAAATAATATGATTATTATTTTATCCATGGTTGAGTTTAATCACTATAGGTTAGGTTTAATGAGTTGCTTAAAACTAAAAAACGCCGCCACAAGGGCGGCGTTTTCTAATACTGTGTTTTATTTTTTATTCGTAAGCAACCGTTACATCAAATTGACCAGTATAATTTCCAGTAGCTTGACTAGCAGCTACATTTAAAGTAGCCCCTACTCCAAAAGTTTGTGCAGTACCCGAACCTGTTGCATTGCTTGCACCTTCTGCATAAGCATTGTGTTTAAATGTATCTACTGTGATGTCTACAGTTCCATTGCTAAGAGTTGCAGAGGCTGGTAAAGCAACAGTATAATTATAATTATTCGCAGCAGTCACATCAAATGTTGCTGCCGCTGGAGCAGTAGTACCTATTTGAGATAATCCAGAAGCTGTTCCATCTGTAGCAATTATAACAGATCCAGCAGTATTGTTTGAAACCTTACCAAAGTTCAAATCTTGTTTTGCCGTAAGTGAAAGTGGGCTTACAATATCAGCAGCCGCGTTAGCAGTAGCAGTTTGAGCAAATGTTGTTCCAGCGATAAGAGCGAATAAGATAAAAGTAAATTTTTTCATGGTGTAGGTAATTAATGGGTATTATTTTTTACTATTTGGGTTTCTTTTTATTTAACGAGGCAAACATACTCCCTAAGGAAAGCTCCTACAACAAAACTCGATGAGGGTACTGCAAATTCGTTGAAATACACAAAAAGGTTAAAATTTGCCCATTAACAGCCTGAAAATTATCATTTGAAGTAATTAAAGGTGTCTGGAGTTAATGTTATTTGACCGGTAATCCAGTCTTAGAAGTAAATGAATCCTAATATATATTAAGCAATTACCTGAAATGTTACCCCCTTGGGAGCTCCAAAAAATTTATACATACAGGGAAGACTAATTAGCCGACAATCAAAACCCGTTAATTTTTACTCAAAGGAGAAATTTATTTCTTCCAGATATGCTACAGCTGACTAAAATAGATGAAATCAATTACTACCTGGACCAAAACTACAGTCACACCTATAATAATTGCATAATACCCTTTTTTAGCTATAGCTTCAACCGAATTCTCAACTAAGTATCTTATCTTTTGGTTTAATTATGTAACAAAACTGCTTATTAAGCCGGAGCGGCTTAATAATTAATATTCAGATTTATTAATAGGCAGGGATATGAATCTTAAGATAGGGGGCAGTGAATTCTGAGTAAATATGGATTAAAAGCAGGAGTAAGAAAAAATTATTCGTTACACGAAGTGAAAAATCGATAAACTACTTGAAATAAATAAAATTTGGAAGAGGAGAGCAGTAAAATTTTCTACTCGGATCAGTTATAATTTACGGTAATGTTTATTGATGACCGACTGTTGTAAACTCCCGGCATCTGATTTGGGGTAACATTTAAAGTAGCTCCAACTCTAACTACTTTAGATCCTCCACTTAAGCTTTGGCTTTCTCCCAGACTGCTGGTAAAGTCCTTGATGATCATTTTCTCATTCCCATTAAATAAGACATATTCATCTTCGGGAAGAGTGAGAGAAAAAGTAAACCCTTCTTCTCCGGTCACCTCAAAAGAAGCGGCAGAAACAGTAGCGTTATCGGCAAGAGTCACACCACCCGTACTTATCCTGGTATTTTCCGGACTAAGGATTACAGCTCCTCCGGATCTTGCATCCAGGTTAGCAAAATTCATATTAGCAGTAGTGGTAATACCTATAGGTTGAATTATGGTAGCCGAGGCAGTAAAAGAAGCTGTGGCACTGGCTTGCCCATAGGTCTTGCCGGCCAGGAAAAACAGTATTATATTAAAACAGATTAAAAAAATTTTCACTTCAATTTTCTTCTAAATCAATATTAAGGAAATTTTTAGAATAAATTAGATGAAAGGCATAATAGTATCGATGAAATACACAAAGCCTCTTAACTATAACGGTATAATCTCAAATTCAACTACTTACTGAATTTAAGGATCTTTTATATATTTAGGACAAATTTTATTTAATGAGCAACACATATACTACCAATCTGGAACTTTCAAAAATAGATCTTGGATTGTTGATCCTGAGACTTGGTGCTGCCGGTCTAATGCTAACCCATGGCTTTCCTAAGCTTATGAATTTATTTGGAAGTGAAGAAATAGTTTTTGCAGATCCGTTTGGCTTAGGTATGGGAACCAGCTTAGCTTTGGTAGTTTTTGCAGAATTTGTTTGCTCAATTCTGGTTATTCTCGGCTTAGGAACCCGTTTAGCAGTAATTCCATTAATGATCACAATGTTTGTTGCTGCTTTTATTATTCATGCCTCCGATCCTTTTCAGCGTAAAGAGATGGCAATATTGTATTTGCTGATTTTCACGGTGCTTTTGATTACCGGTGCGGGAAAACATTCCTTGGATTTTTACTGGTTGAGGAAAAACAAATAGATCGGGAATATTTTTCAATTCGTTCGAAACCTCTTCTCCCGTAGTGGGTTTTGATCTTTTAATAATTTTTTGGGAGATCAAATTTTCTTTTCCTGCTATCTTTTAAGCATGAATAAAGGAAGACGTAATTTTTTAAAAAATTCGGGTTTATTTACTGCCGCCGGATTTCTTCCACTGGAGTTTACTTTCCTAAACAATTTTTTAGATGTTACGGACTTTGACCCGGAAACTTCTTTTCTAATTAAAAACGCTCATATTATAAGTATGGATGAGCAGGTGGGAGATCTTGAAGATGCTTCTATCCTGGTCATGAATGGCGGGATATCACAAATAGGCAGCAATATAGTTCCTCCAGAAGGCATTATGGTAATTGATGGTTCCGGAGCGATTGTAATGCCCGGGCTCATTGATTGCCACTGGCACCTCTGGACCTCATTGCTACGAAGTATGGCAGGATACAGTGAAGGACAGGGATATTTTCCTATGACCGCTGCTTATTCAAAGTATTATACGAAAGAGGATATGGAACTGGCTGCCCGCTATGCTGCTGCTGAAGCCATTAATTCCGGTATTACCTGTCTTAGTGATTTCAACCACAATGCCAGAAAACCCTCCTTTGTAATGGCTAGCTGTAATGCCTTAGCCGAGGCTGGTATTCGTGCCCAGGTGCTCTATGGTGGATATCGCGATCAGCCTGGTAGTGAAGCTACACATTTCGGTGGGATAAGGGAAGTTCTTCAGGAAATTCGTGGAAACGAAAAATATAAACTTTTAGAGCTTGGTTTGGGATCCCGGGGTACGGGATATGAAAATCTTGCTGAAGATTGGGAAAAAGCACGGGACCTAAACATGGGAATCGCAATACACGCAAGTTCTGTTGAAGCACAAAAAGGGCAAATTCAGCACTTGGCGGATAAAAGACTATTGGGAAAAGATGTGAATATTATTCACGGAAATGCTATTACTTCTTCTGAAATCCAACTCCTGAAAGAGACCGATACCAGCCTCACCATGACTCCTTATTCTGAAATGCGGATAGGATATGGATTTCCACCGGTCAACAGGTTGTATTCTGCCGGAGTAAATCTGGCAGTAGGAGTGGATACCACCCCGCTTTCCGGAAATGCCGATCTCTTTTCTGTAATGAAACTTCTTTTGAACCTGGCTAATGCTGAAGCTAAAGAGGAATTTTATATGAAACCTTCCGAAGTTATTAAAATGGCGACTATAAACGGAGCGCATGCTTTAGGAATGGGTCATATTACCGGCAGCCTTACGCCCGGAAAACGAGCCGATCTCATCATGTTAAGGAAAGATGATCTGAATTTTTCTACAGGGAATCAGCCTAAAAGTCTGATAGTTGAGGCTGCTCAGCCAATGAATGTGGATTTGGTGGCTGTAAACGGCAAGATCCTCAAAAAAGATGGACGTTTAACAAACCTCGATTCTGAAAAATTAATTTCAGAAGCAAAGGTCGCATTCCAGAGGTTAAAACGTGCGGTGGCCAATAGTAAATAAAAAAGGCTGCCCAACCGGACAGCCTTCTAAAATCATTTAAACCAGATTTTAATCATTGGATTGGTCTAAGGGCTGTGCTGCAGCCGATTGATTTGAGTCTAACAAAGCAAGGAATTTATCAAGATTTGGAAGGATAACAATTTTGGTTCTCCTGTTCAAAGCCCTGTTCTCCTTAGTATCATTGTCGGCAACAGGTTGATAGCTGCTGCGTCCTGCTGCGATAAGCTTCTCAGGTTCTACGTTAAACCTATCCTGAAGCAATCTTACGATAGCAGTAGCTCTTCTTACACTAAGTTCCCAGTTATCCTGGATGTAAGAGTTCTCTACCATAGTTTGAGAGTCGGTATGACCTTCTATCATAACCTCCATGGCCGGTTCAGAATTAATCACTTCTGCCAGTTTTTCAAGTAGGGGGTAGGCGTCGCGACTCACTCTGTGACTTCCGCTATTAAAAAGCAATTTGTCAGAAACATTGATCATCACTACTGTTTCATCAACTGTAATGTCAATATCTTCTGAACTTCCACTGCTTATTTGGCTTTCCAGATTGTAGGCCACCGCGAGATTTATCGAATCCTCAAGGGTTTCAGCCTCAGCAAGTAGCACGGGATCAATCCTTGTAAGGGTTTCCCTCATCTTTTGCTTGTTAGCTCTGGACATAACCGTTAAATCATTCATTTCCAGCATTTGATCATTTTCCTCGGTCAAAGAGGAAATTCTGGCGTTGTAATCTGCTACCCGTTGTTCTATGGCATTTAATCTTTCCTCAAGTCTTTCTTTTTCTACTTGAGTTTGTTGTAGATTACTTCGGGTGTTATTGTAATCTTCCTCAAGTGCCACATATTTCTTTTTCGAAACACAAGATGTCAGCATTGTTGCTGCCAGTACCGTTACGGCAAGAGTTTTTTTCATGATTTTTAATTTTAGTTTTAAATGTTCAAGCTTACGATTTAGAGCTTTGGACATAAAAAACGGTTTATTGAAGTCGAAATTATAGAAAACCCTTTTTCAGCTCCCCATTTTTAACGTAAGATTATTAGTTACCTTTGCCTGTTGCTAAATTATTCCTAATAAAATGGCTGCTTGCGGGGAAATTTTTATCTTTTTCCCTGAAAAATCTTCAGGAAATTCGCGGTCAAAAGTACCATTTTTGAAAGCTGCTGTTTAACAGTGTTTTATCTTCAGGAATTTCAGGATAAAGATTAAATGAAATACATTAGAGCAAGTAGAAAGATATTCTTTGGGAACAAAAAAAAATGAAAAGGAAGAAAAGAAGAAAGGTTCCGGCCTTAAATTATTTTTTAAGATCCTGTTTGGGATTGTAATCTTCATTTTCCTTTTATTACTCTTCATCCGCAGTCCCTGGGGGCAGGGGATTATTGTCGATAAACTGGTTGATTACATAACCGATAAAACAAATACAGTTGTAGAAGTCGATCGTCTTTTTATCACTTTCGACGGGGATATAAGTCTGGAAGGTCTTTATATGGAAGATAAAGAAGGAGATACCTTAATATATACCCGGGAACTTGAAGCCGATATTTCTCTAATGCCCCTTATAAAAGGAAATGGCTTTTATCTTAACAGCCTGGACTGGGACGGAGGGGTAGCCAATATCGACCGGACAGATACTATCCAGGGATTTAACTTTGATTTTCTTACCGAAGCTTTTGCAACAGCAGATACTACTGCGACCACTACACCCGCAGATACTGCTGCTTCGGCAATGGAAATTCGGCTCGGAGATATTAATATTTCCAATTTCAGACTCAGCTATGATGATAAATATTTGGGTATTGATACTAAAGTCGCCCTGGGCAGATTACTACTTGAGATGCAGGAATTTGAGCTTGACAGTATGCACTTTGAAGCTGGCGAAGCTCTTCTGGAAGATACCAGATTTAGATATGCTCAAACAAAACCGGCTCCCAATACACCCCGGGAAGATACTATCCCATTGCCCTTTTTGGCAGTGGAAAACCTGGAACTGAATAATGTGGAAGGATCCTACACTTCTGTTCCCGATGGGATAGTGGCCGATATTGATATACAGGATCTTCTTTTAGAACTACCCGCTGCCGATCTGGAAAATACTATTCTAAAAATTGACAGACTTGCCTTGAATGATTCAAAGATCTACTTACAAACAAAAACGACAGCTGTAGCTCAAGCCGAGCAGGATACCATATCAACTTCTGGAGGAACCCAGGGATTTCAATGGCCGGAATGGCAGGTGAAGGCTTCAGATGTTGTTCTGGAAGATAACAGCTTTAGATATCGCGTCGATGACAGCAGTCCTACATCCGGGAGCTTCAATCCTGAAGCTGTAGGACTGCAAGACCTGGATCTTAGAATTCCGCAGCTCTTGTTGGCCGATCAATCTCTTAGAGCCGAAGTAGAAGCTCTTAATTTTAAAGAAACTTCAGGCTTGAATTTGAAGAAAACCGAATTCGTTGTTAGCATAAATGAAGAAAGAATGCTGCTGGAGGATTTGCTGCTTAGGTTAAATGACAATATGATAGAAGGAAGTTTGGTCATAGATTATCAATCTCTTGATTCTTTTATAGAAAATCCTGAAAATGCTACAGTTGACCTGAACCTGCCCGAATTTAATGTGGATTTACAGGACTTGTACAGGTTTCAACCAGACTTGCGGCAGAACGAATATATTGCTGAACTTTCCAAAAAGAGCGTCTCGGGAAGTCTTTACGCCAGCGGGGAATTATCTGAAATATCTATAGAACGTGCAAATGTGAACTGGGGCAATACTGCTCTTTCGGCCACCTCGGGTACTATTTATAATGCCACAGATCCCGAAAACCTTCGATTTGATCTCCCACAATTGAAATTTAACTCCGCCCGGGGCGACATTCGTCCTTTTATCAAACAACTGGATCTTGGAATTCAGCTTCCGGAAAATATTAATTTATCAGGAAGTTTCAGTGGGTCGGCTGATGATATTTCAATTGATGCTATCCTCAATTCTTCCGCAGGGAAAATAAATATTGATGGCCGTTTTGTTACCGCTCCCGGTATTGCATTTAATGCCGATATAAAGGTGACAGAACTGGAATTGGGGCAACTTCTTCAAAATGAAACTTTAGGACCTATAAGTTTAGATGTACAGGCGGCAGGCTCGGGAGATACTGTAAATGAGCTTGATGCGATGGTGGAGGGGAATATTTCCAGTTTTACTTATAATGATTATCAGTTCGAGGATATTGAGCTTTATGTAGAACTTGAAGATGGTGAAGGTTTTGCAAATGTTGATTACAAAGATGAAAACTTAAATATGGAGCTTGAAACCTTCGTGGAACTGGATTCCATCGCTCCCAAAGTTGCCCTGAATCTTAACCTCATAGGCGCCGATCTTCAGGCACTCGGTTTTACCAGCAGGCAAATCAATACGGGGCTCGATCTCAGGGCCACCTTCGAGGGTAATGCCGAAAATTTCGATATGGTTGGTTCAATTAACGAAGGGGTTTTCGTCTATGATAATGAAACTTACCTCCTGGGAACAGTCGATCTCCTGGCCCATGTAAGGCCGGACACTACTTCAATTGATGTTGACAATCGCATGCTCGACCTTCGCTTGAGTTCCAATGCCGGCCCTATGGATTTTATAAATGCTCTGGACAGGCATTATCAAAGCTACTACGATGGTGGACGTTTGGATACAGTGCAAAATCCTGTCAATATAGAATTACGTGCAGAAGTTAGCCCTTCCCCCATTTTAGAGGAAGTTTTTCTTCCGCAGTTGGAAGAAATGGATACTTTAAAGGTAAGAGTAGATTTTGCTGAGAGTACCAAGCAACTTGCTGCTCAGGTAAGTTTGCCGTACCTACATTACTTTGGAAGCGAAATTGACAGCCTACAGTTCAATATGGATTCAAACAGAGAACAGCTCACGTTTGATCTTGGTCTGGAACGTCTCAATGTTGGACCACTTGCAATTAAGGAAACCATTCTTGAAGGGGAACTGGTGAATGAAGAACTATTCCTGGATTTTACCTCAAATTATGAGGACGAACGGCTAATGCACATAAGTTCCTTAACTACAAAAGAAGATGATGTGCTCAGGATTCACATAAATCCTGAGGATCTTATACTCAATTCGGAACCCTGGGATATAGATCCGGAAAATGCGATTTTGATCGGTGAGAATGAATGGAATTTTAACCAATTTCTGTTAACCCGCAATAATCAAATGCTCCAGGCTTCGAATGACGTGGATGGAATAGCCAGTGAACACATTGGAATAGAATTCGAGAATTTTAGCCTTGCGTCAATATTTGCGTACCTCAATCCTGAAGAGGTGCTTGCCGCAGGAAATGTAAATGGTAGCTTTGTAATTGAGGAGCCTTTCGGTAGTACAGGTCTTATTGCTGATTTGTTAATCAACGAATTTGGCGTATTGGGAGTGCAGCTGGGAGAACTTTCTCTAGATGCTAACAGTATAGGCGTAGATTCCTATAACATGGACCTCGCCCTACGAGGGAATGCAGATCTTGATCTCACAGGCACCTATGTAGCTACAAATCAGACAGCAAATCTCGATCTACAACTAATTCTCAACGAAATAAGGATGGAAGTAGTTGAAGCGTTTGCAGATGAAGCCATAAGTGCGACCAGCGGCAGTTTTTCGGGAGAAGTGTCGGTTACAGGTACCACCTTAGATCCTCAATATGAGGGAAACATACATTTTAATAACGCAGCTTTTACAGTTGCTGCCTTAGGAGCACCTTTTGAATTTCCAGATGAAGATTTGAGGATCAACAACGATGGAGTCTACCTTGAAAATTTTGTGATCCAGGATTTGAATAATAACGAACTTATACTGGACGGGGCAGTACTTACAGAGACTTATCTCAATCCAGAATTTGATTTGAGCTTTAATGCTGAAAATTTTACAGCTGTAGATTCCCAGGAGGGGGCCAATGAACTTTTTTATGGAAAAGCAGTTGTTGATATCACCGGTTCCCTAACGGGTGATCTTGAGTTGCCTGTTGTAGAAATGGATCTTACTGTAGGAGAAGAAACAAATTTAACCTATATTATTCCTGAAGCAAATGTTGAACTTGAGGAGCGGGAGGGAGTTGTAGTTTTTGTGAACAGGGAAAATCCAAACCGAATCCTTACCCAAACTGAAGCAGAGGAAGATGCTGTTTCTTTCTCGGGCTTTAAAATGAATTCTTATATCTCTGTAGAGGAAAATGCAACCTTTACGGTTATTATTGATGAAGAAACAGGGGATAACTTCCGGGGAACTGGTGACGGCGACCTTCTTTTTGATATTTATCCTAATGGAAGAACCACAATGTCCGGACGGCTTGAACTGCAGGACGGCCATTATGAGTTGAGCCTGTACAACCTGGTGACCAGGAGATTCGATATTTTGCCGGGTAGTAGTATCGTATGGGCGGGTGACCCACTTGATGCCGACCTTAATATTACTGCTTCTTATAGTGTGGAAACGTCTGCTTCGGCTCTAATGGCTCCCCAAATTACGGGATCAGATATGGATGTTCGGCAAAGATATCGACAGGAGCTGGAATTCCTTGTTTACCTCAGGATAGGAGGGGAAATCAATGCACCCAGTATATCTTTCGGACTCGATATGCCAGAAGATGCACAGGGATCTCTTGGTGGTCAGGTTTACGGAAGAGTACAGCAATTAAATCAACAGGAAAACGAACTTAATAAGCAGGTATTCTCGCTACTGGTCCTCAACAGGTTCTTTCCCGATTCGGGAAGTGACGGTGCCAGTGGAGGTACACTTTCATTCGCCAGGGACAATTTAAACGAAGCAATTTCAGACCAGTTGAATGTATATTCAGATAGATTATTAGGGGAGACCGGTGTGGATCTGAATTTTGGTCTCGATTCTTATACCGATTACCAGGGAACAAGTCCGGAAGAACGCACACAGCTTGATATTACGGCTCAAAAAGAGCTTTTTAACGATCGTCTCATTGTAAGCGTAGGCAGTGAGGTTGACCTGCAGGGAAGTAGTCAGGTTGAGGAAAGCTCTCCTGTTATTGGGAATGTTAGCCTGGAATATCTCCTCACAGAGGATGGCCAGTTTAGACTTGAAGCTTTCCGAAGAAGGAGTTATGAGAATGTCATTGATGGCCAGTTGATAGTGAGTGGTCTTGCTCTTATTTTTACCCAGGAATTTAATAGGTTCCGGGAGCTTTGGGAGCAAATAATAGGGGAAGAGGAAAAAGATGAACAGTCGAACCAAACAGAACCTGAAAAAACTGAACAATAGCATGTCAAAAAGAGGATTTTTAGGACTTATTATATTTTTGGCCGTTATACTTCTGCAGGCCTGCAACGTCAAAAAGTTCATTCCTGAAGACAAACTGTTGTACACCGGGGCAGATCTTGAACTAAACTCCGAAGATGAAATTGCAAATAAGGATGATCTCAAAGATCAACTTCAAACCTTAATAACCCCCGATCCTAATGCAAAGTTTCTAGGAACCCGCTGGGGACTTTATTTTCACTATAAAGCACAGAAGGAAAATCCCGGATTTATTAATAAGTTTCTGGGTAAAAAATTTGGTGAGGAGCCGGTTTATCTTTCAGATGTTGACCCATACCACACCGAAGAGCTAATAAAAAACCGACTGGAAAACAGAGGTTATTTTTATAGTACTGTGGATTTCTCGATAGAAGAAAATAGGGATGCAAAACTGGCATCTGTTCAATACTTTGCGACACTTCCCGAAGAACCCTATGTCGTGGAGAAATATCGAATGGATAATGATTCTCTTAGGATCTACAAAGAAATTAAAGAAACTCTTTCAGAATCTTTAATAGAGGAAGGTGATCCTTTTAGTCTGCCCCTGCTAAAGTTTGAAAGAGAGCGAATAGATAATGCTTTAAAAGAACGAGGCTACTACAATTTTAGTAACAATTTCTTGATTTTTGAAGCTGATACTAACCAATATGACCGGAAAAAATTTGATCTTTTCCTGCGCCTGAAGAAACAGGTGCCGGAGGAAGCGATAAAACCATATATTATTAAACGGGTAAACATTTATCCTAATTATAGTGTGGGTACAGATTCTGTCGATACAGACAGTGTTCGGTACAATGGAAGGAATTACATCCAGGATGATGTTTTTTTCAAGCCAGAAAAGCTGGATCCTTTTATCTTAATCGAAGAAGGGGAGCTATATAGCCCAAAAGAATCTGCTCTAACCAGCAGACGAATTACCTCTTTGGGCACTTATAAATTTGTAAATCTAAGATATGATGTTCTGGATTCTCTCTCTACAGATAGCCTTGGCTACCTTGAAGCCAATATTTACCTGTCACCCTTAAATAAAAGAGCTATTCGTGCAGAATTACAGGCCGTTACTAAATCCAATAGTTTTGCAGGCCCCCACCTGGCACTAACTTACACTAACCGGAACCTTTTTCATGGTGGGGAGATATTGAAGCTTACTGGTAAAGTAGGATACGAAAAGCAAATTTCGGCTGACACCGATGTTGGGAATACGAGTCTGCTCCTAGGATTAAACTCAGATTTTATCATTCCCAGAATGGTGTTTCCTATAATTGAAATAAAAAGCAACTGGTTTGACTATTCTATTCCTAAGACCAAGATTAGCGCAGGATTTGAATATCTTAATCGTACTAACCTGTTCAGTCTCTTTTCTGTATCGGGTAGCTTTGGATACATTTGGAAAGCTAACAGGTACATTACTCACGAACTCAATCCATTCTCGGTAGATTATGTGCAGGTAGGAAATGAATCAGATAGATTTAAAGCAATCCTGGAAGAAAATACTTTTCTCGCACGTAGTTTTGAACAGCAATTTATAGCAGGACTCACTTACTCCTTTATCTACAACGGAATGGTGGATGCCACCGATACTCACCAATTTTTCTTAAATGCCAACTTTGACATAGCAGGAAATGCATTGGATGCCATGAGCGGCGGCGAAACTCCGAAAAGGTTCCTGGGCCTTAGATTTGCACAATTCGCAAAAGCCGATGCAGATTTCCGATATCATTTTAAATTGAGTCCGGAGCAAACCATTGCAACCAGGTTTTTTGCAGGATTAAGTGTACCCTATGGCAATTCTGATGTGATGCCTTTTAGTCGCCAATATTTTGCCGGAGGACCATACAGTATTCGGGCTTTCAATATCCGCTCTCTTGGTCCGGGAGCCTATGAGCCCGATGAGAATCTTTCCTATTACGACCAAATGGGAAATATAAGATTAGAGGCTAACGTCGAGTATCGTTTTCCGATCTTTCAGATCTTAAAAGGAGCTGTTTTTGCAGATGCCGGAAATGTTTGGAATACTGAAAGAAATCTTCCTCCAGGTACAAATTTGACCGATCAACAAAGAGAAATAATTGAAAAAGGTACTTTTGAGTCAGATTTTTTGAACGAGGTAGCAGTGGGGGCAGGAGTAGGGCTAAGAATTGATATTCAAAGCTTTGTTATAAGGTTCGATCTTGCAGCACCATTGCGTATTCCCTGGCTGGAAGAGGGAGAGCGCTGGGATCCCAGGCCAACAGAACCTGTATTTAACTTCGCGATTGGATATCCTTTCTAATGTTTAATGTTGTTCCTTGGGTCCAAAACAGAGATCTCCGGCATCTCCCAGACCGGGAACTATATAACCTCTTTCGTCCAGCTCTTGATCAATAGTAGCTACCCAAAGATGGGAATTCTCGGGAAAATTTTCCTCCAGAAGTTTAATTCCTTCTTTTGCAGCAATGACCGAAACTAAATGGATTTCTTTTGGTGTTCCCATTTGTTCCAAAGCCTGTAACACATTTACAAAAGACCGACCCGTGGCCAGCATAGGATCTGCAAGAATTAATGTTTTGCCCTCCAGAGAAGGAGATGCCAGATATTCAACTATAATTTCAAATTGAGCATCGTCATTAGGATGGTGACGATATGCAGAAATGAAAGAGTTATCTGCTGCGTCGAAATAATTAAGTAAGCCGTTATGAAGTGGTAAGCCTGCCCTCAAAATGGAGCAAATAACCAGTTCCTCCTTGTGTAACGGTACATTTGCGGTACCAAGAGGAGTCTGTACCTCTACATTTTTGAAACTTAGCTTTTTACTCAATTCATACCCCAGGATCTCACCCAGCCTTTCGATATTTCTTCGGAAGCGAAGTCTGTCGCTTTGAATATTTACATTCCGAAGTTGAGAAATAAATGTATTGGCAATTGAATTTTTATCGAGTAGATGGTGGACGTGCATAAATTTCAAGTATCTAAAGGATCCCAAAGTTAAAAATTTTTGTGCTAAATCCTTTTATTTTCAAAGGTTTCAAAAAAGATGATTTTACAGACAAAATTTTTACAGGCCTATTCCAGATTTTTTTTTAATTCCCTTAATCCGTTTTTGAAACTGAATTTATCCTTGACCGATTTAAATTATTTTTATTGTATATTTATTTACTTATTTAATTGCTTTACAATAAGTTAAGATTAAAATAAGTGTTTAAAATGACTGAAAAAGAGAAGTTTTTAAGAGACGTAAACAGGGCTTACGCAGAAGGGGATGAAAAATTCTTTATGGAGCATATTACAGACGATATTTGCTGGACAATAGTAGGGGAGAAGGATATTTCGGGAAGAGCGGAGTTTAAAGAGGTCTTAGACCAGATGAAAGAGATGCCGGCCGTTGAAATTGAGGTCGAAAATGTCTTTTTCAATGATACTCACGGGATTGTGGAAGGAGTGGTTGTAAGCAGAAACAGGCTGGGGCAAAAGAAGCATTTCGGCTTCTGCGATATTTATAAATTTGCAGAGGGGGAGACCCTGGGAATTTCGGCGATCACCTCCTATGTTATCGACATAAGCCGACATATACGGTATAGAGAAAACTGCTAGTAAAATCCTTTGGACCAAATACTTAAAACGAAAAGCAAACATCTTTTAAGACCTTAAAACTTAACTTTTTTAGGGAAACCTTGTCTTATAAATCCGCCTTGAATGAAAAAAGCCACCAAAAAGGTGACTTTTTTATATTTCTTTTTTACTTCTGGTCCCTGGTCTTATCGGAAGGATCTTTATATTTCTCGGCCTTTTCTCCTTTATATACTGTTTCTGTTTGCGATTCAATATTGTCATTAGAATTCGCCGATTCTTTTGGTCTTCTTTGTTTCTCCACATCTTGTGGCTTATTGGTAGTAGGATTAAATTTCCGGTCAACTTCCCCGGGAATATCCAGATCTGCACCTGCATAGTCAATTGGCTCATCCCTGTCTTTAAAATAATCCCCTTTCTTCTGGTCCTGGCTCTGGTTATTTAATGTCGCCTTGTCTTCGGGAGTAATATCAGAATTGTATTTCTGGTTATTATCCCGATTCATATCTTCCTTGTTGTTCTTTGGTTGTTCTTCTTTCTTAGTCATGGTTTTGTTTTATTTTAAATTACAGATTATCTTATATTTACCCCATCTTTAGCGGTTAAATTGCAGTTAAAATTTTAGCTGCCTTTTTAAAATTGCTTCAGAAAGCATTTTGGTTGAATTTTTGATATAAATGCTGTAGAATATACTGGTGATGAAAAATTTATTTCTATTTATTTTCTGCCTTACCTTTTATACAATTCAGGCTCAGGTTGATAACCCAACAGCTCCCGTAAAAGCTCCTGGGGAACTTATGGCCCCAAAAACCGGAAGCGAATCTTCCTCCTTTTTAAAATCTAAGGGGAACCATAGTTTATCTTCCAAAAAAGGCATTTTAAGTTCAGAAAGTGAACCATTAAAACTGGGGGAGAAAGAAGAGAAATCCTTCAGTATGAGAACAGATGAAAATGGTCTCATGACTTTCAAAGGGAAAGATTTTACTCCTAAGGCATTTACAAAAGATAAAGAGGCCCGGGAAGAATTCCGCAGAGACCAGTATTTAGGGGATTTCAAAACTACCGGAGTATTTGTTGAATTATACTGTCGTGATCATGAGTATATTGATGGTGACAAAGTAAAAATCACGGTGAACGGAATAGTAATTAACAGGAACATGTCTCTTGGTGCTACTTTTACACCAATAATGGTTAAACTTGACAGTGGCCTGAACAATATAGAATTTGAGGCTCTTAACCAGGGTACATCCGGTCCAAATACTGCTGAACTCAGGGTTTATGATGATCAGGGTAGAGAAGTAATTCGAAAGGAGTGGAACCTCTTAACGGGTTCAACTGCGAATCTTGTTGTAGTTAAACAATAACTTTTTAAAGATTTCCCTGAAACAGGTTATAAATATTAAACCCAAACAAGATAAGGATCGTGATTAGTGCGAGAACAGTGGGTAAAGGAATATTGTTCGCATTGAGCCGAATGTAAAAAGGCGGTTTTTCATTCTCTTCATTTCTCTTTTTGTGTCTCAAATTGAGTAGGGCAACATTCACCATTCCAAAAACTATAAAAATAAAAATGTTACTAATGCTCGCAACTACCTGTAGTTTTCCAATGAGCCCAAATCCTATAGCTACCAGACTTATAGCAATGATAGCATAATTTGGGGCATTGCCAATTCCCGAGATAGTCGTGAATTTTTTAAGCCAGGCTTTGTTACTGTCTCTTGCTACGTCGTAGAGCAATCTCGATGTTCCCAGGATATTACTCAAAATTGTTTTACTGGTTGCAAACAGGGCAATAAACACAAGGGAAGTCGCACCCCAGGCACCTAACTTTGCTTCAATTACTGCAGCCAAAGGTCCATTGGAATTTGACAGCTGCTTCCAGTCCAGCACACTCACTGCACTTATCGCTATTAAAACATAAATTATGAGCACTATTATACCACTCATAATAACTGCTTTAGGCATATTTACTTTAGGATTTTTAGTTTCTTCCGCCATTTTTACAAGATCTTCAAAACCTATATAACTAAAAAAGATTAGTGCTCCCCCGGCAAAAAGTCCTGTCCAGCCATCATCATTTGTCTCAAAAAGGGGAGTGGTGCCAAATTCAGGAATACTAACAACTACAACTGCTGCCAATCCTATTAAAATGACTATCGTGGCAAAACCATTATAATATGAGCTATATTTTGCACCTATAATATTAAAAAATCCCATTAACAGGATAATTCCTATTACGATGATATAATTAGGAAGATCAATTAATCTACTCAAATAATCTGCAAAACTTATAGCTATTGCTGCAGCAGCTACGATTCCTGTAAACACAATAAAAATTGACATTCCATAAGCTGTCTTTTTCCCAAGCCCCTGCTTCATGTATTCAAAACTTCCGCCTGAGTCGGGATAACGGCTCACGAATTCGGCGTAGGAGAGACCTGTAAGTAAAGCTACAGTTGCTGCGATTACGAAACTTACCCACAGCATGTTCCCGCTAAGTCCGGCTGCCTGTCCTATTATAGCGTAAATACCTGCCCCTACAACCCCTCCAACTCCAAACATAAGTACATCCCAAAATCCTAAACTTCTTTTGAGTTCTTTTTTTCCCATGTATGTCTTATATTTTCTGGTTCTGCTTAATATAAATTATACATAAGATTTTACGTACAAGTTTAACAGGAACTAAAGAAAAACCTAACAATTTTTAAGCTGAATCATTAATGGTACAAGGCTTCATCAGAGAAAGAGGTAACTATTTTTCCTCCAGACTTTTTTGTAAATTGTCTGGAAATACCAACTACTATGAAAAAAGTACTTATTGCAATAGATTATAATCCTGTTTCTCAGAAAGTTGCCGAACAGGGATATGAACTGGCAAAAAACCTTAATGCCGAAGTATGTCTTATCCATGTACTGGATGATGTTGGCTTTTATGGAGCCCAGTTTCCAACATTCATGGGATACGATGGGTATTCTGGAATGGGGCCAGACATGAACGTTGCTATGGAAATGAGGGATATAGCCGAAGAATTTATGGATAAAGCCAAACAACATCTACGGGATGAAAATGTAAAGACACACCTGGCAGAAGGAGATACAGCTAAAACAATAATTAGTTATGCGGAAGAATGGGGAGCCAGTTTGCTTGTAATGGGCACCCACAGCCACTCAGTCCTGGAGAAACTCTTACTTGGCACAGTAGCCGAAAAGATCCTGGAAAAAACAAAGATCCCTGTGTATCTTGTTCCAGTAAAAAAATGATTTTGTGACTGTATTCTATCCAAAAATGAAGTTTTTAGGTCTGAATTATAAACTAAAAATAAAAGCTAAAAAATTGGTTATCAGGCATTAGTCTTTTGCTCATAAAACAAAAATAAATCATAACTTTGCACTCTTAGTGTAAGTCTTTATTATTTTAGGTAAAACTTCTTTTATATTTTTTCCCGAAATTCTTTTTGAACTTCAACTAAAAACTTTATATTCATTTAAAACCCAATTAATTCGCTAATGGCAAAATCGCAACAGACGTACAACAAGATTGAAAAAGAAAAAAAGCGCTTAAAAAAGCGTGAAGAAAAGCAGAAGAAGAAGGAAGAAAGAAAGGCAAGTGGGGATTCTGTCTCTGAATTTGCTTATGTAGATGAATTTGGCAATTTGAGCGATACTCCGCCAGATCCTTCACAAAAAATCGAGGTTGACGCTGAAAGTATTGAAATAGGAATTCCCAAGAAAGAGGATTCGGAAGAAGAAAATGACTTTAGCAAGGAGGGAAAAGTTTCCTTTTTTGATCACTCCAAAGGCTTCGGCTTTATTCTGGATAGTACCAGTCAGGAAAAGTATTTTGTGCATGTCACCGGACTTATAGATGAGATCGAGGAGAATGACAAAGTTACTTTTGAGCTGGAAAAAGGTCCCAGAGGAATGAATGCGGTGAGAGTAAAAAAGATCTAAAAATTCTTCTTTTATGTAAATAAAAAAAGAAGAAGCCGTCTCATTTACCAAAATGAGGCGTCTTCTTCTTTTGTCGATTTCTGTTGTGTTTTCTGCTTCTTTACCTGTTGAAAAAGTAAAGATTGAGTGATTTTAGGCACTCTTCTTCCTAATATTATGCGCCAGGGCATGTAATCCGAACTCTAATTCCACTTTATCCAGTCCACGGTGGGTAAATCTTTTAAAGTTTCGATTGTGTTTGACATGAGCAAAGACCGGTTCCACATCTGCGGTTCGTTTTTTTAGTTTGGCTTGACCTATCTCCGATAAAAGATCCTCCCGTGCCTTTTGTTTGTAGTATTCCAGAGTATGATTTCGCTCTACAACCCGTTCATTCTTACCTTTAAAACAGACGCTTTTAGTAGAACAACCTGTGCAATTCTTTGCCCTATACTTGCTGTAGGTTTGCTTATAACCTGATTTTGTGATTTTCTTCCCTTGAGATATTTTATCCATTCGTTGCCCCATCGGACACACGTAATAATCCTCCTCCTTGTTGTAATGTAGCTGATCGCGATGGAAGGCAGAAGCGTTTTTCTTCTTCTTGCTCTCTGTTTTATTCTGTTCCTGGTCAAAGGTGTTGAACTTCACGTAGGCATTGATACCCTTGTTTGATAGTAACTCATAATTTTCCTGGCTTCCGTAACCGGCATCAGCAGTAAGAGATTCCGGAAGACTTTGGTATAAGTACTGGTAGCTCTCCAAATGTGGTTTTAGAGTATGGAGGTCATTGGTTTGTTGGTGAAGGGTGTAATTTACAATGAACTGATCTTCTGAACTGATCTGAACATTATACCCCGGTTTAAGTTGCCCATTTTGCATATGATCGTCCTTCATCCGCATGAAGATGGCATCAGGATCTGTTTTGCTATAACTATTTCGACCGGCAAGG
>NZ_AUKI01000005.1 GCF_000424665.1 Salinimicrobium terrae DSM 17865
GTTACGCACCCGTGCGCCGGTCGCCACCATCCGAAGACGTGCTGCCCCTCGACTTGCATGTGTTAAGCCTGCCGCTAGCGTTCATCCTGAGCCAGGATCAAACTCTTCATCGTTAAATCTTATATACTTTAACAACTACTAAAGGAATTCCTCTTCTTCACCCCGATAGCTATCGGGGATCAAAGCTCAAAACGTTCTTCTAGTCTTAATTCTTATTTGCATTTGTTACTAATTAAAGCAACATACGCGCTGTCAATTCAATATGTCAATGAACTCGAACCCCTCCGCCTTCGGCACCTCCCCTTCGAAAGGGGAGGATCATTCCGTTTATTTGGAAGGATCGTCTTGTGAAATAAAAGGAGTTGAACCTTTTTTATTATTACCCGTCCCGGGATTTCTATTTCAGTATGTTTTAATGAACTTCGCTCCTGTTCTAAGCGGCTGCAAATCTACAACCTTTTTTAAAACCAGCAAGAAAAAAAATTAAATTTTTTCTTAGCTCCTGTTTTTAGCTTTCTTAAAGAACGAGCTTGCAAATTTACAACCTTTAGTCTTTATTATCCAAGTTAAAATTCAAAACTTTTTCAGAGAACTTTGCCTGCTATTTCAACCAGACCAATTTTACTTCGATACTCCTGCCCTACCGGCTTACAACTCCCGGATATAAAACCCTTTGTTGTTTCTCAAAGCGGGTGCAAATATACTACCGATTTCTACTTCTGCAAACTTGTACCACAACTTTTTTAAGGTTTTTTTGACATTTCAAAACCTCCCCCAGATAAGGTGTTGAAAATGACTTTTTTGAGAGGTGATTATTTTTTTTCAACCCGCGTTAGGGATAGCAGCGGAAATCCTTTTGTGAAGCATGAGCAAAAAGATTGAAGCGAATAGCCCGACCCCGCATGCGCGGTAGCAAAGGCGGGGGAACGCTCAAAAAAAGCATATACCTATATAATAGTATTGTAAAGCACCCGTGAACCTGTTATCTTTGCACACTTAATAACAGTTTTATGATAAAGATTACGTTGCCCGACGGCAGTATTAAAGAGTTTGAAAACGGCACTACTCCAATGGAGGTAGCAAAAAGCATTAGCGAAGGCCTTGCCCGCAATGTGATTTCGGCAAAGTTCAATAATACGGTGGTGGAGACTACCACTCCTCTTAATACCGACGGCAGCCTTACTTTATTTACCTGGAATGATGAGGAGGGAAAAAAGGCTTTTTGGCACTCTTCTTCTCACGTTATGGCTCAGGCAATCCAAGATCTTTATCCCGGAGCAAAATTGACTATAGGTCCCGCTATCGAAAACGGCTTCTATTATGACGTGGATTTTGGAGAGCAAAAGATCTCTGAGAACGATTTCAAAAAGATCGAGGATCGTATGCTGGAAATTTCCCGCGGAAAGCACGACTTCCAGATGAGAGAGGTTTCCAAACAGGAGGCACTTGATTTTTATAAAAAAGAAAATAACCCTTTCAAGGTTGAATTGATTGAAAACCTTGAGGACGGTACCATCACCTTCTGCGACCATGATACCTTCACGGATTTATGTCGCGGAGGTCATCTTCCCAACACAGGGGTTATAAAAGCAGTGAAACTTATGAGCGTTGCCGGTGCTTACTGGAGAGGAAATGAGAAAAATCCGCAGCTGACAAGAGTGTACGGAATTTCGTTTCCGAAGCAAAAAGACCTTAAGGAGTATCTGGAACTTCTGGAAGAGGCTAAGAAAAGAGATCATCGCAAGCTTGGGAAGGAACTGGAATTATTTACTTTTTCTCAAAAAGTTGGACAGGGACTGCCATTATGGCTTCCGAAGGGTGCTGCTTTAAGAGAGCGCCTGGAAAACTTTTTGAAAAAGGCGCAGAAAAAAGCCGGGTACGAAATGGTGGTTACTCCGCATATTGGCCACAAAGAACTATATGTGACATCAGGTCACTATGAGAAATACGGAGAAGACAGTTTTCAGCCAATCAAGACTCCAAATGAAGGAGAAGAATTTTTGCTGAAACCGATGAATTGCCCTCATCACTGTGAGATATATAATAATGGACACTGGAGCTATAAGGATCTTCCGAAGCGCTTTGCAGAATTCGGAACTGTTTATCGCTATGAGCAAAGTGGGGAGTTACACGGACTAACCCGCGTTCGTGGATTTACGCAGGATGACGCCCACATTTTCTGTACTCCAGATCAACTGGATGCTGAATTCAAGAAAGTAATAGACCTTACCTTATATGTATTCAACTCTCTTGGATTTGAAAACTTCACTGCACAAGTGTCATTAAGAGATAAGGAGAATAAATCAAAATACATAGGATCTGACGAAAACTGGGAGAAGGCTGAAAACGCTATTATAAGCGCAGCCAAAGAGAAAGGACTAAATTATGTTGTTGAAACCGGAGAGGCTGCCTTTTATGGACCTAAACTAGATTTTATGGTGAAGGACGCGCTTGGCAGGCAATGGCAGCTGGGAACGATTCAGGTAGATTATAACTTGCCTGAAAGATTCGATCTTACATATAAAGGAAGTGACAATGAAATGCACCGGCCGGTGATGATCCACCGTGCTCCCTTTGGAAGTATGGAACGTTTTGTTGCCATCCTTTTAGAACATACAGCCGGTAATTTCCCGTTGTGGTTGATGCCTGAACAGGCTATTATTCTCTCCCTCAGTGAGAAATATGAAAAATACAGCCAAAAAGTTTTAACTTTGCTGGAAAATCACGAAATTCGCGCCCTTGTGGACAACCGGAACGAAACCATTGGGAAGAAAATTCGGGGTGCAGAAGTGAACAAATTTCCATATATGCTGATCGTTGGAGAACAGGAGGCAGAGAATGGAACGGTTTCTGTACGTAAACATGGGGAAGGTGATCTTGGCAGCATGTCTGTTGAAGACTTTGCCGAATTAATTAAAAAAGAAGTAAATAGTACATTACAATCATTTGAAGTTTAACCAAAATTTTTGAGCCATAGCAATACGTAGAAAAAGAACCAAAAGACCTCTTAGAGAAATCAAAGAAGATCCGCACAAAATTAACGGAAAGATCCGTGCGGAAGAAGTTCGCCTTGTGGGCGACAACGTGGAAATGGGTGTTTACCCAACCCGTAAAGCATTAGCCATTGCCGAAGAGCAGGAGCTGGACCTGGTGGAAATATCCCCAAATGCCAATCCTCCCGTGGCCAAAGTAATGGACTATAAGAAGTTTCTCTATGAACAGAAAAAGCGTGATAAGGCTTTAAAGGCCAAAGCAACCCAGGTGGTTGTCAAAGAAATACGTTTTGGTCCTAATACAGACGATCACGACTATGAGTTTAAGAAAAGGAATGCAGAGAAGTTCCTTAAGGATGGGGCGAAATTGAAAGCCTTTGTTTTCTTTAAAGGACGTTCTATTGTATTTAAGGAGCAGGGAGAAATCCTGTTATTGCGCCTTGCTACCGACCTGGAAGAACTTGGAAAGGTAGAACAAATGCCTAAACTTGAAGGAAAAAGAATGACCATGTTCCTTTCACCCAAGAAGACCAAATCGAAATAATATCGGCCAGCTCTCCGAGAGTAAGACCGATTTACAATAATAAGTGAGATAATTAAAAAGAAGGACAGAATGCCTAAGATGAAAACAAAATCCAGTGCCAAAAAGCGTTTTAAGCTTACCGGTACCGGAAAGATCAAAAGAAAGCATGCGTTTAAAAGTCACATCTTAACAAAGAAGACTAAAAAACAAAAGCTAGCGCTGACTCACAGTACTTTGGTACATGAAGCAGACGAGAAAAATATCAAACTTCAATTGCGTTTATTGTAGTTGAACCTTTGATGGTTTACCAAATTTAATAACCCTGGAGTTGGGCCTGTTAGAAGTGAGATTTTAGATATGAGTATTGAGATCTTTTCTAATAAAAAAGTGCCGGTTACCGGTCGCCTGCTACAAAAAAATTTAAAAATATGCCAAGATCAGTAAATTCAGTTGCGAAGAGAGCCAGAAGAAAAAAGGTTCTTAAGCAAGCAAAAGGTTACTTTGGACGTCGTAAGAACGTTTGGACAGTAGCGAAAAACGCGGTTGATAAAGCAATGTTATATGCTTATAGAGACCGTAAGACCAAGAAGAGAAATTTCCGTTCACTATGGATCATGCGTATCAACGCAGGAGCCCGTACTCACGGAATGTCTTATTCTCAATTCATAGGGAAGGTAAAAGGCGCAGGAATCGAATTGAACCGTAAGGTTCTTGCAGATTTAGCGATGAACCATCCCGATGCGTTTGAAGCTATCGTCAAAAAAGTAAAATAAATTAAACTGTTATCTCACTTATAAAAGATCCCGTTCGAAAGAGCGGGATCTTTTTTATTTACAATGTTTGGAGTCATCCTGCCATTCTGAACGAGCGATAGCGGAGAGAGAAATCTCTTCTTTTTTCAAGATTTTGTAGAAACTAAAAGAAGCATTATCAAACTTTAGAAAGATCCTGAAACAAATTCAGGATGACTGTAATGGAGAATATTCTGCCAGGTTATTTTTTTTCTCCTGTTATAGTGAGCACCAATTTCCTGCTGCCGCCCTGATCGCGGTGCTCACACAGATATATACCCTGCCAGGTACCAAGATTTAGTCGGCCATTGGTGATGGGGATCTGGAGCGAAGAACCTAAAAGAGCTGCTTTAATATGCGCCGGCATATCATCACTACCTTCTATGTTGTGCTTGTAATAAGGCTGATCCTCGGGCACCATCTTGTCAAAATGGCTTTCAAAGTCCTCCCTGACTGTGGGATCGGCATTTTCGTTAATGGTGAGACCGGCAGAAGTATGTTTGATAAAAACATTCAGCAGTCCTATGGAAACATTCTTTATTTCCGGGATTTGCCGCACCACTTCGTCTGTTATAAGGTGAAAGCCTCTTGGCCGTAGTGCAAGCTCTATCTCCGTCTGAAAGATATAATCCATATTATCGATTTTTCAATACTACCTCAAGTTATAAAATTCTACGGCATTTCTCCCAAAGATCTTCTCCTTATCTTCCTTTGAATAACTGCTGAAAAATTCCTCCACTACTCCAACCACCTCCTTATAATTTGCTGCGGAAAGACAGACAGGCCAATCGGATCCAAACATGAGCCTGTCTGCTCCAAAAGCTTCAGTTACCACCTCCAAATGAGATGAAAAATCGGAAGTTTTCCAGCTGAAGTCGGGAGTTTGAGTTACCAAACCGGAAATTTTGCACCAAACATTTGGTGATTCTGCCAATTGCCCGATATGCCTCTCCCACTCCTTATCAGGTTTTCCAGTAATCTTCGGCTTTCCCATATGATCCAGCACAAATTTTTGTCTTGGAAATGCCTGTACCATTTCTACTGCAGATCCCAGCTGATAATCAAATGCCAGAATATCATAAGTTAATCCAAGATTAGCCAAAAAAGTCAGTCCACGCTGCAAATCGGGAGCTGTCATAAATTCTCCTTTTTCGTCCCAAACCGTATGACGTATACCTTTCAAAAATGGATCTTTGGAAAAAACTTTCAGGCGCTCCTTCACATCGGGTGAACTTAGATCCACCCAACCAACTACCCCTTTGATAAAGTCGTGCTTATTTGCCATTTTCAGAAGGTTTTCTGTCTCGGCTTCAGATTGATGTGCCTGTACAGCAACACAGCCTGAAAAGCCATTTTTGGAGAGTATGGAGCGAAGATCTTCCGGGGTAAAATCCTTCCTGATTACCGCCATTTCATCTGGAATCCATGAATATTTTTCAGAATCGTAATTCCAAAAGTGTTGATGGGAATCGATTTTCATGAAATAGATGTGAGATTTGTGATCTAACAAAAACAGGAGACTTATGTCTTCTGTTTTTGTTTTTTGGCAGCAGGAAAAAGAACATTATTCAGGATAAGACGATATCCCGGGGAGGTAGGATGAAGTTCCAGTTCAGTTTTGGGATCTCCAACCATGTGCTGATAATCTTCGGGATCATGACCTCCGTAAAAGGTAAAAAACCCGTTACCTTTTATTCCATGGATATATTTTGCTTCGCCATTGATCTTGCTCTCTCCCATAACCAAAACTGTAGGTTTTAAGTTTGCAGGATCATAAGCTGTTGTTTGTCCCATAAACCCTTTTACCAGCATTGTATGGTTTTGGGTAAGCATGGTAGGAACAGGATCCCACTTTGCCGAGTATTCCATAAGTGTAAAATAATCCACATCCATAGGCACCTGCCGTTTCCCGGTCATATCAATAGAAGAAAATTCATAAACCATAGGATTACGTTCGAGAATAAAATTTTCAAAAGCAAAACTTTTTTCGAAATTCAGCCTTTTCTGATAATCGGCATCACTGGGATCTCCGTCGAACATGGGCTCGGCAATATCTACACCTTCGGCTGATAATGCAATATCAAAGCTATCGGTTGCACTGCACATTGCGAACATAAATCCGCCTCCAACGACATAATCTCTAATCCTGAGAGCAACAGCAAGTTTCTCTTCCGAGACTTTATCATAACCCAGTCTTGAAGCCATTGCCTCGGCTTGTTTTTTCTCTTCAATATACCAGGGCGCAGTGCGGTAGCTGCGGTAGAACTTTCCATACTGGCCGGTAAAATCTTCATGATGCAGATGTAGCCAGTCGAACAGGAGTAAAGCATCATTCAAAACTTCTTCATCGTAAATTGTTTCATAAGGAATTTCGGCATAAGTGAGCACCATAGTGACGGCATCGTCCCATGGCCTGTTTCCCTGGGGTGAATAAACGGCTATTCTGGGTGCTTTTTCAAGCAGAACAGCTTCCATATTCTTTGATGGACTGGAGATCTCTTCCAGTAAATTTTCAGTTTTCTGATCGCTGATGACCTCAAACGAAACTCCCCGTATTTGACACTCCCGCCTCAATTCTTCCGAATCGGGTAAAAGAAAAGATCCGCCCCGATAGTTGAGCAACCACTGCACTTTTACATCCTTTTCAAGCATCCAGTAAGTGATCCCGTATGCCTTCAGATGATTTCGTTGTGTCTCTGCATCCATGGGAATAAGGATTTGCGAGGCAAAGGCCGAAGCAGGGAGCAGAAAACAAAACAAAAGCACAAAAAGGCCGGAAAAGAGAAATTTCTTTCCGGCCTTTGAATTATTACTTACAGAAGTTTCTTTTCCGAAAAAATTTCGAAGAAAAAAAAATATATTTTTAAAAAGGTACGTCGCTATCGTCATCATTAAGATCATCATTCATTGAGCTTCCAAAAGCTTCATCGGCACTGGGAAAATGACCGGTAGTAAAGCTCATATCTCCTGAATCGTTGTCATTCATTTTCGAATGAAATTCCGATGGAGAATCAAAATCATCTAAGTTATCGAATTTACCTAAATGTCCAACGAATTTCAGCCTAATATTCTCAAGTCCACCATTCCTGTGCTTGGCAACAATAAATTCTGCCTGCCCGTCTGTAGGTGAACGTTCTTCATCATCCCACTCCTCGATCTTATAATATTCGGGGCGGTAAATGAAGGAAACGATATCGGCATCTTGTTCAATTGCTCCGGATTCCCTAAGATCACTTAAAAGTGGCCTTTTTGACCCCCCTCTCGTTTCAACTGCCCGGGAAAGCTGAGATAGTGCAATCACAGGCACGTTAAGTTCTTTGGCAAGAGCTTTCAGGTTCCTGGAAATTGTGGAAATTTCCTGTTCCCGGTTTCCGCCTTTTTGACTACCACCGGCAGTCATTAGCTGAAGGTAATCGATCACGATCAATTTGATCCCGTGCTGTGAAGCAAGCCTCCTAGCTTTCGCCCTAAGGTCAAAAATTGAAAGTGAAGGGGTATCATCTATAAAAAGTGGTGCTTTTTCAAGACCTTTTACTTTTACGTTTAGTTGCTCCCACTCGTGTTTTTCGAGGTTTCCGGTACGGAGCTTTTCTGAAGAAAGTCCGGTTTCGGAGGAAATTAAACGGGTGATCAACTGCACCGAGGACATCTCTAAAGAGAAAAAAGCCACCGGAATATTCTGTCCCACAGAAATATTTCGCGCCATAGACAAGGTAAGCGCCGTTTTACCCATACCGGGACGGGCAGCAACAATAATAAGGTCACTGGGCTGCCAACCGGAAGTTAACTTGTCCAATTTTTCAAAACCGGAAGGAATACCAGAAAGACCCGATTTATTGGATATCTCCTGGATCTTTTTCTTAGCCTGCATCACAAGATCCTGAGCAGTCTCTGATGATCTTTTGATGTTCCCCTGGGTTACTTCATAAAGTTTGGATTCTGCGGTGTCTAAAAGGTCAAAAACATCTGTGGTTTCATCATATGAATCTTCAATGATTTCGTTTGATATCTTGATCAAACTACGCTGAATATATTTTTGAAGAATAATCCTTGCATGGAATTCAATATGGGCAGAAGATGACACTTTTTGAGTAAGCTGCACGAGGTAAAAATCACCACCCACCTGCTCCAGTTTCTGATCTTTCCTTAATTGGTTGGAAACCGTTAATAAGTCAACCGGTTCAGAATTTTCAAACAACTTAAAAATGGCTTCAAAAATATATTGATGTGCATTCTTATAGAAAACATCGGGATGTAAAATGTCAATAATCTCGTCCACCCCTCTTTTATCAATCATCATCGCGCCAAGCACAACTTCTTCTAAATCAACAGCTTGAGGCGGAAGTTTTCCTTTCTCGAGATTGATAACATTCCCGGGGCTGTAATTAATATTTTGAGGGGCTTTGACTTTTTCCATGTTACGAAAGTAGAAAAATTGAGTTTAGAACTTCGCCGTAAACGACTTTACTTAGTTCACAGTTTATGAACATTTTAACTGTTAATAACTTTAATTATTTGTTGATAAGGCCAAAAAAATCCGAAGAGAAACCCTTCGGATTTTTTGCTGTCTTATGTAATAAGGTTTTAACCTTTAAACACTCCCATCTGAGAATATTTATCCATACGTTTTTTGACTAATTCTTCTGGTGATAAGTTTTTAAATTCACCGTAAGCATCAGAAATGGCATTCTTCACAATATCAAAAGTCATTTCCCTGTTGCTATGAGCACCTCCCACCGGTTCTTTAACGATCTCATCAATAAGCTTCTGCTTTTTCATGTCCTTGGCGGTAAGCTTTAAAGCATCGGCTGCTCTTTCTTTAAACTCCCAGCTTCTCCATAGAATGGAAGAACAGGATTCAGGAGAAATTACAGAATACCATGTATTTTCCAACATAAGTACTTTGTCACCTACACCAATTCCGAGGGCTCCTCCACTTGCTCCTTCTCCAATAATCACTACGATAATTGGCACTTTTAGACGGGTCATCTCCAGAATATTTCGGGCAATAGCCTCTCCCTGTCCACGTTCTTCAGCTTCAAGGCCGGGATAAGCACCGGGTGTATCCACAAAAGTAACTACAGGAATTCCAAATTTTTCCGCAGATTTCATAAGGCGAAGTGCTTTTCGGTAACCTTCAGGATTAGCCATTCCGAAATTACGGTACTGGCGGGTTTTGGTATTATAACCCTTCTGTTGACCTACGAACATATAACTTTGATCCCCTATTTTCCCAAGGCCGCCAATCATAGCTTTATCGTCCTTTACATTCCGGTCCCCATGAAGTTCCAGAAATGTATCCCCACAAATAGAATTAATATAATCGAGGGTATATGGTCGGTTTGGATGCCTGGAAAGCTGAACCCGCTGCCAGGCAGTTAGGTTCTTATATATTTCTTTTTTTGTTTCGTTAAGTCTTTTTTCGATTTGACGACAGGTGGCAGTGACATCAACATCACTTTCCTGACCTATGGCACAAGCCTTCTGGTATTGATCTTCCAACTCCTTTATAGGCAATTCAAAGTCTAAATATTCCATAATGAGCTATGGTTGTTTTTAATTAGCTTACAAATATAAGAAACTTAAGAGGTAGCTTTTGGTTGTTTTCTGAATTTTCTCCTCGTCTTTAGAAAGCCGTTCATAATTACTGTAATTACAATAATGGCCGCCCCGTAGTAAAAGCCGGGCTTCATCGCTTCATCGCTTCCAAAGACCCAAAAAGCAAGGAGAATTCCGTAAACAGGTTCAAGGTTGATGGTGAGCATTATTGTGTATGGACTTAAGTGTCGCATGACAGCTACAGAAGCTATAAAAGCATAGGCGGTACATACAGAAGCCAGGATAAGCAGGTAAGTCCAATCCAAAGCTGAAATATCGAAAAAGTCATTATTGGAACCAGTAGTACTGCTTCCGAAGAAGGTAATTATAAGCAGATAGATCGTTATGGCTCCGGTACCGGTGAGCAGTTCATAAAAAGAAATCACCGAGGCATCTTCCTGTTTAGCTAATTTCCCATTTATTAAGGAGAAGACTGCAGAAAGAAATGCTGAAACTAAAGCAAGCAGGATTCCCAACACATATTCCGTCTCTACCTTAAAAATAATATAAAGTCCGCAGATTACAACGACACCGAAAAGGATCTCATACCAAATGACTTTCCGCTTGTAAAAAATTGGTTCCAGTATAGAAGTAAAAAAAGCCCCGGTAGAAAGCAAAGCAAGTGTAATACTAACGTTAGAAACCTTTATAGCTCCAAAAAAAGTAAGCCAATGTGCTGCAATTACCACTCCGGCAATCAACATTACCAGGATCCGTCTTGGTGCAAGACTTAATTTTTTCTTCTTCCATTTGATCCAAAGAAAAATAAAGACACTTGCCAATAACATCCTGTACCATACCAAAGGTACAGCATCAAGAGTTATCAATGCTCCCAGCACGGCCGTGAATCCCCAGATGAACACAATGACGTGAAAATGGAGATAAGCCTTTACTTTATCGTTTAGCATTCCAAAGCAGGTAAACAGCCAGAATTCCGAAGAAAATGTTCGGAAACCACACGGCAAGCAAGGGAGAAAATGTACTTTGTTCGGCAATAGTTCCAAAGACCTTGTCCATAAAGATGAAAACAAAAGCCAGGGTGATTCCCAAAGCCAGGTTGACTCCCATACCACCACGACGCTTCATGGAAGATACGGCTACCGCTATCACAGTAAGGATATATGCCGAAACGGGAAGACTCCAGCGTTTATAGGCCACTACCTTATAACGGTTTATATTGCCTGAACCGCGACTTTTTTCCTGCTCAATAAAAGCTTCAAGTTCATCGTAGTTGAGCGTTTCGGCCATATAAGAGACCGGGGTTAGTTCTTCAAAGTCAAAAGGAAGAACAGTATCTTTACTCATTTCAGTGATGAGCTTATCTCCATCTTCACCTATAATACGTTTATTATAGTTCGTTAAGGTGTAGGTTGAATCTTCCTCATTTAACTTCAACCTTGAGGCGCTAATTTTAAACAGCATCTTGTTTCCCTCAAAGTGTTCTAGAGTGAAGTTCTGAGCAGAATTTATCCGAGGTTGGAAATGTGAAGCATATATAAATTCATTGTCATTGATTTGCCTGTAGACATCACTCGTCTCCTGGACTTCACTTCCCTTTTTTAAATAAGTATATTTAAATTCATTAAAGCCTTTACTGGCAGTGGGCGCAAGATACATCCCCATGATAAGGGCAGCGGCACACACTATGGTAGAACCTATCATATATGGCCGAAGAAAGCGCCAAAAGGATACCCCGCTACTTAAAAAAGCAATGATCTCTGTGTTTTGTGCAAGTTTAGAGGTGAACCAAATTACCGACAGGAACAGAAAAAGAGGAAAAAGTAAATTAGCGAAGTAGATGGTAAAGTCGATGTAGTAATTCACCACCTCCAAAAAAGGCACCTCATTTCGAATGATCTTGTCGATCTTCTCTGCCAGGTTCACTGTTATACCAATAGGAATAAAGAGGAGTAACATTAAAATAAATGTTCCCAGATATCTCTTTAATATGTACCAGTCAAGGATCTTCAAATTAGAGACGTTTGTTCATTTGCTGTACCATCATATTTTTCCAGGTGGCAAAATCCCCGGCTAAGATATGTTTTCTGGCTTCACGAACCAACCAGAGGTAAAAACCGAGGTTATGCATTGTTGCAATTTGCTTGCCAAGCAATTCATTAACAGAAAACAAATGTTTAAGGTATGCCTTTGTATAAAAAGTATCGACATAGGTTATGCCGCTATCATCTATTGGAGAGAAATCATCTTCCCACTTTTTGTTCTTGATATTTATGGTCCCGTGTGCGGTAAAAAGCATTCCGTTTCTTGCGTTCCTGGTGGGCATCACACAATCGAACATATCCACCCCCAGCGCAATATTTTCAAGAATATTGATTGGCGTCCCAACTCCCATTAGATATCGCGGCTTTTCCTTCGGAAGGATTGTCGTCACTACTTCGGTCATGGCATACATTTCTTCAGCAGGTTCTCCAACAGAAAGTCCGCCGATAGCATTACCCTCGGCTCCCGATGCAGCAATATACTCTGCCGATTCCTCTCTTAAATCCTTATAAGTACTTCCCTGCACTATAGGAAAAAGCGCCTGGGAATAACCATATAGCGGCGGATTTTTATCGAAATGGGCTATACATCTATCCAACCAACGGTGGGTGCGGTGCATTGAATTCTTAGCGTAGCGATAGTCACAGGGATAAGGGGTGCATTCATCAAAAGCCATGATAATATCGGCACCAATGAGGCGCTGGGTATCCATAACGTTCTCGGGAGTGAAATTATGAAAAGATCCATCAATATGGGATTTGAACCTAACACCTTCTTCCTTGATCTTCCGTCTCTCAGAAAGGGAATATACCTGATAGCCTCCACTATCGGTAAGAATATTTCTATCCCAATTCATGAACTTATGAAGACCTCCCGCTTTCCTGAGGATCTCTGTCTGCGGGCGAAGATAAAGGTGGTAAGTATTACCAAGAATAATATCAGGATTTACCTGCTCTTTTAGATCTTTCTGGCTTATTCCTTTCACGGTGGCTATTGTGCCTACCGGCATAAAAATAGGGGTTTCAATAGTTCCGTGATCTGTAGTTATAGTTCCTGCCCTGGCACTGCTACCGGGGTCATTAGCAGCTAATTCAAATTTCATATATAATTTTAATGGGCGCAAAGATAGCCATTTTAAGTGGGCAGTGGCAGTAAGCAGTGAGCAGAAAATTAGTAGTTGAGGTTAAAAACCGGAGTGTTGAGAAAAAGAAAATAATTTTTGTAATGTGACCTTCTGGTTCAAGTTACCATTAAAGGTTAACAGTTTCCGAATTACTGATTTATGGAATGATGGATTGTTAAAACCTTTTGATAAGAATTGAGGCTGGTTGATTTCCTAAATATTCTAAAATAGTATTTTTGCGACACAATTAATCTAAACCAAATGTCAAACACACAACAACTAGAAGATTTTATCACTCAGGTGAGAAGGGACATTGTAAGGCAGGTTCATAAGGTGAATTCGGGACATCCCGGAGGATCTTTAGGCTGTGCCGAATTTATTAGTGTTCTTTACCAGGAGGTAATGGAGCGAAAAGAAGGATTTGATATGGACGGAGTTGGAGAAGATTTGTTCTTCCTTTCCAATGGCCATATCTCCCCGGTTTTTTACAGCGTGCTTGCCCGTAGCGGATATTTTCCCGTAGAGGAACTCAGCACCTTTAGACTTATCGATTCCCGCCTGCAGGGACATCCAACTACTCACGAAGGTCTGCCCGGGGTGAGAGTAGCTTCAGGATCTCTTGGCCAGGGAATGTCTGTTGCCCTGGGAGCAGCCCAGGCAAAAAAGTTAAATGGAGATGACCACCTTGTCTATACCCTTCACGGAGATGGTGAGCTTCAGGAAGGACAAAACTGGGAAGCCATCATGTATGCAGCTGCCAAAAAAGTGGACAATCTTATTGCTACTGTAGATCGCAATTTTCAGCAGATCGATGGTTGTACAGATGACGTTCTGCCAATGGGAGACCTAAAAGTGAAATTTGAAGCTTTTGGATGGGATGTCATTGAAATCGAGAAAGGAAATAGTATTGCGAAAATACTTGAAGGTCTTAAAGAAGCCAAAAGCCGAACCGGCCAGGGGAAACCCGTCTGTATCTTGTTAAATACGGAAATGGGTTACGGAGTAGATTTTATGATGGGAAGCCACAAATGGCACGGAGTTGCTCCAAATGATGAACAACTAAAGGAAGCTCTGGCCCAAAATCCTGAAACTTTAGGGGATTATTAGACCCACCCAACCTTTCCGAAGGGGAGGATCCTAATTTGGGTAAAAAAAGTGATATTATTAATAATTTAACACACACCCTAACTCCCTACTTTGGAGGGATCGGGGGAAGCTTATGAAAAAATATACAGATACAGGTAAAAAAGATACGCGCTCCGGATTTGGAGCAGGACTAACTGAACTTGGGAAGACTAATCCCAATGTGGTAGCCCTTTGTGCCGATTTGGTTGGTTCTTTAAAAATGCAGGATTTCATCGATGAAAATCCTGAAAGGTTTTTTCAGGTGGGAATTGCTGAAGCCAACATGATGGGAATCGCAGCCGGATTGACCATTGGCGGAAAAATTCCTTTTACAGGAACTTTTGCAAATTTTTCCACCGGAAGGGTTTATGATCAGATAAGGCAATCAATCGCCTACAGTGACAAAAATGTCAAAATTTGCGCCTCTCATGCGGGGCTTACCCTGGGTGAAGATGGAGCGACCCACCAGATCCTGGAAGATATCGGTCTAATGAAAATGTTGCCGGGTATGACTGTGATCAATCCTTGTGATTATAACCAGACCAAAGCTGCAACCATTTCAATTGCTGAGCACCATGGCCCCGTTTATCTTCGCTTCGGAAGACCAAAAGTTGCAAATTTCACTCCTGAAGATCAGAAATTCGAGATAGGAAAAGCCCTTTTACTGAATGAGGGAAAGGATGTAACCATTATAGCCACAGGTCATTTGGTCTGGGAAGCCTTACAGGCGGCAGAACAACTGGAGGAAAAAGGAATTTCGGCTGAAGTGATCAACATACACACAATAAAGCCGCTTGATGAAGCTGCTATTTTAGCTTCAGTTGGAAAAACGGGATGTGTTGTAACTGCCGAAGAACACAACTTTCTTGGCGGCCTTGGGGAAAGCGTTGCCCGTACACTGGTTCAAAATCATCCTGCACCACAGGAATTTGTTGCCACTATGGACACCTTTGGTGAAAGCGGAACCCCGGAGCAGTTGATGGAAAAATATGGTTTAAACGCCGCTGCCATTGTAAAAGCTTCAGAAAAAGTGATCAAAAGAAAGTAAAATTTAATGGTCAGCTTTTTTAAAATCCTCTCTAAAAATGCCATTTTTGAGAGGATTTCTTTATTTCAGAAATATTTTCTTCAGGAAAACGTTTAATGAAAAGAACAAAAACCAAACTTATGAAAAAGTATCTAACGATTCTTGTGTTTTGTATTACTTCCTCCGCAATGGCCCAGAACGGATTTGGAATTAAGGGGGGGCTTAATTATGCCGATAATGGTGAGATCACTTATGCCGATGTTACCGGTGCCGGTGAAGATATCCTGGAAGGTGGAGAAAGCAAAATGGGATATCACTTAGGATTATACTACCAGGCAAATATTTTAGGTTTTTTCTTGAGGCCTGAGCTGGTTTACACGACCACTAAAAGCTCATACATGTTTAATCAACAGGAAGCAGATTATAATGTTACAAAAATTGATCTACCAATTTTAGTGGGCACAAAGGTCTTTGGCCCTGTTAGATTATTTGCAGGACCCAGCCTTCAGTACATGGTAGATAATGATTTTGAAGGTTTTGAACTTGGGGATGTAGAGGAGGAATTCACAATTGGGGCACAATTAGGTGCAGGAATTCAATTTGGACGTCTCGGGTTAGATGTTAGATATGAACGTGCACTTAAGGAGAATGAGGCAGAGTTTATGAACCTTAACAGCGAAGATGGATTAAGAAGAATTGATACCCGACCAAGTCAGATCATTTTTAGTCTCTCATTAAATCTATAGTAGAAAATATATTAGTATTAAAAAAAGCCCTGAAAAGGGCTTTTTTTAATTAAATATTTGGATCCAGATAATCTGGTGTTCCATCTTCATCGGCATCGGGATATGGAAAAATTATATTCCCATCCTCATCTGATATTTCTTCCAGAGTTGGTATGAAATCCCCGTCATCATCTGGGTCGAGAAAATTAGGAATTCTATCCCCGTCTGTATCATCATTGAACACTAACTCATCTTCATCTAAATCTTCCCTCCAGGATGGAATTCCATCATTATCATGATCGGCTTCATTGACTCTGTAAAGGTCGAAAGTAAAAACCAATGGACTGTAGGTGGGAATACCTTCCTGATATGTATTAAAGTACCCAAGACCCGAAGGAAGGAACATAGCTCCTATTCCATAATCGTTATTCCATTCTACAGTGTTGTCAGGCAACACATCAAAACCTGAAGCTCCTCGGAATTCTGTCAGGGCCTGCGCAAATCCGGTGAGTCTTCTAGTGAGATCATGCCATGTAGGATAATTGGAAGTTTCAAAAACGTCCCGATTAAGAAAAGATCCTTCATAAGAAACAAAAGTTGAATCACTAAATTTTGGTTGCGACTGCTCACTTGCGCCTTCCCGTACCTTTAGAACATAGTATGTATACTCTACTCCTTCATAGTCGAATTTCTTTGTCTCCAGCAATGGTGACTGGCTTAGCGGAGTTTTATCTGTATTATCAGCGTTTATCGTGTCAATTTCGATATTGTAGTCAAAATCTGCCGGAGGATTTTCAAATTCCTCATAGTTATAGAAATGGGTATCCAGATATTCCTCCAATGCAGCCTGATCTGTTAACTCCTGCTCTCCCCTGTCTCTTGGCGGAACAACTTCGGGAGTATCATCGTCCTTATCACAGGAGAATAAAAACACGGCTGTAAAAAAATATAAAAACAAAAATTTATTCAGTTTCATCAAAAGGTATTTTAGGGCCGCAAGATACAATATTCTTGTATTTTTGCTTAGGATCGATAGATTTTTACTGTACAAATATGAGAGTAGATAAATTTTTATGGTGTGTGAGATATTTTAAAACCCGGAGCATAGCAACCGAGGCATGCAAACAGGGAAAAGTGAGAATGAATGAAGCCCTGGTCAAGCCTTCAAGAGAGGTCTTCGCTACAGACAAGATTCAGGTAAGGAAAAATCAAATCAACTATTTGATAGAAGTACTTGATGTTCCCAAAAGCCGTGTTGGTGCAAAATTGGTTAACCTGTATATAAATGATATCACTCCCAAAGAAGAACTCGAGAAAAGGGAGCTGCTAAAATATTCGCAGGAATATTATAGAAAGAAAGGCACCGGCAGACCTACAAAAAAAGACCGCAGGGAATTAGATGAATGGTTCGACCCCGAAGCCGATGAGGATTAACAAACTTTATACACCAATTATTATCTTTATAAAAAACATCCCATGGAGAACAATGCTGTCCTGATCCTTAATAATGAACAGATCAACCATAAAATTACTAGGATCGCTTATCAAATCTATGAAAGTAATGTAGAGGAAGAACAAATTATACTTGCAGGAATTGCAAAGAGCGGTTTTAAACTTGCTCAAAAACTTCAGGCAGAACTGCAAAGGATCTCTGATATGGATGTGCTGCTTTGTGAAGTGAAAATAAATAAAAAGAATCCCCTGGAACCCATAACAACCAGCCTGTCTCCTGAAGATTACCAAAACAAGGCACTTGTTTTAATAGATGATGTCCTTAATTCCGGCGCTACCTTGATCTATGGGGTAAGACATTTCCTTGATGTGCCGCTTAAAAGATTCAAAACTGCTGTTCTCGTTGACCGCAGTCATAAAAATTACCCTGTAAAAGCCGATTATAAAGGAATTTCTCTTTCCACCTCCATTCATGAAACGGTAAAGGTCGATTTCAATGCAGGTGCCGCCAGGGTCGAACTAATTTAAATTACTTTGAATTTCCTGTACGACCTGTTCAATGGATTTACTATCTGTTGAGACTATTAGGTCACTTTGATTATAATAGAAAGTACGCTCGAACAAGTGCTTTCTTAGAAAATCTTCCAGAGCTTCAGGAGTTCCCAGCTCTTTTATTAAAGGGCGATCTTCTTTTTCATTTGATAGACGTTCCATAAGTTGCTGCAGACCCGTTTTAAGATAAATCAAGGTGGCTTCGGAAGTATTTTTAATGAGTTGTAAATTTTTTCCATAACAAGGGGTGCCGCCACCTAAGGAAAGAACAAAATTTTCTTCCTGCTCCAGAAGATTTTTCAATACTTCTGCTTCCCTCCTGCGGAAATAAATTTCCCCCGATTCTGTAAAAATCTCCGGAATAGTTCTATTTTCTTTTGCACATATTTCCTTATCCAGATCAAGAAATTTTAGGGACAATTGAGTCGCGAGAGCTTTTCCAACTACAGTTTTCCCCGATCCCATATAACCTGCCAGAATTAATTTCATGCTTAAATATATGATTTATAAGGAGTTTTACTCCACGTTTAAAATGATGTTCAAATTTATGTCAATTTGTTCTTGAAAAATAAATTAATGTGGGTATATTTGCACCCGCATTAGCAAAAATGCAACAAAGCAGATCTGGTAGCTCAGCTGGTAGAGCATCTCCCTTTTAAGGAGAGGGTCCTGGGTTCGAATCCCAGCCAGATCACAAAGTGAATGGATAGGTAAAATCGAAAGAAAACCTAACCATACCACAAAAAGTTCTTATTATTTTTGACCTGGTAGCTCAGCTGGTAGAGCATCTCCCTTTTAAGGAGAGGGTCCTGGGTTCGAATCCCAGCCAGATCACAAAGTGAATGGATAGGTAAAATCGAAAGAAAACCTAACCATACCACAAAAAGTTCTTATTATTTTTGACCTGGTAGCTCAGCTGGTAGAGCATCTCCCTTTTAAGGAGAGGGTCCTGGGTTCGAATCCCAGCCAGGTCACTTATATTGTAAAACTTGAAGAAAACGTCGTCTAAAAAGTCCAGGTCCTGGTAAAAGGGCGAAGAAAATACTTCAGAGGATATTTAATCTTAGTTGTTTTTCGGAACATTTTTGTTTTACAAATAAAGAGGCTAAAGATCTTTGAATTTCTACTTTAGAATATCTTAATGATATTTTTAAAGCTCTTAAAGAAATGTTAAGGAATGCCCAGGTGCTGGAACTGGTAGACAGGCATGGTTGAGGGCCATGTGTTCATTAGAGCGTGCGGGTTCGAGTCCCGCTCTGGGCACTTTTAAAGCCAAAAACACTCTTCTCCCTTCAGAAAATATTCTGCTATACATCGTTAAGGTTTTCACTTTTCTTACTTGACTGCTTACAAAAAGCCTAAATTTCTGTTAATCACTATTTTAGCATCTTCATGAACAGAAATAAAGATTACATTTATCACAGATAATTTCTCTAGACTTAGACGAAGATGCAGTTTCAATTATATTCTCAGCTACTCAGATTAGATCTTTCCAATGATGATCTGCTTCAAATGTATTATGTACTTTATTACGATCTGAAACAGGATGACAAGGACATGGCCGAGAATATTGGTAAACTTATCGAGATAAGAGAAAAAGCAAAATTAGAGTTAAGAAAGCTCCTTTTTAATATAAAGAATTCCATTCAGATTTCCACTGTAGGAAGTGCAGTTTTGAACTTTTTACCGGTTTTTCTTAAACTGGATTATCTGGCCCGGAACACCTTCAATAATTTAAATTTGAAGGCCTGCTATGAAAAAGAGAAAAAAAATATTAAATTATATTACGAAACACTTTATAATCAGGATATTCCATCCTCGACTCTTGATGTACTTTTTAAACACAAGAACAAATTGGAATCCTTACCGTAAATAGATGAGACGAAAAGTAATTTTTACTGGGGGGCAAAAATTACTTAATCGAATCCTCCGGAAATAAACCTCCGGAGTTCTCATCTACTTTTTGGAAAAGCAATTCTTCGGAATTGCTTTTTTATTTTTATCTATCCAGGACAATTTTCTCCGGACTTATACCACGAAATATTTTGTTACAACACAGCTTTAGTTCTGAGTCGATTTATTGGTGAGAAAAGATAGGGTCTTTAGCTTATAAAGTAAAGTTTCTTCTGGGCACGCCCGAGTTATTTACTCTCTCAGGGTAATTAAACAAAAACTCCCGCCGCGGCGGGAGTTTAGCTTTGAATATATTCTTTGATTTTTAAGCGGCATTCTGCTTTTTGATCAGGTTAAGGGCAGATCCCTCCTTGTACCACTCGATTTGCGGTAGATTATAAGTGTGATTTGCCTTAATTGTATCCTTAGAACCATCAGCATGTACAATCTCTATTGTAAGTTGCTTATCTGGTGCAAAACTTTCAAGATCAATAAAGTTAAAAGTATCGTCTTCTTGCACAAGATCGTAATCACTTTCATTGGCAAAAGTGATTCCCAGCATTCCCTGCTTTTTCAAATTGGTCTCATGAATTCTAGCAAAAGATTTTACAAGTACTACTTTGACTCCAAGATGTCTTGGCTCCATAGCTGCATGTTCCCGGGAAGAACCTTCTCCGTAGTTGTGATCTCCCACTACTACTGTAGGGATTCCTGCGGCTTTATACTTTCGCTGAGTTGCGGGCACACCGTCATATTCTCCGGTAACCTGATTTTTGACAAAATTAGTTTTCTTGTTGAAAGCATTGACAGCACCTATCAAACAATTGTTTGAAATGTTGTCGAGGTGACCTCTAAAGCGTAACCAGGGTCCGGCCATGGAAATATGATCTGTTGTACATTTGCCGTAAGCTTTTATAAGTAACTTCGCCCCTGTCAAATTTTTTCCGTCCCATGGCTCAAATGGCTCAAGTAACTGAAGTCTTTCAGAATTCGGGTTTACTTTTACCTCCACACTTGCACCATCTTCAGTTGGTGCAAGGTAGCCGGGATCTTCCACATCAAAACCTTTTGGTGGCAATTCCAATCCTGTAGGCTCATCAAGTTTTACATGCTCACCATCTTCATTTAACAGCGTATCTCTTGTGGGATCGAAATCTAATCTTCCGGCGATTGCTATTGCAGCAACCATTTCCGGTGATCCTACAAAGGCGTGGGTATTTGGGTTCCCATCTGCCCTTTTTGAGAAGTTACGGTTAAAAGAATGTACAATAGTATTTTTTTCTTCACCCTTACGGTCACTTCGGTCCCATTGGCCTATACATGGCCCACAGGCATTTGTAAAGATAGTAGCGTCAAGATCCTCAAAGATTTGTATTAAACCATCTCTTTCTGCAGTGAAACGAATAGTTTCAGAGCCCGGGTTAATTCCAAAATCAGACTTAGCTTTAACTTTTTTATCGACCGCCTGTTTCGCAATGGACGCTGCACGGGTAAGATCTTCATAAGATGAGTTGGTACATGATCCAATTAAACCCCAATCCACGTTTATTGGCCAATCGTGCTTTTTAGCTTTTTCCCCCATTTCAGAAATTGGCGTAGCAAGATCGGGAGTAAAAGGCCCATTAAGGTGAGGTCTCAATTCAGAAAGATTGATCTCGATCACTTCATCAAAATATTGTTCAGGATTTGCGTAAACTTCAGCATCACCTGTCAGGTGTTCTTTCACTTCGTTAGCTGCATCGGCAACATCGGCACGATTGGTAGCACGAAGATATCTTGCCATGGATTCATCATAACCAAAAGTGGAAGTAGTAGCCCCCACTTCGGCACCCATATTACAAATTGTTCCTTTTCCTGTGGCCGACATAGATTCGGCTCCTTCGCCAAAGTATTCAATAATTGCCCCGGTTCCCCCTTTAACAGTAAGAATACCGGCAACTTTAAGAATAACATCTTTTGGAGCAGTCCAGCCAGATAGTTTTCCGGTAAGCTTCACACCAATTAATTTCGGGAATTTAAGTTCCCAAGCCATTCCCGCCATAACATCCACAGCATCTGCACCACCAACACCAATAGCAACCATTCCAAGTCCACCGGCATTCACGGTGTGTGAATCGGTTCCAATCATCATTCCTCCGGGGAAAGCATAGTTTTCTAAAACAACCTGATGAATAATTCCGGCACCCGGTTTCCAGAAACCAATTCCATATTTGTTGGAAACAGATTCAAGAAAATCAAACACCTCATCACTTGACTTTTTCGCACTTGGTAGATCAAATTGAGCTCCAAGTTTTGCCTGGATAAGGTGATCGCAGTGAACAGTAGTAGGAACTGCAACATTCTTCTTACCTGCCTGCATAAATTGTAATAAAGCCATTTGTGCAGTAGCATCCTGGCATGCGATTCTGTCTGGTGAAAATTCTACATAGTCTTTTCCGCGGGTAAATTTTTGAGTAGGTGTTCCATCCCATAGGTGGGAATAAAGGATCTTTTCTGAAAGAGTTAAAGGTTTTCCAACGATTTCACGCGCAGTATTAACCCGCTCGCTCATCTGGCTGTAAACCTTCTTGATCATATCAATATCGTAAGCCATATTTTGAATTGTTTTTATTCTGAAGTCCCGCAAAATTACGAATTCCCGCCCGATTTAAAAAATCAATACAAAACAAGAAGAATACCTAAATATAATTTAATGGATCCCAAAAAAAGAGCGCATAAAAATAAGCTAATCCCATAAAATTAGCATTAAAATAAGGAAATGGTAAAAATGACAAATTATTCATTCCTTCCTTAGATTGGAAGATCTCCCGGCTGCAGCTTTTTTCGCTGGAAGAGGTAAATAATAGGTGCCAGCCATGGCACTAAAAGCATAGAGATCAACCAGAAAGTTTTATTAGAAATCCTGGAGTGATAATATCAAATAATAAAAAGAGCCAAAAGCCGCTGAGGAAAAGAAAGCTAGTGATTGCAAGAAAGGACAAACTCTCCAGGTTGAGAAAATTGGCACCCGATCTAAACCAGAGGAATTGACATCCAAAGAAAACCAGAATGACAGGAATTTTTAACCTTTACCAGAAAAATAATCATGAACTAAAGATAGCAAATGATCTTAGAATAAGCTCTTTATAATCTCTTCTTCAGAAATTCCTTCGGCTTCGGCCTTGTAATTTTTAAGAACCCTATGTCTTAGAATTCCATAGGCTACCGCTTGTACATCTTCAATATCTGGTGAAAACTTACCGTGAACAGCAGCATTGGCCTTGGCGCCTAAAATGAGATTTTGAGAAGCTCTTGGTCCTGCACCCCAATCTACATATTCCTTTACCAGAGGCGTTGCTCTATCTCCCCCCGGTCGTGTTTTTCCAACAAGGCCAACGGCATATTCCACCACATTATCGGCTACAGGAATCCTCCGTATCAAGTGTTGAAAATCAACGATTTCCCGGGCAGTAAAAAGAGAATTAATCTCTGTCACTTCATCACTGGTGGTACTTTTTACGACCTCTATCTCCTCTTCAAAAGTTGGGTATTCCAGCTTAATTGCGAACATAAATCTGTCAAGCTGAGCCTCGGGCAACGGGTAAGTTCCTTCCTGCTCAATTGGATTTTGGGTAGCCAGTACGAAGTAAGGTAAATCCAGCTTGTAATGTTGTCCTGCAACAGTTACCGCCCGTTCCTGCATCGCTTCCAGTAACGCAGCCTGGGTTTTTGGCGGGGTCCTGTTGATTTCATCGGCAAGAATGATATTCCCAAAGACGGGACCTTTAATAAATTTGAATTGCCGGTTCTCATCCAGGATCTCAGATCCAAGGATGTCGCTCGGCATTAAGTCTGGTGTGAATTGAATTCTTTTAAAATTGAGTCCCAGCGCCTGTGCAATGGTATTCACCATAAGTGTTTTGGCGAGGCCGGGAACTCCAATGAGCAGCGAATGACCACCGGAAAAAACAGATAAAAGAATCTGATCTACTACATCCTGCTGCCCAACAATCCTTTTGGCTATTTCACGCCTTAATTGTTGGTGCCTGTTAACCAGATTCTTTACCGCTTCTACGTCTGTCATACTTGGTAAAAAGGATTATAGGTTCTTTAACCAGTTGCTGGAATATTCACAATTTCTATATTCTCCATTAACCTTTACATAGGTTTCGTTTATCTTCTCCTTTTGCCACTTTTCAATTGCCTCCAGTTGCTTATCTCTCAAGGCTAGTTCTTTGATTTTATTGTAATCCTGCGCATAATTTGCCTTATGCTCTGGAAACCTGTTGGTCACAGTAATAATCTTATAAAACGGACGACCGGTATTATCCTGATCTGTAAGAACTCTTGAAACCTCTCCTTCTTCCAGGTTCACAACCTGCTCATAAAGCAATGGATCTACTTTTGTAAGTTCAAATCTCGTATCTCCCGTGGTAGGATTAACAAGTTTTCCACCACTCTCACGAGTCTCCTCCTCATCGGAAACTTCTTTTGCAGCATCGGCAAAAGAGATCTCTTTACTGTTAATTCTTTCTCTCACGTTCTCGATCTCATCAAAAGCCTTTTGCTTGGTTTCTTCAGTAACATCTGGGATCAAAAGAATATGGCGGACATCAACCTGCTGGCCCCGAATCTTATCCACAGTAAGAATGTGATATCCAAATTCGGTCTGGAAAGGTTTACTTACCTCCCCTTCCTGAAGGGAAAATGCCGCATCTTTAAATTCTTTTACAAAAGGATCTTTTCGGGTTAAAGAAATTTTTCCACCAGATGATCTTGATCCGGGATCCTGAGAATATAATACAGCCTTTGTGGCAAAACTCGCACCGTTTTCAAGCACATCTGCCCTCATTTCATTTAGACGATTGATAATTTCTGTTTTCTGTTCCTGTGGGATTTCAGGTTCCACCACGATCTGTGCAATCTCAACTTCATCTCCAAAGACAGGGCGCTCCTCTTCAGGAATATCTGTAAAGAAAGCTCTCACCTCTTCGGGAGTTATCTCTACTGCATTAACGATCTTACGTTGCATTTCAGAAGCCAGTCTGTTTTGCTTATTGATCTCGAAAAGTTCAGCTCTAAATTCAGCTTCACTATCTTTCTTATAGAATTCGAGAACCTTTTCCATAGAACCTACCTGCTGTGTCATGTAAGCCATTTGTTGATCGATATTAGCATTAATTTCGGCGTCCGAAACCATGATACTATCCTGAATTGCATGATGAGCATACAATTTGTTTTCCATCAAACGCCCGGCAAGATTACAATTCGTAACGTCTGCAGTAGAAACACCCTGACTTTGAAGTTCGAGGTACATTTTGTCGATGTCGCTTTCAAGCACAACAAAATCCCCAATAACTGCTGCCACACCATCTACTTTAAAACGGCCGCTCCTGTCCTGTATTTTCTCCTGAATATCAGATTCAATACCTATAGAAGTACTATCGGTAATTATTACTTCCTGCGCCTGTAAATTGCTCCCGCCAAGGACGAATAGCAACAAGCCTAATGATTTAATTATAAATTTCAAATTCGTCATTTTTAATTGCATCTTGTGTAATGTCTGTTTCTAATTTCTTGATGAGATCCAGCTTTCTTTTGTTAAGCAGGATCTGCTTAATACTTGGCAAAGAATATTCCAAAGGCGCCTGTTCATTGCGCAATTTAACATCCTCAACAGAGATCAAATATACTCCTAATGAATCTTCAAGTTGCATAAAATTCTTATTTTTTAAGAATTCAGGATTGTCCTGAGGAGTCAATGGCTTTATTTTGTCGTAGACCTGCTTTGTCTTCACCCAAACCGAATCGTTTAGAGAATAGGAATTGAATTGAATAGCCATATCAAGCAAAGCCTTTTTATCCTCTTCATCAAACCTGCGAAAACGGGTTTTTATAGTTTCAAAATCCTTGTTGTCCTTTGTAATATTGATATACCTCACCTTAACAAGATTCTCATTAAGTATAAAGTTCTCTCCATTTTCTTCAAAGTAGGTTTCGGCTGCGGCCCGGGTTATACCGGTATCAAGCTCACGTGCAACAATGGCATCTGTATAAGCCTTAGCATAGAGTTCATTCCTATAGTTCTGCACCAGGCGATCGAATTCGGCCTGCTGTTCTTCACTAAGATTCACTCTCGCCCTGTCAAGCAATAGCTTCTGAGTTGCCCAGCGGGTAATAAAATTGTTAATTAGTAAAGTACTGTCTTCGGGTGAAGTATTATCGGCAATAAGGGTGGCAACATCATCTTTGTAAAGATAAGCATCATTCACCCTGGCGATCACTTCTTTTTCTTCGGGTTCGGTTAGAAAACTGCAACTACCAGTTAAAAAGCCCAAAAAAATTAAAAAGATTTTTCCCTTTTTTATTATCAACGTAATCTAAATATTATGAATTTGCGAAAATACGAATTCCAAACAGTATACCAACCTGCAGCTAAAACGAAATAAAATTCCAAAAATTATATTTTTGGCCCGGCTTTGGTAGAGAGCGAACTATAAAATTAAGCGAATGCCTGAAGAAAGAAAACTGAAACTCATCTGGGACTTTCATGGTCCCGACTCCGAAACTACTGCTGCCCATCATGCCATTCACCTGCAGGAATATTTGAAGACCCAAGAATTATCCCTGCAAATCTCAGGTTCAGAAAAGCTTTCGGAAGCACATGCCATCGCATACCTTGTAGTTACCGAACATGAAATGCGACCTGTGCGGGATGCTCTTAAACCTCATCGCGGCCAGATATATCAAAACTGAAAAAATAATTTATTAAAATCTTTATAAATGCCTCTGCTCCTTTATATTTGCGAAAATCAAAATCAAATCATGAAAAAATATCTTTTAGTCTTAAGTTTTGCCTTATTGAGTATTTCAGCTTTTGCCCAGTCAAAGGTTGGAACCATAGATGCAGATTACATACTTAATCAAATGCCAGAAATGGTGCAGGTAAATGAAGCTCTCAAATCCTATAATACCGATCTTCAGAAAGATCTGGAATCAAATGTCACCAATTATGAGACCCTGGTAAAAGATTACCAGGCCAATAATGAAACTTTTTCTGAAGAAGACAGAAAAGCCAAAGAATCTGAGATCATTAATCTTGAAAATGACATTAAAAGCTTCAGGCAAAAAGCGGGAGTTATGATGCAAATGAAGCGGAATGAACTCACTCAGCCTTTATATGAAAAGATCAATGAAGCTATGCTGGAAGTAATCGCAGAAGAGAATTACACCCAGATCCTCCACTCCGGCGGAAACGCTCTGGCGTTTTCTTCACAGGAGTATGACATCACCCTGAAGGTTCTAAATAAACTTGGGATTGAAGTAAAGGAGTAAATTTTCAAAAATCATATAAAAAGAGGAGGCTCAAAAATGTCATTTTTGAGCCTCCTCTTTTTATATAAGTGCTTGTTATCTGCTATAGTTCGGGGATTCTTTGGTGATAGTCACATTATGGGGATGACTTTCATTGATACCTGACGCAGTTATCTTCACAAACTTGGCAGACTCCTGCAGCGTAGCAACATCTTTTGCACCGCAATATCCCATCCCGGCTCTTAAGCCGCCAATGAATTGATGAATACTTTCATAAAGATCTCCTTTGTACGGGACCCGACCAACAATACCTTCGGGCACCAGCTTCTTGATATCATCTTCCACATCCTGGAAATAGCGATCTTTGGAACCTTGTTTCATCGCTTCTACAGAGCCCATTCCACGGTAAGATTTAAATTTTCTTCCTTCGTAGATGATGGTCTCTCCCGGAGATTCCTTAGTACCTGCAAGTAGAGAACCTAGCATCACACAATCTGCACCCGCAGCAAGAGCCTTTGGAATATCTCCGGTATACCTTATGCCCCCGTCTGCTATTACCGGTACTCCGCTGCCTTTGATGGCAGCGGCTACTTCAAGTACAGCCGAAAATTGTGGAAAGCCAACCCCTGCAACGACCCTGGTTGTACAAATTGAGCCCGGGCCAATTCCCACTTTTACAGCATCTGCACCCGCCTCAACAAGATATTTCGCCGCTTCGGCAGTAGCAATATTTCCCACAACAACTTCTAAATCCGGGAATTTCTTTTTTACTTCTTTCAGAACCATCACCACACCTTTTGTGTGCCCGTGAGCAGTATCAATCACTACAGCATCTACTCCTGCATTTACCAGTGCTTCAACCCTTTCTACAGCATCTCCCGTTACGCCAACAGCAGCTGCTACGCGAAGCCTTCCGTAGGTATCTTTATTGGCAATAGGTTTTTGAGTAAGTTTTGTGATATCCCTGAAGGTGATTAGGCCTACAAGTTTATCTTCAGAATTAACCACCGGCAACTTTTCTATCTTATTCTGCTGTAATATAACTTCGGCCTCTCCCAGAGAGGTACCTTCAGCTACAGTCACAAGATTTTCTGAGGTCATTACTTCTGAAATTGGCCTGTCGTTATTCTTTTCGAACCTTAGATCGCGGTTCGTTACAATTCCGAGCAATTTACCTTCATCATCCACAATGGGAATCCCCCCAATACTGTGCTCGCGCATATTCTCTTTCGCATCCCCCACTTTCGCAGTGATAGGTAAAGTAATTGGATCAATGATCATTCCGCTCTCTGCACGCTTTACTTTACGCACCTTAAGAGCCTGTTCTTCAATTGTCATATTCTTATGAAGCACCCCAATACCTCCTTCCCTCGCCATAGCAATAGCCATACGGGATTCGGTTACTGTATCCATTGCGGCGGAAACAATAGGAACATTAAGCATAATGTTGCGGGTGAATTTTGACTGAATTTTTACTTCGCGGGGAAGGATTTCTGAAAAGGCAGGGACTAAAAGTACGTCATCGTAGGTGAGTCCTTCGCCCAAAATCCTGGAGGTGTGTGCGATCATGGCAATTAAGATTTAATTGCGTGCAAATGTACACTTAATTCATCACAAAATCAGATGCAGATTTAATTATTTGATTCTTTGATCTTAAGCATGAGATGATTCCTCCTCCCGGTGAGCATCTGCCCCACTTTAGGTAAAATGTGAGGGAAATACAACGGAAAAATAAGGTGCAAAAAAGAATCTATTTAAGACTTAAATTTAATGGTCCATGACCTCTTTGATCTAATCATCAGGAATTCTCTTTTTCTAATGATAAGTTGAAAAAATCTTGGTAGCCTCGTTGTGAGAGGATTCAAAGCTCATCATCTTTACATTTGTATCGGCCTTTTTTGAAGTAAAATAGGATAGCAGTTTTTCTGTCGGCATATTGCCGGTAAGCTCATCTTTGGCCATAGGACAACCTCCAAACCCCTGGATGGCCCCGTCAAACCGACTGCAGCCCGATTTATAGGCAGCATCAACTTTTTCAAACCATTTGGTAGGTGTTGTATGTAAATGAGCCCCAAATTCTATTGTGGGGTACTTAGGAATAAGGTTCGAAAAAAGATATTCTATGACCTCTGGAGTGGAACTTCCAATTGTATCTGAAAGAGATAGGATTTTAACTCCCATTCCTGAAAGTTTTTCTGTCCACTCCCCCACAATCTCTACGTCCCATGGATCTCCATATGGATTTCCAAAGCCCATAGAAAGATAGGCTACCACTTCTTTTCCTGAAGCATCTGCTATGTCAAGAATTTCCTGCAGAGTTTCCACAGATTCGGCGATAGTTTTATGTGTGTTCCGCATCTGGAAGTTCTCGGAAATTGAAAAAGGATAACCCAAATACTGTATTTCAGGATGTTTCGAAGCATCCTGAGCCCCACGTGTATTGGCAACGATTGCCAGTAACTTGCTTTGGGTGCGGGAAAGATCTAGTTGGGAAAGCACTTCGGCGGTGTCGGCCATTTGAGGAATGGCCCGGGGAGAGACGAAACTTCCAAAATCGATAGTGTCGAATCCGCAACGTAAAAGGGACTGGATATATTGAACTTTTTTTTCTGTAGGAATAAAGGTTTTTATTCCCTGCATCGCGTCCCGCGGACATTCAATAATCTTTATTTTCCCCATGAGCCAAATATAGAAGTTAGATTTTAGAATTACGAGGTTAAAATGGGGATTTCCGGGCCGTTTTCTATTTTTTAAACTAATATAAAAATTCCAATTCCAACAAACACCAGCACTTGCACCCACTTAAAAACCACTCCGGAATTTGGGTGTTTTTGAAGATAATGCGAGATCTTCCCCGCAAGTACAGCGACAATAGAAAAAATTATAAAAGCTTGCAGCATAAACAAGAATCCAAGAATGAAGAATTGAACAACGGTATTGCCATAGGGCTCCCAAAGAAATCCCGGGAAAAAGGCAAGAAAGAAAATAGCTACTTTAGGATTTAAAACATTCATAAAAAATCCCTTTCTAAAGAGGGAAGTTAATTCCTTTCTATCGCTGTTCATTCCCGTTCCAAATTTAATTGAAGGTTCACTCCTAAAAACCTGCCATGCCAGGTAGAACAGATAAGTTGCCCCAAGAACTTTTATAAGAAGGAATAAAGTCTCGGACTGTTTTATAACAGCCGAAATACCAAAAGCCACCAGGCTGGTATGGATTATGATCCCGGTGACCAACCCTAAAGCAGTCATTATTCCGTACTTCTTTCCGTTGGTCATTCCCTGCACCAGCACGTAAACGATATCGGGCCCGGGAGAAATCGTCAACAGGATTGAAGCGGTAAGAAATGGAATAAGTTCTGTGATCACCCGGTGCGTTTTAGGATTTCCAGGTTAATATCTTTAACTAACTGAGGTCCTTCATAAATAAAGCCTGTATACAATTGCACAAGACTGGCTCCTGCTTCCAGTTTATCAATAGCATCTTCTGCAGACATTATTCCACCAACTCCAATAATTGGAAAAGCTTTGTTACTCTTTTCCGAAAGAAACCGAATGACCTCTGTTGCCCTTTTGGTAAGAGGTCGTCCACTTAAGCCGCCGGTTTCCTTTTGATCTGGTGAAGTTAATCCTTCTCTTGAGATCGTTGTGTTAGTAGCGATGACACCAGCGATTCCGGTTTCTTTAATAATATCGATGATATCAAGAAGTTGAGAATCGGTAAGATCGGGGGCTATTTTTAGCAGAATGGGTTTGGGCGCCGGCCGTTTCAGGTTTTGTTGCTGTAAGGTTTCCAATAATTTCGTTAGTGGCTCCTTATCCTGAAGTTCTCTAAGATTTGGGGTGTTTGGAGAGCTTACATTCACCACAAAATAATCTACATGCTCAAAAAGGGCATTAAAACAGATCAAATAATCATTTACTGCATTTTTGTTTGGTGTGATCTTATTCTTCCCAATGTTCCCTCCAATTAAAACTCCGTCATTCTTTTTTAGCCTTTTAACAGCATCTACCACTCCCCCATTGTTAAAACCCATTCTATTGATGATCGCCCCGTCTTCCTTAAGTCTGAAGAGTCTTTTCTTTTCATTCCCCGGCTGTGGTTCAGGCGTTAGTGTTCCAATTTCTATAAATCCAAAGCCGAAATTTGACAGCTCTTTGTAAAGTTTTGCATCCTTATCAAAACCTGCGGCCAACCCTACGGGATTCGGGAATTTAATTCCGAAGACTTCACGCTCCAGCCGCTGATCCTCAACTACAAACTTTTGCCGCACTAATTTTTGTGTTCCCGGAAGCAAAAATAATTTCCGAAGTGTGGAAAAGGTAAAATAGTGGACTTTTTCAGGGTTAATATTAAATAGGAGTGGTCGAATAATTTTATTATACATCTGGGCGCTTTTAGGCAAAATTAACACAAAGCCATCTAAAAAAGCAGGAAATGGGGAAAGGTTTTCGAACAGCTCTTTATATCTTTATTTTTGAAAAAATTCAGCAGAAATGACTAATAAGCAGGAAATAATTGACCGATTTTTAAGCTATGTAAAGATAGATACACAAAGTGACGAAACCAGTGATACCACTCCCAGCACAGAGAAACAATGGGACCTGGCAAGAAAACTGAAGGAAGAGCTTCAGGAAATGGGAATGCAGGAGGTGAGTATAGATGAAAATGCTTATGTAATGGCCACTTTACCTTCCAATATCGATCATGAAGTGCCGGTAATAGGTTTCGTCTCCCACTTTGATACCACTTCCGATTTTTCGGGAACCAATGTAAATCCGCAGATCATCGAAAATTATGACGGAAAAGACATTATGCTTAACAAGGAAAAAAATATTATCCTGTCTCCAGATTATTTTAGTGATCTCCTGCAGTACGAGGGTCAGACAATAATAACCACTGACGGGACAACTTTACTGGGAGCCGACGATAAAGCCGGGATCACTGAAATCATGGAGGCCATGAAATACCTCCTTGAAAATCCGCAGATCAAGCATGGGAAGATTCGGATTTGTTTTACACCCGATGAAGAAATTGGCCGGGGGGCCCACAAATTTGATGTAGAAAAATTTGGTGCAGAATGGGCATATACTATGGATGGCAGCCAGGTGGGAGAGCTGGAATTTGAAAATTTTAATGCCGCAGGAGCTGTTGTAAAAGTCAGCGGAAAAAGTGTTCATCCCGGATACGCAAAAGACAAGATGATCAACAGCATGTATATCGCGATGGATTTTATCAACTCCCTACCTCGCCTCGAAACTCCTGAACATACCGAAGACCGTCAGGGATTTTTTCACCTCAACGGAATGGAGGGGGATGTAGAAGAAACTACCCTTCATTACATAATTAGAGATCATGACCGGGAGCATTTTGAAGCCAGAAAAGAAATGATGAAAGACCTGGCGACAGAGATATGTCGACAATACGAGAGGGATTGCGTGACGGTGGAGATCAAAGATCAGTATTTTAATATGAGGGAAAAAGTAGAACCTGTGATGCACATTGTGGACATTGCCGAAGAGGCCATGAAACAGGTAGATGTAACTCCCATCATTAAACCCATTCGCGGCGGAACCGATGGTGCCCAGCTAAGTTTTAAAGGTTTGCCTTGTCCAAATATTTTTGCCGGCGGCCATAATTTCCATGGGAAATATGAATATGTTCCCGTAGAAAGCATGCAGAAGGCGGTAGAAGTTATCGTGAAAATAGCAGAATTGACGGCGGATACGAATTCAAAATTTAGAATTTAAGATTTTCTATTTTCAATCGTCATGTTGAATCTTGATCCTTTTGTCATGCTGAACTTGTTTCAGCATCTTTGCAAACCAAAATAATAGACCCTAAAATAAATTCAGGGTGACGCCTCAGTATACAAAGTCATGCTGAACTTGTTTCAGCATTCTTGAAGACCAACTTAATAAACCCTGAATAAATTCAGAGTGACGTCCCGATCAACAACGTCATGCTGAACTTGTTCCAGAATCTTTGGTACTCCACTCCTTAGACCCTGAAATAAATTCAGGGTGACGTCCCGATCATTTCGTCATGCTCAACTTGTTTCAGCATCTAGAATCTTCCCTTATGGACCCTTAAATAAATTCAGAGTGACGCCCCGGTATACAACGTCATGCTGAACTTGTTTCAGCATTCTTGAAGACCAACTTAATAAACCCTGAATAAATTCAGGGTGACGTCCCGATCAACAACGTCATGCTGAACTTGTTTCAGCATCCTTGACAACCAACAAAATAGCGCTGAAATAAAATTAGAGTGACGCTCCCGTTTTTTCGTCATGCTGAACTTATTTCAGCATCCCTTGGAATTTCACTCCTTAGACCCGGAAATAAATTCAGGGTGACGCCCCGGTATACAACGTCATGCTGAACTTGTTTCGGTATCCTGACAACCAAAACAATAGTCCATGAAAAAAAATCTGGGTAACTAAGGGGATCGAAAGGAGAATATGAAGGCTTAAAAAAAAGCCCCAGGCTTTCTACGCATGGGGCTAACTATTATTTATTCTCGCCGGAATTATTTTGTTTCCTTCACCGGTTCGTTCAGCTTTCGACTCATCTCCATTGATATGGATGATCTGTCAAAAGTAATTTTTCCGGCTCCGGTTTCAATAATTACTGCATTTTGTTTATCACTGAAATCAACTATTTTTCCGTGCATTCCGCTTTTGGTGACAACTCTGTCTCCTCTTTTAAGTTCAGACGAGAATTGTTTTTCTTTCTTTGCACGGTTCATTTGTGGGCGTATCATAAAAAAGTACACCACGATGAACATTAAAATAATTGGGGCAAACTGGGCTAATTGATCCATAGATAATTCTGTTGCTCATGTTTATGCTTAAGACTGTGCCTTAGGCTCTACAAAAGCTTTGATTTTTAATTGTTCTTTACCGGTCTCTGTATTTGCAGTAATATTTACTGTTTTTGTAACCTGGTTTTGACCTGTACCGTTAAACTTTACCAGCATTTCACCAGTTTCTCCCGGAGCAATAGGTTCTTTTGTCCAGGTAGGAACAGTACAACCACAAGAACTGCTTGCGTTAGTAATAACTAATGGGGCGTTTCCTGTGTTTGTGAAAGTAAATGTATGTTCCACATTTTCTCCCTGTTGGATAGTTCCGAAATCGTGCTCGGTTTTCTCAAAAGTAACTTCGGGGTAAACTACCTCCTGTGAATCGCGCAGTGCAGCTTCTTCAACGTTTTCTGCCTGTACTTTCTCCGCTGCATTTTCTTTGCAGGAAGTGAAATTGAAGGCAGCAATCAATGCCAGTAATAAAATTCCTTTTTTCATGATTTACAATTTAAGGTTAAAGTGGATAAAATTAAGAAAAATTGCAGGACTACATAAGACCCCTGCCTATTTTATTGAGTTTGCCGTTTTCCCTATACTCTTTTGAAAGCTTATCAAGGATTCCGTTAATAAAAATACTACTTTTAGGAGTACTGTATTCTTTGGCAATTTCTAAATATTCGTTAATAGTTACTTTTACGGGTATAGAGGGAAATTTTAAAAATTCACAAATGGCCATTTTAATTAAAATGGTATCAATATCGGCGATTCTTTCCTTATCCCAGTTCGGGGTCTTCCCCTCCATCTCATTGGCAAGACTCTGATCGTTGAGCAATGTCTTCCTAAATAATTCTACTGCATAGTCTTTGTCTTCAGTGCTTTTAAAAAGACGTGTCAACCCCTGCTCTTTTCCCGCAGATGCTTTTTGCAGCATTTTCACTATAGCAGTATTCACAAGAGGAAGGTCATCAATCCAGGTGATCTTCTTATCTTCCAGATAATCGTAAAGTTTTTCGTTGGGGGCAATTATTTCCTTAAAAATGGTAATAACAAACTCTTTATCCTCCTTAAAACTCGAAGTCCGGGTGGACATATATTCCTGAAAGAGTTCGCTTTTTCTGATCTCTGACCAAAGAATCTCAACATATTCGTCGTCATTCTTCCAGTTATTGAGTTTTCGGGTCTCCAGTGCCAGATTAAGAGCTTTGTTCTTCTCCAGTTGCGCGATCAACTCGTTATTTACAAATTTCCGGTTGGGATCCACATCTTCTTCAGAAGGCAAATGCTTTTGCTGAGATTTTTCTAAATAATCTTCTGCATAATCTTTGATCTCCACGAATAAATTCAGCATTAAAAGATACAGGTCGTACATCTCGTCCATGCTTTTGAGAAGAAACTTCTCTTCTGACTTTAAATTGTCATTTTCGCTCTGGGAATAGGCGTATAGAGATTGCATTACTTTAACCCTGATATGTCTTCTGGTCAACATAGCTGTAAAAGAACTTTAAAAAATTAGGGCGAAAGGTGTTTCCCTTCCGCCCGGCAAAAATAGTATTTAATTGAAAAACCGCTGGGGTTATTTGCTATTTTTTCTCGCAGCTATTCGCTGCTGTGCAACTTTGAGAGCAGCTTCATGAGTTGAAATGTCATTAGCTTCGGCTGCGGTTAGGATTTCAAGTGTTGTGTTGTAGATATTCTGGGTCTTTTCCATGATCTCTTTTCTTCCGTAGCCTTCCAGTTCGGCATAGACATTTATGATACCTCCGGCATTGATTAGAAAATCGGGTGCGTAAACAATTCCTTTTTCTTTAAGAATACTTCCGTGTTTAGTATCATCGGCTAACTGATTGTTGGCAGCTCCTGCGATTATCGAAGCTTTGAACCTGTCAATGGTCTTATCGTTAATTGTGGCTCCAAGAGCACAGGGAGCATAAATATCTACATCTGCACCATAGACATCATCTCCACCATAAATTGTAGCATTATAGCGATCTCTCAACCGGATCAATTTCTCCTGATTAATATCGCTGATGATTACCTGTGCACCTTCTTTAGTTAAGTAATCTACCAATGACTCTCCCACGTGACCAACTCCCTGTACAAGAACAAATCTTCCCTGCAGGTCATCGTTGCCATATTGAAATTTTGCTGCCGCTTTCATTCCCATGTAAACTCCGTAAGCAGTTACAGGAGATGGATTTCCGGCACCACCTTTATCTTCAGAAATTCCGGTAACATAAGGCGTCACCTCTCGTACCGTATCCATATCGACGGTCTCCATGCCCACATCTTCCGCCGTAAGGTATTTGCCACTCAGGGAGTGGACAAATTCCCCAAATCTACGCATGAGTTCCGGAGTTTTCTGAGTTTTTGCATCACCAATGATTACAGCTTTACCACCTCCAAGATTAAGTCCCGTAACTGCACTTTTAAAGGTCATACCGCGGGAAAGTCTCAACACATCATTAAGGGCTTCCCATTCACTGTTGTAATTCCACATGCGGGTGCCGCCAAGTGCAGGTCCTAAAACTGTGTTGTGAATTCCAATAATTGCCTTTAATCCTGTATCTTTGTCGTTGCAAAAAACCACTTGTTCATGGTCATCAAAGGAAAGCTGCCCAAAAACCGGAGCGGCTTTTTTAAATTCATTTACCTTAAGAACATCCACTGTCATTAGTTTTAAAATTTGATAAAATTCCGTAATTCGAAATATTTTATAACAAACATAATGAATATTTCATTTTATAAGCATTGTACTTAGAAAAAAATGTGAAATTGAAAATGCAGCCGGAGAAGCCGTATGAAAGAACTTAAACATCTTAATAAATATTTCTACAAATATAAGTGGCACCTCATAGGAGGAATTATTATTACAATTGCAGCACGTGTCTTTGCTATTCTTACTCCCCGTTTTATTGGTGAATCCACTACTGCAATTGAAGAATATGTAACCGGCGAAATTACTTCGGAAGCTGTCCTGCGCGAAGAACTCATGCACAACATTCTACTTATCCTGGGTGCGACCTTAATGGCGGCTCTCTTTACATTTTTAATGAGACAGGCGATCATTGTGGTGTCCAGACATATTGAATATGATCTTAAGAACGAAGTTTACCGAAAATATCAGGACCTCTCCCTTAACTTTTATAAAAAGAACCGTACGGGTGATCTTATGAACAGGATAAGCGAGGATGTATCGCAAGTGCGCATGTATGCGGGGCCCGCCATTATGTACAGTTTACAAACCGGTGTCTTGTTCATCGTGGTAATACCATATATGTTCTTACAGGCGCCGGAACTCACCCTCTACGTGATCTCTCCTCTGCCGATACTATCTTTTGCCATCTATAAGCTCAGTGTTGCGATCAACAAACGAAGTACCATTGTTCAGCAATATTTATCAAAGCTAAACACCTTTACCCAGGAAAGCTTTAGCGGAATTTCTGTAATTAAATCTTATGGACTCGAGCCGCAAACTAATACATCATTCGTTACCCTTTCAAATGAAAACAAGGAAAAAAACATAGATCTCGTAAAGGTACAGGCTTTCTTTTTCCCGCTTATGATCCTGCTTATTGGCGCCAGTAACATCCTGGTAATCTATATTGGGGGAAGGAAATTCATTAACGGTGAAATTGAAGAGCTGGGGGTAATTGTTGAATTTCTCCTTTATGTTAATATGCTTACATGGCCTGTTGCCACAGTAGGATGGGTAACTTCCATTGTTCAGCAGGCCGAAGCCTCTCAGAAAAGGATCAACGAATTCCTGAAAGAAGTTCCACAGATCCAAAATCCTTCCAATGAACCCGAAGACGTACAGGGATCTATCGCTTTTAAAAATGTGACTTTCACCTATGAAGACACAAATATCACAGCTCTCAAAAACATTAGCTTTGAGGTAGAAAGCGGGGAGACCCTTGCGGTAATTGGGAAAACCGGGTCGGGTAAATCTACTATTCTGGAACTCATAGGCCGCCTCTATGACGTAGAACAGGGCGAGATCACTATTGATGGCAAGAATTTAGAAACTATGAACTTAAAAGATCTAAGGGAAAGTATAGGTTACGTGCCACAGGATGCCTTCTTGTTCAGCGATTCCATTAGAAACAATATTAAGTTTGGGAAAGCAGATGCTTCTGAAGAGGAGATCATAGAAGCCGCAAAGAATGCGGCGGTACACAAGAATATTACTGGCCTCAGCAAAGGATATGACACAGTATTGGGAGAACGTGGAATCACCCTCTCCGGTGGACAAAAACAACGGGTCTCCATTGCCCGGGCCATAGTACATGATCCAAAAATTCTGCTTTTTGACGATTCCCTTTCCGCAGTTGATACAGAGACAGAAGAAGAAATTCTTAATAATCTATTTAAAATTAGCAAGAACAAGACCACCATAATCGTAAGCCACAGGATCTCATCAGTAAAAAATGCCGATAAAATCATCATTCTGGAGGACGGCAGGATCGTGCAGCGTGGCACTCACCAGCAACTTCTGGGAACAGAAGGCTACTACAAAGAACTGTACCTGAAACAACTTAGTGAAAAAGAAATGTAAAAATTTGTTGCGGAATGTTAATTTTTTTTGGATTTTTGAACCTAAGATTTACAAACCGTAAAAGATATTTTGATTATGAGCGACAATGGAACGATTGAAAAAGAAGAAATTTTTTCCAAGGTCTTAAGAGCCGGGCGCCGCACCTATTTTTTTGATGTTAGGGCGACAAAGGCCAATGATTATTACCTAACGATTACCGAAAGCAAAAAATTCACCAATGAAGACGGTTCCTTCCATTACAAGAAGCACAAGATCTATCTTTACAAGGAAGACTTTGCCGGCTTTAATGAAATCTTACAGGAAATGACCGATTTTATTCTTGATGAAAAAGGAGAAGAAGTCATAAGTGAGCGTCATCAAAAGAATTTCAAAAAGGAATACGAAGAGGAAGAAACAGAAAATGGAAAAAAGAAAGAAGCAACCGGGGAACCATCTGCCGCAGCTTTTACCAATATAAGTTTTGAAGATATATAATTAACTTTTACCTCTTATAATAACCGTCCCGAGCAATTGGGATGGTTTTTTTATATTAGGGTCCCAAAAATGTCATTTATGAGATCATTGTTTATTGTCCTCTTTCTATTCTTTAACCTCCATCTACTTGCGCAGGAGGAACTTGACCTCTCCTATTACCTGCCGCAGGATGTGAAATACAATGCTGAAATTCCAAAACCCCAGGATGTTCTGGGTTATATTCCCGGAGAATGGCACGCGAGCCACGATCAAATTGTTAATTATATGAGGGCTTTAGCTGAAGCTTCTCCCCGAATTACTCTTGAAAACAGGGGAAGAACATTTGAAGGCAGGCCTCTAATACTGCTTAAAATAACCTCGGAAGGAAATCATCAAAACCTGGAGGAGATAAGACGCCGACATGTAGCATTGACCGAACCGGGTTCCGAAGATCTTGATCTTTCTGAAATGCCCGTAGTGGTGAACCAGGGGTTTTCAATCCACGGAAATGAAGCCAGTGGTGCAAACGCTGCACTTCTGGCCGCTTATTATCTTGCTGCGGCTGAAGGTCCGGAGATTGAAGAATTACTACAGAATACTGTAATTTTATTTGATCCTGTATTCAATCCGGATGGATTACAACGCTTCGCATCCTGGGTGAACACGAACAAAAGCGCCAATATTAATCCCGATCCACAGGATAGAGAGTACGATGAAACCTGGCCGGGTGGACGCACTAACCATTACTGGTTTGATATGAACAGGGACTGGCTGCCGGTTCAATTGCCGGAAAGTCGCGCAAGGATCGAAACTTTTCATAACTGGTATCCTAATGTGCTGACAGATCATCATGAGATGGGTTCCAACTCTACCTTTTTCTTTCAGCCCGGAATTCCCTCAAGAACACATCCTCTTACGCCCGATCTTAATCAGGAGTTGACCAGGGAAATAGGCACCTACCATGCTGCCGCTTTTGATGATATTGGTTCCCTGTATTACACAGAGGAGAATTACGACGATTTTTACTACGGAAAGGGTTCTACTTTCCCCGACATCCAGGGAAGTGTGGGGATACTTTTTGAACAGGGAAGTTCCCGCGGACATGCCCAGGAAACTGATCATGGGGTTCTGACTTTCCCATTTACCATTCGGAATCAATTCACTGCGGCACTTTCTACACTTGAAGCTGCTAAAGAAATGCGCGTAAGACTCCTGGAGTACCAGAGAAATTTCTACCAGAATGCCAGAAAAGAAGCTGAAAAAGGAGCTTATGTCTTCGGAAACCGTAAAGATGCTTCCTCGGCTTATCACCTGGCCGAAATTCTTAAACGCCACAAGGTAGAACTACATGAACTAAGAGAGCCTTTCACCGAAAACGGTGAATCTTTTGAACCGGGGAGCAGCTACGTAGTCCCAAAGAAGCAAAAACAACATCGGCTTCTGGAGGCTATGTTTGAGCAAAGAACAGAATTTCAAGACAGCCTTTTTTATGACATTTCGGCCTGGACTTTCCCGCTGGCTTTCAACCTGGATTTCACAGATGAAGCGAGGATGAGTGTAGCAGGGCAAATGATCGACAGCCTCACGAGACCGGCAGTAGATCTTCCCGCCAAGAGTGAATATGCCTATCTCATGGAATGGCATCCTTATGAAGCTCCAAAAGCCTTAAACGAGATCCTGAACAAAGGACTGCGTGCACAAGTCGCAATGCAACCTTTTAATGTCGGAAACAAAAAATATGATTATGGAACTATTTTGATTCCTGCACAAAATCAGGAAATAAATTCTGAAGAGATCTACGACTTCCTTAGAGAAGTATCAAAAGATGCCCATGTTGAGATCTCGGCAGCCGACACGGGATTAACAGGGGGAGTGAACCTTGGAAGTAACCAGTTTCGGGCTCTGGAACCGCAAAAGGTAGCCTTATTGGTCGGGGAAGGTATTACACCTTATGATGCCGGGGAAATCTGGCACCTGTTCGATCAACGCTACGACATGAAGATCACTAAACTGGATCTTAAGAATTTTTCGCGTACCGATTTGAGCCGTTATACAGATATCATCCTTTCCAATGCCTGGGGCAACGCTTTAGGAAAAGATGAGGCCGATAAGTTAAAAGAATGGGTTCGCCGCGGCGGCACGCTTATAGGTTATAAAAATGCTGCAACCTGGTTTGACAAGAATGAATTCATGGAACTTGAATTTAAGAAAAATGAAGTGGAGGCAAATAATGTCACTTTTGAGCAGAGAAGAGACTTCAGGGGTGCACAGGGAATTGGAGGTGCTATTTTTGAAGCCAAACAAGATTTATCTCACCCTGTCAATTTCGGATACAAGGATGATAAAATTGCTCTTTTCAGAGATACTACCTTATTTGTGGAAGCAGATTCAACTTCTTATAAGAATCCGATAATCTACACTGAAAATCCTCTTTTAAGCGGGTATATAAGTGAAGAAAATCTTGAGTTACTTCCCGGTACTGTACCTTTTAAACACAATTCAATGGGAAGAGGAAATATAATTTTGTTTACAGATAACACCAACTTCAGGGCGTTCTGGTATGGGACGAATAAATTGTTGATGAATGCAATTTTCTTTGGAGATGAAATGTAGAATAGATTTGAGATCTGAGATCTGAGACTTGAGATAAAAAAGAAGAGGTTCCAAAAATGCCATTTTTGGAATCTCTTCTTATTTTAAGCTAAAGCCCTTTTCTTATTTTTCATTTCGTCCTCCGGATAAAGCCGGAGGCAATTCAAATACTCTGAATTTGGCAAACCATTTAATCCACTCCTGACAGTTACAAAAAGCTAAAACCATATAAAGATGAATTGCCAGTGGCTTCAGCCACTGGCAAACAATAAAATTTCTCCCCGGGCTCTAGCCCAAGAAAGTCAGATTAACAAGAGTCACTGCTACAGCTTAAACCCTTCGACCTCGCATCCTCAAAAGCTTCTTTACCTTCTTTCCAGGCATACCATGCGATACCCAAACTTCCGAGGGCGTCAACATAAGGTATTTGCCACAGCTCGTAAAGTCCGCTTGAAATGAGCAGGATAAAAGATAGGTAGAAACAGGTTTTTGTGCACTTGGCATCGGAGATTATCGGCTGGCTATTCAGCTCCTCTCCTACTTTTATCTTTTCCCTGTACAGAAAATACATTGTGAGAATTGAAAGAACAGCAATGATGATTCCAACTAAAGTAGTATCAGGTTCTGAACCGAATACTACACTCAACCCAGCTCCAACTACCAAACCCGCAGTTAGTATATAAAATGCAGTTCCGGTGATTTTTAATGCTCTGATCTCAAAACCATCCCGCTCATTCACAGGATTTCGTCGCATGCGGTAAATCATATGTGCTATTCCTATTCCCGAAAGCACTTCTACAAAACTGTCAAGACCAAATCCAAAAAGTGCAAGGGTTTCATCACTGGCTCCAAAAAAGGTCGATACTACCCCTTCAATTAAATTATAACCAATTGTGATATAGCTTAGAATTAGGGCGTAATGGAGTTTCTTTATATGAGTTTTATCTTCCATAGAATAAATTTAAGTTAGAACTGCAAGATTTCCATAAACTTCTGACCTACCAGAGACCCTGAAATAAGTTCAGGGTGACGGTTTAGTTCAGAAGAATATAAGTGCCTTCGTATAAGAAGGATCACGAATTCGGCATCTAGTTATTAGATTAATCGCTAAAGTGTAACCGGTACATCTCATTAAGGAAGACCCTTCAGGCTCTCTTTAGCACACCTTCTTAAAAACAATTATAAGCACAAAACCGCAACTTTATAGATGGATCTTTATCCCACCATTAATAACGAATCCGTCGACGGGAGCATAAATATCCTTAAATTCAGGATCAGAAATTGAACCTGTATAAATACTGTCAAATCTGGTCTGACGGGTATCGGTAAAATTCTCAAAATTCAGGAACAGGGAAAAGTTCTCCCATTTCTTTTCGGTCATCAAACCAAAGATCCAGTAATCCTGTCCTGTCATCCCATTTTCCAGCTCCTGCTCACCGAAATAGTAGCCTTCAAGTCCAATTAGTAGTTTACCATGAACTTCATAGACCAACACATTGTTCAGGCGATGCTGAGCCACAAGCGAGGCTTCATAAGTTTCTCCGCTGTAGTGATTATTAACATCGGCTAAAGTGTAACCGGTAAACAGTTTAAAATGCTTATAAGCAAAACGCAAATTAGCTTCCATTCCCTGTGTGTCCAGGTAGCCGTCAGGTTGATTATAGGAATAGATCGTTGTCGCCTGATTGGATATACCGGTCAGGATGATTGGATCATTCACCCGGGTGTAGAAAAAGAGCGTGTTCAGGCTAAAGTCGATCACCTCAAAAAGGTTTGTCCGATAGTTGATATCGAAATTAGCTCCAAATGATCTTTCGGCTTCAGTTTGTGACACATCTATAGGAGCCACATTGCGAAATTGAATTCTTTCAGCATCTTCAGTAAAAATAGTAGGAGTTTTATAGCCTAATCCCCCGCCCAGTCTCATGGTCCATGCATCTGAAAATTCTGCCATTGCTGATAGCCGCGGCAGCACAAACCAGCCATACTCGTTCTGATAGTCGGTGCGAAGTCCGCTTTCCAGGCTAAACATGTTGGAGATACGCCAGTTATTCTGAAGAAAGGCGCCGTAGGTGATGTGGTTATAATCCACGACATCAGAAGTTCCCAAAGGATCCTGTTCAAAACGGTCCGACACTAAATTAAGTCCTGCAACCCACTCCAGATCAAGATTTCCGAAATTATATGCGATTTCATTAAAGGAGGCCAACTGGTTTCCTGAAAAAGTAAATTCCGGGATCTCAATTTTTCGTTCAAAAAAGCTAAAGCTGTTTTTCACCATCAGGGCATTACCATTTTCATAGAGTTGGGTATAGCCGGCGCGGGTGGTGATCCTTTCAGTATTATTCCTTTCAAAGTAAGGATTTTCCACTTCCTCACCTTCCAAAAATTCAATATTTCCCCCTGTCCTTTCTTCAATAACTGTATTCACTCCCAGTTCCAAAGTAGCATTTTCGGAAGGATAGTAAAACAGCCTTGGGTTGATAGTGATACGGTTAAATTCAGGGATTGCAGTAAGGCCAATATCTGCCGGATCATAAGGATTTCCATAATTATAAGAAGCAAAGAGTGTAGTTCCAAATTTTCCGAATGTATCGGAGTAGAATCCGCTAAGGTCAAGACCAAGAGCCGAAGTTCCGTTAAGCAGGAAATTGATCTCCCGCTCCTCGCCGGGGGTTTTGGATACCAAATTGACCAATCCGGCGATAGCTCCGCCGCCATACAGGGTCGACGAAGCTCCTTTTACGACTTCTACCTGTTGAAGGTCAAGGGGAACGATCTGCAGCAAACTCAATCCACCCGAGAATCCGGAGTATAGAGGATACCCATCTTTAAGCAGCTGTGTATATTTTCCATCCAGTCCCTGGATACGAATGCTGGAATTATAGGAAGTCGCGGAAGTCTGCTGTGTCTGGATCCCTGTAGTCTCATTGAGAAGCATTCTAATATCCCCCGGCTTCATATTTCCTTTTTCGCCAAGTTCTTCTCCCGAGATCACCTCAACCCGGGTAGGAAGATCGGCAATAGTTCTGCGGGAGCGCGTGGCAGAAATTATAACCTCTTCCATGTGCTCCCCTTCATGAGCGAGTTTAACTGTAATAAATTTCTCTTCGGCAAGAGGGAATTCCATAGAGAGTTCCTGTGTGGCGAAACCCACATAACTTACCAGAATGATCTGAATACCTTCAGGAATATTTTTCAGGGTGATCAACCCTTCTTCATTTGCTGTGGCACCAATTGTAGTTCCTTTTATAAAGGCATTGGCACCATAAAGAGGTTCATTGGTTTCAGCGTCTATAACTTTAATTTTAAGCACGTCCTGTGCGTTTGCCGCCAGACCACAAAAGAAAATGGCCAGGAACAAAAAAATATTTCGTTTCATTTTAATTATTTAATATTGAAAAAATAGCTTTGGGAAAGATCCCTTAGAGATGATTAGCTATTCTTTGGGGGTTGCCAGATGCGAAGTGTAAATTCTGAAAATAATCCTTTTTCAGCCTCAGAAAGCTCCTGAGATCCAATTGGATCCAAAAATGACATTTCTGAAGGCTCTTCCTGAAACACAACTGCATTGCAGCTGCCGCAGCTTAAAAAAGGAAAACAAAGTTCATTGCTATGGGAGTTTGTTTCCTGTTGTTCCGAGAAGTCTTCGCTGCTGCAGTCATCTGCACAACACGGCATTCCATTCAAAACTAAAACCAGGAGAGATATGAAGACAGCTAAGAATTTCACGCTGCAAAGATAAAAAACTGAAACGAAATTAGCCTATTCTCAAACCGTTTTGAACTTTTGTTTCGGGCTGCAGGAGCACAATATCATTCCCGGCACCAACAGACCCCAGTACCAGGCATTCACTCATAAAGTTGGCGATCTGTTTCTTCGGAAAATTGACTACCGCAATAATTTGCCTGTTTATAAGATCATCTTTCGAATAGCGCTTAGTAATCTGTGCCGAAGATTTAAGGATTCCCATTTCGGGGCCAAAATCTATCATTAACTGATAAGCCGGATTCCTAGCCTCAGGAAAATCTGAAACTTCAGTTATAGTACCTACTCGCATTTCTACTTTTTCGAAGTCTTTCCAGGTAATTAAATTTTTATCCATGAGCTATTTTTATTTTCTACATACACTTCATACCGGAGAAACAAATAATATTTCCTCTCAAAAATGGCATTTTGGAAGTTTACTTTAGACGGAAAAGAAAAAAGTTTCCGGGCTTCCAAATATGCAATCAACTTCAAATAAAAGAAAAACAAATCTTATAAGTAAAAATTAAAACAGAAGTTAAAAGTTTTTCTGCTAAAAAAATAAAAGCTCCAGAATTGCCCTTTTTTTCCTTAACATTCTGCTAATTCTTTCACCTTTCCAAAGACATCACTATAAAACTATGATCATTATTTTATCTTTGCTTTTTAACTAAAAATCACGATATGAACGACGGATTATATGCAAAACTCCATACAACTAAAGGAGAGATCACAATAGAACTGGAACATGAAAAAACCCCGGGAACGGTAGGGAATTTTGTAGGACTGGCAGAAGGTAACCTTGAAAACGAAGCGAAGCCACAAGGGAAACCTTATTATGACGGATTAAAATTTCACCGTGTCATCCCCGATTTTATGGTGCAGGGTGGTGATCCTCAAGGCACAGGTACAGGCGGACCCGGCTACCAGTTCGAAGACGAAATTCACCCCGATCTTAAACACGACCGTCCCGGAATTCTTTCCATGGCCAATGCAGGCCCTGGAACAAACGGAAGTCAGTTTTTTATCACTCACGTTGAAACCCCGTGGCTCGATGGAAAGCACACTGTTTTTGGACATGTTGTTGAGGGAATGGAAGTGGTGAATTCGATCAAGCAGGGAGATTCTATAGAAAAAGTAGAGATCGTGAGAGAAGGAGAATCGGCTAAAAATTTCAAGGCAGTGGAATCATTCCGCCAATTTAACGGCGCAAAAGCTGAAAGAGAGGCTGCGGCTAAAAAGCAACAGGAAGAGTTGTTGGGAGAGTTATCCCAGGGATTTGAGAAGACTGGCAGCGGATTGCGCTATAAAATGATTTCAGAAGGTAACGGTAAGAAAGCAGAAAAAGGTGACACAGTTTCTGTTCATTATAAAGGAATGTTACCTGATGGGACAGTATTTGATTCCTCTTACAAAAGAAAACAACCTATTGATTTTCCTTTAGGCAAAGGTCATGTGATAGAAGGCTGGGATGAAGGAATCCAGCTCCTGAAGGAAGGAGATAAGGCAAGATTTGTAATACCATCAAATCTGGCTTACGGTTCAAGAGGAGCCGGCGGTGTTATACCTCCGGATGCCACACTCATTTTTGATGTGGAACTTGTGAAGGTGAAATAAAAAGTTCAATTTGATATAAACAAAAGACCTCACAGGTTTAAACCTGTGAGGTCTTTCTATTTTTAGGCAATTTAAACAAAAATTGCCTTGTCGATTAACTCCTAATCCGGTTGAGGAGTCATTCTCAAATACGGCTTCACTTCTTTGAATCCTTTTGGAAATAGTTTTTCCGCTTCCTCATTGGTCACTGCCGGACTTATAACCACATCCTCTCCGGATTTCCAGTTGGCAGGAGTCGCTACTTTTTTATAGGCAGTAAGTTGCAGGGAATCTATTACTCTTAATAACTCTTCGAAATTTCTTCCGGTGCTGGCGGGATAGGTAATCATTAACTTAATTGTTTTGTCGGGCCCGATAACATACACAGATCTTACTGTGAGCGTATTATCCGCATTTGGATGGATCATATCGTAGAGATCGGCAACTTTGCGGTCTTCATCTGCTATGATGGGAAAGTTAACCGAAGTATTCTGGGTTTCATTAATATCCTGGATCCATCCTTTGTGAGATTCAACGCCATCTACACTTAGCGCCATCACCTTTACATTCCGCTTTTCAAATTCCTTTTTATATTTGGCGGCTGCACCTAGTTCTGTGGTACAAACAGGCGTATAATCGGCCGGGTGCGAAAACAGGATTCCCCAACTGTCACCAAGAAAATCATAAAAATTTATATCTCCTTCCGAAGTCTTTGCATCGAAATCGGGGGCTTTATCTCCTAAACGTAGTGTACTCATAATTTTCAATATTTTTAAATGAATAAAGAACCTTAAATTTAATCAATAAATTTCCAGAGAAATTCTTCCGCAGTTAAAAATGAGTTAATGTTTATTCAATGATCTATGATTAATCATTGTTGTCCGAGAAAAGAATCGAGATCGCTCCACTTCCAGAATCCAGAGCCAAGACTTTAAAAAATTGAAATTTGAAACCCACCTCCTCAAACAGCGAAAGAGGGTATTAGATCAGCATTAGCAGGTGGTTTCGGGAATATTTATTTTTATTAATCGAACAACAATGATCATCAATGAACAGGTACCAGATTAATTTCAAGAATTAATTCTTACTACTTTCCAATGTACTTCCATTTAATGGAACATCCCACACTGGGCTTTTGTGGCCCCGGTACAGGGCGGCTTCCAAGTAAGGCATCAAGAGCCTCCCGCAGTTCCCTCCCATTTAAGGAGTGTCCGTTACCGGGACGGGAGCTGTCAAGTTGCCCGTGATAAACCAGCTTTTCTTCCCCGTCAAAAAGGTAAAAATCAGGGGTGCATTCTGCTTTGTAGTTCCGCGCAACTTCCTGGGTACGATCGTAGAGATACGGGAAAGTAAAGTTATGCTTGCGCGCGAACTTCCACATAAGATCTGGATGATCTTCGGGATATTGTTTAACATCATTACTGCTTATGGCGACAAAGCCAAAGCCCAGCACCCGGTAATCGTTCGCCACCCGCACAATTTCATCCACCACATGTTTAACGTACGGACAATGATTACACAGGAACATGATTACCGTTCCTCTGTCCCCCTGCACATCGACTAAAGAATGAAGGTTTGCCGTAACCGCATCGGGTAATTCAAAGTCGATTAATTTTGTTCCCAACGGAAGGGTATTTGAAGCAGTTTCAGCCATTATCCTGATGTTCATTTAGATCCTGAAAATACAAATTTCCTGCGAAATATATTCAAAAATGCTATCTTGGTTCTACTGCAACAAAATCTATGCGAACACTGGATCAATGGTTTTCTGAATATGCCGTGAGTCATCAGAACAAGACGAACCAGGTGATACATTACATTTGTGTCCCTGCAATTTTCTTCTCAATAATTGGATTATTTATGAGTATCCCTCCGGGACCGCTAACCGGGATCTTTCCTATATATATATCACCTTTTTGGAAAATTGGGCGGTTGTAGCATTAATTTTGGTCCTGTTATTCTACATGCGCCTTTCCATTTCAATGGGAATAAAGGTCCTCTTATTTGCTGCGCTTTGTATTGCCGGAAATTTCTTTATCTCCCAATTTGCCACCCTTTGGCTTGTTTCGCTATTTATATTCGTAGCAGCATAGATGGGGCAATTCTACGGACACAAAGTAGAAGGCAAAAAATCTTCTTTCCTGAAAGACCTGCAGTTCCTGCTGATTGGCCCTGCCTGGGTGATCAAAAAAGTTATTGGATAAATGCTAATACCTAAGGGAAATCAGCTGTCTTTATAGATCAGGTTACTTCTGAAGAGGTCAAGAGTTTTATCTTTCACCGCTAATACAGAAAAGTCGATAATTTATATGTAAATCTGTATAATTCTTTTCCGGTGGAATTCCTGTTCCCACTATTTGTCCAAAACCTTAATCCTTATAAGCTTAATTTGCTACTTCACTGATGAATTTGATCCTGTACAGTCTCAATTCTTCTTCATCGTAATCTCCTTCAAATTCATCAAGTGCATCTTCGATCTTATCGGTCCGGGCATCGAGAAAATACTCGTGCATCTCTTCCTGCTGGTCTTCATCCAGGATATCATCGATCCAATAATTGATATTTAACTTGGTGCCGCTATAAACAATAGCTTCCATTTCTTTTATAAAATTGGACATTTCCATGCCTTTGGCGGCAGCAATATCATCAAGCGGAAGTTTGCGGTCTACGTTCTGAATAATGTATAATTTTAGTCCGCTATTGGCCCCGGTAGTCTTTACAACGAGGTCGTCCGGACGGGTGATTTCGTTCTCTTCAACATAATTAGCAATAAGATCAACAAATTCCTTGCTGTATGATTTGGATTTTTTTCCTTCTCCTACCCCATGTATGTTTCCAAGCTCCTCAAGGGAGACAGGATATTTTAAGGCCATGTCTTCCAGAGAGGGATCCTGAAATATAAGATGCGTTGCGAGTCCCCTGTCTTTAGCCACCTTCTTTCGCAGATCCTTCAGCATTTTCAGCAGGTTTTCGTCGGTACCCCCGCCAGATTTGGCTGCAGTAACGATGCCGTCATTGCCATCAACCTTGTAAATATGATCTTCGGTCATCATGAAGGAATCAGGGTTCTTCAGGAATTTTTCACCCTTTTCGGTGAGTTTAACCACTCCGTAAGTTTCGATATCCTTCCGCAGAAATCCTCCTACCAAAACCTGTCTCAACAAAGCCATCCAGTATTTGTCATCTTTACCGGCTCCTTTTCCGAAGAGATCGTGTTCATCTGTACGATGAGACTTGATCACGGCATTAGATTTCCCAACCAAAGTGTTCACCACTTCCTTGGATTTATAAAGCTGTTTTGTCTCTTTAATGGTCTTCAACAACAGTTCTACTTCATCCTTTGCTTCGTGTTGTTTTTTAGGATTCCGGACATTGTCATCCATATCGGCCCCTTCGCCGGTTTTTTCATCGAAATCTTCTCCAAAGTAGTGAAGAATAAATTTTCTCCTGGAAACAGAAGTTTCAGCAAAAGCCACAACTTCCTGAAGCAGTGCCTGGCCAATCTCTTGCTCGGCGACTGGCTTACCGCTCATAAATTTCTCCAGCTTTTCTATGTCTTTATAGGCATAAAATGCGAGACAGTGGCCTTCCCCGCCATCTCTTCCTGCCCGACCGGTTTCCTGGTAATAACTTTCTATACTTTTTGGAATGTCATGGTGAATCACGAACCGAACATCGGGCTTATCGATCCCCATTCCAAAGGCAATAGTGGCTACTACCACATCAACCTCCTCCATGAGGAACATATCCTGATGCCTGGAGCGGGTTTTAGCATCGAGTCCCGCGTGATATGGCACGGCAGAAATTCCGTTAACCTGCAGTGTTTGGGCAAGTTCTTCCACCCTTTTGCGGCTAAGGCAATAGATAATACCCGATTTCCCCTGGTTTTGCTTAATAAACCTGATGATATCGGCATCCACATTCTTAGTCTTGGGACGTATCTCGTAATAAAGGTTTGGACGGTTAAAAGAAGCTTTAAAGGTACGGGCATCGGTGATGGCCAGGTTCTTCAGGATATCTTCCTGCACCTTTGGCGTAGCCGTAGCCGTTAGACCAATAATAGGAATATCATCGCCAATACGCTTTACAATATGCCTTAAATTTCGGTATTCAGGTCTAAAGTCGTGCCCCCACTCACTAATACAATGTGCCTCATCAATGGCCATAAATGAGATTTTTACGCTGCGTAAAAATTCAACATTCTCCTCTTTTGTCAGAGATTCGGGCGCAACATACAGAAGTTTGGTAATTCCGTTGGTGATATCTTCTTTCACCTGTTTTACTTCAGTCTTATTTAAGGAGGAATTAAGGACGTGAGCGATACCGTTTTCAGAAGAAATTCCGCGGATGGCATCCACCTGGTTTTTCATTAAAGCGATCAAAGGGGAAACAACAATTGCCGTTCCATCTTTAATTAGTGCCGGTAATTGATAACACAGGGATTTCCCACCCCCGGTTGGCATCACCACAAAGGTGTTATGGTCGTTAACTATACTCTTTATTACCTCTTCCTGGAGGCCCTTAAACTGGCTAAAACCAAAGTATTTCTTAAGCTGTTCGTGTAAATTGATTTCCTGCGAAGTCATTCAATTGTGTTACAATTTTACATACATTTGCATCAAATAAAGATACGGTTTTCTTTACTCCATACAATTTCTAACTCTACAAATTTGACACCTCAAGAAAAAATACTCTCTGTTGCCAGAGAAACCATTTTAACTGAAGCCAAAGCTATAGCGAATTTAGAGCAATTATTAGACCAAAATTTTGCTGAAGCCGTACAGGCGGTGTTCAAATCCAGGGGTAGAGTCATTATAACCGGCATAGGAAAAAGTGCGGTAATCGCTACAAAGATCGTGGCCACCTTAAATTCAACCGGCACCCCGGCAGTATTTATGCACGCCGCCGATGCTATACATGGAGATCTGGGTACCATATTACAGGAAGACGTTGTAATTTGCATTTCCAAAAGCGGAAATACTCCTGAAATTAAGGTGCTTGTACCCCTTATTAAGAACTTCGGAAATACGCTCATCGCCATCACCGGAAGTACCGATTCTTTTTTAGGAAAACAGGCAGATCATATTCTCAATGCCTATGTGGAGAAGGAGGCCTGTCCTAACAACCTGGCTCCCACAACCAGCACCACCGCACAACTCGTAATTGGTGATGCCCTGGCTATTTGCCTGTTGAACCTTCGGGGCTTTTCAAGCCGGGATTTTGCAAAATACCACCCCGGTGGTTCTTTAGGTAAAAAATTGTATTTGCGGGTACATGATATCGCAGATCAAAATCAAAAACCCGCGGTAGGTCCCGAGGCGGCAATTCCACAGGTTATCGTGGAAATTTCAGAAAAAATGCTCGGAGTCACGGCGGTCCTGGAAAATGGCAAAATTTTGGGGATAGTAACAGATGGCGATATACGCCGAATGCTTCAAAAAAGTATTGATATATCAGGATTGACCGCAAAAGACATTATGAGCCGTAACCCAAAGACTATCGAATACGATGCCATGGCTGTAGACGCCATGGATGTTCTTGAAGACAACAAGATTTCCCAACTACTAGTAGTGAAAAACAAAGAGTTTTATGGAGTTGTGCATCTTCACAACCTAATTAGAGAAGGAATAATCTAGTATGGCGAAAGTAGTAAAATCTGCCGATGAAATGTCATTTTTGGATCACCTGGAGGATCTTCGGTGGCACCTGATCAGAGCGACTTTGGCCGTGGTTATTGCCGGTAGTGCGGCTTTTCTTGCCAAAGGTTTCATTTTTGACGTTCTGCTATTTGGTCCTACTAATGCTGACTTTTTCACCTATGATATTCTATGTCGTTTATCCACATTCGTCGGCTTAGAAGGTGGATTCTGTTTTGACGATATGCCTTTCACTATCCAGTCAAGGACCATGGGCGGGCAATTCTCCGCACACGTCTGGACCTCTATTACTGCCGGCTTTATTGTTGCTTTTCCCTACATTATTTACGAGTTCTGGAAATTCATTTCTCCGGCCATGTACACCAATGAACGCAACACAGCCAGGGGATTTATTTTTATTTCTTCGTTGCTGTTCTTCATGGGTGTCCTTTTTGGTTACTATCTGGTAACGCCCCTTTCCATTAATTTCCTCGGAAAGTACCAGGTAAGTGAGGTAGTTTTAAACGAATTTGACATTGGGAGTTATATAAGTCTCGTACGTTCCTCGGTGATCGCCTGCGGACTTATTTTTGAATTGCCAATTATCATTTATTTCCTGACCAAGATAGGCCTTGTAACTCCGGAGTTTCTTCGGAAATACAGGAAATTTGCACTGGTAATCGTGCTAATTCTTGCCGCAATTATAACTCCGCCAGATATTTTGAGTCAGATCATTGTGGCTATCCCAGTACTTATATTATATGAAGTGAGTATAGTGATCTCGCGCATTGTCACCCGAAAAGAAGAAAGAAAATTAAGAAAACAGAAGCTATGAAAAATCAGGTAGAAGAATTTAATGAATATCGCCAGAAAATGAATGAAAAGATCCTTGGCGACAACAATAAGATCATAAAACGGATTTTTAATCTCGATACTAACGCTTACGCACCCGGAGCTTTGGATGTAAAAACGAAGGAATTATTGGGATTGGTCGCTTCAGCAGTGTTGCGCTGTGATGATTGTATTAAATATCATTTGGAAACCAGCCACAAAGAAGGTCTAACCAAAGAGGAAGTAATGGAAGCGCTTAGCATCGCCACCCTCGTTGGAGGAACTATTGTTATTCCACACTTGAGGAAAGCTTATGAGTTTTGGGAAGCTTTGGAAGCCCGGAGCTAGTTAAAAGTTAGGATGCCCCCCGGCCCCCAACGGGGGAGTAATTGTCTGACAATTTCTATCTTTAAAAAAATTGCACAATAATTGCTAATCTCAATACTCATATCTAATATCTCATATCTACTAAATGAAGTTATACGCCGAGAGTCTTGTAAAATCCTATAAAGGTCGTGAAGTTGTAAAAGGCATTTCCCTAGAAGTAAATCAGGGGGAGATCGTCGGGCTGCTTGGTCCTAACGGGGCCGGAAAAACAACTTCTTTCTATATGATCGTAGGATTGATCAAACCAAATGGCGGGAGGATTTTCCTCGACCGGGAGAACATTACTAAATTTCCCATGTATAAGCGTGCGCAGTACGGGATTGGATACCTTGCCCAGGAAGCCTCGGTCTTTAGAAAACTAAGCATTGAAGACAATATTATGAGCGTGCTGGAGCTTACAGACCTCTCAAAAAAAGAGAGACAAATAAAGATGGAGTCTCTTATAGAGGAATTTGGTCTGGGACATATTCGTAAAAGCCGAGGAGATCTTTTGAGCGGAGGGGAGCGCCGGCGTACTGAAATTGCCCGTGCCCTGGCTACAGATCCAAATTTCATTCTTTTGGATGAACCCTTTGCCGGAGTGGATCCGGTTGCTGTAGAAGACATCCAACGGATTGTCGCTCAGCTGAAAAACAAAAACATAGGAATCCTAATTACCGATCACAACGTACAGGAAACACTCGCTATTACAGATCGTACATACTTAATGTTTGAAGGTCGTATTTTAAAAGCAGGTATCCCTGAAGAACTTGCCGAAGATCAAATGGTAAGAAAAGTATATTTGGGACAGAATTTTGAATTAAGGAAGAAGAAGATTTTTGAGTAGCGACCAGAGACGAATTCAGGATTCAGGATTCAGGATTTAAAATTTAAAATTTAAAATTATATCAATAACCGACACGGATTGCAAATCCGCACCATCAGTTAGCCGTCAGTTCGAGTTTTTTTGCTGAACGAAAGTGAAGAAAAAATGTATCGAGAACAGAGGCGGTAAACTAACCCCTCCTCCTCGATAAAAAGTTTATTCTTACCGTAGCAGAAATTAATTCACTCGGACTGACGGAGAGCGAAATAACGAATAAATTAAACTACTCAAGGATTGTAAATTTGCGTCATCACAATTTCTGATACGAAATGATTTACAGATTGGAATTTTGAATTTGTTGCTTGGAATTTTTGAAATTAATGGCTCTCCGCTTCCGTCTCTCCATCTTTCTTGTTCGTAACCATAGATACGATCACATAACTCAGGATAATTAAAGGTATGGCAGCAAATTGTAAGAAAATAAGAAGAATAAGGCAGAAGATGAGAAACAAATATCTGACTTTGTTTTCTGCAAATCCCCAGCTGCTGAATTTTAATGCGAACAAATGAACTTCTGCATTCAGCATAAAACAGCTAAACAGGGTTAATGCCGCAAGAAACCACGGGTTAAGAATGATATCTACAAGAAAAGGCTCCGGCTGAAAAATAAGGATAAGGGGCAAACTTAATATTAAAAGAGCATTAGCCGGAGTGGGCAGGCCAATAAAAGAATCTGTCTGGCGTTCATCGATATTAAATTTTGCCAGCCGGTATGCTGAAGCAAGGGTAACCAGCAGACCAAAGAGTGCAAAAACAGGTAGGTTCCATTCGAGGAGATCCTGTCCCGATGTCCAGTAGGTAGGTTGAGCAGCCGATCCCGGCAGGGCCTGTCTAAACAGCTGAAACATTACAATTCCGGGAACTAATCCACTGGTAACCATATCGGCCAGGGAATCTAGTTGCAATCCCAGTTCCGATTTCACATCAAGAAGCCGGGCAGCAAGTCCGTCAAAAAAATCAAAGAAGATCCCGAGCGCCACAAAGATCGCTGCCATGACCAGGTCGCCCTGTACAGCGAATATAGCACCGATGCTGCCACTAAGAAGGTTGATTAATGTGATAGCATTGGGAACGTGCTTTGCAAAGCTCATATTGGTGGGTTTTGTGTAAAAATAGTAAAAAAAGACTGCCACGTCGATTCAAGATTCAAAATTTAGAATTCAAAATTGTATAGAATTGTCATTCCGACGAAGGAGGGATCTCTGTCATACACGAAAGATTCTTCGCTCCGCAAAAACTTCGCTCTGAATGACAATAGTGGGTTCTCGTCACGGAGTGCAAATCCGGACCATCAGAGGGATTCAACATATAGAATTCAAAATTGTATAGGAGTGTCATTCCGACGAAGAAGGGATCTCAATCCTACACGAAAGATTCTTCGCTCCGCAAAAACTGCGCTCTGAAAGCCAATAGTCGGTTCTCGTCCCGGAGTGCAAATCCGCAGCAATAGTCATTTATTGATCATTGTTAATTGCTAATTGTTAGCTGTTCATTGATTATTCTTAATTGTTTAAATTTGCTATCCACAAATTACTATGAAACACTTCCTTTACGCTTTACTTTCAGGAATTTTACTGGCACTGGCGTGGCCCACATATGGATTTCCGTTGTTGCTGTTCTTTGCTTTTGTGCCTTTACTTTACGCAGAACATAACATTAGGGTTAAACAGGCTCACAATCGCAAATGGAAGATCCTTGGCCTCTCCTATCTCAGTTTCTTTATATGGAACCTTATTACAACTTACTGGCTTTATTTTTCCACACCATTTGGAGGTGTTTTCGCAATTACAGTTAATTCTCTGCTCATGTCACTGGTATTTCTGTTGTTTCATATAGTGGCAAAAAGGGTGAATTTCAGTGCCTCTGCCTCTTTTTTCATCAGCATCTGGATTGCCTTCGAATACCTGCACCTCAACTGGGAATTCTCATGGCCATGGTTAAACCTTGGTAACGGATTTTCAGAATTTCCTCATTGGATCCAGTGGTATGAATTTACCGGGACTCTTGGAGGTACACTTTGGATCCTGCTTGTAAATATCGCTCTCCTTAAAATGATTTTACTGTACCGCCAACACAAGGTAAAGGAAATACTTTACCGCGGACTTGTGAAAAACGCTTTGCTGATTCTCGTACCCATAGGGATCTCTTACGTCATCTTGTGGAACTATGAAGAGAGCCAGGAAACACTTGAGGCAGTAGTATTACAACCGAATATTAATCCCTACACAGAAAAATACAATACCAATGACAAGCGTATTGGGGAACTGCTTACAGAACTTGCCGAAGAAAATGTCACCCCTGATACTCGTATAGTTGTTGCTCCAGAAACCGTTTTTGCCGATGGAACTGTCCTAAGCCGCTTCGAAAATTCGGAAGCAAATTTCTTTGCTACCCAATTTGTAAACAACCATCCGGAAATTTCATTTTTGAGCGGGATTTCCATGTATGATCGCTTTAGTGATCCTGGAAGAGTAAGAGGGCAGAGTAATCAATTAGGGCCAAATGACTGGTATGATGATTACAATTCCGCCTTTATGATCTCTGCCAATGATTCGGTTCATTTTTACCACAAATCGAAATTAGTGGTTGGGGTGGAGAATTTCCCTTACCAGGAAGTACTTAAACCACTTCTGGGAAATGTCATGATCGACTTGGGCGGCACGGTAGCCATGAAAACCACGCAAAAAGGCCGCGGAACCTTTAAAGTTACCGGAAATGAAGAAGTAGGGCCTATAATCTGCTACGAATCAGTGTACGGAGATTTCGTTACGGGTTATGTCACTGAAGGTGCAGAATTTCTTGCAATCATCACCAACGACGCCTGGTGGGGAAATACCCAGGGTCATAAGCAACATCTCAGTTACGCTCGGCTGCGCGCCATTGAGAACCGCCGATCCATTGCCAGAAGTGCCAATACAGGTATTTCGGCTTTTATAAATGAAAAGGGCGAAATTACATCTACCCTGGGCTACGAAGAGCTGGGCGCACTGCGAGGGAACGTTACCCTGAACGACCGCCTCACCTTTTACACCCGCTTTGGAGATTACATTGCACGAATCTCCCTGTTCCTGGCTCTTTTCATATTTCTTTTTGCTATGGTACCCTGGAAGAGATCACGTAAATAGTCGTCATTGTACGATGGTCAGTGGGCAGTATTTTTATCACCAATATGCTAATATTCTTTCATTTTTAAATCCATCCCTTCTCCGGTTAGCTTACTTGTATTTTTCTCCTTCTCTCCGACAGGCATTGCGAGATCTGAGATAAAAAAATTTATCCATTGGAGGAAAATGGACATCCTGTCATTGATATTTTTTTCGAATCTTTTTAGCAATTCTCCCTTCGGTCGATTAAAAATCATTTTCTTTCATAATTGTTCATTTTTTTGCTTGTCCAAAAAAACGAACCAAAAAAAGGACACTTTTTTGAAGGTGTTTCCAATTTTGCTACCGCCAAATTAAAACCGTGCTCCTCGGGCTAAATTTTCTCCAAGGCTTCAAAAATTCTTAACGCCCGGGGACCACTACACTTACAAAAAAGATACTTCAAAAAGATAATTTTATTGAATAGAATATTCAGAGCAATTAAAACAATCCCCTTCTCGAGAATTTCTGCTTTGATTTTTTAGAATAAATGGAATCTCTACTCACGAGAGTGAAGTTTGCCACGATCAAGTTTTTTCCCTCCCTCACAACTACGTGAACATTAGGACAAATACCAAATTAAAACCGACTCCAAGTTTAACCTGATATCGTACTTCAAAATTCGTACTTCTACCTTAAAAACTGCCAACTAAAAACCTACTGTCCTCTAAAGAAAATGATGGTACTCAACGTTTTGGTGAGGATGGTAATGTCGAGAAAAATATTTCGATGTTTGATGTAGTAAAGGTCATACTGAAGTTTCTCCAGACTATCGGCATGGCTGTCGGCATAATCAGTCATTACCTGCGCCCAACCAGTGAGTCCGGGTTTGACGAAATGGCGGGTAGCATAAAAGGGGATCAAATCCGATAATTCTTTTACAAAAACAGGTCGCTCAGGCCGAGGACCGATCAGGCTCATTTCTCCTTTCAGAATATTATAGAACTGCGGAAACTCGTCCAGACGGGAACGGCGGAGAAACTTTCCGAAGCGGGTAATGCGGATGTCATTTTTCGTGGCCCAGACTGCCCCGTCGGGTTCTGCATTATAACGCATTGTCCGGAACTTTACAATTTTAAAGGATTTGCCATGCCTGCCAATTCTCTCCTGTTTGTAAAAAAGAGTTCCCTGGTTAGCAATTAAATTTCCGAAGTAAATGAAAGGCACCAAAAGACAGCCAATAAAGATTCCTATAATAGAAACTATAATATCAGCCATACGATGAAAAAAGAGGTAAAATTTATTATTATTACTGCGGCTGAGGGGAAAGAACTGGTAAAAGTTCCGTTCTAAATGCTGTACAGGAATCCTGCTGGTTTTATCTTCATAAACCTCATTAAAATCCTTCACCGGAAAACCCTCCCTGAGCAGCGCCAGTACCTGACTGTAAAGACCTTCAGCAGTCGACGACGGCACATTAGAAATAAGTACCTCATCAATACTATTCTCCTTGATTGTATCAACCAACACATCCCCGGAGAAATCCTGCAGTCCAATCTCTTCAGAATTTATTACACTGCCTTTTCCCGGATTTACAAAACCGACGATATTATAATTGGGATCCGATTTCTGTAAATGTGAAGCCACCAGCTCTACCTCCAGGGGTTCCCCAATGATAAGGACCCGCCGGTAAAACCTGGGAGAGGAAATAAGCGTGATATAAGAGAATCTCCAAAGTAATAAGGTGAACAGAATAGTGATAAAAAAATACAGAATTTGTAGGCGGTTTTCCGGTAAGACCGGAGTCACCACAGGCGTAAGCAGGAAAAACAGCACGGTAACTGAACTCGCCAGCACCACATTCTGCAGGACAGTATAGTAATTTCCGGCTTTTTGAAGGTCATAAAGTTCAAAGATCCCGTTAAATAGAGTAATGTATATTGCAAGGACAATACTCCAGTACCAGGAATCGGCATCAAAATGAAAATAATCCAGCCTAAAAAGGATACTAACCACGTACAGGGAAAACAGCACCCAGACTACATCGAAAATGCGAAGAAAGACCTTCCTCTCGGAGATCTCGAAATGTAGATTTTTTTTACGGGGCATGTAAAAATTTTTACCGCGTAAATATAAGGAAGACTTTAACGCAGCACACCTGTGGGCCCTAACTTTTTCCAGTAGATCTGTCTCTGCCATTTCCTGCTTAAGGTTGTGGGTTGTGGTTGTGGGTTGTGGGTCGTGGGTTGTGGGTTGTGGGTTGTGGGTTGTGGGTCGTGGGTTGTGGGTTGTGGGTTGTGGGTTGTGGGTTGTGGGTTGTTAATTTGTGGGTTGTGGGTTGTTAATTTGTGGAGTCCTAAATAGAGTTGATCATTTTTAGAAGTTGGTTTATGATCCTATTTAATTTAAAGTTACTAATTCTTTGTTTAATCTCGTTTCGTATTCTACCGGTGTAAAATGATGAATGGAACTATGAGGTTTTTCATGGTTGTACATGTACACAGCTTTATCTAATTTCTTATTCAAACTATCATAGTTGATGGGATTGTATCCCTTTAGATACTTATTCTTAATGATTCCATTGATCCTCTCGGCATGAGGATTTTCATACACAGTTTCACACATACTATTTCTTAA
>NZ_AUKI01000006.1 GCF_000424665.1 Salinimicrobium terrae DSM 17865
CGTGCTGCCCCTCGACTTGCATGTGTTAAGCCTGCCGCTAGCGTTCATCCTGAGCCAGGATCAAACTCTTCATCGTTAAATCTTATATACTTTAACAACTACTAAAGGAATTCCTCTTCTTCACCCCGATAGCTATCGGGGATCAAAGCTCAAAACGTTCTTCTAGTCTTAATTCTTATTTGCATTTGTTACTAATTAAAGCAACATACGCGCTGTCAATTCAATATGTCAATGAACACCCCTCTGTCCTGCGGACATCTCCCCTTAATAAGAGGAGAAAAATTCCGTTCTTCAGAAGATCTCTAGTTGAAATAAAAGGAGTTGAACCTTTTCTATTATACCCGTCCCGGGATTTCTATTTCAGTATGTTTTTGTGAACTTTGCTCGTGTTCTAAGCGGCTGCAAATGTACAACCTTTTTCGAACCTCGCAAGAAAAAAAATTATTTTTTTCTCAGCTTTAAAAATTCAAACCGGAAATGTTTTGTCGCAAAAGCGGATGCAAACTTACAACCTTTATACCTTAACTTCAAAAACTTTTTCTCAGAACTTCTAACTTTAAAAACACCCAAAGGCTACTTCTAAAAGCGGATGCAAAGATAAAATCAATTCCCTTTACAATCCAAGCCAAAATTCAAAAATCTTTCAGAGAACTTTTTTGCTTTGAAGTCTTGCTGCACCTTGGTTTAGCTATTGCTTCCCCTACTCCTGTACCTCGCTCTCAAAGCGGCTGCAAATATACAACCGAATTCCAATCCCACAAGTCTTCAACAAAACTTTTTTAAGGTTTTATTGACATTTCTATCACCCCAAAAACTAAGGCGCTGAAAATGACATTTTTGAGAAGGGATTTTTCTTCAACCTGCGTTAGGGATAGCAGCGGAAATCCTTTTTGTGAAGTATGAGCAAAAAGATTGAAGCGTATAGCCCGACCCCACTACGCGGCAGCGAAGGCAGGGGAACGCCCAAAAAATACTACATAAACATATTCCAAACCAATCCGAATCTTACACCAAAATCACGATAAGGATATAAAGGCGCAGAAAAATTATTATTCCCCTGGATCAAACTGTTCAAATGTTCAAGTTTGAAAAAGATGCGAGCCTGCCTGATTTTTCCGTTAAAGAAGAAATCTACAGTTGGAAAACCTTCAAACTCCAGCTCATTCTGCACATAAAATTCTGCCAGAACAGGATCATAGCCGTTCATATAATAATCTGTGAAGTAATTTAATGTGAAACCGGTTTGAAGATAAAGTGCTCGCTGGAACCAGTGGTCCCTGTAATACAAAGTATTCCTGGTCACAAGATCTGGCACATTTAGAACCTGTCCTCCATCCAATACCGATTGATAGAGAATAGTATTGTTTAAGGCGAATTTTCCAATAATAAATTCCCTTTCTCCCCTTAATTTAAAATAACTCACCTGTTCGTCGTGCTGAAAAGGCCGAAGAGTACCCAATTCATCAAGCCCAAAGTAAGACATATCATTTATCGTGGAAAACTCTAAATTGACATTCAACAGCTGAGGAGCCAATAGTTTAAAACCCAAAGACTGCCTGCTTTCGTTCGAAAAAGAGGTCTGCCAGTTATAATTTATGTAGTCACTTTGATAAAGAAGGAAATTGTAATTGGGAGCCCTGTCATTAATATTGGCCGTGGCCGCAATTAAAATATCTTCAGAAAGTAAGTAAGCAAGTTTGGCGCCCAGATCATAACCTTTAAAATCCCCGATTAAATTAATCATACCTTCCGCTTTGAACTGAAACCCGCCTAACGTTCCTGTGTAATCCCCTCCCGCCGAGATTATATCTCCCTGCAACCGGTTCACTATGAATCCATCTTTTAGATCCAGCACTGTATTATACCCATAATTATAATGAGTGTGTTTCCCCCGGGCTACAATCTGTGCAAGATTACCGGCTGTAAACCCCACATAGACTTCATTGGAAGTAGAAGTAAGCCTGGTTTCATCTCTTATACTCACTTCTTCAAAGGAGGGTCCAAAGAGTTCATTGGCACTTGCCTGACTATAATTATATTTTTTATAAGTATGATTTAATCTGTGACCAATAGAGAGATCCTTCTTCACCAAAGAATCTTCCCGTTTATAAAGAGCATAAGAATGATCGAGAAAAAATCTTTTCCCATGCAAAGTAGACTGCGAGTCCTCAAAATTCACATCAAGGCGCGACCGATCCTCAAATTCGGGATTTTTAGCTATGTATTGCTCAAGAGAAGATCCAGTAAGTCCGCCGTTTTCTTCATTGAGAAGATCCTGGGAGACAAAATGAGACTGAAGTCGGTACCTGTCATTAGGAGAATTATAACCTACGGTAGTTCGAAAATTTCCTGAACTGGTAAGCATATGTTGGTACCGGCCCAAAGACCGAAGACCTTTGTAAGCCACTGAAAAATTGAAATTAGGGGAAGTATTGATCGTAAAGAGCGCATCAACTGCCTGCCCCTGTTCAAATACAGTTTTATAAAATAGTTCTGTGAATGGGGTGGGAACATTATAATAAAATATATCCTCTACTTCCATGAAGTTATAATGTCGTGCCCTGGCTCCAAATTGAGGCATTACATACTGCTCTTTCAGAAAATCATAGGTAAGGTTGTTATAGGTTCTACCAACATTGGAAAACGGCAGTAAACCGAAATTGTCTCTTCTAAGGTAATTGAATCGATAATCTTTGTAAATATTAAGAGTAGTATCAACTATAGTGGTATCGTTTTCTACAGAAACTATTTTATAAAGTGAAATTGGCGCTTTTTCAACTTCCTCATCCTCCACAGAACTAAAATTCGTGCCAGAATCTCTGTTAAGCTGGCCACGGTTCCTCTCCACTTGACTAAACCCCTCAAATGTAGTAATTATAAAGAATATTAAAAATAGAAAGTATTTCATAATTCCATCCAAAAAAACAAAAATAGAACTATTGTGGGAAAGATTAGAAAAAGAGTAAAGCGAAAACCTAGAAGAACCAACTGGAAAAAAGTTTTCTGGTAATTTTGTTGTTCAAAAAACTAGATTGCCTCTACAATCTTCTTACTTCTACCTTAAAGAAGCCACCTCTTACCAAGGGCAGTCTGGGATTTTGGACTTTGAACTAAAATCACTTTTTAGTTTTAGTTTCCCAAATATTATAATTCATCAATTATCCATTGGCCATACATAAAAATTTGACTTTTTTATATAACAAAGCACCTCCTATTTAAAGCCATTTTAATGCTTCATGGCTGGATATAAAACCTCTACTCGTAGTATTTCCAATTTCTAGCTCATAAATCCTTTATTCGCTTAATACTACAAAAAAAATTAGGTAGACACACGGTTAACCGGGTCTGTCTGGGGCTGTAATATAGAAAAAGCTGCCTCGAATTAATGAGACAGCTTTTTCAATAAAGTAAATTAAAGAATTTATAAATTTATCTCCAACCTCCGTCAGAATAATCAACTCCAGCTTCTCCCTGACCGGCCCCAAAAGTATAGATTGGAATACCTGCAGCATTGAGTGCAGCACCAGGAATAGGGAAATGTTTAGGAGTTCCTTCCTGAAGAAGATTATGAGCCCTCATTTCAAAATATCGCAATCCCATTGGTCCAGACAAAAGTTCAATATGTCTTTCATAGAAAATAGCATCTGCAATAGCATCAGCATCAACAGCTACTGGCGGTAAATCCCCTCTAACAACTCTTGTACCAGAATTAATCACATCTGCAGCCTCCTGAAGCATACCCAAATAAAGATAAGCTTCAGCTAAGTATAAATTATTTTCAGCCTCAAGCAATTCAGGTATTGCTGTGGTAAGTCCAGATGAATCATATTCGTCATATCTACTATAACGATATGTACTAAAGTGATACGTACCTCTTTCAGGACGGAACCATGGTGCAGACACATATTCAAAGTCCATTTCAAGACGGGCATCCTCACTTTCAGCTGGTGGTAAGGTCGTCACACCTTCAGGCCAATAATCTGGATAATCTTCATCCATTAAATTAATAACTCTTAGATCTACCATTGGCCATCCAAACCAGGTTACCACATAGGCCCAGTAATTATACCAGGTTTGTCCACCATCACTTAATACTAAAAGATCATAGTTTTGCCCATTCTGTGCATAATCTAATACTCTTTGCCAGTCAAGATTCTGTCTTTCTTCAACATTTCTTGCACTGTTTACATAAATCCTGGCTGCAAAGGAATTTAAAAACTGGCTCCATTCCTCATTATTCAAATTCATTCCATTAACCTGCATATCCATATCGAAAGTTCCCCTATCCGCAGCTGCAATGGCCAGATCTAATTTTTCAAGAGCCAAAAGAGTAGCCTCTTCATAACCAAGTGGCTCCCCTTCATTAAGAGTTCCGGTTTCGTCAGATGCAAAAACCCTGTCAAAAACAAGAGCTAAATAACCCAAACTTGCTCCCTGTCCAAAACGAGCTAATGACTCATACTTATCTTCATTATCAAACACACCTTCACCTTCTATACCAATCATGATTGCATTGGCATCAGCCAAAATAGCGTGCATGGAATTAAAATAGGTTTCTGTAACAGCTGCGTTACCATAGGTAGCACTATTATTCCAGGCTGTTCTTGGCTCCGAAGATACATCTCTCGCAGCAAAGTTACCCCAGGACATAGAAAACGCATCTGCCATAGTAGCAAAAGCTATAGCCGGTCCGTTTACATGGTTTGCAGTTTGGTACCAGTTTTGAAATAATACGTCCGCGGTAGATTGAATACCGATCTGTGCACTGGATGGCTGCTCAAGATTTTCAACTTCAAGATCTGTTTCAAAGTCGGAACACGAGTAAAACATAACGGTAAAAACCGCCAGTAAGGTAATTCTTAAGTTTGTCATGATATTTTTTTTTAAAATTTAATTTGTGCTGAGAACGTATAAGATCTCGACACTGGATATACACCATAGTCAATTGCATAGTAGTTCTGAGTTACAGGATCATATCTCTGAACCTCAGGATCCCATCCTGAATAATCAGTAAAAGTTAACAAATTTCTTCCGGTCACACCCACACGAAGTGAGTCAAAAAATCCGTCGGCGACCATCGAAAGTTGCTCTTTTCCAAAGGTATAAAATACAGATGCCTCTCTTAACTTCACATAAGAACCATCTTCTACCCAGAATTTGTTTTCCTGATTCACATCATAAAGAGCCTGGTAATAATCATAAGTTTTCTTTTGGTCTTCAGGCACTCCCGCCATATCCATCATCGCATTTCTACTATCTCTTGTTAACCACTGGCCTTGTCTGTTATAAATGTCTCCACCTTCTTTCCAGTCCCATAGCATATAAAAATTAAATCCTTTATAACCAAGGTTTGAAGTGAAGCCCATATTAAAATCTGCAGTTTGAGAACCTATTTTACCATAAAGGCGGGTTCCATCCTCTCCTAAGAGAATCTGTGGCGCTTCATCAACCGTGCCTTCAGTTCCAGCAGGAATAACGAAACCATCAGAGTTGATTACATAATCGTCAATAGATTCTCCTTCAGGAAGTTGTTGAGCCATTTGATCTAAGCTTCTTACGAACTGGTACCCATACATGGCTCCAAATTCTTCACCTTCCTTAATCCTAAAAATTTCACCGGGACTATTTACACCTCCAGGACCTACTGTAATTGGATTAACATTTAATTCGGTAATCTCATTTTCAGTAGCACTAAAACGAACTCCTAAATCCCATCTCAAATCATCTCTTTCTAACACAGCAGAGGTAAGACTAAGCTCAAGCGTATTAAATTCAACCGTTCCAACATTCTGATACTGCCTGTTTGCACCAAGATTAACCGGAGCAAAAATATCTACTAATAAAAACTGATCTTCAGTCCTTGCTTTTGCATAAACACCTTCAAAAGTAAATCGGTTAAGAAACTCAATATTCGTACCAAATTCAAGTTCAGTTGTTGTTGAAGGTCTTAAATCAGGATTTGCCTTTATACGATCTGTGGCAAGAGCACCTGTAGTAAGTCCTATAGCATCATACTGCCAGTTAAATCCCGGTCTTTGTCCTGCAGTACCTAAAGCAGCGTGTACTTTCCATTCCGTAATTCCCGGCAAATCGAAGTCCTGCGAAATACGGTATGCACCAGATACTCTGTAGTAATCATTCCATCTGTAATTATCTCCAAACAACGAAGAACCATCCATACGATACATAGCATCTAAAATATATCGGTCCATGTAATCAAGTCCAAGGATCACAAAGGCATTATGAGCCCTTTCATCCGTTAAACTTGATCCAGTAGTCGTTGTTTCTGATTTAAAGTTATCTAATGATATAACCCCAGGATAAATAAAATCCTGCCCAAAACCATAGAAATACTCGTAGTGGTTGTCTTCTAATAAATAACTTAATTTACCCGCCACATTTAGTTCTCCAAAGGTCTCAATATAATTCAAAGTGGCCTGAGCTTTTTGAGATAGCGTATAACTACTTTCTTTGGAGAAATCTCCTTTAGAGTAACTGAATTGATAATCTACTCCATTCAAAAGACCGCCTGTCTGGAAAGCAGTATATGGATTATAATCATCATTATTCCATGTAGTACTTTCTACAGCATATTCAAGATCAAGATTTAATGGATCTGCAAATTTTATATTCAGGTTGTACGATCCTAAAAATCTGTTCCTGGTAGCCTTTTCTCTATTGGTAGCCAAAGGATACAATGGGTTAGTGGTAGTTGAATTCCATGGATCGGGTAAAAAATAATATGGCTGTCCATCAGGATTTTCTGCTGTAAGATCTACATCCGGATTTATAAGTGCCAAATTGAATAATACCCCATCAGTAGTACCTCCGGGAGTTTCATTGTTAGTTCTAATATAGTTATTGTTAGTACTTAATTTCAACCAATCATTAATTCTGAAATCTCCATTTAATCTGGCAGAATATCTCTTATAACCACCGGTCTCCACGAAAATACCTTCATTCTCAGTTCTGTCCGCAGAGAAGAAAAGGTTAGTAAACTCGGACGCATTAGAAACTGAGACATAAGTTGTATTATCAATACCCTTACCAAAAAATCTATCCTGATTATCATAAAGTACTCCAAAAGGATTATCCTGATAATGATCTTCAGAGGTAATCCTTGCTCCGGAAAGTCCAACAAACCCATATCCAGGGTAATCTGCTGCATAATCTACACCTGCATATTTAGTATAAGATCCTAAAACAGACTCATAATCATCTGCAAGCTCATAATAATGAGAATTACTTAATTCAATTTTATTTGAAAGTTCAGAAATACCCAAATCATTTCTTAAAGTAACCTGGGGACCATCCTGACTATACTTTCCTCTTTTAGTAGTGATTACGATAACACCATTACCGGCACGAGATCCATATAATGCAGATGCAGAAGCTCCTTTCACGATTTCGAAAGATGCAATATCGTCAGTATTGATATCATTAATACCACCTTCTACAATTATACCATCGACCAGGATCAATGGCTCCTGTCCTCCAAATAGGTTAGTAGCCCCCCGAAGCTGAATAGTTGCCCCAGAACCAGGCTGTCCAAAGTTGGTGATATTTACACCCGCAACCTTACCTTGCAGCGCGCTGGCAGCAGAAGTGCTGGGAATGTTTTCAAGATCTTCAGCATCCACTTTACCTACTGTTACAGATAATTTCTTCCTGCTGGTAGCCCCTGCTACACCAGTTACGACAACTTCCTCTAATTGCGCCGCATCCACAACCATGGTTACATTGATTACAGATTGGTCTTCAACTACTTCTTTCTTAGTGTCAAAACCAATGTAACTGAATACTAAACTACTGCCACTAGAAACCTCAATGGAGTAGCGACCATCAAAATCAGTCTGAGTTCCTCCCGTAGTAATGGCGTTACCATCAGAATTTCTTTCCTCAATTACAATATTCACGCCTGGTAGGGGCATACCCTGGGCATCCGTCACAGTACCCGTTACAATCCTGTCTTGTGCAAACGAAATTTGCGCGACTAACACTAGTAAAAGCGTTAGAATTCCACTTAATCTTTTTTTCATTTTATAATTTATTTGAATTAGCCAAGGCCAAAAATGATAATAAAATCTTAATAAAACAAGACAATGCGAAAATATTATCTGTTAATTGATTAAGAAATTCATTGATCATGAACACTGATTTCAATCATCTTAATACAAAATGAAGCTAAATCAATATGTAAGCTCTTTAAGCGGTTAACTTTTAGATATAATTAAACACAAACTATTAAGATGTATAATTATGTACAACTTTTCTTAGGTCCTTATTTTCAAAGGCTCCACTTATTTTCTACTTTTGTCCATCCTGTCCTGGATTTTTGGGCATGAGCGAAATAATATCCTACACTCCTTTAACAATATGTTAGCAAAACGCTTTTCAAAATCCCCTCTGGAATGCGGCACAGATGAAGCCGGAAGAGGTTGCCTGGCGGGACCCGTCACTGCAGCAGCAGTGATCCTGCCCCCAAGATTCCGGAATAAACTCATTAATGACTCGAAAAAACTCACAGAAGTGAACAGGAGCAGTTTGAGAAAAATTATTGAACAAAAAGCGCTTTGTTATACGGTACACCATATATATATGGAGGAGATTGATGAGATCAACATTTTAAATGCTTCCATCCTGGCCATGCACAAATGTATTGACAATCTCAATCCTGTCCCCGAATTCATTATTGTTGATGGTAACAAATTTAAGAACTACAGGAAAGTACCACACGAATGTATAATAAAAGGAGACGGAAAATTTCTGAGTATTGCTGCAGCCTCCATCCTGGCAAAAACTTACAGGGATGAGTTTATGATGAGGATCCACGAGGAATATCCCATGTACAACTGGAAACAAAACAAAGGATACCCTACTGTGGAACATAGGGAAGCTATAAAAGAATATGGAATAACAAAGTACCATCGTAAAAGCTTTAAGCTCCTGCCCGACCAACTGGAGCTCTCCCTCTAAAGATCCTTAACAATCCACCTTCCATGAAGAAGATTCTGACCATTTGCCTCCTCTCACTTTTCATTTCCTGTGCAGATGACCGTCCTACCACGGGAGCACTTACAGATTTTCTACCCCATGAACCGGCTGTAATCCTACAAATGGAAAATCCCGACCTGTTCTTCAATAATCTTCAGAATAACGATTTTCTAAAACTGAATTCACAGCACTCCTTATATATGGAGATCAAAAAAGGTCTTGACATACTGCAATTTTTCCCCCACAAAAAAGAAGCGCTTCTGGTCCTTAATCCTAAGGGAGAAGGATCTATTGATTTCCTTTTTATTAGCAGGGATGAACTTATACCCCAAGCTCTGGACTCCATTCCCAACCGGCAGGTAGAGACGATGAACTCAGATGACCTGGAAATAAAAAGATATACGCTGGAAGGCGAAATAGCTTATTCAACAAATATCGATAGCATAAGTTTTCTAAGCAATTCACTGAAATTACTGCAGGAGACTGCTAAAGGTAATTTAAATCCAGACCCCGATCTTCAAACGGCCTTTAAAGCTGCCTCCCCTAAAAAAACATCCTTATTTTTCCACTCCAAAAAGGCAGCTCCCTTCTTCGAAGAAGTATTTCCTCCCCAATTCGCAGCGTTTAGCGAATGGACCGTGGTCGACACAGATATCTCCCAGGATGACATTCAACTCAATGGAATTACCATTGCCTCAGATACTGTTCCTCGCTTAATAAATGTCTTTAAAGAAGTAGGAATCTCAAAAAATACTCTCGCAAATATCACTCCTGTCACCGGCAAAGAGTTCATTTCGGTTTCTTTTAAAGATTTTGAAAAACTGAATCAGAATTTAGCTCTTTTGAGAGGTCATCAACCTGAAACGGAATTTTCTACTGAATTTTCCCTGCTCCAATTGGCCAATGAAGCCGGAATCATTGAACTTTCTCAGGGTCCTGTGCTTGTCGTTAATACTAAAGAACCAGATAGTGCTCGCAACGCCTTCAATTTTGAGCTTCAACAGACTGAAGAATACCGCGGAAAGGCCATTTTTGAATTTCCTAATCCAAATGGTTTTCAGGAAATCTTCCAGCCGCTTCTGAATCCGCAAGAGCTACATTTTTTTACACTTTTGAATAACCATATATTGTTTGCAAGAACTTCCGAAGCATTAAAAGAAGTTATTGCAGCTGTTCAGGATGAACTGGTTCTGGCCAATACTGAAGCCTATAAAACTTCTTCAGAAAGCCTTAGTTCAGAAGCATCCCTGTTGATAGTAAAGAACAGTCAGACAAATGAAAAAGGTAAGTCAGCCGATTTGGATTATACCAACTTCCCCATTACTGCAATCCAGTATATTTATCAGGATAATTTTGCGCATGTGCACAGTATTCTCGCAAAAAGTGCTGCATTAAAAACTGAAAAACCCACTTCCAGGGTTGCCAGTATAAAACTTGGCGCCGCACTGGATTCCCGGCCGGTTTTCTTCAGAAATCATCGTACTAACGGAATGGATATCGCAGTCCAGGATGTTCAAAATACTCTGTATCTAATTTCTGCCGATGGTGAGATCTACTGGAAAAAAGACATGGATTCCCGCATTTTAGGAGAGGTTCAAACGGTTGATATCCTCCGGAACGGAAGGTATCAATTGGCCTTTGCCACTCAAAAAGCGCTGCATGTAATTGATCGTGACGGTAATGCTGTCAGACCGTTTCCTTTGAAGTTCCGGGACGAAATAACTCAGCCGCTTGCCATTTTTGACTATGACAATAAGCGCGATTACAGGTTTGTGATCTCCCAGGGCCGGGAACTGTTGATGTACGATCGAAAAGGGAAAAGTGTAAGAGGTTTTACATTCTCCCGGGCAGCTTCAGAAATCACGCAAGCTCCAAAACATATAAGGATTGGTCGCAAAGATTACATCCTGGCGCCGGAAAGGTCAGGTCAACTGAATATTCTTAGTCGTACCGGAAAGATTCGGGTGCCGGTTAAGGAAAACCTCAATTTTTCCGAAAATGAATGGTATGAGTACAATGGTAATTTTGTCTCTACTAACACTTCAGGACAAATCGTCAAGATCAATGAAGATGGTAATATTAAAAAGGAAGATCTTGGTTTAGCTGAAATCACCCACATCACAGCAACAGCCAAAACTCTGGTTACCTTATCGGAAAATGAACTGAGCATTGGAGGAAGCCCTGTCACTCTCGACTTTGGATTATACAGCGAATCTCAGATCTTTTACATAAATAATAAAATCTACGTCTCAGTCACTGATCTTCAGGCTAAAAAAGTCTATCTTTTTGACAGCAATGCCTCCTTAATTGAGGGATTCCCTGTATATGGAAATTCTCTTATCGATCTTTCTAATGCCGATGGTGATGCCGCACTGGAACTGGTAGTGCAGGGAGGAGATGATGAAGTGTTGGTTTATGAAGTGCAATGATCAGTGATCAGAAGTTGGCAGTAAATCAATCGCGGAATAAAAAACGCATTGCCAAAAGGGCCAGAGTCAATGGGTTAAAAACAAGTAATATTCAAGTTTTGAATTTTAAATTCTACACCAATTCCGCTTCAAAAAGGGCAGAAAAATGCTTCTTTAATTTTTGCTTGACCTCATCTTCAGAAACTTGCTTGACTCCAAGCTCCACATTTAAAGAAGTAACTGCCTTGCCTTTAATACCGCAGGGGATGATGTTGTCGAAATAGCCGAGATCTGCATTGACATTAAAAGCAAAACCATGCATGGTGACCCAGCGACTGGCGCGAACGCCCATGGCACATATCTTTCTTGCAAAGGGAGTATCAATATCAAGCCAGACTCCTGTTTCTCCTTCACTGCGTCCCGCCTCAACGCCATACTCTTTTAAGGTAAGAATGATCGTTTCTTCTAAAAGCCTGAGGTATTTATGAATGTCTGAAAAAAAATTTTCAAGATCAAGAATAGGATAACCTACAACCTGGCCGGGGCCATGATACGTTATATCCCCTCCCCTGTTGATCTTGTAAAAAGTAGCATTCTTTTGCTTCAGCTGCTCCTCATTGATTAAAAGATGAGAGATATCTCCGCTTTTTCCAAGGGTGTAAACATGTGGATGTTCTACAAGTAAAAAATGATTTTTTGTTGGCACTTCAGTTGCTTCCCGTCGATTTCTGATCTTTTGATCAAGGATCTCTTTAAAAAGCTGTTCCTGATACTCCCAGGTATCTTTATAATCCCGCAGCCCCAGTTCCTGAAAATTTATGTTTTTGTTCAAATCTAAATGGTATTGAGATATGAGGTGAGAGAAATGAGATTGATTTACCTCAAAAACTATCGCTTGTTATTATTTAAAATGATCAAAGCTGCGATCACACCGGGAATCCATCCCAGAAGGGTAAGAATTAAAACTATTAGAATAGATCCACAGCCTCTGTCAATTACTGCCAGGGGTGGAAAAAGAACAGATAATATTACTCTCCAAACACTCATAAGAATACAAAGATATCAAATTTTGCGGCAATATGGGATCCGCCTCTCCTCACAAAAAACAATTGATTGGTAGTCCATTAGTCTGTATCTTTGCCAGTCGAAATTTGAAATAAAAACAATGCATTTATCTGAACAGGAAATTATTCGCAGGGAAAAACTTGATTCTCTTCGAAAACTTAATATAGATCCATATCCCGCGGCGCTTTATCCCGTCGATAATACGGCAGCAGGCATTAAAGCTGAATTCGAAGAGCAGAAGAAGGTGGTGATTGCCGGAAGGTTAATGTCCAGAAGAATACAGGGAAAAGCTTCTTTTGCTGAAATTCAGGATTCCACCGGGAGAATTCAGGTGTATTTTAACCGCGATGAGATCTGTCCCGGAGACGATAAAAGCAAGTATAACGACATTTATAAAAAACTCCTTGATATTGGAGATTTTATAGGAATTGAAGGAGAACTTTTCAAAACACAGGTTGGAGAAAAGACGGTAATGGTGAAAAATTTCACTTTATTGAGCAAATCTTTACGACCACTTCCCCTACCCAAAACTGACAAGGAAGGACATGTTTTTGACGAGTTCAATGACCCTGAATTAAGATACCGTCAACGCTATGCAGACCTGGTGGTGAATCCAAAGGTCAAAGAAACCTTTGTCAAGAGAACAAAGCTGTTCAATGCAATGCGGAACTTCTTCAATGACAAAGGTTATTTCGAAGTTGAAACTCCCATCTTACAATCCATTCCCGGGGGAGCAGCCGCAAGGCCGTTCATTACGCATCACAACGCACTTGATATTCCGCTTTACCTGAGGATCGCGAATGAGCTGTATCTAAAAAGACTTATTGTAGGTGGTTTTGACGGGGTGTACGAATTTTCTAAAAACTTCAGAAATGAAGGCATGGACAGGACGCACAACCCGGAATTCACCGTTATGGAGATTTATGTAGCCTATAAGGACTACAACTGGATGATGGAATTTGTGGAGCAGTTACTGGAATATTGCGCCATGGCTGTAAATGGAACTACTAAGGCAACTTATGGTACGCATGAAATAGATTTTAAAGCTCCGTATGCAAGAGTTACAATGACCGACGCCATTAAGAAGTTCACCGGCTTTGACATTACAGGTAAGTCTGAAAATGAACTATTTGAGGCTGCAAAAGGCATGGGCATTGAAGTGGACGAAACTATGGGTAAAGGAAAACTTATAGACGAGATCTTTGGCGAGAAATGTGAAGGCAAATTTATTCAGCCAACATATATCACAGATTATCCTAAGGAGATGAGTCCGCTGTGTAAAGAACATCGTGAAAACCCGGAGTTGACTGAAAGATTTGAGTTGATGATCTGCGGAAAAGAGGTGGCTAATGCCTATTCTGAACTTAATGATCCTATTGACCAGCGAAATCGTTTTGAAGATCAGTTGGAACTGTCTGAAAAAGGGGATGATGAGGCCATGTTCATTGACAATGACTTCTTACGTGCTCTTGAATACGGAATGCCCCCAACTTCCGGTCTTGGAATTGGGATGGACCGTTTGATCATGTTCCTGACAAATAAGAAATCCATTCAGGAAGTGCTGTTCTTCCCGCAAATGAAGCCGGAAAAGAAAGCTGCCACTCCAAAACCTGAAGATTTTATTAAAATGGGAGTACCACAAGAGTGGGTAGATACTGTAATGCACGAATATGGAACGGTAGCTAAACTAAAAGAACAGAAGCCGACTCAGGTTCATCAAAAACTGAACGGTCTACGTAAAAAGAACAAACTACCTGTAGCTGCCCTGCAGCTGGAAGAGGTAGAGAACTGGTTTGATTAAAAAACTGTTTCAGAAGATAAAAGCGCCGTTCCAGAACACTTCTGAAACGGCGTTATTTTTTATTCAATATTCCTCTTTATTTTTTACCGAACATGCCGCTGCCTAATTTTCCGGCTGCACCGGCAATTCCGCCGTCATCTCCAGTTCCATTACCTTTAAGGTAATTATCCACCTGTCCTGCCATAGCAGGAGGCATTTTATCCTTTAAAAATTTTGCTATTGTATCTACAGCGACTTGAGCCTGCTCCGTCGAGATCCCCGCTCTTTCGGATACTAAATTTACAATCTTTTCCATTCTACTTTTTTTAAATTATTCTATAAGAAGATAAGAATAATGTGAGGGTTCAAAAAATGAAAAAGTGGGATTAACTTGAGATTAACCTAAACTCATATACTAATTTATAGCAGGACAGCCGCAGTCGTAACGCGCCCGTGCAGCACCAAAATTGTACCCGAGGGTGATTTGATGAAAACCGCTATTGCTCATGACGATTTCATTGAATTGCTGGGAATAGGTGTAGCCAATTAAGAAACTCCGGAATTCTACTCCAGCAAAAGGGGTGACATATCTCAGATTCTCCATATTCTCCTCTACTTTGTCAAGACCTTGTCGGTATGACAATCCCGCCCAAACTTGCCCGAACTCGAAGTTCCTGTAGGCTTTCATATTTACATCTACAGCTTTTTGATGCGTGGCTTCGGCAATTTGAAACATGGCTGAAGGTTCAAGAAACCAGTCATAGGAAGGCGAAAAAATGTATCCCGTGGTAAGAAAGTATCTCCGCAGGTTTACCGCTATATTATCAGAATTGAAGAGTTCTCTCTGGATTGGCAGCAGGTTTTTCGCAGCAAAATGAACATAGAGATCATTTTTAAAATAAGACATTCCCACATCCATGTTAGCATAGGTCACGGAAGTATTTTCCTGTCCCAGTATTGGATCTGGTTGGGTAAACCCGCTCTGGTCCAGGCGATGCTGAATAATTCCTGCGCTTATCCCAAAACTTAGCCTGTGGAGCTCGAGATCTCCTGAAGGCAATCTCAAATAATAAGCAAAAGCCCCATATACGCCTGACTTTGAGAAGTTTCCGTTATGGTCATTGAACAGGATAGCCCCAATTCCTTCTTTGTTACCAAGCCTCCCATTAACTGTCAAGGTTTGCATTCCCGGTGCATTTTCAACATCAAACCATTGCTGCCTTGCAGTTAATCTTAATTGATTTCTTATGGCAGCTCCAGCCAGGGAAGGATGCAGGAGAAAAAGATTGTCTGTTAAATAATCAGAGTAGGTTGGGATGATCTCCTGCGCATAACCTTTTTCCATGATTAGAGAAAAACAGATCATACAGGCTAACAAAAAAGAATTGGAAAGAGGATTAATTTTACAACATTTAAACATACTAGCGTTTTAAGGTAAAATGGCCTTTTACGGGATCATAACCTTCAATAAAAATGTGATACCAATAATCTCCCGCAGGTGAATCTTTTCCGTTTATGGTCCCATTCCAGGAGAAGCCAGCTCCATTCCCGGCTGCCAATAACTTTCCATACCTGTCAAAAATTCTAATTTCTGAGCTGTTAAAATATCCAACTCCTTTTATTTCAAATCGGTCGTTAACACCATCATTATTTGGGGTAATGAACTGCGGCAGCACAATATGAGGAAATTCTTCAGAAACTGTATTACATTTTTCTAAATCCCGCACGTAAGCTGTGTAGACTCCTCCGGAAACATTTGTAAAAAAATTTGATTGTTGGAAATTAATTCCGTCCAGGGAATATTCAAAAACACCGGAATTAGCAGGTTCAATAATCACACTGCTTCCTTCTGAACGTATATCGGCAATGCCTGCTACATCAGCTGTATTTACTTCAAATCTCTTTGTTGCACTACAACCATTAATATTTGTTACTGTCACGAAATAATCCCCCGGCAGGGAAATATTTATTTGCCTGCTTGAAGCACCCGTACTCCAGTCATAACTGAAGTTTCCTGCCCCGGCATCGAGTTGCACCTCACTGCCTGTACATAGCTGAAGCTCTTCATCTGTCACCTGGGGCACAGAGTAAATTTCTAAAGTCACAGGAGTGCGGGGGCCAGGTTCACATGTAGATCCTGTTTTAAAGGCTTCGGCGTAATAAGTTCCTCCCTCCGAAGGAACAAATGTATTGCCTGTTGCTATTTCCTCCCCATCTGTAGCACTTTCAAACCACCTAACCGACTCATCTGTGTTAGTCACCACCTCCAGTGGTGGAATGGAATTCCCTTCACAGATATTCAGGTCCCCCAGGCTCACGGGAGCTTCGGGTTCTTCAAATACAAATACTGCAAAAGGTTCAGAGACCGAACTACACAAATTATCCTGAAGATTTACTGCATCTTCTGCCACTTTTACTCTAAAATACCGGGTTGAGCTGATAGGTGAAGAGATAAAAGTTGTTGCTGTTTCCCCTGGAATATCCTGCCAGTTCTGATTATCTATACTTTCCTGCCATTGAAAAGCATGGCTGTTGTAAACAGTATTATCTGGTGTTGCCGTTAATTCTACACTAACAGGAACATCGGGTGGACAAACATCCAGGGAAGTTTCGGTAGAATTTGACAAGTTAACTTCAGTTTGATCTCCGCAAGACCGGAAAATAATATCATCAATAGCGAGATCATTTCCGCAGCCACCAACTCCGTTATTGAACATTCTAAGAATAACATTAGACTGACCGGCCCCTGAGCGGAAGACCAGGGCATACTGTTCCCAAAAAGGATAGGAGGTGCCCTGAATGTCACCTGTGCTCCCACTGGCCAGTTTGACAGAATCTGTCTCATCCCAAATTTCAAAACGCACATTTATAGGAATTCCGGAACCAGGACAGACAGTACTCGCTCCATTATAAATATTCATCAAAAAAGCAGAAAATTCATAGGTAGTTGCCTCACATAAACCTGAAATATTTGTCTCATAAAACATTCCGGCATTATTATCATCGGCATTGACAATTAAAGCTTTTCCGTTAGAAATGGTACTTGAAGGCAGGGTTTTATGCCAACTTCCTATATCCTGTCCAATGTTGCTGGATATAGTATACTGCCCGTCCTCGGGGTCTCCTACAAAATAAGTATAAGTAGTGGTACCGGCCGGCAACTCCTCTCCTGTTCCTGTGCCCGTTCCAAAAGTTTCATGAAAAATGGGTACCCCCTTACTCCCGGGACAAAAACCCAATTGGGAAAAAACATTCCCGGAAATAATAAAAAAAATAAAGATAAAGGGAGTTCTCATCTTTTTCAAAGGTACAGGAAAGACAGAATAATTTAAGAATTTATTAGGATGTTCTTTTTATTCTCACAATTAGCTTTCATCTCACTTTTCTTTCATATTAAACCTTTTACCTCTTCTCCTGTCCAAGTATCAGCATAGTGCATCTCATTGTATTTTAACATTTCCGGGTTAGGCATCCGGTTTATGTTTTTATAAATTGGGCGATTCTTAACTAAATAATTCTATTTAATGAACAACCGAATAATGTTCCGGCTGGTTATTGTTTTCTTTTCTTTTTCAATAACAAGCTGTGCCGTATTTCAACCTGAAAAGAAAAAAGATACAGCGACCGCCACAAAACCTTCCGAAAAGGATAAGAACGGGATCAAGGCTTATGATAAAGTGATCACCAAAGAAGCTAAAACCGACGCTGGCCTCTTTACAGTACATCAAATAGATGACGATTATTATTACGAGATTCCCGACAGTCTTTTCAATCGTGAAATGCTTATGGTGACCCGAATTGCACAAACTGCATCGGGCATAGGCTTTGGTGGCGGAAAGCAAAATGAACAGGTGCTGCGATGGGAAAAGAAGAACAAGAATGTTCTTTTACGTGTAGTATCTTATGATGTTTTTGCAGCCGATTCCCTTCCGGTACATGAAGCGGTGGTGAATTCTAACTTTGAACCTATTCTTTTCTCATTTGACATTGAAGCTGTCCGAAAGGATTCTGTGAACAATTCAACGGTAATAAAGGTGACAGACCTTTACGAGAAAGATGTCAAGGCACTGGGTTTTCCCGAAAGACGTCGTAGTGACTATAAGATAAGTCGTCTGGATGACAGTAGATCTTATATTGATACTATTAGAAGTTACCCTGAAAATATTGAAATTCGACACGTCAAAACTTATAACGCCGGCGAACCTCCCTCAAATTCAAGCACTGGATCCATTTCAGTCAAAATGAGTAATTCCATGATCCTGCTCCCAAAGGTTCCTATGGAAAGAAGATACTATGACGAGCGGGTGGGCTGGTTTACAACCGGGCAAATTGATTACGGACTAGATAACCAAAAGAGTGAAACAGTTCGTTACCTTGACCGTTGGAGACTTGAGGTGAAGGAAGAAGACATGGAAAAATTTAAGCGTGGGGAACTGGTTGAACCCAAAGAACCTATCGTTTATTATGTAGACCGTGCCACTCCAAAAAAATGGATACCCTATATCAAACAAGGGATTGAAGATTGGCAGGTAGCTTTTGAGGCTGCAGGTTTCAAAAATGCCATTATTGCCAAGGATCCTCCTACTGTGGAAGAAGATCCGGAATGGAGTCCCGAAGATGCTCGTTATTCGGTGGTGAGATACCTCGCTTCCCCAATTCCAAATGCAAACGGGCCTCATGTTAGTGACCCACGTTCAGGAGAAATTCTGGAATCGGACATCAACTGGTATCACAACGTGATGACCTTGTTGAGAAACTGGTTCTTTGTTCAAACTGCAGCCATCAATGAAGATGCCCGCGGAGTAGAATTTAAGGATGAAATTATGGGCCGACTGATTAGGTTTGTATCTGCCCATGAGGTAGGGCATACCATTGGTCTTCCACATAATATGGGAAGCAGCGTTGCCTATCCTGTTGAATCTTTGCGGGATCCCGAATTCACAAAAAAATACGGTACCGCTCCTTCAATTATGGACTACGCACGGTTCAATTATATCGCTCAACCCGAAGACGGAGATGTTGCTTTGATGCCAAACATTGGTCCTTATGACAAATATTCGGTCATGTGGGGCTACAAGCCAATTCCCGACAAAGTAGGGAAAGAGGAAAAAGAAGTTCTTGATTCCTGGATCCTGGAAAAAGCGGGAGATCCTGTGTACAGGTTTGGAGCTCAGCAAAGCGGAGTGATCGATCCTACTTCTCAAACAGAAGATCTTGGTGACGATTCTGTACTTGCAAGCCAGTACGGAATTAAAAACTTGAAGAGAATTGTTCCAAACCTCATCGAATGGACTGCCGAAGATGGTAAAGATTATGATGATCTTGAAACCATGTACGAGCAGGTGCTTAGCCAGTATAACCGTTATATGGGACATGTTGCTGCCAATGTTGGTGGTGTGATTAAGGAGACTAAAACTTACGATCAGGAAGGTGCGGTTTATTTTCACGTAACTCCCGAAAAGCAGAAAACAGCAATGAATTTCCTTCAGGATGAGTTATTCTCTACTCCCGAATGGCTTATCGATCAGGAAATCTTCAACAGAACCGAATTTGACGGTAGTGTTGAAAGGATCAGAACCACTCAGGAAAGAACGCTAAACAATCTCCTTGACTTCGGAAGAATGGCAAGGTTGATCGAGAACAGGGAAATGAACGGAAGCAGTGCCTACGGTCTTCTGGACATGATGCAGGACCTGAGATCGGGTGTTTGGAGTGAACTGAGAAGAGGACAAAGCATTGACACTTACCGTAGAAACCTTCAGCGGGCTTATATTGATCGCATGGAGTACCTTATGACCGAAGAACAATCCGAAATTCCTGCGCGTTACCGCTCATGGGTTACAAGATCAAATGTTGATGTTGCACAAAGTGATATTCGTCCTGTTGTTCGTGGGGAGCTGAAAAAACTTCAGCGTGATCTTCGAAACAGCATTGGCCGAAGCAATGATACTCTAACAAGATATCATCTGGAAGACGCTTTGGAAAGAGTAAATCTTATTCTTGATCCCAACAGTTAATCTGTTGAACATTAATAAAAAAGAGCCGGACGATTGTCCGGCTCTTATATTTTTGTAGAGTTTCAAAAATGCTATTTTTGAGGCTCAAGGTTACTGCAGCTTTCTGTCTCCGACCTCTCTCTCTGTTGACATAATATTCTTTCTTTAAAGAATAAAATATTTTACAACCAACCCGCCAACTAACCAGGCATATGCAGCAAAAGACAGATACTTCATTATATTCTCAAGAGTCATGCTTTTAGGTGCCATTTCCTTCATGTACTTCACATCCTTCCGTTTAAAGAATCCAATGTAAATTAATATCCCCGACAGAATTAAAAATAAAATATTGAGGAAGAAGGTATAATCTATTGCAAAATATTCAGCAGACATGATTTTGACATCTTGAGGATCTGGTAAGAAGTTCAGGAGATCAAATGAATAATGCAGGACTAAAGCCGTACCTAAAAGAGCGGCAAACAGGAGACCTAGAATGAAAAGGGACATCTTCCAGCCGTAATACCGTGCATTTATCCTTAGTACCGGAAAAACTACAAGGTCACTAAAAATAAAAGCCATAACACCTCCAAAACTCACTCCTTTTCCAAACAAAAGTGCAGCAAGCGGGATATTCCCCATAGAGCCAATGAAAGTAAGAAAAGCAGCTACAGGACCAACAATGATATGCTGTACTACGGTTAGAAAAGAAAAGCTGGAAACATCAGGTCCGCTATTGATGAATAACGTTCTGAAAAATGAATCCGGAACAAAAGCGGCCACTACTCCGGCAATAGTAAAACCTATGGTGACATCTTTCCATACCATCTTCCACTCCATTCCATACTGCTTCGCCACCTTGGCCCAACCTGTTTCAGACTTTATTTTTTCCTTCCAGGACTTATCGGCCTCCTTCTCGTCTTCATCTTCATCCTTATTCAGTCGCTCCCGCGCCTTTTTAATAAGACCTTTCGGGTTAATGAGGCGGATAAGCAGCCAGCTAATTAAAATAAGAAGAATCCCTCCTACGTACTCGCCAACTACAAATTGCCAACCAAGAAAAACTGCAATAATGATCCCCAGCTCAATGACAAGGTTAGTAGAAGCAAGGAGAAAGGCAATTGAAGAAACAAAAGCAGCACCCTTTTTGAAAAGACTTTTAGTGGTGGCAAGAGCTGCGAAACTACAGGAGCTGCTTATAAAACCGAAAAAGGTGCCGAGTAGCACCCCTTTTTTTTCTTCTTCGCCCATGGTTTCCTTCATCTTCTTTTCGGTCACAAATACCTGGATGAGGCTGCTAATTAAATATCCTAATATGAATGCCCATAAGGCCATCCAGAAAAAACCGGTTGTTGTATGGGCGGCTTCTCCCCAATTCTCAAGAAATTGCTGCATCTTATTTAGTTTATATTGATAACTTCAAATAATTTCAGATTTTCTATTTTATAAGGTTTCCAAAATGTCATTTTATAACTACTCTATTTCAGCCCGTTTAAGCCTTAGCGCATTGGCAATTACAGACACCGAACTGAAACTCATAGCCAGTGCTGCAATCATTGGAGAAAGCAAAATTCCAAAGAAAGGATAAAGTAATCCGGCAGCAATTGGCACCCCAAGAGTATTATAGATCAATGCGAAGAACAGGTTTTGCTTAATATTCTTCATCACCTTCTTACTTAAAGCTTTTGCTTTTACTACGCCGTGTAAGTCGCCTTTTACAAGAGTGATCTCTGCACTTTCGATAGCTACATCGGTCCCGGTTCCCATGGCGATTCCAATATCTGCTTTTGCAAGTGCGGGCGCATCGTTAATCCCGTCACCGGCCATGGCAACTTTTTTACCCTGCTGTTGAAGCCTCGTGACTTCCTCCATTTTATCCTGCGGCAACATTCCCGCCTTAAAACCTGATAAATGGAGCTCCTTTGCCACGGCCAATGCCGTTACTTCATTGTCCCCGGTCATCATCAATACCTCAACGCCTTCATCAATAAGGTCTTTAATTGCCTGTCGACTCGTTTCTTTAATAGGATCTGTGATGGTAACATATCCGGCCACTTTTCCGTCAATAGCGATAAAGGAAACTGTTTTGCCCTGTTCCTGTTCCCCTTTTACCTGCTGCTGAAGTTCTTTGCTCACTTCAGCATTAATCTCCTTCATTAACTTGTCATTTCCTATTGCAATCTTTTTTTCTTCGGAAATTCCCGTAACTCCCTTTCCGGTTACAGCATCAAAATCTGAAGCTTCGGAAAATTTAAGGTCATGTTTTTTTGCATAGCGAACAGTAGCTTCTGCCAGGGGATGCTCACTCTGTGCATTTATAGAAGCCAGATAAGAGATCAGCTTTTCTTCTGAAATTTCTCCTGAAGCCATCACTTTTTCTACTGAAGGTTTTCCTTCAGTAATGGTTCCGGTTTTGTCAATGATGAGCACATCGATCTTGTCCATTTGCTCCAGACTCTGCGCATTCTTAATAAGCACACCATTTTGAGCACCTTTCCCAACTCCCACCATAACAGACATTGGAGTGGCCAGACCAAGAGCACAGGGACAGGCAATGATAAGAACTGCAATGGCATTTATGAGAGCGTAAACATAGCTCGGCTCCGGTCCTAATGCAGCCCAAACAATAAAGGTAATTATCGAAATGATCACCACTACCGGCACAAAATATCCGGAAATCTTGTCGGCTAACTTTTGGATTGGCGCCTGCGACCTGCTGGCATCATTTACCATCTGAATGATTTGGGAAAGTAGGGTTTCATCCCCTACTTTCTCCGCTTTCATAGTGAAACTCCTGTTGCCGTTAATAGTTCCTGAAGTCACCTTATCTCCTTCTACTTTCTCTACAGGCACCGGTTCCCCGGTGATCATGGATTCATCAATGTTCGTCTGGCCTTTCTGAATACTTCCATCGACAGGGATCTTGTCACCCGGTTTCACCCTTAGGATATCCCCAACCTGAATTTCGTCTGTATGAATTTCGCGTTCTTCTCCATTGACCACAACTGTTGCTTTATTTGGAGCTAATTTCAGCAATTCTTTTATAGCCGAGTTCGTGCGGCTGTGGGCTCTGGCTTCAAGGAGTTGCCCTAAAAGTACTAAGGTCAGAATAACAGTTGCAGCTTCAAAATAAACATGCACGGTTCCGTGGTCGGTAAGAAATTGCTCTGGAAACCATCCCGGAAATAACATTCCAAAAACACTGAAAAGCCAGGCCACTCCGGCACCAATCCCAATAAGAGTAAACATATTTAGGTTCCAGGTAGCGATAGATCTCCATGCCCTTTCAAAGAACATCCAGGTGGCGTAGAACACCACCGGAAGAGAAAGACCGAATTGAACCCAATTCCAGGCTTCCATACTCATCCAGTTGTAAATAGGATTGCCGGGGATCATTTCTCCCATGGCGATAATAAATATCGGCAGGGTAAAGGCAACTGCTATTTTAAACTTTTTGAGCAGCTTATTGTAAGACTTCTGCTCGGCAGAAGCTTCAGGCTCCATGCGCACCAGTTCCATTCCGCATTTAGGACAACTTCCCGGCTCATCCTCGACAACCTCGGGGTGCATAGGGCAGGTATAAAGTGGCTTGTCCGCCTTTAAGCTGACTTCTTCCACCAGATCCATTCCGCAGACGGGACAGTCTCCGGGTTGATCATAGGTCTTATCTCCTTCACAATGCATGGGACAATAAAAAGTTCCTGTCCCTTTTCCTTTGGGTTTTTTCGGCTTAGGCGGTGCAGAAATATCCTGCCCCGGAAGAAAAATATTATAAGTGCCACCATCTTTTTCCAGCACTTCCTGAAACTTCTCCAAAGGCACATGCCGCACCATGGTGACCACAGCTTCAGCTTTTTCAAGATCCACCTCAACCTTTGTAACCCTATCAACTTTTGAAAGCGTCTCCTCTACATGAGTTCGGCAGCCATTGCAGGTCATTCCCGTGATCTGGTATTTGTGCGACATGAGTTCCTCCCCTTCTGAATCGGGTGTTGAAATATGATAGTTGCCACCGTCCTGCTGTAATGCAGACTCAAAAACATCTACAGGAATATGCCGCTGCATCTTTATTACAGCTTCAGCGTTTTCAAGATTTACCTTTACCTCTGTGACATCATCAACCTGAGAAAGAGTCTCCTCAACATGAGTCCGACAACCATTGCAGGTCATACCGGTGATATTATAAGTGTGGGTCATTCCAGAAGCAACTTTAGAAGTGTCATTTTTAAGACCTTTATCTGCGGAATTTTCTTCAGAAGTACCGGGAGCTAAAATGTGATAATTACCACCACCCTGTTGCAAAGCAGTTTCAAAAACATCCCATGGAATATGCCGTTCCATTTCCACGATTGCCTCCCCTGTTTCAAGATTGACTGAGGCATTCTTTACTCCGTCTACTACCTGAAGAGTTTCTTCTACATGCGCACGGCACCCGTTGCAGGTCATGCCGGTAATTTTATAAGTATGTTCCATTTCCTTAACTTTTACATCCCAAAGTTCGCAGGATCTTAAGCGGAGATGTTATACAATTCTGGAAATTTGTGGTAAGATTCTAAAGCTTGTCCAGAGGAATGCGTTTATTTTCCTTTACCTGCTTAAAATGGGTGGGAGTTAATCCCGTTACTTTTTTGAACTGCTTACTAAGATACGATACACTTGAATAATTCAGCTGAAACGCAATCTCACTGAGGGAAAGTTCGTCGTAGACCAGCAGTTCCTTCACTCGTTCAATCTTTTGGATGATCACATATTGTTCAATGGTCATGCCCTGAACTTCAGAAAAGAGTTTGCTTAGGGCAGAATAATCATGGTGGAATTTTTCAGAAAGATATTCTGAAAATGTCATTTTTGGAAGGTAATTGGGGTTGCGGATTAATTCCACCACCGCAGTTTTGATGCTCTCGATTAATCGGGTCTTTTTATCATCAATAAGTTCAAAACCGAGCCTTACAAAGCGTTCATTCAGAAGCTTCTTTTCTTCAGCAGAAAGTTCGCGCTCCACTTCGGCCATACCCAGTTCTACTGTAAGCGGGTGAAGCCCGAACTTTTCGAGTTCAGACTTCACCATCATATTACAGCGGTTACAAACCATATTTTTGATAAAAAGCTTCACTTGCGCCTATTGAATAGTTTCGCGAACGCTACCACACTTCAGCATTTTATCACCGTAGTAAGGATTACGAATCTCTTCAGAAGATGAAAGCCAGGCTCCACCCTGTCCATCAAATGCCATGGGGCAATATTGCTTATAGATCTCTCCCGAAGCAATTGCACCGGTCAAAAGCTCTTCCATTGCAGCAGAAAGATCTAAAAATGCGGTTCTCTGCTCATTCACGTCTTCAGAATTTGCAATAGTCTGTGCAGCCTGTAGCGCCTCAGTGTTGTTTTCCACGCCATCCAGAGCTTCTACCAGCATCTCTCCACCATTTTGAGCTTCCTCTGCATTTGTATTGACCAAAGCCGTCTTTATGTGCGTATAATGCCCGTAAACACCAGCGATACGATCATCGCTAAAATTAACTTCACGTGTTTGACCGTCATCCAGGTTACCTGCCATTTCATGCATGCCGTCTACGTCACCCATATCGTGTTCATCGGTCTCGGACATGTGCATTTCGTTTTGCATTGGCATTGCACCGTCCTCGACTTCATTTTCCTTTTTAGTCTCTCCACAGGAAGCAAATAGAAAAGCTCCTGCTAAGGCTAACATTGTGATTTTTGTGTTCTTCATTTTTCTGGTTTTTAATTGTTATTGATTTATTTTAATTGTTCTACTATTTCTCCACAGCTAAGCATTGCCTCACCGTAATATGGATTCCTTATTTCGGCTATGTCGCTCAGCCAGTAAGCTCCTTTGTCTGAATTTGCCATAGGACAGTAATCCACATAAACCGTCTTGTCTTGTAATCCAAAAGCTGCCACGGTTTTGATCATAGCTTCAGATAAATAAATAAAATTCTCCCTTTGCTTTGAAAGGTCTTCTGTGAGTCCTTCTTCGGAATGTTTCAAAAGGAATTTCTTTTTCTCCTGCCAGAATTCTTCTGCTTCCCCGGCTAATCCGGTTGCATTTATCTCCTGAAGTCTTTGTGCAAACTGACGTGTCAAAGTTACGCTTTCTTCCTCTTCCCCTTCAACCAGGGCATCCTTGAGCTGCAGGTAGTCTGATACCAGCTCCCCTAACTGCTCCTGAAACTCCCCCGAAACCTGCAGCCTGAAGTCATAGGCGCTGTCTTTGAGGTATTGCCTTATATCCATTTGCGGACTTTGCGGTGTAACCGTGCCGGGATTCATCATGCTTGGTTTACCTGCCAGTTGAGCTGCAGCGTCTACGGTAAAGGTACCGTTCACAACAATTTCCTCTCCGGGAGAAAGTCCTTCTTCCACGACATAAGCTGCTCCTAAAAGCTGTCCCAGTACAACTTCCCGCATTACAAACAGGGGATTTGATGCTGTACCTTCGTTGACATACACTACACTGCGTTTACCGGTCCACAATACTGCAGAACGCGGAATGGTCAATCCTGAAACCGCTTCCCCGCCGTCTCCGCTGACTACTCCGGAAACAAACATGCCGGGCTTCAACCTGTCATCAAGATTAGGCACTGCCACTCTTGCCGTGGCTACTCTTGTTTGTCGATCTATAATGGGGTCTATAAAGTCTATAGTTCCTGTAAAGGTTTCCCCGGGAATAGAGGCTACTGTGAACTCTATAGTATCGCCAAGATCTACCATTCCAAGGTTCCGTTCATAAAGATCGAATAGAACCCACATTTTTGACAGGTCGGCGATCTGGTAAAGCGGCATTCCCCGCTCCACATAATCTCCCAGCTCCACCATTTTCTCTGTAACTACACCATTTACATCGGCAGTAATAGTAAAACGATCGGTGGCTTCCCCGCTTTCAATAATACGGTTGATCTGGTTTTCCCCAATCCGCCAGTTGCGCAGCTTTTGTTTAGCCGCCTCAAAAAGTTCAGGTTGAGAATTGCGGATGGCGTATGCCTGCAGCAATTCTTCCTGGGCCGTCACCAATTCCGGAGAATAAACCACTGCCAGCGCCTGGCCTCTCCGCACTTCCTCTCCGGTAAAGTTCACCATCAATCTTTCAATCCTTCCCGGCACGTGCGTGCTTTGAGTGTAGGAGATCCTTTCATCTACGGCTACTTTTCCGTTTAATTGCAGTTCTCTTTCCACAGAAGTATTTCCCGCCTCCTGCGTCTGAATGTTAGCGAGTTTCATCGCATACTCGGTCATTTGCACTGCATTGGGATTCTCTACTACGTCTGAACTCTCCAGCGGGATAAGATCCATCCCACAAATGGGACATTTACCCGGTTCTGCAGCGCGAATCTGTGGGTGCATGGAACAGGTCCATATAGTTTCCTGTCCGGCTTCTGCACTGTGATCATGAACTGCGGTGTCATCACTGCCTCCAAAGAACAGCCAGCCCAAAAGAACTCCTATTATAAGGGTGCCGGCGATAATTAGAATATTTTTATTTTTGTTTGTCATTTTCCAAAGTTTTACCCAATAAATAATCGATTTTTGCCAGCGCTGTAAGGTAGTTCGCTTCTACTTCTGCTACTGCCAGCTGATATTTTAAAAGTTCCTGTCGTACTCTTAGAATTTCCTCAAAATTGGAGGCCGCATTCCGGTAAGAGGAAAGTAGTAAATTGAGCACCTGTTTAGAACTTTCTACCTGTTGCTCATATAAAGCCAGCATGGCCCTCGCCTCCTTTACTTCAAACAGTGCTACTTCAATTTCTGCTAAAAGTTGGTTTTCCAAACCTTCTTTTCGCTGCTCATAACTTTCGGCCATAAAAGCGGCCTGTTTGCGTGCTGCTCTATATTTCCCCCGGAAAATTGGTAAGCTAATAGAAAGCATAGGCATGATTGCATCGCGGCCGTTGTCTTCCACTGCCATATCCATTCTTTCTCCAACAATCACGTAATCAACTCCAATTCCTATATTGGGCATTCCTTCTTTCTTCGCAAGTTCTTCCCTTGCCCGTGCCGAAGCCGCCATCTTCTCCATTTCCTCAAGTTGAGGATTGCCTGTAACAAAGGTGTCAAAAAAGGCATTTTCAGGAAGTATTTCTATTTCATCCGGCACAATTACTGCTTCATATATTTCCCTGTTCAGCAAAGCATTGAACTGGGCTTGCAGCACTTCCCGTCTGAGCCGGATGACTTCCAGGCCGGTTACAGATTCATTCCGAAGCAGGTCGGCTTGCAGCACATCAGATAATGCTCCGCTGCCTGCACTCACACGCGACAGGGCGAGATCTTTATAATTCTGAAGAATCTCCAGATTTTCCTGCTGAAACTGAAGCTGCTGTTCAAGTTCGTACAGCTCATAATATTTGCTGCTCACCTGCAACAGAAGCTCATTGCGAGCATCCAAAAAAGCCTGAAACTTTGCTTCGGCCATTAAAATTGCCACATTTTCCCGCACCTCCAGGGTTCCAAACCACGGAAACATCTGCATCAGTGAAAAACGTGCTTCCTGCGGTCCCAATCGTGTCTCCACCATCTGCCCGAAGGCCGATACGGTAAGTGTTGGATCGGGCAGACTTTTCACTTGTGGTGCTTCCTGCAGCGCAGCTTCAAATTCGGAATAAGCAGCCTTCACTTTCGGATTATTTTCCGCAGCGATCAGCAGATAGTCCTCCAGGGTCTGGGCATTCATGCTTCCCGAAAGAAGAAAAAGCAGACCTGTCAAAAAGGGTATTTTTAAAGAGTTTTTCATCCTTCAGTTATTTTGTTTTCGTTTCTTGTCACTACAGTTTCCCGCCAAATTGCCTGAAGTACGGGCACCACGAAAATTGTCATGATCTGGATTACCATTCCTCCCACAATAGGGATAGCCATGGGCACCATGATGTCAGCACCTTTTCCGGTGGAGGTCAACACAGGATATAAAGCAATAATGGTCACAGCTGTGGTCATCATCGCCGGCCGCACTCTTTTTCTTCCAGCTTCCAAAACTGCGGCTCTTACTGCAGGTACGGTTTGCGGATCGCGCTTTTCAAAAACCTGGTGAATATAGGTTCCCATAAGCACGCCATCATCTGTTGCGATCCCAAAGAGGGCAATAAAACCTACCCACACTGCCACACTTAAATTGATCGTGCCCATCTGGAAAAGGTCCCGCATATTCATTCCCGAAATGCTGAAGTCCATAAACCACGGCTGCCCATAAAGCCAGATCATTATAAATCCACCGGCAAAAGCCACAAATACCCCCGAAAAATGGATCGTAGAAGCAATTACAGTCTTAAACTGAAAGTACAACAACAGAAAGATGATCACCAGGGAAATAGGTATAACTATGGCAAGTCTTTTAACAGCCCGCACCTGATTCTCATAATTTCCGGAAAACTCAAAACTCACTCCCGGAGGGACAACAAGCTCTCCGGTTGCAATTCTTGCTGCAATCATGGCCTGGGCATCATTAACGACGTTCACTTCGGCGAAATCTTCTTTTTTATCAAACAACACATAGCCAACCAAAAACGTGTCCTCACTCTTGATCATTTGTGGCCCTTTTACGTAGCGTACATCCACGAGCTGTCCCAGCGGAATTTGTGCTCCGGTGGGTGTTGGCACCAAAATACGCTCGATCTCCTCGGGCGAATTTCGTAGCTCCCGTGGATACCTCACCCGCACCGGATAACGTTCCCGACCTTCTACTGTGGTGGTGATCTCCATACCGCCAATGGCAGTTTCAATGGTTTGCTGCACTTTTTCAATGCTTAGACCGTAGCGGGCAATATTCTGCCGGTTAATGTCAAGTTCCAGGTATGGTTTTCCTACAATACGATCGGCGAAAACTGCTTCCTCTTTTACTGAAGGCACTTGCTTAAGTATCTCTTCCAGCTCAAATCCGAACTCCTGAATCGTCTCTAAATCTGGTCCATAGACTTTGATGCCCATTGGTGCCCGCATCCCCGTTTGCAGCATCACAAGTCTGGTTTCAATAGGCTGCAGTTTAGGTGCTGAAGTTACTCCGGGTAATCTGGTGACCTGCACGATCTCATCCCAAATATCATCGGGGCTTAAAATATGATCTCTCCAGTTTCTGAAATATTCTCCATCTTCATCGGCCACCAGGTCTTTTGCAGAAATATTCCGAAGTACTGCCTTTTCATGTGGAATAGCTTCCCCCGTCTTCAGAATGAAATTTCCGTCGTCATCTACTCTAAAGCGCTGCATTTTTCCTTCTTCATTCAGGATATATTCCGGCTTGTAATTAATGACATTCTCATACATGGAAATAGGCGCGGGATCAATAGCTGTTTCTGCCCGGCCCAGTTTTCCAACGGCAACTTCGACTTCAGGAATATTGGTCACTGCCATATCGAGCTTTTGCAGTACTTCCTTACTACCTTCGATCCCAAGGTGTGGCATCGAAGTAGGCATCAATAGAAAGCTTCCTTCATTAAGGGTGGGCATGAATTCTTTTCCGACTCCGGGAAAAGTTTCGGAAGCTGCTATCCAGCCGTCAGATTCTCTTATATCCCAACCAATTTCCTCTGCTCCTTCGGCTACAAATCCGAAGATTTTTGGAAAGCCCTGCCAAATCAATAATCCAATAAGAATAGTGACGATTGGTAAGGCGAGGAAGGTTTTTTTATTCTCCAGGCACCAGGTGAGAATATTCTCGTAATACTTCACAATAGCCAAAAGTGCTGCCAGAGTGATCACCAGCAAAATGATCACAAAAAGGTAATTTTCTATAATGCTATTCCGTACACCGAGTGGCATCCAATGTGTCGTAAGAAAAAATATAGTCACCGCCAGGATGATGAAAAGGGAGATCTCTTTAGAATATTTTCCAAGGAAGCCACGGCTTTGGGGCTCCAGCAATCTCAAGATTCCTATTACCGAAAGCGCAAGTGGAAGCCACATTCCGAAGAGTAGGGAAAGAATAATTCCGCCGGCTATTAAACCATAATTCCAGATTCGATTGACCCTTTCTTTTTTCAGCCTTAAAGAGAAAAAATAATAAGACAACATTGGCAGTACGATCACCCCGAGTAAAAACGCGGCTATAAGCGCAAAGGTTTTTGTAAAAGCCAGGGGGCGGAACAATTTTCCTTCGGCATGCTCCATAAAGAACACCGGCAGGAAACTCACGACTGTAGTCGCAAGCGCAGTTGTCACGGCAGGTCCTACTTCAATAGTAGCATTTCTTATGACGCGCAGCAGTTTTGCCCCACCGGCATCCTTATTTTCATCAAATTCAAGGTGACGCAACGTATTTTCTACAAACACAATCCCCACGTCGACCATTACCCCAATGGCAATGGCTATCCCCGAAAGTGCCACCACATTTGCGTCCACTCCAAAGTAGCGCATGGCTATAAAAGTCATTAGTACGGCAATGGGCAGCAGACTTGAAATAAGAATGGACGCACGAAGGTTGAGCACCAGGATGATCACCACAATTATACTGATGAGAATCTCGTCGGAAAGGGCACTTTCCAAGGTTCCCAGTGTCTCCTGAATAAGTTGGGTACGGTCGTAGAAAGGTACTACGGTAAGCCTGCTTACAGTGCCATCCTCCAGAACTTTTGTCGGCATTCCGGGAGCGATCTCTGCAATCTTCTCCTTTACGTTATTAATTACCGCCAAAGGATTAGATCCATACCGGGCTACTACAACCCCGCCGACCACTTCAGCTCCCGCTTTGTCGAGAATACCACGTCTTTCGGCAGGTCCAAGAGTGACGACTCCAATATCCGAAATTAGTATTGGCGTGTTGTCGTTCACTGCGACTACAGTGTTTTCGATATCCTCGAGGGATTCAATGTAGCCCAGACCACGAACCAAATATTCCACCTGATTCACCTCTATCGTCTTGGCACCAATATCGCGGTTGGAATTTTTGACCGCCATCATTACGTCATCGATCCCTACATTAAAAGCTTTCAAAGCATCGGGATCTACATCCACCTGGTATTCCTGAACAAAGCCTCCCACAGAAGCAACTTCAGAAACTCCTTCCACTCCGCTTAAGCCGAGTTTTACGTAGTAATCCTGCACCGATCTTATCTCATGGAGATCCCAGCCACCGGTAACATTTCCTGCTGTATCCCTTCCCTCCAGGGTGTACCAGAAGACCTGGCCTAGTGCAGTTGCATCGGGTCCCAGAGTTGGTTGGGCATCTTCAGGTAAAAGACCAGAAGGCAGAGAATTGATCTTTTCAAGAATTCGGGTACGGGACCAATAGAATTCTACATCTTCATTAAATATAATGTTGATGCTCGAAAACCCAAACATCGAAGTACTTCGAATGGATTCCACTCCTGGAATACCCAGAAGTGAAGTTGTCAACGGATAGGTGATCTGGTCCTCGATGTCTTGCGGCGAGCGGCCGGGCCATTCGGTAAAGACGATCTGCTGATTTTCTCCAAGATCTGGAATTGCATCTACAGGAACGGGATCACGAGGCAATAGGGGATCATGCCTAATTGTTGTGGACTAGACAAATATTCTAGTTAATCTATACAGGAAAAATTCGACATTTTTCACTCCTCTAAATTGACTTCTAAAGGCCTTTATTTTTGCATTAAAAGATTCTGCTGAAGCGTTTGTGCTTCTATTTTGGAAGTAGTTTAAGATCGACCTATAATTTAGCTGTATACTGTTGGCTACTGTATTGAAGGCTTTAAAACCTGTATCCTCGACTTGTTTGTACCAGTGCGCCAGCTTGGTAAAGGCCACACCCTTATCTTTTGTCTCATTGAATATGG
>NZ_AUKI01000007.1 GCF_000424665.1 Salinimicrobium terrae DSM 17865
CTGGCTTTTAGATCTTTTAATTTATGGGTATCGCTCATAAGTTCTACAACTTGTTTTACACCACGTTTGCGATTGCGAGAATATTTATATAACCATTTATAAACTGCCGTTGTAGACACTTCATATTCCCTGCAAATCTCGGCAACAGTGGAAATATTCTTTTCAATCTCTTGAACTTTTTTACGCTTAAAGCTTTCACTAAAATAACGATTTACTCGATTAGAAGCTTCTTTGGAAAAATCTTGTAGATTTGCCATAATACTGAGTTGTTTAAAACTCCGTAAAACGGTCAACTTATTTCAGTACCCGACAGAGATTCAGATTTCCAGATTTTCGGCTTCTAACTTCTTCAGGTTTCCCGCTGATTTCGCAGATCTGCGCAGAATTATTCGTCATCCTGAACACTGAGCACCGACCACTGAACACTATTCAAGAGCTTTCATTTTCGAAAATACATCCCACAACACCACGCCTGCACTTACAGCAATATTAAGAGAATGCTTGCTGCCAAGTTGCGGAATTTCGAGGACGCCGTCGCTGGCTGAGACCACCTTTTGCTGCACTCCTTTCACTTCGTTTCCGAAAACCAAAGCACATTTTTGCCCTTTTTGAGGGGTAAAGGCATTCAGAAATGTGGAATCTTCAGCCTGTTCTACTGCATAGACTTGGACATTTTCCTCCTGAAGCTTTTTAACCAGCTCAAGGGCGTCTTCAATATATTCCCAGGCTACAGTTTCGGTTGCGCCAAGGGCTGTTTTATGAATGTCTTTATGTGGCGGAGTGGCAGTAATTCCGCAGAGGTAGATCTTTTCGATTAGAAAAGCATCAGATGTCCTGAAAATCGAGCCTACGTTGTTCAGGCTCCTCACATTGTCTAAAATAACGATGAGCGGCGTCTTTTCGGCCGACTTAAATTCTTCAGTAGATTTTCTTATAAGTTCGCTATTTTTTAGCTTTCGGTTTTCCATGGAGCAAAAATAAAAAATTAAGGAGCACTTTCAGAAGAGAGTAATAACTGAGTGAAAGAATATATTTCCCGGGAAAATAAATAGTTGACAGGTTGTGGATAAAAGTTTGAAAATGAGAAAGGGGAAGATTACCTTTAAAGGAAGAGAATCTATATTTTAGCTCTCAGCAAAAATTTGAGCACAGTGTCAGGAAAATCAGAGAAGAAGGTTACCCCTTTAATGCAGCAGTACAACAGCATCAAGAAGAAATATCCCGATGCGATGTTGCTGTTCAGGGTGGGCGATTTTTATGAGACTTTTGGGGAGGACGCCGTTAAAGCTGCACGAATTTTAAATATTGTACTTACCAACCGGAACAATGGTAGTGAACGCAGTGAACTGGCCGGGTTCCCACACCACTCTTTAAATACTTATTTGCCAAAACTTGTCAAAGCAGGGCAAAGAGTGGCAATCTGTGACCAGCTGGAAGATCCAAAACTTACTAAAAAGATCGTGAAGCGTGGAGTGACCGAGCTCGTGACTCCCGGAGTATCAATGAATGATGAGGTGCTTCAAAGCAAGACGAATAATTTTTTATGCGCAGTTCACTTCGGAAAAAGGTCTTTGGGAATATCTTTTCTTGATGTTTCTACGGGCGAATTCCTTACCGCCGAAGGTTCTGTGGAATATATCGATAAGCTGCTGCAAAATTTTAGCCCCAGCGAGGTGTTGGTTCCAAAGCAGAAGAAAAAGGAATTCTTCAACAACTTTGGACAGGATCATCATGTTTTCTTTCTTGAGGACTGGATTTTTAAGCATGATTATGCCTATGAAAACCTGAATACACATTTTAAAACAAAATCTCTAAAAGGATTTGGAGTCGAGCAGCTGGAGGAGGGAATAATTGCAGCAGGTGCAGTTCTTTATTATCTTGGAGAGACACAACATCACCGCCTGCAACACATCACAGGTATTACCCGTATCGCTGAAGAAGAGTATGTATGGATGGACCGGTTTACGATCCGCAACCTAGAGCTTTACACTTCCACTGCTCAAAATGCAATTACCCTGCTCGATGTCATTGATAATACTATTTCCCCAATGGGCGGAAGGATGCTGAAACGCTGGCTTGCCTTACCTCTCAAAAATGCTGAAAAAATAAAGAAGCGTCACAAGGTAGTTGCGCACCTGGTGGAACAGCCGGAGACACTTCAGAAAATAAGGAGTCATGTCAAGAAGATAAGCGACCTGGAACGGTTGATCTCTAAGGTGGCCGCTGGTAAGGTATGTCCGCGTGAGGTGATTCAGCTGAAAAATTCTTTAGAAGCTGTTATTCCGGTGAAGGCCCTTGCAACTTCTTCAGACGAAGAGGCTTTAAAGATAATGGGGGAGAACCTTCAGGGTTGTGATCTGCTTCGGAATAAAATTAAGGAAACCCTTTTCGAAGATGCGCCGGTGAATATTCAGAAGGGAAATACTGTTGCCGAAGGTTTTTCCGAAGAGCTGGATGAGCTGCGAAAAATAGCATTTTCGGGCAAGGATTATTTAGATAAACTTCTGGAGCGGGAGAGTATCGCAACGGGAATTACTTCCTTAAAAATAGGTAGTAATAATGTCTTTGGATATTATATTGAGGTGCGTAATGCTCATAAAGATAAGGTGCCGCAGGATTGGGTGAGAAAACAAACTCTGGTCAATGCGGAAAGGTACATTACCCAGGAGCTTAAGGAGTACGAGGCAAAGATCCTTGGCGCCGAAGAAAAGATTCTGCAACTGGAGCAGGAGATATTTGCAAAACTGGTAACCTGGATTGGAGATTACATTCAGCCGGTGCAGCAAAATGCCGTGATTATAGGTCAGCTGGATTGTTTGTGTTCCTTTGCTCAACAGGCAATATCTGAAAACTACTGCAAGCCCAAAATTGACGATTCCTTTGAACTGGAGATCACCAATGGACGGCATCCGGTTATTGAAAAGCAGCTGCCTCTTTCGGAATCCTATGTTTCCAATGATGTTTACCTGGACAGGGAAACCCAGCAGATCATTATGATCACAGGACCCAACATGAGTGGTAAGTCGGCCATTCTAAGACAAACCGCTCTTATAGTTTTGATGGCGCAAATGGGAAGCTTTGTGCCTGCCGAAGCGGTTCGAATTGGTTTGGTAGATAAGATCTTTACGAGGGTAGGGGCAAGCGATAATATTTCAATGGGAGAATCCACTTTCATGGTAGAAATGAATGAGACGGCAAGCATTCTTAACAACCTTTCGGAAAGAAGCCTGGTCCTGCTCGATGAAATTGGCAGGGGAACCAGCACTTATGACGGAATTTCAATTGCCTGGGCGATCACAGAATACCTGCATGAACATCCTGCCAAAGCAAAAACCCTTTTCGCAACCCATTACCATGAACTGAACGATATGGGCAATACTTTTGGCCGGATTAAGAACTTCAATGTTTCGGTAAAGGAGCTCAAGGATAATGTGCTTTTCCTGAGAAAGCTGGTGCCGGGAGGCAGTGAACATAGTTTTGGAATTCACGTGGCGCGCATGGCAGGGATGCCTCAGCAGGTTTTGCGAAGGGCAAACAAGATCCTGAAGAAACTGGAAGATTCCCACGGCATGAAAGAGAAATCGGGTGCTGTAAGAAAGTCGGCTGAAGACGATATGCAGCTCAGTTTTTTCAATTTGGATGATCCCCTTCTGGAAGAACTTAAGGAGGAGATCCTTCATCTTGATATCAATACACTTACTCCCGTAGAGGCTTTGATGAAGCTAAACGAGATCAAACGCATGCTTGGCAACAGGCAACAGGCGGGGGTTTAAAGGGTTAACAAAAGGGAGAGGAAAGAGGTGGTTTTTAATAAAAAAAATCTTTGCCAGTTTCAGAAATGTATTAAATTTGCACCGCAATACTCCTCGCGAGGGGAGAAGTTCTTTAAAAATGCGAAAATAGCTCAGTTGGTAGAGCGCCACCTTGCCAAGGTGGAGGTCGCGGGTTCGAATCCCGTTTTTCGCTCTGGAGAAAATAAGTCCCGGTTTATCCGGGTTTTTATTTTTTATCCGCTCGGATGGTGGAATTGGTAGACACGTTGGACTTAAAATCCAATGGGAAGAAATTCCCGTGCGGGTTCAAGTCCCGCTCCGAGTACTGAAACCCTTGTTAATCTATTGATTTTCAAGGGTTTTTTGGTTTATAACGGTTTGTTTTCCCCGCATTTTTTCTTTCCAATCCCTGAAAATTTTCTTCCCTAGTTTTACCAGTAAAAGGATGCCTTAAAAAAAGCATCCTTATATGGATAAGCACTCAGAGAATACTGATCAAATATTAGAATTGAGCCGTAACGCTGTTAGAGCATATTGTTGTACCGGATTCACAAATCTTATATGTAAGACTACCACTACCTTTAAAAGAGGTTTTATCGGTAAAGCTACCGGCATCGGCTACTGTGGTCAAGAATTCTCCATCTCTGTATATGTCAATTTGGTTAGCTGTATCGGTAAGATTCCAGGACAGCTTTGTTTGCCACATCCCTTTTACCTTCGAGCCGACTGCTGTTAGCTGTAAATCTGGGGGAGCTGTAATTTCTCCTGAAACAGAAATACTTTTAGTAACACTTTGACTAACCCCAAGATCATCTGTGACATTTAAAGAAACCTCATAAGTACCTGCCTGGCCGTAAGATTTCAGGGGATGCTGTAAAGAAGATGAAGTGCCGTCACCAAAATTCCAGTTCCAGCTGGCGATACTTCCATCGCTGTCTGTACTTAAATCGGTAAATTGAACATCTAAAAGGTTTGCTGAAAAAGAGAAATCAGCAATTGGTGAGGAATTCCCAGGCTCTGAAGTATCTCCTCCATTCCCGATTATAATAACCTTTTCAGAACAATTTTGATATAGTACTTCACAAACCTTATAAACAAAAGTTGCATCCCGGACATTGTCCAAATGATCGACGTAGGAAGAGATACTGTTACCCGGTTCAAAAATAATATTTCCATCGCGATAAATCCTGACCTTACTGCTGGTCGGAGTATTCCAGGACAAATCAACTTGGTACCTTCCGCGTATTTTGGAAGAAATAGCACTGAAAGCAAGATCTGGTGGCGCGGGAGCTGTAAAGTTGATGGGGCCCCAATGGCTGTAGGCAAGATTTGAAGTGCCTGAAGGAACACCAGAAATCATATTGGGAGTAGCATTTGAAACAACAGCCTGATGCACCTCTGCCGGGGTAGCCTGAGGATTATGTGAAAGATAAAGAGCTGCTATTCCTGCAACATGTGGTGCTGCCATTGAGGTACCGCTCATATACCTGGTGGAAGTATCATCTGCAATTCCTGCAGAAAGGATATAAACCCCCGGAGCATAAAGATCCATGCATTCTCCGTAATTGGACCAGAAGGCTATATTATTTTCAATATTACTTGCCCCTACTGTTATGGCTTCCGGAACCCTCGCGGGACTGAAGCCACAGGCGTTCATTGAAGAATTCCCCCCGCAATAGCATAAGTAACGCCAGAGGCTATTGAATTTTGAACTGCCTCATCAGCCAATACCTCCAGGTCTGCAACCGGATCTCCAAGGCTCATATTGACAACAGCAGGTTTTACTGCATTTGCTGTAACCCAGTCCACTGCGTGAATTATGCGGGAATATGGAGATCCATCTGTACATCCAAAAACACGCAGATTTACCAGATTTACATCTTTAGCTACTCCATAAGTCATCCCGCCCACAGTTCCGGCAACATGCGTTCCATGACCATGACAGTCTTCCCCCGGATCAGAGGAATTTAGTACATCATTTTCGTCGGGATATGCCAGCACAAAATCATAACCTAAAGTAACCCTTCCATTAAATTCACTGTGGGTACTTCTTATTCCGGTATCAATAATATAGGCAGTTACACCAGTACCCGCAGAGGTGTAGGAATAAGCCCTGTCCATTAGCTGGTCCCGTTGGTCTATTCTGTCCAATCCATAAATTGGGTAATCCTGAACCGCCACAACAGTTTCTTCAATCTCCTCAAGTTGTACATATCTGTCTGCTATTACAGAAACAACCCTTGGATCATTTATTAATTTTTCTGCCTGTGCCGGGGTAAGCTGTGCCACAAAACCCGTCAATGCAAATCTGTATGTTCCCTTTATTCTTGCCTTAGGCATATTCCCAACTTCTTTGGTCAAAGCTTCCAATGCAGCATCTGCACGGGAATCTTTTTTTGCCGGCTTTTTCGAATAAGAGTACAATGTATTGATCTTTAATAACACCGGAATTTGCCTTCGAGTCCGGAATAGAAGCTTTCAGATCCAGCTCCTCGGCAACTTCTATTGGTTCCTCACTACAGGATAAAATCAAACTGAATAGTAAAAGAAAAACGAGTTTGGGGAGAATGCGGTAAAAGTTTAAAATCTCCATATAATTAAATTTTGCGTGTTACAGTAAGATACCCCCGGATGCCCGGCAGCAGGAAACTATTTTGGAGGGGATTTTGAACTGTGGATAGGGTGGATTTATATAAAATTTTAAATTCAATTCCACACGAGAGCTACGGGTACCACAGTTAATTGTGATAAATATATTTGAAAAAAATAGGCTCTCAAATTTTTTAACACTTTGAATGTCAGATAATAATCAGGTTATTTTGGATAAAAACTGTACAGGATAGAGAAGGAAAAAACTCTGAGTAGTGGAGTGTGGAGAGGGAAATCATAATGTTATATTCCAAAGAAAAGGAGGCAGGCTGGGTAAGTCTGCCTCCTTTTTTAAGTAACTTAATTTATTTAATCAGCGTAATTTTATATTGTTGTGTTTCTCCTAAAAGGAGTAGAGGGTATAGTCCTTGCGGCCATGAATTATGAGTGAAGTTCCAAAACAGATCTCCGCCTTCAGATGGAACGTTAAAATTCTGTTGTATTAATAATTCTCCATTCATGGTGTAAATGGCTGCCTGGAATTTTTGTCCTCCAACCTCGGGAGGGAAGCTTATCCAGAAACCATTATCTGCAATAGGGTTTGGATACACCATTCCTTCTATTTCATCTGAGAAAGATTGTGACTCAGTAAATGAACCTGTAGATGTACATTCAGTGCCTTTAGAAACAATGTTGCTTCTTTTCTCTCTACCGTTTTTATCATTCCAATAGATGATCAACATTGTTTTGTTAGTATTAGTCAATGGAGTATTGAACTGAGTTTCTCCCGGGTTTACAATTATGTCGTCTGATAAGCTGCTATTTTTTACTTCCCAACGTACTTGTAACGTACAGGTACTCGGATTACTGATTACCCAAGTTTCCACTGTGGAATTTTCAGGACATACCTGTGTAATATCTAACCTGTCTGTCCCTATACAGTCTAGTGGTTGATCCATACCATCACAATCTTGGTCTATGGTATCTCCCCGAATATCAAAGGCTCCAGGATGGACGGTTCTATCACTATCGTTGCAATCTCCAGCTAAAGTGGAATAACCGGATTCAGGTTCTATGCAAGATTCTACATTGGTTTGAGGATCATCAACTCCATAACCATCACCATCACTATCTACATAATATGTAGTGGTAGAGCCACCTTCAAGTGAAACAGTAAAAGAAGTAGAAGCATTATTTTGAGCACCATCTGTTACGGTTAATGTAACAAGTGTTTCGTTGCTTATAACTGTTTCTGCGATAGGATCTTGAGTTATCGTGAGGTCTGCATCGCAGTTATCTGAAACTGTGACCAAAGAAGAATAATCACCTAAAGCAGCCTGACAGTTTTCATCTGCAATTAAAGTCTGATCTTGAATAGAAGAAATCGAGGGATCTGTACCATCCTTTAAAATAAGATTAAAGGATGTACTGCTGCTGTTTTCATTTCCGTCATTTGCTGTAATTACGATTTCCTGAACAGTGCCGTTTCCTGAAACTTCGAATCCTGCCTCTGGAGTTTGAACCAGTATTGGAGTTGAGCAATTATCTGTAACTGTGACCTCAGGAAGATAATTTGGAATTGAAAAACTACAGTTTTGATCCAACGTTGCTTCTTTATCGGCAATTGAAGACAATTCTGGTTTTGTTTTGTCTTTAAGAGTAATTGTAAAGCTGGTTGAGTTGATATTTCCATTCCCGTCATCAGCTGTGAGGGTGATGAGTTGTGTGGTATTATGGTTGGTCAGCACTGTTCCAACAGCGGGTGCTTGTGTTAATGTTGGAGTGGAACAATTATCTGTCGCTATTGTTTCACCAGTATAATCTGGAATTACGAAATGACAGTTTTCATCTACACCAACTTCCTTATCTAACACTGCAGTTAGTTCAGGCAGAATTTTATCCTGGATGGTTACTGTAGTAGTACAGGTAACGGTGAAATTATTTATATCTGTTACTGTTAAGGTTACTAGCTGATCTCCTATATCCTCACAGTTAAATTCAGTTTTGTCTATGGACATGGATTGGAATCCACAGCTTGTCGTACTTCCATTATCCACATCTTCAACTGTTAAGCTTGCAGTTCCATCAGCACCCAATTCAAGAGTGAAAGGATCTTTGCAAACCGCAACCGGACCGGAGCAGGTGCCTGTCACTTCTACAGAAGCACTGAATTCAGAGGTATTTCCTCCTGCATCTGTGGCAGTGGATAAAATGAAATCTCCTACAATAAAACTGCTTCCTGTAGGTAAAGGAACAGATATTTCTTTTGGTACTCCAGCATTATAATCGGCTTCTGTAAATAAATCATAAAAAAGATATTCTTTCGCTTGTCTTGCTCCTGCTTCAATAAAGAATTCAACCTGGATCGGATAGGTCGAATTGCCAGGTGCAGAATCAACAAAATAGCTTAGAACTATCTCACCTCCTTCCAAAGCAGCACCTTCAGAAAGAACTGGGTAATTCTGAAAGCGGTTTGGTCCTTCATCTGCATCACCAGCATCGTTGACATTAATTCCATATTGAGGTACAATATCAATTCCTATACCACCTGTGTCATAAATTTGATTACCAGAGATTTCTACTTGTGCAGGGTCTCCATAAAAAAATTCTTGTATTAGAATTCCAGCCCCCCCACCTCTAATGATATTTCCCATTCCGTTTTCACTACCTCCAAATTTATTTCCTTGCCCACCTTCAAAAATAACTGCAGCAATATCTCTTTGGGATTCTTTGAACCCAATGGTATTATTGTAGATCTCATAATTTTGACCGTACATTATATGGATATCTGCGTACCCCCCTCCCGCAATGAGATTTCCCTCAATTAAGACTGAACCTTCAGAATAAGCATAAATAGTTTGAGAAGATTCAGGAGACAACATCTTCCCAGAGGCATCTGTTCCTAAAAAATTACCTTGAATTTTACCGTTTGTTCCAGATACGTTGATGACATACCAACTTTCATTTGCAACAACGTTTCTTTCAAAGGGTCCTGTTCCTCCAACCACATAATTTTGTCCAGTTACAGAAATGCCCGCAACTCCATTTGAAATAAAATTAAATCCGTTAATACCAAGGCCAATAAAATTTCCAAGTATTTTGGTTCCTTCACCATCTTCTGATACTCCAGCTGCCTGATTCCCAGAAATAATGTTTTTAACTCCATCAACACCTCCTCCGATCAGATTTTCTGTAGATAATGGGTAATTTTCTGGTATAGTAATTCCCTCGCTTCCATTGCCAAGAGCAGAGTTGTTAAGACTTATTCCGATATAATTACCTTGAATCTTATTATAATGTCCTATTAGATATATTCCTGATCTATAGTTTCCTGAAATTAAATTTCTCATGCTTAATTCAGAACCGCCTATTTGATTGTGGTTGGAATCCCGAAGCTCTATTCCATTTCTGCCATTACTTAAGCTCTGGGTTCCAGTTATATTTGTTCCTATATAGTTGCCAAATATTGAGTTTCTTTCGACTACTGAGGAATCATATCCATCTAAAAAAATTCCGTTTGATGTATTTCCAGATATTATATTTCGATCATTTGCGTCTTGACCTCCTATGACGTTATCGGAGCTGTTCAACAGAAATATTCCCTTCCCATTACCCGCTTTGCTTTGCCCATCTGGGGTGACTCCAATAAAATTTCCTGAAAAAGTATGACCGCCGGAATTTTTTGCTAAAATTCCAACTCCAGCACCTGAGAAATAATAATTGTTATCAATAAAATTTCCAATAACAAAACCTTTGATTGTACTTCCTGAAGAATTTCCAGTAAGTACAAATCCATTGGCTTCTAATTGATTGCCGTCAATTATGATCTGGGGTGTTTCCCAAGAATAACCTACTTGAGTAGTTCCATCTAAAACAATTATTTCTGTAATTTCAGGAAGAGGTGATTGAAGTGAAATTCGGTGAGGGCCTTCTCCGGAAATTTGAAAATAGATATTGTCCTTAGCCGTATCAGAATTTGCTGATGCTATCGCCTCCCGCAAGCTACCCGAACCTGCATCGGCTGTGGTAGTTACAATGTAGTCAGTTTGGGCCTGGAATTGATATCCACAAAACATTAAAGCGGCTCCTAAGAATTTCTTACATGCGGAGTCCCGGAAAAAACGGTAGTAGTTTTTCATCATATATTAATTTGATGTTAATACACATTAAGAGGGGGAACCCTTGGGGATGTGCTAAATTAGCATGTAGGAGTCTTCTAATCAGTCACTTGATAAAGCTAATTAAAAAGTATTAAGAAATAGGCTTGGAATTATAACAAATAAATGTTAAAGTATTTTTGTGGTATTTTCGATCTTTTATGTCAGCTAAAAAATAGATTAGGTAACAGATTTAGGAGAAATATAATAAACAATTGAAAAAACAACTTTCCGAAATTGACCTCACCGGGTTGAATGCCCTCCAGGAAATTTATGCCAGTCACAATCACCTGAATCATCTTGTTTTCGGAGAAAAACCGGAAATGTATCTCATTTACGCAGAAAATAACGAACTCTCAAGCCTGGATATGTCTTCACTGGAGCATGAGCATTTCTATATTAAGGTTCAGAACAATTCGCGAAACTTATAGATAAACTTTGGGGTTCACTTTTTCTGGTTATATATTCCAGAAAAATAAAACTTTAAGCCCTGTTTATTGGTTGATTCAGGGCCTTTTGATTATTATAATTCTTTCTTGCACCCACCATTAAAACAGAACAATTTTAATAAGCTTAATTTATTAAAAGATCCAAAAAAGGGAATACTTGGATATTAGGGTACAACTTCTTAATAGGTTAACTATTGCTATATTAGCCGCTTTAATTATCATTCAAACTATAATAATTGGTTTGTATTATTTTTAAAGTTTAAGAATATAATTTCTAAAGTAAATATGTCAGATACTACTTCTCCGGCTCAACCAGAAGGGAAACCAAAAAAGAATTTTTTTACACGTTTTTTAGATTTTGTAGAATGGATGGGAAATTTATTGCCCCATCCGGTAACCCTATTTGCAATTTTTGCATTTGGTGTGATTTTGTTAAGTGGTCTGGCAGATTGGCTGGGTTGGACAGCAATAGATCCACGTCCTGAAGGAGCAGCCGGGAGGGCTCCCGGCGGTATAATAGAACCGGTAAGTTTATTGAATGGTGAAGGTTTAAGAAGGATTGTATCCAATCTTGTGACTAATTTCACCTCATTTGCTCCACTGGGTGTAGTTTTAGTGGCATTACTGGGAGTTGGGGTTGCAGAACGATCGGGTTTAATAAGTGCCTGTATAAGAGGAATGGTATTGAAAGCAGCATCATTCAAGCCTATAGGCAACGGTAAAGGATCTGTTTCAATAATAGTTAAACCCTTAAATTTTATTCTTAATCCAAAAAACCTGGTAACCATTGCAATTTGTTTTGCCGCAGTTATTTCCAACACTGCTTCAGAGATGGGGTACGTCGTATTGGTTCCGCTTGCTGCGGTGATATTTTATTCCATGGGAAGACATCCACTTGCGGGTCTTGCCTGTGCTTTTGCCTGTGTTTCTGGTGGTTATAGTGCCAATTTATTAATAGGAACTATAGATCCATTACTGGCAGGACTAACACAAGAAGCAGCAAATCTTATCGATCCTGATTATCTGGTTCACGCCGCTGTAAACTGGTACTTTATGATCATAAGTACCTTTATGATTACCATAGTAGGCACTTTTGTGACACTTTATATTGTAGAGCCAAAATTAGGAACATATAATCCTAAGGAAGCTTCTGAAGACCTTTCAGACCAATCCATTATGGCTCCATTGACACCGGTGGAAATCAAAGGGCTTAAAATAACAGGTATAGCGGTGTTGGCTATTATTGGTTTATTGATGCTGACAATTATTCCTGAAAACGGGGTATTGAGAAACCCTGAAACCGGTGAAATATTAAACTCCCCTTTTTTTAGAGGTATTGTTGCATTTATCTTTATTTTCTTTTTGATACCCGGATTTGTTTATGGCAGGGTAACAGGGGAAATGAAGGATGATAAAGGTGTCATAGAAGGTATGTCCAATGCCATGTCCACTCTAGGCCTGTATATAGTGATAGTATTTTTTGCGGCTCAGTTTGTTGCTTTCTTTGGCTGGAGCAACCTGGGACAGATTTTCGCAGTCAAGGGAGCAGAATTCCTCCAACATGTTGGTATGACCGGGCCTGAGGTATTTATCGGTTTCATTGCGGTTTCGGCTACGGTAAACCTAATGCTTGGCTCTTCCTCAGCACAATGGGCTGTTACAGCACCCATTTTTGTGCCCATGCTTATGTTGACGGGATACAGTCCTGAAGTCATACAGGCAGCATACAGAATTGGGGATTCGGTCACAAATATAATAACTCCAATGATGAGTTATTTTGGTTTAATTCTCGCCTTTGCAGCAAAATATATAAGGAATATTGGTATTGGAACAATTATAAGCATGATGCTTCCTTATAGTATCCTCTTTTATATTTGCTGGCTCCTACTTTTCTATTTGTGGGTTTTTGTCCTGGAATTACCTGTTGGGCCGGGCGCACCCACTTATTACTTAATGGATCAATCGTAAATCCCTTTGATCTTACATTGATTTGTTGTTAATGCGGACTTTAAATTATAGGAATGGCAACAAACAAAAAAACAAAAAAGCCGTGCCAACCAAAGATGCCATGGCGCAGATCTATGAAAACAACTTGTGGGGTAGTAACAGATCCAAATTTTTTTCCGGGTTAGGCTCACATCATCCTGAAACCGTGAATCCAAATATATAGCTGTAGTATTTGCTTTTTTAAAAGATCTTGAAACTCCTCCGTCAGTTTGTGATTTGGGCTGCGGGGATTTTAATATAGTGAAAGGACTGGTAAAGTATAGCGGGAAGTATACCGCTGTAGACATAGTTCCGGAACTTGCGGTGGGTAACAAAAAATAGTTTTGAGGAAACAGTTGTCAAAATGATTTCTTTACCATTCCTTCTTCATGAGGTTCAGAAGTGTTTTTAATCACAAAATCCACAACACCAAGTATTAGTTCCTCTTCTGTAATTACTTCAACTTTCCATTGGCCTTCCCTAAGGTTATTTTTATAGGTATATCCACGGAAACCACGACCACGCCCACCGGCAACTTCAAAACCAATGTCATCAGTTAGTTCCCATTTCCTTGTTTCAGGATTATACCATTTCCACCTGTGAAAGATGGACTTTTTTAAATCTGTAGGTGCAAAAACAGAAGTGAACACATAAACTCTTTGATCTGCCTTACGATGAAAATTAATGTCATGTGTACGCCAAAATACAAACCATTGATTCTGCTCGTAAGTAACAATGTATTCATTATTTTTTTTCCTGATATCATGAGCCACCAGCCCGGTTTCCATAGCTAGTGGTACCGGCGGAATAAGATTAAAATAGTAAAAAACATTAATTGTTATATAGATAGAAAGGATAAGACTGATCAGTTTTTTTAGACTTATCTCAGCTCTTGTGCCTGGGCTTGACCTGTAAATAAACCTGATGAGTGCCAGCGTGGTCCCCAAACTTACAAGACCCGAAATTATAAAAATAAAGGTATTCATTTCCTTGATCAGCGTGGGAATCATAAAGGCGAAAAAGGTAAAACTTATAAAAAAATAAACACCAAACTGAAGGTATTTATTGGAGATTTTCTTTTTAAGAAACTCGTTTGCAAATAAGAGAAGAACCAGCAGTATGAAAAAAAACAAAGTTTTTGACATGGACACACTTCTAAAAAAATAGATAACAAAAGCACTTGAAAGTGCGCCAAAGAAAAACTGTATGATTAGTGGGAAATATTCGGAATAACGTCTGATAAACGTACCTTCCCACTTGTCATTATCCACTGTATTATATAAGTAAAGCGTTATGGATAATAAGGTCATATGCGAGCAAAGTACCACCGTATCATAAACACGATCTATTCGCCCTAAGGTCAACGTGTCAAAAATGAAACCACCCATAAAAAAAAGAATGGGAGCGTACTTTTGATTGCGAATAACATACCTTCCAAAAGCACTTTTTCTATATCTTACTAAAGCTCTTCTCATAATGTATTGAGTAGCGCCAAATTTAGCGTAAAAACTTCATCCGGATATTTGCTTTGACTTTAATCCCAGAGAGCTTGTGAAAAAAGCGGAATTAGAATCTAATCGAAGATTTCAACGCAATGAAATTAATCATAGCATTCTTGACTCTCCTCTAATCAGTTCAATGCTCCCGTTAGTTCGAGTGTTTTCATCAATGTGGGAGCACTGGTTCTCCTTCCGTCAGTTCGAGTGAATCTGGACCTGCGGTAGAAGGGACAGATTTGTATCGAGAACGACGAAAGTTTCAATGTCGCCTCTGTTCTCGATACAATTTTTTCATCCGCTCCGCTCCTGCAAAAATCACTCGAACTGACGGCTAAGGAATTTCAAATTAGAATTCAAATTCAAGATCAGGAGAAACTTATATTTGGAATTTGGTACTTGTAATTTGGTGCTTTGCAAAAAACACCTCTCAACAATGTCCTTTTTGACTATCATTAAATGACAAAAGACAAAAAAATAAAGAAACCCTGGCCTACTAAAGATGCCATGGCGCAGATCTATGAAAACAATTTGTGGGGTGGTAACGGATCTGAATTCTACTCCGGTTTAGGCTCCCATCATCCTGAAACAGTAAATCCATATATAGCTGTAGTATCTGCTTTTCTAAAACATTTGAAAACTCCTTCGGTAGTTTGCGACCTGGGATGCGGGGATTTTAATATTGGGAAGGAACTTGTAAAGTACTGCAAAAAGTACATCGCAATAGACATTGTTCCAGAGCTTATAACGCATAATAAAAAAGCATTCAAAGCAGATAATTTGGAATATCATGCCCTGGATATTGCAACAGATGTTCTGCCTTCGGGAGATTGCGCGATTCTAAGGCAGGTTTTACAACATTTATCGAATGCGGAAATAAAAAGTGTGGTAGAAAAGTTATACGATTTCAAGTATGTTATTCTTACCGAGCACCTACCGGAAGGAGTTTTTGAACCCAATAAGGATATAATCTCCGGACAGGGCATTAGACTAAAAAAACAAAGTGGCGTTAAGCTTTCCGCATCACCGTTTAACTTTAAAGCCAAAGAAGAAAAACAATTATTATCTGTTCCGGCTCCCGGTTTTAAAGGAGTTTTGGTAACTATTTTATATAAGGTAAATTAAAATATGGCACTACGGTTATGGCCAAAAGAGGTTTAGCAAATTCTTTTTACTTACAATCCAGGGCTAACACAACGCTTTCATCAAACCTCCAGTTCGAATGATTCTCCAGCTGTACAGCATTCACTTTAATGCAGGAAAGCGAATTGTTCTGAACCCGAATATGGAGGTTATCGTGCTCCAGCGAAGAAACATCCAGGCTGGAGAGTTCGTTATTTTCTGCGTAGATTTGATACATTTCCGGTTTTCTCTCTAAAACAAGATGCTTTAATTTATTGTTATTTACATAAATTTCCTGTAATGCCGTTAACCCGGTGAGGTCAATTTCTAAAAGTTGATTTTGGTTCAATGAAAGAAATTGTAAAGCTTCGGCTCCTGTAAGATCAATATCCGTTATTTGATTATTTGATGCTCCCAGAAACCATAATTCCTTTTGGTTAGATAGATCTAGCGAAGTCAATTCATTATCATTAAGGGTTAGATCCCAAAGTTTTAAATTCTGACTGAGATCTATGGAAGATAAATTATTATTACCCAGCATAAGATCATTGATTTCGGGATTGTTGGAAAGATCAATTTGCTGCAGCCGATTCTTGCTTAGTTCCAGGTTCCACAGGTCGGAACTATTGGAAATATCAATTTCAGCAATTAAATTTTCTTCAGCCTTTAAACTATTGAGTTTTTTATTAGCGGAACAGTCTAAAGAGCTTAACTGATTTTTATTAAGGTTTAACCATTCTAATTCAGCAAGCGTCAGAATATTAACTTCCGTCAAAGCGTTATTTTCAACATTCAGTTTTTTCAGGTTTACAAAAGCTTCTATTCCCGTAAGATCCTGTATTTTTTCCATGTCTGAAGCTAAAGGCAGGCTTAGATCCAGTTCGGTAACTCCTTCGATATTTGATCTAAGGACGTAATCATCGAGCACATCATCTAAATTTAATTTAATCAGGCTCTGCTCAAAAACATCATCGGGCACATAAATCCTGGCTTCCTCCGGGTTGCAGTCTGCATAGTCTTCAAAAACTGGGATATCTTCGTTTTCCAGGGAAACATACCTGTAATTCGTAGTGCCTGAACTTTTGAGGTTGACAATTTGCAGGTTCAAACTGTCCGGGTTAGGCTTTTCATCAGGAAAATATTTATATAAAAAAGCTTCATCTGCAGTGTCTATTCGGAAGATCAATAATTTAGAAGAATGGGCCAGGATTGTAAACTGAGCATTTTTCAGTAGGTTATCGGTATTTGAAATGATACACTCTGTTTCCCGGTTCAGAACAACAGTTTTCCACCAAATCCCCAATTGGTCATTGGTAAAAATGAGATAATCATAATATACAAGACTCGGATCCTCATCGGGATAAGGCATATATCTCCGAAGCCAGTACTGGTCATTGTAACATTCAAGAAATGAGATACAGCCTCCATCATTGTAATCATTTCTGAATTTGCCATTAAAAGGAACCTTTATGCCATCATTAAGAATAAGTTTAGAACTGATGTCTCCCCCGGAAATCTGCACATCCTCAAGATTACCCAGCCCCGAAAGAGATATTGTACCCCGATCAAGGATCTCATAACTGCCGGAATGTTTCCCCTGACTATGAATTACGTGGTACTCAAAGTTTTTTCTGAAAACCAGAGTGAATATTTTAAAGTCGGGGTCATCTTCTTTCTGCTTTAAAAAATTTTTATTTATCCGTGTGATTAAAAAGTCTTCTTCTTCATTATAGATAAAATCCCATTGCCCCAGAACATTTTCCTGAAGGGCAGATTCGGGGGCTGAAGTTTCTGGTTCACTGGAAGAGCAGGAAAAAAGAATGGCTGAAAGCCAAATTAATAAAAGGTATTTTTTCTCCATGATTCGATTTGAGGTGGCTCTTTTCCGAAACTTATAAGTTGTCACGGAAATTGTTGAAAATTAAGAAAAAAAGAAATATCCCCGGATCCCCTTCACCGGGGGATCGACGGGTAACTTTGGTGCTACAATCACCTGTTAAAAATGACATTTTTGACACCGTTCTTTTTGAGTAAGAGTTGGATCAGGTTTTTAAAAAATCTCAGGCTTTTTCCTGAAGCGCCTCTTCCCAGAGCTCCATGATCTGCAGGTAATTTTCTATCGCTATCTGTCCATCGGGATAATCCACAAGCAGCACATCATTAAAAATTTCAGATTCCCATTCCTCTGTGCCCCGATTAAAGACATATTCTTTCCTGCTTTTAAATTCGATCTTCACCTGGTTCGTTTTGGGTTCTACGTCATAATACTCATTGACAGAGACCGACTTTAACTTTGAAAGTTCAACGGCATTTCCGTTGAGATTGATAATTTTTGACATTGTTATTATTTAGTGGTTATGATTTGTCATTAGTTGTTTTTGTCGAAATTTGGTGCTTGAGTCGGAAATTGTCATGATTCTTGATTCTTGGCTCTTGGCTCTTAAAGAGAATTACACACCTCCCTAAAGTACTCATAGATCATCACCATCGCCAGGGTATCCAGTTCGCAATAGCGAAGCAGCGCTTGATTTATGGCTTTTGTTTCTTCAGCGGAGAGGTCGGGGAATTGCAGTTTCTGGTAGGCGAATAATGCCGCACCACCATCGGCGATCTCGGGAATGCTTTCTGTGATCTGTTCTAATTTATCACTGTCCCAGTTTTCAAAAACAGGAGGCAAGGCTTTGTACGGACTCACTGCCTTTCCGTTCTCAAACCGCAGAAAGACATGATCGGGATCAAAATTCCTGCTGCTCACCCCGGTTTCTGCTAAAGGCTTTTGATATTTCTCCTGAAGATAACTGCTGGATTGCAATACAGCGGGCAACACTGCTTTAATGGAATTGGAGCCACCCGTTACGGGATCGTAATAATAATTCACCACAGTTTTTTGCAGATCAATCATATCCCGTTCCCCGCTCCACGTTTTTGCATTTTTTCCCGTATTATGACTTATGCTTTCAATGAAGGCCATCAACTCCTCTTTATCAGGTTCCGCTGAATTCCGAAGCTGATCATAAATCACATTCACAATGGTGTTCTCATGATTGTGATACCTGAAGATACTCCCGTTATTGCTCTCCAGGGACTGCTTTAGGGCACGGATAAAATCAAAATTGGGAAATTCTCCGGGGCCGGTATTCAGGTATTCACTGAAATGCTCCACCCGGCCATCTTGATAAACTATATGATGACTAAACTGGAAAGCAAGCTGCTCATAAGGACGCATGTCTTTAAAGAAAGGAAGTGCAACGGCAGTGGTTTCAAAATCAATGAAGTTTAAAGGGAATTTCCAGGAAGCAAGTTCTACTTTCAGGTTTTCAAGGTCGAAATACGGAGTCTCATCTTTCTGAATTGTTTTGTCGATCTGCAACCATTGGCGTTCAGATCGGCTGAGTTTGCCGGCTTCAGGTTTTACGGGAAAATCTTGAGTGGAAATCTCCTTCATAAAGAATTTTCCCTCTTCCAAAAGTTTTCTTGCCGGATTGTACCACACATCGTAGATCTTTGGTTCATCTATTTCAGCAACCGAAAGCTGTAACTGCTCTGCCCAACAGTCGTGGAATCCGCTTTTCTTTCCGGAAGCTTCTTCTGCTTTATACTCACAAGCCTTACAATGTCCACCAATGCCCAGAAAAATTTTCTTATCGTCCCGGTAATGGTCCCTGTACAGACATACCACTTCTTCAAAACTCAGCGATTCATGCAACGGATTTTGCTCCATGATCAGATTTACTTCAGCATCTATATTAATTTCACAGAGAATGGAACCACCCAGGTCGTCTTTTTTGAGTCCCGGTTTCTTCTCTATTCCGGTACGAAGGTCGGAGTCTGCCACTACTTTAAAGCACTGGTGCAGTCCGTCGACAGAAGTGACTGCATCTTTGTTTACCAGCTTCAGGAAGCAGGAGATCTGCCATTCGGGATGACATGCCTGCATCACATATTTCTGAAAAGCCACGTCGTACAGGTAGAGGTCCATACCTCCTTTGAGTTTATCACCTTTGGAATTGATGTAAGACTCATGCCGGTCACCCGAAACAGATTTTGCCTTAACTTCAAGCAGACGTACGTTTTTGCCCTTTTTGACAAGTATATCAACCCGAATAAAAAGTCCGTTGATCAAGAAGGCAGGTTCAAAAATGGTGACCTCGTCCCGGGTGAGAAGTTTTTGAGTTTCATTTGCCAACTTTCGGTAATCCCAGTCATCACCCAGAAGAGCGATTCCGCCGGGATGTTCCATTCGGGCCAGTTCTTCTATCTGAAATCCTCCCTGCGCCAGCTGCTCTAAAAAGCTGTCAGTATCGGCGCTGTTTTCATATTCCGGTTTTCGGGTGTAATACAGTTTGGTAGGACAATCCAGCGCAAGTTTAAATCGGGATTTGGTAAGATAACGTGGTGAGTTCAAAAGCTTTGGTTTATTGTTTCTAAAAATACAGTTTTGAATTAATTTTTCGTACTTCTAACTTCGTAACTCTAAATTTTTGCCTCCTTCCACTGTCCACTTTTAGCTATCTAAACCCAACCGCTTTTCTCGCCGTGTAAGCTTCCCTTAAAACCGAACTGTTTAAAAGTAGAATAATTCTTAATTTTAAACAGTATGAAAAAAAGTAAATTTTCTCCACAGCAGATCTCTAAGATCCTCAAAGAATTCGATAACGGTAAAACAGCTGCCGAGATCAGTCGTGAATATGGTGTAAGCACCGCTGCTTTTTACAAATGGCGAGAGCGTTTTAGCGGAATGAATGGTAAAGAGCTTAAGCGACTCAAAGAACTTGAGGAAGAGAATCGTCGACTCAAGCAAATGTATGCCACCCTTTCTCTAGATCATGAGATGGCTAAAGAGATTATCGAAAAAAAGCTCTAAAGCCTTGCCGTAAGAGAACCATAGCTAAAGAACTTGCTCATTACGGTATAAGCAGGGCGTGCCGTGTCTTAAAAATGAGCAAGAGTGTGTTTTATTATACTCCTCTCCCTAAAGATGATAAACCCATAGAAGAAGCCTTACAGCAAAAGGCAGAGCAGTATAGTGAGGAAGGCTTTTGGATGGCTTATGAGCGACTGCGTAAGGAAGGAAAGCCGTGGAACCATAAAAGAGTTTATCGTGTTTATAAAAACCTTGGCTTAAGCTTAAGGCGTAAAGTGAAGAAAAGATTACCAGCAAG
>NZ_AUKI01000008.1 GCF_000424665.1 Salinimicrobium terrae DSM 17865
TAAGGGTGTGGCCTTTACCAAGCTGGCGCACTGGTACAAACAAGTCGAGGATACAGGTTTTAAAGCCTTCAATACAGTAGCCAACAGTATACAGCTAAATTATAGGTCGATCTTAAACTACTTCCAAAATAGAAGCACAAACGCTTCAGCAGAATCTTTTAATGCAAAAATAAAGGCCTTTAGAAGTCAATTTAGAGGAGTGAAAAATGTCGAATTTTTCCTGTATAGATTAACTAGAATATTTGTCTAGTCCACAACAATTAGGCATGATCCGTTTTTAGCACTTTATCAACTTAAAACAAAAAACTCTCACAATGTGAGAGTTTTCGTATATGGTTTCAAAGCTCTTTTAATACTAAGCTTCTACTTCTTCAGTATTGTCGATCAAAACCTGACCACGGTAATATAATTTACCTTCATGCCAGTGAGCTCTGTGGTACAAATGAGCTTCTCCTGTCGTAGGATCTGTAGCTATTTGAGGTACAGAGGCTTTGTAATGCGTTCTTCTCTTATCTCTTCTCGTTTTCGAGATTTTTCTTTTAGGATGTGCCATGGCTGCGTATTATTTATCGTTTAATAAATTTTTCAATTTGTTCCAGCGGGGATCAATATCCTCCTCTGTTTTAGTCTCTTTTTCCCGCGGACTTAATTCGTCCAGTTTTTCAAGTACATCAGACTTTAAAGTGCCGTCAAGCACTCCGGGATGAACCCTTTTTGACGGAACGGCCAATACCAGCATTTCATAAATATACTGTTGAATGTTCACCTCATACTCACCATGCGGCAAAATGAGGATATCCTCATTATCATCATTATATTCAGGTCCAAACTTTATTACCAGAAACAATTCACTATCAATTGGCTGGTCATAAGGTTCGTTGGTAAGGTCGCAATAAACATTTACCGTTCCCGATGCTTTAAAAGTGAGTTCCAACATTGTAGATTTTTTCTCCAAAAAGAGATCTATCTTAATATTGGCACTATTAAATTCATCGTAATCAAAATGTTCAAAGAACTTATTGTCAATTTCGTACTCAAACTGGTGTTTACCTTGTTTAAGACCCACAAAAGGGATCGTAAACTCCTTTAGTTTCCTCATTTCATCATCAGTTTCAAGTCCCTATCCCTCAGGATAAGGCGGGTGCAAAGATATAAAAATTAATGAATTGCCTATTCTTTATAAACAAATTTTTGTTTATATCTTTTTACCCTGTTTTTTTAGTACATTTTGGGTTAGCTCCTCATGTTCCTGGCGGCTTTTAAAGATATCCATTCCTTTAAATACAGCTTCTTTAAAGGAGTGGTGATCGGCCTCATTTTTTCCGGCGATCTCGTATGCAGTGCCGTGATCGGGCGAGGTGCGTACCTTACTAAGACCGGCCGTAAAATTCACTCCGCTTCCAAAAGAGAGGGTTTTAAATGGAATTAAACCCTGGTCGTGATATGCGGCAACAATGGCATCAAAGTTTTTATAATTACCCGATCCAAAAAAACTGTCGGCAGAATAGGGACCAAAAATGAGTTTTCCGGAATTCCTTATTTTTTCAAGAGTAGGCTTCATGATCTCCTCATCTTCTTTTCCTATTACTCCGCTATCTCCGCTGTGTGGATTGATTCCCAGCACTGCTATTTTTGGTTGCGGAATTTTAAAATCCTGCTGAAGGGTCTTGTGAATTATCCTGATCTTTTTTTCAATCAGCTGAGGCGTAATAACAGAAGCTACATCTTTCACCGCCACATGATCTGTTAGCAGTCCTACCTTTAGAGTATCGGTAATCATGAACATAAGACTGTCACCACCAAGTTCCCTGGCTAAATAATCTGTATGACCCGGAAATTTAAATTCCTCGCTTTGTATGTTATGTTTATTTATGGGGGCAGTCACAAGAATATCTATTTCTCCATTCTTTAACGCATTAGTAGCTGCCTGTAGGGAAAGGAATGCATATTTACCACCTTCTTCTGTCTCTTCCCCAAAATTAACAGTAACATTCTCCTTCCATACATTGACAACATTGAACTTGTTATCAATAGCCTGTGCTGCTTCCTCAACCCCCTGAAAAGGGATGTCAAAACCGAGTTTTTTCTTAATGAATGTTATGGTTTTGGCCGAAGCAAAAACTACAGGAGTACAAAGTTCCATCATCCTTGAATCCTCAAAAGTCTTTAGCACGATCTCACTGCCAATTCCATTGAGATCTCCAATACTAATTCCCACTCTTATTTTGTCGGATAATTTCATAATGATTCCCTGTATTTATTCTAATTTTATACCTGCAAAGGTAATTAATAATAAGAGAATGTTTACAGGCATCATTGAAGAACTGGGAGTGGTTACAGGATTGGAAAGAAGCGGGGGTAATCTCCACATCACTATAGGAGCAGGCATGACTCCCGAACTAAAAATTGATCAAAGTGTCTCTCATAACGGAGTGTGTTTAACTGTAGTGGATATTACCAACGGGAAATACAAAGTAACGGCTATAGAGGAGACTCTTTCCAAAACAACTCTGGGAGAGCTTAAACAGGGAGATATTGTAAACCTGGAACGCGGAATGAAACTGGGCGCACGACTGGATGGACATATTGTGCAGGGGCACGTTGATCAAACTGCTCTTTGTACCGGAGTACTCGAAAAAAACGGAAGCTGGGAATTCATATTTGAATATGATCCTAAGTTGCAGAATATTACTATTGAAAAAGGATCCATTACGATTAACGGTGTGAGTTTAACAGTAGTGAATTCAGGCAAAAACAACTTCAGTGTTGCCATTATTCCCTATACTTTTCAAAACACAACTTTTAAACTCATCAAGAAAGGGACAAGAGTGAACCTGGAATTTGATGTAATTGGAAAATACGTAAAGCGACTTACAGAGCTGAATTCTCGAAGTCCTCCTGCTTCTTCTTAAGCCGGGAAAGTTGAAATGCTCCAAGCGCAACTCCTGCCAGAAATAAAGGCAATAGATAATCATTAATTGGCAGGCACAAACCTTTAGGTGGGGGTGGGGCTCCAGTACCAGTGTCGTCGGGGTCTTCCCCACATGGACTGTCTGTTTGTGTTGTGTCATTAGTCTGCATCATAGGTGGCGGCGGATCTTGTGAATAAAATTCAGAAGAAAAGCCGGTAAGCAGAACTATTAAAATAAAATATTTCACCCATTCACCCATCCTTACAATCTTCTATTCATTAGCAGTAACAAGACATTTGGTCTTTTAAAACCGTTATTTATCTAAAAATCAAAAATATAAAATATTATGTCTCTTTTTATTATCTAGTCATAATATGTCGATTTTACTTACAAAAGTAATTGTTATTCCGAAACTATTTTTTGTCCTTCCCTACTAAAGGACCTTTTTACAGATTTTTATAAATTGCCTCCATATTATAATATTTATGCGAGCTACTACTTTCCTTTTATTTTTTATCTTCTTTGTAACAGGTAATGCACGTAATGCACAGGATTCCCTGAAAATCCCGGAGGAAAAACTTGTAATAGGTTTAACCGAGGCTCCTCCCTTCGTAATGAAAAAAGGGAATGATTTTTCTGGTCTTAGCATTGAATCCTGGAGCCTTGTCAACAGGCGGTTGGATTCAGATTATGAATTCCGGGAATATGAAAGTCTCGAGGCACTGCTAACCGCTGTAGAGCAAGGAGAAGTTGATCTTAGTATAAATCCCATTACTGTTACCGATAACCGGATGCAGAGAATGGACTTCTCACAGCCGTACTTTATCTCCTACACGGGAATTGCCAGAAAAAGTGGCTCAACAGTATGGAAATATCTATCTAACATCTTTAGCTGGAACTTCTTATCGGCTATTCTTATTCTTGTTGGGGTGATCTTTATCTTCGGTTTACTGGTGTGGATTTTTGAGCGAAAAAAGAATAAGGACGAATTTGGTCCCGGTGCAAAAGGAATTATGCAAGGGTTTTGGTGGAGTGCCGTTACAATGACCACTGTAGGTTATGGAGATAAATCTCCCCGTACTTTTGGAGGCCGGGTTATTGGATTTGTCTGGATGTTCATGGCAATAATAATGATATCTACTTTAACTGCAGGAATCGCCTCCTCTCTTACAATGCAAAATATACAGGACGATATAGGTTCTGTACAGGACCTGGAAAGATTTGAAGTCTATACAGTAAGAAGCTCCAGCGCTCAGGAATTACTGGAGCAGTACGGCATTGGTTCTTCAAAAGTATCCAACGCAGATGAAGGCATAGAAGCTTTATTAGAAAATGACAACAACCTCCTGGTCTACGACAAACCAATCCTTAGTTATCGTATTGAAGAAAAAAATATGGAAGATGATCTCGTAGTTCTGGAGAACAGTCTAAAAAAAGACTACTACAGCTACAGTTTTCCAAAAGAGTCACCTCTTCTTAAAATCATAGACCCAATTCTGATAGGTACTCTTAAAACTATGGAATGGAACAGTCTTATTGCAGAATATAAATAGTCTGCCTTTATTTTCTGCTAATCAATTTGTAACAGTACTCTTGAAAAGCAGACATATTGCTAATCAGTATTTATTATATTTAGCAGATTTTAAACTAAAACGAACAAATTATGAAAAAATTGAGGTTTGTCGCAATGGCGTTTTTTCTGCCATTGTTAACCGTGACTTTTGTTTCCTGTGAACAATTACAGGGAAGGGAAACAGAAGCAGTCCAGGACCAGGGATTGTCAATTGACTATGAGAAGTACGAACTGGAAAACGGACTTAATGTGGTGCTCCACCAGGACGAGTCAGATCCTATTGTTTCTGTGGCAATACAATATGGTGTAGGATCCAACAGGGAGAAAAAAGGTCGCACCGGGTTCGCTCACCTTTTTGAACACATGCTGTTCCAGGAATCTGAAAACGTTCCACAGGACCAGTTCTTCAAGAAGATCCAGGACGTGGGGGGAACTCTTAATGGTGGTACCTGGCAGGATGGAACTATCTACTATGAAGTAGTGCCCCAGAACGCACTGGAAATGGTACTTTGGCTTGAATCAGACCGGATGGGATATTTTATTAATACAGTTACTGAAGCCGCCTTTGCCAACCAGCAAGAGGTTGTTCAAAATGAAAAACGCCAGCGGGTTGATAACAATCCCTATGGCCATACTAACTGGGTGATAGATAAGAACCTATTTCCCGATGGACACCCGTACAGCTGGCAGGTAATTGGAGAACTTGAAGACCTTCAAAATGCCACTGTAGAAGACGTAAGGGAATTCTATGATAAGTTCTACGGACCTAATAATGCTACCCTGGTCATCGCTGGAGATTTTGAAAAGGACGAAGCTAAGGAGCTTATCGAAAAATACTTTGGGGAGATCAAGAGACGCCAGGAAGTTGCTCCGCTTGAAGTACAGAACGTGGAACTTTCAGAAACAAAAAGACTTTACCATGAAGACAACTTTGCTACCGCACCTCAGCTTAATATGGTGTGGCCAACTGTAGAACATTATACTGATGATGCTTATGCACTTGATTTCCTGGGAGAGATCCTTTCCGACGGAAAAGAAGCACCACTATATGAAGTACTGGTAAAGGAGAGAGAAGTTGCTTCAGAACCACGTGCCTTTAATAGTTCAGAGCAAATCGCCGGAAAATTCCGCATTATGGTAACGGCCAATGCCGGGGTGGATCTGGACAGTGTTGAAGCAGGTATCGAAGAAGCTTTCGACAGGTTCGAAAAAGAAGGCGTGACAGAGCGGGATATCGAGCGTATCAAGGCCGGTCTTGAAACCGATTTTTACAATGGAATAAGCAGCGTGCTTGGAAAATCCTTCCAGCTCGCACAATATGATGTTTTTACAGACGATCCCGGTTATATCGAGAAAGACATAGAGAATATCAAAAAAGTGACCAAGGAAGATGTGATGAGGGTTTACAACACCTACATCAAAGATCAACCTTACGTTATGACCAGTTTTGTACCTAAAGGCCAGCTCGAATTAATTGCTGAAAATTCTGAAAAAGCTCGGGTCGTAGAAGAAGAAATCACAGAAAACGTAGAAACTGAAGTTGCCGAAGCTGAAGAAAAAGAGATCGAGAAAACTCCTTCCAAAATTGACAGATCTACTCCACCTGCAGTTGGAGATACTCCTGGCCTAAATGTTCCGGAATCATGGACGGTAGCATTAGAGAACGATCTTGAAATCTATGGAATCGAACAAAATGAGTTACCGCTGGTAAACTTTAGTTTAGTGATCGAAGGTGGACATTTACTTGACGACCTCAGCAAAAACGGGGTGGCCAATTTGATGACCGACATTTTGATGGAAGGAACTGCCAATAAAACTCCGGCAGAACTTGAAGAGGCTATAGATCTTTTGGGTGCTAATATTTATATGTATACCACAAATGAGTCTATAGTAATAAGAGGAAATACTCTGACAAGAAATTTTGAAGAAACTATGGAACTTATAGAGGAAATCCTGCTTGAACCAAGATGGGATGAGGAAGAACTGGCACGTATTAAGACGAGCACCATTAACTCTATTAAACGAAATGAAGCTAATCCAAACGTGATCGCAAGTCAGGTTTACGACAAATTGCTATACGGTGAGAATCATCCCTTTGCATATCCTACCACGGGAACTGTAGAATCTGTAGAAGCTATAACCATGCAGGATCTTAAGGATTTCTACAACAAATATTTTTCTCCAACTGTGAGTCGTTTCCATGTGGTAGGCGATATTTCACAGACGCAGGCAATAGAAGCCCTTAATGGTATCAAGGACAACTGGGAACCAAAAGAAGTGACCATTCCGGAGTTTGAAGTGGTGACCAACAGGGACAAGTCTTCTCTTTACTTTGTGGATGTACCCGGCGCAAAGCAGTCGGTGATTAACATTGGTTACCTTGCCCTGCCTCGTACCAGCGAAGACTTTTTCCCGGCCGAAGTTATGAACTACAAACTTGGAGGTTCTTTCTCGGGTAACGTGAACCTTGTGCTAAGAGAAGAAAAAGGATACACTTACGGTGCCCGTACAGGTTTTAGCGGTTCAAAGATCCCAGGCACCTTTACAGCATCATCAAGCGTGCGTACCAATGCCACGGGAGAATCTGTTGGCATCTTCAAGGATGAGATCGCCAAATACAAAGAAGGTATAACGCCCGAAGATCTTGAATTCACTAAAAACGCTCTTATTAAATCCAATGCCCGTCGCTTTGAAACACAGGGTTCATTGTTAGGCATGCTTCAGGAAATGAGCGCTTATGACCTTCCTGCCGATTATATTGAAAAAGAAGAAGAGGTGATACGTAATATGACTTTGGAGCAACACAGAAAACTTGCTCAACAATATCTTGACGAATCCAAAATGGCTTATCTAGTCGTAGGAGATGCTGCTACCCAATTTGAGCAGTTCAAGGATATGGGCTTTGATGAAGTACAACTCATTAACAAGAAGGGAGAAGATGTGAAACTGGAGGAAGTTAAACCTTAAGTTGATCTTATCATCTACACTAGAAGCTCCCGTTTTAATCGGGAGCTTTTTTTTATCCGGAAGTTTTTCTACTTCGGAAGGAAGCACACCGCATTATTTCTATCCAGTAAATCGTGAGAGCCGCAAGGGTATAAATGACCATATCCAGCCATTCAAAATAATTTCCAAGGACGACCGAAGCAATCTTGTTATCCTGTAATCCCATTAGATCCACCAGCCTTAAGTACTGGGAACCTTCTACAACAAAAGAAAAAAGAAGAACTCCAAAAATGGCATTTTTGACAGGTATTCTAAAAAAGCTTTTCAGCAAGCAATAAAGGAAAATGACCACCAGGAAATCTCCGCCGTAGGGCCTGATAAAGGAATCCTGCACAAAGACGGCAATAAAGACTTCTATGAAGAAGAGAATTACCGCCGCAAGAAAATATTTTAAATTGAATTGCACCCCCGTAAGGTATAAAACTTATAAAACCCGGGTGTCTATAAAAGATTCGAGAATCATTTTTATTTGTTGCTGAACTTGAGGATCCATGCCTTTGACAGATTCACAGTATTCGCTTATCAATTTGGGTTTGGAGAATACAGGTTCCTTTAAATACTCCACTATGTAATCATCAAAAGAACCCTGAGATATATCTCTTCCAAGAACCTGGATTACACCGGTATGCCTGGGGTCTTCTTCGATGCGATGAAATAGTGCCAATACTTTTTCCTTTTCCCCTTCCAGCACCTGGAAAAAGTGACCTTCAGAAAATAGTAATATCCCCTTGATATTTTTATTGCTGTTTTGCTGTCGCCATTCCTTTAGAAGATCATCAACCTGACCGTTACTAAATTCTTTAGTGGCGGTGCTTATATAGCAAATGGCATGTTGCATGGGAGGTACTTTTGGTGCGGCAATTTATAAAAGTAGGAGGTTAAGTAATCCCAAGTTTTTCTTAATTATGCTGCTGAAATCACAGTCATGCCTCATTTTTTCAAATATATCTTCAGTGTTCATGATTACTAAAATAATTGAACACCAATACCCCTGGAAAATAGCAATTTATAAAAATAATTTTTGAGAAACCTTCAGTAATTAGTAAAATAATGGAGAAAAACCTCTGCTAAACTGCAACAAGTTCGTTTTTTTGCAGTCATTAGGTTAAACCAATCAATGAAATCACTTTTTTCAGCAATTTTCCTTGTCCTGAGCTTTTCAGCTTTTGCACAGGAGAAGGACAGCATTCCGCGGAAACAGATCCATATCACCCGCATCCAGGAAACGCCAAGGATTGATGGCAAATTAGATGACAATGCCTGGAAAGATGCTGCAGTTGCTACAAATTTTGTTGAGCGCCTGCCCAATAATGGAAGACCCATTCCCGACAGCCTTGCCACCACGATAAAAGTAGTATATGACGATCTGGGGATCTATTTTGGGGCAGAGATGCTGGACCCAAACCCTTCAGAAATAAGAAAGGAACTCACCGAGCGTGATGGAATAGGCAATGACGATTTCTTTTTCATTCTGCTAAACGGTTATAACGATCGCCAGCAGAGTATGCAATTTATAGTCACTGCTGCCGGGGTGCAGTATGATGCGAAAATGACCAATGGCAATGAAGATTCTTCGTGGAATGCCATTTGGTATAGCGGTGTGGATATTAATAGCCGCGGGTGGACAGCCGAAATCTTTATCCCCTACTCGGAATTGAGGTTTCCTGAAAAAGCTATCCAGGAATGGGGTTTACAAATGGAACGGGAATTTAAGCGTGCCGGAACCCGCTACAGCTGGAGTCCTATTGACAACGCCAAAGGCTCTTTCTCTATTTACGATGGAGAGATCCATGGAATCGAAGATATTCAAACTCCAACCCGGCTTTCTGTACAGCCTTATATTTCTACTTACCTTAACAATTATGATGGGGAGACAACCACTAGCGTCAACGGTGGAATGGACCTGAAATACGGAATTAATGATGCCTTTACACTGGACATGATACTGGTCCCCGACTTTGGCCAGACACGGTTTGATGAATCTGTTTTAAATCTTTCGGCTTTTGAGGTGCAGTATGATGAGCAGCGGCCTTTCTTTACTGAAGGAACAGAATTATTCACAAAAGGGAATCTTTTCTATTCCCGTAGAGTTGGGGGAGCTCCTTTTGGAAAAGTTGAGCTTTCTGAAGAAGAAGAGATCCTGGATTTTCCTTCTTCCGTAGATCTTATAAATGCTTTAAAAGTTTCCGGACGTACTGATGGAGGCCTGGGAATCGGCTTTTTTAATGCCATTACCGAAAAAACCTATGTCACGGTGAAAAATACCGAAACAGAAGAAACACGTCGCGAATTAATCGAACCCTTCACAAATTACAATATTTTTGTACTGGACCAACGCTATGGCGACAATTCCTCCATTTCGCTAGTCAATACAAATACCACCCGGGAAGGACATTTTAGAGACGCTAACGCCACAGGAGTTTACCTCGATCACACTAACAAGAACAACACCTATAAATTCTTTTCCGGACTTGAAGGCAGCTGGGTTATGGAAGATGAGACCAAAGCCGGAATTGAAGCCCAGGCGGGGTTCTCAAAAATAAGCGGGAAGAACAGACTGGACTTTAATGCAAATTTGCGAACCCGGGATTATGATATTAACGATCTGGGTTACTCCAGCGCCACCAATTATGTGCGGTACCAGGGACTTTACCAGCGCCGGTTGTTGCAGCCCAAAGGTTTCCTAAACAACATGTACCTCAACTTTGTAACGGTTCACGAGCGTCGCCTGGAACCCGATCTTCACAGTAGATTGATCCTTAATTTTAATTCCAGCTTCACCACAAAAAATTTTTTCAACTTTGGCGGAGGTTTTGAAACCACTCCTATTGGCACCAATGATATTTATGAGCCGCGGGTGGAAGGAATGTATTTTGAAATTCCTACTTATTACGACCAGTGGGTGTGGTTCAACACAGACTTCAGGAAGAAACTTGTCATTGAGGCGGTGGCCGATTGGTATAAGTATGATGAGCGTGGACGTGGAGATCTTATCCTTGATTTTAGTCCCCGGTACCGGTTTTCAGATAAGTTCAAGGTGAGGATGGAGACCAATGTGAAACTTTCAGATAAAGAAGAAGGTTTTGTGGATTTCCTTGGTAATGACATCCTGTTTGGCCAACGTGATCGCAATACTATCGTGAATTCCTTAGGGGCGAATTATATCTTCAACAATAAAATGGGGTTGAATCTGGCTTTTAGACACTATTATTCTGAAGTTTTTTATTCCGAATTCTACACCTTGCAAAACGACGGAGGATTGAGCTACTATGGTCCTGTGAACAATGAATACAATACCACCTACAACAGCTGGAATCTTGACCTGCGTTTCTCCTGGTGGTTTGCCCCGGGAAGTCAGATGACGCTCCTATATCGCAACGCTACCGACAGCTATATTGAGCGTTCACACATCAATATGAGAGACAACTTCAGGAACCTCTTTGACCAGCCACAGGTGAATAGTCTTTCTCTTCGTATATCCTACTATCTTGACTACAATCGCGTAAAAAGCTGGTTCCGGTCATCAAATCCTCCCGCTTTGGATTCTCAAAGCATGAGCTATCTGGAGTCAAAAATGAGGTTTTAGAGAAAGATTTTAATTCTGAAAAAGAGTGTCAAAAATGACATTTTTGAGGAGGTAATTTTGCGCTTGATTAATGGTATATTTCAAACTCCAGAACTTCAATTCCAAACCGAAAATCTCTCCTATACTATAAAAAAAATTAAAGCTGATTCTCAACAATTTCAATATGCCCAAGATGATGATTGCAATGCCACGCATAGACACAGGTATTTTCAGCCAGGGTAATTGTTTTCCCGGACTCGGGATGAATGAAAGTCCGTTGCCATTGGTCTTCAGTAAGGGAATTCAGTAGATTGCTCCAACGGTAGTGGGTCCCTTCCAGAATCTTTAGAGCAGATTCTACGGGAAAATTCTTGCTGTCCTCAAGCTCTGCCCATCGGGCTTCCAGATAGGGTTTTATTACAGGCTCATCTTCAGTTAAAGCAAGCTTTACCCGAATGAAACCGTTTATATGACTGTCGCCGCAATGATTCACTACTTGTCTTACGGTCCATCCTTCGGGACGGTACTTCATATCCAATTGTTCTTTACTGAAACTTTTTAATTTCTGCTGAAGCCTCGAAGGAAATGAGGAAATCGTGGTGATAGAGTTCCGCAGAATTTCCGGAATTATTATTTCCGGTTTTGCGAATTTACCTGTGGGATATTTTAATTGATCTAAGTCCATTGGCAGTGCCTTAAAAAGAATAATCACTTTAAATTGGATTAAATATAGAAAAAATCCTTTTTCCTTTAAAGCAGGTTCAGGTTTTCCTCAAGTATACCTATTGCTCTATCTAATCTAAAACTACAATCTTGTATTGACAATATTATTATATATGGAGCCAAAGCGGTAGCTTAATCCAACAGCAACGGAAACTCCGTAGGTGGTTGCCAGTTGCCTTTGCCCTAAAAGCACTTCTTCCAAAGAAGCATCTCCCCGGGGAAGTGATAATTGGTCCTGTACGTAATCATAATCGGCAGAAAAGTCGACTGAAAAACCTTTAAAGATACGTACTGAAACATTAGTGTCAAGAGAGAGTCGGTTTTTACTCAAATCGTGTAAATAGTGAGAGCCTTCCACCCCACCCCAAACTGTTCCCCAGGGTTGTAATACCCTTACTCCCAGATTTAGGGAGTGGTTATATAATGTTTCCTCTGTCCTGCCGTAAATAGTTTCTTCCAGATAATCCCGATAGACGTAACCAATACTATATGCTATGGTATATTCCTTTCGCAGCGCCAGCTTGTAAGGCAACAGACTGTATTCAATGGCAGGAGCAATTCTGTATCCCAGGTCGATATTTTCATAAGTGTTTATAGTCAGTGAGGGAAAAACTCCAACAGACCAATGATCGCTTATACTTCGGACGACTCTTCCCTGAAATCCGTTTCGGTGTCTTACACTCCGCACCTCTTCTTCATCCCTAATGTAGTCATCCCGGTTATAATTGAAGTAGGGACGTAGGCGGATTCTCCATTCCGGAGTAACATAATCTGCAGAGGCTCCGTATCGCAAATCTAGAGAACCTTTACTTGATTCCTTATAAAAATTAGCCCCTCCGTAGAGTTCGAAGACCCAATTGTTCCAGGGGTCCACCCTTGCCGCACTTGTGCCGGCAAAATCTCCCGGAATGTCTACAATTATTTCTTCGGCAAGGGAGGTATGAGCAAGATAGGAAACCAATCCTAATTCTATCATGGTCCCCAAGCCTTCTCTTTCTTCATCTCTGGTATTGCTTGGTACAGACGTATAAGTTAAAGTATTATTTACCTCTGAAAACTCATCTTTTCCTATGAAGGAAAGGGTGAACACACGACCCCCACTGGCAGCCCTTTGGGAAGTTATGAACAAATGCACCTGGGCCAGTTGTGGATCCCGCACATGATTTACAAAATCTATCTCCTGCCGAAGGTAGGAGTTATCACAGGCATTACAGTCCAAAAAAACGGAGAGTCTGTCCTGCAGTTGAGCCTCAACAGGGGATGCTATTGTATCTTGGGATTGAATAGGAGCTGAAATTAAGAAGATAGAAAGGGCAACAAGAAATGTAAAATAAGAGAAATTCATAGGCTTTATGGCAAGGCGGGTAAATTTTTGCAAAGATAGGGCAGGGGAATTTATTTTCTTGCTAAGCCCTACAAAATAATTCAGTTACTGAATTTCAAATGATCGATTGCATGAAGCTGTTCATATCATGAGCATATTTTCCAAAGGACACTCTTAGCCCTAAAAACTCTAAACCCTCTACGGTTTTAATCTTTAATTCTTCCGTAAATTTAGGAGTAAAACTTTCGGCCGGCGCTATAACTCTAAGATGATCTCCTTCTTTTAATTTTTTTGCAATGATCGGCTGGGGTGAATGCATCTTCTGATTTTCCATCTAAAAAATTTAAGAATTTATAATTAAGAAAAGATCTTGTTGAAATTCCAAGAACCTTCCGCAGGCCATGTTTCAAGGTTTGAGAAAGGAAATAGGACCCACCGCCAAGGAGTCTGTAGGCACCGCATCTCTTGAAAATGAAATCCATCCGCTCACTTCTGAATGCACCGGCACATAACCTATCTTCAATTGGGCGCTTTCCACTACCCGGCCATTCTGATATAGATGAAAGAAAATGAGGGCTTCTTTGGCAGTTTCCCCACCATTATTTTTTATATCTATTTTATAAGTGTTTCCTGGCAAGGCAGGCTGATGAACGAATTGTACTTCAAGAGCAGGAACCTTTTTTGTTTCACCCAGGATCTCAATTGAAAGATAACCAATCAATATTGCCAAAATTAGAAGTCCGACAAAAAAGGTTGTTCTTTCCAAGTAGTTTTTTTGGTTATTCATTTCTTTATCCAATTAACATTCTTCCTGCCGAAGCTCCCAGGGAAGCCGGAATTGCTAAAACAATAGTCTGCGCTATTATAAGGCTCCAGCCGTGACCGCTAACGCGCCCAAAGAACCAAAGTAGTACGAGAGAGATTGCCAAAGCACACATGTAGCTTATTATGAGATGTACAATCATTTTGAAGCTGCCTCCTTCGAACGAACCAGTACCTTTAAAATCGCTAAAAAACAGAATTAGTGCACTAAGACCAATGGAGATGAGAATCATAACCATAAGGTGCGCGGGTCCACTAACCATTGCGATTTTCAGGATTTCTTCGGTTGGAGCAACCGACGAGGAGATTAAAGCAGCACCACATAACGAAAGCACGATCATTTGAAGAATTCCTTCTCCTTCTTTTGAAGCTTCCCTTTTTTTCTCCTGGCCTAATTGAGCGGTACCCACAGAAACTCCTATGGCCACTATCATGGATTCTACGATCACTTTTCCTGCTATTTCCCGTAGAGGCATATTGAAGTTAATTTTATTTATGAGTAGGAGAAAGAGAAAAGCAACAGTGAATGCAAGAGCAATATCTTCAATTGACTCGTGTAGGATATCCTTTAAAGTAGCATCCTTTCTCATACCGGAGTGTTTGTTATAGCCTAAAAGAAGCAGGAAAGTAAATCCAACGAATGCCAGAAGCTTTTCTGGTGAAGCCGTAAAACCCGTCCACCACACTTCCATAGTGTAAAGGAGGGGAAGACTGAAGAGGAGCCCTCCTACAATACCTCTGCCGTATTCTTTAGCTGTCTCTGAAATGCCCATCTTTGATATAACTCAAATCTAAAACTAGAATAATACTCTGTCAGTTCGAATAACCAGGATTCAATCGCTAAAGTTGCTATATCATCTTTGTCACCAATCGTTCTACAATATATTAAAAAAGACAGAAGGTTCATTTTTGAATTCAGTGACCTTTTTTGAGATATTCCTTAGCTGCAATGTTGCTTTCATAAACAAGCTAAATGATGAAAAATTCAGGAAGGACAACCTCTCGGCTAAGCCAAGCCTTTTATGAAATTTTTTATTCCTTCTCCTTTCATCTTTATTAGTTTAAATGTAATTCCGGCGAAAAAAATTAGGGTTCCCACATCCATCAAGTAGATCAGCAGCACATGCCAGGGATTGTCCTCCGGCTCGAATCCATAAATAAACTTCAATCCAAACCATATTGGATAAACGGAGATATGTGCTGTAGCTGCTAGACCAATTAATTCCCTTCTTCCTGCATCATCCACAGCAGCAAGACCTGCTGCGATCCCTACCGCCATTGATATTAGAAAGCTAAACAAAATCGTGCTTTCCATAAAAGCCGTCCATTTAATACCAGGTTCAGTTAGCAACGCCATGGCCACTCCTCCCAGAAAGATGAAAAAGGTAGTGATAACAAAACCTGTTAAAGCTTGTCTAAATAATTTCCATTCCTTCATTCCTGCGCTTAAGCTGATACCCAACATGTGGTGGTGGTAAGGAAGAAAAAGCAGACCGGCAATTATTAATGGCATAAAGTCCTCTCTCATTCCATAGGCTACCATAAAAGCGGATAGAAGTACACGTAGGATAAGACTAACTGTTACTTTCGAAAATTGCCATAGTTCCTCATAAACATCTGTGCTGGGCCTGATCAATGGTTTTGTTTCCTCTTCCGGCAGTTCCGAGGCGTAGATGGATTCCGGATGTCTAACTGTGAAACTGTAAGTAGTGGGGTTGTAGAAAGGAGCTACCATTAAAGATTCCACCAGTTCTTTTACCTTTGGAGTATTGGATTGGATTTCAATCACATCGGCAGGTCTCGGCTTTTCCTTTTTCTGATGAAGAGTTATCTCATAAATTCCTACTGTAGAAATTCCCAGCTTAATCGCCATTTCGGCAACTTTAGAGCCTTCTCCTTTAGGGGTTTGTATAGTGACCAGTCTCATATATGTATGTATTATCTTTTAAAATGTCTGCCTCAAAAGTTTGATCAGAAAATAATTCTGGCAATCAAGATAAAGCTTTTGCCAATATCATCAGATTTTAAACCTCATCAGCTTTTGATGTGAAACAAGACTTGAGAAATATGATTTCTGACGAATGGCATCTTTGGAGGCAAGGATCTAGCCATCCTAAGATGGTATATTTTAGGTGTTTTCAGAAAACTCGTAACTTATGGAGTAAACCAAAAAAAACGTTATGAGAAAATTAATCACAAGTACGCTTATGGCTTTATTCCTGGCAACAGGCCTGGAAGCAAATGCACAACAGGCGAAAGCCGAAGTAGAGCACTGGCCCGAAACAGCAAAAAAAGCAGCTAAGGCAATGATGGACAAGTATGGAGAGCCGCATCAGCAAACGGAGGACATGCTTATTTGGAAAGATACAGGACCTTTTACACATACCATTGTGTATAAAGAGGAGGTACAACATAATTTTCCTATGCCACACAAGGATGTGCTGGAGCAGGTGATCAACTATGACGTTCCTGTTGAAAAGTTTTCAGATCTTGCCCGGTATGATGGCAGTGTCATCGTGGAGAGAACCAAAGGAACCATGGCAGCGCGTTGCGACAAGGAAGCAGCTAATTATCTGGCCCTAAACCTGGCGCATGATATCATCCAGGGGACAAGAACTGTCGATGAAGCACGGGAAATGTATGCCGGGGTTATCATGCAGATGTTGCAGGGAGAAGAACACGGTTACCTGCAGAAGCTGGCTTTTAGTCTACCGGAAGAAGATATTACAAATCCTGATGAAACCACAATGGATATGTCTGAAGTAAAACGCTTGAAAAATAATTAATAGGATCTACATTTTACTGAAAAATAGCCTTAGAACTGCCGCAGGATCTCTCTTCTGCGGCAGTTTATTTTTATAAATTCCTTCTTCAGCTTTTGACGTGAAGCAATTAAACTCTAGTAATATTTGATCTATAGCTTCTTATGTTACAAAATATGTAACAAAGAATGATGCAAAGTTTAAATGTAGTCTGGAACTGTTCCAGGCGTGTTTCAAAGCTTTACACAGACTTTTATACCACTACGGAGTTTACGGATCAGTTTAAACGTTTAAACGCAATTCTGAAAGAATTTGAAGTGAAAGATCACAAGGAACAGCCATTCCTAAAGATCAAAATGATTGACTTGAATAGAAAATACTTTACCGCTTTATAGAGGATTAGATGACAAGAATAGAAAACCTAAGTCGGCAGGGTAAATTCGCAAGGAGAACTTTTTACTATTAAATCAGAATTAAATTTCTGTTTCATTTTAACTCGAAAATTCATAATAGATGCGGAGTTAGAAGGGCTTCTGGAACAAACAATAAAGGAAATTTTTTTACTCCTTCGACTATCCGAACTTAAATCTTTAATTGTTCTTTCAAGTTGTTTTAGAGCATGTTGTATATCCTGTCCTTTCAATTCAACATAGCACTCGATATTATCAGTTAAAAGCAAATAATCGCATTTAACATCATTGTCATCCAGCTGACATCCATCCACTGTAATTTTAGAAACTTTCACTCGTGCCTTGTTATAAACAGACAGAACACTTCTTTTTTCTCTACAAACAATTATTTTATTAGAGTTTGTAACAGTACATTCTTGCTTCATGCTTAAAACTCTATTTCTAAAAGTTCACCAAAATCTATTGCTAAATCATCTGAAACTGAATCCAGATCATTTTGAGATATCAGTTTTGTATCAGAGTCTATTAAAATTTTAATATCCCCTTTGCTAATAGAATAAGCATAGAGTTTACTAGGATCAAGCACTTCACTTTCTGGAACGACTTTAAATACAGCTTCTTTTTTATCGGGAGTATCAGCAGAAATTTTACCAGCCTCTATTAAATTATTAAAGGAGGACAAAATATATGGGCTATGTGTAGTGACCACTATTTGAAATTGGCTATTTTGACTGTTAAATGTCCGTGCTAAAAGTTTTACCACTTCATTTGAGCAGTAGGAAACAAATGAGCTTCAGGCTCTTCTATATACAGTGTGGCTCCTCCGTTGAAGAAAGAAGAATAATTCAAAACTTTAAGAACTGTCACAAGGGGTAAAGTTTCTTGTTGTCCTGAGGAAGCATTAGAAAGATTTACCTTTCTATTATCCTTGTGAAGAATAAAATCTTTTTCCTTTTCACGTAAATATGTACCATTCAAAATTTCAGAAAGTAAGGCTTCTGAGTCTACAGGAAAATTTTTGCGCCGACTATTCTCAGAATCAAGAGCAATTCGTTTAAAGTTTTCATAGAACGATCCGAACTCTAATAAAAAAGGATCTAAAGATTTATTTGTGCTTAGAAAAGAAAAAATTCCTGATTGAAGGTTTGCAAAAAAGCTCCTTCCAGCTGGAACAAAAAATTGGTTGTGTACGGCATTGGTACCTATAAGAGTTTTTGCGTGTTCGTTAAACCGTTTTCTAAAATTTCTATGCAGTATATAAGAAGGATATTTAAGTTCTTGCTCTAATTTCTTTTGCTCATCATTATAGCCCTTCCTGCCTCTATTCAGTAACTTTTTATAATTTTCCGAATAGGTAAATAATGCACTCCGAAAAAAAGGTTGGGATGTTCGAACACAAATAGGAGTAGATGGATATCGTGTAGATCTGGGGGTCGTCCATCCAGAGTATCCGGGACGTTTTTTAGCAGGTATAGAATGTGATGGTGCCCGTTTTCACTCTGCCAAATCCGCAAGGGATAGGGACATTCTTAGACAGATGGTGCTGGAAGGCCTTGGCTGGAGCATTCTAAGAATCTGGTCAACTGATTGGTGGTACGACAGTGGGAAATGTATAGATAAGCTTAATCGGGAGTTAGAAGCTCTCTTAGCTGCGCCTCAAGAGGCTGTTGGACAAGCTACCAAAGTGGTAGATACTGCTGAATCTATTGCCGAAAACGGAGAATCAAATTCGAACGGGAATGATATTGATTTACTTCAGGAAAACTTGCCACCAGTTGAAAATCCTCAACTGTATGATCCTACAGTGGTGGAAATAAGTCCAATAGGCGAATTTTTTGGTAATGCTACTTTAGTAGGTAAACAAATGGAGGGGTTGGTTCAAGCTTTAGCACCTGTTTCCAGAGAAGAATGTTTCTCGACAGTATCACGCTCCTGGGGATTTGCCCGAAGAGGAAATAGAATCGACCAGTTTTTAGAACCTGCTCTAAAAATATCCATCAAACTAAATCCAACGGTCAAATATTCTTCTGGAATTCTCCAGAAGATGTTGAATCTGTGGAAGCTCTTCGATTGCCACCAGAAGGTCAGCAGAGACATCCATCAACTATTGCACCTGAAGAACTTTTGCACGCCTTTTTGCCTCTACTTCAGAGTAATATTGAAATCCCCAAAGATGTACTTTTTAAGGAGGTAGCCAAAATGCTCGGTTTCAGCAGGATTACAAAAGAGAATACAAAACATATGGAGCCCGCTTTAGATTTGTTGAAAAAAAAACAAATGGTACTTATTGAGAATGATGTTGTTCTCTTTCAAGTTAAAGTTAATCCTGAAAAGTGAAGAAAACAGATCAAGTCCTATTTTCTCCTAAATATCCTCCGAAAAATTGAAGCTTCTTTTGCTACTCTAGAGTCATGTGCTAACTGGCAAATGAGGCTCAGCCGGAGCATTTTCTTACGTAATCTGGAAAAGAGGTGGCGGGGGCATAGTCACAAAAGCAGAAGCGACTGCACCACCTCCGATATCTTTACAAATGATTTGCAACAGTACAATTAATCGCCTTTCTTGTGCTTATGCGGTTTCAGGGAAGGCGTATTGTCCGGACTTTTCTTATTATCTCTTTGACGCCTATCTGGTTTTCCCGTCGATTTAGCAGTTCTTTTTGGACCTGGTTTAATACCCATAATTTGCCTTGTATAAGAATTTCTGTTTTGAGCAGGATATCCACTCTTCCCTTACTCGTTAAGAAGTTAAAAATGTAGAAATTTTTTGTTGTAAACAAGAAAACTGTGGAAGGAAAGAATACAAATAAGAAACCAACATTTTAACTATACATTTTAATCTTCCGACCCGCAGAGAGTACGACTGAGTTTTATAGCTTCAGTTAATGAAATTCTGTAATCAGACGTAGAACAATTGCTCAAGCCTCTACAGTTCTTCTTGAGATGATATTTTTTGCTGCTTTTCCCTTTGCAGATATAAACCCTATTTGCAGTTGATGAGAAAGTAAATGTAAAAAGGCCAAAACTGTAGGGGTTCAATTTCCTTTATAACCACAACGCGAAATTAGAAGATTTCAACATCCTCCAATATTTCCCTTTCAGGGTCAGAGTATCTTTTCAGCTTGTTGCGTCTGTAAGCTTCCCTTAAAACCGAACTGTTTAAAAGTAGAATAATTCTTAATTTTAAACAGTATGAAAAAAAGTAAATTTTCTCCACAGCAGATCTCTAAGATCCTCAAAGAATTCGATAACGGTAAAACAGCTGCCGAGATCAGTCGTGAATATGGTGTAAGCACCGCTGCTTTTTACAAATGGCGAGAGCGTTTTAGCGGAATGAATGGTAAAGAGCTTAAGCGACTCAAAGAACTTGAGGAAGAGAATCGTCGACTCAAGCAAATGTATGCCACCCTTTCT
>NZ_AUKI01000009.1 GCF_000424665.1 Salinimicrobium terrae DSM 17865
CAGACACTGATCACATCACCATCTGCAAGCACCGCTGAATAAGTATTATCAACACCTTGCTGAAGATTTTCCTCTCCTGCATCGTACTCATCGTTCTCATTTGCATCAACGAAGAATAAATAATCTGCAAATCCTGCTGTCGCTGTAAAGGTGGATTCCACTCCATAGCATACGGCATCAGTATCCAGCTCCGGAGTAGGGTCAGGATAAATCACAATTTCTAAAACAGCAAAACTTTCACAGCCGGTAATATCGTCGGTGGCCAGGGCATAATAAAAGTAAGGACTGCCTTCTGCTGAAAGATCTCCTGTTTCGGTAATTACGTTACCTTCTGTGCGATCGACATCGGTATACCAAACAACGGTTTCACTTTCGATAGCTCCTATATCATCATTATACTCACTAAGAAGAGTGTTTGATTGATTTCCATCACAGAAATCATCACTTACATCTACCAGTTCATCCACACAACATACATCATCATCCACGATACCAAAAGCAATATGGCTGATATCACTTATACAGCTATTAACGCCGTTCTCTACTTTATAATACCAATAACTATATTCTCCCGCATCCAAGGATCCTAAAAAAATAACCCGATGACCTACCGTTGAACCATCGGAGCATGTGAATTCCATAACATCATTAAATCCTTCAGAACATTTAGTTAATTCTGAAAGGTTACAGTCATCAGGAACAGTCCCAACTTCTGTAATAACAACATCGGGGCCTGAAGGTCCGGCAGTATTGGTATCATAAAAACATTCGTTCCCGCTTTTGGGATTGACTAAAAAGTCTCCGCAGCAGGCATCCCCACTTACCTTGACATAAAAAATCTCATCACCGACCACTTGCCGGTCAACTTTTGTAATGTCGTAATTTTCAGGATTTGGACATGATGGGTCGGTTTTAGTCACTTGCTCCATTTCATGAGGGCAACTAAGTTGAGCGTAAAGGTCGTTGCTGCCCATGAAGAACAAAGCAATTACGAAAACAAACCCTAAATTGCTAATGAAACTTTCTCCAAGGGTTTTGAACTGTTTTCGCGTCGAGAAATAATTCTGTCCCCAACAGGAATTCAAAGTATTGTCTTTCATAATTAAATTGTTTTTGGTTAATGAATACCAAAAACACAAGCACAATAAGACCAATGCAGATCCGGGCGAATCTTTTTTGGGGGAACAAAATTAAGGGGGGGGAACAACTTTAAAAAAAGACCTTAAAAGAACAACAGGGGAAGTTGAACTTTGATCTTTTATAGTGGGGGAGAAAATTAGGGGGGGGTACTTCGCCGGAAACATTTAAAGAATCCCAAAAGCAATCCTAAATATACGCTAACTTACTTACCTTTAATACCTTATATTAAATTTTTTCTGTGAATAAATTCTGACAAACTTTGTAAATTGGCCACTATTCAAATTTGTTGTCGTTAAAGAAGGATATCAGGAAAATAAATTTTTCCTCTTCAGATTAACCAGAATTTTTGCCTAGTCCACAACATTTAAGAATGATCCATTTTTGCCTAATCCACAACATTTAGGAATGATCCATAAAAAAACCCTTCATCAAATTCATGATGAAGGGTTTAAAAGAAAGGCGGCGACATACTCTCCCACAAGATAGCAGTACCATCTGCGCTAACGGGCTTAACTTCTCTGTTCGGAATGGGAAGAGGTGAGCCCCGTTGCTATAACCACCTTAGGTCTTTAAAGCAGATATTAGTCCCGATAGCTATCGGGATAGATCTTAGACTTGAGACAAAAAAATCTCGAATCTCATATCTAATATCTCACTTCTAATAAGTTGACATAGTTGGAAAATAAAAATGTAAGAAGACATATAATTGAGCAAAGGTAATTTTAAGCTTTAGGTTTTGCGCCCTCTGCCCTCATTCCCCCATTGTGGGGGTTAGGGGGCAGAGGGGCTGCACTAAGCTATACGGATTATTAGTATCACTCAGCTATGACATTACTGCCTTTACACCTGTGACCTATCAACGTGGTAGTCTCCCACGA
>NZ_AUKI01000012.1 GCF_000424665.1 Salinimicrobium terrae DSM 17865
CCCAGTGGCTGCTCTCTGTCCCTACCATTGTAGCACGTGTGTGGCCCAGGACGTAAGGGCCGTGATGATTTGACGTCATCCCCACCTTCCTCACGGTTTGCACCGGCAGTCTGGCTAGAGTTCCCGACTTGACTCGCTGGCAACTAACCACAGGGGTTGCGCTCGTTATAGGACTTAACCTGACACCTCACGGCACGAGCTGACGACAACCATGCAGCACCTTGTAACTTGCCCGAAGGAAAAGGTGTTTCCACCCCTGTCAAGCTACATTTAAGCCCTGGTAAGGTTCCTCGCGTATCATCGAATTAAACCACATGCTCCACCGCTTGTGCGGGCCCCCGTCAATTCCTTTGAGTTTCATTCTTGCGAACGTACTCCCCAGGTGGGTTACTTATCACTTTCGCTTAGCCACTCAGACCTTAATCGGTCCGAACAGCTAGTAACCATCGTTTACGGCGTAGACTACCAGGGTATCTAATCCTGTTCGCTACCTACGCTTTCGTCCATCAGCGTCAGTAAATTATTAGTGATCTGCCTTCGCAATCGGTATTCTATGTAATATCTATGCATTTCACCGCTACACTACATATTCTAACCACTTCATAATTACTCAAGGTATGCAGTATCAATGGCAGTTCTACAGTTGAGCTGCAGACTTTCACCACTGACTTACAAACCCGCCTACGGACCCTTTAAACCCAATGATTCCGGATAACGCTTGGATCCTCCGTATTACCGCGGCTGCTGGCACGGAGTTAGCCGATCCTTATTCATACGGTACCGTCAAGCCCCCTCACGAGAGGGTGTTTCTTCCCGTATAAAAGCAGTTTACAACCCATAGGGCAGTCTTCCTGCACGCGGCATGGCTGGATCAGGCTTGCGCCCATTGTCCAATATTCCTCACTGCTGCCTCCCGTAGGAGTCTGGTCCGTGTCTCAGTACCAGTGTGGGGGATCTCCCTCTCAGGACCCCTACCTATCGTAGCCATGGTAAGCCGTTACCTTACCATCTAGCTAATAGGACGCATACTCATCTTTTACCGCCGAAACTTTAATGTA